>OY969096.1:0-3234808 GCA_963697725.1 uncultured Solirubrobacteraceae bacterium
CGACGTCGAGGCCTCGGTCGCACAACTGCAGGGCTCAGACGTCCTGACGCTGATCTACACCTCGGGCACGACGGGCCCACCGAAGGGGGTGCAGCTGATCCACCGCAACTTGCTCGCGGCGGTTGAAGGGCTCGATGAGCTGATCGAATTCCCCCAGAACGGGCGCGTGATCTCCTGGCTGCCCGCGGCGCATGTGGCGGAGCGCAACGCCCATCACTACCTGCCGATCGTGTTTGGGCTGGAAATCACCTGCTGCGATGATCCACGTCAGGTTCTCTCCTACCTGCCGGAAGTGAAACCCAGTTGGTTCTTCGCGGTCCCGCGGATCTGGGAGAAGCTGAAGGCGGGCCTTGAGACGATGATGGCGGCCCAGCCCGATGAGCAGCGCGAGAAGGTGCAGGCGGCACTGGATGCCGGCCTGCGCAAGGTCCGCTTGGAGCAGGCGGGCGAGCCGGTGCCGCCTGAGCTCGCCGAGCAGGTGGAGCAGGCGGACGCGGAGATTTTCGCGGGCCTGCGCACGATGCTGGGCCTGGACCAGGTCGAGGCGATCAACGTGGGCGCGGCGCCAACGCCGGTAGAAGTCCTGGAGTTCTTCCACGCGATCGGCCTGCCGCTCGCTGAGCTGTGGGGCATGAGCGAGACCTGCGGCGCGGGCTCGGTGAACCCGAGCCACAAGATCAAGATCGGCACGGTGGGCCCGGCGGCGCCGGGCGTGGAGCTAAAGCTGGACGAGGACGGCGAGGTGCTGATCCGCTCGGACGTGGTGATGGCGGGCTACCGCAACCTGCCGGAGAAGACGGCGGAGACCTTCACGCAGGACGGCTTCCTGCGCACGGGCGACATCGGCGAGTTCGACGAGGACGGCTACCTGAAGATCGTCGATCGCAAGAAGGAGCTGATCATCAGCGCGGCGGGCAAGAACATGTCGCCCGCGAACATCGAGGCCACGCTGAAGACTGCCTCGCCGCTGATCGGCCAGGCGTGCTGCATCGGCGACATGCGCCCCTACAACACGGCGTTGCTCGTGCTGGACCCGGACTTCGCGCCGATGTGGGCGCAGGGGCAAGGAATCGAGGCGAGCACGCTGGAGGCGCTGGCGAGGAACGAGCGCGTGCGCGCGGCGGTGCAGGAGGGCGTCGACGCGGCGAACGAGAAGCTGGCGAAAGTGGAACAGGTGAAGAAGTTCCACCTCGTCGAGGGAGACTGGCTGCCCAGCGGCGATGAGCTGACGCCGACGATGAAGCTGAAGCGCAAGCCGATCGCGGAGAAGTACGCGGAGCAGATCGCCGCGATGTACGGCTAGCGCTGGTAGCGCTCAAGCATCACGGGGTCGTGCGAGCAGAACAGCTCGACTTCGCCCGCGGCTCGCAGCGCGAGCTCGCGCAAGCGCTCCTGATTCTGGCGACGGGCGCGATTCTCCACGGAATTGACGTTCTGGAAGGCTTTTAGTACGGGGGGACAGCTGGGCGGGGTCTGCAGCTCGCCGCGATGGAAGAAGGCGTCCCCGCAGTGCAGCAGCCAGCGACCCTCGTGCTGGACGGCGACGCCGGTGTGCCCGCGCGTATGCCCAAGCAGCGGCACGAGCAAGATCTGGGCATCGCTGCCAGGCAGGATGCGCACGCTCTGAAAGCCGAGCCAGTCCTCGCCTTCAGCCTCGTGCTCGACCCACTTGGGCCCGTGCGACCAATGGGCGGCGACGTAGCGCTCGCGTTCGCGCCAGCTGGGGTGTAGCGCGGCCTGCAACTCAAGCCCCAGCACGTGTACCTGCGCGTCTGGAAAGTCGGGGAGCCCACCGGCGTGATCGACATCGAGGTGGGTGGCCACGATGTGGCGTACATCCTGCGGCTGAAAGCCGAGCGCGCGGACCTGCTCGATGGCGGTCTCGGCCTCACGCGCCTGCGGGCGGAACAACGTGTCGAAGATCAACCCGAGCTGGCGCGTGTTGCGCATGTCATCGAGACCGAAGCCGGTGTCGACGAGCACGAGCCCTTCAGCACCCTCGATCAGCAGGCAGTGGCAAATCAGATGCGCGCGGTCGAGCGGACTGCCATCGCCGTTGATGAACCGCCGGCCGTGCGGACACATGGTGCCGCAGCCGAGGTGATGGATCGCGCGAGGCGAGGCGTTCACGCACTTAGCCTACTTGCGCTCAGTCCACGGGATGCAGACCCAGCTCGCGCAGCCGCGTCTCGAGCGCGACGATGCGGCCTGTGTCTTCGTAGAAGTCCTCCTGCCAGACGAGCTTTCCCCAGCGCGTGCGCACCAGCAGCGCGGTGCGGTTGCGATACAGCTCCTCGCCCTCGGGGCCGTGCGCGTGATCGTCGAAGCGCACCAACAGCGTCGTGCGCCAGGGCGGACCCGAGAAGAACAGCTCGACAATCTCGCCCTGTATTCCGGCGGCGACGAAGTCGCGTAGGAAGCGCTCGAGCGCGGGGCGGCCACGGTGCTCGCCGGCCCAGCGATGCGGACCATCGTTGAACTGCAGCACCGCGTCATCGGCATAGCCCGCCAGCAGGGGCTGGTAGTCACCGGCATTGAGCGCTCGCACGTCGCGACGCAGCTTGAGCAGCAGCAGCCTGCCGACCAGGCCGCGGGTAGCAACCGCCGCGAGCGCTCCGGCCCCCACGGCGAGGACAGTGCTGGGCTGAGGCTTGGACCGGGCCATGACGGGCTCCTCTCAGTGGTCGGCGCGGCTCGACTAGATCGATCGCTCTACTGGAATGCTAGGGGAAATCGCCGCCGGGCGCGGGGCTGAGGCAGAATGGGGCGTGTGATCCTCACGCCGAGCACCAAGAACTTCGACGACACGCTGGTCTCGCTAACGGAGGCGATCAAGCGGCGAGGGCTCACGCTGTTTGCGCGGATCGACCACGCGGCGGGTGCGCGGGCCGCGGGGCTCGAGCTCGAAGATGAGCAGGTGCTGCTGTTCGGCAACCCACAGAGCGGCACGGGCCTGATGCAAAGCGATCGGCGCGTGGGCATCGAGCTGCCGCTGCGGATGCTGCTCTGGCGGGAGGGCGAGCGGGTGCTGCTGGGCTACGAAGACCCGCGCCTGCTCGCGGAGCACTATTCGCTCGCGGGCTCGGAGCAGACGCTCGAGCAGATGGCGAAGCTGCTGCAGGCGCTGGCCGTAGAGGCAAGCGGCGCGTGAGCGCGTTCGTCACCGCGGGCGCCGGCTTCCTCCTGGCGGTCCTGTGGTTCGACCTGATGTTCGACGTGCAGGTGCGCGGCCACGGCAGCGAACGCGAGTTGCCGGAGGCGCTGCTGGCCTCGATCGCGGCCTACTACGCGCGGGTGACGACCGCGGCGCGACCGATGAACCGCCTGATCGCGACGGTGATGCTGGCGACGTTGGCGGCGATCGTGGTGGAGATCGTCGAGGGGGACGCGGTGCCCACCGCGGTGGCCTGGGTATCGCTGGCGCTGGCGGCGGCGGCGATCGGGCTGGTGGCGGCTCGCACCGTGCCCGAGGCGGTACGGCTGGGCACGCGCGCGGACACGCTGGAGCGACAGAGTGCGCTGGCGCGTTCCGTCTGGCGTGCGCACCTGTTCTGCTTCGCCTCGATTGCGGCGTTGATCGCGCTGCAGCTTTCCTGGACCTGACCTCAGCCCTTAGGCGGCAACGTCCGGGCGAACGCGACGCCGCGGCGCACCCAAGACTCGAGCTGGCGCTTGGTCCTGACCCCCTCGGCGTCAACGCGGAGCCACCCTTTCGCGGGGCGGCCCCGCATCACCATCGGCCGCGTGTGCTCGCGCGCGAGCGCCTTCTGGACCTCATCGGGGTCCATGCGCAACATCACGCCACCCTTCGAGGAAGCCGCGACCGCCATGTTCCCATCGAGCAGAAACGCCAGCCCACCGAACATCCGCACCTCGCTGAGCCCGCGCTCCTTTGCGAGCAGCTCACGAATGCGGTTGGCGAGTTCTTCGTCGAAGGCCATCGGTACGCGCCTACATCAGGTATCAGATCGATAGCTTGCGTGCACGACGATGCGAAAGCTCGGCTTGATCACGATCCTCGCCGCACTGGCGATCGCCTGGTCGCCGGGGCTTGGCTCGACCAGCGCAGCGGCACCAAAGACTCCCAGCCGCACAGTTCTGGTGGGCCGCTCCATGCAGGGTCGACCGATCCTCGCGCACGTGCGGGGGGATGACTCAGCGCCACGCAAGCTGCTGTTGGTGGGGTGCATCCACGGCAACGAGTGCGCGGGCCGCGCAATCCTCGCGGCGCTCGAACGACGGCCCGTACCCGTGGGCGTGCAGCTGTGGCTCCTGCCGAGCATGAATCCCGACGGCGAGGCCGCCGACACGCGCCAGAACGCCGACGGGGTGGACCTGAACCGCAACTTCCCCTACCAGTGGCGTCGGGTCTCGGGACCGACCTACTACTCCGGCCCACGCCCACTGTCCGAGCCCGAGACGCGCGCGGCGGTGCGGCTAATCGAACGCATCGAGCCCGCCGTGACGATTTGGTACCACCAACACGAGGACCTAGTCGACATGGCGGGCGGCGACCGCGGCATCGCGCGGCGCTATGCACAGCTGTCGGGGCTGCGCGCGACTTGCCTACCGTTCCTGCCGGGCACCGCCTCCGCCTTCTCGAACCACCTGCTGAGGGGGACGACCTCGTTCGTCGTGGAGCTGCCCGCCGGGCCGGTGCGGGGTGCCGCGCTACGCCGTCACCTGCGCGCCGTCGCAGGCGCCGAGCGTGGGGCGCGCGAGGGCTCAAGCTCGAGCTGCCGCTGAGGCTGAGAAACGCCTCGCTAGACAAGCTCAAAGCCTCTCGCGCACCGTTAGATTTATAGCCCGTGCCTGTCGAGCGGCAACCCGCGGAGCGGGCTTCGGCCTGGGGACCGTTTCGCTCTCCGACGTTCCGCGCGATGTGGCTGGCGCAGTTCGTGAGCAATGTCGGCGGCTGGATGCAGACCGTCGGTGCGCAGTGGCTGATGCTCTCACTGACCGCCGCCGCCGCGCCGGTCGCGCTGATCCAGACGGCATCAAGTCTGCCGGTGCTGCTATTCGCGGTGCCCGCTGGCGCGATCGGCAACCTCGTCGATCGTCGCCGTTTCCTGCTCGTGGCCCAGACGTTCATGGCGCTCGCCGCGGTCGTACTAGGGGTACTGTCGATTGCAGGCGTCCTGACCCCACTGCTGCTGCTCCTGCTGCTGTTCGCGCTCGGCTCCGGACAAGCGTGGACCTCGCCCACCTGGCAGACGCTGCAGCCTGAGCTCGTCGGAGCGGCGGAGCGGCCGCAGGCGATCGCGCTCGGCTCGGTCAACCAGAACCTCGCACGCGCGGTCGGACCGGCGATCGGCGGCGTGCTCGTCGCTGCGACGAGCGTCGGCTCGGTGTTCCTGATCAACGCTGCAACGTTCCTCGCGGTGATCGTTGTGATCGCGCGCTGGCGTGGCGGCATGCGCGCGGCCGGAGCGCTGCCGCGCGAACAGGTCGGCGAGGCCGTACGGGCTGGCGGGCGCTACGTCGCCGCGAGCCCGGCGCTGCGCGCGATCCTGCTGCGCGCCGCGGCCTTCGTGTTTTTCGCCAGCGCGATCTGGGCGCTGCTGCCACTCACGGCTCGCGACGAGCTGCACCTCAGCTCGGGCGGTTACGGCCTGCTGCTCGGCTGCGTCGGCGTCGGCGCCGTGGGCGGCGCCGCGCTGTTGCCGCGTCTTCGCGCACGCCTATCGCCGGGCGCGATGCTGACGAGCGGCTCGCTCGCGGTCGCAGGGCTGGCACTCGTGCTCGCGTACGTCCACGTCACGGCGCTCGTCGGCCTGGCGCTGGCGCTCGGCGGGATGGCTTGGATTCTCGCCCTGTCGACCCTCAACTCGATCTACCAAGCCAGCCTGCCGGGCTGGGTCAAGGCACGTGGAATGGGCTTCTACCTGATCGTCTTCCAGGGCGGTACCGCGATCGGCAGCGCGGTGATGGGGATCGCGGCGGGGCAGGCCGGGCTGTCGAGCACGCTGCTCGCGGCGGCGGTCGGGCTCGTGCTCGGCCCGCTGCTCGGCCTGCGCGCGCCGTTTCAGACGATCGCGCCTGAGGAGCTGTTGCCCGCGGGCGACTGGCCCGCGCCCGCAGTGGCCGACGGCGAGCCGCCGAGCGGGCCGATCATGGTCAGTGTCGAATACTGGCCCCGCGAGCAGTTGCGGGAGGGATTTCTCGCCGAGCTCTACGACGCGCGCTTCAGCCGCCGCCGAACCGGTGCGAGCTCGTGGCGGATGTGGCGCGACAGCAGCGACCCGTCGCGCTTCCTCGAGCAGTTCGTCGTCGCCTCCTGGCAGGAGCACCTGCGCCAGCACGAACGCGTCAGCTCGCGCGACCGCGAACGACTAGAGCGCATCGCTGCGATGTCCGATCCCGAGCGACCTCCGCGCGTCACACACTGGCTGACGCCCGCGTTCGGCGCGGTGGGGCCGGTCAGCTCGCCGCCGCAGGACTCGCTGCCGTCCGAGCCTTAATCCTCGGCGCCGAGCACGTAGCGCTCGATCGCGATCGCAAAGCCCTCCTGCTCGTTTGACTCGGTCACCTTCGTCGCCGCGCGTTTCACTTCCTCGCCCGCGTTGCCCATCGCGATGCTGAGCCCGGCGCCGTCGAACATCAGCATGTCGTTCGGCTGGTCGCCCAGCGTCGCGATCCGCTCCAGCGGCACTTCGTACTTGCGTGAGAAGTAGTGCAGAACCGCGCCCTTGTTCGCTTCGGGGTGGGTCACGTCGAGGTAGTAGGGCTGGGAGCGCGCTGCTGAGACCTGCTCGCCGAAGCGCTCGCGCGCGTGGGCCTCGGCCTTGGTGACGCGATCGAGGTCATCCCCTACGCCGACGATCTTTGCGATCCCCTCAGTGATCCCCTCGAAGCTCTGAAGTACCGTCGGCTCGAAGCGTACGGTGTCGGCCTCTTTGCGGATGTGCGGCGCCTGCGCATCACGCACCAGCCAGTCCGATCCGCGGTACAGCCAGACGTCGAGCTCGTGCTCGCCGATCAGCTTCACGATCTCCTGTACGAGCCCCGGGTCGATCGAGCGTGCCTCGATCACCGACATGTCCGGCCGCGCGAACAGCCCACCGTTGAAGGCGGCCAATGGCAGCGACAGCGACAGGGGCTCCACGAGCATTTCCATTCCGCGCGGCGGCCGTCCGCTGGTAACGGCGAACTTCACGTCCGCGTCCCCGAGAGAGCGTACGGCGGCGATCGCGCGCTCGGTCAGCCGCTTGTCGTCGGTAACCAGCGTGCCGTCAACGTCCGCGAGCACGAGCTCGATGCGTGAAGCCATTGCGACTACTCGGCGAAGCGCTTGACGAACGCGAGGGCCGTGTCCGCGACCTCGCGCCAACCGCTGTCGATCGTCAGCGCGTGCCCACGGTTCGCCATCTCGACGATCTCCGTCACGCCCTCGTTGCGCTTCTGCTTCTTGTAGGAGGCGTTTGCGATCGTCCAAGGCACGGTGTTGTCCTTCTCACCGTTGATGATCAACAGCGGGCCGCGGTCGGGATTCTTGCTGTTGACCTTCGCCTCCGTCCAGGGATTCAGGTTGGCCGTCGCCGCCTGGAAGAGGGGCAGGCCGGCGGCGGGCACGGCATACGTCGTGTACAACTCCTTGGCCTCTTCCTCGCTGACCGCGTTGGCGAAGCCGAAGCGGAACTGCTCGTAGGTCAGCGGCACCGCGCGGTTGCGGTTGGCCGGGTTGCCGAGCACCGGGCTGGCTGACTTCAGCGCGGAGATCGGCAGCGGTAGCACCCCGCGAAACGGCGCGGGGTCGATCGCAACGCTCACAGCCGACAGGCCCCGACCCGCGACGATCTGCGTCAAGAGACCACCAAAGGAGTGGCCGATTACCGCGGGCTTGCGCTGCAGCTGATCGATCACCTCACCGAAGTGATCCGCGACCTGGCCGACCGACTTGTGCGCGAACACCTCCGGTTTCGCGTTGGCCTGCTCGACCGTCTGAGGGTCATCGGGCCAGCCCGGGGTCAGCGGCGCGTAACCGGCCTGCTCGAACACCTCGGCCCATCGATCCCAGCTGCTTGGTAGCAGCCACAGGCCGTGGATGAAGACCACTGGCCGCAGCCCCGTCGCGTTTGCCTGCTCGACCTGCTCAGCCTCGTACTTGGAGATCGCCATGTCGGTCCTTTGCTCGTTGCGGCGCGTCGTTCGCGACCCATCATCCCACGCCGGCGCTATCGTCCCGGCGGCCACAAGCCTCGGGCACAACGTCAAGCCTCATCAGCAAACAGGGGGATCCTCATGTCTGTACAGCTCTCCGGTAATCGGGCCAAGGGCCGCATCCAATCGGGCACATCTCGGCGCCTGACCGCTGCCCTGCTCACGCTCGCTGCGATCGCTGGCGCGAGCGCGAGCGCTGCGAGCGCCAAGACCGTGTCGCTGACCTGCCGTGGCGGCGGCAGCTCCTGCAGCGTGACGGTCGGCCTGGCCGGCGGCGCGAGCAATAAGAAGCTGAAGATCGCGCTGAGCGACACGGACCTGAAGCTCGTCGGCAGGGTCGTCAAGCCATCCTCGGTGCGTGGCGCCTACGAGCTCTCCAAAGGCTCCTACTCGCTGGGCGGCTCGCTCTACACGGTGACGCTCAACGCCGTGCAGTCGATCCCCAAGGGCGCGACGCTAACGCTGAAGTTCGCCGTGCCGCGCAAGAGCACGGGAACGCCGGGGAAGTAGTCGCGCGCCTGTAGCGATGGCGAACATTTACGAGCCCGAGTTCGACGAGCTGCGCGAGCAGCCTGGGTTCCGGGCGCACCGCGCGCGGCTGGGCCAACAGGCGGGCAGTCGTCGGCTCGGGCTGAGCGCCTGGGAGGTGCCCGCGGGCGAGGCCGCCTATCCCTATCACCATCATCTCGGCGAGGAGGAGCTGCTGATCGTGCTCGAGGGGCGCCCGCACCTGCGCACGCCCCAGGGCTGGCGGCAGCTGGAGCGCGGTGAGGTGGTCGCCTTCCCGCGTGGCGAGCAGGGCGGACACCAGCTGGTGAACCGTACCCAGGAGACCGTCCGCTTCCTGTCCCTGAGTACCAACGGCGACCCCGACGTCATCCTCTACCCAGACTCCGGCAAGATCAGCGCCGCCGAGCGCTTGCCGGAGGGTGGCGGCATCCGCGAGCTGTTCCGCCTCGCCGAGGCGGTCGACTACTGGGACGGCGAGTCGCCACCGGCGGACTCAGAGCCCCCCGAAGGCGACTGAGCCAGCGCGGGTAGCGGCGCCCGCGCTGCCGGCGGCTCAGGATTCGCCGATGACGACGCGCCCCAGCCCGATTACCTCGATCTCCTCGTGCGGCGCACAGACCGCGATCTGCGCCGCCTCGTTGCGCAGCGTGCGGCGCAACGCCAGGAACGCGAGCCCGCCCACGACCGCGGGTACCCACAGTGCGATCGCGCGGTAGGCCAGCACCGCGCCGGTCGCGTTCGTGAGCGAGACGTTGTAGAGCGCGAGCGTACCCACCAGGCCCGCGTCAACGCCCCCGATGCCACCCGGCACCGGAATCAGACCGCCCAGCTCGCCGATCAGATAGGCGATCCAAAGGATCGCCAGCGGCGGCGCCGGCCCGAGCGAATGGAACGTGGCCCAGACGATCATCACGTCGAAGGCGAGATAGGCGATCAGGCCGAGGATCAAGACCACGTTGCCCTCGCGCAGCAGCGCCAGCGCCTCCTTGACGCCATCGCCTACGGCGGTCAGCCCCTTGATCAGGACCAGCTCGCGTCTGGATGGCTCGGCGCCGGCGCGGGCGTCGAGTCGCCGGCTCAAGCGCTTGGCGATGCGCCCCGCGAGCAGCGCCAGCCCGATCCCGCCGGCTGCGATCAACGCGGGGAGGAGCGTCAGCAGCAGGTTGCCCTCGCCGCCGATCGCACCCGTCGCGAGTGCCAGCCCAAGCACGATCACGCCGAGCACGTTGGGCAGGCTCGTCAACAGGAAGAAGGCCACCGTGCGGCGCGCGATCTCCTCGCCCTGCATGCCGCCGCGTTTGAGCGCCCAAGCGCCGAGCGCAAGCCCGCCCGCGCCGCCGGTCGGGATCAGCGCGTTCGCGCCCAGCTCCGACATCCCGATCTGGAAGCTGACCCGCCAGGACATCAGGCGGCAGAAGATCATCCGAAAAACCGCGACGTAGCCCAGGCCCGAGAGGACCTTCAGCACAACGCCCAGCGCCAGCCAGCCGAGGCTCGCGTGCTCCAGGCGCGTGCGCAGCTCGCCGAGCCCCGGCAACAGCACGACCGCCGCGACCACGGCGAGCACCAGCGCCAACACGAACAGCAGCCGCGAGCGCAGCTTGTGCGCGCTGAGCCCGGCGGGACCGTCAAGCTCGTCGCGGGCCACGCGCGGTGTTCTTTGCAGGTGCAGATGCGAGGCCATCGACGCCATTGTGCCGCGCCTCGCGCGATTGCCGGCTTTGGGATAGTGCCGCGATGGCTGCCGCTTACTCCGCAGCGGACTGGACCGACCTGTTCGTCGCCAGCGCCGGCGCCTCCGCCGCGCTGACGGGGCTGCTGTTCGTGGCGGTCTCCCTGAACATCAAGGACATCCTTGAAAACGAGGTCCTGCCCGGTCGTGCGCTGCAGACGCTGCTGCTACTGCTGAGCGCGGTGGTCGTTTCGCTGGTCGGGCTCCTGCCTGGACAGAGCGCCACGGCGCTGGGCGTCGAGCTGCTGGTGTTCGCGCTCCTGTTCGGCGGGTGGGCCTTCGTGCTCGCCGTGCGCTCGGTCGAGGGCACGCGCAAGTACGTCCACCCGCTGCTTCACTTCGGGCTGATCGTGCCCGGGACCCTGCCACCCGTGGTCGGGGGCATCAGCCTGATCGCGCAGAGCGGCGGCGGCCTCTACTGGACCGCCGCCGGGATCGTCGGGGCGCTGCTCGGCGCCGCCGTCAACGCCTGGGTGCTGCTCGTCGAGATCCTGCGCTGAGCGCCGCCTCCAGGATCCTCGAGCCGTGAGCGGGCAATCCGCCCCGCAGAACCACGTCGCAAGCTCGCTATCACTAGGGCGGTGCCGCGCCTGCGTCGATCGAGCTGCGCCGCGCCCGGCATCGCCAGGCGCGGTCGTGGGCGCGGACACGAATACCTCGACCCCGACGGACAGCGGATCGACGATCCCGAGGTGTTGCAACGGATCGCCGAGCTGGCCATCCCGCCGGCATGGCGCGAAGTCTGGATCTGCATGGACCCGCTCGGTCATCTGCAGGCGACCGGGATCGACGCGGCAGGACGCAAGCAGTACCGCTATCACGAGCGTTGGCGAACGCACCGCGATCGCGAGAAGTTTGACTCGATGGTCGCCTTCGGAGGATCCCTGCCGCGGCTGCGGCGACGGGTCAAGCGCGACCTGCGAGGCTCCACAGACGGCGCCAATCAGGGCTCGATCGAGGCCAATCTCGATCGAGCGCGGGTGCTGGCCTGCACCGTGCGCCTGCTCGACCTAGGCTTCTTTCGGATCGGCTCCGACGACTACGCCGAGCGCAACGAATCGTTCGGCCTAACGACGATGCTGCGCGAGCACGTGACGATCACTGAGCAGCAGCTCGTGTTCGATTTCCCGGCCAAGTCCGGGCAACGCCGTGTACAGGCGATCGCCGACCGCGAGGCGCTCGACGTCGTGGCCGAGCTCAAGCGCCGGCGCAGCGGCACGCAGCTGCTCGCCTATCGCGAAGGCGGGCGTTGGCTGGAGATCGGTGCGGAGCAGGTCAACGAGTACATCAAGCAGCACAGCCACGGAGACTTCACCGCGAAGGACTTCCGCACCTGGAACGCCACAGTGCTCGCGGCCGTCGCGCTGGCGGAGGGCGAGGGCGAGACGCAAACCGCGCCGGCGCGCGAGCGGCACGTGCGGGCGGCGATCAAGACAGTCGCCGCCTACCTGGGCAACACCCCTGCGGTGTGTCGAGCCTCCTACGTCGACCCGCGCGTGCTCGACCGCTACCGCGACGGCACCACGATCGAGGGAGCGCTCCGAGAGCTGCGCGGCGACGGTCCAGACCTCGCCGACACCCGTGTGCGCGGGCGCGTCGAGCGGGCCGTGCTCGAGTTGCTCGCCGAGATCGACCCCTGAGCTCCACGCCGCTCTCCGATACCAAAGGAAACTTCACCCTTACGTAGAACCCCCAGTGATGCTGGCGCTGCTGCTCGCAGTCGCACTGATCGCGCTCACTGTCTTGGCTCTGCTGCTGGCGGGCGTGGTTGCCGCCATCGTGACCGGGATCGCGCTGCTTAACGTATTCGCGGTCGTGCTCGCGCTGGGGTCCCGACGCAGCCGCGATCGAACGACCGCACCGCCGCCCGAACGCTGGCGACCGAGCGCGTTCCGCCGTCCACCACAGCCGCCGCTGGAGTCAGACGACGAGGAGCAGCATCCGCTCACGGTCCACCGCCGCTGAGACGTAGGTTCGTCGGCCTACTACTAGGCTCCAAGTTCATGTGTGTATCACTACGGACAACCGCCACCTTGGCGGCGGTCACCTCGGCGCTGTTGTGCCTGCTCTGGATGCCAGATAGCGGACGCGCGGCGAGCAGCTCGGCCTTCGTGCGGGTGGACCAGCTCGGCTATGCCACCCTGGCCAGCAAGCGCGCCTACCTAATCTCGCCTCGCGACGAGGCCGGTGCGAGTTTCTCGCTGCTGCGCTCCCCCGGGGACGCGGTCGTCTTCAGCGGCACGGTCGGCGCCTCAACCGGCTCCTGGAGCAAGCGCTTCAGCCATGTCTACGCGCTCGACTTCGATTCACTGCAGACGCCAGGCCGCTATACGGTCGCCGTATCCGGTGGCGCGGCCGCGAGTTCGCCGCCGTTCCCGATCGCCGCCGCCGCCTCGCTGTTCGCGCAGCCGCTGAGCAACTCGCTGTCGTTCTACGAGAACCAGCGTGACGGTCCCGACTTCATCCCCTCGGCGCTGCGCACCGCTGCCGGACACCTAAACGACGCGAGCGCGAGCGTCTTCCAGACCCCGACGGTCAACGCCGACGGCGCCTTCAAAGGAGAGCTGACGCCCACCGGCGAAACGATCGACGCCAGCGGCGGCTGGTGGGACGCGGGGGACTACCTGAAGTTCGTCCAGACCACCAGCTACACCGTCGCCCTGCAGCTGCTGGGCGTGCGTGACTTTCCCACCCAGATGGGCGCGAGCGCGAGCGGCTCGAACTTCACCGCCGAGGCCCGCTTCGGCCTGGAATGGCTACTGCGGATGTGGAACGACTCCACACGCACGCTCTACTATCAAGTCGGCATCGGTGAGGGCAACTCAAGCACGCTGGGCGACCACGACATCTGGCGGCTACCCCAAGCCGACGATGACTACGACGGCAGCGACCCGAGCGCGCGCTACATCCGCCATCGGCCCGTCTTCCGCGCGGGCCCCCCGGGCGCGCCGATCAGCCCTAACCTCGCCGGGCGCGACGCGGCGTCCTTCGCGCTCTGCTTCCAGATCTTCCGCGCCAGCGATCTCGCTTTCGCGACACGCTGCCTCGCCGCGGCCGAGCACATCTACGACCTCGCCGACACCAGCCCCCACGGCGCGCTGCTGACCGCGATCCCGTTCGACTTCTACCCCGAGACCGAATGGCGTGACGACCTCGAGCTGGGCGCGAGCGAGCTGGCGATCGCGCTGTCCTCCGGGCCTGTGCCAAGCGGGCTGGCGCACACGCAGCCCTCCTACTATCTCGAACGAGCCGCCAACTGGGCGAGCGCCTACCTAGGGCACGCGGGCAGCGGCGAAGGGCTGAACCTGTACGACGTTGGCGGCCTCGCGCACTTCGAGCTGGTGCGCGCGCTGCGGCTGGACCACAGCCCGTCCGGCCTAGCGATCTCTGAAGCGCGGCTGATCGCCGCGCTTGCGAGCCAGCTCGACGAAGCCGTGTCGCAGTCGGGCAGGGATCCCTTCGGGTTCGGCTTTCCCTGGGACGAGAGCGATACCGCTTCGCACGGCGACGGGCTCTCGGTGATGGCCTCCGAGTACGAATACCTGAGCGGCTCGCCTACCTACCGCGCCGACGGCGTGCGCTGGCTCGGCAACGTGCTCGGGGCCAATGCGTGGGGCGTATCGCTGATCGTCGGCGACGGCTCGGCCTTTCCCGAGTGCCCCTCCCACCAGGTCGCGAACATCGTCGGCTCGCTCGATGGCACGCCGCCGGTGCTGGCCGGCGCAGTGGTCGAGGGGCCTGGCGGAGAAACCGGCAAGGGCAGGCTGAGCGGCATGCGCAAGTGCCCCACTCACGGCGGCAACGGCTTCGCGCGCTTCGACGGCAAGGCCGTGTTCAAGGACAACGTGCAGTCCTACGCCAACGTCGAGCCCGCGATCGACCTGACCGCCTCCTCACCGCTTGCGTTCTCCTGGCTCCTCGCCACGCCGCGGCCGCTCCCCGGCGGCTGAGATTTCGATCGTCGGTACACGGCTTGCATCCGGTAGCCTTCGCACAAGACGGTCGTGCAGGTCCTGGCATACGGCCCACCGTGGTGAGGATGCGATGGCAAGCCTGACGCCAAAGACCCAAGCGCCGAGTGCGCGAAGCTCGCGCGAGCTCGGCACATTATGCAAATGATGCGTTAAGCGGTCTTGGGGCGGTCGCCCAGACGGCACGCTGCAGCCCTGAGAGCTACTGCTCGGCGAGGCGAAACACGTCGCTGTAATCCGCCAGCAGCGTCGAGGGATCCTCGCGACCCTCGCCGCGCACCGCGGCCGCCAGCTCGCGAAACCAGTCCAGCGTCCGACCCGCGGGGGTCGTACGCCAGCTCACGATCGCCTGCGCCTCGCCCTCATTCCACATCTGGTGAACCGTGCCGCGTGGGATATCCAGGGTCTCGCCGACCCCAAGTGTGCGCGCCTGGCCCGCGACCAGCGCACGCATCGTGCCCTCCAGAATCTCGAAGTGCTCATCCTGTGCGGGGTGCAGGTGTGCCGGTGGCGGCGCGCCACCGCCCACGTAGGTCGCCTCCAGCTCTAGTGCCTGCTCATCCTCGGCAACCACTCGGAGCATGGTGCCCGGTCCGATCGCGAGTTCCTCCATCACACCCAAGGCTACTGCTGCGGCGACTAGGTTTCAGGGGTGTCCCAGGGCCCCTCCGCGCAGTTCGTGTTTGCCTACGGATCGCTGGTCCGGGACCTGGCCGCCGCGATGCAGGGTGGTGGCGCGCGCCCCGTCCGCCTGCGCGACCGGCGACGCGCATGGAACGTGGCGATGGAGAACGCGGTCTCGCTACCCGGCTATAAGCACTACCTCGACGCGCGCGAGGGCTCTCGACCCGATGTGTTTGTGACGTTCCTCAACCTCCTCAACGCCTCCGGCGAACACGTCAACGGCGTGCTCTACCCCGTAAGCGCCGAGGAGCTCGCCGCGCTCGACCGCCGCGAGCGCAACTACAGCCGGATCGAGATCAGCGATTCGCTGGAGGAGCCGCTGGAAGGGACAGCGTGGACCTACGTCGGCAGGCCCGAGGCCGTGCGCCGCTTCGAGCAGGCCGCGCGCAGGGGGTTGGCCGTGGTCGATCGGAGCTATCTCGACACGGTCCGTGCGGGCTTCGCGCTACTCGGCCAGCCCGCGCTCGAGGAGTTCGAGGCGAGCACCGACCCGCACGGCTGCGAGGTCCGAGAGCTACTGCGGATCGACCTCCCGCAGTAGTAGCTGGGCCTCGCCCGGCGCCATGAGGCAGATCGGGCACGAGCAGCGGCTCGTACCCAATCGCCTCGACGCTTGGACGATCAATTCAGCTCACCGCTCCCCACCGCCTCGAGCCTGGGGCTCAGCACCAGCGCAGGCACGGGTACCACCGGCTGGGGAGCTTCTTCCTCCTCAACCTCCCGGAACGGCAGCAGTTCGCTCACGCCTGCGTGTTCGAATGCGCGCTGCACCAAGCGAGGCCCGGGAATCAGCGCGAAGTCGTAGCCGCGCCGTTCGCAAAGGCCACAGCGGAAGGCGATCACCGCCACGCCGATCGTGTCGATGTAGGTCAGCTGGCGCAGATCGAGCGTGATACCCGTCACGCCCTCCTCACACAGCCGTTCGATCTCCGCTTCCAGCACCTGCACCGAGCCACGGTCTAGCGAGCCGGTCAGGATCAGCGTGTGCGTCCGGCGGCGTACGCTCGAGGGCATGATGCTCGCCTTGCCCAGAGCCACCTTTGGTAGTTGATCGTCGTTAAAGGCAGTCCGCGTCTGACTGGCGACGCTTGTACGCGCGTCGTCCTCACTCCTTGTACAGACACTCCCAGCCATCGTCATGTGATGGCGTTCCATCGAATACAGCTCCTTCCCAGAAGCTTCGAGTTGATTTACAGGCGCCGAACCATGGGGTTCAGTGCCGGGTGTCGAGCTGCCGGAGGGAGCTAGTCCGGGCGCTCAGGAATCAACACGAAGCAGCCGGCGAGCCACGGCTCACAAGAGAGTCGCAGGCGCCGCAACGCGCGCGGGGCGCCCAACAGCAGCAGTCCCGCAAGCGTGAGGAAAGTCGAAAGGCCGATACCCGAAGCGCCGCCGCTCGCCACGCCTGAGGCGCCGCTCGGCGCAGGCCCGGGCGACGGGGCAATCGGGGGGCCGCCGACCGCAGTGCCTCCGTGTCCGCCGTCCGGGGGCGAGGTCGTGGCCACGGCCAGTACCAGCGAGGAGACCTGCAGGGCCGCCGCGCTGGTCGTGCTCCTCGTCGCCAAGACCCGAGGCGCCCCCAGCCAGCCGGCCGTGCAGTTGTCGGTCATGCTGCCGCCAAGCGCCGAGAGCTCGCAGCTGAAGCGACCGGCCTGTTTGCCGACCATCGTGCCGCTGTGCCTGTTGGCTGTCGATTCGCCGATCGGCCCCAGCACCTGGGCTATTTGCGCAGTCACCGCCGAGGTCATCGCCGGGGGCCCGGGCGGGACGTTTGGCGCTCCCAGCAGCGCAGCGTCCCCGTGCGATGAGCTTGAGGAGCTGGTCGAGCTCGAGGCGGAAGTCGCCGTGGGGTCGGCTGGCGTGGCACGCGAAGGCAGAGTGCCGTTGCCGGTGCCCGATTCTTCTGAGGCTTCGCTAGAGAGTTTGGTCGACCGAGCTTCTTCGGGGGCTTCTGTCGAGGGCACTTTTGGCTGAGCTTCTTCGCTGCCGACCGATAGGACTCCGGTTGGCGTTTCGTCAACGCCGACTTCAGTCGTGATGGGCGCAGGCGTTTCCACGGGAGTTTCGCTCGCGGGTGGCGTCGGCGTTTCGATCGGCGTTTCGTTCGCCGGTGGCGTCGGCGCTTCCGTGACGCCTTCGTTTGGCCCTTGAGTGCCTTCCGCCGGCGTCCCTTCCGACGGGCCTTCGCCCGTGGGCGTCTGCTCCGATTCAGTCTGGTTCGCCCCGCCGCTTTCCTGCGTTTCTGGGACCGCTTCAGTGCCCGCGAGGGGTTCGGCGCTGGCGCTTGCGGCCAGCACCAACGCACCCAGAAGCGCCAATAGAACCGCTCTCAGGCAAAGGAGGCTGTTGCTCCTGACTATCTCCAACATTCGTCCACGGTTCATGCGCTACTGCAAACAATAAAGAACCGCGCCCCCGTTGGCTACAGGACGAACAATTCAAACGTCTCCCGCATGCGAAAAGGACGCCTCCTCTGGGCGTTCTTGGGCCCTGATTCTGCCGAATCAATAGAACAGATCCAAGCTACGAGCAGCGCGCTCGGGGAAACGCACCTCGCGTGCGGAGCACGCCCTGGCAGTCGCCGCGGGCTCCTAGTGGTGCCTGGCTGCAGCTGCTCGTGTTTCCATCGTTTTTCAATCGATCTCATCGAAGCGGACGAAAGCGCATGCCGGTTCGGCTTTCCGGCGAAGCCCGGTCAATCCGTGGACTGGGGCAGCTTGCGCGCGCCGCGCTTGGCCGCCGGCGCCGAGGGCGGCGGCACCACGGGGCCGATGTCCCCGTCCGGCGCCTCGTCCAGATCCACGATCACGGGGGCGTGGTCGCTCGGCCCTGTGCCCTTGCGCGCCTGGCGATCCACCCACGCCGCCTTCACCCGCCCCGCCACCGCGTCGCTCGCGAGCGCGAGGTCGATCCGCATGCCCAGGTCCTGGTGAAACATCCCCGCCCGGTAGTCCCAGTAGGTAAAGACGCGCTCGCTGGGCCAGCGCTCGCGCACCACGTCGTGCAAACCCACCGCCGCCAGCGACGCCAGCGCCGCACGCTCGGGCGGGGTTACGTGCGTGTGGCCGACATACGCCTCCGGGTCGAACACGTCGATGTCCGCGGGGGCGATGTTCATGTCACCGCACACCATCGCCTCCCCCGGGCCCGCCGCGACCTGCTCGCGCAGCGCAGCCAGCCACTGCAGCTTGTAGTGATAGTGCTCGGAGTCCGGGGTCCTGCCGTTGGGCACGTAGACCGAGTGCACGCGTATCCCGCCACAGAGCGCCGAGACCGCGCGGGCCTCCGCGTGAGGGAACCCTGGCGCGCCCGGAATACCCTGCACCACCTCCTCCAGGCCCACGCGCGAGAGGATCGCCACGCCGTTCCACTGCACCTCGCCGTGTAGGGCCAACGCGTAGCCGCGGCTGGCCATCTCCTCCCCCAGCAGTTGTTCAAACGCCGCATCCGCCAGCTTCGTCTCCTGTAGACAGACCACATCCGGCGCGCGTTCCTCCAGCCATGGAAGCAGGCGCGGGACCCGCTGCTTCGCCGAGTTCACGTTCCAGGTCGCGAGGCGCACCCCGAAACCGTAGCCCGTCGTGGCCGGGCAGGCTCAGGCGGGGCCTAGAACGGAGCGCTGGTCGCCGAGGTTCGCTCCGGCGCCGACGCCGAGCGGCCGCGATGCCTACGTTGCGAGTAGAGGATCACCGTGGAACGGATTCAGCCCGAGCGGCAGCCCCGCGATCAGCCCACCGGCACGTCCGAATAGGCGCGTTCCCAGTAGTACTGCGAACGGGATCGCGAGCGCGCCCAGTAACGCGCTGAGACTGCGGATCGCCGCTCTTCCGAGCCAAACGCGCCCGCCCAAATGCAGGACCACGTTATTACAGGCTCATGTCCGGGTCCTGCTTGCTCACCACCTGCCAAAGACCGCCCCAGACGGGCGTAGTTCGCGCTGAAGCTTCGTCCAGCCACAGGCCCTTCGTCCCCAGCGATAGAACGCCGCCACGAACGCGACCGCCATCAGGCCCGCGATCGCAGGGTCGATACCGCGAAGGCTCGCGCGCGGCCGGCTTACGCCGAGGGCTCCTCACCCGTGGCATGCGCGTGCTCATTGCCTGGTCGAGGAGTCTTGTCGGCGGCACTAGGTTCGTCCGCCGGTCATTTACGTCTTAAACGGTTCAGTGGAGCTAGCCGGACTCGAACCGGCGACCTCCTGGGTGCGATGCGGCAGCTCGGATGTCGATCTTGCTCAAGGAGAGGCTAGTTTGCAGGGATTTTAACGGCTAGCCCACGATTGACTTGTGCGGTGGTTGCGCCCGGATTATCGGCGATTACCCCCGGTTCAGGCACTTCCGGCAACAAGTGCCTGAACCCCCCGCCCTCTCGGGCCACGCTCACGACGGTGCATCACTACGACGGCGAGCTTCGCGGGCTGGGAATGTGCAGGCCCGTTACTAGCCGCCCGATCTATTGACTTTTTCGCAGAAGCGAGATAAAGATCAGCTTAATGGCTACGGGGAATCCTGGCGACGGAGCGCCAGCCGCGAGTCGGTTCGCTTGGCTCAGTTGGCGGCGCTTCTGCCTCGTGACGCTGACCGGGCTGCTCCTCCTAATTGACGCCGGACCGGCTGGCAGTGCGGAACCGCGCGATGTTTACGAGACGACAATCGCCGCCGACAGCCCTGTCGCGATGTATCGCTTCGAGGACTCCATAGGGTCCGGGACGCTGGCGGACTCGGCTGGCTCGGACACCGCAACCAGCAACGGCATCGTTCTCGGCGGCGAAGGCCCCTTCGGAGGTAGCGGATCGGGCAGCTTCGGCGGGGAAGCCTATGCCTCCCTGTCCTCCAACCCTTTGGAAAGCGCGAGCGAATTCACAGCAGAGGGCTGGGTCGACTGGGACGGCAGCTCCTACGGCGAACCGATCTTCGACTTCGGCTCCAGCTCCACGAACCACCTCTACCTCACGCCAGCCGCGAGTGCTGGCGGCCACGACCTACTACTCGAACTGCACGCCGGCGAAGGTGAAAGCGTTCAAGTGACGGCCCCCGCGCTCGCTGGCGACGCCTGGCATTACCTGGCGGTGACGGAGTCCGGTGCTGGCGATCTCACGCTGTACGTTGACGGCACCGAAGTCGGCTACACCGCCGAAGCGGCGCTAGAGCCATCGTCGCTTGGCAGCATCTCAACGGCCTACCTTGGCAAGTCGCTAGCAGGCGGGCCCAGCTTCCGGGGGCGACTCAGCAACGTCGCCTTCTATAACAAGGCTCTTTCATCGACGGCGATCAAAGCTCACTACGATGCCGCCGAGTTCCCGGTCAACACGGAACCGCCGACGATCTCCGGCACGCTCGAAGACGGCAGCACGCTGGGCGCTGAAGCGGGTGTCTGGACGGGGGTCGCTCCGATCACCTTCGGTTACCAGTGGCGTCGCTGCAACGGCTCCGGCGAAGCCTGCTCCGACGTCCCAGGCGCCACGAACTCAACCTATGAAGCTGGCTTTGAAGACCTCGGCCACAGACTACGAGTTCTCCTCACCGCTACCAACGCGGCAGGCGCTGGTGACAATGTCTCGGCGGCAAGCGCCTTCGTTGCTCCCACGCCGCTGACCGAATACGGCTTCGCATCCGAGTTCGGGGAAGAAGGCTCAGGCGATGGGCAGTTCAAAGAACCATTTGACGTAGCGGTCGGCGCCGGCGGCGACATGTTCGTGCTCGATAGGGGTAACGATCGCGTGGAGAGGTTCAACGAAGCTGGCGAATACCTCGGCCAGTTCGGCGAAGAAGGTTCGGGCGACGGGCAGCTACGGGCGCCGGATGCCCTCGCGCTGGACTCCAACGGGAACGTGTTCGTGCTCGACACCGGCAACGAACGTGTTGAGGAGTTCGACAACAGCGGTGAATTCGTACGAACCTTCGGCGCTGGCCTCGAAGGCGAGGGCGCTGAAGGCATCGCTGTCGATCATCAGGACCGCGTTCTGGGTTTCAGTCTTGGGTGAACAAGACCACCTCGTGGTGTTCAGCGGCGAAGGCGAATATCTCAAAGACGTAGGCTCTCGCGGATCTGGGCCTGGAGAATTTCGGGAACCGGAGGGACTCACGGTCGACGCCCAAGGGCACATCTGGGCCGTCGACTACAACGGGCGGGTCGAGGAGTTCGATGAAACCGGCGAATACCTTGCGCAGTTCGGTTCGGAAGGAGCTGCGGCGGGACAGCTGGGCGGCAGCTACGGGATCGCTGTCGACGGGGAACACGTGTTCCTCAGCGAATGGTGGACTTCGCGAGTTCAGGAGTTTGATGAGGCGGGTGGCTTCATCGCGCAGCTCGGAGCGCCAGGCACTGAAGCCGGCGAGCTCGGCTTCCCAGCAGGGCTCGCGGTAACTCCAGCTCACGATCTCCTCATCACTGATCTGACCAATAACCGGATCGAGCAGTGGAGTCCAGAAGCGCCCGGAGCTCCGGTCAACGTCGCTACACCGTCGATAGTCGGGACGCCTGGGGTCGGGTCGGCGCTGGCGGCCGGAGCCGGCGTGTGGCGCGGGTCGCCGCGGCGCATCTACACCTACCAATGGCAACGCTGCGACGAACACGGCGAAGAATGTGCCGACATCGTTGGCGCGACGGGCACGAGCTACACGGCGCTCAACGAAGACCTCAACAGCACGCTGCGCGTCCTCGTCACCGCCACGAACAGCCACGGCTCGGCGTCGAGTCCCTCATCGGCGAGCGAATCAATCGGCGCGCCTCCCGCCAACACCTCGCCGCCGACGATCTCGGGGACGGCGGAAGAAGGTCAGGAATTGACCGCCGACCTTGGCGTCTGGGAAAACGAAGGCGGCTCCTTCATCCAGTGGCAACGCTGCGACGAACACGGCGAAGGATGCTCAGACCTCGAAGCTTACGGCGAAGGCTATACAGCGACCGCCGAAGACATCGGACACACCCTGCGGGCGAAGGTCTTCGAGTGGAACAGCGCCGGGGAAACGAGCGCGACTTCCGCGGCGACGGCGGTCGTGACCGGACCGACGGCGCCGGTCGATCTCAGCGCCCCCACCGTTAGCGGCACGGCGCAGGATGGAGAGACGCTCACCGCGGCCCACGGCGGCTGGGGGGGCGCACAGCCGATCACCTACACGTATCAGTGGCAGCGTTGCGCCGAAAGCGGCGCGGAATGCGCCGATATCGAAGGAGCCACCGGGACCTCGTACAAACCCGACGCCGGCGACATCGGCGCGACGATGCGGGTGCGCGTCACCGCGACGAACTCCTTGGGCTCGGAAGCCGCGGCCTCCTCGGCGACGGCCGTCGTCACCCCGCCGTCCCCGCCGACCAGCCTCGCGGCGCCGCAGATCTCAGGCACGCCCGAACAGTCCAGGACGCTCACCGCGAGCGAAGGTGAATGGGAAGGCGCAGAGCCGATGTCCTACGCGTATCAGTGGAGGCGCTGCAATACGAGCGGTGCAGAATGCGCGGACGTCGAAGGCGCGACAAGCGCCACGTTCAAACTCGGCGCAGAAGATGTCGGCGGGACAATGCGGGTGCGCGTCACGGCCACAAACGCCGGCGGTTCGACGTCGAGCATTTCCCTGCAAACGCCGGTAGTGAAACCGCTGGCTCCAGCGAACCTCGAAGCGCCGACGATCTCGGGCACGATGACGGATGGCCATATGCTGACCGCGGGGAACGGCTCGTGGAGCGGCACGCTGCCACTCTCCTACGCCTACCAGTGGCGGCGCTGCAACGGCTCCGGTCGCAGCTGCAACGGCATCCCCGGGGCGACCAGCTCCACCTACGTGCTCAACAGCGCCGACGTCGGCGGCACCCTGCGCGTCCGCGTCACCGCCAGCAACCTCGCCGGCTCGGCCACGAGCACCTCCGCCGCCTCCTCGGTCGTGGCGTCCGTTGCGCCGACGGACGGCAGCGCGCCGACGATCACCGGGGTCGCCCGCGACGGGCAGACGCTCACGGCCGGCAACGGCGAATGGACAGGAACGACGCCGATCTCCTACTCCTACCAGTGGCAGCGCTGCAACGCGATGGGCGAAGCGTGCGCCGACGTGGGCGGCGCCGTCGCCGCGACATACCACCTGTCGCCCGGCGACATCGGCTACCGCCTTCGCGCCGTGGTCACCGCCACGAACGTCGGCGGGGCGGTCGCGAGCGACTCGTCGCCGAGCTCGGTCGTGGAAGGCGCCGCCCCCGCCAACACCGCTGAGCCGACGATCGCCGGTGTCTCACGCGAAGGGGCGACGCTGACCGCGAGCGTCGGCAGCTGGACGGGGACGCCCACGATCAGCTACGCCTACCACTGGCAGAGCTGCAGCAGCCTCGGCCTGGGCTGCATGGATCTGACGGGGGCTGTCTCCGCCTCGTACACGCTCACCGCCGCCGACGTGGGAACCACCGTGCGCGTGCGCGTCACCGCCACGAACGAACTGGGCTCCTCCGAAGCGGCGTCGAAGTCCTCCGGCGTGGTCACAGACGCCGCGGGGACCCCGCCCACCGGCCACGTCGATCAGCTTCCGTTTGCGTCCGCGACGGTCATCGCATCGGGAACCGGCGAACAGGCCGGGTCCGGCTTCGCCGCGGCGACGCTCGAAGTCAGCGGCGCTGGCGAAAGCACCTGGGAATCGCTCTGCGGGCCGCTGACCCCGGACGTGGTCGGCAACTTCTCCTGCCCGTGGAGCACCGCGGGGGCCTACGCCGACGGTGCTTACGAGCTCCGGGCGCGGCTCGACGATGGCTCGAGCCCCGCGGTCAGCTACACGACCGCCCCGGTCGAAGTGATCGTCGACAACACCGATCCAAGCGGATCGGTGTCCTCCCTCTCATACCTGCGTGGGAGCACCGCGATCGGCGGGGGCGCCGGCGACTCCGGTTCGGGCGTCGCCTCGTGGCAGCTGCAGATCGACGCCGGCTCGGGCTGGCAGAGCGCGTGCGACGGGCAGTCGCAGCCCGTCAGCCCCGGGCACTACGCGTGCAGCGTGAGCACCGGTCGGTTCGGCGACGGCGAACACGCCTTCCGCGCAATTGTCAGCGATCGAGCGGGGAACCGGTACATCACCCCGCTCGTCCACGGCACGATCGACAACGCGCCTCCGGCGGGCTCGCTGAGCGCAATCTCTGGGGCTGGCGATCTCGAAGGAGAAATCAGCCTCGATGGGAGCGCCGAAGACGAGGGGTCCGGCGTCGCGAGCTGGACCGCGCAGGTCTCTCCCGCGAACGGGGGTCCCTGGAGCGACGTCTGCCCGCCGCGGACCGCGCCGGAGTCGGGCGAAATCTACGAGTGCAGCTGGGACACCGCGGCGTTCGCCGATGGCGGCTACCGAGTGCGTGCGCGGATCGTCGATCACGCGGGCAACGTCCGCACGACCGGGATTCGCAGCGTCACGGTCGACAACGGGGGCAGCCCAGAAGAAACAGGCTCGCCCGGTAGCTCGTGCACCACCTTCTGGACGGGCGGCAGCGGCGGCGCCTGGGGCACGCCCGCGAACTGGTCCGCCGGCAAAGTCCCGGGACCGCACGACCGGGCCTGCATCCCGCACGGCACGACCGCGACCGTCGAAGGGTCGAGTTGGGAAGTGAGCGCGCTCGACGGATCGGGCACCCTGCGCCTGGCGGGCGGCACCCTCGCCCTCAGCGACCGCGCCAGCCAGTCGGAAGTGGGAATCCTGGAAGCGAGTGGAGGAACGCTCACGAACGCCGGCACGCTCGTGGTCGCCGGCTCTCTGTCGTGGACCGGTGGCACGCTCGGCGGGGCGGGCACGCTCCGTCTCGCGCCCGCGAGCTCGGGAACGATCACGGTGGCTCTCGGCGGCGCCGTAACGCTGGATCGCGGCGCGCTCGTCAACGATGGCTCCCTGACGCTGGAAGAAGGCAGGATCGCGATGTCCGCCGACGCGGAGATCAAGAACGCAGGGAACCTCAACGTGCGCTCAGAGGACGGCGGCCTCCTGGGCGGGGCGATCTTCGACGCCGACGGGTCAGAGCCTTGGCTCGACAACACCGGGACGCTCGTCAAGAGCACGGGCGTCGGGGAAACGATCGTCGGGGTCGCGCTCGAGAACGACGGGGCGCTCGACGCCGAAACGGGCAGCCTCGTGCTCGCGGCGGGAGGAAAGCCCGGAAGGTCGGCGCGCGGCGGCTGGACCGCGGCGAGCGGAGCTTCGATTCACCTCGCCGGAGGCGCCTTCACACTCGGCGATGTGCCGGTCTCGGGGACGCTTGCGGTCGACGGCGGCGCGGTGAGCGTCGCGGGGATCGAAGGCACGGAAGCAAAGCTCGTCCTGGCCGGCGGCTCGCTGGCGCTGGCGAGCGCAGCGACGGTGGACTCCTTCGAACAGAGCGGAGGGACACTGGAAACTGGGACGGCGCAGGAAGCTGCCTACCTGAACGTCGCGAGCGAATTCAGCTGGCGCGGCGGCGAGATGGCCTTCGAAAGCAGGACGGTCATCGAGGAAGGGGCCGTCGGTCAGATCGCCGCCGGGAGCGGCGGGCGGGTGACGCTCGACGGGGCAGTGCTGACCAACCGCGGCACGCTCACCTGGGAAGACGGAGCTATCGTCGTCGAAGCTACGGGCGCGATCGAAAACGCAGGGACCTTCCAGGCGAACGCGGAGGACGCCGAAGACCCGGGCTTCGGGATCGTCGCGGGAGACTCGTCGAACTTGCTGATCCAGAATGACGGGCGCTTCGAAAAGGCCTCGGGCGCGGGCGTCACACGAGTTCAGGTGCCGTTCGAGAACGACGGCGAAGTCCTCGCGCGAAGCGGGCGCCTCGAGTTCTCCAGCGGCGGGGGCCCAGGCGAGTTTGGGGCCCCCGGCTCGTGGGCAACCGAATCGGGCGCTGTGATCGCGCTCACCGGCGGCACGTTCCTGATCGACGCCGCCGTCGATCTCGAAGACGTCCAGGTCGAAGGTGCGACCGTGATCAACGACAGCACTCCGCCGACGGGATCGATCAGCGTCCCGCCGCGCCTGGTTGGTTCATCCGAGATAACGGGGGTCGCCGAAGACGCCGACTCCGGCGTTTTCAAGTGGGAACTCGAAATCTCACCCGAAGGCGAAGAAGCCTGGCATGAAGCTTGCCCCGTCCAGTACTTCCCCCTCGGCGAAAACGAATACGGCTGTGAACTGGACGCGGGCACCTATCCGCCGGGCCACTACCAAGTGCGCGCGCTGATCACGGATCGCGCCGGCAACGTCTACACGACGAGCGTCGCGGAAACCGAAGTCGACCACGCGCCATTCAATCTCACGCTCCCGTCGACCTCCGGTCCGACGGCACAGGGGCGGGCGCTAAGCGCCCACGCCGGCTCATGGGCCGGAGAACAGCCGATCTCCTACGAATACGAGTGGCAGAGCTGCAGCGCCGAAGGCGCAGAATGCGAAGCGATCGAAGGCGCCACCCGTCCCAGCTACATCCCGGGGGCCGAACAGGTCGGCCACAAGCTGCGGCTGGTCGTCACCGCGATCAACGAAGCGGGCTCCAGCTCCGCGACGCCGGCGACAACCGCTGTGATCTCGGCTGCGATGGAAGAGACCGTAGCCCCGAGCGTCTCGGGCACAGTTGAAGACGGCCAGACACTCACGGCCACCGCAGGGACCTGGTCGGCGCCCTCCGCGATCACCTACCAGTACCAGTGGCAGGTCTGCGACTCGGTTGGCGCGCACTGCGAAGACCTCGAAGGAGAGACGAGTGCGACCTACGCGATCGAGAGCTTCACGGTGGGTCGTTCGCTGCGCGTGCAGGTCACGGCGACCGACGCCTCCGAGTCGCTGACGGCGGCCTCCGCCGCAACCGCCGCCGTGGCCCCGGCCGCGCCGAGCAACTCCCAGCCGCCCTCCGTCATGGGGCACATGAACGTCGGGCAGACGCTCTCTGCGGAACCCGGCGAATGGACCGGAACGGACGTTGAATTCGGCTACCAGTGGCAGCGCTGCGACGCGCACGGCGAAGGCTGCATCGACATCGCCGAAGCGACCAAACCCGAATACCTCGTCGCCGGCGCGGACGTCGGCGCGACGCTCAGGGTCGTCGTCACGGCGAGCAACGAAATTAGCTCGGAATCCGCCAACTCGTCGGCGTCCGCGACCGTCGCCGGTGCGTTCACGCTTGCCAACACGAGCGCCCCGCGCGTGTCCGGCCCGCCACAGGCGGAAGACACGCTCCTCGCCGACTACGGGACCTGGTCGGGAGCAGGTGAAATCAGCTACGCCTACCAGTGGCAGCGCTGCGACGAGTTCGGCGCGGGCTGCGAAGACATAGAAGCCGCGACCGGCTCCAGCTACAGCGCGAGCGCCGAAGACATCGGGCACGGCCTGAGGGTGCTCGTCACGGCGAGCGATGAAGACAGTGTCCTGGCTGAGAGCTCGGACTCGACCCAGCCGATCTCGGCGCGGACCACGCCACTGATCTCCTCGGCGCCACTGGTCTCCGGCACCGATCGCGAAGGCGTGACGTTGACGGCGACGAGCGGGACGTGGTTCTGGGGTGAAACCTACCTCCTATGCCTACCAGTGGCTGCGTTGTGTTGACGAAAGCGACTCTTGCTCGACGATTGCCGGAGCAACCAGCTCGTCCTACGCGCTCACGAGGGCCGACGACGGCAGCGTTCTCCGCGTTCGGGTCACGGCTGCCAGCCGAAACGGCACGGCGATCGGACTATCGGCACCGACGGCGCCGATCGACCCGGCGAGCCTGCAGAACACCGAGCCGCCTATAATCTCGGGCCCTGCCGAAGCGGGCGCGACCCTGCGGGTGAGCGAGGGCACGTGGACCAGCTCCGGGCCGATCAGCTACTCCTATGGCTGGCGGCGCTGCGACGCGTCTGGCGAAGCGTGCACCGCAATCGAAGGGGCGAGCGATGCCGACTACCAGCCCCAGGAAGCGGACGTCGGGCACACGCTGCGGGCAACTGTCACGGCACGAAGCCAGTGGGGCCAGGCGACGGCGCCCTCCGACGCGAGCGCGGTGGTGACTTCGGGCTCACGGCCAGCGGCGCCCGCCGACGGAACGCCCCCGACGATCACCGGCGACGCCAACGTGGGCGCGACGCTCGAAGCGAGCAACGGGGCTTGGAGCGGGAGCGCACCGCTTCACTTCGCCTACCAGTGGGAAGCCTGCAACGCGGAAGGTGCCGGCTGCGTGGGGATCGAAGGCGCCACCGGACCGGCGTATTCACCGCTGGAAGCCGATGCGGGGAAGGAGCTGCGCGTGACCGTGCTCGCGAGCAACGCGGCGGGCAGCGAAAGTGCCGAGTCGGCCGTCACGGAAACGATTGGCGTGCCGGGACCGCTCGAATCCGTCGCTGTGCCGACGATCGCGGGGACGACCGCCGACAAACACGTGCTGACGGCGAGCGCAGGAAGCTGGTCGGGCACACGGCCGATCAGCTACGCCTACCAGTGGGAACGCTGCGACGAAGAAGGGCACGCGTGCACGGATATCGAAGGCGCCACGTCCGCGAGCTACGTGATCCAGGCGGCGGACATCTCGGGCACGCTGCGCGTCGGGGTCACGGGGAGCGATTCAGGGGGCAGCGCCAGCGCAACGTCTTCCACGATTGGCCCGGTCCTACCGAGCGCCCCGTTCGGACAGGCCCCGGCGATCTCTGGCGACTCGTTCCTCGGGTCGGTGCTGTCCGCCGCGGGGGTGCCTGCGACTGGGACCGAACCGATCGAAGCCACCTACCAGTGGCGCCGCTGCGATGAAACGGGAGGCTCGTGCTCGGACGTCGAAGGGGCGATGGCCGCGACCTACACGACGACGAGCGAAGACGTGAGCGCGACGCTGCGCGTTCTCGTCAAATACAGCAACGCCAGCGGAACCGCGAGCTCGGAATCGCCGGCGTCCGCGCTCATTCGCGACGAGGCGCCAACGTACCTCGGCGGGCTCGAAGTCGAACCCTCGAGCTCGGAAGTGCTCGCCGCGGGGGACAGCCTGAGCGCACATGGCGGGGCCTGGCAGGGCAGCGCTCCGATCACCTACGAATACCAGTGGCAGCGCTGCAGCGAAGCAGGCACCGAATGCGAAGACATCGCCGCGGCGACCGCGACTAGCTACACGCTCGTGGAAGCCGACGAACACGGGGTCGTGCGGCTGAAGCTCACCGCCACGAACGCAACGGGCGCCGCATCGATCACCTCGGCTTCCTTCGCCGTCGGGGTCGCCCCTCAGCTCGCGCCCGGGTCGTCGCCGACGATCACGGGCGAACCGGTGGAGGGGGTCACGCTCAGCAGCACGACCGGCGAATGGCTGCACGAACCCACTGAATACGAATACGAGTGGCGTCGTTGCGGCCAGTTCGAACTCGAAATAAAACTCTATGAATCCTGTGAACCGATCGTCGGAACCGAAGCGACGTACACGCTCAAACACGCGGACACCGAACGCAAGGGGATGGTGCTCAAGGTAATCGCGGTGAACGCGTACGGGAGCACGTCCGCGTGGTCAACTCCGATCGAACGCGTCGAAGGACCCCGGCCCGTGAACCTGACGGCACCGACGATCACCGGCACGCCTTACGTCGAAGGCACGCTGCACGCCCAGCACGGTACGTGGGAACACAACCGCACGACCTTCACATTCCAATGGCAGCTGTGCGACGAAGAAGGGAATTCCTGCGCGGACATCGCGGGCGCCAGCACGCAGTCAACCAGCGAAAGCGGCTACACGCCGCCGCCGGCCGACGTCGGCAACACGGTCCGCGTAGTAGTCACCGCGCAAGGCTCGGGCACGAACAATTCCCTGACAGTAGGAGTCGCTTCGAGCCCGACCCCGGTGCTGACCGCCGGCGAAGCTCCCGTCAACCAGGGGGCGCCGTACATCGCCGGCTCCGCGGTGGCAGGCGAAGCGCTCGAAGTCGAAACCGGCAGCTGGGAAGGCACGCCTGTTGTGAACTACGCCTTCGAATGGGAACGTTGCGACGCCGAAGGCGAAAGCTGCGTTCCGCTTCATGTGCACCAGCAGCGCTACTCGCCGGTCGGGGCAGACCTGGAACACACGCTCCGCGCGACGGTCACGGGCTCCAACGCGGCCGGTGCGGAATCGGTCCAGACCGAACCGACGGAAGTCGTCGTCGCCGGCGAACCGCCGGTCGACATCACACCGCCGGACCCGACGTGGAGCAGTCCCCAGCACGCTCCGGCGATCGTGGAACTGCAGCCCGGGACCTGGCAGGGAGGCCCGAGCCTCTCGGATCAGCTCGAACGCTGCGACCCCACGCAGCTCGAACCCGAAACGGGAGAACCGACGTGCTCGCCGATCGTCGGCGCAGTGATCGCGAACAACTCACTGGAATTTGAACCGCCGGAATACCAACTCGAAGCGCCGGACATCGGCTACGAGATGAGGGTCGCGGAGACGGCGACGAACGCTCAGGGCGCGACGACTGTGTACTCGGCGCTCAGTCCCGTCGTCCTACCCAAGCAGATCGAAGACGTGGGAGGGCTGTATCGGGGGGTCCTCGCCGTGGGCGGCACGATCACCGCAGACAGCACGGTCGCCGCGGAGCCCGAACTCCCGGTTACGACGACCTACGAATTCCTGCGGGTTTCGGGCGCGTCGCGCACGACGCTGCAGACCGGAACAAGCGCCGACTACACGCTGGCCAGCGCCGACGCGGGACACAAGCTGGAAATCGTCATGAGCTCCAGTGTCGAACGCGCGGATCATGCGAGCACGCTCGCCACGCGGAGCGTCACGATCCAGACGGCTACGGCAGCTGCGGCACCGACTGCCTCGATGCTGCCGTCGACCACAGGAGGAAGCCTCGCGGGCGAACTACTGACGGCGCACGTGGGGACCTGGACCGGTGGCGGGGAACCGCTGGGCTACAGCTATCAGTGGGAACGCTGCAACGCCGAAGGGGCAAGCTGCACGTCGATCGTCGGCGCCACCGAACAGACCTACCGCAGCGGTCCAGACGACGTGGGCTCTGAGCTGCGCGTGCAGGTCACCGCTGCGAACGGAGGCTCCTCCGGTGTCCAGCACTCGTCCGCGACGGCCCCGATCGAAGAAGCGCTCGCCCTGACCGAGGCGGCGATCCCGGTGATCACGGGAGAAGCGCGCGACTTCGCGACGCTGACCGCCGAACCCGGCACGTGGCTGGGCAGCGAACCGGTCAGCTACACCTACCAGTGGGAAACCTGCGGTCCCGAAGGCACGGAATGCTTCCCGCTGGAAGGGGCTACCGATCCGACCTACCAGGCGAGGTGGAGCGATGTCGGCTCGAGCTTGAGGGTCACCGTGACAGTAAACAACGGCGCCGGGCCGCTGACGGTGACGTCCGCCGTGATCCCCGAGGTCGCCCCAGCGCCTGCCCCGGTGAATCTCGCCCCACCCACGCTGACCCTGCTTGGACCGCCGGCACCCGGCGGGATCCTGCTGACGACGGAGGGCACCTGGGAATTCGTGGACACGACGCTCGGCGAAAGCGAGCTGACCTTCCAGTGGCAGCGGTGCGAAGCCGACGGCAGCGATTGCAGCGACATCCCCGATGAGACCACGAGCAGCTACGAACTGGGCGAAGAAGACAGTGGATACCGCTTCAGGGAGATCGTCACGGCCGAAAACGAGACGGCCCGGAATGCAATCGCAACGTCGCTGTCGGCGGTCGTCGGCGAGGGAGAAAGCAGCGGCGAAGGCGAAGGAGAAGCCGAAGGCGAAGAATCGGTGGTCGACGGAGGTTACAAGCTGATCTACACGAGCGGCCAGTCGGTCTACTCCGCGAACCTTGATGGCAGCGAAGCGAAACTGCTCGCCAACTGCGTGCCGCTGGATGCGTTCGAAGAACCCGATCGTTGCTCGTTCCACCACCCGAGCATCTCGCCGAACGGCCAGATGATCGCAGTCGAACTCAACGTCGGTGCCTATCCTGACCTTTTCGGCACAAATCCTGGTTGCGAAGAACGCCCGATCTGCGAACACAGCACGAGCGACCTGAACAGGATCGTCCTCATGAACGCCGATGGCAGCGAAGCTCGTGTGATCCCGTCGCACGGGAGCGAACCGACGTGGGGCCCCTCGACGGGTGAACTGACGGTCGCCGAGATCGTCGAAAACCGAGGCGTGGAATCATCGGCGCTCGCGACGATCGACCTAGGCGAGCCCGACGCCGAACCGCGCCCGCTCCCGCTCGGGCCAGGGCTCATCTCGAGCGCGGCCTATTCCCCGGACGGGGAGCACTTCGCCTACACGGTACGTGAACTCGGTGGAAGCAAAGAAGAAGGGATCCACGTCACGACGCCGGGCGGGCCTCCGGGGCCGGTGCTCTCGATTCCACAGGTCAACCCGGCCCAGTTGGTCTTTACCGACGACGGCGAACATCTGCTCTTCGTCGCGACGCCGAACATTTATCGCTACCAGGGCGCAACCGAACCGCATGTCTATGAAATCAACATCGATGGCACCGATTTGCGCCAGGTCTCTCGGGAAAGCGCCTACGGACAGTATTACGAAGACCCCACGCCGATTCCTGGCGACCGCCTGGTCGAGATACACGGCTCCCAGACGATCGTCAACTTCGGCTGGGGCTTCAATATTCAACGATCCGGTCCGGTGCTCCAGACCTCTTCCATCGACGGCGGCAACGATAGACGCATCGAAAACCTCCCGGGTGAGACAGGCATCACGGACATCACGTCCGGGAGAATCGCAGCGGTGGAGAGACCGAACCTGTGTCGCCTGCCGTACGGTTGGGGACCGAAGTCAGCTTCTGGTTCCTATTCGAGCAGCCCTGGGAAAAACTACACGGAACGGAACGTCGCGGCAGAACTGAAGGGCACGTGGCAATGCAAGCCGGACGTGAGATTGACTGGTAACGCGAAACTGGAGGTGTATAGTGCGAAAGACACGTCCAACGTTCCCGAAGCTAAGAAAGCGCTGTTCACCGGCGGAAACGGGACACGCCTCCCCAGCTTGCACTACAAGTGCGTAGCAGGCACGCGGCGTTATAAAGCCGACGTAGGCTGGTCGGCTGCGACTTCGGGTGCGTTCGAAATTGAAGCTGGCGGTGCTACTGAGACCCTGCCGTGCAACGCGGCTGGAGCTTGGCGCATCTGGACCGAAGAAGACTCACTCGGCAAACAACCGAGCACCGTGCTGCGCAAACAGCTCGGACCTCCGCCGGCGCCGACGGGCTATGAAGCGCATCACATTATCCCGGCGTACGAACGCAACAGCGCCGCCGCAAGCCTCTTGCAAGCGGAGGGCTACGCATGTCATCTCTTCCCAAACGGCTCCTTCAACGGCATCTACATCGAGTCGGTCCTCCACCGCAAACTTCATAACAAACGCTACTGGCTGTGGGCCGCAAAAGTATTGGCGCGGGCAATCGGGCCCAACATGGCTTGCCCCAGTCACGATGCGGCGCGGTATTGGCTCGGAACAATCAAGCACCAGATTTCGACGGGTGTCTTTCCAGGATCAAGTGGATGACCGACAAGGGGACACGATGCGTTCTGCTCACGTTGCTCCTTGGCGTCTCCGCCGCGACCGCGGTCGCCTGCGGCTCGGAGTCTGCGGGCAGCAGCAGTTCGGTCACCGCCTCGACCGGTGCTGGTTCGGCCAGCCGGCCAGCGACGGCGCAGGGCAAGAAGCCGAGTGAGCAGCAGTCCCGGCTGAAGCTCGAACGAGAACGTGAAGACTTCGAAGCCTTCGCGCGGAAGCCCGGCGGAGAGCGTTTGTCACTGGCGACGAGCGGGGGCCTGGATGAGCACGTGCACGTCGGCCGTGAAGCGCGAGGGCGACTATGCGTGAAGCTCAATGCCATGAGTCGCGGCGGTCCAGAGCCAGGAACTGGACTGAGCGGGCGCTGTGGCTCATTACCGGTACAGCGTCGGATCACGATCGTCAGCGACTCCGAGAGCAAGCATGGGGAAGTGTTGCTGAACGTGATCGGGTATGCCGGCTGCGTCCAGCGGATCGGGCTGAGCGTCGACGGGCGAAGCCTCGACGCGCCACGCGAGGCGTGCAGCGACAAGCCCCTTCCGTTTCGGGTGATAGCCCTTCCGCCGGGGAGGATCGTCGTTATCGAGGTAGGCGGCACGCGGCGTACGATTCGCCTCGACGAATTTGGCTGCAGGCCGGAAGCGGTGTGCTTTACGCGGGTGATGATGAACGGGCGGCCAGAACGTTGACGCTGACGATGGCTCAGGCGACCCGCTGGGCGGAGCAACGCAACGCAGCAGTGATGGCCGCGCGGGATTGGGAGCTGGGTCTCGCGGCATGGTGGGAGCTAGCCTCGTTGCCGATCGAGGCCGCCTGCTACCAGCACCTGCTATTCGAGGACTCGCCCCAGGACGTGGGCTTCGCGCGGCAGTTCTTCGGCGAGGAAGTCGAGGTGGTCGGATTCAATTGGCAGGTGAAACGCCCGGATCGAGTCCTCCCGCAGACGCCCGAGAACGTGGTTTGCATCTATGGAGGGCTCGAGGGGCAGTCCTACGAAGATGAGGACATCCTCGACTTTGCGACGTTCCGCAAGCGAGTAAATCTCTATGTCGCAGAGTATCGGGCGGGAGGAGTCGAGTTGACTGGACGCTCCTGGATCTAGTTGGCGTGAGTGAAACTATCAATGCTCGTCGCTGGACGGCCGCTATCCAAGGCGCTCTCCTGATTCGAGGAGGCGTGATGGGGAGTGGACGCGCTGGTCGAGACGCTCTGCGCGGCTGCGGGGGCGCCTGGCGCGTGTCTACCTACCCGGAATCGGGAGGCAAACGGCCGAACTCCCGATCGCGCAAAGCGATCGGCAAATCTTCACTAGGCGCTTATGGCGCGCATCACATCATTCCGTCGTATGAAAAGGCGAACGTTTGGGCCAACATACGGGAGGCAGAGAGTTACGCCTGCCATCTGTTCCCCAACGCCTCCTACAACAGGTCTGCGTCGAAAGGGCATTGCACCGGGGCCTGCATAACACCGACTACTGGAAGTGGGCGGCGAGGACGCTGGAACACGCCATCGGCCCGAACATGGCGTGTCCGAGCCATCAGGCAGCCAGATACTGGCTCGGGCGGATCAGAAGCGCGATCGAATCTGGCAACTTCCCAGGAAACAAAGAATGACGAGATGTAGGTCCCGCCGGTTGCTACTGGGTCTGGCGGTCATATCGACGACTGTCGCGGTGACCGGCTGTGGGTCTGGCAAGGGCCGCGAGGGCGCCCAGGCTCGTAAGCATCTCGAGCAAGAACGTAATGACCTTAAAAGGTTCGTGCACGCCTCGGGAGGGGAACGGCTGACGGCGAGCACTCGCGGCGGTCTGCAAGAGCATGTCCATGTCGGCCGAGACGCCGACGGACATGTCTGCGTCGACATCGAAGCCACGAACAACGTCGGTGCCGGGCTTCCGCCCTCGAGTACCGGGAACGCGCGTTGCACCCGGTTGGCGAAGGCGCAGCGCCAGATCCTCGTCATCAGCAACTCTGCGAGCAAGCATGGGCAGGCGTTGCTCAGCCTGGTCGGCTATGCGGGCTGCCGGAGTCCTGTGAGGCTGCGCGTCGATGGGCGTGCGGTCGAGGCGTCGAGCCAAGGGTGTCTCGAGGGGTCGGTGCCGTCCCGGACGCTGACGCTGCCGGCGGGGCGCACCGCGTTGGTGGAAGCGCCCGGCCTGCGACAGCGGATCCTCTTGAGCGAATTCACTTGCCCCGAATGGCAGGCGTGCCTAGCCGGCGTTACCGGCGAGGGACGACCGGAATACTGATGCTGACGCTTGCCGAGGCGGGCCGCTGGGCCGAGCAGCGCAACACGGCCGTGATGGCGGAGCGGGACTGGGCCGCAGGGGTGGCGGCGTGGTGGGAGCTTGCTGCGCTCGCGGTCGACTCGCCGGCCTATCAGCACCTGCTCTTCACACAGTCATTCCAGTGGATCGGCTTCGAGCGTCAGTTCTTCGACGGTGACGAAGTGGACGTCGTGGGCTTCATGTGGGAGGTTCGGCGTCCCACGGCAGAGGATCAGGAGGAGATCGTCTGCACGTACGGAGGGCTGGAGGGGGCACGCGCCCACGTCAACGACGCCAAGGGTTTGATTGCCTTCGAGTCGTTTCGCGCGTACGTCGATCGGGCTGTCGAGGAGTACCGCGCCGGCGGGGTCGAGCTGACGGGCAATTCCCTGATCTAGGCCCAGCCGATCGGGCAAAGCAGACAGGCGGTCTGCTCCTGAGCTTGAGTCAATGCACTTAGCCAAACTGAACGGCTAGCTCCTGGGTGCGATGCCACAACTCTTGCTGAGCCGGGACCTCCGAGACATGCCTACTTCCAGGCACTTCTTTAAGGTGACGGGAAAACGGCGCTGCTCGCCAGTTAGCCGGATGGCTTGGGTAAGTGCGCGAGCTGGTAGCTCGTGCTGGTTCAGATGGATTGGCGTACTGCGCCGACGCGTCATCGCGACCTCTATCACCCCGGCCGTTGTGCGAGCCCCATTCAGCCAGGTGGGCTCGACCCCTACGTCGGCAGGCATCGCGACATCGGCCGCGGATCCGTCAGCGCAAAGCAGCGCATGTTGTCGGTGATCAGCACCACACCCCGCTTGGAAAGACTGCCGATCTGTCCATCGATCTCGAATGCGACCATCGTCCGACGATTCTACTCCGGGCCGTGACGACAGATTGAGCCGAGAAGGGGACGCACCGCTCTAGCGTCGGCCTTCGATCGTCGCCCGCCGCATCTCTGCCGCTAGCGCGACGCCGCAAGCAACCCCAGGCCCGCCAAGGACCGAGGACGTCTGCCAAGTATGCCCCTGGAGCGCGCAGATCACCGCCGCCATCGTCGAGGCGACAATGACGACGACCTCCTGGTGTCACGCCCCCGGCCGTTGACGCGGTGCGGGGCACTTTCGATCGCCGAACGGGCGTTGCCATGCCGGGCGCGACGCCGGCGATCCGTATGAATGATCCGACCGTAGCTCCGATCCAGCCGCAAAGCGATCCGGATGGGGTGTGGATCCGCGCCGATCGAGGCGCCTACACCTGCATCTCAGGCACTAGTGGCTGAGCGCGTCGTCGATCCCGGGCGATTGCGGGGTGATTCCCTGCCGCGATAACCCGTCAACGTGCAGGGACCTTTAGAAATGGACGGGGGCGAACGAAAGTCGAAAATCGCCCGGCCGTAGCCCGTCCTGGGCCTTGGTGGTCCCCCGGTGGGGCTTAGGTTGGCCGAGGCCGGGCTGCCAGGCGGACAGCGCCTGGTAGACGGGCGTGAGCTTCGTGCCGGTGATCTCAGCATCGGGTCCAACCTCGATGCGCTCGAAGATCGCCAGGTTCATGACCCGTCGCTCCAACGGGGTGGCGTCCCGGTAGATCTCTTGGGGGCAATCGATGCGGCTGAGCGCCAGGTCGAGGGCCTCTTGGACATCGTCCAGTTGCGCGACGGCCGTGGAACGTAGACGCTTGGCGGCGCGGCGCTCCGTCTTGAGCTTCTCCTGCTCTGCCGCGAAGACCTTCTCGCTCACGAGGTCTTGGTAGTAGAGCTGCACGAGCTTTTCCTGCTTGGCCTCGATCTGCGCGAGGGTGCGCTCGTGGCGCTCGGCTTCACGCTCGATCACGCCGGTTCGCTCGATCAACTCGTCTCGCAACTCGGCGCGTATCTGCTCTTGCACCTCGGGCGAGATGAACACGGTGGCGTAGACCTGCTCGATGATGTGCTGCTCGGTTACGTCGACCGCGAAGTGGCCGCTTGAGCACTGGATCTCGCGTCGGCGGACAGTTCGGTTGTTGCAGCAGAAGTATTCGTACTGGCGCCCGCCGCGTCCACGGTGTCGCCCGTAGAGCAGACGGCCCATGCACTCCTCGCAGAAGATGCTGCCGCGTAGGTAGTGCTCATGCTTCTGTGGCCGTTCGCCGCCCACACGGGCTCCGGCGAGCAAGAGCTGTACGCGGTCGAAGGTGTCCTGATCGACCAGCGGCTCGTGCTTGCCGGGGTAGCGCTGGCCGTTCCAGACCACGACTCCCATGTAGTAGGGGTTGTGCAGCATCGCGTGGATGCGGCTGTTCGACAGTGGCCGCTCGGGGTAGCGGCGAGTGCCGCGGCTGCGCAGACCCTCCTGCTCCAGGTGCGCCGCGAGCTTGTGGAGCGTCCACTGGCCGGTGGCGTACAGCGAGAACGCCAGCTTGACCAGCGGCGCGCGCTGTTCGTCCACGATCACGCTGCGGATGTCTTGGCTGCCGATCAGCTCGCGCTTTGAGAGGTAGCCGATCGGTGGCTTGTGTGGCGTGCCGCCCTGCTCGTGCTTGCGGCGCAGGCCCTTCATGATCTCGGTGGAGAGATTATTGGAGTAGTACTCCGCGAAGGTGGCGAGCATCCCATGCATTAGCTGACCGGCCGGCGTCTCATCGATGTTCTCTGAGGCCGACACCAGTTTGATGCCCATGCCGACGAGCCTTTGGTACAGCGTCGCGTCATCGAGACGGTTACGCGCCAGCCGGTCGACCTTGTGAACGATCAGGTATTTGACGCTGAGCGTCGGCAGCTCCTTGAGCATCGCCTGGAGTACCGGCCGGTCGTCGCTCTTGGCCGACTCGGCCCGCTCGATGTACACCTTGGCGACCTTCGCGCCTCGGGAAGCGGCCTCGGCTTCGCAGGCCTTTACCTGGGCGGGGATCGAGTAGCCGTCCTCGTCGCCGTCACGGCCGAGCTGGCCGGTGCTGGAGACGCGAACGTAGATAGCCGCGCCATCGGCTGCCTGCGGTTCGGGATTAGGTTGATGGGCCTCGTGTTCTTGTCTCATATATGCCTCCTTTCTTGGTTAATTGGCTTAACGATTTTCCCGTTAAATCAGTGATATGGCAATGTGTTAATAGGTAGGTGCGAGCCGATCCGGACGTCTGTCCAGATCGGCTCGCCTTAGCTCACTTCAGCGCCTCCAGGCGCTCGGTGATGGCCTGCTTGCGTCCAGCCGCGCTCTCCTTGAGCGCCTTGGCCTCGGCGGCACTCTCCGCGGCCCGCTCCTCAGCGGCTTCCACCTCTCGGTCGATGGCAGCTATCGAGCGCTCCAGCGACGCGCGGGCATCGGCCAGCGCGTCCTCCGGCGTCGTCTCACGCCGCCGCGTGCGCGGTTTGGCCTCACCGCCCTCGAGCTTTTTCTTGTGCGAGTAGAAGCTGCCACGGATCGAGTCCCGTGGCCTCTGCTCTTCCTCGGCGATCTTGTTGAACGCGTCTGAGCGACTCATGCCCTGCTCCATCAGGGCGTGGGTGCGGTTGTAGATGTCCTCGGCCTTGGTCGTGGCCATAGGTGAGTACCTCCTGGTCGTTGGATGGCCATGTCGGCGGGCAGAAAGGCCGGAGCCCTTCCGCCCGCCGGAGTGCCATCCAGCGCTCACTGCCGCTCCCGTTCAGCCGCCCAGTGGCTGAGGCGCGCACAGGCGATGTCCACGTACTCGCTCTCACGCTCGATTCCCAGGAAGCGCCGCCCTTCCATCACAGCGGCGATCCCGGTGCTGGCGCTGCCCGTAAACGGATCGAGCACCACGCCGCCCTCTGGTACGGCAAGCCGCACCAACCAGCGCATCAGCTCGATCGGCTTGACGGTTGGGTGGATGTTGCGCCGCTCCCGCGCAGCTCGCCCGGTGCCGGTGTAGAGCTGCGCTGAGCGCACGGGCAATTGCTCACAGCCCGCCTCCCGCTCGCGCTTCGTGGCTTTGGCACAGAAGAAGAGACGGCTCGGGCCAACCCGCTCGCCGTCGAGCAATGCGACCGGGCAGTCGGGGCTGTGGCTGGCTGCAACATTGGCCGGCCAGTAGCCGCTCGCTCCACCAATCCTTGCCGCCTCGATGTTCAGCGCGCCGGTGCCGAACCGCTGGAGGTTGTCGATTGTTGTGCCCGCCAGCGGCTTGCGGGCGATCAGGATCGGCTCATAGGCCGGTTTGAGCAGGGTGCCGAGTCCGCCGGGCAGTCGCGGCGACTTCGGCATTCCCTGGGCGTAGAGCCACAGCAGTTGATCGCGCACCTCAAGACCGGCGTCCTCGATACCGGCGACCAGCCGGTGGAAGGTGCGCGGGGAGCCGAAGGCGAGCAGATGACCACCGGGTTTGAGTACCCGCAAAGCCTCAGCGGCCCACCGGCTGCTCCAGCGCTCAAAAGCGTCTGGCCCGTCGCCGAAGCGGTCCCATGCCTCACCGCCGAGGGAGATCCCGTAGGGCGGATCGGTAACGATCGCGTCGATGCACGAGTCGTGCAGTCGCGCCAACGTGTCGAGCGCGTCGGCCTCGATCAGCCGCCATCGCCGGGTGTCGTCGCTGTAGGCGGTGACGCGGCTCATGCTCGCGCCTCCGCAGCGAGAAAGGCCACGCCCTGATCAAAGACGGAGACGCTGAACAGCCGACGGGATTCTGTGGGCTGGCGGGCAAGGACGCTCCTGACTTGCTCGGCGCGAGCCTCGTCCGGGACCAGCCAGCCCACGCGCGGGTAGACGCCGCTCTGGCGTTGCTCGGTTCCGGCGCGGTAGTGCTCGCCGTAGAGGGCGGCCTTGCGCGCGATCGTGCGCGCCGACTCCGAGCCGAGGTCAACCTCGATCATCCAGCGGTCTTCGCTTGCGCCCGCGCCGAGACGGACGAACAGGTCGGGCTTGAGCACGCGCTCACCGGCGAAGAAGGCCGAGTAGAGCCGCCAGCAGGCGGGCTCCTGCTGGACCTCGATCAGCTCGAGTGCGTCGCCACGAGCGGCCTCGGTGAGGCGCACGGCGAGCTCGGTGCTCGCCAGCGTGTGCGCCAGGTGCAGCGTGCCGGGCACCTCCACTCGTGGGCCGGCGACGCCGCGAGCACCCAGCAACCGGACGCCAGCCCGGCCGGGGTAGTAGACGAGCCCCGCGCTGCCGCGCATCCCGCTCACCCGGCGAGGCAAGGCTTGCAGCACCCGCCAGTCGGCCAGTCGCTTGAGCGCGCGGCGTCCCCGGCGCGCCGCGTTCGAGGTGGCCTCGTCGGTCTGCCAGAACGCGCGGATCAGTTGCTCGCCGGTGGCGAAGCGGCTCTGATGGATGAAGTCGAGCAGCCGCGAGTCGGCCTCGGACATCGAGCGGCTGATCTGGTGCAGGCGCTCGGGCGTGAGGTAGGAGTGGGGCTGTGGGAACACAGAACCATTCGCCGTCGAAATCGCCGCAGAAGTCCCGCCGTTACGGGGGCTTGCGCCGAGCTGACTCGTAGCCCCTGGTCGCTTGGCTGGACGGCTCATGCGGCCCTCCCGGTGCGCCCGAGCGGTGGCTCCTCTGAGTCGTGGCTCGCCGCTTGCGGCTTTGACTCCGGCTCCGATGGGGGCGGAGAGCCGCCGTAGCGCGCCGCCGAGCGATCACGGATCGCGTCTGCCTGGCCGGTGGGGTTTGGCAGCGGCAATGTGCGGCCGGTGACGGTCGAGACGGCCCCTGCGGTCATGATGCGAGCGGCCACCTGAAAGCGCCCGAGCGCTCTGACATCGGCCTCACTGAGCCCCGGCAACTGGCGTGCGACGCGCGCGGACTCTTCGGCCGGTGCGGCGAAGGTGATGAAGCTGCCCGAGTTGCCGAGCAGCGCCGAGCGGGTCGGTTCGGGTACGCGGCCGAGAGTCTGTACCGCAACCGTCAGTCCCGCGCCCAGGCCGCGGGCACGCTCGGCCAACAGCTCGAACGAGAACGGCACTCCGCCGGTCAGCGTCGCCAGCTCATCCAGATACACCGAGACGAACCGCCGTTGCTCGGGAGGAAGCGCCACGCGCGCCTCGATCGCGCTCCAGATGAGATGGGTCAGCGCCGCCCCCACGATGCTCGCACCGGCCTCCCCGAGCTGCCCCGGAGCCAAGCTGATCAAGAGCCACTTGCCCTCGGCGAACAGCCGGGCGACATCGAGCTTCGGGTCGGGGCTTGCCAGCACCGCCCTGACGCGCGGACGCGCCAAGAGAGCCGCCACGCGCGCCATCGGCGCCTGGACGTGCTCGACGCGCGAGCCTCGAGGAAGCGCCAGGTACTGCCGCCAGGCCTCGATCAGGTAGGGATCGCGCAGCCGCCCGACGACCTCTCGCAGGAAGGGCTCGGATGAGAACAACCGACCGGCATCGGCCAGGGTTGCGCTGGGCATCTCGGCGAGACTGCGGATCGCCAGGCGGCCGTAAGTCTCCGAGCGAATGCCCCAGTCGGAGAAGATGCTCTTGAGCGCCCCGATCAGGACGTCGGTGCGTAGGTCCGGGTCGCCGCCACGCAACACGTCGACACCGGGCGTGGGGCGCGAGTCGTCGCCGGGGTCGAGCACCACCACCCGGTCGGCGTGCTCGGCCGGAATCTGATCGAGCACCGTCTGAATAAGGTCGGCCTTCGGGTCAATCACCGCACCGGCGTGTCCGGCCGCGATCTCATCCACGATGCCCCGGGCCAGCAGCTCGCTCTTGCCCGAGCCCGAGGAACCCGCGACGACGGTGTGCAGCCGCGCGGTCTCGGGGCTAATCGCCACCCAACGCTCACCACCCAGGTCGCGCGCCAGGAACAACCGTCGCCCGGAGCGCGGCAGATGCGAAGGTGCCGGTAGCTCACGCCCGCCGAGCGTGACGCCCGGTGCCACGTCCGCGCCCATCGGCCATGCCAAGAGCGGCAGCAGCTCGACCCCCGACAACCAGCCACTCGCGCGGCTCACCCGTGGCAGCGAAGCCAGCCGCCGCCCGCTGCGCTCACTCGTAATCCGCACCGATCCGCCAGCGGCCACCCGCGCGCGGATGAGACTCGCGATTTGGTCAGCGAGTTCGCGTGCCCGCGCCTGCCCGTCGGCTCGCACCAGCACCAGCCCGCTGACGAACAGACCCGGAAGCGCGCTCTTGCGTCGCCATGCCTGCTCGACCTGGCGCGCACTGTGGGTCTTGGACTCCGTCTCCCGCGTGCGAGGGCTCCCGGCCCGAAGCGCCCACCGCGTAACCACCTGCTCCCCTTCGCGGATGCTGGCCATGCCCGCAAGCAGGCCGCGTGACACCGACTCGGCGTTGCCGGTGTGCAGCACTACGGGCGTGGATAGATGCAAGCGCAGCGCAAAGGTCGCGTAGCCGCTTTGCGCCGGTGACTCAACCACATGAAGACTGGGGATCGCACCGCCCAGTGCCATGCGCAGCGCTGGCGCGCTCGCCGCCGGTACCCACAGCGCGTGCTCGATGTGCCCCGCTCTTGCCGAGACCTCGGCGACCAACTCGGCCGACTTACCGGCTCCGACCAGACTCTCGACGGCCGCGAGCGCTTGGGTCGGCTCCAAGCCGAGCGGAAACCGCATACCGAGGCGCACGCGACTGTCCCGCATCGCCTCATCGCGGCGATGCTCGCGCAGCCAGATGCCGGCGATCATGGCCGAGCCGCCACCGGCCGCGATGATCGCGGGGGCCAGATCGCTATTCACGCCTCCCGCTCCCGGCGCTTGGCCTTTTCGCTGGCTTCGCGTTCGCGGCGTTCGCGCAGTACCCGCTTGGCTTGCAGCCAATAAATGAGAGCGAGCTGCTCGGTGTCAATCTCGCTCTTTCTTACACCTTTTACTTTAATACGACGTGCCATAGGTAGATGCACCTCCTTCCTGCTTAGTTGTTACATGTGGTCCCTCCTTGTTTTGTTCGCCTTTTGTTCGGGCTTTAACCTCCTGAGTATGAAACGGGATTTAGGATGCTGTCAATACTTTTTTGCTCGTACAGATGGGCGGGCGCTCAACGGCGGGTGTAGAACCAGACGGTCCGCAGCACCGCCGCGACTACGCCGACGACCAACACCAGCGGCACCAATGCCGAGACGAGCCGGGCGAGCGCGGGGCCGACAGCCGCGATTGCCACCAGCCCCACCGCCGCGAGCGCCAGCGTCTGGACGGCCTTGGTCACGGTTCCACCTCGGTTGCGGTCCCCTCGATGACCTCGCCGCCGCGGGTGGCCGCCGCATACATCGCGCGGGTGGTCTCAAACGCGATGCGATCGATCTCCTGGCGTGCCCGCTCGTGGCGCAGGCGGTCGCGGGCGGCGTGCGCCCGTGCTTCCATCAGCGGTAGGGCGGCAAGCCGCCAGAGCAGCCAGAGCATCGCCAGCACAAGCAGGAGCGGCCAGAGGCCGCTTAGCAAGTGCCAGAGCTCGATCGCCAGACCGACGATGAGGAGGACGAGTACGACCATCACAAGCCCCGCGCGGCGTCGTGAACTACGCCCGCGATACCGATCGCGCCGGCGACGGCCGAGGCATGGACATAGCCGGCGGCGTTGGGGGCGACCTGGGCGAGTGTCGCCTCCAGCGCCCCGAGCTGGGCCGCCCGGACCATGCCGCGTTCTGCCGTTGTGGCGACCCGATCGAGCCGGGCCTGGTCGCGATGAAGCGCTACGAGCTGGGCGGCGTCAACTTGCTCGAGCGCTCGGGCGATCTGTCGGTTGGTCTTCGAGGGTAGGAAGCCCCCGGAGGGCACAAGCGAACTGCTCATTGATCCTCCTTCGCATGAGTCGATTGCGGGTTGCGAAGCGAGGATCAGCCAGGTGTGCTTTCTTGACCAACTGTCATATGCCGAAACCGCGACGAGCCGGATGGGACCAGCCGGTGGGAGATCGCCCGGACCAGCACGTTGGGGCAATGCTGCACGGCCTGCGCGAGCAGGCTGGCGTCACGCAGACGGAGATCGCGGCCGAGCTCGAAATCGATCAGGGCTTCATCTCACGGATCGAGCGCGGCAAACAGCCCGCGCCTGATCGCGTGATCCGCTACTACGGCGAACGCTTCGGTGCAGGTGATCTGCTTGCGAGCCTCGTTGACATCGCCCGCGAGAACGCTCGGGAACGACGTAAGCTCAGCCCGCTGCTCATCGACCGTCAGGCGCGCTACCCGCTGGAGGGCGATGCGTCCACGTTCGTATCCGAGGCGCCGCCCGATGGCTCGCCCGTTCCCTGCGGTACGACCTTCACCAAGACTTGGACGATCCGCAACAGCGGCGGTGTGCCGTGGCACGGGCGACGGCTGCGCCGGATCGGACCCACGACTGGGCCGTGGACGCTCACGTCGGCCCGTCATATCCCGATCCCTGATACCGAGCCGGGGCAGACGGTGTCGCTCTCGATAGAGGTCGGCACGCCTCAAATGGAGACGGCGGCGTATGCGCAGTGGAAGATGGTCGACGCAGACGACTTGCTGTATTTCCCCGACCGGTACTCGGTCGGGCTGGCGCTGTACGTGTTGGTGGGACACGACGTAAGCGAGCCCGGAAGCCGACGTGACAAAAGCGACCCGACTGGGTGAGCGGCCCGGACGCGCGCGTAGCGAGCAAACACCTCTGTGTGGCCGGACCACACGTTGACCGATCAGGCAGGGCGGCTCTACCGTAGGCGCTCGATACGGCAAAGCGGCCCCGACGCGGCTGGTACCCGCGCCGAGGCCCAGACACGAGAGAGGTTGAGTCTCCCATGCCCGATGAGCAGCCTAGCCTGAGCGATCCTGCCGCTGCGAGCGACCGGCTCGAGCGAGACGTGATCTACCTGCTGACCGACCGCCCGGAGGGTCAGCGCCACTGGTCGGTGCAGGAGGTCGGAAGTGAGATGGAATCCCAGGGCGCCGCCGCAGACGCACTGCGAGCACTGGCGCGCGCCGGCCTGATCCACCGCGACAGCGACGACTTCGTGTTCGCCACTCGTGCGGCCATCCGCTTTCGGGAGCTGATCGGAGAGGCCAGTGTCTGAGAGGAGGCCGCGACTATCAGAACGCCCGAAGTCCGCGATCCGCGTAGCGCTCGGCGAGGCAATGCGCTCGCTGAGGGTGGAACAGGGCTACAGCCAGGAAAGGCTCGCCGCGCATGTTGGCCTCGACCGCAGCTACTACGGCGCGATTGAGCGCGGCGAGTACAAAGTGTCGATGGACGTCATCTGGAAGATCGCCTGCGGCCTTGAAGTGAAGCTCAGCGAGCTACTTGGACGGGCGCGGCTGTAGCCATTGCGCTCCACGGCTGCGCGGCGCAATGGCACTTGTGCGACAGCGCGCGACCGCACGTTGAGATAGCCTGGCGCAATGCCAGCCGAGGCCACTACAGCACTAAGGCCTTCCGAGCCTCCATTCGACAGTCTCGAGATTTTGCATCGCTACGAGGTTCTCGATGATGCGGCAACCACTCACCGAGCTCTCGACGTTTACCATATTTGCGCTCTACGTCGATTCCGATTTTTTGAGCACCGCTACCGGTGGACGGGGTCGGGAATCGAGCGGGAGCCGCGGGTGCTACCCAGCGACGATGACGAACATAGCAGTGACTATCGGCTACATGGCCCGTTGCTTCGTACGGGTGCAAACCGCCTGTTCCTAGTCGATCTCGCGCGCGACGTAACACCAGGTGAGCTGGTGACGGTCGCGTTTGAGCAAGACCTCATCGACCACCATGAGACATTCGAACCGCGTCTGCGGAAGACGGTACGCAGTACGATGGAAAAGCTGATTCTCGAAGTCTCCTTGCCACCGGCCCTCCGGGTAAATGTGCGGGCGGTTGTCTATGAGCTCGTGACTGATCAAGTGTCTAGTCCACCGGTGGCGTTGTCGCCCGTTCCGACAGACTCGGGTACGTTCCAGTACTCCGTAGCGTCGCCGCTTGTAGGGTCCCAGTACGCGATTGAGTGGACATGACCGGATCGGCTGTTGCAATCACGGCTACCTTTGCCGTACTCTGTATATAGGAGGACATTTTATGGATACCGAGGAGTAGCGATCTCCTGTCGAGACGCGAAGTTGCATAGAAGAAGCGCCGCATGAGCATCGCCGAGCCTAGCAGTGGAACACCAGCGTTTGCGTTCTTTTCACACCTAGCCTCCTTGTACGGCCGGACCCGGCTGACAGTGGTTTGTGTCGCGCACTTTGTGGAGACGACTCTCCACTTCCTGCCGGCTATCTCACGTATTGCGGATGTCGCCCTCGTCTTGCCCAAGCCAAGATCGATTCAGCCAGATGTCCGGGTAGCCATCGAACGTGACTACGCTGTTGAGGGGCTCTCTCGTTCGTTCGCGGAAGACCACACGGAGCTGATTCGGTGCATCGATAGCGCCGTGGGTAGCGCGAACGAGATTTGCCTCGTAGATATCGGTGGCTACTTCGCTTCTGCAATTCAGCCTCTTAAGACCCACTTCGGCGAGGCCCTCCGCGGAGTAGTCGAGGGCACTGAGAACGGCGTGCAGAAGTACGAAAAGGACGTTGGCAACCTACCGGTCCCGCTCTACTCGGTAGCAAGGAGTCCGCTTAAGTATCCAGAGAACCACCTCGTGGGATCTGGCGTCGCCTTCTCGATCGAGGCGATCTTGCGGGAACGAGGTGAGGTGCTACAAGGCCTTCGCGCGACCGTTATCGGTTATGGTCGGATAGGTCGCGGAGTTGCGCATGCGTTGCGCGGTCGCGATCTTGATGTCGTCGTGTATGACATCGATGCAATCGCGCTTGCAGAGGCCGCAGCTCACGGTTTTCAGATTGCTCGCACAACCGATCGCGCACTCGCAGATGCTGGACTTGTCGTATGTGCTACCGGAAATGCGGCCTTGCGCGGCCCGCACTTTTCGTTGCTACAAGGCGATGCCTATGTTGCGAGCGTAACATCGGCCGACGATGAGATGGCTCTCGATGAGATAGGGCCGGGATATGTGCGCACAGAGGTCGCGCGACACGTTACGAGGTATCGTCGCAACCATCACTCGTTCTTTCTGCTGAACGAAGGCAACGCCGTCAACTTCCTTCATGGTGGAGTTCTCGGCTCGGCGATCCATCTAGTAGAGGGCGAGAAGCTTGCGTGCATCAACGCAGTCGCGTCGCATACTGAGGGGCCGGGATATCACGAGCTCACGAGGAACGAGCGTACGCCTATAGCAAAGATCTGGCTCCAACACTTCAGTCCCACTTAGCCGACCGGCGCCGCGCAAACTGTACGTGCGGTTATTCATTTTGACGCCTAGGCTCGGCCCGCGGTTAGCGAGGGGGGTCGCCCACTACCGATTGCGCGACCGCGACGTAATCAGTGTCCACAGAGCGCCGTTCCACCTTCGTCACACGCGTCTTGACGGCCCCCGCGGCCGCCAGAGGGCCGAATCCGTCGCCTACTGTTCCTCTGTGAGCATCTGCCGAATCGCGTCTTCAGCGAGTCGTTCTACCCCTTGCCAAGGGAGGCTCTGGACCTGAGCTCGCATTCGGGCGTCATCGCCGGCGGCGCTGATGGCCTTCTTACGCGCCTTGTCCGGTCCAAGCTCCTTTGCGGCAGCCTCGAGAGCTTGCTTAAGCTTCGCGCGCTGCGTTGCGCTGTCGATCATTTCGTCGGCTGCTCCGGGCGGAAGCTGACCGAAGGCCTGATCTGCAACTAGGCCGCCGATGAACGCGGCATCCTTCTTCAGCTGCTTTACCGCTTCGCTATCGAACCAGCCCACGACTCACCCCCAAACGATGACCAGAGCACGCGAGCTTATCGCGTCGTAAAGTCACTTGCTCAACTGGTTCCGCTCAGCGGCCGCTGCGCTTTTCGCCGACGCTAACGCATGCTTCGTTGAACGCCGATTGTGCGACCTACTTTCTGCGACGGGCCCAGCGCACGCGAATACGCGAGTCGCTAGCGCGGAAAGACGAGATAGGTGCTCAGCGTCGCGGCGAGGATCAGGAATGTCGCGCCTGCGGCGTGGCGCCGAGTCGGGGTTCTGTATACGACGCCGAATGCAACCGCCGAGGTCGCCACGAACACCGTGAGCCACGGAGGCGCGGTGATCGCCAGAGCAACGACTGTCGCCATATAGGTAAACGCGGCGCCCGCGACCCTCATGTCGGGCCGATGCCTGTGGCCTCGGCCGATGGGGTCGGAGATGTGCTGCGCGTTGACGACCGCAGCTTTCAGATCTACGCGGTAGGCATCGAGTTCCTCAAGGGCACCTTTCCAATCCCGCACGGCGGCTTCTCCCACGTCGCCGAAGAAAAATGGTGCGGCGGTGTTGTCATCGATCGGCAGTGTCTCATCGAAGTAGTCGAAGAGTTCTTGCTTCGCTGGGAGCTGGACCGGGGTGCCGAGGCGTACGATGCAGAAGTCCTCGCAAATCCGAATCGATACACACAGCGATAGGACCACTGACAGCCTTTCGCGCACCGGGCTATCGTCGGTCAGCATGCAGTCGAGTGCGGTCGCAAGATCCCGCATGTCAGAGGCGATCCTCACGAGGTGTCGGTTTGCGCGATTGAGTCGCACGGCGGACAGTCGACCTGCCGAGCCGTAGTAATTCGCCTCGGCATCAGCTTCAACGAAGACTTCAATGAGCGTCTCGAGCACAGACTCGAAGCCGTCGATTAACCGCCCAATTGCCAGATGCAACTCCGCCAGGCCGTACCCCTCTCGAAGAGATCGAGGGGTGATTGCCTGAACGGGAACCGCCCCAAGGGTTTGATTGACAACTGATGCCAACACCGACGCGTGGTGGGTGCCGCGAGCCTCAGCGGCGAATCGCGAGAGTGCATCGCTGTCACTCGGAGGGTTTTCCATGCCTCGACTCATAGTTGGGGGACGTCGTACGACGTGCGCTATAGCGGCGCGAAGAGCATCTCAACGTCGCGCACCGCCGCTTGTGCGACGCCCAGCATGACGGCCAACGTAGGACGCCGCGTCTAAATCTTTCGGTACGCGGCGACGCGCCGTGGTGCTTGGTCGAATCGGGGCTGGTAGTAGAGATCGGCAGCGATATCGATAAGAACGGTAGCTTGGTTATCTGTTGCAGCCTGCAATGGCCCTGATTTGCCGAAGTCAGTCTTTGCAAGACCCGCATCGGGCAAAGCAGTGCGCACTTCCGCAGCGGTTACCCTGCTGAGCGCTTCGTCGCGGATAAGACGTTCGACGCGGCGCGCGACGTTCGCGTTGTGCGAACAAACGCGCTGGACAGCTACGACCGTCGGTGCACTGAGGCTTGCTCCGAGTTGCGCCTTGAATGATGCCGCGGTTTCGGGAGCACGCGCCTTTACAGCCTCGGCATCGACCAACAACCGCTCGGCAATGCGAGGATTCAGCACGAAAACCGTCTGCCCAACGACAAGGATATCCGCACTGTGATCGAACGCGATCAGCGGTTCCGTAACCGGCTTGAGCTGGGTGCCCACGAACGCCGTCAACAGCTTGCCTTCACTGCTGAGACCCCAGCTTGGGCTCTTCGCTCGAACAGCGACCACGTTTGCGCCCGGTTTGACGACGCGGATCGCGTAGAAGCTCCATCTGCCGTCGCGAATTTCAGTCTGCCCCAAGGTTTCGGGAAGTGTCTTTCGTCGTATCTCTCCCACCGTGCGCTCAAGGCTCCACGTTGCTTTTTCCTGGAACCAGGCGTCGAAGCCTTTGAGCGGGCTCGCCAAGACCTCGTCGCTCGCCGCTTCATCGTCAGGATGAAACGTGACCTGGGTGAGGGTGTTCACGGCGTCATGCAGGCGTGAGACGATCCGATCGAGCCCGGCACGACCCGCGGCCGACACGTCGACGTGGCCAAACGCCGTCATCCCAGCTTTGGCCGGTCGGCGGGCCAGCAGCACATTTACGCGATTTGACGGCGCAGTCACGCCTGTCCCGCAGTTCGTAGCACGAGCACAACCCCCAGTCCTTGAGTAGCAATCACCGTGGTTCCGACCTCCGGAATTCCGCGAGTAAGGATAATAACGTGCCCGCCGGCTACTTGGGCTCTCATCACGCGAAGGCGGAAGAGGTAGACGACCGGATTGACGGAGCCCAAATCAGCCGCAAAGGCGACGATGAGGAGGAGCAGTCCGCACAGCCCGTAGGCGACAATGTTGCCAGTCGTGGGCGACGCGGCCGCGAGGATAGGAAGCAGGTAGGACGCGATGTAGGCCGTGACCTCGGTGTCTGCGGGCTCGACTGCCGAAAGCTCAATTTCTCGCGGTTGAGCGTGAGGAAGCCACGCTAGGAAGAGCGACCAGACGCCGATACCAGCAGCACCGACACCAACGGCCAGCCAGCCGCCGATAGCGGGGACGGTCCTCGCACCTATGATCAGCGCCGCCGGCGCGTAGGCGCCTCCGAGGAGGACCAAGCGTCCAAGCGCCGGGCCGCGGCGGTTGGGTGGAGTTGAACTCGGCATGGGAACGTATGTTCGCATGCCGCTGGGATGGAACCAGCACCATCATCGCGGCTGAGCAATCCGTGGGGATGAGGCGGCGTGTGACGACGGTCCTGAGAAGCAGGGTCGGTCCCCGAGTCGAGTCAGATACTGGGCTTGCGAGGCCTAGAACTAGACACCTAGGATTGCGAGCTGCTTGGTCCTCAGCAGGGAGGAGATTCTTCGTGGCGCTCGAGCTAGCTGATCTTGACGGCGAGACTCGGCAGGAGATGCTCGCCGAGCTAGAGCATGATCTGGCCGGAGGGACGCTGTACACCGGCAAATACCTGACCGACCTTGGCGTCGAGCGTTATCCGGTGCTGCTTCGCGAAGCGATCGAACGCGGAGACGATGAGTCGTTGATAGTCGCCCTTTCAGAGCCGGGCCTCTTCGCAACGACCTATCAAAAACGCAAGCCCAAAGGCGGATTTGCGCCCGCCAAAGTGCCCTATACGGCACCAGCCACGCTTGGCGAGGGGGAGTTCAACCGCTTTTACCTTCGTGGTCTGAGCCGCCGAGCACTCGCAACTGGTGGTCAGGCGATCGAGATCTATCGAGCGCGCTCTTCGAGCGAACCGAGGCGCGAGTCGGAAGCCATGATCGGCAACCGGCTCGATCCGACGACTCTCTTGGCCGATCTTCGCGAGCACACCGGGGTAGACACCGCGCTCGGTGTTCCTCCGGGTCCAAACTCGGGGCTCAGCGGCCGAATTTGCTCGTTACCGTAGTCGCTGGCTTCGCCAGTTCTGCTTCTCGAGCCCGGCAGTCGGGCGGCCTCCGAGATGCGGACCCACGTCCGGCTCCCACCGTCCCTGATGCGCTAACGAGACGCGTCCAGCAGAGCTTCAATCAGACGTTGCACGGGGCGCTTCCCGTCCAATGACGCCGAAGGCCCAGCCCCCTGGGGGACTGGGCCGGTTCGACCTTCATCAAGATGGTGGAGCCAACCGGGATCGAACCGGTGACCTCCTGCTTGCAAAGCAGGCGCTCTCCCAGCTGAGCTATGGCCCCAGGGCTCCGAGTGTAGGGGACGCTCCGCGCAAGACAAAACGCTGCATCGATCTGAGACGGCACAGGCTCCGTAAGCACCCGGCACCGCGTTGGGCGCCTGGACCCGCGAAGGCGCTACTTGTCGAAGTCGAAATCCCGCGGCGGGCGCTGCTCGAACCAGAGCCGCTCCTGCTCTGGTGTGTCGCGCAGGAACTCGGGTGTCTCCTCCAGCACATCCTCGTCCGCCTCCTCCGCCTCGCCCTGCTCCGCATCGGCAGGCATCTCCCATTCGAGTGAGTCGCCCTCCGCCTCCGGCCCAGCCGGCTGGGCCGCGCTCGCGTAGTCGACATCCGCCGAGGTCCCCCTCGGCGCGGGGTGCTCGCTGTCCTCTCCGAGGACCGTGCTCATGTCCAACTCCGCCGTCTCGCCCGCGCTAATGCCGCCCTCCTCGCTTGGTGCGTTCCCGGGCTCCGCCGTCGCGGGAGCGGTCGTGAGGTCTTCAGATTCCAACACCGAAGTCGACTCTGCCGACGAACCGACCGGGTTCTACGAGCGGCGTGCCCGAGACGGCCTCATCCGCAGGAGGAACCCCATCGACTACTTCCTCAACCGAGTCTGAATCCAGTACCTCGCGCTGCTCTCGCGCGACCTCCCCCGGGTCGGCGCCTCGCCGGCGCTTCAGGTCCAGATGCTCGCGGATGGCGTCATCGAGCAATCCCATTCGCCTCCACACCATACCTCGCCGGCCCGCGCCTGTATCCCGAGCCGCCCGCGGGCTAGACTTGCTGGGTTCGCGCTTCCAGAGCGTGGGCGCGTGGGGCTATAGCTCAGTTGGGAGAGCGCCTGGATCGCACCCAGGAGGTCGCCGGTTCGAGTCCGGCTAGCTCCACTGAACTTGTCTGTGCGCAAACCGCTGGCGCACCGACGCGATAGGTCGGAAGGATCTCGCTGCGGCTGTTGACGCGAAGCTCGGCGACGAGGATGCGCAGCAGCGCTTTGGCCTGGTCGGGATCGCCGGCGCCGATTACTCGGCCGAGGTGATCGGCGACTACTCGGAGGGCCGCATTGTCAGGAGGGGCAGGTACATCTGCAGACAGTTCGCGCGCGAGTACTTGGTCCTGACCGCGCAGAGCATCCAGGCGCACGTCGAGAGCGCCGAGTCGTTCGTTGAAGCGCGTCGGGTCGAGGTTGCCCGTCTCGAAGGCCTCCTGGTAGCGCTCGATCGCCCGTTCGGCGCGGCCGATCTCCTTGGCGAGCGATGCACGCCGTTCTTCAAGCGCGGCGTGGTCGTTTTCCTGACTGGCGGCGGCTTCTTCGATCGCCTCGCGTATGAGGCCGCCGTCGCGGTAGATCTCGGTGAGCTGGGAGAGGATCGCGGTCTCTAGCTTCTCCTTGGATAGCCGCTCGCCGTCGCAGCCCTTGCGTCCGAGCTTCTGTCTGCCCGAGCAGGCGTAGTAGTGATAGGTGCCGCCGTTGCCTTTGGCGGACATGCCGACGTAGGCACGGCGGCAACGTCCGCAACGCAACAGGCCGCTGAGCAGGAACTCTGCGCGCGCCCCGCGGTGACTCCAATTGCCGCCGCGCTCCTTCAACAGCGCTTGTGCGCGCGCGAATATGTCACCGTCAATCAGCGGCTCGTGAAGTCCAGGGAAGCTCTGATCGCGCCAGTGGACACGACCGACATACGCCTCGTTGGCGAGTATCCACAGCACGACCGCCGGTTGCCAGCCGCGCGGCGGCGCGGGCGCTTGTTCTGCGTCAAGGCGACGGGCGATGGCGGCTGCACCGAGCCTCCCGGCGGCGTACAACTTGAAGATGCGACGTATGACAGGCGCAGTGCGCTCGTCGGGGATCAGTTGCTTTTGCTCGTCGCGTGCGTATCCGAACGGAATGCGGCCGTTCGGCCAGCGGCCTTCCTTGGCGCGTCGCTCGATTCCCGACGTCACACGATCGACAATCGTCGCGTGCTCGAACTCGGCGAACACCCCGAGCATCTGAAGCATCATCCGCCCGGCCGCTGAGCCGGTGTCGAATGGCTCGGTCGCCGAGCGCAAGGTCACGTCGAGCTTTGCCAGCTCCTCGGCGATGCTCGCGAGCTGGCGCACCTTGCGTGACAGGCGGTCGATCCGGTAGACGAGCAGTTGGTCGATCCTGCCCTGCCGCGCGAGGTCGAGCGCAGCTTGCAGGCCGGGGCGGTCGAGCTTCGTGCCGGTGGCACGGTCTTCGTGGTGGGCGATGATTCGCCAGTCCTCTTGCACCTTGCAGAACGCCTCCAGACGTTCGTGCTGGGAGGCGAGCGAGGTCGGCTGGTTCTCCTCGTCGGTTGAGATGCGGGTGTAGAGGCATACGCGCGTCATCGCTGGGGCTCCTCTCGCTTGCCGTCTTGATCTGCTTGGCCGTCGAGCAGACCAGAACCCTCGTCAGATCTCAAGCCTCCAGCGTCCCCATGCCGCCGGGCGCCTGCGTCGGTCACTTCCTTCTCGGCTTCGGCGCGTTCCTCGACACGGCGGCGTTCCCATTCGTGGGCGAGCTGGTCGTCCTCGGCCGAAGAAGACGGCCTGCCGGTCGCGGCGCCCGTGCTCATGCCTCGACGCGCTCCGAGTGGGGAGAGCGCCGCCCAGCGCTCGGGCATCGGCACCTGCCAGCGGCGGCCGAGCGCATGCTCGCGCGGCGTGATCTCGGCACCGTCCACGATCTCAAACTCGGCCATGCTGTATGCCCGGTCCTCCTGATCGAGGCAGTGCCAGATCTCTCCGAGCGGTCCGTGGTCTTCGAGCTGCGCTCTCGTTGTGACCCAGAAGCGCGCCTCGGGCACCTGCTTGGCAGCGTCCTTGCCCTCGCGGCGCAGACGCTCGGCGCGACGCTCGCCCGGCACGACGAAGCAGACATTGGTCCTGCGCCGCGCACGGGACTCCTGAAGCGTCGTGCCATAGCGCCGGATCTTCGCCAGCAGCATCGCCATCGGCTCGGTGGCGCGGTCCCACTCAAGCGCGATCACGACGAGGCCGTATTGTGTGCTCAGGGTGAAGCCGGCGTCGGGCTTTGTGCCTTCGTAGCCGCCGAAGTCGGGCCAAGGCTGCTGGATCGCCTCCCAGCCAAGGCCCCAGTTGCCGACCCAGACGTCGTTCGTATCGAGGCTCGCGGCGATCACGCCGCAGACGAAGGCATTGCACTCCAGGCGATGCGCGAGGTGGGAGTGCTCGTGGAAGTCCTGCTGGCGATCCCAGGCGAGGCTCTTGCGCTCACGGCCAAGACGAGCGGCGACCAGGTGGGCGCCGACCTCATCGAGCAGCCAGTGAGCTTGGGGCTTACCGAGCGAGAACGGGCCGGCGGGATAGAAGCGATCGATCACGCGATGGCGGTGCAGCCATAGAAGACGATCCTGACAGCGACGCAGCGAGCTGAAGAACAGAAGCCGTAGCTGATCGGTCGTGAGGATCTTCTGGCGATACAGAAGCCAGGCGATCTCGCGGTCGCGCTCGGTTGTTCGCTTGGCGACCTCCCAGGCGAAGGCGCTGCCGACACGCGCACTTCGCGCAGGAGCGGAGGCGACAGGCAAATCACTCACCTACCTTTGTCGCGCTTCGGGCAGCACGGCGTTTTGCCGAGCCACGCGGGGAGGCGGGTGCTTTGGCTGCAGCGCTCGCGCTGGGCATAGGGCCGCGCTTTTCGCGCTGGAAAGCGCCGGGGAAAACGAGCGGTGGCTTTGCGGCAGCCTGCTCCTTTGTTGCCTCGGTGAGCAGAGCCGCGAGCAGCCTCACCGCTTCGCGTTCCTGCTGCGCAGACAGCCGCTTCACCCGAGGACGAGCGACGACAATTGGTTCATCCATATTCTCCTGTGCCGGTTGAGAGACCCTTGCGAGGGCGCGCAGTGGGAGCGCCCTATAGGAGAAAGGTCAGTTCAGTGTGGCCTCGGGTACAAGGACGCCGAAGCTGTCCTCGCATTCGGCGCTCAGCCCGGAGGGCGGCTGTGGCGTTTGACCCTGGCTTCGCCTTCGCGCTGGTGGCGCTGGCGGTGTTCTTCGGCGACCTCGAAGAGGATCTGGTCGATCCGTGCCTTGCTCAGCCCAGCCGCCCGGGCCATGTCCGGGCGACTCAGGCTGTTGCTGAGCGCGAGCGCGGCCATGAGCTGGTCGCGCTCGCGATGTGCTGTGGCGATGCTGTTGGAGAGCTCGCGGATCTTGCGCATGGACTCGACCTGCCCCTCGTAGTCGTGGCTACGTGTGGTCCAGCTCGGAAGGAGGTCCTCCTCGACCGTTGTGTAGCGGTGCGCTCTGGGCATAGTCGCATAATAAACTACGCGGCCTCTCTACGCAACTCTCGCGCCTTCTCATCCGCCCGCGTGCACAACTCGCCGAGGCCGACGTTCAGCCCCGCGGCGATCCTGACCAGGGATTCAAAGGTCAAGTTAAAGACGCCGCGCTCCACCGCGCCGTAGTAGGAGCGATCAAGACCCGCGTGTCGGGCGAACGATTCTTGGCTGTGTCCGGCCTCTTCACGAACGGTGCGGATCGCCAGGCCGAGCGCTCGCTGCGACGGATGTGTGGTGGTCTTCTTGCTCGGCATGGCTACAGCGCTCCGTCGTAAAGCTCATCCGAGCGTCGAGCGGCACGGGTCGGGAAGACGAAGTCACCGAGCCGGTGAACGAGGCCGTCGCCCGAGAGGGTTGCAATCGCGTCCGCGGCGTCAACGTGGTCCTTCAGCTTGCGCCCGAGCTCGTCGAGCGTCCAAGGGAGGCGATCGTCGAGCAGCAGGATCAGGACCACCTTCTCGTTCCCGTCCATACGCTCACCTGGTGTCTGCTCGCCGGAGATGGTGCCTGTTGCGCTCATTAGTGGCTCCTTTCGGTGAGGCACCGAAGGGGCGCGAGCGAGCACGACCGGCCGTGGGTCAAGAGCTACGGTTCGGGCGTGGCCACTGAAGCGCTGTCTTCGGTGTCCACAGGCCGGGGCGGGCGTTAGCGCGCCCGTCCCGGCCGATTGGGTTTCGATTGGCGGCGATCGGAGCAGAACCGGCGGAGGATCTCAAGCCGGCCACGGGAGAGGCAACGAGTGCCCCGTTGGACTCTGCAAGGTCGCTGACTTGCCCGCGCGTCGAAGCCGGTGCATATAAAGAAGCGAAGGAAGATTCGAGCCGACCGGGCATAGCGTCAGGCTCCACATTAAAAGATGGCCAAACGCCGACTAATCGACGCATTCGGACTGCCGTTTACCCAGGACACGGTTCCGTTTGCTATCCCGCACCTTGAGGAGGACATTCCGCTCTACCTCGACCCCTTCCTCATGTGGGCATCGAGCGACCAGCGGTATCGCGAACTGCACGAACAGCTCATCGGGTTCATGGCGCACTTCGGCAGCCTCGCTCTCGACGGCCGGGAGGATGCAGCCCAGCGCCTCCTTTTGACATGCGAGGAGCCTCGTGAGCTTGGGTTGGGCTACGCGCAGGGCAGTAAGCAGGGGTCGTTCATAGGCCCAGCTACAGCTCGACTTGCTACACGCCTCTACATAGAGACCCCCCAGCTTCATGAGAAGCGCCTAGAGCACATCGAGGAACTCGGCCTCTTCCTGCCTCGGATCGCGGAGGATCGGATCAGCGATCTGACCGCATGCGTGCTCCGTGAGTTCTTCGTCCGATACACAGAGGAGCAAGCCAAGGTACACGCGGTCCCGACGCTTCGGTTTCGTATCCCCGAGGTTTGGGACGCAGACGCGCTCCGGTGGCGCACGGGGCTTACGGCCGACCTCCCCTACCACCCTGATACCGAGGCTCAACTCCTCTTCGCGCCGCTTGACCTGTTGCGTCACCTGCCATGGATCAACTACCCCGACTATTACAAGTCCTATTTCAGCCGCCACGTTCTTCCGGCGAAGCCACTCAAGGGATCGGTTCCGAAGTCTGCAGTCCTCGCTCACAACCGCGCGAACTACGTCAACGTAGAGAGATATGTTCGCGAGAGAGAGCGGGCTGCGGACCTCGCTAAGCCAGATCCACTGTTCGAGCCACTCGCCCTCTCTACTCTGTCAGCCAAGGTTCGTCGCCTAAGCAAGCTGGCCCCAGGCGCACAAGGTGCCCACGATTATGAGGCGCTCGTTGACGATGTTCTCGCGACCGCGCTTTACCCCGAGCTCGAATTCGCCGAGTCGCAAGTCCGTACCGTCAGTGGAGCACATATCCGCGACCTGCTTTTCTACAACGACAGCAAGACCGCATGGACTAAGGCGTTGCACGATGAGTACGGAGCCAAGCAACTTGTCTTTGAGCTGAAGAACGTCAGAGAGCTAGAGCCCGAGCACGTTAATCAGTTGTATCGCTACCTCGATTCCGATTTCGGACGGGTAGGGATCTTGGTTTCACGCAAAGAGCCGCCGCGGGCAGTCCGTCAAAATATTGTGGACCTTCATTCATCAAAGCGAGTAGCCGTGGTCTGTCTCACGGACGCTGACCTTGAGCTCATGCTGCGGATGCTGGAGGCGAGAAGACGACCCATTGACGTAGTTAAGAAGAAGTACATCGCGCTCATGCGGAGCTTGCCAAAGTAACCTAGGAGGGCACATGACCAAGATCAAAGGAGCACCAACAAAAAAGCAGGCAGAAACGCTTGAGCTCGTCTCACCGATCTTGACGGCTGTCGTTGCTGAGATGCGCGAGCTGTCAAAGAAGAAGCAAGACGGCATCCTGAGCGTACTCAAGGTTCGATCCATTAATCGCCTTCTTGAGGATGTCAAGAGCACACTCGCTGACGATCCAAGCACTCGGTACTTGGATCTACTCGACGAGGATGAGCTTCCACAGAACAGTGATGCTGTCCTCGTCCTGACGCAATGGGAGGCCGCCGTGGCGCAATACAAGAGCAAGCATCAAGAATATGACAGTCTCGATGCGCGTGAATGGATCTGGAACCTGGCAGACGGTGGCACCCTCTCGGCACATCACAGGTAGGCGCGAGATGAGGCGGATGCGCATGCCAGCGTAAGTCAACCTCGCCGAGTGGTTCGTGAATGCCCTCATGTCGCATGACGACGGCGCGCGACCTGTCGTGGTGCGGAATCCAACCGCATCGGAGCCGGGTCTAGCTGTCCTCGCAGTTCCGCTACTCGGCATGACGCTCGCCGTACTGGCCTCCCGCGTCCAGTGGATCAATGAGGGCAGGGTGCGCGAAATTGTCGGGCGCCTCGCATGATAAGGACTCGGTCTATTGCGATCTGTAGCGGAACCTACAATGACAGCGTGCAAGCGCTCCTTATCGGCGGCCCGAACGACCAAGAGGTCCGTAACGTCCCCGATCGACCACCGGCGCATCTTGACGTCGAGGTTGATGTTGGCCCGCCGTGGGAGCCAATTCCCCCAGGTGGGGAGTTCCCGCAGGCCGTATGGGAGACCCACCGCTATGTGCTCAGCAAGGTGGACGGCTATCCGACTGCGCCCGAGCCCCGAGCACGCTACACGTACCTACACAAGCTGCCCGAGCAGTAGGTAGCCCACGGACGCCAGAACGCACCCTGTAGGTGCCGAGCGGCGGAGCGCGCCGCTCGGCGCGGCTACGGCCAGTCGCGGGCGGCTTATGCGACCCTGAGCGTCCAATGGCGAATCCACCAACCGAGTCTGAGAAGCGCCTCGACGCCTATCTCGCCGCTCACGGCTACATCGGCGAAGGCGACATCGACTGGCGCGAGCGCTTTGGTGTGGACACCGCCAAGAACCCCGACCGGCTCGTCAGCCGTGCCCTCGAGAATCTGGCTATCTGCGAGGTTAAGGAGTGGCGATCGTCGCCACTGGACTCAATCCCAGCCGGCCAGCGGACTGCGTCGTTCTCCGGTGAGCAGATATTCGGCACGCTCGCCGACGCCGTGCAGGCGGCAGCGCGTGACCAGCTTCGCCCGTTCAAGGACGTAGGCCTGCCGCTGGTCGTGGCCCTCGCCAACCCGCACCACAAGCACGTCCCGCTCGGCGCCGACGACATGACTCGTTCGCTGTTCGGAACCACAGACTCCATCGTCGTCCCGGTCGGTGGCGGGCCAAGCTCCGCGCGCCGAGTGTCATCCGGGGTCGGTGCGCTGAGCGTCCCCACCCCAGCAGGCCCAGCAAACCCCCACCCTTATTTGTCAGCCGTGGTCGTCGTCCACGCGCGATCCAATGAGAGGGACTTCGTTGATAGAGAGTTCGCGGCCCGTAGGCCGGTCGGGCAGCCATCCCCGGCCGAGCGCAGAGAACGGGCGATCGAGTCGCTAGAAGCGGTCAACGCGGCCGAGCGCGAGGGACGGATACCTGCCGGTGAGTACGAGTGGGTCGAGGTCTTTGACCTCTCCGGGCTCGGCGAGGCATTCGACGGCACTCCGCTCCCAGCCAACATTTTCGACGGGCCGCGTGACCGCTGGTATGAGATTGGCGACCACGGCTTCGTAGGAGATCGCGAACGCACTCAGAGATGCAGCTAGCGGAGTCTCGACGCGCGGAGTCCGATTCGCGGTCACGCGACCCCAACGGCCGGCGCCACTATCAGCGCATGGTTTGCGCACAGCCAAGTTTCGCCCATAGCGATACTTGTCGTTGCACGGTCATGGCAGTCAGCTCGTGCTGCAAACTGATGACCAAATCCGCAGCCCGGTGGGGCGGCGATTGGGATGCGGGCTCTCGCAAACCTGCCAGCTCGCCAGCCGCATATGGGCGGGTGCAACCGATCTTGGAAGCAGTCACGCCAGGATCGCTGACTGGAAGCGCCAATGGCCTCCCGCCTCGCGGTCAACACCCTGACTACGTAAGTGCCGTTGGCGCTGCCCGGCCGGGCGAGCGCCGTCGTCGTTGATTAATCACGGATCGAGGAGCTTCGTTGATTGCCTGCAAGCCCCCGACCGATTGACGAGCTACGTTGCGGCGAGTGTCGAGTACGCTAGCCATCGTCGCGGTCACGAGCGGGGCAACTCTAAGTGCTGCGGGGATCACGGCTTATGCGGGTCATGCGCAAGCTCGACGGCGTGACGGGATCGAGGAACGCCAGATGCAGGCACGGTTTCGGCATGAGCGGAGCTTGCATGATCTTGACGAGCTTCGTAGCTTGCTGGATGAGGCCGCCGAGGCTATGCGATCCGTGGGTGAAGTTGCGGAGAGGCCGTCCGGGCCAGCTTGGGTCGATGAGAGTTTGAGTGTCATAAGACCGCTCAAGTCTAGGCTCGCGCTTCGCCTTGGCCTAGAACACAACCTCACAAAGAGTGTGACGGCGATCATTACGGTCTTGGAAGAAGTCGAAAACCTGTACGCAAGGGCCGCGATCACGACTGAGGAAGACGAGGACGACTTTTGGATCGATCTCGAATACCTGCGACTGGAAGCAAGCGAAGTCGCCGAGAGTTTCCTTGTGGAAGCTCAGCAAACGGTAGGTGCGCACCTCGCCATCCCAGAAGCACCTGCGCCGCTTTAGCTTTCATACGCCCGAAGCGCAAGCAAGGCTGCGATGCCAAAGTGCGCCGCTGTCTTGGCGATACTGGTGCGTCACGAGCCGATCAGAGACACGTATCCCAACTTCGCCCTCGGTTCACCGCTTGCCATTTTCGCTCTGTAGTGCCGCTTGAGGCACTCGCCCGCTCGTCGCCACCTAGCCACGGTTGACTTCGTGTGCAGCGAGAGTAGCGTCGGGCGCGGCCGGCGGCTACGTCAGCCGCCGCTAGGAAATGGAGGAGCTAGGGGCGGGTCATGTCCGATTCCGACGGTATCAGCGGGTTGTGGCTATCGCGCCGTAAGAGCACTCTGAGGCGTTTCGGGAGGCTCACGGCCTTAAGAGACGCGCCGACTTGCGCGCGGGATCTTCGTGCACGACGATTACACATAGGGACGCTGGCCTGATGTCTCGTGGCATCACTTGCCTCTTGAGCGCGCTGATCTTCTTGGCTGCGCTCGCTGTCATAGCGGTCTCCGCGACGGCCTGCGAAGGCGGAGGAGGCGGCGGAGGCGAACTTACGACTCTCTCGACGAAACTGTCCGGGGAAAGCAAAGAAGGCGAAGAACTCACGGTTCTCGAAGGGTCGAAAGTCAAGGACAAAGCAACGCTGAGCGGGAAAAACGCCTCCAAAGCAACGGGCAAAGTCACCTACAAGGTCTACTCGGACAAAGAATGCAAAACGCCCGTCACCACCGCTGGCGAAGTAACGGTCAGCGGCGAAAGCGTGCCCGCTTCCAGCGAAGAGTCGCTCGAAGCGGGCAAGACCTACTACTGGCAGGCCCACTACGGCGGCGACGCCAAAAACGCCGAATCCACAAGCGCCTGCACCGAGATCCTGAAAGTCAAGGCGAAAACCACGCTATCGACGAAGCTGTCTGGGGAAGGCAAAGAAAGCGAAGAACTCACCATCCTTGAAGGGTCGACGGTCAAGGACAAGGCGACTGTGGAAGGTACAAACTCCTCTACCGCGGAAGGGAAAGTGCTCTACAAGATCTTCTCCGACAGCAAATGCGAACACGAAGTCGAAAATGCTGGCGAAGAGGCCGTCACCGCAGGCAGCGGCGCGCCTTCCGAAGAAAAGAAACCGGAAGCGGGCAAAAGCTACTACTGGCAGGCCACATACAAAGGCGACAGTCTCCATCAAGAATCAAAAAGCGAATGTGGAAAAGAGATCGCCAACGTCCAGGCAGCGACGTCGATCTCAACGTCGCTGTCCGGAGAAAAACAGACGGCTGAAGAAATCACGGTCGTGCAGGACGCGTTGACGAGCGACGCTGCGACGATCAGCGGCGTAGCCGCTTCGCTGGCTAAAGGCACCGTGAAATACGACGTCTACTCGGACTACGAATGCAAAGCACTCGTCACCACAGCCGGCGAAGCGACCGTCTCGGGAGCGTCTGTCCCGCCCTCCAGCGGCGAGACATTCCCCTCCCGGCATCTACTACTGGCAGGCGAGCTACTCCGGCGATAAGCTCAATGCGCCCTCGACCAGTGCGTGCGTAGAGGTCGAGCTCGTTACGCCCGAGCTGACGAGCTCGCTCTCAGGCGAAGGGCAAGGCGGCGAACAGATCGAAGTCGTCGAAGGATCCGGCGTCGAAGATGCCGGATCCTTGCACGGCGAAAATGCCTCCAGCGCGACGGGTACAGTCAAATACGATATTTACTCGGACGACGAATGCAAAACGCTCGTCAAAGCGGCCGGGGAAGCAACAGTCAGCGGCGCGAGCGTGCCAGCCTCCAGTAAAGCGACGCTCTCAGCCGGCACCTACTACTGGCAGCTGAGCTACTCCGGGGATGCACACAACCCAGCGGTGACAGGTGCGTGCGGCGAAGAGGTCGTCCTCGTCACGACGCCGACCACGCTGTCGACGTCGCTTGCGGGCGAAAGCAAATCGGGCGCCGAAATCGAAGTCAAAGAAGGCTCGCCGGTACATGACACGGCGACGCTCAGCGGAGCGAACGCCGGGGCCGCAGGCGGATACATCGAATACAACGTTTACTCCGACAGCGAATGCCAGCACCTCGTGGCGCTTGCCGGCGGCGGCGAAGTAATCAGCGGTAGCATTCCCGAATCCAATGAAGAGGCACTGCCGCCCGGCACCTACTACTGGCAGGCCGCCTACTCGGGCGAAGGTGTCAACCACAGCACGACGAGCGCGTGCAGCACGGAGAAGTCCGTCGTTACCGCGCCCGTCACCAGCTCGCTGACGGGCGACTCGCATACCGGCACCGAAATCGAAGTAGAAGAAGGCGATGGCATCAAAGATGCCGCGACACTGCACGGCGAAAACGCGTCGAGCGCGACGGGCACTGTCAAATACGACGTCTACTCCGACAGCGACTGCAAAACGCTCGTCAAATCAGCGGGCGAAGTCACGGTCAGCGGCGCGAGCGTACCGCCCTCCAGCGAAGTGACCCTGTCGCCGGGGCTCTACTACTGGCAGGCCAGCTACTCCGGCGACGCGCACAACCCGGCGGCCAAAAGCGCGTGCGGCGAAGCGGTGGCGGTCATCCGAGCGAAATTCGCTCAGTATGCCGCGCTCGGCGACTCGTTCTCCTCAGGCGAGGGCGCGCGCGAATATTACGCCAACACTAACGTCGCCAACAACAAATGTCACCGCAGTAAAGTCGCCTACCCCGTGCGCATTATGGAAGCGATGTATCCGGCACGGCCGGACTTCGTCGAAGAAGGCATGATCTACGAACGGACGCCCGCCTTCATGTTTCGCGCGTGCAGCGGCGCGATCGCCAAAGAAATCTGGGAAGCCAGTAGGTATCGCGAGTGGGTTGAACCGCCCGGCGAATGGGCCGCTCTGGCGCCACAGAAGATCTGGCTTGAAGCTCCCACGGCCGGAGAACCGCCGACCGAACCGAACGGCCGCATCGTGCTGGTTACGCTAACGATCGGCGGCAACGATGCCGGCTTTGCGACGATCGCCGAAAATTGCATCGTGGGGCTGTTTCTGCCCAACCCTGGAGGGCCCGCCGGGGCGACCAGGTGCAAAGAAGTGATTGCGGAATGGGCAACCGGTGTGGCCGGGGGCCGAGGAACCCTGGTGGCGGGCCGCGGCATTCCCTCGCTCAAAACGAGCTTGCCTGAAGCCTTCAGGGCGATTCACGAAGCCGCGCCCAACGCGCGAATTCGAATCCCGCTGTATCCGCAAGTCCTGAACACGGCCCTCGGAGGCAACATTCCCCTCGGCGGCGGGTACACGATAGAAAACAACGCGAACAGAGCACTGAGCGTTGCCGTCGCGCTCGAAAGGTACGCCTCGCAACTCAATGGAGCGATCAGCAAAGCCGTCGGAAAATGGGCCACAGAAGAAGGCGTGGACGCCGCGGTCATTCCGGCAACCGTCACGGCGCTCGCTGGGCATCGTCTCGGCGACGGCGCACCTTGGATAAACGGAGTGTTACTGCTGTCTCGAACTGAAAGTCTGCATCCAAACTGCGATGGGCAGCTCGCGCTCGCCAGGGCGATCCTACCGAGCCTCACCGGGCTTGAAGCGAACCCCGAATGGAAATGTTGATCCGAGCAAAGCTCCTGGTAATCGGTTCCTTTCAACACGAATCCGCCAGGGTGGCCAGAGTTCACGCCCCGGCTCCGTCGCAGGCGATCTGCTTCGTGCGTTCGATCCCGGCATTTACCTCCGCACCGAAAAACAGCGCGACGTTCGTCAGCCACAGCCAGACGAGCAGTATGATTGCGGCTGCGAACGTTCCGTAGGTGACGTTGAAGCTCTTGAAGTTGGCCAGGTAAGTCGAGAAAGCGGCTGAGGCGCCCAGCCACACTGCAACTCCCGCCAACGCACCGGGAATGAGCGATCGGATTGATTGTCGCTGAACGTCAGGAGTGACGTAGTAGATGAATGAGAACACTCCCAGCGCGCTCACAAAAGCACCGGGCCAGCGTGCGACTCGCCACAACGAGGCCGCGTCGGTTCCGAGCACTTCGCGCGCGACGCCGCCGCCAGCGAACATCAGCACGAGCGTCGCCAGCACCAGCGCCAGCAGCACGAAGGTCGATGCCATGTCGATCAGCTTGCGGCGAATGAAACTCTTTCCATACCGTGCTTCGAACACCACGTTGAGCGCACGCCGGGCGGCCTCCAGATAGCCGGTCGTCCCGTAGAGCGCCGTGGCTACCGCGAGGACCAGGCCCGCCGCGGCCGTGCCCTTGCTCTTTAGCGCCGCACGCACGGCTGCGTTAAGTGGCGCGAGCGTCGTTGCCGGAACGACGCCGCGCAAATGGCTGACGATGGCTTCGTAGGTTTGCGGATACTCACCGAGCAGGCCGAGCAGCGACACCGCTAGAAGGAGCGTTGGAAACAGCGACATGAGCGCGTAGTAGGTGAGCGCGGCCGCGTGGTGCGTGCCCTGATCCTCGTAGAAGGACACGACCGAGCGCTTGGCGATGTGCCATACGTGGCTCACACGAAGACCGTATCGGTCGACGGTCCCGGCCAGGCTGGGCCGCGTGAGGTTGCCTGGACAGACACGGCCTCAGCCGGTCTCAACCGACGCGCGTCAGTCGATGCCGGCACCGTGGTCGACTCCAACTGCCCGTTCGAGAGTGCCGGAAAGCGACCTCGGCTCGCACGGCGCTGGCCCCAGCCAACGTCGCCGCATTTTTATGCCGAGTGGCTAGCATCCGGTGGTCCCCGCTCGTGGTGGTTCGGGCGCAATCGGCGGGGTAGCGCGCAGCCGTAGCGTCGAATGCCAAAAACGGAGGTCGGCATGAGCACCATCGAGCACGAGCTGATCTTGACTCATTTCATCGTTTCAGATGATGTAGAGCGATCCCGCCGCTTCTACACCGAGGTACTCGGCGGCAGGGTGGTTCGCCCCGACGAACCAGCGAATATCGAACTCGCCAACAGCTGGATCGTCATCAATTCCGGCGGAGGCCCGACGGACGACAAGCCGGCGGTCACCCTAGAGACACCGCGCGATCCCAACCGGGTCAGCAGCTTCCTCAATATCCGGGTCAGGGACATCGCGGCCGTGTACGCCGAGTGGAGCGCCCGCGGCGCTCAATTCCTGACCCCGCCCAAGCAGCACCAGTACGAGATCCGTTGCTATATCCGCGATCCCGATGACCATCTGATCGAGGTGGGGCAAACCACGGACCCGGAGGGAGACTGGGCACCCGCTCAGTGGCTATCGAGCGCGCGCGACGAGGAGTCTGAGTGAATGCCGCGATCGCCGGCGAGATCCCTCGTGTCAACGGCGGCCAGTCGATCGCCCTCGCGCGGCGCTCGGAGAGGTCGTCAACGGTTATCCCGGGCGCGGGCGTGATGCGAGCTACTTGGGCATCTAGTGTCAAACTCCAAAACCGGAGGTCACCATGAGCACCGCCGAGCACGAGCTGGTCTTGGCTCATTTCATCGTTTCAGCTGACGTAGAGCGTTCCCGCCGCTTCTACACCGAGGTCCTTGGCGGCAAGGTGGTCTTCTCCGGTGAGGCTGGTGACGAGGTGACATACGTCGCCCTCGCCAACAGCTGGATCATCATCAATGTCGGCGGCGGCCCGACCGACGACAAGCCGGAGATCACCCTAGAGACACCACACGATCTCAACCGGGTCAGCAGCTTTCTTAATATTCGGGTCAAGGACATTGAAACCGTGTACGCCGATTGGAGCGCCCGGGGCGCTCATTTCCTGACGCCGCCCAAGCAGCACCAGTACGAGATCCGTTGCTATATCCGCGATCCCGATGGCTACATAATCGAGGTAGGGCAAACCACGGACCCAGAAGGGGACTGGGCACCTGTCCACTGGCTATCAAGTGCGCCCACCGAGGAGTCCCCGTAAATGGCGCGGTTGCCGGCGAAATCCCTCGCATCGACGGTGGCGCGCCTCGCGCCACTAACGTCCCCGCTACTCGCTGCCACCTGCAGAGGCACGGTGGTTGACGGGTAGAGCCTGATCGCTTCGCGGCTCTGGGCCGGGCACCTTCTCGGTCGGCCGTCAGCCACGAACGCGATGGGTAGTCAAGCTAGAGCTTGAATCTCGGAATTGTCGCCACGGCGGCGCTACAGACGTTGCTCGCAGCTCCCTCATCGCTTTACACCCACCGCAGTTCCCTCGGTGTAGCGGATCGCCGCTCCCTCGACGGGATTCACGAGAAACTGCGTGCGCTCGCCACGATCCCACGCCTCACGCAACCCTGGAGCACTCAGATCGAAGTCAACACGGACCTTCCGCATGACCGCCCGCAGATCGCGATGAAGCTCTTCGACCGTCGGACGACCCCAGTACCAGTAGCCGTTGTAGATCACCACGATCGTCAACTCCGGAGCGAGCACAAACGTGTGTGGGATCATCGGGTCGTGGACGGGATCCGTGTACTCAACGATGTCGAGATCCTTCTGCAGCGTTCGCTCTGGGTCGGAGAGGAACGAGAATTGCGCACCAACGCTGTCGCGGAACTCGTTGATCTCGAGCTGGTTGTCGGTCGAGATTACGACCACCCGCGTGTAGGCCACCCGGAAGTCGAGCGACGCATCCACGAGGTGGCGGAGGAAGCAGTGCTCCTTGGGGTCGAAGCCCCCGCGCGAAAGGTGAAGCACCATTGGGTTTGAGCCCTGCAGGTCCGACAGACGCCGCGCGGTCCCATCCTGATCCGGCAGTTCGTAGTCCGGAAACGTGCGCCCAACTTCTATGTCGCTGCGCATCTGGAGCCTCCTGTTGTTGGATTCAGTTGAACCCGGAACATACGGCTCCAGGGGGCCACAAGTCTGCGCGGCCGTAGGTGCCGAACGGCGGTCTCCTCTCCTACATGTCCGGCGTTCTTCGCCGGCGCGGGTGCTTCCTCGAGCTTTCGACCATCACACCAGCTCCGGTCCCAGATCCGCTGCAATCGAGGCGTAAGCGCCGGCATCGTTGCGGGCGGGCTCTGCGAGGCGCTCGCGACGTGGCTCGCGCAGGGAGTCGCCCCGCCTCAACCCATGTTCCGCTCGAACTCGACTGGCCTGAGAATCCATTTTGCGATGGCGCGCTCTTATTTGCATGCATCGACATCAGCTCGAATGCATCGACATCAGCTCGACCCGAAAGGACAAGCCAGCATCATGATCGCCATCTTCTTGATCGCAGCGGCCGTCGTCATATGCGTCTGTATCTTCATCGTGCGGGCAAGGCGCGCGCGATGAGCCGCACTGCTAGTCCCTGGCCGACCGACCGGGTAGTCAGGGCGGCGCAGCAGGGCGACCCGCGGGCGATCACGACGCTTGTCTGCGACTCGCACACACACGTGCAGCGCTTTGCTCGCGTGCTCTGCTCGACACCCGAGGACGCAGAGGATGCAGCGCAAGAGGCTTTGATCGTCCTGTACCGGAAGATCGGCACACTGCGCGCGACCGCAGCACTTGCATCCTGGATGTTTCAGATCGTGCGCAGCGAGTGCATCCGCAGGTCGCGTGTCACGTTCCGCCGGCCTATCCCCGCCATCCCGGACGAGCCCTCCGCGGAAGACGCCGCGCTCGTGCGTCTTGAGATCGAGCGGATCGTCGAGTCCATCTCACAGCTCCCAGCCGAGCAACGCGCCGTGCTCGTCCTGCGTGACATTCAGGGCCTTTCGGGAGCCACTACAGCGCACGCGCTGGGTCTCAGCCGTGCCGCAATGAAGTCACGCCTGCATCGCGGGCGCAAGGCCTTGCGCTCACAACTAACGGGAGCGCGTGTCACACCCAGCCACCGAGGCGGCGATGATGCCAGAGCGTGATCGAGGCACGGCCATCGGCATATCCGTTGCTCGCCATCTCGCGCGCGGTGCGATCGGCTTCGGGCTGATCGGCTCTGGGTTCGTGCTGACTACGAGCCACGGCCCCGCTGCGCTGCTGCTCACAGCCCCGGGTATGGTCGCGCTTCGCGGCTGCCCGACCTGCTGGCTTGCAGGATTGGTCCAGATCGTCTCGGCGGGCCGGCTGAAGCGATCCTGCAGCGACGGCGACTGCACTCTGATGCCCGCCGGTACTCAGAGCTCTCGCTCTCGACGCAGCTGATCGGGCGTTATCGCACTTGCGAGCCTGGCTTGCCCAAACCAGGCGACTTCGGTGGGCGGCGCCGCCATCAGCGTGTGGTTGACCTACGCTCGCTCGGAGGTCTATCGCCACCCATTTGATTCCATCTGGTAGCTCCCGCCCAGCTTGCGCCAGCGACCATCAGCGCGCTCGCGCCAGGTTTTCCCTTTTACGCCTGCAACCCTTCAATCGCCCTCTGCAGGTCCTGCGTGTCGATCAGCGAGACTGAGTTTCGCATCCTGCTAAAGCCCGGGAACTCCAGCACGATGTGGCGGCCGGTCAGCTTTTTCATCTGCTCACCCGTGCGGCCGATCATAAATGCCGGTGTGTCGTGAAAGCCCAGTTCCCGCACCTCCCTGTCGTCGGCCACGACCCGTTCGGCGAGTCGTCCGCTCTGACGGTTGCGATGCCAGCTGGTCAGTCGCAGACCCGGCACCTGGGCCGCGATCCCATCGATGTAGCGTTCGGTGGCGTAGGGCGTGTACTCCTTGCCTTGCTCGTAGTAAAAGGTCTCCACGAAGTTCCACAGCCTGTCCTGGGCGCCAGACGCGATCGCCGCAGGCTGCTGGTTAAGGAAAGTCGTCGCGTTACGCGTGTCGGTCTTGAACGAGCGGAATTCGATTCTCATCTCGCCGCTGCGCACGAAGCGCTTAATGATCGCGGGCAGTAACTCGACCACCCAGCCCCTCGCCGTGAGGCACTCTAGGTCGGTGTAGACGCGGAGCGTCACCGGGGCCTTTGGTTGGCCTAGGGCGTCGCCTTGCTGTGGGATGCCAGCTAGCAGAGCAGCCACCTCTCGATCGGCGACGCGATTCGGCGGACGCCCCCCGCCGCCGGCGAGGGTCACCGCGATCAGCGGGGCGAGGGCCGCTGCCAGGAGGATCGCACCGACACCGGCCTGGGTAAGGCGATGCTTGCTCCCGGCTACCTGAGGGCTCTGAGCCGCCGATTGCGGCACACGCGCCCTCTTGGACGGCGTCGTCCCCCCCGAACCTTGCCCGGCGCTCGCCACACGCGGACCTCCAACCGGAGGCCTGTGGCTTCTCGACCTGCGCCTCCCCATTGCCTGAGAGTCGCACTCGGGCGTATGCCTCTTCAAGCGCGTAATAGCGGTCGATCCCTGGCCCAGCCCGCGCCGCCGTCTGCCGGGTATCGAGACTGTGGAAACGTCTCCCACATCGTCGAGAGAGTCAGCTCAGGGGCCCCTGACTGCCGGTCGGCCTTGCGTTTAGCTTGCGCTTGCGCAACGCTTGCGCTAACCTGAGTTCGTATGACCTCAACGAGCCTGGCCGAGAAGGTCCTCTCTGAGCGTGCCCCGGAGAGGGTCGCGGACGTAGCCGAAGAGATCGCGGAGGCGGCACTGAAGGCGATCGAGTCGAGTCTCCCGGAGGCCCTCGGGGGTACGCAAGCACAGGTCCGCGTCTACGTCGAAGCCTTCCGTCTGCTTGAGAGCTGCATGCTGGACGCAGTCAGAAAGGCGCGGCCCGACTTGGTTGTCTTGGATGACGCGAATAATGTCGTCGCACTCGTAGAGATAAAGGGACAGGGCCGCACAGGCGAGGAGTCGGTGCGGTGGCTCAAAGCCGCGTTGGAGCAGCAGGCGATGAGCGCCCCGTTCAGCGAGTGGGTGGGGGCGCTTGGGGTCGGGCGAGGTACCGCCGTGGCGTTCGTCGCGCAGCTTCGTTCCCTAGTGCCAGACACGAAGCCCCTCACGTCTTCGCGTGAGCATCATCTACCTCCCTGGCTACTCAGCGATCTGGAGGCAGTGCAGTTCTACCGGGCGGTCGGTGATGAGCTGGCGCGTATCCGGACGCCGCTCGACCGCATCTCATCTGTGCTTGGCGTCAGCCGCACCGAGCTCGCCCGGCTGTTCGGTGTGCGCCGACAGGCGATCGAACAGTGGGAGTCGCGCGGTGTACCCGGAGAGCGCCAAGAGAAGCTCGCGACACTCAACGCGGTCGTTGACTTGCTCACGGCAAAGCTCAAGCCCGATCGCATCCCCGGCGTAGTCCGGCGTCCTGCGGCGGCCTACGGCGACCGCTCGATCCTCGACGCGATCGCGGCCGGCGACGAGGCGCTCGTGATCGGGGAGCTGCGCAACGCGTTCGACTGGGCCGCAGTGGCCTAGTGCGCCGCGTTCGTCGTGGCGGTGCCTACCTGCGGGTGGCAGATCCGACCTGGGGTGATCCCTTGTCTGGCGAGTACGCGCGGATTCGCGGCGGGCGCTGGAACGCTCCGGGGGCATTCGGCGTCGTCTACCTCAACGCGTCTTTGCAAGTGGCACGGGCGCTGGTTCGCAGCCGGCTCGAGGATCGCGGTATCCGACCCGAGGATCTACTGCCCGAGACTGGCCCCACGCTCGTCCGCGCGACGGTCCCCGACGACGCTTACGTCAATGCCATCACCGACATCGGACTCGGCGCCCTCGGTCTGCCTGCAAGCTATCCCCTCGACAGCCGCGGAAGAATCATCGCGCGTCGCGTCTGTCAGGCCATCGGGCAGCTCGCCTGGGACGCAGGGGAGCGTGGAGTTGCGTGCCGCTCGGCCACGAAGGGTGCGCCAGCAGCCGCTGAGGAGCTTGCCTACTTTGGCCGCGAAAGCCTTCGAGTCGACGGGTCCCAGCCCTTCGCCGACTGGTTCTGAGAGTCAATGCACTGGTCACCTCGACTACCAGCATCCGATGTCGCCACAACCGGCGATGGCAGACCGATCTCAACGCCCACCGAAATCAGTCAGCGCCACGCCAAAAGATACGCACGCGTACGTCCTGAAAGCCCCCCGCCGCTCGTTCCTCCTCGACGAGATCACCTTGAACGCTCAAGCTCAGCCGAGGTCCAACTGGAACGACGAAACGACGAGCTGAGTGGTCGGTAGGGCGATGCTGACGAAACAGCTCCCCCCTAAAGTTACCCGAGGTGTCTTCAACCGGATGCAAGTGCTTGCCGTCGAGGGAATCAAACAAGCACCACCTCAGCGAGATTTGGGCGCCTCTCTCCGATGGCGGCGCCCACGCAGCCGCCATCACGACGACTACCAGCGAAACAACGGAGGAATAGTCGCCGGGGATGTCCCGGGTAGCGATACTCCCCACGACTCCAAAGTCGAGTAGCTCTTCTCCGTGCCTCACTCTGCGCCGTTCGATCGTGACCCGCCTGCATCGGAAAGACCTAGAAGAATCAAGCCTGAGCTGATGGCGAGCATTTGACGGCGGCGACGCGCTTCGGCCGCATGTTCCGCTTCTTGGCCTTGCACCTGTCGCTCATGAGCGATCCGTGCCTCTTCCATCCACTGCCCGGCATCAGGCGCGGGGGCCATAGCCAAACCCTAGCTTGCGCACCACGATGAGTCGGGCCCTCATCCCCACAGACGCGGCTGAGTTCGGCCGATGCACCGCGATCAGCGTCATCGACGTAGCTTCGAAATTCTGGCATCGCCTCGTGGGCGTCGAGCAGCAGCTCGGGATTCGTGCCTGCCCGATGGACCCCCGCTGTCAGGAGCCGTCGTTCACGAGTGCCTGATAGGTCCGGCAGGGCTCGTTACGCAGGCTCGGACACGCGGGCAGCGGCGTGGGCACCCTGACGCCCGGCACGATCGGGAGCGTCATGCTCGACGGCATGCTGGGCGAGAACGCGATCGACTCCGTTGCGGTGCCTTCCGCGGGCTGCGTCTGGGCGAACGCCCATATCGGCTGGGTCCCGTTCGGGGCGGAGATCGTGACCCTGATACGCGAGCCCGCGCGGTAAGCGTGCCCCTCGAAGTACAGCGGGATCGTGACCGGCACGAACTGACCCCCGGGCATGGGTTCGACATCGGAGGCAAGGAACGTCGGGATCGGCTGCAGCAGCGTGGGCTTCTTCTTGAACATGTTCTTCGAGCTGGTCGCGAGCTTGCGCTCGCTCGCCCGGATCCAGCCATTCTGCACAAACGTCTCGTTGCCGTCGGGACGCACCTCGCTGACGGTCGCCTGGAGGTCGACATCCGGGGTCGAGGACTTGATCCACAGCTGCACCGCGCCCCCGCCGATAGCGGTGGCGGCGTTGGTGAGCGGCGCCGAGACATAGGACACGGCAGACCCTGCCGGTGGCTGCAGCCAATTCCATTCCCACTGGGAGGCGTTACCCCAGAGCCCACCCGAGCCCGTGTTGGGACCGAAATCCGTCAGCGGCGTAGCGTTCGCGTCAGAGGTGTAGGAATCGACCCCTTCGCCCGTCGGCTGCTGTTCATTAAGCGTGCCGCCTGAGCCCAGGTACCACGTGTGCGCCTTCGTGCCTGGAACCGGGAACTTGGAGAAGGATTGTTCGAATCCGGGGTAAGGGTCGCCAGCGGTCGTCGTACCAAGCGGGGAGGTCCCTGCGCCGTTGTCAAACAGTACCCGGATCTCAGGGAGCGCTTCGAAGGCGGACAACGCCGATTCGTAGGTCAGCTTTTCCTGGATCGGGTCTGGCGGAAGCGTCACTAGGTCAGTTTTAGGCAACCCCATCGCTTCCTGGTAGATCACCGGGGCCGCGGCGTGTACAACCGCCGAGTTGATGAGTGGCGCTTGGTGCGCGACGTACAGCTCCAAGAAATCGTACAGCCGATCGTAAGTCTCGGGATCGAGTGAGTCGATGTGGGCGCCGTTCGTGAACGTGAACCACTTGCGACTCGTGCCCGTGAAATGCTGGGCTAGGTCCGCGCAGTGTCCACCGGTCTGCTCGTCCTCCCACTGGCAGGCCATGAACGTCGGCACCTTGATCTTCTTGACGAACGTCGCCGGGTCCAGCGGATCGGCCACCGGCGGGTTGTATGTCGAGTTTTCTTGGATCTTCCCCATCAGGTCGTTCGCCTCGCCGTGAAGGGCCTGGTTGGCGGCACACGTCCCATCGCCTTCTTCGATCTGCTTCGTCGCCCATGCCTGCCCGTGGCCTGGGCTGGCCGGTTCGGCGTTCTGCTGGCGCTCTTCGGCCCACGCCAAGGCGAACCCCGTGTTGAGGATGCCGCCGGGGTAGAGCGTTGTCGCCGTCGAGTCGATCACCGACAGCGGCGCGATCGCCTCCAGACCGGCGGGCTGAGTCTGGGCCGTGAACAGCTGGCTGATTCCTCCGTAGGAGATGCCGAGCATCCCAACCTTGCTGCCAAGCACCCAGGGTTGGTGGGCGATCGTTTCAACCACGTCATAGCCGTCGAGGTTCTGCAGCTGCTCGAAGAAGTCGTAAGCGCCACCCGAACAGCCGGTTCCTCGCATGTTCACGTCCACCACCGCGAAGCCCATCAGGTTCGCGAGCACCGCGATACCGTTTTCCGGTCCGGCCGGATTCGCGTAGCCGTAGCCCGAGTACTCGATCAACGTCGGATACGGAGGCGTGTAGCTCGGCGTCGGCACCCCCGGTATCGGGAGGGTCGGAAGGTGAATCCCCCCCGGCACGCCAGGCTCACCCGCGGGGCTCGTCGGCGGGTGGACATCGATCGCGAGTTCGGTACCGTCGCGCGTCTTCAGGTAGGTGTAACCGTTGTCGGGGATTGACTGGCCGTAGATTTCCGGGTCCCACGGCGCCGCTGCGGCTGAGTGCACGGTGATCGGTTCTGACGTTTCGCCCGTGGCGGTTAGGCGAACCCGGTACTTCTTCCCTGGCTTCAGGTTGCGGAACAGCAGCCCTCCGAGCGGGTCGGCGTTCTGCGTGTACACGGTCGCGCCCTTCGAGTCCAGCAGCGCCATCTGGGCTTCCCCGGCCAACCCGGTGACGTCAACCTGTTCGACGCTCCCTTTTACGGTGAACGCGGACGCGCTTGCGGCCATCGACATCAAGGCACCGACCGTCGCCAGGGCAGACACGCCGATTCGCGTACGACGGCCGATCCCCGTACGACGCCGATCTGCCACGGTGCGACCCTCCCACACGCTACTCAGAACTCGGCGATCTTCACCCGCTAGCTCGGTATTCAGCATCCCCACTCCCGCCCGCGCCGCACAGTAACTGTCACTTACCTCGAGCTGGTCGTGCATTCGCGCCAACTCGACGACGCGGACTAGATACCCAGATACGCGCAGCCTGAAACCTGGTCTTAGGGTGCCGTGGGACTCGCAGCTGCCGATTAGGCCCCGACGGGTGCCCGTTCACTGCATCTGCGAGGATCCCGGGCGGCCAGCGCCGAGCAACCACGCTCGCCGAGGCCCGACTCCAAGGGGTACCGCAATGAGACTCTACGTGGGCTTCACGGCCTTTCAGACATACATCGCTCCGGCTGACGTCGTGCGACTTCGCGCCAAGGTCGGCGAAAAGGTGCAGGAGTGGCAGCAAGCCGGAAAGCTTGAGACCGGTGGGATCTTCGCGGGCAACCGTCAGGGATTCGCGGTGCTGAACGTCAACTCCGAGGTCGAGGCCTTTGAGCTGCTCGGCGACATGGCCGACTTCGCCGTAATCGAAACCCGGCCGCTGGTCTCGTTCGAGACGCTGGGCCAGTTCTTCGCAGAGCATCCTTTGAGCTGAGGGGCTGCGCCCTTAGGGCGAGAGCCGATCGCGTGACACACCGGCCCGCGGCGCAGCAAGCCGCTACGCGCCGCTGCCGTGTGCCACGCGATTGAGACCCTAGGCCGACCCCTAGCCCTTCTGGCTCAGCTTCCCCGTGTCGGTTTCGTGTACCTGCAGGAGATCCGCGGCGGCCCTTCGACTTCCTCGGCGTAGCGGACTTCGAGCTTCCTCTTTTCTAGCGAGCCGCGGATTTCCCAATGCAGCAGGTCTTCAGTCGTCCCCTTCTTCGCGACGAACGAGCTCTTCACGAAGACCCCGCTGAAGCTCAGTGTGCGGGTGGGACCGACCTTCAAGGTCTGCCCTTGTTCCACCGCGAAGCAGGCCGTGTGCAGTGTGGCCTTGCCCGTCGCGTAGAGCTTCTTGATTTGCGCGACAGATCCTCGCACGCCGAAGTCCCCTAGCCTGGAGGTAGTGCCAGAATCGACACGCCATCGCGTCCTCGTCGTCGGCGGCGGCTTCGCCGGATTGCAGGCGAGCCTGAAGCTCGCCAAGCAGCCTGTCGAGGTGACGCTCGTCGATCGGCGCAACTTCCATCTGTTTCAGCCGCTGGCCTACCAAGTCGCCACCGGCGCGCTCTCGCCCAGCGAGATCTGTTACCCGCTGCGCACGATCTTTCGCCGTCGCGACAACGTTGATGTGCTGCTCGCGGAGGCGACTGGCTTCGATCTCCAGGGCCGACGCGTGGAACTGCGCGGCGCCGCCGAGGACGTCGCCGTGCCCTCCGCGATCGAGTACGACAGCTTGATCGTCGCGGGCGGCTCCCGCTACTCCTACTTCGGCCACGACGACTGGCATGCGTTTGCGCCCGAGTTGAAGTCGCTCGAGGGCGCGCTCGACATCCGCAGCCGCATCCTCACCGCGCTGGAGGCCGCCGAGTGGGAGCAGGACCCCGAGCGACAACGAGCCTGGCTCACGTTCGTCGTCGTGGGCGCCGGACCCACGGGCGTCGAGATGGCTGGGCAGATCGCCGAGATCGCGCACGACAGCGGCCCGGAATTCCGTCGCGCGCGGATGACCTCTGCCCGAGTGCTGCTCGTCGAGGCGGCCGACCGCGTGCTGACCGGCTTCCCTCCATCGCTCTCAGCCAGCGCGGCGCGGGCACTGCAAAAGCTCGGCGTCACACCACTGCTGGGGCACTCGGTGACCGACGTGGAGCGCGACGCCGTCACGACCACGAGCCCCGACGGCAGCACCGCCCGCTACCCGGCGCGCACCGTGATCTGGGCGGCCGGCGTGACCTCCTCAAGCCTGGCTCGTCAGTTGGGCGAGGCCTCCGGCGCCGAGCTCGACCGCGCGGGACGGTTGATCGTCGAGCAAGACCTGTCGCTACCCGGCCACCCCGAGGTGCAGGCGCTCGGCGACATGGTAGCCGTCCGCCGCGGCCAGGAGGTCGAAACGCTGCCGGGGCTCGCGCCCGTCGCGATGCAGCAAGGTCGCCACGCCGCCACAAATCTGCGCGCCCGGCTTGCGGGGCGCGAGCCAAAGCCGTTTCACTACAAAGACAAGGGCAACCTGGCCACGATCGGCCGCGCCAAGGCCGTCGCCGATCTAAACGGGCTGCGCCTCAGCGGCGGGCTCGCCTGGGTCACCTGGCTGGCGGTGCACCTCTGGTATCTGATCGGTTTTCAGAACCGTCTGCTGGTGCTCACGCGCTGGGGCTTCAGCTTCGTGACGCACGGTCGTGGCGCACGCCTGATCACCGGCCCAGGCTCGGCCCCGCCGCCGCCGGATCCCTCAGCCTGAGGCCGTCAGCTGCGCGACGATCGCGCCCGTGTCCATCTCGTCCCACGCCTCGGCAATCTCTCCCTTCGAGATGCGCAGAACCGCGGTCGAGCTGAAGCTGATCTCGCGATCGCTCGCGGGACATCCAAGGAACTCGCCCACGTGGCGTCCGCTCCAACGCTGATGCGCCGCCACGAGGTCATCCTCCGCGAGCAGCAGCAGGAGCTCGTGATGCAGCGGCTCGAACGCCGCCAGGAAGTAGGCCACGACCTCGCGCTGTCCTTGCGCTCCGCGTTTAACCCCGTTGTGCACGAAGCCCTTCGCGAGCCAACGCTCGCAGGCGTAGGCGTCACGGCCATTGATCGCCTCCGCGTAGAAGCTGCGCACAATCTCCTTGCTCTGCTCCACGGTCATCTGCCATCACCCTACGACGTCATCAATTAATTAATTAATAAATCGACGCCGAGGCGCTAGGAAGACTGCGGCCGCGGATACGGCAGCGGCGTCAGGATCCCGTCCAGGCGCTCGCGCAGCGGCTCGAAGCGGGGCGGGAGCGACAGCCGCTCGCCCAGGTGCGCCGCGTCCTCGTTGACCGCGAAGCCCGGCCCGATCGTCGCGATCTCGAACAGCACCCCGCTCGGCTCGCGGAAGTAGACCGAGCGGAAGTAGAAGCGGTCGATCACCTGCGTCGGGTGCCCGCCGCCCTCGGTCACGCGCGCGCGCCAGGCCTCCTCGTCCTCGGGCTGGGCCGCGAACGCCACGTGGTGGACCGAGCCCGCGCCCTGCACCGGCGGCTGCGTAGGCGCGGGGTCGTAGACGTAGAAGCTTGAGCGTGCATCGCCGCGCACCTCCCAACGCACAGCGCTGTCAGACTCGTCCGTGCCTTCGGCGGTGAAGCCCAGCGTGTCCCCCAGCAGCCCGGCGCTGCGCGCGGGGTCGGAGCTGTAGGCACGCACGCCGTCAAAGCCCTGCAAGGCGTGCTCGGGCGGAATCCCTGGAGCCGTAGCGTGCAGGGGAGCCTCGCTGCTGCTCGAGACCGCGAACTCGTGCTCCAAGCCCTCGGGGTCCGAGAAGACCAGGCTGTCCGCGTCGCGCACCCGCTCGCTCGCGCGCCGCACCGATACGCCCGCCTCGCCCAGCCGCGACTCCCAGAAGTCCAGCGCCGCCGCCGAGGCCACGCGCCATACGATCCGGTGCACCATGCCCGCGCCCGGGGTCCCGCGCGCGGCGCCGGGGTACTCGAAGAAGGTCAGATCCATCCCCGGCGAGCCCTCGTCGTCACCGTAGAACAGGTGGTAGACCGTTGGGTCGTCCTGGTTCACGCTCTTCTTCACCATCCGCAGGCCCAAGAGGCCCGTGTAGAACTCGACGTTGCCCACGGCCTCGCCGGTTATCGCGGTGATGTGATGGATGCCCTCGAGCTTCACGGCAGAACTGACATTATCGCCGCGTGCAAGAGGGGTCGCTGATACCGCGCTTCGGGCGTGCCCGCCGCGACTCTTCGCTCGCGGTGCTCGAAGGCTTCCACCCGCTCAAGCACGCGCTGCGCTTCGGGGGCGAGGTGATCGAGGTCGTGTGCCGCGACCCCGAAGAGCTGTCTGGGCTCGCGAAGCGGCTCGCGCCCGATCTCGCCGAGCGAATCGACGCGCTCGCTCGGCCCGTGACCGCGGAGACGTTCGCCCGGCTCGCGCCGCTGCCCCCGACCACGGGCGTGATCTCGCTTGCCAAGCGCCCTGCGGTCGATCCCGTGCGCGTGCTCGCGAGCGACCCCGGACGCGCCGGTGCCCCGGTCGTGCTGCTCGAGGACCCGCGCGACCTCGGCAACATGGGCGCCTGCGTGCGCGTCGCCGCCGCCGCCGATGTCGCGGGCGTGCTCAGCACCGGCAGCCACGACCCCTGGGCGCCAGACGCACTGCGCGGCGCTGCTGGTCTGCACTTTGCGCTGCCGGTCGCGCGCCTGGACCGGCTCGACGCGCTCGGAGGGGAGTCCAGCGGGCGCCGCCCGCTGCTCGCGCTCGACCCCGAGGGCGAACCGCTCGTGCCGCAGGAGCTGCCCGCTGACGCGGTGCTCGCCTTCGGCACCGAGCGCTACGGCGTCAGCGAGGAGCTATTGGGTCGTGCCGACGCCTGCGTGCGGATTCCAATGCGCCCCGGCGTCTCGAGCCTGAACCTCGCGACCTCGGTCGCCGCGGTGCTGTTCGCCTGGCGGCTGTCCGGCGCCTAAGCCCCGTGGGGGCCTAAGTCCGAGCTTCCTAAGGCGTCTTCGAGCGGCTACGCCGGGTGGGCGGCGGCCCACTTCACGATCTCATGCGAGTCGTAGACCGCGCTGCCATCGTCCAGTTCCAGCACGGGCACCCAGCGTTTGCCGGTCAGCTCCTGCGCGCGGTTGCGACCCGTGGTGTTGTTCAGCGCGGCCCCCAACGGCGCGAAGCCGTAGGACTTCACGACCTCGGGGTCGTGGCCCGCGTCCTTCAGGGCATGGAACGCGTTCGCACACGGATGTCCCCCGGGTCGCGGTGTGGGGAAGGTGCCCCAGCAGACGTAGAGCTTCATGAGACCGTCAGCGTACCTTCCATGCCTGCCTGGCGGTGGCCGGGGACCGTGCAGTAGAAGGTGTAGGTGCCGGGCTTTAGTTTCAGCGTCAGCTTCTTGGAGCCACCCGTGAAGACGGGGGTCTGACCCGCGACCGTGCTGCCCTGGGCGATCGCGACGTCGTGTTCGACCGGGGCGGCGTTCGTGAAGTCGATCGTGACTTCGCCCGCCTTCGCGCTGAGCTGCTTGGTGTCGTAGGCGAGCTGACCCGCCGGGTTCGCCGCGAGCTTCAGCGTCGTCGCGGCCGTCGCGGCGGGCGAGGACGGCGGCGCGGGCGTGCCGGTCGTGGCCTTCGGCGAGGTCTTCTTGGCCTGCTTCTTCGTCGCGGGCTTGCTCGCGCTGGGCGCGGGCGTGCTCGTCGAGGTCGAGGTTTCGCTCGCGGGCGCTTCGGTCGTGGCGGAGGCGCTCGATGTCGTCTGCGCCGTCGCCGATTCCGGCGCCGCGGTGTCGGGCGTGTTTTCGCCGAAGCGTTCGTACTTCGGCGCCTTGCCCTCGGCTTTCGACTCCCCGCCCGAGGTGATCACCGCGGTGGAGACGGCGGCGAGCACGAGCACCGCGGTGATCGCGGAGACCACGCGCTGCCCGCCGAGGTTGCCGGGGAAGTTCGGGTTGCGCAGGCCGAGCCCGAGCGAGACGAACAGCGCCCAGGCCACGAGCAGGCCGCCCGCGACGAAGAATGGGACCTTGCTCTTTCCCTCGCCGAGGATCGGCGCGAACTGAACTGCGAGCGTGTGCACGGCTCGCGAGCCTAGCCGATGAGACCCCGGATATGCTGCCCGGCAGGATGGTCGAGGCGGTGCGAACACCAGAGGATGCGCTGGCGGGTCTGCCGGATTACCCCTTCACGCCGAACTACCGCGAGCTCGACGGGCTGCGGCTCGCGCACCTCGACGAGGGCGAGGGCGCGCCGGTGATCTTCCTCCACGGCGAGCCCACCTGGTCGTTTCTGTGGCGCAAGGTGATCCCGCCCGTGCGCGACGCGGGCTACCGCTGCATCGCGCCGGACCTCGCGGGCTTCGGCGGCTCGGATAAGCCGGTCGACCTCGACTGGTACTCCTACGACCGCCACACCGAGATGACCGCGACGCTGCTGGAGGAGCTGGACCTGCGCGGCGCGACGGTCGTGGTGCACGACTGGGGCGGCCCGATCGGGCTGCGCCTCGCGGTCGAACAGGCCGAGCGGATCGAGCGGATCGTGATCCTCGACACGGGCCTGTTCACGGGTCGCCAGAAGATGACCGAGGCCTGGATCGCATTCCACGACTTCGTGCAGCGCACCGAGGACCTGCCGATCGGCTTCCTGGTGCGCGGCGCCTGCAAGACCGACCCCGGCGACGAGGTGGTCGCCGCCTACGATGCCCCCTACCCGAACCCGGCCTCGAAGGCAGGAGCGCGCGCGTTCCCGCTGATGATCCCCCGCACCCCCGAGGCGCCCGGCGCCGCGGCAGGCGCGCGCGTGCAGGAGGCGCTGAGCGAGGATCAGCGCCCGATGCTGGTGCTGTGGGCCGACTCCGACCCGATCCTGCCGCCCCACGTCGGCGAGCGCTTTGCGGCCGCGGTCGGCGGGCCCGCGCCGGTCCCGATCGAGGACGCCAGCCACTTCCTGCAGGAGGACAAAGGCGTCGAGATCGGCCGTCGGATCGCCGACTGGCTGGTCTCGGGCTAGCTAGTCGGCGTCGACGGCGCTCGGTATCTGCGGCTGCTCAGAGCCGGACTCCAGCCCGGGCTCCGAGCGCGAAGCCCGTAGCTCGTAGCTGCGGCGCGCCATCGAGTCGGCGTCGGCGAGCACGCGGTCGGCCTTCATCACCCGCGCCATCCCCTCCGACAGCCGTCGCGGCAGCACCACGCCGAGCATGCTGGTGCGCTTGGCGGACTTGGGCACCCAGACTTCGACGGTCCCGTGCTGCAACGCCTCGACAATCGCATCGGCGACTTCGCTCGGCTCGAGGTTGGCGAAGCCGCGCGCCTGCCCGAGACCGCCGCCGAGCTCGGTGTTCACGACGTAGGGCATCACGTAGCTGAGGTCGACCTTCGCGTCCATCAGGTGGAGCTCCCCGCGCACGGCCTCGGATAGGCCGACGACGGCGTGCTTAGTCGCGGAGTAGGTGGCGCCGCCGGGCGCGCCGAACTTCCCGGCCTGCGAGGAGATGTTGACGATGTGGCCCCGGTTGCGAGGGATCATGCGGTCGAGCGCGAGCTTCATCCCGAGGATCACGCCGTGCAGGTTGATGTCGATCTGGCGCTTGGCCGTGAGGTCATCCTCGTCGATGAAGCGCCCGATCTGCATGATCCCCGCGTTGTTGATCAGCACGTCCAGCGGACCCAGCTGACGCTCGCTCTCATCCAGAAACGAGGCGAAGGACTCCCGGTCGGTTACGTCGAGCGGCAGCGCGACCGCACTGGGGCCCAGCTCGTCGGCGGCGGCACGCGCGGCCTCGAAGTCCACGTCTCCAATTGCAACCTTCATGCCTTGGCCGAGCAACGCCTGGGCGGTGGCCAGGCCGATACCGCGCGCGCCTCCCGTGATCGCGGCGGTCTCTCCGGCGAGGATGCGGGGCTGCTTGGCCATTCTCTTCCTCCTGGTCGTGCGCGGGACGGGGCGGTTGCGCGCTGTCTACTGGCTGAACAGCCAGGATAATGATCGCGGGCAGCACGGGTAGTAGGGTTGGCAGATGGCGAGCTTCAAATTCGAGGGTCAGCGGATCGCCTACACCGAATACGGGGGCGGCCCCGCGGCCCTGACCGACACTGGCACCCGCGGCCGTACGGCGCGCAGCGCTCCAGCAAAAGGGCGCCCGGTGATCCTGGTGCACGGGCTGTTGCTCTCACAGGAGATGCACAAGCCGCTGGCGGAAGACTTGGCTGCGCGCGGCAATCGCGTGATCACGGTGGACCTCCTGGGCCACGGCGAATCGGAGCGCCCGCGCGACATGTGGCGCTACTCGATGCACTTCTTTGGCGAGCAGGTAGTGGCCCTGATGGACCACCTGGAAATCGAGCAGGCCGTGGTGATGGGCACCTCGCTGGGCGCGAACACCGCCCTGGAGATGGCGCTCGACCACCCCGAGCGCCTGCGCGGGATGGTGATCGAGATGCCGGTGCTGGACAACGCGCTGCTGTGGAGCGCGGTCGCGTTCACGCCGCTGCTGGTCGCGTTGACGTTCGGTGAGTCGGCGATGAAGCTGCTGGGCCGCGTGACGCGGGCGGTCCCGCGCAGCGTGCTGCCGCACTACGGCAACGTGGCGCTCGACCTCGTGCGTCAGGAACCGGGGCCCAGCGGCGCGTTGCTGCAGGGTCTGTTCTTCGGGCGTATCGCCCCCCACCGCAGCCAGCGCCGCGAGTTCGAGACACCGGCGCTGGTATTGGGCCACCATCGCGACCCGGTGCACCCCTTCTCCGACGCGGGCATGCTCGCGGACGAGCTGCCGAACGGTCGCCTGCTGGAAGCGAACTCCTTCTTCGAGCTGCGCGCACAGCCCGAGCGCCTCACGAACGAGATCGCCGCGTTCTTGGACGAGGTCTGGGCGAGCCCGCGCGGCGGGCGGGCGAAAGGCACGAGGACCACTGCTGCCGCCAAACGCCGCCGGAAAGGCACCGCCGCCAGCAGACCAACCTCGTCGCGCAAAGCAGCTAAAACGCCTGCGAAACGGGAACGCGCCACCTCCAGCTGAGCCCAATCGGCGTCCGGGCGGGTCGAGACCGCTTTTCACGAGCGATAGCCATCGTATATACGGCGTATATACGATGGCTATCAGAACTCAGAAAAGGTCCACCCGCCCCCGCGCGCAACCGGCGAGGACCCGCAAGCCCCGCAGCTAGCCCTTCTTACGCGGGAACAGTTCCAGCTCGTTGACGCTGACGTGCCCCGGCGCGGTGGGCGTGCCGACGGCGGAAGCGGGCGCCTGGCTGATCCAGAGCACGATGAAGCGGTAGGCCTTCTTGGCGGCTGCCTGCCCGGCGGCGCTGGAGCCGCCGAGTTTGATGCGGGCGTGCTTCTTCTTGGCGGTGAGCGCGGGCGTGAGCGCGATCCAAGCGGGGTCGGTAATCGAGGTGGGCGGGGCTTCGCCGTTGGCGCCGTAGACCTGCACGGTCATCCCCGGGGTGGTGGTCGCGAGCCCGAGCGCGCCAATCTTGCGGGGCGTGTTCAGGTCGATCACGAGGCCCTCGGCCATTTTGGGGGCGACGGCTGGTTCGATGAGCGCGGTCCAGCCGGTGGAGGTGTCGCCGTCAATCGCGAGGCTGGGGTCGCCGAAGTTGGCGGCGGCGTAGTTGTAGGGGTTGTAGGTGGCGGCGGCGTTCGTGTCGAGCAGCAGCGCTTCGGCGTTGGCTTCGCCGACGGGGGTGGTGGACGTGGATTTCTTGGGGGTACTGGTGGTAGGCGTGCTACCACCCGCGCCGCTGGGGGTAGTTGCGGGCGTGGTGGGAATCGGCGTGGGTGTCGAGGTCGAGAGGGGGATTTTGGGAGGCGAGGAGGGTTTGATCGTGGTGGGCGGCCCGATTTTCTCGGTGGGCACGGTGGCTTCGGGCGTCTGTGGCGTGACGGGCGTGGTGGTCACGGTGGGTGTGGTGGTGGGCGCGGGCACCTGGGCCACGGTGGTAGCCGCGGGGGGGGCCTTGCCGTTGCTTTTGCTGAGGGCGGCGTAGGCGGCGCCGACCGCGCCCGCGACGAGGATCACGAGCGTGGTGAGGATCACGGCGGCGGAGCGCCAGGTGGGCGTGCGTGTGCGCAGACTGTCGGGGGCGCCGGTCCCGCACTGTAGACACCAGTCCTGCCCAGCGGTGAGCGGTGCCCCGCACTTGACGCAGCTGCGCGCTGGAGCCTCCGCCTCTTGGGAGGCGGGGCTGCTGGGGCCCCTGTGATCCCCAGGGGCGGCCTGCGACTCCGGGGAGGCGGCAGGGGGGTCGGCGAGCGCCGTTGACACGGCCCCGATTCTAGCTAGCAGTCCCCACGCCGGGCGCTGGGGGGCCGCCAGCGACCAGCTCGCGGCCGGTGGGCTGACGCTGGGAATCTAGCTCGAGCTGCCAGTAGTAGCGCGTGAAAGTGAGGCCCTCGTTGAACTCGCCGACGTGCGGCGCGACGCTCTCGCCCGCGGCGAGGGCGACGATTAGCTCGGGGTAGCTGCGTCCGGGCAGGGCAGCGTAGGCGGGGGCGGGAAAAGCGCCACCGAAGCGGGTGTTCACATCGGTGATGCCGATTCCGAGCTCGGGGTCGCGGAACACCTGGATCGTGGCGGGGCCGGTGACGCGCAGTGCCTCCATGACCTGGCAGCCCAACTCGATCAGCTCCCGATCGCGCACGACTTCCCCCTTGATGGACTCGCCCCCCCGCGACTCGAGCATGGTCCGTGGGATCGCATTCAGGCAACGCCCCTGCAGATCACCGAGGCAGTCAATCGAGAGCTCTGGTCCGCCCATGGCACGCTGCACCATCACGGGCTCGGGACCGGCAGAGCCGAGCGGGCGCCCTGACTCGGCGGGAGCGTTCTGTACGTAGTCGACGAAGAAGCGTGCCTGCGCGGCGTCGCGGGCGAGATGGATCGAGCGGGCGCCGGAGCCGCGGCGTGGCTTGACCACGACGGGGTAGTCGAGCGCCTCGAGCTGGTCGGCCTGCTCGGGCAGCACGGTTGGCGGGGAGGGTAGGTCGAGGCTCTGCAGCAGCAGATGCGTCTGGTACTTGTCGTAGGTGGCGCGGGCGACCTCGGCGCTGGGCACGAGCGCGGGGAGGTGGCGTTCTTCGCGGGCGCGGGCCAGCAGCTCGATGTCGAGGTCGGTGAGCGGCAGCACGGCGCCGACCTGGTGCTGTTCGCAGAGCTCGCGCAGCGCGGTGAGGTAGCGCGGGTCGTCGATTCGCGGGACCGCGGCGTGGGCGTGGGCGGCGTACTGGGCGGGCGCAAGCGGGGCAGGGTCGGCGACGACGGTGTGGGTGAGGGCGGCAAAGCAGGAGACAATGTCGTAGCGCTTGCCGGCGCCAGTGAGCAGGACAGCGGGCCTCACGTGGCAACTTCCCCGGCCCCAGCCGCCCCTGCGTCGGCGTTCTCGTCGGTCGAGCTCCCCGCGACGCCGAGCCCCCGGGCGGGGGGCCCCTCCCAGCCGCCGGTCTCGCCCTTGTAGAGCCCGCCGCCGCGTAGCACGAGGCCGGGGGTCCGCAGCAGGATCTTGAGGTCGAGCAGGAGCGAGCGATGTTCGACGTAGTAGAGGTCCAGCTCGATGCGCTCAGCCCAGGGCAGCGAGGCCCGCCCGTTGGTCTGAGCCCAACCGGTGATGCCGGGCTTGACGGAGAGACGACCGTGCTGACGCGAGGTGTATTGGGCGACCTGAGCGGGGAGCGTGGGTCGCGGACCGATGAGGGACATCTCGCCACGGAGCACGTTCAACAGGTTGGGCAGCTCGTCGAGCGAGGTCCGCCGCAGAAAGCGGCCCACGCGGGTGATGCGGGTGTCGCCCGCGTTAACCGCGAGGCCCGCACCGAGGTGCTCGGCGCCGTCGACCATCGTCCGCAGCTTGAGCATCTCGAACTGTTCTCCATAGCGCCCGGAGCGACGCTGGCGGTAGATCACGCTGCCGGGTGACTCCACGCGGATGGCGATCATCGCGAGTAGCAGCACGGGCGCGCTGAGCAGCAGCGCCAGCAGCGAGAAGAGGATGTCAATCAGGCGGCGGATCATCTGTCTTTATCTAGTGCCCGGAGCGGCGTCCCACGAAGCATCGGTGCCGTGAAGCAGCCAATCCCATAGCCCGGCGGCAGGGGAAGCGACAGTGAGGACGTAGTAGCGGGCGAGCTTCGGCAGCGGCAGCGGCAGGACTCCGGCGAGAGCGGCGAGGACCAGGAACAGCAGTTGCAGATAGAGGGTGAGGTTGTAGGGCAGCCCGTAACCGTCGGCCACCAGCACCACGTTGGCAACAAGCGCCACGAGGTGCAGCGCGGGGCTCGTGTAGCGGAGCAGGCGGTGGGAAAAGATCATGAGCGCGTAGCCGGGCGTATAACCGCGGGGAGAGAGCATCCCGCCGCGCAGGACGATGGGCCAGGTGTGGCTCATCATGCGCCGCTTGCGGGCGAACTCGCCGAGCAGCGAGGGGACCATCTTCTCGCTCGCGCGGGCATCGGGCACGTAGACGGCGCGCAGCCCGCGCTTGACGATGTTGAAGGGCAGCGAGAGGTCGTGGCCCATGATGGGGTCCACGACAATGTAGGCCTCGCGGCGGGTGGCGTAGATCGCGCCGTTGCCCGCGGTGATCGAGGAGAGACGCGACTCGAGCGAGCGGATCACCATCTCATAGCGCCAGTAGACGCCCTCCTGGTTGGAGGCCTCGCGGCCGACGGCTTCCTGCAGGAAGCGGACCTGGCCGCAGGCGTAGCCGACGCGGGGATCGGCGAAGGCCTGCAGCAGCGCCCGCAGCGCATCGGGCTCCCAGCGCGAGTTGGCGTCGGAGAAGGCGACGATCTGTCCCTTGGCCTGCGCGACGGCGGCGTCCTGCGCACGGATCTTGCCGCCGCGCGGCAGCTCGAGCACGAGGTCGGCACCCGCGTCGCGGGCGCGCTGGGCGGTGGCGTCGGTGCAGCCGTCGCAGGCGACGATCACCTGCAGCAGCTCGCGCGGATAGTCGAGCGCGAGCGCGTCGAGGACCTTCGCGGCGATCACGTCCTGCTCGTCGTGCGCGGCCACGATCAGCGAGACCTGCGGGAACTCGTCCGCTCGATTGGCTGCGCCCCTATCGGGGCTCCGCTGGTTGGTGGGCGATTGCGCCTGCGAGGCGTGCGGGATCAGTCGCGCGAGCGCCGCGAGCGCCAGCGCGTAGCCGAGCTGGGTCCAGACGACGAGCGCGGCGCAGGACCAGAAGACAACTTGCAGGGCGAGCACGCGAGGGAATTCTGACGCGCCCGCTGGCGCGAGCACGGCTGAGCGCGGAGGGCGCGACGCAAGCGCTAGTCTCGCGGGCATGAGCTACACGATCATGAACCTCACAGAGACCGCGGACAGCGCTCCGAAGTTCGGCCTGCAGGAGATGGGCGAGGCCCACTTCCCGCGCGAGGAACTGAACGCGAAGAAGACGGGCTTCTCCTACCAGGTGCTGCGGCCGGGCAAGCGCCAGCTGTTCGGCCATCGTCACGAAAAGGCGGAGGAGGTCTACGTAGTGCTGTCGGGCGGCGGGCGCATGCGCCTGGACGACGAGATCATCGAGATCTCGGCCTTGGACGCGATCCGCGTGGAGCCGCAGGTGACGCGGGCGTTCGAGGCGGGCGAGGATGGCTTGTCGGTGCTGGCGTTTGGTGCCCACCACGACAAAGACGGCGAAGTCGACCGGGAGTTCTGGCAGGACTAAGTGCGGGGCGGCGCCGGTCGGCGTCGCCTCCGAGCAGCGCCTTCAGGCCCCGAGCAGTTCTCGGTAAAGCGCAAGCGTGCGCTGGGCGATGCCGTCCCAGCCGTACTCACCGCTCGCGAGCTGCCGTGAGCGGGCGGCGAGCGCCGCGAGCTTGGCGGGGTCGTCGAGCAACTCGATCAGCGCGGTCCGCAGCGCGAGCGGATCGCCGGGGGGGACGGCGCGAGCCGCACCGGCGGCGGCGATCTCGCCGAAGCCGCCGACGTCGGAGAGCAGTAGGGGCTTGCCGAAGGCCAGTGCCGTGAACAGCACGCCGGACTGCTCGATCTCCCGATAAGGCAGCACGATCAGATCGGCCCTGCGGAAGTAGGGCGGCAGCTGCTGATCGGTGATGAAGCGTGGAACGAAGCGTACGTTCGCGGGCGCAGCGGCCCGCAGCGCTGAGATGTCCATGCGGGGCATGCCCGCGATCCACAGCTCGGCGTCCTGCACCTCGCGCCAGGCCTCGAGCAGCACGTCGATGCCCTTGTAGGGACGCATGAGGCCGAAGAACAAGACGACGGGCTTGTCGGTTTCGAAGGGAGGCGGTGCCTGCGGCGCCTCAGCGAGGTGGGCGAAGGCACCGTGGGGGATCACGTGCACGCGCGCGGGCTCGACCCCTAGCTCCTCGATCAGCCTCCCACGCCCGTGCTGGGAGTGCGCGACGATCGCGTCGAAGCGCTCGTAGAGGCGACGCTGGGCCTCGCGCTGGCCGGGGCGCGGTTCGCGGGGCAGCACGTCGTGCGCGGTCAGCACCAACGGCCGGCCGCGCGGCAGCAGGCGACCGTCGAGCTGCTGCACGGACAGCCACTGAAAGTGCACGACCTCCGCGGCCCGGGCGGCGCGACGGTAGCGCAGCATGTCGGGGACGTGCTCCGCGAGCTTCAGCGCACGCCGAGCGCGTTGGGCCATGGCGCCGCTGCCAGGCACGAGCGAGCCCGCGCGGTAGAAGTGCTCAACGCGGCGATACGTATGCGGGGTGGGCACCGAGCCATAGGCGAAGCGGCTGGTGTAGAGCTCGACCTCGGCGCCGGCCGCCCCGAGCGCGCTGCAGAGCGCGTGGTCGTAGGGCGGCGTGTAGGCGGAGGGATCGACGACGTGGACGCGCATCGCCGCAGACTCTAGGCGCGAGGCCCGACCGTCCCGGCCGACTTCCCTCGTCGGAGCAGGAGTCGGTGAAGGTCCGGATGATGATCAAGTTGATCGAACAGGACGGGTGGCGCCAGGTCCGCCAGAAGGGGAGTCACCGCCATTTTCATCATCCGATCAAGCCTGGGACTGTGACTGTCGCGGGGCATCGCAACGAAGACTTGCGACGCAAGACACTGGCCGATATCTTCAAGCAGGCGGGGTTGAAATGATGACCGACATCGACAGCTACCGGATCCATGTGGAGCGCGGACCTGCGAACTGCTCGGCCTACTCGCCCGATGTCCAAGGCTGCGTGGCGACGGGACTAACAGTGGATGAGTGCATTGCCGAAATGCGCTCTGCACTTGTGAGCCATTTCGATGTGATGAGCGAGTACGGGGAACCTATTCCTGAGCCGTCGGGGCCTGGAGTGTGCGTCGAGCCCGAGGCGGCTGCTTAGCGCACGCACAGTAGGGTCCGGCCGGTGGCGGACGTGGAGCTCTCCTACTGCGTGGTGAACACCTCGCAGCGCGAGCTGCTGTTGCGCGGCCTGGACGCGATCGCGCGCGAGCGCGAGGGGCTGCCGTTTGCGAGCGAGGTGCTGGTGCTGGACAACGGCTCGCGCGACGGCTCGGCCGAGGCGGCGCGGGCGCACGCCGCGGTCGAGGAGACGATCGCGCTGCCCGAGCGTCGCGGCAAGGGCGCGAACGACTCGGACTTGCTGCACCGCGCGCGGGGGCGCTACGCGCTGCTGTTGAACGAGGACTCGGAGCTGCAGCCGGGCGCGACGCTCGCGCTGTGGCAGGCGCTGCAGAAGCGTCCCGACGCGGCCTGCGCTGGCGCGCGCCTGCTGCGTCCCGACGGCACCGAGCAGCCTTCGGCCTGGCGCTTTCCCTCGCCCGCGACCGCGCTGGCGGGGGCGCTGCTGCTGCACCGCCGCTACACGGTGCAGAGCCGCGGCTCGCACACGCGCGAGGTCGATTGGTGCCAGTCGGCGGCGCTGCTCGTCAGGTGCGAGGCCGCGAAGCAGGTGGACTACCTGGACCCGGCGTTCTTCGTCTACTCCGACGAGGTTGACTTCGCGCGGCGGTTGCGCGACGCGGGCTGGCGCAGCCTATACGTGCCTGCCGCGGTGGCGATCCACCACGAGCAGCTCTCCACCGACGTGGTGCCCGAGCGGCGGATCGTGGAAATGGCGCGCAACCGCGACCTGTACATGCGCAAGCACCATTCGCTCGCGGTGGCGCTCGTGGTGCGCTGGCTGACCGCGGTTCCCTACGCGCTGCGAGCGCTGGCGGCCACGGTGCTGCCGGGCCATTCCGCGGCCCGCTACTGGCGCCACGTGACCGCAACGCTGAGACCACGGCGCGGCGAAGGGCTACGCGAGGCAGCCGAGCGCTACAACCGCGAAGGCTCCCGCGGCTAGAGGTTCAGCTCATCGAGCAGCGCGCCCACGACGCGGGCATCCAGCTGCGTGCCCGCGACCCGACGAAGCTCCTCTGCGGCCTCGCCCGCAGAGCGCGCGGGTCGATAGGGGCGGTCGGTAACAATCGCCTCATAGGTGTCGCAGGCCGCGATGATCCGCGCCGCTAGCGGCACCTGCTCGCCGGCGAGACCGTCCGGGTAGCCGCCGCCGTCCCAGCGCTCATGGCTGGCACGCACCGCGGGGGCCAGGTGGGCGAAGGCGGGGATCCGCGCCACGAGCGAGCCACCCACCGCGGCGTGGCTGTGCATCACGGCCCACTCCTCGTCGCTCAGGGGTCCGGGCTTGAGCAGGATCTCGCTGGGAATCGCGACCTTGCCCACGTCGTGTAGGAGTGCCGCGTAGCGGACGTCAGCCGCCCGTGAGGCGCTCATCCCTAGCCGCAGCGCCACGCGCTGGGTCAGGTCCGCGACCTGCTGCTCATGCGAGGCCGTGTAGTCGTCCTTGGCCTCGACCGTGCTCATCAGCGCGGTCAGCGTGGTTGTGAAGGTCTGCTCGAGGTCCGCGACCAACATCGCGCGGTGCACAGAGGAGCCGAGGCTAGCCGCGATCGTCTCGACCAGCACCGCGTCGGCCTCGCCGAAGGCGTCAGGCTCAGGGGCCTCGATGTTAAGCACGCCCCAGACCGCGCCGTCCACCATGATCGGCACGCTCAGCTCCGAACGCGGGTCGGTCTTGCGATCGCGGGCGATGTAGTCGGGGCCCTGGCGCGTGTCACCCACCAAGGCGGTCATGCCTGAGCGAGCCACGCGTCCGTTTACGCCCTCGCTGGAGGACTGCTCCACCAGCAGGAACTCGGTCATAACCTCAGCCAATGCGCCGCGACCCGCGACCAGCCGCAGCTTGCGGTCGGGATCCAGCCGCTGGATCGCTACGAGATAGAAGGCGAAGGTGCGATGCAGCTCATCGACCAGCAGCTGCACCATCTCCTGGACGTCGTTCGTCGCCGCGAGGCGAGCCGTCAGACGCGCGGCGAGCCGCAGCTGCACGCGCAGATAGGGCAGCTCGCCCGCGGCTGCCATCTTCAGCGCCTGCTCATCCGCGCGATAGCGTCGCAGGGCCTCGGCCCTGCGACGACGCTCGCGGACGTCGGCACGTCCACGCGTAGCGGCGAGCTCAACCATGTTGAGCGGCTAATCGGCTAGGCAGAGCCAAGACTTGACAGCCACTGGACGCCACTAGACACCTCGACCGCCCGGTAACGCAAGTCCCGGGTCAGAGGTCTTTCAGAGGTTCCTCTGCGTACGCCTCGACGTCGCCATGCCCCGCGCGGAACGCCGCGACGCGGCGGCGGCCGTCCGCGACAAGCACACGCGCCTGGGCGCGCTCGTTCGGGGCGAAGAAGCGTGTCAGCAACAGCAGCGCCGGGACCAGCGCCAGCCACAGGATCCGTAGCGCGATCCCCCCGAAGCCGCTCGTCGGCAGCAGCAGCTCGCCCGAGACCGCGACCCCCGCCAAGATCAGCGTCAGCTGGGCCAGGCGCCGCCACTCGAAGCCCACCGTGAACAGCCTGCGCGTCAGCAGGTGCATCACCGCCAGCATCGCCACGTAGGCCCCGCACAGCGCGATCCCCGCGCCCGCGATCCCCAGCCCGAGCCCACCACTCGGCACGAGCAGCAGCAGCAGCGCGACGTTCACCACCAGGCCCGCCGCCGCGGCGGGCAGGTTGCGCGAGGTCGCGCGGGCGCGGCCCGTGATCACGATCATCACCTGGTAGAGCCCGTACAGGGTCCAGGCCAGCGCTAGCCAGGGCAGCGCCGAGTGCGCGCCGAAGTACTGCGGAGCCGCGAGCAGCCGCACGATCCAGCGCCCCAAGAGCGCCACCGCCGCCACAACCACGCCGGTCGCGAGCACGAAGTAGGTCGTCACGAGCGAGTACAGCCGCGAGGCCTCGACGTCGCTCGCGATCGAGTAGGCCAGCGGCGGCCATGCGTACTGGAAGCCGCGCACCACCACGAACACCACGGTCGCGAACTGCAGCGCCACCGAGTAGTTGCCCGCCGCGGTGTGCGAGTAGCTGCGGAACAGGTAGAAGCGATCCGCCACCTGCAGCGCGTAGACGCTCGCGTCCGCGGGCACGGTCGGCAGCCCGAAGCGCAGCATCGCCCGTAGGTCCGCCCAGTGCACGCGCAGGCTGAAGCGCCGTCGCAGCACCCACCAGAGGCCCAGCACCACGACCGCCGAGGCGCCGAAGTTGCCCAGCAGTAGGCCGCGGGCGCCCTGGTTCGCGACCACCACCAGCGCCACCGTGAACGCGACCGTCAGCGCCACATTCGCCCCCGAGGCGAACACGTAAGCGCGGGCACGTTCGTCCACGCGCAGCTGCGCGTAGGCCATCTCCAGGTTCGTAAACGACCACAGCCCCACGACCGCGCAGTCGATCAACAGTGGGTCGTGAAAGCCGAGGATCAAGCGCGACAGCGGGGCCGCGAACGCGACCGCGAGCAGTGCGGCCACGGTTGTCGTCCACGCCACCGTCGCCGTCGCCGTACGCGCGATCCGGTTACGGCGCAGCTGATCCTCATCATCAAAATAAAAACGGATAAACGCCTCGCCCACGCCGACGCGCAGGAAGATGCTCGCCAGGATCACCGCCGTCAGCAGCGAGTTCGCCGCGCCATAGCCCGCCGGTGAAATGTGGCGCGTGTAGAGCGGGATCGTCACCAGCGCGATCCCCTTCGCCACGATGTCCCCGAACTGGTAGGCCGCGCCCGTGGTTAGGAGCCGCTTCAGATAGCCCAGCACGAGCAGAACCTACGCCGGTGCGCGGGCTGTGGCGTCGCGGGTGGGGGTCTCCGCAACCTCCCGTGTCCCCCGATCCGCTCGCGCCAGAGCCACACCGATCCCCAACAGCGTCCAGGTCAGCGGGTCCTCCAGGAAGTCCGCGTAGGTGAACGTGTGCAGCACTAGCGCCACGAAGCAGGCCGCCAACGCGATCCGCGGTGGCGAACGGCCCGCGCCGCGGAACAGCACCAGCAGCGCCAGCACCAGCAGCGCCACATATAGCGCCAGGCCCACGAGCCCCTGCTCGGCGGCGACCGTGATCGGGATCGTGTGCGAGGCCGAAGTCGCGCTCTCAGCGTTGGCCTTCGAGTGCAGTTCGTACTCGTGCTGGAACGAGCCCGAGCCATAGCCCTCGAGCGGCCGTTTTCCGAACAGTTCCAGGCCGCCTTCGATCAGCTTTGTACGTCCGTTCGAGGCGTTCTGGGTCGAACCGCCGTTGCCCTTCAAGCCGAAGTGCACGCTGGCAGGCGCGAGCAGCACGATCAACAGGGCGAGCACCACCAGGCCGACCGCCGCCGCGAGCGTCCAGCGCAGGCTCCAGCGGTAGGCCGCCAGCACCGCCAAGCCCAACAGCAGCGCCGCGATGCTCGACTGCGAGAAGCTCGTCACCAGCCCCGCCAGCAGCCAAGCCAGCACCCCCGCCCCAATCAGCACCTCGCGCCGGCGGCGGCTCCACAGCACTGCGGTGCTCACCGCGATCATCACCAGCGCCAGGAAGCGACCGTAGATGTTGGGGTCAAAGAACAGGGAGTTCACCCGGAAGTAGTTGTCGAACTGGTTCGCCGCCACGACCTTCGGGTTCAAGAACAGTTCCTTGCGCGCGTACTCAACGAAGCCCACACCCGCGAACGCGATCGCCAGCACGACCGCGATCCCCAGACAGCGCAACAGCAGCTCGCGCGTCCAACGCACGTCGCGCAGCAGCACGAACAATAGCCCGAAGGGGACATAGAAGAAGGCCAGGTTCTCGCCCGCTTTTGCCCGGTCTGGCGAGTAGAGGCCCTGCAGTGCGTACAGCACCACGCTCGCGAGCAGCACCCATTCCAGCCGCCCCGGTCCCCGCTCCTCACGCTTGGCCATCCGCGGCAGCAGGTGTGCCAACGTGCCCGCCGCCACGACCAGGTACAGCGGGATCAGCAGGTTCACCGTGCGCCCGTCCGCCGAGACTGGGAGGCGGAATGGCAGCGCCAGGATCGCCAGCAACGGGAAGGCTTCTGCGTACCGACGCATCACCACTACCAGCAGCGCGACCACCAGCGCCGCTCCCACCAGCGCGGCCACGATCGTTCCTGGGTGCAACGAGGTCGCGAGCAATGCCCCGCCCCGCGTTGCCGCCGCGGTCACGGGCGCACCAGCTTGAAGCTGCGGGGCGAGAGCACGGTGCGGTCCTGCTCGCGCAGATGCACCCGCACGCGATAGTCCCCTTCCCGCGCGGGCGCCCCCCGATTCTCCACCGTCAGGATCCGCGAGCGGTTGCGGCCCACCGTCGAGGTGTAGCCCACGGCGCTTCCGCGACGGCCATTCCAGCGCAGCGAGAGCTGTTTATAACGCGCCACCGGGAGGTCCCGCAGCAGCGTCGCCACCAGCCCCCCGGAGGAGTCCACGATCGTCACCGTCAGCTGGTCCGCTCGCGCCGGCTTGAACGAGATCTGCTCTTCTTTGATGTGGCCGCTAGGGGTCGGCGAGAAGAACGGGGTCAGCTTGAAGGACTGCAGTGCCGTCGGCGTGTGCTTCAGGTGCTGGGTCAGGAAGAAGGCCGCGAAACAGGCGAGCACCAGCACCGCGAACACGACGCGGGCCGGTATCTCCGTCGTCGCTGCGGTGGTCCCGGCTTGTCCGCGTGCCGTCTCGCTGGTCAATCGCCCCCGGCCGATCTCTGCTCACCAAGTGCGAAGCGCTCAACCGTGTCCGAGCGCAGACCCAAGCGCAGCGTCTCGAGCGAGAGCACGTCGTCCGGCGCGATGTTCCCCAGGTTGCACTCCGTGCCAAAGCGCTTCAAGAGCCACACCTGCTGCGGGCGCAGTGGTGCCTCGAACAACAGCCGATCCGGATCCACCGCGTGCACGATCTCATCAATCAGACCCGTCCGGGGCTCGCCGTCCGCGCGGTAGATGCCCGCGTTGCCAGACTCGCGCGCCTCCGTGATCACCTTCCACGCGCCCGCCTCCAAGTCGCGTTCGATCTGTTCGACCCATACATAGGGGGCCATGATGAAGTCCGCGTCCTTGTTGCCCACCTCCGCCAGCACCACAAACTCGCCCGAGAGCCGTTCAATCAGGTTGCGCTTATAGTCGGGCTCCAGCGCGATCGTGCCGTCCGATATCTCCACGTGGCGCAGGCCCAGCTCGCGCAGCCACGCAATCAGCCCGTCTACGCGACCTTGGCGAATCGCGATCTCCGTCAGCGTGCCGCCCAGCACGACGGGGATCCCCTGCGCCGCGTAGCGCTCCAGCTTCGGCTTTAGGTTCGCGCTCACCAGCGCTGTACCCCAGCCCAGCTTGACGATGTCCACGCAGGCCCCCGCGACCTCCAAAAGGCCGTCCACCTCCGCGACCGACAGGCCACGGTCGATCACGTGCGTCAAACCCCGATCGCGCGGCTTCGCGGAGCGCGCGGGGATGTCCAGGAAACCGGCTATGGCGTCGTCGCAGCCTTGTCGAGACCGACGATCACCACCACCGCCGCCGAACTCGCCATCGATGCCACGGTGCCTTCGATCGGCTGCGCCTGCGTCAGCCCCAGCGAGTGCGCGACGCGCTGGGCGTCGGCACGGTGGCCGCTGGTGTACTCGACCGTCGTCACCTGGTTGGAACCCGGGGGTTGGCCCTCGAGCGCCGTGGCCTTCGCGTAGCCGCGCTGCTGCAGTTCTTCAGAGACATGGTGGGCCAAGCCCGTGGTGGTCGTGCCGTTCAGCACCGCCACGCTCAGCAGCGCGGGATTCGTCGTCGCCGTCGAGCCGCTTGTGGCCGACCGCTTGGACGAGGAGGTGCCCGACGCGCTCGTCTGAGTCGCCCCGCCGACATGGGAGCCGGCAGCAGCGCCGGATGAGGAGCTCGCGCCCTTGCCGCCTCCCCCCAGCGACAGCACAATCGCCACGATCACCCCGATGCCCACGACCAGACCGCCCACGATCAACAGCGTCGCCCGGGCGGGCGAGCGGCGCTCGGCGCGATACCTACGAACCGGCGGCTCCCCCCCGCCGCCCACCGGTGCGGTCCCACGTCGCGAAGACGCCACCGGTCGCGCATCCGCCGTGGCCTTGCGCGGCGGCGAAGCCGTGGCCGTGCCTCCTGCCGCCGCAGTGCGGCTTGCCACGACCCCCTCCGCCGCGGCCTGGGCGCCGCGGGCTGCGGGGCCGGCAGCTGGCTGGGCCGCGACCGCGGGCGTCGGTGGCGCGGGCGGTCGCGCAGGTGGGCTCGGCGAGCGCGGCGGCCCCCCCGCTGCGCTGCGGGCCGCGGTTGCCGCGGCGGCCACCGTCGCCGGGGCCGGAGTGCGCGGCTCGGTCGTTCCTGCGGGGGGCGGGCTTGCCGACGATGCGGGTTGAGCACTCGTGGGCGAGGTCGGTGTGCCCGGCACTGGTGCTCCCGCGCCCGTAGAGGCCGCTGCAGTCGCAGGCGCGGGTGTCGCTTGTGTGGGCCCGCCCGCTTTCGCCTCCGCGCCTGGCGCCGCGGGCTTCGCCGGAGCAGCTGCTGCTGCGCCGGCCGCCTCCCCCGGCTGCGGAGAGCCACCGATGGGCGGCGTTGAGCCCCCGGCCGTCGCTGCGGACGCGCCGGACTGAACTCCGGCAGCCGTCGCGGCGCTCGCTGCCGCCGGGGTCGCGACCGGCGCGCCCGGCGTTCCCGCTTGGGCGCCCGTAGCCGGCGCCGGCGTCGTCTGCCCAGCGGCGCCCTGTGCCGGTGAGACCGCTGTCGCGGGAACCGCCCCCGCGACCGCTGCGCCACCCGGGCCCGCCGCCGGTAGCTGGCGGGCGTTGAGCGGCACCGCCCGCGGCACGGGCCTCACCGCGGGCGCCACCGCACTCGGCTGCTGGGCGCGTGCCGCTGCTTCGGTGCTGACGCGCTGCTCGGCCTCCGCCGCCCGCTCCGGAGCGCGACCGGCCCACTCGCGCAGACGTCTGATCTCGCGCGCCTGGGAAAACACCAGCAGCGACAGGATCGCGATTCCCAGCAGCGCCGCCAACCCGGCGATCGCGCCGACTTCGGTGAACAAGTTCGAGAGCGAAAGCGAAAGCGCGAGCGGCGTGGACATCATGAATCCGGAGAGTGTATGAGGGCCGCAGGCGCCGCGTGCCCCTTCGCGCCGACCTGCTGCTGCTCGGGCGAGGGCAGCGTCGGCTGGGCCGTTTTTCCCTGCACGTGCAGGGCCGAGAGCTCCGAGACCTTCGCCGCTAGACCCGCCGCATCGCCCTCCAGCACCAGCAGGCCGATCTCCGCGAACATCGACTCCACCGCCTCGGCGCCCAGCGGCTCGCGTTCGGCCAGCAGGATCTTCTCCGCCGCGGTCTCGCGCTCACGCTCGTAGGTGTTGAACAGCTCCTCGTGCAGCTTCTCCCCCGGGCGCCGACCCACGATCTCGATCTCGATGTCGCGGTCCGGGTCCAGGCCCGACAGCTCGATCATCGCGCGAGCCAAATCCAGCACGCGCACCGGCTCGCCCATTTCGAGTACAAAGACCTGCGCCGCGCCCGCCAGCGAGCCGCTGCGGATGATCAGCTGCACCGCCTCGGGAATCGTCATGAAGTAGCGAGTCATGCGCTCATCCGTGACCGTCACCGGCCCCCCGCGCTCGATCTGGCGGCGGAAGATCGGTACCACGCTGCCCGAGGAGCCGAGCACGTTGCCGAACCGAACCGCCGCATAGCGGGTGCTCGGAAAGCGGGCGCTCGCCGCCTCAAGGGCAAACTCCGCCAGCGCCTTCGAGGCACCCATCACCGTCGCGGGCGCAACCGCCTTGTCGGTCGAGACCAGCACGAAGCGCTGGGCGCCCGACTCGCCCGCCACGTGCGCCACCACGCGCGTGGCGATCGCGTTGTTGCGCACGGCCTCCACCGGGTTTGCCTCCATCAATCCGACGTGCTTGTAGGCCGCGGCGTGAAACACCACGGTCGGGCGATGCTCCGCGAACACCTCGCGCATCCGCTCCTCCTCCTTGCAGTCCCCCAGCACCGCCGAGAGCATCGAGGGAGAGACGTGGCGCTCGTCCTCGAGCTCGCGCTGAATCGAGAACAGATTGTCCTCCGCGTGGTCCAGCAGCACGATCCGATGCGGCTCCACCCGCGCGATCTGGCGGCACAACTCCGAGCCGATCGAGCCGCCCGCGCCCGTCACGAGCACGACCTCACCCGCTAGGTAGGCACCCACCCGCTCCAGCTCCATCTGCACGGGCTCGCGCCCCAGCACATCCTCCACCCGCACCTCGCGCATCTGTCGCGCCAGCGCCCCGCGCGTCTGCAACAGCTCGAACACCGTCGGCAGCGTGCGCACCGGGATCCCGCGCTCGCGACACTCCCGCACGATCCGCGCCCGCGTCGAGCCCGGCGCCGAGGGGATCGCGATGATCACTTCGTCCGGCTCGGAGTCCTCCAGAATCTTCGGTAGGTCGCCTTCGGTGTTGCCCCGCACGCGTATGCCGTCGATCCGTAGGCGTCGCTTGCCGGGGTCGTCGTCCACGAAGCCCACCGGCGTCAGACCGAGGCCACGGTTGCGCACGATCTCCCGCAGCACCAAGCGTCCGCCGTCGCCCGCCCCCGCGATCAGCACGCTGCGCTGGCCCTTGCCACCGCCGCGGAAACCCGCCAACGGCCGGCGCTCGTACACGCTTCGTGCCAGCGCCCTAACCCCCACCAAAAAGACCAACGCCAGCAGCGCGTAGATGATGATCACGCCATTCGGCAGCTGAATCGCTGAGGTACCGTGGCTCGTCTGGTGCTCCACCGGCCGCAGCACCGCGACGGCAACCACGGTCAACACCACGATCGCCACCACCGCCCGTGCTACCGCCTCATAGTCACGCTGGCCCGAATAGCGCCAGCGCCGCTGGTAGACCCGCGCCAGCACTAGCACCGGCAGGCTGCCGAGTAGCACCCACCAAATCGTGCGATCACGCAGGTGGACGTAGTAGGCGTTCGGGCCGTTGTTAAAGCGCAGCTCGAAGGCGAGGTAGTACGCGAGCGCGACCAGCGCCCCATCCACCGCGAGTTGGGGCAGAGAATGACGGTGCAGGGGAAAGGCCGCCGAGCGGATCCGTCGGCGCATTCGCTGGATTGTAAGCGCCCCTTGGGCCGTCAGGCGCGGCGAGCGCCGTCCTGCAAAGGGCTGCTCAGCAACTCGACCAGCACCCGTGGATCCCGGCGCGCCCGCGCGCGCGTCGAATCCGGCCCGCGCTTTTGCATTTGCAGGTCCGTCGCAGCGCCCAGCCGGCGCATCCGACCTTCGGCGATCAGACGGTCGTCAACCGCGCCCGGACGGCCCTCGAAGGTCGTGTAGACCGGCACACCCAGCGCCACCGCCTCGCGGTTCATCGTGCCCCCCGCGGAGATCACCAGGTCCGCGTAGGCAATCAGCGATTGTGCATCGATCGCTCGCTCCGGGACCACGAAGCCCGGCACATCGCGCAGCTCCGCGCGCTGGGACTCCACGCGCGGCAGCACCACCGCTTGCACCCCCTGCTCTGCAGCAGCCTCGCGCAGGCGCACGAGCACCTGCGCGAATAGGTCGTTCTCGAAGCGGTGATAAAGCGAGACCTCCGGCGGCGTGCGCACCACTACGACCGGGCGCGTCCGGTCGAGCGACAGCTCAGCCAACACTGCCGGGTCGGGCTCGAAGTCCGCGAGGTAGTACTCCTCCTTCAGACCCTCATACGCCCGGATCTTCCCCCGTGCGCCGTAGCGGTACAGGCGCTCTGGCGGGATCGCCTCCGGCACCACCACCGCCCGCGCCAGGCGGCAGTTCACGTTGTGTTGCACGGTTGCCCACTCGTAGTCAAACATCGTCGCGCTCGGTATCCGCAGCAGCGCCGCCGCCACCGAAATGTCGTTCGAGCCGTGGCCCAAGGCCAGGTCAAAGCCGCGCCCGCCCGCCCCGCGCGCGTCCGCCCGTGCCCAGCGCACCAGTGCCGCCGAGCGCGAGGCCAGCCCCAGCGCCTTCGCCCCCAGACGCTCCCCACGGTGATGTCCGATTGTCGTGTGCTCGATACCTAGCCGCTCGCACAGCGCCAGCGTCTGCGCAAAGTCCCGCGCCGTCACCCGCACCTCGTGCCCTTCCCCCCGCAGCAGCTCGATCACCGGCCGCATCACCAGCACGTGCGGGCTGTTCGTCAGATCGATCCAAACGCGCATCCCGCCACGGTATTGCGCGGGGCGCGGGAATCGATCGCGGGTCAACAGGGCTCGGGACTAGCGCTCCCTTCGGCTTGAGCACAGCCGGCCGGGACGGCCGGCCAAGTAACGGTCGTGGCGGCCCGAACGGCCACAAATTGAAGCGAGAAGTGAGGGCCGGCTCGACTAAGAGGCAGGATGCCGTTTACCCCGCGGTCCAGGCGAGCGCTGAATGGGCGGCGGGTGTGTATTGCTCTTTACGAACAGCGATAGCCATGGCATATACACCACCCCGCGCGGGCCAACCCAACCCCCCGGTATCGTCCCCCACCAATGCTCCTCGCCTCAATCTCCGAATCCGTCGTTAACGAAACCTCGCATTTCGTCCGCACCGCTGGCCTGCCGGGGATCTTCCTGTTGATGGCCGTCAGCTCCGCCTGTATTCCCGTGCCCTCCGAGGTCGTGATGCTGTTCGCGGGTTTCGTCGTCGCCGACCACACCGCCAGCGGCTCTGAGCACCATCTGACGATGGTCGGGATCGTGCTTGCCGGGCTGATCGGTTCGCTAGTTGGCTCGTGGATCGCCTATGCCGTGGGGCGCGGCGGGCGTCTGGAGTTGCTCGAACGCCACGGCGGCAAGATCCACATGGGCCCAGCGCAGATCCAACGCGCCGATCGATGGTTCCAGCGCCACGGCGAGCAGATCGTCCTGTACGGGCGGCTGATCCCCGTGATTCGCGCCTTCGTATCGCTGCCCGCCGGGATTGCGCGAATGTCCTTTACGCGCTTCACGGTGCTCACCTTGATCGGCTCGATCCCATGGGTGCTTGGCTTCGCGATCGCGGGACACGCGCTCGGCGGCGACTGGAAGAGCGTGCGCAACGGCCTTGAGTACGTCAACTACGTGCTGCTCGCCGTGATCGTGCTCGGCGTCGGCTACTTGGTCCTCCGTCGTCGTCGCGGTGGCCGCGGTCCGGCCGCGGCCGTGGGTGATGGTGCCGAGGGCGGTTCCGGCGCAGGGCCCGCGGCCCCCGACGCCGGCTGAACCCGAGCCGGGCCGTGGCGAAGCGCCCGCTGATGCAACTGCCACTGCGCCATGCAGCCGCGCTCGGTCTCGCGCAGGGACCAACCGAGTTGCTGCCGGTTTCCTCCTCCGCGCACACCACGCTGATTCCGCTACTGCTCGACTGGCCCTACCGGCAGCTCGACGCTGAGCAGCGCAAGTCCTTCGAGGTCGCGTTGCACGCCGGTGCCGGGCTCGCGCTCGCGCTCGACATGCGCCGCGAGCTACTCGCCGCCACGCGCGAGCTGAACCCGCGTCGAATCGCCGTCATCGGTCTCTCGCTAGCGCCACCCGCGCTCGCGGGCCTGCTGCTGCGGGGATCGATCGAGCGCCGGCTTGGCGGACCGCGATCGATCGCCGCCGGCCTCGCGCTCGGCTCGCTCGCGATGGCCGCCGCCGAACGCGGCGGGCGTGACCAGCAACGCACTGACAGTGACGCTCGGCTCGGCGACGGCCTCGCGCTCGGCCTCGCCCAAGCCGTCGCGCTCGCCCCCGGCGTCTCGCGTTACGGTGCCACGCTCAGTGTTGCCCGCGCGTTGGGTTTCTCTCCCGCCGCCGCGCAGACGCTCTCTTGGCACGCGGGCCTGCCTGTCATGCTCGGCGCCAGCGCACTCGAGGGCGCGCGGCTCGTACGCCATGGCATCCCCGATCGCCCCGGCGCGCTCGCAACCGGCATCGCCGGGGCCTTTATCTCCACCAGCATCAGCGCGCGCCTGCTGCGCCGCTCTCAGCGGGCACTTCGCAGGCTCGCGCCGTTCTCGCTCTACCGGCTGCTGATCGCCGGCCTGGTCCTCATCCACGCGCGCGGGTCGCGCACCACGCGGCCATCATCGATCTAAAAATAATCAGTCACCCGAGTCGACAACTGACAGCGCGTATGCGCGCATCGGCGGCTGTTGCGCGCACAATATGGGTGTGACCGTCCTCGGGACACTGCTCGGCGGCCGCTACCGGCTCGATGCGCAGATCGGGCGCGGGGGTATGTCCACGGTGTACCGGGCCTTCGACATCGTGCTCGAGCGACCCGTCGCCATCAAGTTGATGCACCGCGAGATCGCCGCCGACTCCGATCAGCTCGAGCGCTTTCGCCGCGAGGCCCGCTCCGTCGCGCAGCTCAACCACCCGCACATAGTCACCGTCATCGACGCCGGCGAGGAGCCCTCCGAGGACGGCGAGGGTGGCACTCCCTACATCGTGCTCGAGTACGTCCAGGGCGAGACGCTCAAGCAGCTCATCCGCCGCGAGGGGCCGCTCGAGATCACGCAGTCCATCGCCTATTCCATCGAGATCGCGCGCGCGCTCGGCGCCGCGCATGAGCGCCTGATCGTGCACCGCGATGTCAAGCCGCAGAACATCCTCATCAGCGAGGAAGGCGGCGCCAAGATCACCGACTTCGGCATCGCCCGCACGCTCACCGAGGAAGGGCTCACCGTCGCCGGACGCGTGCTCGGCACCACCGACTACGTATCTCCCGAGCAGGCGCTTGGCCAGCCCGTCACCGGACAGTCCGACCTCTACTCGCTCGGCGTCGTCCTCTACGAGATGCTCACCGGGCAGGTGCCCTTCACCGGCGAGACCCCCGTCGCCGTGGCGATGCGTCATGTGCGCGAGCAGCTTCCCGACGTTCAGCTACTGCGCCCCGAGGCCTCCGCCGCCACCGCCTCCGTCATCGACCGTGCCGTCGCCAAGGACCTCGACTGGCGCTACCGCGACGCCGCTCATATGATCGCCGACCTCGAGGAGGTACTCGCCCTCGAGGCCGCCCGCACTGGCCAGGCCACCGGCGAGGTCACCAGCGTGCTGCGCACGCTCCCCGGCGAGACGCGGCGGCGGCTGCCCTGGCGCATGCAGCACCCAGCCCGTTGGGTCGCCTCGCTCGCGCTGCTCGCCGCCATCATCGCCGTCGCGCTCGTCGCCGCTGCTCAACAGGCCCACAAAGGCACCGGCGTCGCTCCCGACGTCCACGCCAGTCCTGGTCTGCAGGCCGTCGTGCTCAGCCAGACCGCCGCCCACGACTACAACCCCTTCGGCACCGGCCCCGAAAACCACAACCGCGTCCAGAACGTCATCGACAGCGATCCCAACACCACCTGGAGCACCTCCCACTACTACGAAGGCACCCTCAAGAAGGCCGGCGGCACCGGCCTCGGCGTCTACCTCGACGCCTCCCCACGCGTCGCCGCCCGCGCCCTTGAGATCCAGACCCCCACCCCCGGCTTTGACGTGCAGGTCTACGGCGCCAACAAGGTCGACCTCTCTTTCGCATACGGCGACTCCACTCCCCTCTCCGCCCGCGGCTGGCAGGGTCCGCTCGCCTCCGCCACCAGCGTCCGCAACCACCAGCGCATCAAACTCCCCAGCGGCACCTACCGTTACTACCTAGTCTGGCTCACCACCCTGCCCCCCGACCAGCAGTCCGCCTCAATCTCCGAACTCACCCTGTTCAAGTAAACGAGCGCCGTTCTTACCCCGCCCCAGCCGCCGGCGGCGTGGGTGTCGTCGTGGTCGTGGTGGTGGGAGTCGTCGTCGTCGGTGTCGTGGGAGTCGTCGGAGTGGTTTCCAGCACCCCCACCGTCAACGTCACCGTCGAGCCCTTGCGCGCCGTCTTGCCAGCCGTAGGGCTCTGTTTCAACACCACGTTCACCTTGCTCGGTTCGCTCACGGGTACCTGCACCACGCTCGGAGTGAAACCCGCGCCCCCCAATGCCGCCGAAGCCTGCGTCACGGTCTGGCCCAGCAGTTTCGGCACCACCACTTCATTCGAGGCCTTCGCCACCGTCAAGTTCACCTTCGAGCCTGTGCCCACCGAGGAGCCCGCCTGCGGCGACTGCGACAGTACAGCGCCCGCAGACGCGCCCGCCGAGACTTGTTCTGAGACCGTGCCCACCGCCAGGCCCACCGCGCTCAAAGCGGCTTCTGCGCCGTTGCGCGAGTCCCCCGTCAGGTCCGGCACGCGCACCTGCGCCGGGCCGCTCGATACCAGCACCGTCACCGGGCTACCCACCTGCAGCTCCGTGCCAGCCGGCGGTTCCGTGCCCAGCACCTTGCCCTTCGCCACCGTCGCGCTCGCCTCTTCCTTGCTCGTCGGCTTGAAGCCAGCCGCGCGCAGACGCTTGATCGCCTGTGCCGCCGTCAGCCCTTCCACACCTTCCAGCGCCGCGCTCCCCGGGCCGCTGGAGACCACGATGCTCACGCGCGAACCGCTCTCCACTCTGCTCCCCGCCACCGGCGACTGGCTGATCACGCGGCCGCTTGCCACCGTCGCGCTGGAGGTCAGCGAGGGGTTCGCGCTCAGGCCAGCCGTGCGCAGGCGCGCCGCGGCCGCCTGTTCGGTTTCACCCGTCACGCTCGGCACCGTCGTGTGGCCCGTCCCGCCCGATAGCAGCAGTACCGCCGCCACGATCCCGCCCACCACCAACGCCGCCAGCAGGCTCCACAGCAGTACGCGGCGGATCGCGGGGCCATCGTCCTGCTCGCCGCCGTTCTCGTCGTAGCCCTCCTCAGCCAACAGCATCGAACCCGTTATTGGGTGGGCGCCGTCGTGCGCCTGCGTCTGGGTCGGTGGCACCACCGCAGGTCCCATTGGGCTGGCTGCCGCGGCCGTCGCCGCCTGCCAGCCGCCCTCCCCGGCCGCGCCCGCCGCTAGCCCCGCCGCCGCGCCCGCGGCCGTCGGCAGCGCCTGGCGCTCGCGCTGCAGGGCCGCGATGAACTCATCCGCATCCGCGTAGCGCTGCGCCGGATCCTTCGCCAGCGCCCGCAACACCACCGCGTCAAGCGCCGGGGGCAGCGACGGGTTCACCTCGCTCGGCGGCTTCGGTTCCGCCGAGACCTGCTTGAACGCGATCGCCACCGCCGTCTCACCGTCGAAGGGCACCACGCCCGTCAACAGCTCGTAAAGGATCACCCCGATCGAGTAGAGGTCAGAGGCGCCCGTCACCACGTGTCCCTGCGCCTGCTCCGGTGAGAGGTACTGCGCCGTGCCCATGATCGAGCCCGTCAGCGTCATGTCCGAGGCACCCGCGCGGGCGATCCCGAAGTCCGTCACGCGCGCTCGGCCCTCCTCGTCCAGGATTACGTTGTGCGGCTTGAGGTCGCGATGCACGACACCGCGTCGGTGCGCATAGCGCGCGCCGCGCAGGATCTGCACCACGATGTCGATCGCCAAGGCCGGATCCAACGCACCCTGTTCGCGCACCAGCGTCTTCAGCGAGCGCCCCGGCACGTACTCCATCGCGATGTAGTACGTGCCCTCCCACTCGCCGCGGTCGAAGATCCCCACGATGTTCTGGTGCGACAGGCCAGCCGCGCTCGAGGCCTCGCGACGGAAGCGCTCCACGAACTCCTGGTCCTCCGCAAAGTGGTGGTGCAGGAGCTTCACCGCCACCTGCCTGCCCAACAGCTGATCTTCCGCCAGGTACACGTCCGCCATCCCGCCCGAGCCCACGCGCGAGATCACCTTGTAGCGGCCGTCGATAATCGTGTTCGGCTCAACCATGTGGCGCCCCCCCGGACGTCGACTCGCTCGCTCGTCGCTCAATCATGCAGCAGCCTTTCCATGACTTCCGTCGCGATCGGCGCCGCGAACGCGGCCCCCTGTCCCGGCACGCCCTTCAGCGTCACCGCGATCGCCACCTTCGGGTTGCTCGCCGGCGCGAACGCGATGAACCACACGTTGTTGATCGCCGTGCCGATCTGCGTCTCCGCCGTGCCCGTCTTGCCCGCCACCTGCACGCCTGGAATCTGCGCCGTGGTGCCCGTCCCTTCGTTCACCACCGCTTCCATCATCGAGCGCACCGCCGTCGCCGTCGAGGGTTTCATCACCACCGACTGCACCCGCGGGGAGATGCGCTGCACCGTACGCCCGTCCGGGTCCACGATCCGCGCCGTCATGTGCGGGACCATCAGCTTGCCGCCGTTCGCCACCGCCGCCGCCACCTCCGCCATCTGCAGCGGCGTCGCCTCCAGTTTGTCCTGGCCGATCCCCATGCGGCCAACGTCCGCTTTCGGGCTCGTCGGCGACAGCAGCCGCGTGCCGTTGTACTCGCCGCTCGATGACATCTCGGTCGCCGGGTAGTCCAGCTGCGGCTTGCGATCGAAGCCGAAGCGACGCATGTAGCGCGCCATCGTGCCCTTGCCCACGTGTTCTGCCACCTGCGCCCAAACCGTGTTCACCGATTTCGCCAACGCCTGGGTCAACGTGATTGGGCCGAAGTTCTCGTTGTCGTCGTTCTGCAGTGGGACGCCAGAGACCCGCACGTCGTTGCGCCCATCCACCGTCGATTCCCGTGTGTACTCCCCCGTGTCCAGCGCCGCCGTCGCCGTCACCACCTTGAAGGTCGAGCCCGGCGCGTAGCCGAACTGCGTCGCGCGGTTCACCAACGGCTTGCCTGGCGCCGTCTTCGCCAGCTGGTCGTAGCTGCGTGTCGAGCGCAGCGCGTTCGGGTTGTAGCCCGGCGAGGAGGCCATCACCGTGACCGCGCCGCTGTGCGGTTCCAGCGCCACCACGGCCCCTTCGTGCCCTTTCAGCGCCGCGTTCGCCACCTGCTGCGCGCCCGGCTGCAGCGTCGTGATCACTTCGTTGCCCTGGCGCTTCTTCCCCTGCAGCTGGTCGAGGATCGACTGCAGGTTCGAGCCGTTCTGCCCGTTCAAGGTCGCGTTGCGGAAGCTCTCCAGGCCCGTGCGCCCGCGGTCGATGTAGTAATAGCCGATCGCGTGCGCGAACTCTTCCCCCGTCGGGTAGGTGCGCGTGTAGATCGCTTCTGACTCGCGCGTCGCCCGCGAGCGCGAGCTGCGGGCCAGCACCGATCCATCCGCCGCCAGGATCCGCCCGCGGTCGATCCGCTGCTGCTCCAAGAGCGAACGCGCGTTCAGCGGGTTCTCGCGCAGCGAGCCCGCTTCGAAGATCGTCCAGCGCGAGGTGAACGCCAGCAGCAGCGCGAACATCAGGATCACGACGCCGAACAGGCGGACGATCGGCTGGTTCATCGCGCGGGCCTCGCGTTGGCGGCGGCGTCATCGCAAGCCCTCATTCCAGCTGTCCGAGTTCGAGGCTGCGCACCAGCTGACCCGCGTTTGCTTCCGAGCGCAGCGAATGGTCCAACAGGCTCTCGCGACGCCGGCGCGACAGCGTCGCGGCGCCAACGCCCGAGACGTAATCGCTGCTGTATAGCGCCAGGTTGCCTGGTAGCCGGTAGGGCACACCACGGAACACCGTCACCAGCCCACGTTCGTTTGTACCGATGAAGTAGACCGACTGCAGCGCCAGGTACGCCCCCGCGCCGATCAGCGCCAGCACCACCAACACGATCCCCGTCGCTGTCGCTCGGCGCAGGCGCCCGCGGCGGCGCTTGGGGGCCTTGCCGCGCGAGGACGGCGAGCGCGGTTGGCGGGGAACTACCGGCGCGGCGGCGGCCACGCCCGAACGGGCACTCGGCGGCGGGCTCATCACCGCAGCCGACGTCGGGGAGTGTGCCCCTGCTGGCGTTTGCTCAACGCTCGTGGCCGGGCCGGTCGCGACGCCCGAGCTCGCCGCGTCAGCTTCTTCGGTCAGCGGCGCCGAGCTCGCGTCCAGCTCCTCCAGGCGCAGCAGCACCACCGTGATGTTGTCGCGCCCACCCGCCTCGTTCGCCGCCCCAATCAAGGCCTCGCCCGCGTCGCGCAGTGTCTCGTGCGCCAGCAGCAGCTCCGCCAGGCGGTACTCCGGCACCATCGTCGTCAGACCATCGCTGCACAGCAGGTAGACGTCGCCATCGCGCGCCGCATAGGAGCGGGTATCCACTTCCACAGCGCCCTCGGGCCCCAGCGCTCGCGTGATCACCGAGCGCTGGGGATGATCAAGCGCTTCCTCGGGCGTCAGACGACCCTGGCGCAGCAACTCGTCCACGAGCGAGTGATCGTCGGTCAGGCGCAGTAGCTCCCCCTCGCGCAGACGGTAGGCACGACTGTCGCCCACATGCGCGATCGAGATCTCGCGCTCGCCCACATAAACGGCTGTCAGGGTCGTGCCCATCCCCGCTTGCTCCGCGTGGCTGTGCGACAGCTCGTGAATCCGCGTATTCGCTGCCCTGGTCAGCTCCGCCAGCGCGAGCTCTGGCTCTGCCGCATCCTGCAGACCACCCTGGAAGGACTCCACCGCCAAGCGCGAGGCCACCTCGCCCGCCTGCGCGCCGCCCATCCCGTCCGCCACCACGAACAGCGGCGCCCGCGCCAGGTGCGAATCCTCGTTCGCGCGACGCTGGCGTCCCGTGTCCGTCCCCGCGTACTGCTCCGCCACACGCAGCAAGTCACTCCACCTCAAACGTAAATTCGCTGTCGCCGATGCGCACGTGGTCACCCGGGTGCAGCGGCCGCGGTGACTGCAGTACCTCCTCATTGAGGTAGGTGCCGTTCGTCGAGCCCAGATCCTCGATCACGACGCTGTTGCCTTGCTCGAAGATCCGCGCGTGGCGCCCCGAGGCGAACGGATCCTCCAGGCGAATCTCCGCGCGCTCGCCCCGTCCCAGCACCAGATCGCCATCGACGTCATAGATCATCCCCGGCTCATGTCCCGGCGCGCGCTCGACCACCAACTGCGGCGAACGGTGCGCCACGTCGGCGCCCGTCGAAGTCGCTGAGTAGAGGCCCGTCGCGTCCCCCGGGATCGGCTGCGCCTGCGCGCCCTGCTCGCCCATCAGCGCCACATCGCCTCGGCGCAGGTCACGGCGCGAGCTGCGGGCCACCCACAGCACGAACAGGTACAGCACGGCCAGGAAGCCGAACTTCAGCGCAACCGATACGGGCGCCAGCGTCGTCATCCAAGTTCGAAGACCATCTCCGTCGAGCCCAGCTCCACGCGGTCCCCCGCCTGTAGCTGCTGGACCGCGCGCACCGTGCGCCCGTTAAGGCGCACGCCGTTCGTCGAGCCCAGGTCCGCCAGCGTCCAGCCGCCGGCGTCCGGTCTGATCTCGGCATGGTGGCGGGAGATGCCGGCGTCATCCAGCACCACGTCGCAGTCGCGGCTACGACCGATCGTCGCGCCGCGTCCCGGCAGCGGCAGCCGCCGACCGCCGACCGCCAACAGGGCACGCGATGGACGCCGCGCCTGCGCTTCCTCGACCGGGCCGCGTACCCGCGCTGATGTGCTGTAAATCATCGTCTCGCCATGTCCCTGGCCCTTGGCCGGCTCGGGCTCGGGCTGCGCCGCGCGCTGGGAATCCTCACTGTGACCGTTCGGGCGGACCAACTGCGCCTGGATGCCGAATTCGCCAAGCGCCAGGCGCTCGTCGGTGTGAAAGGCGATCGATGGGCTCGCCGCCAAGATCAGCTCCTCACGACGGGCGTGCTCGAGCAGATAGGCACACAGCTCGTCGATCACCTCGTGCTCGAAGCCCTCATAGCGGGCCCGGTCCTGCCCCGAGAGCCAGACCGTGTACTCGTGCGGCGCATACACGCGGGAGACCGAGGTCGTGCGGTGCTCATCCATCTCCCGCGCCAGCTTGCGCGCCAGTTCCATGGGCCGAACCTCCGAGCGGAACAGGCGCCCGAAGGTGCCCTCCACGAGGTTGGCAATCGTTGTCTCGACGCTCTTAAGGACGTTCATCGCTGGATCGGGGCGCTCATCGTGGGACGGACCCCGCCGAGCGGCGGCGGGCCACCGGAAGATCGGAGCACGCAGCCCACACGGCCGGGTCCAGCCGTGAGGCCATGCTACGTCAGACGGGACCCCGTAGAGCGCGGGCCCCAAGCGCGACCGCTCCGCCTAGCACCGCACCCGCGATTAGGCCACGTGGGCTCGGCTGGGCCGCGTGCGTAGCCAGGCCACTGTCCAGCAGCGGCGTGGCCGCGGCCAGCGCCGTCGACCAGCCGACCGCCATCACCGCATCCAGGGGCGCGTTGCGGCCGCGCACGATCAGGCCCAGCACCGCAGCCGCGGCTGCCCACAGGACCGCACCGAGCAGCACCCCGAGGCTCAAGAGCGGCGCGATCACATGCAGCGCCGTCGTATCCAGCGAGCCCTCCCAGAGCGCGCGTGGAGGTGTCCCCCCCGCTGGTCCTAGCCATAGCTGGCGGGCCAACAGCGGCTCCGCCAGCGCTAGCCACCAGTAACCCAGGGCCCCCAGGGCGGCCCGCATACGCCACCGCGGAGCCTGCCCCGCGATCGCAGGAAACGCTCCCGCCAGGCCGATAGCACCCAACGCCGGCGCCAGCGCGCATACCAGCCAGCCCCCCGTGCCCGCGCGGTCCCGTCGACCGATCGGCAGCAGCACCACGGGTAGCAGCGCCGCCAACAACAGCAGCGACACGCCCGCATGTCCCTCCATCACCTGCCATGCGCTCAGACCGACCGCCAGTGCGAGCCACGCCGCGCGCGGCATCCCGCGGCGCGCCGTGCGCGGCAGCGACACGCGTTCCGGGGCCGCCGGCAAGAGCCCGTGCAAATCCTGTACTCGCGTCTCCGGGGCCATTTCCCCTGGCCTCGGCTCCGTGTCCTGCTCGAGGCGCCCCGCGCGCTCGAGGCGCGTCTGGACGGTCTGCTCGCCGCACGGGCCGCCCATCCCGGGGCCGTGCTCCAGCGCCCACTCCAGCGCTGCGCGCAGCTCTGCGAGCGTGCCTCTCGCCCTCGGTGAGGGCGAGAGTGCGCGGTCGATCGCTCGCGCCAGCTCGCGCGGGACGTTGCGCCGAACACGCAGCAGCGATCGTACGGGGCGTCCGATCCGGCGGACCGTCTCCGCCGGCGTCGCTCCCCGCACTGGGTTCACCCCGCTCAGGCCCTCGTACAGCACTAGCGCCAACGAATAGAGATCTGCGGCCTCCCCCGCTTCGCGTCCTTCACTCTGCTCAGGTGCCATATAGGCGAGCGTGCCTAGCACGTCGCCCGTACGGGTCAGCACCTCCTCGCCGCTCAGCCAGGCACCGCCGAAGTCCGTCAGCTTCGCCGGCTCGGGCTCCTGCGGGACCAGCACGTTCTGCGGCTTGACGTCCCGGTGGATCACCCCCCGCGCGTGCGCGTGCGAGAGCGCCGAGCACAGCGCCACCCCGATCTGCAGAACCTGTGAATCGGCCAGTTCGTCCGCGGCGATCAGCATCGCCAGCGTGTCGCCGTCCACCAGCTCGGAGATCAGGTAGAAGGCGTCCTCCGCCGGGCACGCCTCGTACAACGCGACGATCGCCGGGTGCGCCAGACGGGCGCTGGCCAGCGCCTCTCTGCTCGCGCGCTCGCCGTCGTCCTCTGGCGCCAGCGGTATGCGCTTGACCGCGACCTCTCGGTCCAGCTGCTCGTCGTGGGCACGCCAAACCACGCCAAAACCGCCCGCGCCCAGTTGCTCGCACAGCCGGTAGCGGCCGAGTACCAGCGCCCCGGCGCCCGGGCCGGCGATCCGCGTCGTGCGCGCGCGTGGGCGCCGAGGATGCGCGAGTGTCGTCGACTCCACCGGCTCCTGCGTTCGCCGTGGGGCTTTCCCTCCCTGCTCGCGACCGCAGGAGAAGGTACGTTGAGGGCGAAGTTGCAGGATGGCCAGAGCGCTGGCCGGCGGTCATACTGGCCGTTTCGTATTCCCTGCAAGGAGCAGCTTTTGTCGTTCTTTGACGACGACGAGGAGACAGCCCAGCGGCCTGCCAGCCGGACGCCGCGGACGCCGCAGCGGCCCAGCCCCCGTCGCCCCCAGCGCACGGACGGCCCGCTGCCGCTCGATCAGCACACGCTGATGGTCCGCCGGCGCATCGCCTTCGGCGTCGGGGTCGTGCTGCTGATCATCATCATTCTGCTCATCAACGGGTGTCTCAAAGGGCAGAAGACCGACGCCCTGAAGAGCTACAACCGCGAAGTCAGTCTGCTCGCCCAGGAATTCGACGAACACGTCTCGCGGCCGCTGTTCTCCGCGCTATCCGGCGCCGGGGGCAAGTCCGCACTCAACGTCGAGGTGCAGGTGGACCAGTTGCGGGTGCAGGCGCAGGACCTCACGACGCGCGTGAAGAAGCTGAGCACCCCCGGCGAGATGTCCGGCGCCCAAGACGACCTGCTGCTCGCCTTTGACCTACGCACCGAAGCCGTGACCAAGATCGCCGCGCGCACGCCGACCGCCCTCGGGGGACAGGGCAAGCAGGCCACTGCGCAGATCGCCGGCGACATGGAGATCTTCCTCGCCTCCGACGTGCTCTACTCCCAACGCGTCGCCCCCCTGATCCAGCAGGCGCTGAAGGAAGGCGGCGCTGAAGGGCTCACTACCGCGCCCTCGCGCTCCCTGCCCAACCTCGGCTGGCTCGATCCCACTACCGTCGAAGAACGCATCACCGGGAAGTCCAGCAGCACTCAGAACGGCGAAGTCACATCCGGAACCCACGGCAGTGCGCTCACAGGCGTGAGCGTCGGTGCCAATACGCTCGCGGCCGAACCCACGCTTAACCACGTCAGCGGCGGCAGCAACCCCACCTTCACCGTCAACGTCGAAAACGGCGGCGAAAGCGCTGAGACCAACGTCAAGGTCAACGTCGTCGTAACCGCGGGCGGCAAGCAGTTCAAGGCCTCACACGCGATCGAAAAGGCCGAACCCGGCAAGACCGTCAGCGTCGACATCCCCGTCAGCGGCGTCCCCCTCGGCGAGGCCGCCAAGGTCGAAGTCGATGTCGAAAAGGTCCCCGGCGAGACCAACACCGAAAACAACAAGGGCACCTTCTTGGCCGTGTTCGCCAACTAGGCGGGGGCCATTGCCTCCTCCACAACCCTCCCCTCCAGCGGCTAACTTGTGGCGATGGCCCTGATCGCCACCCTCACCGACACAAAGGGCATCGTCGCCCTGGCAGCCGCGGCGCTCGCCCTGATCGCGCTGCTCTGCTGCCTGGCGCTCATGCTGAGCCTGCGCCGGTTGCGCCAGGCGCAGCGCACGGTCCTCGGCGAGCAGGGCAACCAGGATCTGGTCGCCCACGCCGCGCGGCTGCACGACGGGTTCGAAGCGCTGCGCGGGTACGTCGACGACGTGGCGGTGCGGCTCGATGGTCGCCTGGGCGGTGTCGAGACCGCGCTACGCGGCACGATCGCCCACCACGCGTTGATCCGCTACGACGCCTACAACGAGCTCTCGGGGCACCAATCGGTTTCGATCGCCCTACTGGACGGGGAACGCTCCGGCATCGTGCTGACCTCAATCCACCATCGCGACCAGGCACGCGTTTACGCCAAGCAGGTGACCGGAGGCCAGGGCGAACTCGAGCTCTCGCCCGAGGAGGCCGAGGCCGTACGCGTGGCGCTCGCCGGCGACGCCGCGCCCGCGGTCCCGCCAGCGCCCCTCGAGCAGCGCCCCTGAGATGTCGGCGCTCGGAGGTGCGCGTGTCGGCTACTTGGGCCCGGAGGGGACCTTTAGCGAGGAGGCACTGCTCGCCGGCGCGGAGAAAGACACGGTTGAGCCGCTCGCGCTGACGAGCATCTATGAGACGGTGCTGGCGCTGCGGCGCGGAGCCGTCGAATGGGCTGTGGTCCCGATCGAGAACTCGCTCGACGGATCGATCAGCGTCACGCTCGACCTGATCGCTGACGAGGCTGCATACGTCGAGATTGTCGGCGAGACGCTACTGCGGGTGAGGCACTCGCTCATCGCCGCAGAGCAGGTCAAGCTCGATGAGATCAACACCGTCCTAACGCACCCGCAGGTGCCCGGCCAGTGCGAGCGGTTCCTGCGCGAGGAGCTCGCGCATGCGCGGGTGCTCCCGGCCGACTCGACCGCCGAGGCGGTGCGCACCGTGGTCGCTGACGGGCTTCGCGGCACCGCGGCGCTCGGCACTATGCTCGCCGCTCAAATTTACGGCGGGCAGATCATTCGCGAAAGCGTCGAGGACCGCGGCGATAACGAAACTCGGTTTGCCTGGCTGGCACGGGTCACGCGTGGCGGGCAGCCACCCCAGCCGCCGCTGAGATCCTCCGGGGGTCAGAGCTGGAAGACCTCGATCGTCTTTTGGGGCGCCGGGGCCGAGAGCCCGGGCTGGCTCGTGCGCTGTCTGGACGAGTTCGCCAGCAGAGAGATCAACCTCACGAAGATCGAGTCACGGCCACGGCGCGAGCGGATGGGTCACTACATGTTCTTCGTCGACCTCACCGGCCACGCCAGCGATGAGCCCGTCGCCGAGGCGATCGCCGGAGCAAGAGCGCAGTGCGAACACGTTCGCGTGCTCGGCTCCTATCTAGCTGCGCGAGCAGCGGTGGCGCGCGGCGATGACTGACCCGGCCACGCTCTGGCTACTCCCCGCTAGACTCCCGCCTGAAATGGAGAGCACTGTCCCACCAGAGTCGGTGGGGTCCGTGTCGCCTTCCGAGCACCAGCGACACGGACCTGGGACATCGCCGTCCCGTACGGCGATGGGCGGTCGGGTGCTCGTTCTGAACGCCACGTTCGAGCCGATCAACGTGTGCACCGTGCGCCGCGCCGTCGTGCTGTTGCTCAAGGAGAAGGCCGAGCTGCTCGAGCGCGGGATCTGGGAGCTGCACTCCGAGAGCTCCACGCTCGCGCGGCCCGTCGTAATCCGCCTCGTCAGCTACGTCAACGTCCCCCGCGACGCGCACCGACGCAAGATCACGCGTCGCGCCGTGTTCGCCCGCGACAGCTGGACCTGCCAGTACTGCGGCTCGCGCTCCAACCTCACCGTCGATCACGTGATCCCGCGCTCCAAGGGCGGGTCCTCGGGCTGGGACAACATCGTCGCCTCATGTGCTCCCTGCAACCGTCGCAAGGGCGACCGGCTGCCACGTCAGGCCGGCATGCACCCGCGTCACGCGCCCCGCACCCCACGTGCCGAGATCTTCATCCACGTCGCCAGCCCCACCATCCCGGCGGCTTGGCTGCAGTACCTGCCTCAGGCTGCTTGAGCCGGTCAGTAGGCGGCGCGAGGCGGCGTCCTCGGTCGCTCACGTGCTGTTCGCACGCAGCGCTCCCTGCGTCCTTGCCTCACTTGCCTTCTGACCGGCTCAGTCCCGCGTCGGGACGAGCGGCGCGGTGTAGAAAGACGAAGGGCGCCCTCGACCGGGCGCCCTTCGCATGATGCTCTGACTGGAAAACCGAGACGGACGGTGCTTCAGCCGGAGGGACCAGGACCGGCAGTCGTCTCGGGGTGTCCCGGGTTGGATTCCGCTAAGCGGTCCAGCCTTTCCGACCTAGCGGCCGGTCACCTCCAGGGTCCCGCAAGAACTGTCAGACAACGTACGGACCACCTCCTTTCTCTGGTCAGATCAGGGTAGCGAACGGACGTGACGAGCGGGAGGGGTTCCACCCATATCTAGCGGCGCGGCGGCCAAGCGATACAAGGAACGCAGGGAGCGTGGCGTGCTACGCACGTGAGCGACCGAGGACGCAGTAGCGCGCAGGCGCCGCCTCGCTAGTGGACGATGACGCCGAACTCCTGGGTATACAGCGCGCCTTCGACGCCTTCGGCCAGCTCCTGGGGGACCGCAGGCTCGACGTCGATGCCCGTGTCGCGGTACTTGCCTTCAAGGATGTTCGCGAGATGCTCGGGGGAGGCGATCCAGGCGTTGACGATTGCTTCGGGTGTCGCCAGCGTAAGCGTGCCCCAGGCCAAGTTCTCGCCGATTACGTAGCCGACTTCTGCATTGGGGATGTAGCCCATCTGGCGGATTCGGTCCACAGGCGTCACCCCCGAGGGGGAGACGTGCTCGAAGTAGTCGACCGACAGCATTTCCTTGCCGTGGCTTTCGGCCGCGGCTTCGAGATGAGCGTTGGCTTGCAGGGGTTCCTCGCCATGCTGCGCGCGCTCGAGGTTGATCAGACACAGCACCGCGTCACGCACCGTTGGCAGGTTGGCTGCTTCGGGGATCAGCTGCGTGTTCTGACAGGGGGTCGCCAGCACCCTGGCGATCACCGAGGCCTGCTGGGCGGCTGCAGCGCTGGCGCTGGTGGTGACGCTGCTAACGCCTGCTCCCGTCCGCGGACGCTTGGGCCGGGTGGGGGCCGTGTGGCGGGTCGTCGTGCGACAGCCGCCCTTACGGCCCGCGCGGGCGCTCTGCTTGCGGGAGCTAGGCGCGCAGGATCGAGTCGTCTTGCGCCTGTGGCGCTTAGGCTGGTGCGCGGCTTCGTGTGCCACCGGGCCAGCAAAGAGCTCAGTACTTTCCGCTTGTGCTGGGGCCGCGATCATCGCGCATACCAGTAGGGCGGCCCCGGTCGAGGCCAGGTTTCTCAGGCGTCTCACCCTCTGGCTGTCGGCCGGCCTCCCAGCTGTACTGAGGCTTCAGGGGCGAATCTGGACGGGTTGAGTCGGCGGTTCAGCCCCCTCCAGGCGGCAAATAGAGCGCTTGGGAGACCTCAGGTAGCCTCGGCGGGGGGCGCGGACTCCTCCGCGCCAGGCTCGATCCCCACGGCGTCCTCCAGCGGCGCCTCGCCCGCCTCATCGCCCGCATCGACCACAAGCGCGACCGCGCTCACGAGATCCTCATTCTTGAGGTTCATCACCCGCACGCCGGTCGCCGAGCGCCCCTGCTGGGAGATGCCGCCCGCCGCCGTGCGCTGCACCATGCCGCCGACGCTGATGAACACCAGCTCCTGATGTTCGCGCACCACCAGGGCGCCCGCCAGGCTGCCCTTCTGCTCTGTCAGCTTGATCGTCTTGACGCCTTTGGCCCCACGGTTGGTTTTGCGGTACTGGGCGATCTGGGTGCGCTTGCCGTAGCCGTTCTCGGTCACGACGAGCAGATCCATGTCGTCGCGGGCGACGTCCATCGCGATCACTTCTCCGTCCTTGCCCACGTCCATGCCACGCACGCCCGTCGTGTCGCGGCCCATCGAGCGCGCGTCGGACTCCGCGAAGCGGACCGTCAGCCCCGCCTTGGAGACCATGATGATCTCGTCCTCGGGATCGACCGCGCGCACCGCCAGCAGCTCGTCGTCGTCGCGGATCTTGATCGCAATGATCCCGTCCGCTTTGATCGGCGTGTTGTAAGAGAGGAACTCCGTCTTCTTGACCGTGCCCGACTTCGTCGCGAAGACCAGGTACTTCGTCTCGGTGAAGTCTCGGGTCGAGACGACCGCCTGGATGCGCTCGCCTTCGCGCAGCGGCAGGATGTTGACCAGCGCGCGCCCCTTCGCCGTGCGGGAGGCCTCCGGCAGCTCATACACCTTCGAGCGATAGACCTTGCCGCGGTTGGAGAAGAACAGCAGGTAGTCGTGCGAGGAGCAGACGAACAGGTGCTCGATGAAGTCGCCGTCCTTCATGTCCATCCCCGTCACGCCGCGCCCTCCGCGTGCCTGCTGGCGGTAGGTCGCCAGCGGCAGCGACTTCACGTAGCCGCTTTGCGTGATCGTGATCACCATCTGCTGGTCGGCGATCAGGTCCTCGATGTCGATCTCGTCCTCGGAGTGGCTGATCTCGGTGCGCCGCTCGTCGCCGAAGCGCTCCTTGATCTCCGACAGCTCCTCCTTGATCACCGCGAGCACGCGCGACTCGTCGCCGAGGATCGAGCGCAGCTCCGCGATCCGCTCGGTTACGTCGGCGTGCTCCTGTTTGATCGCATCCGCCTCCAGCGCCGTCAGCTGCGACAGGCGCAGGTCCAGGATCGCCGTCGCCTGGATCGTGCTCAGCTCGAAGCGCTCGACCAGCTGCTCGCGCGCCGCGTCGCGATCGCGCGAAGCGCGGATCAGTTCGATGATCGCGTCGAGGTTCTCCAGCGCGATCAGCAGCCCCTCCAGGATGTGGGCGCGAGCCTCCTTTTCGGACAGCTCGTGCTTCGTGCGCCTGACGATCACCTCGCGCTGGTGGGCCACGTAGTTGTGGATCACCGCGCGCAGGTTCAGCGTGCGCGGCACGTTGTCCACCAGCGCGACCATGTTCACGCCGAAGGTGGTCTGCATCGGCGTGTGCTTGTAGAGCTTGTTCAGCACGACCTTCGGGATCGCGTCGCGCTTCAGCTCGATCACCAGGCGCATGCCGCGCTTGTCGGACTCGTCGCGCAGGTCTGAGATCTCCGCGATCCGTTTGTCGTGCACGAGGTCCGCGATCTTCGAGATCAGCCCGCCGTCGCCGCCCTTCTTGACCATGAACGGCAGCTCCGTGACGACGATCGCCTCCTTGCCCTGCTTGAGCGGCTCGACGTGGGCGCGCGCCTGGATGCGCACCCGTCCGCGGCCCGTCTCGTACGCGTCTTTGATGCCCGCGTGGCCGAGGATGATCCCGCCCGTGGGAAAGTCCGGGCCTTTGACGTGGCGCATCAGCCCCGGCGTGTCGATGTCGTCGTCGTCGATGTAGGCGATCGTCGCGTCGATCACCTCGCGCAGGTTGTGCGGCGGGATGTTCGTCGCCATGCCCACCGCGATGCCCGAGGAGCCGTTGACCAGCAGGTTCGGGAAGCGCGCGGGCAGCACCAGCGGTTCGCGGCGCGAGCCGTCGTAGTTCGGCGCGAAATCAACCGTGTCCATGTCCAGGTCGCGCAGCATCTCCGTCGCGATCCGCGCCAGGCGCGCCTCCGTGTAGCGCATCGCCGCCGCGGGGTCGTCGTCCACCGAGCCGAAGTTGCCCTGGCCGTCGACCAGTTCGTTGCGCATCGAGAAGTCCTGCGCCATGCGCACCAGCGCGTCGTAGATCGCCGAGTCGCCGTGCGGGTGATAGTTGCCCATCACCTCACCCACGATCTTCGCGCACTTCGCGTAGGAGCGGGTCGGGCCCAAGCCCAGCTCGTTCATCGCATAAAGCACCCGCCTGTGCACCGGCTTCAGCCCGTCGCGCACGTCCGGCAGAGCCCGCCCGACGATCACCGACATCGCGTAGTCGAGATACGCCGTGCGCATCTCCTCCTCGAGCCCGCGCGGTTCGATGTTGCCGCCGCCGATCACGTCAGTCGAGGCCATTACTCACCTCCAAAAGGGTCTGCCAGGTGGGGCGTAGGGTCAAGCAGATCAAGGACGCAGGGAGTGTGGCGTGCTTTGCACGCGAGCGACTGAGGGCGCCGAGCTGCGCCGGCCATACGTCACACATCGAGATTCGCCACGGCCCTTGCGTTGTCCTCAATGAAAGCCCTTCTGGGCTCCACCTGGTCGCCCATCAGCATCGAGAAGATGCGGTCCGCCGCGAAGGCGTCCTCGAGCGTCACCTGAGCCAGCGTGCGGGTCGCGGGCGCCATCGTGGTTTCGCCTAGCTGTTCGGCGTTCATCTCGCCGAGGCCCTTGAAGCGCTGCAATTTGATGCCCTTCTGAGCCACGGTCATCACAGCGGCGCGCAGCGTCTCAAACGAGGCCGCGGTCTCCTGCGCGTCGCCGAGGCGGACTTCGAACGCGGGCGTGCCCGCCAACTCGATCAGCTGCGCGTGCACACGCTCCAGCTGGCGGTACTCCTGCGAGTCGAACAGCTCGTGCTTGATCCGGTGCGTCAGCGCGAAGCCCGTCTTCGCTTCCACGGCGCGGACGCGGATCTCGCCATCCTCATCGCCCAGCAGCTCGGTCGCGTGCGTCTCGCCATCCACGCTCGCACGGCTCAACAGCTCGACGGCATCCTTCGGCGTGGTCACGCCCGCGCCCAGCATCGAGGACTCTTCGAGGAACTGCACCACGCCGTGGCCGTACTGACCGCGCAGCGCCAGCGCCCAGCCTTCGTACTGCTTCAGCAGCCGCGAGAAGCGCTGCCAGCGCGCCTCGGTCAGCTTGAAGGGCGTGCCGTGGCGGTCGAAGACATCGATCTTCTCCCACTTGTCCGACAGCAGGATCTCCTCCAGCTCCGCGTCCTTCTCGATGTAGCGCTCGCGTGAACCCTGCTTGAGCTTGTACAGCGGCGGCTTAGCGATGTAAACGTAGCCCTCTTCGATCAGCTCTTTCATCTCCCGGAACAGCAGCGTCAACGCCAGCGTGCGGATATGGGCCCCGTCAACGTCGGCATCCGTCATCAGGATCACCTTGTGATAACGCGCGTTCTCGATGTTGAACTCGTCGCGCACGCCCGTTCCGATCGCCGTGATCAGCGCCTGGATCTCGGTGTTTTGCAGCACCTTGTCGATGCGTGACTTCTCGACGTTGAGGATCTTGCCCCGCAGCGGCAGCACCGCCTGCGTGTTGCGGTCGCGGCCCTGCTTGGCCGAACCACCGGCGGAGTCACCCTCAACCACGAACAGCTCCGCCAGCGAAGGGTCCTTCACCGAGCAGTCCGCGAGCTTGCCAGGGAGCGTCGAGTTCTCCAGCGCCGACTTGCGGCGCGTCAGATCACGGGCCTTGCGAGCCGCCTCGCGGGCGCGTTGCGCCTGCACCGACTTCATGATCACCGCTTTGGCCTCGCTCGGGTTCTCCTCGAGGAACTCGCCGAGGCCCGAGTTGACAATCGACTCCACGAAGCCCGCCATGCCCGGGTTGCCGAGCTTGGTCTTGGTCTGACCCTCAAACTGCGGGTCGCGTAGCTTGACCGAGATTACGGCCGTCAGGCCCTCGCGCACGTCCTCGCCTGAGAGGTTGTCCTCTTTGTCTTTGAGCAGACCATGGTCACGCGCGTACTTGTTCAACGTCCGCGTCAGCGCCGAGCGGAAGCCCGACATGTGCGAGCCACCCTCGCGGGTGTTGATGTTGTTGGCGAAGGAGTGGACCGACTCCTGGTAGGAGGAATTCCACTGGAGCGCGACCTCAGCCGCGCCCTCCTCGCTCTCGCCGGCGAAGAACACCACCTTGCGGTGCACCGTCTCCTTGTTCTCGTTCAGATACGCGACGAAGTCCTCGATCCCACCCTCGTAGCGGAAGGTCGCCGAGTGGCCATCGGCGCGCTCGTCAACGATCGAGATCTCAAGACCACGCGTCAGGAAGGCCGTCTCACGCAGGCGCTCCTCCAGCGTGAGGAAGTCGAAGTCGAGCGTCTCGAATACTTCGGCGTCGGGCAGGAACGTGACCGTCGTGCCGGTTTCCGCGCCGCTTGAGAGCTCCTCGCCCTCCACCAGATCGCTCTGAGGAACCCCGCGTGCGTACTCCTGCGTGTAGACGTGCCCGTCGCGGCGGACCTCGACCTGCAGACGCTCGGACAGCGCGTTGACGACAGACACGCCGACGCCGTGAAGGCCGCCTGAAACCTTGTAGCCGCCGCCCTCGCCGAACTTGCCGCCGGAGTGCAGCACGGTGAGCACGACCTGCACCGCGGGCAGGCCCTCCTTCTCCATGATCGCCACGGGGATGCCGCGGCCATTGTCGGTGACCGTGACGGAGTTATCGGGGTGCACGACGACCGAGACCTTCGTGCAGAAGCCCGCGAGTGCCTCGTCAACCGAGTTGTCCACGACCTCATAGACGAGGTGGTGGAGACCCATCGGGCCGGTCGAGCCGATGTACATGCCCGGGCGCTTGCGTACGGCCTCAAGCCCTTCGAGAACCGTGATGTCCTGTGCGTCGTAGCTGGAGTCAGCGCCCGTCATGGACGGGTCGTTTGTGCCGCCCTTCTTGGCGCTCCCGTCAGAGCTGTTGCTACCTGTGGCCAATCGACCTCCGATTACGTGAGAACGCCCCGGATTCTGTAGCGCTTAGAGCACGATCCGGGGCGGGTTTCCTGTGTACATAATAATAGCACGTGGCGGTGGCGGGATAGGCCGCCGAAACCGCCGAAACCCCTGCAAATTACATGGAAAAGAGCACTTACGCGGGATGTCCTGCGCGACTTCCGCGATGCCTGTCCGAGTGCGCCGCGCTCAGCCCGTGCGGCAACGCAGCTTGCGGATGACCGGTTCGCCCAGAGCGTCGTTCAGCTTCGCCACCAGCTCACTCTCCATCAGCGTCAACTCTTGTGCCCAGACCGCGGCCTCGCAGCGCACCGTTAGCACGCCCTCGTGCTCGGAGGTCGGCTGCGCTGCCACAGCGATCTGAGCGCCGATGGCCCGCTCCCAAACCTCGTGCACACGGGCCAGCGTCGTGGCTGGGGCAAGCGTGGCGGTAAGCCCGTCCAGCGCACGGCTAAGAGAGCGGGGCGCGGGTCTCCTCATGCGGCGAGTGCCTCCCGCAAGATCGAGCCGGGCGAAACGCGCAGGCGTGTGACGGCGGCGTCGCTTGCACCGGGGACATGGGCGAGGTCCGTGGTAGCGATCACGCTCTGTCCACCAGCAGAGAGCTCCCGGGCGAGGAGCTCGCGGCGCTCTGCGTCCAGCTCGCTCATCACGTCGTCGAGCAGCATCAGCGGCGTGCGGTTGCGGTGCTCCGCGAGCACCGAGCGCTCGGCGAGTAGTAGGGCCAATAGGGCCAAGCGCTGCTCGCCCTGCGAGCCATAAGAACGCAGCTCGCGCCCGTCGCGCAGGATCGCGAGCTCGTCGCGGTGCGGCCCATGCCCAGTGAAGCCCCGTTCCAGATCGGAGGGCAACCGTACCTGCAGCTCCGCGATCAGCTCGTCCACGTCGGCCGCGCGCGTGCGGGGGCGGTAGACGAGCTCAGCGCCAGCGCTCAGGCCCAGCTGCAACGTGCGCTCGTGGAACGGTTCAGCCAGCAGCCCCACGGCCGCGGCGCGATGCTCACGCAGCACCAGCGCCGCACTCGCGAGCTCGCGATCCCAGGCGGCCAAGGTCGCGTCGGACGCGCGACCCGACCGGATCCGCGCCAGCAGCGCGTTGCGTTGCGCGAGCACGCGCGAGTACTCACGCCGATCGTTGACACGCAGCGGCCAGAGCGCGGCAATGACCTGATCCAGGTGAGCGCGCCGTGCCGCGGGCGGTCCCTTCAGCAGTTCGAGGCGATCCGGCTCGAACACGCTAAGCAGCGGCCGGAAGTCAACGTCGAGCAGTCGCTCTACGGGCGCGCCGTCAGCGGTCATTCGCTTGACGGCCCGGACGCCGTCCGGGCCGGGGCCGTAACCGACGCTCAACTCGTGCGTCTGTGAGCCCTCACTGCAGCGCACCACGACGCGCGCGGTCTGCGCCTCGAAGCGAACCAACTCCCGCTCATTGCGGGTGCGTGGCGAGCGGGCCGTACACCCGAAGTAAAGCGCCTCCAACAGGTTCGACTTGCCTGCGCCGTTCGGCCCGTGAACGACCGTCAGGCCTGGGCCGAGGCTGGCCTGCGCGCGAGCGTAAGTGCGGAAGTCGCGCATCTGCACGTCCAGCACCCGTACATCGGATGCCTCCGCCATCTCAAAGCTCAGACGTTGAGTCTTATGGGCATTATGAGATACACGAAGTCGCCGGAGTCCGGTGATTCGATCAAGCCAGGCCGCAAAGGACTGATCAGCTTCAGCACCAGCTCGTCGGATTCGATGCTCTCCAGCCCGTCGCGCAAAAACTCGGGGTTGAAGCCGATCTCGAACGGCTCGCCATGAAACGGCACTGGCACGGCCTCGCTGGCCTCGCCGACGTCGGGCGTCTGCGCGGATACCGTCAGCGTTCCCTCGCTGAAGCTAAGCCGCAGCGGCGCGTTCTTCAACGCGAGCAGGCTGATGCGACGTACGACGTCGGTCAGCTCGCCGCTAGCGAGACGTAGCTCGTGCTCTACGGACTCAGGCAAAAGCTGGCGATAGTTGGGGAACTGACCGTCGATCAGCCGCGAGGAGAGGACGATGTCCCCGAGCTCGAAGACCACCTGGTTTTGGCCGACGCTGACAGCTAGTGCGTCGCCACTAGCCTGCTGGGCGATGCGTGCGAGCTCCTGCAACGCACGCGCGGGCACATTCGCCTCCAGGCTGCCCTCCAGCGCCGTCTCGAGCGCGGTCTCCTTGACGCTCAGCCGGTAGGAGTCTGTCGCGACCATACGTAGCTCCTGGCCCGCGGCAGACATCAAGATGCCGGTCAGTACCGGGCGGGTCTCATCCCGCGAGGCAGACCGCGCCACGCGAGAGACCGTCTCGACGAACGCCGGCAGCGGCAGCGCGATGCGTGTGTCGGGCGCGGGCTCGGGCAGCGTTGGGAAGTCCTCGACGCGGAGGGTGCGCAGGTGGAAAGTTGCCGGTCCTGAGATCAACTCAACGTCCTGCTCTGCGCTCCGTAGCTCCAGGGTTAGCTCGTCGGCTGGCAGTGCTCGCGCTACGTCGAGCAATAGCCGTGCCGGTAGAACAACTGCGCCAGCGCGAGAAATCTCGGCCTTCAGAGGGACGCGCAGGCCAATCTCCATATCGGTGGCCCGCAGCTCTGCATTGGACTCCTCAGCCGCAATCATGACCCCGGATAGAGCCTGAACTGCGCTACGTGTCGAAGCAACACGCGTAACTGTCTGCAGTTGGGTGAGGAACTCCGAAGTCGAGAGGGACAGCTTCATGACGATCTATTGAATCTAAGTAGTAGGAGTGTCTGTGGATTTGTGGAGAGGTATGAGTGGGCTAGGTGTGGCGTGTATAGGTTGTGCGCAGGCTTGTGGATGGCGAAATGCAGTCTCTCAGGCCACGCGGTCGGTCGGCACCTAGGCTCGTGCTCATGTTGCCTCTGTGGAAGAGCTTGTGAGCATCTGTCGCAGCTTCTCCACAGACTCACGCGTGGAGGTGTCGTCGTTGATCCGGGAGCCGGCACGTCGACAGGCGTGGAGCACAGTCGTGTGGTCGCGCCCGCCAAAGTGTCGCCCAATTGAGGGTAGGGACTCGGATGTCAGCTCGCGCACGAGATACATGGCGAGTTGGCGAGGCCAGGCCAGGCGTGCGGTACGAGCGGAGGAAAGTAGTTCCTCTCGGGAAACACCAAAATGTTGGCTGACCGCGGTTTGGATGTCGGTGATGGAAGCGGGCCCGCGACGCATAGCGGCTTTGCCGGTCTCGGGGTAGAGCGTGTCGAGCACCTCGCGTGCGAGGTCGACTGTTAGCGGCCGACCAGTTAGCGAGCTAAAAGCAACAACCCGAATCAGGGCTCCCTCCAATGCACGCACGTTGGTGTTGACCCGCAGTGCGATTGCCTCGAGCGCCTGCTGATCACTGATCTGGACACCGTCGTGGTGCGCGCGCTTGCGCAGAATCGTCAACCGGGTTGCGAGGTCGGGCGGCTGGATGTCTGCGACTAGGCCCGCGGCAAAGCGCTCGCGGAGTCGGTCCTCCAGCGCTTGCAAATCCTGCGGCGGGCGGTCTGAGGTAAGGACGATCTGCCTGCCGCCATCGTGCAGGGCGTTGAAGGTATGGAAGAACTCCTCCTCGGTCTTAGTCTTGCGCTCGAGGAACTGCACGTCGTCGAGTAGCAGCACGTCCACGTCGCGGAAGCGTGCCTTGAAGTCATCGCTGCGCCGGCCGCTGAGGGATTCGAGGAACTCGTTCGTGAAGGACTCCCCAGTGGTGCAGCGGATTGTCAGACCGGGGTTATGCGCGAGCAGGAGCGTGGCGATCGAGCTGAGCAGGTGGGTCTTGCCGACGCCGGGCGGCCCGCAAATAAACAACGGGTTGTAGGCCTGCGCAGGCATCTCGGCGACCGCTAGGGCCGCGGCGTGGGCGAGTCGGTTGGTGTCTCCGATGACGAATTGCTCGAACGTCAGCTTTGGATTGCCGAGCGGTCCGGGACGCGAGTGCTGTGGTCGCCGCGAGGCAACCTCGGTTGCTGCTTGGCCATGGGCTTTGGGGGGTGCAGGCGCGGCGGAGGGGGGGGAATCGGCGTTTCGCACCCGCTCGGTGAGCTCTACGCGCGTTCCGGGGCCGATGACGATCGCGGCGCAGGACTCGAGCACTCGCCCGAAGCGGTCGTGGACCCAGGCTCGCGCCCCGACCGGCGCCTCGAGCAGGAGGTGGTTGGCCGAGAGCTCGCGTGGACGCAACGGCGCGAGCCAGATGCGATACGCGCTCTCGTCCACGGCGAGCGCAAGCTCGCCTTGCACACGCGACCATATGTCCTCGAGCTCGGCGCTCACGGCAGCGTTAATCCGCTTCTCTCCCAAAGCAAACGTCGACGGCTATTTGAAGGAGGGGCCCGTGGGCCCCGGTCAGGCGACTATAACCGACGCCTCGTAAAGCCCGCGTGGCCTGCTCGCAACTGCCGAGAAAATTAGAGCGCGGGCCCAAAGCGCCTCCACAGAAGCTCGCACACGCCTATACTGAGGCGCCGACGCAAAGGGTTGCTCCTCAGTTGAGCACTGTGCAGCAGGTATCGCCCGGGATCCGTCGAACACATCATGAAGCGCACCTACCAGCCAAAGAAGCGCAAGCGCGCCCGTGCACACGGGTTTCGTAACCGCATGCGCTCGCGTGCGGGCCGGTTGACGCTGAAGCGCCGCCGGGATAAGGGGCGCAAGCGACTCTCTACTTGAGCGTGAGGGTTGCGGGATGAAGCCGCGGGCTTCGAGTCGCGGTCGCCTCTCGCGCAGCGCCGAGTTCGAGCGCGTCTATCGCCAAGGACGCTCCACGGCGAACCGGCACCTCGTGCTGTACACGTTCCCGACCGCGTCCGCTGAGAGCCCGCGCCTAGGTCTGTCGGTCTCCCGCAAGGTCGGCGGTGCGGTGGAGCGCAACCGCGTAAAGCGGCTGTTGCGCGAAGCGTTCGCGCGTAACGAAGGTGATCTCCGCCCCGGCCAAGACGTGGTCGTGGTCGCGCGTCCGTCAGCGGCCGAGCTCGCCAAGCGCGAGGGTCTGGCGGGCGTTGACGTTGCTCTATCCGAGCTGATCGTGAAGGCCGGTCTGCGTGAGGGTGGGCAGCAGGGCCAACTGCCCACCGAGGCTGAGCCAGCCGTCGAGTCGCGGGAAGAGCCAACGTGAGCGCCGTGAGCCGAGCACTACGCGCGTGTGTGACGGCGCCGATCGTCGTCTACCAGCGGGTGATCTCCCCGGCGATCCCGCGCCGCTGTAAGTACGAGCCGACGTGCTCTCGCTATGCAGTCGAGGCGATCAAGGAGTACGGCATACTTAGGGGCGCGGTGCTGGCGGGATGGCGCTTGCTGAGGTGCAACCCTTGGAGCTACGGCGGCTACGATCCGGTGGAGGCTCAGCGGGTGTTCACGGTCGGACACCGCACGGGCGCCTGAGCAGGAGCGCCGGCTGCGGCGGCCGCGCGCCGCACAGTGGCAGACCTGCCGCCAAGTACGACTCGCCAAGCACGATCGCATAGAGCGAACAGACCAGAGCAGAGAGCTAGACAGAGCGCATGCCAATCCTCGCCAACGTCATCCAGGATGCGTTCTCGCCGCTGATCAGCGTGTTCGAGGCGATCATGGTCTTCATCCACGCTCACCTCGTGGGGGGGAGCTGGGGTCTTGCGATCGTTGGGCTGACGATCCTGATCCGCGCGGTATTGGTGCCGTTGACCTACCGGCAGCTGAAGGGCATGCAGGAGATGCAGCGACTCTCTCCCCAGATCGCGGCGCTGAAAGAGAAGTACAAGGAGGACAAACAGCGCCAGCAGCAGGAGATCATGAACTTCTACCGGGAGAACAAAATCAACCCGCTGGCTTCGTGCCTGCCGCTGCTGCTGCAGCTCCCGGTCTTCATCTCGCTGTTCTACATGCTGCGTACGGACCTGAAGAAGCACATCTGCGGCGATCAGCTGGTGTCGCACTACAACACGCTGACTCTGCACGCCAAACAGGTCTTTGGCGGTACCAGCCAGGCGGCCTCCTCGGTGGCGCACCTACCGGCGAAATACATCGAAAAGACCAACTGCGACGCGGTGGCGCACCACTCGGCGAAGTTCCTATTCCTGCCGGATATCACCGAAAAGGCGACCGGCGTTGCGCTGGTCGTGCTGATCCTGCTGTACGTCGGCTCTCAGGTGGCCTCGACGCTCGTCGCCACGGCGTCCGCAGACCCGAACCAGCGGCGGCTGATGTTGCTGCTGCCGGTGGTGTTCGTGGTGATCCTCTATCGCTACCCAGCTGGTCTGTTGGTGTACTGGATAACGACGAACCTGTGGACGATCGGCCAGCAGTATCTGATCAAACGGCGCATCGGACCGCCCGCACAGGCCGAGCCGCCGGACGGCTCATCGAACGGGAAGACGACACGAACAGTCAAGCCGGCTCTAGCCGGCGCGAGTGCTGCTGGCGGCTCGGGGGATCGTGGATCGGGCGGCGGGCTGCTCGGGCGGCTCGCGGGCGGAAGTGCCCCCGCCCAGCCGGTCGAGAGCAAACCGGCCGCGCCACCACCAAGGTCCCCACGTAAGAAGAAGAAGCGGTCAGGTAGGCGACGATGAGCGCGGAGCGGGAGGTTGGGATGGACGACGAGGAGGAGCTGGAGCCTGCTGAGCTGCTGGAAGAGCTGCTGGAGGAAGTCACCGCCGGGCTGGGGCTGGACGCCGAGGTCGAGGTCGAGGAGCGCCCGGGGGTACTCAGCGGCCGCCTAAGGGGCGACGACGTCGGGTTGTTCATCGGGCGCCGCGGGCAGACGATCGATGCGGTGCAGCACCTCGCGCAGCGGATCGTGTTCCCAGATGGACCATCGCAGGTGCGCGTGGAAATCGATGCGGACGGGTACCGTGCGCGCCGCGCGGAGCTACTTCGCGCAGATGCCGATGACGCGGCAGAAGAAGCGCTGCGCGTCGGTCAGCCAGTCGAGTTGGAAGCCATGCCGCCCTCCGAGCGGCGCATCGTGCATGAATATCTGCGCGAGCGTGGGGGCGTGGAGACGCACAGCGAGGGCGAGGAGCCAAAGCGCTTCCTGGTCGTCTCGCCCGTGAATGACTGAGCCACACGCGGAGCGTTTCACGGGAAACATCGCCGAGTCGTGGGCGTGGAAGCCCGCGGCTTTTGACCTCGGCCCGGACCAGCTGGGACAGCTAACGGAGATCTTGGCGATACTGGAGCGCGATCCGCACGCGCCGACGGCTGTGCGCGCTCCGCACGAGGCCGCGGAGCGGCATTTGGCCGATTCTCTGGTTGGTCTGGATATTGATTTGATCCGGGATGCCCGCTTCATCGCGGACCTAGGCGCGGGGGCCGGGTTCCCAGGAGTTGTGCTCGCCGTGGCACTGCCACGCGCCGAGGTCGCGCTAGTGGAGAGCCAGCGCCGCAAGTGCGAGTTCCTCGATCGTCTGCTCGCGGCGGCGGAAGTTATCAACGCGCGCGTGGTGTGCGCCCGGGCCGAGGAGTGGACGGAAGGCCTTGAGCGCAACGACGTGGTGGTCGCTCGCGCTCTGGCGCCGCAGGCCGTGGTGCTGGAGTACGCGGCCCCGCTGCTGCGGGTTGGCGGGGCGCTGGTCGACTGGCGCGGGCGCCGAGATGCCGCAGACGAGCAAGCCGCATTGGATGCAGGCGAGGAGTTGGGGATGAGGCGGAGCGAGGTCCGCCAGGTGCAGCCGTTCGCGCAGGCGACGGATCGCCACCTGCATACGTGGCTGAAGGCCGAACCAACGCCACCGCGCTTCCCGCGCCGAGCTGGGGTCGCGCGCAAGCGTCCGCTCGGATCCTCCTCGTGACTCGCCTTATTAGTCCAAGGAGCCCGACCTCTGACCGCAAACGTCGCTAGCTTGCAGCAGATGGCGACCATTTACGCGATCGCGAACCAGAAGGGTGGTGTGGGTAAGACCACGACGGCGGTAAACGTGAGCGCGTGCATCGCCGAGGCGGGCTACAGCACGCTGCTGGTGGACGTCGATCCCCAGGCCAATGCCACGGTGGGCCTTGGCGTGGCGCGCACGCAGGCGCCGGGCCTGTATGAGGTGCTGACGGGGGAGGCGACCGCCGAAGATGCTGTGACGGACTCGAGCGTGGCGGGACTGCGCTTGCTGCCCGCGGGAGCGGGCCTTGCCGGGGCGAACGTGGAGCTGCCGCGGATTGAGGGCTTCGAGCAGCGCCTGCGCGAGCGACTGGAGCCGCTGCGCGAGCGCTTTGAATACATCCTGCTGGACTGCCCGCCCTCGCTGGGGCCGCTGACCGTTAGCGCGCTGGTCGCAGCGGATCGGGTGATCGTGCCCGTGCAGACGGAGTACTTCGCGCTGGAGGGCCTGGCCGGACTGTTGGAGACGCTCTCGCTGGTGCAGCGAAACCTCAACCCGAGGTTGACGGTTGCGGGAATGCTGCTGACGATGCACGACGGACGCACGCGCTTGGGGCGCGACGTCGAGCGTGAGGTGCGCGAGCACTTCCCGGACCTTGTTTTCTCGACGGTGATCCCACGCAACGTTCGCGTGGGCGAGGCGCCGAGCTATGGACTGCCGGTGACACACCACGACCCGCACAGCGCGGGCGCAGAGGCATATTTCGAGTTGGCAAAGGAGGTGGCTGCACGTGGCTAGGCCAAAACCAGGGATGGGCAGGGGGTTGGACGCGATCTTGTCGGTGTCCTCGAGCAGCGGTACGAGCACCGAGACCGAGCAGGAGCTGCGCGAGCTGCGGGTCGAGCTGATCTCGCCGAACTCCAAGCAGCCGCGCCGGCACTTCGACGAGCTCGCACTGCAGGCGCTGGCGGACTCGCTGAGCGAGCGCGGCGTGTTGCAGCCGGTGCTGGTCCGCCCGAAGTCGGGCGGCACTTACGAGATCGTGGCGGGCGAGCGGCGCTGGCGCGCCGCGCAGCTGGCTGGCCTGGAGAGCATCCCGGCGCTCGTGCGCGAGCGCGATGACGCCGAAGCAATCGAGCTGGCGCTAATCGAGAACATGGCGCGGGCCGACCTCAGCCCGATCGAGGAGGCGCACGCATGTGCAGCGCTAGTCGAGGAGTTGGGCCTCACCCGCGAGGAGGTCGGTCGCCGCGTGGGGCGTAGCCGGGTCGCGGTAAGCAACCTGATGCGGCTGTTGGATCTGCCCGACGAGGTGATCGAGCTGCTGCAGGCCGGGACGTTGAGCGAGGGTCACGGCCGCGCACTACTGCTGGCCGAAGATCATGCTGCCCGCGCGACGCTGGCTCGCTCCGCAGTGCAGGAGGGCTGGTCGGTGCGAATAGTCGAAGCGCGCGCCCGTGTACAGAACGGAGCCTCCGCCCAGCAGGCCCCAGGCTCCCCGCGCGAGCGGATGACAGGCTCGACGCATCCAGACCAGCAGCAGGCCGCGAAGGAGATCGCCGACGCCCTAGGTGCCGCCCTAGGTGCCGAGGTCAGCGTGCGGCCTGTGGTCGGCGGGGGCTACCGCGCAGAGCTGTCGTTTGACACCCCGCAGCAGGCTGTCGAGCTCGCACGGCGTCTGCGCCCCCGGGCGATACCCGGCCTGCTCGAGCATTCTAGATAGTGGAATTGCGGGGACGTCCACGGGAGCACAGTTGCGTTGCCGCACGCCCGTGACCAAGCGACACGCGCTCGTTTGACGCCGATAAGATGGACCCTCTGAGCCTGTGGCAGATCGACGACGTTCGCGGCGCGATCCTCCACAGTCTTGGGCGATTAGCTCAGTCGGTTAGAGCGCTTCTCTGATAAGGAAGAGGTCCCAGGTTCGAATCCTGGATCGCCCATCGCGTCCCCTATTCAGGGGACAGCGCCACAAGGAACCCCGCGTTGCCATCGAGCGAGTGCGTTTTGGCGTCCTTGTTGCCCGTGGCCCCCGCTTCGGGCTGCAGCACCTGGGCGATGATGCCTTCCGGACCCGCGACGTCTTCCATCCCCGCAGGCGCGGTACGCGTGTCGTGGTCGTTGTAGTCCCCGAGCATTACGACCATCGAGTTGGGCCTCGTGGTGGTGACGCTCGGCCCACGCACCGTGGTCGAGAAGCCCGCCGACGGCGCCCCCAGATGCGCGTTGACCGGTTCGGTTTTACTGACCCCCGACCATGCGCCCGCGAGGGCTCCGCAGCCGCGGCTGGTGGTCCCGGTCCAGCTCGCGGTGTATTCACTTGGATCGCCTTCTTCATACTTCTTTGCTAGCACCGCGATCTGGAACGGGAAGCCGGCGCTCCTATTTTCGACCTTTTCCACCAGCGTCCAGCCACTGCTTGAGATCGTGAAGGGCCCGGCGTTCTGCGGGTCCTCGACGTAGACCTGCATCAGGATCTCATCTCCCGGCACCACACCGGTGGGCCTGGGGACTTTGCAGGCGTGTTCACGGACCGCATAGCTCGTGGCCGATTTGCCGCGGAAGGCGATTTTGCCCGTCGACGCGGTGTAGCTGAAGCGGTCGCCCCCCGTGAGGCTGCTCGTGCCGCCCCCCGTCGTGGCTGTGACGTCCACCACTCCGCTCCCCGCTGGCGAGGTCGCGGTGATCGAAGTGCTCGAGTTGACCGTGAAGCTCGCGGCGTTGCTCGTGCCGAACTTGACCGCGCTCGCGCCGCTGAAGTTAGTTCCCGAGATCGTCACTGAGGTCCCACCCGTGGTCGGGCCGCTGCTAGGGCTGAGGCCGGTGACGCTAGGGGCCGGTGGCGGGGGCGGGGATTCGCCGCTGGCGGGCGTCAGCGCCACGAGGTAGCCGACGTTCGCGTCCAGGCCCGAGGTTTTCGCGTCCTTGTTGCCCGTGGCCTTCGCTTCGGGCTGCAGAACCTGGGCCATCACGCCTTCCGGCCCTGCGATGTCTTCCATCCCGGGTGGCGCCGTGCGTTTGTCGGGGTCGTTGTAGTCACCCATCATCACGACCATGCTGTTGGGCTTGGTGGTGGTGATGCTCGGCCCCCGTACGACCTGGGTACGACCGACAGAAGCAGCGCCCAGGTGAGCGTTGATCGGTTCCGTCGCGCTGACCCCCGACCAAGCGGACGCGAGCGCCCCGCAGCCGCGTTTGGCCGTCCCGCTCCAGGTGACGGAGTATTCGCTTGGATCACCCGCTTCGTAGCGCTTGGAGAGAACCGTCAGTGCGAACCAGAATCCCGCGCTTTTGTTTTCCACCTTTTCGACCACTTTCCAGCCGTTGGCTGCCAGCGTGAAGGCTCCAGCCTTCTGCGGATCCTCGACGTAGAGGAGCATCAGCATCTGATCGCCGACTTGCACACCTGCGGGCTTGGGGACGTTGCAGTGGCCTTCGCGCACCGCGTATGTCGTGGCTGATTTGCCGCGGAACGCGATCGGCGCGGCTGCCGCCGCGGACACCGCCACGCCGGCGCTCGTCAACATCGCCATCAGGCACAACCCCGCCAACGTGATGCGTTTCATCTGCTCCTCTGCTTCCTTGCCGGGGGTGCGTTCTGGCGCTTCGCGCGAAACGACCCTTGAGGTCACCGTCAACTCGGCGCCTCACCGCGACAGCGGTCCCGGCAGCCGTCCGTAGCGTACAGGCGCCCTCTGATATTTCGCCTTGCGGACCTCGCAAAGTTCGCTCGTTGCGTGTCCAATCCCGCGTGAGGCGGTCTGCTCAGGCCCCGCACGTGGGGTACGTGTTTCTCAGAGTTCGCCCAGGAACGTCAACAGCGCCGAGTTCACAGCCTCGGGCGATTGCTGCTGTACCCAGTGCCCGGCTCCCTCGACGACCACCTCGGCGCGCAGGTCTGTGACCCAGCCGCGCATCGCCTCTGCGGGCATGAAGCGGCGCACGGGGTCGAGCTCCCCGGTGAGGAACATCGCCGGCTGCTCTACCCGACGCTCGCCGACCGCCGCGGTCAGTTCCCAGTTGCGGTCGATGTTGCGGTACCAGTTCAGGCCCCCGGTGAAGCCGGTGCGCTCGAACGTCTCGACGTACACGTCCAACTCCTGCGGTGAGAGCCACTCCGGCGCACGCGGCACGCGGCCGTCGTCCTCTGCCCACCGCGCGGTCCATTGGCGGCTGGTGGTCAGCGTACGGCGCACGTCGCGGGACAGCGCCTCATCCGCGACGCCAGGCTCCTGGAACCAGACGATGTAGAAGTCCTCGCCGAGGTGGCGTCGCATGATCGGGATTGGCGCCGCAGGGGCGCGTGGCACGAACGGCACGCTCAGGCCCGCCACCGCGCGCACCCGCTCGGGGTGCAGCACCGCCAGCTGCCACACAACGTTTGCGCCCCAGTCGTGCCCTACGAAGATTGCCGCCTGCTCACCAACCGCGTCGAGTAGCCCGCACATGTCCTCACACAGGCTCACCACGTCGTAGGCCTCGACCTCGCTCGGTGCGGAACTGGCGCCGTAGCCGCGCATGTCCGGCGCCAGCACCCGGTACCCCGCGGCGGCCAGCACCGGCAGCTGGTGGCGCCAGGAGTAGGACAGCTCGGGAAAGCCATGGCACAGGATCACCAGTGGCCCCGCGCCCTCAGCGCGGACGCTCAGCTCGATCCCGTTCGTCGGCACCATGCGCCTGCTCATCGGCCCAACGATACGACGCAGGGTTGAGTCGAGGTGTACGATCGCGTACAGAGGGACGGCGCAGGGAACGCCGTGGAGGGACTCGCAGGAGCGCCTGACCGGGAATGCCTCGCGCCGACTGAAACCGAGCTACTCGGTGGACAGGCCGACTGCTCATCTTTGAGGAGGCAGAGATGCGGGATCTGGCGAGGTTGCGGGGAGGCGACGACGCACGGACGCCTCGTGGCACCGAGGGGCTTGTTGCGTCGATCGCCACCGCGCGAGCGCTGGCGGTTTTCGGCGGGCTGTTGGCGTGCCTGCTGCTGAGCGTGGCGGCACCGGCGGGGGCCGCAAAGGCCACGCTCAAGCCCGCGGCGGCGCTCTCGGAAGCACCGCTGGCCGACTTCTCCGGCGGAGCTTTTCAGATCCTCGCCCCGGGCCAGGAAGGCTCGGTGCCGCCCGGACCGTTCTCGACCGATCAGGGTGTCCTGTACGACAAGCTGACCAACAAGAAGGCCGCGGTCACCGAAAAAACGCTCCAGAAGGACTTCGTCTCGGAGAAGTTCGGCATCACCGGACCGGTGCTACGCAGCGAGGAAACGGGACGGCCCGGGCTGGAAATCCTGCGCGATAGCCACGACATCCCACACGTCTACGGGCAGACCCGCGCCGACGTCATGTTTGGCTCGGGCTGGATCGCAGCCGAGGACCGTGGCCTGCTGCTGCGGCTGGGTCTTGGGCCGGCTTACGCCGCGGCCGTCAACGTGCCCGGCGTCAACGCCTTCCAGCTACTGCTCTCCACCCGCTCCTTCACACCGAGCGCTCAGTCGCGCGAATTCGTCGCCGCGCAGACCAGCACCCTGCTGGCGAAGGGCGCCAAGGGCGAACAGGTGCTGGCCGACCTCGAAAGCTGGGTCGAAGGCGTTAACGCCTTCGAGCAGACGTTGCCCGCAGGACAGCGCCTGCCTACCGTCAACGTCACGGACGCGATCGCGGGTTTCGCCTTTATCGGGTCGATTTTCGGTAACGGCGGTGGCGGTGAAGTGGCCAACTCCGACCTGCTATCGGGGCTGCAGGGTAAATACGGCGCCGAAGAAGGTCTGAAGATCTTCCGCGACCTGAAGGAGACCAACGACCCCGAAGCGCCAACCACCACGAGCAAACCGTTCCCCTACGATGGCGTACCCGCCGGTCCGACGCCGGGAGCTGTGGTGATCGACCACGGCTCGGTCGGCGCCTCCGCGGCGCACGCACAGGCTGAAGCGCAGGCGTCGAAACGGGACGCTTCGAACTTCCTGATCGTGGGCGCCAACGACACTAAGAACGACCACCCCGTCGCGGTGATGGGTCCGCAGCTCGGCTACTTCTACCCCGAGATCGTGATGCAGGGCGACCTGCACGGTGGCGGCATCGACGCCGAGGGCATCATCGCGCCGATCTCGCCCTACGTCTTCATCGGGCGCGGGCGCGACTTCGCCTGGAGCCTGACGAGTGCCGACAGCGAGAACACGCAGCAGTTCCTGGAGAAGCTGTGCAACCCAGACAACTCGCCGCCTACGCGCGAATCCGACCACTACGAATACAACGGTGAATGCGTCGCGATGAAACCGTTCGACGCGGGTCTGCTGGGAGCCGCACCGGGTGAACCCGCGCACGAGGTGATCTTCAAAGAAACCGTGCACGGACCCGTCACGGGCACGGTCATGGTCGGCGGCCAGCCCTATGCGATCGCACGCGACCGGGCTACCCGCGGACACGAGCCCGAAGGCGAGGTCACTTTCTCGGAGCTGGACTCCAACTTCGTGCACTCGCCCGAACAGTTCTTCGAAGCCGCCAACGAACTCGGCACGACCTTCAACATGGGCTACCTAGACAGCAAAAACATCGCCTACTTCTCGGCCGGGCGTCTGCCCGTGCTGGCGGAAGGCACCGACGCGAGCCTGCCGACGCTGGGCACGGGTCAGTACGACTGGAAAGGGTTCCTGTCCCTGGCGCAGCACCCGCACGAGGTGGGTCCCGCCAACGAACAGTTCCTCAGCTGGAACAACAAGCCTGCGCCCGAATGGGGCGCAGCCTCAGACACCTACTCCTGGGGTGCCGTGCACCGTGTGCAGATGTTCACGGGCTTCACTAACAAAATGACGGAGGCCAGGGACGCGGGCGTCATGAACAACGCCGCCACCCAGGACCTGCGTGCGATCAAGGTCTGGCCCGTGGTCGAACGGGTGCTCGCGGGCAGTCCCGCCCCGAGCAAAACCGCCGAAGAAGCAATCGGCCTGATTTCGAAATGGATCGAAAAGGGTGCACACCGGATTGCCAGCAAGAACGGGCCGAAGGACCCGGGCGCCGCGGTCATGGATGCGGTCTGGACGCCCGTCGCCGAAACCGTGCTGCGGCCGGTGCTCGGCGAACTAGAGCCCGAGTTCAGATCGATGAACTCGCCCGACGACGCGCCCAGCGCGCAGGGCTCCGCGTTCGACAGCGGCTGGTACGGGTATGTCTACAAGGACCTGCGCGCCGAGTTGGGAGAACCGGAGCAGGGCGCTTTTAGCCGCGAGTACTGCGGCGGCGGCAGCCTGGAAACCTGTCGCGAACAGCTATGGGGAGCGATCCAGTCGGCGGTTGAAGAACTGGCCGCGCAGCAGGGACCGAACCCGAGCGCGTGGCGCGCGGCAAACGTTCGGATCACGTTCCCGCCCGGCGTCTTGAACAGTTTCTCGATGCGCTGGACGAACCGCTCGACCTTCCAGCAGGTAATCGAATTCACCGGCCACGAAGTCGGTTGACGCGAGCTACTGAAGCCGGTTGAGCTGGCCGCGGCCGCCCTCCTCGGAGGCGCGGCCCGGCCGGTAGCGGCCTCAGCCTCCCCGCGCGGCGGAAGTGACTACTGTCAAGAGCGCGATGTCCACCGACACCGAGCGCGCAACGACGGCAGATCCCGAGGCAAGTACGAGTCCCGTGGCCAACGGCACATCCACCCGGCGCCCGGCGATCCTCGCGGTCGATGACGAGCCCGCGGTGCTCGCCGCGGTCGCGCGCGACCTGCGTCGGGGCTTCGGCGAGCGCTTCCGGATCCTGCGCGCCTCCTCGGGCGCGGCCGGGCTGGAGATCCTGCGCGAATCGCGGGCGCGCGGCGACCAGGTCGCAATGCTGATCGCCGACCAGCGCATGCCGGGAATGCCCGGCACCCAGTACTTGGTCGAGGCGCGCAAGGTCGTGCCAGACGCCAAGCGTGTGCTCTTGACCGCCTACGCCGACACCGAGGCCGCGATCTCCGCGATCAACGAGGTCGCGCTCGACTACTACCTGCTCAAGCCTTGGGACCCGCCCGAGGAACAGTTGTTCCCCGTGGTCGAGGACCTGCTCACCACCTGGGAGTCCGGCGCTGCTTTGGAGGCCGGCGGCGTGCGGGTGATCGGTCACCGCTTCTCCAGAGAGTCCCATGATCTGCGCGACTTCCTCGTGCGCAACCGTGTGCCCGCCCGCTGGCTTGACGTCGAGCGTGACGGTGAGGCCCGCGAGCTGCTCGCGGTCGCCGGCGTGGACGCGGAGCGCCTGCCGGTCGTGCTGCTGGAGGACGGCGCCGTGCTCGAGCGCCCCACCGTCCTGGAGCTGGCTGAGCGCCTGGGGGTGGCCGGCACGCCAGCCCAGGATCACTACGACCTGGTGGTGGTCGGCGGCGGCCCCGCCGGGCTCGCCGCCGCCGTTTACGGAGCCTCCGAGGGCCTGAAGACGATCATGGTCGAGCGCGAGGCGCCCGGCGGACAGGCTGGGCAGTCCAGCCGCATCGAGAACTACCTCGGCTTTCCCGCCGGCCTCAGCGGCTCGGACCTCGCCCGCCGCGCGACCGACCAGGCTCGCCGACTCGGCGCTGAGCTGCTGACTGTCCAGGAGGCCGTGGGGCTGCGCGTGGAGGGTTCCGCGCGGCTGGTCGAGCTCAGCGGTGGTGGCGTGCTCAGCGCGAGCTGCGTGCTCGTCGCCTCTGGGGTCTCCTACCGCCAGCTCGACACGCCCGGCTTTCCCGAGCTGACCGGCGCCGGCGTCTACTACGGCGCGGCAATGACCGAGGCGCGCGCCTGCGCCGAACAGCACATCGTCGTGATCGGTGGCGCCAACTCCGCCGGGCAGGCGGCCGTGTACTTCAGCGGCTACGCGGCCAGCGTGACGATGCTCGTGCGCGGTCCCTCGCTTGAGGCTTCGATGTCGCACTACCTGATCGAGCAGATCGCCGCGCTCGACAACGTCGAGGTGCGCACCGGCACGAGCGCCACGGCCGCCGAAGCCGACGATGGTCACCTGCGCCGCGTACACATCACGGGCCCCGACGGCGAGCAGACGCTCGATGCAGATGCCTGCTTCGTGTTCATCGGCGCCTCGCCGCGGACCGACTGGCTGGAGGGCGTGATCGCCCGCGATACCCGTGGCTTTATCCTCGCCGGGCGCGACGCGCAGGCTGCGGGCTGGACGCAGGAGCGCGAACCCTACGTGCTGGAGACCTCGGTGCCCGGCGTGTTCGTCGCGGGCGACGTGCGCGCCCGCTCGATCAAGCGCGTCGCCAGCGCTGTCGGCGAGGGCTCGATGGCGGTCTCGCTGATCCACGAATACCTCGTCGAGGCCTAGCGCGGTGAGCGAGCCGCCCGTCACCCTCGAGGAGCTGCGGACGGTCGACCTGTTCGAAGAACTCGACGACGAGCAGCTAGCCGCCTGGGTGCCGGTGGCCCACACTTACCGCATCGCGGCCGGGGGGATCATCGCCGAGCAGGGCGAGGAGAACCGGGGCATGCAGCTGCTGCTCGAAGGCGACGCCCAGGCCTCGCTCGTTGACGGCACCAGCAGCGAGCCGGTCGGACGCCACAAGGCGCCGACCTGGATGGGCGCGATCGCGGCGCTCACCGGTGGTTCGCTGGGCGTACGCATGCGCGCCGAGACCGAGTGCCGTATGGCGCTGATCGCGGCCGATGACTTTCGTCGGCTCGCGTTCGAGCAGCCCACGATCCACCGGCGCGTGATGCAGCAGGTCGCGCCCGTGATGAGCCGCATCACCAGCCAGGAGCAGAGTCGCGAGCGCCTGACCTCGCTGGGCACGATGGCGGCGGGCCTCGCGCACGAGCTCAATAATCCTGCGGCCGCTGCGCGCCGCGCCGCGGCGCAGATGACCGAGGCCCTGGCGGTGATCAGCTCCTCGCTCGCGCGCTTCGTCGAGGCTGGGATCGAGCGCGAGCAAGCGGCTGGGCTGGTGGCGCTGCAGCAGCAGGCCGTCTCACACGCCGCCGCCTGCAGCGCGCTCGACGCGCTGGATGCCGCCGACGCCGAGGACGAGTTGCTCGCGCGCCTGGAAGCGCTCGACGTGGGGGAGCCATGGAGGCTGGCTGAGCCGCTCGCCGTCGCCGGCGTTGACCAGGCCTGGCTGGAGTGCGTTGCCGAGCTGGCGGGGCCCGCGACTGACGCGGCGCTGCAGTGGGTTGCCGCCTCGCTCGTGGCCGGTCGTCTGGCGGTCGAGCTCGAAGAGTCCACCGAGCGCATGTCGAGCCTCGTCGGCGCGGTCAAGTCCTACGCCTACATGGACCGCGGCGAGCTAGTTGAAGTCGACTTGCACGAGGGTTTGGAGACTACGCTCGCGGTGTTGGGTTACAAGCTCAAGCACACCGAGATCAAGCTCGTGCGCGACTACGACCGCGCGCTACCCAAGCTGACCGTGCGCGGCTCGGAGCTGAACCAGGTCTGGACCAACCTGCTCGACAACGCGATCGACGCGCTGGGCGAGCAGGGGACGATCACGATCGCCACGCACGCCGACGGCGAATGCGCGGTGGTCGAGATCTCAGATGACGGGCCAGGCGTGCCCGAGGATGCGATGCCGCAGATCTTCGACCCCTTCTTCACAACTAAGGACGTCGGTGCCGGCACCGGGCTTGGGCTCGCGACCGCGCGCCGTATCGTCGTCGAGCGCCACGACGGCTCGCTGCTGCTCGACTCCGAGCCAGGTCGCACGACCTTTCGCGTGCGATTGCCATTCAGTCAATCCGGCGGAAAGTGAGATCCAGATGCCTAGCTGTACGCACCTCGACCAGGTCCTGATCACCGAGCTGCCCGAGTCTGTCGAGGGCTGCGAGGACTGCCTGCGTACGGGCGATCCCTGGTTGCACCTGCGGATCTGCCTGGAGTGCGGTCACGTCGGCTGTTGCGATGACTCCCCGAACCGTCACGCTAGCGCGCACGCGCGCTCCAGCGGGCACCCGATCATCCGCTCGATCGAGCCCCGCGAAGACTGGTCCTGGTGCTTTCTGGACGAGTTGATGATGCGCATCCCCGAGGTGCATGGCGAACCACGGATCCCGCCCTCGCCGCTGGGCGGCTGACCGCGGGTGCTCAGATGCGGCGGAGGCTCACGCCCCGGCTGCGTTGGCGCTCCCCGGCCTCGCCGCCGTGGGCACCGATCGACTTCGCCGCGAACCACGGACCGCGTGAGACGGCGGCGCTGAAGGACAGCAGGTGTGGTGCCACCGTCGGCCACGGCTGCGCCGGGCGCGCGAGGTAGAACCCTTGTGCGAGCGGCACACCGAGGTCGATCAGCGTGCGCAGCTCCGCCTCGGACTCCATGCCCTCGGCGACCAGCAGGCTGCCCACGCGGGCGGCGTAGCCCGCCAACGCGCCGACCAGCGCAGCCCGCTCGCGATCCTGATCGATCCCCTTGATCAACGAGCGGTCGAGCTTCAGGTAGCGCGGGTGCACGGCCATGATCTGCCCGAGTCCCGAGTAGCCGGCGCCCATGTCGTCTACCGCCATCTGCGCCCCGCGCGCCTGTAGCGGCGCGATCGCCGCGGCGAGCTGCTTGTCGTTCTGCACGAGCGCGTCCTCGGTGATCTCGATGATCAGACCGGTGAGGTCGCGCAGCGGATCGAGCATCCGCAGCGTGCCACGATCCATCAGCACCGGCGCCGACAGGTTGACGCTTAGGCTCACGCCATGCGGCCTGCGGCAGAACAGCTCCAGCGCGGCGCGCAGGCACGCGCGTTCGAGCGTCTCGCGTTCGCCCAGCTCGTCCGCCAAAGAGAACCACTGCAGCGGGCTGCCCGAGGCGTCTGCTCCGAAACGCGAGAGCGCCTCGTAGGCGTGGATTGAGCCGCTTCGGACATCGACGATCGGCTGTACGACCGTGGTGAGCCCTTCGCCCTCGATCACGCGCCGCAGCGCCCCCCGTGCGCTCCGGCGTCCGTGTCCGCTGAGCGAGCCGCCCGAATAGACAGATATCTGGCCACCGCCCCGAGCCTTCTTGGCGACGCGCAGGGCGATGTCGGCCGCGCGTAGCAGCGCCTCTGAATCGCCGCCGTCGCGCGGGGCCTGGGCGATGCCCGCGCAGGTGGAGATGCCACGGGTGTCCTCGGTGTCCTGCGGCAGCGCATCCAGCAGACGCTGCGCGAACGCCACGGAGTCCTGGTCGGAGAGTGCGATCGCGAACTCGTCGCCGCCGAGACGACCTGCTATGGCCCCGGCGGGCGTCCGCGTCCGCAGCGTCTGCGCGAATGCCACGAGCAGCTCATCGCCCTTTGCGTGGCCCGCGGTCTTGTTGATCGCGCCGAAGCCGTCGAGATCGAACAAGAGCAGCGCGAGCGGTGAACGTTCGCTAGCCGCCGCACCTGCCTCGTCGAGTGCGGCACGAAACGCAGTGCGCGAGAGCAGGCCCGTAAGACCGTCGTGATCGGCGTCCCAGCGCGCCTGCCAGAGCAGGTGGTTCAGCTCGACGGTGAGCCGCCCGATCGTCAGCAACAACGCGATCGACGCGATGCACAAGCCGGCGTGTTCGAGGCTGAGCCGTGCTTCCAGAATGATCGGCAGCGCCAGCGCCGTGAGCACGACCGCACGGCCGATCCAGTGCACCCGCCCCCCGCGCGCCATCACGCCGCTGGCCACCGCCGCCAGCCACAGGATGCTGAGTGCCGTGACGTGCTGGCCACCGAAGCCAACGATCAAGATCGCAGCGGCGCCCGCCAGCGACTCCTCGACCTTTAGCCATACGACGCGCTTGACCGCGAGGTGCACGAGCGCGGTGCCGATGATCGTGACAAAGCCCACCACCCCGAGCACTGGGCGCGCGAGCATCTCCGGGCGCGCGAGGATCAGCGCGACGCCGGCGATGCCGATCGCCACCCGCGCCCAGGCGGCAGTACGCCGCGCCCGCTGGACGTGGCCGTCGCTTTCGATCGGGATCATCCGATCCACTCGGATCGCGTGGGCGCGCGGCTTGATCTGAAACTCGCCGGGCGGACCGATGACCGCGCCTTTCCAACAGCTGGAGTTTGGCGGGCGTCGAGCCCGCGTCGCGGATCCCTATTCGTAGGTGAACTGGTCGGTCAGAGGGTTCTTCTTGCTCTTGGCTTTACCGACCGCAGCGCCGACCTGGATCACGCTGGGCTTCTTCGTCGCCGGCGTGATGAGCACGCAGCTCGAGGTGCTCGCGCATTCGACTCCTGTCGCGGAGGCTTTGCCGAACGTAAACGTGGTCGCACCCGCGCCGAGCGCGAAGCCACTGCCGCTAACTGTGACGCTGGTCCCGCCCGAGAATGGTCCTGCATTCGGCCTCAAGCTCGCAATCGTCGGTGCTTCGTACTTGAAGAGGTCGTGCGCGGAAGTGGGGCTCGTGCCACTGGCGCTCGTCACCGTCACGTTGACCGGGCCCGAGGTGCCCGCCGGCGAGATAGCGGTGATCGACGTAGCGGAGTTGACCGTGAAGCCACTCGCGGGGTTTGCACCGAAGTGAACCGCGCTTGTGCCGGTGAGGCTCGTGCCCGTGACCGTGACCGTCGTGCCGCCCGCGGCCGGTCCTTTGTTGGCCTTCACCTTGCTCACCGCCGGCGGAGGCAGGTACTCGAACCTGTCAGCTGGCCCCGGCGCGCTGGAGCTGACCGGGGTCGTCACCGTCACGTCCACCGTGCCCGAGCCCGCCGGCGAGACAGCGGTGATCGACGTAGCGGAGTTGACCGTGAAGCTACTCGCGGAATTTGCACCGAAGTGAACCGCCGTTGCTTCCGCGAGGTTGGCGCCGCTGACCGTCACTTGCGTGGCGCCCAGCTGTGGGCCTTGGCTCGGACTCAGGCCGGTCACGCTCGGGGGCGGCGGGCCGAAGGACAGGCTGTGCGAGCCGCCCGCGGCGATGCCTGCCACTTTGCCGAGGCCCGTCACCGAAACGGGGACGGCGCTGTTGAGATTCGAGCCGTTGCCGAGCTGACCGTCGGGGTTGTAGCCCCAAGCGACGACAGCGCCGCTGCTCAGCAACGCGAGACTGTGATGAGCACCTGCTGCGATTGTGGTGACGCCACCTAGGCCGATGACTGGGCTCGGCACATTGCTGGTGCCCCCCGCGGATCCGTTGCCGAGCTGGTCTGAGCCATTGCCGCCCCAGGCCATCACTTCACCGTTACCGAGCAGCGCGACGCCGTGTTCGGCGCCGGCCGTCACGGCCGTGACGCCGCTGAGTGCCTGGACTTCGAGCGGGACATCGCTATTGACGATTTCGATTTCTTCAAATTCACCTTCGCCGATGTTCTTCAATTCCGCGGGTACGCCCAACTGGCTCGACTGGTTGGCGCCCCACGACATCACCGTGCCGTTGCTCAGGCGTGCCAAGGCGAATTCCGCTCCCGCCGCAATCGCCGTAACCCCGCTGAGACCTTTGACCGCCACGGGCACCAGGCTCCTGGAGCGTTTGCCGTTTCCGAGCTGGCCTTCGCCGCCGGCGCCCCACGACATCACCGTGCCGTTGCTCAGGCGTGCCAAGGCGAATTCCGCTCCCGCCGCAATCGCCGTAACCCCGCTGAGACCTTTGACCGCCGCCGGCGCTGTGACCCGCGTGGTTTTGCCGTTTCCGAGCTGACCTTCTTCGTTTGCTCCCCAGGCGAGCACCGTGCCGTTCGGCAGCAGCGCGAGGCCGAATTCGCTCCCCGCCGCAATCGCCGAGACGCCGCCCAGGGTCGCTAGGTTCGTGATCGCGACCGGCACGTGGCTGTTGGCTGTCGAGCCGTTTCCGAGCTGGCCTTCACGGTTGTTGCCCCAGCTCATCATTTTTCCGTTGCTCAGCAGCGCGAGGCTAAATTCGCCCCCCGCCGCGAGTGCGACCACTTCGCTCAGCCCCTGGACCGCGACCGGGGTGCGGCTCAGCGTCGTGGAGTTGTTGCCAAGCTGACCCGAGCCGTTGTAGCCCCAGCTGCTCGCGCTGAAGGCTTCGGCCGAGGCGCTCGCCGACAGCGCCAGCGCCGAGGCGACCGTGGACGTGAGCACGACGGCCAAAAAGCACGCCAGCATCCACCCGCCGGCGCCACTCCTGCCCCGCCCCGAGACAGACGCGCTCGATGACGGCTCGCGCCGCAGCGAGCGCGTTCTGCGCGGTTGGGCTACGCGGTAGCTGTACATCTCCCTCACTTTCGCTCAAGCGCCTCCGTATAAAGACGTTCCCCTCTACGCTTGGCGATCGATACGGTACCGGTCCTGCACGGCGCAGTCCAGTTGTGTGCTGAAATAGCCCGATGCGGATGCATGGATGCAGTCGCGTACGCGAGCATCGGTGCGCTGCCTCGCGCAGACGGGCGAGGCTGGGAATGGCCTCGGCATTCGTGTCGGCGGCGTTGGTCGTGACGTTCTCCGGGGTCGCCGCTGGGGCTAGTGTCAAGCCTCGCACTGACGTGTCCGCCAAGGCGGCGCGAACCAGCTTGTCCCAGAGCACGCTGATCGTGCCGAAAGGCAACGAAGCCAACCCCTTCAACGCGACGCGCAAACTCGCGCTGCCGTCGGGCTGGGGCGCCGAAGTCTGGGCGCGTGTGAGCGACGCGCGCTTCGCGGTTTGGTCGCCGCAGGGGCAGCTGCTCGTCAGCTCGCCCTCTCTGGGTCAGGTGATCGCCTTGACGCCCGCCGCGGGCGGCGGCGGGGCTGCGAGTCAGAAAACGCTCGCTTCAGGGCTGACCGCCCCGCAGGGTCTCGCCTTCGACACGGTCGAAGGTGTCCAGTATCTGTACGTGGCGGAGTCCAATCAGATCGACCGCTATGTGTGGGGTGTGGGGGGCACGCTCGGGACCCGCACCGTGCTCGTCAAAGGACTCCCCGACGAAAGCAAAACCGGCGACGACGTGCACCACGTCAAGAGCCTCGCGATCGGCCCTGACCACACGATCTATGTGACGGTCGGCAGCGCCTCCAACGCGACCCCCGACGAACCCGGCGAATCGCCGCCACGCGCGACGATCCTCGCCTTCCACGCCGATGGCACGCACATGCAGGTGTTCGCCAGCGGCGTGCGCAACGGCGAGGGCCTGTCGTTCGCGCCCGATGGCTCGCTGTGGACGGCGGTCAACCAGCGCGACGAAGTCCCCTATCCGTTCCATCGCCCTTACGGCGAATTCTCAGACGCCTACGGACATGTGATTGCGCAGTACGTCAACGAGCATCCGCCCGATGAGATCGCAAGGCTGACGGCTGGGCGCAATCTCGGCTGGCCTTACTGCGACCCGGACCCGGACGCAAAACCTGGCAACCCAAAAACTAAGCAGCGCTTCCTGGAGATGCCCTTTGATGACGACGTGCAGACCAACGCGGGCGGGAGCGTGGTCAACTGCTCGACGCTGGCACCGATCGAGCTAGGCATTCCCGCGCACAGTGCGCCGCTTGGGTTGAACTTCCTGGAGGGCTCCACGATCGCGGGTCGCTTCTCACACGGAGCCGTGCTCGCCACGCACGGCTCGTGGGATCGCAACCCGCCGCGCCCGCCCGCGGTCCTGTGGCTGCCGTGGAAGAAAAGTAAAGCCACGCTCGGCAAGGCCACGACCATGATCGAAGGCTTTCAGGAACCCTCCGGCTCGCGCTGGGGACGCCCCGTCGACGCAATCGCCGGACCCGACGGCTCGCTGTATGTGACCGACGATACGGCCGGCGCGGTTTATCGCGTCGGGCCGAGCGTTGGCTGATAGCCAGCGCCCGCGCCTAACGAGGGCTTAGCGTGCTGGCCGCGATGAACAGCACCGCCTGCGCGCGAGCCACCGCCGCGACTGCGTCATCGGGCGGCAGCAGTTCGGGATGGTGCAGCGGGCGGGAGCTGAAGCCCGGCGCGCCATCGAGGCCCACGAAGGCCATCGCGAGCGGCGCGAGCGCACCAAAGAAAGCGAAGTCGTCGGCGCCGCAGGAGCGCCACGGGGCCGCCGGCTCGAGGCCTGCCTGCGCGAGCAGCTCGCGCCCGCGCGCGACGATGCGCTCGTCGTTCTCCAGCGCCGGCTCGCCCGGGGTCAGCTCGATCGTGCCCCGGCACCCATGCGCCGCGGCGACCCCGCCCACGACCTCCTCGACTAGCTGCCGCAGGCTCGCGCGCTCGCGCGGCTGAAGCGCACGCAGCGAGGCCCGCGCACGGGCGCGGCCCGGCACGACGTTCTCAGCGCTGCCGCCCTCTAGCACGCCGACGTTGATCGTCGCTGGGTTGAGCGGGTCGATCCGTCGAGCAGCCAAGGCGTGGATCGCGATCACGACCTGTGCCATCGCCAGGATCGGGTCGCGACCTTCGTGCGGGTAGGCCGCATGCGAAGGCTCGCCCTCGATCAGGATTTCGACCGAGTCGTGCGCGGCGTTGACGGTGCCGGGATCGAGCGCGACACTGCCCCACGGCAACCCCGGGTGGATGTGCGCCGCGAGCACCGCGGCCGGTTGGGCCGTTGCCAACTCGCCGAGCGCCAACTGCTGCGCGCCGGAAGGGTAAGCCTCCTCGCTGGGCTGGAAGACCGCGAGCAGCGGTAGCTCCAATACCTCTCCCAGACCACTGGCGGCACGCGCCAGCGCGACGAGCGCCGCCATGTGTACGTCGTGTCCGCAGGCGTGCATCCAGCTGCCGCTCGCGCTGAAGGGGGCGCCGGTGCGCTCGCGGATCGGCAGCCCGTCCAACTCGGCGCGTAGCGCGATCGGGGTGCCCTCGGCCGGGCCTACACGCGCGAGCAGGCCCGTGCCGGCGGCCGCCGTCGCCGCGACCGGCAAATGCTCCGCGACGATCGCTGCCGTCTGGCGCTCGCCGTGGGATGGCTCCGCCGCAGCGTGCAGACGCCGGCGCAGCTCGGTTGCCGCCGGAAGCTCGAGCTCGAGTCGCGCGAGTAGTTGGGCGAGCAGAGGATCAACCGCCGGCGGCTCCACGGCTCCACGTTAGTAGACGTCTGCATAGCGCGTGCAGAGTTCTGTGAGGTCCATCGCCGCGGCTGTCTGCAGCTCGCAGCGCTTCACCGCGAGATAGGCCTCGTACATCAAGGGCGTCATCCAGCCCCGCACCGTCGCGTCCTCGGCCAGCGCTGCCAGCGCGTCCTGCAGCGAGCTGGGCAGCGCCCCGACGCCGTAGCTCCTCGCGTCTGCCTCGCCGAGCTGCGCCGGGTCACGATCGAGGATCTCCGCGGGCTCCAGCCCCGCACTAATGCCCGCCAGCCCGGCGTACACGATCGCGCCGAGCGCGAGATAGGGGTTGGCGGCCGCGTCCGCGGCGCGATACTCCAGGCGCATCTGCGCCGCTGGATCGCCCGCCCTAGCGACGAGCGGTGGGATCCGCAGCAGCGTTTCGCGGTTGCGCTCACCGAGGCAAACCGCGCCCGCGCTCCAGCGGTGGGGCTGCAGCCGCGCGGCCGACACCGGACTCGGCGCGGTCAGGGCCGTGAGCGCGCCCGCGTGGCGCAGCACGCCCGCGGCGAAGCGCCCGCCCAGCTCACTCAAGCCCGCAGTTCGCGCGGGGTCGTAGAGCACGGGTCGTCCCTCGTGATCGTGCAGGCTGAGGTGGATGTGTACGCCGTTGCCCGCCTGCGTCGGGTCCAGTAGCGGCGTAAAGCTCGCGCGCCGGCCTTCGCGACGCGCGATCTCGCGGATCACCTCGCGCAGTACGACCGCGCGGTCCGCACCCGCCAGGCCCTCGGCCGCTGCGACCGGAATCTCGAACTGATTTGAGGCGTACTCCGCCATGAAACGCTCGGGCTCAGCCCCGGCCGTCTCCAGCGCCTCCATCACCCGCTCGGGGAACGGCCCGGCACGGCGCTGGGCGTCCAGCGAGAACGGCAGCGCTTTGTGTGCCGCGGGCGAGCCGGCGAGCAGCTGGAACTCGTGCTCGAAGCTAGCCACTAGGCGCAGTCCGAGCTGGGACTCGAGCAGCTCGAGCGCCTCGCGCAAGAAGCTCCGCGGGCAGCACTCCCAGGCACGACCGTCGGTCTCAACGATGTCGCAGAGGACAAACGCCAGCGTGCTTTCACGCGCCTGCTCCGCCTCGATGCGCACCTGCGCGTCGAGGTCGGGCACGAGCCGCAGGTCGCCGGTCGAGCCGAATGGATTGGGCTCCGCGAGCGTGCCAATCGGCGTCAGCGCGTGGTTGGCCGGCACCCAGCCCACGCCCAGCTCCTCGTGGCCGGCCAGCTGGGCGCTAGGGAGCGCACGTCCGCGCACAATCGCGCCGAGGTCGCAGCAGACGAGCGTGACCAGCTCGTAGTCGCTCATCGCGATGGCCCGCTGCTCAGCGTGCCGTTGTCCCACGCGCCCTCGCGCAGGCCAGCCTGCTCGGCCGCCCCGCGCACGCGGGCCGCGTCCTCGCGGGCGAGCGCGACCACGACTCCACCGGGGGCCATCTCCGGCCGCGCCAACGCGCGGGCTAGGCGCTCGCTTGGCTGCACGTGCACGCCGCGCCTACCTAGCGAGGGATACGTGTCGGCCACGCCGTAGAGCGCGCCACCGGGGCCGCGCGTGCGTCCGAACACGCAGACGAAATGGCCCACGTCCCAGTCGGGCGGCGGACCATTGTCCTCGCCCTCGAGCAAGTGATCGAGCAGTTGCGACGTGCTTGGCGAGGCGCCCCAGAGGTGACGCGTAGCGACGTTGGCGATCAGCGTCACGGGCCTGCTAAGTACGGCCGTCGCGTTGAATAGCGCATCCAACGCCTCCCCAGACCAGGGCCCGCTATAGGGGAGCGCGACCAGCTCGCCTTCGGAGAGCCCCTCGACTGCTTCCACCACGCCCGCGCAGTTGGTCCCCGAGACCGACGCGTCGTCGATCAGCGGTGGCGCGATGCGGTAGTCCCGCCGGCCTCGTTCCCCAGCTGGCAGCACGCTCGGGTCCGGCACGCGCGAGACAAGCGTGCCGGCCGCGACCGCAACTGCGTCTTGGTCGATCGGAGCTCCACGCTGCTCGCCGTATCCGGCCGCGTGCAGGGCCAGGGCGCCGCAGAACGCCCCGCACAGATCGTCACGCTGGGGAAGTTCGAGTGCGTGTCGGCGAAGCAGCGTGCGAGCGCCACTCAGCAGCGTCAGCTCGAGCGTTGAAGCAACCTGCTCCATCGAGCAGCAATCTACTGCGCCGAAGGGGTCCCGCCGATTGCGTCGCCTAGCCAGCGCCTGCGTTTACGGACGCGTTCCCAGCGTGCCTGCGACGCTCGCATCTTCCTCGTGTCCGGCTTATAGCGCCTGCGTGCCCACGGCGAGGTCGGCGAGGCCAGGCGGATCGTGCCGACGAGCGAGAAGAACGGGATGAACACGCCGAGCAACCCGAGCAGCGGCTTGCCCTTGAGGATCGCGAGCGCCGCGAGCAGGATGTCGATCAGCACGGCGGCGACGAGCGAGCCGATCGAGCCCTGCTGGTTCGTTAGGTCAAACGGCGCCAGCCCGAGTACGACCAAGCCGCCGAGCAGCGTCGCAACGACAACGGCGTCGAGCGAACTGCGGCCCTCCTGAGCCCAGTAGACGTCTTCCAGGTGGATCCACAGGGCGAACTCGTCCAGCGTCAGACCAGCGCCAATGCCGAAGGCCGCGGCGAGCACCTCCGCCCAAGGGCTGAGAGGCGCGAGCGCGAAGTTGAGGAAGCCGGTACTCATCATCAGGCAGATGCCCCACACGAGATGGTGCAGGTGCAGCCCGCCCTTCGTCTCCACGCTGCCGGGCCACCAGGAGAATTTTGGGCTGCGGATCATCCGGGCGCTCGTGCGGATGAAGAGGAAGGCCAGCAGGAAGGCGCCCAGCAGGACGAAGCCCGAGCGCTGGCCGCGGTCGTCGAGGAAGTGCTGGGAGATTTCGAAGTTAAGTTCTGCAGCCGCGAGCATTCGCCGGGACACTAACGGGGGGCACCGACCCTGCGTTAGACCCGTCGTCGGGGCGCTCGTCCATTCGAGCTAAGGAAACTGCCCCCCGCTGCCGATGATGGCTTCGTGACAGCTATCAGCCGCACCCTCGCCGTACTGCTGCGTCGCCCCTTCGGCGCGGCGTGCTCCCGCGTGTCGCTTGCCGGCGCCTTCGTGCTCGCGTCCGCGCTGCTTGCGCTGTTGGCGCCGAGCGCCGACGCGGTGCTGAGCGAAGGCTTCGGCATGCAGCGTCGCAAAGACGCAACGATCAAAGTAGAACCGCTGCAGTACCACGGTGGCCCGGTTCTGCACTCATCGGACGCATATGCGATCTACTGGGACCCCACCGGGACCTATCGCGGTGACTGGAAGCGCCTGATCAACCAGTACTTCCAAAACGTCGGCGCCAACAGCGGATCGCTCGGCGACGTGTTCGCGGTCAACGGCCAGTACGGAGACTCCAGCGGCGGTGCCGCCAACCAGTCGACCTTCCGCGGTGGCTACACAGACGAAGACGAATATCCCACGAGCGGCAACTGCTCGGAATTCTCGGCGATTGCCTGTCTGACCGATGCACAGATCCGTACCGAGCTACAGCACGTGATCGCCTCGGGCTCGCTCCCGGGCGCCACCGGCCCCGCGGTCTACTACTTGCTTACGCCCCCTGGCGTGGTCGTCTGCACCGACAGCGGCGGCAACGGCAACTGCTCGGACTCGACCGGCAGCCCCCCGAACGGGATCTGCGGCTACCACTCGGCGATCGGCGCAGGCGGCCCCAACCCGGTCGTTTACGCGGTGCAGCCCTGGGTCGCGGGTGACGCGGGTCTGTTCATCGAATCGGAATCACCGCTTACGACCTCAGACGTCACTCCGGACGTGCTCGCCTGCCAGGCGGACAAAGAACCGCTGGAGGAGCCCAACCAGCTCAACGGGGCGAACCCGTTCGGCACCTACGCCGAGGGCTTGGCTGACGTGATCATTGGCGACCTCGCTGCCGAGCAGAGCAACATCGTCGTGGACCCGCTGCTCAACGGCTGGTACCAGACGGCGACCGACGCCGAGCAGGGCGACATGTGCCAGAGGAACTTCGGCACGCCTCCCGAAAGCCCGCCGACCGCGAACGGGCTAACGCATGCGGCGACGCTCACCGACGAGGTGATCAACGGGACCGCTTACTACATCCCGTGGGCCTTCGACAGCACCGGGCTGACCTCTGGAAGGGGCTTCTTCTGCTGGTCGGGAGACGCCCTGGAACCGCACTTCACTGCACCCAACCCCGTCAACAGCGGCGATGTCGTGGGCTTCGACGCAACCGAGTCGGACATCACGCTGTTGGCCAGCACGAAAGGTCTTCCGGCCGACGAGCCGTTCGTGGTCCCGAACTACAAGTGGGAATTCGGCGACGGCACCGAGGTCTCCGGCAGCAAAGACGCCAGCGTGTTTCACTCCTACCAGTACGGAGGTAGATACAGCGTCACGCTGACCGTAACCGATAGCGGCCGCAACACTGAAAGCTACGAACAGATAATCACGGTCGTCGGGCCCGAGCCCCCCGCCCCACCGGCTCCAGCGCCCTCGACCCCGACGGCGCCTGCGGCTACCGTGGCGCCCACCGTGGCGCCTGCCGTGAGCCCGTCCGCCAAGGTTCAGCCCACGGCGACCCAGGCCGCCGTCTCGCACAGCCTCTCCTCGGTGCTACAGGGTGGTCTCGTGGTCCGCTACTCGGTTGACGAACAGGTCGCCGGCCGCTTCGAGGTGCTGCTCGCCGGCTCGATCGCCAAGAAGATCGGCCTGCACGGACCCGCGGCCACTGGGCTCGCGAAAGGTACGCCCGCGCAGATCGTGATCGCCAAAGCGATCCTGGTCACGACCAAGGGCGGTCACAGCAGCTACAAGATCAAGTTCAGCAAGTCGACCGCCCAGCGTCTGCGCAAGCTGCACAAGGTCTCGCTGATGATCCGTATGGTCGTGCACAACGCCTCAAGTCCCGTCGCCACGACCGTGCTGAGCACGGTCAACCTCGCGCACTAGCGAGACCGACCTGCTCAGTGTTCGGGTGGTTCGCCGCGCCTGGCTTTTGCCTTGGCGCTGAACACGTAGCGCCACAGCAGGTACAGCAGTACGTAGCCGGCCACGATCGAGACAGCAGATACAACGGCGATCGCCGTGCCTGTGCCACCTGATTCGATCGCCGCTTCGCCGTCCAGCGCTAGCGGCACCAGCGCCAGCATTAAAGCCCGGGCCAGTGGCGCGTGACGAAGCCGGAGTTGTCCACGCCTTTGACCTGCCAACGCGAGGCGTAGACGCCGCTGCGGCCCGCGGTGTTGTACATCAGCCCGTCCACGTACATGTATACGTGCCCGGCCGCGGCCTCGATCGTGATGTAGCGGCCGGGACCCGGTGCGCCCCAGCTCTCCAGTTCGCCCGAGGTCTCGGGCGCGCCCAGCAGCCCGCCCGCCGCGAGTGCGTAGCTGACCGAGCCCGAGCAGTCGTAGGCGTTGTCGACGAACGAGGCGTGGCCGCCGCCGAACACGTAGGGGAAGTCGGTAATCGCGTTTGCCCCAGCGATCACACGCTGCACCGCTTCGGGCACGTTGGGCGGGATCGGGATCGTGCCGTTGCCGCCCACCGAGTTGCCCCCCGGGACCGCCGTCAGCCGCTGCTGCTGGGCGTGCTTCGCGGTCTTTTCCACCGCCTGCATCTGCGCTAGCTCCTGCTTGACTTCCGCGTCCGAGGGCGCGCCCGCGGCGACAATCTGTTTGCTGGCCTTCGCCGGTGTCGCGGCGGCTTTGTGCCGCACACTGCTCGGCGCCGGGAAGCTGTTGGCTTCATCCGGGTCGGCCGCCTCCGAGACGTTCACCCGCCGCCCGGCGGGTGAACCTGTTCTGCCCGTCGCGGGGTGGGCGCTACTGGGGGTCTTGGCCCCGACCTTCGCGGCGGGGGCCGAATGCGACGCTCCACCACTCAGTAGGAGCACCAGCGCGACCACGATCAGGATCACTCCTAGCGCGGCGCCTGCAAACGAATAGCGCCTCACGGTCCGGCTCCTCCTCCGCGGTGCGCGAACTTGGCTCGTGTCCGTCACCCGAGCAAGGCTAGCGGGCGGATTGGCGCCGCGCGCCTGCTCCGGCACGCTCGCTAGGCTGTGGCGTGGACTGAGGGCGCGGCTCGCAGTAGGCCCGGCAAGCGGGCGGACCCGCAGCTCAGCTCAGCTAACCTGCTCCGATGTCCGACGAGGCCACGGCCGTAGACATACACGCACGCAACATCGGCTCCTCCGTAAACCTGCGCCCGCACGTCCGCCTACTGCACGGCATGCGCAAGCCCGCCAACTGGCTACAGCTCGTGCGCTTCGGACTCGTGGGCGGCGCGGGCTTCGTCGTCAACGTCGCGGTCTACGCCCTGCTGGTCCATGGCGCGGGCTTTGAGTACCGGGTCGCCTCGGTCGCCGCCTGGCTGGTCGCGGTGCTCAACAACTTCGTGCTGAACCGCCACTGGACCTTCGACGCGCGCGAGGGCCGCGCCCATCACCAGGCGATGCGCTTCCTGCTCGTGAGCCTCGCCGCCGAGGTCGTCAGCCTGCTGCTGCTGACGCTGTTCGTCGAGGCCGCGCACCTCGCCAAGGTGCCCGCGCAGGCGCTTGCCGTCGCGGCCTCGATGCCCTTCAACTTCATCGGCAACAAGCTCTGGACCTTCCGCTCTGAGGCCGAGCGCAGCGCCGCGCCGGGGGCCTGAGCGGGGCAACCACGCCGGTTGGGCGTCCCCTACGGGTACCTATACTCTGGCCTTTCCCCCTCTCGGAGGACTTCTGTGCAGGAGATGGTGATCTACGGCGTCAGCTTCGACATGGTTGGCAAGCAGCCGATCGTGCTCTTGAAGACGGTCGAGGGCAATAAGTTCCTGCCCATCTGGATCGGTCATCCCGAGGCGGCCTCGATCCTAATGAAGCTGCAGGGCGCGGGTACGCCGCGACCGATGACGCATGACCTGCTGAGCGACATCCTCGGCGAGCTGGAGGTCAAATGCACACAGGTATCGGTAACGGAGCTGCGTGAGAACACGTTCTTCGCCTCGATCACCCTGCAGGTCGCTGGCCGCGAGCTCGAGATCGACTCACGCCCCAGCGATGCGATCGCGCTGGCGGTGCGCTGCGGCGCGCCGATCTTCGCCGCCGAGGAGGTGATCGCCGAGTCGGCGATCGAGTTCGAGCACGACGTTGAGGAGTCCGAGGACGTCGTCGAGAAGTTCAAGGAGTTCCTGGACGAGGTAAGTCCGGAGGACTTCGCCGCCGGCGATTCGTAAGCCAACAGCCGGCCCGGATGGCCGGCCATGTAACTGTCGTGGCGACCGGAGTGGCTACAAATTGAAACGAGGAGCGGAGGTCGGCTCGACTAAGAGGCTGGATGCCGTTCTCAGTCCCCCCGTGGCTCGCTCGCGCCTCGGTCCTTTTCCAACGCCAAATCCACAATCCGCTCCAATAGCTCCCGCGGCGCGATCGAGGGCCGCTCTGCGATCGCCTGGTGATAGATCACGGTCGCGGGCGTCAGCGCGGGCAGCGTGTTGACCTCGATCACGATGATCTCGCCGCTGTCGCGGTGCATGAAGGCATCGATCCGCGCGTAGCCCGCCAGCCCCAGCCCCGCCGCGACCCGCTCGACGCGCGCCCGCGCTCGCTCGACCGCGCCCGGCTGGACGCGCCCGGCGGGCGGCGCGGGCGGCGGCGTCAGGTTGATGCCCGTGCCGCTCATGAACTTCTCCTGCACGGAGAGGACCTTGTGCTCGGCAACCGTAATGCTCGGGTTCAGCGCTCGCATCTCGCCCTCGGGGCCGAGCACGCCGACGGTCACCTCGACCCAGCCCGTGTCGTGCTCGCCGCCCCATGAAAGGCCCGAGCGACCGGAGGACCCCGCGTCCTCGGGCTCGATCCGGTCGGTCTCGATGAACTCCTCGAACAGCAGCTGCCGCTGGCGCGCCATCGGCATCTCGATCGTCTGATCGTCGGGCAGGCTCGTGAAGCCCGCGCCCCCCAGCTCGCCCGCGCCCGAGGCGTTGGCCTCCAGGTAGCGCTCCAGTTCGACGGGCCCCGCGAGCCGCAGGATGCCTGCGGAGCAGCCGTCCTCGACGGGCTTGACGATCACGTCCTCGGTCCCGCAGGCCGCTACGACCGCGTCCCACATGCCGCGCGCCGCTCCCTGCAGCTCGCCGTTCTCGGGCACGTTCATGCGTGCGCGGTGCGCCGTGTGGATGTGGGGGTCGCCCAGCGCCGCGACGGCCTCGCCGGTCGCGGCCTTGTCCATGCACAGCCGCGAAGCTCTGGGCCCCGAGCCGTTGTAGCGGACCCCGCGGGCGTCGAGCTGGGTCTGCAGCGTCCCGTCCTCGCCCATGCCGCCGTGCAGCGCGATGAATACGAGATCGCCTTGCGCCAGGAACTCCTCTAGCGCGAGCTTCACCGGCGCCTGAACCGGGTGACTCACGTCGGCCGGCTCGAGTTGCAGCCGCGCATGGATCTTCTCCGCCAGACGTCCGCGCAGCGGCTCCTGCGCCGCGGCGTTCTCGCACACCTCCACGATTTCCTCGACCGAGTGGTGCAGTGCCGCGGAGTAGGGCAGCCGCCAGACCGTGTCGGTCCCCTCCAAGAGGTATGGCTCAGGGTCATAGCGCTCGGACTCCTGCAGCTTCAGCCACACGTTCAGCCCGCTCATCACCGAGACCTGGCGCTCGGCCGTCGCGCCGCCGAAGATCACCGGCAGCCGGATCCGCGGCCGTCGCGTGGGCGTGTCACTCGCGGGCTGTGGCCAGGCGAGCCCGTGGCGTCGCGCCGCCGAGCGCGCGACGTGGCGCAGCAGATCCGAATGGCTCATCCCGATCTGCGCCGCCTGCACGAACAGGAAGCTCGTCTGCTCCATGCCGCTGATCGGGTTCACATCCGAGATCGCCAGCGTGCCGTCGGGCAAACGCCAGCAGTCGATCCGGGCGAAGTCGCGCAGGCCTAGCGCTGTGAACACTTGCTCCGCTAGCTGCTGCACCCCTTCGATCTCGGCTTCCGTGAAGCGCGGCGGGCAGTAGTAGTGAACTTTGTCGCTGTAGCGGTACTTGCGCTCGAAGTCCAGGTAGTCGGCTTCGCCCTGAAGTTTGCGCAACTCGACCTCCGTCGGCATCAGCGCCACCGGTCCCGCCGGGCCCTCCAGCACGACCGTCGTGCACTCGGTCCCCATCACGCGCGGCTGAATCAGGACGCGCGCGTGGCGCTCGAGCAACTCGTCCAAGCGCGCCCCCGCGCTCGCGCGGTCCAGGCAGACGTAGACGTCGATGCTCGAACCCGACTGGGCCGGCTTCAGCACTAGCGCGTCACTGCCGGGAAATGCCTCCGCCAGTGCCTGTGCACGCTGCGGTTCCTCCTGCTCGCTGCTCACCAAGACCGACGAGACCACTGGAATGCCGGCCGCGCTCAGAGCCTCCTTACAGCGGAACTTGTCGAACGCCACCGCACACTGCTGTGCGCCGCTGCCCACATAGGGAACGCCGGCCTCATCGAGCAGCCCCTGCAACTGACCGTCCTCGCCGAACTCGCCGTGGATCGCCGGAAACACCAGCTCGACCTCGCGCAGCCGCGCCAGCAGCTCCTCGCGCCCGAGCCGCGACCCCGCTTCGGAGCCCGGCTCGTGCAGCTTGTAGTCGAAGTCCGAGGTCGTGTTGCAGTAGAGCAGGCCCTTCGCAATCGCGAAGGCCTCGCCGCGGGCATCGAAATAGATCAGCTCCTGCAAGCGCGCGCCGATGCCCCCCACGTAGTCCGCGATCGTGCGTGCCGAGTTCAGCGAGATGCCCCGCTCCTCCGAGGGGCCGCCCAGCACGATCGCGATGCTCAGCGCGTCAGCGGCCACGCCTACTGCTGGTAGTCGGCGAGGAAGCGCTTCATGCGCCCGAAAGCGTCTTCGAGTTCCTCGACGTGGGGGAGCGTCACCATGCGGAAGTGGTCCGTGCTCGCCAGGTTGAACGCGCTCCCGTGAACGACCAGCATCTTCTCCTGTTTGAGCAGGTCCAGCACCAGTCGCTGGTCGTCCTTGATCCCATAGACCTCCGGGTCCAGGCGCGCGAACGCGTAGATCGCGCCGCGCGGCTGCACGCAACTCACGCCCGGAATCTCGTTCAACATCCGAAACGCGCAGTCGCGCTGCGCGTGCAAGCGCCCGCCGGGCGCCACCAGCGCCTCGATGCTTTGATAGCCGCCAAGCGCCGTCTGGATCGCGTGCTGCGCTGGCACGTTCGGGCACATCCGCATGTTTGTCAGCAGGTCTAGGCCCTGCAGCAGGCTGCCCGCGCGCGCCTTCGGCCCCGAGACTGCGAGCCACCCCGAGCGAAAGCCCGCCACGCGGTAGGTCTTCGACAGGCCGCTGAACGTGAAGCACAGCACGTCGTTCGCCAGCGAGGAGATCGCGATGTGCTCGGCGTCGTCGTAGACGATCTTGTCGTAGATCTCATCCGCGCAGACGATCAGTGCATGCTCGCGCGCGATCTGCAGGATGCCTTCCAGCACCGGCTTGGAGTAGACCGCGCCCGTCGGGTTGTTCGGGTTGATCAGCACGATCGCCTTCGTGCGGTCGGTGATCTTCGCGCGCATGTCATCCAGGTCCGGGGACCAGTCCTCGCTCTCCTCGCAGCGGTAGTGCACCGCGCTGCCACGCGCCACGCGCGTCGCCGCCGTCCACAGCGGGTAGTCCGGCGAGGGCACCAGCACCTCGTCGCCGTCGTCCAGCATCGCTTGCAGCGCGACCTGGATCAGCTCCGAGACCCCATTGCCCAGGTACACATCCTCGACGTTCACGCCGCGGGTGCCCTTGGCCTCGTAGTACTGCACCACCGCGCGTCGCGCCGTCAGCAGCCCCTTGGAGTCGCTGTAGCCCTGCGAGGTCGGCAGCGCTCGGATCACGTCGAGCAGGATGTCGTTCGGCGCGTCGAAGCCGAACAGGGCGGGGTTGCCCACGTTCAGGTGCAGGATCTGGTGGCCCTCCTCCTCCAGCCGCAGCGCCTCCGTGAGCACGGCGCCGCGGATGTCGTAGGCGACACCGTTTAGCTTGCTCGAATGGACGTAGCGCGTGGGTTGCATCTGCGTGGAGTGCATCTCGATTAATTAGATGGATGCCGACGGAGCGAGGTGCGCGGTCAGTGGCGGGTGAAGATCCGCTGCACGCGTGGGCCGACCCTGACCATCAACTCGTAGGGTATCGTCCCGATCTTCGCTGCCAGCTCCTCCGGCGCGACCAGCCAGTCGCCGTAGCGGCCCAGGATCAGTACGTCCGAGCCGACACGCGCCTCCTCGCAGCCCGACAGGTCGACCGTCATCGAATCCATCGAGACGTGTCCGAGGATCGGGCAGCGCACGCCCGCGACGATCACGTGGCCCACGTTCGAAAGCGCCCGCGGCACGCAGTCGTGGTAGCCCGCGGGGACGACGCCCACGCGCGCGCCGCCCGGCGGCACGCGGAAGGTGCCGCCGTAGCCGATGCGATCGCCCTCCTTCAGCTCCAGCACCTCGACGATGCGGCTCACCAGCCCGAAAGCGGGCACCAGCCCCACCCGCTCGGCCGTCGCCGCGGAGGGGTGCACGCCGTGCAGGCCGAGGCCGATCCGCACCATGCCGAAGTGGCTCTCCGGGAAGCGGATCGTCGCCGCGGTCGCCGCGGCGTGGGCGATCGCGTCGCGCACGCCGAGCCGCTTCGCCTCCTCGATCACTCGCTCGAACGCCGCCAGCTGCGAGCGCGTGAACTCGTCTTCGGAGGGTTCGTCCGCACAGGCCAAGTGGGTCATGATGCCCTCGACCTGCAACTGCTCCTCGGCCTGCAGCTGCGCGATCGCCTGCAGCGCGCGCTCGGGTGCGAGGCCCGTGCGGTGCATGCCCGTGTCGACCTTCACGTGGACCCTCAACGGACGCTCGGCGTCACGCGCGAGCGCCAGCACGCCCTCGAGCATCTCCTCCGAGTAGATCACCGGCGTCAGCTTGTGGATGCGCATCGCCTCCAGGTCGCGCGGCGTCCCCAGCATCACCAGGATCGGCGCGCTCACGCCCGCGCGCCGCAGCGCCACGCCCTCGTCCGCGTTCGAGACCGCCAGGTAATCGACCCCCACGTCCTGCAGGCAGCTCGCCATCTCGACCGAGTCCGTGCCGTAACCCAGCGCCTTGATCACCGCCATCACGCGCACGTTCGGCCCCACGATCCGCCTGAAGCTGGAGACGTTCTGCTCGATCGCCGCGAGGTCCAGGTACAGCCGCGTCGGCGCCATCGCGCCGATCAGCTCCGCTGCCAGCTCGCCCAGCGCCGCGGTGCGCGGCGACTGCACCAGCGCCACGTCGCCCGCGAGCAGCTGCTCCAGCAGTTGCTCGCGCAGTTGCTCGATGCTCGCGAACAGATGCACTGGAACGCCGCTGCCTTCGCGCGCGCTCGCTGCCTGCTGCAGCGCGTACGGGAGCGCTCCATGCAGCGCGTAGACCGCATCCACTTTCTCTGCGCCCAGCACATGCGCTAGCTCGCGTACCGTGCTTTCGTCCACGAGCTCCAGCTCGTCAGCGAGCACCACGACCGTACGCCCACTCCTAGCTGCCGCCCGCCGCGCCGCGCGGACCCCCGCCCCGAGTGCGATCGGATCCGGGGTCGCTACGTCGCGGATCAGCGTCACCCCCGAGGGCGAGCGCCAGGTCTCCATCCGGGTCGCGCTCGGCACGTAGTCGTCGGCTCGCTCCAGCAGGCTCGGGACCTCGACGCGCAGTAGCCACGCCGCGGCCATCGCCAGCTCCACGTCGCTCAGCACCTCCTCCGAGGGCGTGCGCACGCGCAGGGGTGCAACGGTCTGCTCCGCATCTGGAAAGCGCACGTCCACCAGCAGGCCCTCATCGACATGGCGCGGCCGTGGGAAGGTCGGCAGGCGCAGCTCGTCGCCGCGCACGAGTCGCCGCGGAATCGCGAACTGCCTAGACGCCCGCGACAGCTCGTCGTCCTCGTCCCCCAGCAGCAGCCAACCATCGACTGGTAGCTCCTCGCAGCACCCGAGCATCTCGAGCGCCTGCTGTTCGCGGTCGGCGAAGTTCGCCCGCCAGCGCGATCCCAGGTTCGTCATCACCACGTGGTCCGGGCGAACCATTTGCGCCAGCACCGCCATCTCGCCGGGCTCGGTCACCGCCAGCTCGAAGATTGCGGTGTCGCACTCGCGCGGAGCCTCCAGCAGCGCCAGCGGCACGCCCAGCTTGCTGTTGTAGCTGCCCGGGCTCGCGTACACCCGGCGTCCGTCCGCGAGCAGATGCGCCAGTGCGTCCTTCGTGATCGTCTTGCCGTTGCTGCCTACCACCGCCACCACGCGACCCTCGAGCTGTCCTCGCCACCAGGCCGCCAGGCGCTGCAAAGCCTTCAGTGGATCGTCCACCTCGATCGCGCGTCCGCTCTGCACGTGCCGCGCCTCGGCCGCGCCCTCGCGCACCACCACGACCGCCGCCCCGTTCTCCAACGCCTCCGCCGCGAAGCGATGGCCATCGGCGCGCGTGCCATCCATCGCAAAGAACGCGCTGCCGCGCTTGATGCGTCGCGAATGCGTGCTCAGGTGACGGATCGTCGCCTCGGGGGCAGACGCCCCGTTCAGCGATGCTCCCGCCACGATGTCTCTGAAGATCGATCCCGCGAGCGGTTCCATTCGATCTGCCCTCGCTATCGTCCTGCTCGGCCGCCGCTCGGCCAGACCCGCAGCACGGTAGCGCACGCCCCCATGCCCACACGCTCGAACCCATGCACGGCACCTTCTTTGACATAGGCCTAGGCGCTGGACTCGCCGCCGCCTGCGGGCTGCGCCCGTTCCTGCCCGTGCTGCTCGCGGGCGCTTTGGCTTCCGGCAAGGCGCTGGGCGTGAGCTTCGCGCACGACCCCTTCCGCTTCATGCAGGCCGACTGGTGGCTGTTGGTCGTGGTGCTCGCGCTCGTGTTCGCCTACGCGCTGCAGCTGCTGTTGGGGCTGTCCGGCATTCCCGAGTCTGGCGCCGGCGGCGAGCGCCGCGCCGATCCGCTCGCCGCCTCGCTCACCGGTCTCGGCTTCGGTGGCGGCGCGCTCGCGTTCGCAGGCACGCTCGCCGCCCACGGCGACGCTTGGTGGCCAGGCCTGATTGGCGGCCTCGCCGTGGTCGCGCTCTGCCAGCGGGCCGTGCTGCCGCTGTTCGCCCGCGCTCGCGAGCGGCTCGCGGACGGGACTGCCAAACAGGCGCTGACCGTCTATCTCGACGCAGCTTCCCTGCTGCTCGCCGCGCTCGCCGCGCTGCTTCACCCGCTGGGCTACGTCGCGTTGGCACTGTTGCTCTGGCTGCTCCTGCGCACCCGTGCGCGCGCTGACGAAAAGTACGCCGGGTTGCGCGTCTTGCGTCGCTGATGACGGCAGTCCCTCGCGCGAAGCCGCCCAAGCTCGTGCTCTGCGTGATCGACGCGATGGCGCCCGAGATGCTGCAGCGCGCCGTCGAGGCAGGTGCCGCGCCCGTGCTCGCGACGCTGATCGAGCGCGGTCGCTTCATCCCCGACTGCGTGGCCGCCTTCCCATCCGTGACGCCCGTCTGCGCCGCCTCGATCGTGACGGGCCTCGCGCAGGACGAGCACCACGTGCCGGGCATGAACTGGTACCACCGCGAGGAGGCGCGCTACGTCGAATACGGCTCGAGCTTCCGCTCCGCGCAGCGCTTCGGCATCGGCCGTCAGCTCACGGACACGGTCTACAACATGAACCGCGCCCACCTCGCCGCCGACACGCTCACCGTGTTCGAGTCGCTCGACGACGCCGAGGTGCGTACCGCGGGCACCACCTACCTGATGTACCGCGGGCGCCACCGCCACGAGCCGCAGCGCGACACCGCGCTCACGCGCGTGGCCTCCGCGCTGATGCGCCACTCCGTGATGGGCCCGCGCGAGCTGTTCTACGCCGACATCTTCGCCTCGCAACGCACGGGTTGCCGCTCCGGGCTGGGGATGCCCGGCGTGCGCGACCGTCACTCCGGCTGCGTGTCCAGCTACATGGTCGAACACGACCTGTTCGACTTCCTGTTGCTGTCGCTGCCCGACAACGACTGGCACTCGCACAAGCGCGGCCCCGAGGCGCAGGTGCAGTCGCTCGCACAGGCGGACCTACAGCTCGCGCGCGTGTGCGAGGCCGCCGGCGGCGTCGATCAGTTCCTGGCCGAGCATGCCGTGATCGCGATGGCCGATCACTCCCAGGCGTCCGTCACCGACACGATCGCTCTGCAGGACGAGCTCGCCGACCTCGGCGTGCTCGGGCCCGCCCGGGGCGCCGAGACCGAGGGCGCGCACATCGCCGTGTGCCCCTCCCAGCGTGCCGCCATGGTCTACGCGCTGCACGAGGCCGAGCGCGACGCGATGCGCGCCTCGGTCGTCACCCGTGCGCTGGCAATCCAGGGTGTCGAGCACGTGATGTGGCTCGCCCGCGACGCCCACGACCGCCCTAGCGAGGCGATCATCTGCGGGCGCGAGCACCCCGAGTTGCGCTTCCGCCCCGGGGGCGAGTTGCAGGACCCGCGCGGCGTCCACTGGAGCCTGGACGGGCCGCTCGCCACGATCGACGGGCGCCTGCACGACGGGCGCCTGCTCACCCCCGCCTTTCCCGACGTGCTCGCGCGTGTCTGGGCCGCGCTCACGTGCCCCAGCTCCGGCGAGGTGCTGCTGTCCTGCGCGCCCGGTTACGAGTTCCTGGACTGGGGTCGCCAAGCCCACCTCGGCGGTGGCAGCCACGGCTCGTTGCACGCCTCGGACTCACTCGGCGCGCTCGTCTTCTGCGGCGTCGAGCTGCCCGCGCAGGAGCCAGGGCAGTGGGCGATTCGCGACGTCGCGCCGCTGGTACTGGGGCACTTCGGGCTGGGTGCGCCTGCACCCGCGTCCGGCGCCTGACGCGCCGCGCCTTCCGCAGGCGGCGGGCCGGGGTATTCTTCGCCTCGCTTTTGGCAGGGCCACGCGCGCACAAGGGGGTCGAGATGTCGGCACGCAACACAGGCTGTGGGATTCAGGCTCGGATCGGACTCGCAAGCTGCCTTGTGGGGCTCGTGCTCGGCTGCCTCTTGATCCAGGTGCCCGCGGCCGGGGCCGCTGCCACGTGGCTGGCGCCCAGCAAACTGTCAAGCGCCGGGATGAGCGCCGAAGTCCCCCAGGTGAGCGTCGATGCGCAGGGCGACGCGCTGTCGGTGTGGAGCCGCGCGGGTGTCGTCGAAGCCTCCGGCAGGCCCGCGGGCGGCCCGACCTGGCAGGCGGCGCTGGCGCTCTCGGACACCAAAAAGGAAGCGGTCGCCCCGCAGGTCGCGCTCGACAGCCACGGCGACGCCGTGGCCGCCTGGGAGAGCCTCGAAGCGGGCGAATACTCGGTCGAAGTCAGCTCCAGGAGCGGCCTGACGGGCGCCTGGCAGACGCCGGTCACCGTCAAGAAACTCGGCACCGAACTCCCGATGGACGCCCGCCCCGATCTGGCCGTGAATTCCGCTGGGGAAGCAGTGCTCGTCTGGGTGCGCGTGCACTTGACCGAACACGCGGTCGAAGCCGCCGTACGCGCGCCCGGCGATTCCTGGCAGAAACCCGAAACCCTCTCCGAAACCCCCGAAGATCAGCACCCTGCCGAAGTCGGCATCGACGCCGCGGGCAATGCCACCGCTGTCTGGGAAGACAAAGGCACCGGCGAAGTCCTGATCACCGGTGCGACCAGGCCCGCGGGTGGCAAATGGCAGATGCCCGTCGCGATCTCCAAGGCCGGGGCCAACGCCAACGAACCCCGTGTCGCGGTCGACTCGGCCGGCAACGCGGTCGCCGTCTGGGAACGCTTCGAAGGAGAAGAGTTCGTCGAAGCCTCGATGAAACCCGCCGGCAGCGCCGCCTGGGGTAAATCGGTCGCGCTGACCGAACCCGAAACCGGCAAGGGCGAACCTGCGGGCCAGCAGGTCGCGATCGACGAACACGGCGAGGCGGTCGCGGTCTGGTCGCGGACCAACGGGACGCACAACTTCGTCGAAGCCAGCGTGGGTCGCGCGTCGAGCTCGGCGTGGCAGCGACCCGTGACGGTCTCGGGGCCGGGCGGCAACGTCGAAGAGGCGCCCGCCATCGGCGTCAACGGCCAGGGGGCCGCCGTCGCGAGCTGGGAACGCCTGAACGGCGGCAGCGAAGTCATCGAAGCGGCATCGGGCCTCGCGGCCAGCGGCTCCTGGCAGCTGCCCGTGCAGCTCTCCGAAAGCGGACAAGAAGCCGGGGACGCGCAGGTCGCGCTCGATTCGCAGGGCAACGCTGCCGCGGCGTGGAGGCGCTTCGACGGTAAAACCTCCTATATCGCCGAAGCCGCCGGGCTCGACGCCGCGGGGCCGCGGCTGAACGCGCTTGCGATCCCGCCGCTCGGGGCCGTCGGCCAAGCGCTTGCGTTCTCCGTGGCGCCGCTGGACGTCTGGTCGCAGGTCGTTTCCACGGGTTGGAGCTTCGGTGACGGGACAAGTGCCGCGGGCGCATCTGTGACCCACGTATACGCGTCACCGGGCCCGACCACGGCCACGGTCACAAGCACCGACGGCGTGGGTAACGCGAGCAGTCAAAGTGGCGCAGTCACGCTGTTTCAGACGGTGTGCACATGCCTGGCACCGGGCGGGTCAACCCGCGTGGCGCCGAAACTCACCGGCGCGCGGCTGAGCGCCTCGCGCTTCCGGGTCTCCAAACGCTCCACCGCGATCTCCGCCAAGGCCAAGCTGCCGCTGGGGACCAGCTTCCAGTTCACGCTCTCGCAGACCGCCAAGCTCAAGATCGAATTCAAGCGCAGCGCCAGGGGCCTGCGCAGCGGCAGGCGCTGCGTCGCGCCCAGCGTCGCCTTCAGAAACCATCACGCCAAACGCTGCACGCGCACGCTGACGGTCGGAACGCTCACGCGTGTCAATGAGCCCCCTGGTGCCAACAAGGTCGCCTTCAGCGGGCGGATCGGCGCCAAAGCGCTTGCGCCCGGCGCCTACAAAGCGGTTCTCAGCGCCACGACAGGCACTCAGCGCTCGACGCCCGTGACGCTCGCGCTCACGATCATTCGCTAGCGCTCGGTCGCGACCGGCCCGAGCGGGAACGCCTCGGAGTTACCCTGCCGTGGTGCGTCGCCCAATGCTCCTGCTCGCCTGTGCGCTCGCCTGCGCCCTGCCCGCCGCGGCCCAGGCCGACCCCGGCTCGCTGCCTAGGGCACCGCAGCCTGTGGCACTCGCCGCTGCCACTAGTGGTGCGCGGAGCACGAGCAGCGCTCCGGCATCGTCGTCGTACTCATCATCGAAATCCTCGACCGACCCCGACGCGCCGATCCCCGTCCCGCCCTCGAACACGCCGCCCGCGGGGCGGAAATTGTCCGCCGACCAGGTGCTCGCGATCGCGGGGCGCCTCGCGAAGATGAAGAAGGTACGCGCCGAATACCCCGGCTCCTACGGGGGCGCCTACCTCAAGCAGCCCTTCCACTGGCAGGTCAGCTACTTCTCCAAGAACGGCAAGAAGGAGATCGGGCAGGTCATCATCGACGACCTCTCCGGGCGCGTGCTCGAACAGTGGACCGGCTTCCAGGTCGCCTGGACCATGGCTCGCGGCTACAATGGCGCCTTCGGCCGCCACGTCAACGCGCTCTACATCTGGCTGCCGCTCTGCGTGCTGTTCCTGCTGCCGTTCCTCGACTTCCGCCGGCCGCTACGGCTGCTGCACCTCGACCTGCTGGTGCTGCTGTCCTTCTCGGTCTCGCTCGCCTTCTTCAACCACGGGCAGATCTATCAATCCGTGCCGCTGGCCTACCCGCCGCTGGTCTACCTGCTGCTGCGGATGCTCGTCGTGGCGCTGCGCCGACGCGGCGGCGCGGGCAGGGGCCGCGATCCAGGTCCGCTGCACCTGCTCGTGCCCGCGCCCTGGCTCGCGCTCGGCGTGATCTTCCTGATCGGCTTTCGGATCGCGCTCAACGTCACCGACTCCAACGTCATCGACGTCGGCTACGCCGGCGTGATCGGTGCGCAAAAGATCGCCCACGACGAGCCGCTCTACGGCCACTGGCCCTCCGACAACGAACACGGCGACACCTACGGCCCCGTCAACTATGAGGCCTACGTCCCCTTCGAGCAGGCCTTCGGCTTCAGTGGCAAGTGGGACGACCTGCCCGCCGCGCACGCCGCCGCGATCGTGTTCGACTTGCTCGCGCTCGCGCTCTTGTTTCTGATCGGCAGACGCGTGCGGGGACCGAGCCTCGGCGTCGCGCTCGCCTATGGCTGGGCCGCCTTTCCCTTCACGCTGTTCGCCCTGGAGAGCAACTCCAACGACACGCTCGTCGCCGTGCTCGTCCTCGCCGCGCTGCTCGCCGCCACCTATCGCGGCAAGCTCGCCCCCGCCGCGCGCGGCGGCTTTGCCGCGCTTGCTGGGCTCACCAAGTTCGCGCCGCTCGCGCTCGCACCGCTGCTCGCCACCCACGGCCTGTGGGAACGCACCGCGCTCGGCGACGACGGCGCCGAGGTGTCACTGCGCACCCGCACCCGCCTGCGCGTGCTGCTCACCTTCGTGTTTTCCTTCGCCGCCATTTTTGCGCTCGCCGCCATCCCCGCGCTGACGCACGACTCGCTGCACACCATCTACGAGCGCACCTTCGCCTATCAGTCCAACCGCGACTCGCCCTTCTCCGTTTGGGGTTTGTACGGCGGGCTCGGTGGCTGGCAGGAGGCCGTGCAGATCGCCGCCGTCCTGCTCGCCGTCGCGCTTGCCGTGCTCCCCCGCCGGGCCGACGTCCTTGGGCTCGCCGCCGCTTGCGCCGCGGTGCTGCTGGCCACGCAGCTCGGCATCGAACACTGGTTCTACTTGTACATACCTTGGTTCTTCCCGCTTGTGCTGATTGCGTTGCTGGGGCGCTATGACGCGCCGGTTAGGCGGGGCGAGAGACCGGCATCCAGCCTTCTGGCCGAGCCGGCCTTCTGCGACGGGCCGGTGAGACCGGCATCCGGCCTTTTGGCCGAGCCGGCCTCCACTTCTGGCTTCAATTTGTGACCGCTCCGGCCGCCACGGCAGTTACCGAGGCCGGCCATCCGGGCCGGCTGTAGTTGGGCCAGCATTAGGGCGTGGGTCGCGGCATCAGCACCTGCTCGATCGAGTCCGCCCGCAGTCGCTGTGAGCAGCTGATCACCGCGCCCATCAGCCAAGGGTCCTCGTCGGAAGTCTCAAAGCGCACGGGCATCTGGGTCAGCAGCGACTCGATCGCCTGCTCGCGCTTGACCCCGATCACGCCGCCGCGCGGGCCCGTCATGCCCACGTCGGTGATGTAAGCCGTCCCCCGCGGGAGCACCCGCGCGTCGGCGGTTGGGACGTGCGTGTGCGTCCCCACTACCGCGGTCACGCGTCCGTCCAAGTGCCAGCCCAGCGCTACCTTCTCCGAGGTCGCCTCCGCGTGCATGTCCACCAGCACGTGGTCGCATTCCCCCAGTTCCCCCAGCGCCACCTCGATCTCCGTGAAGGCCGAGCGCCCCGCACGTAGGTACAGGTTGCCGCTCAGGTTCACGACCCCCAGGCGTAGGCCGTCGTGCTCGACCACGCAGGTGCCATGACCCGGTTGACTCTTCAGGAAGTTCGCCGGGCGCAGGATCCGCGGCTGCGAGTCGAGGTAGGGATAGATCTCCTTGCGACGGTAGGTGTGGTTGCCGAGCGTGATCGCGTCCACCCCCGCCGCCAACAGCTCATCTGCAGCCTTCGGCGTGATCCCCAGGCCGCCCGCGATGTTCTCCGCGTTCACCACCACGAAGGTCGGCGCATAGCGCTCGCGCAGGGGCGCCAGGCAGTCCAGCAGGGTGCGTCGGCCAAGGCCACCCACCACGTCGCCTACGAACAGAATGCTCGCGGCTGCCGCCTGGGGCTCAGCCATACTCCGGCGATGGTGGGAGGCAAGTGAGGGACGGCTCCGCGCAAGGCCCCGGCGAGGGCCCTGAAGCCGAGCCGCCGAGCCGCGAGGAGGAGCGGCTCGCCGCCGAGCCGACCGAGCGCAAAGACGAGCACGACGAGCCGCCGCGTGCCGTCGTTCCGCGTTGGGTCCAGCTCGCGGTGCTGCCGATCGCGCTGCTCGCGATCTGGGCGCTCGCGAACGTCGCGGCAGAGGTGCTCGTCTTGTTCATCGTGGCGGGGCTCATTGCGCTGATCCTCAACCCGGCGGTCGCTTTCCTGCAGCGCCGGCGGTTGCCGCGCGGGCTCGCGGTGCTCGCGGTCTACGTCGGGTTCTTCCTCGCCCTTGGGGGGCTCGGCTTCCTGGTCGCGAACCCTATCTCCAATCAGGTGCAGAAGTTCGCGAACAACCTGCCGCATCTGGTCGACGAAGCGAACGAAAACCTCGCGAGCCTCCAGGAAGAACTGAACGAAAACGGCATCCACATCAAGCTCGTCAAACAGGGCAAAACCGCGCTGCAGACGATCCAGGACAAAGTCGCCAAGAGCGCGAGCAAGATCGCCTCCTCAGGCGCGAGCATCCTCACCGAAGCCGCGGGCGCCGTGTTCGACCTCGTGCTGATCTTCGTGCTCTCGGTGTACATGCTCTTGTACGGCGAGGAGATCGGGCGGCTCGCCAGACGCCTGCTGCCCGACGGCGACGGCACCGACGCCGACGACTACCCGCACCTCGTCCAGCGCGCCGTCTCGCGCTACGTCGGCGGGCAGTTGCTGTTCAGCTTGATCATGGGCGCCTCGACTGGGGTCTCGCTGTGGATCTTCGGCACCGCCGGGCTGTTCCCCGACGGGAGCAAGTACGCGATCTTCTTCGGCGTCTTCTACGGGGTGATGGAGCTCGTGCCCTACATCGGCCCGATCCTCGGCGCCGCCCCACCGGTGATCGTCGCGCTGTTCACGCACCCGATCTCCGCCCTCTGGCTGATCCTGCTGTTCATCGGCCTGCAGCAGCTCGAGGGTCACGTCGTGGCGCCGCAGGTCTTCGGCCACACGCTGCGGATCAACCCGATCCTTGTGATCTTCGCGCTGCTGCTTGGCCTGCACGTCGACGGCATCATCGGCGCTCTGATCGCGCTGCCGGTTCTCTCCGTGCTGCGCGAGACCGTCGTCTACCTCAGCCGCCACACCAGCTTCGAAACCTGGGGCCGCCCGCGCGACGGACCGCGCGAGGGCCTGCTCTAGTACCGCCAGCGTGGAGCCCCTCCTCAGCGTCAACGGCCTCGTCAAGCGCTACGGCCAGCGCGAAGCGCTGCGCGGCGTTGACTTCCAACTGAGCGCCGGCGAGCTCGTCGCTGTGGTGGGGCCCAACGGCGCCGGCAAGACCACGCTGCTCTCGATCCTCGTCGGCGTGCAGCAGGCCAGTGGCGGCAGTGTGCAGGGGCGGGCCAGCGGTCCCGCGATCGGCTGGGCACCGCAGCAGGCTGCGCTCTACTCGAAGCTCACCGTGCGCGAGAACCTGCGCCTGTTCGCGCGCTTGGAGGGCGTCGCCGACGTGCAGGGCACCGTCGCGCGGATGCTCGAGCAGACCGGCCTCGGCGAGCGCGCCGACGAGCGCGTCGAGAAGCTCTCGGGCGGCAACCGCCAGCGCGTGAACGTCGCGCTCGCGCTGCTCGCCGACCCGCCCGTGCTCGCGCTCGACGAGCCCTCCTCCGCGCTCGACCCCGGACAGCGCGCACGGCTCTGGGAGTTCGTCGGCACACTCGCTGCGCGGGGGACCGCCGTGCTGTTCTCCACGCACCATCTTGGCGAGGTGCGGCGGTATGCCAGTCGGGCGATTGTGTTGGCCGATGGGGAGGTGCTGTTTGATGGGGCGCCGGGGGAGCTACTCGGACTCGGAGATGGACAGGACTTGGAGGCTTCGTTCCTTGCCTTGCTTCAGGAACGAGGGCATTCGTGAACGGCATCCGGGTCCACCTGCTCCGGACCGAGCCGTCTGCGTTCAAGGCGTTTGAGAACGGGATCCGGCCTTCTTGGTCGAGCCGGCCCTCGCTTCCCGTTTCAATTTGTGACCGGTCGGGCCGCCACGACAGTTACTTGGGCGGCCATCCGGGCCGCCTAATGCTGCGCCCGAGCCTTCGCATTCCCGAGGCCATCCGGGCCGCCTTGCCGCTCTCGCCCGGCCCTGTCCTAGAAAACGCGAGGGCCCACGTATGAGAGCCCTGTTGGTCAAGGACCTGCTGATCCTTCGACGGTCCCGCTTGCTGGTGGCGATGCTGGTGATTTATCCGATTGCGATCGCGCTGTTGATCGGGCTGGCGATCTCGCGCTCGCCGGGGAAGCCGAAGGTGGCGATCGTGGACGAGACGCCGCCGGGGCAGACGGTGCAGGTGGGCAGCAAGCGGGTGCCGGTCAGCGAGTACGCGCAGCAGCTGTTTTCGCAGGTGCAGCCGCAGCGGACATCGACCCGTGCGCAGGCGGTGACGGAGATCAAATCGGGCAAGGTGCTCGCGGCGGTGGTGATCCCGCCGAACATCGCCCCGCGCCTGTCTTCGGGGCTGAAGCAGGGCGAGCTGGAAGTGCTCTACAACGGCAACGCGCTCGAGCAGTCACTGGTGCAGGCGCAGATCGAATCGGCGCTCGCGCAGGCGAACATCGGCTTCTCGAAACAGATCCAGCAAGCGGCCTCGCAGGCGATCGGGGCACTGTTGAGCGGGCGCGGTCTCGGCGTGCTCGGCGCCCCTGGCCTGATCGGCCTCGGCCAGATCCCCGCAAAGCTGCACGGCGTGATCGAGCGCCTGCCGCCGGGGTCGCAGCGCGAAACGCTCGAACAGATCTCGGCGTTCGCGAGCTTCGCCGCGAAGAACCTCGACCTCGCGAAGAACGTGCTCTCGACGATCGGCCAGCCGATCCAGGTGAAGACCACGCTGATCGAAGGTCGGCGTACGCCGCTGAACACCTTCGCGGTCGTGGTGGCGGTCAGCATCTCGCTGATGTTCGTCTGCGTGCTGCTGGCCTCGGGGGGCGTGGCGCTCGAGCGCGAGGAGCACACGCTCCCGCGGCTGGTGCGGGGCCTGAGCACGCGCGGCGGGCTGCTGCTGGAGAAGGCGCTGCTCGCGGCGGGCTGCTCGTTCGTGCTGGCGCTCGCGATGCTCGCGGGGATCGGCGCGTTCGTGGCGCTGGACTGGGGGCGCTTCGGCCAGTGGCTCGCGGCGCTGGCGCTCGGCGCGGGCGCCTTCGCGGCGCTGGGCGTGGCGATCGGCGCGCTGGCGCGCGAGGTGCGGGCGGCTTCGCTGCTCGCGTTCCTGCTGTCGCTGCCGCTCGCGTTCCTGGCGCTCGTGCCGGGCGGCGCGGTGGGCTCGGGTCTGAAAGACGTGATCGACGCGGTCTCGTTTGTGTTCCCGTTCAAGGCCGCGCTGCAGGCGCTGGACGCGGCGGTGAACGGCGCCTCGCCCTCGCTGCCGGGGCCGCTGGTGCACCTGGCGGTGCTGGGGCTCGCCTTCGGCGCGCTGGCCTGGGTTGGGCTACGCCGCGTCGACTGAGCCTGGAATCTCTAACCTGAGAGGTGATGGCCTTTCCCGAGACGCGCATGCGCAGGCTGCGCGCGACGGCTTCGCTGCGCGGCCTCGTGCGCGAGACGGAGCTGAGCGCAGATCGCTTCGTGCTGCCGATGTTCGTCGCCGAGGGCGTGGGCGTCCGCGAGCCGATCGCGACGATGCCCGGCGTCGAGCGCCTGTCGGTCGCGGCGGCGGTCCAGGAGGCGCAGGCCGCGGCGGAGCTGGGGATCGCGGCCGTGATGCTGTTCGGGATCCCGGCCGAGAAGGACGCGGAGGGCTCGGGCGCCTGGGACGAGGAGGGCGTGGTGCAGCTGGCGACCGCGGCGATCAAGCGGGCGCTGCCGGAGCTGCTGGTGATCACGGACGTGTGCCTGTGCGAGTACACCGAGCACGGCCACTGCGGCGTGCTGCGCGAGGACGGCGCGGTCGACAACGACGCGAGCGTCGAGCTGCTGGCGCGCACGGCGATCAGCCAGGCGCGCGCGGGCGCGGACCTCGTGGCGCCCTCGGACATGATGGACGGGCGCGTGCGCGAGATCCGCGCGGAGCTCGACGGCGAGGGTCTGAGCGACACGCCGATCCTGGCCTACTCCGCGAAGTTCGCCTCGGCCTTCTACGGCCCGTTCCGCGACGCCGCGGGCTCGACCCCGGCGTTCGGTGACCGTCGCGGCTACCAGATGGACCCCGCCAACGGCGAGGAGGCCGTGCGCGAGGCGCTGCTCGACGTGCAGGAGGGCGCCGACATGGTGATGGTCAAGCCCGCGCTCGCCTACGGCGACGTGATCGCCGCGGTCAAGGCGGCGACCCGCTTGCCGGTTGCGACCTACAACGTCAGCGGCGAGTATGCGATGGTCAAGGCGGCCGCGGCCGCAGGCTACGTCGAGGAGCGCGCGACCGTGCTCGAGATCCTCACCTCGCTGCGCCGTGCGGGCGCCGAGACGATCATCACCTACCACGCAAAGGACGCCGCGAGATGGCTGGCCGAGACATGATCGAACCAGAGCAGACCGCTATAGCTCCGCTTGCCGACGTGGCGGACGGTTCACGCGCGGAGACCGCGACGCCTAAGCTGCGCAGCCGCAAAGACGGTGCGGCGATCCCGCTGGACGACCTGGACCGCAAGCTCTTGAACCTGATGCAGGGCAGCTTCCCGATCGCGCCGCACCCCTACCAGCACGTGGCCTCGCTGGCGGAGGTCGAAGAGCAGCAGGTGATGGACCGTGTGTCCCACCTGCTCCAGAAGCGGATCATCCGCCAGGTCACGCCGATCTTCGACACGCGCGCGCTGGGCTACTCCTCGATGCTGGTGGCGGCGAAGGTCGACCCCGAGCATCCCCACCGTGCGGCGGGTGTGATCAACGAGCACCCCGGCGTCTCGCACAACTACCTGCGCAACCACGACTTCAACCTGTGGTTCACGATTGCCACGGAGCCGGACTCGCCGCTGGGTCTGGAGGGCACGCTGGAGGTACTGGCACGGGCGGCGGGTGCGGAGTCGGTGCGCCAACTGCCGACGCTGAAGCTGTTCAAGATCCGGATGGACCTGGAGATGGAGGGCGACACGCGGGCGCTGGCAAGCGCGGTGGAGGCGAAAGAGCCGATCGAGCTCGAGCCGCAGCCCTACGACGAGCACGACATCGCGGTGATCCGCGCGCTGCAGGGCGACATGCCGGTCGTGAGCGAACCCTACGCCCCGGCGGCGGCGGAGCTGGGGATGACCCAGCAGGCCTTCCTGGATCATCTCGCAGGCATGCAGGAGCGCGGGATCCTGCGCCGCGTCGCGGCGATCCTCTACCACCGTAGGGCGGGCTTCTCGGCGAACGGGATGGGCGTCTGGAAGGTGCCTGATGAGCAGATCGGCGAGATCGGCCGTCGGATGGCGGCGGTGCGCGGGATCTCCCACTGCTACCAGCGCCCCACTTACGAGGACTGGCCCTACTCGGTGTTCACGATGGCTCACGGGCGCTCGAAGGAGGAGTGCGACGCGGTGCTCGAGGCGATCGCGGAGCAGACGGGGATCCACGATCGCGCGACGCTCTACTCCTCGACGGAGTTCAAGAAGATCCGCCTGCTGTACTTCACGGACGAGTTCAAGGACTGGGAAAGAAAGTATGGATAGGAGCGCCCCCGTTGGGCGCTCTGATCGTGCCGGCGTAGCTTGATGGCATCGCTCACCGACACGCGCTCGGCGGAGGCATACCGACGCGCGCTGGAGTTGCTGCCGGGCGGCGTGAACTCGCCCGTGCGCGCAATGCGCTCGATTGGTCGTGACCCGCTGTTCGTGGCCCGCGGCGAGGGGGCGGAGCTAATCGACGTGGACGGCAACCGTTTCATCGACTACGTGTGTTCGTGGGGGCCTTTGATCCATGGTCACGCGCACCCGGCGGTGCTTGAGGCGATCGTGCAGGCGGCGGCGAAGGGCACGAGCTTCGGCGCGCCCACGCTTGGCGAGACCGCGCTGGCGTGCGAGGTCAGCGGGCGCATGGAGAGCGTGGAGATGCTGCGGATGACCTCCTCGGGCACGGAGGCGTCGATGACGGCGATCCGTCTGGCGCGCGCGGCCACGGGCCGCGAGCTAGTACTGAAGTTCGCAGGCGCTTACCACGGCCACGTCGATGGGCTGCTGGCGCAGGCGGGCTCTGGTCTGGCGACGCAGGCGCTGCCCGCAAGCCCGGGCGTGCCGCAGAGCGCGGCGGCGGGCACGGTGCTGGTGGCATGGAACGACGAGCGGGCGCTGCGCGAGGCGAGCGAGCGCCACGAGCTGGCGGCGATCCTGGCGGAGCCGCTGCCCGCGAACATGGGCCTGGTGCCACCGCGCGAAGGCTTCCTGGAGCTGTTGCGCGAGCGGGCGGATCAGACGGGCGCGCTGCTGGTACTGGATGAGGTGATCAGTGGCTTTCGCGTGGCGCGGGGCGGCGCGCAGGAGCGCAGCGGCGTGTCCGCAGACCTGACGATCATGGGCAAGGTGATCGGCGGCGGGCTACCGGCCGCGGCGCTGGGGGGGCGCGCGGAGCTGATGCGGATGCTGGCGCCTGCGGGCGAGGTCTACCAGGCGGGTACGCTGTCGGGCAACCCGCTCGCGGTCGCCGCGGGGCTGGCGACGCTGGAGCTGTTGGACGAGCCCGCGTACGCGCGCCTGGCGGCGAGCACCGAGCGCCTGGCGGCGGGGCTGCGCGACGCGGCGGGGTCGCATCCGGTGCAGGTGGTCTCGGTGCCGGGCCTCTTGACTGTGTTCTTCAGCGAGCGCGAGGTGGTGGACTTCGCCGACGCGCAGGCCTGCGATCTGGACGCCTATGCCCACTGGTGTCGCGAGCTGCTCTCGCGCGGCGTGTATCCGCCGCCCTCGCAGTTTGAGGCGTGGTTCCCCTCGTTGGCGCACGACTCCGAGCAGATCGACCGCACGTTGGAAGCGGCGGCGGCGGCGTTTGCGTCGTTGCCCGAGCCCGACGCCGAGGCGCGCACGTGAGCCCACTTACGTTGCGGTTTTGGAGACCACTGTGCTAGCGGGGGACGTGCTCGAGAACCTGCGCTCTCTGCTGCGCGAGGAGGGTGGGCTGCTCGCCTCCTTGGTGGGCGAGCCGACGAACGATCACGAGTCCGAGAGCCCGGCGCGGATCGCGGCCCGCGGCCCGCGTACGGAAACCCACGGCGAGCAGTACGAACTGCTGGTGGAGGCAATTTACGAGGGCTATTTGCTGCACTACGGGGCCCCGCGCGTGGTGCGCTCGCCCGATGCGGACCTGCGCGTGCTGGCGGGCGACCGGCTGTACGCGATCGGGCTGGCGCGGCTGGTCGAGCTGGGCGATACCTCCGCGGTGGCCGAGCTGGCGGACACGATCACGCTAAGCGCGCTTGCCCAGGGGGCCCGCGACGCCCGCCTGGCGGACGCGGTGTGGGCGGCGGGTGCACGGGCCGTTGGCTGGGGCTCCAGCCCACAGCACGCCCGCGCAAAGGAACTCGTAGCAAATGGAGCTCCCGAGGCATTCGAGGCGATGCGCACAAGCGCCGCCGGGTCTTCGCGCACGCCCTGAATCGCGTCCCGATATTGTTCGCGGTCGGTGTCTGACAAGCATTCCAAGCACAAGTCCAAATACACCGCCGACCGTTTGATCCCCGGCGCCTTCGAGGGCGAGACGGTGACGCGGCGGCGGTTCATGACAGGCACGGCGCACACGGCCGGCGGGATCGCCGCGGCCGCATTCGCGCTGCCGGCGCTCGGCTTCGCGCTGGGCCCCATCTTCAAAAGCACGCCGCACCACTGGGAGACGGTGGGCACGGCGAACGACTTCAACGAAGACAACTACGTTCCCGTCACGTTCACGCTGACGCCGGGGATCGGCGAGGCGGGCAAGACCACGGCCTACGTGCGCAAGTTCAACCCGAAGATAGACACCGACCCCAGCGACAAAGACTCGAAGTACATCGCGATCTCCAGTCGCTGCGCGCACCTGGGCTGCCCGGTGCGCTGGGTGGACGCGGCCGAGCGCTTCATCTGCCCGTGCCACGGCGGCGTCTACGACCTTCTGGGCAGGCGCGTGGGCGGCCCGCCGGTGCGCCCGCTCGACCGCTTCTACACGCGCGTTGAGGGCGAAGACGTGCAGATCGGACCGCGCTTCAGCGTAAACAGCGAGCTGAAACGCTTCTCGCCGCGCGACCCAGGCGAGCCGCTGGACGGCATCGGCCAGTACCTGTACCCCTCGCGCCCGAGCGCGCAGAAGCTGTAGGTCGAGGAAACCGTGCCCAAACTGCCAAAGCTCCCCGCTCCCCCGCTGCCCGCCGCGCTGCAGGCTCCGCCGCCGCGCCCGAGCGAGGGCAACGGCAAGGGGGGCCCGATCGAGGACGCGAAGGAAGCGGGGATCAGCGTCGTCGACTGGGTTGACGAGCGCACCTCGCTCAGCGGCGCGGGCCGCTGGCTGTTGTTCCGCAAGGTGCCGAAGGGGACGAACTGGTTCTACACGCTGGGCTCGGCGACGATGTTCGCGTTCCTCTCCCAGGCGGTGACGGGCGTGTTCCTGGCGATGTACTACCGGCCCGACCCGGCGGGTGGCGCATACGAATCGATCCGCCACGTCACGAACGAAGTCTTCCTGGGCCAGTTCGTGCGCGGGATGCACAAGTGGGGATCGAGCGTGATGGTGATCCTGATCTTCCTGCACATGGGGCGCACGTTCTTCTTCGGTGCGTACAAGTACCCGCGCGAGCTGAACTGGGTGATCGGGGTGGTGCTGCTGATCCTGACGATGGTCATGTCGTTCACGGGCTACCTGCTGCCGTTTGACCAGCGCGCCTACTGGGCCACGATCGTGGGCGTGAACATCAATGGCACCGGGCCGCTGATCGGCCCGTATCTGAGCGATTTCCTGCGCGGCGGCGGCGAATTCGGAGCGACAACCCTGTCGCGCTTCTACGCGATCCATATGTTGCTGGTGCCAGGCCTGATCGCGGCGCTGATCGGCGCGCACCTGTACCTAGTCTCCAAGCTCGGCACCACGGCTCCGCCTTGGCAGAAGGCGAAAGAGCGCCCCGAGCTCCACGAGGCGGAGGTCTAGGCGGTGAACCAGCGCGAGAAGGAGGAGTACCTCCGCGAATACGCGGTCCAGAAGGCACAGGGCAAGCCGTTCTTCCCGTATGCGGTCGCGAAGGACGGGGCGATGGCGTGTGTGGTGATGGCGATCATAATCACGATGTCGCTGGTGCTGGGCGCGGAGCTTGGCTCGAAGGCGAACCCCACAACCACGACCTACGTGCCGCGCCCGGAGTGGTACTTCTTCTTCCTGTTCGAGGTCCTGCGCGTAGTCAAGCCGCCGAGTTTGGTGCCGCTGGCGACGATCGGTGTGCCGACGATCGGCATGATTCTGCTGTTCCTGCTGCCGTTCTATGACCGCAGCCCCGAGCGACGCCCCGAGCGCCGGCCGATCGCGACGATCACGGGGATCGCGGTGATCGGTGCGATGGCCTTCCTCACCTACTCGGGCGCGAACGCGGGCTCGCCGACCGCGATCGAAATGAAGACGCCACAAGCGGTACTGAACGCGGGCGGTAAGACGCTGGCGGAATACGAAGCGGGCAAGAAGGTGGTGGCTCAGTCGGGCTGCCTGGCCTGCCATAAGATCGGCGACAACGGCAACGACGGCCCGGGACCGCAGCTAACCGCGATTGGCGGTCGTCTGCCGCGCCAGGGAATAGCGCGAACGCTGGTCAACCCGACGGCGCCGATGCCCTCATTCAAGAACCTGCCGCCGAAGAAGTTCAACGCGGTCGTCGCGTTCCTGTCGCAGCTGAAGTAGCGTCCCGGCATGGGCTCCGGTCCCCCCACGGGCTCCGCGTCGGGTCGTCTGGAGGCAGAGCAGGTGCGCTCGATGTTCGACGGCATCGCGGGCGTCTACGACGTGCTGAACACGGCGATGACCGCTGGACTGCACCACCGCTGGCGCGAGCGCGCCGCGGACCGGGCCCGGGTTGGACCCGGCGACCGGGTGCTGGACGTGGCGACAGGCACGGGCGATTTGGCGCTGGAGCTGGCAGGACGCGTGGCGCCAGGCGGCGAGGTACTTGGCAGCGACTTCTCAGAGGGGATGCTGGAACGCGCGCGCGAAAAGGCGGCCGCGCGGCCGGAGCTGGGCGTGCGCCCGCGCTTTGAATGGGGCGACGCCCTGGAGCTGCCCTACGCCGCAGATGGGTTCGATGCCGCGACCGTGGGCTTTGGCGCGCGCAACTTCTCCGACCTGGGTCGCGGCCTGGCGGAGATGACGCGGGTGGTGCGCCCAGGCGGGCGCGTGGTGGTGCTGGAGATAACGACGCCGGTCAAGCCGCCTCTGTCGACCTTCTATCAACTGTGGTTCGATCGGCTGGTGCCATTTATCGGCCGTGCGACGCAGGTCATTGGTGGGCTGGTGTCGATGCTCGGTTCGGGGGCACGGGCAGGGGACGGAGCGAGCAACGGAAATGGCAACGGCAACGGTGACGGCCCGAGCAGCGCTGGGCGGGGTATCGCCGAGGCCTATACCTACCTGCCGAACTCGGTCAAGCGCTTCCCGTCGCCGCCGGCGCTCGCGGCGGAGCTCGAGCGCGCGGGCCTAGTCGAGATCTCCTATCTGTTGCTCGCGGGCGGAATCGTGGCGATCCACGCGGGCACGGTGCCGGCGCCTGGCCAAGGCTCGGCGCCGAGTTCGATTCCCGGGCGCGGGGCGGGTGAGCTTCAATGAGTGCGATCGATGGCACGCGCCGCGGGGGCACCGCCGAAGAACGGGGCGAAGGGGTCGAGGGCATGGAGGCGATCATGCGCCGCGGCGGGGAGAGCCTGCAGCAGCGGATGCTGCGCGCGGAGCGCCACCTCGAGCTGGTGACGGCGCGCGCGGGCGCGCCGCTGGCTTCGCACGCGAGCGCGACGGTCCGCGCGGGCGGCAAGCGCTTGCGTCCGCTGCTCGTGGTGCTGGCCGCGGAGTCGGCTGGCGGCCCCCCGGACACGGAGGAGGGCGAGGAACGACTGGTGCGCGCGGCGGTCGCGATCGAGTTGGTGCACTCGGCGACACTGGTCCATGACGACCTGATCGACGGCGCGCAGCTGCGGCGTGGGCATCCGACGGTCGCGGCGCGGGCGGGCCGCGAGGTGGCAGTGGCGACGGGCGATTTGCTGTTCTCGCTGGCGTTCGCGGAGCTGGCGCGCAACGACAGCGCGACCCAACTGCGCGCGCTGTCAGATGCGAGCTCGGCGCTCGCGGCGGGCGAGCTGCTGCAGCGCGAGGACGCCTACGCGGCGCACGTCGCGGTCGAGCGCTACCTGCGCCGCTGCGAGCTGAAGACAGCCGCGCTGTTCGAGGCGGCCTGCCGGTTGGGCGCATTGACCGCGGCCGCGGGGTCCGACGAGCTGGCGGACGCCTTGGGCGCGTTCGCACGCCGGATCGGGCTCGCCTTCCAGATGCTTGACGACGTGCTCGACGTCTCGGGCCCCGTCGAGCGCACGGGCAAGTCGCGGGGCACGGACCTGCTCGACGGCACCGTCACCCTGCCTTTCATCCTGGCACGCGAACGCGAGCCCGAGCTGGCGAGCTACGACCTGCGCGCGTTGAGCAATCCAGAGCAGGCTGAGGACCTGTGCGAGCGGATCGCGGCAACCGGCGCGTTGGACGAGGCCCGGGAGCAGGCCCTGGCAGTCGTCGCCGAGGCGAAGGCCGCGCTCCCCGCGATCCTTCCCGAAGGCCGCGCCGAACTACTGGACCTAGTCGCGGACGCCGTCGTAGAGCGCTACCGCTGAGCCGGGCTCAAAAATCCGACGGCGTGATGAGGTCCGCGTCCAACGCCCGCACGAAGAAGTCGACTTCCTCGGACATGTTGGCGTGGGTCATGCGCCGCAGATCGCCGAGCAACGCTCCGGCGGCGCGGTCCAGCTCGTCGTCGAGCAGCTCGACGGCGCTCTGCTCGAAGACTCCCTCACGTCGTGATTCGCACTCGGGGCAGCGCAGCACGATCCGCCAGTGCCGCACGCCTTCCTCGCACCAGTCGAGTGGATAGACCAGCTCGCCGCCGCAGTTAAAGCAGACGTGTAGCTGCTCAGGTGTGCAAGGAGCGCCTGCGCTCTGGGAGCGCTCCTGAGCGGAGCCCGCAGCCTTGCCGACACTCTGCGGGGGCTGCGGCGCGCGGGGGTGGATATCGGGGCTCTCTGGTGTCTGCATAGCCTGGTCAGGGGTGTCATCGACGGCAGGCGGCGAGGGCTTTAGCCCAATCCGCTCACTCCCGGTCTTCTGTGCAAATGCGCCTTGGGCGCTGGGCTTGGGCGGCAATGGCGCGCTCGATGCGGTGGTAGGTTCAAGCTGCCCATGGCCACCGCTATTCGCCCGATCAGCCACGAGGATCGACTCAGCCTCGTGGAGCATCTCGACGAGCTGCGCACGCGCTTGATCATCAGCGGGATCGTGCTGGCGATCGTGTTCGGTTTCTGTCTGTGGCAGAACCATGAACTGCTGCACATCCTCAACAAGCCGCTTCAGACCCAGACGAAAAAGCAGGTAGCCAAGGGCCAAGGCACGGTCGGCCAGGCGGTGCTGGCGCAACAGGGCCTGTTGAAACTCTCGGGCGACACGCGTGCGGCTCTGGAAGCGCTACAGAAGCCCGGCAGCGGCGTATCGCCCGCGGCCCGGGCAGAGCTCCCGGCGTTGATCGCGGCGATGAAGGCAGACGTCGCGAAGATCCCGCGCCAGCCCGTGGGGGACAACCCGGTCACGCTCGGGGTGGGTGAGCCATTCACGACGACGATCACGGTCTCGCTGCTGTTCGCGCTGGTGATCTCGCTGCCGTTGATCCTCTACGAGGTCTACGGCTTCATCGTGCCCGCACTCAGCCCGGATGAGAAACGCGCCGCCAAACCGCTGCTGATGGCGGTCCCGTTCCTGTTCGCGGCCGGGGTGCTGTTCGGCTACTTCGTGGTTTTGCCCGCGGCGGTGCGCTTCTTCGTGAACTTCAACGCGAGCGAGTTCAACGTGCTGGTGCAGGCGAGCCAGTTCTACAAATTCGCGGCGACCGTGCTGCTGGCGATGGGCCTGGTCTTCCAGGTGCCGGTGGTGATCCTGGGCGCGACCCGCATCGGCCTGGTGACCGTGAAGCAGTTGCGCAAGAGCCGTCGCTACGCGATTGTGGCGTGTGCGGCGGTGGCGGCGTTCCTCCCGGGCGATGCGATTACTTTGGTGCTCGAGACGGTCCCGCTGTACGTGCTGTATGAGGCGAGTATCCTGGTGGCCGCGTTCGTGGGGCGTAAAGTCGCCGCGCGCGAACAGGGTGCCGGGGGTTCTACGGGGAGTCCGGCGCCATATCCAGAGCAGACAGCGGAGCCAAGCGTGCAGCAGATCATCGACCACGTTGACCCAGACCACACCAGCTGATGCTTTTCGATCTGAGAGGCGGGCACCGCCGGCGCGCGGTCAAGCTGATCTACGTCGGCCTGGCGCTGCTGATCGGCGGTGGGCTGATCCTGTTCGGCGTCGGCGCCGGCACGGGCGGTGGCGGTTTGCTAAACGCCGCCACCGAAAACGAAGGCTCCAACAGCTCGAGCTTCGCGGGCCAGATCAAGAAGTACCAGAAGCAGGTCAAAGCCCAGCCCAGCAATGTCGCGGCCTGGGAAAAACTGACGGCGGCGCAGCTACACGAAGCGGGCGGGGAAGCGTACGTCAGCCCCACGACCGGGGCCCCCACGGCCAAGGGCAAAGAACTGTTCGCGCAGGCATCGCGCTCCTGGGAAAGCTACCTCGCGCTCAACCCGCCGAAGCCGAGCCTCGAACTGGCGAAGCTGATGCTACGGGTGTATGGCGCAGAAGGGCTCAACCAACCGTCCTCGGCAGTCCAGGTGCTGCAGTTGGTGGTGGCAGCTGAACCCAAGAACGCCTCCTACTATGCGGCGCTGGCGGAGTACGCCTACAAAGCGAAGAACGTGCGCGTCGGCGACCTCGCTTCAGAAAAGGCCGTCAAGCTGGCGCCTGCGTCCGATCGCGCACGTGTGAAGTCGGAACTCGAAGCGGTCAAAAAGAGTCCCGAAGGCAACATCCTTACGACGACGACAAACGGCACGACCTACACGGGCAAGGCCAACGGCGAAGGCGGCTTCACGGGCACAGCCGTGAAAACGACCCCCCAGCCGACGACATCGACGAGCAAGACGAAATAGGCCCTTGCTCGGCTAGAATCGCTGTCCAGCCGGCGTCGTAGCCGGCGCCCTCCCGGGCCGTTAGCTCAACCGGCAGAGCAGGGGCCTCTTAAGCCCAAGGTTGCAGGTTCGATTCCTGCACGGCCCACTTTTCCTGACGTTGCGCAAACCCCGCTACCAAACGACTCCCTCTTTGGTGTCCGGTGCCGTCGATGTTCGCGCCGGTCTACGTAGCACAGGAGCCGGGGTGGTGGGCCCGTGCGAGTCCGCTCCCGAGCGGGACCGCAGGAGCAAGTGCGAACATATGTTCGTATGCCTCTGCTCCTCCTCCGCTGGATCTCCCATAGGCCCCAGTTCGACAGGGCTGACTTCACTGATGTGCGCCCGCCCGCCCGACTGGATCCCCCACCGCGTAAGTACGGCCCGGCAGGGCGACCTAGCCGAGAGAGGATCGGGGGTCGGGAATTAGGGCGTACCCTCTCGGGCCCCCCGGCCGCGTGCTCGCGAACTCATATCGGTGAGTGTGCCTTCTTCGCGCGCCGCTTGCTCGCGGCGCGCCACGAGCGCTTTCTTGACCGTGTCACTGTCCGCGTAGCGTTCGAGCTCAGTTTCAATGATCTCCTGCGCGAGCTTGCCCGGCGTCTTCCCGATCCCACGCACGAACGCAGCTGCCTCGAGAAGTTCGTACCGATCGGGTGGCAGGCGAACGTTGATTTGGGGGTGAGCACGTGACATCGAAATCGCAACGTCCGTGCTACACCGTACCGTGTACCACCATGCAGGTCGGCCTTGGGTACATTGCGACGAGGCGGCGATGATGATGCGCGATCTCCAAAGACTCGAGCAACTCAGCTCCACCGCGGCCCTCGGGATGTGGGCTGACGACGTGGTTCTCGTGCTCGACCGCGTGCTGTCTGGCGAGCAGATCGCCGGCACAGATGCCGAGATTCTCAATGAAGCGGCTGACATGCTCGACGTCGCGCGCGAGCGCGCAGAACAACCGCTCTCGACCCCTCACGGCGCACGATCGCTCGCCGCCACGACGACCGCGCTGACGATTGCAGCGTCGCTTGTCCCCGAGCAGACTCAGCGTGAGCTGCTCAGCCTGATGGCGCCCGTGCTCCGCAAGGCCGCGAACGGGGGGCTCTCGGGCGACGATGACATACGAAGCATCGAAACGGCGATGAGTCTGTTCGGGATGCTGGGCGAATACCAGCTGGCTGAGAGCAACTCCGTCCTCGCGTCAAGGAAAGATGCAAGGACATGGACGGAGATGCCCTCGATTCAGAACTCCTCGTAGCTGCGGCCCATCGGGAGCTCGCGGAGCTGCGAGACGACCCACGACTGAACGCCTCAGCCCGCGGGAAACGCGGGTCAATACTTCACGGTCATTTGCAGGACTTGATCGAGGCCGTTGAGCACCGGATCTCGCATGCGCCGCCCTCGGGCGCTCGCCAGGGCGCTCGCAGTGCGTTTGCGCGGCATATGCGGCAGGGGATCATGATGCTCGGCGCGGCCCATGCCGCCCTTCCTTGGCTTGACGCGACACGGCGCCCGAGCATCAACATGGGGAGCCTCTATGTGACCGAGGAGTGGGCTCAGCTGCTCGTCGGCCCCGATGTCGATCTCGTGTTTGTGTCCGACTCGGAGTTTATGTACTCGACGGTGATCTCGCCCTTCGACGAAGTCATCAACCAGACTCGTGGCTTCACTCCGAAAACGGCAGGTCGACCGATCGTCTTGAACTATCCGCTGTGTGATGCCGACAGGCTTCTCCTGCATCCGATCTTCGCCCATGAGTTGGGCCATGCCAGCGTCCGCGTCCACGGGTTGGTCGATACCGTCGCAGCGCAGCTCGATGAGCAGCCTGCGTTTATAAGCGCGCACGAGAGTGCGGTCGCGCGGATGGCTCGCGGCTCAGGCCGTTCGGAGACCGATGCGTCGGGCGTCCTCCAGGGGGTGCTCAACAGCTGGATCGAGGAGCTGCTCTGCGACCACCTCGCCATCGAGGCTGCTGGCCCCGCCTTCATGTGGGCGTTCGCGCTGTTCGTGATGCCCCGAGGGTATGGGAGGCCAGGCGCAGAACACCCACCCAATACGCTGCGGATGAAGCTCGCCCTAAACCACCTCTCGCGTCGTGGCTGGCGTGAGTACATGGAGCGCACGGCGCCTGGGATCACGGCCTGGCTAGACGGGGTCGCGTCCGACGTCACCAACCCTCTTGAACCGCATTTTGCGTTCCTCCGCGATCAGCTCATCGCATACGACGAGCTTCTGCAAGATGCTGCGATCGAGAGAGCGCAGGGCGGGGCGTTCGAACTGCACCGCGCAGAGCCAGGAGCACACGAGGCGGCCGAGCTGCTGCAGCAGCTCATACTGCCGGTCGGTTTCGACACACCGCTCGATGCGCGAACGATCTTGCTCGGAGGTTGGCAGCAGGCTTTGCGAGAGCACGGCGACACCCCGGCGGGACTCGTTGCCGCTGCCGGAGATCGAGGCCTCCAAGAACTCGTGGGAAAGGCCATCGAGATGAGCACGGTCGCCACGGCATGGGAGGGTTGTGATGATTCTCGGCCGTGAGGATCTCGAGCAAGCGATCCAGGACGATCTGGAGGCCCGTCTCGTGATCACCCCCCTTCTAGATCGCGGGCAGATAGGACGCGGTGCAATCGACCTCAGGCTCGGAACCGAGTTTCTCCTGCTCCGGCGCACCGAGCGGGCAGGGCTTGACCCTGGCGAGGCGACGCAGCAGCAGGTCGAGGAAATGCAGCAACGAGTCATCGTGCCCTTCGGGGAGACACTCTGGCTGCACCCACGTCACTTCGTTCTCGCGGCAACGCTCGAGTACCTGCGCCTTCCCGACGATATGGCCGCCTACGTTGTCGGGCGTTCCTCGTGGGGGCGTCTCGGCCTGATCGTCGCAACCGCGGTCTTCGTTCACCCAGGCTTCCGCGGCTGCCTCACGCTCGAGCTCGTCAACGAGGGAGACAGTCCGATCGCGCTGGCTCCAGGCATCCGCATAGCCCAGGTTGCAATCCATCGTCTGGAGCATCGGGCTCCACCGAGGGACGGCGAGAAGGAAAAGTACGTCGCCCCCGTTCGTCCTCAGCCCTCGCATCTCTCGTCCGAGCGCGACTTCGAGCGGATTGCGTCGATAGGTGCGACCCTCCGTTCGCGGCTTGGCTAAAGCCCATCGCCTCTGGGCGGAGCCAGCGCATCGCCCACAGCCGGGCGCTCGACCACGACCCGCACGGTCCGCAGCAGCCGGTCGCTCGCCCCGCGCACACTGCCCCCTTGCTCGAGCGTGCTCTGGATGTATTCCAGCGTCTCGGCGGTGAGCCGCTCGCCGGGCAGCACGTTGGGTATCCCCGGCGGATAGGTCGCCAGCGACTCGGCGGCGATCCTGCCGGCGGCCTGCGCCGCGGGCACGACCTCTTGTCTTCCGAGGAACGCTTCTCGCGGAGTCATCGCGAGCTCGCCCCAGGGCGGCGGCGCGGCGAAGCTTGCGCTCCTGCCCGCCGGGTCTAACCCGACGCGCTCGACGGCCTCTCGCAGCGCTTGCACAAGCCGCGCGGCCTCGGGCAGCGTGCGCTCTCCCATCCCGAACACCGCGACAACCACGTTCTGCCCGTACAGCTCCAGGTTGATGTCCCCGAGCTCGCGTAGCAACGGTGCCAGCTCGTAGCCGCTGGCGGCGATGCCGCGCACGTCGACGGCTAGGCGCAAGGGGTCGTAGGCGAACACGCCAGGGCGACCCGCCATACGCTCGTCGAGTACGTCCAGACCCTCGATTGCCCTGATCTGCGCGCGGGTGTCGGCGAGCACCTCCATCGCGTGGCCCAGTAGCTCGCGCCCGTGCACCGCGGCCTGACGCCGAGCCGCGTCGAGCGAGGCGGTCAGCAGCGCGTTGGGGCTAGTCGACTCGGTCAGCGTCACCGCGCGGTCGACCTCATCCGCGCCGATCCGCTCGCCCGCCTGCGCGCCGAGGTGCAGCATCGCTGACTGCGTGAGGCTGCCGACGATCTTGTGGGTGCTCGAGATCACCAGGTCCGCTCCGAGCGACAGCGCATGGGCGGGCAACCGCTCGTGGAAAGCCATATGCGCTCCCCAGGCCTCGTCCACGATGAGCGGTAGCCCACGGCCGTGCGCGACCTCGGCGAGCCCGTGCACGTCGGCGACGGCTCCGAAGTATGTGGGGGAGATCACCCAGGCCGCCACGGCCTTGGGGGTGCGCTTGAGCGCCTGCTCGAGCGTCTCGGGCGAGAGGCAGTGGGCTACGCCCAGCTCGGGATCGATCTCTGGCGCGGCAAACGTTGGCCGCAGGCCCGACAGCACCAGCGCATCGATTGTGCTCGAGTGTGCGTTGCGCTGCACGACCACCTCGTTGCCGTAGTGGGCCAACGCCAGCCCCGCGGAGAGGTTGCCCTGGGAGGCGCCGTTGATCAAGAACCACGCGCGGCCCGCACCCCAAGCTTCGGCTGCCAGTTGCTGCGCCTGCTCGAACGGTGTCGGCTCTACGCCGATGTCGATCCCATGTGTCAGCGCCGGAATGTCGAGGCTGAGCGCGCGCTCGCCGATCGCCTGAGCGAGGCCTGGGTCGGCCCCAGGACCGCCCTTGTGGCCGGGCACGTGCAGGCGCGCCGGCTCGCGCTCGGCATACGCGCACAGCGCATCGAGGTAGGGCGTCTGGTCCTGATCTTCGCTCATCCCCCCAGGCTAGACGCCCCGGCGCATGTCGCTGCGCCCACGAGGTGCGGGGGCCTCGGCGCTAGGTGCGTGGGGTAGTCCGTTGGGTGACGCTAGGTGGTCTTCGGGTCCGGCCCGTGGCCGTTGCGCCCGATCAGCGTCTGCGTAGCGTCGTCGGTCCATAGCACCTGCTCGCGGCCGGGACCCACGCCGACGAGCGTCACCGGCGCGCCGGCATGCTCGGCGATGAAGTCCAGGTACTCGCGCGCGGCGGTCGGCAGATCCGAGAGCGTACGGCACTCCCCTAGGTCCTCTTGCCAGCCTGGGAGCTCCGTCAGCTCGGCGGTTGTGTGGTGCAGCACGGTCTGGTGGTAAGGGAAGTCGTCGAACACTGCGTCTTCGGCACCGCGGTAGCTGGTGCAGACCTGGATACGGTCGAAGCCTGAGAGCACGTCGAGCTTGGTGATCACCAGCGCGGTCATGCTGTTTAGGCGCGAGGCGTAGCGCAATGCGACGAGATCCAGCCAACCGGTGCGACGCGGGCGCCCGGTCGTGGTCCCGAACTCGCCGCCCGCCGCACGGATTCGCTCGCCGGTCTCTTCGTGGAGCTCGCTTGGGAACGGACCCGCGCCGACGCGCGTGGTGTAGGCCTTGGCGATCCCCCAGATCTCGTCAATGCTCTTCGGACCCACGCCCGTGCCGACGCAGGCGGCGCCTGCGAGCGGGTTGGAGGAAGTGACGAACGGATAGGTGCCGTGGTCGATATCGAGCATCGCGCCCTGGGCGCCCTCGAAGATCACCTTCTGCCCGTCGTCGAGCAGGTCCCACATCAGCTTCGCCGTGTCGGCGATATGTTGCTCAAGGCGATGCCCGAACGTGAGGTATTCCTCGGTCATCGCGTGCAAATCCAGCGACGGGTCCTTCTCGAAGGGCCGCAGCGAGAGCCGCTTAGGCTCCATCGCGGCGACGATCTTCTTCTTCAGGATCTTCTCGTCAAGCAAATCCTGCAGGCGAATTCCAAGGCGCGCGGCCTTGTCCGCGTAGCAAGGCCCGATGCCACGGCGCGTGGTGCCGATCTGCAGGCTGCCGAGCTTGGCCTCGCCCGCGGAGTCCAGCAGCAGGTGGTAAGGCATGATCAGGTGCGCGTTAGCCGAGATGCGCAGGCCGCCGACGTTGACGCGGCGCGCGCGCAGCGCGTCCAGCTCGCCGATCAGGACCTTTGGGTCGATCACGACGCCGTTGCCGATCACGCAGCACTTACCGGGGTAGAGGATCCCTGAGGGGATCAGGTGCAGCTTCCACTCCTCGCCGTCGCGCACGATCGTGTGCCCGGCGTTGTTGCCGCCCTGGAAGCGCACCACAGCGTCAGCCTGTTCGGCGAGCAGGTCGGTGATCTTTCCCTTTCCCTCATCGCCCCACTGGGCGCCGACGATCACGATTCCGGGCATGTGGTGCAGTCTAGGGGTGGCGGGGGGTGCGGTCGTTGTCGCTAGAGCAGTCGCGCGCTAGCGGCCGTCGGATCTGTGTGGGTGCTCTCGAGCGAGTCGGGGCCGTCTGGGTGATCGCTGAGCCGCTCGCGTGCAGCGGACTGCTGCAACGGTACGCGACGCTGGCGGCGGTCGTCCTCGCCGAACAGCGGCAGGCCGTCGCCGCAGATTGCGACCAACCTGGAGACGGTGCGAGCACCGAGCTGCTCGATTAGCTCGTCGTAGCGGAGGTTGGTGGTCACGATCATCGCGCGCTCATCCTCGTAGCGGGTGTTGACGATCGAATAGAGCTGCTCCAGCACCCACTCGGTCGTGTTCTCTGCTCCCAGGTCATCGATGTGCAGCAGGTCCACCGCGGCGAGTCGCTCGAGGAAGCCGATCATGCCGTCCTCGGTCTCGATCGCCGCACGGATCAGGTTGAGCAGCCGTGGCAACGAGTAGATCGCCACTGAACGCCCGGCATCGAGTGCGGCCTTGGAGACAATCATCGCCAGCGTGGTCTTGCCCGTGCCGACATCGCCCATCAGCCAGAGCCCGCGACCGGCGTCGAGGTTGGCGTCGATCTCCCGCACATAGCGCCTGACCGCCTGCACCTGCTCCGGTGCCACCCGCGCGATTTCGGGAATCGGCGGGCGCTCAAAGGAGACACCGCGGTAGTGCTTGGGCACGCGACCCTCCAGACCGGCGGTCCGCCGCCGCGCGATTCGTCCCGCGCGGCAACGACAGTCGCTGGTCGTGTTCGTCTCCTCATCCAGTAGAAAGCCGCTGCCATCACACAGCCCGTATGGACACGGGCCGCCGATGGAGAGGATCCCCGCGGGCTCCAGCTCCTCGTTCACGGCGTGTACCGCTCCCCGGCATAGTTGTTGAACTTGGGGAACTCCTTCTGGAAGGTCAGCGTGACTTTGCCGACCGCCCCGTTGCGATGCTTGGCGATGATCAGGTCGGCCTCGCCCTCGCGTTCGGATTCCTCGTCGTAGTACTCGTCGCGGTAGATGAACATCACGAGGTCCGAGTCCTGCTCCAGGTTGCCGGACTCGCGCAGGTCTGAGAGCTGGGGTTTCTTGTCTGGGCGCGTCTCAACCGCACGGCTGAGCTGTGAGAGTGCAATCACCGGCACGCCCAGCTCGCGCGCAAGGATCTTCAGGCCCCGGCTCAGCTCGCCTACGGCGGTTACGCGGCTGTCGTAGCGGCTGTCGGTGCGCATCAGCTGCAAGTAGTCGATGATGATCAGCCCTAGCCCGTCCTCGCACTGGCTATGCAGGCGGCGCGCCTTGGCGCGGATCTCGAGCATCCCGACGTCGCTGGAGTCGTCGACCCACAGCGGCGCGGCCGCGAGCGTCTGTGAGGCCTTGAGGATCTTCGGCCAGCGCTGCTCGGCCACGCGCCCCTTGCGCAGCTCCTCGCCCTTGATGTGCGCTTGGGAGGCGACGAAACGCTGGGCCAGCTCTGCCTCTGCCATCTCCAGCGAGAACAGCGCAACCGGCTTGTTAAATTTGACCGCCGCATTCTCGGCGATGTTGCAGACCAGCGCGCTCTTGCCCATCGCGGGTCGGGCCGCGATGATGATCAGGTTGCCGGGCTGAAAGCCGCCCGTAATCTCGTCGAGGTCCTTGAAGCCCGAGGGCGTACCGGTCAGCGAGGTCCCCTCGATCGACAGGCGGTGCAGCTTGTCCAGCTCCTCGTGCAGCACCTCCTCGATCGCGCGGAAGTCCTGCTGGCGGTCGTCACGCGCCACCTCGAGCATCGCCTTCTCAGCCTGCTCGACCAGCTCGCGGGGCGCTGCCTGATGACCGGCGACGCTCTCCTGGATCTCATAGGAGGCCTTCAGCAATCGACGCAGCAGGGCGTTCTCACGCACGATCTGCGCGTAGCGCCGGGCGTGCCCGGCGGCCGGCACCACGCCCGTCAGCTCGTCTACCGCCACGGCGCCGCCGATGCTCTCCAGCTTGCCCATCTGACGCAGGCGGTCGATCACCGTCAGCGTGTCGACAGGCTCGCTCTCGTTGTAGAGCGCCAGCATCGCCTCGTAGATCGCGCCATGGCGCTCGCGGTAAAAGTCATCCGCGCGCAGCCCCTCCTCGATCACCAGCGCGTACAGCGAGCGGTCCGACAGCAGGATTGCCCCCAGCACCGACTGCTCCGCGTCGAGATTATGCGGCGGGGTCAGGCCGCGTTGGGCCGCCCCATTCGAGCCGTTGGTTGTCGCGACCGCGCTCATCGGTCGGGCGAGTCTAGGTCGGTGATCATCACGGCCCCGATCGACTATTCGCTATGTCGGCTATTTTGTTCCTCACGAACACATGTTCGCAGGCGTGCTCGACGCAACGAACTGAGCTCGCGCTCGGCGAACGCTCCTCGGCTGAGCGGGTGTGTCCGAACGCTCCTTGCGGTCATCGCCAACCCGCTGGCGAGCTATACCCCGGCGAATCGCCTCTGGCAAGCATTGGTACGCTGGCGCGAGCCCTGCATCCTAAGCAGGAGTCATCTTTCGACCGACGTTGCAGCTCGATCGACGTTGTTTGAAGACAGGACCACGGATCTAGATGCCAATCCGAATCAAGCTAAGCGAGGATCAGGTACTGCTGATCAGAGTGGATGCCGAGGAGTGGGCGCGGGCCTACAAAAACGCCCTCGACAACAACAGCATGATCGAGGTCCATGAAGGCGGGCGGACGCTGGCTGTCAATCCTCGGCAGATCCTATTTTGGGAGGAGATGCCCGAGGATGATCCGATCGCATCGACTCAACAACCTCAACCTGCGTAGCTCCAACACCCGCGAACGGATCGTCGAATTCTCCTCCGAGCGACGAGCCGCCGCTCTGCCATCCCCACCTTCCCCTCATCCGCGGTGACACACCCGCGAACACGGTCGCAAACAACACCGGGACAGTGATGGCGAAGGGACGGTCCTCGGCGAGGCAGTAGGCGAAGCAGATCACGAGCATGAGAGTCAAAAGGTCGGTGCGGGTAGGCGGCCAGGACAACCGATTCGGGTCTCTGCGCACGACGAGGCGGGCGGTAGCTCCAGGCCTCGCCGCGTCCTGAGTTGTAGTTGCTGACCTGTCGGACTCTCGCACGCGCGGCGAGGCTACAGGGCGATGGGGAGACTTCTGTGGAGCGGCGCCGGCGTTCGGTGCAATCTTGAGCGCTGGCCGCTCGGGCGCTACTTCTTCGCGACCACCATCGTCTTGATGGTGGCGGGCACGTTGTCGACGACCTCGACGACGACCATGTACGTGCCGACGTTCTTGATCGGCTCGGGTAGGTGGACGTTGCGTTTGTCGATCTTCAGGCCACGTGCTTCCTTGATCGCGTTGGCGATGTCCTGCGCGGTGACCGAGCCAAACAGGCGACCGTCGGCACCGGCCTGCTGAGGGATCGTCAGCACCGTGCGGTTGAGCAGGTTGACGTGCTCCTCGGCTTTCTCGATCGCGTTGCGCTCGGCGCGCTCGGCCGCTTCCTGGCGCTGGCGGATTGCCTCGACGGCGCCTTTGGTCGCGGGCTGCGCCAACTTGCGAGGCATCAGGAAATTGCGCAGGTAGCCCTTGGAGACGTTGACGACGTTGCCCTGCTCGCCGAGCGTCTCTACGTCCTGCAGAAGGATTGCGTCGGGCATCGGCTTAGCGTTCGCGGTCGCCGCGGTCACGACGAGGGCTGTCCTCGCGACCACCCTCGTTCACGTAGGGCAGCAACGCCAGCTCACGCGCGCGCTTGACGGCCCGCGCGATCTGCACTTGGTGGCGACGACAGGAGCCGGTGATCCGCCGCGAGCGGATCTTGCCCTTCTCGGAGATGAACTTGCGCAGCGAGACGACGTCCTTGTAGTCGACCTGCTCGACCTTGTCGCGGCAGTACTGGCAGGACTTGCGCCGCCCGCTTCCGACCCCGCCCTTCTTGTCGCGCCGGCGAACCGGCTTGCCGCGGCCGCGTGCCTTGGCCATCAGCGGATCGCGCCGCGAACGCGGCTGCAGGGGTCGAGCATCGAAACGGAAGAACTCACAAAAACCTCGCTGTCACTGAAACTCAGAACGGAATGTCGTCGTCGCCGGCACCGCCGACCGGCGCAGGCTGGAAGTCCCCTTCGTCGATTGGCACGTCGCCACCCGAAGGAGCGCCGCCGCCCTGACGCGCTCCGATCGGACCGCCTCCACCGGAGGCGTCTTCACGCGAGCCCAGGAACTGCACCGAATCGGCAATGATATCGGTTGCCTGACGCTTTGTGCCGTCCTGTGCTTCCCACTCGCGCCACTCCAAGCGTCCGTCGATCGCGACCGGGCGCCCCTTGGAGAGGTATCGCGCGGCGTTCTCGCCCTGTGCGCCCCAGACGGTGATGTTGAAGTAGTTGGGCTTGTCGACCCATTCGCCGGTCGAGTTGTCCTTGCGGCGTGTGTTGCAGGCGATGCGCAGGCTGCACACCGATGTCCCGCCCGCCGTTGTACGCAGCTCGGGATCGGCTGTCAGATTCCCGGTCATCACGACCCTGTTGATGTTGGTGGCGGCCACGGCTTTGTTCCTTTCGGCTTAGCTTGCCTTCTCTCAGGCTGATCGACCCTCTCGGATTCGCGCAGTCGAGTCTAGAGCGGCTTGCGGGCGCAAACCGCGCTCGAGCCCGCTAATTGCGGTCGCGCGGGGCGTCCCCGGCGCCGCCCGAAGCACTGCCGGCGCCCTCTGGGACGCGTCCGACGGTGCGACGCGAGCGCGAGGATGTGCGGAACACCTCGTCCCAGTAGGGCGCGCTGATGCCGAAGCCGCAGGTGTCGTCCTGGAAGTGGTGGCGCATGTGCCGCTCGCGCAGCATCCGCCCCAGCGGCCCGCGCGCGCGGAAGTGGTGCAGGTAGTAGTGCATCATGTCGTAGACCAGGTAGCCCACGAAGAAGCCCGCGCCGATTCCCGGCGCGTAATCCTCACCAAAGATCAGGTACAGCAGCCCGAACACGCCCGCCCCCAGCGGCACGCTGACCGCCGGTGGCATCACTAGGCGCATCGGGTCGTTCGGGTGGTCGTGGTGGACGCCATGGATGATCCAGTGCAGCCGCGCGCCGAATCCGGCCTCGGGCTCGAAGTGGAACACGATCCGGTGCAGCCAGTACTCGAACAGCGTCCACAGCGCGTAGCCGCCGACGATCAGCGCCAGCGTCAGCAGCACGCTGATGTTCGACAGGCTCCACGCCGTCAGGAAGGCAATGCCCGGCACGAAGATCAACACCGGCACAGCGGGGTGAACGCGCGAGAAGGCGTTGAGCAGGCGCGACTCGAACATCGGCGGCGAGGCGCGCAGTACGTCGGTGCGGGTCGTGCCGTCGTTCATGTCTTCCGACCAGGCCATGTTTCCGATCTTATTACGCTCGTGTCGAGCGCACGGGTGCTTGGCGGCCGGTTTGCAGCCGGCTCAGGAAGGCTCAGCGACCGCAGTCTCGGTGGCTGGCTCGTCGGCAGCCGGCGGCGGCTCGGTCGGCGTGGCCTCGCCGGTCGGCGCAGGCGTTGCCTCTGCGCCGGGCTCCGGCTCTGCGGCTACCTCCGGCTCTACAGCGGCTGCCGGCTCTGCGGGTGCCGCCGACTCAACGGGAGCTATAGGTGCGGCCGGCTCTGCCTCGCCCTCGGCTTGGCGAGCTGGGGCCGGGGCGGCGCCCATGTCCGGCGGCGCGCCTACACCTGGAGCGAGCTTGATGATGCGAAAGCGCAGTACCTCGTCGGCTAGACGCAGCGTGCGATCCAGTCCGCTGAGCAGGTCGGTGTTCGCAGCGTGGAACTGCATCAGGTGGTAGCGGGCACTGGTACGACGGTCGATCGGATAGGTCAGCGCGCGCTCGCCCCACTCGTCGTGGCGCAGCAGCTCACCCTGTCCGGTGATCGAGGTGCGGGTGTCGGACACGATCTTGGCTCGCGCAGCATCCTCCGCCTGCGGGTCGAGCAGCAGCACGAGGTCGTATGTCGGTGCGGGCAAGGTCATAACAAAGCGCCCGAAGGCGCTCCGCTGGAGGTTAGCGTGTTCGTGCGCTCGTTTGCGCTTCAGCCGGAGAACCGATCCAGCGCGCCGTGGTGCCGTACGGCACCACGTTCAGCGCGTGCGCCCCTTGGCGCGGATGTCCGCCAGTTGCTCGTCGATCCAGTCGCCCGGGTCGCGCGAGGTGACGATCTCGACGAGACCCTCCGCGCGGCGGCGCTTCTCCGCCGGCGCCATCGTCAGCGCTGCGTGGATCGAGTCGGCCAGCTCCTGGATGTCGAAGGGGTTGACGGACAGCGCGTACTCGCCGAGCTCCTCATGTGCGCCGGTGTTCTCGGAGAGGATCGAGACGCCCTCGCGCTCGTTGACGATCGGCCCCTCCTTCGCGACCAGGTTCATGCCGTCGAACATCGCGTTCACGAGCAGCACGTCGTAGTGCTTGTAGGCGGCCACCGCCTCCTCCAGGTCGTCTCTGAGCTTCAGCTGGATCGGCATCCAGTCGGGCGTCCCGTGACGGTGGTTGACGACCGCTACCAGCGCCTCGATCGCCTCCAGGTACTCGGCGTACTGCGGCACGTCGGTACGCGAGGGCATCAGCTGCGCGACGAACGTCACGCGCTCTGAGAACTCGGGGTGCTGCTCGAGGAACAGGTCAAAGGCCGAGAAGCCGCGCAGCACGTTCTTGGAGAGGTCGGCGCGGTCAACGCGCAGGATCAGGAAGTCGCGACGACGGCGCAAGAGCTCCTGCTCGAACTGCTCCACGCGCTCACGCTGGGCCACGCGGCGAGTGGCCTCATGGTCGATTGGCAGCGGGTAGGCGCGCACCCAGACCTCGCGGTCTTCGCCTGGTGCCATCACGACACCGCGATCGAAGTCGATCTCCAGACCCATCAGGTCGCGGCAGCACTGCAGGAAGTTGCGCCGGTAGGAGCGGGTGTGAAAGCCAATGATGTCGTTCGCCAAGAGGCCCGTAAAGATCTCCTCGCGGATTCGCGTGGGGAGCACCCGCCAGGCGTCGGACTGGGTCCATGGGATATGGACGAAGTGATGCAGAAAGGCGTCGGGCCGCGCGCGGCGCACGAGCGCGGGCAGCGTGTAGAGGTGGTAGTCGTGGATCATCACGACTGGCTCCTCCGCGCCCTCCAGCTCCTCCACCACGGCGCGCGCAAGGTCTTCGTTAACGGCGTTGTAGCCGAACTCGAAGGCCTCGATCTCCTCGCGGCGGATGTCGGGCGCGTTTGAGAGGTCCCAGAGGTAGTGCTGGATGAACCACAGCATGGGGTTGGCGACGACGTTGTAGAAGCGGTCGTAAGCGTCTGGGTCTGAGACGACCAGGCGCACCTTGAAGTCGACGTCGCCCGAGGGAGAGCGCACCGGGAACGGACGTTCACCATGCTCGCGTGAGGCCTTCACGTCGTACTCGCTCATCGCCGAGGCGATCCAGATCGCTTCGCGATGAGAGGCCAAGCCCGTAAGCGCCGTGACCACGCCGCCGGAGCCGCGCTGGGTCTCGCCGTGAGCGTCGAAGGTGACCGGACCGCGGTTGCTCACGAGCACCAGCGGCACTTGTTTAGTCATGCTCGCGCCTCCATCCAGTCGGCGCTTTGATTGGAGCGCTCGACATCCGTGCTCACTACTAGGACTGCTTGAGCTCGGTGAAGATCTTCAGGTAGTCGCGCAGGTAGCGCGGCGTGAGGAAGTGCTGACGCACGTGCTCCTTGCCGCGGCGGCCGAGAAACTTTCCCAGGGCGGGGTCCTTCAGCACCTCAAGCGAGCGCTCGGCGCATTCGTCGGCGCTCGAGACCAAAAAGCCCGTGACGCCGTCCTCGATTTGTAGTGGGATGCCCCCGACGTTGCCGCCGATGAACGGGCGCGCCTTCCAGATCGCCTCAGACACCGTCAGGCCGAAGCCCTCGCGCGTGGACTTCTGGATCAACACGTCGGAGTGCGACTGGAAGGCGTTGACCTCGATCGCGCCGACGTTGTTGAAGTTGTTGAGGATGTGGATGTCCGGGTCGCCGTCGGCGTGGGCGATCGTCGCGTTGAAGAAGTCCCAGCCCTCGGGGTCGTCGCTGGCCATCGAGCCGACGAGCGCGAGCTGCACCTCGGGCATCGACTGCTTGACGATCCGGTAGGAGTCGATCACGCCGAGCGGGTCCTTCCAGGGGTCAAAGCGCGAGACCTGGCACATCAGTGGCCGGTCCACGTCAATCCCGAACTGACCGCAGACGAACGCGCCGTCCTCGGGCGAGAGCGCCATGTTCTTCGGCGTCAGCGGGTCGATCGCGGGCGGCACCACGTTGACGTGGCCACCCATGCCCTTCGGCACGTACTCGCGCATGTGGAACAGCGACTGCGGATAATCCTTTATGTAGGGCAGGAGCTGGGCGATCGTGTCGGGGTTCGGCGTGGAGACGTCGATGTGACAGCGCCAGACCCAGCCCTTGGCCTTCTCGGGCACAAGCCCGAACAGCGCGGCAGGTTGAGGGTCGTGCACGAGACACACGTCCCAGCCGCCGGACAGCTCGCGCGCGTTCATCTCGTTGTACTGACGCCAGGTGGCCCACTGCTCCTCGTCGAGATCCTGCGGCGCGCCCTGCAGTGCGTTGTGCATGAGCTTGGTCGCATTGAAGAACTCCTCGCGCCCGTAGATCACCTGCCACTCGCAGTCCAGGCCCACGTCGCGCATCAGCGGCACGAGCGTGTAGAGGATCTCTGAGACGCCGCCGCCGAAAGCAGTGGCGGAGATATGCACCACGCGGTCGCCCTTCAGCGGCTCGGCCAGCTCGCGAATTTCCTCGATCAGCTCGCGACCGCAGATATGCGTGTAATCGGCGAGTGTCTTGTGGCCAACGGCGACGGGCTGCAGCACGCGGCCGCACGATACCTAACGGCGTACGCGTCTTTGGCCCGCGGGCTGGGCCAATCGTCCAAGACGCGCTCGACCGCTGGCCCAGTGCTCGGTGGACCGCCGGTCGAACTATGGTCTACAGATGCTCAACGGACGCCTTTATCGGGCGGCCTTCCTGCCGTTCCTGCTCGCTCTGGGGGTCGCGGCCTTCTCGCTTACTGGACGCCCCGCTCCGCTGCGCTCCTCGCTCGCGCCGGACGCCTTCGAAGGCCAGCGCGCTTACGCCGAACTGGACAGCCTCGCGGCCGAGTTCCCCCACCGCCGCCCGGGCAGTCCGGGGGACACGGCGCTCGCGGAGCACATTGCGCAGACGCTGCGCGGCTTGGGTGGCACGGCGGGTGGCGGCTTCCAGGTGCGAACGCACCGCTTCCAGGCGCAGACGATCGACGGCGAGCGTGAGCTAGAGACCGTGATCGCGCAGCGCCCGGGCGCGACGGGCGCAAAGCCGATCGTGATCCTCGCGCACCGCGACGCCGCGGGAGCAGGGGCGAAGGCAGAGCTGTCCGGGACGGCGGCGCTGCTGGAGCTGGCACGCGTGTTCGCGGCGCGCGAGACGCAGCGAACGATTGTGCTGGTCTCGACTAGCGGCGGCAGCGGCGGCGACGCGGGGGCGGCTGACTTCGCCGCAGACGCGGCAGGGCCGTTCGACGCGGCGATCGCGATCGGAGACCTGGCGGGCGCCTCGCGGCGCAAGCCATTCGTGGTGCCTTTCTCCGATGGATCGGGCTCGGCGCCGGTGGAGCTGGCGCGGACCGTCGAGGACGCAATCACCAGAGAGGTCGGCTCAGACCCAGGCTCGCCGAGCGGCTTCGGTCAGCTGGCGCACCTCGCCTTCCCGTTGACGGTCGGCGAACAGGGGCCGCTGAACGCAGCGGGCATCCCCTCGGTGTTGGTGCAGGTCAGCGGCGAAAGCGGCCCTTCGGCATCGGACCGAGTGAGCGCGCAGAGCCTCGAAGCTTTCGGCCGCGCAACGCTTAGCGCGATCGACGCGCTCGACACGGGCCCGGACTTGCCGCAGACGATGCAGACGGGGCTCTTGGTGCAGCGCAAGATGGTCCCGGCTTGGGCGCTGCGTCTGCTGATCGGGACGCTACTGTTGCCGCCGCTGATCGTCGCGGCCGACGGCCTGGCTCGTGCTCGTCGCCGGCGCCTGCCGGTCGCGCGCTGGTCGCTGTGGACGCTGCTCTGCGCGGCGCCGTTCGCGCTCGCGGCCGTATTCGCTGTGCTGCTGGGCGTACTGGGGATCGTGGGTGCCGCCCCGTCGGCGCCGATCCCGCCGCGCGCCCTGTCCTTCGATGGCGCGGCTGCGGCCTCGGTGTTCGCGGTGCTGCTGGTGCTCGCGCTGGCCTGGCTGGTGTGGCCGATCCTGCTGCGCCGGTTCGGCGTACGCGCCCGCCCGCAGTCTGACGCGGCGGGCGTGGCGATGCTGCCGGTGCTGCTGGGGGTCGCGGTGCTGGTATGGCTCGTGGACCCGCTGGCCACTTTGCTCTTGCTGCCAGCGATCCATGTCTGGCTGCTGATCGTCTCGCCAGAGCTGCGCCCGCGCCCCGTCTTCTCGCTGGGCCTCGTGCTCGCAGGCCTGCTGCCGCTGGTGCTGCTGCTGTCCTTCTACGCCGACCAGCTGGATCTGGGGGTGGGTCGTGTCGCCTGGATGGGCGTGCTGCTGCTCGCCGGCGGCCACGTTGGCCTGCCGGCGGCCCTGTTGTGGAGCCTCGCACTCGGGTGCGCCGCCGCGGTGGTCATGCTTTCGCTCACGAGCGAATCCCCGTCGTCGGGCCCGGGCGAGGAGGAGTTCGAGGAGATCACGATTCGCGGCCCGCTGTCCTACGCGGGACCGGGATCGCTTGGTGGTACGCAGTCCGCTCTGCGACGATAGGTCTCCATAAATCGGAGATTCGATGTCCGAGATCCCCTTCACACCCCTCTCACAGAGCACTGCGCAGTTCGCGCCGCGCCGCCGTTCACGTTGGTCGCGGCGAGCGCTGCGGGTCTTTGCGGTGCTGCTGATCGTCGCCGGCGCGCTGGCGCTGATCGACGCGGGCGTGACGCTCGTGTGGCAGGAGCCGTTCTCGGCGATCTACGCGAAACTGCGCCAGGATCACCTGAGCGGGGCGCTGGCGAAGGTAGAAGAGGCCACGCCGACCGCGGAAGAAAAGCGCCAGCTGGTTGACCTGGCCGACGTGCGCCGGCGGGTGGCCTACCTGGCTGGGCGCCTGCAGGGCCGCGCCAAGGACGGCAGCCCCGTGGGGCGCATCCATATCCCGCGGATCGGCGCGAACTTCGTGGTCGTGAAGGGCACGGATACTTCGGATTTGGAGAGCGGCCCGGGGATCTACTCCGAAACCGTGTTCCCAGGAATGGCAGGGACGACGGCGATCGCCGGACACCGCACGACCTATCTGGCGCCGTTCCGGCACGTGGACCTGCTCCGCAAGGACAGCACGATCCTGCTGAACATGCCCTATGCCCACTTCACCTACAAGGTGGTGGGCAAACGAGTGGTGCAGCCGACAGATGTCGAGGCGGCCGTCAGCAACGTGGGCTACTCGCGGCTGGTGCTGTCGGCCTGCACGCCGCTGTTCAGCGCGGCGAAACGGTTGCTGATCTACGCCCGGCTGGTGCGCACGACTCCGGTAGGCGCGGGGCGCGTGCCGCTCTCCCAGCGCCCGCCCGGTGCCCAGGAAGCGCTGATGGGCGACCAGCTCGAACAACCCGCGGCCGCGAAGCGCAAGCTGCCGCCGCCGAAACCCTCTCTACCAGCGGTGCTCGAATCCGCCAAGCCCCACCTGATCCCCCCGCTCACCGAGCAGTAGGAGGCCCGGCGGCCCGGCGGTCACCTCGCCGATCCAGCTGACACCTACGTCGCTCAGGGCTGCGAGCGCCGCGTCGATCTCGCCGCGACGCTCGGGGGGAGCGCAAAAACACAGCTCGTAGTCCTCGCCGGCGCTTGCGGCCAGCTGCGCGGGGTCGAGCCCGAGCGCCGCGCAGACCTCGGCGACGCCCTCGCCTAGGGGCAACAGCGCCAGCTCGATGCGCAGCTGCGCATCGCTGGCGTGACCGATATGCCTCGCGTCAGCGGCGAGGCCATCGGAGAGGTCGATCATCGCGCTGGCGCCCGCCGCGACCAAGGCACGCCCCTCACGTAGCCGCGGCCAAGGCGCGCTCGCGGCGGCGAGCACGCGCTCACGGGCCTCCTTCCAGCCCGCGGCATCTCGCCCCGCCAAGACCGGCTGCCCCCCGGACTCGGCTTCCAGCAGCGCGAGCGCCGCCCCGGCGGCGCCGAGGCGGCCGGTGAGGCCGACCAGCTCACCGACCCGCGCACCGTCGCGTCCGAGGAGTTCCCGCTCGTGCTCGGCCCAGCCGACGACGGTCACGGTCACGGTCAAGACAGGTGAGGCGACCACGTCCCCGCCCGCGATCGTGACACCGCTCGCGTGTGCGACCCCGGCCGCGCCGCGCACGAGTGCGAGCGCTTCGTCCTCGTCTAGGCCGGGCGGCAGCCCCAGCGCGATGTAGGCCTCGCCGGGCGCGGCGCCCATCGCTGCGAGGTCCGACAGCGCGGAGGCGAGCGCGCGGTGGCCGACCTCCGCGGGGGTGGCCCACCCCTCCCCGAGGCGGAAGTGCGTCCCCTGGACCATCGCGTCGATCGAGACGACGCTCAGGGCTCGCGCCCGCACCACGGCGGCGTCGTCGCCGGGTCCGCGCAGGATTGCTCCGCTCCGTCCTCCGAGCCCATCCGCCAGCGCGGCCTGGATGGATTCGATCAGAGAGCGCTCGGCGATGGGTACTTCAGCGGTGGCGGTAGACGATCCGCGCGCGATCCAGGTCGTAGGGGGAAAGCTCGCAGCGCACGCGGTCGCCGGGCAGGATGCGAATGCGGAAGCGTCGCATCTTGCCTGCGACGTGTCCCAGCACGACGTGGTCGTTGTCGAGCTTTACGCGAAACATGGCGTTCGGCAGGGCCTCGATGACCTCGCCCTCGAATTCGACCTTGTCCTCCTTTGCCACTCCGGTGATCCCCCATCTGGGCTCGCCGCGCAGTGCGCAGGGCCCGATTGCTGACTCGGTGCGATTCAAACTACCAGCGCTTGCCCGAAAAAGCCGTTTTCGAGCTCGTCCGGGAGCTCGCTTGCCTGCCGAGCGTACCTGCGTGGCTCAGCCGGGCCCGGCGCCTCCGGTTCCGCCGATGTGCGGTTCTTGGTGCGCCGGCGCTTCTTCGTGTGTCGGCGGCGAAGGGCTCGGGGCGCCGGCGCCACCTTTATCGGGCGGGTGCGTTTCGTCGTGGTGAGATTTGCCCGCGGAGGATTCTTCGCTGCCTTCTTCGGAGTAAGAGTGCGACTCGCCGGTGGTGGCGAATTTTCCGTAGAAGGGAGTGTAGGAGATGGTTTCCTTGGGCGTGGGGAATTCGTGACAGGACTTGCCTTCGGTGACCGCGGCCATATAGGCGTGCCAGATTTCCGCGGGTAGATAGCCGCCCTGCTGGGGCTCGCCATGCACATCGGTCATCGAGACGCGCTTGTTGGGGTATCCCATCCAGACGGCGGTGGAGTAGTTGGGCATGTAGCCGTCGAGCCAGGCGTTGACCAGTTCTGAGGTGGTGCCGGTCTTCGCGGCGGTGGGGCAGTCGATCGCCGAGCGCCCCGCGGTGCCGCTTTCGACGTTCTCTTTCAGGATCTGCGTCTCCTCGGCGGTGACGCCTTCGCTGAGCACCTTGACGCGGTGGGGCTTGCCCCAGTTGTTGTCCACGTGACCGTCGGGGAACACGACTTTGGTGATCGCGATCGGCGAGTTACGCCATCCGCCGTCGGCGAGCGTGGCATAGACATTGGCCATCTCTAGCGGGGTGACGCCGAGCGTGAGCCCGCCGAGCGCCTCGGCGGCGTAGCTGTGCAGCGGGCTGGTGACGCCGAGCTTGCGCGCCATCTGCGTGACGGTCGACTCGCCGAGATCGGCGGCGAGTTGCGCATAAACGGTGTTGTCAGAGGTGAGCGTGGCCTGCACGAGGTTGATCGACTTGTTCAGCGAGCTGCCCTCGAAGGTCTTCACTTCGTAGGTGGGATAGCCCGGCAGCCAGCCTGGCTCGAGCGTGTGCGAGAGGTAGTAGGTGCTGTTGGGGTCTACGCCGCGCGAGAGCGCGTCGGCGAGCACGATTGCCTTGAAGGTCGAACCTGGCTGGCGGTGGCCTTGAGAGGCGAGGTTGTACTGCGATTCCTCATAGCTCTGGGACTCGGCCATCGCCTCGATGTCGCCGTTTGCGGGGTTGATCGTGACGATCGCGGCGGCGGGATCTTCGGGCTCGTCGAGCACGTGAGCGATCGCGTTGCGGGCCTGGCTTTGCATGTGCAGGTCGATCGTGGTGTGCACCTTCAACCCGCCCTCGGCGACGGTCTGCGCGCCGTAGCGTTCGACCAGCTTCTGGTGCACGTATTCGAAGAAGAAGTCCTCCTTGCGCTCGGAGTAGAAGTAGCCGCGCTTGACTTCCAGCGGTGCGGACTCGGCGTTGGAGGCTTGGGTCTTGGAGATGTAGTGCAGTTCCGCCATCTTCGCCAGCACCTCGTTACGCCGCGCCCGCGCGACGTGCGCGTCGCGGAAGGGGTTGTACTGCGAGGGCGCCTGGGGCAGCCCGGCGAGCAGCGCGGACTGCTGCAGGTCGAGTTGGTCGGCAGGCTTGTCGAAAAAGATCCGGGAGGCGGCCTGCACGCCGATCGCGGTCTGGCCACCGAGCGTGCCATAGGGGACGCTGTTCAAATAGCTGGTGAGGATCGAGCGCTTGTCGTGTTTCTTCTCGTACTCGATCGCGAGCTTGGCCTCGATGATCTTCTGCTTGAGCGTGTGCTGGTCGCCGCCGAGATAGAGGTTGCGCACGAGTTGCATCGTGATCGTGGAGCCGCCCTGGAGCGCCTTGCCGTGCGTGACGTCCTTGACGGCGGCGCGGAAGATGCCGGTGAGGTCGATGCCGTTGTTCTTGTAGAAGCGCTGGTCCTCGATTGCGACGGTGGCGTTGCGCAGGTTGGCGGGGATTTCGTTCCACTTCACGGGGCTGCGCAGCTGATCGGACTGGATGAAGCCAAGTCGCGTGCCGTCGGCGGCGTAGACCTGCGAGGAGCCGCCGTCGATGATCGGGTGCAAGGAGCCGATCGCGGGGGCAGACTGCGCGACGTTGAGCACATAGCCGACGGCGGCGATCACGCCGACGATCAGGCCGGTGACGATCACGCCACCGCCGATCAGGAGAAACCGTGTGGGGCCGGCGCGGTTGTGCCTGCGCCGGCGCTGTCGTGCCTGTCGAGACATCCGGGAACCTCCGAGATTACCTGCCGGATTGTGATTTCCTGCCAGTTGCACCGCCTCGTCCGCGCGCCGATCCGGCTGTGCCCTGGCCGCGCGGTGCCCCCGCCGACATGACCTCAGACACAGCCGAGCTGGCGATCTCCGACCGCGCACGCGAGCTGCCACGCTCGCGGGCGGGGGGATCGGCGGATGCTCGACCAGCCACGCCCCACGCCAGGCCGCCCCGCAGCGCCCGCCTCCGGCCGGCGCTGAGTTCGCTGAGCTCGACGCAGCGGCGCGCGCTGCAGGACAGCTGGCGGGCGCTGTGGAGTTCGCGCCTGCTGGTGTGGGGCGTGGGCATCGCGACCCTCCTGACCTACGGCTTTGGCCCGGTCCGTCACGCCTTCAATCCCCCCGGCCTGACACGCGGCTTTGGGTGGCTGGGCGACCTGCTGGCGGCGCCGGCGGCGCGCTGGGACGCGTCGTGGTACCTGGTGATTGCGCACTACGGCTATCGCCCGGACCTGGGGGCGTTCACCTCCTCGCGCGACGCCTTCTTTCCGCTCTATCCGCTTGGTCTAAAAGGACTGGGCCTGCTAGGTCTGCCGCTGATCGTCGCGGGCGTGCTGATCTCGGTGTTGGCGTTGATCTTCGCCCTGTACGGGATCCACCGGCTGACGACGCTGGAGCTGACGACGCTGGCGAAGGCGCGGCGCGCGTCCTCGGGGACAGCGGATGCGACAGGCGCCGAGGAGCAGAACGCGGACACGGCACGCCTAGCCGTGTTGCTGACGGCGTTCGCGCCGATGGCGTTCTTTCTCTCGGCGGTCTACTCCGAGGCGCTATACCTGGCCTTGTCGGTGGGGCTGTTCTACGCGGCGAGGCGCGGGCGTTTTGCACTGGTAGGGGTGCTGGCGGCGCTGGCGGGGGCGACCCGCAGCACGGGCATCGTGCTGCTGCTGCCGGCACTGATCTTCTACGTGTACGGCCCCCGCGAGGATCGCGCGCCGGACTTCCCGAAGGCGCGTGGACTGGCGCGCCGCTATCGCCTGCGCAAGGACGCGCTGTGGCTGGGGCTGGCGCCTGCGGGTCTGTTGCTGTACATGGCCTATCTGGGTCTCTCGGGCGGCGATCCGCTGGCGCCGTTTCATGCCCAGGACGTGTGGGGCCGGCACTTCGCGGGTCCGTACCTGGGTGTGTGGGACGGGGTGCAGGCGGCGTTTGAGGGTGCCCGCCAACTGCTGTCCTTCCAGCAGGCGCACGCGTACTTCGCGACCGGCGGGGAAAGTCCGTTTGTCGCGGCGGGGCACAACCTGTTGCTGCTGGCGTTCCTGGTGGGCGCGCTGGTGGCGCTGGTGGGCGCGCTGCGCAGGCTGCCGCTGGCCTACGGCGCATACGTCCTGGCGGCGTTGGCGCTGCCGCTCTCCTACCCGGTGACGGCGCAGCCGCTGATGTCGCTGCCCCGCTTCTTGGTAGTGCTGTTTCCGCTGACGATCTGGTTCGCGTCGTGGTTGGCGGAGCGCCCGCGCCTGCAGCGCCCGGCACTGGTGGGCTCTGGTGTGCTGATGGCGTTCTTCCTGGCCCAGTTCGCGACCTGGCACTGGGTGGCATAGGCGATGGAGGCGCCGCTGAGCAAGCCGCCCGTGTTGGCGCACGGCGAGCCGCCGGCAGGCGAGGCTCCGGAGCCGCACTCGGGGCGGCGAGCGTCATCGGTGACGGAGTGGTCGCCCTGGCTGGCGCCGTTGGCGCTGATCGCGGGGCTGGTGCTGGCGACGGTGGGGGGGCTGATCGTGGATATCCCGGCGCTGGCGTTCGGGGTGGACCTGAACGCCTCGCACCTGCCGCCGGGTCTGGCGATCGCGGACACGGTGGTGCAGGACGCGGGCTTCGTGGGGGTGGCGATCTTCTGCGCGCAGATCGGCGGGCGGGCAGTGAGCGCGGCGATGTTCGGGCTGCGCCCGACGCGCTTCTGGCGCGCGGTGCGGCTGATCGTGGTGACGCTGGTGGGCTTTCTGGTTTTCAGCCTGATCTGGACCTCGATCTTTCACACCAAGGAAGAGAAGCTCTTGGAACAGCTGGGCGCGAACGAAAGCGCGCTGCTGTTGGTGCTGAGTGCGGGCCTGACTTGCGTGGTGGCGCCGATCGGCGAGGAGTTCCTGTTTCGCGGCTTCATCTTCACGGCGCTTCGCAACTGGCGGGGAGTGTGGCCGGCGGCGGCAATCACGGGCGTGCTGTTCGGCGCGGTGCACGTGGGCTCGGCGCCGGCGCTTGACCTGGTGCCGCTGGCGGGGCTGGGCTTTGGGCTATGCCTGCTGTACCGGGCGACGGGTTCGCTGTACCCGTGCATCGCGGCGCACTGCGTGAACAACTCCCTGGCGTTCGGCAGTCTCGAGGACTGGCTGTGGTGGCAGATCGGAATTTTGATGGTCGCTTCGCTCCTGTTGCTGGCGTCGTTGGCGCTGACGCTGACCCGCGTGGGTGTCGCCTCGCGCGAGCCGGCGCTGGGTTGACAGGCGTGCGTACGCGCGACTACGCATCGGCGTGCGATGCGCAAAGCGCCGTGCGCGGGGCCGTCGCTGTGGCGGGATAGGATCCGGCGCATGAGGACACTCCGCTGCGCTCTGATGACGACGGTCGCCTGCGCCATCCTGGCTATCCCGTCGCTGGCTTCGGCCGTCGAAACGCCGGCCACGCCTGTGCCCGCACCGACGCCGACGACGCCGGTGCCCGCACCTACGCCGCCGCCCCCTCCGGCCCCGGTGGCGGGCCGCATTCAGCTGGTGATCCAGCACGCGTTCGGCAAGCCGCCGTTCGTGGTGGCGGGCTCGCGCATGGTGGTGCGCGGGATTGTGATCCCCTACGTGGCGGAACAGAAGGTGAAGCTGAGCATCTACAAGGACGGGCGCAAGGTCGAAGTGAAGACGGTGAGCGTGCTGCCGGTGGGCAACGGCGCGGGCCAGTTCCATGTGGGCTACTCGACCTCCAGCGAAGGCCTGGTGAAGATCGCGGCGGTTCACTACGCCACGTCGCAGCAGGCCGCGTTCTCGAGTCGATCGGAAAACGTGCGCTTCGCCTCGCCGGACCTCTCGGGCGGCGACCGCGGACCGTCGGTGCGGCTGCTGCAGTCGGAGCTGAACGCGATGCACTTCGTGGTGCCGTTGAACGGCGTGTTCGACGAAGCGACGGGGCGTGCGGTGATCGCCTACCGCAAGATGACGGGCCTGGCGCGCGTGTCGAGCACCAACCTGACCGTGTTCAAGAAGCTGCAGGAGGGCGCGGGCACGTTCCACGTCCGCTATCCGAGCGACGGGCGCCACGTGGAGGGCGATCTGACACGCCAGGTGCTGGCGGAGATCGAACCGGGCGGCAAGGTGCGAGCGCTCTACACGATGAGCTCAGGCAAGCCCTCGACGCCGACGGTGATCGGCCGCTTCCGCGTCTACAACAGGACGCCTGGCACGAACTCGGAGGGGATGGTCGACTCGAGCTACTTCATCCGCGGCTACGCGATCCACGGCTACGCGGAAGTGCCGACCTACGCGGCGAGCCACGGCTGCCTGCGGGTCCCGGTTCCGAACGCGCTGGCGATCTATGACTGGGTGAAATACGGGATGCCGGTCGACGTCTACAACGAGGGCGGCGGCGGTAGCCACAAGGTAAAAGGCAACGCCGGGCCGTAGCTAGAGCCTGACGCGAATCGCGCGGGCGAAGAAGCTGAGGCCGAAACCGTAGATCGCGAGCGTGAGCAGCAGCAGCACGCCGCGTTTGAGCCATTCGCTGCTCCAGCTGTCGGTGAGCCCGGAGAACGGTGAGGTCAGAGCTTCGGAGACTTCGTCGATGACCTTGCGCGGAGAGCTCTTGGCGCCGTCGGTGGCGGCGCCGCTCAGGGGGGTGCCGTCCGATGATGTGGCCGCCCCGCCGCCTGGGACGGCGGTTTCATGGTTGAGCTCACGCTGCTGCTGCGCGGAGGCGCTGCCGGTCTGGTTGACGACGAACAGCAGGAAGGACACGCTGACGACCAGGCACAGCAGCACGGACACCAGACGCAAGAAGCTCGAGATCGGCGAGAGCACATCCAGCTATCGGCGCGAGCGCATCGCTAGATTAGTTCCGCGAGTGAGCGCCCTGGCCGAATATCCCAACATCGACGGGGCGGCCCGTGAGAATCTGATCTCCGAGCTGCGCGAGCACGCGCTGGTGATCGGCGAGGTGACGCTGACGAGCGGGGCAAAGGCGCAGTACTACGTGGACGCGAAGCGAGCGATTCTGCGCCCGGCGGGCTTCGCGTCGCTGGCCTCGCTGGTGGCGTCGCTGGTGGCGCACTGGCGCGGCACGGCGGTGGGAGGGATGACGATGGGCGCGGATCCCGTGGCCTGCGCGGCGCTGGCGGGGGGCGCAGGCGCAAAGGCATTCTTCGTGCGCAAGGAAGCCAAGGATCACGGCCTGCAGCGGCGGATCGAGGGGCCGCTGTTGGACGCGGCGGATCGCTGCGTGGTGGTGGAGGACGTGGTGACGACGGGCGGCTCGACGCTGGCGGCGATCGAGGCGCTACAGGAGGCGGGCCGTGAGATCTGCGGCGTGATCAGCGTTCTGGATCGGTTGGCGGGCGGGGGCATGGCGATTGAGCGGGCTGCGGGTGCGCCGTACGTGGCGCTGAGCACGATCGACGACGTCTACCCAGAGCGGCCGGATCGCCTGCCGAGTTCGCCGGTCGACGGGGACGCGTCGGCTGCGGGCACTTCGGGCTGAGGACATGTCCTCGCGGTCAGCGACGCAGACGACGGTCCGCCCAGCGACTGCTCCTGACGTGCCCACGTTGCTCGAGCTGTTCGGAGCGTTGGCGGACTACGAGCATCTGCGCGAGGAACTGCACGCGACCGAGGAGCAGATCGCCGAGGCACTGTTCGGCGAGCGCCCGGCGGCGCAGGCACTGATTGCAGAACGCGGCTCCTCGCCCGTGGGCTACGCGTTGTTCTTTCCGACCTTCTCGACCTTCCTGGCGACGCGAGGTATCTGGCTAGAGGACCTATTCGTGCTCCCGGAGCACCGCGGCGCGGGCGTGGGCCGCGCGCTGCTGGCGGCGGTCGCGGGGCGTGTGCCAGAGGGCGCGCGGCTGGAGTGGGCGGCATTGGACTGGAACGAGTTGGCGCTGGGTTTCTATCGCGGGCTGGGGGCACGGCTGATGGACGAGTGGACCTCGCTGCGCCTGGATGGTGAGTCGCTGAGCAGCCTGGCGGCGGAGTCCGCGGATCGCCGCTAGCGCGCAGCCGGCCGCGACGGACTCGCCCGAGCCCTCTCGCTCCCGTCGCCGGCTGATCCTGGCGATCTGCTGCATGAGCCTGCTGATCGTGGGCCTGGACAACACGATCGTGAACGTCGCGCTGCCTTCGATCGGGCGCGAGCTGCACACGACGGTCTCGGGACTGCAGTGGACGGTAGATGCCTACACGCTGGTGCTGGCGAGCCTGTTGATGCTCGCGGGCTCGACCGCCGACCGGCTCGGTCGCAAGCGGATCTTCGCGTTGGGTCTGATCCTGTTCACGCTGGGCTCGCTGCTATGCAGCGTGGCCTCGAACCTCGGCACGCTCGTGGCATTCCGGATGGTCCAGGCGATCGGCGGCTCGATGCTGAACCCGGTGGCGATGTCGATCATCCGCAACGTCTTCACCGATGCACGTGAGCGTGCGCAGGCAATCGGGGTATGGGGTGCGACCGTCGGCATCAGCCTGGCGTTGGGCCCCGTCGTCGGCGGGGCGCTGGTCGAGTCGGTGGGTTGGCGCTCGATCTTCTGGATCAACATCCCCGTCGGCCTGAGCGCGCTGGTGCTGACGCTGCGGTTCGTGCCGGAGTCCCGGGCGCCGCATCCCCGTCGTCTTGACCCCGTGGGGCAAGTGCTGGTGATCGCGCTGTTCGGCTCGCTGACCTACGCGATCATCGAGGGACCGAAGGCGGGCTGGCTCTCGACGCAGAGCCTCGCGCTGTTCGGGGTCGCGCTCGTGGCGCTGGTGGCGCTGCTCGTGTATGAGGCGCGCCGGCGCGAACCGCTGCTGGAGCTCCGCTTCTTCCGCAGCGTCCCGTTCTCGAGCGCGAGCGTGATCGCGGTCTGCGCGTTCGCAGGCCTGGGCGGCTTCCTCTTCCTGAACACGCTCTACTTGCAGGAGGTCCGCGGTCTGTCGGCGTTGGAAGCCGGCCTCTGCACGCTCCCGATCGCGGCGATGACGCTGGTCTTCGCGCCGATCTCCGGCCGCCTCGTCGGCCGCCGGGGACCGCGGATCGGGCTGCTCGTTGGGGGCGCAGGAATTACGTTGGGGGCGGCACTGCTGACGAGCTTGGGAGCACACACGCCGATTCCCTCATTGGTGCCGGCCTACGTGATCTTCGGGATCGGCTTCGGGATGGTTAACCCCCCGATCACGAACACCGCAGTGCTAGGGATGCCCGCGGCGCAGGCCGGCGTCGCCGCGGCGGTCGCCTCTACCTCGCGCCAGCTAGGCCAGACGCTCGGCGTGGCGGTGGCGGGCGCGGTAGCGGCAGGCGGCTTGGCCGCGGTGGGCCCTGGCTTTGTCGCGGCCAGCCACGCCGCCTGGTGGATCGTCAGCGGCTGCGGCATGGCGGTGTTTGCGCTCGGTCTCGCGAGCACGACCGGCTGGGCCAACCGCAGTGCGCGCCACGTTGCGGGGGAGCTCAGCCAGGGCGAACACGCCGAGTCAGAGCGCGCCAAGCTGCTCAGGGCCTGAGCGCAGGTAGCCTTCTCTGGCAGGCGCCTCGGCGCCGCATGCCCTCGTAGTCCAATGGATAAGACGACCGCCTCCTAAGCGGTAGATCCAGGTTCGACTCCTGGCGGGGGCATGGCGAGGAGTCGCCGGGACTCATCAGGATCCGAGCGCGGGCTGGAGCACTCGATAGGCAGCCGGCGGCACATGCCACACACGGCTTGGCTCGACCCGGACGCCGTCGGCAGTAGTGAAGGCGAGGCCCGGGTTGCGCGCTCGCCGCCCGACCCGTCGCAGCGCGGTCACGCGCCAGCGTCTGCCCGCGAGCGTGAGGTCGATAATCTCGAACGCGCGTAGGCGCAGCTCGAGCTCGGCGAAGCTCAGCTGCGAGGGCTGCTCGACCGTGCGGATCAGGCCGAGGTCCGCGCGGGTGAAGCTCGATCCGGGCTCCTCCTGCGCGATGGCGCGAGGCTCGGGCGTGCGTAGCGAGGTGAACAGCTCCCCGAGCTTGCCCCGCGCGAGCGCGGTCTTTGCGCGCTCGACCGGCGCCGTGGCACTCGTGGGAAGGAGCGGCACGGCGCCCTGCAGCAGGATCGGCCCTTGATCGACCTCCTGGCTCATAAGGTGGAAGCTGAAGCCGGACTCGGCGGCGCCCTCGTAGATGCTCCAGGCGGTCGCGGCCACGCCCTGGTAGCGGGGCAGTAGACCGTTGTGGTAGTTGACGGGCATGACGCAGGCCGCGAGCAGCGGCTCACGGAAGATCTGCGCGACCATCAAGGCGATCGCCGCATCGGGGCGTAGCTGCTTCAGGGCCTGGACGAAGCTCGGATCGTTCACGCCCGCGGCGCGAGGCGCTAGGACGGGCACCCGGCGGCGGCGAGCGAGCCAGCGACAGGAGACGAGCGCCGGGTCCTCGGGCTCGGCGGCGGTGTTGAGGTTGTAGAGGCGGCGCAGCGCGGTGGAGGCCAGCGTGCGCGGCAGCCGCAGCCGTGATGCTGGGGTCCGGGCTGTGTCGACGACGGCGACGATCTCGATCTGGCCCCCGCTGGAGGCGCTGACCTCGAGCGCTCCCCCGAGCAGGCTCATGCTGCTGGCCATCGCCGGGTCGGCGAAGACGACGAGCCTCACGGCGCCTGAGCGGATCGGGCGCTTGCCATCTCCAGCCAGCTCTGGCGCATCTCGATCCCGAGCTCGGTCACGGATTCGCCGAGCGGTCCCAGCGTGCTCTCGCCGACCATGCGCACGGGCTCGATGCCGCGTATCGAACCGGTCAGGAAGGCCTCGCCAGAGGCGATCAGCCGCTCGACGTCGAGCGACTCCTCGCGCACCTCGATCCCGATTTCGCGAGCGATCTCGATCGCTTTCGCACGCGCGACCCCCGGCAGGATGCGCCCATCGGCCGCTGGGGTCACGAGCACGCCGTCCTCGACCGCGAACACGTTCGCGCGCGATGCCTCGAGCACCTCGGCGCGCGCGTCCAGTACGAGCGGCAGGCAGCCTTCGGCTTCGCTGGATTCGGTCCATGCCAGGCCCGCTCGATCGGCCCACTTGTGGGCGCCGAGCCCACCGTGGATCACGAAGGGTCGCAGGGCCATCGCGCGCTCCCAGGAGGGGAACAGGTCGTCGGGATCGACGGCCGCGGTGACTGCCTCGGTAACGAGGGCGCCACCGCCGTCAGGGGCGACCGTCAGCCGCAGACGCCCTACTTGCAGAGGCGCCGCTCGGTCGCGTACCAGCTCGCGCGCGCCCGGCGGCAGCTCGGCACCGAACAGGTCGCGCACGCTCCAGCCCAAACGCTCCAGGTGCCCCTCCAGCTCGATCGGCGTGCCGCCGAGGATCAGGATCGTCTCGAAAACTCCGATCGCTCGATCGGGCCACAGCAGGTCAGGCACGCCCGCATTGTGACATTCTCCGGTCGGTGCTATCCAGAGTCCGTCGACTCCGACGCTACTTGGAGACGAACGGCGCGCGCCATACGGCTGTGGCGATCGGGCGACTGCTGCGCGGCGTCTTCTACGCGGAGGAGCGGCTGATCGTGATCGTCAAGGAGCTGGACTCCGTGGTCGAGCCCTGGCGTCGCGGCGAGTTGGTCGTTAGCGAGCTGGCGGGCGAGCATATGGAGCAGCTCGCCGCGCTGAATCGCACCCGTGGTCGACCGGAGGTCCAGCGCCTATTTGTCCACTACGTGGAGCATGGCTTTCACGGCTTCGTCGCGCATCTGGAGGGGGAGTTGGTGGGCTACTACTGGTGGGTCGATCGCCACGTACCGGCGCGATACACCGATCTGCACAAGCTCGGGCTAGAGATCGAGCTGGGTGACAGCGACGTCTATGGCTCGCACTTCTTCCTGATCGAGGAGCACCGCGGCGGCGGCGTGGCCGCAGATTTTCTGTTCGAAGTCGAGCGCTCGCTGCGCGATCGTGGCTTCACGCGACTGTGGGGATACGTCGCGGGAGGAAATCGTCCCGCGCGTTGGGTTTACAGTACGCGGGGATACAAGCCAACCTGGGTAATAAGGCTGAGAAGGACCCTGTTCTTTCAGCGAACGACTCGCGAGTCCCTGTGACTACGACTACGGAGGTGGCCCAGTGAGCGCTGCGGTCGAGGTCGAACAATTCATCGTCGGTGAGATTGCGGCGGGTCGTGGCATCAGCACGATCGCGCACGACAGCGACATGCTCTCTGACGGCATCATCGACTCGCTCGGGATCACCGAACTGATCTCCTTCCTGGAGCGCAGGTATGGGATCAAGGTCGAGGACGATGACATCGACGCGGAGAACTTCCGTTCGATCGACAGCATCGTGGCGTTCGTCGAGCGGAAGGGAGCGTGAGCAAGATGCTCACGCAACTGCTCTACGAACAGGCACAGACGAGGCCCGAGCACACGGCCGTGGTCTACCGTGACGAGCGCATTGCCTTCGTGGACTTGGTCGAGCGGGTCGAGCGCTTGGCGAGCGGGCTCGCGCAGCGTGGAGTTGGCGCCGGTGACGCAGTGGGGCTGGTCCTGCGCGACGATCCTTGGTTCGTCACGAGCTTTCATGCGGTCACGGCGCTCGGCGCAATCGTGGTGCCGGTAAACCCAGCGTTCAAGCAGGCGGAGCTCGAGTTCAACTTCCGCAGCGCGGGCGTGAGTGCGGTGATCAGCGACGAGCGTACGACGGGCGTCTGTGAGCGGATCGCTGCCGGGCTGGAGGGCGAGGTGCACGTGATCAGCACGAGCAGCGCCCACGGCCAGGCGGACACCCTGGATGCGCTGCTTGAAGAAGGTAGCGCCGAGCGGTTGGCTCCGCGCTCGCCCGAGGAGACGCTGGTCTACCAGTTCTCCTCCGGCTCCACCGGGAGGCCCAAGCGCGTGCCGCGGACGCACGGACAGTGCGTGGCCGAGGCGTACATGTACAGGTCGCTGGGGCTGACCCATGAGGACAAGATTTTCAGCGCGGTGCCGCTGTTTCATACCTGGGGGATGGGGGCCTGCCTGTTTGGATCGGCCGCCTCGGGTGCGACGATCGTGATCCTTGAGGACCCGCATCCGTTCCTGCTGCGCCGCCGCAGCGCGCTCGAATTGATCGAGCGCGAGCGCGCGACCGTATTCCCCGGCGTGCCCTTCAACTTCCGTTTGATGGCCGAAGCCCCGGCAGGTGCGGACCTCTCCTCGCTACGCCTTTGCTTCTCGGCTGGAACCGCGCTTCCGCGCTCGAGCTTCGAGACCTTCGGCGAGCGCTTCGGTGTGCTCGTGCGCCAGCTCTACGGCAGCACGGAGACCGGCATGATTGCGGCCAACATGAGCGCCGACCCGGTGGCCAACTTCGAGTCGGTGGGTACCGCCGTGGAGGGCGTGCATGTGGAGATCGTCGACGACGACGGCGAGCCCGTGCCGGTTGGCGAGATCGGCGAGGTGACGGTCGCGAGCCCGGCGGCGAGCAACGGCTACGCCGACGCGGATCAGGCGAGCCTCGAGGCGTTCGCAGCTGGGCGCTACTTCACCGGGGATCTCGGACGCCTCGACGAGCAGGGGCAGCTCTACCTGGAGGGGCGCAAGAAGCTGTTGATCGAGGTCGGCGGCTACAAGGTCGATCCGATCGAGGTACAGGACGTGATTGCGGCCCATCCAGCGGTTGCCGAGGTGATCGTCGTCGGCGTCGGTGGCGAGGCCGCGGGCGAGGAAATGGTGAAGGCGGTTGTGGTCCCGAGCGCGGATTGCGAGGCCGGCGAGCTGATCGCCTTCTGTCGGGAGAAGCTGGCCAACTACAAGGTGCCGAAAGCGGTCGAGTTTCGTGATGAGATTCCAAAGAGCCCGCTGGGCAAGGTCCTCAGGAAGTATCTCGTTTGAAGACCCTGCTGATCGACAACTACGACTCGTTCACCTACAACCTGTTTCAGCTGCTGGCGGAGGCGAACGGGGATGAGCCGGTCGTCGTGCGCAACGACGCCGCGGAGTGGTCGGAGTTGGCGGAGCTGGAGTTCGACAACGTCGTCATCTCTCCCGGGCCGGGGAGTCCCGACCACGAGGGCGACTTCGGCGTCTGTGCGCAGGCGATCAGGGAAGCCCAGGTGCCGCTGCTTGGTGTTTGTCTGGGCCACCAGGGCCTCAGCTGGATCCACGGCGGCAAGGTGTTGCCGGCCCCGGAAGTGATGCACGGACGCATCAGTGCCGTATTGCACGAGGACTCGCCGCTGTTCGCGGGGATTCCGCGCGAGTTCCAGGCCGTCCGCTATCACTCGCTGTGCGTCGAGCAGCCGCTGCCGGAGGAGCTCGAGCCGATCGCCTGGACCAGCGACGGCGTGCTGATGGCGGTTGCGCACCGGACGCGCCCGCAGTGGGGCGTGCAATTCCACCCCGAGTCGATCTGCACCGAGTACGGCCGCCGGCTGCTAGCTAACTTCCGCGACCTGACACAGCAGTTCGCGGCGACGGGCAACGGGCGGGCGCCCACTTCGGCGACGGCTTCGTCTGAGCGACAGAACGGCTACGGACAGCTCGACCCGGCGAGCCTCTCGACGCGTCAGAGCGCCGCCAACCGGGCAAAGCTAGTGCTGAAGGTCAAGCGCCTGGACACGCTGTTCGACACCGAGCGAGCGTTCGTGAACCTCTACGGTGAGCACGAGACCGCCTTCTGGCTTGACAGCAGCAAGGTCGACGAGCGCGCGCGGTTCTCGTTCATGGGTGCCGCGGACGGGCCGCTGGGGGCGACGATCCGCTACGACGTGGCCGGCGGCGAGCTGCGGGTCAAACGCGCGGCTGGCGATGAGGAACTGCTCACGGAGTCGATCTTCGACTATCTAAGCCGCGAGATGCGTCGTGTGCGCTACATCTCTCACGACCTTCCATTCGACTTCAACTGCGGTTTCGTGGGCTACTTCGGCTACGAGCTGAAGGCCGACTGCGAAGGCACGGACGCGCACCGCTCGAGCATGCCCGACGCGGCCTTCGTGTTTGCAGACCGGCTAATCGCCTTCGACCATTTAGAGCAATGCACCTACGTCCTCTGCCTCGCTGAACCCGGCGACGCGGAGCAGGGCGACCGCTGGATTGCCGAGACCAGTCTGCGGCTGGCATCGCTCGCGCCGCTGAGTGCTCCCGAGTCCGGCGGGATGGCCTCCGAGCCGCTGGACTTCCGGCTCAGCCGTTCGCACGAGCAGTACCTGCAGGACATTGCCACCTGCAAGCAGCGGCTAATCGAAGGCGAGACGTATGAGATCTGCCTGACGAACAAGATCACCGCCGCGATCGAGGCTGAGCCGCTTGCGCTCTACCGCACCCTGCGCCGGGTCAACCCAGCGCCGTTTTCGGCGTATCTGCGCTTCGGCGAGGACGCGATCCTCAGCTCCTCGCCCGAGCGCTTCCTCAGCGTGGGGCGTGACCGCTGGGTTGAGGCAAAGCCGATCAAGGGCACCTGCCCACGCGGGCAGACCCCCGCCGAAGACGTTCGTCTGGCTGAGGAGCTGCGCTTGGGCGAGAAGAACCGCGCCGAGAACCTGATGATCGCGGACCTGTTGCGCAACGACCTGGGCGTGGTCTGCGAGGTGGGCACGGTGCACGTGCCCGACCTGATGCACGTCGAGTCCTACGAGACCGTGCATCAGCTGGTCTCCACCGTGCGCGGACTGCTGCGCGACGACGTCGAGCCGCCCGACTGCATTCGTGCCTGTTTCCCCGGCGGCTCGATGACCGGCGCGCCAAAGCGGCGCACGATGGAGATCATCGACCAGCTGGAGGGCGAGGCCCGCGGCGTCTACTCGGGAGCGATCGGCTACCTCGGGCTGAGCGGCGGCTGTGACCTAAACATCGTGATTCGTACGATCGTGCTCGAAGGCAAGACCGCGACGCTGGGTGTGGGCGGCGCGATCGTGATGCAGTCCGATGCCGAGGATGAGTATCAGGAGACGCTGCTGAAGGCCCGAGCGCCGATGGCGGCGATCGATCCGCGGGTCGATTCCCGGCAGGTCTTCGAGCCCGTCGCTGCGCGCCCGCTTGTTGAGCGCGCATAGGTCAACTGCTAGCTTCAAAGAATGTCGACGCCGAGCCGCGCGGTCGTGCGCACGCCGCTAGCGCTGCTCGTGGCGATTGCCGTCGCGGCGCCCCTCAGCGGCTGCAGCGGTGTCTCCGGAAAAGGGTCGAGTCAAGCGACGCAGGGGAGCGCCGGCAGCGGCGAAGGTGCAGCCGAAGCCAACGAAGAAGCGGTCAGCGAAAAGCGCGAAGAAGCCGCGGAAACGGAAAGAAACCGAGAACTGCTGTCTGAGCTGGAAGCGAAGCGGCGCGAAGAAGCGGCCGAAGCCCAGGCCAGGAAGACCGAAAAGGCGGCGCTCGCGAAGGCCAAGAAGCGCGAAGAAAAGGCCGAAAAGGAAGCCAAGAAGCACGAAGCCGAAGCCGAAGCAAAGCTGAAGAAGCGCGAAGAAGCCGCCAAGGCGGCACTCAAGAAAGAACGCGAAGCGGCGAAGAAGAAGGAAGCGGAACGCAAACAGGCCGAAGCCGAACAGGCCGCGGCCAAGCAGCAGGCGGCGCCGCAGCAGCAGGTGACGACCGCCCCGATCGAAACGGGATAGCCATGTGGCAGTTGCTCAAGAGGACGATTGAGATCACAACCCGCAGGGGCGTGGCGCGCCCAGTACTCGCACTGCTCCTGCTCGCGTCGTTGGCCGGCCCGCTGGTTGGATGTGGCGGCTCCAGCGGTAGCGGCGAAAGCGCCGCAGAAGCGCGCGAAGGAAGCGGCGGTGGAGCGAGCAGCGGTGAAGAAGCCTCCGAAGAAGCCGCGCACGCAAAGCAGCGCGCGAAGGAAGCGGCGGCGATCAAGCGCGAAGAAGGCGAACTAGCGGGCAAGCGCAAGAAGCTCGAAGCTGCCGTCGCCAAACAGGCGGCGGAAAAGCGCACGGGCAAGAAGACCCACACGCACGCCCAAAAGCACGCCACGACCAAGCACGAAAAAAAGACGCACACCAAGAAATCGAGCACCAAGGAAAAGCGCTCCTCAAACCAGGAAACGCCCGCTGAAAAAGCCGCTCGTCAACAGTTCGCCAAGGAAGAAGCGCAGGAAGCCGCAGCTTTCAAGCGTCGCGCAAAGCAGGAAGGCGGAGACTGAGCCGACCGCTGATCCTGCGATAGACAGCGGTTGCCAGACACCCACCTGTGTAGGTAACGTCGCGGAATCATGGCTCGCAGACCCTCTTCCTCACGAGCGGCAGTCGTTCTCGCCGCACTTGTGTCGTCCGTTGCCCTCGCCTTCGGCGGTTGCGGCAGCTCGAGCAGCAACTCGAATGGATCTTCAGGCTCGACCACGAGTGACGGGTCGTCAAAACCGTCCACGGTAAGTACGTCCACTACCACCCCCACGACCACCACGTCTACCGCCAGCACGCCTGCCGCGAGTCCCCCCAATCATGTGGCGGCTGCCTCATGCAGGCATGGCGCCGAAGCAATCCCGCGGCTACCCGCGAAGACCAAGGCCCGGCTGGTGGCGATCTGTGAAAAAGCCCGCCACGGTGGCGCTGGCGCATCGCGCACGGCGACGGTGGAAGTCTGCCGCGAAATCGTCAACGCCACACCCCTGCCCCCCGGGGCTGCTAAGGACCGCGCACTCGCTAGGTGCGCCCAAGCCGGCAAACCGGCAAGCGGCAAGTAGCTAGCGCTACTCCTCCTCGTCCGGGGCGTACAGCGACTCGTGTGCGAGCTCCTGGCCCTTGCCGCCGAACAGCTTGATCTCGAGCAGGTCGTGGCGGTAGTCGTCGGGAGCGATCAGCGTGAAGCGCTCGCTGGCGAGCGCGCATTGGTCGACGGTGAGGTTCGCCAGCTCGGCGGTAGCGACCCGCCCGCCCGAGACGAGCGGGTGTCCCCACACGAGCGTCATCGCCGCGACGGCACCACCCTCGCCGCGCCAGGAGCCGATCACCTCGTCGCACAGGTCCATCTTCCAGTCGGGGTTGCGCGCGGCGGTCTCCTCAGTGAAGTCAACGTAGGCGTAGAAGTCGCTCGGGTCGCCTCCTTGCGGCGCAGGCAGATAGCGGATATAGCCGAACAGCTCGTAGCCGCCGCTGGTGGGTGCGGTCGCTGGCACGTAGGTGCGCCCGTGCCAGGTGCGATCGGGGTACCAGACGAGCTCGCCTAGCTCGCCCAGCTCGATGTCGTCGAGATCCAGCTGCGCGACGGCCGCGGTCAGCTCCTGCTGCAGGCGCTGGGCCCAGCGCCCGTAGGGCAGCTCCTCTTGTGGCGGCTCAGCTGCAAAGCGCGCGACGAATCGTTCCTCGGGCGGCACGCCTAGGAGCCTAGCCGTCAGGCCTCACGCAGGAGCGCCGCCGCGTGCTCGGGAGCGACGATGTTGAGGTTCAGGTCGGTCGACAGCTCCAGGCCCGCGAGGTGCGTCAGCCGCGGCAGCACATCGATTCGCCAGCAGAAGTGCTCGGCGCCACGCGGGGCAGTACGCACCCACATGTTGAGCGGCGGGCTCGCGCCCAGGTGGCGCGCCAAGCGTCGTAGCCCGTCGTGCAAGAGCGCCGCTCCGCTGGGCCCCTCCTGCTCGAAGCGAGGCATTGGGCGCCGCGGCGCGAGCATCAGCTGGAAGGGAAGACGCGAGGCGAAGGGGGCCATCAACACGGCCTCCTCGTCGATTGCGACGATTCGCTCGCGCAGGCGCACCTCCTCGGCGACGAGGTCGCCCAACAGGTTCTGGCCCATCGTGCGCGTAGCGTAGGCGCTCGCACGCTCACGCTCGCGCGCCACGGCCGCGGGCACGAAGTCCAGACCGTAGAGCTGCGCGTGCGTGTGCGGCAGCGACGCGCCGGCCTGACGGCGCTCGTTGACGATCAGCTGCACGTAGGCGTACTGCTCGTGATGGCGCATGCGTGCCCGCCAGGCCTCCATCGCCGCGGCCACCTGCTCCACGGGCAGATCCGCCAGCGACAGCACGGGCTGGGGGCCGTTGACGATCACCTCGTGGGCGCCGGTTGCCGGAAGCGAGCTGAACAGCTCCGCGTGCGCGTCTGAGCGCCGCCGCTCGCCGCTCTGCGAAGCGTCCCCGGGGTCGCCGCCAGGCGCTGCGCTCGCGCCCTCGTGCGGCGGCTGTGCGCCCGAGGGCGAGAAGTCCTCCCCGTCCGCAGGGGGCGACAGGGCCGGATACAAGTTAGGCACCACGCGCACGGTCCAGCCTGGCGAGTCGGCCGCACCACCGTTTGGGCGCACGGCGTACAGCTCCGGCGGCGTACGGTCCTCATGGCCATTTGCGAACGGATCGCGCTCGCGATCGATCGGCTCGAGTATGCGCTCGGCCTCGGTCAAGGTGGGTGCGCCGCCGGGCCGGAGCGAGCGCTCCCCGGCGATGATTGTGCGATGCCCGCTGAGGGGGTCGATGCGTATCTCAGGCACTGCTGGCCCCCATCGCGTAGCGCCTGATGTCGGCTTCGAGCTTGGCCTGGGTGGGATAGGGCCCCTGACGGATGTACTGCCCGCCAGAGCGGTTGTAGAAGACGGTTACGGGGGTGAAGGTCGAGTCCGTGACCTTCGCCCCGAGCGCGCCGCTACCGTCGAAGTAGCTGGGGTAACTCACGGGAAAGCCCTGCAGAAACGAGCGGCCCGCCGCGCGGCTGGTGTCGGCGGAGTCGATGCCGATAAATGCCACCTCATGCCCCATCGCGAGCGACGCGCCCTGGAAGGCCCCGAACTCCGAGCGGCAGGGCACGCACCACGAGGCCCACTTGTTGATCACGATCGGGCGCCCGCGCAGTGCGGCCAGGCGCGCGCGGAACGCGGGCAGTCCGCCGGACAGCAGCTCGCTCGCCTGCGCGTGCAGCGCCGCCAGCGGTGCGGGGGAGCCCACCAACCGGGCCTGCATCTGCGCGAGCGTGAGCTGCGAGCGCTTGGCCGGCGCCTGCGAGGAGCCCGCGAGTTGGACCAGACCCACGACGAGCAGCGCCACGAGCGCCAGTCCGACTGCTGCGATCGACAAGCGCCTCGGCGTCATCGCGGCTAAGGGTGGCAGATCGCGGTGCGCGCGACGGCGCCAGCCCGAGGGTGCGAGACGCTGCGGGCCTCGCGTGCGCAGCAGTTGGCGCGCGTTACACGAGGCAACCTCACCCGCGCCGTGACGTGCTATATCTTTTGATCGAAGAAGCCGGGTTGCTTAGGGCATCCGGCAAACGGCGTCAGTCGGACGCCAGTCTTTCGAGCCACGCTGAAGCCACTTTCTGCGGCGGCTCCGTCTCGAAGTCCAGAGCCTCTATGGCCGAGTCCACCTCAGTGGCCCTCGCGGCCGCGACCATTCCAAGTTCCGCGGAAATTTCGCGTGCGGAGAAGCTCGTCCGTGAGCGCTTCCTGCACGAGGGTGAGGATCCCGCCGTGGCGCTCGCAGCGGGCTCGCCCCGTCGTCGCGCGCTCGACGGGGCGCTAGCCGAGCTGACAGCCGATCCGAAGGCGAAGAATCCCTCCACGGCGTGGCGGCGCGAGTTCTCGCTGCTGCTCGGATTGGAGCGGCTGCTGTCTGACGATGAGCCCAAGCTGGCCGACGGGACCGTGCTCTCGGCGCATCAGGTGGATGCGTTGTCGGGCACGCTTGCCGCCCTGCTGGCAGCCGCGCAGACGTCCGCTCCAGACGGCAACGGACGCTCAGCTGCCTCGGCCTCGCCCGAGCTGTTGGCCACGGCGGAGATCTTTGGTCCCGACGAGGCGCCCGCGGGATCGGCGCCTGGCGATGCGCTCGAGGGTCGTAGAAACGGCCAGGCCGCGGATGCCGATGACGACGAGGACGAAGAAGATGACGAGGAGCCCGAGGACGATGAGGACGACGAGGACGAGGACCTAGGCCCGGTCCAACGCGCCGCGCCCGACGAGGACGACGAGGACGAGGACGAGGACGAGGAGGGTCTCGAGGACGATGAGGATGAGGATGAGGCAGAGGACGAGACCGAGAGCGAGACCGAGTCCGAGGAGGAGCCACGCGACTGGGTTGAGGAGGGCGAGGAGGAAGAGGAGTCGCTGGCCGATCAGCCCGAGGACCCCAACGCCGCGAAGCGCTTCTGGTTTGAGCACGCGACCGGCGCCGGCAAGACTGTGGCGGCGCTCGGCTTCGTCGAGGCCACCCAGACGGGCGGCGTGCTGATCCTGACCCACCGCCGCAATCTGGTCGATCAGTTCATCGGAGAGCTACGCGAGCGCGGTTACACCAAGCGCATCAGCAAACCGCTGCTGAAGGGCGAGGACTCCTCGAAAGGCCCGGTGACCGTCGAGACCTATCAGTGGTTTGTGCGCAATGCGGGCAAGATTTCGAGCGCCTACACGATCGTGATCTGCGACGAGGCGCACACCGCGCTGGGCGAGAAGACCAGCGGCGCGATCCGTGAGTGGACTGGCCCGATCTTCATCGGCATGACCGCGACGGGCGCGCTGATTGCGCGCCATGTCACCGATCTATTCCCGACGCAGACCTCGCGCTTTGACCTCGCCCAGGCGGCGCGCCGTGGCGTGATCGCGCCACTGCGCTGTGTGCGCATCTCCCCGGGCGTGGGCGTGCGGACGATCGCCAAGGTGCCGCTGCGTCGCGGTGAGATCGATACCGAGTTCGACCAGGACGAGCTGGCGAAACTGCTGGACCAGCAGCCCTTTAACCTCGCGGTCGCAAACCTCTATAAGACGCGCTTCAACGGCGTTCCGGGCGTCGTCTACGCCGCGGGCGTGCAGCATGCCTACAACCTCGCGGAAGCGTTCCGGGCCGAGGGAATCAAGGCGCAGGGCGTCTCGGGTGAGACGCCCAAGCGCGAGCTGGCCGAGATCCTGGCGCGCTATGAGCGCGGGGACATCGACGTGCTGATCAATGCCCAGCTGCTGGCCGAGGGCTGGAACAGCCCGCGCGCGACGGTCTGTGTGCACTTGGCGCCAACTGCCTCCAAGCGCATTTATCAGCAGCGGGTGGGCCGCGTCACGCGACGCCATCCCGGCAAGGAGGCGGGGCTGGTGGTCGACTTCGTTCACCCCGCCACCAAGCACGATGACCCGGTCGTGACGTTGCACTCGCTGCTGGACCGCGACGTCTACCGAGGCGGTGCGATCGTCGTCGGCCCAGTGCGTCGTGGGCGCGGCCGGCGCATGCGCGTCGAGCGCCGCGTGCTCCCCGTGTGCGCCGAGGAGGAGCGCCGCTTCGCGGTGTTCGAGCGCGAGCTGTGGCGGATCGCGGTCGAGCACCTGGACTACGGCGAGCAGCATGTGTGGGCGGCGCTGGCAGGCGCGCGCGTCGCGCCGAACGGCTGGCGCAGGGCGCGTGCGATGCTGCACTTCGATCGCACGGGCGAGCTAAAGAGTCGCTTCCTGATCACGGCGGTGCAGCGCAACAAGAACGCGCAGCTGCGCCTGCGCGCGCTATCGGACATCCCCGCGCTCCGCGACCCCGACGCGTTCGACACGGCGATCGACATCATCGGCGCCTGGCCGCGCGACGAGCGTCGTGAGGCCAGCAAGATCATGCTGCGAGCATTGGTCGAGCGCCGCATCGGCCGCCGCGACCAGGCGAACGCCTGGATCTGGCGCCTGGCCGAGTACACGCGCGACGTACACGAGGAGTACGCGGTGCAGCGCTGGCCCGAGACCAAGCGGCTGTTGGGCTTGCTCGTCAACTCGTCGGGCGGCGCGCATGCACGCAACGCGCGGCGGCTGATCCACGCCGCGCGCAAGCAGGATCGCCGCCTCGCCGCGGCGCTACTGGCCGCGGCGCTCGCGCACACGCCTGAGGCTGAGGAGGCGCTGCGCGGCGCACGCACGCGCATGGCGCGCAAGCCGCCCGCGCTGGCGCGCGAGCTGCTGCGTAATTTCCCCAAGCGCCGGGCACGCAACTCGCGCAGGCGGCGTAAGGGTGGCGGCGGCGCGGGCAGGTCCGGTGGGGCGAGTAATGGCGCCGGCGCGACCGCGGCGAACGGCGCAAGCAACGGCGCGGCGAGCGCCAACGGCCGCGCCAAGCGCGCTCCCGACGCATCGGTCAAGGCCCCCGCGCGAGGGCGCGCCGCCGACGCCTGACTGACGCAGCCGAGATACGACATACGTCGGGTCGAGGTTTGAGCCCGCGCGGCGCCTGTACAACGTCGTGGTGCGTGCCGGTGGCCTGACGGCGCTCCTCTGCATCGCCTGTGTGCTCGCGGCAGCTAGGAATGTCGCCGCGGCCACGCTCGCCTCGGCCCATCTCGGGACGCCGTTGAGCGCGCCGGAAGCGCCCGCCGTTGGCGGCGCGCCCCTGCGAGCGTGAAGTACGAATGGCAGCGCTGCCTGCCCTACTCGACGTTGGTCCGCGCCGACGGCGCCGACGGCGCCGACGGCGAATGGCAGGCGAGCGGCGGCGTGGGTCCGCTGGCTGTAGCGGACCCGACCGATCCAGGGCTGGTACTCCAACGGCTACGGCTCCAAGCAGCCGGGCCTCGCGCTCGAGGACACGCGTACGGGCGCGAACGCGCTGTTCACGACGCTGCTCGCCGCGGGCCCCAATGCCGCCCAGAGCAGCACCGTCGAGGAGAGCGCGGTCGCGGGCGGTCATCTCGTGCACGTGTGCGTCGCTGGCGCAGTCGGCTACACGCTGACGATTCCGAGCGCGAACTCCGCCCCACCCACAATCGTCACGGGTGGCTGCTGGCCGGGCCGCGGTCAGTCCAGCCGGCGTAGGTGCACCTCGCCCGCGTCGAGCGCTGTGCGCCCGCCGCCCGCGAGCGCCACGACTAGGCGCCCTGCGCCATCCACGCCTTCGGCGGTCCCCTCGCCGCCGCTCCAGGCAATCGCGCGCCCGCGCAGCGCGTCGCGTGCCCGCCAGGCTCCCAGCGTGTCCTCGGTCGGCTCGGCCAGCCGCGCCTGCAGTGCCGCGAGCAGCGCCTGCAACGTCGGCTCGACCGCCTGTGGGCCGAGCCCGAGCGTCGCGGCGGTGTCATGCAACTCCGCGGGCAAGTCCTCCACACGGACCGCGACGTTTAGCCCGATCCCCAGCACGGCCCAGCCTTCCTGGGGGCGCCCTTCGGCGAGGATGCCCGCGAGCTTCGCCATCCCACCGAGGCCCGGGCTCTCGTCCATGCTTGCGCTGCTGGGAGCCTCGCCCATGCGCAGGAACACGACGTCGTTGGGCCACTTGATCTGCGCCTGCCTGCCCACCGCGTCGCACACGGCGATCGCCGCGATCAGCGGCAGCAGTGAGGGTGGCTCGCGCAACAGCAGCGACATCAACAACGCGCGACCGGGCGGCGCCGACCAGCGTCGGCCCTGGCGCCCGCGACCCGCGGTCTGCTCAGACGCGGTCACGAGCGTGCCGTGCGGCGCCCCCGCCAGCGCGAGTTCGCGCGCGCGGTCGTTGGTCGAGTCCGTACGGCGCAGGTGCACACGCGGATGGCCCAGCCGCCGGGCCGAGTCGTCCAAGGCAGAGGCGATGGCTGCGCTCGGCGCGCTCGGCCTCCCTGTCATCGCTCGCGCGTCGCGGCGTCGGCGAGCAGCGCCTGCACGATCCCCTCGACGTCGTGCTCCGAGGCTTCGATCTCGACGGCGAAGCCGTGCTCGCGCAGCGTCTCGCTCGTGAGGGGACCAATCGAGACGATCCGTGTCTGCGGTGAGAGGCGGGCGCGCGAGGCGTCCCCGGCGCCGATTGCCTCCAGCAGGAAGCGCACCGTGGAGGAGGAGGTGAACGTCACGTAGTCCGCCGCTCGGACCGCGGCGATCGTCTCGCGGGACAGCGGCTCCGCGACGGTTTCATAGAGGTCGAGCACATCCACCTCGGCGCCGCGCTCGCGCAGCGCCGCGGGCAGCACCTCGCGCCCACCTCGCGCCCGCGCGATCAGTGCGCGGCGGACCGGCACGTCGGCGAGGGCCTCCACCAGCCCCTCGCCCACCGAGCGCTCGGCGACCACATCGGCGGCGATGCCATTTGCTGCCAGCGCCTTGCTGGTGCCCGGGCCGATCGACGCTACCTTGACTCCGGCCAGCGAGCGCGCGTCGCGTCCGCCCGCCGCGAGCCGCTCGAATAGTTGCTCGGCGGCGTTGGCGCTGCTCACGCAAAGGAGGTCATAGGGCGCCGGGTCCAGCGGCACGCCCGCTAGCGGCCGGACGCGGATCGCGGGCGCTTGCACGACCTGTGCGCCCAGTTCTCCCAGCCTCCCAGCCAGCCCGCTGGCCTGTGCCCGAGCGCGCGTGACGGCGACGGTGCGCCCCGCCAGCGGCTTGGTCGCGAGCCACGCCAGCTCCTGGCTGAGTGCCGCGACCGGCCCAACGACGGTGATCGAGGGCGAGCCCACCTGCTCGCGCGCGACCTGCTCGGCGATCGTCCCCAACGTCCCGGACACCGTGCGCTGCGTCGGCAGGGTGCCCGCCTCGATCACGGCCGCGGGCTCGTCGACCGCGCGGCCGGCCTCGATCAGCGACGCGGCGATTCGCCCGAGTCGCCCGACCCCCATGTAGAAGACGAGCGTCCCTGGGAACGATGCCAGCGCGGGCCAATCCAGCTCGCTCTCATCGCCCGTACGCCCGGTCACGAACGCGACGGCGCGTGCGAGCCCGCGGTGGGTGACGGGGATCCCCGCGTAGGCCAGCACCGCGACGCCCGCGGTCACGCCGGGCACGACCTCGAAGTCGATCCCGGCCTCGCGTAGCGCTAGCGCCTCCTCGCCGCCGCGACCGAACACGAACGGGTCGCCGCCCTTCAGGCGCACGACCGTGCTGCCCGCGCGGGCCCGCTCGATCATCAGCGCCTGGGTCTGCTCCTGTGGCACCGAGGCACCGCCGCCCTCCTTACCGACATACAGCAGCTCGGCGTCGGGTCGGGCGCCGTCCAGCGCGCTCGAGGGGATCAGCCGGTCATGAAGGATCACGTCGGCGCGCGCGATCAGCTCAAGCGCGCGCGCCGTCAGTAGGCCGGGGTCACCGGGGCCAGCACCGACCAGGTAGACCCGCCCGCTTGGACCGCTCACGTCCCGACCGGCCAGTGCTCAATCTCCAACTCGGCCATCGGGAAGTGCTTGGGATTACCGGTGACCAGGCGGGCGTCCACGCCCACGGCTGCCGCTGCGATCAGGCAATCACCTTGGCTGAGGGTTACCCCCTGGCGCGCGAAGTCGCGGCGCCAGCGCCCGGCGCGTTCGCCCTCGGCCCGACCGAGCGGGGCGAGATGAAGTCCGGTGAGAAAGCGGATCACGAGCGCCTCTTCCTTCGTGTTTGTGCCGCGGAGTACCTCATCGACGTTGACGGCGGATATCCAAGGGACTCGATCGGCGCCCCGAAGCTCCCGCAGCCGACCGGCGACGGGACGGTTCCGCAGTGCGTCGATCAGGACGGTCGTGTCGAGCAGCAGCGCCAACCGTCAGCCGACGCGGCTTGGATCGCCGTAGCGCTGCGCTTGAACCCAAGCCGCGGGATCGGCGTCCCACTCGTGCTCACTCCCCGCGAGTGCTCCCAGGCCGGCTTCGATGTCATCCCAACGGCGCTCTTCGTCGAGCGCCCGCCGAAGCGTGCCGCTGATAAACGCGCTGCGCCGTCGCCGCCCGACGCGCTTGTCCAACTGCTCGACGAGCTCGTCATCCAAGCTAATGTGCAAACGCATGGCCACAGGATAACACACAGAATTCGCGCGTCGTGCGCTACGTTCTCGCTCAGGCCGTCATCCGCTCGGCAGTCTGGAGCAGTTCCGCCGCACCGACTGCAAGTAGCCTTCCGGCCACCTCTCGTCCGAGTGCGTGGGGGTCCAGACGATCCCCGCACAGCTCATCTGCGATCCAGGCCGAGCCGTCAGGCAGCCCGATCCAGGCACGCAGCCTCAGCGTCCCACCACGCTGGCCGTTTTCGCCCTCGACGCTCGCCCATGCTCCAAGCGGTGTGTTGCAGCTCGCGTCGAGCGCCCGCGCGAGCGCACGCTCGGCGAGCAGACAAGCAAGCGCGTCGCCGTCGGTGATCGCCGCCAGGGCTGCCCCCGCCAGTACATCGTCCGCGCGTGTCTGCAGCGCCAGCACGCCCTGCCCGGGTGCCGGCACGAAGCGTGCAGGATCGAGCGCGGCTCCAGCCTCATTCTCGCGCCCCAGCCGCTGCAGCCCGGCCCGCGCGAGCACGATCGCGTCGTACTTTCCTTCGCCGAGCTTCCGTAGTCGTGTATCGACGTTTCCGTGCATCGCTACGAGCTCGATGTCATCGCGGGCTGCGCGCAACTGCGCGATGCGTCGGATACTGCTCGTACCAACCCGCGCGCCCGTAGGCAGCGCGTCGAGCTCGGCGACGCGACCGCCTGACTCCCGATCGCCCAAGCCGCTGCACAAAACATCCTCAGCCGCCGCACGGGCGGGCGCTCCGACGAGCGCGAGGCCTTCACCCAGCTCACCGGGCACGTCCTTGGCGGAGTGCACCGCTACGTCGATCTCGCCCCCCGCCAGCGCCCGTTCAAGCTCCGAGACCCAGCGCGACTTGTCCTCACCAGGCGGCGGCTCTCCCGGTGCGCCGTCGCCCGTCAGCGCACCGGCGGCGTCGTCCACCGCGGCGGACTCGCGGTCGCCGCGCGTCACGATCGGGATGATCTCGACCGCCGTCTCCTCGCCCGCCGCTTCGAGCAGGCCCGCGACCAGCTCTGCCTGTGCCAGCGCCAGCGCGCTCGCACGGGTGCCCAGCCGCATCAGCCCTCGCGTCGGCGGCGCAGGTCGTGCACCTCGGCCAGTTCGGCCGGCGGTTGCTGCGACGCGGCGGGCTCGTCCTCGCGCAGGCCGAACAGCTCGCGGACCAGCTCCAAGCTGGCGTGGCCGCGCTCTTCGGAGAGGCTGCGCAGACGAATCGTCGGCTCGTGCAGCAGTCGGCTCATCACCGCACGGGCGACGGCCTCGATCCGCGCGAGGTCGCGGGGCGAGGCCGACTCCCAGCGACCGGAGTTCTCGGCCAACACCTGTTCGACCAGCTGGTTGCCGTGCTCGCGCAGCGCGCTCACGGTTGGCAGCGTCTCGAGCTGTCCGAGCCAGCGTGCGAAGCGGTGGATCTCCTCCTCGACGATTTCCTGCGCGCGGGGCGCCTCGCTCTCGCGCGTGGAGAGGTTGCGTGCGACGACCGCCTGCAGGTCGTCGATGTCGTACAGCGTGACTCCTTGCAGCTGGCCACAGTCCGAGTCGATGTCGCGTGGAACCGCGATGTCGATCAAGAGCAGCGGGCGCCGCTCGCGCTCGCGCATCACTAGCTCTAGCTCGTCGCGGCCCACGATCGGGTGCGGCGAGGAGGTCGAGGACAGCACGATGTCGGCGTGCAATAGCTGCTCGGGCAGCCCCTCCAAGCCAACGACCGTGCCGCCGAAGCGCTGCGCGAGGCTGAGCGCGCGGTCGGCGTGCCGATTAGCGACAAAGATCGTTCCCGCGCCCTGTTCGTGCAGCGCCCGCGCTGTCAGCTCGCTGGTCTCGCCCGCGCCCAGCACCACCACGTGCCGCTCCTCCAGGCCGCCCAGCACACTCAACGCGAGGTCGACCGCGACCGAGGGGATGCTCACGCGCGTGGCGCCGATCCCGGTCTCGGTGCGCACGCGCTTGCCCGCCGTCAGTGCCGCCGTGAACAGCCGGTTGGATAGGGGGCCCGTGCAGCCTGCGCTCATCGCCGCGTCGTATGCCCGCTTGACCTGGCCCTGGATCTCGGCCTCGCCCACGATCATCGACTCCAGCCCGGCCGTCACGCGATAGAGCTGGCGGGCCGCGTCGCAGTTGCGCGGCGAGTAGATCGCTTCGGAGAGCTCGGTCGGGCGGATCGAGGCGCGGCTGGCGAGCAGGCCGAGCACGTCGGACTCGGCGCGTACGGGGTCGCCAACAACGAGATAGACCTCGGTGCGGTTGCAGGTCGAGATCACGACCGCCTCCCGTACCTCGGGCGTCGCGGTCGCTCGCTGGGCGAAGTCCACGGCCTCGGGCTCGGTAAAGGCCAGCCGCTCACGCAACGCGACGGGCGCGGTCTTGTGCGAGATGCCAAGCGCCAACAGCTCGCTCATGAGCATGCCCCCATGAGCACGACCGCTCGGTTCATACGAGCGTCGACTCCCGCTCTGAGGCCGGCGTTTCTTCTGCCTGCAGCGCGAGCTGCTCGCGCTCGAGCAGCTCCGCGAGCTCGCGCTCGATCCGGCTCTGGCGCATTGCCATAATCGCTACATAGACCAGCACCAGTGCCAGCAGCACGACGTAGGCGCCGGCGACGTACTTGCCGGCCTCGTGCAGTGGTAGCGCCGGCACCTCGGCGAGTAGCGCGCTCATCAGAGGTGTCGCTCCGGAGCGCTCGCGCTCATCGCGGTCGCGTGCAGGCTCGGCGCTGCGCTACGCCCACGAGGCGCAACGCTCGTGGTGACCGCGCCCGCCCGTCGCTCGGCCAGGCGGCGCAGCGCGCGCAGTTGCATGCGCGTGTGCTTGACGGTCAACTCGTATTTGCAGAGAGTCGTGAACAGCAGCGCGATACCCAGCAGCGAGACCAGGAACGTCAGCGACATCTGCCATGGCAGGTTCGAGGTGGCACCCAGTACCCGCGGGTGCAGGAACTGGCTCGACATACGTACGGCGATGAAATTCAACGGCACGAAGGCCCCCGCCGTGATCGCAAACACCGAGGCGTAGCGCGACTGACGCTCGGGGTCCTCGATCGCGAAACGCAGCGGCTGGTAGGTGGCGTACAGCAGGAACACGATCAAAAAGGACACGAGCGTCGGCTCGCTCCACTCCCACCAATGGCCCCATGAGCCCTTCGCCCAGATCGAGCCCGTGATCAGCGTGGCGACCCCGAAGATCAGGCTCATATGGATCGCGACGTAGGAGCGGAAATCCCACTTCTGCTCGCGCGTGCGCAGGTGCTGGATCGCGAAGATCCCGCCCACCACGAATCCGCACAGCGAGACGATCGCCAGCGGCACGTGCACGTAGAAGATCTTCTGCAGGAAGCCCTGGTCGGCTTCGAGCGGCACCCAGAAGAACACAAGCGCCAGTGCGAGCGCCATCACGACGACCGTGGAGATGCTCAGCGCGCACAAGCCTTTGCCGTAAACGGCATCCTGCCTCTTGGCCGAGCCGGGCTCCGCTTTTAGTTTGCGGGAAGTCGCTCCGCCCGCCACGGCAGTCACCGTTGCCGGCCTTCCGGGCCGGCCTCAACAAGGCGTACTGGTTTCACGAGCCGGGTGGCCACTCAGTCCTCCAGGAGGAAATCGAACAGGGCGTAGGCGATCAGCCCGAACACCAGATCATAGAGCCCGAGCGTCAACAGCCAGCGCACCGAGGGGTCGCCAGGATGGCTCGCGGCTAGCAGCGGTGAGCTCGCCCGCGCGGCGCCGATCACGATCGGTACCAGCAGCGGCAGCGCCAGCAGCGGCCCCAGCAGATCGCGCGCGCGGGTGCGCACCGCCAGCGCGGCGATGAGCGTGCCGATCGCCGCCACGCCCAGGTCACCCAGCAAGAGCACCAGCAGCAGCCACGGCAGCGCCTGGCCCAGCGAAGGCCCCAGCAGCAGCAGGCCGAAGGCGGGCACGGCGATCAGCTCGAACACCACCAGGTAGGCGAGCAGCGCGAGCAGCTTCGCGAACAGCATCGCGCTGCGGTCCACGGGCGCCAGCAGGAAGCCGTCGAAGCCGCCCTGGTCGGCGTCCGCCACGAACAGGCGGTTGATGCCGAGGATCGCGGCGAACAGCAGCGTCACCCACAGGATCCCCGCCGCCAAATCGCCGTCGACGCTGTTGCGGTTCAGGGCGAAGTGGAAGACCACGAAGGTGGTCACCGCGAACAGCGCCATGCCCGGTACCGACTCCAGCGTGCGTAGCTCGACCAGCAACTCCTTACGCAGCAGCGCGCGCACGACCGCGGGCGTGGGCACGTGCCGGGGTCGCTCGGGTGCGGATCGCACGCCGCCGCCGGGGCGCTCGGGTGCCCGCGCTGCGTCGCTCGCCCGTGTCTCGGGGACCGCCGCGCTCACCGGTATAGCTCCGCAATCTCCTCGACGGCCACCTCATCCGCCTTTCTCAGCAGCGTGGGCGCGCCGGCGCGTAGCCCGAGCACCACATCGGCCTCGGCCAGACCGCCGCCGGGGTCGTGGCTGCAGATCACGCGTGTGCGCCCCGAGGCCGAGCCGATCAGCGGCTCGACCAGCTCGACCGCGGCGGGGTCGAGGTTCGAACGCGGCTCGTCCAGCAGCAGCAGCTCGGGCTCGTGCAGCACCGCCCGCGCAACCGCTACCCGCTGCACCATTCCGCGTGAGAGCGTGCGCAGCGTCTCATCGCCACGATCGCTCATCTGCACCGACTCGAGCACCTGCTCCACGCGCTCGCCCGCCACGCCGTGCAGACGGGCGTGAAAGCTCAGGTTCTCGCGTGCGGTCAGCTCGCGGTAGAGCAGCGGCTCGTGCCCCAGCAGCCCGATCCGCCCGCGCACAGCCCAGGCGCGGTCGGGGATGCTCTCCCCGAGTACCTGCACGCGGCCGGCGTGTGGGCGCAGCAGCGTGGCCAGCACGCGCAGCAGCGTCGTCTTGCCGGCGCCGTTCGGCCCGAACACCACCAGCGTCTGGCCGTCCTTCAGGGACAGCGAGACACCGCTCAAAGCCTCGCGTTCGCCGTAGTGCCGAGCGAGGCCCTCGACCTCGACCGCAGTCACGCTCAGGCTCTCGACACCTGAGGGGATCGCGCGTCTTGCGCCGAGTGCGCTTCCTGTGCCCGCGCGATCAGCTCGCGCACGGCTTGCTCGCCCTCGTCACCGTCAACGGCGTCCTCGCGCAGCAGTGCGATCGGATCCGGCGCGCCGTTGACGATCCCCTCGAAGAACTGCTTGCGATCTTGGTAGGTGGGCAGCGTGCCCTTGGCCCAGCCGCGCACCTCGTTCAGCAGCACCGCCAGCCGCGCGTAGGGCTGGCCGTACTGGCCTTCGATCTCGCGCTTCATGCGCTTGGCCAGTGCAGGCGAGGCGCCGGCGGTGGAGATCGCGATCGCCAGCGGCCCCGTGCGCACGATCGCGGGCAGGATGAAGTTGCACAGCGGCGGCACATCCACGACGTTGACGAGCATCGCGCGGTGCTCGGCGTCGTCGTAGACCGCGATATTCACGTCGGTGTCGTTCGTCGCGGCGATCGCCATGAATACGCCCTCCAGATCCTGCGCGCCCGCGTACTCCCGCTGCTCCCAGCGGATCGAGTCCTCGCGTGCGTAAGCCTGCAGCGCGGGCTCGGCCTCGGGCGCGATCAACGTCACCTCGCCGTCGCAAGCCAACAGGCCCTCGACCTTCTCCAGGCCGATCTCGCCGCCACCCACGACCACGCAGCGTCGCCCGCTCAGCTTCAAGCAGGCGATGTAGAAGGGGGTGTCCAGCATCCCCTGCACGCAGCTCTGGTCACAGATTCCCTTGCGGAGTTGACACACGCACTCCTTACCTGCATAGGCCTGGGCGGGCATGGATAAAGCGTAGCCGCCTAGCGCGGCAGGCCGCGACCGAGCGCTCGCGCCCCGATCCGCCCGAGCGCTAGCGCCCCGTTGCGCCAGGCGCGCTCGCGATCGGCCTCGCGCCCCGAGCGCATCTTCGCCACGCTGCGTGCCGCGCGTGTGGACAGCTCGTCGTAGGGACCCCACCACAGGCCGCGCGCGCCGGGCGGGTCCCAGGTGATCAGCTTCTCCTGCGCGCAGGCGCGCAGCCCGGCCTCGCCGAGCGTGCGCCCGAGCCCGCCGCCGGCCGCGGCGCCCCACGGCCCGCGCGAGACTGTGGGGCAGGGCAGGTGGTCGTTGATCCAGACCATCCCTGCGTGCAGCTCGCGCGCGATGCGCAGCGCCTGGTAGCGGTCCGCGCTCCAGACCGAGGCGCCGAGCGCGTAGTCGCTGTCGTTCGCCAGCGCGATCGCCTCGCCGACCGAATCCACGGCCATCACTGCGAGCACGGGGCCCTCCAGCGGCTCGCGCATCAACGCCATCTCGTGCGTCACGTCGGTGATCACCGAAGGCGCGTAGAACGAGCCCGGCTCGCAGCCCGACGGGCTGACGACGCCGCCGCAGCGCAGCTGCGCCCCTTGCTCGACCGCGTCTGTCACCAGCGCCTGTACGTGCGTCAGACGCCGCGGCGAGGCCAATGGGCCGAGATCGGTCTTCGGGTCCGACGGGTCGCCCACGCGCAGCGCGCTCGCCGCGGTGACGAGTCCCTCGACGAAGCGCTCGTGCAGCTCGCGCGCGACGTACACGCGCTCGATTGCCCCCCGCGCCTGGCCGGCGCCGGCGCAGCCCGCCCACAGCGCGCCCGCGATCGCCTGGGGCAGGCGCGCGTCGGCGAGCACCAGCATCGCGTCCTTGCCGCCCAGCTCGACCGTGACCTCCTTCTCACGGGAGACCCCCTCGCCCGCGACGACCCGACCGACGGCCGGCGAGCCGGTGAACAGGATCTTCTCCACGGGGGATTTCGCCAGCGCGATGCCCACGTCGGCGCCGCCGTGGGCGATCCGCACGAGCCCCTCGGGCAGGCCCGCGCGCGCGAGCACGCGTCCGATCCGCTCGCCCGCGAGCGCGGCGCGGGCCGCGGGCTTAAAAGCGACGCCGTTGCCGGCCAACAGCGCCCCGGCGATCTGACCCAGCGGCTGCGCAAACGGCGCCGAGCCCGCGCCGATCACACCCACGACGCCGTAGGGCTCGTACGCGACGCGGGCGCGCTTGGCCAGCGACATCCCGCGGCTGATCCCGACCCGCCGCCCACCCAGCACCTCGGCGCCGTCGTCGGCGATCCAGATCAGCGCGTCGATCGCGGGCAACAGCTCCAGCGCCGCGATCTCCGCCACGGGGCGGCCCTGCTCGCGTCCGAGCGCCGCCGCGAGCTCGTCGAAGTCGTCGATCACCGCCTGGGCCATGCGGCGCATGTAGCGAGCGCGGTCCTGCACGCGCAACAGCGCCCACAGCGGTTGCACCTTCGCGACGTCGGCCGCCAGCTCGGGGATCGCGCTCGGCGCGGCGGCGGTCACGCTGCCGAGCGGCGCGCCGGTGGCGGGGTCGCGCGCCTGCAAGACCCGCTCGCCGCGGGCCCCCTGCTCGCTGCCGGCTTCGCCGACGGTCGCGCTCATCGGCCGATTATCGCTGTTCCAGACCCCGCGCCACGCGAATCTCTGCCAGCCGCCGCGCCAGCTCGCCCTCGGCCTCGTCGGGCTCGTAGAAGCGCGCGCCCTCGACGTCCTGGGGCAGCAGCCGTTGGGGTCCGAGGTGGCCGGGGTGGGCGTGTGGGTTGTCGTAGTCGGCCTGGTCCTGACCCGGCCGCGGGCCCGAGCGCAGCCACGCGGGCGCGGGCTGCGCGCCGTGCTCGCGCACGTGCGCGCGAGCCGCGCCGAGCGCCTTGCCCGCGGCGTTCGACTTCGGCGCGAGCGCCAGGTAGATCGCCGCCTGTGCCAGCGCGTAGGTCGCCTCGGGCAGGCCGACGTGCTCGACCGCCGCGGCCGCTGCGGTCGCCACGGACAGCGCCTGCGGATCGGCGTTGCCGATGTCCTCCGAGGCCAGGATCACCATCCGCCGCACGATGAAGCGCGGGTCCTCGCCGCCCTCGAGCATCACCGCGAGGTAGTAGAGCGAGGCGTCGGGATCCGACCCGCGCGTGGCCTTGATCCAGGACGAGGCGTAGTCGTAGTGTCGGTCGCCGCCTTTGTCGTAAAGCACCGCCCGCCGCTGCAGCGCGTCCTCGGCGCGCGCGATCGTCACGCGCTGCTCGCCGTCGCGCGCCGCGGTCTCGGTGGCGAGCTCCAGCGCGTTGAGCGCCGTGCGCGCGTCGCCTTCGCTGCGCGCGGCCAGGAACTCGATCGCCTCGGCGTCGACCTCGGGCCCCGCGGCGCGCCGCAGCAGCTCGCTTACCTCCTCGGCCGTGAGCGCCTGTAGTGCATACACGCGCACGCGCGAGAGCAGCGCACCGTTGACCTCGAAGGCGGGGTTCTCGGTGGTCGCGCCGATCAGCGTCAGCACGCCCTCCTCGACCGCGGGCAGCAGCGCGTCCTGCTGGGCCTTGTTGAAGCGGTGGATCTCATCCAGGAACAGCACCGTGCGCGCACCCTCCGAGCCCGCGGGCGCGATCGACCGACGGTGCTCGGCGCGCTCGATCACCGCGCGCACCTCCGCGCGCCCGGCGGCGACCGCGCTCAGCTCCTCAAAGGCGGCCTGCGAGCGCTCGGCGACCATCCGCGCGAGCGTCGTCTTGCCCGAGCCCGGCGGTCCGTAGAGCACCATCGAATGCGGACGCCCCTGCTCGATCGCCGTGCGCAGCGCCGAGCCCTCGCCGAGCAGGTGCGCCTGGCCGACGAACCCCTCGAGGTCGCGGGGGCGCATGCGCACGGCCAGCGGACGGCCAACCTCGTTGGCCGATTCGTCGAACAGGCTGTCGGTCTGGTTGTCCATTGGCAATCCTCAGTATCGCGCTCTCCGAATAACAACAAGGCAAAGCGGGAAAGGGGAAAGCGGTGCTGCTCCGCGGGCAACCGAGGTCGCAGGGCGTCGCCAAGTGGGGCAATGCCGGTGATTGGACACGTGTGGATGCGATTGCAGCAGCAGGTTGGCCAGGCGTGGGTGTCGAACCTGTACGTCCAATGCTTGTGTGGAGGGGAGTGCAGCGTATGAACGAGGGACGCACCGATTGACATGGGAGCAGGCGCCGCGGAGATATTCTCGGGAGCCGACGTCGGCCTCGGGCTGCTCGAGTCCGGCGGCGAGATCGCCGCGCGCTCGCCGCTGCAGCTGTTCTGGCGGCGCTTTCGCCGGGATCGGGTCGCGCAGGTATCGGCCGCGTTCATAGTGCTGCTGATCCTCGTCGCGATCTTCGCGCCGCTCGTGGTCAAACTGCTCGGGCTGCCGAGCCCCTACACGCAGAACCCGAACCTGACGGGTTCCTTCGGCGAACCGATCGGACCGAACGGCGCGCACCCCTTCGGCGTCGACCCGCTCGGACAGGACGTCGCCTCACGCGTCATCTACGGCACGCGCGTCTCGCTCGAGGTCGGCGTGGTGGGCACGGCGATCGCCACCCTGATCGGCGTCACGCTCGGGCTGCTCGCGGGCTTCTACCGCGGTTGGCTCGACACGATCGTCTCACGGCTGTTGATCGACGTGACGCTGTCGATCCCGATCCTGCTGCTGGGCCTGGGCATCGGCGCCGCATGCGCCGTGCGCGGCTGTCTCGGCGGCACGATCCAGCCCGGCGTCGGCGTGATCATCTTCCTGATCGCCTTTGCCACCTGGACGTACCCCGCGCGAATCGTGCGCGGGTTGGTGCTCTCGCTGCGCGAGCGCGAGTTCGTCGACGCGGCGCGTGCGCTCGGCGCCTCGGACCTCCGCATCATGTTCCGCGAGATCCTGCCGAACCTCGTCGCGCCGATCATCGTCTACGCGTCGCTGCAGATCCCGCTGAACATCCTGATCGAGGCCTCGCTGTCCTACCTCGGCGTCGGCGTGCGCCCGCCGACCGCCAGCTGGGGGCAGATGCTCGCCGCGGCGACGCCGACGTTCAACACGGCGTGGTGGTTCATGGTCTTCCCAGGCGCGGCGCTGTTGCTCACGGTGCTCGCCTTCAACCTGCTCGGCGACGGATTGCGCGATGCGCTCAACCCAAGGACTTCGCAGTGAGCGCTGATCTTCAACAACCAAAAGGAGGCGGCTCGATGAGAGCGCTGAGAACGATTCTGCTGACGGTGCTCGCCGCGGCGACGATGACGGCCCTGGCCGCGTGCGGCTCGAGCAGCAGCTCCAGCTCCAGCAGCACCGCGAGCTCCGGCAGCTCGGGGCTGCCGGCGGGCGTGAAAAACCCGGTCGACGAGTCCCTCACGGGAGGCAAGCAAGGTGGGGTTCTCAACGACGTCCAGAACGAGGACTTCGAACACCTCGATCCGGGTCAGGCGTACTTCCAGCTCGATTACCAGATCACGAACTCCACCCAGCGCGCGCTCTACTCCTACAAGCCGAACACGTTCTCGCAGACGACGCCGGACCTGGCCGAAGGCGAACCGAAGCTCAGCGACGGCAACAAGCTGATCACGATCGACATCCGCAAGGGCGTCCACTTCAGCCCGCCGGTCAACCGCGAAGTGACCGCCGCGGACGTGGAATACGCGATCGACCGCGTCGCCAACCCGAACGTCGCCAACCCCTACTACCTCGGCTACCTCGAAGGGGTCGAAGGGATGAAGAGCTCCAAGGGCGGCCAGATCCCGGGAGTGAAGGCGACCGGCAAGTACACGCTGCAGATCAAACTGACGACACCGTCGGCACCGATCGTGGTCGCTTCGATGGTGCTGCCCTACTCCGCGCCCGTGCCGAAGGAATACGCCGCGAAGTTCGACGCGAAGAAACCGAGCGAATACGCCAACTACCAGGTCGCCTCAGGCCCGTACATGCTGAAGAACAACTCGGCGGGCAAGGTCCTCGGGATCGGCTATCAGCCGGGTAAGTCCGCGACGCTGGTGCGCAACCCGAATTGGAAGGCCAGCACCGACTTCCGCCCCGCATATCTCAACCAGATCAACATCGCGATCGGCGGCGACGCGAACGTGATCGGGCGCCAGGTGCTCGAAGGCAGCAACATGGTCCAGTCCGACGCCCCCGCCGCGCCAATCGTCAAGCTCGCAGTCCAGCAGCACCCGAGCCAGCTGACGATCTCCGCCGGCGGTGGCGCCGGGACTCGTTACATCGCGATCAACAACAGCGACGGGCCGTTCAAGAACGTCAACCTGCGCAAGGCGCTGTGGGCCGCGACCGACCGCGAAGCGCTCGACAGGCTGCGCGGCGGCAAGACCGTCGCCGACGTGATGACGCACTTCCTGTGGAACGGCATCGCGGGCTTTGAAGAATCAGGCGGCTTCACCGGTCCCAAGGTCGACTACAACGAACACGCCCAGGGCGACATGGCCGTGGCGGAAAAGTACATGAAGCTCGCGGGCTACCCGAGCGGCAAATACACCGGCTCGGAAACGCTGCAGGTCGTCGGCGACTCCTCGGCACCGGCGAACAACGTCGCCGAAGCCGTCAACAGCACGCTGCAGAAGCTCGGCTTCAAAACGAAGCTGAACCTCGTCGAGCACACGGTGATGTACTCGAAGTACTGCGGCGTTGTCTCCGAAAAGATCGACGTCTGCCCGAACGTCGGCTGGATCGCCGACTTCGGTGATCCGCAGGCGGTGCTCGACGTCCCCTTCAACGGCAACCTGATCGTCCAGAACGGGACCAACTCGAACTGGGGCCTGGTCAACCACCCCAAGATCAACGCCGCGATGGAAGCGGCCGCGAAGGTCGTCGGCGTGAAGGCACGCGGCGAAGCCTGGGCGAAGATCGACGAAGAACTCGTCGCAGAAGCCGTCGCGATCCCCTACCAGTGGGCGAAGGAACCGTACATCGAGTCCAAGGACGTCAACGGCATCAACGACTACTGGAACTCGGGCACCTTCGACTACTCGTTCACGTCGCTGAAGTAGGCCCGCCGAGTGGGTAAGTCACGAGCGCGGGGGGCTACGGCCCCCCGCCGGCTCGTGAGAACGGAGAGAACTGAAGTGAGCAGCAGCCCATGACCCGCTACATCATCCGCAGGCTGCTATGGGGCGTCGTGCTGCTGGTGCTAGTCCTCGCGCTGCTGTTCGTGATCTTCCGGATCCTGCCCACGGCCGATCCGGCCAAGCTCAGGGCCGGACGCATCCAGAACCCGAAGATCATTGCCGAGATCCGCCACGACCTCGGCCTCGACAAATCGCTGCTCGCGCAGTTCTGGATCTACCTGAAGGGCATCTTCCTGCACTTCAACCTGGGCTACAGCTACTACTCCAACGCGCCCGTCAAGGAACTGATCTTCAACCGCCTGCCCGCGACGATCTCGCTCGTGCTCGGCGGCGCCGTGATCTGGCTGGTCGCAGGGCTGACCGTCGGGATCGTCTCCGCGCGGCGCGCCGGTTCGAAGCTCGACCGCGCGAGCATGGGCACTGCGCTGGTGCTGGTCTCCGCGCCGGAATACTGGCTCGGGCTGCTGATGCTGTTCTTCTTCGCCTCGGACATCGGCAAAATCCACATCTTCCCCGGCGCGGGCAGCTACGTCGGCTTGACGGCCGAACCCGCCAAATGGTTCACCTCGCTGATCATGCCGTGGCTCGTCGTAGCCGCGGGCACCGCCGCGATCTATGCGCGCCTGCTGCGCGGCAGCCTGATCGAGACGATGGGCGAGGACTACATCCGCACGGCGCGCGCCAAGGGCCTGTCCGAGCGTCGTGTCGTCCTGCGCCACGGACTGCGCTCGGCGATCAACCCGATCGTGACCGTGCTCGGCGTCGACATCGCCGTGCTGCTCGGCAGCTCGGTGCTGGTCGAAACCGTGTTCGACATCCCCGGCATCGGGCGTCTGAACTACATCGCGATCACGCACTCCGACTTCCCGATCGTGCAGGGCACTGTGCTGTTCGCCGCGATGTTCGTGATCGTCGCCAACATCGTGGTCGACATCGCCTACGCGTACCTGGATCCGCGGGTGAGGTACTCGTGAGCGCATCTGAGCCGCTGCTGCGCGTGGAGGACCTGCGCGTGGAGTTCCCGACCGAAGACGGCGTGGTGCACGCGGTCGACGGCGTCTCCTACGAGGTCCAGCGCGGTCGCACGCTCGGGATCGTGGGAGAGTCGGGCTCGGGCAAGACGGTGTCCTCGCTGACGACGCTGGGACTGACCCGCGCGCAGGGCGCGCGGGTCTCGGGTCGGATCCTGTTCGAGGGCAAAGACCTGGTCGCGCTCTCCGAAGCCGAGCTGCGCACGATCCGCGGCAACGAGATCGCGATGATCTTCCAGGACCCGCTCTCCTCGCTGCACCCGTTCTTCAAGGTGGGCACGCAGCTGGTCGAGGCCGTCCGCGTGCATCAGGACGTCTCCAAGGACGCGGCCCGCAAGCGCGCCATCGAGCTGCTCGGGCTGGTCGGCATCCCCGACCCCGACAGGCGCGTGGACGAGTACCCGCACGAGTTCTCCGGCGGCATGCGCCAGCGGGCGATGATCGCGATGGCGCTGAGCAACGAGCCAAAGCTGCTGATCGCCGACGAGCCGACCACGGCGCTCGACGTGACGGTGCAGGCGCAGATCCTCGCGCTGCTGGAGCGCCTGCAGCAGGAGCTGGGGATGGCGATCGTGATGATCACGCACGACCTGGGCGTCGTCGCGGAGATGGCCGACGACATCGCGGTGATGTACGCCGGGCGGATCATCGAGAACGCCTCGGCCGAGCAGCTGTTCGCCGGTCCGGAACACCCCTACACGTGGGGCCTGCTCAAATCGATCCCGACGCTGACCGGCTCGCGCGCGCAGCCGCTGGTGCCGATCTCGGGATCGCCGCCCAGCCTGATCAACCGCCCGCCCGGCTGCCACTTCCATCCGCGCTGTCCCTACTCGCAACCGGATCACGCGCGGATCGACCCGCAGCTGCGCCCGGTCGACGAGGCGTCCTCGCACAAGGTCGCCTGCCTGCTGGAGCCGAGCGTGCGCAAACGCCTGTGGGCCGAGCTGCGCCAGGGCAAGACGCCCGAGCAGGCGCGCGGCGACGTCGGCCTGCCCGCGCCGCCGGAGGCGCTCGCGAGCGCGGCCGATCCGGTCGGCGACATGCCGGAGGTCGGACTGTGAGCGCCGGCGAGGCGTTCTCCCAGCACGTCGGCGAGAGCGGCGAGCTGCTGGCGGACGAGTCCGCGCGGGTGGGCGGCGAACCGCTGGTCGAGGTGCGCAACCTGGTCAAGCACTTCCCGATCACCAGGGGCGTGATCGTGCAACGGAAAGTTGGCGCGGTACAGGCGGTCGACGGTGTCAGCTTTGACGTCAAGCGGGGCGAGACGCTCGGCATCGTCGGCGAGACGGGCTGTGGCAAGAGCACGACGGCGCGGCTGATGATGCGGCTGCTGGAGCCGACCAGCGGCGAGATCCACTTCGATGGCCAGGACATCACGCACCTGAAGGGCGCACAGCTGAAGGCAATCAGGCGCGACGTGCAGATGATCTTCCAGGACCCCTACTCCTCGCTGAACCCGCGCAAAACGGTCGGCGCGACGATCGCCCAGCCGTTCGTGATCCACGGCGTCGCGAAGGGCAAGGGCGAGCGCAAGCGCGCGGTGCAGGAGCTGATGGAGACGGTGGGCCTGAATCCCGAGCACTACAACCGCTACCCGCACGAGTTCTCGGGCGGCCAGCGCCAGCGGATCGGCGTGGCGCGTGCACTGGCGCTGAAGCCAAAGCTGCTGATCGCCGACGAGCCCGTCTCCGCGCTCGACGTCTCGATCCAGGCGCAGGTGCTGAATCTACTGCGCGACATGCAGCGCGAGCTCGGTTTGACACTCGTCTTCATCGCCCACGACCTGTCCGTCGTTCGCCACATGTGCGACCGCGTGGCGGTCATGTACCTCGGGCGAATCGTCGAGCTCGGCCCGGGCGAGGAGCTCTACGACTTCCCCCGCCACCCCTACACGGGGGCGCTGCTGTCGGCCGTCCCGGTGGCCGACCCGAGCACGCACGCCCAGGAGCGCCACCTGCTGAGTGGCGACGTCCCCAGCCCCGCAAACCCTCCGCAGGCTTGCCGTTTCCACACGCGCTGCCCGAAGGCGCAGGAGCTGTGCTCGCAACAGGACCCGCCGCTCGAGGACAAGGGCACGGGCACCGAAGCTGCCTGCCACTTCCCCTTGACGCGCGAGGAGGTCGCACAGATCGGCGTACGATCTGCGCGATGAGCGCGGAGTCGCAAGCGGGCAACGAGGCGCAGGAGCTGCTCTCGCGCCTGATCCAATTCGACACCGTGAACCCGCCGGGCAACGAGCGCGCGGCGCAGGAATACCTGGCGGATCATCTGCGGCAGGCGGGCTTTGAGTGCGAGCTCTTGGGCGCCGAGCCAGGGCGTCCGAACCTGCTGGCGCGGCTGCGCGCGGAGGGCGCCCCGTCGAGCGAGGAGCCGATGAGCGGCGGCTCGACGTTGTGTTATCTGGGCCACGTCGACACGGTGCTGGCGAACCCCGCGGAGTGGAGGCACGACCCGTGGTCGGGCGAGGTGATCGACGGCTTTCTCTGGGGTCGCGGGGCGCTGGACATGAAGTCGCAGGTCGCGGCCGAGATCGCCGCCGCGGCCTCGCTCGCGCGCTCGGGCTGGCGACCCGCGCGGGGTGAGCTATTGATCGCGGCGGTGGTCGACGAGGAGACGGGCGGCTCGCTGGGAGCGGAATGGATCACCCGCAACCACCCCGAGCGGGTGCGCTGCGACATGCTGCTGAACGAGGGCGGCGGCGAGTTCTTTGAGATCGCGGGCAAGCGCTATTACGGCGTCTGCTGCGCGGAGAAGGGCGTGTTCCGCTTCAACGTGCTGACCGACGGCGTGGCGGGCCACGCCTCGATGCCGAGCATGGGCGAGAACGCGCTGCTGAAGATGGCGCCGGTGCTCGAGCGCCTGGCGGCGAGGCAGCCGAGCTACGAGCTGACCGCGGAGCCGAGCGCGTTTCTGGCGGGCGTGGGTGAGGACCCGCAGGACCCGAGCGGCGCGATCGCGCGGCTGCGCGCGGCGGAGCCGATGCTGGCCACGATGTTCGAGCCGATGCTGGGCGTGACGTTCACGCCGACGCGGATCCGTGCCTCGGAGAAGATCAACGTGATCCCGAGCGCCGCGGAGCTGAAAGTCGACTGTCGCGTGCCGCCGGGACTGGGTGAGGCCGAGGTGCGGCGCGCGATCGCGGAGGTGCTCGGCGAGGAGCAGGGCTTCCGGATCGAGTTCACCGAGCAGGTCCCCGGGAACCGTTCGCCGATGCAGTCAGAGCTGATGATGATGATTAATCGATGGATCGCCGAGCGTGATCCCGGCGCCACGGTGGTGCCGGTGATCTTGCCTGGCTTCACGGACTCGAGCCATTTTCGTGCGGCCTTCCCGGAATGTGTGGCGTACGGGTTCTTCCCACAGCGTCATCAGTCGATGCTGGAAGCCTCGCCGCTGGTGCACGCGGCCGACGAGCGAATCGACGTGCGTGACTTGCAGTTCGCGACCGAGTTCTTCACGGATCTGGCGCGGCTCGCACTGGCCTGAGACGCCGCGCGCGGCGTCCCTGGGTCGAGCGCCGCGTCGCGCGTGCGTAGGTCTGCTCAGCGTTGGGAAGCGTTTGCCTAAAAATCTCTTCCCAGAACGTCGGTTGGCCCTTGCCAATCGAACATTCGATTAGAGATACTTGACGCATGCCAAGGATGGTGGAAGGAGTCACAACGACGGTCGCGGGGGTTGAAGCGGCTGTACGCGGTGTAATCGACTCGCCGCCGAAGCAGCTGGAAGCTGCGTTGAGCGATTACGCGAACACGACACACCTGCTGGTTCCGGTCGCCAGCTACCAGGCGCCGGTCGCGACGGTGGCCACGACCACGCCTCATACCTCGCTTGTCCAGGACATCCAGAACGCGGCCTACAGCTGGTCGCCTGTCGTGATGATCCTGTTCTTCGCGGCGCTGCTGTACCTGATGTGGCGCACCTTGAAGGTGATGCCGCGGGTCAAGCCGCAGCAGATCAAGCCCGCCTCCGAACAGTCGGTCTCCTTTGCGGACATCGCGGGCGTCGACGAGGCGAAGGCGGAGCTCGAGGAGATCGTCGAGTTTCTGCGCGATCCCAAGCCGTTTCAAGAACGCGGGGCGAAGGTGCCGAAGGGCGTGCTGCTGCATGGGCCGCCCGGCACCGGCAAGACGCTGTTGGCGAAGGCCGTGGCGCACGAATCGGGCGCGCAGTTCTTCGCGCAGTCGGCGGCCTCCTTCGTGGAGATGTTCGCGGGCCTGGGCGCCGCCCGCATCCGCCGCCTGTTCGCGGTGGCGCGCAAGCACGAACCGGCGATCATCTTCATCGACGAGCTCGACGCAGTCGGGGGTCGACGCGGAGCCGACATCTCGGGGGAGAAGGACCAGACGCTGAATCAGCTGCTGGTCGAGATGGACGGCTTCGCGTCGAGCGGGCGCGTCGTGGTGATCGCCGCTTCGAACCTGCTGGAGAAGCTCGACCCGGCGCTCTTGCGTCCGGGTCGCTTCGACCGCCAGGTGTTCGTGGTGCCGCCGGACGTGCGCGGGCGCGAGGGGGTGTTGAAGGTGCACACGAAGGACAAGCCCATGCAGGGCGTGGACCTCGGCCTGATCGCCCAGCAGACCAGCGGCCTGACGGGCGCGGACCTCGCGAACATCTGCAACGAGGCGGCGATCTTCGCGACGCGGCGCGGGGCCGCAAAGATCGGGATGACCGACTTCGATTCCGCGATCGAGCGCGTGATCGCGGGGGTGCAGTCGCGTCGCGTGCTGAACGAGCACGAGAAGCGCGTCGTTGCCTTCCACGAGGCAGGCCACGCGCTGTGCGGCGAGCTGCTGCCCTCGGTCAACCGCGTGCACCGGATCTCGATCGTGCCACGCGGCCAGGCCCTCGGCTACACGCTGAACCTGCCGGCTGAGGATCGCTATCTGAAGACGCGCGAGGAGTTGCTCGACTACATGACCGTGCTGCTGGGCGGGCGCGCCGCGGAGCAGATCGTGTTCGGGGCGATCACCACGGGCGCCTCCGACGACCTCAAACGGGTGGCGGCGATCTCACAGCAGATGGTGAACGACTTCGCGATGGGGACCGCGGGTCTGGGGCGCTCGCCCGAGGGTGACGTGCAGCTGTCGGAGACGACGCTGCGGATCCGTGACGAGGAGCGCCAGGACTTGGTCGAGGAGGCGCGCCGCGCGGCGCAACGGCTGATCGTGGCTCACCGCCGCCAGCTGGATGCGCTGGCGCATGAGCTGCTGGAACGCGAGGTGCTGGAACGCGAGCAGATCGATCGCATCATGGCGGGCACGCCACGGATGGAGCGCACGCCCGGCGTGGGGCTGCGCGTGGTCGCGGCCGCGAGCGCCGTCGATGTGATCGGCCGCGACTGACGCCGAGCGGCCGCGAACGCCGCCGCGCACGAATAGACTGCGGGGCGTGTTCTCGCGCATCGACCACATAGGCGTCGCCGTAGCGGAACTGGACCCCGCGCTGCAGCTCTACCGCGACAACTTTCAGCTGAGCCTCGCCCACCGCGAGGTGGTGGAGGAGCAGGGCGTGGAGGCCGTGCTGTTGGACCTAGGCGAGAACCACGTCGAGCTATTGGCCCCGCTGTCAGCCGACACGCCGGTGGGCAAGTTCCTGGCGAAGAACGGCCCGGGGCTGCACCACGTGGCCTACCAGGTCGATGACATCGACTCCACGCTTGGCGCCCTGAAGCAGGCGGGCTTGGCGTTGATCGACCAGCAGCCTCGCACCGGCATTCGCGGCTCGCGCGTGGCCTTCATGCACCCCCGCGCAACCGGCGGCGTGCTGACCGAGATTGTCGAGCCCGCAGGAGGTGCACACTGATGCCTAGTGGCAAGCAGCAGATCAGCATCGGCTTTCAGGGCGGGCAGGTGCTCGCGCTGCGTGTCGGCGAAGACCAGCTCAAGGCGCTGCAGAAGTCGCTCGGAGAGACCGGCTGGCACGAGCTGGAAAGCGAGGAGGGGCCGGTGCGCCTCGACCTCGGACAGGTGGTCTACGTGCGGTCGGAGAGTTCGGACCTACGCGTCGGCTTCGGCGCCTAGGGAGCCGTTGGCGCGGCGCCATACTGCGTCCTCGATCGCTCGTGTGCTTTCGCACACTTCGCTCACTGCGTCCTTGTCTGGCTTGGCCAACGACTCCCTAGGTATTTGATGACTCTTGATGAGCAGATCCTTCGCGCAGCCCGGACCCGCGGGCACACGCCCGCGCGGGATCGAGCCGTGGCGCGCTTTTCGCGGCTGGGGCAGCACGCAGGCGTGTGGTTGGCGGTCGGCTTCCTCGGTGGTGTGCTCGACCCCGCGCGGCGGGGGCGCTGGGCACGGGGCACGGCCACGGTCTCCGCGACCTATGGGCTGAACACCGCGATCAAGCTGCTCGTGCGCCGGCGCCGGCCCGAGCTGGCGGACCTGCCGCCGCTGACGGGCACGCCGACGCGGCTCAGCTTTCCCAGCGCTCACGCCTCGACCTCGTTCGCGGGCGCCTTCGCTTACGCCCGTCTGGGGGTACCCGCGCTGCCTCTGTACGCGTTCGCGCTGAAGCTTTCACTGTCACGGCTGTACCTCGGCGTGCACTATCCCTCCGATGTGCTCGCGGGCGCGCTGCTCGGCAGCGCCGTCGCTGTCGGGGTGGCGCGATGAGCACGCGGATCGGGATCGTCGGCATGCCCAACGCCGGCAAGTCCTCGCTGTTCAACGCGCTCACCAAAGCCGGCGCCGAGGCCGCGAACTATCCCTTCACCACGATCGAGCCCAACGTCGCCGTGGTGCCCGTGCGCGACCAGCGTCTGGAGCAAGTGGCGCAGACCGTGGACGCTTCGGAGATCGTCTGGGACACGATCGACTTCCACGACATCGCCGGGCTCGTCGCGGGCGCGCACGAGGGCGAGGGCCTGGGCAACCGCTTTCTCGCCAACATTCGCGAGACCCACGCGATCGTGCACGTGGTGCGCGCGCACCACGACGAGAACGTGATCCACCCCGACGGCCGCGTCGATCCCCTGGCGGACATCGAGACGATCGAGACCGAGCTCGTGCTCGCCGACCTCGAGCAGGCCGAGCGGCGCTTGGAGCGGGTCACGCGTCAGGCGCGAAGCGGCGAGCGCGCCTTGGTTGCCGAGCAGGCTTGGCTCGAGCAGGTCGTCGCCGAGCTGCAGGCCGGTCGCCCCGCCCGTGGCGTCGCCGTGCCCGACGACGCACCCAACGCCGCGCGCGACCTCGGCTCGCTGACCGCCAAGCCCGTGCTGTTCGTCGCCAACGTCGACGAGGGCTCCGAGCAGGTTCCCGCCGAGATCGCCGAGCACGCCGCGGCGCACGGCGCCCGCGCGGTCGCGGTCTCCTCGCGGATCGAGGCCGAGCTCGCGGAGCTAGAGGACGAGGACGCCAGCGCGATGCGCGAGGAGCTGGGCGTCAGCGAGTCGGGCCTACAGCTCGTGGTGCGCGAGGCCTTCGCGCTGCTGCGGCTGATCGCCTTCTTCACCGCGGGCGAGGCCAAGCCCGCCCAGTCCTGGCACCTGCGCGACGGGCTCACCGCCTGGCACGCCGCGGGTCAGATCCACACCGACATCCAGCAGGGCTTCGTGCGTGCCGAGGTGATCGGCTGGCGAGAGCTCGTCGACGCCGGCGGCTACGCCGGCGCGCGTGATCGCGGCACGCTGCGCCTGGAGGGTCGCGACTACCCCATGGCCGACGGAGACGTGATCTCCGTGAAGTTCACCCCGTAGCGGCCCGTTGGCGCGGCGCCATACTGCGTCCTCGATCGCTCGTGTGCAGAGCACACTTCGCTCACTGCGTCCTTGTCTGGCTTGGCCAACGAGCCGCTACTCAAGCGAGCTTGTCCAGCCGCTCGGCCAGTCGGCGCATACCCAGCTCGCGCGCGCAGGCCGCGCCGCCCGCGTAGTCCGTCTCGCCGTCTGGCGGGCGCTGCAGCTCCTCGATCCGTTGCAGCATCGCGATCTGCTTGAAGTCCAACAGCAGCGCTTCGTGCTCGCGCAGCGTCGCCGCGATCCGCGGGCGCATCTCGTCCTCGCCGCGGGCCACGCGGTTCTCCAGCGCCCGCGCCGCCGCCAGCACGCCCTCCAGCGTCCCATGCGCGCGCAGCAGCTCCGCCGCGGTCTTTGCGCCCACGCCCGGCGCCCCCGGCAGGCCGTCGGAGGGATCGCCGCGCAGCGCGATCAGGTCCGCCACCTGCTCCGGCTCCACGCCATAGCGCTCGCGCACCTGGGCCGATCCCAACTCCGCGGACTTGCCACCCTTCAGCAGCTCCAGCACCGCCACTTGCTCGCCGACCGCGCCGTACAGGTCGCGGTCGCCCGTCATCAGCAGCGCCCGCCCGCCCGCCTCCTGCTCCATGCGCGCGAAGGAGAACATCACGTCGTCGGCCTCTAGCGACGCGCTCGTCGCGTACTCCCAGCCCAGGCTCTGCAGCAATTGCGGCGCGCGCTCCCACTGCCAGCGAAGCTCCGGCGGCATCGAGTCTCGGTGCGCGTGGTACCCCGGGTAGAGCCGCACGCGGTAATCCGCCTCCTCCGCTCCCATACAGGCCACGACGCAGCGGATTCCTGGCGCCGAAAGGCGCCCATCGAAAACGTTCAAGAGCGCATTCACCGTGCCTAGCAGCGCGTTCACCGGATGCCCCTCGGCGTCGGTGATCGATTTCGGCAGGGCGAAATAGGAGCGATACAGCAGCCACGGTACGTCGGCCGCCAGCAACGGCGCGATCTTTGCCATGCGGGCAGACTAGTTCGCGCTCAGGACCAGCGGCTGTATCCAAGACTCCTCCTCCGGCTCGTTCGACTCCTTTTGCGCCAGCGCGAAGCCGATCCGCTCCTGCGCGCCCGCCAACGCAAATGCGCTTCGCGCCAGCGGCGTCTCCGCCAGCACCTTCAACTCGCATCCATGCCTGGCGCACCACCCGCAGCGGTGCACGATCACCGCGACGCCCGTCGCGTCGAGGTGCGTCAATCCGCTGAGGTCGAGCGCCAGCGCGACCACGCCCCCTTCACACAGACGCTCGATCTCGGCTTCGAGCGCGGGGGCCGAGGTGCGGTCCAGTTCACCGAGCAGGACCAAGATGTGCATCGATCAAGAGCTCCTTTCTCGCCGCCCTCCGGACGGCTTCCCGATTGCGTCGGACGGCCTCAGGCCGCGTCCACGGACGGCGCGAGCAGAGCCTGCCCGCGCCGTCTCGAGCCCGACCGCTGTCGATTGGGCTCCGTTGAGTCGCTCGGGGGAGCTAGCCCGGGCGCTCGAGAATCAGGTCGAATCGCGCCACACGCCACGGCTCGCTCGCGAGCCGCAGTTCGCGCTTGCCCCGTGTGGCTGCCAGGAGCAGCAGACCCGCGAGCATCAGGAAGATCGGTGTCGAGGGGCCCGTGCCGGGCCCCGCCGCCGCAGGTGAGACGCCGTCCGGCGAGGGAGGCTCGGGGGTACGCGCCGTCGCTGGCCCTGCGGGCGGTGAGCCCGCGGTCTGTGCGTAGCGCGAGGCGCTCGTGCTCTGCGCGCTGTGCGCTAGCCACGGCGCCGTCGCAGACACGCGTGTAGCCGCCGCGCGGCCCGCTGACCGTACGGGCTCGAAGCTGCTCGCCGATTCCGTCATCGCGCTCGCCACGAGCGTGGGCGTCTGTGCGCTCGGTTCACCGCCCAGGTCTTGTGGCGCCGTGCGCAGCGCCTGCCGCGCCTGGATCGCCGTTGCAAGGACGAGGCCCAGCGGCGACAACGGCTTCGGCCCATCCGCCACCCGTGTCGTCCCCATGGGGCCCTCGATCAATGGATTTGGCCCAGCCGCCGACAGCGGCCGCATCAACTCGTGCGTAACTCCCGGACCGATCGCGGCCAGCTCCGCCAGCGCCCTGTGCGTCTGCGCGAGCACTCCTAGCACGGCCTGCGCCCGCCCCAGCGGGCTGGTGGGCGCGGCCAGAGCCACTGCCTGCCGAGCCGTGCTTTGAATCGCACCCGTCGCCTTCGTCACCGTGGGTGAGGCGGCGAGCTCGCGATCGACCCGAAGCCCCGTCGCCGCCAGTTCTCGCGTCGCCGTGTTCGATCTGCCCTCGCCCGGAGCGCGAGCGAGCGAGCTCGCGACGTGCCTCACGCGGTGCACCACCGCGAGACCATCTCGCCTCGGGCTGCTCGGGTTGGGGTCGGCGCCCGCGTTTTGACTTGTACCGGACGTGATCGCCACGTCTCCGCCGGTCGTGCTCGGTTCGTGCGGTACCGCTCCGGCGATTGTCTCGGTCGTCTGTGTCAGGAGCACATCGGGGGTACTGCTTTGGGATGGTCGCGGCGCCACGGTCGGCTCCGCGGCTCCCGACGGGGCGGGCGCATCTTGCGTCACCGCCTGCAGTTGCGCGGACGCGGTTGCCGCCACGACCTGGAGCGCGCTTTTCACTGGATCCGCCGCGCTCGCCCGCGCGGCCATCCCCAGCAAGGCAACGCATCCGAATAGCGCCGCGAGCAAGCAGCGACGCGGCGCAGACAACAACACCGCCGAGGACTCGTTAGCTCTGATGGGCTTTGACACTCCTTGAGTGTCTTTGCCCGTCCTGCGCGATTACATGCCGCCCGCGGACCAAAAATCTGCAAAATGCGCACATTCGGCAGGCGAGGCCGTCGCTCGGCGCGCCTCAGGCAAGCCAGGCGCGTGCGTCAAGAGGGCGCCGAGACGCCGCCGCCCTCCTCGGCCGATTCACCCGAGGGCGAGCCCGAGGACGATCGAGCCGCTGCCGCCGATGCTTCTGCAGGTGTCGCGGAAGCACCGCCCTGGCTCGTGCTCGGCGCCCCCGGTGCCGCCGCGGGCGCCGGCGTGCTTAGCGCCGACCAACCGCTGCGGTCTGGCTCCGGCTTTAGCGCCTGTCCTTCGCGTGTCGAGAAGTAGGCCCAGGTGCTGTAGAGGCCCAGGCGCGCCGCCAGTTCGCCGCCGCCCACCGGCGTGCGCCCGCGCGAGCCGAGCACGTATGCCGTCAGGATGCGGGGGGAGAAGCCGCGCTTCAGCACTTCGATGCCCTTGAAGCTGCCGCGTACCAGCCCGCGCAGCTTCTTCGCCGCGGCCGAGAAGCTGAGCGCGGCCTTCCACGTGTGCTCGTCGCCCTGCTCGTACTGGTCCACCACGCCGCGCAGCCACGGCTCCGGTTCGCTGCCCGGGAAGGCGTTCTCCACGTTTTCAGTGCGCCCCCCCGAGCTAGCGAAGAAGTAGGTGATCGCCGGGCGGCCCCCGTAGGTCACGATCTGGCCCGCCGTGTCGCGCACCGCGGTGTCTGTCTGCGGCGTTTGCGCCGCCACGCCACGGTAGACCTGCGAGCGGGTGTCCGCGTAGACGTCGAACTTCGAGCCGCCCGCATGGGCCGTCAGCGCGTAGGTGCGGCTTGCCACCGCCTGCGCCTCCAGTGCCGCCAGCGGCCAGCTGGGGGAGACCTCCGCCGAGACGACCCCCCGCACGTAACTCTCCAGCGCGATCTTGTGGACCTTGCCGGCGATCAGCACCCGGACCTGGGTATTCGGCGGGGCGGTGCCCAGCGCCGTACCCGTGTAGTAGTGGGCCAGGATAGCTTCGTAGCCGAAGCCATGTTCCGCATAGCCCAGCGCGCCCTCCTGGCTCATGCCAACGCCGTGGCCGTAGCCGCCGCCCGAGATCACCAATTCCGTCGCGCCGGCCACGCTTGCGCTCGCCCCGGCCGCGCCGCAAAGCAGCGCCGCGAGCGTTGTAAGCAGCGCCGGCAGACGGCGCAGAGCGCGGTGGTAGGTTGGTCTGATGGTCAGCATTCGTCCCCCGTTCGGCTCAGATATGCCGACCGCTCAGGGGCACGGGTTGGATTGGAGGCACCTACCCGGGATCGGAGCCCGCCAAGCCGCTCCTGAGCTGTGCCGCTCGTGGCTGGCTATTCGTCCAAATCCTGCAAAGTTTGCTGCGCCTCGCGCGCGGGAAACCGATGTCTGAGATGAGCGCGCCGGGCTCGGCATCAGATTCGCGAAGCGCGGTGCTGGACGGGGTCCCGAAGCAACTCTTTATTGGCGGTCGCTGGCGTGAGGCCAGCGGTGCCGGCACGCTCGCCGTCGAGGACCCCGCCACCGGCGAGCCGCTCGTACAGGTCGCCGACGCGCAGCCCACCGATGGGCTCGCGGCGCTCGATGCCGCCGTCGAGCAGCAGGCCGAATGGGCCGCGCATCCGCCGCGCGAGCGCGGCGAGATTCTGCGCCGGGCCTTCGAGGCCATCGTCGATCGCACCGACGAGCTCGCGCTGTTGATGACGCTTGAGATGGGCAAGTCGCTCGCGGAGTCCCGCGCCGAGATCTCCTATGCCGCCGAGTTCTTCCGCTGGTTCTCCGAGGAGGCCGTGCGCATACACGGCCGCTACATGGTCAACACCACCGGCAAGGGCCGCATCCTCACGATGCGCCAGCCCGTCGGACCCTGCGTGTTCGTGACGCCCTGGAACTTCCCCACCGCGATGGGCACTCGCAAGATCGCCCCCGCGATCGCCGCGGGCTGCACGATGGTCGTCAAGCCCGCGCAGCAGACGCCCCTGTCGATGCTCGCGCTCGCGCAGATCCTCGAGCAGGCCGGACTCCCTGGCGGCGTGCTCAACGTGATCACTGCCAAGCACTCCGGCGAGCTGATCGAACCGCTCTTGAAGGATCCGCGCACGCGCAAGCTGTCCTTCACCGGCTCGACCGAGGTGGGGCGGCGCTTGATCGAACAATCCGCCCAGCAGATCCTGCGCGTCTCGATGGAGCTCGGCGGCAACGCGCCCTTCCTCGTGTTCGAGGACGCCGACCTCGATGCCGCCGTCGAGGGCGCGATGCTCGCGAAGATGCGTAACGTCGGCGAGGCCTGCACCGCCGCGAACCGCTTCCACGTGCACGAGTCGCTCGCCGAGGAGTTCGCCGCACGGATGGCCGAGCGCATGGGCGCCCTGAAGGTCGGCTCCGGAACCGAGCCCGACACCGACGTCGGCCCGCTGATCGACGAGGACCAGCGCAGCAAGGTCGCAGAGCTCGTCGCCGACGCACGGGAGCGTGGCGCGCGGGTGCTGCTCGGCGGCGAGCGCGTGGGCGAGCGTGGCTACTTCTATGCGCCAACCGTGCTCGCCGACGTGCCCGAGGACGCCCGCCTGCTCTCCGAGGAGATCTTCGGCCCCGTCGCGCCCGTCGCCACCTTCGCCACCGACCAGCAGGCAATCGACGCCGCGAACCGTACCGAGTACGGGCTCGTCGCCTACGTCTACACCCGCGATCTCGACCGCGCATTCCGCGTCAGCGAGGCGATCGAGACCGGGATGGTCGGACTCAACCAGGGCGTCGTCTCAAACCCCGCCGCGCCTTTCGGCGGCGTCAAGCAGTCCGGCTTTGGTCGTGAGGGCGGGTTCGAGGGAATCGGCGAGTACCTCGAGACCAAGTACGTCGCGCTGGGGGTCTAAGGGTGCTCGGGCGGTGAGGGACAGTCGACAGGACCGCACGGGTGTCTCCAGCCGCGGTCTCTCGGCAGCTGAATAGACCCCGCGGACCGTTCAAGGCGCACCGTCGTCGGTTCCGCCCGGTCAAGGTAAGCGACGAGCCCAGCGCCCAGGCAGGCGATCAGCACCACGGGATAGAGCCCACGAAATACTGGGTATGGCTGGAGAAAGCGCAGTTCCCGCAGACGGAACTTCTTCAGTTCACCGTAGGCGCCCGGCTTGAATCCTTGAAGTCGTGCCTGGAGTCGCCCTTCGAACTTCGCCGCAGTCTCCGGTCTCGCGCGAGCCGCGCTTGCGCCCAGCGATCGACGCGCCTCCGGCAGCAGCGCCCTAAAGCGCAGTCCTTCGATCAGCTCGATGCGACGCAAATGCTCCAGGGCTGTCGCGTATTGCCAGCTGTAGTAGCCGTCGACAACGGCGACCGCGAACGTCAAGACGGCGCCGGTTGCGCCAAGCGCCCACGTTCGTGTAGTGACACTCACCCCAACAACCGCCGCTATCAGAGTCAAACCAAACGTCCGAGTCCGGTCGGCCGATTGGCTGGAGCCGCGTGCCAGCTTGTCGGCGGCGTCATAGTCACGCTGCACGATGCCCAAGAGCGCCGGATCGACCAAATCGGGAGTCATTCGTCAAACTCCTCCTTATGCGATCCAGCTACCGTCGACACGGCAGACTCGTAGTCGGCGACCGCCTGTTTCGTCGCTTTCGCCATGAGGTCATCTCGCGCCCCGTCGGCCCAGAGTTCGAGCGCATATAGAAGTTCGGGTATGAAGGTGACACGAAATTCCCTGAACTCGGCTGAGCTTCCCCCGTAGCTCACATCGAGAATGTCCGGCCACTGGTCACACAGCACGCCGAATAGATTGACGAGTGGTTCAACATGCTCGTAGGCATCGTCTTCGTTCTCGACTAGGCGCTCAACGGCATCGAGTGCCTCTTGCTTCTCGTCCTGGGTGAACGAGGTGACTTCCACTCCGAGGCTGCCCCGCAGCACCCCTCGAAAAATCTGCTGCACGCTCTCGATCAGGGCTTTGTCGCCTCTTAGCGGTGCGCTGAGCGCGTGCTTGTGTTCACGTAGCTCGTCGGCCTCTCCGCGAAAAGGTGTAAGGAGATCTGGACTCAGCACTGAGTCCAAACTCAGACCACCGTGCGAACGAAGTGACGAACGGCATCAAGCGAGGTGCGGACCACGCCCTTGTCGTCGAGCGAGCAGTCACCAGGGTGCTTGCTTCTCCCGGTCCGGCGCCGGTACAGGGGACCCAACGATTGCAGGTGGCTCACGGCGTCGCTGGCCGCTGGGTAGAGATCGCGCGCGGTAAAGAACGCCGGATCACGCCGGAACTCCGTCACTCCTGCGCGTGCGTCGGCGAGAATCATCAATTGCTTCGCGACGACGTAGACGTTCAGCAGTGGGAAGAAGTAGTCGCCCGAAAAGCGGTCGAGATCGTCGTATTGGGTGAGGGTAGAGGCGCGGACGCGAATTTCCTGGGCCACAGCTTGAGGTGACGGGGTATCCGGTGAAATTCGCTTGAGCCCGTCGGATGGGTCAAGGATTGGGAGACCCTCTACGGCGAGGTGACGAGCAAACGACCAATCGTCCTGCTGGAGCATTTTGAGTGACGCCCACGTATGGGTGACAACCGAGAATGAATGCAATCTCCCGGTGCGTCGGGCTTCTCGCAGCAAAGAGCGCAGTGGTGGAAGATCGGCATCGCCGGCGAGAACCAAGAGGAGGTCGATATCGCTCGTGTCCTGCGCGTCGCCGCGGGCACTCGAACCGAAGAGCATCGCTGCGCGAAGCGCTGCTGGCTTGGTCAATGTTGATACCAACGACGATGCGGCACGCCGCCGTTCGATCGTGTGAGTATTTACCTCCACGATCCTTGAGGATAGACCGGTCTTAGGACGCGGGATGGCTCGCGAAGCAGCGTGCGACGAATGCTCGGCGCGCCCCCGGCGTGAGCCCAAGAGGCGAAGCCTCCTCGCGAGCGGTCCCGCGCTAACGCCTACGAATGAGCGAGCGCGCCAGCGCCTGGACGGCCTCGGTCCGCTCGACCACATCCTCCAGGCGCCGTCGCCGCGCGTACTCGTGCACGTAAGCCTCCGCCGTGACGATGACCGCGAGCGCTGCCGTCTCGTCTATCTCGACCTCCTCCCCGGCCTGGCGGCCCAGGTAGACGGCACCCTGCACCGTGCGAACCCAGTCGTTAAGCGCCTGACTGCGCGCGGCCAACGCGCGGCGTCCCGCACAGTGCACCTCGACCACCGTTGTGACCGCCACCTCCGGGTGTTCGGCCATCCAGCGGAAGTAGGTCGCGATCCCGACGTCGAGCTTCGCGTGCCAGTCCGAGACCTCCGCCGCGGCTTTCAGCGAGGCGCCGATCCGCACCTCGGTCATCTGCCGGTAGGTCTCCAGGAAGCACTCCTCCTTGTCGGCGAAATGCTTGTAGAAGACTGAGCGCGAGGTTCGCGCGTAGCGAACGACGTCCGCGATTGTTGTCTCTGCATAGCCCTGTTCGCTGACGCAGCGGCCCATCGCGCGCAACAGACGCTCGTGTTGGCGGGCGCTGACCTCGTCCGGGAGCAGCGTGTGGCGCCCCGCGGGAATCAGGAGTTCGTCGCTGATCTTGACAGAATCCACGGTGTTTATTATAGGATGTACGGCGACGTACACTCAAAGGTACGTTTACGTACATTCATGTTTTGAGGGGCCGAGGACGAGTCGGCCTCTGGGGACGAGGGACTCACAAAGGGCAATGATGTCCATGGGGAGGGAATGATGTCCAAGCGGTGCAAGCTGCTTGTCTTGGCATGCGTGCTGGCGGGGCTGATGGTCCCGGCGGCGGCGAACGCCACGATTACGCAGATCTTCGGGAGCATCAGCTGCGCGACGCAGCCGTCTGGCGCAACTGCCGGCCAGCGTTGGTGTGGCACCAGTTCCGGCACGACCGTGCCGAGCTTCGACGGCACGCCGATCGACGTGGCGATGGCATTTCCGGCTGAAGCAAGTCCGGACAACAACTACCCGGTGGTCGGTATCTACCACGGCTGGGGAGGTTCGAAGATCACTCCTTCGAACGCCGCCGTGCAGCGCTGGGTGACCCAGGGCTACGCGGTCTTCAGCATCTCCGACCGCGGTTGGGGCTCCTCCTGTGGGCTGCCCTCCAAACCGGCGAACACCGTCAAGGCGGCACCGTGCGAACACGGCGCGATCCACCTGATGAGCCGCAAGTACGAGGTCCGCGACGTGCAGACCCTGCTCGGCAAACTCGCCGACGAAGGCCTGATCAACCCGCAGCAGATCGGCGCCACGGGCGGCAGCTACGGCGGCGGCATGTCGCTGCAGCTCGGCTCGCTGAAGGACCGGGTAGAACTGCTGAACGGCGAACTCGTGCCGTGGCAAAGCCCCGAAGGCAAGCCGATGAAAATCGCGGCGACCGCGCCCGAATACCCGTGGAGCGACATCGCCACGGCGCTGCAGCCGAACGGGTCGAGCCTCGACTACGTAGCCAACGACCCCTACAACGGGATCAACGGCGAATTCCGCTACGGCATCGAAAAGAACAACTGGAACGGTTCGCTCTACGCCGCCGGCCAGCTGCTCGGGTACTACGGGCCCAACGGCGACCCCGAAGCGAACATCACCGAATGGCACAACTTCAACATCAAAGGCGGCCCCTACGATGGGGAAGCGCTGTCCAAACAGCAGGAAGAATTCCTGCCGTTCCACAGCGCCTACTACACGCCACTGAACGAGGCCCCGGCCCCGGCGATCATGGAGAACGGCTGGAACGACGACCTGTTCCCGGTCGACGAAACGGTCCGCTACTACAACAAGGTCCGCTCCGTCTACCCCGGCCAGCCGATGAAGCTGTTCTACATGGACCTCGGGCACAACCCGCGTTCCGCGAGCACGGTCTCGACCAGCGACCTGGGCAAGCTGCAGAACCAGCAGAACAAATGGTTCAAGTACTTCGTCAAAGGCGAAGGCGGCGAACCGGCTGAAGCCCACGGTGGCGTGACCGCGATCACGAGCTTCTGTCCGCAGAGCGCGGGCGGCTCGGGCACCGAGTACGACGCGCCCAACTGGGCGAGTCTCGCTCCGGGCGAAGTGCGTTTGAGTAGCCCTGAAGAACAGACGATTCAGTCGCCGGGAACCGCGCCCGCCAACAGCTTCACCTCGGGCACGGTCTGCACCACGCAGGCCTCGGCGAACAACCCCTCCGCGGCCGAGTACAAGGTGCCGGCGGCACCGGCGAGCGGCTACACGATCGCAGGGTCCTCGACGGTGATCGGCGAATTCTCTGCGCCTGCTGCCAACGACCAGGTGATCGCGCGGCTGTATGACGAAAACGTCTCGGCTAACACCGAGCAACTGATCGGTAGGGCGATGCTGCGTCCGCTGAACCCGGGCGGAGGCTTCACCAAGACGGTCTTCCAGCTGCACCCGCAGGCCTGGAACGTCACGGCGGGGCACGTCGTCAAGCTCGAGCTGTTGACCTCGGACTCGACGTACGCGCGCAACTCCTCCTCGCCGCACTCGGTGCAGGTGCGCAACCTCGAACTGAGGGTGCCCACCGTCGATGCGCCGGGCAGCGCAGAAGGGCTCGTGCAGGCGCCGCTCGCGAAGTACCTGCCAAGCGGCTACACGCTGGCGCTGAACCAGGTGCCCTCCGCTCCGGGTGCTCCGCACCTGAGCGCGGGCTCCAACCCCAACGCGGGTCAGTTCTCGCTCGCCTGGGAAGCCTCAGCGCAGGCGTCGACGAAACCGACGTACACGCTGCAGCACCAGAACGCCCTCGGCGGCTGGAGCACTGTGGCAAGCGGCATCGCCGGCACCGAATACACCTTCGGCTCGGGTAACCCCGAGAGCGAGGGCACATGGACCTACCGGGTCCTGGAGAGCAACGAAGGCTCCCCCAGCGAAGCCTCCGGCGCCTCTGAAGAAGTGAAGGTCGACAGGACCGGACCCAACGCGCCGACGGCCACCGCCGACCGCGCTCCCGACTACGCAGGTGGGGGCGGTTGGTACAAGGACACGGTCACCGTTTCGTTCAGCGACAACGGCGACCCTGTGCTGGCCGATGGAACCGCGGGCTCGGGCGCCAACCTGGCGACGCTGTCAGAACCGCAGACGTTTACCACCGACGGCTCGCACCTCGCGAGCGGCACCGAGGCCGACAACGTCGGCAACGTCTCGGCTCCTGGCACGCTTGAAGTGCAGGTCGACGCATCCGCGCCGATCATCGAAATCAGCTGTCCGGCCACAGCCGCGGTTGGCTCGAGCGCAAACGCAACGGTCTCGGCCTCCGACGCCCAGTCGGGCTTGGCCAGCGACCCGAGCGGCTCGTTCGGAATCGACACGAGCAAAGCCGGTACGCAGACGATCGAACGTTCGGCGCTCGACAACGTTGGACACTCCAGCAGCAACTCGTGCACGACCCAGGTGGTCAGCACGAGCGTGATCACCGGCAAGGTCAAAGGCAAGCTCGTCGTCAAATCTGGCGAAGCCGTGCAACTGACCTCGACCGCGCAAACGAACGCGATCGAAGTCCAGGCTGGCGGCTCGCTCGACGTCGAGGGCGCCACGACCAAGGCCATCAAGGCCTCGGGTGCCAGTGTGATCCGGGTCTGTGGCGCGAAAGCGGGCTCGATCAAGGTGACCGGCAGCAGCGGGCCGGTCGTACTTGGCGACTCCGAAGGGTGTGCGCCAAGCAGCTACTCCGCCGGTGCGGCCCTCACGGGTAACACCGCCGGCGTGACCGTCATCGGCGATTCGTTCAAAGGCAGCGTCAAGGTCACCGGCAACGCCGGCGGCGCGACGGTGACTGGAAACACGATCGCCAAGAGCCTGACGGTGACGGGCAACACAGGGGTAGTCGTCGACGCTCCGAACACAGTCGGAGGGAAGACGAAAACCCAAGCCCGCAAGCTGCGCTAACGGGGGGCCGCGGGACGGGGGCAGGCTCAAGAAAGAGTCTGTCTCCGTCCCGACGCGTGTAGCCTTGCGCGCGATGAGCACGGGGAGATCGCAGCGATGACGACGGTCCGCGAAGCCTGCTTCGAGTTGTTCCGCCGACACGGGATGACCACGATCTTCGGCAACCCCGGCTCGACCGAGCTGCCGATGCTGGGGCCGCTGCCGGATGACTTCCGCTACGTGCTGGGGCTGCAGGAGGCGGTCGCGGTGGGCATGGCCGACGGCTTCGCTCAGGCCAGCGGGAACGTCACGCATGTCAACTTGCACACTGCGCCTGGTCTGGGCAACGGCGTCGGCGCGATCTTCAACGCGCGGGCGAACAAGGCGCCGCTGCTCGTGACCGCGGGCCAGCAGGTGCGCTCGCTGATCACGATGCAGGCGAACCTCACGAACCGTGACGCCGTCGAGGTGCCAAAGCCCTACGTCAAGTACAGCCACGAGCCACCGCGTGCGGCCGACGTGCCGTTCGCGCTCGCGCAGGCGATCCACCACGCTTCGCTGCCGCCGACGGGGCCCGCATTCGTCTCGATCCCGATGGACGATTGGCAGCGCGAGCTCGAGCCCGTCGACTACGCGACCCAGATCGCGCGGAGCGTTGGCGGTCGCGCGCAGCCGGACCCGGCGCAGATCGCGGACCTTGCCCAGCGCCTGCGCTCGGCCCGGCGGCCAGTGTTCGTCGCCGGCCCCGAGATCGACGCCTCCGGCGGGTGGGACGCGGCGCTGGACCTGGTCGAGTCCCAGCGGCTGCCCGTCTGGGCCTCACCCCCCACGGGCGGTGGGCGCATCGGCTTTCCCGAGGACCACCCCGCCTTCCAAGGGATGCTGCCGCCCGCGGTGATGCCCGTCGCGCAGGCGCTTGAGGGCTATGACCTGGTGCTGGTCGCGGGCTCCTCGGTGTTTCCTTATTACCCCAACATCCCCGGCGACTTCCTGCCCGCGGGGGCCGAGCTGGTCGCGATCACCAGCGACGCCGACGAGGCCGCCCGCGCCCCGATCGGCGATGCGATCGTCGCCGATGTGGGCCTGACGCTGCGCGCGCTCGCCGACGCGCTCGCCGAGCCCGCCTCCGATCGCGAGCCGCCGCCCGCTCGGGTCGAGCTGGAGCCCTTCCCGCCCGGCGAGCAGCTCTCCGGCGGCGAAGTCCACAAGCTGCTGGCGGGTCTGTTTCCCGAGGACGGGATCGTCGTGCTCGAGTCGCCCTCCAGCACCGCGGCGCTGCGCAATCAGCTGCGCCTCTCGCGCCCCGGCTCCTACTACTTCAGCGCGGGCGGTGGGCTGGGCTTCGGGCTCGCTGCCGCGCTTGGCGTGCAGCTCGCCGAGCCCCAGCGCCAGGTCGTGTGCGTGCTGGGGGAGGGATCTGCGCAGTACGCGATCACCGCCTTCTGGACCGCCGCCGCCTACTCGATCCCCGTCAAGTTCCTGGTGCTGCGCAACCGCGAGTACTCGATCCTCAAGTGGTTTGGCGCGCTTGAGAGCATCACCGGCGCGCCTGGGCTCGACCTGCCGGACCTCGACGTCGCCGCCACCGCGCGGAGCTACGGCGTACCGGGCGTGAGCGTGAGCGAGGCCGAGGAGCTGCAAGCCGCGCTCTCGGATGCGCTCGCGCAGGATGGCCCGCGGCTCGTGCAGGTCAACGTCGCCCCGGGAATGGCGCTGGCTTGACGGCGCGCGCGCCGCTGCTTGACCCCGACACGCGGCGGATCGGGCGCCCGCCCGGCCCGCCATCCCGCGACCGTGCCCCAGACTCGCTTGCCGCCGGCACGCCACAGCCGCTGCGTGACGAGCTGATCGCGCTGCTCGGCGCAGAGCGCGTGCTGCATCGCGCGATCGACCTGATCGCCTACGCCTCGGACGCCAGCCCTTACCGTCGTCTGCCCGCGGTCGTCGTGATGGCGCACGAGCCCGATGACGTCGGCAAGACGATCGCCTACGCGCGCGAGCGCGGTCTCGCCGTGAACTTCCGCGGCGGCGGTACGAGCCTCAACGGCCAGGCGCAGACCGACGGGATCATGATCGACGTGCGCCGCTGGTTCTCGCGCGTCCGCGTCGAAGACGGTGGCGCCCGCGCGCGCCTCGGCCCCGGCACGCTGCTCGGCCTCGCGAACAAGCTGCTCGCGCGCCACGGCTACAAGCTCGGGCCGGACCCCGCCAGCAAAGACATCGCCACCGTCGGTGGCGTGATCGCGAACAACTCGGGTGGCATGCGTTGCGGCGTGGAGTGGGACTCCTACTCGACGGTCGAGTCCATGACGCTGGTGCTGGCCTCGGGGGCGGTGATCGACACCGCCGCGCCCGACGCCGAGCGGCGGTTTGCCGAGGCCGAGCCCGAGCTGGCGGTCGGCCTGATGGAGCTGCGCGCCGAGCTGCTGGCCGACGCGGGGCTGGCGGAGAGGGTGCGCCGCAAGTACGAGATCAAGAACGTCACGGGCTACCGGCTGTGCGCCCTGCTCGACGGCGAGACCCCGCTGGAGATCTTTCGCCGCTTGGTGATCGGCTCGGAGGGCACGCTCGCGTTCATCGCCGAGGCCGTGATGCGCACGCGTCCCGAGCCCGCGCGCACGACGCTGGCCTGGGCGCACTTCGCGAGCATCGACGCCGCCGCCGGCGCGGTCCCCAGCCTCGTCGCCGCGGGCGCCCGCGCCACCGAGCTGATGGTCGCCCCGGCGCTGATCGCCGCCGCCTGGAGCCTCGACGGCTGCCCCGAGCACTGGCGCGAGCTGCCGCCGGAGTCCGCGGCGCTGATCGTCGAGTTCGGCGGCGCCGACGAGCCCGAGCTCGACGCCGGCGAGGCCGCCGGGGCGCGCGCGCTCGACGGCCGCGAGACGATCCTGCCGGTGCGCTTCTCGCGCGCCGCAGAGGAGATCGAGTTGGCGTGGCGGGTGCGCGAGGGCCTGTTCGGGCTCGTGGGGCGGCTGCGGCTGCCGGGCTCGGCGCTGATCGTTGAGGACGTCTGCGTGCGACCCGAGCGGATCGCCGAGTGCGCGCGCGACCTGCAGACGCTGCTCGGCAAGCGCGGCTTCCTCGTCGGCGTGGCGGGCCACGCCTCGGCCGGCAACCTGCACTTCCAGCTCACGCCCGACTTCTCCAAGCCCGAGGACCTGGAGCGCTACCACGCGTTCATGGAGGAGCTGGTCGAGCTGATCGTCGGCAAGTACGACGGCTCGCTGAAGGCCGAGCACGGCACGGGCGTGAACATGGCGCCCTACGTCGAGCGTGAGTGGGGCGAGCGCGCCACGGCGATGATGTGGCGGATCAAGCAGCTCGCCGATCCGCACGGAGTGCTCAACCCCGGTGTCGTGCTCAATCGCGACCCAACCATTCATCTAAAAAATCTGAAGACCCAACCGCCGATCGAGGAGACCGCGACTCACTGCGTGGAGTGCGGCTTCTGCGAGCCGGTCTGCCCGAGCCGCAACGTCACGACCACGCCGCGTCAGCGGATCGTGATCCGTCGCGAGATGGCGCGCCAGCAGGAGGGCTCGCCCGTCTACGAGGCGCTACTCGCCGACTACGAGTACGACGCGCTGCAGACCTGTGCCGCGGACGGCAGCTGCAAGCAGGTCTGCCCGGTCGCGATCGATACTGGCGCGCTGGTCAAGGAGCTCCGCCGCCACGAGCGCTCCGAGCGCGAAGAAGACGTGGCGCTGGCGCTCGCGAAGAACTACGCGGCCGTCGAGCGGGCCGCGCGCGCGGGGCTGGCAGGGGCCAGCGCGGTTGGCTCGGTGCTCGGTGAGCGCCTCGTCGGCAAGGGCCCCGAGCTGCTGCGTCGCCGCGTCAGCAGCGAGCTTGTGCCGACGCTGCCACAGCCGCTCCCGCGACCCGCCCCCGCGCGGCTGCCGCGGACCCCGCGTCAAGGCGCCGCCGCTGTCTATCTGCCCGCGTGCATCAATCGCATCTTCGGTGCCGCCGCCGGGGCCGTGAGCAACGAGCGCTCGTTGCCGCAAGCGCTGGTCGAGCTCTCCGCGCGTGCCGGGCTGCCCCTGTGGATCCCGCCCGATACTGCCGGGCACTGCTGCGCGACCCCGTGGGCCTCCAAGGGCTATGGGCGCGGGCAGGCCCACATGGCCGCGAAGACCGCGGCCGCGCTGTGGCGCTGGAGCGAGGGCGGAACGCTACCGGTCGTGATCGACGCGAGCTCCTGCGCCCAGGGCCTGATCGAGGAGCTCGGCGGGCAGCTCTCAGGGGACGAGCGCGCCCGCTTCGAGCAGATCGAGGTACTCGACTCGATCGCCTGGGCGCACGATCGCCTGCTGCCCAACCTGCACGTCGCGCGCAAGGTTGCCAGCGCCGCCGTTCACCCCACCTGCTCCGCGAGCCAGCTCGGGCTCGCGGACAAGCTCGCGGCAATCGCGGCCTCGCTGGCCGAGCAGGTGCTTGTGCCGGCGGCTAGCGGCTGCTGCGGGATGGCCGGGGACCGCGGTCTGCTGCACCCCGAGCTGCCCGCCTCGGCGCTGCGCGACGCCGCCGCGGAGCTAGCCGAGCAGCCGTGCGAGGAGCACCTGTGCAGTAACCGTACGTGCGAGATCGCGCTGCAGCAGCGCACTGGCGCGCCGTACGCTTCGTTCGTGCTGCTGCTCGAGCGGCTCACACGTCCAGCGTCCAGCTGAGCTGGGCTACATCGGCCGCGTTTGCGCGGCTGTCACCCACCCCATCGAAACGAAGGGAGCGCTCATGGACCTCGGGCTCACCAACAAGGTCGCCGTTGTGACCGGCGCCAGCAAGGGCATCGGCCTGGCGGTCGTGCGTGCGCTCGCCGAGGAGGGCGCCAAGGTCGTGGCGGGCGCGCGCAACGCCGACAGCCTTAATGCAATCGAGGGGGTGACTGGCGTGGCCGTAGACCTCTCCGAGCCAGACGGCCCCGCGACGCTAATCGCGCGTGCCGTGCGGGAGCACGGTCGCGTGGACGTGCTGGTCAACAACGTTGGGGCGGTGCGGATCCGGCTGGAGGGCTTCCTCGGCACCAGCGACGAGGAGTTCGAGTGGGCGATGCAGATGAACTTCTTCATCAATCTTCGCACCACGCGCGTGGCGCTCGCGCCGATGCTCGAAGGGGGCGGTGGGGCGATCGTGAACGTCGCCTCGGTGAACGCCTTCTTCCAGCCTGACGCGGGGACGATCGACTACGGAGCAGCCAAGGCGGCGGTCATCAACCTCACGAAGTCACTGGCACAGGAGTTCGGCCACCGTGGAGTCCGCGTGAATGCGGTCTCGCCCGGTCCGGTCAGCACCGAGCTGTGGCTCGGCGAGCACGGCGTCGCCGAGACGGTGGCGAAGGCCAGCGGCGTTGACGCCGACACCGCGCGCCGTCAGGTCGTCGCGGGGATCGGCGGCTTCGCCACCGATCGCTTCTCCACGCCCGAGGAGGTCGCTGCGCTGATCGTGTTCCTCGCCTCCGCGCGGGCGGGCAACATCACGGGCAGCAACTACGTGATCGACGGGGGTCTGATCAAGACGACCTGAGATTTCGGTTGGGCGACACTCGCCCGACCGGGCGCGTATGTAGAGTGCCCAGCTCGATGCGTCTCCGACTCTCGATCAAGGCCCTGCTCGCGTTGGCCGCACTCGCGCTACTCGCCCTCCTCGCGGGCTGCGGCGGGTCGTCCTCTTCCTCATCGGCCTCCTCCGGCAACGGCGTGTCTGACAAATCGTCCGCTGACATCTTGGCTGCGACGAAGGTCGCCTCGGACGCTGCGCACTCCGTGCACGTGACAGGCTCGATCGTCAGCGAAGGCTCGCCGATCACGCTTGACATGAACCTGATTGCGGGCAAGGGCGGCCGCGGGAAACTGTCCGAGGGTGGACTCGCCTTCGAACTAATCCAGGTCGGCAAGACGGTCTACATCAAAGGCTCGCCCGCCTTCTACAAACACATCGGCGGCGACGCGGCGGCGCAGCTGCTGCAGGGCAAGTGGCTGAAGGCACCGGCGAGCGATTCGGACTTCGCCTCGCTCAGTCAGCTGACCGATCTGCGCCAGCTGGTCAACCAGACCCTGAGCAGCCAGGGCAGGTCGCTGACGAAGGCTGGGACCTCAACGATCGCGGGCCAGAAGGTTGTCGGCATCACCGACAAAGGCAAGGGCACGCTCTACATCGCCACGACGGGTGCGCCGTACCCGGTGCAGATCGTGAAGTCCGGCACCGAAGGCGGCAAGATCAACTTCGATCGTTGGAACAACGCGGTGACGCTGTCGGCGCCCGCGAACTCGATCGACGTCGCGCAGCTGCAGTCCGCCGGACATTAAGCGCTACCTGCGCTAGATCATTCGTCCAGGCGCTTTTCACGCGTTCAAGAGCGGCGTGTGCAAAGCCGACCGCGAACTGCACAGAAAGTGATTGTTTCCGATTGGTCCGTTGTCCCCTGTGAGCGGCGTTACTCAAGTCAGCTTCCGGCGGCCCGCTCAACGCGGGACGTCACCCACTCGCCTGGAGGGCCCTTCCGAAGGGCGAAAAGGGGGTAAGGGCCGGGGTTCTGGAAACAGTGATTTGTCCGGGGGTGGGAGGGGTAAGCTCGACCGAGTGGCGCGCCAACCCGCAACCCCGCCGCCTGGGCACAAGGCGCCTGAGGACGGGCCGCAGGGCACGAGCCGAGCGCTGTTCTGGGCACCGCTGGCGATCGTCGCGGTGGCGGCTGGCGTCGGCGCGATCGTGACCTCCTCTTCGGTGGTCCGGATCGTCTGTCTCGCGGTGCTCGCGCTCGCGGCGATTGTGCTCGGCTGGCGCTTCGGGGAGAGCCGACGCAGCGCTCTGGAGGAGGAGATCGACGGCCGCTCCCACGAGCTGCGCCGCGCCCTCTCCGAGCTCGAGATCGCCCAGACCGAGACCGTGCGCCGCCTGTCGATGGCGGTCGAGTTTCGCGACGAGGACACCGGTGCTCACATCGAGCGGATCGGGCGCCTCTCGACGCTGCTGGCCGAACAGATCGGGATGGACGCGGATTTCTGCGAGCAGCTGAGCCACGCGGCGCCGCTGCACGACGTCGGCAAGGTGGCGATCCCCGACGCGATCCTGCTGAAGCCGGGCCCGCTCACGCCGGAGGAGCGCGCGATCGTCGAGACGCATGCCGAGGAGGGCCACCGCCTACTGCGAGGGTCGTCCTCCTCGATTCTTGAGATGGCGACCATCATCGCGCTGAGCCACCAGGAGAAGTGGGACGGCACGGGCTACCCGCGCGGGCTGACCGGCGAGGCGATCCCGATCGAGGGCCGGATCGTGGCGATCGCCGACGTGTTCGACGCTCTGACGAGCGACCGCGTCTACCGTAAGGCCTTCCCGGTGGAGGAGGCGGTGCAGATGATGCGCGAACAGCGCGGTCGCCACTTCGACCCGGTGCTGCTGGATGCGTTCATGGAAGTGCTCGAGGATTCAGGCCCGGACGCGCGCGAGCACGAGCGCATCGACCCCAACGCGCTGGTGGAGAACACGCTTGAGATCTACGGCACGGCGCTGGAACGCGGCGACGCCGAGACGGCTGAGGGCGCGATTGCGCAGGCGATCGAGGACGGCATCCCGGCAACGACGTTGCACGGCGAGGTACTCGCACCAGCACTGGCGCGTATGCGCGAGCTGCGCTCGGCCGGTGAGATCGACAGCGACCGCGAGCGTCTCGCCAAGGGCATCACGCGGCGCGTGTTGGCGACGCTCTACCGCTACATGATCGGCAACGCCGAGCCGACCCGCGAGCGTGTGCTGCTGGCGGGCGTCGAGGGGGACGAGCACGCCTTGGAGCTACAAATGATGCACGACCAGATCGCAGCGGCGGGCTATGAGACCGTGTTTGACGCCGAGCTTTCCCTCGACCGTCTGGCCGCGTCGGTTGCGAGTCAGTCACCCGACCTGATCGTGCTCGGGGCCACCGACGGGCAGGACGCGGCGGCGATCGCGCAGGCGGTGCAGGAGCTACACGCCGCACACCCGGGCATCCCGATCGTGTTGGGTGGCGCCGCGGTGGGCGGAGCACTGCCAGTCACGCGCAACGGGATGCGCGTACTCGAGCGCATCGACGAGGCGGTCGAAGCGGTCGAGGAACAGCTGGCCCAGCGCCCTCGGGCAGCGTCGCTGTAGATTACGCGCGGTGAAGAGCGCGATCGTAACCGGCGGCGCCGGCTTCATCGGCTCGCACGTGGTTGACGCTCTGCTGGGCGCTGGCTACGCGGTGACCGTAGTCGACGACCTCTCCTCGGGCGATGCTCGACGCGTGGCCAAGGAGGCCGATCTACAAGAGCTGGACATCACCGACGGCGCAGCACTGAGCGCGCTGGTTCAAGCGCGCCAGCCCGGCGCAATCTTTCATCTAGCGGCGCAGTCGAGCGTGGTGGTCTCGGTCGAGAACCCGGGTCGCGACTGCGAGGTCAACGTACAAGGCACGCTGAACGTGGTCGAGGCCGCGGGCAGCTGTCAAGCGCCGGTGGTATTCACCTCCACGGGCGGCGCGCTGTATGGAGACGATGCCCCGATGCCCACCGACGAGCAGCGGCTTCCCGCGCCGCTGTCGCCCTACGGGGCGTCGAAGTGGGCGGCCGAGGCCTACGTAAAAACGTGGTCGCTTTCGTCTGGAATTCCACACGCGGTGTGTCGTCTCGGCAACGTCTATGGCCCGCGTCAGAGCCCGCACGGCGAGGCGGGCGTGGTTGCGATCTTCTCCCACCACCTGTACACAGGCAAAGCGCCGAAGCTCTATGGCCAGGGAAAGCCCACGCGCAACTACGTCTACGTGGGCGATGTGGTCAAAGCGCTATTGGCGGCCTCGGGCAAGGCGGGCACCTACAACGTGGCGACGTCGGTAGAGACCGACGTGCTCACGGTATGGAGCGAGCTGCAGAAGGCCGCCGTCGAATCGCAGGCGCCCGGCGCAGCCACCGATCCGGGTGCACTGCAGCCCGAGCTGGCAGACCTGCGCCCCGGTGAGCTGCAGCACAGCCGTCTAGACATCTCGCTGGCCGAACGAGAGCTGGGCTGGCGCCCGGAGGTCCCAATCGCCCAAGGTCTGCACCGGACCTACGACGCACTGGTGGAGGGCTTTCAGCAGGCTCAGTAGCCGAATGTGCCGTTCGCTGCGCGCGGGCTTGTGGTTTGCGTGCGTCTGCCGAGGTTAAGCACATGAGGCTCGTTCGCAACCTGGCGGTGGCGCTCGCCGTTTGTGTGCCGCTGCTTTCGCTAGCCGCGTCCGCGGAGGCGGGCTCCGTCGGCGGTGCGGCGTCGCCCTCGGCGCCGCTCTCGGGCGGCAGCGAGTACGGCATCGCGGATACCACCGTGGTGGTCCACCCGGTGGTGAGCAAACTCAGCGTGCCCAGCACATCACTCCCGGGGCGTCCGCCGCGCGTGACGTTGCGCGTCGACGAGGCTCATGTGGGCACGGTCAACACCACGGTCGCGATCAACAACCTCACCACGCGCAAGCCGGCGGTCGTGGTCAAGTTGGGCTGGGTTCACACGGGCCGCACGCTGAGCGTGAACTGGCCACACGGCGTCTCGCTGGCTGCGGGTAGCTACCACGTAAGCATTAGCGCGCACGATCACCACGGGCACAACCTGACGCGCACGGCACACAGCTCTGGGGTGGCGACGCTGACCGTGGCCACGCCCCCGCCGCCGCCCGTCGTGGCGCCTGTGCCCGCTGCACCCGTCATCGAAGCAGGGGTCCCGACCCCGGCGCAGACCGTCGCCGACGGCGCGGTCTTCCCCGTCGCGGGCGCGCACAGCTTCGGAGACGCCGAAAATCGCTATGGCGCCCCGCGCGGGAACCACATCCACGAAGGGCAGGACATCCTCACGGCCGAAGGCACGCCCGACGTGGCGCCGCTGGCGGGCACGATTACTTGGACGGCCTACCAGGCTTCGGGCGCGGGCTACTACGCGGTCGAGCACACCGCGATCGGCTTCGATTTCATGTTCGCCCACTGCAAGGCCGGATCCCTGGTCGTCAGCGCCGAACAGACCGTCTCGCCGGGGTCGCCGATCTGCCTCGCCGGTCAGACCGGCGACGCCACGGCGCCGCACCTGCACTTTGAGATCTGGGTCGGCGGCTGGCAAGTCAAAGGCGGACACTCGATCGACCCGCTGCCGTATCTGGAAGCCTGGGAACACGGGACTGGGTGAGCGCGGGCTGGGTCCTCCGTGCGTGCATGGGCGTGCTGGGCCGGTAGGATCGGGGCCGAGGATTCCGCCCTGGCCGAGGCCATGGGCGAGGATCGATCAGCGGCGAGATAGCTCAGTTGGTAGAGCACACGACTGAAAACGTTGGTCCCCCGCCTTCAAGGTTGCAGCTCCCGCGTCGGGCTTTTCTCCTGCTAATACGGGGGCTTTGATGGTGCCCCGGTCGGCGTTGTGAGGGCATTCTCGGGGCCGTCTTCCGGCTCCCGGCCCAATCCCCGGCCCAAACCCCCTGCTCGACCGGCGTGTCGTCGCCGTATAGCGCGATCCTGGCCTCGCGGATGAGCCGGTCGAACGATGCGCCGTGTTCGCGCTTGGCACGCTGCTGTAGCTGGTTGTAGACGTCCATCGTCATCTTCGAGTCGGCGTGCCCGACCTGATCCATAACCCACTTGATGTCGTAGTTGTTGGCGAGCAACGCAATCGTGATGTACGTCCGGCGGAAGCTGTGCGGGGTGACATGCGCCAGCGGCGGCAGACCTCTTTCGCGCATCTTCTCGGTGGCGAGCGCGGCGGCCTCGTGGACGATGACCCCAACGCGCTTGCGGCTCATGCGCTTGCCGCGTTCGTTGGGGAACAGCGGGGCTGTCGGCCCTGTGTCGAAGCCGGCTTTGCTCAGGCGGTCGATGTGCTCGATGAGCACTTCGGCGAGGTAGGGGCTTAGCTCCACCTCCCTGATGCCGGTTTCGGTCTTGGAGTCGGTTATGTCGACACGGGCGTTGTTTAGATCATGGACGCGCAGGTTCCCGATCGAGACGCCGGAAAGCTCGCTGTTACGCACGCCTGACCGGCCGAGCGTGCAGACGAGCGCCTTGCGGCCGACGTAGACGCCGACGCGCAAGGCGCCGAGGTTGCGGACGTGAAAGTGGATCGTTCCGGGGCACAGTCCGAGTTCGGATGCGATCAGTTTTTGACGCTTTCCTTCGGAGAGCCGGTGCGCGACGGCTCGGGCGGTCGATCCGTCTGGCGCTGCTCGAGCGGCTAGGGCGAACCGCTCAAGATCGGGGTCTTGCTCGGCGGCGGCGTCTTCGATCATGGCCAGCTCGTCCATCTCTAGGAAGGTGCGCTTTGGCTTCGGTACGTGCAGCTTCAGCCGCTTTCCCTTTGCAGGGTTGGCCGGTATCCATTTGTCTTCAGTTGCCTCTTGGAGAATCTCGGCGAGCAGGGTGATCAGTCCTTGAATCGAGGCTGGGCCGAGCGGCGTGATCTTGCGGTTGCGCTCGCCTCGGAGGTCCGCCCCGGCGTCGATTGCTTCCTTCAGCTCGTGGGCCTCTTGGATCTTGTGCTCCCTGAACGCGGCGCAGAGGTCGTCGTCGATTTCGTCGAGTCGGTAGCGGCCGAAGAACGGCAGCAGGTGCTGGCGCAGCAACGATAGGTAGCCGTCGTGCGTGCCCTTCGTGATGGGCTTCTTGCCGATGAGACCTTCCAGCTTGGCCTTTAGCCAGTAGGAGCTGAACTCGTGGAAGGTGGGGATCTCGGTAAAGGTCTTCTCGATGACCGGCTTCGGTTTGGGGCGCTCCCAAACCCCGGCCTGGATTCGAGCGAGGACGTTGCGCAGCTCAAGCTCAGCGGTGCGCTCGGTCCACCCACCTTTGCAGTCGCAGTCGCGGCGTTCATGCAGGGTGACGTTCTCGCGTTTGCCGTATGCCCGGAAGCGCAAGCGGAACGCGAACGTGCCGTCGGTCAGCTCTTCGGGTTCGACTCTGCCTGTGGCGGGCCGTGCCATTACGCACGCTCCCACGCTGAGGTTCTACCGTATCGGTGCATCGGGACTCAACCTCCCGGTCGGGTCGGGGGGCGTTCGCGCGCCTGCCCCGACCACCTTTTGCTTGTCCAGTACATCGTACCTCCGAATAGCGGATCAGCTCAACGTCGCCGCACCGCCTCGTCGGGGGCTGGCGGCGCGGCCGCCGGGTGCTGGTCGTGCGACGTCTGGGATCGGCCGGGCACGCGAGGTTTCGGCGTATCCGCACGAGGTCGAATCGCAGCCGGCCATGCTCCCCGCCGAGGCGAGCCCCACCCAGCTCCTCGGCGTGGGCGTAGACCCAATCGCGCTCGACGCCCAGCTCCCGCGCGACCTCCGCTGCAGCCGCGAGGCGCGATGCCGACGACGGCATCTGCTCGCGGAGCAGCTCGGCCACGCGACTTGCGATCGACTCGATGTCGTCATCGTCGAGGATCATGCCTCGGCCCTCTTCCTCGCGCCCAGGGGGCTCTCCGCAGCGCAGCCCCGGCGGCTGCGAGACCAGTGTCTGATCCGGGCGCGCGCGACCGGGACGTAGCTCGCTTCGCGCTCCATCCCGTGGAAGCGGACGCCCTCGAGCACGGCGGCGGCGCCAGTGCTTCCCGACCCGGCGAACGGATCGAGCACGAGACCGCTCTCCGGGGTAACCAAGCGCACGATCCAGCGCATGACGTCGATCGGCTTGACGGTGGCGTGAACGTTTGCGACCGGATTTTCAGCGGCCAGCCGCTTGTGGTTCGGACTGAACTTGATCGTCTGTCTGGTGTGGCGAGGCAGCTCCTCACAACCTGCCTCCCGCTCGCGTCTCAGGGGCTTGGCGCAATAGAAGAAGCGATGGCGCTCGCCGAGAATCCCAGCCGGGCAGTCACGATCGCAGCGACCCTTCCGACACGTCGGCGCATGGGACAGCAGAACGTTCGCGGGCCGACGGCCTTCCTGTGTAGATCCTCTCCTCTCTCGGGGGGATATTCGGCATGTGCCGATGTTCAACGCTCCGGTCCCGTACTGCGCAAGATTCTCCTTAGCTGTTCCCATAATGGGCTTGCGGGCGAGGACGATCGGCTCCCACGCTGGCTTTAGCTGAGTGCCGAGCCCGTTTGGCAAGAGGCTGCTGCCTGGATAGCCGTTGCCCTGGAGCCACATGAGAACGTCACGGATTTCGAAGCCGGCTTCTTCAATCCCGCACGTGAGGCGGTGAACGGTTCGGGGTGAGGCGAATGCTGCTAGGTAGCCGCCAGGCTTCAGAGCACCAAGACACGCACTGCTCCAGGCTCGCGAGAACGCTTGGAACCGGTCGCTCGGCTTTTCTGATCGTCTCCGGCGGCCCTGTGTCGCGTCGGGACAAAGATGCGATGGTCGATCCCACTTGAGCCCATTCACACTGATGCCGTAGGGCGGATCGGTGACAACGGCATCGACCGTGCTCGCTCCAAGCCGGGGAAGGGCCTCGAAGCAGTCGGCTTGTGTGACCCGCCATCGCTGGCGGCTGTTGCAGGTTGTATGTCTTTGCATCTTGGGTTTACCCCCTTGTGGTCGCGCTGGAAGACGAGGACGTCCTCGCAACAGACGAGGTGCTGACGCTCGCCACGGGCGAGCGCGGGCCGGACTTGAATCAGTTGGAAATGGAGGGTCGCGGGAATAGCTCGTCGTCACGGAGGGCCGCGAGGAACGTGACGACGTGCTGCGGCGGGCGATCTCCGGCAGCAGCGACGGGACGGCGGTGGGTTGATGTCGGCTAATGCAGGCCATCGTTCTGTTCCTCCTGGGGTCGTGGGTGGCCGAGCCAGTCGAACGTGCCGCTCGGGTTCCTGGGTGCTGAGGAAGATGGGCGCGAACGGGCCGCGCGCTGCGAGGTCATCGAGCGCGACGAAGTACACGGGGACCTGGCCGGCGCGACCGGCGGGGTCCGACGCCTGCAACGCAAGCGTCCGCCGCACGCGCTGGCGCATCGCCTCGCGCGATTGGTCGGCGACAACGATCAAGAGGTGAGGCCAAGCGCGGTAGCAGCTCCGCCACAGTGGCTCTGGCGTGTTCTCGCTCGAGCCCGGCGGAGCGTAGTGGCGCAGCCGCGCATACCGCGTGATCTTGCCCGCGAGCTGCTCCGTGGTTCGGGTGCCCCGGTCAAGCTCGATGAAGCGTTGGTGCAGCGCGAGCGCGCCGTCGTCGGTGGTCTGCAGGTAGGTGAGCAGCGCGTCGGCGATGATGAGCTCGCGGGCCCGGCTTCCTCGTGCCTGGCCGATCGGGTGCGCGACCTCATTGCGCCACGAGTCCGGCCCGCACTCGTCGCCTCGCTCTCGCGCTGCCCGCACGAACTCGACGCCGACCTGGTTGACGGCGATCGTGTGCTTCTTCAGCGGCCCTTCCGCCTGCTCGCGGCTCGTGACTCGGCGGCGGAACTCGACACGAGCACCACCCGCCTCCACCGCATCGGCTCCGGCATCGGTGAGGAACCACAGCGATAGCCGCCGAGGGCTGCGGATGCGATCAACGAAGCCGCGCAGCTCAAGCAGCGCCAGTACGTGTCTCGCCCACCTTGCCTGCGCGGTCGGCGTGTAGAGCGCGTGCAGTTGGGTCGTGCTCAGCAGCCGGTGGTCGTAGATGCCCGTGAGCATCGACCCGGCGACCGGCGGCAACGCACGAGGCCCGGTCATAGCCGTCCTCTGGCGGGCGCCCAAGCGCGAGGTGCCGCGTGCCCATCCCTGAGACGCCCAAGCCAACGAGACGCGGTGGCGTGCTCGCCCCGACCACGCACGATCAGGCTCGCCCGCGGGTCTGGCCGACTCGGCGCCGGCGCTGTCCACGGCGCCTCGGGATCGAGGCGGGCACCTCCGCTGCCGCCGGACTGACCTTCGAGGTGCTGCTTGATCCGCTCATCGAGCGTGTCGAGATCGGCGACCGTCTCGGCTGCCGGGGTGCGCCCCGACGCCTTGTCGATCGTTGCCTGGACATCACCTAGAGCGCCTGGGCGGTAGGCGTCGGCGAGCTGCTCCTCGACCGAGCGGCCGGAGAACATGAACGGCCGGGTCTGCGTGCCCTCGTGCGTGGCCTGCGCGATGAACGTCCAGCGCGGCAGCCCGGTGATCGCCGGGGCAGGCGGATCGCCGCCCCACTCCCTCGCGATCAGAGCGGCAGCGTGAGCGTTGAGCGCCGTCGTGATGAGGTGGCTTCGGTTCGTGGTGAGCGCGTTCAGCGTCTCGCGGGTCAGCCGCTCCGGGTTCTGGTTCAGCAGGGTCGCGCGGATGCCGTACTTCGCGGTCTGCTCCAAGAGCGCCGCAAGGTTCCCTCCCGCTGCGCCGTCGTAGATCTGGACCTCATCGAGGAAGACATAGAAGGGCAGGCGATGCTCGGGCGCCGTCGACGCGCGGCCCTTCGCGCCGTGCAGGAGGTCGTAGACCAGCAGGTTCGCGACGAGCTTGTCCTTCGCTCCACCGGCACCGGGGCACGCGAGCACGATCCGCCGTTCGTTCATCGCCCTGCCTATGTCGTAGCTGGAGGACTGAGCACCGAGCAGCGCGGCGAGCTGCGTCGATGAGCGCAGCCGGTCGATCAGGTTCGTGACCGGCGTTATCGCCTCTTCGCTAAGGCGTGGGAACCGCTCGGTAAAGAACTGGCGCCGCGCCGGGGACAGGTGCGGCAACGCGGCTGCGAGCCAGTCGGGGTTCCCGAGAAGCGACGGTATCTGGAAGATCGTCGGTTGAAGCCCCTCGGGCAGCACGCCGGCCAGCTCGATCAGAGCTGCCGTCGCCTGGGTCGTCAGCGTGAGTGCCCGGTTGTTGCGCTCGGACCACTGCAAGGCGGAGGCGAAGCTGTCCACGATCGCCTCGACGCGCCGCTCGGCGGCGTCGAGATCAAGGCCCCTGGCGGCAAACAGGTTCCATCCCGGCTGCCCCTGGCGGCTGCGCGGACCAACGAGGTCAAGCTCGATGACGCGCTCGGCGAGCCCTTCCTCGGTCAGACAGCTCTTGACCCTTTGAACCGCGTCCTGGTGCGGATCGAGGAACAGCCCGCCGTGACCGCTTCGCACGAGGTGCAGGAACTGTGTCAGCGCAAGCTCGGTCTTGCCCCATCGGCTCCGTCCCGCTGTGTAGGTGAAGAACGAGTCCTCGACACGCAGGCCGATCGTGCGCTCCCCGCTCTCATCCTCGACCTTCCCGAGCGGCACGAGATCCGCCTGGCCTTTGAACGTGGGTAGTGTCCTCGGCGCCGGATATACGGCCGGTCCGAGCCTGAGCACTTCGGGTGCCGCGCACTTGACGGTCGGCGGCTTGAGCAGACCGGCCATCTCCCTGGCGGTCACGTAGTCGCGGCGACCGGGCCGGAAAAGGCCCGTGCGTATCCGGCGATCGAACCAGGCACGTCGGCCAGGGAAGTCCGATCCCGCGAACGCCAGCCCGAGGAACCTGATGCCGACCACCCGCAGCGAATTCGCGCCAGCGAACCCGTCGAAGCAGCCAAGCAGCCCTTGCAAGCATGCGATGGCCCGGCCGCGCTCCGGCGATACGCAGCGGATCAACACCTGCAGCCGGAATAGCGGCTCGGCCTGCACGAGCTTGGCCGCGATCTCCTCACGCTCGGCGCGCTGCTCGACCATTTCCGCAGGCCGGCGACGCCCTACCCGACCGGAGTCGAAGTCGAGCCATCCACTGCCTCCGCTTGGCTCGCTCAATTGGCCACCGCGACGCAGAGCCTCCTTCAGCAGCCGGCGACGAAGGCGCCTGCGGGTCGCTGCCGTCGTCGGCAACAGATCGACGGCGACTTCCGCCTGCTCGCGGTGCGCCGGATCAAGCCGAGAGAGCACCCTGGCGAAGCTCTGCAATGGATCGGGTGTCAGCGGGAGCTGCGCGAGCGGTTCGCTGCTTGGCCGAGCGAGACGAAGCTCAGCCCGCACGACCTCTACCCGGCGCTCCCCCCTGCCGGCGGGCTCGGCGTTCGGCTCGATGACCTGAAGCTGCACACGATCGAACACACCGACCGCTGCGCGGACCGCCGGCAGCGCCCGCTCGGGCACGCTCAGCGAGTAGCGCATCCGGCCTTGCTCGTCGCAGTCGAGGAGCACCCGAACTGCCCTCGCCCGCGGATCAAGCCAGCCGCCGACGAGCCTGCGCACGCGCGAGAGCTGAGCCGCGCAACGCAGCACCGCATCGAGCGACGGATCGAACGAATCGGGCGCGAGCACGACGAGCCGAGTCCGAGACGCGAGCGCCCTTCTCGTCGCGATCACGCGCCAGATCAGCGCGACCGGACCGATCACCGTCCCGGCGATCAACACCACCGGCAGCGCCCGAGCCGCGCGCTGCACGACGGCGACATGCGAGCCGCCAGCGCCGCCGATCAACGAGGCAACGATCAGCCCGGCGACAACCGCGATCAGCGGCCTGGGGTCCTGTGAGCCCTCCCCGCTCACCGGTTACCGCCCGACCAGCGCCGCACCGCGCGGGGGCCGTTGAACCATCTACCGGGCAGCCGACGCGATAGCGACGGCTGGACGGTGCAACCCCGAACAGCGAGGACGGCAACCAGCTTGACCAGCCGCGCCAACGCAGCGGAGCAGCGACGACGACCAGCGACGACACGATGCGCGGAGGACACCATCCACGGCAACGGCCAGGTCACTAGTAGGCGCGGGAGCGAACGCACCGCGGAGAGGGCAGCCAGCAGAGCAGCCAACGGCAACCGCAGCGCGAGGCCATGCACCGAGGGGCAGAGCCCAGGAAAGGGGACGAGGGATTCACTAGCGGACGTAGAGATGTCGGGGGCATGGAAGCGTGAAAAAACCGCGCAGGTGCGGCCGAAACGACCCAACGGCACGCTGAGCGTGGGGAACCGCACACGGTCCCTCTGACGGAATCTCAAACGGTCCCCTAGACGGAGCCTCAAACGGGCAGCGCCGCTCATCGCCGCACCAGTCGCTGTCCGGCGGCCAGGGTCGGCGCAAGCGACTGCCCTGCGACTCGGCGTGCGAGCGGCGGCGCGACAGCGTGCCTCGGCCTGGTTGTCTTGCGCTTCGGCATCGCGGTCACCGCTGCCTTCCGGCGCTCGGTGGCTGCGCGTACGCGTAGATGTGCTGGCCCTGGACGACCGCTTCGCTCGGGAGGAACGGGCCGGCCGTGCCGACTTCGTTGTGATCGTCGTTGCCGTCGATCGTGCTGATTCGCCCGTCTCGGTAGACGCGCTGCACGATCGCGACGTGCACGCTTTCGGCTGGGCCAGTGCCGAAGAAGACGGTGTCGCCGGGCGTAGGTCCAGCGCTCGGTGGAAGGACTCTCCCGCCGTGTTCCTTGACCCAGCTGTAGAGCGCCCCCGAGTAGCCGTAGCTCGCGGTCGACCCAGGGAGCTGGGCGCCTGCGCGCTTCCAGACCCAGCTCGCGAAGAGGGAGCACCATTCCTCGCACGGCCCGAAGATCGTGCAGTTGCTGCCCGCTGGGTGCTCACCCTGGCCGAGCTGGCTTTCGGCGATCTTGACGATTCGCGAGCTGCTGGGCGGCGTCGGCGGCCCCGAGGTGACTTCGCAGCCGCCGCTGGCTGGTTCGGCAAGCGGCGGGCTGCTCGCCTTCGGGGCACCCGAGCCCGTGAAGCCGTATTGAACGGCTCGGGCCATGACCTCTTCGGCATACGCCACGGTCGCGTCGCCGCACGAGCCGTAGTAGCGGCAAGCGGCTTCGTGGTATTCGGCGAAGGTGCCGCCCGTCGGCGGGGCGCCCTTGTCTTCGCGCAAGATCCTCGCGGCCGTGAAGGTCGCGTCCGCTGGGTCGTTGATCGAGAGCGGATGGCCGGGATCGGCATTGACCGCGTAGGTTTCCCACAGCGTCGGGCCGGAGCCTGGGCTGCATTCGCTGCCGCGCACGTAGGCGATCTGCATCGGCCCCGCGCACCCGGCTTTGTTGGTGCCGGCGCACTCGCCGTTGCCGCACTCCTGCGCACCGATCGACGCGAGGAACGACCAGTCGATGTCAAACCGCTCGCCGGCCCGCTCGTATAGAGAGAGGCGTTCGGGCGGGATGCTTTGCAGCGCGTAGGCCGACGGCGCTGGCCCTTCAACGGTGGGTGCCGGTGCTGCTTCTGGCGAGCAGCCGTTGAGGCTCGCGCCGAGAACAGCGACCGCGACCGCGAACGCCAGAAGCATCGCGATCCCCACCGCGGAGAACCCGGGGACGAGCCACATCAATGCAGCGCGGCGCATCAAGCACCCGCCAGTCCGATGACGAGATAACGGCTGCCGCGCGCGGCGAGCAGAACCCTGATCGGGTAGGTGAGGACTTCGCCGTCCTTGACGAGGCCGGTCACGAGGATCGCTGCGCCTGTCGAGCTGGTGGCGCGAAGCGCGACTAGCCTCGGATGAAGCCGGCGCAGAGCCGGCGGCACCATTCGGGCTCTGTCGCTGAGCGCGGCGGCGAGACCAGTGGTCGTGTCCTTCACGGCACTGGCGGGGCCGTGCCCGTAAGCGAACGCCAGGTAGCCGTCGAGGAACGTTCGTGCCCTGCGCAGCGCCTCGGCAGGCGCCGCTCGGCGAGTCACCGGAGCGAGGGTGCTCGTTGCCCGGCGTGCCTCGTGGGACGGCTTGGTAGCGGGCACGCCCGTGCTGGTCATCGCGAGCAGGAGGGCTACAGCGACCAGCACAACCGAGATCGCGGTGAACGCCGCGCGGCGCTCACGCTCGCCGATCGGCCTATCGAGCTGCCGGCGAATCCAGACCGGCGCGTTCATCGCCGTGCCTCGGTTTCGATCACCTCAAGCAGCGCTCGCGCGCGCAGATCAGTGTCACCGTCGTGCGTTGAGCCGAGGTAGCTACGGCCCGCTCGGACAGAGGCAAGCCCAACATCGGCGAAGCTGCGGCAGAAGGGATCGAGGACCAGGCAGCGCCCGCGGTCGTTGTTGTGCGAGCAGGCGGGTCGCCACCGCCCGGCGTAATCTCCTCCGCGGGGCAGCTTTCGCCAAGGTGTGCCGCAGACCCCGCACGCTCGAGGCGAGGTGCTGGCGCGAACGCACCAATCAATGACCTGAGCCGATTGCGGCTCGTCGCCGGCAGCGCGCATACACGACGCCCTGCGTTGCAGATGCCGAGCAGAGAGCCCGCGACGATGCTGCTGCGAAGCGCACCCGCCAGCGCCCCGCAGCCGAAGGCGTGCGTTGAAATGGAACTCCTGCTGCTTGGTGAACAGCGCGACGGTGGAGTTCCCGACGACCAGCGAGAAGCCGCTGCCGAGCAGGACGCGGTCCTGGTGATGCCATCCGGCGTCCTCGAGCGTCTGGAGTGCCCTCGGCTGGCTGCCACGGCCCGGCAGTGAAAGCCAGAGCGTTCCGTCATCGCGAATGACGCGGCGGATTCTGTCGAGGATCGCGATCAGGCAAGGCGTCGGAAGGTCGCTCGGCGGGCGCAGAAAGCACGTCTGCGCCCATCGATCGGGAAGCTCGCTGAGGAAGGCGAACGGGCTTGCGGTTTCGATGCGCCAGCTCATGGGTGTTCGTCCTCCTGGTTTGCGTGGTCAGCCGCTCCGGTGCCGTATCGCGCTTTGAGCAAGAGCGAGACGGGCTGCTCGGCACCGATCGCTGGGGCGGCAGAAGCCGACGGGGGCTGGTCTGCAGGTGGATGCGCCGCGGGCTGATGGCTGGGCTGCGACGGCTGGTCATCGCCGAGGTCATCGCCGCTCGTCGTCGGTCGTGGCGGGGTACTCGGCACTTCAGGGCTCGCTGATGCAACCGGCTGCGGAGGCTCCACAGCGACGGTCGCCTGAGCTGGCGGCCCTGGTGGAGTTGCTGGCGGTGGCGGTGCTGGACCGTCGGATGAGGCCGCTACTGCTGGGGGCGTCGGTGTGTCGGCCTTTGGGGCGCTCTCTTGGGTCCGGGCGCTTGAGCCCGTCGTGCTCGTGGTCGGAGAGGTCGGGGTGCCCGTGTCGGTTTGCGGCAGCTTGTCGTCGGGAGGCTGAGTCCCACCCCGAGTTGAGGTCGATGCCGCTGGGACGCCGGCGACCGGTGCGGAGCCCTGGCTCGGGCTCAAGGCGCCTGGCCCGTGCGTTGGCGTTTCGTTCGATCCTGGCGCCGTTGTCGGTGCCTCGTCATCTCCGAATTGCTCGTCGCCGGTTGGGCCGCCGTCGGAGGGTGGGCCCGTGGGCGGTGGTGAGGCAGCGCCGCTCGGTCCCTCGCCATCCGGTGGCGCTTCTCCGCCTGGGGTGCCCCCGCCGGGCGAGGCGCCGGGCGACGGTCGCGTCGGCGATTTCAGCGTGATGCGCGGGATGCTCGGGCTGGGCATCATCCGAGCCAGGCGGCTCGCGTAGTACAGGTTCGCGAGCCGGCTAGTGCTGTCGTTAGCGGCATGTGGGCCGACCGTGCCGGCGAGCAGGTCGCTTGTCAGGCGGTTGCGTTGCAGGAAGACGGTCCAAAGGAACGCGGCCTGCAGCGCGAACGCGAGCAGCCACCCGAGGTTCGAGGTCGCGTCATCCAGGGCGGAGCAGACGGCGAGGACGATCGCGAGGATCAGGCTGTAGAGGACCTTCCGCGCCAAATAGCCGGCGAGCTTTGAAAGCCACTTCCTGAAGAACTCGTGCCCGCGGCCGGGGAAGATGCCGATCAAGAGCGCGACCGGCGCAAACGCCAGGAGCGTCAGCAGCAGGATCTGCGTGAGGATCACCCCGGCCGCGAGCGCGCCGAGCAGCAGATAGGCGCCAATCTCGCCGACCAAGATCACGATGGCAAGCAGAAGTCGCTGGTACTGGCCGCCCTTGCCCATCGCTTCAGCGGCGGGCTCGTCGGCAGGCCCTAGTGGATAGGTGCTGTCCGTCTTCCCCGGATCGGAGGCGGGAAGGTCTTCGTTATCGCCGTGTTCGAGCGCTTCGTGCTCGGCGCCGCGGCGGTGTGAGCCTGGAGGGAACTGGAGGAAATGGGTCGCGTACTTGTCGCGGTCGTTGATGCACGTCTTTCCGTTGACTTCGACTCCAGTGCCGTGTTCGAGCTGGGAGGCGAGCTGCGTGTCGGTCGCCGGGTTTGAGCTGAGCGGTCTGACCGCGACCGATTGCGCCTTGCCGTGGCTGACGGTCGCGCAGTGCTCGATCCCGCCGAACTCGAGAACGGTCCAGGGGTTCAGGACGAGCAGTTCGAAGAGCTGGTTGCTCGCCGCTGTCTTCGCCTGCGATTCGTTGCCGATGCTTCCTTCGCTGCCGAGTGACAAAAGCGCCGTCGAGAGCTGATTGGAGAGCTTGCTCGTTGGGGCGATCGTCTTTTCGGGCTGTGTGACTATCCCGATCGCGAGGACGAAGAACAGCAGCGAGACGGCGAGCGCTCCGGCGGTCTCGGTGTACCGGCGCTGGATGAGCGCCTTCCACATCGCCCAGCAGCCGACGAGCGTGATGGCCGCGATGAGCCAGGGCGTCCCGAAGGTGCTCTCGTAGAGGTTGTGAATTGCCTGCGAGACAGGCGCCAGCGCACCCGATCCGGCCGAGGACCCGTTGACCAAGTCGAGGTTGAACGCGAGGCCGAAAAGGAGGATCACCCCGTTTGCCAGGAATGAGGTGATTTCCCACAGCACCTCCGCGCCGAAGTAGGCGATCATCGGCGCTACGCCCGAGGCATCGACGCCGCTGGTGAAGCCGACGCTGATCGCTGGGAAGTGCTGATCGAGCTGGTAGCTGCCGACCGGGTAGCGCCCGACCCAGCCTCCGGGCGGGAGCTGGGGCGCGGGGTCGATGTTGTTGAACACGTCAGCGGCGTGCGCCGAGGGATGCGCGCCGAGCAACGTCAAGAACGCCACAAAGAAGAGGACGATCAGGCTGCGCCGATGACGCCCAGCCCACCTCGCCGACCGGAGGATGAGGGTCTTCACGCTTGGCTCCTTGCGGGCTGCTGGGGTGTAGTTCCGAGCGCTTGGAGAAGGTGCGGATAGACGAGGTCGATCTGCACCTCCCCGATGCGGCCGTTTAGGTCGCGCATCAGGCAATGCCCTGCGCGGAATTCGCGGACCTTGCCGATCAAGTCCGGCGCCGGTTCAAGGCCGATGAACCGCAGCGCCGCCGAGGCGCCGGCATCTGAGTCCTGCCCGAAGACGAACACCACACCGATCAGGTCCGCGAGATCGCCGAGGTCGGCGATCCTGTGTGTGCCGAGCAGAAGCGTCGCGTTGTACGCGCGACCGAGCCTGACCAGGCGATGGATGATCTGGCGTCCCTGCGGCGAGGCGAGCAGGAACCAAATCTCGTCTAGACCGATGATCTTGTGACGCGATCGGTCCCTGGATATGAGCTGCAGCGCGTAGGCCGCGACCAGGCTCAGGGTCGCGACCGATATACGCTCCGCGCGCGTATAGCTGTCCCGCGCCGCCGTAGGGTCCGGCAACGACAGTCCCGGCATGCGAATCGTCGTGACCGGCATCGCCGCCTGCGCCTCGCTGCCGGCGCCGTCGCCGAACCCGAGCCGCGCGAGCCCGAAGTCGCGGATCACCTCAAGCGTCTCCCCGGCCTCCCGTGCGCCGGCACGATCGGAGATCAGCAGGTGCTCGACAACCCGCAGAAGGCTTCGCGATCCCTCGCGGACGGTGTCCTTGACAGCGAGCGATACGGCGTTCTCCCACTGCGCCGGGCTGCCCGGCAAAAGCTCCAGCAGGTAGCTGCAGGCCAGCTCCTCACGGATATCCTCAAGCCCGATCCGCAGCGGATCAAGTCGGCCTTGCTGGGTCTCCGCGCCGGACAGCTCGAGCACCTGCAAACGGTCGGCCAGCTCGGGGAGCCGATCGAGGCCGTGGTCGGGCTTCGGATCGAAGTCCACCACGAGCGAGCCCCGGCGCTCGGCGCCGTACTCGATCAGCTGCGAGGCGACCGTCTTGCCCGACCCGAGCGTGCCAATCAAGAGGACCGCTGAGGCGCGATCTTCCCTTGGCGCCTGCGTCGGATCGAACCTGACGGGCAGCGGTGCGCCGACCGGGGTGTACCCGAGATATGGGCCGCGCTGGGAGCCGACGATTCGACTCGCCGTCGGGACCATCGCCCCGAACTGCTCGACCGTGAGCTGCTGGGTGTAGTCGCGCACGTCAGACCCACCCGTCCGCTCGCGGTAGGTGCTCCAGCCAGAGCTGGTACTGAAGGCCGACGGGGCGATGCAGCGCGAGGTCGCCGTACTGCTCCCCGAGCGCGGCGACTCGGCGCTCTAGCTCCTCCTCGGTCGGTGCGCCCACGGCGAGACCCAGCTCGCCGTAGAGCATCGGCGGGTGTCCGCCGGCCTGAAGCTGTGCCTCGTACTCGCGCGCGAGGACCCGGTCGACGCCGGCCAGAACGCTCGGACCGTGCACAGCGTCGTGGACCTGCTCGTGGTAGGCGTGCTCGACGTCGGCGATCCGCTTGCGGACCTGGGCGAGTGCTTGCCTGTTGCCAAGCCAACGGCAATGCGCGACCGCGTCGACCGGCCAAGGCAGCGACTCAAGCGGCGCGAACAGCACCTCGGCCGTCCAGCCGGGGAATTCGGGCGCTTCGGCTAGCGCGCCGACACAGAGCAGCGCCTGGTGGGAGGTGCCGTGCTCGCTCTGCACGATCAGCGACTGCTCGCGCTCGGTGATCGCGGCTTGGGCGCACTGGCGAAGGTCGCTTGAGAGCGGCTCGAACGCGATGCCGCCGCCGGGCGCTGAGACGATCAGCGCATCCGGGGACCAGTGCCGGTCAAGGAGGGGCTCGCCGATGCCGCGGCACACCGAGCGGCGCAGCAGCCACTGAAGCTCCAGGGTCCTCGCGCGGCGCGAGGCGATGACGCCGCTCAGTCGCTCGAAGGTGCGCTGCTCGCGGGTCTGCAGCTCTGAGAGCTCGCGGCCGGCGATCGGCGAGGCCTCGCCGATGCCGGCGACCTCCTCGACGCGACGGCGGACCCTGTTGACGCCTCGGAGGAGACCCGAGCCGACGCCGGTCGGGCGCTTCCCGGCGAGCGATACCGCGACATAGCACTCAGGTATGTGCGAGCCGAGATCGCGCAGCCTGGCCTGGTGGCCCTCCAAGAACGCTTGCCATACAGCGAGGTCTTGGTGGCGGTCATCGAGCAGCCCGGTGGTGTGCGCGACGTACTCCTCGGCTGGGTACGCTCGGCTGACTCGCCACAACGAGAAGTCCGCGCCGATCGTGTGCGCCAAGCGCTGCAGGCGTCGCTGGAGTCCCCACTTCCCGCCCGTCGGCAGGTACGGGTAGGAAGTCATCGCCAGCCGATACAGGGCGGCACTGTCACCGCGCCGGCCGAGCAGCAGGTTGCCGTGCGCGTAGCGCAAGGAGAAGGTCCTCATGGCCGGACCTCCACGACCTGGCCCTCGCCCAGCTCGATGACTTCCGCCATCCGCTCGCCCGTGCGCAGGCGATGGCCGTCGGCGCGGCGAACGATCAGCCGGCGCCGACCGGGAATCGCTACGACGGGGTGCGCGAACACGAGCCGTGCGGGGCCGCGCACCTTCCCGTGGTGAAGCACCGCACAGTGCCGATCCGGGGCGACCCACACCCTCGGCGCCCAAGCGTGGACCTCATCCTCCACGCCGACGGCGGCGTCGAGTGAGCGGCGAGCCGCGCGCATCCGAAGCGCGGCCCACGAGGTGAGATAGCGGTGCGCGGGCCGACCGTCAGGGGCAGCTTGCCCGGCGAGCGTCGCGATCATGCCCGGCGCGATCAGCAGCCGAAGCGGCCAATCGAGCCAGTCGAGCACGACGCCCGCAAGCAATGTCCCGAGCAACCCGGCGAGAACGCCGAGGACCGCGCCCGGCCAGCCGTGGGAGCTTGAGCCGAGCAGCCCCACGACCGCCGCGGTGACGAGCGCGAAGATAATCGAGCGCTCGCTTAGAACCAGCACGACGATCAGGGAGCAGAGCGCCCAGCCGAGCCACTCAAGCGGCACGCCGCCAGGGACCGGCAGCCGCCGCCCGTCGATCGCGTAAACGCGACGGTCGGGCTTGAATATCCGCTGGTAGGAGCGGATCGGGTGCGCGGAGTCACTCATCCCAAGCAGCTCCGCTTTCAACCGAAGATCTGTTTGCCGATGGCTTCAGCCGCGGTGGCGATCTCCGAGGAGGCGAACACCATCCAGGCGACGACGATCGCGGCGAAGAGGAACACCGCCAGCTCCGTGTACCTGCGATTGAGCAGGAACACCAAGGAGATGACGCCGACGATCCCGCCGTACAGCTCGGTCGCGTAGCCTTTCAGCAGATTCGCTACGTTCTGCCCGACGTTGTTGCCAGATGCGAACGCTGCCGCTGGAAACAACATCAGCGCACATATCGCGAGCAAAGACAACAGCCAGATGCGTCCTCTTTGTGACATACCGTTCACCTCCTCCGTGCCTGCGAGGTTTCGGAGTGAACGGGCTGGGTCACAGTCACCGTCGCGCCGCGGGTTGTCGTGACCACGCGGGAGTCGGTGCTGAGCATGGAGAGCGCCCCGCGAACCAGCAGGAGCAGCACGCAGCCCCACAGAAGCAGCCGCCCGCCCGTGCGTGCGAGCCGAGTCAAACCGTCGGTCGGGGTGCGGCCGACATTCGGGTCACTGTCTTGCAAAGTCGTCCTACGAAATGCAGTCATAGGGCGACGGTAAGCGGCGCTTCGCCTAATCACTACAACTGTGCGCGGGTGTAACCACGCCAGTGCGCAACTACCTAGTTACCAAGGTAAAAAGGAGTCAACTGCAGGCGGTAACTCCACGCCTCCACCGGAACTCGGCTCCCTAGTAAGCCGCCAAACCGGGCCGGCCGTGTTCAGAACCGGCCTATCGGTTGGCGGCTTCAAGACCCGCGATGCCAACAAGCTCCTCGACGTAGCCTGTGGCACTCGCTGTCGCTTGCTCAATCAACCGGCAGGCCGAGTAGTCGGCTACGGAGTACCAGACTCTGTTGCCATCCTTGCGGCGAGCAACAATCCCAGATTGATGGAGCACGCTTAGATGCTTCGAGACATTCTGATGGGTGGTGCGCAGTTCATCGGTTAGCTCTTGAACTGTCGCCTCACGGCGCTCTAGGCTCAGCAACAGCTTCATGCGGGTAGGCTCCGCGACAGCCTGTAGCCGACGCGCCACAAGGGTCAAAAAGTGCTCAGTGAGGGCTTGTGACATCTACGTTTGCCGCTCTGTCGAGTCACCCAACTCGACGGCACTCGGATGACCAGTTCGTCCAAGCGCCATCATCGGCCCAGATAGGCGAAGGGGCTTTCGTGGCTTTCCTTCGCATGCGCGATCGGCAGAGGAGGCGAAGGCTTCGCCTCAACTGGAGTGGTCGAGGCGTGCCGTCGCTGCAAGGAGTTCTCTGACATCTCGCGGGGTGCGCGAGGAGTCCTCGACCCATGACGGGTGCGACGACGGCGATATCCAGTGGCGCTCGGGCGCGTCGTTCGAGACGGAGGCCGAGCTTGGGCCGATGCAGGAGCGCCAGACGTTGCTCGCTGCGACTTGTGCATATGGTCGTGGCCTTGAAGAAGCCCGCGTCCGAGTCCGAGTCCGAGTCCGAGCACGACCGCAAGACCCAGTACCAGACCGGCTGCCACCCATGCACGAGTTGCCGGCCGTCGCCGGAAACGGAAGGCATTCACAGCCTCAGGAACAGGTGGCGAGACCTGCTCCATCTCGTCCCAGATCGTCGTCTCGAACTCCCAGTCTTGCGCCATATACGAATCAACCGGGCGCGTCTGTAGAAGTGACGACGACTTAGGTGTCCTGGGAACGCCGTCGGTAGGCTTGAGCGCAGAATGTCGATCGCTACAGCCATACGAGCGCGCGCGAGCAAGGTGCTACCGCGCGGGCGTGCTCGTCAAGTCGGTCCGCTCGCTGTTCAGCGTCAACCGGATGGCCTCCTCATCGGTCGGTCCGGCGCCCACCCGACGTATGGCAGCGCGTACAGGCCGGAGCCGCTTCCCCGCGGTCTGAGCCCTGAGCAGCTCCGAGACTATGTATCGCGGGCAGGTTGGTACCACTCGATCGACCTCGGTGGCGGAGTTGTTACCCCAGGTGGAAAGTCAGTCATAGACATCAGTCGCGAGTGGGATCTGTTCAACCTGGGAGATCTCTCCGGGCAAAGCGTCCTCGACATCGGCGGTGTCAACGGGGGATATGCCTTTCGCGCCGAGCAAGCCGGGGCAAGTCCAGTCGCTGTACTCGATCACTATCTATGGGCGACGGATTCCGATCGCTACACCCAAATCTATGAAGAGCACCGAGCCGCCGGTGCGGTGCCCCCGGCCCCCCATGAGAGCGACGCCTGGCACCCCGAGTCAACGCCTACACGCTGGCGCTTTGACACGGCACGACAGGCCCTCAGCAGCACCGTCAAAGCCTTGCCGCTTGACTTCGCCGACTGTGACTTGCGCGCAGTCGGGCGTTGGGATGTTGTCCTCTTCCTCGGCGTGGTGTACCACATGCCCGATCCGATAGGCATCATGCGGCGCGTTGCTGCCGTCACCGCCAAGCAGGCGATCATCGAGACCGAGGCCATGTTCATCCGCGGCCAGCCGGATGCGCTATGGCGCTTCTTCCCCGACGGCGAGCTAAACAGCGATCGGTCGAACTGGTGGGTGCCTAATATGAATGCACTGCTCGGGCTGATGGGCGCCGCGGGGTTCGCCGATACGGAGATTCTCGCGGGCGAGCCCGAGGACGATGCGCGGGAGGGAGACGGTCCTCACCACTACCGCGCGATCATACGCGCGGTCAAGTAGCCCTATCCCGCGCGCACCGTCGCCGGTCCTGAGTAGCCGAGCGCGTATGGATAGCCATTTTCGCCGCGCACCCTCGCGCGGAACGCGAACCTGCCGTGTCCGCCGAGGAAGCTGTAGAAGGCTTCGAAGTGACCGTCGGGTTTAGACAGGACCGTTTCAAAGACGCGCCATCGGCCGAGGTAGTGGACCAGCAATTCGACAACCTTCCCGGCTGGGGGAATGTGGCCGCCAAGCACGTTGCCCGTCAGGATGATCGTACCGTTGGGACCGATTCGCGACGGGTGGAGGTCCAGGCTTACTCCAGCACTCACCCGCTGGCGCAGGAGCAGCGCAGCGGCATACTCTCCGTCGGGCTCAGGCCCGTAGCGGAGGCAGACGCTTCTCGAGGTGCCTGGGGGCAGGGCTACTTTGAACTGTCCCTTTGCTCGGGTCGTCGCGTGTCCAAGCGCCACGAACGACCCGCCCACGACAGAGCGACCTAGGACTTCGATCGTCGCCGCCGGGATTGGCCGTTCTCCTGGCCCTTGCAATTGACCGGCAAGGGTCGCTCGGTGGCGATACCGGCTCTGAATTTGGTTGTGCTTTGCGTGGACCAGAATCGCTGACTTCGTGCCTGGGTCGCCGAGGCAAGCGGGCGGGATCGGGTTTGGTCCGCTTCCACCTGACGGAGGAGGCCCTGAGTTCGCGATCTGGATTGCGTGGCTGTCGAGCGTCTGGACGTTGCCGGCAGCATCAGTGACCCGCAGCGCCACGAGATGTTCGCCGTTGGCCACCGCGCTCGTGTTCCAGGTCACGGAATCCTTCTCTGTCTGCGGACACGACATGAAAGTCGTGTAGGTGCAGGCGCCCGCGTAGCTGTGCGAGACGGCCGGCGCCCCGTCTATGAGAAGCTGAGCTTCCTTGACCCCGCTCTCTGCGTCTTCGGCCGTGAACTGGAGCGCCGCTGTCCCACTCAACTGGGCTCCGCTTACCAACGCGCCCCCGATCGCGCTCGCCGTCGGCGCCCCGGTATCTTCGAGCGTTGCATCCATCCCTTCGACTCTTATCACTGGGTATGAGCCGGATGGAAAGTAGCAATTGGTCGAGGCGTCAAACGAGCAGTAGCTGACGACGTAGACGGTTCTGGTGTTGGCAGGAAGTCGGACGAGAAGGGGATTGTTGGCCCCCGCCGCGTACGGCGTCGCGCTAATCATTTGATAGCCGCTGTCGGTAAGCACCTCAGCGAATGTGTCGGAACCACTCGTCTGGTGCGCGACGGAAAAAACCAGCCGAAGTTCACGAATTGCGATGTTCGGAGCCGGGCTTTGAAGGATGATTCCAAGGTTACTGTTCAGTGACTGCTCGTCTGCGTACCATCCGACGGCGGTTCCGAGAACACTTCCGGGCGCGCATCCCGCCTGGAATCCACCCGCGCTTGGCAGGCTCCCACCATACGGCTGATACGGACCGGCTTCGAAGTTCGGCTGCAGTGACGCCGGGCAGTTGTGGATGGTGTACTGACCGCCCCATGCGACCGAGGCGGTAAGCACTAGCACGAGGCCAGCGCCGAAGATGGCTGAGCAGAGGCGGCTAATCATGGGCTGAACTGACCCCCTTTCGAGGCAGTCGAGGTAGACGAGGAGCTCGCTGTGGCACTCGCGGTGCTCGCAGTTGCTGCTGGCGCGCGGTTGCCGCCGAGATAGTTGAGGCTGGCGGCTTTTCCGGGGCTCGCCGCGGTCGCCGAAGAGCGCTGTGCACGGCTTGCTGCGTTGCCCCCTAGATACGAGAAGCCGCCAGTCCGTAGGGTGGGCTGCGCAGGCGTGGGCGGCGGAGTCTCTGACGGTGCCGCGCGAGCCTTCTCCGGCACCACAGCTTCCACTCGTGGCAGCGCGGCGACACGCGGCTCTGAGTGCCGTACGCTCGCCGCTCGATGGTGCAGTCGATGCGAGTGAGGCGCACCTGAGGGCACTGTGCTCGCGCCGACGACAACCAGGGTAGCTCCGGCGAGCAGACCGGCGGCCTTAGCAGCGCCGGCACCGCTTCCGATCAGGCCGAGCGCCCTCTCGCGAACGCCGAAGTTGCCCGGTGACACGCCGTTGCCGGGCGCATGAGTGCTGAGGAAGGCGACAGCACGGGACATGACGCCAGGGTGAGCGGCTACGAGCATAGGCGGAGGCAGGAATGCGGCAGTCGCCTGACGCTGGAACTCGCGACGGCGCATCTCGCGGACCAACTGCACGTAGGAGCGGCGGCAGCGTGAGCAGGCTGAGATATGTGCCTGAGCGACTCTCACTTGCTCAGGTCGAGCCACGCGGGACGCATGAGCGACGATCGCAGGCTCGCGATACGCACACATTCGTCCCGCAGCGGCAATTGCTGCGACTTGCTCGAGCTTTGTCTCGGCGCTGTGCGCCGCCGCCTTGACCGCGTTGAGAGGGAGGCCGAGCTCGCGCGCGGCGAGCTTGATACCGACGCCCCTGATTGCCATATGGGCGGTGACGCGACCCTCAAGGTCGTTGAGCTGTGCGATGAAGTCTGCCGCTCTAGCAAGGCGATCCTTTAGCTCGATCACCTGAGCAACCGTCGGCTCCTCGCTGGTAGCCCTCTGCTTGACGGACTCAAAATCTGCACGCTGTCGTGATCCGACACGGAGGTGCCCACGTCCTTCATGATGGCGCGCAAGCAGGAGGTGCACCGAGAGCCAAAATGCCCGCCGAAGATGCTCCTCATCTCTGACCTGCCGCGGCTTCATCACGACGACGCACGCTGCGTCGTCAACGATCTCGTCGAGCGTGAAGCTCGCGACCCCCCGCGCCGCCGGGAGTCTGTCCAGCTCTCGGCGAAGCGCCGCTCGCCGCGCGTGAAGCGCACGCGACACCTCCTCAGGCGTCCAGCCGTCACGGCGCCACGGGGCACGCGGGTTGCGAAGCCGGACCGATCCGGCCAAGGGCTCGGTGGCATGAAGCTCGGCGGCCATCAACTCGTCCAACCGGGCTAGGCGCCGTCGGTGACGCCGACTTTCTGCGACGGCCGTCGTCGCGCTCCGAGAACTCCGACGGGCCAAGTCTTCTCCGCCCACTAGGAACTTGCCTCCTTGCGAATCCCAGCCCTCCAACAAGCTGTATCAATCAGGATACCGCTACGGGCTCAGCCGACAACCCGCGATCCGGCACCCCTTGTGTGCCGCGCGGCGCGACGGGCACTAGGCTGTCCTCGATGCGGGAGGTCTTGAAGATCGAGGGCGTATGGAAGGGCTTCGATCGCGGACGCGATCACGTGTCGGTGCTGGAGGATGTCACGCTGTCGGTCGGCGAGGGCGAGATCGTTGCCGTCGTTGGCAGTGGAGGGAAGGGAAAGACGACGTTGATACGGCTGGCGTCAGGCACGTTGCCAGCCGATCGCGGCCGGGTGCTCGTGACGGACGTCGATATGGCGCCGTTGAAGGACAGTCACCGCCAACGGCTGCTTGCCAGCGAGGTCGGCATCGTGACGGGCACGGGACCGGCCTTTCCTGTCTGCGCGCGCGAGTTCGTGGAAATGAAGGCGGCTGCGCCGAAAGAGGGCTTGCGCCGCCGCTACCGGAGGCGCGAGCGACGACGCATGACGACGGCGATCCTCGCCGAGCTCGACATCGCGGAGTGCGCCGACATGCGATGGGATGAGTTGTCGGACTGGCAGCGCGTGATTGCGGAGCTGGCGCAGGCGATGGTCGTACGTCCACGTCTACTTCTGCTCAACGCCGTCGCGGACAACTTCGGGCTACGCGAAAAGCAGACGTTCATGGCTTTGCTCGAAGAAGCAGCACGGGAGCATGACTGTGGCGTGCTCATAGCCGCGTCGGATCACGCTGCTGTTCTGCGGTCCGTGCGCGTGTGGCAGCTCCACCGCCGTCGGCTCGACCTATGGGCGAGCCACGCGGCGGAGGACGTCGACACCGATGCCGAGGTGATCCACCTGCCGAAGCGGCGCGGCGCGCGGTAGCGGGTCGGTCAGCGAGCGCGCTTCGGACAGGGCACGGTCGTCGTCGCGGTCAAGCGGCTGCCGTCGGCAAGGATGAAGCGCGCGGCGAACGGAAAGCCGCGAGGCGGGCAGCGCAGTGGCAGGACGATGCCGCTCGGCTGGTACGGGACGTATCCGCGGTGGACGCGGCGGTAGTAAGTGATGCCAAGCGGTCCAATGGTGGAGCGCAATCGGACAAGTGAGACGTCGGGACCTCCGGGGAAACTTTCGATCGGCGGCACGACAATCGACAACGCGCCGCCGAAAGGCGCGGACGCCGGCTGTAGGGAGCCGTCAAAGATGCGTTCTGCATACAACGGTTCGTAAGCGTCGAGAAGGAACAGGAGTGCGATGTCGCCCTTGTCGAACGGCGCGAGAAAGACGGCTGTCAAGGCTTCCTCCTGGACGCGTTCGCCGCCGACTTCCAACGTGCCGGTAGCGGTTCCAAACCCCATAAGAGAGCGGGACGGGCAGCCGCGCGGGCCGAGCGCTTCAAGCGCCGCTGACAAGCACGGTGCTAGGCCGAGGCCGCTGGAAAGGACGCCGAAGCCGCGTGGGTACAGGAGGCTCATGGTGGTCACGGGCGGCGGAACAGTTCCGTGCGCCCCGGTGAGCGTGAAGTCGAACCGGATCGTCGCCCCCTGTCCAAGGTGCTCGGGCACGAGAGCAACGTGCAGCGTCGCCGAGGTCGTCGCCGTGTTGGCGCGACCGGATGCCGGCGACGGTGCAGCTGCGATCGCGAGCACGACCACGAACGCCAAGAGCGAGCGCCGGCCCAGCACGCGTCAGTAGGAGAGCGTTCCGGTCGTCTGCATGACGGCGGCATACGACGAGCGGTTAATCGTGCCGTAGAAACCGCCCGTCCCGTGAGCGTCTCGGTAACGGCCGGTACCGCTCGTGACCTTCATCGCGCCCTTAAAGCTGGGTTCGGCCGGGTTGCCTTTGGGCTTGCCCGACCCTTCACCGGAGAGCGTGCCGCCTCCGTGGATTGTGATCGTGAAGCGGAAGATGATGGGCGCCCCGACGTTGACGTAGGCCCGGATCGAGCCGGGAAGCGAGCCCTTGGCCTCACCTTCCTCGGCGATGTCGTTGCAGTTGCACGAGACACGGTGCATGTGGGCGGTGTCGATCACTCGCAAGGAGCGCGCGACGTGAGCGTTGGGTAGGTCGGGATTCGTCGCGGCCGGGGCACCCGCGCAGAGCACGAGCAGGTCGCCGCAGGCGAGCGCGATGGCGTGGACGTGGCGTCGACGGATCATGCTGATAGGCGCGTCGGCGCGGGCGGCGGAAAGAGACGTGGTGTCTTTTCTTTTCCAACGCATCCGAACCTTTCGCATGGGCCGACACTGTACCGGCGAATCCCGTTAGCTTTTCGGTGCGATGGCACGCCCTCACGGAGATGTGTTCCCGACGCACATGGCCACACTCGGCCTTGTCGTCGAGCGACCGAGACAGACGGTCGGGTGGTACGCGAAGGCTCTGGCCGAGCGTTTCCCGGAAGCGAACTTCGGCAAGCCGTCTGCCTACAACGCACTGCGCCAGATGTCGCCGGGCTCGAATCCGCGCGTAGTCTGCACGCACCAGCACCCCGGCGAGGACAGGTCGCTCGACCGATACGAGGCGACGCCTGCGGGTCGCGCAAAGCTACGGGAATGGATGTTCCGACCGCCAGCGGCGATCCCGGCAGTGCGCCAGGCGATGTATGGCCGCGTCGGACTGGCTCGCCTGGACGATCTACCGAGCCTCATCCTCATTCTTCGCAAAGAAGAAAAGATCGCGACGGGCCTGTATGCCGACGCCAACGCCCAGCTACGCAAGCACGAGATCATGCGCAAAAGCGAGAACGGCGAGCGCAAGACGCGAGCCGAGTTCGAGCGCGCGATGCGCGAGACGTGGCTCTACGTCGGGCCGATGCACTGGTCGTCGCGGGCAAGGCTCTGCGTGGAAGTGATCGAACACTTGGAGGAAATCGCGCAGGAAGCCGGTATCGCCATTCCAGACGAGGACGAGGATGGCGAATACCGGGAAGCCGACGCGGGTTGAACGGGTCGTGATTCCGACGATGCGCGCCACGGGTAGCGTCGGGTCGTGAACGAGATTCTGCGGTTGGATTCGGTGTCGATTGGGTTCGATCGGGGTCGCGATCGGGTCTGCGTTCTGCAGCACGTATCGCTGTCGGTCGGGGAGGGCGAGATTGCCGCCGTCATCGGCGGCGCTACTCAAGGGAAGACGACACTCATCCGGCTGGCGTCGGGCCTGTTGCCACCGGATGAGGGCACAGTACGCGTCGATGACGTGGTGCTGGCAGAGCTGCGGGATCGGCGGCGCCAGAGCATCCTTGCAAGGGATATTGGTCTGGCGATGGGGACTGGCCCCGCGCTGGGCGCTTCGGTGCGAGAGTACGTCGAAATGAAGGCGGCGGCGCCGAAGAAGGGTTGGCGCCGCTTGTATCGCAAGAGCGAGCGACGACGCATGACGTCGGCGATCCTCGATGAGCTGGGCATCGCGGACTGCGCAGACATGCGTTGGGAGCACGTGTCGAACTGGCAGCGTGCCCTCGTCGAACTGGCACAGACGATGGTGGTGTCTCCCCGGCTCGTGCTGATCGACAACCTTGCTTCTCCGTTTGGCCTGCGCGAGAAAAAATTGTTCATGGCCTTCCTCGAAGGCTTCGCCCGCGAGCACAGGTGCGCGGTGCTGATGGCGGTGAGCGACGAAGCATCAGCGTTGCGTTCAGCGCAGGTCTGGCGGCTGCACCGCCATCGACTGAAACTAATGGCGGACCATACAGGCGCCGATCTTGAGCTCGAGGGCGACGTGATCCCCATACGGCGTGCAGACGCGGGCGGCAGGTAGCGATGCTGGAGACACGCGAGCTCGTCAAGCACTATGAGAACGCCTCAGAAACCGTGCACGCGGTCAACGACGTGTCGTTGACGATCGGCGCGGGCGAGTTCGTTGCCGTGTACGGCCCGAGCGGGTCAGGCAAGTCGACGTTGCTGGACTTGATCGCGGGATTCCAAGCACCCGATAGCGGGCAGATCATCGTCGAAGGTCGCGACATCGCGACCTTCACGGAGAAGGAGCACGCGCGCTATCTGCGCAGCGTGGTCGGCGTCGTGCGCAGCGTCAACGAACTGCTTCCCGCCGCGTCGGCGCGCGAAAACGCCGCCTTGAAGCTGTTTCGTACCAACCCCCGCCACGCACTGCGTGACATCGAACCGCTGTTGGTCGAACTGGGCCTGAAGGGGCGCATGGATCAGCCGATGACAAGGCTCTCGATGGGAGAGCGCCAGCGCGTGATGATCGCGCGGGCGTTGTCGACCCGGCCACGCCTGGTGCTCGCCGATGAGCCGACAGGCAACCTCGACACGCGCCGCAGCCGGGACATCCTCGCCCTGCTGCGCGAGCTCTGCTTGTCGCGAGACACGACGGTGCTGTTGGCGACGCACGATCCGCAGGCCGTTGGCTACGCCGACCGTGCCTATGAGCTCCGAGACGGGCAGTTGGGTGACTACAGCCCCGACGATGTATTCGTTCGTCCCGGCCAGGCGATGACAGGCGATCGGCCATGATGGGTCCGAGCGAGATTGCGCTCGTGACCAGAATGCGGTTCAAGTCCTGGGCGGTGGTTGGGCAAGAGCTGCTTGCCGTGCTCGGTATCGCCATCGGAGTAGCGTTGCTATTTGCGAGCCAGGTGGCTTCGCAAAGCCTGGACGGATCGGTGCGCCAGCTCGCCGGTCAGCTCGTGGCCGGCACGCAGTACCAGATCGATTCTCGAAGCAGCGAAGGCTTCTCCGAAAGCATCGCGGATGAAGTGCGAGCGATCCCTGGCGTGCGCGCGGCGCTGCCGCTCATAGAGCAGTCGACGACGGTGATCGGGCCAAAGGGGCGAGCGTCGGTCGACTTGATCGGCGCGGACCCGCGCTTCGCTCGCCTGGGCGGGCCGCTGCTGCGCCGCTTCTCGGCGCGGCAGCTCGCGCACTCACGCGCAATCCTCCTGCCCGCGCAGATCGCCAGCGAAGTTGGCGTGCAGACTTTCCAAGACGCGACGCTTCAGGTGCGCGGCGTCGACCGCGAAACCTTCATCGGGGGGAAGCTGACAAGCGACGAAGTCGGCAAGCTGGCGGACAGTCAGATTGCGCTCGCGCCGATCGCCTATGCGCAGAGCGTGACCGGGAACGAGGGCCGCGTGACGCGCGTGTTCGTCAAGGTGGACCGCAGCCAGGACGAGGCAGCGCGGGCGGGTCTGCGGCGCATCGCGGCGGTGCAGCATCTCAATCTCGTCCCGGCCGACAACGACGCCACACTGTTTGCCGTGGCCTTCGGCCCGGCGGAACAGTCCGAGGGGCTGTTCAGTCTCATCAGCGCGATGGTGGCGTTCCTGTTCGCGTTCACGGCGATGCTGCTTACCGTCCCCACTCGACGGCGCCTAATCGGGCTGATGCGGAGTCAGGGATATGAGCGGTCCGACGTGGTTCAGATCATGCTCATCGATGCAGTAGTGATCGGGGTGCTCGCCTGCGCGCTTGGGCTTGGCATTGGCGAGATCTTGTCGGTCTCGGTATTCCGCGCCGAACCCGGCTACCTGACGTTTGCGTTCCCGGTTGGTAGTCCCCGGATCGTGACGCCGCTGGCCGTCATCGAGGCCGTCGGCGCAGGCGTGTTGGCCGCATTCGCGGGGGTCATCTGGCCGGTGCGCCACATCATCGCGCTTCCGCTGCGCTCGCAAGACGAACTAGAGGCACGTTTGCGGGGTATCGGCGTGCTGCAAGTCGTTATCGGCGTCGTGTGCGTCGGCATCACGACGGCGGTGCTCATCTTCCGGCCTTCGGCGGCGCTTGGTGGCAGCATCGCGCTAGTCGTCGCGATGCTGGTCTTGTTGCCGCTGTTGTTCGATGGCTGCGTTCGCATCGTGCGGCGGGCGCTGCGCCCGTTCGGCGCCACGCCGGCCCGTCTTGCCGTCTCCGCGTTGCGTGATCCTCTGACACGTGTGCGCTCCCTCGCAGTCGCGGCCACGGGCGCCATCGCGGTGTTTGGCAGCGTTGCCATCACCGGGGCTCAAAATAACCTCGAACACGGCTTGGACCGGACCGCGCGCGAATGGAATGGACTGGCCGACGTGTGGGTGACGCCGCCCGGTGAAGCGAACACGCTGGGGACGACGGCGTTCCCGAGCGACATGGCGCGCAAGCTGGTCGGGCTGCAGGGCGTGCGCGACGTGGGTGTCTATCGCGGCGGCTTCCTCGACGTCGGACATCGCCGCGTGTGGGTGATCGCGCCGCCGCCATCGGCGCGCGGACCATTGCCGCCGGGTCAGATCACGGTCGGCAAGATCGCGCAGGCGAATGCTCGGCTTCGCGTGGGCGGCTGGGCAATCGTGTCCGAAGCGATAGCGACCGAAAAACACCTTCACATCGGCGACGCGTTCAGCCTGCCATCGCCGCAACCGACGACATTCCGGGTCGCGGGTCTGAGCACAAACGGCGGGTGGCCGCCGGGGGCGATCGTGCTCAGCTCGAAGGACTACGCGCGCGCGTGGAGGTCAACCGCGGCAAGCGCACTGATGGTCAACGTCACGCGCGGTACGTCGCCGAGTGCGGTCAAGGCCGAGGTCACGCGAGCCCTCGGACCGAGTAGCGGACTTGCCGTCCAGACGGCGGGCGAGCGCGAAACCGAGTGGACACGGATCAGCCATCACGGCCTTGCGCGCCTGAGCGAAATTGCACGCTTGGTGCTTGGCGCGGCGATCATTGCGATGGCCGGAGTGATCGCGTCGATGATCTGGCAGCGGCGCGACCGGATCGCGAACATTCGCCAGCAGGGATTCACGCGTCTTGAAGGTTGGGCGGTGCTGCTCTTGGAGAGCCTGATCCTGTTGTTCACGGGCTGCTCGATCGGAGCGGTGTTCGGGTTGTACGGGCAACTCCTGTTGTCGCACGCGCTGACAACGGTCACGGACTTCCCGCTGGTCGTCGGGCTGGGACCGTTGATCGCGCTGACGAGGGTGGCGATCGTGAGTGCGTCGGCGCTCGCGATTGTCGCGGTGCCTGGCTACTTCGCCGCTCGTGTGCGCGCGACGATGGTCAAGCCCGCGTAGCCACCCACATCGCGCCGTCTTACAGATTCGCACGGCGTTCGCGCTTGCCCGCGCCGTCTCACGCGAGCTGACCTGGGGTTTGCGGGGCGCGGCTCGTGAGACCGAGCACTGGCGTGCACTCGCCGATGCCATACCCGATCCGGCGCTTCGTGAGGACGCACGAGAGGCGATCGACCACAAGCGCGCCAACATCGACGGGGCAGTGCTGTTCAGCACGATCGCGCAGCGGCGCTCGACCGACCTACTCCGGGCGCTCGTCGCATTCGAGGTCTTGGCGGACTACCTTGACTGTACGAGCGAGCGCGGCGCGTACGTCGGCGTGCACAACGGACAGCAACTCCATCGCGCGCTCATCGACGCGCTAGACGCGGGGCGGCCTGTCGCCGACTATTACCGCTTTCATCCGTGGCACGACGACGGCGGTTTTGTCGCCGCGCTCGTGCAGACGTGCCGCGTCGCGTGTGCGCGCCTGCCGTCATACGACGCGGCGCGACCGTTCAGTGTTTGTGCCGCGACACTGGCGCAAGTCCTGGCGCTCAACCACGACGAGGATCCCCACCGACGCGACGAGCTACTGCACTCCTGGGCTGCAACACATTTTCCCGGCAACGGTGCACTCGCCTGGTTTGAGCACACGGGCGCCGCAAGTGCGTGGCTGACGGTTCTTGCGCTACTCGCCTTGGCGGCTGACGAGAAACGAAGTGCGCAGGACGCCCGCGCAATACTCAACGCGTACCTGCCGTGGATATCGCTGGCGGGGACACTGCTGGACAGCTACGGCGACCAGGAGGTCAACGCCGACAACGGTGCGCATCTGTACGTGGCGCACTACAGCAACGCCGACGTGATGACACGACGCATCGGTGAAGTCGTCAACCGTGCGCTGACCGCGGCAACGGGGCTTCGGCACGGCGCACGGCATCGCGTTCTCGTGAGTGCGATGGCGGCGATGTACCTCACCAAGGACAGCGTGTGGGCGCCCGCATGGCGGCGGCACACGCGCGCGCTGATTCGCGCGGCGGGGCCGCTGACGCGACTTCTTATTCCCGCGCTGCGGACGTGGCGCGTCCTGAACAAACAACAAGCGAAGTGAGGGAGCCGAGACGATGAACCAAGTGGCAGAACATCGAGCAGAGCCGGTCGTTGGGCCGCGAAGCGTGCCCTTGCCGTCGGCGGTGGAGACGTTCGCCTTCTGGCGCGATCCGCACGCGTATCTGCGGTGGTGCCGACAGCGGTACGGGAGCACTTTCACGATGACGCCACTTGCCAAGCCGCCCTTGGTGTTCATGTCGGAGGCCGACGACATCAGGGCAATTGTCACGGCGCCGGCAGATGTCCTCCTACCAGGCCAAGGCGGCGCCGTCATCGCACCGCTAGTCGGTCGCGATTCCTTCATGCTCGCCGATGGCGACGACCACCTAGCCGGCCGGCGGCGAATCCTGCCGGGCTTTCAGCGCCAGCGTGTGAGCGCTCATACCGACATGGTGAGCGCAACGGTCGCGGCAGAGATCGCGACTTGGCCACTCGATGAGCCGGTCGCGCTCGGCGGACGCTTGCGGGCGCTGACGCTGCGCGTGATCCTCCACACGATCTTTGGCGTCGGCGACGAGCGCGTGGACCAGCTGCATCGGCGGCTGCTGGCAATGTTTCAGGTGGCGGGAACGCTGACGCTTCATATGCCGGTGCTGCGGCACGCGCCGCCGTGGCGACACATCTGGCGACGCTTTCTAGCCGATCGCGAAAGCGTCGAACTCGAGTCTTGCGGAGCTGATTGTCGAGCGCGCCCACAGCCGCGCGCACGACGGCGGACTGCTAGGAATGCTCATCGGCCCCAGGCATGTCGCGGGCGGCGCCGAGGTGGTCAGCGAAGTACGCGACACGATCATGTCGCTCATCCTCGCCGGACACGAGACGACGGGCTCGGAGCTGGCCTGGTCGATCCAACTGCTCGCGTACCACCCGGCCGTGAGAGAGCGATTGGTCGCGGAGCTGGATGACGGGGACGGCGATTACCTCGATGCGGTCGTGAGCGAGGTCTTGCGTCATCGGCCGGTGTTCTTGTTCACGATCCCGCGCGTCGTCGCCAAGCCGTACGCAATAGGCGGGCACACCTACCGCCCGCCCGTGCATCTGGTTGGCTGCGTCCATCTGATGCAGCACGACGCGGCGGTGTATCGCGATCCCGAGTCGTTCCGTCCAGAGCGCTTTCTTGATGAGGGACCGCGCTCCGAGGTATGGATGCCGTGGGGCGGCGGACGCAAGACCTGCCCTGGACGTCACCTTGCGCTCGTCGAGATGCGCACAGTCTTGCGGGCGCTGTTCGAGCAGCTTGACGTCGAACCGGCGAGTGCTCGCGTCGAGACGGCGCGGTGGCGTACAGTGATCGTGACGCCCGGCGAGGGTTGTCGGGTGGTGCTCCGACAGCAAGGCGTAAAGGCCGCGCGGTGGGCTCAGCGACATGCCGGTTCCTAAATCGGTGTTTCTGTTCCTAAATCGGTGTTTCTGTTCCTATAGGGGCCAAATTCCGCGCAGACGAATGCCGCGCCCGTCAATATGCGAAACGCATGATCGGGCGAAGCCAGCACATCGGAGGGGAATCCGTCTCCCCCCGAGAGGATTCCCCCCGGCGACGGCGCCCGTCGTGGAGAGGTCAGTGTGACCCCACACACTGATTGCGACGTCTCGTCGTCGAGCAGGGACGGTCGGGCGTCGCCGGTACACCACTCTGGCCGGCGGCGCTCGACCCAACCGTCCAAGCCGTACACGTTGAGGTGGGCAACAACAGGTGACACTCGTAAGGCTAAGGCAGTCCAATAGCCGTGCCCGAGGACGGGGGTCCGCCTATTGTGATCGCGCTCACGCCCGGGCAGATCAGCGACGTTCTCATACAGCCTGGCGGTTCAGTGGCGAGATGGGCCGGATAGTTGACGCGCGGTGTTGGGGCAAGCACTACAGGAGAGTTGGTTGGGTGAGGTAGGCGGCGGCGCAGGTGGTCCGCTCCTGGCTCGGCTGACCGGGCAACCGCTTCCGGTCATTGAGCTTCCCTCGACGAGCGATCAGCCAATCGACTTGTCGGGGCTTGATCGCGGCGTCGTCTACTTCTACTCGGGCAACCTGTGTTCGCCCGAAGATGGCTACGACAGTGCCGCGCTCGACGAGGCGCAGCATCGCGCATTCGCGAATCACTGGTCCGACTTCGCTGCACTCAAGTGCTTGGCTTTCGGAGTCAGCAGTCAGTCGCCCGACCAGCAGCGCCAAACGGGCGATGTGCTCGGCCTCGGCCATCCGCTTCTCTCTGATGACGGGCGGCGTCTTGCATACGAGCTGGGGCTACCGACCTTCACCGTCGACAATGCAACGTGGTACTGCCGCCTCACCCTGGTGGTCGGCAACGGCTTGATCGCGCACGCCTTCTATCCGGTCGCGAGCGCTACGCGCAGTGCGGCCCAGGCGATTGCCTGGATGAGGCGGCGGCAATGGAATTAGGGCGAATCGTCGTTTCCGAGAAGCGCACGGCGGCGGGGCGCCGCGTGCCGGCTTGCGGACGGCTACAGGAGGACGTCACTGTGACCGACGCGGTGGCGGCCCCAGCGCGACGGTTGAGCGCGGTCGGGATGGACGCGCCCTTGTCAGTCGCCGTGCGGGTGGAGGTACTTAACAAGTCCCATGGGGTACACGTCGCCGAGGGCGAGGAGTGCCACGTTGCCTAGGCAAGGTCAACCCGTCGAGACAGCGCAATCGCGAGAGCAACGCGCGATCTCGGCGAAGCTGGCGGCAGTCGTCAATGGCCTCATGCGAGAGCGGGAGCTCACCGAGGAGCAACTCGCTGGCCGGTCCTGGGTGTCCCTGGCCAACTGCGGAATCTCAAACGGCACGACGTCGATCCTCACATGACAACCCTGCTCAGGCTCTGCCGCGGGCTCGAAGTGTCCGCGGACGCACTGCTCGGCGGGTTGCCGCTTCCCGAAGCGCCCCCGCCGCCGAAACGGCCCTATTACGGTCCAGGCCAGAGAACGAAGCTAACCCGACAAGCGTCGTTCGCGGAGCCCACACTGCAGCGAGCGGCCCCGCCGCCAGAAGCGCCTGCGGTATGAGCACACGCGAGTCGTCACGGGTAGGCGAGTTGCCTCCCAGCGGCGCCGAGGCCTCGGCGCCACCGTGCGGCGGCTGCGCCGGCAACGAGGCCGATGACGGGCGGCCATGGACTGAGTTGGAAACGCAGACCCTCATCTATTCGCAAGAGGTGCTCGATCTGGGCCAAGCCGACTTCGCTCGTCACGCGGGACGAAGCCCGCAGGCACTCAGGCGCCGCTGCGACGAACTCGCGGCGGAAGGCAGGCTCCGGCCTCGCGCGGGCGAGACCGGGCGCTGCAGCCGCACCCGCCGGTCTTGGGATGAGCTACGCCCAGCGATCCGAGGGCTTTACGAAGAGAACGTGCCCCGCGGCACGATCGGGCTCATGCTCGGAATAACGCCGACCGAGCTTGGGACGCAGTTGCGCCGCCTATTCCACGAAGGGCTGCCCCGACGATGACGCCACCGGCACGATCTCGAATCCCGTGGAGCTCGTGCCGCACCAACGCGTGGCAGAGCGCATCCCATGGGCAAACCGCGTACGAGCTCGGCATTACCGTTGGAACAGTGCGCTCCTACACCATGAAACTCCGTCGATCGCATCCTGCCGGATCGCCACTCACGGTCGCGCTCGATCGCTTCGATCCCATTGTGAGTCGCGGCCTGATGCAGATTCTGCACGAGGATCCAGACATTGTTGTCATTGGCATCGATCTAGACTCAGCTGCGATCGAGCGGGTCATTGTGGAGCGAACAGTCCGAGTCGCGATCCTCAATGAGGCGAGTGTCCTCGCGCGCGGCATGGCTAAGCCCGGCGGGGTCGGTGTTGTCGTGCTCGTAGATAATCCTACCCACGCTCGCGGCCTGCGACTACTTGCAGCTGGCACCAGCTGCTTGCCGCAGCATGCATCGGCCGCCGACGTTCTCTCGACAGTAAGAGATGCAGCTGAGGGGAGGAACGTCTTCATGCCCGCTCATGAAGGCAGACAGGAGCAAGTCCACATCGCTAAAGTGCCCCTCACACCTCGCGAGACCGAAGTTCTTGAGTATCTAGGCAAAGGCTACACGAATGCCGAAATCGCTCTCGCTCTTTCAGTAGGCATCGAGACCGTCCGCACCCACTCAGCCAGGATTCGCACCAAGTTCGGTGTCAGAAATAAGCGTGCCCTGATCGGGTTGACCGCCCGTAGCTGCTGACACGCTGCGTAGCCAATCCCCCGGAGTCACCCATAAATCACCCCCTTCAGGGGATAGACGCAGCGACCCTCGGCAAATAGCGTCGGCGAAGCTTCTTCCAACAAAGCGATTTGGTCGAGTGCTTCGCCATGTACTCCGCGAACTGAGCGGCTTGGGTGATAACTCGTCCCACCTAAGACATCCGGGGGTCAGCGAAATGAGACGCGGGATCACAGTTGCTATATCGTCAATCGCCTTGCTGCTTTGCCTATCGTCGGCGGCACAAGCATCGAGCTTCTATTGGTACGGCGCAAACGGCACGACCTGCTGGCAGACTGGTCAGCCAGGATCGCCATCGGAACAGTGCGAACCGGTCGGAGTTGGCTACCTCCCGACGCCAGGCGTCCACTCGGGTGGCCTCCAACACATGTCGTACGGCGGCTTCGGGCAAGACCTCTCTCTCGCACCAAGCGGCGACTATTGCAGCTACTACGGAACCGGCGACGAACTGACGCTGCAAAACGGGACCAACCAGGCTCCGATCACAGGCGACACAACACCCGAACCCTTCGGGGGTTACCAGGAGGGCGACCCGAACGGGTCCGTCTGCCAGGCCGCCGGCAGTCACTGGGGGCAAGAGGTGCGCACCGGAACACCAACTGGTCTTTGCAAAACAGGCGTCTGCGGCATGCATCACTATGTCTCGCTCTCGAGTCAGGGCGCTGGCGATCGGCCGTGGAGCGAAGTATTCGGAGCACCCTCCTTGGTCTTGTCGACCGAAGCGGAGGTACAGACATTTACTCACTCCGGCACTAGCTACGGTGGATGGGGATACGTCTGCCCGGAGCTCGAAGACACAACTTCGCACGGGGTGATCGAGTATTGCTTCCAGGAGTGGCGCTCCACCAACGACACTCCAGAATGGAAAAATGAGCGCCGGCAAGAATGCAATAAACCGTTCAGCCAGGTGAACACCTATTTCTACCCCGGCACCCAATACGCTACTGAGATGCCGGGATCGACAAACACGTATGAAACCGCATCGAGCGGGTCTGGTCGATACGAAGCAGAGATCACCTCTTCCAACCTCGCAAAAGCGGCACACCTAGTCAACGCCACATGCGAAGGCTGGCATTTGTCCGAAAACCCGACCAACTATGCGCTTATAGGCGTCGAGCAAGGGCTGGAGGGGTATCACGGAGTGACCGTCATGGGCGGAAGCAGCCAAAATCTCCAGCTGCGTACCGACTATACGCTCCGCCTCCCGACCGTATCGAACGCCGAAGCGACAAACCCGCAGGAACTGCAAGTGACACTGAGCGGTGCCGTGAATCCAAATGCCAGCGATACACGCTACTACTTCCAGTACGGAAAGACCACCGCGTATGGCAGCAACACTCCGACTCTGCCTGGAGTAGACATAGGCTCGGGGGTAAGCAACTATCCGGTGAGCGCCAACGTAACCGACCTTACACCGGGCGAAAACTATCACTTCCGGTTGGTGGCAACGAACGCAGCGGGGACGACTTACGGCGGTGACCACGAAGTCAGAGCGCGAGGGTCGGCGCGCTCCGTGTATTACAACGGCGGCGGGTCGCTTGAAGAGTCGTATTGGAACGGCAGGGAATGGGGCTACGTTCCGCTACACCACGCGATCAGTGGAGATCCCAGCGCGGGTACCGACAGCTTCGGACGGCAATTCGTCTTTTACAGCGGAGGAGTCTCGCTCGAACAGAGTTCCTGGAATGGGAGCGAATGGGGCTACGTCCCGCTCGGTCACGCGATCAGTGGAAACCCGGCAGCTGCGGTAAACTCGGCTGGCGAACAGTGGGCCTTCTACAACGGCGGCGGATCGCTGGAAGAGTCGTGGTGGAACGGCAAAGAATGGGGATATGCCCCGCTCCACCACGCAATCGTTGGGAGTCCAGGGGTAGGGATCGACTCGGCGAATCACGAGTACGTCTTCTACAACGGCGGTGGCTCGCTTGAAGAGTCAGCATGGAACGGCAAAGAATGGGAATACGTGCCACTTCATCATGCAATAACTGGGAATCCGGCGGTTGGAGTGGACGCGGCAGGTCATCGTTGGGCCTTCTACAACGGCGGCGGATCGCTGGAAGAGTCGTGGTGGAACGGCAAAGAATGGGGCTATGCCCCTCTTCACCACGCCATCGTGGGAAGCCCTGCGACGGTTGTCGACTCGGCCGGCGAACAGTTCGTCGTCTACAACGGCGGCGGGTCTCTCGAAGAGTCCCACTGGAACGGCAAAGAATGGGAATACGTGCCGCTTCATCACGCCATCGTTGGAAGTCCCGCTATCGTGATCAATCCGCACACAGGCGAACAGTGGATTTTCTACAATGGCGGTGGCTCGCTTGAAGAGTCAGCGTGGAACGGCAAAGAATGGGAATACGTGCCGCTTCATCATGCAATGACAGGGGACCCCACAGCGATAGCAAACACGGGGAATCTAGAATAGGTGCATTATACGGATGGGAAGAAGCGTCGCCCTGAGAGCAAGGCAACCTCTGATCCTGGTAGGTTTTCCCGTATCAGCAATGAAACCCCTCACGGCATTTAGGCGCAGTTCCCGGTCGGGCGCGGAGTTCGCGCCGCCTGCTGCGGCCCCGGCTCCGGGGCCGCAGCAGAGGACCCCGGAATCGCAGTGGTTTTGGGAGCACTATGAGGAGGCGGCTAGCCAAGTGGTGCACGCTTTCAGTGATGCTGGGGTTGCGCTAGAGGGAAAGAGGGTCGCTGATGTTGGCTGTGGCGACGGCTTTATGGACCTCGGCGTGTTGCACAAGGCACGTCCTCAAATGCTTGTCGGGTTTGACGTGACCCTGACCAACACCGACCATCTGCGCAGACGTGCGGGTGAGGAGGGGGTTGCCGCAGACCTTACGAATCTCACGTTCGTGGAGTCGGCGGCCACTAGCATCCCGGCAGATGATGGATCCTTTGACTGTGCGTTCTCATGGTCAGCGTTCGAGCACGTCACCCATCCGGTCGATGTACTTGGCGAGATTCGCAGGATTTTGGCCCCGGAGGGCGTCTTCTTTCTTCAGCTGTGGCCCTTTTACCACTCGGCCAAGGGCTCGCATCTATGGGAGTGGTTTCCGGCAGACCATCATCATCTTCAACGCCCCGAGCGTGATGTGGTTGAGCAGCTACGCGCGAGCGACCTTAAGTCGTCGGAGTGGACTGAGCTCATGGGGGGCGAGTTTGAGCGGCTGAATCGGATTACGGTAGACGAGCTCCAGCGCTCCATGCTTGCGTCGGGCTTTGTGGTGAGGCGTGTGGAGCTGCTGACGGGTGCCGTTGGACTCAGTCCAGCGCTAGCGCGCTACTCGTGGCTGGACCTCGCCATCGGCGGGATCAAGGTGGTCGCGACAGTGCGCTAGCTTGGCGAGGGCGGAGTTGCTAGCGGGTCAGTCGGTTGTAGCACGGTGCCGTTCGACTTCGGCGGTGTACGGAAGGTCCACGACACCTCCTAGAGCGCTTGACCCGAACACCGTCATTGTGAATAGTCGGCGCTTTCGGTGGATAAGGTCTAGCAGGCCACCACGCCGCGACAACGCAACCGTGGGGTAATACTCGCCAGGCGCTAGACGGTTGTCAAACTCGACGGTAAAGACGGCCGTTTCACCTGCCTCAAAGCGCCCGGAGCGCTCGACATCAATCAACGTTGTCGCAACGAGCATCTTTGTACCCCAAGGGTCCTCGAACTCCACCGTGAACGCTGGATCCTCTACCGTCTCGTAGAACTCTGCCGCGGCCCGAAACCGCAGCTTAGTGCCTTGCGCAACTGCGGTGTCTCGTATGCCATCAGGATCCTCAAGCCACGCATCGAGGATCCGTGCAGCGTGGCTTCCGCTCCACTCCGCGGCAAGAAGGTGATCGTTAGGGTTAGCCTCTGCGGCCGAGTCCGAGGGGTCTCGATTGAAGTTCAGAGCCAAGTAGAGGTTGGCGACCTCCTCCGGTTCACCGATAGTTACGACGTGTCCGCGCTCAAGAAGCAGCGCGCGCGAGCAAAACCTCGTGACCGAACCCATGTCGTGGGTAACAAAGACGATCGTTCGCCCCTCATCGCGGAGCCGGTTAAATACATCGAAGCACTTTTGCTGAAACGCAGCGTCCCCGACGGCAAGCACCTCATCGATGAGCAGCAAATCCGCGCTCACTTGAATCGCGACCGAGAAGGCGAGGCGAACGTACATTCCGGAGGAGTAATTCTTGAGCTTCAGCTCACGAAACTCTTGCAGTTCAGCGAAGTCTAGGACCTGATCGAATCGTGCGCGAGCTTCTCGTGGAGACAGACCAAGCATTATCCCGTTAGTAACTACGTTATCGTAGGCGGGAAGGTCAGGGTTAAAGCCGACGCCTAGCTCGATAAAGGGCGAGAGCCGACCCAGTGTCCATATTCGTCCCGTATCGACGCCGTATATACCTGCCAGGCACTTGAGTAGCGTACTCTTGCCGCTGCCGTTCCGCCCAACAATTCCAAAGAACTCGCCACGTTCAATCGAGAACGAAACATCCTTGAGGGCGGCGAACGACTCGTTCTTAGCGCGACGCCGTGGGTGCAGCGCGCGCTCCTTCAGCGTATGCGTCTGCTCGGTTGGGCGACGAAACGCCTTACTCACCCGATCCACCACGACCATTGGGTCAGACGCGCTCAGCGCGGGCGGTCGTATGGAGGACTCAGCGAGCGACAAGGGGGAGCTCGGATGTTCGGGGTGTTCGTTGCATGACGCCCCGAGTATAGGAAGATCGAAGGTCGCCATGAGCCGTGCGCGGGCTGCTGCTCTATGCCCTCGCGCGAACACCAGATACGCTGCGTCGCCGACGCCGCGATCCTGCACCGTTATCGGCAAGCTGGCGGTCCGCCGAGCAAGAAATCCGGCCTCGAACGCGAGGCGCGATGGTTCGACCTGATGAAGCTCGCGAGCGGAGCCGCCGGGCGCATGACGGAGTTCGGGCCGGAAAGGCTTCAAGGAAGGGGTGGGCTTGGTGCTGGCGCCCGCGAGGCAGTCATCCAGCCGCGGCCGTAGGGCGGTAGGATCGGGGCTCGCGGCGAGATAGCTCAGCTGGTAGAGCACTCGACTGAAAATCGGGGTGTCGGCGGTTCGAGTCCGCCTCTCGCCATCGCTCGCGGCCCGGGTCGGCCACCGGCCCGGGGAAGTGACACCGCCCCACAAGTCGGCGACCTGCGCACTCGCGCCTGTTCCCGAGGCTCAACCGCCGGGTCGGAGAGATTGCCGCCGCGACCCTCGAGCTGCTCACCCCTTCGGGTGCCAGCCCCTTCCCTTCTTCACGACCTTGCCTTCTTGCGCAAGACCGGGAAGGACGCGGTAGAGGTAGTTCTGCTTGATCCCCATCTTCGCTGCGAGCTCGGGGATCGTGATACCCGGTTGCCCCTGCACGAACGAGAGCGTTTCAGCCGCGCGTGAGCCGCTACCTTTGCGCCGGCCGGCGCGGCGTTTGGCCGCGGGACGTCCGGGTTTAGTCGCAGGACGCCCTGGTTTGCGTCCAGCAGCTTTGACCCCAATTTTCGCTTTGCGCCCCGAGCCACGCGGGCGTCCCGGACCGCGACGCCCAGGCGTGATCGCGGCTAGCGCGGAGCCCCCGATCTTCTCGAGCGCGGCTGCCGCCTCTGTCAGGCGATGGTACTCGTTAACCAACGGCTTGAGCTCACTGAGGCGATCGGTGATCTCTTTGCGCGTTCCGGCAAGGAAGTCAGGCACGCTTCACCTCTTTCTTGGGGGGCTTCTCGGACCGAGTGTACGGGTCGGTCGCGACTGATTGAAATGCGTCCGCAGTGGATGCCGCAGTTGTTGAGGTGGACGTGATCTACTGCGTTCTCTACGCCGCAAGAGCACCGAGGACCGACATGGCTCGATACCTCCTGGTCAGCTGCAGGACTGCCGCGAGGCGATCGAGCGCTCCGCCGACCGCGTGCTCGCTGGCAGGCGCACGGACGGAAGGCTAGAGCGGTCTGTGGCGCGCGGCGTGGATCATCGGCAGCAAGTGCCTTACCTGACTGATCCCACGTCGTCGCGAGTCCGCCTCGCCATCGCATCGCCTAGCTACGCTTGGGGACCGCGCCCCGCTACTGGTGGCTACTTCACAATCGTGAAGCTCAGCGACTTCGACGTCGAACGCGCCCCGTTTGAGTTCGTGGCGGTGACGAGGAGCGTATAGCGCCCCTGCTTGAGCTTCTTCGAGCGCGACACGCGACCTTGGAAGACGAGCTTGTTGGTGCCGCTGTGGCCGGTGAACGAAAGTGCCCCCGCAGTCACGGTACGTTCACAGGCCGGCTTGTGGCGATTCAGTCTGGTCCGGGCAACGCATTTCCCCTTGATTTTGTGCCCACGCGCCCGCTGGGTGAAGACGAGGCCGACGCTAGCCTGCTCATTGAGAGTGAAGGAAAAGGTTGTGCCGATCGGCGGTTTGGCCCTGTTGGCGCTCAAGTGCGCCAGAGCGTTGCCCTCGCGCCACGCTCTGTGAGTTTGCGCGACATTGGTAATCACCGGCACGCTCCCCGCCGGGACGATCGGTTTTTGACCGGCGGCCGGCGGTGGTTCGTCGGGTGGATAGCCGGAAGCGTAGATCGCGGCGTTGCTCAGCTCGTACATATTGGCGGGTTCGAGGTTGCCGCCCGCGATCAGCAGATCGCCGCCCGGCAGGAGCGTAGCGGTGTGCTGAACCCCGCTCAGAACTGGGTCCGTGAACGACCAGGTGTTCGTTGCGGGGCTATACAGCTCGGCGCTGCTCGCCCCGCAGCAGTTTCCGGAACCGCCGGACCCCAGACAGAACCCGTTGCCGCAGTCGCCGCCACCCGCAACGAGCACATCGCCTCCAGGCAAGAGCGTGGCTGTATGGTGCTCGCGCGCAATGGCCATCGGTGCCAGGGCCGTCCACCTGTTCGTCGTGGGGTCATACGCTTCCGTGCTGCTCACGGCGGAATAGGAGAGGCCTGGAACGTTGCCTAGTGCGTTTACGCCGCCGCTCACGAATACCTTGCCGTCGGGCAGCAGCGCCGCCGTCGCTGCACCGCGGGGCTGGTTCATCGCTGCGACTTCGATCCATTCATTGGTGTTCGGGTCATACTCTTCGGCGCCCGAGAGGACCGTATACACCGTTTCCACCGGCGGGAAGCGGCTTTCGGTCGTCCAGCCGCCAAACATCAGGACGTTCCCATCCGCCAGCAGCACGGTCGTGGCGCCCTGGCGCGGGTGTTTGGGCGCAGCCGTTCGCTCCCAGGTGCCAGAGGCCGGGTCATATAGTGCGGCACCCTGGATCGCGCCGTATTCCCGTGGACCGAACCAACCCATCAGGAACACCCAGCCACTCGGCAGCAGGGTTGCGGAGTCCACTTCCTGCAGTTCCGCCGGCACGGGAAAGGGACTCCAGGAATTCGAAGCGGGATCGTACGCTTCAGCCGTCGAGCCGCCTTCGCCGTTGGAGGGAGCTTCCCACCCTCCGATGAGAAGCACGCGATCGTCCGGGAGCAGCGTCGCGGTCTGGGAGGACCGTGGCACGAGCATCGGTGCCGCCCTGGTCCACGTATCTGTGCTGGCGTCGAACAGTTCAGCTAGATCGAGGCTCGTGTGAGAGCCACCGACGCCTGCGACGAAGCCGTTATACCCGCCGGCGACGAGCACCAGGCCGTCGGGAAGCAGTGTGGCCGTCTGGGCTGCGCGGGGTTCGCTCATCGGCGCGGCGGGAAACCAGGTGTCGGCCAGCGAAGCCCCGGCGCAAGCGAGGCTCGCCATGGCCGCAATCACCGCCACAGCAACGCCCCAGGTTCTACACTTTGCTCGCGCGCTCAAAGTCCGACAAATGGTATCTTGCCTCGCCTGGCGGCGAGCGAAAGGGTACGGTTGTGGGGTCTTCTGGCCGACTGACTGGCTGCGTGGTGTGCGCGGTCGCGCTCGCCATAGCACCGCTGGCGAGTGCAGCAGGTGGATCGTCCACGCGCGCGGTGGCGTCGCCCTCCGCCCGACACCGCGTGCTAGCCATGTACCGCCGGGATCGGGCGCTCGATGTACACCGCCCGCCTCAGCGCCATCGCGGGGCAGGCGGGGCGCGAGTGGCAGTTGTTGGCGGAGGGCAGGACTCGATCGAGCAGATCCCATGGCAAGTCGCGGTCTTCGCCGAATTCGAAGTCGGGGGTAAAAAAGCCTCTCTCCTCTGCGGCGGATCGATCATCAATACGAGCCACATCGTGACGGCTGGTCACTGCGCATACAACCCCGCGACCGGGCAGCCACTTCCAGCCAATGCCTTCGTCGTCCTCGCAGGCGCCTCCAGCATTACGGTCGAAGAAATCGAACACGGCCCCACCGTCCAGGCGCGATTCGTCCAAGGCGTTCGGATACACCCCGACTTCGACTACGCCGCGGGTCCTGGCACTCCGGATGACGTCGCCGTGCTCGCGCTCGCACAAGCGCTGAACCCATCCTCTGCGGTGGGCGCGATCGCGCTGCCCTCCTCGGCGTCGGGTCTCCCGGAAGGCACCGACGGCGTTCTCTCTGGGTTCGGCGAAGAGAACCCCGTGACCGAAGAACTCAACGGCAAGCTCTACTCGCTAGGCATCGCACTCGAACCCAGCCGTGAGTGTGGCGGCGACGCCGAAGCGGTGTTCCTTTGCGGCAGCAACACCGGTGGTTCTGCCTGCAACGGCGACAGCGGCGGGAGCCTCGTCCGCGAGCTCGACGGTGGGCTAACGCTGATCGGGGTCATCGACACCGTGCAGGTCTTGGGTGGGGAACGCTGTCGCCACGGCGCACTAAACGGGTTCGTCAACCTCGCCGCCCCGGAGATCCGGGATTTCGTAGAAGGCAGCGAAGACCCACCGCTGGCCCCACGCGGCGAAGGTGCCAGCTTGCGCGGCGAGCCGACGGTCGGGCAGATGCTCACATGCGAACCCGGGAGCTGGAGCAACGAGCCGACCTATACGTACACGTTCGTCGACAACGCACGCAGAGAAATCCTGCAGCGCGGGTCATCGCCAACGTACCTGTTGCACGAACCGGACTTCGGGCGCTCGATTCTGTGCGAACTTCAGATCACCAACGCTGGCGGCACCGGCACCGCTCGCACACCAGCATCGGCACCTGTCCAACATGCTCCGTTCATACCTCCTCCACCACCCAGTGGCGGAAACACGACAGGTAGCGGTGGCAGCGGTGGTGCGAGCCCCGCCGCAGGGTCGGGCAGCACGGCTGGACCCAGCGCGGCCGGAGGCAGCGTCATTGGCGAGACCAGTACGACGGTAAGCCCTGCTCAGATAGCCGCTTCTCTGAGGCGCCAGCTCACGCCTTCAGGCGAGTCGGCCAAGCTAGCCACGATGCTCAAGACAGGGGGATTCACGATTACGTTCAAGGCGCTGGACGCGGGAACAGCGACCATCGACTGGTATGCGCTGGCGCTCGGCGCGACTCTGGCCGGGAAGGCGAAAGCCAAGCCAACACTCGTGGCATACGGGCAAGCGGCGTTCCGGTCGGCGGGCACACGGAAGATCGAGGTCAGACTGACCACCATAGGCAAGCGTCTGCTCAAGAGAACCAAGAGCCCCAAGCTGATCGCCAAGGGCACTTTCATCAGGAGTGGACAGACATCTGTCCGCGCCGTCAGGACCTTCGTGCTGAACAAATAGGCGCTGCCTGGCCTCGAGTAGGAGGGGGGTCCGCGCCGACGTCTACGCCTACCTCGACGCGGCCCGCCACGCAAACGACCTAAGCCTTGCACGGGTCGAGCTGGCTGATCAGCAATAAGGCGCGTATTTGCTGGCTTTTCGCGCTGCCCGCGGCAACAGCGGCCAGCCGCGCGGCGTGCCGAGATACCCGCCTCTCGCCATCATTCTGCGGCGTGGATTCCGATACTCCTCGCGCGAAATTTTCCGACTGTTGGGAACGGGGGGGCAGTGCCGACGTCGCCGAAGGAGCCTTCGCGGGTCACGCTCACCGGAGTGCTGACGGTGCTCGGCGCGATCGTCACCTTCGGTGGCTATCTGCTGCTGGTCGGCTCAGCCGTCGAGTGGTGGCACTTTCACGAACTCGGCGTTCCGACGTTCAGCGTTATCGCCGACGTGCCACGGAACGAACTCATCGGCCTCGGGCTGCAGGCCGTCGCGGTCTGGTTGCTTCTCCTCGTGTTCTTCGCGGGCGTCGTGGTCGCGGTCGGCAGAACCGCTGGGAGCGAGCCGGAGTCGGAGCTGGCGATCGTCGCCCTCCTGACGTTCTTGGGGATCGGAGTCGCAGCCAGTCTCACTGCGGCGCCACCCGGCCTGACGGCCGTGCTCGTCACGGCCTCAGCAGCGGTCCTCGGAGTCTTGGGCGCCGTGGTACAAACCAGCTGGGAGAGGCCGGAGAAGCGCAAACCGACCGGTATTGCGCTCGTGGGCGGCGCGATCCTCGGAGTGTTGCTCGGGTTCGTCCTCGTGTGGGGCGAACGTACCCTCGGTTTTGTCTCAGCGACCTTGGCGGTCATCGTCGCCGTGTTTGCGGTCGCTCAGCTCGTGGTCCTGCGAGGCTTGCGCCACGACCCGCGCTTCGACCCCCAGTGGGTGAGGGTGCTGCTTGGTGAGAAACTCGCGGAGCGCGTGCACGGGAAAGCTCGCTCCCCGTCTCTGGATAAGGCTTCGGTCGAGACGCGTCTGCGACGAGCCCGCAACCAGCTGATCGCAGCCTTCGCCCTCCTAGCCGCCCTGCTCGCGGTCGGCGCTGTCGTTTCGCGAAGCTCTCACGATTTCTGGATCGCGCGCGTGTCCACCACGGACGGGGGTTGCGTCGCCGGCACTCTGCTCGTCCGCGACAGCGAAGAGGTACTGATCGCCGGGACGCCCCGCAAACTCCGGCATCACAAGACGGAGAACCGGATGGTGGAGATCCCATCCGGCGCCGTTGCGAGCGTGCAGATCATCGGACCCGCCGGGCAGCCTCGGCATATTCGCGCCGTGACGTGCGCGAACGCGGTGAGAGATGCACAGGGGCACCCTGGCAGGGGAGCGCCGTACCCCCTCATTCCCGGCGGCGACACTCCCGAAGACGGCCCGGAAACGGAAGTCAAGGACGTGAACGGAACGAAGGTGGAAGTCGTACGCGGCCCCCGCGGGTTCCGGGGCGAAACGGGACCGACGGGCGAAACCGGGCCGAAAGGGGAAGCCGGGCCCGGTGGGCAGCAGGGCAAGAACGGCGAACGCGGCGCGAAAGGTGAAGCCGGCCCCGCGGGGCGTCAGGGCGACAAAGGGGAACCGGGGGCGAAGGGGGAACTGGGTCCCCGAGGGGAACGCGGGCAGGTCGGCGAACGGGGGCAGACCGGAGAACGCGGCCCCAGGGGTGAACGCGGCCCCAGGGGTCGCCAGGGCGAAACCGGTCGGACGGGGACGAGAGGCGAACGAGGAACGCCCGGTCCGCGTGGCGAGAGGGGCGCGTCGGCGCTCGATGGGAGCTAGTGCTGGAGACCCGTTTGGGTGAGTCCGGGGCCGACTGCGGTTCGATCTCCGTCTCGTTGCCTCCATCCGCGGATCAAGGGCCGGATTCAGGTTTGGGCCGGGGATGCCCACGTCCCGGCCCAAACCCCCCAGGAATCCCCAGGAAACCAACGGTAGGTCGGGAGCGCGTCGTCTGCGAATCGCCCGCAAATCGGCGCGTTTTCAGGCCAAAAGCACTAGGCTGAAAATCGTGGTGTCCCCGGTTCGAATCCGGGTCTCGCCATAGAAAAGCCGCTGTAAATAGGTTGGTTTTAGACAGCGATAGCTATCTCAATCGATTCGTTTGGGCCGACGAGCGTCTGTCGTAGGCCCAAACTTCCGCTTACCTTGAGCCGGACGTCCCAATCCGCGGGGAGCGGCCGGTATCCATGGGCATTCATGGCTATCGAACTCGCAGCTATTCACGACGCGGAATCGTGGTGTCTCCGGTTCGATTTCTGGCGCCCGCCACACGTGGTGTGCAATGAGGGAATAGCCGCCGAGACGCGTCTGAGACGGCGGAGGCAGGAACCGGCAAGCCGGTCGCGAACCGGACGGGATGGCCGCTGATCTCCCCGATGGCCTCAGCTTCGAGCGCAACCGTGACTATCAGGGCCGGATTCGCCGGCACTCGCCGTGGATTCGCCGGGCGTTGCTCTGCGCTGTGACCGCGATACCAGTGCTCGCGCTGCTGGGGGTCTTCGGCCAGCATCCGTCAACCAGCTCGGCGAGCTCACCTGCCGCGAGTTTGAGCGTCACGGCTCCGACTCGGCTGCGCGGCGGGCTGATGTTCCAGGCACTTCTGAAGGTCATGCCTCGTCAGGAAATCCACCACTTGCAACTCGTCTTCGACAAGGGCTGGTGGGAATCGATGGCCGTCAACTCGATCAAGCCCGAACCAGAAAGCGAAACCTCGCGCGACGGCAAGATCGTCCTTGAATACGGAATCTGGCCGGCGGGGAAAGAGCTCGTCTGCTGGCTGAACTTCCAGGTCAACGCGACCAACGTCGGCAACCGCAGCGAGAATGTCTCGCTGGAGGACTCCGGTGAAACGCTGGCGAGCGTACACCGGTCGCTGACGATTTTCCCATGAGCCTCGTTCCTGTCACAAAGCCGGGGGACTGAGCAGTGGACCTCGTCATCCGCGCAGCCGTCGTCTTCTTCTTCGTCTTCCTGCTCACGCGTGTCACGGGCCGGCGCGAGCTCAGCCAGCTCGAGCCCTTCGACGTGATCCTGCTCGTCGTCGTCGGCGATCTCGTTCAGCAGGGGGTGACCCAGAGCGACTACTCGGTCACGGGAGCGCTCACGGTGATCTCGACGATCGGCGTGCTCTCCGTGTTCGTCAGCTGGATCTCCTACCGCTTCAAGGCCGTGCGCCGCGTGACCGAGGGGGAGCCAGTCGTGCTCGTCCACGACGGACAGCCGATCGAGCGCAACATGCGTCGCGAGCGGATCACGATCGAAGACATCGAGGAGGAGGCCCGCCAGGAGCAGATCACCTCACTACGAGATCTACGATGGGCGATTCTCGAGAACGACGGGCACATCAGCGTCATCTCGCGCTGAGATTCACGCGATCTGCTTGCGGGCCAGCCGCTCGGCCAGTCGCGAGGCGAGTGCCATGATCGTAAGTGCCGGATTGGCGGACCCCTGCGTCGGCATCACGCTGCCGTCGGCGATGAACAGGTTGGGCACCTCCCAAGCTCGGTGGTCGCGGTCTACGACGCCGCCCTGGGGCGAGTCGGACATCGCGCAACCGCCGACGAGATGGGCGTAGCGGTCAATCGTCAGCTCGTCCTGGGCCTCTGCGGCTCGCAGGATTCGCAGGAGCGTCTGCTTGCCGTAGGCGATGCTCGCACGATCGTTATCGCACTGGCCGTAGTCGAGGCGCGCGACCGGCATTCCCCTCGAGTCGGTCTCCTCGGCCAGCGTCACGCGGTTCTCCGGCTGCGGCAGCAGCTCGCAGAGCACGCCGATCGTGTACCAGTGGTTGTAGTCGCGCGCGTACTCGCGCAGCGCCTGCCCCCAGTGCCCGTCGGCCAGCACGTGCTCGGCCCAGCCGATCGGCAGCGGCCCGACCGTCTGGATCGAGAAGCCCCGAACGAAGCCGCGCTGCTCATCGGTCTCATAGAACTGCTCTGAGTTGATCTCCGGCGGCGGCGCCTTGTACATGCGCATCTCCCGCTCGAAGCGCCCGGCCACCTGCGGTGCGCCCTGGACCATCACGCCACGGCCAACGAGGTCATTGTTGTTGGCGAGGCCGTTGGGGAAGCGCTTGCTCTTTGAGTGCAGGAGCAGCCGCGGGGTCTCGATCGAGTAGCCCGCGACCGCGATCGCATCCGCGGCCTGGAATTGCTCTTGGCCCTCGTGGACGTAGCTCACGCCGCGGCAGCGACCTCGCTCGTCCAGCTCGATCTGCGTGACCATGCAGTCCGCCCGGATCTCGACGCCGTGCTCAAGCGCGTCGGGCACGTGGGTGACGAGCGGCGAAGCCTTTGCATTGACCTTGCAGCCCTGCAGGCAGAAGCCGCGGTAGATGCAGTGCGGGCGGTTGCCGAAGGCGCCGTTGGCGATCCCGACCGGCCCCACGCGCATCTGGATGCCCGCGCGCCGCGCGCCCTCCCAGACGCGCAACGCGCCACCGGCGACCGGGTGCGGACCGTGCGGGTAGCCGTGCGGATCGCCCCACGGCCACCACTGTCCGGCGACCGGCAGCTCGCGCTCGAGGCGCTCATAGTGGGGCTTTAGCTCCTCGTAGGAGATCGGCCAGTCCGCAGCTACGCCGTCGCGGGTGCGCACCTCGAAGTCAGAAGGGTGAAAGCGCGGCGTGAAGCCTGCGTAGTGGACCATCGAGCCGCCGACCCCGCGTCCGCAGTTGTTCTTGCCCAGCTCGACCGGGTCCGAGCCGCCGATCACGCGCGGCTCGGTCCAATACAGCTCGTGCGAGCCGGCCTCGTCGGAGACCCAGTCCTCGTCGGGGTCCCAGAACGGGCCGGCCTCCAGCACCAGCACCCGCCAGCCCCGCCGTGCCAGGCGCTGGGCGAGCGTCGCGCCGCCGGCACCGGCGCCGATCACGAGCATGTCCACCGGGTCGCCCTCGCCGAAACGGTGCATCCGCTCGCGTCCGGGTATGCCACGGCGATGAGGATCGAGCAGGAACGCCGAGTCGTTTTCTTGCGGGCGCAGCGAGCCTTTCAGCGCGAGAGCAACTCGTCGTTTCATTGCGTCACTCGAGGCCGCGCGCGGACACGTCCTCGACCGGGTCAACCGCGAATGCCGGCGGTGACTCCCACTGCTCACGCTGCCCCGCGCCCAGGCGTGCGAACCCGCGCGGGTAGGCGGGGCCGCCGAAGCCGATCTCACTCCACGCCCACGGGTGCGAGTAGAACGCGGACAGCACCATCCGCATTACCACTGCCCAGGCCTTCTTGACCGGCAGCTCCCAGTCGAGCTCGCCTTTGGAGAATCGCTCGACGATCTCGTGTTGGCACTCCTCGGGGGCCGCCGCGAAGTCGGGGTGTCCCTCGGCTCGCGCGCAATCGTCCAGGCCCGCCGCGACCGCTCGCCAGGTCTCGGGGTCGCTCGGCATCTCCGCGTAGCGGAACCCGTCAAGGCGCCCGGCGCTCAGCTTCTCATCCACCATCTCGAGCACGGGTATTCGCGGCTCGCAATCCTGCCCGGTTACGACGTCGCAGAAAGCTCGCAGGCTGCTCGCCTGCTCCTCGTCGAAGAAGCGAATCGCGGGCACCTTGCGCACGCGGTCGAGGACGACCTTGCGGGTGCGCCCATCCCAGCGCTCGACCTGCTCGAGCGCGTCGTAGCCGGGGTAGCGCCCGCGCATCTGGGGCGTGATCCCGCGCTTTTGGCGCGGCAGCTTCGGCGGCGGTCCCGGCTCGCGGGCGCCGCCGTGGTGGGGCAGGTGGCTGAGGTCGACGGAGGCGCCTTCGCGGTGCTGCTCGCTCATCGCTCCCTCCGAGCCGCGGCGGCGGCCAGTCCCATCGCGCCGACGAGCGCGAGCGATCCGGGCGCGAGCAGCGGCGGACCCATCACGATGTTGTAAAGCGGCTCACCAAAGCCGCCTGGACGCTTGCGTACTCCCTGCACATGCGTGTAGACGCCGATCAGGCCGTCCAGGCAATAGAGCGCTGAGACGGCGGGCAGCACGGTCGTCGCGGCGCGCTTTGAGTGCACGGCGGCCAGCCCGGCTACGCTGAGCATCGGCGTAAGCGCGATCGGCGTCCACATCCACTTGTCGGTGAAGGAACCGCGATAGTGCTCGAAGTAGATCTCCAGACCGAGCGGTAGTGCGCTTAGCGCGGTTGCACCCGCGAGCGTGCGCTGCACTCGCCCGCGGCGCAGGTTGGCGACCAGCTCCCGGATCATCCGCCGGAGAAGATCTCAGGGAGCTTCTGGCGGATCGCCTGGCTGATGATGCGCCGCCGCGAGGGGTCGCCGTGCATGATCGCCTTGGTCAGCGAGCGCGCCTGCTCGACGGTTATGTGCGGCGGCAGCGGCGGCACCTCTGGATCGCAGACGACCTCCAGCACCGTCGGGCGGTCGGCTGAGAGGGCTTGCTCCCATGCGTCGCCGATCTTCGACGGGTCGTCGACGCGGATGCCGCTCAGCCCGAGCATCTCCGCCCAGCGCGCGTAGGGCACATCAGGCAGTTCTTGTGACTCGACGAACTTCGGGTCGCCGGACATCGCGCGCTGCTCCCAGGTGACTTGATTGAGATCGCGGTTGTTCAGCACCATCACGATCAGCCGCTGGTCTGCCCAGCGCTCGCGGTACTTGGCGATCGTGATCAGCTCGGCCAGTCCGTTCATCTGCATCGCGCCATCGCCCACCAGCGCGATCACAGGTCGATCGGGGTAGGCGAACTTCGCGGCAATCGCGTAAGGAACGCCCGGACCCATCGTGGCGAGCGTGCCCGACAGCGAGGCGAGCATCCCGGAGCGCAGCTTGACGTCGCGCGCATACCAGTTGGCGGCAGAGCCCGAGTCCGATGTGAGGATCGCACCATCGGGCAGGCGCTTTGAGAGCTCGTAGAAGATCAGCTGCGGGTTGATCGGCTCGGCCGGCTCGTTGGCTCGCTGCTCGATCAACTTCCACCAAGCCTGCACGCCGTTCTCGATCTTATCCAGCCATGAGCGGTCGGTCTTTCGCTCCAGCAGCGGCAGTAGCGCGCGCAGCGTCAGCTTGCTGTCGCCGATCAGGTTGGCCTCCATCGGGTAGCGGATTCCGACCATGCGCCCGTCGAGGTCGATCTGCACGCCGCGGGCCTTGCCCTCTTCGGGCAGGAACTCCGAGTAGGGGAAGCTCGAGCCAACCATCAGGAGCGTGTCGCAGCCCTGCATCATCTCCCAGCTCGGGCGCGTGCCGAGCAGGCCGATCGAGCCCGTCACGAACGGCAGGTCGTCGGGCACAGCGGCCTTGCCGAGCAGCGCCTTGGCGACGCCTGCTCCGAGCGTGTCGGCGACCTCGACCACCTCTTGGGTGGCGTGCAGCGCGCCGGCGCCGACCAGCATCGCGACCTTCTCGCCTTCGTTGAGGATCTGCGCCGCGGCGCGCAGCTGCTCGTCGCTCGGTGTGACCTGCGGCGGCTCCCAGCCAGCGCCTGAGTGCACCGTGCCATGCGCGTGCGGCGGTGTCGGCACGGCTTCTTCCATCTGCAGGTCGTTGGGCACGATCACGCAGGTGACGGTGCGCTCTGAGAGCGCGATCCGCATCGCGCGGTCGATCAAATGGCGGACCTGACCGGCCTCGGTCGCTATCTGCACGTACTCGTGCGCGACGTCCTTGAACAGCGTCGTGAGATCGACCTCCTGCTGGTAGTTGCCGCCGAGCCCTAGCCGCGCCTGCTGACCGACGATCGCCACGACCGGCTGGTGATCGAGCTTCGCGTCATACAGGCCGTTGAGCAGGTGGATCGCGCCAGGGCCGGAGGTTGCCAGGCAAACGCCTGCCTCGCCGGTGAACTTCGCGTGTGCGCACGCCATGAACGCCGCCATCTCCTCGTGGCGAACCTGGATGAACTCGGGCCGATCACCGCCGCGCCCGAACGCGCCGATGATGCCGTTGATCCCGTCGCCGGGATAGCCGTAGATGCGCTTGACGCCCCAATCTGAGGCCAAGCGTTCGAGCAAGTGGTCGGCAACGGTCTCGTTCATCTCGGCAGTCCTCTCCGGGCGTCGGAGCTCACTTACGGCTCCTACCCGCCCACCGCAGAGCGAAAACCGGACGCACGGTGAGGTCGTCTGCTGAAGCTCTCAATGCGGCCATCAGCCTGGGCAGCCGATTCGCGCCGTGCTCACGCGCGCGGGCGGGAACGTGGCTGATCGGCGACAAGGCTGAGCGCCACTTCGAGGTCGTCGACGATCGCTGCGAGTGCCTGAACGCGGGCGTCCTGGTCGCGCTCGCGCAGCACGCTCGACGGGTGCGCAGTCACGAGCACCGGCGAGAACAGCGTGCCCTCGAGCGGACGGCCGCGGCTCTCGCCGATCGGTGTTGCGTGCCCGATCAGCGCATGTGCCGCCGTTGCGCCGAGGGCGACGACCGCCGCCGGGGCGATGAGCTCCAGCTCGCGCTCGAGCCATGGCCGGCACGCCGCCTGCTCGGCGGCCGACGGCCGCTGGTGGATGCGACGCTTGCCACGCGAGCGGTACTTGAAGTGCTTGACCGCGTTGGTCGTGTAGACGCTCGCGCGCTCGATTCCCGCCTGCGCGAGTGCGTCGTCGAGCACCGCACCAGCCGGGCCGACGAATGGATGGCCCGCTCGGTCCTCGCGGTCGCCCGGCTGCTCGCCGACGAGCATCAGGGCTGCGTGGGGCGGGCCCTCACCGAACACCGTGTGCGTCGCATCGCGCCACAGCGGGCAGGCGCGGCAGTCCGCAGCTTCCCGCCGGAGGCTCGCGATCGGGCTTTGGCGGCTCATATCGTACGGCGGCTCAGTGGGCAGACGCCCGTCTTGGCGGCTGCTTGGTCGTCGGCACCCAGCTCGTGCTCGATCTGCTCCAGCGAGCGGCCCTTTGTCTCGGTCACTCGAACCAGGAAGAAGATCAGCGCCAGCACTCCGAGTCCGCCGTAAAGCCAGAACGTACCCTCGCGGCTGATCGCGCCGACGAGCGTCAGGAAGAACGAGGAGACGAGGAAGTTCGAGCTCCAGTTACCGACCGTCGAGAGGCTCATTGCCGGGCTCCTGACCGACAGCGGGAAGATCTCCGAGATCATCAGCCAGAAGACAGGCCCGAGTCCGATCGCGAACGACGCGATGTAGACGATCAGGCAGACGAGCGCGACCCATGAAGCGCTGTGCTGCAGCCCGCTGGAGGCGAAGAATACGCCGAGCATCGCCAGCGAGACGACGCAGCCGCTGGTGCCGACGATCAGCAGCACGCGTCGCCCGACGCGGTCGAGCAGCAGGATCGCGACGATCGTGAAGATCACGTTGGTGATTCCGACCGACAACGCCTGCGTGATTGCCGAGCTGGTCGAGAGGCCGGTGAACTTGAGGATCGTCGGCGCGTAGTAGATGACGGTGTTGACGCCGATGAACTGCTGCGCGATCGCGAGCACGAGACCGATCGCCACGAGCGGCCGCACGCTCGGCCGCCAGACGTCGCGGAAGCTGCCCTGTTCGGCCGCTGCCTCCTTGATCTCCTTCAGCTCCTGCTCGGCCTCGTCGTCGTCGCCGCGCGCACGGCGCAGCGTTTGCAGCGCCTCCTCGTCTCGGCCCTGCTCGACCAGCCAGCGTGGCGAGAACGGCTGGAAGTACATGCCGATCGCGAGCGCCAAGCCGGGCAGCGCGCCGAGGCCGAGCATCCAGCGCCAGTTCTCAGCGGCGCCCTTCAGAGCCCAGTTGACGATGTAGGCGCCCATGATCCCGCTGACGACCATCAGCTGGTTGAACGACGTGACGCCGCCGCGAATCCGCTTGGGGGCGAGCTCGGATATGTACATGGGGGAGACGAACGAGGCGGTCCCGACCGACAGCCCGAGCACGAAGCGCGCGACGATCAGCTCTGGCGCGCTCTGCGACAGCGCCGAGGCGAGCGCGCCGATCACGTAGACGCACCCGGAGATGATCTTTGTGCGCCGGCGAGAGATCGCGTCGGCGGAGAAGCCCGAGATGATCGCTCCGAACACTGCGCCGATCAGCAACGAGCCTACGTACGCCTGTTCGTTGAATTCGCCGCCGCCGATGTCCTTGCCGATGAACGGCAGCGCGCCGGAGATGACGCCGGTGTCATAGCCGAACAGGAAGCCGCCGAGCGCGGCGACGATCGCTAGGCGCAGCACGAAGCGGTTGCGTCCGCGGAATGCCTCTCTCAGGAAGTCCATCGCCCCTCTCCGCGCTTTTTCATTGAGCGTTCCCTACCCGCGCTGAGAAGACGCAAGCCACTGCACCAGCCGCCGGATTGCGCGGAGGAGGGCGTGGGTAGATGCGCTTTATGGGCCTGGCTCCACGCGTCGTGGCGATCACCGGTGCAAGCTCGGGGGTCGGGCGCGCGACTGCGCGAGAGTTCGCTCGCACGGGGGCGACCGTCGGATTGCTGGCGCGCGGCGAGCAAGGCCTCCAGGCCTGCGCAGAGGAGGTTCGCTCCCTTGGCGGTAGCGCCGTCGTGCTGAGCGCCGATGTCGCCGAGCCCCAACAGGTCCAAAGCGCCGCCGAGCGCCTGGAGCGCGAACACGGTCCGATCGAGATCTGGGTCAACAACGCGATGGCAACTGTGTTCGGCGAGGTGCAGACGATCAGCGCCGAGGAGTATCGGCGCGTGACCGAAGTCACCTACCTCGGCGTCGTCTATGGCACGCTCACCGCCCTGCAGGCGATGCTCCCGCGCAACCGCGGCGTGATCGTCCAAGTCGGCTCAGCGCTCGCATACCGAGGCATCCCCCTACAGAGCGCCTACTGCGCCGCCAAGCACGCGATCCAGGGCTTCACCGAGTCGCTGCGCTGCGAGCTGCTTCACCGGTCAAGCGGCGTGCAGGTGACGATGGTGCAGTTGCCTGCACTGAACACACCGCAGTTCGAGGTCGTCCGCGCGCGCGTGAGCCACCATCCGAGGCCGGTCGCGCCCGTCTACCAGCCGGAGCTCGCGGCCCGCTCGATCCTTGCCGCCGCGGAGCACCCTGCCAGGCGCGAGTGGTGGGTCGGCGGCTCCACGGCGCTCAGCGTGATGGGCAATGCGATCGCCCCCGGCGCCGGCGATCGCTACCTCGCCCGTACCAACTACCAAGCGCAGTTGGCCGACGACACGATCGCACCCGACCGTCCCGACAACCTCTTCGAGCCCGTGCCCGGCGACCACGGCGCGCGAGGCCGCTTCTCGGAGGAATCCACCGAGCACAGCGCGCAGTGGACCCTGACCCGGCATCGCCGCCTGCTTGTCGGCGCCGGCTTGGCGAGCACGCTTGCCGCCGTCGCCGCGGGCGTCAAGCTGCGCGGCCGATGAAGGCATCAGAGCAGCCGGCGCTTGTCGACTACAGCCTGATCGGCGATTGTCACGGCGCCGCTCTGGTGAGCGCTGAGGGCTCGATCGACTGGTGCTGCCTGCCGCGCCTTGACAGCGGCAGCTGCTTCGCGAGGCTGCTCGACTCCGAGCGCGGTGGGCACTGCGCCGTAAGCCTCGGCGGCGGAGTCACCGAGGCCTCGAGCGCCTACCTGGAGGACACGATGGTGCTCGAGACCACGCTCCAGGGCGCCGAGACGAGCGTGCGCGTGCTCGACTTCATGGCGATCAGAGATCAGTCGGAGCAGCGCTCGAGCCGCGAGATCGTCCGCGTGATCGAGTGCTCCCAGGGCGCCGCCGAGGTACAGCTGCAGATCGCCCCGCGCTTTGACTATGGCGAGGTGACACCGTGGCTCAGGCGCGCAGCCGAAGACAGCTTCACCGCGATCGGCGGCGATGACGGCCTCACGATCTGGAGCGACGGCGAGCTTGAGAGTGACGGCGAGCAGCTCACCGCTTCGACCAAGCTCAACGACGGCGAGCGTCTGTGTCTGCTGATTCGCCACGTCCGTCCGCACCTGCTCGAGCAGGAGCAGCTCAGCGAGGACGGCGAGCAGATCGATGCGCGCCTGCGCGAGACGGTGCGCTGGTGGCGGGCCTGGCGCAAGCGCCTCAGCGGCGCGGGATCAGAGCACCCGGCTGCGGTGCGCTCCGCGCTGCTGTTGAAGGCGCTGACCTACGCACCGACCGGTGCGGTCGTCGCCGCGCCCACCACCTCGCTGCCCGAGACGCCCGCTGGCGAGCGCAACTGGGACTACCGCTTCAGCTGGATCAGGGACTCCTCGCTCGCTGCCCGTTCGCTGGCCGAGCTCGGCTGCGAGCGCGAGGCCGAACGCTTCGGGCGCTTCATTGTACGCGCCTCGGCAGGGCGCGCCACGGACCTGCAGATCCTCTTTGGCATCGGCGGCGAGAGGCGCGTCACGGAGCAGCAGCTCGCCCTGCGCGGCTACCGTGGCGCTCGCCCGGTGCGGGTGGGCAACCAGGCGGCCGGGCAGTTGCAGCTCGACGCGCTGGGCGAGATGCTCAACCAGGCCTGGCGCTGGCATCGCCGCGGACGCTCGCCCGACGACGACGAATGGCGCTTCTTCGCAGAACTCGTCGAGACGGCCGTGGAGCGCTGGGAGGAGCCCGATCGCGGCATCTGGGAGTGGCGCGATGAGCGGCTTCACTTCGTGCACTCGAAGGCCGGCTGCTGGACGGCGGTCGAGCGCGGGCTGGGGCTCGCGGAGGAGGGTATGCGCCGCGCTCCGGTGCGTCGCTGGAAGCGTGCCCGCAAGGAGATCCGCGAAGCGATCGAGACTCGCGGTTATGACGAGGATCGCGGCGTCTTCGTGCAGTGCTTTGACGAACCGGAGCTCGATGCCGCGCTGCTGCTGCTTCCCGTGCTCGGCTTTCTCGAGTTCGACGACGAGCGCATGATCCGCACGACCGACGCCGTGTACGAGACGCTCGGCGACGGCGGGTTCGTGCGCCGGTATGAGCGAGACGACGGGCTGCCGGGCAAAGAGGGCGCTTTTCTCGCGTGCTCCTTCTGGCTCGTCGAGTGCTACGCGCGCCAGGGTCGTCTTGAGCAGGCCCGCGAGGTCTTCGACCACGCGCTCGGCGCCGCCAGCCCCCGTGGGCTTTTCTCAGAGCAGATCGACCCCGACAGCCGGGAGTTGCTCGGCAACTACCCGCAGGCACTCACCCACCTCTCCCACATTGCCGCCGCGATCGCCTTGGAGCAGTCCGCTGAGCACGTCGGCGAGCACGACAAAGCGACTCGCCGCTCTGGTTTGCGAGCCGGGCGGCCGGGGTAGGCGCCAACTATGGAAATCGGAGCCTTCTTCATCCTCGTGATCGTCGTCGTGGTGGTCGCGGTGCTTGGTGGGATCGTCTACGCGATCGCGGCCGGAGGCCGCCACCAACAGCTCTCACCCGACGCCGAGGAGCCTGGGCGCAGGGAGCGCCCGACTCACCACGAGGTCGAAAACGAGCAGAACACAGAACTTCGTCGGTACCAACTGAGTTCGCTGGACGCGGGCGTGGGCGTCGAAGGCAGTCATACGGTTGCCGAGCGTGCGCCGGTAACGGCGCTGCGCGCACGTTCGTTCACGATCCCCACCGACCACGCCGAGGCCGACGGAACGCTCCGTTGGGACTCGACCACGCTCGTCCTGGTCGAAGCCGACGCGGCAGGCGAGACCGGCCTTGGCTACAGCTACACCGCGGCGGCCGCCGCCGATGTCGTGCGCGAGCTTCTGCACGATGCCGTGTGCGGCCAAGACGCCCACTCGCCGCAGGCCGCTTGGCAGCAGATGCGCCGCGCTGTGCGAAACGTCGGCTACCCCGGCCTCGTCGCGAGCGCGATCTCGGCCGTCGATGTCGCTTTGTGGGACCTAAAGGCTCGTCTACTCGGCTTGGCGCTTTCGACGCTGCTCGGCCGCGTGCGTGAGCGCGTGCCGGTATACGGCTCGGGCGGCTTCACCACATATTCCGACGAGCAGCTCGAACGCCAGCTGCGCGGATGGGCCGAACTCGGCGTCGCGGCGGTGAAGATGAAGGTCGGCTCAGAGCCCGAGTTCGACCCTGATCGCGTGCGCCGGGCGCGCGCCGCGATCGGCGAGGACGTCCGGCTGTTCGTCGACGCCAATGGCGCCTACTCGCGGAAGCAGGCGCTTGCGTTGGCTGAGGTCTTCCACTCCGAGGCGGGCGCCAGCTGGTTTGAGGAGCCTGTCTCCTCCGATGACCTGGAGGGTCTTGCGCTGTTGCGTGACCGATCGCCCGCCGGCATGGAGATCGCCGCCGGCGAGTACGGCTATGACCTCTATTACTTCAGGCGCATGCTCGACGCCGGCGCGGTCGATGTGCTTCAGGCCGATGTGACCCGCTGCGGTGGCATCACCCAGCTGCTACAGGTGGGAGCGCTCTGCACCGCGCGCGGCGTTCAGCTTTCCGCACACACGAGCCCCACCCTCCATGCGCACGTCGGCGCGGCGATCGCGCCGCTCGTGCACGTCGAGTACTTCCATGATCATGCGCGAATCGAGCAGACGCTCTTCGACGGGTTGCCCGAGCTCATCGACGGCGCCCTGGAGGCCGACCCACACGCGGCCGGACACGGATTGAGCCTGCGCGAGGACGAGGCCGAGCGCTTCGCACGCTGATGCCTGACACGCTGCACGCCTACGAGCACGTGCGAGGGATCTACTTCCCGATCGCGATCGGTGTCTTCGTGCTGGTGCTCGTGACGCTGCTCGTGCTGCTGGTGCGTGGGAGGCGACGACGAGCGATGCCCGAGCGCACCGCCGACGCGCCGCGGCTCGAGATCGGCTACGCGCTCCTGCTTGCGGCGGTGGCGGCCTTCTTGATCGTCGTCACCTTCCGTGCCGAGACGCCGATCGATCGCGCCGCGGCACATCCAGCCCTGCGAATCGACGTGATCGCAGCGCAATGGAGCTGGGTGTTCACCTATGCCAACGGCGCCAGGGTCAGCGACGTCTCGACCTGGCATCCCGCCGCTGCCGTCGTGCCGGCCGGTGAGGAGATCGAATTCGTCGGGCGCTCTCGCGACGTTATCCACGGCTTCTGGGTGCCGCAGTTGCACTTCCAGCGCCAGCTGCTCCCCGGTTATCAGACGCGCTTCGACCTGCGCTTCGACGAGCCTGGTCACTACGGCGGGGAGTGCTCGGTGTTCTGCGGGGAGCAGCACTCGCAGATGCACTTCGCAATCGAAGCGGTCAGCTCCGCGCGCTTTGAGCAATGGCTTACTCAGCATGCCGGTGAAGCGAGAGGCGCGAGGACTTGAGCACGGTCGCGTTGCCGGGCCGAGCTGGGCCGCTACGCGTGCTCGCCTCCACCGACCACAAGCGGGTCGCCGTCCACGGGGGGGCTGTGGCGTTTTTGTTTTTCCTCGCGGGCGGCGTGCTCGCGCTGATCATGCGCAGCCAGCTCGCCGCCGACGGCGGCGTCGTCTCCCAGGACACCTACAACCAGCTCTTCACGATGCACGGCTCGACGATGGTCTACCTGTTCGTCGTGCCGATCGGGCTCGCGGTCGGTCTCTACTTCCTGCCGCTGCAGGTCGGCGCCGCGGAGGTCGCCGGGCCGCGCGTCGCGCTCGCTGGGCTATGGCTGCTCGTGCTCGGGGGTACCACGATGTGGTCGGGCTTTCTCACCAGCGGCGGCGCGGCGGCCGCGTCGTGGTGGGGGTTTGACCCGCTCTCCGACGCGATCCACTCGCCGAGCAGTGGCATGGAACTGTGGATCTTCGGCGTGATCATGGCCACCGCCGGTCAGATGCTGTGGGCCGGCTGCCTGCTGATCACGGCGCTGCGCCGTCGCGCGCCGGGGATGACCTTGATGCGAATGCCAGTGTTCACCTGGTCGATGGTCGCGACCTGTCTGCTCGTCCTGTTCGCCTTCCCCGCGCTGATCCTCGCGCTCGCGCTGCTGTGGGCGCAGCGCCATTTCGGCGGCGTGCTGACGGGAGGGCTCGGGGCGGTGGACTACCAGCAGCTGTTCTGGTTCTACGGGCACCCGGTCGTCTACGTGATGTTCTTCCCCTTCATCGGCATGGTCGGCGAGATCGTCGCGACCTTCTCGGGGCGTCGCTTCTTCGGCCACAACGCCTTCATCCTCGCGCTGCTGGCGTTCGCCGGGCTGTCGATGACCGTCTGGGCGCATCACATGTTCACGATCGGCCAGTTGACTAACAAGTACTTCGCGCTGACCTCGACGCTCTTGATCGTGCCGGCCGGGATCGAGTACCTCGACATTCTCGCCACGCTGTGGCGCGGAAGGCTGCGCTTCAGCGCAGCCTTCCTGTTCGCACTCGGCTTCGTCGTGCAGTTCCTGATCGGCGGGCTGACCGGGATCATCCTCGCCTCCCCGCCGCTGGACTACGGACTGAACATGTCCTACTTCGTCGTCGCGCACTTTCACTACACGATCTTCGCCGGCAGCGCGTTCGGCCTGTTCGGCGGCCTCTACTACTGGTTTCCGAAGATAACCGGCGTGCTACTGCGCGAGCGCCTGGGCAAGCTGCACTTCTGGCTGATGGCCATCGGGGCGAACCTCGCGTTCTTTCCGATGTTCGTGCTCGGTGCCGAGGGCATGACGCGGCGTATTGCCGAGTACCCGGCCTCGACCGCCTGGCAGGGCTTGAACATCCTCGAGACGATCGGCGCCGGTGTGATCGCGCTGTCGGTCTTGGTGTTCATCCTCAACGTGACCGTCTCGCTGCGCTCGCGCGAGCCGGCCGGCGAGGATCCGTGGCAGGGCCAGACGCTCGAGTGGGCGACGAGCTCGCCGCCGCCGCGGCACAACTTCGACGCGCTGCCGCCGATCCGCAGCTTCGCTCCGTTGCTGGATCTGCGCCAGGCCGCGCAGGACGTCGCTCAGATGGGAGCGCCCGCGTGAGACGCGCCGGCATCGTCCTCGTCGGCTGGGGGCTCTGGCTCGGCGTGATGACCGCCGTGCAGGCGCTCTTCCGTTCGATCCACGGACCGCTCGGCGTTCATTGGATCGAGGCCGTCATGCTGGGAGGCGCGGCCGCGGCGTGTGTGCTCGGCGGGCTGTTGCTCTGGGTGCTCGACACGCTCGGCGGGCAGGAGGAGCACCCGCGCGTGCTTGCGGGCGACTCGGTCGCGACCGCGACGCTGATCGCCGGGCTCGCGCTCGCGCTGCTCGGCGCAGGCTTCGGGCTCTGGCTGACCCTGATCGGCGCCGGCCTCGGCGCCCTCGGTGTGGGCGGCCTCGTGCGCGAGACGCTCGCGCGCCGTCGCCACGAGCGCGGGCAGGGCGCCGTGTGAGCATGCAGCCAACCCTCGAACATCTGCTCGGCGAGTGGAGCTTTGACGCCGCGCTCAGCGCCGTGCTCGCGCTCAGCGGCGGGCTTTATGCGCTGGGTATGATCCGCTTGCACCGCCGTGGCCGCGGCGGCTGGCCCTCCTGGCGGGCCGCCTGCTTCGGCGCGGGCCTGAGCACGATCGCCATCGCGCTCGAGTCCGGCGTCGATCGAATCGGCGACGAGGCACTGCTCTCGGTGCACACTGCCCAGCACATGCTGCTGGCCCTGCTCGCGCCGGCCCTGCTCTTGTGCGGCGCGCCGGTACGTCTGGCACTGGCCGCTGGGACGCGGCCGCTGCGCGTGGCGCTGGTCGCAGCGCTCTCGAGCCGCGCGGTCAGGCTGCTGATGCGACCGCTCACCGGCTGTCTGCTGTTCGCCGCCGTCATGCTCGCCACGCACCTGCGTGTCGTCTTCGAAGCGGCGCTCGATCATCCCACGCTGCACGCGCTGGAGCATGCGGCCTACTTCTGGTCGGGCATCCTCTTGCTGGCGCCGTTGATCGCCGCCGACCCGCTGGCGCACCCGCCCGGCGCGCTCGCGCGATTCTGCTGGGTGATGGCGGCGATGACGGCGATGGCGATCCCCGGTGCGCTGCTGACGTTCGCCGAAGGCGTCAGCTATCCGTTCTATCTGGCCCCCGCGCATGCCCTTGGACGCTCGGCGCTGGCCGACGAGCACCTCGCGGGAGCGATCATGTGGGTCGGCGGCGGCGTCGCGATGTTCGCGTTGGCGCTCGCTGTGGCGTTCACCGCGATGCTCGAAGAAGAGCGCCGTCAGCGCCGCCGCGAGCAATACTTGCCCGAGCCGGCGGAGCACGGCTGGAGCACAGGGGCACTGGGAGGATGAGGCGGCGACTGCTGGCGCTCGCGGCGATCGTCTGTGCCGCTCTCGCGCTTGCGCAGTTCGCCGCGGCGCAAGACGGATCGGTCATCTCGGCGAGCGCAGGTGTCGCAGGCGCTTCGCCTCAGCTCACTGCGCGTGGACACGAGATCTTCACGGGCTCATGCGCGGCCTGTCACGGGATGGACGCCGAAGGGATTCACGGCCGCGGCCCCTCGCTGCATGGCGCCGGCGCGCTGGCCGCCGACTTCTACTTGCAGACCGGGCGCATGCCGCTGCCCTCGCCGCGAGCACAGCCGCAGCGCACACACCCGGCCTTTCCGCAGTCGCAGATCCGCGCCCTCGTCGCCTACATCGCGTCCTTCGGCGGCCCGGCGATCCCCATCGTGCACCCTTCGCGTGGCTCGCTCTCGGACGGCCAGCGCCTGTTCTCGCTGAGCTGCGCCGGCTGCCACACGATCCAGGGGCAAGGTGGGATCGTCACCGGCGCGATCGCGCCCTCGCTCGATCGGGCGACCCCCACGCAGATCGCGCAGGCGATCCGCATCGGCCCGTACGTAATGCCGCGCTTCGGCGAAGGCGAGCTCTCGAACGCGCAGGTCGACTCGATCGCGCGCTACGTGCAGAGCACCCAGCACCCCGACGATCGCGGCGGCTGGGGGATCGGGCGGATCGGGCCGATCCCGGAGGGGATGGTCGCCTGGCTGTTGGCCGCGGTGGCGCTGCTGCTGATCGCCCGGCTGCTCGGAGAGCGCACCAAGGGAGACGAGCGGCGTGGTTAGGCGCGCCTGGCAAGCGCTCGTCATATTCGTGCTGTGGCGTCTCGGCGCGCTGCGCGGTCGTCGCGAGCACGACGCCGAGCAAGATCCCTCGAGGCGCACAGCTGGGGCGCCCGCCTGGGCCGAGCGCCTCGTGCTCGCCCTGCTCGCCGCAATCCCGCCGGCGTCACTCGGCTTCGTCGCGCTGTTCGTGCTCGACCCCAACACGCAGTTGCTCGGGCTCACGCTCGCGGCCGTCCTCGCGCTCGGTGCCGGGGCGCTCGTAATCGCCTCGCGTTTTCTCGTACCGCAGGAGACCAAGACCGAGCAGCGCCCGCGGCTGCAGGACCGCGAGGCCGTGCGTGAGGTCGAGCAGGACGCGCAGGCGGGCCTTGAGGGGATCACCCGGCGGCGCCTCTTGATCGGCGCCGCCGGAGCTGGTGCTGGGGTGGCCGCAGCCGTCGCGATTCCTGTCATCGCGCTGGGGCCGGGCATAGAGGATCAGCTGAGTAGGACTCCTTGGTATGCCGGACGCGCGCTCGTCGACGATCAGGGGCTCCCGATCCTCGGTGCCGAGGTCGACGAAGGCAGCTTCATCACTGCGTTTGCCCAGCACGCCGACAAGGACGACCTCGGCGCTCCGGTCGTCGTCGTTCGCGTGGACCCCGCCACCCTCAACCTGCCGCCGCAGCGCCGCGGCTGGGCGCCGTATGGGCTGCTCGCCTACTCGAAGATCTGCACGCACGCCGCCTGCGCCATCTCGCTGTATCGCTCGCCGCTCAGCCCTTCGACACAGGCCCGCGGGCCGGCGCTCGTTTGCCCCTGCCACTACTCGACCTTCGACGTACTCAACGGCGGCGGCGTCGAGTTCGGCCCGGCGGGCAGGCCACTGCCGCAGCTGCCACTTAGCCTGGATTCGAGCGGTGTGCTGCGCGCGGCCGGGCCGATGTCCGGACCCGTCGGCCCATCGTGGTTCGAGGATCGCTCGTGAGCACGTTCGCACCGCGCGCGAGAGAGCGCGACCCCGTCGCGTTCGTCGATGAGCGCCTTGGCGCAGGGCGCGGCCTTCGCTTCTTGATGCGCTACGTCTTCCCCGACCACTGGAGCTTCCTGCTCGGGGAGATCGCGCTCTACAGCTTCATCGTGCTCGTCGCAAGCGGCACTTTTCTGGCGTTGTTCTTTGATCCAAGCACGAGTGAGATCACCTATCACGGCGGCTATCAGGCGCTGGGGGGCCAGACGGTCTCCGCGGCCTATGCCTCGACGCTGCAAATCTCGTTCGGCGTCTCGGGCGGGTTGCTCGCGCGCCAGGTCCACCACTGGGCCGCGCTCGTGTTCGTCGCCGCGATCACCCTGCACCTGCTGCGGATCGTCTTCACCGGGGCGTTTCGCAAGCCGCGCGACGTCAACTACTTCATCGGCGTGACGCTGCTCGCGCTGGCGATCCTCGAGGGCTTCGCCGGCTACTCGCTACCCGATGACTTGCTCTCCGGCATGGGCCTCGCGATCGCGTGGGGGGTCGCGATGTCGATTCCCTTCTTCGGCGGACCCTTCGCCACCGCGCTGTGGGGCGGGCGCTTTCCGGGCGCCGACACGTTCGAGTCGCGGCTCTACATCGCCCACGTATTCCTGCTCCCGGCGCTGATCGCCGGGCTGATCGCCGTCCATCTGGCGATCGTCGTGCTCCAGCGCCACTCGCAGTTCCGCGGCCCCGGTCGGCGCGAGGACAACGTCGTCGGCACGCCGATGTGGCCCGGATATGCGCTGCGCTCCCTTGGCCTGTTCGCAGCCGTAGCTGCAGTGCTCGTAGTAATGGGGGGCTTGATCCAGGTCAACCCCCTCTGGCTGTGGGGCCCCTACCACCCATACGTCGGCACCAACGGTGCGCAACCGGACTGGTATCTGGGCTGGCTGATCGGCGCGCTGCGCCTGATGCCGAACCTCGAGATCCACGTGTTCGGGCACACGATCGTGCCGAACCCGTTCTTCGGTGGCGTGCTGTTCCCAGGGGTGATCTTTGGCCTGCTCTACGCGCTGCCGTGGCTTGACCGGCGCTTCATCTCAAAGGACTACCGCCGCCACGACCTGCTCGAGCGCCCGCGCGACAACCCCCGGCGCACGGCGCTGGCCGCCGCCGTCTTCTCGCTCGTCGCCGTCGTCTTTGCCGCGGGCTCGGTCGACCGTCTGTTCTTCCAGTTCGGGTTCGGCTACGAAGGCGCGATCTGGTTCTTCCGCGGCGCTTTCTTCGTGGTGCCGGTGATCGTCTTCGCGATCACCCGCCGCCTGTGCGTCGAGCTCGCACGCGAAGAGGCCCACCCGCTGCGCTCCTGGCGGGGGCAGGTCATCGCGCGTAACGTGCACGGCGGGTTTGAGCCGCTGGGCGAGGAGCGCCCGCAGTCGCCCCGGCAGCCCGGACGCACAAAGGAGTAGGCACGCTAGCCAAGCGCGCTTCGATCAAGTCGTTCGCGCAGTTGCCGCACGGACTCATAGACATCTCGGGCCCCGGCATCGCGCAGCTCCTGCTCCGAGAAGCCACCGGTGAGCACGCCGAGCGTCGGGACATTGGCGCGTTTGGCGGCCTCAACGTCGTAGGGGGTGTCGCCGATCATCACGGCCTCCGCTGCCTCGGCGCCGGCCTTCTGTAGCGCCGAGTGCACCAGGTCGGGCTCGGGCTTGGTCGACTCCACGTCCGCCGAGCTCGTCCAACCGTCTGCCAGCTCACGCGCGTCGAGCAGATCCAGGTAACAGGCGACCTCCTCCTGCTTCGCCGAGCTCGCCAGCAGCACCGTGTGACCGCGCTGGACGAGCGCCTCGATCAGCTCGCGTGCTCCCTGCATCGGTCGTACTTCGCCGATCAGCTCGCCGTAGAGCGCCTTCTCGTCCTCTCGTACGGCATCTCCGTACTCGGCCTCGAACTCTTCTCCGGCCAGCGATGGGACGAGCTGATCGCCGCCCATGCCGATGTGGCGATGGATGCGCCAGACCGGCAGGAGCACGTCATGTCGGCAGAACGCTCGATACCAGGCGATCGCGTGCTGGTAATTGGTGTCGACGAGCGTGCCGTCGATGTCCAGGATCGCGACGCCCATCAGGAGCCGTTGAAGCGCGGCAGGATCTCCTGGGCGTAGAGCTCGAACATCCGCTCGTGACCCTCGCCGATCTGCCCGATGTAAAGCTCGTCAAAGCCCGCCTCCTCGTATTCGCGGATCTTCTCCAGGTGTGCGTCGAGGTCGGGCCCACACGGCACTTGCTCGGCGACCTGCTCCTCGCTGACCAGTTCGGATGCCTGCTCGAAGTGCGCGGGCGTCGGCAGGATCTGCGCGAGCTCTCCGGGAAGCGCCTCGTTCGGCCACAGCCGATGCGCGGTCTGTCGCGCGCGCTGCTCGTCCTCGTCCCAGCAGACCTTCATGCCGCCGGCGATCAGCTTGTCCTGCCCGCCCTTCTCGCGCACCGTCGCGACTGCCTCCTTCTCCGGCGAGACGGTGCAGAAGCCGTCGCCGATCCGTGCGGCGAGCTCGGTCGACTTCGGCCCGAAGCCTGAGATCAGGATCGGCGGCAGCTCCTCGAGCAGGTCGTAGATACGCGCGTTCTCCACGCGGTAGTGGCGCCCGCGGTGGCTCCGTACGCCTCCCTGCCAGAGCGTGCGGAGCACTTCGACCGCCTCCTCGAGCATCTCGAGGCGCTCGTCGGCCTCGGGCCAGCGGTCGCCGAGGATGTGCTCGTTGAGCGCCTCGCCGCTGCCCAGCCCCAGCGCGAAGCGCCCTTCCAGCAGTACCGCGGAGGTCGCGGCAGCCTGGGCGAGGATCGCGGGGTGTATGCGAATCGTCGGGCACGTCACCGCCGTGGTCACCTTCATCCGCGAGGTCGTCTGCGCGATCGCTCCGATCATCGACCAGACGAAGCCGCTGTGACCCTGCTCGTCGTTCCACGGGTGAAAGTGGTCGGAGATCCATAGTCCGTCGAAGCCCGCTTCCTCGGCCAGGCTCGCCTGACGCACCAGCTCGCGGGGAGCGGTCTCCTCGCTCGACAGGAAGTAGCCGATCTTCATCCGTTGGTCTCCTCGGTTCGCTATTGGCAGGTCTCGTTCCCATACCCCGACCCCTCGCGCTCGACACCTGGCGCTCGCGAATAGAAGGCCTGGCCCCCGCGGATAGATCTCCGGTCGCGGGTAATAGGGCTATGTGAGCGCTGATCCCGAGGGCCGGTCCGAGGAGCGTGACGAGCATCCGCTCGGTGGATATCTCGTTCTGATCGGCACCTTCTCGACCGTCGCCGCCGGCTTTGTCGCTTGGATGAGGAGAACAGGCCGCGAGTTCCCGGACCGCTTCGATGGACGCGACCTAGCCTTGATCACGCTCGCGACACACAAGGCTTCGCGCCTGCTGGCCAAGGACCGCGTGACCCGCCCGGTGCGGGCGCCGTTCACGCGTTTTCAGAGAGACAGCGGCGCCGGAGAGGTCGAGGAACGCGCACGGGGTAGAGGGCTTCGCCGGGCGATCGGCGAGTTGCTTGTCTGCCCATACTGCCTGGGCATGTGGGTCGCCTCGATCCTCGCGGTCGGCATGACCGTCGCGCCGCGGCAGACGCGGTGGGTCGCCTCGGTGCTGAGCGCGCACTTCGGCGCTGACGTGCTGCAGGTCGCCTACAAGAAGCTCGAGGACGCCCTCTAGCGCTACTCCCGTGCGGGCTCGGCGCCGGTCAGCTCGCGCAGCTCGGCCAGGCAGCGCTTCAAGAGCCGCGAGACCTGCATCTGTGAGACTCCGATTCGCTCTGCGATCTGCGCCTGGGTCAGTTCCTCCACGTAGCGCATCCGCAACATCTCGCGTTCGCGCGGTTCGAGTTGCGCGAGCGCCGAGTCGAGGCTGACTCCGAGCTCTACCAGCTCGAGGCGGGCGTCCTCGTCGCCGATAGTCTCCGCGTAGGTGCTGTCCTCATCGTGTGAGTCGTTGGCGCGCGGGGCGTCCAGCGAGACCGCCCCGAAGGCGCGCAGCGCCTGCATGGCATCGAGCACTTGCTCGATGTCGAGCTCCATGAATTGGGCCAGCTCGAAGACCGTCGGCGAGCGGCCGAGCTCATCGCTCAACACTCGTTCGGTGTCGCGCACTTCGAGCGCGCGCTCCTGGATCCCCCGTGGCACATGCGCAGCCCAGCTCGAATTGCGGAAGTAGCGGCGCAGCTCGCCGAGAATCGTCGGTATCGCGTAGGCCGGGAACGGAAAGCCGCGCTCGGGATCAAAGCGCTGGATCGCCTTGATCAGTCCCAGTTGGGCCACTTGGAAGAGATCCTCGTAGGGCTCTGAGGTGTTGTTGTAGCGGCGGGCGAGGCTGCTCGCCAGCGGTGTGAAGCACTCGACGAGCTGATCGAACGTCGCCTTCTCCCCGGTGCGGCGCAGTCGCGCGAACAGCGCCCGCTGCCTTACGCGCATGTGCTGCTCGCTGGGGCTGACGTCGCGTGCCGTGACCAATGCTGTGGCTGTATTAGCTCGCTCTCGATACATCTGCGTAGGCATCGTCTATCCCTTCTGTGTCTTGAGAACTGATTCGCCTCGGGGAGGGCTCGCACCGTTCACAGTCCGAACTGGCGGGGGAAACGCACGTGCAAGTCGCGGCGTGCGCTCGCCGCGCTCCAACGGCGCGCTTCCGGGACCTCCGAGTCTGTCGCTCGCATGCATGCTGCCGCCGGCGGCGTAGCCGCCGAGTCGCCCGGGTATGCGGTGGCAACGAACGGGGTAATCCTCAGCCTGGAAGGGCAGCCGAGCGAGCGCGCCCACGAGATCGAAGACCCGCTGGACCGCAGCAGAACCGGGGATCAGCCGCAGCTCACATCCCCGCGCAGCGCACAAGTGGTTGGCGGCGAGCGCTACATGAACGCCGCTCCCGTCCATAAACGTCAGCCGCCGCAGATCGAGCACGACCGTGCAGCCGTCGCTTGCAAGGCGCGCGATCGTGTCTTCGAGCGCCGCTCTGCAGGCCAGATCCAGTTCGCCCTCCAGCCGCAGCTTCCGCAGCCCATCGCAAATGACAGCCTGCAGACTCAGGCGCGACGCAGATCGGGCGCTCTCCCGACTTAGCTCACCTGTGGACACCGACGACCTCCGCACACAAAATTTCCATGTGTACGGCGGTCCAGCGCGACATATCCTGCCGTGCGTCCCACCGCTCCTGACGGTCCCTCGTCGCTCGTGGAGCCAACTCAGGACCACTTAATCGTAGCGAATCGTGGGGCGTTGGGAAGGGCTCCCAGCGGGTGAGCCGCAGCGAAACACGCACCAGGACGAACCAGGACGCTGCATAACAGGCTAAGCTCGTGGAGGTACTGGTGAGCCGCGTTCAGCGTCTCAGCGGGGCCAGCAGCACCTCCTTCGAGGTGCCCTCATCGGGGTCTGAGCCTGGTTTGGACACATCGGCCGAGCCGACCGGCTGCGTGCCCTGGCGCGTGGCTCCCCACCAGCCAGGAGCATCAGATGAGCATCAACGAGACCGGTGCGTCCTCGAAAGATGCGGCGAGCGCTGAGCAGCGCGGCAAGGGACTGGCCATGCTGTCCAACGAAATGGTCAGGATCTACAAGGAGCAGTTCGGCCGAGGCCCGACCAAGGTACGCTCGCACTATGCCGGACCCGACACGCTGATCTGCCTGCTCGAGCACACCTTCACCCCGGCAGAGAAGAATCTCCAGGCGATGGGCGAGCACACGCGCCTGCGCGACATGCGAATGTTCTTCCAATATGCGAGCACGGGCGATTTCGTCGCCGCCGTTCAGAACGTCACAGGCCGGAAAGTGCGCAGCTTCATCAGCGGGCTCGACACCAACAGCGACGTGGCCGCAGAGATATTCGTACTCGATCCGCTCCTTGAGAACGGGACGAGCGAGTCGCAGGTGTAAGTACTCCCGCTGGGGGGTAGGCAGCGAGTAGCGGTATCACCTGAGTATTAAGTTCGCTCAGCGCTGAGCTGCTGGGCGCGAGGACGGGGCCGCTTGAAGAGGGCGGTCTCGGACTCGCGCCGCTATTGCGGGCCAGGGGCCACGTCTCCCGCCATGCTATGCCTGCCGTACGCCCCTATATCGACCAGCGCGTGGGACTCGGCGCGTCATCCCGCTCTTACTCAGGGGGCTCCTGGACCTTGCGTCGCACTCGGACTCGGACGTCTCTCAAGCGGCCACTGAATCCACAACGCGTTCGAAGTGCCGGTGCGCAGCAAGCGCCTTGGCGAACGCTGCCCCGAACCCCTGTGGATCGCCTTCGCCTGAAAGCGTCACCAGCCCCTCGCGCTCGACCAAGCCCTGGTCGCGCCCTGTCATCGCATCGTCGGGAATCGGCGAGCGCTCGAGCAGGCTCACACCGGCGCCGATTGCGCCGACGGGCTTTGCGTGCTTGTACGCCTCGCTTGCATAGTGCACGGCTTCGCCGTTGGCGAGCAGCGTCGTTACGCTCTGCTCGCCCCCGGCGATGATCACGCCGTCGTAGAGGACCGAGGACATCGTGTTCAGCGCCCGGTCGCTTTCTATGCTCGATCCAGAGCTGGATTCGAGCTCGCCCCCTCGCGGCGCGAGCAGCTCGCAGACCACGCCCTGCTCGCGCAGGGGATCGAGCGCTTGTGCAAGCGATTCCGCGTCTACGCCGTCCGCCAAGAGCACCGCGATGCGTCGCGTCGCCGCGCAGCCCGGCTGCTCGGCCTGACTCAGCGCCGGCGAGCTCTTGCCGTGGTTCTCGGTTCTTGCCTGGGGCGCCGAGACGCCAACACCTTCGGCGACTTGCTCGGCGAGCGCGGCGTCAACCTGCGCGAGATGCGCGACGACGCCTTCGCGAATGTGCTTGTGATCGACCTTGCCGAGCTCGAACTTGAACGCGTCGAGGATGTGTTGCTTCTCCCAGCCGCTCATCGAGTTCCAGAACAGCGTTGCCTGACTGAAGTGATCCGCAAAGCTCTCCGAGCGCTTGCGGATCTTCTGACCGTCGACACGCTCCTGGAAGTGGCGGTAGCCCCCGGCGGCGCTAAGCGCGGGGCACCCGCCAGCGAGCGAGTTGGGGTGGTAGGAGACGCGGCTCTGGTCGATGCGGTGCTGGCCGTAGCCGTCGCGCTGATGGTGATGCACCGGCGCGACGGGCCGGTTGACCGGCAGCTGTGTGAAGTTCGGGCCGCCGAGCCGGATCAGCTGGGTGTCCAGGTAGGAGAAGTTGCGCGCCTGCAGCAGCGGGTCGTTGCTGAAGTCGATCCCGCGCACGACGTTGGCGGTGTGGAAGGCGACCTGCTCGGTCTCGGCAAAGAAGTTGTCGGGATTGCGGTCGAGCACCATCCGGCCGACCGGCTTCAGCGGCACCTGCTCCTCGGGGATAATCTTCGTCGGGTCGAGCAGGTCGAAGTCGAAGTCGTGCTCGCGCTGTTCCTCGACGAGCTGCACGCACAGCTCATACTCGGGGTAGTTCTCTTCGTCGATTGCCTGCCACAGGTCGCGCCGGTTGAAGTCGGGGTCCTTGCCGGCGATCTTCTGCGTCTCGTCCCACGCCAGCGAGTAGGTGCCGAGCTTCGGGCGCCAGTGCCACTTCACGAACGTCCCCTCGCCCTCTGCATTGACAAAGCGGAAAGTGTGAACGCCGAAGCCCTGCATCATCCGATAGCTGCGCGGCAGCGCGCGATCGGACATCAGCCACATCATCATGTGCATCGTCTCGGGCTGAAGCGCGACGAAGTCCCACAGCGTGTTGTGCGCCGAGGAGGCTTGGGGGATCTCGTTGTGCGGCTCGGGCTTCACGGCATGGACGAAGTCGGGGAACTTGATCCCGTCCTGGATGAAGAACACCGGCATGTTGTTGCCGACGATGTCGAAATTGCCCTCGCGCGTGTAGAACTTCGTCGCAAAGCCGCGCACGTCGCGCACCGTGTCGGCCGAGCCGCGCGAGCCTGCGACGGTCGAGAAGCGCACGAACACCGAGGTCCGCAGTCCGTCCTCCGAGAGGAAGTCTGCGCACGTGACGCCGGTCAGCGGCTCGTAGCACTCGAACCAGCCGTAGGCGCCGGCGCCGCGCGCGTGCACAACCCGCTCTGGTATGCGCTCGTGATCGAAGCGCGTGAGCTTCTCGCGGAAGTGGAAGTCCTCCATCAAGGTAGGCCCGCGCTCACCGACGCTGAGCGAATCGTCGGTGCGCTCTACGCGCACGCCCTGATCGGTCGTCAAGCGGCTGTCCTCGTGCGTCACGCGGTCGCGCTCCAGCTCTGACTGCTTATCGTGTTGTGGTTCTTGGCTCATGGGCGCTCCTCGTCGGGGTCGGTCGGCCTTCGCGGACTCGGTGGCTAGGTGCTCCAATGTTCTGCCCGTCGCTCGGACGGGCAAACCATCGCGAGCGCCTCACCCAGCGCCTGTGGGTACCGCGGGCGCAGCATCGACGTCCCCGGCGGACGGCACAGCGTCCGGCTGAACGCGAGGGCGGGGCTCGGTGAGCGTCGGCCTTCGTCCACGCGGCTCGGCCGATACGAACAGGCAGACGGCGCGCCTCGACTTCGCCAAGCAGCGTGGGCAGTGCTCGATCTCTGCTTCGGGCCTTCGCATCGCGAGCGTCAGCCCGCAGTTGGGGCAGTTCAGATACGGCATTTCCAACCTCCGCGTTCGTACACAATGGGTATGTACGACAGTCCAAACAGGCACCATGCGATGGCCGTTGTCATGCCGTGCTCTCGGATTAGAGCCCCCATTTAGATCGAGAGCCCTATCCGAGATTCATCTTCCCTTCGAGCGTCGGTCAAAACCCCCAACCGCGTACTTTCCGCGATTCTCAGCCCGAGTACGACTTCACCTCCCCACGTCTCGGGAGCAGGTCAGCAGCAGCTCACCGTGCTCGCGCGATGGCGTGGCGCAGCTCGTCCTTGCCCATCTTCGATCGGCCTGAGATGTCCAGGCGCCGCGCCTCGGCCTCGAGCTCCTTGCGCGTCTCCACTTCTCTTTTTCGCACTTTGTTGGCCTCTTCGCCGAGCGCGGTACGGGTCTTTGACGAGAGGTGCTTGAGCGTTTGTTTGCTCTTGGCCGCAGACTGCGCCTTCTTGACGTTCTTTCGCGCTGCCGCCTTCTGTCGCTCGCTGGCCATCTCAGGCAGAGATCGTCTCGAGCAGCTCTCCGACCTGCTCTCGTCCCAGCTCGCCGGCGAGGTCTCCTTGACTGACGATGCCGATCAGATCGTGCCCGTCGATGACCGGCAGACGGCGCAGCTTGTGCTCGCTCATCGTGCGCAACACCTCCTCTGCGGAGTCATCGGCGCCGATCGTGACCGGCTTGCCCTCAGCCAGCTCTCCGGCCGTGGTGTCGTGGGGATCTTTGCCCTCGGCGAGCACCTTGATCACGATGTCGCGGTCGGTGAGCATGCCCTTCAGACGCTCATCCTCGCCGCAGATCGGCAGCGCACCGACGCCGAGGCGAGCCATTTTCCCCGCTGCGTCGATCACGGACTCGCTCTCTCCGACGCACTCGGCGTCGGAGCTCATGATTTCTCGCGCTGTCTTGCTCATCGCTGTCCTTTCAACGGTCGCGGATAGGTTGTCGTATATCTACCCCCGCCTCAAGGAGCGAAAAACGAGACGCGACTCTCCCGGCTTCGTCGCGCCGCACTCCGCTTCGTGGGGATTGGGCGAGCGTTCATCGCTCTGGATTGTCGGCGGCCCCGGAGGGGTCAGGGTCGCGAGGGGCGGGTGGTGACCGACATAGACAATGGGAAGAAAGCGCAATGGCGAAAGGCCATGGGACCAAGTCTTACGCCTCGTTTTGCCCACCAGACACTGGGTATTTCATTGATGATGGCCCGCTGCTCGGTGTGGCGATCAATCGTGCGGCCGGGACGCCTCTCCACCGCGAGGGAGCAAGGTGGACTTCCGCTGAGGACGGTGCGTTCGCGTGGCGAGCGATGGCAAAGGAGACACCGATGAAGCAAATGAACTGCCCCTCTTGCGGTCTGACGGTTTCGTTCAAACGCGGTGAGGGCACAAACGGTCAGGTATGCCCGCGCTGCGTGGCGCGCAGCAGCGGGGCCATGTCCGTGCGACTCCAGCCCGGCGCGCGACCGACGCCGATCGGCACCGAGGGTCGCATACGCAGGCTCTTGCGAAAACGAGGTTCTCGCCGTACTGCGACGGCTTGAGAGCGGAAGCTCGAGCTGCCGAGGCCGGATCGTTGTTGATTGTCACGTAGAACCTCGCCGGTCGCGTCAAGCGCCAGGCTGAGCAGGACAAGCTGCTGGTCGGTCTAGGCGCCGACGTGCTCTGCCTGCAAGAGCTCACGGTTATGACGATCGAAGGCGGATGGAGAGCGCCGCCGTCCGCTGCACGTGCTCACGGTGGCTCGGCAGCCGCTCGAACCTCAGCCGATCGTGGGGGCGCCCTGGCCCGAGCGAGTGCTGGCCGTCCGCCTTCAGGACGGCTGTGAAGTCGTCAACGTGCACTCGCCCACGAGCCCCAAGCCCGGGCTGGCGAAGCTCCGCACCCACGAAGCAGTCTTCGCTCACCTGGCCAGGCGTGCTCCGTCGCAACTGCGCGTTCTCTGCGGCGATCTGAACACCCCGCGCAAGGAGCACATAGACGGCACGGTCTGGACCTTCGCGCGCGACCGCCACGGGCGGCTGCGGACCGACCGCGGAGCCGATTGGGATCGCGCCGAACTGGCGCTGCTGCAAGGGCTGAGCAGCTTCGGCTTCTGTGACGCCTTTCGCTGCCTTCACGGCTACGAGCGACGTGAGCTCAGCTGGGAATGGGCGCGCTTCAACGGCGGCTACCGGCTTGACCATCTGCTGCTCTCCGGGCCGTGGCGGGCCGTGAGCTGTGGTTACTTGCATGCGTTTCGCGACTCGGGCTTCTCCGATCATTCGGCTCTGCGTGCACAGCTTGTGCCGGAGTAGCCGATTCCGTCCAACGGTCGGGGTTACGTCTCAATCTCCCCCGCGGATAGACCCTCCACGCCGGGTCTCGGGTGCAAAGGTGAACACAAGGACGCCGTTCGCCAGCCCTCCGAGTGCCGCGATCAATGGCAGCGCCCAGGCGTGCGCCGCAGTGAAACCGAGCGAGTGGCTCTCGCCGGAGGAGGTCGGAACGGTGTACCTGGCGAGCCCGGCCAGCAGCAGGTGCGTGCTGAGCAGCAGTGCTCGATAGAACACGATCGCCCCCGCGCCGGCAATCGCTCCGATCGCCGGCCTGAGGACGATCCAGCGGCGTAGCGGCAAATAGTGGAGTGCCTGGCGAACGATGCTGGTGTTAGCCCGAGATCCGGCTCGAGCCGCCGCACCTGACAGCGCGGCAAGCAACCGGAGGGGACACCATGAGCGCATCGAATCTCGAACTGCTGGCCCAAGCCTTCGCGGGATGGGGCAAGGACAACCCCGCCAATATGGTCGACTTGCTCGACCCCGATTGCGAGTTGATCGTGCCGGACTCGATCGACTACGGCGGAGCCTTCAAAGGCGCCGATGCTGTGATCGGCTGGTTCACGAAGGAGCTCGTTGCCTCCCACGGCGGGGGACGGCATTGGTCGATCCGGAGCTCGCCCGCGAGATCGGCAGCGAGCTAGAAGTGTGCGACGCGGTCGAGGGGCTGTATCGGGCTGGCCTCGTTCACCGGACGAGTGACGGCTTCGTCTTTGCGACCCGCGCGGCAATCCGGGCAAACGAACTGCGGATGTGAGCCACCGGGCGGTCGAACCGACCATAGGGATGTAAAGCCGGTCGACCGTTCAGGCTGCGCATAGCATCTGTGGGGATGGTTCGCGCAGTCGAGCAGGCTTCCGAACGGCGCGGCAATCGGGGTCGCGGAATCGCACGGGTCTTGCAGGGCTGTTTTGACAACCGGCTGGGCGGGTAAAAGGCGTGCGAACGGGGCACCGTGGTAGGTCTCGCGGGCCCCGGCGAGCGCCGTCGCCGAGCGATCCTCGTGCGGAGCTCAAGTTGACGGCACGCCCTGAGCCAACCTCGGGCGTGCCGTAACTGCTTAAGGAAACTACGTGATGGGCGCCCTGTCATACGCATGCTGGCGCTGCACTCGGTCGAGCGCCGTGGGCTGGTCACTGGCTCTTATTCGCCGAACAGAAACAATGGTAGGCGTGGTATCTGTGAAGCAGGGAACATGCGCCATCGGACCGGATGATCTGCCAGGCAGGGGGTGTGGTCCGTCCGAATCTCGAGATGGCGTCGACGACGCTAATCCGTCTGACCTACCTGGTCTGAAGACGTTCGCGCGGCGACTCGCCAGCGAGGGCGCCCAGGCGTGGCGGCAAGGCGGTAGTTGCGGTGTCTGCCTGATCAGGGTGCAGGACGGCGACAGGCTGAGCGACCATTCGCTCGCCGAGGTCATGCGCCTACTGGTGCGACACTCACCGCCCTACCGGGGAATGCTTACCAACTGGCCGACCGCGAAGTCGCGCTCGTGCTGCCGGCTACCGGTCAACAGGAGGCGGAGGCGACTGCGCGGCCTGCTCGAAGTAGCCGTCGGCGACGAGCCTGTGCTCAGCGGTGTGGACCTGGAATGGCGCGTGGTCACGCTCGCCGGACAAGAGTTCGAGGCCCAGGTGCGCCGACGGAATTTCCGCGACTGATTCCGATCCGTTCTAAACGTGTCGCCAGTGCAGAAGCTCCACGGTGGTCCGCGCCAGCTCGCATTCGTCGGTCGAACTGCCAGAACCCGAGCGACGATCGATAATACGCCGGGAGCCCCGGAACGCGAGTTACCGAGGCTCCCGGGCCGGTCAGCGAGTTATTCGACCACTCAAACTGACCAAATCGCACGTGACCTCTGTGGGGATGATTCGTGCTGATGGGTAGCGTACCCAGGACGAGGCGCTTCTATTCGGCCGGGACTGACGCTCGTGCTCGGGCTGCCTGGCGAACCCGCTCACGGGTTAAGCATCACCTAGACAAGGCCGATAGAAGCACAATGCGACTTCCCTGGCGACTTGTAGGTGCCGCGGCCCTGCTTGCAGCCAGCCTATTCTGTGAGGCTGCTTCCGCAGGTGCCGCGCCGACGATGACCGAGTTCCCGTTGCTAACCGGCGGGCGCAGTCCGGCCGGGATCACCGCCGGCCCCGACGGCAACGTCTGGTTTGCTGAGAGCGCGGGCGCCGGCGGCATCGGCCGGGTCACGCCTGCCGGAACGATCACTGAATTCACCGCAGGTATCAGCGGGCCAGCCGAAGGAATCGCACTTGGTCCCGACGGGAACCTATGGTTCACCGAGCCCTCTCAGGAAAAGATCGGCCGGATCACTCCCTCCGGGACGGTCACGGAGTTCTTGGTTCCAAGCGGGCTGCTCAGCTCGGCTAAGCCTGCCGGGATCGCCGCTGGGCGCGATGGGAATCTGTGGTTCACGATCTCCTCGAGCCAGGGCGGAATCGGACGGATCACGCCGGCGGGAGCGATAACTGAGTTCTCGAGCGGTCTCACCTCGGGCAGCAAACCCGAGGGGATCGCGGCAGGCCCCGACGGGAACCTGTGGTTCACCGAGACGGCAAGTCCCGCGCGGATCGGCCGGATCACCCCCGAAGGCACGATCACCGAGTTCTCAACCGGCCTGACCGCCAACAGCAAACCGCAAAGCATCACGGCCGGACCCAACGGCAACCTCTGGTTCACCGAGGAAACGAACCCGGGCCGGATCGGACGGATCACCACCGCCGGGGCGATCACCCAGTACGAAGCAGGCCTGCTGACGAATATCAGGCCCGAAGGGATCACAGCCGCCAACGACGGCAACGTCTACTTCACAGAGTTCAACAACCCCGGCGAGATCGGCAAGATCACAACAGCGGGAGCGATCACGCAGACAGCGACGCCGACGAACGACAGCCAGCCGCCGGGGATCACCACGGGCCCCAACGGGAACCTCTGGTTCACGGAGGTCGCCAACGGCGGCAAGATCGGCACGCTGACCGTGGCGCCGAGCGTAGGGGCGGCCACCTTCTCCAACATTGCCGAGCAGACCGCAACGCTCGCGGCTCCCGTCGGAGCCAACTCGCAAGCAACCGAATACTTCTTCCAGTACGGGCCAACCAGCGAATACGGCTCGCAGACCTCGACGGCATCGGCCGGCAGCGGCCCAACGCCTGCCGTCGTGTCCGCAAACGCGGTCGGGCTTTCCCCGACGACGAGCTATCACTTCCGCGCGGTGGCGACGAATGCCAGCGGAACGAGCTACGGCCCGGACCAGACCTTCACGACCGCCTCGGCGCCCACCGCGAATACGTTGGCGGCGACAGGCGCGACGCTCACCGGCGGAACCTTGCACGGATCGATCGATCCGCAGGGGCAGGCGACGACCTATCACTTCGATTGGGGCACTACCACCGGCTATGGAAGCCAGGCGCCGCTAGCCGACGCGAGCGTCGGCTCTGACGGCAGTGAACACGCCGTCGAACAGACCCTCGGCGAACTCACACCGGACACCAGCTACCACTTCCGGGTCGTCGCGAGCAACTGCGGCGGCTGCGCGGAAGGGACCACCTACGGATCGGATGAGACTTTCACGACCGCCCCGACGCCGCTCGCGGTGACCGAGGCGGCACAGGCTGTGGACCAGGGCACCGCAACGCTCGCCGGGATGGTGAACCCCCAAGGCGCTCCGACGACCTACCACTTTGATTGGGGCACGAGCGCCGCCTACGGCAGCCAGGCGCCGATCGCCGAGGTCTTGGTCGGTGCCGACGGCGTCGCACACTCGCTCAGCCAGGCGCTCACCGGCCTGACGCCTGGCACGACCTACCACTACCGCATCGTCGCCAGCGACTGCGAAGGCTGCGCCTCGGGCACGACTTACGGCAGCGACGTCACGTTCACCACGCAGAGTTCTGCGGACTCCCGAAGCGCAGCCACGCCGGCTGCCGCGAGCTCGCCGAACCTCCGGGCTCTGATCCCGCCGACGATCGCGCCGCCGTCGCTTGGCAAGAGCGCAGTCGCTGGAGCGATCTCGGGTGTCGTACTCCTCCGCGTGCCGGGTGCCGCGGGACTCGTGCCGCTGGGCTCGGCACAGAACATCCCGATCGGATCGGTGATCGACGCGCAGCACGGCGTCGTCCGCCTGACGACTGCAGTCGACACGATGGGCAAGCTTCAGAGCGCCACGCTGTGGCGCGGGTCCTTCGCGGTCGGGCAACGCCCCGGACACGGCATGACCACGTTCACGCTCCCGCGGCCATCGGGCTGTGCCGCCGCAGCCCGGCACGCGCGCACCTCGGTGGCAAGTACGGCCCGAGCCAAGAAGCAGCCGGCCCTCTGGGCCAAGGACGATCATGGCCAGTACAGCACTCGCGGGCAGAACAGCGTCGCAACAGTGCGCGGTACCTACTGGGAGACGATCGAGCGTTGTGACGGAACGCTCACTACGGTCAAGCAGGGCCTGGTCAGCGTCCGCGATTTGCATCGCCACCGCGCTGTACTCGTGCGCGCGGGCCACAGCTACCTGGCCAAGCGCTGAGCACGGCGAGCGCTGACGCGCGTGAGGCGCCCAAGCCTGACCCCGAAGACACTGGCCGTCGCAGTCGCGACGTTCGTTGCGATGGCCGGCGGCCTGACCGCTTACCTGGCGGACGCTTGGCCCCGCCTGGAGAACGACACCATCGACATGCGCTTCAGTGCGCGCGGCGCGTCAAAGGCGCCGGGCGTGGTCGTCGTGGCGATCGACGACAAGACGTTCTCCGAGCTACGCCGGCAATGGCCCTTCCCGCGCAGGCTGCACGCGTCGGTCATCGACCGCCTGGCCGCCGACGGTGCACGCGCGATCGCCTACGACGTGCAGTTCACCGAGCCCACGGACAAACGCGACGACCTGGATCTCTACGAATCGATCGCTCGCTCAAAGACTCCCGTCGTGCTCGCGACGACGGAAGTGAACGCCTCGGGCCAGACCAACGTGCTCGGCGGAAAAGAAGTTCTCGAGCAGGCGCACGCGGTTGCGGCCGCGGCCAACCTGCCCGCTGACTCCGGCGGCGTCATCCGCCGCTACCCCTACTCGCTGCTCGGCCTGAAGAGCTTTGCCGTGGCGACAACGGCGGCCGCCGGAGCCAGCGTCCAACGATCGCGCTTTTCGAACGACCGTGCGCTGATCGACTTCCGAGGCCCGCCGGGAACGATCAGGACTGTCTCCTACGCCGATGTGCTCGACGGTCGCGTCGAGCCGCAGGTCTTCCGCGGGAAGATCGTCGTCGTCGGCGCCACCTCGGCGACGCTGCAAGACGTCCATCAGACCTCGACAACCTCCGCCAGTCCGATGGCGGGACCGGAGATCCAGGCCAACGCGATCTGGACGGCGCTGCACGACAATCCGCTCCAGCCCGCCCCCGGATGGCTCGCCCTCATCGCGATCGTCTTGGGCGCCGCGATTGCGCCGCTGGCTTCGCTGAGGTTTCGGGTTCTGACCTCGCTGTTGTTCGCCTGCGTCCTCGCCGCCGGCTATCTGCTGATCGCCCAGGCAGCGTTCGACGCCGGCAAGGTGCTGGTGCTCACCTATCCGCTGGCCGCGTGGGCGCTGGCGGCTGTCGGTACCGTCGTGGCGAGCTACGTCGGGGCTTTCCTCGAACGAAACGCCTTCGCACGGCAGTTGCGCGAAAGCCAGCTCGAGCTTATCCAGCGCCTCGCCCAAGCCGTCGACACGCGCGACACCGAGACGGGAGAGCACATCCAGCGCATCGGCCGGCTTTCCCAGCAGCTGGCCTTGCGGATCGGCTGGAGCGAGGAGAACGCCGAGGTGCTGCGGCACGCAAGCGCGATGCACGACATCGGCAAGATCGGCATCCCCGATCACATCCTGCTGAAGCCTGGAAAGCTCGATCCACAGGAGTGGGAGGTAATCAAGGCGCACACCACGACCGGGGCGCAGATTCTCGCCGACTCATCCAACCCGCTCGTGCAGATGGCGCGCGAGATCGCCATGTCCCACCACGAGCACTGGGACGGCAGCGGCTACCCCGCAGGCTTGAAGGGGGAGGAGATCCCGATCGCAGCGCGGATCTGCGCGGTTGTGGACGTCTATGACGCGCTGCTTGCCAAACGCGCCTACAAGGAGGCCTGGACCCCGCAGCAGGCACTCGCCGAGATCCAGCGAGGCAGCGGGACGCACTTCGACCCAGAGCTCGTCGCGGCTTTCCTTGCGCTCGCGCCGCAGCTCGACTTGGAACTCGGGCACGAGGAACACCGCGTCCTGGGCGAGCAGCAGGGGTCAGTCGCCAGGGGCGCGGCTGGACTGCAGCAGACCGAGAAGCGCGCGACGTAGCGTTTCGACCCCTCGTTCGGTTTGTCTTTTCCTCCCCAGCGTCCAGACGAAAAGGGAATCGAACCCCACGCCCGATCTCCTCTCGTCCCGCGCCCCCCACGCACTGCCGCGATTCTTCTAGCGATCAGCCAGGCGTTCTTCGACCGCCTGACACCAGTCAGTCGGGCTCAACTCGATGGCGCCATAGCTAGCGGCCTGCTTCAGATTCTGCTCCGACTCGCTCGCGAGCTCGTCCACCCCTGTGGGCTTGTTTTCGTCGGCCACTGTCGTGTAGATGCGACGCGCGGCCTCCGCAAGCTCTGCCGCCCCGAGAGTGACCAGACAGCTTGATGCGCCGAGAAGGCCGCGAAGGACGGGGATGACGGCTCCCACGGGCAGCGCAGCGTCAACGGCCGCCGCAAACGCTCGGGCCGCCTCCTTTGTGAGCCCGCTGGAACGCCGCGAGACCGTAGGCACGACTCCAGTCATCCTCGGCGCGCGCACTGGTGGCCAGAGCGGTTCGCAGCAACACCTGCGCTTCGAGCAAGTGGCCACCCCCCTGGCGGCGACGCCCTGCCCCACTAGCGACCATGCGATACTACGTCTCTATCCGGTACTTTCCGCGATCGGGAGTGCTTCGTCAAAGAGGGCTCTCGCTTCGATGCGGTCGCCCCGACACTCTGCTGCCCAACCGAGCCAGGACAGCGCGAACGCCAAGCCCTGAGGATGATCGGTCGATCGTCACACTGCGATCGCCCTACTAGCTAGCGACCCTATCTCGTCTCGGTCTCCTACCTTGCGATGACGATCTGGGCCTACGAGGAGTTGGTTGACGGCGTCAACTGGTTTCGCCGCCTGTTGGGTTTCACGTACATGGTGATCATGGTCGTGCGCGTGGCTCATGCGATCGGGTACGGGTGACCCCGACTTCGGTCGCGTCACAAGCAGGGCATCTTCCTCCACGCTTAATGGAGCCGGCTTCATCGCCCCACCCTCACGGCCCGACTTTGATCACACTGCCTGGCATCGGTGTCCCTGGTGAAGTCGATTCACCGAACGATCTCTATTGTTCGGCCGATGCTGCGCGTGTTGTCCCTGGCGCTTGCCCTCGTCACGCTGCTTGCAGCACCCGTGGCCCTCGCGACGACCGGGCCGATCAGTCATTGCGCCGCGGCAGCGTCACTCCTAAGCCACGACGATCTAGCCGCCGCAAAGTCAGAGTATGAAGCCGCACTCGTGGACGACGTGACACGAAAGTGCGGCGCAAAGGGCCTTATAGCCGTGCAGACGAAGGCCGGAGAACAAAAAAGGATCTCGCCGGCCGACGCTGGCAATGCCCTGCTCGATGAGCTTTTGGACGTCGCGTGGCCCTGGATAGCCGCGCTCTTGCTGCTGCGGCTGATCCTCGAGTTGGTTCGGGGCTACTTGCGAAAGCCCCGTCGCATATCGGTCAGCGCGCCGACCGATCAGAAGGACTTCGCGACAGCGGTCATCCGTACAGCGAGCGCGGCGGGCAAGGACTCGCGTCGGTCCCTGAAGGTGATGACGGCCGCGGATGCGGCACTACCGAGCAGCAGTGTCGCCGACGTGTCGAAGCTCCTTAGCCTGCCGGGCTCCGCGCCGCTGCAAGCCATCCTTGACCTGAGCGTGGGGGCGACGCTTGCGAACCGGCTGGAAGTGTCGTGCGCAATGGAGGGCGGTTGGGCGACCGCCGAGTTGGTGTTGCGTCATCCAGGGCACCGCAAGATTCGCGAGCGGATCGCGCTACCGCTCGGAGAGGTCGACAAGAAAGTCCAGGAAGCTACTCTGGCCCTCGTCGCGGGGGCTTGGCTGGTAGCTGTCGAAGACGAAGATTCCGATCACGGTGACACACCGCAGGCAAGGCTCGCCTACGCCCTGTTTCGAGCCGGTGCGTACCTCCAGTTGAACGGGAGACTCATTCTCCGCAATGGCGTGCTACACGGCGATGCCCAAGATCGATATCGGCGCGGAACCGCTCGCTTGGACCGGGTCGCGGATGAACACCGTGGCCATCCTTGGGCGCTCACGACTCATGGAGGCGAAAGAGATGGCGCAGACGGTCCAGACCGGCCTCAAGCCACTGGAAACGAAGCCGGGTGAGAAGCCACCGATCTGGGAGCTGATGCTGCACGCCCGCTACATGATGGCCTGCCTTTGGGTAGACGCCGAGAATCTCGCGCCCGACGAAATCGCTGAGATCGGATCTGCGACACCGGCTACCGAAGCCGACACCCAAGCTAACGAGCTCAAGAAACTTCTCCTCGATCACGGGACGGAGGTCGGTCGTGGAGAGAGGGCTGCGATGGACCTCACTGTGCTCACCCACAGGATCACGACGATGCAGAAAGGGGCAAGCCAACCCGCGGCCAGCGAAATCGAAGCCATGCAGAAAGAAGTCTGCGAAGTTTTGCCCACGGCTGCCCAAGGAGCAGGCGCTTCCTCGAGCGCCCCGCCATTGACTGCGGCAGCGTATTACGACGCCGCGTGCGCCTATTCGCTGCTGGGTGCGGCGGCGGACGCCGCCGCGCTTGAAGCGTTGAGCATCCACTTGAGCGCGCGTGCACGGCTGCATCTAAAGACGGCATTCAGCGCCACCCCCGCTGCCCAGCAAAATCGATTCACGGCGATGGCACTGATCGATCCAACTCTCGCGTTCGTCCGCACCGCGACTAGCAATGCGACCGAGGACCCGAGCGCGGCCTTCAACGATGCAGTCGGTCGCACGCCCCCTGCTGGCGCGCAAAAGATCGACGTGACGCTGCACCTCGCGGGGTCCACCAGCGGCTCAGACCATCACTAAGGCGCGTTTGAAGCGCGCTATCTAGATACGCCCCGGTACGACAGCAAAAAATTCACGCAAATAGGAAGAATTTCCAACGTTCGTAACATCTCACTAACGTCACTGTTCCACATTTCGAATCAGCCTGCGTATGATCGGCGTTTCAGATGCTGCCGATGGCTCACATCGCTGGCGTGCCGGTGGAGGAGACGCTCGGCATGCTTGGACCCGCCGCCGCGGCAACCTTCGCCGCCGCAGGCTTCACTCTCCGTAAGCGCTTGCGCCAGCTTCACTCGGCTCGCCGCCGACTCCGCGGTATCCGCCCCCATGATGCGAAAGGCACGGCGCGCAGATGAGCCCCACTGGCGCACCGTCGCCGTTGCAACCAGCGGTGCCGCTACGTCATCGCCCAAGCGTCACCGAGATGACAGGCCCGGAACTCGATGAGTTTCGCTTGGCGGTCACCGAGCTGCTGAAAACGGACGACGAGCGCGGCTATCAGTACCAGGCGGGCATTCACGGCCTGCCACTGCCGATGTACTGCGACCAGGCACACGGGCAGCCCGCGTTCCTGCCGTGGCACCGCGCCTACCTGTACCGCTTCGAGCTGGCGCTGCGCGAAACGAAACACGACGTGATGCTGCCGTGGTGGGACTGGCTGACCGTCAGGCAGATCCCCGACGCCTACGATGAAGACGTCCCCGCGAACTCGCTCCGCACCGTGAGGATCAACGATGCTGCGTTGCAGCAGGGGGCGCGAGGCGCAGGCGCACAGGGGATCAAAGACCTGGAAGCCCGCCGTGAAGAGGAAGGACGCGAGAAGCGGCTCGCGCGAAAATCCAGCACCGTACGGAACCCCGCTCGCCCGGAGCAGCTGCCGACGCCGGAGCAGATCGAACGGGTGCTCAAATATGAAGACTTCGCCAGCTTCAGCCATGAACTGGAGAACTTCCACGGCGCCGTGCACATGTGGGTCGGCGGTCACATGGAAGACGTGCCGTTCGCCGCCTACGACCCGATCTTTTGGGCTCACCACTGCATGATCGACCGGCTGTGGCGCAAATGGCAACTGCTCCACCCTCAGGCGAGCTTCCCGACGAATGTCGCCAGCGAAGTGATGGAGCCCTTCAACCTCACTGCGGCGGAAGTGCTGGACCCCACGACGCTCGGCTACGACTACGCGGCCTCATCGACCGCGGCGAAGGTGCCCTGAGGGACGATGCAAGGCTTCACCACACCAGAGGCGCTCGTGTTGGCACCGAGCACCGCCTCGGGCGACTTCACGCGCGCCGACCTCGTCTTCTATGGCGTCGAGCATCGGGGTCGATCCTATGAAGCGCGTATCTACCTGGACTCTCCAGAGGCCGATGTCGATACACCGCTGAGCCTCGAGAACGGCTTCGCTGGCTCGTTCGTGATCTTCGGGCACGGCGGCTGCTTTGGCGATGAGGGGCATTGCGAGCTGCCCGAGAAGGCACGCGACCCGTTCGACAGCCGTCCGCCGCACGGGCTGACCCCGCAGACCAAGCTGGTCGATGTCACCGAGGCGGTCAAGGCCTTTGCCGGCGCCGAGCTGACGATCACCGTGGTTCCCGTGGTTCGCGGCGAGGAGCGCCTATTTGAGCGAGCCGACGTGCTGTTCTTCACCGAACTGCGGCTCTTGACATATCAGTGAGGTCCCACGTGGGCTCTATCCGTGCGATTAGAAAGGCGAACCTGTGAACGAGGCTGCGGCAGAGAACGGACTCGAGCTGGTGGACTGGACCAGCGTGAACGTCTACAACGAGGTAGTCGAGGGGTCGATTCTGGTGATCGAGGGAGTCACCGTGGTGCCGATGCACGTCGCCCTCTACCCCGAGCCTGCGGGCGTCGTGCCTTACCAGTACTGGCCGATCAAGGTGTGCGGAAAGCGCTACGAGGTTTCTCCTCAGGTCGAGACTCCTTACCGGCTGACGAGACAGCTGCAGGATCTTCCGCCGGGGGAGGTCGGGATCGAGCTGATCGGCGCCACGATGCGGAAGCGCATCCCGCCTGAGCAGGGCTGAGTCCGGCCGGCTCCTCGTCCACGCTTACCCGGTCGGTGAGCCGATGCAGTTGGCGCTACGTGGCTACCGGGTGAGCGAACACAACAGCTAGCCCCACCCCCAAACGCCGGCTCGCGCCATTGGCGCGAGCTTTCGGCGCTGGAAGGCTCGATGCAGTCTTGAAATCGAGCCGAAGGGGCAGCGATGAAAATGCATCTCGCAGAGCGCGCCGGCCGCTGGAGCGCGGCGCACTGGAAGACCGCGACGTTCGGCTGGCTGGCGTTCGTGATCGTGGCGGTCGTGCTCGGCCAGCTGGTCGGCACCGCGAAGCTGACCGACGCCGAGAACGCGACGGGAGAAAGCGCCCGCGCCGAGGCGGCGCTCAGCGCCTCGGGCATCGCGCAGGCGCTCGTGCTGAGCGTGGGCGGTCGAGAAGCACATCGCGAGCATCTTCGGGAAGCTGCGGCTGACGCCAGTCAGACAGCGACCACCGTCGCGTGCTCGCGGTGCTGGCCTACTGCGCGTGGAGTGAAGGGCGCCCCGGCAGAGCCGGGGAACGCACTCCCGGCGCGGTAGCCGCGCCGCGCCGGGATGCGTCATGTGTCGTCTCGCCAGTCGTGGCGCGCCCGACCGCGCCGCCACGGTCCTCGCCCTGCTCCCTCAGCTCACCTCCCGAACGTCCAGACCGCGCCTTTGTGATTGTTGTCTGCCTGACCGCCGATCAAGGCAGTGTTGCCATCGGAGGACAGAGCGAGCCCGGTCCCGAAGCGACCTTCGCCGGTCTCATCGCTCGCGGTCAGCTTTGGCTCCAGTTCGGACCACCCGGCTTTCTTGGCGAACGTGAACGCCCAGGTCGCGCCGATTTTGCCGTTATCTTCCGGCCCGCCGAAAAGGGCGGTCTTGCCGTCGCCCGAGAGCGCGGCGCTCGCGCCGAAGTGAGGCGACCCCACGCTGCCGGCGCCGGTCAGCTTCGAGCCCTGCTGGGCCCAGCTCGTGCCGGAGCGGGCGAACGCCCATGCGGCGCCTTGGCCCGCTTCGTCGTTTGGCCCGCCGATCACGGCGACCTTGCCGCTCTTGGAGAGCGCGGTGCTTTCGCCGAAGGTGGCGGCTCCGCTCTCGCCTTCGCCGAGTAGCTCGGGTCCCTGCGTCCAACTTGCCCCCGAGCCAGTGAAGATCCACGCGGCACCGATTTCACCATCGTCGTCCGGGGCGCCAAACAACGCGGTCTTGCCATTGCTTGCGAGCGAGACGCTCGCGCCGAACTCGCCTTTGCCGCTCTCGCCCGTCGCCGTCAGCTTCGAGCCCTGCTGGGACCATTCCGAATGCGACAGCTTGAACGACCACGCCGCGCCGACGAAGCTGTTGTCGAAGGGGCCGCCGATCACCGCGCTCTTGCCGTTGCCCGCGAGCGCGACGCTCGCGCCAAAGAAGCCGTTGCCGGTCTCGTCGCTCGGCACGAGCTTCGGCCCCTGCTGCGTCCAGGTCGAGCCCGAGCGCTTGAACACCCACAGCGAGCCCGCGTTGAAGTCGTCGCCCGGCGCGCCGATCAGCGCGGTGCTGCCGGCGCTCGACAGCGCGACGCTGTCGCCGAACCTGGGTGGGTGGGAGAAGCAGTCGTTCGTGCCGAGTTCGCCCGTCGGGAGTAGCGTCGCCTGCTGAACCCATTCCGAGCCCGAGCGCGTGTACACGACGACCTTCCCGCAGCCCGCCTCCGGCGAGGCCATCAGCGCGGTGCTGCCGTCGGGCGAGACCGCGAGCGTCATCGGGCCACCGAAGCCGGCGCTGCTCGTGGGCCCGCCGATGCCGTTTTCGCCTTGGATCTTCGTGCCCTGCTGGGTGAAGGTCGGCGACGCCGCGGCGCCTGCGGCGCTCACGGCGAGCACGAGGATCACGAGCGCGAGGATCGCGATCGGCATCCTCGGCGATCCGCCGGTCCGCAGGGCGCGCCGCAGCCCGACGCGGGGCCTGTTCGAAGGTGTAGTGCGCTGTCCAGTGTCCATTGGCAACCTTGCCTCCTGTCCGTTTACCTGGCGGCGCCGATCCGGCCGCGATCTACGCGCACGATACCGCCAGCCAAAATGATTCGTCAAGCCGGTCGAACGGGATGTGGCCAAGCGTGTTTGTTACCGACTGCATTAGTGACGCGCCATGAAAGTGGCCGCCTGCTCTAGGCGATCGTCGCCGTAGAAAATCCGCCCCTCCACGCGCGTGCAGGGCACGCCGCTGACGCCCTCGGTGATCGCCTGATCGGTGGTGGCTCGCAGCCCAGCCTTAATCCGAGTGTCGGCCAGCCCGCGCGCGGCGTCGGTCGGATCGAGTCCGACCGCGACCGCGACGTCGAGCAGCACCCGCTCACGCGAGAGGTCTTCGCCGCGCACGAAGGCGGCTTCGAAGGCGGCGCGTGCGAAGGCGTCCCCCGCGCCCTGCTCGCCCGCCCACACCGCGGCCCGCATCGCGCGGAGCGTGTTGTTCGGCCAGCCCTCGGGCCAGCGCAGCGGCAACAGACCGTAGGTCGCGGCGCGGCGTTCGACCTCCGTGACGTTCTCCGCTCGGCGCTCGGTCTCTCCCCACGAACCCCAGCCCCGCTGCGCAAAGATCGCGCCCACCAGGACGGGTTGCAGCACGATCGGGCACCCCAGGACCTGCGCGCCACGCGCGACCGCCAGGTAGGCGTAGGGCGAGCCGAGGTCGTAGTAGATGACTGGCGGTGTGGGCATAACTTGCTGAGTGCTCAGCTAATATATATCATTAAGAGATCGAGATGGCCGACTCCTTAGACCCGAAACCCCGTATCCGCGACGCGGATCGCAGCCGTGAGGCGATCCTCCAGTCGGCGGAGTTGCGCTTCGCGGCGCACGGCTTCGATCGCGTGAGCCTGCAGGAGATCGCGGCCGACGCGGGACTTTCGCGTGGCGCACCGAGCTACTTCTTCGGCTCGAAGGACGAGCTATACGAGGCTGTGCTCGAGCGCGTGTTCGCCGAGCGCGACGCGGCCACGCGCGAGGCCTTCGCCCCCGTGATCGACTGGGCGCGGGGAAGCGCGGGCCACGATGCGCTCCGGCGCGCCCTGCAACGCGCGATCGCGGGCTACCTCGAATTCCTGCTCGCGCGCCCATCGTTTGTGCGGCTGCTCGACTGGGAGGCGATCCGCGGAGGAGAGTGGCTCGCGCCCGCGGACGGCGACGGCCACCGCCATGCCCGTGGGCAGGCGATGATCGAGGCGTTCGGCACGCTGCGCGAAGTCGCGAGCGAGCGAGGGCTGATGCGCTTTGACCCGGAGGACGTCGTGCTCGTGACCGTGGCCTTGACGTTCTCGCTGGTGTCCCAGCGCGCGACGCTGATGGCCGCGCTCGGCCGTGACCTGGGGGACCCCGCGACGATCAAACGCCACACCCGCCTGGTCGTGGGCCAGCTGCTGAACCTGATCGCCCCGGCCTGAGCGCGACCCCACGCGCGGCGGCAACCCCTCATCGATTCGCGCGCTGGCGGTAGGGTCGACTGCTCGAAATCATTCGGCCAGCATGCCAATGATCAGCGGGCTGGTATCGGGCTAACGAAGGAGGACATATGCCGGGAACGAGCAATGCACCGATCACCGAAGCCGACGGCGTGTTCCAGGGTGGAGGGGTCAAGGGACTCGCCCTTGTGGGTGGTCTGCTCGAGTTCGGGAAGGGGGAGGTCCAGACCAACAGCGGCGAGCGGGTAAAGATCGAGAAGTGGGTGAACGTCGCCGGCACGAGCGCGGGGGCGATCGTCGCGACGTTCCTGGCGCTCGACTGGACAGCAGAGCAATTGAACGAGCTGATGCGCGGAATGCCCTACGCCGAATTCGAGGACTGGGGCCCGGGCGGGAAGCTGCTCGGCGGCGGGCTGAACCTGCTGCGCCATCACGGGCTCGCACACGGCAAGGCGTTTCACGACTGGCTTGAAAAAGAGCTACAGGGGACCACGTTCGCGGATCCGCGGCTGAAACGCCCCCCGAGCGACGGCCCCGACAAGACCGACGACCCCTATCGCCTACGAATGATCGCGGCCGACGTGACCAACCGGGAAATGCTCGTGCTCCCGGCCGACCTGGCCAAGTATCGCTACGTCGGGGAGCAGGACGCGATCGATCCTGAGCGGGTGAAGGTCGCGGACGCGGTGCGGATGAGCATGTCGATCCCCTACTTCTTCCAGCCGATCGCACTCGAACACATCAAGGCAGAAAACGTGGCGACGATCGTCAACGGCGGTGTGCTCTCGAACTTTCCCGTCTGGTTGTTCGATGCGGTCGGTCGCGCGCCCAGGCGCCCGACGTTCGGCTTTCACCTCACCGGCGGGCGTGGGCTTGGCGGTGCGCTCGGGCACATCGTCGAAGGGCTGGGTTGGCCGGTGCGGCTCGGGACCGACATCTTCCACACCTCGACCGAGGCCTGGGACAAGCGCTTCATGGCGAACTCGACGGTCGTGCGCACCTGCTCGATCGACGCGGGCCAGATCGCAACCACGCAGTTCGACCTCGACGCGCAGCAGCAGCAGGGCCTAGTCGCGGGTGGCGAACGGGACGCCCGCAAATTCTTGGCGGAATTCAACTTCGCCAAGTACATGAACACGTTCGGGCAGCCGCTGGCGCCCGGTTCCTGACAGCCCGGGAGGCATCGACCTGATTTCGGTAATCGGAATTCAGTTATGCGCCCATTTCGGCCGATAAAGAAGCAGGCATGTCTGCCCATATCCCCGATGTCCCCGGCAGCGACGGCCGCCGGGGCGATCTCGTCGAGCCTGTGCCCCGGATCCGGGAGGCGGGGCTCCGCACGCTTCCCCCCGAATTCGACGCGCGAACGCTCGTCGATCTACTGCCGGCGATCGTCTACGTATCGGACACCGGCGTTGATGGGCGCTGGCACTACATAAGCTCGGGCGTGCAGGCGATTTTGGGGTTCTCCCCGCAAGAGTGGATGGCAGACCCGGGGCTGTGGGCCCGACAGGTGCACGAGCATGATCGCGATTTGGTATTTGGGCGCGAGGAGAATCTCGAGGAGCCCGCCACACCCGACGAATACCGCATGCGCCATCGCGACGGGCACACGGTCTGGGTGCGCGACGAAGCCGCGCTGCTGTCCGATGTACAGGGACGAAAGCGCTGGCATGGGGTGATGCTGGACATCACCGATCGCAAGCTGGCCGAGGCCGAGCTGGAGCGCCGCGCCGCGCAGCAGACCGCGGTCGCGAGGCTCGGCGAGCGCGCGTTGGAGGGCACGGACGTGACGCAGCTGATGCACCACGCGCTCGCCGAGGCCGCACGGATCCTGGGCGTGGAGCAGGGGGCCGTGTTCGAGCACTCCGCCGAGCATGGTTCGCTCGCGCTGCGCTCGGGGCTCGGCTTGCCGAGCTCGTTCGATGGCCGCTCGTGTCCGCTGGAACAGTTGCCGAGCGGGATCTCGCGACAGATAGAAGGCCGCGACGGCGGTTGGGGGTTGCTGTGGCTGGCCACGCCGCCAGAGGAGCGCTGGGCGAAGGCCGATGCCGACTTTGTGCAGGCGCTCGCAAACATCCTCGCCGACGCGATCCAGCAGCGCGGGACCGAAGACGACATCCGCTACCAGGCGCTGCACGACCCCCTTACCGACCTCCCCAACCGGGTGCTGTTTCTCGACCGCCTGGCCCATGCGCTGAATCGCCCGGGGGCGCAGATCGCCGTGGCGCTGCTGGACATTGACAACTTCAAGCTCGTCAACGACAGCCTCGGCCACAGCGCGGGCGACGAGCTGCTGAGGAAGGTCGCGCCGCGGCTGACCGACGCGCTGCGCCCGGGCGACACGATCGGCAGGTTGGGCGGCGACGAGTTCGTCGTGCTGCTCGAGGACATCCCCGACGAGCGCGGCGCGGCGCGCGTCGCCGAGCGGATCGTGGCCGCCTTTGAGGTGCCGTTCGAGCTGTCGGCGGGCGAGCACTTCGCCAAGGCCAGCCTCGGTATCGCGATCGCCCGCGGCGGGGACGAGCAGCAGCCCGCCGGGCTGATCCGCGACGCGGATGCCGCGATGTACCAGGCCAAGGCACACGGACGCGGGCGCTTCGAGGTGTTCGATGGCGCGATGCGCGCTCGCACCGTCAAGCGCCTGTCGGTCGAGAACGACCTGCGCCGCGCTCTCGAGCGTGATGAGTTGCGCGTCCTCTACCAACCGATCGTGCGCCTGGGCGATGGCTCGCTCGCCGCGGTCGAGGCGCTGCTGCGCTGGCAGCACCCCACCCGCGGGCTGCTCGCGCCCGGTGAGTTCATTCCAGTCGCGGAGGAGAGCGGCCTGATCGAGTCGATCGGGCGCTGGGTGCTCGAAACGGCCTGCGCCCAGGCCGCGCAATGGCACGCGATGCAGTCAGGCCCGCCGCTGGGGATCGCGGTCAACCTCTCGGCTCGGCAGTTCACCCAGCGCGACCTGGAGAAGACCGTGCTCACCGCGCTGGCTGGCTCCGGCATCGTGCCTGGGAGCTTGTGCCTGGAGATCACTGAGTCCGTGCTGCTCGAAGAGCCCGATCGCGTGAGCGAGACGATCAGCCGCATCTCGGCGGCGGGCGTGCGCTTCGTGCTGGACGACTTCGGCACCGGCTACTCCTCGCTGGCCTATCTCGGTCGGCTGGCGATCGACGGCCTGAAGGTCGATCGCTCGTTTGTCGACACGCTCGGATCGAGTGCGCGCTCCACCGCGATCACGACCGCGATCGTGCGGATGGCGCATGCACTCTCGATCGAGGTAATCGCCGAGGGCGTCGAGACTCAGGCCCAGCTGGCGCTGGTATCTGAGCTGGGCTGCGAGCTCGCGCAGGGCTATTACTTCCATCGCCCGCTGCAGGTCGAGCGAGTTTCGGCGCTGCTGGCCGCCGCGAGCGCGCCGATCGCGGAGCGCGAGCTCGTTGCGAGCGCTCGCACAGCCGACCCGGTACCCCCACCGTGGACGCAGCCGCTACGCAAGCCTCAGCCGCGCGCGAGCGTTGCCAGCTCGGGCTCGCGCGGCGCGCGCCGGTAGCGGCGCATCTGCAACCCGCGCGCGAGCGCGTAGGAGCCGTACACCACCAGCAGCGAGAGCAGCTGGGCGCCGATGCCCTCCCAGGTCGCGTACACACCTAGCCACTGGCCCCACCACGGCGCTAGTGCGAAGACAGTCGCGGTGCTAGGTACCCAGCCGAGGCCCTGCAGGCTGTGCACGGTGGTCCCCACCATCACCGCGAGCACTAGCCCGATCAGGATGCCGGTGGCGATCAGCATTTTCTTGTAGGGCAGCTTGCGCTCGAGCTTGAAGGTCACGAAGCCGACCGCGAGCGTGCCCGCCAGGCCGATCGCGATCCCCAGCGCGGTTGCCTGGCTGCCCGCGCTGACCTGCAGGTTCTGCAGGAACAGCACGGTCTCAAAGCCCTCGCGGTAGACGCTGGTCAGACCCAGCAGCGCGAAGCCGACCAGCTGGCCGGAGAGGAAGCCGAAACGATCGAAGCGCTCGATCGCACGCCGGCGGCGGTGGAAGCGCCCCAGCCACTCACTCCAGTAGACGCGGTGGAAGAACCAGTTCGTGACCAGTAGCAGCACCGCGATCGCGACTAGGCCCGTGATCGCCTGTAGGCGTAGCCCGCCGTCGCCGAGCGCGTTGACCAGTGCCTGCGCCAGCACGTAGGTCACGGCGGTAGCGCCCAGGCCCGCGAGCGCGCCCAGCAGCACTGGCCGGCGCAGCCTGCGCCGCTCGCCCACGAACGAAGCCGTGATCGCTGCCAGGATCAGCACGGCCTCCAGGCCCTCGCGAAACACGATCACCGCCGCGTCGGCGACGACGGTGTCTTTGCCGATCGTGTGATCGCCCAACACGGTCGCCGCCGTGTCGAGCTTGGTCGCGGCGCTGCGGCCCGCGTCCGCGAGCCCGTCTCGCCAGAAGGCGTCATCGACTTCGGTCGCGAGCGCCGGGTCGCTCGCGCGTAGGCGCTTATCCGGGCCCGCGGCATACAGTGCATAGGCCTCGCCGGCGTAGGCGGTTGCATCGAGCTTCGACCCCGCAGGCGCGCGTGTGCCGTCGGCCCGCTGCGCGTCGGCCAGCAGCGCATCGATCTCCGCGTACGGCCGTGCTCGTGACGCGCCGCCGAGCCCGGCTCGTTGCAACTGCGCGCGCATCCGCTCGGTTGCCCCCTTGACTTCCAGCGGTAGCGGCCAGGGTTGTAGCCGTTCCGAGGTCGCGCCCAGGTCCCGGCTCAGCTCGCGAGCACCCTGCGAGGCGGCGGCGAGTGCGGGCTGCGGATCCTGGCGCTGCCAGCTCGACAGCTGATGCTCGAGTGCCAGCGCCATCGACCGCACGCGCTCGGCGCCGTTCGCTTCGTGCGTCGGGTCCGCGGCGCGATAGCTCTCAGGCAGCACGCTTAGCAGTGCCCAGGTCCCGTCGAGCTGGCGCGCAGGCGGTGCCGACGAGGTCGTGGCTGCGACCGCCACGGCGGGCAGCGACTGCGTGAGCAGCAGCCCAAGCAGCGCGATCGAGGCCAGACGACGCACCGGCTCAGGCCCCGCTGACCTTGGCCGCGACAGTCGAGAGCGGTTCGTCCAGCGCGCCCACCTCGCGCGCGAACGCCTTGCGGTCCGCGGGCGTCAGCTCTCCGTACAGAGCGAAGCCCAGTGGCGTCTTGCGGCGATAGGCGTCGAGCCCTTTCTGGACCGCGGCGAAGCGCGCTTCGATCGTCTTGGCCAGCGCGGCGTTGCCGGTTTGATACAGCGCCGGCACCAGCAGCTTGAAGGCCTCACGCGAGCCCGCGAGGTTCGCCTCGAAGTCGGACAGGTCCGTGTGCGAGTAGCGATCCTCCTCGCCGGTGATCTTCGAGTTCGTGACCTCATTCATCAGCTCGACCGCGCCGTTCGCGAGCTGAGCGGGCTGCAGCTGGATCGTCTTGACCTTCTGCTGGAGCGTTTCCACGTCGCGCATTAGCTTGCTCGCGTCGGCCTCGGTGCCGCGCGTCGTGTTCTGCTCCCAGAGGACCTTCTCGATGCGGTGAAAGCCGTGCCATTCGCTGAGCTTTTCCACGTCGTTGACGCGCGCGTCGATTTCGGGGTCGAGGTTGCCGAAGCTCTCGGCGACCGGCTCGATCGCCTCGTAGTGGGTGCGTACCGGGCCGAACAGTTCCTTCGCGCCTTTGGCGTCGCCGGCTTTCAGCGCGCCCACAAAGCGCTCGGTCCCCGCGCGTAGCTGTGCGACTTCGGCTTCGATGTAGCGCTTGTAGCCCGCGGCAGCCTGGGCCAGCAACGCGCCGGAGGCGCCGTGGGCCTTGGCGAGCGCCTTGCCCGTGGCGATCAGCGTGCCCTGGTCTTCGGCGTCGCCCGTCGGGCAATTGACCACGTACTTGCCGGGGTCGAGGCTCAGCGAGAACTTGCCTTTGATCCCTTCGACCACGTTCTCGGACTCGCCGAGGATCACGCCCGAGCCGTTCTTCAGCTCCATCTCCGAGACCTTCGAGGTGCCGCCGTTAGTCACGTTGAAGGTGACTGGGCCCGAGGCGACGCTGATGTGTTGCGGCGTGCAGCCGGAGTCAGTCAGCGTCACCGCGACCTGCTTGGAGCCCATGCTGCTTGTCGAGTTGCCACACGCCGTGAGCGCGAGGGTGGCGGTCATTGCGGCGCAGATGGCGAGCGTCGCCTTGATCATGCTGTCTCGGTTCTCCTTAGCTTGAGGGTCAATCGCTTGAGCGTCAGCTGCTGCGGCCAGAGCACGAACAGCAGCATCGGTACTGCGTAGACCAGGTAGGCGAGCACCTCGCCCTGGGTCGGCAGTGGTTGCAGGCCCAGCATCCCGGTGAGCAGCGAGGAGGTGACCGTGCCGGGCACGACCAGCCAGCTGAGATCGAGCGCTTGCCCCTGCAGACTGTTGATCCAGCCGCCCTCGTGCGCGGTGTGCACCGCGGTCGCGAGTAGCCCCGCAGCGATCAGTACTAGGAACACCGAGGTGATGCGGAAGAAGCGCGCGAGGTTGATGCGCACGCCGCCGCGATAGATCCCGAAGCCGATCACGACCGCGGTCAGGATGCCGAGCAGCGCGCCCAGCCCCGCGGTCAGCGCATTGCTCGATGCTTGGAAGGCCGCGAGCAGGAAGACCGCGGTCTCCAGCCCCTCGCGCAGCACGGCGAAGAAGGCCATCGCCACGAGCCCCACGACCGAGCCGCTCGCGAGCGCCGCCGCGGCGCTGTGCTCGATCTCCCCGCGCAGCCCCGCGGCGTGGCGGCGCATCCAGAAGATCATGAACGTGACGATGCCCACCGCGCAGACGCCGATCACGGTCTCGAGCTGCTCCTGCTGGCTCTGGGGCAGCTGTTCGTCTAGCAACTGCAGCGCCACGCCCACGGCGGTGCAGAGCACGACGGCGATCCCCACCCCGAGCCACACGTAGCGCAGCGCCTGACGCTGGCCCTGGCGGCGCAGAAAGGCGGCGACGATGCTCACTATCAGAGCGGCCTCCAGGCCCTCGCGCAGGCCGATTACATAAGTTGGAATCAATATCCGATCGCAGTGCTAGGGAATCCGGCGGCGCGGAGACTAGCACGAATTAGGGCGACCTAATTAGGAGGTCCTAAGCGGCTGCTCGGGCTAGACTGCTCGGCACATGTCAGACGCAGACGATCAGCTATTCGGCGCCGAGCACGTTCGCGTCTATCGCGAGACCGACGGCGAGCGCGGCTACCACTGGCGCGGGACCACGATCCTGCTGCTGACCACGCGCGGGCGTAACTCCGGCGAGCTGCGCACCACGCCCTTGATCCATCGCACCGACGGCGATCGTTGGGTGATCGTCGCCTCTAAGGGCGGCGCGCCCGAGCACCCCGGTTGGTACGAGAACCTGCTCGCTGAGCCGAAAGCCAGTATCCAGGTCAAAGGCGAGCAGATACCGGTCACGGCGAGCACCGCCGAGGGCGAGGAGCGCGCGCGACTGTGGACGCTGATGGCCGAGGTGTGGCCCGACTACGACACCTACCAGACCAAGACCGAGCGCGAGATCCCGGTGGTCGTGCTCACGCGCCGCCCGGAGTAAGTCAGCCCAGCTTGCCGGGGTCCGGCGGGTTGGGGTCGAGCGCGCGCACCGTGGCTGAGAGGTGGTGTACCACGACATCGCTTCCTCGGGCCAGCAGCGGCCCGACCTGCTCGCGGTAGCGGCGATAGTGAGGCGTGGCGTAGTGCGCACGCAGCGCCTGCTCGTCAGCCCATGTCGACAGCAGCACGAACTCCCCGGGTTCCTCCGCACTTAGCACCTGGAAGCTGACGCAGCCAGACTCGCCGTGGGCGCCTGCGGCCAACTCGTCCAGCAGCGCGCGTAGCTCCGCCTGCAGGCCGGCCCGGCCGTGCAGTTCGGCCACCAGCAGGCGGTCTGGGTCGCTCATGCGCCCATTCTTACGCACACACGAAAGCTCGATCAGCCGACCCAGGCGTCGAGCAGCGGATCCTGCTCGACCGCCACGCGCATTTGCGCCAGTGCCGGCTCGCGTAGATCGCGCTTCGTGCGCGCGTAAACCTCAGGTGGAAGCCGCGCCAGGCGCGCAGCCACGTGCAGCGCACGCGGGAGCACGTCCTCGGCGTCCAACACCTCGTCGAACACGCCGAGACGCTCGCATTCCGCGGCGTCGGTCAGCTCGCTGCCTAGCGCCAGCACGCGCGCGGCCTGCGGCGTCAGCTCGGCGCGCACTACGCCGATCGCGGCCTGCGGGTAGGGGACGCCGACCTGCACCTCCGTCAGCCCGTAGCGCCCCGCGCTCGAGGCGACGCGGATGTCGGCGCATAGCGCCAGCACGAGCCCGCCCGCGATCGCGTGACCCGTGATCGCGCCGATTACCGGGAATTGCAGCGCGTATGCGCCTAGCGCCATCGCGTTAATCGCCGCGACCATCTCGCGCTGCTGCGCTGGGCCGTAGGTGGGCACCGCCTTCAGGTCTGCGCCCGCTGAGAAGCAGCCCAGTCGCCCCGCGAGCACCAGCGCGCGCGGCGCCTCGCTCGCCGCGAGCGCGATGCCCTCGACCACCTCGCGCAGCAGCTCCAGGTTCATCGCGTTGGCCGGCGGGCGGTCGACGGTCAGCGCCGTCACGCCCTCCTCGTGCTCCTCCACGCTTACGTAGTCCACGTCTCCCAGCCTATTTGACCGCGTCTATGCTCAGGCCCGTGCGCGCCTACAGCGTGGTCAACGTCTTCACCGACGAGCCCTATCTCGGCAATCCCGTGGCGGTCGTGCACGACGGCGGGGGCCTCTCGACCGAGCAGATGCAGCGCTTCGCCTCCTGGACCAACCTGTCCGAGACGACCTTCGTGCTGGCACCCACAACCGACGCGGCCGACTACCGCGTGCGCATCTTCACGCCCGTGCTCGAGTTGCCGTTTGCGGGACATCCCACGCTCGGCACCTGTCACGCCTGGCTGCAGGCTGGGGGCGCGCCGCGCGAGCCGTCGATCGTGCAGGAGTGCGCCGCGGGCCTGGTGAGGCTACGCGTGCAGGACGGCGATGTCGCCTTCGCTGCTCCGCCGCTCCTGCGCGAAGGTCCGGTAGCCGAGGAGACGATCGCCCACGCCGCGGTCGTGCTCGGCATTCAGCGTGAGCAGATCCTCGACGCCGAGTGGGCCGACAACGGCCCCGGCTGGGTCGTGGTGTTGCTGGCGGACGCCGAGGCGGTGCTCGCGATGCGCCCCGGTTTTGTTGACATCGACCTCGGTGTCGTCGGGCCCTATCCGCCCGGCTCCACCGAGCAATTCGAGGTCAGGGCCTTCTTCCCCAAGGATGGCGTCACCGTCGAGGACCCGGTTACCGGCAGCCTCAACGCCGCGATCGCCCCGTGGCTGCTGCAAAGCGGGCGTGCGCGGGCGCCCTACATTGTCAGCCAGGGGACAGTGCTCGGCCGCCGTGGGCGCGTGCACGTCAGCCGTGACGAGCAAGGCACCGTGTGGGTAGGTGGCGGCGCCGTGACCTGCGTGACCGGGCAGCTCGATTTGTAGGCCTCAGGCCGGCGTCGGTAGCGCCGAGTGCAGCGCCGAGTCGTCGATGAAGAATTCGCGCGCCAGCCGGTCGATCAGCGCTGCGAGCTCGGCGTGCTCCTGCGGGCGCCAGTCCTCCAGCAGCTCGGTGAGGCGTTGCTCACCGGTCTCAGTGAGGCGAGCCAGGGTCGCGCGGCCCTCGCCCGTCAGCCTGTAGGGCGCTGGTCGCGGGGAGGGGTCACGTGAGCTCGGGCTCGCTTGCGTCTGCGGCTCGATCAGGCCGTGCTCGATCAGCTCGCCGCGCGCCGTCAGTAGCCGCGCCGGCTCGATCTCCGCGGTCGCGGCCAACGTCTGCAGGTCCGGCGTCTGCGGCTCGCTCAGCCGCGCCAACAGCCAGCAGGCCGCGGGGGTCAGCTCGACGCCTGCGCGCGTCGCCACCCGCGCGATGATCTCGCGCGCGCCCTCACGACGGCTCAATCGCCCGATCATGTTCTCGATTTCGCCGAGCGAGTCGCCAGCGCGCAGTTGCGCGTAGGTGTCGACCAAATCCCCGCCCGCCACCGTCTCGCGTAGCGGCAGCTCACGGATCAGCCAACTCAGGGCGAAGGCCACGACCGCGATCGCCGCCGCCACCAAGAAGACCGTGTTCAACGAGCTCGTGAACGCGTGCAGGTATGCCGCGCGCACCGGTCCCGGTAGGCGGTCGATCTGTTGTGGGTCGATCGAGCTGGTATTGCCACCGAGCGCGACGCCGCTCGGCAGCGCACGCTTCAACTCCCCGCTCAGGCGGTTCGCGAAGATCGCTCCCAGCACCGAGGTCCCAAGCGAGCCGCCGATCGAGCGGAACAGCGTCGCGCCCGAGGTCGCCACGCCGAGGTCGGAGTAGTCGACCGCGTTCTGCACCGCCAGCACCAGCACCTGCATCACCATCCCGAGGCCGAGCCCCAGCACGAACATGAAGGCGAACGAGGTCACCGTGCTCGTCGCGGCGTCCATCGTCGAAAGCAGGTAGAGCCCGATCGCCATCACCGCCGTGCCTGCGATCGGGAACGGCTTGTAATGGCCCGTGCGCGTGATCACCTGGCCCGAGGCGATCGAGGTCACCAGCAGCCCACCCATCAACGGCACGAGTTGCAGTCCCGACCCCGTCGGGCTCGCGCCCTTGACGACCTGCAGAAACAGCGGTAGGTAGGTGACCGCGCCGAACAGCGCGAAGCCCACGATGAAGCCGACCGCGCTGGTCGAGGCGAACACGCGGTTGCGCAGCAGGCGCATCGGCAGCACCGGCTCCTGCGCGTAGCGCTCGGCGAACGCGAACAGGCCGATCAGCACGACGCCGCCCACGCCCAGGCCGAAGATCACCGGCGAACCCCACGCGACAGAAGTCCCGCCGAGCGAAGCCAGCAGCACGATCGCCGACAGCCCCGCCGCCAGCAGCGCCGTGCCGAGGTAGTCGATCGTGCGGTGCACGCGCTCGGAGGCCGCGGGCAGCGTCGCGCCCAGCACGACCAACGCCACCGCCCCCAGCGGCAGGTTCACGTAGAAGATCCAGCGCCAGCTCACCGCGCCCGTCAAGAAGCCGCCCAGCAGCGGGCCCGCGACGCTCGCGAGGCCAAACACCGCGCCGAACAGGCCCGTGTAGCGGCCGCGTTCGCGCGGCGGCACCACGTCGCCGATCGCCGCCTGGGCGCTGACCATCAGGCCACCACCGCCGAGACCCTGCAGCGCACGGAAGGCGATCAGCTCGTCGAGGTTCTGCGACAGCCCGCACAGCGCCGAGCCCGCCAGGAACAGGAGCAGCGCGCCCTGCAGCACGACCTTGCGCCCGAACATGTCCCCGAGCTTTCCGTACAGCGGTGTGACCACGGTCTGCGCGAGCAGGTAGGCCGTCACGACCCAGGAGATGTGGCTCAGGCCGCCGAGGTCGCCCACGATCGTCGGCAGCGCCGTCGCCACGATCGTCTGGTCGAGCGCCGCCAGAAACATCACCAGCAGCAGGCCGCTGAACACCAACGCCAGGGGGTGGCGCGCGCCGACGCCGCCCTTCGGGACCTCAGCCGTCGACGTCGCCGCCATCGATCACGCTCCTGCTCGCAGGTTCGCGTCCTCCGCTCGGCGCAAGTCTAGGTCTCGCGCGCCGGGGGGCGAGTCCGGCTCAGCGATCGTCCGCCTCTCGCCGCAGCGCCGCCTCGCGCGCGCGGATCGCCTCGTGGCGCTCACCCAGCATCTGGCGGAACGCTTCGAAGGCCGCGCGCTCGGCCAGCGCGTGCGCCTCGCGCAGCGACTTCTTGCCCTGCTTGCGCGCCGCCTGCCAGGCTGCCTCGCCTGCACGCGAAGCGCTGCGCTTGGCGGCGCGGCGCTCGGCCGCCGCGACCTGCTTGGCGGCCTGCTTGAGCTCCGCGTGCTCGCGCTTGCGTCGCTCGCGCTCGGAGGCTCGCTCGTCGCGGTCGTGGGCGCGGCGCTCTTGCTGCTCGTTTTGGCGCAGCTCCTGCCAGGCGGCGCGCGCGTGCTTGAGCGCGTCGATCACCTGTGTACGGGCTTCCTCCGCGGCGCTCGCCGCTTCCCGCAGCTGCTTGCGCGTGCGCGCGCCTTGCGTCAACAAACCGAACGACCACAGGCCCGTGTCGAGCATCCGCGCCGCGCGCTCGAGATCCGCGGTCACCGCCTCGCGCAGCTCCGCGCCGCGCAGCCCGGCTTCGATGTGGCGGATTCGCGAGGCGTACTCGACCTCCAGCAGCCCCACGATCGCGCGCGCCGCGATCATCGGCTCGGGGTCGCGCGGGTCGACCTCCGCGTGCTCGGCCAGCGCCTGTGTCGCCACCTCCACCAAGCGCGCGTGCAGCGCCAGCCAGGCGGCGTTCAGCGCCGGCGTGGCCGCGACCATCTCGCTGAACAGCGGCATGAACATCTGGATCGCGTCCGGCAGCTCTTCAAGCTCCTCCGGCTCCTCGTTCAGCGCCCGCAGCATCGCCTTCGTCGGTGACTCGCCTGCGTCGCGCTCGCGCAACGCCATCGCCAGCCGCTCGACGCCTTCGTCGGCGCGGTCGAACACCAGCGACTCCTTCGTCGGGAAGTAGTTGAACACCGTCTTCTCCGAGACCCCCACGATCCGCGCGATCTCAGACACCGTCACGTGCTCAAAGCCGCGCACCACGAACAGCGTCGTCGCCACGTCCGAGATGCGTTGGCGCGTCAGGCGCTTCTTCTGCTCGCGCAGGCCCTCGCCCGGATGCTGGCGGCGCGCGAGTCGCTCTTGCAGGGCGCGGGCTTGCTCGAAAGCGTCTGCCATCTCCGCGCCGAGCTCCTGCGCCAGCAGCTTATGGATCCGCGCCGAGCTCGAAAGCTCGTCAAAGCCTTCACCCTCGTCCGGTGGCGCCGCCCCGCTGTCAACCACGCTCGCCATCCATCACATCTTAGTATAAATCTTTAGTTGCAGGATTTTTTCAGTTACTGTAGGATTCTCGCCCATGCCCCAGAACTCCACTCCCACCCCCGCGATCGAGGCGCACGGCCTGACCAAGCGCTTCGGTCAGTTCACCGCCGTCGATCAGCTCGACCTACGCGTCGAGAACGGCACCGTCGTCTCGCTGCTCGGCCCCAACGGCGCCGGCAAGACCACGATGGTGCGGATGCTCGCGACGCTGCTGCGCCCCGACGCTGGCAGCGCGCGTATCGCAGGTCACGACGTCGTCTCCGGGCCCGACCGCGTTCGCAGCGTAATCTCGCTCACGGGTCAGTTCGCCGCGCTGGACAAGCACCTCACCGCCGAGGAGAACCTACGGCTGATGGCGCGCCTGCGCGGCCACCGCCGCGGCGCCGTGCGCACGCTCATCGACGGCCTGATCGAGCGCTTTGACATCGGCGAGTTCCGCGACCGCCTCGTGAAGAACCTGTCCGGCGGGCAGCGCCGCCGCGTTGATCTCGCCGCGGGTCTGATCGACCGACCGCGACTGCTCGTGCTCGACGAGCCCACCACCGGTCTTGATCCACGTAGCCGCCAGGTCGTGTGGTCGACCGTGCGCGAGCTCGTCGGCGAAGGCGTGACGCTGCTCTTGACCACGCAGTACCTCGACGAGGCCGACGCCCTCGCGGATCGAGTTGTGCTGATCGACCACGGCCGCGAGGTCGCCGCGGGCACGCCCGCGCAGCTGAAGGCCCAGGTCGGAGAGCAGCGCGTCGACGTGATCGCCGCCGACAGCGACTCCCTCGATCGCCTCACCGAGCTGCTCGATCCGCAGTTTGAGACCAGCGTCGCGCGGGAGCAGCGCACGATCTCCGTGCCCGCGCCCGAGGAGGCCGCGGATCTCGCGCGCGTCGCCGCCACCGTGCGCGATAGCCGGCTCGCCGTGGATGAGATCGCGCTGCGGCGCCCGACGCTCGACGACGCCTTCCTCGCGCTCACCGGCCACCCCGCCGGGGAGGGCGGCGAGGCGCGAGAGGACGCCGAGCAAAGCCGAGACCGGCAGAACCGAGACCAGCAGAACCGAAAGGAGCGTGTCGGCGTATGAGCTCGACCACCCTCGCCATGAACGTCGCCGCACCCGCGCGCCAGGGCTTCGGCCCGCAGCGCTACCTCCGCGACACGCTGCTGCTCACCGCGCGCAGCCTGCGCGCGATCCCACGCGTGCCCGAGCGCCTGCTCGACGTCACGATCCAACCGATCGTCTTCATCCTGCTGTTCCTGTACGTGTTCGGCTCCGCGATCCACGTGCACGGGATCAGCTACAAGGACTACCTGTTCCCCGGCATCATCGGACAGTCGCTGGCCTTCGGGATCATCGGCGCTGGTGTTGCCACTTCCAACGACATGACCGAGGGCGTGGTCGACCGCTTCCGTTCCATGCCTATCAGTCGCCTGTCGATTATCACCGGTCAGGTCATGGGGCAGTTCTGCGAGGCGGCGCTGGGGATGGCGATCGTCGTCGGCTTCGGCCTCGCGCTCGGCTGGAGCCCGCACCTCACGCTCGCGCACGGCTTCGAGCTGGCGGGGCTGATGGTCCTCGCGATGTTCGCCTTCACCTGGGCCGGCGTGCTGTTCGGGATGCTCGTGCGCTCGCCCGACGCGATGCAGGGGATCGGCTTCATCGTGATCTTTCCGCTCAGCTTCATGGCAGGGACGTTCGTGCCGATCTCCGGCATGGACGCGATCCCGCGGGCCATCGCCCAGTGGGACCCGATCTCTGCGCTCGTCGCCAGCGTTCGCGGGCTCACCCAGGGCACACACTCCACCGGCTCCTGGCAGCTCGTGCACCCGCAGCTCGCGATGGCCTTGTGGTGCGTCGTGATTCTCGCGATCTGCGTGCCGCTCGCGCTGCGGCGCTTCAACCGCACGCTCGCGGCTTGAGCGCTCAGACGCCTGAGCCCGCGAGCTTACGCAGCAGCGCGTGCAGCGTCTTGCGCTCCTCGGCCGTGAGCGCGCCGAAGAACTCGCGCTGCAGGTTCGCCGCCAGCCCCCGGATCCGCTCCAGTGTCAGTAGCCCCTGCTCGGTCAAGAACACTTGGCGTGCGCGGCGGTCTTGCGGATCGGGCCGCCGTTCAGCCAACCCGCGCGCCTGCAGCTCGTCGATCACCGCGACCATCGAGCTGGGGTCGATCCCCGTCTGCTCGTGCAGTTGTTGCTGGCTCATGCCGGGGTGGGCCGCCAGCATCGTCATCACTCCGAAATGCCGCGGGTGCAGGCCCTCTGGCTCGAGCGCCTTGTGGAAGCGCCGCCGCGAAGCCTCGCCTAGGCGCGCCAGCAGGTAGCCAGGGAACTTGCCCAGCTCGCCTGGTATCGGCCCTCCTTCCCACATGCCTACATTCTACGCGATCTATATTATTTGTGATACAAACCATTTGACAACGAACGATCACAGCGGCGATGAGTTTGCACTCGCCGCGTCGTCTGAGCAGCAGCAGACGAATCGAACGGAAGGGGTCGCATGGCATCGCTGACACGCTGGGTCCTCGCGCACAAACGCATCGTCGTCGCCTTTTGGCTGGTGCTCACGCTCGTCGGGATGGCCTCCGCCGGCTCCGCCACGAAAGCGCTTAAACAGAAATTCTCCGTGCCCGGCAAGGAAGGCTGGGTCACGAACGAGCAGATCGCCCGCGACTTCCACGGCACTGGCGGCAACACCTCGCCGCTGATCCCCGTCGTCACGCTCCCCGCCGGGAAGACCGTTTCCTCACCAGGCGTCAAGCAGGAACTGGCCGCGCTCGAAGCGCGGGTCGCCAAGACGTTGCCCGGGGCTCGCATCGCCGGCTACGCCGCGACCGGCAGCGACACCTTCGTCTCGGCGGATCGGCGCACCACGTTCATGCTCGCCTACCCGTTGCCGGACCCCAAAGAATCGTTTGGCAACAATCCCGACGCCGCCAAGCACGCCACGGCGGCGCTGAAAGGCGCAACCGTCGCGGGCGCCCCCGTGCATATCACGGGCTATGACGCGCTCTCCACGCAGAGCGGCGGAGGTTCGGGGCCGGGGGTATTGCTAGAGGCGCTACTCGGAGGCTTCGGCGCGCTGTTGGTGCTCGCCTTCGTGTTCGGTTCGTTCCTGGCGATCGTGCCGATTCTGATGGCGATCGCCTCGATCATGACCACCTTCCTCGTGGTCTGGGGCCTCACGACCGTCACCGAAGTCTCGCCGATCGTGCAATTCCTGATCGCCCTGATCGGGCTTGGCGTATCGATCGACTATGCCCTGCTCGTGGTCGTGCGCTGGCGCGAGGAGCGCGCACATGGCCTCAGTGGCGATGCGGCGATTCAGCGAGCAATGGAGACCGCGGGGCGCGCGGTGATCTTCAGCGGCACGACCGTTGCGATCGGTCTACTCGCGCTGGTGGCGCTGCCGCTGCCGTTCCTGCGCTCGGTCGGCTACGGCGGCATGCTGATCCCGCTGATCAGCGTCCTCGTCGCCGTCACGCTGCTGCCGGTCGTGCTCTCGAAGCTGGGCCCGAAACTCGACTGGCCGCACATCCGCAGCGACGATAACGCCAGTCGGGCCTGGACCTCGTGGGCAAACTTCATCGTGCGCAGGCGCTGGGTCGCCGCGGCCACGGCCGTGATCGTGCTCGCCGCGCTCGTGTTCGCCGCTTCGAACCTCCAGCTCGGCCTCGCGAACCCCAACACCGTCACCAAGCAGGGCGACGCGAAGCAAGGGCTCGTCGCGCTTGAGCGAGCCGGCATCGGCTCGGGGGCGCTGCTCCCGCACGAGGTGCTCGTCGAAGGCGACAATTCGCCGGGAGCGGTCGCTCGCAAACTCGGGGCGATTGCGAACATCCACGGCGCCGTCGCGCCCGCGGGCAGCTCATGGCGGCACGGCGGCGCGGCCGTGGTCGAACGCGCTCGCGGTTCCGGACGGCTCGACCGCGAGCGGTCGCGACACGCTCGACGCCGTGCGGGCGAGCGTGCGAGCGGATGGTCCCGACGTACGTCTGGGAGGGCTGGAGGCCCAGAACCACGACTTCATCGAAGCCGTCTATGGCAACTTCCCGCTGATGATCGCGTTGATCGCGTTGATCACCTTCGTGTTGCTCGCCCGTGCCTTCCGCTCGCTGCTGCTGCCGCTGAAGGCCGTGATCCTCAACGTGATCAGCGTCGGCGCCGCCTGGGGCGTGTTGAACCTCGTGTGGCAGAGCGGGCACGGCTCGAGCCTGATCTGGGGCATCTCCGCCACGGGCTCGATCACCGCCTGGATACCGCTGATGGTGTTCGCGTTCCTGTTCGGGCTCTCGATGGACTACGAGGTCTTCATCCTCGCGCGGATGCGCGAGGAGTACGACGCCACCGGCTCCACCGACACCGCGGTCGTGCGCGGCATCGGGCGCACCGGACGTTTGGTCACGAGTGCCGCGCTGATCCTGTTCCTCGCGTTCGTCTCGTTGGCCTCGGGGCCCGAAACCGAAGTCAAAGTGCTCGCCACGGGCCTGGCCGCCGGGATCCTGCTCGACGCCACTGTGATCCGGGCACTGCTCGTGCCAGCGGTCGTGTCGCTGTTCGGGCGCTGGAACTGGTGGCTGCCGAAGCTCCCCGCGCGCATCCTGCGTGTGGAGCCTTCGCTGCCGAGGCGTGCCGCGCGCGGGGAGGCGCCCTGATGAGCGCGGCGATCGAGGTCGAGCAGCTCGTACGCGAGTTCAAGAAAGGCCCGCGCGCCGTCGACGGCATCGACTTGGCCGTCTCGCCCGGTGAGATCTACGGCTTCCTGGGGCCCAACGGCGCCGGCAAGTCGACCACGGTGCTGATGCTGACCACGCTGCTGCCGCCGACCAGCGGCCGCGCGAGCGTGGGCGGCTACGACATCGTCAAGGACGGCGCGCACGTACGCGCCTCGATCGGCGCCGCCTTGCAGGAGGCCGCGCTCGACGCGATCCTCACCGGCCGCGAGCATTTGATGCTGCAGGCCACGCTGCAGGGGATGCCCAAGGCAGAGCGCACCCGCCGTGCCCAGGAGCTGCTCGAGCGGGTCGGGCTGACCGAAGCGGCCGACCGCCGTGTCGGCGGCTACTCCGGCGGGATGAAGCGCCGCCTGGATCTCGCGCTGGCGCTCGTGCACGGCCCGCGCATCTTGTTCCTCGATGAGCCGACGACAGGCCTCGACCTGCAGAGCCGCACGGCGCTGTGGGAGGAGGTCGCACGGCTCGCCCACGACGAGGGGATGACCGTCTTTCTCACGACGCAGTACCTCGAGGAGGCCGACGCGCTCGCCGACCGCGTCGGGATCATCGACCATGGTCACATCGTCGCCGAGGGCACGCCGACGCAGCTGAAGGAGGAAGTCGGTAGCCCGACTGTCGAAGTCGTGCCCGCCGACCTGAGCGACTGCGACGCGCTCGCAGCGGCCGTTTCGGGCTTCGGTACGACCGCGCGCGGCGGGCGCGGCGCGATCACGGTGCAGCTACCGGGCGGTGAGTCCCAGCTCGCCGAGATCGTCCGCGCGCTCGACCAGGCACAGCTGAAGGTCGCGTCGCTGCAGTTGCACCAGCCCTCGCTCGACGACGTGTTCCTGGCAAAGACGGGGCGCAAGCTCGAGGGCGCAGGCGAGGACGAGGATGAGCAGCAGCCCGGTTAGCGTCACCGCGCTCGGCGGCCCCGCGCCGGCCGGCACGACGCCGCCGCAGCGTCCAGCGCTCGCGGCCCCGAGCCTGCTCGAACAGGTCGGCGCGGTCGCGCGCCGCTCGGTCGTGCGCACCTTCCGCCAACGCGCGCTGCTCGTGTTCCCGCTGCTGTTCCCGCTGATCCTGTTCGCGATTAACGGCTCGGCGCTCGGCGCCGCCACCAAGATCCACGGCTTCCCGCCCGTCAGCTACCGCGACTTCGCGCTGGCGGTGCCGTTCCTGCAAGGCGCGCTGTTCGTCGCGGTCACCGCGGGCACCGACCTGGCGCGCGACATCCAGTCCGGCTTCTTTGATCGGCTTGCGCTGACGCCGCTGCGCGGCTCGGCGTTGCTCGCGGGCCAGCTCGGCGGCGCGGTCGTCGTCGCCTGCGTGCAGTCGCTCGTCTACCTGCTCGTCGGCATCGCCACCGGGGTTGGCATCGCCAGCGGCGTAGGCGGCGCGCTCGTGTTGCTCGCGCTCTCGATCCTGATCGCCTTCGGCTTCGCGGGACTCGGGTCGCTGCTGGCGCTGCGCTTCGGCACCGGCGAAGCGGTGCAGGGCTTCTTCCCGCTGCTGTTCGTGACCGTCTTTCTCAGCTCCTCGAGCCTGCCGCGCAACCTGATCAAGACCGACTGGTTCAAAGAGGTGGCCACGTACAACCCGGTCTCCTACCTGATCGAGGGCATCCGCAGCCTGATCATCACCGGCTGGGACGGGCAGGCGCTGGCACTCGGCTTCGGCTTCGCGCTCGCGCTCAGCGTGCTAACGCTGTCGTTTGCCGGCGCCGCGATGAAGAACAGGCTGGTGCGGACATGAGACGTTTCGTGTTCGTCGCTCGCGGCGTCGCTTGGCGCTCTGTACACAACACGCTGGTCAACCCTGCGATCCTGCTGCCGTCGCTGATCTTTCCGCTGTTCTTCCTGGCCGCGTTCGCGGGCGGGCTGTCGAAGATCGCCGAAGTCCCCAACTTTCACTACGCCCCCGGCTACACGGCTTTCCAGTTCGCGTTCGTGTTCCTGCAGTCCGCCGCCTTCGGCGGCGTCTTCACGGGCTTTGCGATCGCGCGCGACTTCGACTCCGGCTTCGCTCGGCGCCTATTGCTGACGGCGCCCAGGCGCAGCGGCATCATCGCGGGCTACGCTCTTGGCGCGCTCGTGCGCTGGCTGCTGACCGCGACCGTGATCACGATCGCCGCCCTGATCGCGGGCATGGACGTCGTCGGCAACGGCGGCGAACTCGTCGGGATCGTCGCCCTCGGCGCGCTCATGAACTTGGTCGCGGCGCTGTGGGCCTGCGGCGTTGCGATGTTCCTGCGTACCGAACAGGCCGGCGCGCTGATTCAGATGCCGGTCTTCATCGTGCTGTTCCTCGCGCCCGTATACGTGCCGTTGAAGCTGCTGAGCGGCTGGATCCACGCGGTCGCGCGCTTGAACCCCGCGACCGCGGCGCTTGAGGCCGTGCGTGGGCTGCTCGCCGGCTCGCCCGTCAAGGTCGTGCTCGCGTTCGGGCTGCTCGCCGGGGCATCGTGTATCGGCGCGGTGTGGGCGCGGCGGGGGTTGGCCTCAGCAGAGCGCGCTGGGTAATCACATCGCTGGCGCCGGCGCGCTCAGGCGGCGGCCAGGATCGGCCTGAGGGCATCGGCCGCAAGATGCTCCGGGGGGAGTGTGAGCGTCAGTTGCCCCTCCCGTTCGAGGGTACGGCGGACGTTCAAGAGCGTGAGCCCGATTACCGCGCCGCGCTCGTCGTAGTGGAGCGCATGCCCGTCCGGCGTCTCCAATCCACTCGCAGCTGGACGTGGCTCTCCGACGTTGAGATAGAGAACGTCGCCCCGCTCGTCGTAGCGGTGATGGTCGAAAGGGATACCGGCGATCGTGATGGTCATGGCGTCCAGTCGCGCGGTGGGTTCTGTTGGACGAGCGCCGTCACAACCCAGGCTGGCTCGTCGTTGAAGTCTACGACCACGCGTAGCCAGCGGCGAGAATCTATATGTCGGCGGTAGAAGTGCTCGCGACCGGCCAAGGCGTTGGGCGATCGGTGATCGGGGTGCGCAATGGCGCCGAGTATCAGGTCGACCTCCTCCATCAGCTCGGGTCGAGCGAGCGCCAGGTGCAGGCGCGTGCCTGCGTCAAAGACGACCAGACGACCCTCTGGATCTTCGGTGCTGGGGTGCTGGAGGCCCACGCCGAGAACCTAAGGCTTAATGCAGACGATTAGCTGAGTTGAGCGCTCTGGCAAAGTCCACCCGGAAACAAACTGGCTGTGCGGCCAAACCGCCGCGCGGCTAGGATCGGAGCGTGCGCCGACTGCTCGCTCTGACGACCGCGTTGATGTTCTTGGAGCTGGTGTTCTTCACCGTGCTCTCGCCGTTGCTGCCGGGGCTGAAGCACGACCTCGGGCTGTCTACCTCGCAGGCCGGGGTGCTTGTGGCGATGTATGCGGTCGGCTGCGCGGTCGGGGCGATCCCGTCGCTGATGATCGTCGTGCGCCTGGGGGTGCGCACGACCGCGCTCGTCAGCCTCGCGACGTTTGCGGCGATGAGCGTCGTGTTCGGCCTGGCCCACGGTTACGAGGCGCTGCTGCTCGCGCGCTTCGCGCAGGGCCTCGCGGGTGCGGCGTGTTGGACCTCGGCGATGCTGTGGTTGCTCGAGGTCGCGCCGCTTGACCGTCGCGGCGAACTGCTGGGCGTCGCCTTCGGGGTCAGCGAGGCCGGCGCGATCGCCGGACCCGCCGCGGGTGGAATCGCGGCGGCGGCGGGACGGGGGGCGACCTTCGTGGCGATTGCCGTGCTCTGCGCGCTGCTGGCGCTGGTCACCACACGCTTCGGCGCTCCGCCTGCGCCCGCGGAGAAGCGGCTCGGGCTCGGCTCCGCGTTGGGCGCGCCCAATGTCCGCAAGATCATGTGGATCACGCTCGTGCCCGCGATTCTGATCGCCGCGATCAGCGTGCTCGCGCCGCTGCAGCAGCACCGGCTCGGCGCGGGTTCGGGTGAGATCGCGCTGACGTTCTCAGTCGCAGCGATCATCGGCATCGCGATTCGGCCCTTCTACGGGCGCTGGTCCGATCGCCAGGGCCCGCTGCGCCCGGTGCGTATCGGCCTATTGGCCTGCACCCCCGTGATCCTCGCGCTGCCGTGGATGCAGACGCGCTTCGGCGCCGCCGCGCTGATCGCGCTGGCGCTAATTCTGATCGGCGTGCTGTGGGCGCCCGTGATGGTGCTGTTGTCAGACGCTTGCGCTGCCGCGGGCGTGGGGCAACTGATGGTCGTAGCGATGATGGACTTGACTTGGCCCCCCGGCAACATCGTCGGCTCGGCCGGTGGCGGCGTGCTGGCGGAGGTCGCCGGGCAGCGCGTGACCTACGCGGCGATGGCGGCGGCGGTGCTCGCGGGCTACGTGGCGCTGTCGGGCAGACGCGCTCCGGTGCCCGAGCCCGTCGTCGCGGACGGCCTGCCCGCGAGCGGCGCCTGAGCCGTGCGCAAAGCCCCGTTCTTCGAGGATCTGAGGGTCGGCCAGGTCGAGCGCGCCGCGCCTGCTGTCACATTGACCGAAGGCATGGCCGCGGTCCATCAGGCGATCGTCGGCGACCGCCTGCGGCTCGCGCTCGACGCGCGTTTGGCCACACAAGTGCTCGGGTCTTCCACGGCGCTCGCGCATCCCGCGCTCGTCTGGGACCTCGCGATCGGTCAGTCGACGCTGCTAACGGGCCGCGTGATCGCCAACCTGTTCTACCGCGGACTCGTGCTGCAGCGTGCGCCTGTGATCGGCGACACGCTCGCGACCAGCACCGAGGTCGTCGCGCTGCGCCAGACCGCACCGCGCGCTGATCGCCCCGCGCGCGGGCTGGCCGTTCTGCGCGTGCGGACCGCCGATCAAGCGGGTCGCCCGGTGCTTGACTTCTGGCGTTGCGCGATGCTGCCGCTGCGTGAGCCGGGGGGGCGCTCGGGCAGGAATGACTCTTTCGAGAAGATCCCCGCCGAGCTCGATCCGCAGGCGCTGCGCGCCGTGAGCAGGAGCTGGCACCTCGACCCGCTGGTTACGGCTGGCAGCCCCGCGCTGCAAGGGCTTGCCCCCGGCACGCGCTGGAAGGTCGAGGGTGGCGACCTGGTCAGTGCCGCGGCCGAGCTGGCGCGGCTGAGCCTGAACGTCGCGGCGGTGCATCACGACCGCCGCGCCCAACGCGATGGGCGCAGGCTCGTCTACGGCGGGCATACGATCGGGCTCGCCGCCGCACAGGCCACGCGCTCGTTGCCGCAGATCGTCACGATCGTGGGCTGGCACTCCTGCGAGCACCTCGCGCCCGTATACGAGGGCGACACGCTCTACAGCGAGCTCGAGCTCGAGCGGTGGGAGGCGCTGGAGCAGGGCGCCTTGGTGCATCTTCGCTCGCGCGTGTACGCGGTCAGGGAGCAGGACGACCGGACCGAGCCCCCGGTGCTGGACTGGCGCTTCGTTGCGGTCGTCGCCTAGCGCCGCGACAAAGCACCGTTGCCGGCGCCCGGACCAGAGGAGTAGTCCGAGCGCCGGCTGCCGGCGTGTGGAGGACCGCTTCTAGCCCTTGGCCCAGAAGCGCATGTCGGGCAGATCGCTGGAGTAGTAGCTCGTCACGTTCTTACCGAGCACGGCTACCAGTTCCGTGTCATATGCCCAAACTCGCGGTGAGTTTTCGATGTACAGTTCGTCCGCCTTGTTCAGGAGTTCCTGGCGCTTCGGTTCCTGCGTCACGTAGGGGATTTCTTTCATGATCTTGTCCGCCGCTGGCACACAGGTGTTGGTGTCGTTGAACTGGTTGTTCGGTGGGCACTGCAGGTCGTATGCCCAGTGGTAGTCGGGCGCCACGACCTGCGGTCCGTCGAGGAACACGCTCGCACCGTCGTGGTTGGTGTAGACCACTTCCAGGAACGCCGACGCCGAGACCACCTGGACCTTGGCGTTGACCCCCAGCGGCTGCCACGCGCCGGCCGCGGCGGTCGCGATTTCCTTGCCGATGTTGTCGCCCTGGCCCACGTAGATCGTGAAGCTAACCGGCGTTTTAATACCTGACTTCGCCAGCAGTTCTTTGGCCTTGGTCAGGTTCGTTTCGCGCGGTGCCCCGACCTTCGGGTCATACCAGGAGTAGGACGGCATCCACTCGCCGAAGTACAGCTTGCCGTAGTTGTAGGCGACCTTCTGCAGGACCGCTTCGTACGGGAACGCGTAGGTCAGCGCCTGGCGAAAGTCCTGGTCCTTGAAGAACGGGTCTTTGTCGTTTAGCCACGGCTTGCGCGCGTTCTGTGGGAAGTTCAACGTCTCTGCCTGACGCGACTCGAACGACGCCACCGTGCAGCAGCCGTTGCCGACGAGGCTGTGCGCCGCCTGGTTGGTGAGCCCCAGCGTTATGTCCGCCGCGCCCGACTGTGCGTCCAGCAGCAGCGTTTCGTTGTCGGGGATCATGTTCAGGATGATCTTCTTCGTCTTTGGTGCTTCGAAGAAGTTGGGGTTCGCTTCCAGCACCAGCTGGTGGTTGGGCTGGTAGCTCTTGATCACGTACGGGCCGTAGCCGGCGGAGTGGCTGGCCAGCCATTCGTTCGGCGTCGCCTTCTTTACGCCGCCGTGTTCTTCGACCAGCTTCGGGTCATAGATCGCTCCAGCGGTCGGCGTCGAGAGCACTTGTAGCTGGTTCGGCGCGGGCCGCTTGTACTGAAAGACCACCGTCAACGGACCAGTCGCCTTGACCGACTTGATCAGCGGCGGCGTGTAGTCGGTTTCCTCAAGCACCGAGTAGCCACCCTCTTCGAGCTTGATGTCGCGTTCGATCGACCAGACGACGGCCTTGGCGTCGAGCGGGTCGCCGTTCGGGAACTTCAGCCCGGGCCGGATCTGGAACGTGAGCGTCTTATTGCCGTTGCTGAACGCGTAGGACTGCGCGACATAGGGCTTGACCGCGCTGACGCCGAGGTTCTGCTGGGTGGTGCCCGCGACCTTGCCTGGTTCCTGATCGACCTGCGTCAGCGTCGAGTACATCGCGCCATCGAAGCCGGGGTCCTGGTCATTGGTCGTCAGACCTGGGTCCAGGGTCGCGATCGGGACCGCATTGTTGACGATCAGCGTCGCGTCCGGGTTGCTCGCGGCTTTGCTCAGCCCCCCCGAGCTGGACGAACCGGAGCTGGACGAGCTCGAGCTGGAACTGCTGCCGCATGCTGCGAGCAGGAGCACGGCAGCGAGCGCCGCCGTGGCGGCGAGGGCGAGGCGCCTCGCTCGGGCGACCGACCTTCTCGTGGATTTGACTGTGTCTCCAACGGCATTTCGGGTCATCCGGCCTCCATCGCTAGTGCGGTTCATCGGGGGCGCCTCCGCTACCTCCGTTTCCCATTGAGTCGAACCTACTCGACTCTTGGGTTGCCAGGCAACGCTCGTTGGGTTCTCCGAGCCGACCTCGAAGCGCGCCTTCGGCTGTCCACCCCCAGTCTCGGCAACCTCAGCACGTCTTGGATTCGTTTATGACGATCAGTCGATATGCAACCTATCTCTCGTGCGCGGCACCGTCAAGGACCCCCGCTCCAAGTCGCCGCGCCGGGGCTTCGACACCTGTCGAAACCCCTTGGCCCGCGGTCGCTTGACAATGTGAAGGGAGAGGACTACGTTCCAAATCGACTGATCGATATGTCATCTTTTCGACCGCTTCGGCTCGCTGGCTCAGCCGATTCCCACTCAGCCGATCCCCAGAATTTCGCGCGCCTGCCCGGGCGTGGCGATGGGTCTGCCGATTGCCTCGCACAGCGTCCTCGCCCGCGTGATGAGCTGTGCGTTGGACTCGGCGTACTCGCCGGGCGCGACGTAGACCACGTCCTCCAGGCCCGTGCGGATGTGGCCGCCAAGCGCCAACGTGACCGCCATCATGGGGAAGTTATGACGTCCGATCGCGGTGACCATCCACGGCAGCCCCTCGGGCACCAGCTCGGCGAACAGCTGGATCGAGGAGGCGCTGGGCGGCGCGCCGCCGATCACGCCGAGCACCATGTGCAGAAAACCGGGGGCGCCCCGCGCGGTCCCGGCGAGCCGCGCGGCCGTCACGGCCATGCCCATGTCGAAGCACTCGTACTCCGGCACGATTCCGCGCTCGGCCATCTCCTCAGCGAGCTCCTCGATCAGGGACCTGGGGTTCATGAAGACGACATCGTCGGGGCCGAAGTTGATGCTGCCGCAGTTCAGCGAGGCGACTTCGGGCTCGGCCAACAAGGAGCGTCGGCGCTCCTCGGCGGGCGAGCCGAGCTTGCCGCCCGTGGTGAAGTTCAGCACCACGTCATCGACCTGTTCGCGCACGGCCTGCTTGATCGCGAGGTAGTCCTCGGGCGCTTGGGTCATCTCGCCGTCGACCGTGCGGGCGTGGATGTGGAGGATGCTCGCGCCCGCGCGCGCAGCGCCGACGGCCTGCTCGATCACCTGATCACGCGTCGCGGGCTGGTTAGGGTTGCCGGTGACGATGCCGCCCGCGACCGCACATGTGAGCATCGCCGGATCGCTCATCTCGAGGGACAGTCTCGCGTTGCGTGATCAACCACCGTCGACTCCCTTCGCTGCTACCACTGGGCGCTTGGCGCGTCCCAGCGTCGGTAATATACCGAACAAGGGGAGTGCAGATCGAACGGGAGGCGGATCTAGCGCATGAGTTCGGGGCGGTTGACCCTGGGCGCGGAGCAGGCGCCGGCGCTGCGTCCTGGAGGACCCCTGGAGCCCTCGCGGGCCAGCGCCTCGGGACGCACGATGCGCGCGGGACGCACGCTGCTATCCGACCGTCGCATCGCGGTTCCCTTCGGCGTGATCGTGGTGCTCGTGCTGTTCGCGATCTTCGCACCGATTTTTTGGAGTCATGGGCCGGATGCCCAGGATCTGATCCACTCCCTGCAGAGTCCTTCTAGCTCGCACCCGATGGGCACCGACCAGCTGGGCCGCGACGTGTTCGCGCGCGTGGCCAGCGGCGCGCGCATTTCGTTGATCGTGGCGACGCTCGTCACCGTCGCGGGTGCGCTGCTCGGCGGCCTGATCGGGCTGCTGGCCGGCACGATCGGCGGGATCTCAGACGGCGTGGCGATGCGGGCCATGGACGCGATCCTCGCGTTCCCGCCGCTGATCCTCGCGATGGCGGTGACGGTCGGGCTGGGCATCGGGCTGAACACCGCCGCGATCGGCGTCGCGCTCGTGTCGGTGCCGTGGTACGCACGCTTGCTGCGAAGCGAGGCTCTGCGGATTCGCTCGCTCCCCTTCATCGAAGCCTCTTACGCGATTGGCATGAAGCGCTCGCGCGTGATCACGCGACACGTGATCCCGCACATGCTGCCAGTGCTGTTCATCCAGATGGCCGCCGCCTTTGGTTACGCGGTCCTGGGGCTAGCCTCACTCAGCTTCGTCGGGCTCGGCGCGCAGGTGCCGACGCCAGAGTGGGGGGCAATGATCACCGAAGGGCTGTCCTACTCGCTCACGGGCCAGTGGTGGATCAGCATCTTTCCCGGCGTGGCGTTGCTGATCACCGTGACCGCCGCCAGCATGCTCTCAGACCGCATGCGCGACCTGCTCGACCCGCGCGGCGAGTACGCGAGGTTGTAGGCGATGGGCGTCGTTATCGCCAAACGCGTGTTGGGCTCGATCGGCGCGATCTTCGGCGCGACGATCCTCGCCTTCATCGTGATGCGGGCGCTGCCTGGCAACCCTGCGCGGCTGATCGTGGGGCCGCTCGCCACGCCGCAGGCCGTCGCTTCGGTCAGCCACCAGATCGGTTTGGACAAACCCGTCTTCACGCAGTACTGGCTCTACATCTCCCACTTCTTTGAGGGCGACTGGGGCTACTCCTACGCCGACGGTAAGTCGGTCAGCTCGCTGATCGGCGAACGCCTGCCCGCGACGATCGAGCTGGCGATCTTCTCGTTCGCGATCACGATGATCTTCGCGGTGCTGTGCGCGCTGCTGGTCACCTACCGGCGGCGCCCGACCGCGGATCGGATCTTGCGTGGCGTGGCCTACCTCGGCTTCGGCACGCCACCCTTCTTCATCGCGCTGATCCTGCTGATCGTGTTCTTCCGCACCTTCCATGTCCTGCCCGGCCCCGAGGGGCGGCTCGGCCTGCAGTCCACGCCGCCGCCCACCGTCACCCACATGTATACGCTCGACGCGTTGATCGCCGGAAAATTCGGCACCTTCTGGTCGGCGCTCGAACACCTGATTCTCCCCGGCGTGGCGCTCGGCCTGTCCTCGTTCTCGTTCATCGTCCGGCTGCTGCGCGCGAACCTCCTAGAGATCTCGCGCGAGCCCTTCATCACCGTCGCGCGCGGCAAGGGCCTGCGCCGCTGGACCGCGTTTCGGCGTCACGCACTGCCGAATGCGTTCCTGCCCACGCTGACCGCGGGCGGTCTGGTACTCGGCGAATTCCTGGCGGGCAGCGTGCTGATCGAACGTGTCTTCAATTGGCCGGGCGTTGGTTCGCTGGTATTCGACGCGATCGTCAAGCAGGACTACGCCGTCGTGCAGACCTTCATCCTCTTGAGCGCGGTGATGTTTGTGCTGGTTAACCTCGTGGTCGACCTGCTCTACGCGGTGATCGACCCGCGCGTGCGAATCCCTTCGGTGGCCACGGCCTAGCATGCGCCTGCGAAGCATCATCGGGGGTCGTGGCCGTGGTCGGGACGGGTCCATCGTCCAAGAGTGGCCAGCAACAAACAGTGCTGCGGGCGTGGCGGAGACAGGGGGGGCGGAGTTTGCGCTCTCGGTGCGCAACCTCAGCACCGTGTTCGAGGATGGCGAGCGGACGGTGCACGCGGTACGCGACGTCAGCTTCGACATGCGCCCCACCGAACGGCTCGGCATCGTCGGCGAGTCGGGCTCGGGCAAGTCGGCGCTCGCGCTTTCGATCCTCGGCCTGATCGAGCCGCCGGGACGTGTCGTCGGCGGTGAGATTCATGCTCGGGGGGCGCGATATCTCAAACCTCTCCGACCGCGCGCTGGGCACCGTCCGCGGCAAGGACATCGCTTTGGTCCTACAGGATCCGATGAGCGCGCTCGACCCCGTTAAGACGATCGGCGCTCAGGTAATTGAGGCGATCGTCGCGCATAACCCCGAAATGCGCCGCGCCGCGGCTCGCAAGCGCGCGGCGGAGCTGCTCGGCGAGGTCGACATCCCACAGGCCGATCGACGCCTCGACGACTACCCGCATCAATACTCGGGCGGTATGCGCCAGCGCGTCGCGATCGCGATGGCGATCGCGAACAACCCCAGCGTCCTGATCGCCGACGAGCCCACGACCGCGCTCGACGTGACCACGCAGTCACAAGTACTCGCACTGCTGGATCGACTCGTGGAGCAGCACGGCACGGCGGTGATCCTGATCACGCACAACCTTGGGATCGTGTCGGACTTCTGCGATTCGGTCGCGGTGATGTACGCCGGGCGCTTCGTGGAGACCTCGGGCGTCGATCACATCTTCCTGCACCCCACCCACCCCTACAGCGAGGCGCTACTGAAGTGCGTGCCCAACCCCGAGCGGCTAGCCGAGGGGCCGCTGCCGGCGATCACCGGCTTTCCGCCCGACCTCGCGCAGCTAGCGACGGGCTGCTCGTTTGCGCCGCGCTGCCCGGTCGGGCGCGAGATCCCGGAGTGCCAGGGGCAGGCGCCCCAGCCGCACGCGGTCGCGGGCCCCGCGGGCGAGGCGACGGTCGAGTGCCACTTTGCCGATCAGCGGATCCAGGAGGTGAGGCTGTGAGCGCGGCGGCGGACGGGGCCGACACTGGCTCCGGCGTCGCGGCGCCGGCGGGCACGAACGGATCGGCGGCGCCGATCCTCGAGGCCGAGGGATTGTCGAAGGCGTTTGAGATCCATGGTGAGGATCGCTTCGCGCGCAAGCGCTCAGTGACTGTGCTCGACGACATCTCGCTGGCCGTTTACAAGGGCGAGAGCTTTGGTCTAGTGGGCGAGTCCGGTTGCGGCAAGTCGACGCTCGCCCGCTGTCTGTTGCGGCTGCTCGAGCCCACGGGCGGGCGCGTGCTGTTTGAGGGTCAGGACCTGGCGGCGCTCGGGCGCGAGGAGTTGCGCGCGATGCGTCGGCGGATGCAGTTCGTGTTTCAGGACCCCTTCGCCTCGCTCGACCCGCGCATGACTGCGGGCCATCTGGTCGAAGAGCCGCTGCTGGTACACGAGCTCGGCGACGGCGCCGCCCGCCGCGCGGCAGTGCTTGAGATGCTGGCCGACGTGGGGCTGACCGCGGAGCAGGCCGAACGGCGCCCGCACGCCTTCTCGGGCGGGCAGCGCCAGCGCATCGGGATCGCGCGCGCGTTCGTGCTGCGCCCCGACGTCGTGATCCTCGACGAGCCCATCTCCGCGCTCGACGTATCGGTACAGGCGCAGGTGCTGAACCTACTGCGGCGCCTGCAGACGCAGCTCGGGCTGACATACGTGTTCATCTCGCACGACCTCGCCGTGGCGGAGTACTTTTGCGACCGCGTCGCGGTGCTCTACCTGGGACAGGTGATGGAGCTAGCCAACCGCGAGCAGCTGTTCAGCAAGCCGCTGCACCCCTACTCGGTCTCGCTGCTCTCCGCCGTGCCCGTGCCGCAGGCCGGTGGTCGCAGCCGTCGCGCGCAACGCGCGCAGCCGATCGGGGAAGTCAGCTCGGTCATCGACCGGCCGCAGGGCTGCCCGTTCGAGCCGCGTTGTCCGGTCGGGCGCGGGCGGGAGATCTGCAAGGGGGAGCGCCCACCGCTCGCCGAACACGGCGCGCGGCATTGGGCGGCGTGCCATTTCCCGGGGGAGACGGCAGTGGCTAGGGCGGTCAACGGCGTGGCCGCCGCGTCGGACCCATCTGCTTGAGAAGCGGCGCTACGCTCGAAGTCAATGCCGGCTGATCCGACTGGCGCTTGACGGCGCGGTCGCAGTCTTTTGTCCCGCAGTGCCAAAGCTAGGATCCGGCTGGTGAGCGGGCACCTTCTACCTGGCCTGCGGCGCCTTGCCGGTAGGCCGCTCCTATCCGGGCTGCTCGCGCTCTGCTTGCTGTCGGCCGTTGTCGAGGCGCGTGCGGCGGCGAGCGTGCTTCGCGCCCGCCCAGCCCGCGCGCAACAGCCGGAATGCGTGCGGCGTGGCGGGGCGCCGGCGAGCGAGTGTCCCAGGATCCTGCGTCGGCCCGCTCTGGTCTCGCTGATCAAGGGTGAACCCAGCATTCCTGTTCTCGTCGGCAAGCCATACGCGATCGACGCGGGCAAGTGGGAGGCGCCACGCGCCGCGCGCCTCTCCGTGGAATGGCTGGATCGGAACCGCCACCGTCTGTCGCGCTCAGTCAGTTTCACGCCGACTCAGGCACTCGTGGGGCAGGCCGTCGCGGTACGGGTCTGCGTGAGGACCCCGCTCGCCTCCAGCTGCCTCGCACTCAAGCTCCCCGGCATCGTCCGCACCGTCGCCCAGTACCTGCAGTCAAGCTGCGGCTCGGCCCGCCCGACGACGCCGGCTTACGACTCCAACTTTGTCCTACTCTCCACACCCCAGGTCACGCACGGATGGAATCCCTGCCGCGTGGACGTCTGGGCTTTCGATACTTATGGTGAGCCTCCACTCGGCCCCGGCGTCCGCTGGGAAGGTCTCGTCGTTCAGGCGCTCACGCAGGTCGCGGCCGCCACCGGCATCGTCTTCGACCGCGCGCCCAACTTCGAGGCTGCCCCCGGATCCTCCGGGACCACACCCGCCGGCGTGACGCTCACGATCCGCTTCGCGCCCCTGCCACAGCCCTACGCTGGCCTCGGCGGTCCCGCCACCGGTGTCGGACCGTTCGCCACCTCGGGTGATGTCAAACTCGATTCCCAGAAAAGCTGGCAGGCACCCGAGGCGCTGACGGTGCTCCTGCACGAGCTCGGCCACGCCTTCGGCCTCGGCCACCCGCTCGCGCCCCCTGCGCCTGCGCCGCTGAACGAGATCATGGACAGCGGCAACTACCTCTATACGAGCTACCAGCTCGGCGACCTCTGCGGGCTGTTCGAGGTCACCTGGCAGGAGCCCTGCGCCGGCGCGGCGGGTCTCACGCCGGGTCAGGGAGAAATCGGTGGGCCCGCTGGGTCCGGTTAGCGACCCAGGCCCGCTGGGCCGATGAGATCGACGAGCTGGCGTCGTCGTATCGATAACCACCCAGAACGGAGGCGGTAGATATGGACTGGAAGCTGGAACTGATCGTCGTCCCGGTTACGGACGTGGATCGGGCGAAGACCTTCTACATGGAACAAGCCGGCTTTGAGCTGCACGTCGATCACAGCGCGGGCGAGGACTTCCGCGTCGTGCAGCTGAACCCCACCGGGTCCGCGTGCTCGATTGCCGTAATGAAGCAGCCCGAGCGCGCCGGCAAGGTGCTGGGACTGCACCTGATCGTCAAGGACATCGACGCCGCGCGGGAGGAGCTGGCAGGCCGAGGGATTGAGGTCAGCGAGCTGTTTCACTTTGGCGAGGCCGGGCAACAACAGGGGCCCGATCCACAACGGCGCGACTACAACTCGTTCTTCAGCTTCGAGGATCCAGACGGGAACGGGTGGCTAGTGCAGGAGGTCAAGCGCGGCTAGGTCAGGCTGGCGGCGAGCCGCTCGGCCACAGGCGCTCCCCAGGTGCGGTCAGGCCAATGACCGGATCGTCCTTGAGACCGTGCACCGCCCGCGCCTCCGCGGCGGCCTCGGCTCCCGCCGCCGGACTCTCGCTCGCGTCCGCCGCGAGCTGTTCCCGTCGCGCGCGCGTCGCATCCTCATCCAGGCTTCCGTCCGCGCCCAGCACGACCCCATAGACCTCGCGCGCCCGCTCGAGGCCGATCCACCCCTCGCGCACGTCATGTAGCACGTGCTCGACCGTGCGCTCGTGCGGCGGGCCGTAGCCACCGCCACCGGAAGAAATCGAGATGATCGTCTCGCCGGGCTGCAGGACCACGCGCGCCCAGGCGTCCAGCTCCACGACCTCCCCGTCGGCGCGACGCATCGCGGGGCGGCACAGCGCGCCCGACTGGCCGCCGCGCACGCCCAGGGCCGGGTTCACGGTCCCGTCCGCCGCGTAGAGCACCTCCAACTCGGTGTCCACGGGTCCGTACTCGATGTAGAGCGAGGGGGCGCCGCGATAGCGGCCCGCGCCCTCGGTGTCCGGCACGATCCGATCCGCCCACACGCGGATTGGGCGCAGCAGCTCGAGCACCTCCGTGGAGTCACGCATCATCGAGCCGCCGTCGCTGGTCTCGCCGTTCGTGACCCAGCCGTCGCCGTGCGGGTGGCCAGCGCCGCCGGAGTTGCCCAGGATCATCATGTCTACGAACGGCGCGTCGCCGTGGCGCGGGTCGCGCCCCGAGAGGCCCGCCACCGCCGGCGGGCACTCGGGACCGGTTGAGGCCATTCCCAGGCCGTCCTTGAATTCCGCCATCACCCGCTGCACGATCCCCGCCAGGCGCTCCGCGATCCCCGAGGTCGCCATCGAGCAGCTCGCCGGGTGAACCGGGATCCCCACGCAGCAGTTCTCGCGTAGCAGCACTTTCACGGCGCGCCCGCTGCCCGTGTTGCGTGGCACGCGGTCTTCGATGCTGTTGAAGACCCCGATCAACGATGAGGTCGCCGCGGTCGATTCCGTCAGGTTCAGGCCGCATGGTAGGCAGTCGGGGTTGTTGCGCAGGTCGATCTCGATCTCCGCGGCCTGCGGATCCACCGACACCGTTACCTCCAACGGCACGCCGTGCTCCACGCCTCGCAGGGGCACGGCGTCGTGGATGTCATAGCCGGTGCGTTTGCCCGCCGGCAGCTCGCGGATCGTCGCGCGCATGCGCTCCTCGCTGTAGTCGAGCCAGTCCGCCACGTAGCGGTCGAACACGTCCCAGCCCACCTCTTCGCCTACCTTCAACAGCTCGCGCTCACCCACGCGCGCCGCGCCGATCATCCCGATGTAGTCGCCGTACCAATCCTCCGGTACGCGGATCCGCGACATGCACATCCGCACCACGTCCTCGATGTCTGAGTAGTCCTCCTGGATCTTCACGCACGGGAAGATCAGGGCGCCCTCCTCGTAAACGTCGCGCGCCGTCGCCATCAGCGTCGTCGGTTCGGAGTTGCCGATGTCCGCCATGTGCGCCTTCACGATCGCCGTCGCCCGCTGGCGGCCCTGCTCGTCGATTACCGGGACCACGATGCAGTGGTCGCCCGCGTGCGAGTTGCCGTGGTAGGGCGAGTTGTGGATAAAGGCGTCGCCACGCTGCGGATGTGGATGGAACTTGCGCAGCCAGCGGCTGATCACGTCCGGTCCCGAGATCACGTGGATCGGCAGCGACTCCGCCATCACCAGCATCTCGTGGTTCGCCGTCACGATGCAGCAGGAGAAGTCACGCGCCGTGTTCAGTACCGTCGAGCGCGCCGTACGGAACAGCGTGTTGGTCATCTTGCGCACCACGCCTTCCATGCGGTTGGTCATCACCGCTAGCGTCACCACGTCGCGCGCCTGCGAGCCCTCGCCCATCAGCTCGCCGCCTTCGCCGAGTGTGTGCCCGAAGCCGCCGAGTCCAGCGCCCCCGGCGCGATCGCGAGGCTGCCGCTCGCCGTGCGTTCCGCGCTCGCGCCCGGGTTCAACACGATCGTCGTAAACGAGGACTCCACGATCGCCGGACCCGCGAACTGCGAGCCCGGCGCCATCGCCTCCAGGCGCAGGATCGCCGCGTTCACGGCGCCCACGCCGCTGAAGTAGACGCTGCGGATGCCCGATGAGCTGTGGCCGTGCTCCAGCATTACCGTGTCGTCCACGCCGCCGCGCAGCGGACAGTTCACGCGCGCACGCAGGTTCACGACCTCGATCTCCGCGCGCTCGTCGCGCACCGCGTACACCTCCTCGTGGATCGAGTGGAAGTCCTCGATTAGATGGCCCACGTGCTCGGCCGAGTCCAGTTTTCCCTCGCGCAACCGCACGTCCAGTTGCCAGACCTGGTGGCGGTAGCGCGCCTCGGCCACGAACTCGATCTCGGCCTCGCCGCCCGCGCCGTTGCGCTGCGCGAACGCCTCGCAACGCGCGCGTAGCCCGTCCAGCACCGCCTGCGCGCCCGCATGGTCGAAGTCATTTGAGCCCGTGAATAGTGCCGCCGCGTATTCGCTGGTCAGGTCGCTCATCAGCGCCCCGCGCGCGCTCAGCACCGCCCCAGCCTGGGGAATCACCACGCGCCGCGAGCCCAGCCGCCGCGCAATCGCCACCGCGTTCAACCCCGCCGCGCCGCCGCCCCCGACCAGCACCGCGCTGCGCGGATCCACGCCCTGGTTCACGGTGATCTCCTCGATCGCTTGCACCATGCGCTCTGTCGCCACCGCCATGATCGCCGCCGCCGCCTCGTTTACGTCCAGGCGTAGCGGAGCCGCGATCTGCTCGGCGATCGCCCGCTGCGAGCCCGCGCCGTCCAACTCCATCTCCCCGCCCAGGAAGTAGTCCGGGTCGATGTAGCCCAGCACCACGCACGCGTCGGTCACCGTCGGCTGGGTGCCGCCACGCTGGTAGCAGACCGGTCCCGGCTCTGCGCCCGCGCTTTGCGGCCCCACGTGCAACAGGCCGCCCCCGTCGATCCATGCGATCGAGCCGCCGCCCGCGCCCACGCTGCGCACGTCGACCGCCGGAAAGCCCGTGATGTGGCCCTCGTACTCGAGCCCTAGCCAAGTCTCGCGCGTCACCGGGATGCGCCCGCGCCGGACCAGCGTCACGTCATAGCTCGTCCCGCCCGTGTCGGCTACCACCGCGTTCTCGCTGAGTCCGTCCAGCGCCGCGTAATGGCGACCCGCGATCGGCGCCATCGCCGGCCCCGAGTTGATCGAGTGAATCGGCGCTGCTCCCATGTCCGCCGCGTCCACCACGCCGCCGCTCGAGGTCACCATCAGCAGCCGGCCCGCGAAGCCCGCTCGGCGTAGGCGCTCCTCAAGGCTGTCGAGGTAGCTAGTCATCAGCGGCTTCAGCGATGCATCGATCGCCGTCGAGGACGCGCGTCGGTACTCGCGCAGCGTCGGGTTCAGTGCGTGCGAGAGCGTGTAGGGAACGCCCGGCAGGTGACGCTCCAAGAGTCGTCCCAGCGCTAGCTCGTGCGCCGGGTTCGCGATTGACCAGAGCAGGCACACCGCCACCGACTCCACCTCCTCGCGAGCGATCCGCTGTAGCACCTCGATCGCCGCCGCCTCCTGCAGCGGCTGCACCACTTCGCCCTGGCTACCGATCCGCTCCGCGATCTCGTATGTCAGCGCGCGGGGGATGTAGGGGTCCGGATAGCCGTAGCTCCAGTTGAACGGTTCTGTCCGCCCACCCTCACGTAGCAGCAGCATGTCCGGGTGCCCGCGCGTGCACAGCAGCGCCGTGCGGGCGGTCGTCTCGGTCAGGATTGCGTTGATCGCGCGGGTCGTGCCGTGGATAAAGAGCTCCACCGAGCCGAGAAAATCCGCCAACCCACGGCCCGCATCCGTCGCCGCTAGCGCGATTGCGTCGAGGATTCCGTTCGCCGGATCTTGAGGTGTCGTCGAGGCCTTGTATAGGCGCACGTCCTCACCGTCTTCGACCACCAGGTCCGTGAAGGTGCCCCCCGTATCGGCCGCCAGCCGCATCCCCTATCCGCCCCACGCGTCGGTCACGGCAGCTCGCTCCGCCGAATCATCTTTGTTCGATATTTCGGAGCATGGACGGATATAAAGTACCACGCCGATGCTCGCGTGCGAGCCCCCGCAGCGGTTCTATTATCTGCCGTTCTCAGCAGGGCCCAGCCAGTTCGGATCTGCGAGCCGCGCCGTTCGATCCAGGGCGGCTCTGCATCGCGGACGCTCAGCCCGCCGAGGCCTGCGCGGTCGCGGGAGCCTTCGCGCCGGCGCCCGTTGTCGGGACCTCTCCGAACAGCGTGCGGATCACCTCGTCGCGGATTCGCTCGCCGTCCAGCGCCGCCTCTGAGGTCAGCGCCTGCAGCGTCAGCCCGTTCAGGATCGCGTCGAGCCGCCACGCCCATGGAATCGTGCCGTTTGTCTCCGGCGGAACCAGGCCCTCCAGCGCCGTGTCGATCAACTCGTACCAGCTGCTCAGACGCGAGTCGATCGTGTGGCGCAGGTCGGCTAGGCGGACCGCCTCGCCATAGGCGTTGATCCAGACGCGCCAGGTCTCATCGACCTCCTGTCCCTCTTCCAGCGCGCTGTCCAGCAGCGCTGCGAGCCGCTCGTGTCCGGCCGGTACCTCATCGATCGCGGCGCGCATCCGTGCCTGAGCACGCTCGGATACGAACACCAATGCCTGCTGCAGGAGGTCCTGGCGGTTTGCGAAGTAGTGGTTGAGCATCCCCGTGCTCACGCCTGCCTCCTCCGCCACCATCCGCATCGTCGTGCCCGCGAAGCCCTCGCGTGAGATCACCGTCGCGGCTGCTCGGCAGATCTGCTCCCGTCGTATCGGCCCCATCCCGAGCTTTGGCACAGCGGCCCCTTCCTTTGTTTCCTGCCAGCTTTCGCCTTTTGCCGGCTCGACCCTTACCGAACTCGCCGGAAAGGCGTTCCCCGCGACGCCTGGATCCTATCTCCTGAGCAAGGCGCCTTATTCGGTTCCTTCAACTTCCTTGAGAACGCCGCTACACCGGCATATAGTCGCATATCGAGTGATCGATTTGCAAAACCGGACGCTACGCCGAACCTGAGCCAAGGGAGCATCACATGAGCATCGAGCGACTCACAACCGACCCGGCCGCAGGCTTCGCCGATGCGGTGACGACCGTCGGCACCGGGCGCGTCATCTACGTCTCGGGCAATGTCGGCTTCGGCCCCGAGGGAAAGGTCGTCGACGGTGGCGTGGGCCCCGAGTCGGTCGCGACCTTCGACAACATCGAGCGCGTGCTCAACGATGCCGGCGCCGACTTCTCGCACATCGTCAAGATCAACGCCTTCATCACCGATCTCGACGAATACCCCGCCTACGCAGAGGTTCGGGCACAACGCTTTGGCGAGGAGCTGCCCGCCAGCGCCACGGTCCAAGTCGCTGGGCTGCTAGTCGGTGCGCACATCGAGATCGACGCCGTCGCCTTCGTTCCCGAGAGCTGAATCGCGAAGGCCGAGTCGCAGGCCGCGGGAGTGGGAGCACCCGGCGAACGGCGTCTCCCGAATCCTAAACCGATCAATCGATATAAAAATCAAATAGGCTATGGTTCGCGGCTAGCTTCAGGCGGCTGACCCGAACCGAGGTGGAGTGGTGCGCTGCGCGATCGATACCGGAGGTACGTTCACGGACCTGGCGCTCGAGCATGAGCAGCAGGTGCGGATCTTCAAGTGCTCCACCACACCCGAGAACCCGATCCGCGGGATTCTCGAAGTGCTCGAGCTATCCGCCTCCGGCCTCGGCCTCGAGCGGGCCGAGCTGCTCGGGCAGATCGGCATGCTGATCCACGGCACCACGCGTTCTACGAACGCCGTGCTCACCGGCAGCACCGCTAGGACCGCGCTGCTCACCACGCTCGGGCACTGCGACATGTTGCTGCTGCGCGAAGGCGGCCGAGGTCGCGCCTTCGACTGGAGCGTCGAGTACCAGGACGCCTACATCCCCCGCGCACTCACCTTCGAGCTCGCCGAGCGGATCGACGCGCAGGGGCGCGTGCTGCGTGAGCTCGATGAGCCCGCCGCGATCCAGACGATCGAAGCGCTGCGCGCCCAGGGCGTCGAGGCCGTCGCCGTGTGCCTGCTCTGGTCGATCGTCAACCCCGCCCACGAGCGACGCATCGGCGAGCTGCTGGATCGGCACCTGCCCGGCGTCCCCTACACGCTTTCGCACGCTCTCAACCCCACGTTGCGTGAGTACCGGCGCGCCTCCTCCACCGCGATTGACGCTTCGCTGAAGCCGCTGATGACCGCTTACCTCGATGACCTCGAGCAGGAGCTCCGCCAGGCCGGCTTCAGCGGCGAGCTATTGGTCATCTCGACCAGCGGCGGGCTCATGCATGCTCGTGAGGCTGCGAAGGTGCCGATCACCTCCATCAACTCAGGCCCCGCCATGGCGCCCGTTGCCGGTCGTGACTTCGCCGCGAGGGTCGGTTTGGCAGAGGACGCGATCGTCGCCGACACCGGCGGCACCAGCTACGACGTCTCGGTCGTCCGCGGCGGGCGCATCCCCATGACACGCGAGACCTGGCTCGGCGAACCGCTCACCGGCCACATCACCGGCTTCCCCGCCGTCGACGTCAAGAGCATCGGCGCTGGTGGCGGCTCGATCGCCTGGATCGACGACGGCGGCTTGTTGCACGTGGGACCCCAGAGTGCCGGCGCCAACCCTGGACCTGCCGCTTACGGTCGCGGCGGCGAGCGGCCGACCGTCACCGACGCCTGCCTCACGCTCGGGTACCTTGACCCCGAGCGCTTCCTCGGTGGCGCCATGAAACTGGACGAGGGACGAGCGCGCGCGGCGATCGATCGGGACGTCGCGCAGCCGCTCGGCCTTGATATCGAGGAGGCCGCCTCCGCGATCCTCGCGCTCGCCACCGAGCACATGGTGCAGGCGATCACCGAGATCACCGTCGACGCCGGCATCGATCCGCGCGGCGCCGTCCTGATCGGCGGCGGTGGCGCCGCCGGGCTCAACAGCGGCGCGATCATGCGCAGGCTCGGCTGCCGCGCGCTCGTGATTCCCGAGACCGGCGCCGTGCTCAGCGCCGTCGGCGCGTTGATGGCCGATCTCTCCGCTGAATTCTCCGCCGCTTGCTTTACATCCAGCGAGGACTTTGACGCCTGGCGTGTCGACACCGTGCTGGACGAGTTGCGCGAGCGCTGCCGGGCCTTCGCCACGCAGGTCGCCGCCGCGTCACACGAGATCGAGCTGATCGCCGAGGCCCGTCTCGCCCGCCAGGTGTGGCAGATCGACGTGCCGCTGCGGGCCGAACGCTTCGGCGCCGGGCCGGAGGGCGAGCTGCTGCTGCTCGAGGACTTCCGCCGCCTGCACGAGGAGATCTTCGCCGTGCGCGACGATCACTCAGCCGTCGAAATCGTTGCGCTGCGCGCCCGCGTCATCTGCCCTTTGGAGAACCGCTCCGAGGGCCGCCTCGCAAGCGCTAGGGAGGAGCTCGACGGCGAGCGCTCCGTCTACTTCTCTGGCCACGGTCGCGTCAGTGCGCGGGTGCTCGCACTGGAGCAGCTCGCCCCTGGGCAGGAGCTCGCCGGGCCCGCGATTATCGAATCGCCGCTCACCACCGTCGTCGTCGAACCCGGCGCTGTGGCCGAGCGTCGCCTCGGCACCGGGCTCGTGCTGTGCCTTGCAGGAGAGACCCGTGAAGGGGAGCTGCGCCGCGATGTCGATGCCCTCAGCCGCTAGCCGGCACCCACCTTCCACCGTAGGCGCCGCTCGGCGCTTTGACCCCGTCGCCCTGGCCGTCACGACCAGCCGTGTGCAAGGCATCGTGCGACGCATGACCAACACCCTGTTCCGCACCGCACGCTCCTCGGTGCTGAATACCGCCCGTGATTTCTCCTGCTGCGTCGTCACCCGCGACCACGAGATGCTCGCCACCGCCGAGAGCCTCCCGATCCACGTGATGAGCGGCCCCGACCTCGTCTCCGCCTCGCTGGCTCGCCTGCACCCCGAGCTGCATGCCGGCGATGCCTTCCTACACAACTCGCCCTACCACGGCAACTCGCACGCCGGCGACCATTGCATCCTCGTGCCGATCGTCGACCGCCACGGCGAGCACCACCTCACGGCAATCGTCAAGGCGCACATGTCCGACATCGGCAACTCGCAGCCCACCACGCTGTGGGCCAATGCCCGCGACGTCTACAACGAGGGTGCGCTGATCTTCCCCGGCGTCAAGGTGCAGGACGGCTACCAGGACGTCCCCGACATCATCGAGATGTGCCGCGTGCGCCTGCGCGTGCCCGAGGTCTGGTACGCCGACTACCTCGGCATGGTCGGCGCCGCACGAATCGGCGAGCGTGAACTGTTGGCCCTGGGCGAGGAGCTCGGCTGGGCGGCGCTGCACGAGTACACCGCCGCCTGGTTTGACTACAGCGAGCAGATGATGGCCAGCGCGATCGGGCGCATGCCCGCGGGGCGTAGCGTCGCCGAGAATAAGCATGACCCGATGCCGGTGGCAGGCGCCGAGGATGGAGTACCCGTGAAGGTCACGGTTGACGTCGACCCCGAGGCCGGTCGCGTGCAGGTGGACCTACGCGAGAACCCCGACTGTCTGCCCTGCGGCATCAACCTGACAGAGGCGACCAGCCGTACCGCGGCGATGATCGGCGTCTTCAACAGCCTCCCGATCGCCGTGCCGCAGAACGCCGGCAGCTTTCGCAGGCTCGAGATCTTGATCCGCGAGAACTGCGTCGCCGGCATCCCCGTGCACCCCGCTAGCTGCTCGACCGCCACGACCGGCATCGCCGACCGCGTCGCCAACGCCACCCAGCGCGCGATCGCCGAGCTCGCCGACGGCTTCGGCATGGCCGAGACGGGCACGCTCACTGCCTCCGTCGCCGACATCTCCGGCAAGGACCCCCGCCACGGCGACGCGCCCTTTGTCAATCTGATGATCCTGGGGCTCACCTGCGGCGCTGGCCACCCTCGCGGTGACGGTTGGCTCGTCTCCGGCGAGGTCGGCGATGGTGGGCTGATGATGCGCGATTCGACCGAGGTCGACGAGCTGCTCTACCCGATTGTGATCTGGGCCGACCGGATCGTCGCCGACAGCGGCGGCCCCGGGCGCTTTCGGGGGGCGCCCGCCTGCTATGTCGAGTACGGCCCTGCCGATACCGAGATCGAGGCGATGTGGTCGACTGACGGCTATGTGCGCCCAGCGATCGGTGCTCGCGGTGGCTACCCCGGAGCACCCGCTCGCCAGTTCCTGCGCCGCGCCGACGGCAGCGTCGAGCCGCTGCCTGGCTGGGGCGAGCAGTTGCTCGCGCCGGGCCAAACCGTGCTCGCGACCTGCGCTGCCGGCGCGGGCTACGGGCTGCCGTGGGAGCGCGAGCTCGCGCGCGTCGTGCACGACGTCGCCGACGGCTGGGTCAGCGTCGAGCAGGCCGCCGAGGTCTACGGCGTGATCCTGCGCGACGGGCAGCTCGATCCAGAGGCCACGGAGCGCCGCCGCCGCGAGCTCGCCGCGCAAGCGGCGCCCGCGCCGGAGCTGCTCGATGTCCAGGAGCGCACGCAGGAGATCGCCGACAAGCTCGGCCCCTATGTCGCCCCTCCCGCTCCGAGCGCGCCGGTGTCGAGGTAGTGAGCGCCCCGCCCATAGCACGGATCACATGCGACATCGGCGGGACCTTCACCGACGTCGTGGTCAGCGATGACAGCGGTCGCATGACGATCGCCAAGGCGCTGACCCAACCCGCGCGGCTGTTCGACGGGCTGCGTGCGGCGCTGGAGCGCGCGGCCGAGGAGCTCGGCGAACCGCTCGCCTCGTTGCTCGGGCGCACCTCGCTGTTTATCTTCTCCACCACCCAGGCCACGAACGCGATCCTCGAGGGCACCACCGCGCGCACCGCCTTCCTCTGCACCGAGGGCTTTCCCGACATCCTCGTGCGCCGCGAGGGCGGCTCGTTGCGCCCTTACGACTACAGCCGCCCCTTTCCCGAGCCCTACGTGCCGCGCCGGCTGACGCTCGAGATCGCCGAGCGGATCGGCGCCGACGGCGAGGTGCTCGTGCCACTCGAGGAGCGCTCCGCGCGCTCCGCTCTCGCGCGCGCGCGTCGACTCGACGTGGAGGCCGTCTCGGTGTGCCTGCTGTGGTCTACCGCCAACCCCGCGCACGAGCTCGCACTCGGCGAGCTGATCGCGCAGGAGCTTCCCGGCGTGCCCTATTCGCTCTCGCATCAGATCAACCCAATCGTGCGTGAGTACCGCCGTGCCTCCGGTACCTCGATCGACGCCTCGCTGAAGCCGCTGATGCAGCGTCACCTTCCCGAGATCGCTAGCGGCCTTGAGGAGGAGGGGTTTGCGGGCGAGCTGCTGGCCGCGAGTTCCGCCGGAGGCGTCGTGCCGATGGGCGAGCTAATCGCCAGCCCGCTGTGGTCCGTGCGCTCAGGCCCCTCGCTTGCACCCGTCGCCGCGCGCACCGTCGCCCGCAGCGAGACCGGCTCCGGTGACGTGATCGTCTGCGACACCGGCGGCACCAGCTTCGATGTCTCGTTGGTGCGCGCCGGCGACCTCGTGTTCACCAGCGAGACCTGGCTCGGCGAGCCATTCGCCGGGCACCTCACCGGGCTTTCCTCGGTCGACGTGCGCAGCATCGGTGCTGGCGGCGGCTCGATCGCCTGGGTCGACCCCGGGGGTCTGTTGCGCGTCGGCCCCGAGAGCGCCCGTGCCCACCCCGGGCCCGCCTGCTACGGGCAGGGTGGGACGCGCCCCACGGTCACCGACGCCGCGCTAGTACTCGGCTACATCGACCCAGAGCGCTTCCTCGGGGGCAAGATGGCACTCGACGTCAGCGCCGCCGAGACCGCCCTCCGCGAGCTGTCCCTTGCACTTGGCATTGGGCTGCGCGAGGCAGCGCACGCCGTGCTCTCGATCGCCAACGAGCGGATGATCGCCGCGATCGGAGAACTCACCGTCAACGAGGGCGTTGACCCGCGCGACTCCACGCTCGTCGCCGGTGGCGGTGCCGCGGGCCTGACGATTCTCTCGATCGCGCGCGAGCTCGGCTGCCGCGAAGTGCTCGTGCCGCGCGCCGCCGGCGTACTCTCTGCCTTCGGCGGACAGCATTCGGACATCGTGCGCGAGATGACCGCCCCGCACGTCACGAACTCCGTCGAGTTCGATTACGCCGGCGTGCGCGCGACGCTCGACGGACTGCGCGAGCGCATGGCCGCCTTTGAGTCTGAGCTGCCCGAGGGCCTGGCCGGGAGCGTGCAGCGGCGCTACTTCGTCGAGGCGCGCTATGCCTACCAGGTGTGGGACCTGTCGATCCCGCTGCAGGGCGAGGGGATCGACGACGAGACCGACCTGGAGCGGCTGATCGAGAGTTTTCATGACGCGCACGAGCGCATCTTCGCCGTGCGCGAGCCCGGCCAGAAGATCGAGCTGAGCCAGTGGAAGGGGCGCGTCACCGCCGCCACGCTCAAGCCGCCGCTCGCGACCGAGCGCGACGGGCCGAGCGCGGCAGCCCCGATCGGCCCGCGCCTTGCCTACTTCCCCGAGCTCGGCGAGACCGAGATCGCGGTCCACGTCGGCGGCGAGCTGCAGGCCGGGGCGCAACTGCAGGGCCCCGCGCTGATCATCGAGCCCGAGACCACAATCGTCGTCTACCCCGGCTGGAGGGCGCACGTCAGCGACCTCGGCAACTACAGACTGGAGCTGGTGAGCGATGCCTGATCCCGCCGCGCGCGAGCTGGACCCGACGCTGATGGCGGTGCTCGCGCACCGCTTCGAAGCGATCGTGCGCGAGATGACCAACACCCTGTTCCGCACCGGGCGCTCCTCGATCATCAACATGGCCCGCGACTTCTCCTGCTCGATCATCACCGCGGACGATCAGCTGTTCGCGGCCGCCGAGGGCCTGCAGGTGCACGTGCTCGGCGCGGGCCTGCAGACGCGCTCGATGCGCGAGCTGCACCCCGACCTGCGCGAGGGCGACGCCTACCTGCACAACGACCCCATCCTCGGCAACACCCACACCGCCGATCACACGATCCTGGTGCCGGTGTTTGTCGACGGCGAGCATCTGTTCACCGCCTCGGCCAAGGCCCATCAAGCCGACTGCGGCAACGCCGAACCCTCCACCTATGTGACCTATGTCGAGGACGTCTACGCCGAGGGCGGGCTCGTGTTCCCTTGCGTGAAGGTGCAGCAGGACTACCAAGACATCGAGGACATCATCCGCATGTGCCGGCGGCGCATCCGCGTACCCGAGGTCTGGTACGGCGACTTCCTCGCCGCCGTCGGCTCCGCGCGGATCGGCGAGCGGCGCGTGAAGCAGGTCGTCGAGCGCTACGGCGTCGACACGATCAAGACGTTCGTACGCGAGTGGCTCGACTACTCCGAGCGTGTCATGGATCAGGCGATCCGCAAGCTGCCCGCCCAGCGTCTGCACGCAAGCGGCAAGCACGACCCGATCCCAGGTCTACCGGAGGGAGTCGAGGTCAACGTGACGGTCGACGTGAAGCCACAGGAGGGACGCGTCACCTTCGATCTACGCGAGAACCCCGACTGCATCCCGTTCGGGCTGAACGTCTCGGAGTACTGCGCGCGCGGTGGCTGCACGATCGCGCTGCTGAACTGCCTGGAGGAGGACGTGCCCCGCAACGCCGGCTCCTTCCGTCGCGTGGAGGTACTGCTGCGCGAAGGCTCGATCGCCGGCGGCCTGGTCGAGCCTTACTCAGCCTCGGTCTCGACCACCAACGTACTCAACCGCATTATCAATGCTGCCCAAAGCGCCTTCTGTCAACTCGGCGAGGGTCAGGGGCTGGCCGAGGGGGCGGGTGCGATGGGTGTCGGCTACGCGGTCTTTTCCGGCACCTACCCAGACAGCCGCGAGCCCTATGTGTCCGAGTTCGTGATCGGCAACAACGGCGGCCCCGCCTCGCCGCACTGCGACGGCTGGATCACCTACGCGATGCCCGACTGCTCCAAGACGATCTATATCGACAGCGTCGAGATGCTCGAGCGCACCTACCCGCTCCAGTTCCGCTCGCTGCGGCTGCTCGCCGACTCCGGCGGGGCTGGACGTCTGCGCGGGGGGCCCGCCTCCGAGGTGATATACGGCCCGCGCGCGACGCCGATGCGCGTCTTCTATATGGCCGACTACGCCTGTCACCCCGCCAAGGGCGTGCGCGGTGGGCTCCCCGGCACGGCCGCCTCTGCGCACGAGGTCGCTGCCGACGGCTCTGAGCAGCAGGTCGAGGCGATCGGCGATTCGCTGCTGGCCCCCGGCGAGTGGATTCGCGGGATCGAGGCCGGCGGCGGCGGCTACGGCGACCCGCTGGAGCGCGAGCCGCAGGCCGTGCTGACCGACGTACTCGAACGCTGGGTCACGTCGGCCGCGGCGCGCGACGTCTATGGGGTCGTGCTCAGCGAACAGGGCGAGGGCGGGTTCGCACTCGACTCCGCGGCCACCGAGCTGCGGCGCGCGGAGCTGCGCGCTAGGCGGATGGCGGACGGGGGCTAGGCGCCACACGCCAGCACCTCGCGCCCGCCAGTTCACGGGATTGCATGACGGCAGCTTGCAACCGCAGAGCGCGGCCGTTATGCTTGTAAACCAACCAGTCGGTATACAAAAACTACGGCTGACACCACTCTGTCTGGACGAAGCATCGTTGGACAACCCCGGCTCGTCAAGGGAGTGACGGGTCACCCACTCAAAGAGCGAGGTCGAAGTGTCTGAGGGCGAGCTGACGGCGATCGAGCAGGCATACCTGGCGCGCACGCAGGTCTCCGCGCGTTTGATGGAGCGCGGCAGCAAGGTCATGCCCGCGGGAATCACGCGTACGCTCGCCTGGTTCGCGCCCTATCCCGTCGTGTTCGAGCACGGCTCTGGTGCGAACGTGTTCGACGTCGATGGCAACCGCTATCTCGACATGTTCAGCAATGGCCTCAGCCTGATGCACGGCCACGCTTATGAGCCGATTGAGCAGGCGCTGCGCGAGGCGCTGTCGCGGGGGACGGCCTGGCCCGGGTCCTCCCAGGAGCAGATCGACTTCGCCGAGCTGCTGTGCGCACGCGTGCCTGGCGCCGAGCAGGTGCGCTTCGCGAACACCGGCACCGAGGCCACGATGCTCGCGGTCAAACTCGCGCGCCATACCACGGGCCGGCCCATGGTGATCAAGGCCTGGGACGCCTACCACGGCTCCTACGATGACCTCGAGGTCGGCCTGCAGGGCCAGGACGAGGAGCCAGGACGCGTCGCCTTGGCGACCTTCGGCGACATCTCCAGCTACACCGCGGCGTTGCAGCGCAACGCCGGCAATGTCGCCGCGATCATCGTCGAGCCCGTGCAGTACACGGGCGTCGTCACGCCGCCGCCCGATGGCTTCCTCGCCGAGCTGCGCGAGCTCGCTCGCCGCGAAGGCGTGCTCTACATCCTCGATGACTGCCTGATGTCCCGCCTGGCCGAGGGTGGCTCCTCAGAGCGCTTTGGCGTCGCCGCGGCTGACATCACCTGTCTGGGCAAGTGGGTGGGGGGTGGTCTGCCCGTCGGCGCGATCACCTCCACGAAGGAGCTGATGAGCCCGTTCGACCTCGCGAACGAGGGCTCGCTCTACCACGGCGGCTCCTTCAACGGCAACCTACTCGGCTGCATCGCGGGTCAGATCGCCGTGCGCGACCTGACCGCTGCGGAGATCGAGCGCATCGACGCCCAGGCCGAGCGTCTGCGCGTCGGCCTCGACGAGGCGGCCCATGAGCTCGGCGTGCCGATTCGCACACAGGGCGTCGGCTCGGCGTTCGGTCTCTACGTGCTCGACGGCGCCGACGGCGAGATCGATTGGAAGGCCACGCGGCTCCTGCACCTCGCCGCCGTCAACCACGGCGTCTACTACGGCACCGGCGGCGAGTTCGGGATCTGCACCGCCTTCGAGGACGAGCAGATCGAGCAGGCCGGCGAGGGGTTGCACAGCGCGCTCGCCGACCTTGCGCGCGAGCAGGCTGTGGTCGGCGCAGCCTGAGCCTCGCTAGACGCGCACCACGGCCAGCGCGTCCGCATAGTCCGAGAAGTCCGCGTCCTGCGTCCACACCTCGGCGTCGTTGGCAAGCGCCGTGGCCGCGATCCACGTGTCGTGCACGCGAGGCTTGCGACCTTCCGCGAGGACGCCCGTCGCGAGCTGGGCGTAAGCCGAGGCGGTGCGCTCGTCGATCGGCAGCGCGCCCGCGAGCGCGCGAACCTCGGTCAATGTCCGCAGCCGCTGACCGCGTGTCTTGGCGTCGTGTGCCATCAGGATGCCCAGCTCCAGCTCGGCGATCGAGACGACGGAGACGGCAACGTCATCCGGCAGCGGACGGCTCAACGGGCGCGCCTGCTCGCGCGCGAGCAGCACGGACGTGTCGAGGACTGCCCGGCTCATTCCGGCTCGACGGTCTGCTCGCGAATCGCGGCCAGGTCGTCGAGCAGGTCGGCATCGGCCGGAGCGTCGCGTAGAACGCGCTCCATCGCCGGGCCGGAGGCCCACGTATTTCGTTCGAGCGGCCCGAGCTGCGCGACCGGGCGGCGGCTGACGGTCACGCGCATGCGCTCACCGGCCTCGACACGGCGCAGCACGCTCGCCATGTGATTGCGTAGATCGCGGGCCGAGACATCGAGCATGCACGCATTGTAGCAATGGTGCTACGAAGGTAGTCGGTGCCCGCTGCGATTGCATGTGCCTGCCCGCTCCTTTCAGCTGAAGATCGACTTGGCGCGTCGGTGGGTCAGGAAACCCAGCGAATCCTCGGTTGGATCAGGGCTCACGTACTCCAGTCCGACCGCCCCGTCATAGCGGGACGCCCGCAGCAGCTCCAGCAGCTCCCAGATCGGCAGCGAGCCCGTTCCCGGCGCCCCGCGCCCCGGATGATCGGAGACCTGCACGTGCCCGATCCACTCGCGGTGGCGTGCGATCGCGCGCGCAGGGTCCTCGCCAGCGCGAGCCACGTGGTAGAGGTCGAGCAACAGCCCGAGCTGCTCTGCGTGCTCAGCTCCCGCCGCCTCGATCAGCTCGACCGCGGCGTCGGGCGTGGGCGCGAGGAAGCCGGGGTTATCGATCGCGTTCACGGGCTCGAGCAGGATGCGCAGGCCGTGCTCGGCCGCGACCGGCGCGAACGCGCGCAGCGCCTCCACGATCGCCGCGCGCTGGCGCCCGGCCGCGATGCCCGGCAGCGCACGTCCGACCAGCAGGTTGAGGTTGCGCGCGCCGATCTCCACCGCCAGCTCCGCGGCTTCCACGAACGCGCGCTCGGCCTCCGCGTGGCGCGTCTCGTCGTTGACGAAGCCGCGCTCGCCGCGAGCCGTATCGCCGGCGGGGCAGTTCAGCAGCGCGACCTCGAACTCGCGCCCCTGCGCCTGAGCCTCGCGCCGCTGACGCTCGACCGCCGCCGCCAGTCCCGCCCGTTCGCGTTCGCGCTCGGGCCAGGCGCTTTCGATCGTGTCGAAGCCCGCGGCGCGCGCGGCCGCCGGGCGCTCCAGGTAGGGGCGCTCGGTGAACAGCCACGAGATGTGCGCCGACCAGCGCACGGTCGCTCGCTCAGCTCGCGGGCACGAACGCGATGGCTTCGATCTCCACCCGCGCGTCGGCCACGAGGCCCGCGATCTGCACGGTCGCGCTGCTAGGCGGGAAGCCAGCGAAGGCCTTGCCGCGCGCGACGTCGTAGTCGGGGTAGTGGTCGGTGCTCGTGACGAAGCCCGTGATCTTCACGACATCCTCCATCTTCGCACCTGCGCGCTCGACGGCCTCGCGCACGCGCAGGAAGCACTGGTCGGCCTCGGCCAGAAACGTCTCGTTGACCATCGTGCCATCCAGCAGGGCTCCGATCTGGCCGGAGATGTAGATCCAGCGACCAGGGCCTTCGAAGGAGATCGACTCGCAAAAGCTGGTTCCGTAGGGGCTGTCGACGCGCTGCTTTTCCATTGCTCTCCCTTTCGCTTGTTAGCCGTTGCTGGTGAGTCGCGCTACGTCGTTGAGCGCGGCGAGCAAACCGTCGCGGGCGAGCTCAAGCGCTTCGTCGGCGACCACGCTCGACAGCGCGATCTCGCCACCCGGACCCATGAACACACCGTGCGTGAGCGCCGCCAGGTGCAAGAGCTGTGTGCCTTCGCTCGCCATGAAGTTGCCCGAGTGACGCGCGAGCGAGTCGGTCACGTAGACGCCGAGTACGGAGCCTTCGCCGACGGTTGTTAGGGGCAGCCCGAGTCCTGCGGCGCCTCGCTCCAGCTCGCTGCGCAGCCAAGCGGCGCGCTCGTTCATCGCGACGATCGTCGCGGCAGTGAAGTGCTCGAGGCTGACGCGCCCCGTCACGCTGGAGAGCAGGTTTCCATTGAAGGAGCCACCGTGGTAAAGCGGCTGTTCGCGATGCGGGTCGAGCACCTCCATGACCTCTGCCCGCCCACCAGTGACGCCCATCGGCAGTCCGCCGCCGATGAACTTGCCCAGGAAAGTTAGATCGGGCGTCAGCTCAAAGAGTTCCGCCGAGCCGCCGTAAGCCAGGCGCAGCATCAAGCAGTCATCCAGCACGAACAGCGCGCCAGCCCGTTGCGCGGCCTCCTGCACGCGCCGCAGGAAGCCGGGTGCGGCGAGCGTGACCAGGCCGCTGAACAGCAACGGCTCCAGCACTACGGCGGCGATCTGATCGCCGTGCTCTTGCAGCTTGCGCTCAAACGCCCCCGCGTCCCCGAACGGCGCCAGGTAAACGCGGCCGGGCTCCTCGGGCCGGTCGTAGAGGCCGACCTCGAGATCGTCAAAGGAGCCGTGGAAGCCGTCGACTGACTTCAGCACCGCCTGACGTCCCGTGAAGGCGCGCGCGACTTTCATCGCGAGCATCCCGGACTCGGTGCCGGAGTTCGTAAAGCGCACGCGCTCGAAGACCTCAATCCGCTCGCACAGCAGCTGGGCAAACTCGATCTGCTCCTCGGAGGGCACGAGCCAACCCGAGCCCCGGCCTGCCGCGGCGCGCAGCGCCTCGACCACGGGTGGAAACGCGTGGCCGTGGATCAAGCTGAGGCCGTTGTTGGCCAGATCGACGTAGCGGTTGTCGTCGAGGTCGATCAGCCACGGACCCTCGCCGCGCTTGGCGACGAGCGGGTAGGGGCGGTGATAGCCCCAGCCGCGCGTGAGGCCGCGAACCATGTAGCGGCGGGCACGGGCCATGGCCTCGGCCGAGCGCGGCGTGTGGCCACGATAGACCTCCTCGAGCTGGGCTCGCGCATCAGACTTGAGCGTGAGGTCAGGCACGTATCTAGATTACAGCCTCGTTCGATATTCTGTCTCGCATACCGATAAAAGATTCATACGAGTAAATTGGCCGATTCGTCCATACGCGCTTGCGATACAACTACCGCGGTGCCAGGTGCAGTACAGCCGATCGCCCGGAATCTTCGTCGTTGGAGGACGACTCGGGAGATGACACTCTCGGCTCTGGCCGAGCAAGCCGGCGTTGCCAAGTCCACGGTCTCCTTGATTGAGCGTGGCCAGGGCAATCCTTCGATCGACACGGTCTGGGCGCTCGCCGCCGCGCTGGGCGTGCCGTTCACAAGCCTGTTCCACGACGAGCCGCCCGCCGACGACGTCTCGGTCGTGCGCGAGGACGATGGCTCGGTGATCGCGGTCGAAGACGCGGGCTTGGAGGAGGGGCTGGTCGTGCGCCACATGCTGACCCGCACCGGTGGCGCGCTGATCGAGATCTACACCTTGGTTCTCGACGAAGGCGCCGTGCGTCACGCCGAAGCTCACGTCGCGGGCCTGTTCGAGCACATCACGATCGCCGCGGGCACCGTCGAGATCAGCACCGACTCCTTCACCGAGACGCTCAATCAGGGCGATCTGATCAGCTTCCGCGCCGACCGCCCGCACACCTACCGCGTCATCAAGGGGCCGGTTCGACTCGTCTCGGTGCACGAATACCCGCAGCGCTCGGACGCCTGAGTCAGTACGAGCGCGGCAGACCCAGCACGTGCTGGCCGACGAAAGCCTGCACGAGGTTGTTGTTGACGGGGGCAGTCTTGTAGAGGCGCGTCTCGCGGAACTTGCGCTCGATGTCGTACTCCTGGGCGAAGCCGAAGCCGCCGAAGGCGTCGAGCGCGGCGTTCGCGGCCTCCCAGGAGGCTTCGGAGGCGAGGTACTTCGCCATGTTCGCCTCGGCGCCCGCGGGCCGGCCCGCGTCGTAGAGCCAGGCGGCCTTCCAGCGCACGAGGTCGGCCGCCGTCATCGACATGTGCGCCCGTGCGAGTGGGAACTGCACGCCCTGGTTAGCGCCGATCGGTTTGCCGAACACATTGCGCTCGCTCGCGTAGGCGACCGCGCGATCCAGAAAGAAGCGGCAGTCACCGATGCACTCCGAAGCGATCAGGATGCGCTCGGCGTTCATGCCGTCGAGGATGTAGCGAAAGCCCTCGCCCTCCTCGCCGATCAAGGCGTCGGTCGGTAGCCGCAGATCCTCGAAGAAGACCTCCGTCGTCGAGTGGTTGATCATCGTCTTGATTGGATTGATCTGAAGATGAGAGCCACGCTCGCGCATGTCGAGCAGGAACACGGACAGCCCCGCGGTGCGCTTGGGCACTTCGGCCAGCGGCGTGGTGCGGGCGAGCAGCACCATCAGGTCTGAGTGCTCGGCGCGTGAGGTCCAGATCTTCTGTCCGTTGATCACCCAGCCCTCGCCGCGGCGCTCGGCGCGCGTCTTGATCTGTGTCGTGTCTGAGCCCGCGTCGGGCTCGGTGACCGCAAACGCCTGCAGGCGCAGCTCACCAGAGGCGATGCGCGGCAGGAACTCGGACTTCTGTGCCTCGGAGCCGTGGCGCAGCAGCGTGCCCATCGTGTACATCTGCGCGTGGCAGGCGCCCGCGTTCGCGCCCGCGGCGCAGATCTCCTCGAGGATCGCGCTCGCGGTGGCGAGCGCCAGGCCCGAGCCGCCGTAGCGCTCGGGGATCAGCGCGGCCAGCCAGCCCGCCTCGGTCAGCGCGGCGACGAACTCGCTCGGGTAGCCGTCGGGCTCCAGCGCGCGCCAGTACTCGCCGCCGAAGCGCTCGCACAACGCGCGCACGGCCTCGCGGATCGGGGCGACGTCGGGAGACTCCGAGAAATCCATGCGCAGCGGACAGTGTGGCGCAGCGCGCGCTCAGGCGGACAGCCGCTCGAGCTCCGCGGCCACCTCGAACAGGTCGGCGACCGCGCCGTAGTGGGCGACGTCGAAGATGCGCGCCCCCGGGTCGGAGTTGACGGCGATGATCGTGTCTGACCGCGACATCCCGGCAAGATGCTGTGCGGCGCCGGAGATGCCGAGCGCGAGATACACGCGCGGAGCGACGGTCTTGCCGGACTGGCCGACCTTGCGCGTGCGCGAGGCCCAGCCCGCCTCGACGAGGGGGCCTGACACCGACACCGTGGCCCCCATCAGCGCAGCGAGCCGTTCGAGCTGCGGAAGGTTCTCGCGTGCCTGTACGCCGCGCCCGATCGCGAGCAGGAAGTCGGCCTTCGTGATGTCGACGTCGCCCGTAGGCGGATCGCGCAACTGCAGGTGCTCGGTGCGTGCGGTGTCCGCGAGGTCGAGCTCGATCCGCTCAAAGCTCGCCTCGCCCGGGGCGCCCACCGCGGGCTCGAACGCCCCGGCACGGATCAGCAGCAGGACCGTCTCCTTACCGGGGAAGTCCAGCTCGGCGATCAGCTTCTCGCCGTACGCTCCACGCTCCGCGCCCGCGCCCTGCTCGCCCCACCAGAGCGCGGTGACGTTGCTCGCGAAACCGAGCCCGCCGCGCGCGGCCACAGCGGGGGCGAAGCCGAGCGAGTCGATCGTGTGCCCGGCCAGCACGAGCGCGGGCTTGCGCTGCTCGATCAGCACTTCCAGCGCCGCCTGCGTGATGTGCGCCTCGAATCGCGCCTGCGGCGTGGGCACGACCAGCACGTCCTTTACGCTCGCGAGGTTCACAGCCGCGGCATGGGCCTCGGCGTCCTGGCCGACCAGCACGACGGTCACGGGCCCGGCGCCCTGCTCGGAGAGCGCGAGCGCGGCGCCGATCAGCTCGAGGCTGACCGGACGCAGCTCTCCGCGCCGCGACTCTCCCAGCACCATGACCCCCCTCACGAGTTGACCGCCCTGTGCATCGCCGGACTCTCGCTCACGCGCTCATCGCCTCGCGGACGATCTCGGCGATGCGCGCCGCCATCTCGGCGGGCTCGCCTTCGAGCAGCGTCGCGCCCCCACCCTGGGCGCGCTCGCGCAGGCGCAACGTGCGCGCGCCGCCGCTCCTCGCGAGCGTGCCGGCGTCGAGCCCCAGCTCGCCGAGTCCCTGCACCGAGAGCGGCTTCGCACGCGCCTGCTTGATCGCACGCAACGTCGCGTGGCGCGGTTCGTTGATGCCGGTTTGCACGGTCAAGAGACAGGGGGTGGCAATGCGCAGCAGCTCGACGGCGCCGCCCTCGAGCTCGCGCTGCACGCTCAGCGAGCCGCCCTCGTGCTCGATGCCCGCGACGACCGCGACGTGCGCGAGCTCGAGTAGCCCCGCCAGCGCGATCCCCGTCGCGGACTCGGCCGCGTCGGAGGACTGCGCCCCGCAGAGGATCAGCTCCGGCTCCTCGGCCCTCGCGACCGCGGCGAGCACGCGCGCGACCGTGAGCCCATCCGCGCCCTGCAGCGTCTGGTCCCACACGCGGATCGCGCGGTCGGCGCCTTTGGCCAGGCAAGCGAGCAGGCCCTCCGCGGCCTGCTCGTCGCCGACCGTGACCACGACCACCTCGTCGTCCTCGCCCTCGTTCAGTTGCAGCGCGGCCTCGAGCGAGAAGCCGTCCCACTCGTTCAACTGCCAGGCGAGCCCATCCGGCGAGACAGAGCCCTCGGCCTGAAGCGCGAAGTCCTGATCGAGGCTCGCGACCTGCTTGACGGGGACGAGGATCTTCACGCGGGGCCGAGCAGCGTGCCGGTGGAGTCGTATGAGTGAAAGCCCTTGCGCACCGTCTCGCGCACCTCCCACTTTGCGCGCGTGCCCTCGGGGATGTAGGCGATCTCGCCCGCCCGCACCGTGACCGGATCGCCGCCCTCGGGCGTGATCGTGACGTCGCCCTCGATCAGCGTGATCGTCTCGCCGGGGCTCGCGAGCATGAACACGCCTGGCGTGCAGTGCCATACGCCGTTGTAGAGCTTGCCGTCCTCGGTGCGCCAGAGGATCGCCATCGTCGACTCCGGCTCCCCGGAGATGATGTCCTCGGGAGGGATCGGCGCGGGCTCGACGGGGGCGTCGACGACGGAGTACTTCGTGATCTGTGTGGCCACCTGGTGCATATCTCTCCTCGGGCTGGTGGAGCTTGGCTTGGCGGGTTCTTGCGGGTCGCGGGTTAGCTGGTGGGTGTGGCGAAAGATTGCTCGCGGTAGACGTCGGGCAGCTCGCGCAGGAACGGCAACGCCACCGCGGGGTTGGCCGAGTCGATCTCGCGCGCGAGGCGATGGCCTTCGAAGATGCTGTCGGCCGGCATCCGCGGCGCCACGCAGTCGCCGACGCGGTAGACGGCCTCGATCCCCTCACGCTGCAAGCGTTCGGGGTCGGCCTTCAGCTCCTGATAGATGCCCGCGTTCGACTCGCGCTGCGTGACCAGCACGACCGCGTCGGCGTTCCACTGCACGGGGTCGCCGCCCCACACGCTTTGCCCGCGCTGCCCGCGCTGCCCGCGCTGCCCGCGGGGCGCGATCTCGGATAGCAGGTGCGTCGTCACGATCTCGGCGCCACGCTCGCGCAGCCCGACGTTGACGGGCCCCGCCTCCCCGGTGAAGAACATGAAGCTCGCGAAGTTGGCCAGCGGGGTCACTACCGTGACCCGCTTGCCCGCGTTCAGCAGCAGCTCCGCGACGCCAACGGCGGTGTAGTAGCCGTCGGTGTCGTACACGAGCACGTGCTCGCCGTCGATCGCGCCCTCGCTCGCGGAGACCTGCTCAGGCGTGTAGACGAAGTCCTGCTCGGCGCCGGGGATCGCCTCTTGCGTAGGGCCGTTCATGCCGTCGGCACGCCAGCGCGCGCCGGTCGCGACGACGACGATCTCGGCGCCGTAGGCGAACACGTCGTCGGCCTCCAGGTGCGTGTTCAAGATCACCTCGACGTTCTGGAGCTTGCCGAGCTGAACCTGTCGATAGGTGATGACCCGTCCCCACTCGCCGAGGTTGGGGTAGGCGCTGATTTCGCGCATGCAGCCGCCGAGCGCGTCCTGCTCGTCCACCAGATGCACGGCGCTCAGGCCGCGCTTGCCGAGCACCATCGCGCACTCCATGCCCGCGGGACCTGCGCCGAGCACGAGCACGGTCTTCTCGGCGTTGGCCGCCTTCGAGAAGCGCTCGGGGTGCCAGCCGCGGCGGAACTCCTCGCCGAGCGTGGCGTTCTGCGTGCAGACGATCGGCAGCGCCCGCCAGAAGCGCGAAGCGCAGACGTTGCAGCCGATGCACTCGCGGATGTCCTCGTAGCGGCCCTCTTCGATCTTCTTCGGGATGAACGGGTCGGCGATCGATGGCCGCGCCGCGGCGATCACGTCGATCACGCCTGAGCGGATCGCCTCGGCCATCGTGTCGGGATTCGTGAAGCGTCCGACCGCCGCGATCGGCTTGTTCGTCGCGGGGCTGACGGCCTCGAAGTACTCGCGGTAGTTGAACTCGCCCGCGACGCGCGAGGGCACGACCGGCTTCTCGGGCCAGTCCGCGGCGCTCCAGCCGCCGACCTGCAGATCCCAGAAGTCGACGAGGTGGTCGGCGAGCTGGATGAACTTGTACGCCTCCTCGCCCGCGCGGATCCCGAGCGGGCTGTCGTTCAAGGTGTCGATGCATAGCCGCGCCGTGATCGCGCAGTCCTCGCCGACCGCCTCGCGCACCAGCTCGATCGTCTCCAGCCAGAAGCGCGCGCGGTTCTCGAGCGCTCCGCCGTACTCGTCGGTGCGCTTGTTCAGCTTCGCCATCAGGAAGTGGCCGGTGATCGCGCCGCCCTCGGAGCCGTGCACGTTGACGATGTCGAAGCCGACGTCGCGCGCACGCTTGGCAGCGGCGACGTAGTAGCCCTGGATCTCCCGAATCCCCGCCTTATCCAGCTCGTAGCAAGCGGCGGAGTACAGGGCCTCGTCGCTGACCTGGCTCGCGCTCGGCGCCGCCAGGCGGGTCTCCTGGTTGCCGGAGGTGTAGCCCCCGTGCCACAGCTCGACCCCTGCGAGCGCGTCGTTTTCGTGCGCGATATCGACCATCGCTTTGAGGTTGTGCGCGTCCTCGTCGTCCCACAGGCGCGCGGAGATCACGGGCCGCGCGTCGCTGGAGGGGTGCACGGAGCAGAACTCAGTATTGACCGCGGCCCAGCCGCCCTCGGCCTTCATCCCGCGGATGTGCGCCTGCGCGCCGGGCACCTCCGCTCCAAAGCTGGTGCAGTGAGGGCTCTGGTAGAAGCGGTTGCGGAGCGTCTTCGGCCCGATCGGCACCGGCTCGAAGAGGATGTCGTGCCGTGGATCGCGGGCCATCGCTATCTCCTTAGCTCGTCTGCATACCGATCAGTCGATATAGGGTACATGGAAGCCTCCAACGAGGTCAACGCTCGCCACGTTCGCGGCGTAGCTCGGCGGCGAGCGCCGCGTCGCGCCGCTCGCGCAACGCGGCCAGTTGGGCTGGGTCCGTCGGCACGTGCGAGGCGAAGCCGCTACCCGCCTTCGCGTCGGAGAGCATCGGGAACAGGTTCTCGGCGATCGCATCGAACGTCTGCGCGCCGCCGAGTCCAACCGTCTCGAACGGGCCGGTTAGCCGCCAGCGCCGCGCGAGCCCATCGCGCATCACCTCATCGATCGTCTCCGGCGTGGCGATCCCGTGCTCGACGAGCCACAGGCACTCGCGCAGTACCGCGAGCTGCAGCCTGTTCCAGAGCAGACCATCGGCCTCGGCCTCGAGCACTACGGGCCGCTTGCCGATCGACTGCAGCAGCTCCACCACTTGGTCGCGAAGCGCGGGTGGCGTGCGCTTGCCCGCGAGCACCTCAACCAGCGGCATCAGCAGCGGCGGGTTCCAGTAGTGGGTACCGAGGATCCGCTCCGGCGCGCCCGCCGCCTCGCCGAGCGCGCTGAGCGAGATCGAGGACGTGTTGCTGGCGAGGATCGCGTCCGGGTGGCGCAGCGCCAGTGCCCCAAGGATCTCGGCCTTCAACGCCAGCTGCTCGGGCAGCGACTCGACGATCAGGTCCAGTTGGCCGGCCTCGCCGCCCGGGCCGGCCTCGCCGTAGCGCATCGAGGCTCGCGCTCGCTCGACGTCTCCCTCATCTGCGAGGCCGTGGCGCTGCGCCAGCGCTAGCGCCTGCTCGATGCGCGGCGCGGCTCGCTCGCGGTCGCGCACGAGCCACGTCACCTCGCAGCCGCCGAGCGCGTACTCGCAACCGATCTGCGCGCCCATCAGGCCCGCGCCGAGGATCGCGACGCGGCGGGGGAGAGGGAGCGGGTCTCGAAGTTTGCGCGCCGATAGCAAAGGTATATACGCCCCCTGCCGATAGGGACGCACGGGCGTCGCGCGCGAGCGACGTGGCTGCGCCTGTATATACCCATGCGATACGCGGTCTGAAATGAGCACACCACCCACGCCACCACCCACACACCCGGCACCCCCGATCACGCGCCTACTGATCGCCTGCCCGGATCAGCCCGGGATCGTGGCGGCGGCTTCGCGCCTGCTGACCGAAGTCGGCGCGAACATCGTGCACTCCGACCAGCACACGACCGATCCGCGCGACGGGACGTTCTTCATGCGGATGGAGTTCGACCTGGCGCTGAGCCCCGAGCAGCGCGCGGACCTGGAAGCGCGCTTCGCGCGCGAGGTGGGCGAGCCCTTGGAGATGCAGTGGAGCATGTGGGACGCGAGCAAGCCCAAGCGCGTAGCGTTGTTGGTATCGCGTCAGGACCACTGCCTGCTGGACCTGCTGTGGCGTTGGCGACGGGGGCAACTGCAGATGGACGTGCGCCTGGTTGCCTCCAACCACCCGGATCTGCGCGGGGACGTCGAGTCCTTCGGGCTGCCCTTTGTACACATCCCGGTGGAGAAGGGCAACAAGGCCGAGGCCGAGCGGGAGCTGTTGGGCCTGCTGCACGCCGAGGACGTGGACCTAGTGGTGCTCGCGCGCTACATGCAGATCCTCAGCGGCGAGTTCCTGCGGGAACTGGCGGTGCCGGTGATCAACATCCACCACTCGTTCCTGCCCGCGTTCGCCGGCGCGGCGCCCTACGTCCAGGCCAAGGAGCGCGGCGTGAAGCTGATCGGCGCGACCGCCCACTACGTGACCGAGGGCCTTGACGAGGGGCCGATCATCGAGCAGGACACGGTGCGCGTGACCCACCGCGAGGACGTGCCCGCGCTGATGAGCCTTGGCGCCGACATCGAGCGCACGGTGCTGGCGCGGGCGGTGAAGTGGCACTGCGAAGACCGCGTCGTCGGCACGGGCCAGACGACCGTCGTGTTCTAGGAAGTCCCCAGCACCATCAGCGTCTTCGTGCCGGTGACGCGCCCGGAGCGTCGCAAGAGGTCGATCACGCGCTTGAGGTCCTCGACGTCGCGCACGCGGATCCAGGCCAGCGCGTCGGGGTCGCCCGCGGTCGTGAAGATTGTCTGTACCTCCGGGATTCCCGCGGCGATGCCTGCGATCTGATCGACGGGCAGGTTGCCCGCGAAGCGCAGCTCCGTGAAGGCCTGCAGCGGGCGGCCCAGCAGCGCGTGATCGACCTGCACCGTGTAGCCCGTAATCACCCGTTCGCGCTCGAGCCGGTCGACGCGGCGCTTGACCGCGGGGGCCGAGAGCGAGACACGCTCCGCCACGTCTGCCAGCGTGCGCCGCGCGTCGGCGCGCAGCAAATCGATGATCTCCAGGTCCGTCTCATCGAGCGCAGGAGCGATCCCAGCCACGCAAGAATCTTATCCATTTTATAAATATTTATTGGATAAGTTGTGTCGTATCGGCTTTTGACGGCTGTTTAAGTGCGTAAAGCCGACCGATCGGCTTGCATGGGTCGCGATGGATACCGAGGTGCTCGATGCGGTGCAGCGGCGCGTGCTGTGGCTGGCGATGAGCATGGTCCACCACGCGAACAAGGTGCGCAGCACCAGTTCGGGGGTCAAGGTCGGCGGCCATCAGGCGTCCTCCGCCTCGATCGTCTCGATCATGTGCGCGCTCTACTTCGAGCACCTGCGCGCCCCCGACCGCGTCTCGGTCAAGCCGCACGCGGCGCCGGTCCTGCACGCGATCAACTACCTGCTCGGCAACCTCGACGAGTCCTACCTCACGCGCCTGCGCGAGTTCGGCGGGCTGCAGAGCTACCCAAGCCGCGCCAAGGACCCCGATCCCGTCGACTTCTCCACGGGCTCCGTCGGGATCGGCGCCACCGCCACGATCTGGAGCGCGCTCGCGCACCGCTACGTCGCGGGCCACTTCGAGGTGCCCCAGGGCGGGCGCCAGGTCGCGCTCGTTGGCGACGCCGAGCTGGACGAGGGCGCGATCTGGGAAGCCCTGGTCGACCCGATGGTCGCGCGCCTGGGCGAGGTGCTGTGGATCGTGGATCTCAACCGCCAGTCGCTCGACCGGGTGGTCCCCGACATCGCCGCGGGCCGCGTCGGCGCAATGTTCGAGGCCGCGGGCTGGCAGACGATCACCGTCAAGTACGGGCGGCGGCTGCGCGAGCTGTTCGAGCGCCGCGGCGGCGAGGCGCTGCGCGCGCGGATCGATCGGATGCCGAACGAGGAGTACCAGCGGCTGCTGCGCTCCTCCGCCCAGGAGCTGCGCGAGCGGCTGTCGGGCGAGGGGCGCCCGCGGCGCGAGCTGGAGCGGCTGCTGAAGGACCTCACCGACGCCGAGGTCGCCGCCGCGGTGCGCGACCTCGGCGGTCACGACCTTCGCGACCTACTCGAGGCCTTCCGCCGCGCCGACGAGGCGCCCGAGCGCCCGACGGTGATCTTCGCCTACACGATCAAGGCCTGGAGCCTGCCCACCGAGGGGCACCCCGGCAACCATTCGGCCTTGCTCTCCGAGGAGCAGTGGCGCGCGCTCGCCCCCGAGCTCGGCGCTGACGCTGAGCATCCCTGGGCGCGCTTTGCCGAGGGCTCCCCCGAGCGGCGGCTGTGTGCCGAGACTGCCCAGCGTCTGCGGCGAGGGGCCCTGCAGATCAACGCGCCACCCTCCGTCCCTGTCGATCTGCATCGAACCCACGCCGGCGCCGAATCCACCCAGCAGAGCTTCGGGCGCTTCTTCGCGGATCTCGCCCACGCCGCGCCCGAAGCCGCCGCCCATGTGGTCTCACTCAGCCCCGACGTCGCCTCTTCCACCAACCTCGGCGGCTGGATCAACCGCGCGGGCGTGTGGAACATGGGCGAGCGGATCGACTGGTTCGCCGACGACTCCGACACGCTCGTGCGCTGGCGCGAGTCTGAGCACGGCCAGCACATCGAGCTCGGGATCGCCGAGGGCAACCTCGTCGGGCTGCTCGGCGAGCTCGGCGCGACCTTCTCGCGCGACGGGATGCCGCTGCTGCCGATCGGCACGCTGTACGACCCGTTCGTCAACCGCGCCCTGGAGCCCTGGTCCTTCGGGATCTACGCGGGCGGCCAGTCGATCCTGGTCGGCACCCCCGCGGGCGTCACGCTCGCCGCCGAGGGCGGCGCGCACCAGTCGATCATCACCCCCTCCGTCGGCATCGAGCAGCCTCGCTGCACCGCCTGGGAGCCGGCCTTCGGGCAGGACCTCGAGTGGACGCTGCTGCACGCGCTCTCCCGGCTCGGACGCGAGGACGGCGCCTCCGCCTACTTGCGGCTCAGCACGCGGCCCGTCGAGCAGGCGCTCGCCGCCGTGCCCGGGGACCCCGCGGCCCGAGAGCAACGCCGCGCGCAGGTGCTCCGCGGCGGCTACCGGCTGCGCGAGGCCGAGGGGCCCGCCGCCCCCGCGGTGACGCTGCTCGGGATGGGCGCGATCATGCCCGAGGTGCTTGCCGCCGCCGAAGAGCTCGGGGAGGCCGGCACGCGCGTCGACGTCATCTGCCTGACCTCGGCCGATCTCCTCTTCCGTGCGCTGCAGGTGCGCCAAGGGCTCTACGAGGGCCAGGACGGGGTGCTCGGCGAGCTGTTTCCCCCCGCGCGTCGTGCGCCGCTCGTGACCGTGCTCGACGGGCATCCGCACGCGCTCTCGTTTCTCTGCGCCGCCGCCAGCGCGCCGATCGCCTGCCTCGGGGTGCAGGACTTCGGCCAGTCCGGTGACGTGCAGGACCTCTATCGCTACTTCGGCATCGACGCCGAGACCATCCTCGGCGCCGCGCTGGACCTGATCGCATGAGTAGCTCTGGCCAGATCGTGATGCCGCAGCTGTCGGACTCCATGCAGGAGGGGACGATCCTGCGCTGGCTGATCGCCGACGGCGAGCGCGTCGCGCGCGGGCAGGAGTTGGTCGAGATCGAGACCGACAAGGCCAGCATGACCTTTCAGTCCGACCGCGAGGGCGTGCTGCAGATCGTGGTTGCCGAGGGCGAGACCGTCGCCGTGGGGGTGCCAATCGCGCTTGTCGGGGAGGGCTTGGAGGCTGGGCGGCTCGAGCCGGTCGCCGGGGCGGAGCCGAACCTGACCGAGGCCACGGCGCAGGAACCTGCCGAGTCCGCGATCTCGGGGGGACCGTCCGTTCTTGGTTCCGATAGCCATCGTATATACGCGAGGTCGCAGCCTGCCGCGAGCCGTGGGGCGCACGCGCCTGAGCTAGTGGGCGGGAGCGCGCTTGCCACGCCGCTCGCGCGCCGGGTCGCGCGCGTACATGGCGTAGGCCTGGAGGCGCTGTCGGGCTCGGGCCCGCGCGGGCGGATCCTGCAGGCCGACGTGCTGCGAGCAGCGGGCCTCGCGACGCCCGCATCGCCGCTGGAGCCCTCGCCCGAGACGACTTCGCCCGCGACGGCCGCGACGGTCAAGGGCGATGCCCGGCGCGTTGAGCCGACCCGCACGCAACGGCTGATCGCGCGACGGATGGCCGAAGCGAAGGCGACGATCCCCGAGTTCCAGGTGCAAACCGAGGTAGCGATGGACGCGGCCCTCGCCTTCCGCGGAGAGTTGAAACGAATCCTGGAAGGCGGGGCCCCGTCGCTGAACGACCTGATCGTGAAGGCCTGTGCGCTGTCGCTGCGCGGCCATCCGCGCGCGAACGGCTCCTACGTGGACGGCGCCTTCGAGTTGCATGGGCGCGTCAACGTCGGCGTCGCGGTCGCGGCCGAGGAGGCGCTGGTGGTGCCGGTGGTGCAGGACGCCGACGCCAAGGCGCTGGGCCAGATCGCGCGCGAGACCCGGCGTCTGGCCGAGCGTGTGCGGCTCGGTACCGTCACCCCGCCTGAGCTCTCGGGCGCCACCTTCACGGTCTCGAACCTCGGCATGTATGGGATGAGCGCGATCGTGCCAGTAATCAACCCGCCACAGGCGGCGATCCTCGGCGTGGGAGCGATCCGCGAGCTGCTCGCGCGCGGCGACGGGGAGATCGTCGAGTGCCAGCTGATGACCTTGACGCTGAGCTGCGATCACCGGATCCTCTACGGCGCTGACGCCTCACTGTTCCTGGCCGAGGTCAAGGGCCTGCTCGAAGCGCCACTGCAGCTCGTGCTTTAGCCGGGTGCCGACACGGCTGACGCGGGCTGGCAGACTCACTCGCGATGCCGTTGCCCCCCGGGCTCTACTTCTCCCATCCCTCCTCGCTGGAGCACGACCCGCGCGAGCAGTTGCCAGGGCACCCCGACGTGCCGGAGCGGCTCGTCGCGATCGAAGCACTGCTCGGAGCCGAGGACTGGCTCGGCTGGGAGCGCCGCGCCGCGCCCGCGGCGAGCGAGCGGGAGCTAGAGCTGATCCACGACCCCGAGCACGTCGCTGCGATCAAGGCGCTGGCGCAGGCCGGCGGCGGACGCGTCGATCTCGACACGGCCGTGGGCGTCCGCTCCTGGGAGGCCGCGCTGCATGCGGCGGGCGGCGCCTGCGAGCTGGTCCGGGCGCTGCTGGGCAACGAAGCCTCGCGCGGCTGCTCGATCGCGCGCCCGCCGGGCCACCATGCCGAACCGGATCGCGCGATGGGCTTCTGCCTCTTCAACAGCGCCGCGATTGCCGCCGCGGTCGCGGTCGGCGACTGGGAACTCGAACGCGTGCTGGTGCTCGACTGGGACGTGCACCACGGCAACGGCACCGCCGAGGCGTTTCGCGCGCGCTCAGACGTGCTGTATGCGAGCCTGCACCAGGGCAACTTCTACCCCGGCACCGGCCCGCTGGACGACGCGGGCTCGGGCGAGGGCGAGGGCTTCACGATCAACCTCCCCGTGCCCGCTGGCGCTGGTGAGGAGCTATGGCTGTCGCTGCTCGCGCGCGTCGTCGTGCCCGCGGCCCTCGCCTTCGCGCCACAGCTGGTGCTGATCTCCGCGGGCTTTGACGCCCATCGCGCGGACCCGCTCGGCGAATGCAGCTTGGAGGTGCGCTCGTTCGGGGAGATGGCTCGCCACGTGCGCGAGCTCGCCCACGCGTGCGGTGCGCCCGTGGGCGTGATCCTCGAGGGCGGCTACGAACCACAGGCGCTCGCGCAGTCGCTGCGCGAGACGCTGCTCGCGCTTGGCGACGACCGCCCGCCGCGCTCGCTCGCCGGCGAAGACGCGCTCACCGCACGGGCGCTCGCGCACGTCGGTCGCTACTGGCAGCTCTAGCGCGCGTAGGATGAGTTAGTGCCCGAGGAGCAATCGCCAAACCCGAGCGCACAGGGGGCTAGCCAGGGCGCGAGCCGCGCCGACGCCCACCCGCCGATGCCGCGCGACAAGCGCGGCTGGCAGGTCGCGCCCGCGCCCGATGGGCGTGGGATGCCCGAGCAGACGCCAAACGGCCCGCCGATGCACCGCCGCATGGGCTTTCTCTGGTTCGTGCTGGCACTGGTGGCGATCAACTGGCTAACGCTGCTGCTGTTCCAGCCAAAAACGGGCGAACAGCGCGTGACGGTCCCGTTCAACCCGTACTTCCTGCAACAGGTACAGGGTGGCGAGGTCAAATCGATCTCGACCAAGGGCGACACGATCCAGGGCACCTTCAAGGCGAAGCTGCGCTATCCGGCGAGCGACAAGAAGGCCACGCCGACGAAGCAGTTCGCCACCGAGATCCCAACCTTCTGGAACGACGAACAGCTGACCGCGCTGCTCAAAGAAAAGGACGTCCAGATCAACGCGAAGCCGACGACCGAAAGCAAATCGGTGCTCGCCGAGCTGCTGCTTGGCTTCGGCCCAACGCTGCTGATCGTTGGGCTGTTCGTGCTGCTCGCGCGGCGCGCGGCCAAAGCCGGCGGGGCGATGGGCGCGCTCGGCAACTTCGGGCGCTCGCAAGCGCGGCGCGTGGACCCGGAGACGATCCGCGTCACGTTCGCGGACGTCGCCGGGATCGACGAGGCCAAGGCGGAGCTGTCGGAGATCGTCGACTTCCTGCGAAATCCCGAGAAGTACGGACGCCTTGGGGGGCGTATGCCACATGGTGTGCTGCTGTCTGGTGCGCCGGGCACTGGCAAGACGCTGCTCGCACGCGCGGTTGCCGGCGAGGCACACGCGGCCTTCTTCTCGATCTCCGCCTCCGAGTTCATCGAGGCGATCGTCGGTGTCGGCGCCTCGCGCGTACGCGATCTGTTCGCCAAGGCCAAGGAGGCCGAGCCGGCGATCATCTTCATCGACGAGCTCGACGCGATCGGGCGCTCGCGCCAAGGCTCGGTCGCGGTCTCGGGTGCCAACGACGAGCGCGAGCAGACGCTCGATCAAATCCTCACGGAAATGGACGGCTTCGAGAGCTCCGAGGCCGTGGTCGTACTCGCGGCGACCAATCGACCCGACGTGCTCGACTCCGCGCTGCTACGGCCCGGCCGCTTCGATCGGCGCGTCGCGGTGCAGGCGCCCGATCGCACGGGGCGCAAGGAAATCCTCGAAGTGCACACGCGTTCGATTCCGCTCGCCGACAGCGTGGACCTCGACGCGGTGGCGGCCAGCACGCCGGGCATGGTCGGCGCGGACCTCGCAAACCTCGCCAACGAGGCCGCGCTGCTGGCCGCTCGCCGCGCCCACGAGAAGGTCGAGATGAGCGACTTCACCGACTCGCTGGAGAAGATCATGCTGGGCTCGCCGCGCGGCATCCTGCTCTCGCCCGCGGACCGCGAGCGCACCGCCTACCACGAGTCCGGGCACGCGCTCGTCGGGATGCTTACCCCGGGCGCGGATCCCGTGCGCAAGATCTCGATCATCCCCCGGGGGATGGCGCTGGGCGTGACGCTCTCCACGCCCGACTCAGACCGCGTGTCCTACTCGCGCGAAGACCTCGAGGCCAAGATCCGCGTCGCGCTGGGCGGTCGCGTCGCGGAGGAGGTCGTCTACGGCTCGATCACATCGGGGGCGGAGTCTGACATCCAGCAGCTGACCGCGATCGCGCGTCAGATGGTCGGGCGTTGGGGCATGAGCGAGGCGATCGGGCCGATCGCCGTGCTGCCCGCCGACGGGCAGGGACCGTTTCTGCCCGGCGCCAGCGAGACCTCGCCCGAGACGCAGCGGCTCGTCGACGAGGAGGTGCGCAGGCTCGTGGACGGCGCGCACGAAGACGTCACGCGCATTCTGACCGAGCACCGCGACCAGCTCGAGGGCCTCACGCAGGCGCTGCTGAAGGCCGAGACGCTCGATGCAATCGACGCCTACGCCGCCGCTGGCGTTCCGCCCCGCCCGGTCGAGGCGACCGCGAGCGAAGAGCCCGCGGTCGCGCTGCACCCGCGCACGAGCGCTTCGTAGGGGCGGTTCAGGAAACGGAAACGGCCCTCGGCATTCGCACGGAGTCCTTTACAATCGGGTAAAGGAATGACGAGGATTTCGAGCAAGCATCAGGTGACGCTACCGGTCGAGTCGCTGAAAGCGGCGGGCTTCAGGGCGGGCGATGAGGTTGCAATCGAAGCCGAGGGCACGGATCGCATCGTCGTGCGGCGAGCATCTCATGATCTCGAGCATGCGCTCGGGGTCTTCGACGGCGTATACGAGCCCGGTTACCTGGAGCGCCTGCGCTCGGGCGAGCGGGCGTGAGCGGCTGCGTCCTTGACACCGATGTCGTGATCGCCGCGCTCGATCGCCGCGATCCGCACCATCCAGAGGCGGCCAGGGCGATCACGGCGATGTCTTCGCAGGAGGTGCCATTGCTGCTGTCGCTCGTCAACTACGCCGAGACGTTGGTCAGGCCTGCAGAGGACGATGAGACGCTGCGGATCGCAACGAACGCTCTAGCTGCACTGGGCGTTCGCCTCGTCGCGCCGACTCGTGCAATCGCGGTCGACGCGGCGCGGCACCGTGGGCTCAATATCAGCCTCGCGGACGGGTTCGCCCTCGCGACGGCGCACGCGCGAGGGGCTTTCGTAGCATCGTTCGATCGCCGGGTGCGCCGTGCGCTTCCCAAGGTGGACCTGAAGCTCGCGCCGCAGCTGAGCCGAGGTCGCGCGAGCTGAGCGGCTGAAGCCGCGTCTGGCTAGCGGGGTGTGGCCGGGTCGGCAGTCCGCCGCGGCAGCTGCTCGGCCTGCTCTCGCTGGCTGGCACAGGCGGCGTCGACGATTGCGCGGATCTCTTGCGGGTCGTCGCAGCGGCGCATCAGCGCCATGTCGCGCTCGTTCACGCGCCCGTCTACTAGCGCCCGCTCGCGCAGCCAATCGAGCAGGCCGTCCCACTCCTCGTTGCCGACCAGGATCACCGGGAAGTGGCGGATCGTCCCGGTCTGGATCAGCGTCAGCGCCTCGAAGCACTCATCCAGCGTGCCGAAGCCGCCGGGAGCGATCACGAAGGCGCATGCGTAGCGCACGAACATCACCTTGCGCGCGAAGAAGTGCTCGAAGGTGAGGCCGATGTCGAGGTAGTCGTTCAGGTGCTGCTCGCGGGGGAGCACGATGTTGCAACCGACCGAGGTCGCGCCTGCGTCACGCGCGCCGCGGTTGGCGGCCTCCATCAGGCCGGGCCCGCCGCCGGTGATGATCGCGTAGCCCGCGCGGCCGAGTGTGGCGGCGACCTCGCGCGCCAGCGCGTAGTCGGGGTGCTCGCGGGGCGTGCGCGCAGAGCCAAACACGCTCACCGCGGGGCCGAGCCGCGCGAGCGCGTCGAAGCCGTGCGCGAACTCGGACGCGATCTCGCGCACGCGCATCGCGTCCGCGGCGCGCACCTCGGGCGGCTCGTCGCCCAACCACAGCAACAGCTCCTCGTCGAGGGCTGGCCCCTGGGTCTCGCCGGGTGCCGCGACGATGCGCCGGTCCTCGGACTCGCTCACCGCGCAAGCGTATGCGCCGCCGCGCGCTCGCGCCCCAGCAGCAGCTCGACGCCGAACGTGCAGACGCCCAGGCTGACCACCGAGGCCGCGACGATCGCGGTCGCCACTTCGCTTGAGAGCACGCCCTCCGCGAGCCCGAGCGAGGCCACCGCCGCGGGCACTCCCAGCTGTGCGCTCGCGGCCAACCCGGCGCCCACGGAGAGGCGTCCCAGTGCTGCGGACGCGAGGTGGATCGCCACGTTCAGGGCCACCAGCGCGCCCGCGAGCGCGAGCATCGCGGGGTGGGCGAACAGGCCATCGAGGTCCAGCTGCGCGCCGAGGATCACGAAGTACAGCGGCACGAAGAACCCATCCGCGACGCCGCGGATCTGCGTGGACAGCCGTTTCGGACCGCCCACCAGGGCGACCGTGACACCGGCACCGAAGCCGGCGATCAGGACGCTCGTGCCGCTCTTCTGCGCCAGCGAGGCGAGGAAGAACAGCACCAGCAGCGCGATCCGCAGGTCGAGCGCCCAGTGACGCTGCTTGGAGTGCTCGCGGACGGCCGCCACCCAGCCGCGCCCCTCCAGCAGCCGCGCCCCACCGAGCAGCAGCGCCGCCGCGGCCGCGACCAGCGCGCCGCCCAGCAGCGCGTGGCTCGCGCGGGAGGGCTGCAGCACGATCGGCACCGAGACGATCGTCACCACGTCGGCGATCGTCACCTGCGCCATCACCGCGAGCGCGTCGCGCCCGTCGGCGCCGGTCTCCTGGAATGCGGGCAGCAGCACCGCGGCCGAACCCGACGCGAGCACGACCGCATAGACCGCGGCGTGCGAGGTGCCCGCGATCGCCGCGGCCGCGATCCCCGCGGGCACCGCGAGCAGGCCGACGGCCACCGCCAGCAGCGCGCCGCTGCGTAGGGATGCGAACAGTCGCCTGTCGCGCAGCGGCAGATGCATGCCCGCGGTCAGCATCAGCATCGCGAAGCCCACGTTGCTGAGGAACGCCGCGGTCGCGTTCGCCGGATGCACGATCCCCAGCCCCGTCCTGCCGACGAGTACTCCTGCGGCGATCTCCCCCACCATCAGCGGCACGAACCAGCGGGGGCTGAGCGCCAGCAGCGGGCCGCCTAGGCCCGCGAGCACGATTACGAGGAGGTCTCCGAAGCTCACGGTCCATGGGATCATGCACCCATGCCGAACACGCGGCGTTTGAGCGCCAAGCAGTATGAGAAGGAGCTACTGCGCCTGCAGACAGAGCTCGTCTTCATGCAGGAGTGGATCGTCGCCGAGGGCAGGCGCCTGGTGGTGGTGTTCGAGGGCCGTGACACCGCGGGCAAGGGCGGCGTGATCAAGCGCATCACCTCCTACTTGAACCCACGGACCTGCCGCATCGCCGCGGTGCCGACGCCGAACGAGCGCGAGCGCTCGCAGTGGTACTTCCAACGCTACGTCACGCATCTACCCGCCGCCGGAGAGATCGTGCTGTTCGACCGTAGCTGGTACAACCGCGCGGGCGTCGAGCACGTGATGGGCTACTGCACTCAGGATCAGTACGAGGAGTTCCTGCGGTTCTGCCCCTCCTTCGAGCAGGCGCTGCAGAACGACGGGATCACGCTTGTGAAGTACTGGCTCTCGGTCTCCGACGAGGAGCAGGAGCGGCGCTTTGAGAAGCGGCTGTCGGATCCGCGCAAGCGCTGGAAGTTCAGCCCCACTGACCTGCAGGCGCGCGCCCGCTGGGTCGACTATGCCGAAGCCAAGGACCGCATGTTCGCGCGCACCGACTCCGAGCTGAGCCCCTGGTACGTGGTCGAGGCCGACGACAAGCGCACCGCGCGGCTGAACCTGATCAGCCACCTGCTGTCGGTCGTCCCCTACGAGCGCGTCGACCCTGGCAAGAAGATCAAGCTGCCCGCGCGCCAGCGGCGCAAGTACAAACGTCCGCCGAAGCAGACCGAGCGGCTCGTGCCCGAACGCTACGTCGTGCAGTGAGCGGGCGCCGCTCGCGCGCTCGATAGGCTTCGGCCATGCCTCCAGCACCAGCGTTTGCGCAGAAGCTCAACGAACAGATCGCCAATGAGTTCGCCGCCCATCAGCAGTACGTGGCATGCGCGGTCTACTACGACGCCGAGGCGCTGCCGCAGCTGGCGCGCTTCTTCTATCGCCAGGCGCTGGAGGAGCGCGGGCACGCGATGATGATGGTGAAGTTCCTGCTCGACACCGGCGCCGAGGCCACGACGCCTGGCGTCGCCGTACCGAGCTCGCGCTTTGCCAACGTGACCGAGCCGATCGCACTGGCCCTGGAGCAGGAGCAGCGCGTATCCGAGCAGATCAACGCGCTCGCGGCGACCGCGCGCCAGGCGGGCGACTACACCTCCGAGCAGTTCATGCAGTGGTTCATCAAGGAGCAGGTCGAGGAGGTCGCGACGATGGGCGATTTGCTGCGGGTGGCCGAACGCTCGGGCGCGAACCCGGCCGCGATTGAGGAGTACCTCGCCCGCGAGCATCCAGGCGGCGAGGGCGCAGACCCGACCGCTCCGCAAGCGGCCGGTTCGGCCTAGCCGCGCGGCGGCCGTGGTGCCCGACGCGGGTTGGTACGTCGATGTCCACCGATAGCTCCTTGCGAGAGCGACGCATGGCGCTCGTGCGCGAGCACATGCAGTCCGAGAACGAGCTGCGCTTCGAGGACACGCTGGAGACCTTCGACCACCCACGCTACGAGCTGATCGCCACCGGCGAGGTCTACGACGGTCCGGAGGAGGTCGCCGGCTACTACCGCAAATCGCGCGCGGCGTTCCCGGATCAACGCAACGAGAACGTCCTCATGCACGTCGCCGAGGACACGGTTATCGTCGAGTTCGATCTGCTCGGGACGATGCGGGGCGAGATCCAGGGGATGGCCCCCACGGGCAAGAGCTTCCGCTGCCGTATGTGCGCGCTGTTCCTGTTCGAGCCCGGCGGCGAGCGGATCGTCGGCGAGCGTGTCTACTTCGACCAGGCCACGATCGCGCGGCAGGTTCTGGGCGACGGCTAGAGGTGCAGCACGACGCCCTCGGCCGCGACGCTGACCGCAAGGGAGCGCCCCCCCAGCCGCGCCGCGAGTTCGTCCAGCGCGTCATCGGTGCGGTCGAGGCGATGGTGAAACAGCATCACCGACTTCGCGCCCGCGCGTTCGCCCAGCGCGACGGCATAGTCGGCTGCGGCGTGGCCGAAGCCGGCTTCGGCCGCCAGCTCCTCTGGCAGTAGCTGGGCATCGTGCACGAGCACGTCGACGTCGCGCGCCAGCTCGAGCGCCGTGGCGTGGTACTCGCCAAGACCGTCCTCGCCTGGGCCGAAGGCGGTCGGATTGTGGTCGGGAATGTAGGCGATCGTCGCGCGCCCGTCGCTGACGCGGTAGCCGTAGGTGCGCCCGCCCTTGTGCGGCACCTCGCGCGCGAGGACCGTAAAGCCCTCGACCTCGCGCTCGCCGGTAGGGATCGTCTGAAACATCCAGCGCCCGCAAAGCTGGTGGGGGCCGATCGGAAAGTAAGGCGGTGACATCACCCCGCCCAACGCGCTCGCGGCATCCCTGCCGTCCTCCTGCTCGGGCAGCAGTACGTCCACGCGTGTGCGCTCGTTCTCGTGGACCGCAAAGAACGGCAAGCCGATCACGTGGTCCCAGTGCAGATGGGTCATCAGGATCGTGCCGTCATAGGGGCAGCCGCTCAGAAGCGGGAGCGCGTTGAGCAAGCCGGTGCCGGCGTCGAGCAGCAGCGATGGCACGCTCGCGCCGTCGGGTATCAGTGCCAGCGACGAGGTGTGCCCGCCGTAGCGGACGAAGTCCTGTCCGGCCGCGGGTAGTGAGCCCCGCACACCGCAGAAGTGGACCTGCAAGTCAGCCCGGCCCTGGGCGGGTTCTCCAGCGGCGCATCGCCGTTCATTATCTGTCAAGTGCACGCTGCTGTCCAGACGGGCTGCGCCAAGCACGCCGGCCGACGCGCCCAGGTCGTAACGAGCTCAGGCCGCGACGAGCTTGTTCAGGTCGTAGTCGAAGCCCGCGCGGCGCAGGTGCAGCAGCAGCTTCGGCTGCCAGGTGCCGGCGAGGTCGAGCCGCACGTGTGAGATCCCTTGCAGGTCGCAGGGCAACTCAACGCCGTCCTCGTAAAGAACGCATACCCGACTCGGGCTGAGCGCGGCGACGAGGAAGCCCATCTCGAACACGACCTGCTGGTGGGCGCGCGTCGTGAAGTACGGCTCCTCCTCTGACTCCAAGCGCGGTCCGCCAACGTCGTCGGCCGTCAGCAGCACGACCGCGTAGCGTCCGTCATGGGCTTCGCCCAATAGCTCCGCGAGCCGACCGCGCTCCCTGGAGCGCTGCTTGACGATGCGGATCTCGTGTTCACCCGCCTGTTCGAGCAGGTGCTCGACCGCTTGCTTCCAGCGCTCGTCACGACCGTGCGTGACGAGCACCTCACGTGCGCCCATCGCTGCTGGCGCTGGCGCGGGCTCACGCTCGGTCGGTGCCGAGGGTTCGGGCTGTGGGGCCAGTTGCGAACCCATCCGCTGCGCGGGTGCTAGCTCCGAGCCGATCTGCTCGTTCTCCTGACCCCCTGGGTCCTTCGCCGGCTCGGCACCGTTGCGCGAATGCTCCGCCTCGGGTGGCGCCCGCTCGGGCTCGCGAACCTCGGGCTGATAGTCGGGTGCCGTGGGCTCCTCGCGAGGGACAGGTGGGACCTCGCCGCCGCCCTCGCCCGCCGTCAGCTCCGCGGCTGAGCCCGTCGCTTGACCCTCGTCCTCGACGAAGGCCAACTCACCTTGCAGCACGGTCAGGAAGTCGATCGCCTCCTCGACACACTTCATGTCCGCGGCGTACTGCTCCTGCCAGCGCTTGGTGCCCTCTGGGCAGGTCGCGGCGTCGGCGAACTCCCGCGCCTCGCGCGGAGCGCCATACATGTGCTCCAGCGCCTGCACCGTCGGGTCTATCCACTGCTTGCGCGCGGACTTCCAGCTCTCGTAGTCGCTGAAGTCACCGACCAGGCTCGCGCGCTGAATCAGCGCCTGGCCCTGTTTGATGCACTGCGCCAGCAGCTCGTGGGCGATCGGAATCGAGACCTGCAGCATGGGCGCTACATCAACCCCAGGTGCATGCTCACGTGCCGGCGCTCGAGCGGCCCGCCCAGCGCGCAGGGACGGAACGAGCGCACGTGGGCACTGGGGCGGAACGAGCGCACACGCGCGGGCTGTGGCGAGCGGGGGTCGTTGCGGAACGCCGCCTCGCCCACTAGCCGCCGGGCCGCTACGCGCGCGAGGATCGCGTTCGCTACCTGGTGCTCGTCGATCACATACTGCGAGTCGAGCACGAGCTGTCTGAGTAGTTGTGCTCGCTGCATGGCCAATCTGCCCACCTATCGGCCGCGGACGCTCGCGGCGTTCGTCAGGGCGCCACTCTTAGACGAGCATACGAAGGCTCGGAATCGGCAATTGGGGCCGCAGTGGCGCGCCGAGGCCGAGCCAACGGGCGGCCAGCGACCACGCGAGCCTAGACTCGTCGGGTGGACTGGGACCTCGGCCACTACGAGACGATTGCCGCTCAACTCTTGCCCGCCGCCCAGACGGTGGTCGAGCAGGCCGCGCCATGTCCCGGTGAGCTGCTGCTCGACATCGGCTGCGGAACCGGCAGCGCCGCACTGCTGGCGGCGCAACGCGGAGCGCGCGTCGTCGGCGTCGATCCTGCCCCGCGGCTGCTCGATCGTGCAGTGGAGCAGGCCGAGCAGCAGCGGCTCGACGCCCATTTCGTGCTCGGCCAGGCCGAAGCGCTGCCGCTGGACGATCGCTCCTTCGACCTCGCGGTCTCGGTCTTCGGCGTGATCTTCGCGCCCGAAGCGCTCCAGGCCGGGCGTGAGCTAGCCCGCGTGCTGAGGCCCAACGGCCGCGCGGTGCTCAGCGCCTGGCTGCCCGGGGGCGCGCTCGGCGAGGCCGCTCGCCTGCGCGCGCGGCTGACCGCCGAGGTCAAGCGCGAGGCCGAAGCCACCGATCCGTTCGCCCAGCCCGAGCCGCCGCCGTTTCCCTGGCACGACCGGGATGCACTCCTCGGGCTGTTCGGCCCGCTCGGTTTCTCGGTCTCGCTGCAGGAGCAAAGCCTCGCCTTCACCGCCGCCTCACCGCGGGAGTTCGCCGAGGTCGAGCTGCGCGACCACCCCGGCTGGGTGCTCGCCGCCGCAGCGCTGCAAGAGCACGGCGGATGGGATGACGCCCGCGCCGCGGTAATACAGATCTTCGAGCGGGCCAACGAAGACCCCGCCGCGTTTCGCCTCACGAGCCGCTATCAGCTCGTCACGCTTAGCCGCTAGGCCGTGCGCGGGCCCGCAAGCATCTTGATTGCCAGCACCAGGTCGAGCATGTCGCCCAGGCTGCGCGGCTCACAGCCCGTGCGTTCCGCGATCCGCGTCAGCCGGTAGCGCGCGGTGTTCACATGGATGTGCAGGCGCTCGGCCGTGCGCGCGAGGTTCATGTCCGCGTCGGTGTAGGCCAGCACCGTGTCGATCAACGCGCCGTCGCGCTGCAGGTCCTCCGCGATGAAGCTGCGCACCGCCTCAGGTACCAGCCGCGTCGCAACCTCGTCCGCATGCGAGGCCAGGTAGTCGGCGGGGCTCAGCTCTGACAGTGACAGCACGCCGCCGTCGCGGCCCGCGCTTTTGGCCGCGCGGTGCGCCTCGGCGTAGGCGTCCGGCACTTGCTCCAGACCCTCGTGTTCGGTGCTGAGGCCGACGCGCAGCGCGACCCCGCGCGCGGCCAGTTCGATCTGTGCCGCTCGCAGTCTGCGCGAGATTCGCGTCAGGTCGTGCTCGTGCAGGGCGCGGACGATCACCAGCTCGTCGTGACGCACCACGCTGAGCGGGCGGATCGCGCTCGAGGCCGCCGCGATCAGCTCACCCGCCGCGGTCCGTGCCGCCTCCGGCTCCGGGGCGCCTGCAGCGCTCGCCATCGCGACCACGACCGCGCAGCGCGCGTGCTCCTGTAGGCCAGCCTCCGCCGCTAGCGAGCGCATCCGCGCGCTGGCGAGCGGGCGTCCCTCCAGCAGCTGCTCCAGCAGGTCGCGGCGCGCACCCGCGCCCTCCGCCGCCAGCGACTCTTGTGCCTCCAGATAGGCCGCGGCCGCCTGTGTGCTCGAGGCGTTCAGCGACTCCAGGAACGGGCGCGCGGCCGACAGCGTCGCGGCCCGCGCCTGCGGGTCGGTGCCCGTGTCGGCTAGGACCGTGTCCCACAGCACGCGTATCCCCAGGCGGAAGGCGTGCAGGAAGGCCGACAGCGGCACCCCGTCGCGCGCACGGCGCGCGGCATGCGGGGCGATGAAGTCGTAGTCCGCCGGCTCAACGCGGCGCCCGCGGACCATCGCCGCCAGCGCGGAGATCTGCGCCGCGATGTGCTCGGCGGCCTCGCCCGGGGGCGAGCGGTACTCGGGGATCTCGCGCTTGACCTGCTCGACGATCTCCGCCGCCAGCGCCCGGCGACGCTCGATCAGCATGTCGGCGATGTGCTCCAGACGCTCCTGCACCTCGCCCGTGCGCCGGTGCCCACGGGCGATTTGTAGGCTTGGCACAACGCCGGCGGCCGAAGTTCGTAGCTCCGTGCCAATGAACTCCTCCATCCCATCCTGGAGGCTACAGGACACATTGGCGCGGGGGTGTTTGTAGAAGTCATTACCTCACGGAGACTCACGCGCCGCATCGGACGAGGGGGGATGTCGTGCCTGGACGGCTGCTGCGTGCTGGATTGCGTCTTGGGGGAAGCGGAATCGGATCGCGCCGGCCGGCCAGGCGCGGCGTCGGGCTGGCGGTGACGCTGTGTGCGCTGCTGGCCGTGCTGCTCTGCAGTGGGGCGGCCGGCGCCTACAACGCGACCCTGACACGCACCACCGGTGGCGTCGCCAACATCGAAGCCTCGACGCTCGCTGGCGCCGGCTTCGGCACGGGCTACGCGCAGGCGCAGGACGGCATCTGCACGCTGGCCGACGTCTACCTGACCGTCAGCGGCGAACGCTCCGTGTTCTTCGGGCCGAGCGCCACCGTCAAAGACGAAGACACGAAATCCGTCGACACCGACCTCACCTCGGACCTCTACTGGACCTCGCTGATCGACAACCACACCGTCGAAAGCCTGCTCGCGCTGCCCTACCCAAAAGGCCCGTCGCAGGCCTCCAAGGAAGTCGTCGCCGGCTTCGCCGCCGGATATGACAAGTACCTCTCCGACGTCGGCGGCCCCAGCGGCATCACCGACCCCCGCTGTGCCGGCGCCGCCTGGGTCAGGCCGATCAAAGCGATCGACGTGTGGCGGCGCATGTACCAGCTCGACACGCTCGCGGGCGGCGCCGCGCGCGCCTCGCTGATCACGCCCGCCGCGCCCCCCGCGGGCCAGCCGAACGCGCGCCGCGCCGCGATCGTCAAGCAGGCCGCACCGGCGGGCGAAGAACTCGGCAACGCGCTCGAGGACTCGAGCACGGTCTCGGGCTCAAACGGCATGGGCATCGGCGGCGAAGACGCCACCAGCGGTGGCGGCGTCACGCTCGCTAACCCGCACTTCCCGTGGGTCGGCGACGAGCGCTTCTGGGAGTCGCACGTCGACGTCCCCGGCACCTACGAAATGATCGGCGCGAGCCTGTGGGGCGTGCCGTTGGTGACGATCGGGCACAACCAGCACGTCAGCTGGACGCACACCGTCTCCACGAACGTCACGACCTCGAGCTTCAAACTGGCGCTCGTCCCCGGCCACGACACCGAATACCTCGTGGATGGCGTGGCCGTGCCGATGACACACACCGACGTCACGGTGCAGGCGCTCGAAGGCGGCGTGCTCGTACCGCACTCGCACCGCTTCTACTACTCCAAATACGGCCCGATCGTCGCTAGCCCCGCGTGGTCCACGACCAGCGCGACCGCCTTCGACGACGCGAACTTCACGAATCTCCGGGGCGCGGACCAGTGGCTGAAGATGGGCGAGTCCGCAAGCGCTCAGGAACTGCTGGCCGCGCAGAAAGAAATCGACGGCGTGCCCTGGGTCAACACGATCGGCGCCGACGACAAAGGCAACGCCTTCTACTCGGAGATCGTCGTCACGCCCGACGAGCCGAGCTCCTACCTGAACGGCCCCTGCAACCTCAGCGGCTCGCACTCGACCGCCGGCCCGTTTGACGGCTCCAAGAGCGAATGCGAACTGCCCTCCGACCCCGACTCGGTCTCGCCAGGCGTGTTCGGCGCTTCCAGCGCGCCGCAGCTGATCCGCAAAGACTACACCGAGAATTCCAATAATTCGTTCTGGCTCGCTAACGCAAACCAGCCGCTGACGGGCTTCTCGCCGGCGTTTGGCAACGAAGTCGCGAACCCCGGCATGCGCTCGCAGACCGGCATCGACATGGTCAACCAGCGCGTCGGCAGCTTCAACGGCGGCGTGCCCACCGACGGCCTCGGCGCGACCCCCGGCTTCACGGCCCAGAACCTGCAGGAATCGTGGGACTCCTTCCGGGCGATGCCCGCCGAGCGCGCGCTGCCAGGCCTGCGCGAAATCTGCCACAACGCGGTGAACAACTCGGGCGGCGTGATCAACAAAGTCAACGTCAGCGCCGCCTGCCCGATCCTCGACGAATACGACGCCACCGCCAAGCTGAACAGCCCCGGCGGCTGGCTGTTCAACCGCTGGTGGGCCGGTGCGCCGACGACCGCCTCCAACTTCTGGGTGCACCCCTGGAGCGCGAGCGAACCCGTCTACACCCCGAACACGCTCAACACCGCGCTCGCCACGAGCCAGAACGCGCTCGCGAGCGCGGTCAGCGACCTGGAAACGCGCGGCATCCCGCTGAACGCGAGCTTCGGGCAGGTGCAGTACACCCAGCGCGCCACCAAGATCCCGATCCCCGGCTGCGGAGACGGCAGCAACTGCTTCGCGGTGATCAACTCGACCTACGACAACTCCACGGCGAAAACGGCGTCGGTTGGAGGCTCGAGCTCGAGCATCGTGATGTTCACCGAACTGAACCCCAGCACCGGGCCACTCGCGAAAGGCCTGCTGACTTACTCCCAGTCTGAGGACATCAGCTCGCCCTTCTACGAAGATCAGACCGAGCGCTTCTCGGCCAACGAATGGATCACGCTGCCGTGGACGCCCGCAGACGTCAGCTCCGAGCAGATCTCACCGCCGCAGGCGCTGATCAGCCTGCAGCCGACCGTCACGCAGGTCTCTCCCGGCAGCGGCCCGCAGGCCGGCGGCACGAGCGTGACGATCACCGGGACGCTGCTCAGCGAAGCCACCGCGGTTCAGTTCGGCGCGACGCCCGCCAGCGAATTCACGGTCAACTCCGAAAGCTCGATCACCGCCGTGGCGCCGCCGGGAACGGGCACGGTCGACGTGAGCGTCACCACGCCCTCCGGCACTAGCGCCGCGAACCCGAGCGACCAGTTCAGCTACCTCGTGCCGCCGCCGGTGCCCGCGATCAAGAAGCTCACCCCAAGGAGAGGATCGACCGCGGGCGGCACCACGGTTGAAATCACAGGCAGCAACTTCATCGACGTGACCAGCGTGAAGTTCGGCACAAGCGAGGCAACGAGCTTCACGGTCAACTCCGCCACCTCGATCACTGCCGTCTCGCCCGAAGGCGCGCCGGGGTCGATCGACATCACGGTCGGCAACGAAGGCGGCACCAGCCCGACCGGCGCCAAGGATCGCTTCAAGTACGAAAAACCCACCGTCGTTTCGATCTCGCCCAGCAGTGGTTCAGTCGCGGGCGGCACGACCGTCGCGATCACGGGTACCGGCTTCGCGCCAGGCGCCACGACCGTGGAGTTCGGCACCAAGCAAGCCACCGAAGTGCAGTGCAGCTCGAGCACGAGTTGCACGGCGGTCTCCCCTGCGCACAAAGCCGCCAGCGCCGTCGACGTGCACGTGACCTCGGGCGGCAAGCGCAGCGCCGCGACGGCCGGCGACGAATTCTCCTACACGAAGCCTTGAGGTCCTCCCTCTCTCGCGTGCGGCGGGGCGCCGAAGTGGCGTCCCGCCGTGAGCGGGGCTTGGGCCGCTGAGGGCTGCTTACTTGCGCTTGGCCTGGTGGGCCAGGACTTTGCCGAAGGCCTCCTCGAGCTGCGCGGTCATGCGTAGCTTGAACAGCGCCAACAGCGCCTCGGAGGCGAGTGGGCGTAGCGCGTCCACGCTCTCGATCAGCTCATCCCAGCCCTCCTCGGGCTGCCCTGCCTGATCGAAGGGCTCCCACAACTCGCGTAGGAACAGCTTCGTGAAGGCGCGCGCGATCGAGTCCGCGTCGTGGCTGACCCTGTCGCTCAGCGACAGCGCCGCGTGCAGCGGGATGCCGAGCCCCGTGACCTGCTCCGCCGCGCGCAGCAGCGCCGGGCTCGGCGCTTCAAAGCGACCGTCGCCCAGCGGCACCAGCAGCTTCAGCTTGCGCACGCGCTCGAGGTCCTTGCCGCTCAGCTCGCCGAAGCGCTCGCCGAGTTCTGCGGCCGTGATCAGCTCGGGTTGCTCGGGCTCGAACGGCGCCGTGACCGCCTCGCGCAGGCCGAGCAGGCGCTTGGCCAAGCCGCCCGAACCGCTCACCAGCCGCTCGATCGCCGCGAGGTTGAAGCCGTCGGCTTGCATGTCCTGGACCAGGCGCAGGCGCGCGACGTGGTCGGAGTTGTAGTAGCCCACCCGCGCACGCACCTCCGGCGGGGGCAGCAAACCGCGCGTGTGGTGATTGCGGATATTGCGCACCGACATCCCTACTTCGCCCGCCAGCTGCTCGATCGTCAGCCCCGCGGGTGCGGCCTCGCCATTGCCGTTGTTGGCGGCGTGCGGCGTCGATTTTGTCTTGATGGCTGTCTGTGCCATGCCTCACACAAAGATACCATGTTTGATGTACCCTCAAACGAGGTAACATCACTTCACGTCATGCTCCTGCTCTGCCTCCACACCCACTCCTGCGCACCGGCCCATGGCTGAACGCGGCGCGGTTCCCGCGGTCTCGCCGGGGCGCAAGCGCGCGCTACGGCTGGTCAGCTCCTTCACCTCGCCGCTGCTGCCCGACGACTACCTCGAGCTCGTCAACCCCCTGTGGTCCACGCGCGAGCTGCGCGGGCGGATCGTGCGCGTGCAGCGTGAGACCGCCGAGGCCGTCACGGTCCTGATCAAGCCCGGCTGGGAGTGGCCTGGGCACCGTCCGGGGCAGTATGTGCGCCTGGGAATCGCAGTCGACGGGGTGCACCACTGGCGCGCCTACTCGCTGACCTCCGAGCCCGGTCGGCCGGACGGCCTGATCGCGATCACGCCCAAGCTCGTCGAGCAGGGCAAGGTCTCGCCGTTTCTCAACCAGCGTGTCAAGCCCGGCGCGATCGTGCGCCTCGGCGGCGTCGAAGGGACCTTCGTCCTGCCCGAGCCCACGCCGCAGCGGCTGCTGTTCCTGAGCGCGGGCAGCGGCATCACGCCGATCGCCAGCATGCTGCGCGGCCTCGAGCGCGAAGGAACGCTGCGTGACGTGGTGCACGTGCATTGCTCGCGCACGGCCGAGGGCGTGATCTTCGCCCGCGAGCTGGCCCGGCTGCGCGAGGCGCATGGTGGCTACCGGCTGCACCTGCGGATGACCGCTACCCACGGGCGCCTGAGCGCCCGCGACCTGCAGGCGATCTGCCCCGATTGGCGCGAGCGCGAGACGTTCCTCTGCGGCCCCGCGGGGCTGCTGGAGACGATGGCCGAGCGTTGGCGCGAGCAGGGTCTGGCCGAGCGCTTGCACACCGAGCACTTCCAGCCCGACACGCGAGTTGGCGAGGGCGAGCGCGGTTGCGGCGGCACGATCCGCCTGTGCCGCAGCGGCCTCGACGCCCGCAGCGATGGCGAGCAGCCGATCCTGCTCGCGGGCGAGGCCGTCGGTGCGCAGATGCCGTTCGGCTGTCGCATGGGCATCTGTCACAGCTGCGTGGGAAAGCTGCGCTCGGGGCAGGTCCGCGACCTGCGCACGGGGCGTGTGCACGGGCAGGCCGGCGAGATGTTGCGCACCTGCGTCAACGCGCCCGAGGGCCCGGTCGAGATCGACCTCTGAGATCGCCACCCCGCCATCCATCTTTCAATCGATTAATCGACAAAGGACTTCCAGATGTCAGCCACCCTCACAGAGCACCACACGCTCCACGACGACCCTGCTCCTACGGGCGCTGTCGAGGATCGGCTGCAGAGCCCACTCGCGCGCCTAAGCGCCGAGCAGCTCGAGCAGCTGGGACGCGAGTTCGACACGATCCACGACGAGGTGTTCGCCGATCTGGGCGAGCCCGACGCGCGCTACATCCGCAACACGATCCGTCTGCATCGCCAGCTCGTGCTGGCCTCGCGGCTGTTGCTGCTGGGCTCGCGTCGACGCGAGCTCTGGGTGCTCGGCACCGCCGCGCTGTCGCTCGCGAAGATCCTCGAGAACATGGAGATCGGCCACAACGTCATGCACGGTCAATGGGACTGGATGAACGACCCCGACATCAACTCCCAGAGCTGGGATTGGGACACCGCCTCGCCCGCCGACGCTTGGCGGCACTCCCATAACTATGAGCACCACACCTTCACCAATATCCGCGGCAAGGATCGCGACCTCGGCTACGAGATCATGCGCATCGACCCGCAGCAGAAGTGGCACCCGGTCTATCTCTTTCAGCCGCTCTACAACCTGCTGCTGATGGGCTTCTTCGAGTGGGGCGTCGCGCTGCACGACCTCAACTTCGAGGCGATCCGCTCGGGCGAGAAGCCAAAGCGCCAGGCGCGTGAGGAGCTAAAGGCGATCGGCCTGAAGGCGCGGCGGCAGATCGTCAAGGACTACATCGCCTTCCCCGCGCTGTCCGCCGCCGCCAAGATCCTGCTGGACTCCCGCCGCGGCGAGCCTGTCGGGGCAGCTGCGCGTGAGACCTTCGCTGCCACCGCGAAGGCCAACTTCACCGCCAATATCGTGCGCAACCTGTGGGCGCACTCGATCATCTTCTGCGGGCACTTCCCCGACCAGACCTACACCTTTGCCGAGGATGAGGTCGCCGAGGAGACGCGCGGTGGCTGGTATGTGCGCCAACTGCTCGGCGCCGCCAACATCGAAGGCCGCTCGTTGTTCCACTTTCTCAGTGGCAACCTCAGCTTCCAGGTCGAGCACCACCTGTTCCCCGACATGCCCTCCAGCCGCTACCGCCAGGCCGCGCCGCGCGTGCGCGAGGTCTGCGAACGCTATGGGCTGCCCTACAACACAGGTCCGTTCCGCAAGCAGCTCGGGACCGTGCACCGCACGATCCTGCGGCTCGCCTTTCCCGGGGGTCGCCCGCGACCCAAGCCCGGGCCCTATCGCGCAAGCGCGGGCTGAGCCCCGCGCTCAGCGCTCAGGTGAGCGTAGGCCTCGCACCAGATCCCCGGGGTCGACTTCCAGGCCCTCCGCCAGCCGCAGCAAGTTGTGCAGGCTCAGGTTGCGCCTCCCCCGCTCGACTTGCCCCACGAATGTCCAATGCGCCCCGCAGCGGTCTGCCAACGCCTCTTGGCTCAACCCCAGCGCGTGGCGGTGACTCCTGATTCGTTCGCCAAACAGTTGCGTCGCGGGCGACCGTGGCTCCGGCATATTGACCAACTTCTTACATGCTGACTGCATGTGTCCAGAGCAAGAAAGCCTAGTGCGTATAGATCCCAACTATTGGCATCCTGCTGCAGTCCGGCGACCACGGCGGTGAGAAGGGGGGAGGGGCGGGTCACACCTAGCCTTCCCCGGCCCTACGAGTGGGCGCTAACCGCCACCCCCCGGCGCCGCCTCGCCCCACAGCGTCGCCACCAGCGCGCGCGGCCCGCCGTGGTCGCGGTGCTCGCATAGGTAAACCCCCTGCCACGTGCCAAGGCCCAGGCGCCCGCCCGCAACGGGGATCGTGAGCGAGGGTCCCAGCAGCGAGGACTTGACATGCGCCGGCATGTCGTCGGGGCCCTCTAGCGTGTGCGTCCAGTACGGTGCATCCTCCGGGACCGCGGCGTCGAAGTAAGAGGCGAAGTCCCGGCGCACGTCGGGGCTCGCGTTCTCGTTCAGGGTCAGGGAGGCCGAGGTGTGGCGGATGAACAGGTGCAGCAGGCCCACCTCTACTTCCGCGATTCGCGGCACCGCCGCCAGCACCTCGCGCGTGATCAGGTGAAAGCCCCGCGGGTATGGGTCGAGCCGGATCTCGCCTTGCGCCCACATCGACGGAAACCGTAGCGCCCGCGGCCTCTGCGGCGGTTGGTGTTGGTGTTGATTTGCTTTTTGTGTGCTTGTATCGCCCCGGTATATACGGCTTCTGGGTGGTGCTGTACGCGGAGCGGTCGGATCATAGAGAATAGATCGATCGATCTATTAACAGAGGAGACGTAGCGCGCATGCAACAGCTCACCTACACCGCACCCAACCGGCTGGAATGGAGGGAAGCCGTCGAGCCGCGACTCGACTCCGACGCCGCCGCCCTGGTGCGCCCGCTGGCGGTCGCGACCTGCGACCTGGATGCCTTGATCCTTTCGGGAGAGTCACCCTTTCCCGCCCCTTTCCCGATCGGTCACGAGTGCGTGGCGGAGGTGATCGACGCCGGCGAGGGTGTCGGCTCATTCGCGGCGGGTCAGCTGGTCAGCGTGCCGTTTCAGATCTCCTGTGGGGAGTGTGCGCCCTGCCGGCGTGGGCGCACCGGCAACTGCGCGAGCGTCGACTTCATGTCCACCTATGGCTTCGGCCCCGCGGTTGGGCGTTGGGGCGGCTTCCTCTCGGACTTGGTTCTGCGTCCCCTATGCCGAGCACATGCTCGTCGCCGTGCCCGACGGCCTGCAGCCCGGCGCGGTCGCAAGTGCCTCGGACAACATCAGCGACGCCTGGCGCGCGGTTGCGCCGCCGCTCGCCGAGGAGCCCGGGGCCCCAGTGCTGGTCGTGGGCGGCGCCAGCTCAGGGTCGATCGGGCTCTACGCCGCCGCACTCGCAGGCACGCTCGGAGCCGCATCGGTGACCTACGTCGACGTCGACGCCGGGCGGCGCGCGACGGCCGAGTCGCTCGGGGCCCAGACGCTTTCGCTCGCCGACGCGCCACAGCGGCTGGGGCCGTTCCCCGTGACGGTCGACTCCAGCGCCGAGCCCGAGGGTCTCGCGCTGGCGCTGCGCTCGACCGCCCCCGATGGGACCTGTACCAGTACGGCTATCTACTTTGGCGAGCAGCCCTCGCTGCCGCTGCTGGAGATGTACACCAAGTGCATCACCTTCAAGACCGGGCGCGCGCACGTGCGCGAGGCGATGCCGCACGTGCTCGCGCTTGCCGCCGAGGGCGAGCTGCAGCCGGAGCGGGTGACCACCCGCAGCGTGGGCTGGGGCGACGCCGCGGACGCCTTGCTAGAGCGCGACTGGACTAAGCTCGTGATCCAGCGATGAGCGCCGCCGAGACCGCCGTGACGATCGACGAGTTGACGCTGGCCGACGCGCCCGAACGCTGGGGCGCGCTGGGTTTCGAGCTCGACGGCGAGCGGTTGCGCCTCGGCAACGTCTCGCTGCGGCTCGCAGGCGAGGGTACAGGCCGCGGCATCGTTGGTTGGTCGCTGCGGGGGATCGCTTCGACCGAGCTGGACGGGCTAGTCACGGATCGCTCACGCCAGCCACCGCCCGCGCCGGCGCCCGCGCACCCGAACGGGGTCGCGGCGATCGACCACGTCGTCGCGATGACCCCCGCGCTTGACCGCACCTTGCAGGCGCTACAGGCCGCGGGCCTGGACCTGCGGCGCATCCGCGAGCAGCCTACGCCCGCGGGTGCCCCGCGCCAGGCGTTCTTCCGGCTCGGCAGCGAGATCCTCGAGGTGGTACAGGAACCCGAGCAGGTGATCGCTGCCCGCGAGGACGGCGCCGCGCGCGGCGCGCGCCTCTGGGGTCTGGCGTTCGTGGCCCCCGACCTCGATCGCACGGTTGCAGCACTGGGTGAGCACTGCGGGCCCGCGCGCGAGGCCGTGCAGCCGGGGCGGCGGATCGCCACGGTGCGCCGCTCCGCCGGGCTGGCCGTACCGGTGGCGCTGATGAGCCCCGGCGCCGGGGGCCCCGGCTAGGCGCTCACCTGCTCGGACGCGCGCCGGCGGGTCCCCGATGTCGCGATCCGCGCGGCCTCGGGCCCACCGAGGAACGGGGCCAGCGCGATGTACGTCGCCGCTGGGACCAGCTCCGGCAGCTCGCGGATCCGGCCCGTGAGGCCGTAGTGCAGGCACAGGTCGAACAGCCCGCCCGCGATCGCCTCGACCGTCACGGCCGCGGGCGTGAAGTCGCGCGTCTTCCCCAGCCCGGGAGTGAGCATCCGCGCGAACGCGTTGACGCCGTCGTTGGAGCGATCGGCCGTGTGTGATGTCGCGATCAGCGCATCGACCAGCCCGATGTGGGCAAACGACGGCTCGCTCGCTAAGAAGCCGAACAGCGCGTCGATTCCGCCGCGCACCGCCAGGCGCCAGTCGCTCTCGGCGGCGTAAGCGCGTTCCACGGCGGCGAGGGCCTTGCCGTGGCCGACCTCGTAGGCCACCAGGAAAGCGTCCTCCTTGTCGGCGAAGTGCTCGTAGAACGCGACCAGCGAGACCGCGGCCTGCTCGGCGATCTCTTCGACCTTCAGCGACGAGTAGCCGCCGCTCGCGGTTAGGTTCGTGACCGCGTCGAGAATCCGCGCCCGCTGGTTCTGCACCACGAAGCTACGCGAGACGTTCTGGTCGCCGCGCGCTAGCCCGCGGCGACCACCGAGTAGCGGGTGGGGAGCAAGCGTGCCGGGCGCGCGGCCGGCCTGTAGCGCGATCGCGGCGCGGCGCGCGCTCGTAAGCGCCACCGGCTCGGGCAGCAGCGGTTCAGGCGTTGGGTAGTAAGAGGTAGCCCAGGCGGCTAGGTCCGGGACCAACGCGCGCAGTTCCTCCGCGTCGGCGTGGTGCACGCGCCGGTAGAGCACACGATTCAGGCCGCCAACGATCGCCTTCAGCATCACGTCCGTGACCACGCCTTCTCCTGGCGCCAGCGTCAGCGCCTCGCGGATGAAGCCCTCGTAGCGTTCGATTGAGCGCTCGCGACGCTCGATCCCCGCGGGGCCCACGGCCGCGATCTCAAGCAGGCTCAGACGCAGCGCGCCTGGGTTCTCGATCGCGGCCTCGAACAGCGCGCGGATCGCCGCTTCGACGCGGCCCGGCCACCCTTCCGCCTGGCGGTAGGCGGTCTCCAGGCGACGCATCGCCTCGGCGGCAATCAGGTCATACGTCGCCAGCAGGCAGTCTTCCTTGTTCGCGAAGTGCTCGTAGAAGGTCTTGCGCGAGACGCCCGCCCGGGCGATCACATCTGCGACGCGGGTTGCGCGGTAGCCGCCCTCAGCCACGCACTCGATCATCGCAGCCGCGAGTCGCAGCCGCTGTCGCTCGCGTGCCTGCTCGCGAGCGATCACACCCGAGGGTTTGCGCGGGCGGCGCGGCTCAGCTGGCTCGGGATTCGGTACGGCCTTCAGGGCCGGACGAGGGCTCGAAGCGGGCTCGGAGGACTCCGAGGGAGGCGGCTGCGGCGAGCGGTCGGGCTTGGCAGCCATCAGCGACGAGCGGCCCTCTCGGACCCCTGGATTCTGTCCGCGGGCATGCCCCAAGGCCATCGTCCTATAATTGGAAGATGCGCAGATGTGGATTGATTTGAATTAAATAAATCGATCATTTGATATGTAAACAGTAGCCTACTTAGCCCTTGACAGGCTCCGATTGCTGTGCGATGTTGGGATTTCGAGAGTGACCTCCCTCGTCCGGTCACCTTGAGTAAACGCCCGACGCCGCTCCCTCCCTGGCGCGGGCGTATGTGCCGCGGGGCGTCGTGACCTGGCTCTGGTCACGGCGCCCAACGGTTCACTAGACGCGCTTCGATACGCCGCTTCGAGGTTCGCCCCATCGGCCCAGGATAGTTGGAACACGAGCTGGCGCATGTCTCCAACATGGCCTCTCCGTGGCGTGCGGGAGCGTAGGCTGTGGCAAGAGCCACCACCGCCTGACCGAAAGGACGCCGCCGATGAGCTGGGACTTCTCGACCGACCCCGATTTCCAGGAGCAACTCGACTGGATGGACGAACTCGTGCGTTGCGAGATCTGGCCGCTTGAGGCGATCTGGCATGACCTCGGGATCGATGGTCTCAGCGAGGCGATTGCGCCACTACAGGAGCAGGTCAAGCAGCGGGGTCTTTGGGCCGCCCACCTGCCACCCGAGCTGGGCGGGCAGGGCATGGGCCAGGTCAAGCTCGGGCTGATGCACGAGATCCTCGGCACCTCGCCGATCGCCCCGTTGGCGTTCGGCAACGCAGCGCCGGACTCGGGCAACTCCGAGATCCTGGCGATGGCCGGTACGCCGGAGCAGAAGGAGCGCTGGCTGCACCCGCTGCTGGCGGGCGACTTGCGCAGCGCGTTCAGCATGACCGAGCCGCACACGCCGGGCTCGGACCCGACGCAGCTACGCACACACGCGGTGCGCGACGGCGAGGAGTGGGTGATCGACGGCAAGAAGTGGTTCTCCTCCAACGGTTCGATCGCCGACTTCCTGATCGTGATGGCGGTCACTGATCCTGATGCGCGGGGCCCGCAGCGCGCATCGATGTTCATTGTGCCGCGCGAGACGCCCGGCGTCGAGGTCGTGCGCGACGTGCCGACGATGGAGCACCCCTCCGAGCAGTTCGGCGCTTATGGCGGTCACTCGGAAATCCTCTACGAGGATGTCCACCTACCCGCGGAGGCGCTGCTCGGCGGCGTCGGCGACGGATTCCTACTGGCGCAGCAACGGCTTGGCCCCGGGCGCATCCACCACTGCATGCGCTGGCTGGGCGTGGCGCGTCGCGCCTTCGACATGATGTGCGAGCGCGCCACCTACCGCCACGCGCACGGCTCGCTGCTCTCCGAAAAGCAAACCGTGCAGAACTGGATAGCCGACAGCGCCGCGGAGATGCAGGCCGCGCGGCTGATGACGCTGCACGCGGCCTGGGTCATGGACACGCAGGGCGCGGGCGCGGCCCGCGTGGACATCGCGCTGATTAAGTTCTACGGCGCCAAGGTCCTGCACGACGTGGTCGACCGCGCGCTGCAGGCCCACGGCTCGCTCGGCTACTCCACCGATCTGCCGCTAGAGCAGATGTACCGCTTCGCGCGCGCGGCACGCATTTACGACGGCCCCGAACGAGGTCCACCGCCAGACCGTCGCGCGTCGCATCCTGCACGGCTACTCCCCGCCTGCTGACGAAGTACCGAGCGAGCACTTGCCCACCCGCCGCGCCCAGGCCCGCGAGCGCTTCGCGGACCTGCTCGGCGCACTGACCGCGAACGATTAGCGGGGATCGGTACCCCGAGTGTGGGCCTTGCTCACCGAGGGGCCGCGCGCGTGCGCTCAGGGGGGGCAGTTGAGGGGGGCAGTTGTGTTTTTCGAACTTTGATAGCCATGGTATGTACGCCCGTAAATACGATGGCTATCGCGGCTCGGATTTCACAAAGTCCAACTGCGCCCACTCGTGCTATCGGCGACCCTCTGGCTGATTGAGGTTCCACTCGACCCACGCCAGCCCCTCGCGCCCGTCCGCACACCGCACGGCGCACATCGAACGCGGAAAGTGCGAGACACGCCCGTCGTCGGCGACGAGCAGCAGGGGCGCATGCGCGAGCGGTTTGACCTCGACGTCCAGGCCCAGCGGATCGAGCGATAGCCGCGCCTCCTCGATTAGCCCGTCGGCGCCGACGCTCTCGGCTGCGCTGACGCCGCTCAGCTCGATGAGCCCGGAGCGCGGCGGCTGGGCATAGCCCACGCCGAGTGTGGGCATCCCGGGCAGGCGCAGCTCCACGGCGTGCAGGTGCGTGCCGTCGTCGAGGTGCGCGGCGCTCCACACCCAGTCCATCGACCACCAGTCGCGCGCCCCCCAGGAATGGTCGCGCTGGCCGAGGGCCTCGCGCAGGTGCAGACGCTCCTCGCCGATCACGATCGTGCCCGAGACTGTGCAGGGGATCTCATAGCGCGTGGTCAGCCGGTAGGAATAGGGCTCGCCGGAGGTGCTCCAACTCAGATCGAGCGACAGCGGCTGCGGGGTGCCTGGCTCCCCGCGCAGGATCGCCGAGGGGTCGGGATGGGACTCGGCGAGGGCCTCAAGCGTGAGGCTAAAGCGCTTCAGCGGAGCTTGGCAGTGGTGCTCGGCACGCAGCGCGTCGGTCTGCAGCGAGAGCGCGCCGCCGTCGGGTAGCGGCGCTGCGAGGTCGACCGCCGCGACGGTCGGGCGCCCCGGGCCACAGACGAGCGCGGTGTACCAGCACCGGCCGAGGTTGGGGTAGATCCCGATCCGCACATATGCCCCGATGCTGCCGTCGGGCGCGATCGCGTCGAAGTACCAGCTCTCGTTCCACAGGGGCTCGGCGCTCGGCTCGTGTTTGGACTCGTCCTGCGGCGCGGGACGAAGCGGTGCAGCGGGGGCGCTGTGCGCATCGGGCAGCAGTTCCTCGGCTGCGAGGTCCAACGCGTGCTGACTGTGGCGCGCGAGCATCGTCATGAACATCCGATCGCCGCGCTCGGTGCGCTCCACGAGCATCGGCGCGATGATCGACATCAGCACGCCCGCGAAGGCGTGGCGGCGGTACTCCTTCCAGCACAGCTCCCAAGGGAGCGAGTCGACGCCCTGAGCCAGCAGCGCCTCGTGGTAGACACCGAGCAGCTCGCGCTCGTGAATGCGGCGATCCTCGACCCGCAGTCCGCCGCCGAGAAAGTAGGCCGCGTCGGTGACGGCGCCGCCCCAGCCAACGGTCTGCCAGTCCACGACGGTCAGCGGTCGCTGACCGTCGGGCGCACCGAACAGCAAGTTGTCCAGGCGAAAGTCCCCATGCACCAGGCCCTGCGGCCCACGTCGGTCCGCGAGCCACGCGTCGAGGCTCAGCACGAAGCGTTCGCACAGCGCGCGGTGCGCTGGCTCGATCTGCTCCTTGTAGCGTTCGAGGAAGCCCGGCAACAGCTGCGTGACTAGGGCCTGGCTGATCGGGCTGGGGCGGTTCAACCAGTCGGTGTCCGCGAGCGCCTGGTCGCCAAGCACGGGCGCGTGCAGGCGCGCGAGTGCGGCCATTGCGATCCGCGCCTGCGTCAAGTCGCAGCCGGCAATTTGGTCGCCGGGCGTGGCGTCGGCGGCGTCCTGCAGCAGCAGCGTGAACCAACCCTCGGAGTCGTCGAACAGCGCCAGCGAGCAGCTCGGCAAAGGGCCGCCGATCCGGGGTGCCAGCTCGTCATAGAAACGCACCTCGCGGGCGTAGATACCGAGGCCCACCCCGGTCGCACGGCTGGCAGTGTCCGAGGCCGCGAGCTTCAGCACGATCGTCTGCGGCGCACCTCGCTCGGCCGCGGGGTCAGCGTAGACGAGCTTGAGCCGGTGGCTCTCGCTCATCTGCCCCGTGCCGATCGGTTCGCTGGAGAACGCGGCGATCGGGCCGGTGCCGAGCACCGCGGCTAGCCATCTCACGTCCAGGTCGTCGAGCGTGCGCACGAGCCGTGGCTCCTCCCGGACCATGGGAACTCAGCCTAGTTGCTCGCCGAGCGCCTGCCTGGGGCCTCTCGTCGAGTTCCGCGCCCAAAAGCATCCCTTTACAGGCGCTTTCCGAAGGTTAGGACAGGTGTCCAAAAAAGTGGAACTTTCGAACGAAAACGCCCTTGTCGGCCGAAAAGGACGACATGAATTGCCCGATAGGAACGCAGAGGACGACAGGATGTTGCCCCGATGGGGCAGACCGAACGGGAGGTGCAGCGATGGGTACTCAAGCTGAGGTTTTGACAATGCCGCTGCGCTGCGTGTGGAGCGGCGGCTCACACGAAGGCTGTTCGTGCAACGCGCGGATCGCCCGCGAAGTGGTCGCTGACGCCTGGCAGCGTGAGCTGGAAGTGAGCGGCGATCCCGAAGCGCGCTTCTTCCACTTCATTTGGGACGGCGGCGTCTGGATGGCATTCGGCCTTGAGAACGGCGAGGTTCGCGGCGTCTACTGCCCCGGCCACAACAGCCAGCGCGCGGCGCGCTCGCGTGCGGCGATCTGCAGCGCGGGCGACGTGGTGCTCGAGCTGCCTCTGGCCGCATAACCCACGCTCGCGCCCGCGCTGCGGCAGGCGGATACGATCAACGCTTGCCGCCGGATCAACTGACAGATACGCCTGGACCCGCCGCCACTGCACCGGCTCGCGTGCCCGAGCGCCCGACGCTCGAGGGGCTAGAGCCCAAGTGGAGCGAGGCGTGGGAGCGCGAGGGCTGCTACCGCTTCGACCGCGCCGCTTTGCGCGAGCAGGTGTTCTCGATCGACACGCCGCCGCCGACCGTCAGCGGCTCGCTGCATGTCGGACACGTCTTCTCCTATACGCACACCGACGCGGTTGCGCGCTACCAGCGGATGCGTGGCAAGGCCGTCTTCTACCCGATGGGCTGGGACGACAACGGCCTGCCGACGGAGCGGCGCGTGCAGAATCACTTCGGCGTGCGTTGCGACCCATCGGTCGCGTACGACCCCGACTTCCAACCGCCAGCGGCGCCTTCGGAGAAGGAGCCGGTCTCGATCTCGCGGCCGAACTTCGTCGAGCTGTGCCTGCGCCTGACCGAGACCGACGAGCGTGCGTTCGAGGAGCTGTGGCGCCGGCTGGGCCTGTCGGTGGATTGGTCGATGACCTACACGACGATCGGCGCCCGCGCGCAGCGCATCTCGCAGCGCTCGTTCCTGGGGCTGCTGGCCTGCGGCGAGGCCTACCAGCTGGAGGCACCCACCTTGTGGGACGTGGATTTCCAGACGGCTGTGGCGCAGGCGGAGCTGGAGGATCGCGAGCGACCGGGGGCGATGAACCGGGTGCGCTTTCGGACCACCGAGGGCGCGGACGCACTGATCGAGACGACGCGTCCGGAGCTGATCCCTGCGTGCGTGGCGCTGCTGGCGCACCCGGATGACGAGCGTCAGCGCGAGCTGGTCGGCAAGGAGGTGCTGACGCCGCTGTTCGGCACGCGCGTGCCGGTGCTTACGCATCCGCTGGTCGACCCCGAGAAGGGCACGGGCCTGGTGATGGTGTGCACGTTCGGCGATCTGACCGACGTGGTGTGGTGGCGTGAGCTGTCCTTGCCCGTGCGTTCGGTGCTCGGGCCAGATGGGCGCCTGACCGAGGTGCCATGGGGCACCAAGGGGTGGGAATCTGAGGATGTCGAGCGCGCGCGCCGCGAGTACGAGCAGCTGCAGGGCCGCACGGTGAACCAAGCGCGCAAACGTATCGTCGAGCTGCTGCAGGAAGACGACGACATCGTCGGCGAGCCGGCGCAGATCACCCGCGCGGTGAAGTTCTTCGAGAAGGGCGAGCGGCCTGTGGAGATCGTCACGAGCCGGCAGTGGTTCGTGCGCACGATGGCGCATCACGAGGAACTGATCGCGCGCGGACGCGAGCTGCGCTGGCACCCGCCGTACATGCGCGCGCGCTACGAGGACTGGGTCAATGGCCTAACCGGCGACTGGTGCGTGAGCCGACAGCGCTTCTTCGGCGTGCCGTTCCCACTGTGGTATCCGCTCGACGCGAGCGGCGCCGTGCTCTACGAGCAGCCAATACCCGCGCGTGAGGAGCAACTGCCGGTCGATCCCTCCACCGACGTGCCCGATGGCTACGGCGCCGAGCAGCGCGGGCAGCCCGGCGGCTTCGTGGGCGACCCCGACGTGATGGACACCTGGGCGACCTCTTCCTTGACGCCGCAGATCGCAGGGCATGAGGGTGAGGACCCGAAGCTGTTTGAAAACGTCTTCCCGATGGATCTGCGCCCGCAAGCGCACGACATCATCCGCACCTGGCTGTTCTCGACGGTCCTGCGCTCGCAGCTGGAGCACGACGAGCTGCCCTGGAGCGACGCGGCGATCTCGGGTTGGGTGCTGGACCCGGATCGCAAGAAGATGTCTAAGTCCAAGGGCAACGTGGTGACGCCGATGCACCTGTTGGAGGAGTACGGCGCAGACGCCGTGCGCTACTGGGCGGCGAGTGGGCGGCCGGGCACGGATACGGCCTTCGACGCCCAGCAGATGAAGGTCGGCCGCCGCTTGGCGGTGAAGCTCTTGAACGCGTCCAAGTTCGCCCTGGCGGACCTGCCGCCCGAGGGCGAGGCGCTCACCAGCCCGCTCGACCGCGCGATGCTCGCGCGCCTGTCCGCGGTGGTCGCGGAGGCGACGAGCAGCTTTGAGGACTACGACTACGCGCGCGCGCTCGAGCGCGTGGAGGTGTTCTTTTGGTGGTACTGCGACTACTACCTGGAGCTCGTGAAGGGACGGCGCTACGACGCGGGCGAGTCGCAGGCGGCGCGGGCCGGGGCGGCCTCGGTCAGCCGCGCGCTGCGCCGCTCGCTGTCGATCTTCCAGCGGCTGCTGGCGCCGTTTCTGCCGTTCGTCGCGGAGGAGGTCTGGTCCTGGTGGCAACCGGGCTCGGTCCATCGCGCGAGCTGGCCCGACGCCGCTGAGCTGGTCGAGGCGCTCGGCGAGGTCGGGGCGAGCGAGGGGGAGGTAGAGGAGCGGGCGCTCGCGGTCGCTGCGGACGTGCTCAAGGAGGTCCGCAAGGCAAAGTCCGAGGCCCGCCGCCCGATGCGCGCCCCCGTCGAGCGCGTGCTGGTCAGCGACACGGCCGAGCGCATCGCGGCGTTGTCGCTGGGTGCCGAGGATTTGCGCCTGGCGGGCTCGATCGAGTTGATCGAGACGCGCGAGGCCGCGGAGCCCGCGGTCGCGGTCGAGCTCGCCGAGGAGGCCTCGGCGGAGTCCTAAGCGCAGGATGCAAGGCGGGCACGTGGAACTACCCGCCCATGACAACTCCTCGCAAGCACCACCTATCAGCGGGCGTTCTGCTCGCCGCGGCGATCATGCTCGCCGCCTTTGCGCTCTCCGCCTCGGCGGCGAGCAGCCTGAAGATCACGAACTGCAACAAGGCCGCCTCCCGCCCGAAGCTGCTGACGCTCACCTGCGGCGACGGCAACACCGTGCTGAAAGGCATGACCTGGACGAACTTCGGCACCGCCACCGCCACCGGCAAGGGCACGTTCGTGACGAACACCTGCGAACCGAACTGCTCCGAAGGCAAGAACGTCAGCTACCCGGCGACCGTCAAGGCGACGGGCTCGAAAAAATGCAAAGGGACGACGGTCTACGCGAAGCTCACGCTGACGTACACCGGCGCCAAAAAGCCACCGCCGAGCGACCCTCGCAAGTGGTTCTTCCGCTGTCCTTCCTGAGTCCGACCGGCCCCTAAGGATTGATTTCTCCGCCCCGTGGTTCCGCGCGCGCTCAGGCGAGCGGTGCCGGGGCGGGGAGGCCATCCGCGAATGGGTTCACACCGTCCCATTCGCCCACCGCGTCGTAGGGCCTGAAGCGGATGAAGGCCGAGGCGTGATGGAACGGCCGCGCGGCGTGATCCTTGACGGCCTGGCGATGCTCCGGGCCGGAGCGGCCACTGGCGTAGTTGCGCATCGCGGCGGTCGTACGCCACAGCGAGAAGGTCGCGACCAGCGCAGGTGCTCGCGCCAGGCCGGTGCCGCGGAGCATCGAGCTGTCCTGGACCGCGAGGCGTTCGGCGGCGGCGCCTGCCTTCAGGAAGCGCGCCGCCTGCGTGATCCGCAGGCGGCCGATCGTCAGCGCGGCGGCGGGCTCCTCGTCGGCCATCGGCGGCTCGTCGCCGACCAGCCCGGCCAACGGTGCCCATTCACCGAAGACATGTGTGGGCTTCAGGCGCGTGCGCCAACCGTCTCGCAGCGCCTTGGCCAGCGGATCACCAGCGAGGAAGTGCTCCAGCGCATCGTCGTCCTCCCAGGCGGCGATCAGCGCAACGCGCCCGGGGTCGGGTCGGGGCAGGCGCTTGTCGCTGAGCGGTGAGGCCACGGTCAATACGCCGTAGTGCATGCCGGGCACGGCGCCGGGTCCGAGCCGCCGCAGCAGCAGCCGAGGGCCTGCGAGTCTGCCCACGTCGGCTAGGTGGAACGAAGCAATCATGCGTTCGGGAGGTGTCCGAGGAGCATGTTACTCTTAAGTATACCAGGTGGTAACTCCAGACGTGATTAGCCAAGAGAGGGCAGCCCCACCGTTGCGGCGCAGGCTGCCGGCGGCAGAGCGGCGGGCGCTGATCGAGCAGGCGGCGGCGCGCCTGTTTGCGCAGCACGGCTATGAGGTGACGACGGTCGAGCAGATCTGCGCCGCGGCTGGGGTCAGCAAGCCGATGCTCTACCGGCACTTCGAGTCCAAGCAGGATCTTGCAATGAGGCTGCTGGAGCGGCGCCGCGATGAGCTAGCTGCGGCGCCGCTGGGCAAGTTCCTGGAGACAGAGGGATCGGTCGTGCAGCGGCTGGAGGCGATGATCGATTCGTGGTTCGAGCACGTGGGCGAGCATCCACATACCTCACGGCTGCTCTTTCAGGACATAACGGGCGATCTGGAGATCAGAGAACTTCAACGCGAGCTGCGACGCCGCCAACGCGCGGCCGACGTGGCGATGCTGCGCGAGTTCGGCCCGCCGCTGATGGAGGCGGAGCTCGAGCCGCTGGGCGAGATCATCCGCAGCTCGCTGACGGGACTGGCCCTGTGGTGGCTGGAGCACCCAGAGGTTCCTCGGGCCGTGATGGTCTCGGCGATGCTGCGGATGCTGAGCGGGATGCTCGCGGAGCAGTGAGGCCGCGAGCAGCCGACCCGTGCGCGGCCGATCAGAGGTTGACGGAGGCCATCCCAGCCTCGTCGTAACGCTCACCCGAGACGGCGGGAAGCTCGGCATCGATCCGCGCGAGCTCATCGTCGCTCAGCTCGACCTCGACCGCACCGGCGTTCTGTTCCAGGTAGCTGCGACGCTTGGTGCCGGGGATCGGCACGAGCTCGTCGCCTTGCGCGAGCACCCAGGCGATCGCGAGCTGCGCGGGTGTGCAGCCCTTGTCTTCGGCGATCTCCTTGACCTTCGCGGCGAGCGCGAGGTTTGCCTCCAGGTTCTCGCCCGTGAAGCGCGGGCCTTTGCGGCGGAAGTCGCCCTCGTCGAGGTCCTCGGGCTTGGTGAAGCGGCCGGAGAGGAAGCCGCGCCCGAGCGGCGAGTAGGGGACGAAGCCGATGCCGAGCTCGCGGCAGGTCGGCAGCACCTCGGCCTCGGGCTCGCGTGTCCACATCGAGTACTCGGTCTGCACGGCGGTGATCGGGTGCACCGCGTGCGCGCGGCGAATCGTCTCGGGCGCCGCCTCGGACAGGCCGATGTGCAGGATCTTGCCCTGCTGCACGAGTTCGGCCATCGCGCCGACGGTCTCCTCGATCTCGACGTTGGGGTCAACGCGGTGCTGGTAGTAGAGGTCGATGCGATCTGTTTTCAGCCGCTTCAGCGACCCCTCGACCGAGCTGTGGACGTACTCGGCGGAGCCGTCGACCGGCCCGACGGTCGACATGTCGCCCGGCGTGGCCTGATCGACACGACGCGCGAACTTCGTGGCGATCACGTACTCGTCGCGATGACCCTCGATCGCGCGCCCGACGAGTTCCTCGTTCGTCAGCGGCCCGTAGAGCTGGGCGGTGTCGATGAAGTCGATCCCGAGCTCGAGCGCGCGCTGGATCGTCGCGATCCCCTCGGCTTCGTCGGTGCTGCCGTAGAAGGCGGACATTCCCATGCATCCAAGTCCGAGCGCGGAGACCTCTAGCTCCGCCAGTTTGCGCTGCTTCATCTCACTCCAGCCTTTCGCGGTTGTGGTCGTCGACGGCCCGCCTCGTGCAAGCTCCCGCGCCACCACGATACGACGCGTTGCCGCTCGCGCCGCTTGGATAGGGTCCGGCGCGTGGAACGCACTCTGATTGCCGAGTTGCCGCAGAAGCTCGACCAGCGCGTGCGGCTGCGCGGCTGGGTCAACGCGCTGCGCGATCAGAAGCGCGTGCAGTTCATCGTGCTGCGCGACGAAACCGGAATGGCGCAGGTGGTGCTGCCCAAGGGCGACCCGCCCACCGAGCTGAACGAGCAGGTCTCGGCGCTGACAGAGGAGTCGGCCGTGACGCTGGTGGGGACGGTCAAGGCGGACGAGCGCGTGAACCTGGGCGGCCTGGAGCTGAAGCTCGAGCGGCTAGAGGTCGACTCGCTGGCCGAGCCCGAGGTGCCGATTGCGCCGGACTCCGCCCTAGACAAGCGGATCGACTGGCGCTATCTGGACCTGCGCCGTCCCGACCGCAGGCTGATCTTCGAGGTGCAGACGACGACCGAGCGTGCGATGCGCGACTTCTGGGCGAAAGAACGCTTCATCGAGCTGCACTCGCCGAAGCTGACCGGAGCCGCGACCGAGTCGGGCGCGGAGCTGTTCAAGCTCGAGTACTTCGAGCGCATGGCGACGCTCGCCCAGTCTCCGCAGTTCTACAAGCAGATGGCGATGGCGGCGGGCTTCGGCAAGGTGTTCGAGGTCGGGCCGGTGTTCCGTGCGAATCCGTCCTTCACCTCGCGCCACGACACCGAGTTCACGAGCGTCGACGTGGAGATTTCCTGGATCGACTCGCACGAGGACGTGATGTCCTTCGAGGAGCGCTGGCTCGCGCACGTGCTGGCGGCGGTCAAGGACACACACGGCGAGCAGATCGCGGAGACCTTCGACACGGCGCTCGTCGTTCCGGAGCTGCCATTCCCGCGGATCCCGCTCGAGGACGCGAAGCAGATGCTGCGCGAGGCCGGGCACGGCGCGCCAGGTGAGGGGCACGACCTCGATCCGCCGAGCGAGCGTGCGCTGTCGGCGCTCATCAAGGAGCGCCAGGGGCACGAGTTCACGTTCGTCACCGACTACCCCACCTCGGTGCGGCCCTTCTACCACATGCGCTACGAAGATCGACCCACCGTCACCAAGAGCTTCGACCTGCTCTGGCGCGGGATCGAGCTGACCACGGGTGCCCAGCGCGAGCACCGCTACGACAAGCTGATCGAGCAGGCCAACGAGAAGAAGGTGGACACCGCCGCGATCGACTACTACCTGGACTTCTTCCGCTTCGGCGCGCCGCCGCATGGGGGCTTTGGCTTCGGCCTAACGCGCCTGCTAATGCAGATGTTGGGACAGGAGAATGTGCGCGAGGTGACTTTTCTGTACCGCGGGCCGCATCGGCTCGAGCCTTAAATAGGTTGGCGTAGCCCGAGCAAATAGCGGGTAAGAGATCTCTAAATCCGACTGGACGAATGTTCTAGAGGTTAGGGATGACTCGACGATCCACGACATCGCGCAGCACTCGACCGAAGCTCGGGTCGGCAATGGCGGTCACGGTAGCGGTGATGGTGCCCTTGGCGGTGGCAGTGGCGCCCGCGGCATCGCTTGGCCTGCCAAGCGTCACGCTTCCGAGCGCAGCGCCCGAGCTGGACGTACAGGTGCCGTTGCCGCCCAGCTTGCCGAGCATCTCCGCGGGGGAAGGGCAGTCCGGTTCGGAAGAATCGGTGACCGGCAAACCGCCGATCGTCTCTGTGCAATCGCCACCTGTGCCTGTGGAAGTGCCGCCCCCTCAGCTGCCTTCGGTGGGGGTGTCGTCGGGGACCGTGGAGCCACCGTCGGCTCCGAGTGTGAGCTCGGATAACCAGTCAGGCCAGGGTACGGTGGGCCCAAGTTCGCCGCATGAGAGCGCCCCGGCCGCGGCGGCATCGGGCGCAGGGGCCGGCGGGGGAGCCGCTGCGGCTAACGGAGTGGTCGATGTGCCGATCGGCGTCGACGCGGGACCGAGCGTCGGCTCCGGCAAACTCCTCACGCCAAAAGCCGGCGCAGGGGTGCGCGCGCGAATCGCGCGCAGGGAACGCACGTTGAAAGCGACGGTCGCGCGCTTGGCGGGATGTCTGGGAGAGGTGCCGCCGCGGCAGCGAAAGCTGCTCGAGCTGAGAAGCGGTCTCGGCGGCGAAGATCCCCTGGACCCGCGGGCGGCGGCGGCGAAGCTGCACGTGTCGCTGGGGCGACTGGTGGGGTGGGAACGGCGAGCGGTGCGCGAACTGCGAGCGCAGGCGAGCGCGGATGGCTGCAGGCGCGCGCACGACGGGATCGCGGCGCTGGCGGGCTCGACGCTCGGTCGGTTGATCGACGAGCATCCGCTCGATGGCGGGGGGACACGGGAGGCGAGCTACAGGCAACGTGCGAGCAGCGCAGGAGGCGTGAGGGCTCCCTTGAGTCACGCCCGCGGGTCGCTCCTAGGTTTGGGCCTTTCCTCCGAGGCGAGCAACGCGGTCCTGATCCTGCTCCTGCTGCTGGCGGCTTGCGTGACGCTGCTGGTGGTGCTGGGGGACGAAGCGGGGCAGGGGCCGAGGCACGCCTCCTGGCGCCGACGGATCGGCAATCGTCTGAACGCGCGCCGCTGAGAGCGCTCGGCTACGGTCTGGAGATGGCGACTTGGGCTGACGTGGAGCGGCTCGCGATGGCGCAGCCAGAGGCGAGCGAACGTGTCTCGCGGGAGAAACGTCAGTGGCGCGTGAAGGACAAGCTGTTCGTGTGGGAGCGCCCGCTGCGCCCGAAGGAAGTCGCGGAGCTGGGCGCGGACGCACCCGACGGGCCGATCCTTGGCGCGCGGGTGGAGCATCTCGGAGCGAAGCAGGCGCTGTTGGAGGACGACCCGCGCGTGTACTTCACGACCTCGCACTTCGAGGGCTATGCGGCGATCCTCGTGCGGCTCGACCGGATCGAGGCGGCGGAGCTGGAGGAAGTGGTCGTGGAGGCCTGGCTGGCGCGTGCGCCGAAGCGGCTGGTGGAGACGTACTTGGCGCAGGCACGAGGCGACGGTTAGCCAGAGCGATGAGCCAATGAACAGTCGGATCTAGGCGGGTGGGAACTGCTCGGCGAGACTCCGCGCGAGCGCATCGATTGACTCGGCGGTGAGCGGGCCAGGCGCGCCCAGTTCCTTGCTGAGCGCTCGGCTGTGGCGCAGCAGGAGCTCGCCGATCCGCATGCGTCCGAACAGCGGAAAGTCGGCCTCGGTGAAGCAGAGCACCCCGGTGAGGAGAACGTCGTGATGGTCGGCGGCATCGAGCGCGGCTCGCACGGCGATGATCTGACGTTCGAGACCGGCGACCAGCTTGTTGCGGGTGCGCCCGTTGATCTGCAGCTTGGGGGTGCGGGAGGCGCCCCGGCGCACCCGCACCTTGCCTTTGATGGCCTTGGCGTCGATCACGTAGACACCACGCGGCGCGACGGCGAGGTGGTCGATGTTGCCGAAGCCGCCCGGCATGCGGCGATCGTGTAGGAGCTTGGCGGGTCCCTTGGCGAGGCGACGTTCGAGCGACCTGGCAACGGTTTCCTCGCCGAGGCCGCCTTGCTGGAAGGCTCGCTCGTGCTGCGGCGAGCCCCTGAAAGCGAGCAGCAGGGGACCGAGATACGGATGACGCTGGCGCACGCGCGCTTCGCGATTGCTCCTTCGGCGCTGATACTCGCGCGTCGCGCTGGCGCCGGGACGTCCAGGGTCGAGCGGCGCCTCGTAGTGGGTATCAGCGGCGACGAGGGGCGGCTGTGTCTCGGCGGAAAGGGAGCGCGCGACGCAGGCCAGGCAGGTCGCGGTGCGCGCGTCGTAGTCCCACCGGGCGCGTGTGTGGGCGGGCAGCGCACAGTTGCACACGCTGCAGTGCGCGGGCCAGCGAAGTTTCAACATGTGGTATGCCATGCGCGGATGGTCGGCAGGATCGAAACCGAACTTGAGCCGGGTTAAGCCGGCAACTACGTGTCCGACGGAGCGGTTGCTGCCGGGACGCTCCGCGCGTGAAGCCGAGCTCAGTCGCCGAAGGCGCGGGCGAGCAGCTCATAGCTCCGTCGGCGCGCCGCGTGGTCATAGAGGATGTTGACGGCGATCACCTCGCTGGCGCCATATTTGAGCGCGACGTCTTCGAGCTGGGCACGGACCTCATCGGGCGTGCCGACGACGGTTCGCCGCTGCGCGCGCTGTTGAGGTGCCGCGGCGCCGGGTGATCGCGGGGCATCCGCCGCCGACGCCTCGCGGGCGCGCTCCTCCTCGGCGAGGAATGCGAGCGCTCGCTCGGGGGGTGGCACGGCGATGAGTTCGCCTCGCCGCAGCAGCGTAAAGGCCATGCGCCCGCTGGAGGCGAGCCGTCGGGCCTCCTCCTGGGACTCGGCGCAGATGGTCCAGACGGCGACGGCCGTGCGGGGCTTGAGCCCATCAGCGTGTTCGTGTTCGGCGAAGCGTTCGCGATAGAGCTGGGCGATCTCGGCGCCGCCGGCGTTAATGAAGTCGGCGAAGGCGTATGGCATCCCGAGCTCGGCGGCCCAGATCGCGCTCTGCTGGGAGGAGCCGAGCAGCCAGCGCTCGGGCGTCTCGGGTGCTCCGGGAAGGGTCTTGGCGAGACGGGCGAAGGGGTGGTCTTCGGGCATGCGGTCGTCGAGATAAGCCAACAGCTCGGCGAGCTGCTCGGGAAAGTCATCGGCGGCGGGATGGCGACGGTCGCGCTGCAGGGCGAAGGTGGTCATGGGGTCGGTGCCGGCGGCGCGACCGATCCCGAGGTCTATGCGCCCAGGGAAAAGGCCTGCGAGCAGGCTGAAGGTCTCGGCGACCTTGAAGGGGCTGTAGTGCGGCAGCATGACGCCGCCGCTGCCCACACGGATGCGTGAGGTGGCGGCGGCGATGGGCCCGATCAGGGCCTCGGGGCTGGGCCCGGCGAGCATGGGCCCACCGTGGTGCTCGGCGACCCAATAGCGGTGGTAGCCGAGCTGGTCACATAGCTGGGCGAGGTCGATGGTATTGCGCAGCGCCTGCGACCCGCTGGAGCCCTCGGCGATGGGCGACTGGTCGAGCACAGAGAGCAAGAAAGGCGCGGACATGGGGCAAGCTGAGCTTTAGCAGAAGGCCGTTGCAGGCCTTGCCCTAAAGCGAGGATCGGCATGGGCCGAACAGATACGGATGAGGCTGCATGGCACGACGGCCGACGCGGTCGATGAGAAGCTGAAGATCCCGCTGATCGTGGCGACGGTGCTGGTGATCCCGGACTTGATCCTGGAGGAGCAGCCGCTGTCGCATTCGTGGCACGCGGTGGCGGTGCTGGGCGACTGGGTGATCTGGTTGGCGTTCCTGGTGGAGTTCGGGGCGGTGATGCTGCTAGCGCGCGACTGGCGCGAGTGGATGCGCAGCTACCCGCTGGCGCTACCGATGTTGGTGCTGACGCCACCGTTCGCGCCGGCGGCGATCCAGGCGCTGCGGGTCTTCCGCCTACTGCGCCTGCTGCGGGTGGTGCGGGGCTTTCAGTTCCTGACGAAGGGACTGCTGTCGCTAGAAGGCGTGAGGTATGTGGCGGCGGTAGCGGTGTTCCTGGTAATCGCGGGGGGCGTGGTGCTGGCTCAGGTCGAGACCACGGCGGCGCGCCCGGTATCGGACTGGGACGGGATCTGGTGGGCGATCGGATTCGTGACGACGAACGGCGAAAGCCAGAATGTGACGACAGACGCGGGTCGGGCGATCGCGATCGTGCTGATGTTGGCGGGAATCGGCGTGTTCTCGGTGCTGACGGCGGCGGTGGCGCAGCGCTTCGTGGCGAGCCGCGAGGTGCCGCGAGCCGAAGCGGAGGCGGATCGGATCAGCGAAGGTGAGCGCGCGATCATCTCACGCTTGGAGGAGCTCTCGTGGCGCCTTTCAGAGCTTGAGCCGCGCAATGGCGATGTGAGCCTAAGCGCGCGACACAGGAGCTGAGCCACGCGAGCGGATTCGGCGAGTCGCGTCCGCACTCCCATCTACCTTCCAAACATGCTCGTAAACGAGCTCACAGACGGCATGGAGATCGACCAAGTACTGCTGGTCCGGCAGTCCGAGCGTCGCCAGCGCCGCGATGGCGGGGACTACCTGCGCCTGCAGCTGGGCGACCGCACGGGCGCGCTGGCGTGCATGGTCTGGGACGACCTCCCCGAGGTGGAGCTGCTGGCGAAGGCGGGCACGCCGATCCACGTGCGTGGCCGCTACACGGTTCACCCGCGCTTCGGGCCGCAGATCAACTTGCGCGGGTTGGAAGCGGCGGATCCCGAGACTTTTTCCGTTGATGATCTGACGGATGGACCGGCGCGCGGCGTGGAGCAGATGGAGCACGAGGTGCGCGAGCTGATCGGCACGATCCAGGAGTCCCACTTGCGCCTGCTGTTGGAGCAGGTGTTCGGCGAGAGCTCGGAGCTGTGGGCGGGATACCGGGTGGCGCCGGCGGCGAAGTACTACCACCAGGCCTACGAGCACGGGCTGCTCGAGCACTGCCTGGGTGTGGCACAGGCGGTGAGCGCGATCAGCGCGACCTTCGGGGGCGTGAACCGCGACGTGGCTGTGACAGGCGCGCTGCTGCACGACATCGGCAAGCTGGAGGCGTACACGGATGATCCGCGCAACATCGATCTGACCGATGCGGGCAAGCTCCAGGGGGAGATCGCGCTGGGTTACTACCGGATCCGCCGTGCGATGGAGGAGATCGATGGCTTCCCGGCGGAGCTGGCGCAGGCTGTTTGCCACATCATCCTCTCCCACCACGGCTCGCTGGAGCACGGCAGCCCGGTGCTGCCGTGCACGCGCGAGGCAACGCTGGTGCACATGATCGACAACCTGGGCGGCCGCCTGGGGAGCTTCGATCGGATCGAGAAGGAGTTGGCGCCAGGGGCATGCTGGTCGGGCTTTGACCGCGCGATCGGCGGCAGCGCGTTCTTTGGCGAGCGCACAGGGGCGGAGGCGCAGCCGGAGAGTGATCTGCAGGCCGAGCACGGTGCGCGGCCGAGGCAGGAGGTGCAGGCGGAGCCGGGGCTGACGCAGCCACAGCCGGGCCAGGGGCCCGCGCAGTCGGACCTGACGCCGCCGGCGCCCGAAGTCGGGGCGCAGATCGCGCTGACGGACGAGCCGGCTCGCGAAGCGGCCTGAGCGCCGCTCTCAAAGCTCGCAAATAGCGGGGCGGCAAGCAGCTGGCGCGATAACCGTCTCCCCGCCAACTTCTATGGTGTCCGTTCATGGCAAAGGACACCGAGAAGCTGATCCGTCAGCTGTCGCTGATCTCCTACCTGATGGCGGAGCGCCGGCCGGTCACGGCGCTTGAGATTCGCCGCGACGTAGAGGGCTACAGCGGTATGAACGAAGACGCGTTCGCGCGCCGCTTCTACGCAGACCGCTCGGAGCTCGAATCGCTGCGTATTCAGCTGACGGTGGAGCGACCGGCGGATGGTGCGGCGGAGCAAGAGAACTACTCGCTGCGCCCGGAGAATTTCCACCTACCGGCAATCGCGTTCACGGACAAGGAGCTGGCGGCGCTGCAAACCTCGCTGAGCCTGCTGGATGGCGAATTTGCCTACGCGGAGCCGCTGCGGCTGGCGCTGCAGCAGATCACGTGGGGGCGTCCGAGCCCCCTGCGCGCACCGGAGCAGCGCTCGGTGGCGCTAGGGATCACGGCCTCGGCGGGCGGACATGAGCTATCGGCGCGTCTAGCGAAGGTGGAGACGGCGATCTTCCGCAACAAGACGATCCTGTTCGACTACTACACGATGGAGCGTGACGAGGTGGGGCCCCGTCGTGTGGACCCCTACCACCTGCTGTTCCAGGGCGGTCAGTTCTACTTGCTGGGCTACTCCCACGAGCGCAAGGCGATACGGGTTTTCCGCTTGACGCGGATCCGGGGCAAGGTCTCCTATGCGACGAAGGCCGAGCACGACTTCCGTCGTCCGGCAGACTTCGACCCGCGCTCATATGCCAACCGCGCCGATTGGCAGCTGGGTGAGGAGCAGGGCGTGGCGGAGATTCTGATCTCGGAGCGAATCGCGTGGCAGGTGGAGCGCCACTTCGGACGCTACGGCGAGGTTAAGGGGGCGGAGGGCGTGGCGGATGCGGCGCCGGGGGACAAGCTCTTCAGAACGAGCTACTCGAACCCGCGTGGCGTGATCTCCTGGCTTTTGGGACTGGGTGCAAACGCGAGCCTGCAGGGTCCGCCTGAGTTGAGCAAAGAGCTGTCGCGACGGCTGAAACTGCTGAAGGACCGCCACGGGCGCACGCTGCCGGGCGCGGAGGCGAAGGTGACGCCCGCGAGCGGCACGGCGGCACCGGCGCGCACGCGCAGCTCAGGCAGGCGCGCGGCGGCGGAGGACGGCGAGGACGGGCCGACGCGACCGGAGGCTGCGATTCGGCCGGAGCGCTTCGCGCGGCTGGTGACGCTGGCGAGCATCCTGATTCGGGCAGGCCGTGCGGGCGAGCGTGTCTCGATCGCGGAGCTGCGCGAGCGCTTGCAGCTGAGCGACGAGGAGCTGCACGAGGATGTGAACGTGCTGAACGTGGTGAACTTCGGTGGCGGCTCCTACGTGCTTTACGCGGAGATCGATGAGCAGGCGGGCGAGATCGAGGTGGACCCGGAGCCCTACAGCGACAACTTCGATCGGCCGGCGCGGCTGTTGCCGGTGGAGGCGAAGGCGCTGGTGGCGGCGATCGACCTGATCGGCGAGCACATACCGGAGGGCTCGCTGGCGAGCGCGCGCGAGAAGATCGTGGCGGCGCTGGGCGAGGACCCGATGGAACAGGGGCTGCAGGTGGCAAGCGCGAGCGGGGACGACTCCGGGGTCGCGCGCCAGATCTCAGACGCGATCGTTGAGAACCGGCTGGTGGAACTCGAGTACTACAAGGAGAACGAGGACGATCTGGTCAGGCGCAAGGTCGAGCCATATGCGCTGACGAACGGCCGCGAGGGCTGGTATGTGGCGTCGTTTGACCCGGCGCGTGATGGTATGCGCCACTTCCGACTCGATCGGATCAAGCAGGTGACGGTGACGGAGGAGAGCTTCGAGCCACGGGCAGAGGTCGACCCGGCGGCAGAGGTGGATGGCTGGCTGCGGACGGGCGAGGTCGAGGCCTCGCGCAGCGCGCGCGTGTGGGTTGCGCCGGAGCGGGCTCGCTGGGCGCGGGAGGCGCGACGGGTTGTGGAGGAGCGCAGCGACGGCGCGGTGGTGGTGGAGTTGAGCTTCGCGGGCGTGGATTGGCTGGTGCGGGAGATCCTGAGAGAAGCGGGCGACGCGGCGATACTGGAGCCGGCGGACGCGCGCAAGGCGGTGCGCGAGGCGGCGTTGCGCGTGGCGGAGGCGCAGGGCAAGCCGGTGCGGAGGCGTCCGACGAGCAGAAAGCCAAAGTTGCAACCCGCATAGAACTCGGCGGTAGGCGGGTAATGGGCTGGCATGAGTAGACGCGAGCAGATCAAGATGACGGCTGCCGAGGTGGCGGGCTTCCTGGCGGAAGAGCGCACCGTGACCTGCGCGACGGTGGGCCCACGCGGCTGGCCACACCTGATGCCGCTGTGGTACGTGTTGCGCGGGCATTCGGCCGGCGAACCGGGGCCGCGCATCTGGTCGTGGACGTACGGGTCCTCGCAGAAGGTTCGTAACATCGAACGCGATCCGCGCGTGACGCTGCAGGTGGAGGCGGGCGAGGAGTACGCGCAGTTGCGGGGTGTGATGCTGGAGTGCGACGTGGTGGTCCATCGCGAGATCGCGGAGGTGGTGCGGCTGGGGGCGGAGATCATGATGCGCAACGCCGTGCCGCGCGGCGAGACTCCCCCCCAGGAGTTGCCCCCCGAGGCACGCGATGCGGTGGCGGCGCAGGCGGGTAAACGGGTGGGCCTTGAGTTCGTCGAGCTGCGCCGTGCAAGCTGGGACCACCGCAAGCTGGGCGGCGTCTACTGAGCACCCCCCGCTAGGCTCCGGGCGATGGAGCCACTGAAGGGACTGATCCTCTCGGGGGGCAAGGGCACGCGCCTGCGCCCGATCACGCACACGAGCGCGAAGCAGCTGGTGCCGGTGGCGAACAAGCCGGTCCTGTTCTACGGCATCGAGGCGATGGCGGAGGCGGGGATCGAGGAGGTGGGGATCATCATCGCGCCGGAGACAGGTCCGGAGATCGAAGAAGTGGCGGGCGATGGCTCGCGCTTCGGCGTGCGGATCTCCTACATCCTGCAGGACGAGCCGCTGGGACTGGCGCACGCGGTGCTGACGGCAGAGCGGTTCCTGGGATCGAGCCCGTTTGTGATGTACCTGGGCGACAACCTGCTGCAGGGCGGGATCACGGACCTGGTGGCGGCGTTCCGGGAGCATGAGCCGGACGCGCTGATCCTGCTGACGCCGGTGCCGGACCCGGAGAACTACGGCGTCGCGGAGCTGGGACCGGCTCCGCCGGGCGAGACGGGTCAGGTGGTGCGGCTGGTGGAGAAGCCGTCGCAGCCGGCCACGGATCTGGCGCTGGTAGGCGTGTACATGTTCACGAAACAGGTGCACGAGGCGGCACGTGCGATTGAACCCTCGCCGCGCGGGGAGCTCGAGATTACGGACGCGATCCAGCATCTGGTGGATGGCGGCCTGCGGGTCGAGCCGCACATCGTGCGCGGCTGGTGGAAGGACACGGGACGCCTGGAGGACATGCTGGAGGCGAACCGCCTGATTCTGGACAACCTCTCGGAGCGGATCGAAGGCGAGCTGATCGACTCGAAGGTGGACGGGCGGGTGGTGATCGAGGCGGGCGCGCGCCTTGAGCGAACGACGGTGCGAGGCCCGGCGATCGTGGGCGCGGGAGCACAGCTGAAGGACTGCTACGTGGGCCCATACACGGCGATTGGCGAGCGCTGCGAGGTAACGGCCTCAGAGGTGGAGCACTCAATCCTGCTGGCGGGCTGCGTGGTCTCGCATCTGGACGGACGGATGGAGTCCTCGCTGCTGGGGCGGAATGTGAGCGTGCGCCGCGGCGAGCGCCAGCCGCGTGCGTATCGCTTCATGGTGGGGGACAACTCCGACATTTCGATCCTGTGAGGCTGCTCGTCACCGGCGCGGCGGGGATGTTGGGGCACGACGTGCTGCGAGCAGGAGAGCGTGCGGGACACGAGCTGGTGGCGGTAGATCTGCCGGAGCTGGACATCACGGACGAGCGAGGGGTAGACGCGCTGCTGGAGCGCCTGCAGGGTGAGCCGGGGGCGCTCGACGCGATCGTGAACTGCGCGGCCTGGACGGATGTGGACGGGGCGGAGAGCAAGCGCGAGCAGGCGCACGCGGTGAACACGCGGGGCGCGGGCGTGCTGGCGCGGGCAGCCGCGTCTCGTAAGGTCCGACTGCTTCACGTCTCGACGGACTACGTGTTCGATGGGGTGGCGCCGGTGGACGGCGAAGGGCGACCGCGGCCCTACGTGGAGTCGGACCCGACGGGTCCGGGCTCGGTATACGGATTGACGAAGCTGGAAGGCGAGCGCGAGGTGCTGGCGGCCTCGCGTGACCATACGGTCGTGCGCACAGCTTGGCTCTACGGGCTGGAGGGCAAGAACTTCGTGGAGACGATGCTGCGCCTGGCGGGCGAGCGTGGAGCGGTCCAAGTGGTGACGGACCAGATCGGCTCTCCAACCTGGTCAGGACACCTGGCGCCGGCGCTGCTGGGCCTGCTGGAACGCGAAGTCGGTGGCCTGCTCCACATGACGGGCGCGGGCGTGGTGTCGTGGAACGGCTTCGCGCAGGAGATCTTTCGCCAAGCGGAGGTCGACTGTACGGTGGAGGCGGCGAGCAGCGAGCAGCTGGCACGCCCGGCTCCGCGTCCGGCCTGGTCGGCACTGGAGAGTGAACGCGAGGACGTCGTGCCGATGCCGGACTGGCGTGATGGGCTGGCTGGGTATCTGGCGGCTCGGGCGGGCTTGAGCCGATGAGCGTGCACCTGGACCGCGACCACGCACCGGTGAGGCCTGGGAGGATGTGCAGATGAAACTACTCGTCTGCGGTGGCGCGGGCTTCATCGGCTCGACCTTCGTGCGACAGCGCCTGCTGGAGTACGGCGATGAGGTGACCGTGCTGGACAAGCTGACCTACGCGGGGCGCGAGGAGAACTTCCAAGACTTCGCGGAGCAGCCTTCGTTTCGCTTTGAGCGCGGTGCGATCGAGGACCCGGGCGCGGTCGGGAAGGCGATCGAGAGTGCCTCGCCGGATGCGCTGGTGAACTTCGCGGCCGAGACCCACGTGGACCGCTCGATCGCGGAGCCGGACGCGTTCGTGAGGACGCACGCGCTCGGTACCTACGTGCTGCTGGAGGCGGCGCGCGCGAACCAGTTGCGCTACGTCCAAGTCTCGACGGACGAGGTGTACGGGTCGATCGAGTCGGGCTCCTTTACGGAGGAGTCGCCGCTGCGCCCGTCCTCGCCCTACTCGGCGACGAAGACGGGAGCGGATCTGCTGGTTCAAAGCTACTTCCACACCTATGAGCTGCCGGCGATGATCTGCCGTGGGTCGAACAATTACGGCCCTTACCAGTACCCAGAGAAGCTGATCCCGCTGATGATCCTGAACGCCCTGCACGGCGACGCGCTGCCGGTGTACGGGGACGGCATGCAGGTACGTAACTGGATCCATGCGACGGACTTCGCGCGCGCGATTGGGCACGTGCTCGAGCACGGCGTGCCGGGCGAGGTCTACAACGCGGGTGGGCCGGACGAGGAGGCGAACATCGAGGTAGTCAAGCGCATCGTCGCGGCGACAGGTGCGAGCGAATCCCAGATCGAGCACGTGCGCGACCGCCCAGGACACGACCGCCGCTACTCGCTCTCCTCGGAGAAGGTGCGCGCCCTGGGCTGGAACGCGCGGGTACGCTTTGCGGAAGGGTTGGAGCAGACGGTGGCCTGGTACCGCGAGAACGCTTGGTGGTGGGAGCCGATTCGCTCGGGCGACTACCGCGCCTATTACGAGCGCCAGTACGGCCGCTCGTTGGCCTAGCGCCGCCGCGCCCTCGTCCGTCCGCGGTTGGCGCGGCTCGCAGACGAACGGTTTGCAACACGACCGTCCGCCGCGAGCTTGGGGCGGGTATATCCCGAGCTGTTTTGTCTGTTGAGGGTTTGTCCGTCATACGTGAGAGTGCAGACGATGCCGACTGCACGTGAACAGTTCGCGGAGAACCTTCGTCGCGCCCGTGACCGCTCAGGTCTTTCTCAGGAGGCCCTCGCGGATGAGTGCGACCTGCATCGCACGGAGATCAGCCTGCTCGAGCGCAGCAAGCGCTCCCCGCGCTTGGAGACGATCGTGATCCTGGCCAAGGGCCTGGGCCTTGGTTCAGCGGGCGAGCTGATCGACGGAATCAGCTAAGCGAGAGCGCCGCTCGGCGCGACTCGGCCGGCGGTTCAGCCGAGCTTTGAGATCTTCCACTTGCTGCCTTCTTTGACGAGCGAGAGTGTGCCGGGCTTGCCTTTCCCGGAGTAGATGCTCTTGACGTTTGCGGTGGCCTTGCCCCCGGAGGCCTGAACGGACTCGACGGTGACTTCGAAGGAGTCGACCTCGGTGAGCTGGTTCTTGATCGCCTTCTCACAGCCGCCTTCGGCGGCGTCGAGCTTGGTGACCAGGGCCTTGGCGAGGTCGTTCTGGCAGACCTTCTTTTCGTCGCCGGCGGTCACGTCGGTCTGCAGGTTTTTGATGGTTTCGGCGGCTTCCTTGGCTTCGCCCTTGAGCCCAGCGGTGGAAACGGCCTTGGCGCAGGCCGATAGGCCCACGGCGAGCAGGGCGGTGCACGCGAGTGCCAGGGTTCGCTTCAGCCAGGTCGACCGAGGCGCGTTGGCGTGAGTTATCGAGACGGACATGCCGGTGGCAGAGAGTACGGGACGAGCGCGCGGGGCGACACCACCTTGCCAGCTACCGAGCGACGTTGCGCGGGCGTCACAGCTGACGCCCGCGCCCTACCTGATGCTGCGCCCTAGCCCTGCTCGTCGTCGCGGCGGAAGCCGAGGCGCGCGGAAATGCGGTCGGCGGTCGAGACCAGGTGTGGCCCGAGCGCGTCTACCAGCTCCCCGATCGTGATCATTGAGCTGGGTACGGCGATGTCGACCGCGGCTACTACCTGACGCGCCTCGTTGCGCACGGGCGCGGCGACCGAGTAGAGGTCCTTGGCCAACTCTTCGTCGTCGACGGCGAAGTTGGCCTCGCGCACCTCCTCCAGCTCCTCGCGCAGGGCCTTCTTTGAGGTGATGGTGTTAGGCCCTTGCTTGGTGAGCTTCATCGCCCCAAGTAGCTCGCGCAGGTCGGTCTCGGGCAGATTGGCGAGCAGCAGCTTGCCCATCGCGGTGCAGTAAGCGGGCAGGCGCGAACCGGTGCGTACGTCCAGTCCGGCTTGGCCCTGCCCGCGGCGAAAGCTGCGGGCGCGGTCGACGTAGAGGATCTCGGGGCCGTCGAGTACGGCGAGGCTGACGGTGTAGGAGGTCCGCTGACGCAGCTCTTCCAGGTACGGCTGAGCGTGCTCGCGCAGGCCAGTCGAGTTGAGCGCCGACATACCGAGGTCTGTCACGCGCAAGCCGAGACGGTACTTACGCGAAGCGCCCTGCTCGAGGTATCCGAGCGCGAGCAGGGTAATCACGTAGCGGTGCGTGGTTGAGCGGCTCATGCCGAGCTCGTCGGCAATGTCGGCGATTCCCAGCACCGGGCGCTTCGGCGTGAAGCAGCTGAGAATCGCGAGCCCGCGCTCGAGGGACTGCGAGTAACGCGGCTCTCGTAGGCTGGGTATGGACCACGCAGGCTCTTGCGTGGAGGCTGTGGCTTTTGGAGCTTTTGAACTTGTTCTGGGCATGTGTACTTGTTCCCTGTCCGTTTTGATGGGGGCTAGGGGGCTCTTCCTCGTCCTGGAAAAATCCCGGCTCTGCAGTGTCGCTCGTGGGGAGCTAGCACTAGACGATCATAAACAGTCCGGTGCACGGGATGATAGACCGGACAATCGTCGCTTATTTCGTACGGAAAGGCAAATGCCCTTCAACGTTGCGAAAGTCCGAACAAATGCACCAGTGCGACTATTGGGCGAGAGCGTCTTCGGCCTGCGCCAGGAAGTGCTTACTCAGCATCGTCTGCTGCCCCTGGTAGTTGGAGCCGACGTCGGTGCCGTAAAGCACATCCGGCTCCTCTGACATGTGTTCGAAGGCGAGCTTGCAGACCGGCTGTCCGTGCTCGACCATGAAGGACACATCCCGCGCGCGGACCTCAAGCGCTGCGCGACTGCCGCCGGCCTCGCCCCCGCGCGAATAGCCGAAGCCAGGATCGAAGAAGCCGGCGTAATGCGTGCGCAGCTCGCCTGCGGTTGGGTCGTAGGCGAGCATCTCGGCCGCGTAGGAGGGTGGGATGCTGACGCCCTCGGCCGACAGCAGCAGATAGAAGACCTCGGGCTCCAGCACGATGCGCTGTTTGGCCTCGGGGTGGACGGGCTCCCAGAAGTCCTGCCAGCGAAGTGCGCCCACCTTGGTCAAGTCGATGGGGAGGCTGTTCTTCTTGGCGCGGTAGCCGACGATGCTGTCCGAGCCGCCGGAGGCGTCGAGGCTGAGGAACAGACCGTCACCGAGCGATAGCGAGGATTGGGCCAGTGGCTCGGAGTCACGGAACAGCAGCGGGATCTGTTGATGCAGGTCGATCAGCTGCGAGTCGGCGAGGCGCCCGTCGCCATCGGCGAGGCGCACCTGGTTGAGCGCCAGCCCCGTTCTAACGCGGATCGCAAACGTGCGTGGCACGATCTCCAGGTAAAGCTTGCCGCTGTATCCGGCGGCGATCTCATCGAAGCGGTGGTTGCGATCTGTGAGCACGCGTGTGAACACGTCTAGGCGACCGGTCGAGCTCTTGGGGTTGGCCTTCGCGCGGATGTGCTCGGGCAGACGCAGCTCCTCGATCAGGGGCACTAGATAGGGGCGATCGCGCTCGAGCGTCGCTCCATCGCGTAGGTCGATCTGTTCGAAGGCCAGATCCTCGATCTTCTGCTCCACGGTGGAGTCGCTGTCGGGCAGGAAGCTGCAGCGCAGAGCCCAGGCGCGCTCGCCGAGGCGCAGGTCAATGCTGGCGGGTTGGACTGACTCGCTCGGAATCCGCCAGGCGCCGGCGACGATCCACTCCGCGGCAATCGCCTCGCGTAGGCGTTGTGCCGGCAGCACGCCCCCGGCTACGGCGCGCTCAGGACTCGCGCTCACCGCAGTGGCACCCGCTGGCTCATGCATCGCTCGAAGTCTATGGACGCATGGCGTTGGACCTGGTCGTGAGCGCCGGTGGACTCCATCGGAGACGCTTGGCCGATCTGCGGCGCCGCCAGGGACGACGAAGTGGGAAACGCATCTGGCGCTGACCAATATGTGGAAGTAGCGTGCTGAGCGGAACCTGCTTAGGTCAGAAACATTTAGGCCAAAGTTTCAAGTTCAACGATTGCGAGAGAAGGGGGCAAGAGAACTTGAGCACCGTTAACCCTCTCCGACGGTGCTTGAGAAGGAGATCGAGGTGTCACCCCCTCGATACCGGGTCTCCGCGGACGCCGTAGCTATTCGCCCGGCCGCGGTGTCCGTGAAGGCCCAGTACGAGCGCAGGTCCGAGGTGGAACAGCTCCGTCCCAGGCCCTTCTTTCGGCCGCCTCCTGGCGAGACTGCCGCCACGGCTGCCGGCCGCGTGCCTCGCCGGCGTCGTTAGGCGCGGGCCTCCAGCAGCTCGCAGACCGAGGACAGCTGAAGGCCTCGCGCGAGGTGCACGATCGTCTCGAGTCGCGGCGAGCGCTTACGCCGCTCGAGCAAGCTGATCTCCGTGCGGTGCAGGTCGCACAGGTCGGCTAGCGCTTCTTGGGAGAGTCCCAGGCGTCGGCGGTGCAAACGCAGGTTCGCCGCAAACTGAGCGTGTATCGAGTCCATGGCAGCAGTCTGGCTAGATGTAGACGAAGTGTCTACAGACGATTGTCGCGACGCACGGACCAGCGTGCCTCGGAGGCGCCGCTCGCCGGGGTGTTCGTGCACGGGGGCTATTCCGGACTAGGCCCAGTTTCGTCGTCGGCGATCGAAGTCTGCGCCACATCTGCTTTAGCCGACGCCTCCTTGACCCGACGGGCGTTGCTCGCAGGCGGGGCTTCCTCGATTACCGGGATAGCGCCATGCACCGAGGCAACATCGCCATCGCGCAGAACGCTGTCCCGTGTCGAGGCCAACTCTCCCGAGGGCACGTGCGCGCGTGGGAGTGAGTCGAGTATGCGCGCCGCGAGTGGCCCTTGGCCGGCTAAGCGCAGGCCCGAACGATCGTGACCGGGCCCCAGTGCGGCGATCCAAGCATCCTCGTCACCCTCGATTTGGGTCGTCGCGGTGGCTATGTCGCTTGGTGTCGCACGCAGTCGGCCATTTGTGACCTCGAACCAATGCCTGACGCGCTCGCCGTTGGCTTCGACGATCGCCTCGACGATGCCGTCAGGCAAGTCGTCCTCCTCTTCGAGCAGCGCCGGCAGCTGGCGCAGCACGGCGTCCGCGCACGCGTGCTGTCTGCTGTCGGGCGCCGGCCACTCGTAGCGCATCCCCCAGCGCGCCAACGCAGCCGCGATCGGCAGCAGCTCGCTCCCGGCCTCCGTCAGCGAGACTTCGACCCTGGGTGGCATTTCTCGAAAGCGCTTGCGCGCAAGCAGACCGAGCGAGGTCATCTGACTCAGATGGTGGTCAAGCACGCCTGAGCTGACGCCAGGTAGCCGAGCGCGCAGCGCGTTCAAACGCAGGGTCTCGTGCGACAAGGCAAGCACGATCAGCAGCGTCCAACGATCGCCTGTGGCCGTCAGGGCGCGGGCGAGCGGTGTCCATTGACGATGCCCCCGAACTTGGAGCTTCGGATACGACCCACGCTCCATGCCTAGGAGCGTAGTCCTAGTCGCCGGTCAGGAGCTGGTTACGGAAGGAACACTCAGGGCCTCTGATTCAAGCCACCGGAATTATCGCCTAGTATCAATAATTCGGTTAGTCGGATTTTGGGCCCGCTTCGTCCGATGTGTTTCCGACCAGACGCACGGACGTGCTCGACACCCGCCGAGTGGCGCGCTCCGGCCGAGTCGGCTTTTCCTCAGTGCAACTCACGCAGCGTCGGGAACGGCACGACCTCGCGGATCGACTCCGCGCCCGAGAGGATCATCAGGAGTCGGTCAACGCCGATCCCTCCCCCAGAGGTCGGCGCCATCCCGTACTCCAACGCCCGCACGTAGCCCTCGTCATGAGGGTGGGGTTGATCGCCGTCGTCGCCCGGGCGCTCGTTGCGCTGTTTGACGAAGCGATCCCACTGGTCAACTGGGTCGTTGAGCTCGGTGTCGCCCGAGAGGATCTCCATGCCGCGGATCACCGTGTCGAAGTGCTCGCCTAGGCGGGGGTTCTGGCTATGGCGCTTGCACATCGGGAACAGGTCCAGCGGAAAGTCGAACACGTGCGTGGGCTGTACCAGGTACGGCTCGACGTGCTTGGAATAAACGGCTTCCACCAGCTTGGGCCAGCTCTTCTCATGCTCGGCGGGATCGTCCAGGTGCGCGAGCAGCTGCTCGCGCGTGGCCTGCAGGTAGTCGAGCCCGACCGTATCTTTGATCGCGTCGCGCAGCGTGATCCGGGCCCAGGGTTTGGCAAGCTCGATCACCTGCCCGTCGTATTGCTCGACCTTCGTCGTGCCCAGCGTGCGTAGCGCGACCTGTTCGGTGACCTCTTCGCACCAGATGGCGATGTCCATGTAGTCCGCGTAGGTCTGCATGCACTCGAGGATCGTAAATTCGGGGCTGTGCCGGTGGGAGATGCCCTCGTTGCGAAACGCCCGCCCGAGGTCATAGACGTTCTCTAGGCCGCCCACCACGCAGCGGTTCATGTACAGCTCGACCGAGATCCGCAGATGTAGGTCAACGTCCAGCGCATTGTGATGCGTGGTGAACGGGCGCGAGGAGGCGCCCCCCGCGAGCGTCTGCAGGATCGGCGACTCGACCTGCGTGAAGCCTTTCTCGCGCAGCACTGCATGGATCGCCTCGATCACCTTGGTCCGTTTGAAGAACATCTCCCGGGTCGAGGCGTTCGCCAGCAGATCCAGCTCCCGATAGCGATAGCGCGCGCCGACATCCTCCATCCCGTGATGGCGATCGGGCGGCGGGCGCAGCGCCTTGGCTAGCAGCGTGCAGTCGCTCACGCCCAGAGCGAGCTGACCGCGCTGCGTCACGTACACGTCGCCCTCGACGCTGACGATGTCGCCGATGTCGAGGCTCAGCGCACGCTCGTAGGCCTCTGCGCCGAGCGCCTCCAGGCGCGCGACGACCTGCATCGTGCCCGACTGGTCGCGCACATCGAAGAAGGTCGTCTTCGCGTGCCCGCGCCGCGCGATCAATCGCCCACACACTCGATAGCTCAGGCCCGGATGGGGTCCGGGCTTCATCTCCGAGGGGTCGTGCGCGGCGAGCAGCTCCGCGATCCATATACGGGGAATCTCCGTGCGTAGGTGCGGATAGGGCTCGATGCCCTCGCTGCGAAGCCGCTCCATCTTCAGCCGCCGCTCCTCCGCGCCCACTGCCTCGGCGCCCACTGCGTCCGCCTCTGCCTGCTGCGGAGTCTGCTCCGGCGTGTCGGCCGCCTCGCCGATCTGTCGCACGCTCATGTCATAGCCCCATTCTGCGCGACGTCGTCGCGCTCAATTCGCGCAGCCACCTCGCGCACGAGGAAGCTGGCTAGGTGGACGGGATAGGTGCCACGCGAGAAGCCCGCATCGAAGCCGAGCTCCTTCGCGAGCTCGTTCGAGACACGTGAGCCACCGCAGGCGAGGATCGTCTGCTCGCGCCGGCCCTCGGCTTCGAGGATCTCCACAAGCTCGGTCAGGTTATGTATGTGGAGATCCTGCTGGGTGACTGTCTGTGACACGAGGATCGCGTCCGCGTTCAGCTCGATCGCTCTGGCGACTAGCACGCTATTGGGGACCTGACTGCCCAGGTTGTGTGCGTCAAACGCGCGGTAGCCTTCCAGCCCGCGATTGCCGTGGAAGCCCTTCAGGTCGAGCATCGCGTCGATTCCAACGCTGTGGGTGTCCGAGCCCGTGCAGGCGCCCACGACGATGATCGGTCGGCCGATCCGCGCCTGTGCGTAGGCGTCGATCTCGTCTTCGCTCATGTACTCCTGATCAAGCTCGCTGACCTTCTGTGTGGTGTAGTCGACCGTCTGCAGTACGTGTCCGTAGACGAGAAAGTGCGTATAGCCGTCGAGTAGCCGCTGGTTGTGGACCACCTCGGGCCGTTGCAGGCCCAGCCTGCCCGCCAGCTCCATCGCGCACTTGCGCGCGGCCGGCCCGTGCGGCACGGGTAGTGTGAAGCTCAGCTGCACGATCCCGTCGCCCAGATGATCTCCATAGGGCCGCACCTTCGTGAGGTCCACCGGCTGCGTGTGCTCAGCCAATGCTCACCCCCTGCATAAGCTCCAGCGCTGGGTTGTAGTACTGCTCACTGGTCTGGACAATGCCTTCGATCCCGCGGCCCTGGTCGATCCGTCGGCGTACATCCCCAAAGGTCCCGTCTTCGATCGCCCCGAACATCCCCACCTCGGCGATCCGCTCTAGTAGCTCGTGCGCCTGGCGCAGCACTTCCTGCGCGCGCGTGTTGATGAGTCCGCCGGGCTTGAACTGGATCTCCTCGCCCAGATCGTGCGCGTAGTTGAATACGTACTCCACGCACTCCAGGCCCACCACGCGATCGTGCAGGTGCGGCGTGAATACGCCCTCGGTCGGTACACCCGCGGTCTGGATACCCTGGCCGGTGGCGATCGTGATCAGGTTGAACAGCGTGTCGCAAGCGTGTGTACGGAACAGGTTGCCGTCCATGTGTCGCGTCGGCGGCATGTACTTGATCGGGCAGTTTGGGAACAGCTCGCGGGTCAGTTGCGCCTGCGCCCACTCATAGAGGAGTCCGTTCTTGGTCGGAGGATCGATCTCGAATGCGTCGCCCAGCGCGATCTGCTCGTCGGGCATGCCCGAGGCGCGCGCCAGCTGATGGTTGATGAACTGGGAGGCCGTCACCGACGGCGCTGCCTGTAGCGCGTCGGCGGTCCGCAGGTAGTTGTCCTCGCCGGTATTGATCACCATCCCGAAATAGCCCGTGATCGTGCGCGAGACCCGCTGGTCGATCATCGTGCGCACGGGGTTGATGTCGCGGTAGAGGATCCCGTAAAGCGCGTCGTTGACCATGTTGTCCAGGCCCTCCATCGCGCCGAGCGTCGCGAACTCGGTCATGCAGAGTCCCGAGCAAAAGCTCGACAGCCGGATGTAGCGCCCGTTCTGCTCGCACCAGTCGTCGAGCGCCTCGCGCAGGATGCGGAAGTTCTCCTGCGTCGCAAACGTGCCGCCGAAGCCCTCGGTGGTCGCCCCGAAAGGCACGTGTTCCAGCAGGCTCTGCGCGGTTGAGCGGGTCATCGAGACGACGTCGCCACCCGTCTCGGCTACCGCCAGCGCGTGGATCACGTCGTCGTGGACGTTGCCCGTCGCGCTGAGCACGTAGCGCAGCGGCGGCGGGCCGCTCAAACGCTCGCGCTGTTCGCGCCGCCGATCCATCCGACGGCGCAGCTCACCCATGCGCCGCGCGCATTCACCCGCGACAAGCTCGCGAATCGTGTCCTCCTCCGCGAACGGCAGCCGCAGCAGATCGAGCCCGCCCGCGCCGACGGCCTCGGCAATCTGCTGCGCGTCGCGCCCCGTTTGGATCATCGCGTTGCCCAACCACAGCGCGATCCCGCGACCGAGCCCGCCGCGGTCGTGAACGTGCTCAACGAGCACGTTCGGCAATGGCACGTCGAGCTCGGTAATGCCGTCGACGCCCAGGAAGCGCACGACGGAACGCTCGACCGAGAGCGTCGTGCGGTCAGCGGTTTCCTCGGACAGCCGGTCGGCGATGTCCTTCGCCGTCTGACGGCATGCCTCGATCACGCCGACGTCCAAGTCGAGCTTGCTGTCCATTCTGCGGCGAGCCTAACCCGTGAATTTCGGCGCCTATGCAACTGCGTGTAAGAAGCGACAATCGCCCGTCCACGCGCCCTCGTCCGTATCGAAAATGTCTCTCTTTCACAGGTATAGAGGATCGCGAGATCTGTTTCCAAATCATCCCAGCGCCCGATCCCCGGAGTTTTGGCGGTTTTCACGGCACTCTGCCGACAGCGAGTCGTCGGGCCCGTTGCGCCCGGTTGACTTCTGATCGCCTCTGACTAGCCTCGCCGCACCGTCATGGCCATCGATATCTCACACATCGACGCCCCACCGGACCTGCTCTTCGCGGCGCCGCAGATACAGCTCGAGGACTCGCGGGTCGGCGAGTTTGGCGCGCGGGGGGCAGGCCGGCGGATGCCGCCCGCGACCAGGGACCTGCTCAAGGGCGCCCCGTTCATCGTCGACTTCTGCGACCCCAGCCCCACGACTGCACTGCACGCCGGCTATCTACGCAACATCGCGCTTGGGCACGCGCTGGCCTCCACCTTGGAGGCGGCGGGCGCGCATGTCGCGCGCCAGACGCAGATCGCCGACGCCGGGCGCGACATGGCAGACGCGATGGCGGGCTACCTGCGCTTCGCCGACGAGTCCGACCCCGCGGCCGCCGGCGAAAAGAGCGACCGCTTCGTGGGTCGTCTGTACGCACACCACATCCAGGGAGCGCAGTCCGAAGACGGGTTGGCCGACTTACTCTTGACCCTGCTCGCCGCGGGCGATCGGCCGACCTACGAGCTGTGGCACGCCGTGCGGGATTGGGCCGTCAGCGGTCAGAACGAGACGCTCGCGCGCCTGGGGGTGCGCTTCGAGCGGACGATTTTCGACTCGCAGTACGTGCCTCGCATCGAGGCGCTTGCGCGCCTCGCCCTCGCCCAGGGCGTGATCGGTGGGTCGCTGCAGGGTCCGCTTGTGTTTGAGACCGACGGTCGTACGCCTGTGCGCCTACCGCTTATCGGCGAGGACGGCCGGCCTACCAAAGACCTGCGCGCGCTCACGATCTGGCGCTCGCTGATGACCGAGATGACCGACGTGACGCTGATCCGGTTGACGAGCGAGGAACGGCGCGACAACCTCGACGAGATCCTGCGCGGGCTCGCGCCCGGCTCGAACGTCTACCCAACCGCGGTGCTCCACGCGGAGGTCGTCACCGAGCAGGACGACGGCCCCGGCGGCGAGAGCACGCTGTTGATCGACGACCTGCTCGACATGCTGCTCGAGAGCGAGCTGCTGTGCTCGCTGGCGATCGAGGAGCGGGCAGGCTGCGCTACCGAGGACCTCGCGGCGATGGTGCTGATGGGCATGTGTCTGGATCACCCGCTGCACGAGGCGCTGTCGATCACCAGAGAGCGAGTGCTGGACGGCGAGAACGCGGGATGGATCTTCGCGCGGGCGTGGATGAAGGCTTGGGACCCCCGCAATGACGGTGGCCCGCTGCCGCTGGCTGACGATGAGCACTACCGCTCGCTGGTCGCGCAGTCACAGCTCTTGCCGCTTGTCGACCGCGCCGTGAAGGGCCTGGATGGGCTGCGGCTGGTGCGCTTTCTAGCGCGCATCGGCAAGTGGTACTTGGACACCGACACCGACCCTGCGGTCGGTCGCATCATGCGCTCGCTGCTGTCGAGTGGTCTCGGCAGCCTCGGCCTCGTGCGCATGCAGGAGGTGAATGGCTGATGGCGACGCTCGACACGACGGCCCGCTACGAGACCTCGATGGCGGACCCCAACGCGCTGGAGAATGATCTGCGCTCCTTCTACCTGACCGGCAGCGAGGAGATGAGCATCTTCGAGGAATGGGAGCACGGGATCGCGCGCGGGGACTCGACTACGCCTTCGATCTGCTCGCCGACCTACCGCTGGTGGATCCTTGAGCACCTGCGTAACGCGCTGGACCGAGACCGAAAAAACCTGCTGCTGAGTCTTGGCTCGGGCAACGCGTTCGTGGAGCGCGTGCTCGGTCGCGAAGGCTACCCCGTGCTCGCGGTCGATGCCCTGGAGGAGGCCGTCGAGCTGGCGCGCAAGGCGGGCGTCCCGGCGATCTGCCAGAACCTCTACTCCTGGGACACGCAGCCCGAATACTGGGACGTCGTCTATGCCGACGGGCTGCTGGGTCACCTGCACGACGGCCAGGACGGCGCGCAGACGGCGCTGCGCCTGTTCCATAGCTGGCTAAAGCCCTCGGGCGGCATGGTCGTGATCTCAAACGACGCGCCCAAAACCGACGAGGCGGTTCAGCAATCGGCGAACGTACCCGGCTTTTACTGGCTATCCGAGCGCTGGATCGCGGGCGAACTAAAGCGCGCGGGCTTCACACGCGTCTCGACCGCCACCCTCACCTACCGGCGCCCGCTGTCGGGGCCGCGCACCAGGGCGATCATCACCGCGCATCGCAGCGCGTAGGCAGGGGGCCGCGCGGGCATGCCGATCAGTGAACATTTCGGGCGGCGCTTGGAGTCGATCCTGCCCGAAGTGGCCGAGCACTTCGGCACTCCATTTCACATCTACGACGAACAGGGCATCCTCGCGGCAGCGGACCGCCTCACCGCTGCCTTTGGCGGGCTTCCATTCCAGGAGTACTTCGCGGTCAAGGCGCTGCCGAACCTGACGATCCTGCGCATGCTCGCCGAGCATGGGCTCGGCATGGAGTGCAGCTCGATCGCCGAGCTGGAGCTGGCGGCGGATTGCGGCGCGCGCGGCGAGCAGATCTTCTTTACCTCCAATAACACGACCCGCGAAGAGTTCGCGGCCGCGCTCGCGCTGGGCTCAATCGTCAACGTGGATGACCTCACGTTGATCCAGAAGCTGCCAGGCGTGCCAGCTGTGTGCTCGTTTCGCTTTAACCCCGGGCCCGAGCGACTCGGCGACAAGCTGATCGGCTCGCCGACCGAGGCCAAGTTCGGGCTACGCCGCGACCAGCTGAGCGAGGCCTTCACCGCGGCGAGCGCGCTCGGCGCCGAACGCTTCGGCCTGCACGCGATGATCGCCTCGAACGTGCTCACGGTGCAGCCACTCTTGAGCACGATCGCAATGCTGTTGGCGCTCGAGGACGGCCTGCAGCGTGAGTTGGGGATCGAGCTCGAGTTCATCAACGCGGGTGGCGGTTTGGGAATTCCATACCGGCCGAGCGACCAATCGCTCGACGTGCACGCATTCGGCTTGGGCGCTGGGCAGCTGCTGCGCACTCACGAGCAGCACACCGGGCGACGCCCGAAGCTGCTGCTGGAGTCGGGTCGTTTCATCACGGGCCCGCACGGCGTGCTGGTCACGCGCGTGATCAACCGCATGAGCAAGTGGCGCGAGTACGCGGGTGTGGATGCGGGCATCGCGGCACTGCTACGTCCGGCGATGTACGCCGACGCCTATCACCACCTCACGTTGGGCGGCGACGACGGTACGCGACCCAGGCAGACGATCGACGTGGTGGGCTCGCTGTGTGAGAACAACGACAAGTTCGCGATCCAGCGCGAGCTGCCTGAACTGCGGATCGGTGATCTGCTGCTGATCCACGACACCGGCGCGCACAGCCTGGCGATGGGCTTCAACTACAACGGCCGCCTGCGCCCGCAGGAGCTGCTGCTGCGGGCGGATGGCAGCGTCGAGCTGATCCGCCGTCGCGAGGAGGTCAGGCGCGACTACTTCGCGACGCTGCAGTTCGAGCCCGACGTGCTGGTGCCCGAGCTGGCGCCCGAGCAGGTTGCGGAGGTGGCCTGAGCATGGCGACGCTCGCGAGCATTGCGGACTTCGGCGGTCTGGACTCGCTGCGTGAGCAAACCGCGCAGCTGTGGGAGCGCCGGGCCGAGCTCGACGACCGCGACCCGCGCGTGCAGGCCACGGTGCTGAGCGTGATCGACCTGCTCGATCGGGGTCGCGTGCGCGTGGCCGAGATCGGGGACGACGGCGAGGTCGTCGTGCATGAGTGGCTCAAGCGCGCGATCGTGCTGCTGTTCCGCGTGTGCCCGATGGAGCACACCGAGGCGGGGCCGATGCTGTTCGCGGATCGACTGCCGCCAAAGCGCAGTAGCCCCAACGTGCGGGTAGTCCCTGGCGCCTATGCGCGCTTTGGCTCACACCTGGCCTCGGGCTCGATCTTGATGCCGAGCTTCGTGAACGTGGGCGCCTACGTAGGCCACGACACGCTCGTCGATACCTGGGCCACGGTCGGCTCCTGCGCGCAGATCGGCGACCGCGTTCATCTCTCGGGGGGCGTGGGTGTGGGCGGCGTGCTCGAGCCGCTGCAAGCGAGCCCAGTCATCGTCGAGAGCGACGCGTTCATCGGCAGTCGCTGCATGCTGATCGAAGGCGCGCGCGTCGGCGAAGGCTCGGTCGTTGGTGCGGGCGTGATCCTCTCGCCTACGATCCCCGTGATCGACGCCGACAGCGGCGAGGAGATTTCGCGTGGGCACATCCCGCCTTGGAGCGTGGCGATCGGTGCCACGCGCTCGCGTGGGTTCGCGGGCGGCGACTTCGGCCTGCCCTGCGTGCTCGTGGTCAAGCGCCTGGGAGAGGGCGAGCGCCACGACAAGGCCAAGCTGAACGAGCTGGTGCGCGACCATGGCGCTGCCCTGTAGCACTCGCGCGCGCTAGTTGCTTCGCCTGGCTCACACCGCGCCGGTCAGGGCCTCGAACCCGCTCGCAAGCAGCTCGGCTGCACGCGCGGTCCGCTCGGGCTGGCCGGTCAACGCTACGCGCAGATAGCCCTCGCCGCCGCCGCCAAGATAGGAGCCCGGCACCACGAGCAGCGAGCGCTCGAGCAGTAGCTCGTATGCCCGCACGTCATCGCCACCCGGCACGCCCAGCCAGAGGAAGATGCCCGCTGGGGCACCGGCGTCGAGCAAGCCTCCGCGAGCTGCGGCGGCCACGAGCAGCTCGCGCTTGTGCGCGTACCGCGCACGCGCCTCGACCACGTGCGTCTCCTCGCCCCAGGCCGCGATCGAGGCGCGCTGCACGAACGTCTGCGGCGTCGTGCCGATGTCGCTGCGGTGGCGGCGGATGCGAGAGACGATCTCGGGATCGCCCGCCAGGAAGCCCGAGCGCAGACCCGCGAGGCCCGAGCGCTTCGAGAGCGAGTTGAACACCACCACGCCGCTGCGGTCCGCGAGCTGGAGCGCCGAGGCTGGCGACCGGCCCGAGAACCAGAACTCCGAGTAAGTCTCGTCCACCGCGAGGATCGCGCCACGATGGCGGCAGCGTTCCGCCAGCTCGTCCAGCAGCTCCAGCGGCGCCGTGGCGCCCGTGGGGTTGTGCGGGCTCACGACCCACACGATCGCCACGCGGCGCCAGCCGATTCGCTCCGGGTCCGGCAGCCAGCCGCCCTCCTCGGACAGCACCTGCGCCGCCAGCGGCAGACCCAGGGCTCGCGCGCTGCGCTCGGGCACCGGATATGAGGGCGAGGTCACCGCGATCGTGTCGCCCGCGCGCGCGAACAGTCGCGCCAGCGTGGCGATCGGCTCCTTGGCGCCCAGGGTGGGCAGCACCTCGCGGTCGGGATCGAGCGTGGCCCCATAGCGTCGCCCGATCCAGGCCGCGATCCCCTCGCGCAGCTCGGGCGTGCCCGCCGCGGAGGGGTAGTCGCACAGCCGTACCGTCGCCGCGGCCTCCACCAGCGCTTCGCGCACTGCCAGCGGCGCTGGGTCGGTCGGCGCTCCCATGCTCAGGTCCACCACGTCGATCCCGCGTGCCTGCGCCGCGGCGCGCGCTTCGGCCAGGCGCAGGAACGGGTACCCGGGCGCCTGCTCGACATGCGGGTTTAGGCGCACAGGAATGACCTCAGGATCTCGTGGGAGCGGACGAGCGCCGCCGCCGTGACGCGCTCATCCGCGCGATGGGCGTAGGCCGGGTCGCCCGGACCCAGGTTGACCGCCTCGATCCCCGCCGCCGCGAATTCCGCGACCGGCGTCCACGCCTGCTTGGGCTGTGCGCGGGCGCCGCTTGCCGCGAGCAGGCGCTCGAACAGCGGGTTCTCGCGCGGGGGCAGCGCGCCCCGCGAGTTCGACCGCAGCTCCAGCGAGCCGTGGGGCGCGCAGAGCTCGCGCAGGGCACGCTCGGCCTGCTCGGCCTCCAGGCGCGGCGAGTAGCGGAAGTTGACGTTGGCTCTGCACGCCGCGGGGATCACGTTACGAGCGATGCCCGCCTTCAGCGTGGTGACCGAGGCCACCTGCGCGAACTCCAGCCCCTCGATCGTCTCGCGCTCGGGCTCGCGCGCGTGCAGCTCACGGATCCCCGCGATCGCGTGGTCGATCGCGTTCTCGGCCAGCCAGGGGCGAGCCGAATGCCCGGAGCGTCCCGTGAAGCTCCAGTCGGCATCGATGTTGCCGAGGCAGCCAGCCTGCACCACGTTGGCCGTGGGCTCCAGCACGATCGCCAGGTCGGCCTCGCGCAGCCCGGCCTCGCGTGCGAGCAGCGGCGCCAAAGCGCTTTCGCTCGATGGCAGCTCCTCGCGCCCGAAAAAGACGTAGCCCACGTCGACGGCGCGCGTCTGGGTGGCGTCCACACCGGGTGCGCCAAGCGCCGGACCGGTGCTGGTTCCGTTCCCGCCTAGCGCGAGCTCCAGCATCACGGCGACCCCGCCCTTCATGTCGCTTGCGCCCAGCCCTTCCACGCCGTCCTGCAAGCGGGCGCCGGGCCAGTTCTGCTGGGCGGGCACCGTGTCCAGATGGCCGGCCAGCAGCACGAACGGGCGCTCGCCGCGAGTCCTCGCGCCCGCGAGCACGCAGGTGTCACCCGCGTCGTACACCGTGACACCGCCCGCCTCCAACACCCCCACAATATGCTCGGCGATGTCTCTCTCTGCGCCGGACTCCGAGGCGATGTCAACCAGCTCGAGCGTGCGCTCGGCCAGCTGGGTTGCCAGATCGGTGAAAGAAATTCCAGTCAGCGCCATCGATGCCGGGCTGCCGCCGGATCAGTTGATGCCCGTGCGCCGCAGCCTCTGATGAATTCTCCTATGCGGAGGTGGCCGGGAATGAAGACCGCGCATCCTGGATCGTCACCACTACCACCAGGTCCTCCCCCTCCTCGTAGTCGTATACGAGCAGCAGCCATCGCCAGGGACCGAGCACGAAACGCAATGGACTCCATCTGCCGGGCAGCTCCGATCCCATCCGTGGAAAACGCTGAAGCGCTCGCAGGGAATGCCGGACTCGCGCTCGGGTATCGCCCGGGAGGCTGTGGGTGAGGATCAGGCGGTCCAGGTCTTCGACCGCGATAGCGCTGAGCGCGACGCGGGCCAAGCCTAGTGCTGATCGAGGTCGATCGTCTGGCCTGAGCGAGCCTGCACGAGCCCGGCCTCGGCCCGCTCGTATGCCCCGGAGATCCCGTCCAGCAGCGTTGCGATGTTGCGTGCCTCGGGGTCGGCCTCTTCGATTGCGGTCGAGAGCAATGATCGTGCGAGAGTGCCCTCCTGCACGTGCGTCCGCTCCGCAAGGCTCGCGAGTCTCGCGGCATGCTCGGGATCGAGCGTGATGTTCAAGCGATGCGGGCCGCGGGTCACTGGTCTGAATAATGCACGAATAGACACGATTTGTGTAGTCGCGCCTCGCGCTAGCCTCAACAGGTGCCCCTCTCCAGCTTCAGCCCTCGCGTGCGTGAGTGGTTTGAGCGGGCCTTCGAGGCCCCTACACCAGCGCAGGAAAAGGCCTGGCCCGCGATCGCCGCGGGAGAGAACGTGCTGCTGTCGGCGCCCACCGGCTCCGGTAAGACGCTGGCCGCCTTCCTGTGGGCGCTAGATCGCCTTAGCAGCGAGCCCAAGGGCGAGACGCAAGGCACGCGCGTCCTCTACGTCAGCCCGCTAAAGGCGCTGGCCTATGACATCGAGCGCAACCTGCGCACGCCGCTGCGGGGGATCGGCGCCGAGGAGGTCACGGTCGGTATCCGCACCGGCGACACGCCGCAGCGCGAGCGGGCCGCAATGGCGCGCAAGCCGCCCGACATCCTGATCACCACCCCGGAGTCGCTGTACCTGATCCTGACCTCGCAGGCGCGCTCGATGCTCGACGAGGTGCAGGCCGTGATCGTGGATGAGATCCATGCCGTCGCTGCCACCAAGCGCGGCTCGCACCTGGCACTCACGCTCGAGCGCCTGGAGGCGCACGTGGGTAATCCCCTGCAGCGCATCGGCCTCAGCGCTACACAGAACCCGCTCGAGGAGATCGGCCGCTACCTCGTCGGCCCCCGTCGCCAGGTGAAGATCATCGACGCCGGCCACAAAAAGCAGCTCGACCTACGCATCGAGGTCCCGGTGGAGTCGATGAGCGAACCAGGCGGCCCCACGCCGCTCAGCGACCCCGCGCACGACCCGCTGGAGCCTGTCGCGGGGGGTGAGTCCACGCGTGGCTCGATCTGGCCCGCGATCTATCCCGAGCTGTTGAAGCTCGTGCAGGCCCACAACTCCACGATCGTGTTCGTCAACAACCGCCGCTCCGCCGAGCGGGTGGCGCTTCGCCTGAACGAGCTCGCCGCCAAGCAGCTGGCCGAAGATGATGATCAGAAGATCGATGGACCGATCGTGCCGCTCGAAATTGCACGGGCGCACCACGGGTCGCTGGCACGCGAGGAGCGCACCAAGGTCGAGGAGCTGCTGAAGGCCGGCGAGCTCCCCTGCCTCGTTGCCACCAGTTCGCTGGAGCTGGGGATCGACATGGGCGCGGTCGATCTGGTCCTGCAGATCGAGTCGCCGAAGTCGGTAGCGCGCGGGCTGCAGCGCATTGGCCGCGCGGGCCACAACGTGGGCGACGTCAGCCGCGGGCGCATCTTCCCCAAGTTCAGGGGGGACCTACTCGAGTGCACCGTGGTCGCCAGGCGCATGCACGAAGGCCTAATCGAGCCCACGGTCGTCCCGCGCAACGCCCTGGATGTGCTGGCGCAGCAGATCGTCGCCATCGCCGTGTCATCCGAGCCGGCGAAAGCCGGCCATCAAAAAGATCCAGACGCCCCGGCGGACGAGCAGGCTGGGGCCGTCGCGGTCGATGATTTGCACGCGCTCGTCACCGGCAGCTATCCCTACGCCGAGCTGTCGCGGGAGCTGCTGGAGAACGTGCTCGACATGCTCGACGGGCGCTATCCCTCAAAGGACTTCGGCGAGCTGCGCGCACGGATCGTCTGGGATCGTCTCGCCGGGACGATTCGTTCACGCAAGGGCTCGCGCCAGCTGGCGATCGCCAACGCCGGGACGATTCCTGATCGCGGCCTTTACGCCGTCACGCTGCCCGACGGTCGTCGCGTCGGCGAGCTCGACGAGGAGATGGTCTATGAGGCGCGGCCCGGCCAGGCCTTCCTGCTCGGCGCCTCGACCTGGCGGATCGAGGAAATCGGGCGCGACCGCGTGATCGTCACGCCCGCCCCCGGCGCCCCCGGCGCCGTGCCCTTCTGGAAGGGCGACTCCGTCGGGCGCCCCAAGGAGCTCGGCGAGGCGATCGGCGCCTTCTCGCGCTGGGCCGTCGAGCAGCAGCCGCAGACGCTGCAGGACGGCTACGACCTCGACGAGCGCGCCGCGCGCAACCTGCTCGCCTACCTGCGCGAGCAGCAGGATGCCACGCGCGTGCTGCCCAGCGAGCGCACGATCGTGCTCGAGCGCTTTCGCGACGAGATCGGCGACTGGCGCCTGTGCGTGCTCTCGCCCTTCGGCGGGCGCGTGCACTCCGCCTGGGGCCTCGCGATCGCGGCGCGGATCCGCGAGCGGATCGGGATCGAGGCCGACGCGATCACCTCCGACGACGGCATCGTCCTGCATCTGCCGGACCTCGACGCCGACGAGGCCGAGGCGCTGCCCTCCGCCGCCGAGCTAATCATGCTCGAGCCCGAGGAGGTCGAGGCGCAGATCACCGCCGAGCTCGGCGGCTCCGCGCTGTTCGGCGCGCGCTTTCGTGAGAACGCCGCACGCGCGCTGCTGATCCCCCGGGCCTACCCCGGCAAACGTACGCCGCTCTGGCAGCAGCGATTGAAGGCGCAGAACCTCTTGGAGGTCGCGCGCCGCTACGCGGACTTCCCCATCGTGTTGGAGACCTACCGCGAGTGCCTGCGCGACGTGCTCGACGTCCCTGGCCTGGAAGCGCTGTTGCGTTCGCTACACACGCGCGAGATCTCGCTCGTCGAGGTCGAGACCCCCACCGCCTCGCCGTTTGCCTCCTCGTTGTTGTTCGACTACGTCGCGACTTACATGTATGAGGGCGACACGCCCAATGCTGAGCGCCGCGCCGCCGCACTCTCGCTGGATCGCGACCTGCTGCGCGAGCTCCTTGGCCAGGAGGAGTTGCGCGAGCTGCTGGACCCCGATGCCCTCGCGCGTGTAGAAGATGATCTGCAGCACCGTTCTGAGATCACGCGTGCCACGGGCCGCGACGGTCTGCACGACGTGCTGCGCCACGTCGGCGATCTGAACGCCGAGGAGCTCGCCGCGCGCGTGTTCGAGGGCGTGGACCCGCAGCCGCTGCTCTTGGAGCTCGAGCGCGAACGTCGCGCGATCCGCCTGCGACTCGGCGGCGAGCAGCGCTTCATCGCCGCCGACGAGGCCGGGCTCTACCGCGACGCCCTCTCTGCCGCACCGCCCGGGGGGTTGCCCGCGGCCTTCCTCGCCGACGTGCCCGACGCGCTGCGCGTGCTGGTCGCGCGCTACGCCCGCACCCACGGCCCCTTCACCAGCGAGGAGCTCCGCGCCCGCTACGGCCTCGACGCGAGTGCCGTGCTGCGCGAGCTGGAGCGCCACGGCGAGCTCGTCCAGGGCGAGCTGCGGCCCGGGGGCAGCGGGCGGGAGTGGTGTGACGTCGAGGTGTTGCGCCGCCTGCGCCGCGCCTCCCTCGCCGCGCTGCGCAAGGAAATCGAGCCCGCGGAGCAGCAGGCGCTCGCGGCCTTCCTGCCCGCCTGGCAGGGGATCGACCGCCACCCCAGCGCCGGCGCTGGGATCGACCGGCTGCGCGAGGTGCTCGTGCCGTTGCAGGGCCTCGCCTTGCCTGCTGAGATCTGGGAGCGCGACGTGCTGCCGCGCCGCACCGGCGCCTACTCGCCGTCGTGGCTTGACCAGCTCTGCGCTAGCGGCGAGCTGGTCTGGGTCGGCGCCGGGCCGCTGCATCGGTCCGGGCGCGTGGCGCTTTACTTCCGCGAGGACGCCCCGGTTATCGGTCCGCCGCCCGCCGCCGCGAACGCGCCGGTCCCGGACAGTCAGGAGCACGAGCTGCTGCGCGCGCGCCTGGCACAGAGCCCTTGCTTCTTCAGCGACCTGATCGCCGAGCTCGAGCTGCCCGCCGAGGCGCTGCGTGAGGCGCTGTGGGACCTGGTCTGGGCCGGCGAGGCCACCAACGACGCCTGGGCTCCGCTGCGCGCGCCGCGGCTCGCGCTCGCGCGTGCCCGCCCCAGCGAGCGTCGAGCGTCAGTCCGAAGATTTGGCTCCAGGCGCGCCGGCGCGCAGTCACAGGTGCAGGGGCGTTGGGGTCTGACCGAGCCGATCTTCCGTGCCGCCCTCGCCACCTCCGACGCGCTCGACACCCGCCATGACGTGGCGCCCGCCGCGCTCGTCTCCGGACCCGAGCGCCGTCGCGCGCTCGCCGAGCTGCTGCTCGAGCGCTACGGCATCCTCACGCGCGAGCAGGTCCTCGCCGAGGGCATCAAGGGCGGCTTCGCGATGCTCTATGACACACTCGCGAACCTCGAGACCCTCGGCGTCTGCCGTCGCGGTTACTTCATCGAGGGCATGGGCGGGGCGCAGTTCGCGCTGCCAGGTGCCGTGGAGCGGCTGCGCTCGGCGCGTGGGCCTGCCACTGCTGCGAGCGGCTCGGGCGATCGAGCCAGCGCACTGGTGCTGGCTGCCGCCGACCCCGCACAGCCCTACGGTGCCGCGCTCTCCTGGCCCAAACGCGATGGCCAGGAGCGTCGCCCCGCCCGCGTCGCCGGCGCCTACGTGGTGCTTGTCGCGGACGAGCCCACGCTGTACGTGGAGCGTGGCGGGCGCGGGCTACTGACGCTCGCCGAGGACCATGACCCAGACGGCGCGAGGCTCGAGCAGGCGTTGCGCGCCTTGGCCGAGGCGGTGCGCGCCGGGCGTGTGCCGAAGCTGGCGCTCGAGCGGATCGACGGAGGGTCCGCGATCGGCTCGGAGCTCGCTGCGACGCTGCTGGAGCTGGGCTTCCACCCGGGCCCCCGGCGGCTCACGTTGAGCGCCTGAGCCCCGCGCGCGGAGGCCTCGCCGGGCGCCTCCGAGAGGTGTTCCTCAGACACCCAAAACGTCTTCTCATACCGTTCAAACGGACCCTGTTCGGCCTGTCGGTACGGCGCTTGGCGGCAAGAGACATTGCTGGAAGGGCTCAATGTATTCCGGTATAAAGAATGCCGGGACGACTCAAAGTAGGCTTGCGTTTCTACCGGAAATGATCTATTATCTCGAATCGTGGGGATGAGTGGAACTCACAGGGGGCCTGCGCCCATGTACCGGAGGCTTCCTCACGGTCCGAATGGGATGTCGCGTGACGACGTAGCGCGCAACCAGCGTGCGCGTATGTATGGCGGCATGATCGAGGCGGTCCACGAACGTGGCTATCCGCAGACGACGGTCGCGCACGTGATTGCGCTGGCGGGCGTTTCGCGGCGCGCCTTCTACGAGCAGTTCGCGAACAAGGAAGCCTGCTTCCTGGCCACGTACGACATCGTCGTGGCGCGTGCACGCAAGCTGGTGCTCGACGCCTGGGGGCGCGAGCGCGGTTGGGCCAACCGTCTGCACGGCGCCTGCAAGGCGCTGCTCGACGACGTGGCCGACCAGCCGAAGGGACCGCGCCTGGTACTTGTGGACTCGCTCGGCATCGGGCCCAAGGCGCGCGAGCGGATGTCGCTCGCTGCGACCACGTTTGAGCGCGTGATCGCCACCGCTTTTCAGGCGGACCCCAATGGCGAAGAGCTCTCCCCGCTAACGGTGCGCGCGATCGTCGCTGGCATTCGCCACGTGGCCTTCACGCGGATGTACGAGCGCCGCGAAAAAGAGCTGTACACGCTGGCGGACGAACTGCTCGATTGGATCGAGTCCTACCGCTCGCCTGTGGCCAAACGCCTCAACGTCTCGGGTCTGGTCTATCCCGACAGCGTCGAGCCGCAGGCGGCGATGTTCCTCGCAAACGACGACCGTCGCTCGCGAGCGCTGAGTGCGCTCGTGCACCTCACACTCGACGAGCGCTATGCCGAGCTGAGTGACCCACAGATCGCGCAGTTCGCCGGCATCTCGACCGAGGCCTTCCACAAGTTGTTCGCCAACAAGGAGGCATGCTTCCTGGCCGTGCTCGACGAGGTCGTCGCCGAAGCGATGGAGGTCGTCAAGCGCTCGATCGAGCCCGCGTCCTCCTGGCCGGAGGCGGTCCACCTGGCGGTGAGCGCGCTGGTCGAGTATTTCGCCGCCCACGAGGCGCTCAGCCGAATGGCCTTCATCGAGATCTTCGACGTCGGGCCCGGCATGGTCGGGCGCATGACACGCTCGATCGAAGACTTCACCAAGCTGCTGGATGAGCTTGGCCCCGAAGCGCGACGCGGTCCGTTGGTTGCGCGCGAAGCGATCACGGGCGCGATCTGGGGAATCGTCTCGGCCTACGCCTCACACGACCGCGTGCGCCAGCTGCCGCGCCTCACCGACCAGCTCACGTTCCTGGTGCTCGCTCCCTACATCGGCCCGAAGCCGGCGATGGAGACGATCGAGTCCGCGCGCCGGCCACTGCCGAGCGACTACTGAGAGCCGCCATCTGCGAAGGTGCGCGCGATGGCTGAGCCCACCGCACGCACCGGCCCCCGCCGCGTGGGTCATAAGGGGGCAGATCTGATCGAGCCCGGCAACACGCTCGCGAGCTTCCACGCCGCGCTCCGCCACGGCGTGGACATGATCGAGCTGGACGTGCTGCCCCAGCGCACCGACGGTAGCGGCGAGCTGCTCGTGGCGCACGACTACGAGGACGCTCGCGGGCGCGAGACGCTGCGCTTCGAGCAGGCGCTCGCGCATCTGGCGGGCGAGGCTTTCGCTGGGCTGGAGTTCGACATCGACGTGAAGCTGCCCGGCTACGAGCGCCGCGTGGTTGATGCGCTGCGCCGGGCCGGCCTCGTGCAGCGCAGCCTCGTCAGCTGCATGTTCCCGCAGGCGCTCGCGCGCATCCGCGCACTCGAACCGGGACTGCGGCTAGGTCTCTCGGTGCCGCGCGTGCGCCGTGACTACACGACCGACATGCTTACCGCGATCCCAGCGCTCGCGATCCTCACGGGTTACCGCGCGACGCTGCCCGCTCGTGCTCGCGCAGGACTGCGCGAGCGACGCTACGACGCGATCATGGCCCACTGGCGCGTAGTCACACGCGCGCTGGTGCGCGCCGTGCACGAAGGTGGCGGCGAGCTGTACGTATGGACGGTCGACGACGCTGCCCGCATCGCCAAGCTCAGCGCGATGGGCGTCGATGGAATCATCACCAACGACCCGCGTCTGTTCTAGGCAGCGGCGAGCGTACGCGCATGGGCGGCGAGGGGCGCAGGCCCGCCTCGCGTGGATCAGCCGATCAGGCAGGTGGCGGCCGAGAAGCCCGCGGGGTCCGAGCCCGCGAGGCTCTGGCGTTCGGCGCTGGTGGTGCGGGTGGCCTGAGCCAGCACCGTGGCGCCGTGGCGCCACTCGAAGCTGACCACGCCGCGCAGGGTGAAGGCCGGCTGGCCTGCGACCGGGTTCAGCTGAAAGCTGCGCCCCGCTTGTCGCGCTGAGGCGCCCGAGCCGACCGGGGCGTAGGCGCCGGCGGCCTTGCTGAGGTCAGTCCAGGTCTTGGTGGCGGCGTTCATGTACTGCAGGCGAAAGCGCATGTACATCGTGTCGTGCGCCTGATGGTCACCGGGCATCGAGCCGCGGATGCCGACGGTGTCCGGTTGGTCGGGGGCGTTGCAGACGTCGATCGTCGCCCACAGCAGCCGCGAGCGCAGGAGCGCCGCGGTTTCGCTCGCGCGCTTGGAGGCGTGGTTACCCGGCGCCGTAGCCTCTGCCGCGATCGGCGCGAGCGCGCAAGCCAGGGTGAGCACGGCCGTCAGGAAGATCAGGATCGATGTGCGCTTCACGTATCTGAAGATACCTTTGGGACCCCCGCAGTTGCGCCCTGCACCGCGTCGGTGCCACGCTGTAGCCAGCGTGTGATATGCCTGCCTGGTGGCTGGGATGCGATCAGAGGAGGTGGTCGAGCTTCTCGGAAACGTTCCGGTGTTCTCGACTCTAGTCCGGGACGACCTAGAGCGGATCGCGGGGTTCGCGGTCCCGCGGGAGTTTGAGCCGGGCGAGGTCGTGTTCCGTGAGGGCGACGCCAGCGACACTTGCTACGTCGTACACGAGGGCAAGGCCCGCGCGATCCGCACGCATCGCGACGGGCGTACGCTGACGCTGGCGACGTTCGGCCCCGGCGACATCTTCGGCGAGCTGGCGCTGTTCGAGGACGAGAGGCGCTCCGCGACTATCGAAGCGATCGAGCGGACTAGCACGGTCGCCGTGCTGGGTCCGGACATGCGTCGGCTGATGTCAGAACACGCGGAGATCTCCTCGCGGCTTGTGATCGCCCTGGGCCGGCGCCTGCGCGAGACCAACGAGCGTCTCTCGCGCCAGTCCTTCTCCACCGTCCAGAGCCGCGTAGCGGTGGTGCTCTCCGAGCTCGTCGACCAGGAATTGGGCGGCGAGCAGCGCGGTGATGTGCTCGTGACCGCGACGCAGGCCGATCTCGCGCAGCTGGCGGGCAGCTCGCGCGAGTCGGCGAGCCGCTTCCTGGCAGTGCTCGAGCGCGCCGGTGTGATCTCCCAGGGGCGAGGTCGCCTCACGGTGCACGACCCCGAGGCGCTCAAGCAATATGTCTTCTGAGAAGAAGCCCCGCAAAGGGCGCGGACGGGGAGGTCCGCGTCGGGGCGACTCGGGCAAGGCAGGCTCAGGCAAGAAAGGCAGGACCGCTGCGCGCGAGCGCTCCGCGGGCGGCGTGGTGGTGCGCGGTGAGCAGGTCGTCGTGATCGTGCCCACGCGCCGCGCCTCCGACGGCTCGAAGGTCGTGGCGCTACCCAAGGGGCATATCGACCCCGGCGAGAGCGCGCTGCAGGCCGCGACGCGCGAGGTGCGGGAGGAGACAGGCATCGTGGCCGAACCCGTGACCGAGCTCGGCGAGACGCGCTACTGGTACCGACGCGACGGCCAGACGATCCCGAAGTCGGTGTCCTTCTATCTCTTTACATACATAGAAGGCGACACCGCCGACCACGACGACGAGGTGGAGGAGGCCCGCTGGGTTTCGCTGCAGGACGCCGAGGGTCAGCTGAGCCACGCGGCGGAGCGCGAAATGGTGGCACGCGCGGTTGCGTACTTGGAGGCCGAGCGCAAAGACCGATAGCCTGCGCTCCGTGCAGGTGCTCAACTTCTACTCGACGATCTTCGCCGACGAGCTGAAGCGTGGCCGCAAGACGGCCACGATCCGTCTCGGTGACAAGTCGGGCAAGTACCGCAAGAACCAGCTCGTGCTGGTCACGATCGGCTATCAGCACTCGCCGCGCGAGCGGATCTTCGAGGCGGTGATCAACCAGGTCGAGGTGATGCAGCTGGCCGACCTCTCCCCGCGCGACATCAAGCACGACAACCCTGAGTTCCGCCGTCACGACGAGCTGATCAACTTCCTGGAACAGATCTACGGTCGCGAGGTCTCCACACAGGACATCGTGACCGTGGTGCGCTTCTCGCAGATCCTCGATAACCCCACCGGGATGACGGCGGCGATGAAGGGCTTCGGGGGCGCGCAGAACTAGGCCGTATCGCATCGCGGAGCTGCCGCCGATGCGTGGGGAAATGGTCGCCGATCGCGCATGCTCTCCGTGCGTACCCGCTGGGTGGACGAATGGCAGTTTCTCGTTCAAGTGCCAACTTCCCTTGATAGAGCGCCATGTGCTCTATATATTTGAGGACACCGTTGGCACTCTCCTCGGAGAGTGCCAGAGGCGTCAGGCCACCGGCGCAGAGGGCCGGAAAGTACGGCTGGCGCCCGAAGCACTCTCTAGATGGAGGTTTGAACATGAAGCTGAAGCCCCTGGGCGATCGCCTGATCGTGCGGGCGATCGAGGAGGAGCTGACGACCGCCAGCGGTCTCGTGCTCCCCGACACCGCGAAGGAGAAGCCGCAGAAGGGCGAGGTCATCGCCGCAGGCGATGGACGGCTCGACGACGACGGCAAGCGCATTCCGCTGGACGTGAAGAAGGGCGACGAGGTCCTCTACAGCAAGTACGGCGGGACCGAGATCAAGATCGACGGGGAGGACCTGCTCGTGCTGCGCGAGTCTGACGTCCTTGCCCTGGTCGAGGCATAAGGAGATTTAGATGGCTAATAAGGAGATCAAGTACAACAGCGAGGCCCGCGCGGCGCTGGAGGCTGGCGTCAACGCCGTCGCCAACGCGGTCAAGGTCACGCTCGGCCCCAAGGGCCGCTACGTCGTGCTCGACAAGAAGTTCGGCGCCCCCACGATCACGAACGACGGCGTGACGATCGCGCGTGAGATCGAGGTCGAGGACGTCTTCCAGAACCAGGGCGCCCAGCTCGTACGCGAGGTCGCCACCGCGACCAACGACGTCGCGGGAGATGGCACCACCACGGCGACCGTGCTCGCCCAGGCGATCGTGCGTCAGGGTCTGAAGAACGTCGCCGCGGGCGCGAACCCGTTGGCGCTCAAGCGCGGCATCGAGAAAGCCGTCGAGGAGGTCGTCAAGAACATCGCCTCGCAGTCCAAGGAGGTCTCCGGCAAGGACCAGATCGCCCGCGTGGCGACGATCTCAGCTGGCGATGAGGAGATCGGCGACGTGATTGCGGACGCGATCGAGAAGGTCGGCAAGGACGGCGTGGTGAACGTCGAGGAGGGCCAGACCTTCGGGATGGACCTTGAGTTCACCGAGGGCATGCAGTTCGACAAGGGCTACATCTCGCCCTACATGGTCACCGACCAGGACCGCATGGAGGCGACGCTGGAGGACCCCTACATCCTGATCGCCAACTCGAAGATCGGCTCGGTGCGTGACGTGCTGCCGGTGCTCGAGCAGGTAATCCAGTCGGGCAAGCCGATCCTGATCATCGCCGAGGACGTCGAGGGCGAGTCGCTCGCGACGCTGGTCGTGAACAAGCTCCGCGGCACCTTCACGGGCGTGGCGGTCAAGGCCCCCGGCTTCGGCGACCGCCGCAAGCGGATGCTCGAGGACATCGCGATCCTCACCTCGGGTGAGGTGATCACCGAGGAGATGGGTCTGAAGCTGGAGAACACCCAGATCGCCCAGCTCGGTCGCGCACGTCGCGTGGTGGTCGGCAAGGACACGACGACGATCGTGGACGGCGCCGGCGACGCGGAGGCCATCAAAGGCCGCATCAACCAGATCAAAGCCGAAATCGAGAACACCGACTCCGACTTCGACCGTGAGAAGCTGCAGGAGCGCCTGGCAAAGCTCTCCGGCGGCGTCGCGGTGGTCAAGGTCGGCGCGGCCACCGAGACCGAGATGAAGGAGAAGAAGCACCGCGTCGAGGACGCGCTACAGGCGACCCGCGCGGCCCTCGAGGAGGGCATCGTGCCGGGCGGCGGCGTGGCTCTGCTGGAAGCTACCTCGGCGGTCACGGTCGACGCCAACGGCGCCTCGGTCGATGGTTCAGATGACGAGCGCACGGGGGCACGCATCGTGCTTCGCGCGCTTGAGGAGCCGCTGCGTCAGCTGGCCGAGAACGCGGGCCTCGAGGGCTCCGTCGTGGTCAACGATGTGCGCAAGGCCAAGAAAGGCCAGGGCCTGAACGCTTCGACCAACGAGATCGTGGATCTAGTGGCTGAAGGCGTGATCGACCCGGCGATGGTGACGCGCTCGGCGCTGCAAAACGCGGCCTCGATCGCGAAGAACATTCTCACCACCGAGGCGATCGTGGCTGAGCTTCCCGAAAAGGAAGGCGCCCCCGCCGGTGGCGGGATGCCCGACATGTCGGGGATGATGTAGCCCACGCTTCAGAGGTAGTGCGCTCGTCGTAGCCGACGAGCTGTCAGAGGGCCCGGCAAAACGCCGGGCCCTCTGCGTTTCTGACTGCCAAATCAGAAAAGCTGTCTCTTTCTTTATGGTCCGCCGCCGCTGCTGCCGCGGGCTTCGAATCGCCCGATCTATGCGGTTCTTCGTCCCGTTGCGCCGGATCGGTCGGTGTGTCACGGCCCGCCCGCCCTTGACTGCTGGCGATCGAAAAATATGGTGATCGCCCAGGCACCAGTACCTTAATCGGTGAAAGGACCGGTCTTAAACATCGGTGATCCGGGTTCGAGCCCCGGCTGGTGCATGTTGCCGTCTCGCACGTACCAGCTACCCGATGCCAACGAACCTGTTCGACTACTTCGAGGACGCCGAGACCCTGGTCGAGGCTGGTCCTGACACGCCGCAGACGGCTAGCTCGCCCTGGGCCGCGCGGGCGCCGCGCCGTCCCGAGCGTGACTTCGACCTGACCCTGTTTGCGCGGGCGCCCCGCTGGACCGAGGACCCCGGCTCGGTGCAAGCGCTCAGGCGGATCGCCGCCGAGCCCTGGGTAAAGGAGATCGCGCGCGAAGGCAACGCCGTGCGGGTTCGCCTGAGCGATGACTGGATCGAGCTGACCGGCGCCGCCCTGGAGGCGGGCGGCAGCGCCGAGACCCATCTCGCGGACCTGGCCGACGGCAAGCGCTTCTCGGTGCAGTTCTGGGACGCGAACGCGACCAAGGCACTGCACGTGGGCCATCTCCGTAACCTCGCGATCGGCAACGCGCTCTCCTCCGCGCTCGTGCAGGCGGGCGCCAAGGTCGAGCGGCGCAGCCGCATCTCCGACATGGGCCGTGCGATGGGCGAGGCGATGGCGGGGGTGATGCAGAGCGGTCGCCACGTGCAGGGTTTCTTCGATGGCGATGACAAGAGCGACCACTTCGTGGGCGAGTGCTACGCCGAGTACGTGGCCACCGGCGGTCTGTTTGACCCGGCTGAGCAAGAGCAGGCCGAGGACTCGCTCTCGCGCGAGGTGCACGTGCAGAACGACGCCGCCGACGGCTTGATCAAGCGCGTGCTGAGCGGCGACCGCGAAGCAGTCGAGCTGTGGTATCGGACCCGCGCCTGGGTGATCGCCGGGCAGCGCAAGACCCTCGCGCGGCTGGGGATCGCCTTTGACCGAGTGTTCTTCGAGTCCGACTACCTCGAGGAGACGGATGCGCTCACGCGGGAGGGTCTAAGTAACGGCACGCTGAAGCGCCGCGAGGATGGGGTGGTGGTCTACGCGACGGGCTTTGAGGAGCTGGAAGAGCTCGCGCTGGTGCGCTCAGACGGGCTCTCCACGCAGCACATGCGCTCGCTGACCTATTGCATGACGGCCCCCGAACTGGAGGACATGACTTCGATGCAGGTGACGGGCTCGGAGTGGGTCTCGCACGTGACGAGCATCCGCAAGCTCGCCCAGGAGTTGCGCCCCGGTCTAAACGGCGGCTTTCATCCCAGCCGCAGCATCTTCCACGGCATGGTCTTCAGCCAGAAGCGCGCGATTACTTCCAGCGCTGGCGCGCTGCTGATCGATGAGCTGGCGGAATGGGTCGATCAGCAGATCGGCGAGGACGAGCAGCGACGCATGGTGCGGGCCGCGCACCCCTACCCCGAACGGATCGCGGCTCAGCTGGCGCTCGCGTACTTCCTGCCCCACCCCGTCGCGCCCGACATCGACTTCGATCCGAGCCGGCTGCTGCAGGACGGGGAGAGTTTGGGTTGGGAGCTCGCCCGTGCACGCGCTCGGCGAGGCTCCGGTGCCCCCAACGGCTCCCGACCCACGCAGGACCCGGATTACCGCTTCGCGGTGGTCCAATCGGAGCTCTATCGTCGCCACCTGCGCCTGGCGGTGCAGCGCCTCGACGTCAGGCCGCTCGCGCATTACCTCAAGCACCTGTCGATCTGGTATCTGGAGCGCGAGCGCAGCGAATCAGTTGAGCGGGTTGTGCACACGTTGCTTGACCGCAGCGCGCGCGGTCTGGGCTTGGAGACCGCGCCATGAGCACGCTGTTGGTGGACAACTACGACTCCTACACCTACAACGTCTTTCACCTACTTGCGGCTGTCACGGGGGAGGAGCCGGTCGTCGTGCATAACGACATGATCTCCTGGAAGGCCCTGTCGCGGTGGGACTTCGACGCGATCGTGCTCTCCCCTGGGCCGGGTCGCCCGCAGCGCTGGCACGATTTCGGCGTCTGCGCGGATATTCTGCGCCACAGTGAGGTGCCCGTGCTCGGGATCTGCCTGGGCCATCAGGGAATCGGCAACCTGTTGAGCGGCATGGTCGCCGCGGCACCGACGGCTATGCACGGACGGCTGAGCCGCGTGCACCACGAGAAAACCGGACTGTTCGCGGGTATCCCGCAGGACTTCTCGGTCGTCCGCTACCACTCGCTAGCGGTGACGGGCTCGCTTGGCCCGGAGGGTCGCGTCACGGCTTGGACCGACGACGGTGTGGTGATGGGCATTGAGCACTGTCGTCGCCCGCTGTGGGGCGTGCAGTTCCACCCGGAGTCGATCGCCACCGAGCACGGCCACCGCATCGTTGAGAACTTCTACGCGAGCATCGAACGCCGCACGGCGCCCCGGCTGCGCCGTAGTGGCCGCCTCGGTGGTTCCACCGTCGGCAAAAGGCCGGCCCACTTCCACGAGCAGGCCGATCGGCAGGAGCGCCCGGAGCTGAAGCTCCTGACGCGCTCGCTCGCGGGCGAGGTCGCAGGCGAGCCGCTGTTCGAGCAATTGTTCGGTGCGGCTGAGCATGCCTTCTGGCTCGACAGCGCCGACGCTCCCACGCGACTGGCGCAACGCTCCTACCTCGGTACCAGCGCCGGGTCTGAACGCTGCGTGCTCGAATACGACGTCGCCGAGCAGCTCGTGAGAATCCATGGCGCCGACTCCTCTAGCAGTGAGCAGGGCTCGATCTTCGACGTGCTCGATCGCGAGCTGGCCGACCGCGGGATCGAGCCGCCCGCGGCATCTTCGAGCGGTCTCCTCAGTGGCTTCGTCGGCTACCTCGGCTACGAGTGCAAGGCGGACTGTGGCTCGCCGAACACCCATCGCTCCGACGTGCCCGATGCTGTGCTGATGCTCGCCAACCGGGTCGTGGCGGTCGACCACGTCGCAAAGCGCACCACCTTGCTCGCGCTCTGCCGCGATGGCGACCGCGACGCCGAGCGCTGGCTCGATGAGGCGGAGGGGGCAGTACTTGAGCTTCTCGACGCGCCGTCCTCCGAGGCTGCCCCCGCGCAGTCGGTCGAGCCCCCGCTACAGACCGGCGCAGGCGGGGAGAGCGTGACCTTCTCGTGCGGGCGCGGGCGCGAGCAGTACCTCACCGACATTCAGCGCTGCCAGTCCGCACTCGCCGCGGGCGAGTCCTACGAGGTCTGCCTCACCGATCAGATCTCCACCTCCGCCAGCCCCGACCCTTGGGAGCTGTATCGCGTGCTGCGACGCACCAACCCCGCCCCCTTCGCGGCTTACCTGAAGCTCGGCTCGCTCGCGGTGCTCAGCTCCTCGCCCGAGCGCTTTCTGTCCGTGGATCGCGAGCGTCGCGTGGAGGCGCGGCCGATCAAGGGCACGACGCCCCGCTCGAAGGACCCGGCGCAGGACGAGGCGCTGCGCTCTGAGCTGACCCACGACGAGAAGACCTACGCCGAGCATCTAATGATCGTCGACCTGCTGCGCAATGACCTCGGACGGGTCTGCGAGGTCGACAGCGTGCGTGTGCCCGAGCTGATGATCGTCGAGGACTACGCGACCGTCCACCAGCTGATCTCCACGATCACCGGCGTGCTCGAGCATTGGCGCACACCCGTGCAGTGCGTGCGCGCCTGCTTCCCTGGTGGCTCGATGACCGGGGCCCCGAAGCTGCGCACGATGAGCATCATCGACGAGACGGAGCGTGAGGCGCGTGGTGTCTACTCCGGCGCGATCGGCTACTTCGGGATTGACGGCTGCGTTGACCTAAGCATCGTGATCCGCACGATCGTCATGCGTCCCGGGGCCACGACGATCGGCGCCGGTGGGGCGATCGTGATGCAGTCCGACCCAGAGGATGAGTTCGACGAGATCCTGCTGAAGGCGCGTGCGCCGATGGCAGCAATCGCGCAGGCGGTTACCGGCAGCGGATCCCCTGACGCCTGGAACGTGGAGTTGGAGCCCGCGCTGGCGCTCACCTCGGCGGAGGCGGCATGAGCGTACGCGCCTCACAGGCCCTGGTCGACTCGCCCTCGCAGAGCTGGATCGTGCGCCGTGCCGTGGGCGAGGATCTTGGCGGCATCGTGGTGGCGGTCCAGGAGCTGCTGCTCGAGCTGGGTGGCACGCCGCCCTCGGCCTCGACGCTTGAGGTGGTGGCGCGCGAGCTGGTCGAGGATCGCGAGAGCGGCGCGGTGCTGGTGGCTAGGTCAAAGGGCGAGGTCGTCGGCATGCTGGCCGCGAGCTGGCAGCTGGCGATGCACGTACCCGGACGCTACGGGCTGATCCAGGACCTGTGGGTGCATTCAGCCTGGCGCAGCCGCTCGATCGGCGCTGATTTGATGACCGGGCTCGTGGAGCTGGCGCGCGAGCGAGGCATCTCGCGGATCGAGGTGGGTCTGCCGCGCGAGAGTTTCCGCGGCATCGAGGCGACCGAAGCGTTTTATCGCAACAACGGCTTTGCGCTGCTCGGCCCGCGTATGCGGAGGTTGCTGACGTGAGCAATGGCTTGGACTCTTTTCGCCGTCGACTCGACCAACTCGACGCCGACATCGCGCGGCTGTTCGGGGAGCGCTTTCAGGTATGTCGCGAAGTCGCGTATTACAAGAGCGAGCACGAGATCCCGATGATGCAGCCCGAGCGGGTCGTGCAGGTGCGCGAGCGCTATCTGGCCCGCGGCAGCGAGGCGAACCTGCCATCCGACTTCACAGCCAGCCTGTTTGAGCTTCTGATCAACGCCACCTGTCAGATGGAGGATGAGCTGATGGGCACGCCCGAGGAGGAGCGCGTGTCGGTGCGCTTGGCGGTGCCGCGTCTGGAGCGCTCGCGTCTGGAGCGCTCCCATGTAGAGCACCCGCGTTTGCAACGCCCGCGGGTCGGTGGGCAGTGAGCGCTCGTCCCACCTTCATCACGCTGGGACCGAGCGGGACCTGCCACGAGAACGCGCTGCGCCATTACCTGGAGTTTCAGGGGATCGATGACTTCGAGCTGGTCCTGGTCGAAGACCTGCTGGGGGCGATCGAGCGGGTTCGCCTGCAGCCGCAGACATTCCTGGTGCAGTGCAGCGCGCACGTGCAGGTGCACCTGGTGACCGAGCGCTACTACCAGGAGGTATTCGTGATCGACACGTTCCTCTACCCCACCAAGGAGCTGGCGCTGCTGGTGCGCGCCGACGTCGATGATCCACACAGCCTCGGGATCGTCTCGGCGACGCGCGGCTACCCCGACCTTTCGCGCTGGGCCACGATCATCGATGAGCCGTCGAAGCCGGTCGTCGCAAAACACCTATTGGCCGGCGAGTACGACGCGGGTCTGACGCATCTGCACTATGCACACGAACACCCCAACGTCCTGCGCGTTCAGGAGTGCTACGGCGCGGTGGACACCACCTGGGTCGTTTACGGTCAGCGCAAGCGCTTCCGTGGCAAAGTGATCGCACAGCGTAACCCCTGGCTGTTCACCGGCGAGCCCGAGGCGCAGACGCCCGTCGCTGCCTAGTCGACAGCGCGGGCTACTGCGCTCGTCCGGTCAGTCTTGTGGGCTAGAAGCGGAGCGGGACCGTGTGGCCGCCCCGGTAGGAAGGGTGCGCGCCCTCGGTGCGCGTCCCGATCCCTTTCGCCAGCCTCGGCTTCGCCACCCCTTTGGTCGCTTTCACGCGCAAGCCCACAAGCAAAGCGAGCGAACCAAGCCACACGAAAAGGACCAATAGGAAGACCATACGGGGTCGGTACCCACTCTGACCATGCTCTAAACCGCGGGTTACATTACGGCGTCAACGGACCGAGGACCCTCGCCCACGTACTTCGCCGTCGGTCGGATCAGCTTGGCCTCGCGCTTCTGCTCGAGGATGTGCGCCGACCAGCCGGCGACCCGCGCGCATGTGAACATCGGCGTGAACAGGTCTGGCGGGACTTCGGCGAGATCGAGGATCACCGCGGACCAGAACTCGACATTCGTCGCCAGCACGCGGTCGGGACGGCGCGCGTGCAGCTCCGCCAGCGCTGCTTTCTCTAGCGCCTCGGCGGCCTGGAAGCGCGGTGAGCCGAGTTCGCTCGCGGTCCGGCGAAGCACACGCGCGCGTGGGTCTTCGGCGCGGTAGATGCGGTGCCCGAAGCCCATCAGCCGCTCGCCGCGGTCGAGTGCGTCCGACACCCACTTCTCTGCGTTGCCGCTGGCTTCGACTTCCTCGAGCATCTTCAATACGCGCGAGGGGGCGCCGCCGTGCAGCGGGCCCGACAGCGCGCCGACGGCCGCCGACAGCGCCGCGGCGACGTCGGCGCCGGTGGAAGCGACCACGCGCGCGGTGAACGTCAACGCGTTCATGCCGTGCTCGGCTGCCGAGACCCAGTATGCGTCGATCGCCTTCACGTGGTCGGGGTTGGCCTCGCCGCGCCAGCGGATCAAAAAACGCTCGGGGATCGTCTTACCTTCGTCGATCTCGTGCTGGGGCACGGGCGGTTGGCCGGCTTCGCGCGCGGACTGCGCCACAAACGACAGCGCCATCACCGAGGCGCGCGCGAGGTTGTCGCGGGCCTCCTCGTCAGTGATGTCGATCAGCTGGCCAAAGCCCCACTCGGGCGCGAGCATCGCCAACGCCGACTGTACGTCAACGCGGTGGTCGCCGGAGCGGACCGTTAGGGCGTGGGGTTCGGCGGGGGGCAGGCCGGGTTTGAAGTGGCCGTCTACGAGCAGGCCCCAGACCTGCTCGTAGGGGACTTGGCCGACAAGGTCTTCGATGTCCACGCCGCGATAGCGCAGCGCACCACCCTCTTTATCGGGCTCGGCTATCTCGGTTGCAAAGGCGACGACTCCTTCGAGGCCCGACTGGACCTCTGGTGCTGTGACCGCGCTCATGGCACTCGCTTTCTGAGCTTGATGCTTGACGGGGTGCTGCCTTTTGGGCAGACCCATATCGTCGCAGGAAAGCGCGCGTCAGTAGGCTGGCGGAGGAGCGACCCTGGGGTAGATCACCAAGCGGGCGCATACCCGGACGCGCAGACAGGAGGAGTCGTGAGCGACAGCGAGCTGATGTTCCTAGGGGCGGGCGAGCTGGCGGGGATGGTTCGCGGGGGCGAGGTATCCGCGCGCGAGCTGGTGCAGACCTCGTTGGAGCGGATCGAGGAATACAACCCGGCATTGAACGCGTTCGTGCAGGTCGACTCAGAGGGGGCATTAGCGGCGGCCGAGAAGATCGGCGCGGGCGACGAGCGGCCCTTCGCGGGCGTGCCGATCGCGATCAAGAACAATCGTCCCGTCAAGGGTCTACGCCTGACCTACGGCTGCTCGCTGATGGCCGAGCACCTCGCGTCCTATGACCACAACATCACGCGACGCCTGCGCGAGGCGGGCTTTGTGATCGTGGGCACGACCACGCTGCCCGAGTACGGGATCCTGCCCGTGAGCGAGGCGCGTTTGTTCGGGCCGACACGCAACCCCTGGGACCTCGGCCGCACGCCCGGCGGCTCCTCGGGGGGCGCGGCGGCGGCCGTCGCGGCTGGGATCGTGCCGGTTGCGCACGGCAACGACGGCGGCGGCTCAATCCGCATCCCCGCGGCCTGCTGCGGACTCGTCGGCCTAAAGCCGACCCGCGGACGGATCTCGCCCGCGCCCGAGCTCGGCGATTCCTCGCTGGGGATCGACGGCGTGCTGACGCACACTGTCGCCGACACCGCGGCGATCCTCGACGTGCTCGAGGGCTACGAGACCGGCGATGCGACCTGGGCGCCACCGCCCTCGGAGCCGTTCGCGATCTCTGCGGCTGGCGAGCCGGGCCGGCTGCGGATTGCGCTCACCACGCTACCGCCCGTGCCTGAGGCGAACGTCGATCCGCTCGCGGCGCGCGCGGTCGACGATGCCGCTGCGTTGCTGAGTTCTCTAGGGCACGAGGTCGAGGAGGTCGACCCGCCCTGGCAGGAGGACTCCGTGCGCGAGCTGTTCGGCGTCGTCTTCTCCAGCCACATCGCGCTCTCGATCGCCTACTCGGGGCGGGTCGCTGCCCGCGAGCCCGCGGCCGAGGATATGGAGGCGATGAGCTGGGCGATCTATTCGATGATCGGAAAACTCGGTGCGGTACAGATCCTCGGCGCGGAAGCCGCGCTGCAGCAGTTCGGGCGCCGACTGATCTCCTTCTTGGCGCCCTATGACGTATTGCTGACGCCAGCGCTCGCGGAGCGCCCGCTCGCGCTGGGCACGCTCGACACCGATGCACCCGAGCCGATGTCTACGTTTACCCGCTCGGGGCTGTTCACGCCCTTCACGCCCGTCTTCAACGCCACGGGTCAGCCCGGGATCTCAGTGCCGCTGTACGAGGGGCCCGACGGGCTCCCGCTGGCCGTCCAGCTCGTGGGCCGCCCAGCCGGCGAGGCGCAGCTGCTGGCGCTCGCCGCGCAGCTGGAAGCCGCGCAGCCGTGGGCGCAGCGGCGCCCGCCGCTGGATCGGCTCGCCGCGGCGTAGCGCTCACGTGGCGTAGCGCCTCATATACAGAGAAACGTTCCTTGCCCGAGCGGCGAACCGCCTCTAGCATCGCGATTTGTCTGACTGAAGAGAATGTGTCGGACTCTGCGTGACCGTCTCGTGGGGGTGATCTTGTTCACGCCGGATCCGGCCTCGTTCCGTGCTCAGCCAACGCCCAGTACGGCGGGCATCCGCGCGGGCGTCACGCCCAGCTCCTCGACGTCGGCGGCCCCGCGCGTGGACAGCATCGGCACCTCCATCAGCTCGGCCTCGTCCCAAGTCGCGAATGCGTTCTGGCCCGCTACCCGCTCGAGTAGCCGCAGCACACGGGAGACGATCGGCGTAGGCACGTGGACCAGCGGACGCCGCCTGTCCAGCGAGTGCAGCAGGATGCGCACCAAATCGTTGTGGCTCAGCGTCTCGGGCCCCGCCAGCTCATAGCGCGTGCGCAGCCTACGCTCGCCACCGCCGCGACGCTCGCCGGTGCCGAGCCCGTTCTCGCCGACCTCGCGCTGGAGTGTCCCGCGTTCCGCGTCCGCTACGGCGCTGCCGTGCCCGCGCAGCGCCGCGATCACGCAGTCAGCCACGTCCTCAGCCCAGATCGGCTGGTAGAGCGCGCGGCCGCGCCCCGAGACCGGCATCACCGGCAGCCAGGCGAGCCGTTCCAGCAGCGTTAGCCACGGGTCGCCGGGGGCGTAGACGATCGAGGGGGCGAACACCAGCGACTGCAGCTCCGCCTCGCCCACCGCCTGCTCGGCCAGCGCCTTGGCCCGGAAGAAGCGCGCGCGGTGGTGGATCGAGGCGTCGAGCGTTGAGAAGAACACGAAGCGCTCGACGCCCGCCCGCTCGGCTGCCTGCACCATGCGCCAGGTGGCGATTCCGTTCAGCTCCTCAATCGAGCCTTGTGGCTGGTCGCGGATCGAGGCGGCGAGGTGCACGACCGTTCGTACGCCGCGCATCGCGTTGCGAAACGACTGCGGCTCGGTCAGGTCGCCGAGCGCGATCTGCACCCGAACGCGCTGCGCGCCGAGCCGGCGCGGGTCGCGGACGAGGCAGCGAACCTGCTCGCCTTCACCCACCAGCCGGCGCAGGAGCGCCGAGCCCACCAGCCCGGTTGCGCCCGTCAGCAGCAGCATCGTGGCCCAAACCTAGCGGAGTCCGCCCGCGCCGAGCCGATGCCATCCCTAAAATAGGGCGCTCGGCCGGACCCCACTCCCGCCGAGCAACCGCAAACAACCAGGAAAGAAGCGAATGGCCTACGTGATCGCCGAGCCCTGCATCGGCACCAAGGACAACTCCTGTGTCGAGGTATGCCCTGTGGACTGCATCCACCCGACGCCCGATGAGCCCGGATACGACGCGGCCGAGATGCTCTATATCGACCCCGAGGAGTGCATCGACTGCGACGCTTGCGTCGAGGCCTGCCCGGTGGACGCCTGCTTCGCGGAGGATCAGCTCCCGGACGAGTGGCAGAAGTTCACGCAGATCAACGCGGACTACTTCAACAACGCCAAGTAGGACTCGTCGAGCACGTCCAGGATCGGCACGTCCGGGACGGCGGCGGCGACCAGCTCGCGCAGCATGCGCGAGTCGAAGCGGTGTGACTGCGGCGCCAGCGGGTTGACCGTGATCGCCTGCAGCGCGATCGGCCGCAGCACTTCGATCGTGATTCCCTGACGCGCATACCAGCGCGGCCCGCGGCGCGAGAGGAAGACCTTCGTGGGGTCGTGAGCCACCAGGCGCAGCTCGCGCCCGGCACGCTCGGTGCGCGCGGCGAGCAGGCCTTCCAGGAAGCGCTCGCCGAGCGCTCCGTCGACGGCGAACGTGCCGGCCTGCGGATGCTTGCGCAATAGGCTCGCGATCTCGCCGGGCTCCGCTCCCAGCACGAGGCGTCGGTCCAGCAGCACGCGCCCGCCCTCCGCGCCCGTCGCGTCGTCGCGGTCGGCGGGCGCGGCGACGGGGAGCCTGACGAGGTTGACGGCGTCGCTGGTGGTGCGCACGACCTCTTCGATGTCTTCGCCCAGGATCGCGCCCGTGGCCATCACCAGCCCGTCGGCGACCGCAGGTGAGGAGGCGGCGCGCCGGTCGATCGCGCCGTCCAGCAGCACCTGCTGGGCGCCGAGCACGAGCATCTCCTCGCCCACGGTGCGCAGGTCGGCAGCGGAGCTTGGCCCCGCGACTTCGACCGCGCCAGGCGCCGACATGCGTGCGAGCACGACCTCGCCCAGCGGCGTGCGTACCCCGGTCTTGGACAGGCGCTCGTGCGTCACGCCGCTGGATCGCAGCAGCGCCCCGGTGGTGGCGACCAGGTCGCCGGCCTGCAGCTGTACACGCGGCTTGTCAATCCGCGCGTCGATCACGTCGTGCTCCTCACCGTCGCGTCCGATCGAAGTCACACCCACGGGGCGCCCTGCCGCCGCGTGCTCACGCAGCAGCGCGGCCAGCGTCTCGGTCTTGCCGGTGTTCTTCGCGAGGCCGACCAGCGCCAGCGTGCGTGTGTTGGCGACCAGCTCGCTCAGCCGCGCCGGCCGGGAGGCGCTGGTCATCCGGGTTAGTCGTCCAAGCCGAGTGCCGCGCTCGGCGCGTGACCCGGCGCATTGCGTGCGGCCAGCTCGCGCACGATGAAGCTCGCCACGTGGTGCGGGTAGGTGCCCTTGGAGAAGCCCGCGTCGAACCCGAGCTCCTTGGCGAGTTCGTTGGAGACCCGCGGGCCACCGCAGGTGAGGATGATCTGCTTGCGCCGGCCCTCGGCTTCGATGATCTCCACGAGCTCGGTCAAATTCTGGATGTGGAGGTTCTGCTGGGTGACCGTTTGTGAGACCAGGATCGCGTCCGCGTCCAGGTCGATCGCGCGCGAGACCAGCACGCTGTTGGGCACCTGGCTGCCGAGGTTGTGCGTCTGAAAGGCCTTGTAGCCCTCTAGGCCATGGTGTCCGTGGAAGCCCTTCAGGTTCAGCATCGCGTCGATCCCGACGCTGTGCGTATCGGTGCCCGTCGCCGCGCCCACCACCACGATCGGGCGGCCGATCTCGTGGCTGGCGAACTCCTCGATCTGCTCCTCGCTCATGTACTCGATCTCGAAGCCCTCCTCGCTCAGCGAGGCATAGTCCACGGTCTGGTTGGACTCGCCGAACATCACGAAGTAGGTGTACCCGTCGGTCAGCTCCTGGTAGTGGACGACCTCCGGGTGCTCGAAGCCCATCTTCGCGGCCCACTCCTGCGCGGCCTTGCGCGCGGCAAGGCCGTAGGGGACCGGCAGCGTGAAGCTGAACTGGACGATGCCGTCGCCGAGGTGGTCGGCGTAGGGCTTGACCTTCGCCAGGTCGACCTGTCTGCGGGTGCTGGACTCAGGCAAGGCTCGACGCTCCCCGCATCAGCTCGCTGGCCGGGTTGAAGTAGCCCTCGGCGACCGTGACGATCCCCTCGGTGCCGCGGCCCTCGTCGATCGCACGCGGCACATCGCCGAACACGCCTTGGCCAAGTGCCGCGAACAGGCCCTCCTCGGCGATCCGCTGGAGCAACTTGTGGGCGCCGGCGAGCACTTCCTGCGCGCGGCTCTGCACAATCCCACCGCGCTTGAACTCGATCTCATCGCCGAGGTCGCGCGCCGCCGTGAATACGTAGTTGACGTTTTCGAGGCCGATCACGCGATCGTGCACGTGGGGGGTGAAGATCCCCTCGGTGGGCACGCCGATCGTCTGGATGCCCTGACCTGTGGCGACGGTTATCAGATTAAAAAGTGAATCCGTGGCGTGCGTGCGGAACAGGTTGCCGTCCATGTGGCGCGTCGGCGGCATGTACTTCACCGGGCAGTCCGGGAACAGCTCGCGGGTCAGCTGGGCCTGTGCCCACTCGAGCAGCAGGCTGTTCTCGATCGGGGTGTCGATCTCGAAGGCATCGCCCATCGCGATCTGCTCATCCGGCACACCCGAGTCCAGCGCGAGCTGACGGTTGATGAACTGCGAGGCCGTGACCGATGGCGCGGCCTCGATCGCGTCCGCGGTCCGCAGGTAGTTGTCCTCTCCCGTGTTAATCACAACCCCGAAGTAGCCATTGATCATGCGCGAGATACGCTGGTCGATCAGACCCCGGATCGGGTTGATATCGCGGTAGAGAATCCCGTAGAGGGCGTCGTTGACCATGTTGTCGAAGCCCTCGATCGCGCCCATCGCCGCGATCTCCGACATGCACAGGCCCGAGCAGAAGCTCGACAGGCGCACGTAGCGGCCGTTGTTTTGCGACCACTCATCAAGCGCCTCGCGCATGATCCGGAAGTTCTCCTGCGTCGCGAACGTGCCCCCGTAGCCCTCAGTTGTCGGGCCGTAGGGCACATAGTCGAGCAGGCTCTGAGCCGTGGAGCGGATCACCGCCACGATGTCCCCCCCGCCTGCGCGACCGCGAGCGCGTGTACGACGTCCTCGTAGACGTTGCCCGTCGCGGTCAGCACGTAGCGCAGCGGCGGCGGGTGCTCGCCAAGCTGCTCGCGGCGCTCGCGGCGCTCGCTCATGCGCTGGCTCATCTCGCCCACGCGGCGCTCGCACTCGCGCGCGATCCGCTCGCGGATCGCCTCGTCTGCGGCGCGCGGCAGTGTGCACAGCTCCAGGCCGCCCGCGTCGACTTCCTCGGCGATCGACTGCGGCGTGGCCTTGGGGTCGGCCAGCAGCGCGTTCCCCAGCCAGTAGGCGATGCCCTCGCCGAGCTCGCCGCGGTCGCGCACGTGGTCCACGAGCACATTCGGCAGGGGCGCCTCCAGTTCGTTTGCGCCGTCAACGCCCAACAGGCGGGTGATCGTGCGCTCGACCGAGACCGTTGTCTTGCCCGCGATCTCCTCCGAGACCTGCCCCGCGATCTGGCTTGCGGCCTCGCGGCAAGAGGCGATCACCCCGGGGTCGAGGCCCAGCTTGCCGGGCGCGGTGGCGAGGCCACCTCCGTTGCCGGTGATGCCCCGGTGACTGTCGTTGCCCTCGGAAGGACGCGCGCCGTTAGAGCTCATTTCAGCTCCCGCACGATTGGGAAGGGGATCACCTCGCGCAGCGTCTCGCGTTCGGTGAGGATCATGATCAGGCGGTCCACGCCCATGCCGCCGCCCGCCGTCGGTGAGTAGCCGTACTCGATCGCACGCGCATACTCCTCATCGTTTGGATGCGGCACGTCCTCGTCGTCGATCATCCGCCGCTTGCGCTGGTCGACGAACCGCTGCCACTGGTCGACCGGGTCGTTCAGCTCGGTGTCGCCGCTGACCATCTCGATGCCGCCGATCACCGCGTCGAAGTGCTCCGCGAGCTCGGGGTGCACGGCGTGACGCTTGGTGATCGGAAACGGCTCCAGCGGGAAGTCGAACACGTGCGTCGGCTGGTTCAGCGTCGACTCAATTTTCTCCGAATAGATGTCGGCGACGACCTCGGCCCACGTCGCGGCTGGGTCGATCGGCTCCTCCAGCACCTCCGCGAGCTGCTCGCGCGTCGACTCCATGAAGTCCAGGCCGAAGCGTTCGAGGATCAGCTCGCGCATCGTGATCCGCCGCCAGGGCTTCGCGAGGTCGATCTCTTCGCCGTTACGCTTGACCGTCGTGCGTCCCAGGGCCTTCTGGGCGACGTCGCGGAACATTTCTTCGGTCACGGTCGCGACGTCGTTGTAGTCCGAGTACGCACACATGAACTCGATGATCGTGAACTCGGGCGAGTGCTTCGGCGAGATGCCCTCGTTGCGGAACACCTTGCCCATGTCATAGACGTTCTCCATCCCGCCCACGATGCAACGGTTCAGGAATAGCTCGACCGAGATCCGCAGGTAGAGATCGCGGTCGAGCGCGTTGTGATGCGTGGTGAAGGGCCTGGAGCCCGCGCCCCCCGCCAGCGACTGCAGGGCAGGCGTTTCGATCTCGACGAAGTTGCGCTCTGCCAGCCATTCGCGGATCGCGAGCACGATCTTGTTGCGTGTGATGAACAGCTCACGGGTCTCCTGGTTCGCGATCAGGTCGAGCTCCCTGTAGCGGTAGCGCGTTCCGGTGTCGCCGAGCCCATGGTGCTTGTCGGGCGGCGGGCGCAACGTCTTGGTCAAGAGCGTGCACTCCACGGCCTCCAGCGCCAGCTGCCCGCGCTGGGTCACATAGACACAGCCGTCGACCGAGACGATGTCGCCGATGTCGAAGCCCAGGATTCGGTCGTAGGTCTCCTGACCCAGGGAGTCGACCCGCACCACGATCTGGATAGAGCCCGACAGGTCGCGCACGTCCAGAAAAGCCGTCTTGCCGTGGCCGCGGCGCGAGATCAGCCGGCCCGCGATCAGGTAGCGCATCTCGGGATGGGCACCCTGGTCCAGTGTGCTTGGGTCGTGGGCGCCGAGAACCTCGGCGATTCGCGTGCGCTTGCCCCACAGCGTGACCGCGGGGTAGGGGTCGACCCCTTCGGCCCGCAGCCGCTCCATCTTCTTGCGGCGCTCGTCGATTTCACCGCGCTCGTCGAGCGCGACCGCGCCATTCTCGCCCACGCCATTCTCGGCCGGGTCGGCGTCCTGCAGCGCTATTTCCTGCTCCCCCTCATGGTGTCCAGATGCGGACATGTCAGACGATCCTCTCAAAGCGGTTTCGCTTGTCAAGCGGTTGCGCAGAATGTCCACACGGACCGTATGGCCCCCATAAGTGGTTTTTCTGCCCGCCGACTAAGCCATCGGCAGCGACATGCCCGCCGGTTTTCGCTCCTCCTCGGGAGCGGGAACCGCGGGGACAGGCGCGGGTGCGCCGGCCGCCGAGCCGTTGCCCGGTGCGCCGCCGACGACCTGTACCAGTGGCAGGACCGGCAAGCTCATCGGGGCCATTGGGGTCATCGCGATCAGCCCGCGGGCCACCTGGTGGATCGCCTGGGCCGCGGGATCATCGGGCTGCTCGATCACCAGCGGCACGCCGCCATCGGCCTGCTCGCGCAGCGGCATCGTCAGCGGCACGCGGCCCAGCATCGGCACATCAAGCTCGTCCGCCAACTCCTGACCCCCGCCCTCGCCGAAGATTGGGAAGCGCTCGCCGGAGGGTGTCGTGAAGCCGGACATGTTCTCGATCACGCCCGCGATCTCCAGGTCGACCTTTTCGGCCATGTGTGCCGAGCGGCGCGCCACCTTCTGCGCGGTTGCCTGCGGGGTCGTGACGATCAAGAACTGTGCCTGCGGCAGCAGTTGTGCCAGCGTCATCGAGACGTCGCCCGTGCCGGGGGGCAGGTCCACGAGCAAGTAGTCCAGCGCGCCCCACGCAACGTCTTGCAGGAACTGGGTCAGGGCCTTGTGCAGCATCGGGCCACGCCACACCACCGCGGCATCCTCCTCCACGAAGAAGCCGATCGACATCACCTTCACGCCGTGCGCCTCCAGCGGCACGATCTTGCGCTCCGGGGAAACGGGCGGCCGCGTCGCGCCGAGGCCGTACATGCGCGGGATCGAGTAGCCCCACACGTCCGCGTCCAGGATGCCCACACGCTTGCCTTCGCCCGCCAGCGCCGCCGCCAGGTTCGCGGTCAGCGTCGACTTACCCACGCCGCCCTTGCCCGAGCCGATGCAGATCACGTTCTGTACCTGCGCCAGCGCGCCCGCCGGCAGCGTCCCACGGCCCAGCTTCTGCTGCAGCGCCTGCTTCTGCTCGTCGCTCAGCACGTCGAAATAGACGTTTGTGTGGGTCACGCCCTCAAGCGCTGTGACCGCCTCTGCGACCGCGGTCTGGAAGTGGCCCTTGATCGGGCAGCCCGGCGTCGTCAGCGAGACCGTCACGTCGACCACGCCGTTCGGGCTCGCGTCGATCGAGCGGACCATGTCCAGCTCCACGATCGAGCGGTGCAGCTCGGGGTCGATAACGACCTCTAGGGCCTTGAGGATGCTCTCGCGCGTAGGCATTTGCTCGCCATTGTGCCAAACGCTGGGCTGTGGGCTGGCATCAGGCTTTGGCTTCATCCGTACACCCCGAGTCGCGTCCGAGCTGCTCGTCATCCTAGCCGGGGGTCGCGTAGTCGGGAACAGTCGGCGCTTACGTTCCTGCCCAGTACGGCCGATAAAGGCTATGGCGGCGCACTTTGGCTCTAGGCTTGACATTATGTATCTGCAGAGGCTACGTAGCTTATGACCCATCTTCCTCGACACTCTCATTCGAACGGGCCTCAAGATCAGGAGACGGCGGCGACATCATCCTCTTCGAGGGAGGCAGGGAAGGTCTCCATTGATCTCGATGACCTTCAGCAAGCGCGTGCGGACGAGAAGCTGGCAAGCCTCATCGCCGATGCTCGGCAGGAGGGCAGATCGGTCGAGCACGAAGGTCGCCAGCACTGGTAGCTAGCTGACGTGCCCACATAAGTTGTGCACGGTTGAGGAGGCATCCGGCCTCACGCGATCGTCTCGGTGTGAGCTCCTCGCCGCAGACATCACGCATCTATGCACCAAGCCCTACCGGCTCCAGATGAAAGGGAAGGTGAGCGCTTCGACCAGAGCATGGCCAGAGAGTGGGCTTACGGCCTCAGCTACCGCCACCGTCACCAAGCCCTGCCACACTGGCTCGAGCACTACAACACGCGCAGACCACGCCCAGGCATCGAGAACCGGCCCCATCAGCCGCGTGCATGACCTCCGTGGGCAGGACAGCTAGGCAGGCCGTTTGGCTGAGGCCTGCTCACGGCGCCCATGAGTTGGCCCTGGCGCTGAGGTAGGCAGTGGGGGAGGGTTCAGTCCGGCCGCCGGGGATGCGTGGTTCCCGCCTGAGGCATAATCCCGAGAGGCGGTCGGTTCTGATTAGTGGATTCTGCTAGCTTGCCGCTGTAGCGCAAACACCCGCCGTGGAAGGAACAGCCTTGGGCGCAGTGCATTACCTCCCCGCCATAGACGAGTCTGGCAGCAAGCATGTGGCCACCGAGATCGATCTCGATGAGATTCAGCAGGCGCGGCGTGATCCGGCCCTTCAGGCCCTGCTCGAGGAGGCTGCCAACGAGGGCGCCCGAGTCGAACGAGAGGGTCGACAACGATGGTAGGGCCGGTTGGGCCTGCCTCGCAAGCGGATTTTGTATCGCGGCTCAGCTAGCCGAATAGTGCTCCCATGATCGGCTGTTGGGGTGCAGGGTGAGTTCTCCATTGTCCCGGGGCGGTGATTGGTACCAATGGACACCGGCAAACGCCGCAAGCGTCGCGTACGGAGACATCGAGCGGGCCATAGGCGAGTTCGAGTCGATCGACACCGAGGCGGGAATGCAGGCCACGAGGTGGCTACGCGAAGACGCACTCTTGGACCATCCATCGACGATTACCTACGTCCTGCTTCTCGACGGGCGAATAGAGGGCTATTTTGCGATGGCGTCCGGCTCGGTGACCTTGACGCAGCGTCACCGCCGCAGTCTGCGATCCGGTCAGCGCGACTATCTCCTCTCGCCTACACAGGGGGCGTCGCTCATCGCGTGGCTGGCGCGCCATCGCGACGCCGAGACGACCGGTCGAACGATCTTCCTCTACGCGCTGTCGGTCGCACTGAAAGTTGCGCGGATACAGGGCACGCCGGTCGCGGTGCTCGATCCGTTCGACGACGAGACGGCGACACTCTGGGAGAAGCGCTACGGCTTCCGTCGCTCACAGACGCCCGGCGGAAACGACGTTCGCATGTGGATGCCGCTTCACGGGATAAGTCCCGAGCATTCCGCGTCCTAAGTAGATGAAGTCCGGCCACGGTGTGCGGCGTACTGCTTGCGTACCGTGAGTTGCCGACTGCCGACGGGGTCAATTAAATGACTAGCGAGGCGATGGGGACCGCCTCGCTAGTCGAGGGAGGAGAGGGTGCTACTACTGCCGGCGGGATATGAGGCCGACAGACTGTCCCGCTACCGGCCCTCTCGTGCCGGACGGGGGAAGCTGGGGTAGCTCAGACCAGGCTGGCGATTCGCTCCTGGACCTGACTTGCGAAGTCGCTGCCGTTCTTCGCCACGATCTCACGACGCCTTTCGAGCTCTGAGACCGTTTTCTCGATCTCGCGACGGCGCGTGCGCAGTTCGCGCTCGACACGGACGCGCGCTTTGCGCACCTCGCGCTCGAGGCGGTTGCGGGCCGTGGCGCCGCGGCGCTCAAAGCGACGCAGCTGAGCCTGCGCCTTGCTGGCGGAGGAGTAGCTCGAGAGCGTGTCGTTGACGCTCGATACGACCGTGTCACGCGCGGTGAGCGCGACGCCGACCGGGATCAGCAGCGCACGCTCGGCGTAGTCGCCGAACACGCCGGCGGTCTCGCGGGTCGCCGTCTGGGCCTGCTTGGCGGCCGATTCAGTTTGGTGAACGGCGCGCGTGCGCGCCGACTTCGCGCGAGTCGCTTTGGACTGCGTGCTCGCCGTTTTGGTGCCCGCGGCTTTGCGAGCGGGTTTTTTGGCTTTCGCCGGTTTGGCGCCCGCTTTGCTGGTGCGGGGAGAAGTGGTGGTGGCGCTTGGCATCTGGAGGGAATCTCCTCTTCTTCCTCGCCTTTGCGAGGAGGTGCGGGTTTGTTCGCTCGATGTTCGGTACTCGATCTGAGGTATCGAACACCTGTTTGTAACCCGTCCCTGGAAGTTTGTTACAAGGAAATCCTATCACGGGCCAAAGACCCCGTGTTGACTGGGTGTTACCAGCCAGCAGTTTGTAACAGGCGGAACATGCGTTCGGCCCGCCAAAGCCTGGTTCTAGGGGGTTTTATGGTTGGAGAAGGCTGCCGAGCGACTCGGAGTGCGCCGTTAGGCGCCGCTGGAAGCGCTCGCCGGGGCGCTCGTCCGAGCAAGCCAGGCCCCCGGGTCCTCCAGCTCCTGGGTGGTGGGAAGCTGCTCAGGCCCGTCCCATACCCGCGCGAGCGCCTCGGCTCCGCCTTGAGCGACGACCGCGTCGCAGAAGCGTCGCCCGACCTCGTACTGGCGTAGCTTCATCTCCAGCCCCAGTAGCCGCTCGAGCACGCGCCAGGGGAGCCCACGCGACTCGCGCCGGCGTGTCATCGCCGCGCGCAGCTGCGGCAGCGAGGGCAGCACCTCGGCGCCGATCGCATCCATCGTGTGCTCGGCGTGACCCTCGATCAGCGACATCGCGGCCTGCATCTGCTCCACTAGCGCCCAGCGGTCCTCCCCGAGCGTGATTCGCAGCAGCTCCCCATGCCGCGCTCGCTCGACCAGCTCCCGAAGCTCCGTGGGATCGGGCAGCTTCAGGCGCTCGCGCCAGCCGTCGCCCCGTTTGTCGGTGGTGGAGTCCCCGGTGAGCGAGACCTGCAGACCGTCGATCAGCTCTTTGAGTATCCCGCCGATGTGTCCGCGCAGCCATGGCGCGCCCGTGAACTGCACCGCGTGGGTGATCTCGTGGATCGTCACCCACAGCACCAGCTCGTCGCGGTCGAGCGACAGGTTGCGCGCCGCGATCGCGAGGTTCGGCGCTAGCAGCAGCAGCCGAGGCGCGACTGTGTCGTCCAGCAGCGCGAGGTCGTATTGACCCAGCACGCGCTGGGAGAGAACGCCCGTCAGCGCGCCGACCTGCGCCCCCAGCAGGAAGCCAGAAACCGAGCGCAGCGGACCCGCCAGAGGTCCTGTGCCCTCGCCCACGCGCTCGCTCAAATTCGCGAGCAGTGGTCGCATCGTGCGCAAGTTCGCCGCGATCCAAGCCGCGCGGTCGACCGCCTCGATCGGCGGCAACGCCGCCGGGGTGCCGAGGCCGCTGTACTCGCTGACCCGCCGCGCGAAGTCATAGGCGCGCGGTTCGATCACCGATGCTTGCACGCCCCCCGTAGGCGGTGCGCCCGCGAGCCGCTCGCCGATCCGCTGGGCCGTACGCCAATCGATCGGGTCGCCGTAGTGCACCAACAGAGCGTAGCCCTGGTGGCTCAGCCGTTCGTAAGTTTCACCCGGTCGTATCCTTGGACGGTGGCCGCTTCACGCACCGCGCCAGAGCTTGCAGCCGACGTTGGCGGTGATGCTCACTACAAGCCGGATACCGACGCGCCGCGCTTGGACGCGGGCTTCCTGCGCCGGGCCGAGGTGCGCGACGTGCTGGCTTGGATACGGCTGCTGGTCGATCCGCAGGACGCCGCCGCAGTCGTGCGGGCGCTGGCGCGCCCGCCGATAGAGCTGCGCCAGACGCATCTCGCCCGTGTGATCCAGGTGGCGCGGCGGCGCAAGCTGGACTTGGTCTCGGGGCTGAGCGCAGCCAGCGAGTCGCCGCAGGTGCCGCCCGAGGCGCGCGAACGGATAGCGCGCTTCGGCAGCGTGCACCGGAGCGCCGCCCGCGGGTTGGACACGCTCGCGCCAGACGCCTTTATCCTCGAGCTGATTGAGCTGCTCGGCACGCCCGGGCGTGCGCTGCTGACGTCCGCTCAGGCCGCCGAGCGCGACGCCAGCCTGCAGGGTCTGCACGACCTCACGATCGAGTTCGTGCGCGCCGACCCGCAGGCGACCCCGCGCGAGCTGGCCCGGCACCTCGCGACGGTCGTGCCACGGGCGCGCAGCGCCGGCGCAGCCGAGGGGGCCGCGGCGGCGGAGCCCGTTTCCGATGCGCCGGACGAGCACCTTCAGGAGGCCTACCAGCTGTTGCGTGAGGAGGTGCTCGAGAGCGTGGCCCGAATCGGCGGGCATCTCGGCGAGCTGCGGCTGGACACCGAACTTGACATCTCACACGGTGTGGTGCGCTACCTCGAGCTTGTCAAGCTCGCCGCGTTGCTACAGCGGCCCGCGGGTCAGGAGCTCCAGGAGGCACTCGCCGACGTCAACGCGCGGCTACTGGCCGCGACCACGCCCGTGCAACGCGAGATCTTCCAGACCTCGCCGCTAGATGAGGCGCTGACCGAGCGCTCGCGCGTCGGTGGGCGCGAACATCATTCGCTAGAGCCGTTCCTACCACGCAAGGGCGTCGGCCTGGCGCTGTCGGCTTCAGACATCGAGACCTACCGCAGCTGCCCGCTGCGCTACAAGTTCGCGCGCGTTTTGCGGATCCCCACCGAGCAAACGCCGCACCAGCGCTTCGGCATCGTCGTGCATCAGGTGCTCGAGCGCTTCCACTGCGACGGCGCCAAGACGCTCCGGGAGATGCAGGCGCTGCTCGACGCCGGCTGGCGCCGGGCTGGCTTCGGGGAGAGCGACGCGTACGAGCGTGAGCTGCTCGCTAAGGCGCGCGAGGCACTCGAGCGCTACCACGCGCGACTCTCCGAGCAGGACTCCGAGCCCGTCTGGTTCGAGCGCTCCTTCTCCTTCCAGCTCGGCCCGCACCATCTGCGCGGACGCGTCGATCGCGTCGATCGGATCGTGGCGAGTGCGGGCGAGACGGGCGAGCAGTACGAGCTGATCGACTACAAGACCTCGCGCCCCAAGAGCGCGGAGCAGCTCTCAGACGACGTGCAGCTCTCGCTCTATGCCCTCGCCGCACGCGAGGCCTGGGGCCTTGAGTCCTCGCGTCAGGCTTACTACTACGTGCTCGACGATCTCAAGGTGCCGGTGCCACGCGGCGCGCAGGACGAGGTGTCGGTCGCCGACTTGGTGATGAAGGTGGGCGAGGGGATCCTGGGCCAGGAGTTCGAGCCCACGCCCTCACAGGCCGCGTGCTCGATCTGCGACTACCGGATCGTTTGCCCGGTCGCGGAGAAGTAGCCGCGGTGCTTTGGCAGTCGCGGCCCCGAGCGCCCACGCAGGCCTCGGGCCTGGCTCTAGCCCTCGCGCCCTCGCTGGCGCAGGAAGCGCTGGAATTCGCGCGCGATCGCGTCGCCGGAGGGCACGTCCTCGGGCGAGACCTCCTCGTTGCTTTCCGCGGCCTGCTCTAGTCGTTCGACGAAGGCCTGAATATCGGGGTCACTCTGCACGGCCAAGCCGACCTGGCGCTCGTAGTCTGCAGCTGCTGACTCCAGCTCCGACACGTCGACTGACACGCCGATCAACCCTTCAACACGACGAACCAGCGCGAGCGCGGCCTTGGGGTTGGCGGCGGCTGCGACGTAATGGGGCACGCCGGCCCACAGGCTGGCCGAAGGCAGCCCGGCGCTGGCGCAGGCGGTGTGCAGCACGCCCACGATGCCGGTGGGCCCCTCATACGTTGAGCCCTGCATCCCCAAGCGCTCCATTAGCGCAGGATCGGATGCATGACCAGAGATCGTCACGGGTCGCGTGTGCGGCACGTCGCCGAGCAGCGCGCCGAGCGAGACTACGACCTGCACGCCCAGCGCCTCGGCCAGGTCGACGATGTGGGCCGTGAAGGCGCGCCAGCGCAGCGAGGGCTCGACGCCCTGCACCAGCACGAGGTCGCGCGGGGCGCGCGGAGCCGAGGCTTCGAACACCTCAACGGTCGGCCAGACGATCTCGCGCTCGTTCTCGTCGTTGAACTGGACGCTGGGCCGGTTGGATTGGAAGTCGTAGAACTCCTCGGAGTCGATCCGCGCGAAGCGTCGAGCCTGTAGCGAGGAGGCGAGGAAGGAGACGGCGCTCGAGGCGGCGTCGCCGGCGTCGTTCCAGCCCTGGAAAGCGCACACCATCGCCGGGGCGCGGAGGCCGTCCGGACGGCGGTCCCAGATGAGCGGCTGCATCCGAACCACCGTACATCATGGGACGATGGCCTCCTCCACCAGCACACAGCCATACGAGCACGGCACGATCGCCACGTTGCGCGAGCGCGACGAGGTCGATGGGGTGTTCGCGTGCACGCGCAAGGAGCGCCAGCTCTCGCGTGGGGGCTCGCCCTATCTGACGGTCGAGTTGACCGACCCGACGGGCACGATCCTGGGGCGGGCCTTCAACGAAGCCGACGTGCTAGCGGGCCGCTTCGAGCGGGGCCAGCTAGTGCGGGTTCAGGGTCGCGCGGAGCGCTACCGCGAGCGGCTGCAGATCAACGTGGCGGCGATCGCCCGCGCTGAGGGCGAGGCGGCGGACCCATCGAGCTTCCTGCCCACGGCCTATCGGGACCTGGATGAGCTGGAAGGCTTCCTCGAGCACCTGGTGCGCGAGGTCTACGACCCGCCCCTGCAGCAGCTACTGGGCGCGATGCTGGGCGATGAGCAGCTGCGCGCTGAGCTACGCCGGGCGCCCTGCTCGATACCGGGTCAGCGAACCGGCAGCCACCACGCCTACCTGGGTGGGCTGCTCGAGCACACGGTAGGCGTGGCGACGCTAGCCCACGAGCTGTGCGCGCTGCACCCACGTTTGGACCGCGACCTGCTCTTGAGCGCGGCGATCGTGCACGACCTGGGCAAGACGCGCGAGTTCACCTATGGCGCGGAGATCGCGCGCAGCGCCGAGGGGCGCATGCTGGGGCACGTGGAGCTGGGGTTGCGCACGATCGCGCGCTACGTGCCGAGCGCGCTGTCGAGCGAGCGGCGCCTGGCGCTGGAGCACTGTGTGCTACTGCACCATGGTCCAGAGAATGCGGGCGGCGCGCGCTTCGCCTCGGCCGAGGCGCTTGCGCTGTACCGGCTGAACGCGGTCGACGCGCAGGTGAAGGGTGCCTTCGAGCAGGGCCTGGGCGCCCCCGGCGCCTGATCCAGGCCAAACGATCAAGCTGGAGAGCCTTGCTGCCGATGTAGTAGCTATGAGCGACGTCGGCACGCCGACGGCCGAGCCGACCGCTGCGGACTCGGCCGAGGAGACTGAGGGCAAGGCCACCGTGGAGACGGCGGCCGAGCACCCCGGCACGGGCCTGTATCCCCCGCGCCGTTCGGGCCGCTCGACGCGGATGATCGGCGAAGTCGTGGTCGATCTGGGCTTCGCGGATCGCGAGACGGTCGACGACGCGGTGGAGACCGCGCGCACCCAGGGTCGACCCACGGGCCTGGTACTGGTGGAGCAGGGTGTGCTGCGTCATGACCAGCTGGCGCGTGTGGTGGCGGAGCGCTTCGGCCTGGACTATGTGGATCTGGCGATCTACGACATGGATATGGGCGCGGTAAACCTGCTGAATTCGGAGGCCGCGAAGCGCTACCAGTCGGTGCCGATCGGCTTCACCGACGACGGCACGCTGCTGTTGGCGATGGCGGACCCCACGAACGTTCTGACGATCGACGACGTGGCGATGATGACGGGCCGTCGCGTAAGGCCGGTGGCGGCCTCGGTGGAGGACCTGAACCTGCTGCTGAACCGGCTCTCCCATATGGACGAGTCGATCGAGGACATCGTCGAGGAAGACGTCGAAGGAATCGACGAAGAGCAGGACATGCAGGTCGATGAGGCGGATCGCGACGCCCCGATCATCAAGCTAGTCCACTCGATCGTGGCCCAGGCCGTCCAGCAGGGAGCCTCGGACATCCATGTGAATCCGGAAGAAGGCGACACGCGCGTGCTGTTCCGCGTGGATGGCGTGCTGGCTCCGGCCGCGACGGTCAAGCGCAAGATGGCGATGGGGGTGGTCTCGCGCATCAAGATCATGGCGGACCTCGACATCTCCGAGAAGCGCATGCCGCAGGACGGCCGCTTTGCGTTGACGGTGGACGGTCGGCGTGTGGACATCCGCGTGGTGACGCTGCCGCTGGTCTACGGCGAGGGGGTGGTGCTGCGCATCCTGGACAAGGGCACGGTGATCCACGGCCTGGAGTCGCTGGGCATGCCGCCCTCGGCCCTGGAGCACTTCGGCGCGGCGATCAAAAAGCCAAACGGCGCGGTGCTGGTCACAGGCCCGACGGGCTCGGGCAAGTCGACGACGCTCTACGCGGCCCTGAACGAGCTGAACGACGGCGAACGCAGCATCCTCACGATCGAGGACCCAGTCGAGCAGCGGATCGGTGGCATCAAGCAGATGCAGATCGCGCCCAAGGCGGGCGTGACCTTCGACGTGGGCCTGCGCTCGATGCTACGCGCGGACCCCGACGTGATCATGGTGGGCGAGATCCGCGACCGCGAGACCGCCCACATCGCAGTAGAGGCGGCGCTGACGGGCCACCTCGTGTTGACGACGCTGCACACGCGCGATGCCCCGAGCGGCCTGGGTCGCCTGATCGACATGGGCATCGAGCCGTTTCTGGTGTCCTCGGCCGTGGACTGCATCGTGGCCCAGCGTCTGGTGCGCTTGCTGTGCAAGCACTGCAAGAAGCCTTTGAAGGTGGCGGACTCCGTGCTGGCGGAACATGGGCTTTCGGGCGCAGAACCGTTCGAGGCGGTGGGCTGCTCGCGCTGTGGTGGCTCGGGTTACCGCGGCCGTCTGGGCGTATACGAGGTGATGGTGGTCTCCGAGCACATTCGCGCCCTGATCCTGGAGCGCGCCTCGGTCGACGTGATGGTGACGGTGGCGGTGCGCGAAGGCATGCGCCGCCTGCGCGACGACGGGATGGACAAGGTGCGCGAAGGGCTGACCTCGATCGCCGAGGTCGAACGCATGACGACGAGCCTGCTGTAGCTAGACGTCGCCTGGCTGCGGGTAGCCTAGATTTTTTTGCAGCTCGGCACGAGTAGCGAGATGCGCAGCGGACCCGAGGGGAACGCCTCGCCGGTGAACGAGTAGGCGGCGTAGCGCTTGCCGTCGTAGGCAACCGTCCCGCGGCGGGGCACGCGCGGGGGCCCGGGGTCGAGCGTACCCATCACCTGCTTACCCCCGGTCCACATCAGGATCTCGGCGCCAGTGAACAGATGCGCGAGTCGCAGATAGCCCGCGTCGTCCTGGATTGCATAGGAGAACTTCCCGACGATCCGTCCCCCGTGGCGGACGACTCCGTGTACGGGCGCGAGCACATAGGGCCCGCCGAGGTCATAGAGGAAGCGCTGCGCCCCGCTTGGCTCGACGGCGTAGGCGCGCACGCGCACGACGTGGATGTGTGCGCCAAAGAAGCCCACGATCGCTGCCCGGATCGCGGCGGTGTCGCGGGCGGCGACGGCCTGCTGGAAGCCGCGATCGCCTTCGATGTGATGCAGCGTCGCGCGGACGTAGGGGCTGTCGGCCTCCTCGCGGTAGATCCGTTCGCCGACGTGGCCGAGCGTTTCGCTCACCAAGCGCTCCCGTGGACCGGAGCACGAGACGCTGTGGGTCGGGGGCACGAGCAGGACGATCCTGAATGGACCCAACAGGTACATCGAGCCCGGCAGCGTGTAGGCCTGATCGACTTGTCCGCCGATCTTGACGGGTCCCCTCGCCGGGAGTTCCTTCAGCAGCTCGCCGGGCGCAAGCGTCGTGTCGAGGATGGCGGGACCGGTGGTGCCCGCGACCAGCACGACGTCGGCCCCGGTGACCTGGTGTGTGACCTTCAGGTAGCTGCGTAGGGCCTGGGTTGAGAGTTCAAACTGCGCGTCGGTGCCCTTGATCTGCCCGTGTACCGGAGCGATCGCCAAGCCCTTGCCGGCGCCCGCAAATAGCTTCCCGTCTTTCAGCACCCGCACCCTGACGATCTGCCCGGCGAGCAGCGAGCGGAGCGCCGAGCGTGCGGCGGGTGCGTCGTTCGCGGAGACTGCCTCGGCAAGCATGGGGGAGGTTTCGATTCGGTGCGCGGCTTGGCCGGCGACGTTGCCGTGCAGGGCCGCGTTGTAGATCCGCTGCGCAACCGTGCCGAGTGAGCGTGCGATCAGCGGCTGGCAGCCGCGCCCCGTAGCCGTGAATCCGCTCGTCGCGCTGCTCGCACCGCCGCCGGAGCGGCTGCGCGCGGTTACCGCGGTGCGCGAGCTCGAGGCGCTGTCGGCCGATCCGCAAGCCGCGAGCGTCGTGGAGATGATGATCGCCACGAGCAGGGACAGAGCGAGGCCGGCGGGGCGCTTCATGCCGGCAGCCTACGGGCGGCGCCGCACGGAATGCGACGCCGCCCCACGGGCAGGATTACTTCTTCTTCGTGCTTGCCTTCTTCTTGCTGGGCTTCTTCACGACCTTCTTGCCCTTCTTGGCGGGCTTCTTTGTCACGAGCGGTTTGGGGTTGAAGCGGTTGAACCCTGAGTAGGCGTCAGGCTTGCAGTCTTTGGGCCGACCGAGGTCGAAGGGCCCGGAGATCGCCTGCGTGACGACACCTTTTTCGAGGTAGGCGTAGGTGACGGTGAGCAGCGGGTCAACACGTGGCTCTGCGCACAGCTTGGTGCCGATCGCGAACTGGCCGGTGATCGTCTCGTAGCTTCCCTTGGCGGCGCCGACGCAGTTTGCGGCCCAGCCAGGAAGTTCACCAGAGCACGAGAACGTGTCGGCGATTTCCTTTTTTTCCAGGTTGGTGACGATCGGTGGGCTCGAGACCCCGGTGACGGGGATCTGCGATTGCACTTGGTAGCCGGTGATGGGACCGTTGCAGTAGAACGTGTACTGGACCTGCTGTTCTTCGCTGCCCGCTTCAGGCTGGCCGGCGGAGGTGCTGCCGAGGCAGTTGTAGTTGTTGGGGTTCGATTCTTCGGCCTGGCTGAAAGCGGGACTCGCGAGCGACAGGGCGAGCACGCCCACGATCGCGGCCAACCAGAGCGTGGCCTTTTGGTGGGCGGTTCGTGATGCGTGCAACAGGGGTCTCCGTTCGTTGTTGTGGGACGTTGGATCGTTGTTTTCAGTGCAGGAGCTTTTCGAGACTCTGCGTGGGTGAAGATGGGTCGAACGCGACGGTCGGCTTGGCGCCGGCCTTGGCGAAGGGTGAAAGCAGCACGACGCCTGCGGGCGGCTGCGTAGCTAGCGTGGCGGCGGCGGAGCCGGGCGGCAGTTCCGCGGCGGCGGGTTCCGTGACGGTCGCGTAGGTGACGACCACGAGGCCGTGTTCTGAGTAGGTGGTGGTGGCGGTAATGCTGGCGAGCGCAGCTTTCAGGAACGCGTCGGCGGCGGCGATACCCGCGGGCGTGCCGGGGAGGCAGGCGGCGCCGGCGGGACCTTCGGGGCAGGGGGGTTGGAGGATCGTGTGCAGCACCGGCGGCGCGCCGCCGACCGTTGCTCGGTGTTCGACGAGCGCAGCCTCACCGGCCAAGGCGCTCGCGCTGAGCGCCGACCAGCTCGTCAGAAGCGTTCCCTTGGGGATTACTTCTCCCGTGATGTAAGGAGCAGCTGTGGGGTTGGCGATCGCTTCGTTGAAGGAACTGCCCGACAGCTCGATCAACCAGACACTGGTTATCGGCGGCAGTTTGGAGGCGCCGCCGCCCTGAGCTTTGTTGCTCGGCGTGGTGGAGGATTTTTTATGAGTTTCACCAGATGCCGGCGTGCTGCTCTGCGCAGGGGTGGTGGTTGTGGTCGCGGGTGTCGTGCTGGCCGCGGGTGTGGCCTGTGGCGTGATCGGGGGCGGTTGTGCGGTCGTGGCGGCGGGCTGAGTCGGGGTCTCGGTGTGGCTACGGGCGGCGACGGCCGCGATCAAAGCTGGGAGTTTCTGCGCGATGTCTCCATTGCCCGCGAGCGAGGTGGCCGGGGTGGGTCCGATGGCGGCGCCGACCACCACACCGACGGTGAGCATTGCGACGGCGAGCACGACGCTTGCGCGGGTCGAGGGCCGTCGAGAACGCCCACCCGCACTTGGGGAACGGGGGGAGTCGAGCGCCGCGTTGGCGGCGCCCGACTCGTTGCCAGCCGGTGCTGACTGGGGCTGTTCGGCGAAGTTGTCCATGTTTTGTGAAAGGTCCGCAACTCGGTCGTGCCGAGTCGGTTAACCCGGCTATCCCCGACGGGTTGCGGACAAACTAGCTTATCTGGATCGAATCTATCGGGATTATGATATGTTCGCGCCCTGTCGCTGTCAACTATTTGTCAAGACCAGAAACGGAGCAACTCCTAAATGAACCGATTCCGCCGTCTCTCCCTCGCCTTTGCGGTGGCGGGCGTCGTGGGGGTCGCGGCGCCTGCGGCCGCCTCTGCGCTGACGACAATCACGATCAGTGGGGCCACGGCCTCCTATCCGATGGTCTCGCTGCTGGCTCAGAAGTACCTCAAGACCCACCCGAAAAAAGTGAAGTTCAAGATCACTCAGGGCGGCGCGCAGATCGGCATCAACGACGTGGCCGCAGGGCGCGTTTCGATCGGCGACGTCTCGCGTGACCCGGTCGCAGCCGACCCCGCGGGATTGGTCTTCTATCCGGTTGCGAAGTACGGCATCTGCGTGATCACGAACAAGGCAAACCCGCTGGCGAACCTCAGCTCGGCGCAAGTCGTCTCGATCTTCACGGGCAAAACGATCGCTTGGAGCGCGGTGCCGGGTGCAAGCGCCAGCGGCCCGATCGACCTGATCAGCCGCACGTCGGTCGCGGGCGTGCTGACGAACTTCCAGACGCTGTTCCTGGAAGGTAAGAAGGTCTCGACGAAGGCGGCCGAAGAACCGTCTGAGGGTCTGATGCGCGCGAAGGTCGAAAGCGACCCGAACTCGATCGGCTTCGTGTCGAACTACCAGTCAGACAAAGGCACGGTTAACGCGGTGGGCTACAACGGCGTGGCCTGCAACCACGAAAACGTGAAAGCCGGCACCTACGCGGGCACGGCGCGTTTCTACGAGGTGACGAAAGGCAAGGCGACTGGCGCCTCCTCAGCCTTCATCGGCTGGATCGAGCGCTCGGCCGCAGCGGCGAAGATCATCAACACCCAGTGGCTGACGATCTGAGCGGCGACGTTCCGGGGGCCTGAGGCGGATAAGAGCGGAGACGCACTTGCTTGAACGCCTGAGGCACCCATGGCCCGACATCCGCGCCGAGCGCACGCTCGGCGCGGTGTCGTTGCTGGTCTGCGCGTTGGTGGTGGCGATGATCGTGTTCGTCGGCATCCACGCGTGGCCGATCTTTCAGCACAATGGTTTGTCCTGGTTGGGCTCGGGCGGCGACGTGGGCCGCCAGGTGGCGGACATGCAGAACACGACGCAGCACCCGCCCCCCTCGGCCTACCACCTGCGGGCGTGGCCGCTGATCTACGGCACGATCCTGACCACGGGCGTGGCGGTGCTGCTGGCGCTGGCGATCGCGGTCTTCTCCTCGGTCTTCATTGTCGAGCTGGCGCCGGCCCGTCTGCGGCGCGTGGCGATCCCGGTGATTCGCCTGCTGGCCTCGGTGCCGTCGGTGATCTACGGGCTGATCGGGATCCTGGTGGTGGTGCCGTTTGTAGGCAACGACCTGATCACGACGACGCAGCGGGAATCGGTTCAGAACGTGATCGAGCTCACGGGCGCGGGGCTATCGGTGACGGTGGTGATCCTGACGGTGATGATCACGCCGATCATGGTGGCGCTGATCTGCGAGGCGCTGGTCTCGGTGCCGAACTCCTGGCGCGAGGGAGCGGTGGCGTTGGGCGTGAACCCGCTGCGGGCGATGTTGGCGGTGACGCTGCGCGCGGCTCGCCCGGCGATCGTGGCGGCGGCAGTGCTAGCGACGGCCCGAGCGTTGGGGGAGGCGATCATGATCTCGATGGTCTCGGGCTCGAAGGCGTTTGCCCCAAAGCCCGCGGATGGGTTGGTGTTCTTCTTCGAGCCGCTGCGCACGCTGGCCTCGGGGATCGTGGACTACCACGAAGGGATCGGCGCGCCCGCGCTGGGGGCCGGGCTGTACGCGTGGGCGCTACTGCTGCTGTTCTCGGCATTCGTGCTGTCGGTCGCGGGCTACCTGATCAAGCTCCCCCTCCGCAAGTTCCAGGTGCGCGGATGAGCCCGTATGCCTGCGCCATGCTGTGTCCTCACTCGCTCGCGTGCTGTCGCACGCCACGCTCGCTGCGTCCTTGCCTGGCTTGGCCTACGGGCTCATCCGGGCGTAGGTCTGAAAATAGGGACGTCGTCAGATGAGCGCGGTGGGCGAGTGGCGACCGACGCTGCCCCCGGGGCCGCCGATGCAGAGCGGTCGCGGCAAGCGTTCCTCGCCGATGAGTTGGCGCTGGATCGATCGCTTTGCGCTGGCCTTCGCCTGGACGGCGGGCATCGGCCTGTGTCTGATCGCCGCGGGGATCGTGGGCTATATGGCCTACCGCGGGATCGAGTACTTGCGCCCGAGCCTGCTGTTCGAGCGCCCGGCGATCAGCACGACCCAGAGCGGCTCGGGCGGCTTTCTGGACCCGTTGATCGGCACGGCGCTACTGACCCTGATCGGGATCGTGCTGGCGGTGCCATTGGCGATAGGTGGCGCGCTGTGGGTCGCGGAGTACGGGCGCCCGTCGTGGCTGGCGCGGGTGGTGGAGTCGAGCATCGAGATGGTGGCCGGCACCCCCGACATCGTGATCGCGCTGTTCGGCCTGTCGATCTTCCAGCTGGGGATCTTTGCCCCGTTCTCGTTCAAGGCCGCGGGCGGTGGCGTGTTCGGCAAGTCCTACTTCGCCGCGGGGGCGATGATGTCTCTGATCGCGCTGCCGCCGATGTTCACTGCGACGCGCGACGGGCTGCAGGCGGTCCCGGCGCACATGCGCGAGGCGGCCTTCGCGCTGGGCAAGACGCGGATCGCGACGATTCGTCGTGTGCTGCTGCCGAGCGTGCGCTCGAACATCGCGACGGGGGTGACGCTGGGGGTGAGCCGAATCATCGGCGACACCGCGATCATTGTGCTGCTGTTGGGCGATGCGTTTCGGCTGGATCCGCAGGGCTCGGTGCCGGGCATCGGCCTGCTGCGCGGCACGGGCTCGACGCTGACGAGCTACGTCTACAACAACTCCCCCGCGGGCGAAGGCGCGGCACCGCAGAAGGCCTACGCAGCGGCGTTCGTGCTGCTGGTCTTCGTGCTGGTGCTGAACCTGCTGGTGGATCGCATCGGGCGCTCGCAGGCTGATGCGACGGGCTTGACGGTTGCGGGCTCGGTCGTGTGAGCGCCTTTACAACCAATCGAAACCCCGCTAACCTGAGCGGTTCTATGGAGTTTGTGGTGGACAACTTTGGTGGGGATGGTGCTTCATGAGCCCCGACGAGATGCTGCTCGACCGCGTTGAGCGCGAGATGAGCGGCAGCGAGGAGCCACGCCCGAGCGAGCTGCGCGCGGCCTCGACCGAAGGGTCGGCGGTGCACGCGGTGGGGTCTGAGCCTCAGCGGGTCCGCCCGCAGGCGGCGCGCGAGCAGGCGCCGTCGGAGGCCACCTCGGCTGGCGCCGCGCCCGCGGCGACGGTGCCACCCGTGCGGACGATCGTGGTCGATCGCGCGCCACAGCCGGTGCTCCCACTGCAGGAGCGCGAGGCCGTGCGCGCGGCGCATTCCTCGGGTCCGGAGCGCTTGCGCCTGGAGGATGTGAGCATCGGTTACGGCTCGAAACGAGCGGTGAAGTCGGTGTCGCTGTCGATCCACCAGGGCGAGGTGCTGGCGCTGATTGGGCCTTCGGGGTGCGGCAAGACGACGCTGCTGCGGACGCTGAATCGGCTGACGGAGCTGACGCCGAGCGCCTCGCGCGCGGGGCGGGTGCTCCTCGACGGCGCGGACATTCATGAGATGGCGGACACGACGCTGCGCACGCGCGTGGCGATGGTCTTTCAGCAGCCGAACCCCTTTCCGATGTCGATCTTCGACAACGTGGCCTTTGCGTTGCGCGAACAGTCGCGCAAGAAGCCGCGCCGGCGCGAGCTGGAGCCGCTGGTGGTGGAAGCGCTGAAGCGCGCGGGCCTATACGAGGAGGTGGGCGACGATCTCGACCGTCCGGCCTTGCGCCTCTCGGGCGGCCAGCAGCAGCGGTTGTGCATCGCCCGCGCGATCGCGCCGCGCCCGGAGGTGCTCTTGATGGACGAGCCCTGCAGTGCGCTGGACCCGATCTCCACGGCGACGATCGAGAAGCTGATCGGCGAGCTTCGCCGCGACCTCGCGGTGGTGGTGGTGACCCACAACCTCGCGCAGGCTCAGCGCGTCGCGGACAAGGTTGCCTTCATGTACCTGGGCGACTTGGTGGAGTACGGCAGCGCCTCGCAGGTGTTCGACGAACCGCGCGCGACCCGCACGCGCGACTACGTGCGTGGAGCCTTCGGATGAGCTCGTCCGATCGCGGATCCTGGCCATGCGGCCGGGAATCCTGAAGCGGGCGCTCGTCGTGGTCGGCTGCGGAGCATTGACCGTGACGTTCGCCGCATGCGAGACCACGGAGAACGAAAGCGCGAAGATCGAACGCGCAGCCGTGATCGCGCGCGAAAACGAACCGGGGGCGCTGAAGTTGGGTGCGGCCAACCGCACGGTGCGCGCCTCTGGAGTGACCTTGCTGAGCGGCGGTGGGCGCAACGCGGTGGCGATGCGGCTGAGCTCGAGTGCAGCACGCGCGCAGGCGGATGTGCCGGTGCTCGTGAACGTGACCGGCAAGGCAGGCAAGTTGCTGTATTCAAACCAGCCAGGCGGCACCGAACCGCTGCTGCAGCACGTCGGGCTGATGCGCGCGCACGCGAGCGTGTGGTGGGTGAATGACCAGGTGCTGATCAACCAGCAGAGCACGGGCGTGAAGGTGCGGGTTGGTAGCGCGCGTACCCCGAGCCACAGGCTCTTGGCAGCGAGGCTCGAAGCAAAGACCACGCACGTGGCCGTGCAGTCGGGCGCGAGTACCGTCAGCGGCAAGCTGGTCAACCACGGCGGCCCGCGCGAGCGCAAGGTTCCGGTGTCCGCGGTGGCGCTACGCGGCGGCAAGGTCGTCGCCGCGGGCCGTGTAGTGGTCGCGAGCCTGGCGGGACGCCCAGGCGCATCCGCAGATTTCCAGATCCCGCTCGTCGGCGACGCCGCGGGGGCAAAGATCGAATTGACGGCCGTGCCGTCCACGGGAGGGTGAGCGACGTGAGTCTGGTGCCGGTACCGTCCGAGCAGGCAGGGGCAACTTGCGCACATTGTGGCGCGGCGCTGGTGGCCGACCAGCGCTACTGCCTGTCCTGCGGGCAGCCCGCCTCGCCAGTGCGTCTGGCGTTCCTGGATGTGCTGCAGAACGACTCCGCGGCAGGCGTGGCCCAACCGGCGATCGAGGTTGGCCCGGCGGGCTACGTCCCGCTGGGCGAGGGTCGCGGGGCGAACGGCTGGTTGCGTCGCAACTCGGGCTTGGTGAGTCTGCTGGCGGTGTTGGTGTTGTGCCTGATCGCGGGCCTGTTGGTGGGGCACTGGGCCAGCCAAGGCAACAAGACGCCCGCGAAGCAGGTCGTGGAAGTGAAGGGTCTCTCGGGACTGACGGCGGCCCCAGCCGCGACGGCGACGACACCGACGAGCACGACCGGCGCGCAAGCGAGCGAAACCTCGACGAAGACGACGGCGAAGGAAGCGGCCGAAGCGAAGAAGGCCGAAGCGAAAGAAACCCCGGCCGAAAAAGCGCCGCCGCCCGCACCGAAAAAAGTGGCGCCGACGAAGATCAAAAAGCTGACGAACTCAAGCGGCGCGCAGCACCAGAAGGAAATCAACGAACTCGGCGCGACGCCGATCGAAACAGGCTGAGTCACGGTCGCGTCGTATGAGCTCGCCGAACGGCAAGTCCTCAGCTCAGCAACCTGAGGCTGAAACGCAGCCGATTCCAACGGTGCCGGCTGCCCCCGCGGCAATCGTGCCGGTTGGCGGGCTTGCAGGTGCGCGCCCTGCGATCGACGGTTCGATGGCGGAGCTGCGCCGCCGCCGCTACGAGCTGGCGGAGCGCGTGGCGGAGCTGACCTGGGATCTGGGCGGGCTTACGTATGAGATGGCGATTCGCGACCACTACCGCCTCGACGTGCTGGCGCGTCGCGCGGCCGAGCTGCAACAAGCGGACGCACAACTGGCGGAGGTCCAGCGGCTGCTCTCAGGAGCAGAGGCCGGCGTGCACGGTCAATGCCGCTCCTGCGGCGCGGTACACAGCCGCGGCGCTTCGTTCTGCTGGCATTGCGGGGCGGGACTGCTGGAGGAGGCGCGGCCGACCGTGCTGGCGGGCGAGCCCGAGGATTCGTCGCCCGCGACCGGCTGAGCTCGCGCGCAGCCTCGATCGGTAGCGCTTACTCGTCAGCTCGTCCAGAGGCGGGGCCGAGCGCCGCGGGATCACTTAGCGTTCGACGCATGAGACGGACTCTGCGTCAGGGGGGCATCTTGCTTGCCGTCCTCGCCTCATTGGCTGTCGCTGCCCCGGTGGACGCTGCTCCTCGCCCGAGCGGCCCCCGCGAGTACGGCTGCCCGTTGTTCCCGGCGAACAACGCGCTGAACCGCGACATCTCCCACGCGCCGCTCGACCCCAACTCGGCCGCTTACATCGAATCGATCGGCGCGGAGCTGCACTTGCACGCGGACTTCGGCACGAATCCGGGCTACGGCATCCCCTACACGGTCGTGGGGCGTGGTCAGCCGAAGGTGCCGATCAAGTTCAGCGAATACGGCTCGGAATCCGAGCCGGGGCCGTATCCGGTGCCGCTGGGCGCGCCGGTGGAGGGTGCGGGCGAAGAAGGCGATCGCCACGTACTCGTGCTGCAGCGGGGCAGCTGTCGGGCCTACGAGCTCTATGCCGCACGGCGGCTCGGGAGCGGCTGGGAAGCCGGTTCGGGGGCGGTCTTCAACCTGCGCAGCAACGCCCTGCGCCCCGAAGGGTGGACCTCAGCGGACGCCGCGGGGCTTCCGATTCTGCCGCTGCTCGCGCGCTACCCCGAGGTGCACGCTGGGCAGATCGATCACGCGCTGCGCGTGACGGTCGCACGCACACAGGCCGGCTACATCCATCCGGCGACGCATCTGGCTTCCTCGAGCCAGGACCCTAGCCTGCCGCCGATGGGCCTGCGCCTGCGCTTGAAGGCGAGCTTCAGCCTGGCGGGCTATCACGGCCAGGCGCTGGTGATCCTGCGCGCGCTGAAGCGCTTCGGGCTGATCGTCGCGGACAACGGCTCCTCCTGGTACATCACGGGCGCGCCCGACGGCCACTGGAACGACGAAGACCTGGATCAGCTGAAGACGGTACCGGGCTCGGCTTTCGAGGCCGTGCGCAGCGGGCCGATCCTGCACGAGCGCTAAGCGCGCCTACTGGTGTTGGTGCTCGACAGGCGCGGGCGGCGGTGCCGCCGGAGCTGCGGCGGGCTGTGAGGCGGGGGCCGTCTGTGCTGGCTGTGGAGCCTGCTGCTGGGCAGCCGGTAGGGCGGTGTGGGCGGACTCCTGATGAGAGCTGGCCTCGCCGGTGACGGAGGACTTGAACTCGCGCATACCGCTACCCAGCGAGCGCCCGATCTCCGGCAACCGCTTGGCGCCAAAGACCAAAAGCAGAATCACAACGAGGAACGCGATGTGCAGAGGGTTGTCTAGTCCCATGTGCTGCTCCCAGCTTAGACGATCGACAGGGCGGTGCGCCGCCCGTCGTGGACGGCGGCGCGAGGCTGGCGCGCTTGCTCGACCATCTAGGCGCCACGGTCAAGCGCACGGCGCACGAACTGTGCTGCGACGATCAGCAGCAGCACCGCGAAGGAGTCGCGCAGGACGGTGCCCGAGAGCGCGTTCGCGAGCGCGACCCCGCCCGCGGCCCCGGCTAGCGAGAGCAGGCCGAGCAGCAGCGCGTCGGAGCGGCGCACGTTGCCGTAACGGTCCTGTGTGTAGCTGCCGGCGATCGCCACGGGCACGATTGCCAGCAGCGAGGTTGCCTCCGCCTGGTGCTGGTTGAGCCCGAGGAAGATCACGAGCCCGGGCACGAACAGCACGCCGCCACCGACGCCGAGCAGCCCGGCGATTACGCCGCCCGCGAGACCGATTGCGATCGCGCCGATCACCGCGCCGCCTCGCTCATCGCAGCACCAGCTCGGCCGCGCTGGCGACGAGCACGCCCGCGAACAGCAAAGAGATCACGCGGTTGTGCACGCGCTGCGCGACCCAGGTGCCGAATAGCACCCCGCCGATCGCAGGCACGCCGACGAGCAGTGCATCGAGCACGTGCACGTTTCCGTACAGACCCTGCGTGGCCGCGGCGAAGGCGGCGATAAAGACGATCGCCGCCAGCGAGGTCGCGGTCGCAGCGCGCTCCTGATAGCCGAGCCAGAGCACGAGCAGCGGCACGATCACGCTGCCGCCGCCCACGCCGAACAGGCCACTGAACAGGCCGGCCGCGGTGCCGATCACCATCAGCTTCAGGGTTCGTCTACGAGACCTCGCGCTGGGGTACTCAGCAACCACGCTTGCGGGCGGAGTGGCCAGCCTCCATGCGCGCCATACTAGACCGCGTGTCCCCCGCTGCCACGCTCGTGGAGGCGCTCGAGCCGCTCCGCGCAGACCCCGACCATGGTGCAGTGCTGCTCGACATCGACGGGACGCTCGCGCCGATCGTGCGCCACGCCGCGGACGCGCACGTACCCGAGGCGACCCGCAGTCTGTTGATCGAGATCGCCAAGCGCTACCGCCTGGTCGGTTGCGTCAGCGGGCGCCGGGCGGCCACTGCGCGTCAGATCGTCGCGATCGGCACGCTGGCCTACGTCGGCAATCACGGGGGCGAGCTGTTGCGCGCGGGAGCGACGCGGCCGGAGGTCAACCCGGAGCTGGCCGAGTGGGCGGGGCGTACCCGTGCCTTCGCGGCACACGCGCTGACCGCGGAGCACCAGCGGTTGCGCATTCGCGGCGAGGACAAGGATGCGATCGCGGCTTTCCACTGGCGCGGGGCGCCCGACGAGCAGGCCGCGGAGGCTGCAGTCCGCGAGATCGCCGAGCACGCCGAGCAGCAGGGCTTCGTGGTGCACTGGGGGCGCAAGGTGCTCGAGGTACGCCCGCCAGTCGCGCTCGACAAGGGCATTGGCGTCGCCAAGCTGCTGCGTGGCTCGCCGGCGAGGACCGCGCTATACGTGGGTGACGACACCACCGACCTGGACGCCTTCCGTGGGCTGCGTGGGCTGGTCGGGTCGGGGCTGCTGGAGTCGGCGTTGTGCGTGGCGGTCGACTCCGACGAAGCCCCGCCGGAGCTGGCCCGCGAGGCGGATCTAACGCTCGAGGGCACGCCCGGCGTGCGCGAACTGCTCGAGGCGCTGCTGTAGTACGAGGGTGCGCTTCGTCGACTTTCTGAGAAGCACGGTGATGCTCAGCGCGAGTGCGGCGACCGCACTCGCGGCGGTCACCGTGCTCGCGGCGAGCACCAGCTCCGAACAGACGCTGTTGCCGGTCGCGGTCGGCTGGTGGGTGATCGCTGTCTTGATCGGACTGCGACTCGGCAGGCGCGCGGAAACGAACCCGCCGATTGCTCGACTGCTAGCGGATGCGAAAGCGAGCGCGGCGCTGCCGGAGAACCACCCGAGCGCGATCTTGGTCAACCGCTTGTGGCCGCTGCTGCTGTTCACGCTGATCGCTGGGGGTCTAGCCTTCCTGGCGCCGCAGATTCCGGGGATCGCGGCGGGTTTCGCGATCATCTGGGCGCTGGCCTGGCGTCGCCAGGACGCGGCGGTGGCGGCGATCGAGGAGCGCGATGGCGCCTTCTTTTACGTACGCCGGACCTCGCCTCTGCGGCCGATGGCGCTGGAGCGCACGCCGGGCTTCAAGGCGCTGCGCCCGGAACGTACGAACGGCGCTGTCACCTGAATGCGCCGCACGCACGCGACCGACGTGCTGCTGGTCTCGCTCGGCTCGACGGGAGGGCTGCGCCGCGCCGATGACGAGCTGCAGGACTCGCTGCGCCGCGCGGGGGCGCGCGTCGCGATCGCGCGGCCGCATCCGCAGGAGCCGCTGCCCACGCTGATGCTCACCGACCTGCTGTGGGCACGCGCGGCACGTGAGGCCACGGCCAAGATCCTCGAGCAGCAGAAGCTCGCGCCGGCGCGCTCGATCATCTACTCGACCACGACCGCCGCACTGCTCTGGAAGCAGCCGGGCGCGATTCGCTTCGACGCTACCGCGGCTGGCAATCGACGAGGCCGGCACGGGCTATGGCAGCGCCCGCTGGAGCGTCGACGCCTGCGCCAAGCGTCGCTGCTGCTGCCCTGGAGCCAGGGCGCCATCGAGGAGACCGCGTCGCTCGCGGGCGGCGACCGTACGCTGGTGCTGCCGGTACCCGTCGAGCCCTCCGCCCCCTCGGCAACCCAGCGCGACGTCGCGGCGATTACGTATGCGGCGAATCCCTCGAAGAAGGGCCTGGATCGCGTGCTGGCGGCCTGGCGTCGGCTACGCCGCGAGCGTCCGTCCTGCGAGGACGAGCTACTCGTGGCGGGGGCCTCGGCCGAGCAGCTAGAAGGGGCGGGGCTCGTCGCCGCGGCGGAGCCCGGGGTGCGCGTGCTCGGCTCGCTCTCACCAGAGGAGTTCCGCGCACAGCTGCGCAGGGCGCGTGTGTTCGTGTGCGCACCGCGACGCGAGGACTACGGGATCGTGCAGTTGGAGGCGCTGGCCGACGGCTGCCAGCTGGTGAGCACCGAGGCGCCTGGGCCATACGCGGCGCTGCCGATCGCGCGCCAGCTGGACCCGCGCCTCCTCGGGGAGGATCTTGCGGGGGCGCTGCGAACCGCGCTGGAGGATCCGCTGCCCGACTACGCGCGAAAAGCGCACCGTGCGCTCGCGCCGTTCAGCCGCGAGGCCGTGGACCGGATCGTGGCCGAGCAGCTACTGCCGCGACTGCTTGCGTAGCTTCTGCAGCTCCGCCCACGGGCGCGTGTTTACGACGTCGGCCGCGGTCAGCCAGGCGCGCCGCGCGGTGGCGACGCCCCAGCGCATGTTCGTCAGCGTGCGTGTGCGATGGGCGTCGGAGTCGATCAGGATCCGCACGCCCGCCCGCACCGCGGCGCGGGCGTTGACGTCGGAGAGATCACGCCGATCGGGGTTGGCATTGATCTCCAGGAAGGTGCCCGTGCGCGCAGCGGCCGCGAACACGGCCTCGAGGTCGAGCGCGTAAGGCTCGCGCCGCTCGATCAGGCGCCCGGTCGGATGGCCGATCGCGTCGATCAGCGGGTTCTCGATCGCGGTGATCATGCGCTCGGTCATGGCCTGTTCGGACATGCCGAAGGACGTGTGCGCGCTGGCGATCACCCAGTCCAGCGAAGCCACCAGCTCCTCCTGGTAGTCGAGCGAGCCGTCGGGCAGGATGTTGATCTCGCTGCCCGCCAGCAGCTCGATTCCCTCGATGCGTTGGTTGGCTTCGTGCACTAGCTCAATCTGGCGGCGCAGCTGTTCGGGCGAGACGTCGTTGCCGAAGCCGTGCGTGGCGGAATGGTCGGTGATCGCCAGATACTCGTAGCCGAGCGCGCGCGCGGCCAGCCCCATCTCCTCGATTGTGTTGTGCCCGTCGGAGGCGACCGTGTGGCTGTGCAGGTCGCCGCGAATGTCGCCCAGCTCGATCAGCTCCGGGAGCGCACGCTCGTCGGGGTGGCCTCGCGCGGCGCTCGGATCGTGCTCGCTGGTCGCGAAGTCCGCGCGCGCCGCCTCCAGCTCGCCGCGGTCCTCGCGCAGCTCCGGCTCGATGTAGGCCAGCCCCAGTAGCTCGTAGACCTCTTGCTCGGTAGCGCACGTTCGCGTGCGCCCGATCGCGTCGTCGAGCAGCCCGTACTCCGAGACGTGCAGCCCGCGTCGTACGGCCGCTTCGCGCAGGGCGGCGTTGTGGCGGCCGGAGCCGGTGAAGTGCTGCAGCAGGTTGCCTAGCTGTGCGGGCTTGGCGATACGCAAATCGACGGCGACGCCCGAGAACGTGCGCCCGCGCGCCCCCGCCTTGCCGGTCGAATCGACGCTCGCGATCTGCTCGAGCTTGACCAGGCTCTTGGCCAGCGTGGTCGGGCGGTTGGTCACCGCGATCAGGTCGATGTCCTTGACGCTATCGGCCCAGCGGCGTGCGGAGCCCGCGATCTGCACCTGCGTGCCCTCGCCCCCAAGCTCAGACAGACCCGTGGCCAGGGCCTGGCCCAGTTCGAGCGCCTTCGACAGGACTAGGCGGGGTACCGCGCGCTCGCCCGCGCCTTGCTCCAGCGCTTCGAGCACGCGTTCCTCGAGCTTGGGGCCGAGGCCGCGCACGGTGCGAATCCGCTGGGCTAGGGCCGCCTCGCGCAGCGCTTGAAGTGAGTCGACTCCGAGCTCGGAGTGCAGCAGCCGCGCGCGCTTTGCGCCTAGTCCGGGCAGCCGCGTGACCGCGACGAGCCCGGCTGGGAACCTCGCTCGTAGTCGCTCGGCGGCCGGGATCGTGCCGGTCTCGGCGAGGGCGAGGATCTTTTCTTCGAGGGTCGCCCCGATGCCCGGCAGCTCGCGCGCACGGCCTTGGCGAGCGAGCGCCGCGACCGATACCGAGGCCTCGCGCACGGTCTTGGCGGCGGTGCGATAGGCCAATACGCGATGGACGATCGCGCCGTCCAGCTCGTACAGGTCGCCCAGCTCATCTAGCGCATCGGCGATCGCACCGTTCTGCAGCTCCGTGGTAGGCACGCACGTTAGGGTACGCCGACTCATGTCTGGCGAGCCCTGGCTGATACTGCCGACCTACAACGAGGCAGAGAACATCGAGGCGATCGTGCGGGCCGCGGGCGACGTGCTCGCGGGCGCCACCGCGGACGGCTCCTACGGCGGTGGCTTTCGGATCCTCGTCGTCGATGACGGCTCGCCCGATGGGACCGGGCGGATCGTGGACGGGCTGGCGGTGGAGCGCCCGTGGCTGCGGGTACTTCACCGCACCGAGAAGAACGGCATCGGCCCGGCCTACCTGGCGGGCTTCCGCCATGCGCTCGAGCACGGCGCGGGCTACGTGATGGAGATGGACTCCGACTTCTCCCACGACCCCGCGGACCTGGCGCGGCTGCTGGCGGCGGCGAACCGCGACTCGCCCGACGGCGCGGACTTGGCGCTCGGCTCACGCTATGCGCCTGGCGGCGGCGTCAGCGACTGGGGCTTCCTGCGCCGCTTCATCAGCGAGGGAGGCTCGACCTACTCGCGCTGGGTGCTGGGGCTACAGGTGCGCGATTTGACCGGTGGCTTTAAGTGCTTTCGCCGCGAGGTGCTCGAAGCGATCCAGTTCGACGGCGTGCGCTCACAGGGCTACGCCTTCCAGGTCGAGCTGACCTACCGCGCTGTGCGCGCGGGCTTTCGCGTGGTCGAGGTGCCGATCACCTTTCGCGACCGCCAGCAGGGCCAGAGCAAGATGTCGTGGAGGATCGCCGCCGAGGCCATGTGGCTGGTGCCGCGGCTCCGCTTCCGCTGAGCCGCGCCGAACGTCTTTCGCCCGCGGCCGTGCGGGGCACTTCAGCCGTGAGCCGTGGACGCCGATGCTGAGGGGATGGATGCCTCGGCATATGCGTTCACGCATGGCATTCGCCACACGCGCGAGACCCTGCGCGACTGGCACCTGCACCCCAGCCGCGTGCTCGGGCGATGGTTTGCGGGCGCTGCCTTCGCCGCTTTTGCGCTGCTCACGGCCGTCTGGATCATCGCCTCGCTCAGCGGGACACATGAACAGATCGTCGAGCTGCGCCCACCGTTTGCGGTGGGGGACAACGAGGACGTGGTCGGAGTCCTGGCTCGCAACATGCTGGTGCTCGCACTGCACGCGATGGCCTGCGTGGCAGGCTTCATCGCGGGCAGCTCGTTGCCGTTACAGGTCGAGGGGCGCTCGGGCATCTCGCGCTGGGTGCACGAACATGGCGGGCGGCTCGCGATCGGCTTCGTCGTCGCGGCTACCACCTTCTCGCTGAGCGCGCAGGCCTACCTACTCGGCCACACGCTCGGTGGCGTCGCGGCGTTCCTGCGCGTCTCGCCGGGCACGCTGCTGCTGGGCGTGTTGCCGCATGCCGTCCCCGAGCTGATCGCGCTGTTCCTGCCGCTCGCGGCCTGGATCATCGCGAGCCGCCGCGGGGAGTGGGAGCAACTGCTCGCGGCCACGTTTGTGACCGTCGCCTTCGCGGTGCCGATCCTGGTGGTCGCAGCCGTCATCGAGGTCTATGTCTCGCCGCACCTGTTCACGGCGCTGACGCACATCCACCCGCCGATTGTGCGCGCCTCGGGTGGCTGGCTCGTCACGCTGCACTGACCATGAGGTCCGCCCGGAGGTGCTCGGGGGCAGCGCCGCACTCTGCTGCGGGCCTCCGCAGCCGTGCCCCGACAACCCCCCCTTTACTTTGTATAGTAATAGGAAAGCGCGATCGAGAAAGGGAGATCCATGGCAGGCACACTGAGCGAAGTCACCGACAACAACTTCCAGGCTGAGGTCCTCGAGTCCGACAAGCCGGTACTGGTCGACTTCTGGGCCCCGTGGTGCGGGCCGTGCCGCGTGGTCGCCCCCGTGCTGGAGGAGATCGCCGAGGAGCGCCCCGACCTGCGGATCGTCAAGCTGAACACCGACGAGAACCAGCAGACCGCCGCGCAGTTCCAGGTTCTCTCGATCCCGACGATGATCCTGTTCAAAGGCGGCCAGCCCGTCAAGACCGTGATCGGCGCCTACCCCAAGAAGAAGCTCGAGCAGGAGCTGGAGCCCGCGCTGGGCGCCGCCTAGCAGCACTTCGCACGCACCGGCCTTAACTGCCGGTGCGTGCCAGCACCCAGGCGACGAAGTCTTTCTCGCCCAAGGTTTTCGCCGCAAGGTCCTCAACCGTCTGAGCTGTTCCGGCCCAGCCGTCGGGTGGGTGGTTGAAGGGAATCTCGTTGCGGTCCATGAACTCCCGCATCACGTCGTAGGCCGTCCGCTTGTTGCCGTCGGGCAGTGGGTGGTAGGCGACGATCCTCGCGCAATAGACCGCGGCTTTCTCGTGCGGGGCGGAAAACGCTTCGTATCCATCAAGCCGGGCGAACGGCGCCGCCAGCGCGGCCTTACCGAGCGCGAGCACGCGGGGCATCCGCGCAAGCTGCTCGGCGGTGATACCGCAGTGCAGCTCGGCGATCAAGAGAAAGTCTCCGATCTGGATGCGGTCCACCGTGCAATCTAATCATTATGGTGGCATAGTAGCAACATTCAGAACTGAATAGTAAGAACCTACTTGACATCTAGCAGCGTAATTTCTTGACACCTAGCATGGGCCTGCTTTATCATGCTTTTGCCACAGCGGGACGTTTCGGAAATCCCGAGGAGAAGCTCCGATGCCCAGAACAATGACTTTGCGACTCACGGACGAGCAAGCAGCGACGCTCGATCTCGTCGCGCGCGCTGATGACCAGACGGTGACCGAGGCTGTTCGGACCGCGATCGACGCTCACATTGAGGCGCGCCGGCGGGACAAGGACTTCAAGGAGCGCCTGCGCCGGCGCCACGAGCAGGAGAGCGCGCTCTATGAGCGCCTCTCCGAATGAGCCGGCCGCTCAGGCGGCCTTGCGCAAGCTGATCTTCAGCTTCAGGCCGTCGATCTCGACCTCGTCGGAGTAGCCAGCCTCGGCTGAGACGGGCTTTCCCTCACCCGCCTCCAATACGACCGTGAGCGTCTCGCCCGTTACGTAGTCGCGGTGGGTCTCCGCCGCGCGCAGCAGCGCGTGCTCGCCGGCAAGCGCCAGCTCGATCCGGTCCTCGACCTCCAGGCCCGCGGCCTTGCGGGCGCTTTGGACCGCGTGCACGATCTCGCGCGCGTGGCCCTCCTCGCGCAACGGCTCGTCGATCGTCAGATCCAGCGCCACCGCGTGGGCGCCCTCGCGCTCGACGCTGTAGCCCTCGGGCGCGCGCATCGTCAGGATCACGTCCTCGGCCGAGAGCAGGTGCTCGCGACCGTCGACCGTGATCCCCACTGGCTCGCCGCCCTCGCGCACCGCCGCCGCCACGCGCGCCGGATCCAGCGCCGCGATCGCGTCTGCGGCCAGCGGCATCGATTTGCCGAAGATCGGGCCGAGCTTGCGGTAGTTGGCCTTCACCTCGTAGCTGCCCAGCTCCTCCGCCGCCGCCACGAAGCGCACACGCTTGACGTTCAGCTCGTCGCGCACCACGTCCGCGAGCCGTTCGATCGCCTCGCGCTCGCGCCCCGCCGCGACCACCACGGCCTCGCCCAGCGGCTGGCGCACCTTGATCTTCGACTTCCCGCGCGCGCCCAGACCGAGCCTGACCGTCTCGCGCGCGAGTGCCATCGCCTGCTCCAGATCCTCGTCGCGCGCCGCGCCCGCAGCCGGGTCCGCTGCTGCATCCGCGGCCAACTCGACCCCAAGCGAGGCCGCCGTCGGGAAGTCGCACAGGTGCACGCTCGCGAGCGAGCCGTCGAGGTTGTCGTAGATCTCATCCGCGATGAACGGGCAGAACGGCGCCAGCAGCTTCGCCGTCGCGAGCAGGCACGCGCGCAGCGTCGCGAACGCCGCCGGGTCGCCGTCCCAGAAGCGCCTGCGCGAGCGCCGCACGTACCAGTTCGACAGGTCCTCCACCAGCTCCGAGATCGCCCGTCCCGCCGCCGTCGCGTCGTAGGCCTCGAGCCGCTCCGCCACCAGCTCCGCGGTCCCCGCCGTGCGCGACAGCGCCCAGCGGTCCAGGTCCTCGCTCGGCGCCCGCGCCGCCGCACTCGAAGCGCTCAGCTCCTGCGCGCCCACCCGCGCATACAGCGTGTAGAAGAAGTAAGTGCTCCATAGCTGCTTCAGGAACAGCCGCACGCCCTCGCCGATCGCCTCCTGCGAGAAGCGATAGCCGTCCCAGGGCTGCTTGGAGGTGAAGAAGTACCAGCGAAAGGCGTCCGCCCCGAAGCTGTCCAGCACCTGCCACGGCTCGACGGCGTTGCCTTTGGACTTCGACATCTTCTGCCCGTCCTCGTCGAGGATCAGCCCCAGGCACACCACGTTGCGATACGGAGGCTGCTCGCCCAGCAACGTCGCCACCGCCAGCAGCGAGTAGAACCAGCCCCGCGTCTGGTCCTGCGCCTCGCAGATGAAGTCCGCCGGGTAGTCCTGCGCGAAGCCCTCCGCGTGCTCGAAGGGGAAGTGGTGCTGGGCGAAGGGCATCGCCCCTGAGTCGAACCACACGTCGATCACCTCCGGCACCCGACGCATCGGCTCGCCGCAGCTCGGCTCGCCCTCCGCGTCGGCGTGCTGGCACGGGAACTCGACCTCGTCCACGAACGGGCGGTGGTGGTCGGCGAGCTCCACGCCCGTGCGTTCCTGCAGCTCCTCAAAGGAGCCCACTACGTGCACGTGGCCTGCCTCGCAGCGCCACACCGGCAGCGGCGTGCCCCAGTAGCGCTCGCGCGAGAGCGCCCAGTCGATGTTGTTGCCCAGCCAGTCGCCGAAGCGCCCGTGCTTGACGTGCGGCGGATACCAGGAGACCGTCTCGTTCGCGTCCAGCAGCTCTTGGCGCAGCTTCGTGGTCGCGATGTACCACGAGGGTTTGGCGTAGTAGAGCAACGGGGTGCCGCAGCGCCAGCAGTGCGGGTAGGAGTGCTCGTAGTCCTCCACCCGCAGCAACAGGCCGCGCGCGTCGAGGTCCTCGATCAGCTCCTTCGTCAGCCCGGGGTCCTTGACGAAGCGCCCCTCGTAGTGGGTTCCCTCGTGGCTGCGTGGCCGCTCGTCGTAAGTGCCGTCCGCTCGGACTGGGTTGTACAGCGTGCGCGGTTCGTCCGCACGGAAGATCCCCGCCGCCGCCGCGACGCGGTAATCGTCCTCGCCGAAGGCCGGCGCCAGGTGGACGATGCCGGTGCCGTCCTCCGTCGTCACGAACTCGTCTGCGAGGATCGGCAGCGGGCCGGGCTCGCGATCGCTCGAGGCGAAGATCGGGCCCCGATAGGCCGTGTAGCGCGCAACCAGCTCCTCGCCGCTGAACCGCTCAAGCACCTCGGCCTCGTCCCCCAGCACTGGAACAACACGATCCGAGACGAGGACGAAGTCATCACCGCCAAGGCGCGCCTTGGCGTAGGTTGCGCTCGGGGATACGGCCACCGCCACGTTTCCCGGCAGGGTCCACGGGGTCGTCGTCCAGACCAGCAATTTCTCCTCGCCCTCTACGACCGACAGCTGCAGGTAGACGCTTGGATCGACCACGTCCTTGTAGCCCTGTGCCACCTCGTGCGAGGACAGCGTCGTCTCACAGCGCGGGCAGTAGGGGCTGACCTTGTGACCTTCGTAGAGCAGGCCGCGGCGGTCGATCTGCGAGAGCGCCCACCAGACCGACTCGATGTAGCTCTCATCGAGCGTGCGGTAGGCGTCGTCGAGGTCCAGCCAGAAGCCAATCCGCTCCGTCAGGCGGTTCCACTCCTCCAGGTAGGTGAACACCGACTCGCGGCAGCGCGCGTTGAACTCGCCGATCCCGTACTCCTCCACTTCCGCCTTTGATTTGATCCCCAGCTGTTGTTCGACCGCGATCTCCACTGGCAGGCCGTGGCAGTCCCAGCCGCCCTTTCGCTGCACCAGGTGGCCGCGCATCGTCTGAAAGCGCGGATAGATGTCCTTGAACACGCGCGAGAGCACGTGGTGGGAGCCTGGCGGCCCGTTCGCCGTCGGCGGACCCTCGTAAAAGTTCCAGCGTGGCGCGCCCTCGCGCATTCGTAGTGACTCCGCGAACACGTCGCGCTCACGCCAGCGCGCCAGCACCTCCTGCTCGAGTTCCGGTAGCTCTCGGCGGGGGTCGACCTCGCGACGGGGAACCAGCGAGTGGGAGGCGGGCGTGCTCATCGGGCGGCTCATTCTAGGTGCGGGCCATCGCCTTACTTACGATGAGCCTATGCGCCTGCGCCTGTACCACCACCCCGACGGCACGCGCGTCGCCTACCGCGAGCTGGGCACCGGCCCACCGCTGGCGTTGCTGCACTCAGGATTGCTCTCGCACCTGGAGTGGGAGCCCGCGGTGCAGTCGCTCGCCGACCGCTTCCGCGTTGTGCTCCCCGACTTGCCGCTGCACGGGGACTCTGAGGATCACCCGCGCCATCCCTACACGCTCGACTGGTTCGCGGAGGTACTGGGCGGGTTCTCGCGCGAGGTGCTCGGGCCGCGGCCGCTGATCGCCGGGCACGACGCCGGCGCTGAGGTGCTGCTGCACGCCGTGCGCACCGGCAGCCTGCGCCCCTCGCGGCTGGTGCTCATGAGCAACCGCATGCACGCGCGGCCCGAGCGGGGTGGCCTGCGCGCCGCCTGGCGGATCACCGCGCGCGCGGCCTCGGTGCCCGGCTTGGACCGGCTCGTATCGCACGGCGCGCGCGCCGTGTTCACGCCCGCGCGCGGGATGCGCTTGTCCGCGCGCGGCAACCCCGCCGCGGCGGACCTAGTGCGCCACGCCTTCGCCGACGTCGCTGGTAATTCCAACCTCGCGCGCGCCTGGGCCAAGTGCGCCCGCGCCTGGCCGCGGGGGGCGCAAACGCACCTGCTCGACCTCTACCCGCGCCTGGAGATGCCCGTGCTGCTGCTGTGGGCCGACCGCGACCCGATGTACCCGCTCGCGATCGCCGAAGAGACCCTTGCGCTGCTACCCAACGGCCAGCTTCGAGTGCTGGAGAGCGCGGGCTTTCTGTTGGCATACGACGACCCCGTCGGCCTGGCGCGCGAGCTCGTGGCCTTCTGCGGCTAGGGTTCCCCGAGAACGCGACGCAAGGAGAACCGATGCCGGACAAACAACTATGGGGCGGCGAGACGAGCAAGGCCGTCGAGAACTTCCCGATCTCGGGCGAGACCGTCCCGCTGCCGGTGGTGCACTGGCTCGCGCGCGTCAAGGGCGCCGCGGCTGCCGTCAACGGCGAGCTCGGTCTGCTCCCCAAACGCACCGCGTCCAAAATCGAGAAAGCCGCGAAGGAGATCGCCGCTGGTAAGCACGATGGGCAGTTCCCGATCGACGTCTTCCAGACCGGTTCGGGCACCTCGACGAACATGAATGCCAACGAGGTGATTGCCAAGCTGGCGGGCGACGGCGCGCACGCAAACGACCACGTCAACATGGGCCAGTCCTCAAACGACGTGTTTCCCTCCGCGGTGCATCTCGCCGCGCTGGACGTCGCCCAGAACGAGCTGCTGCCCGCGCTCAAACAGCTCGAGCGCTCGTTCGCGAAAAAGGCGAAAAGCTTCCAGAACGTGGTGAAGTCGGGCCGCACGCACCTGATGGACGCCGTGCCCGTCACGCTGGGTCAGGAGTTCGCGGGTTACGCCGCGCAGATCGCGCTCGCCCAGGAGCGGGTGCAGTCCGCGCTCGTTCACGTCGGGCAGATCCCGCTCGGCGGCACTGCCACCGGTACCGGCCTGAACACGCACGCCAAGTTCGCTGAGAAGGTGCGCGCGCGGTTGAAGAAGGAATCCGGCCTCAAACAGATCGCTGCGCCGCTCGACCCCTTCGAGGCGCAGGCCAACCGCGACGCGCTGGTCGAGCTGTCGGGCGCGCTGAAGGTGATCGCGGTCTCGCTCACGAAGATCGCGGGCGATCTCGCGCTGATGGGTTCGGGCCCGCGCGCCGGTATCGGCGAGCTGTTCCTGCCCGAGTTGCAGAAGGGCTCCTCGATCATGCCCGGCAAGGTCAACCCCGTGATCCCCGAGGTCGTGCTGCAGGTCTCAGCGCAGGTGATCGGCAACGACACCGCGATCACCGTCGGCGGGCTGCAGGGCCAGTTCGAGCTGAACGTCCGGATCCCGCTGATCGCGCGCAACCTGCTGCAGTCGCTTGCGCTGCTGTCCGCGACCTCGCGCGTGTTCGCCGAGAAGTGCGTCGACGGGATCAAGGTCAACAAGGCGGGTACCGACGCCTCGGCTGCTGCCACGCTCGCTGTCGCGACCGCCCTGAACGGCGCGATCGGCTACGACAAGGCCACCCAGATCGTGCAGGAGGCCACGGCCTCCGGTCGTCCGCTGCGCGAGGTGGCGCTCGAGCACGGGGTCGATGCCAAGCTGTACGACCAGACGATCGACCTGCGCAGGATCGCGCGGGGCAATCAGGCCTGAGCGCAGGGCCAAGACCAGGGGGACGGGGCGGTTCGATGAGCACGCGTAATACAGGGGCCGCGTTCGCGGCGATCTTCACGCTGGCTGCGCTTGGGCTCGCCCCCAAAGCGCCTGCCGCCTCGACGCCTACGGCCCCAACAACGCCCGCGGCCTCACCGCCGCCCGCCGCTACGGCGCCTGGGACGGGCCCCGCGCCCTGCGGCACGCACGCACCCGAGGTGCTGGCCACGACCGCAGGAACCGTCGCAGAGCGGATCTACGCTGCCGAGGTACACAGCTCCGAGACCGACAGTGACAAACGCCAGATCGAAAGCTACGGACCTCTGCTGAGCGCGGTGCAGAGCGACGACCGCGAAGCACTCAAGACCGCGGTCCACCATCTCGTCTACTCGCACACGCACATCGTGCGGCTACGCGTCAGCCGCAGCAGTGATCTGCTCTACGACGAAGGCGGCCCCTATATTCTCGCGCCGGTCGAAGGGCGGCTGCGCCTGCACGGCAAGGAGATCGGCCACTTCGTGTTCTCGGTGCAGGACGACCTCGGCTACGTCAAGCTCGAGACGCGCTTCATCGGCGCTCCGCTGGTGCTGCGGACCGATGCGGGTCAGGTGCCCGTGGAAGGGCTGCTGAGCCCAGGTCCCGACAACATCCCCGACCACGGCCCGATCAGCTACCGCGGCGCCAACTACGAGGCCTACTCCTTCAACACCGCCGCATATCCCAGCGGAAGACTGCGCGTCTCGCTGCTGCTGCCGGTATCCGCCTCCCTGGCGAGCAGGACCTGCGATCAGATCAAGGCCGCCGAGCTAGGGCTGGTCGCGCAGCGGATCTCGCGCCGCTTCACGCTGTCGCGGTCGAGCTTCGCGCCGTTCATCCAGCTGACGAACACGATGACCCACGCGCTCGTGTACGTGCGCTCGGGCTCGCGCACGCTCGCGGGCAGCACCAAGACCGCGCCCGCCAAGCTGCCCGACTCGGGTCCGCTGCGCTGGCACGGCGTCGACTACGAAGTCTCGTCTTTCTCCGCGCCCGCCTCGGGAGGCGCGGTGCGGGTCGCCGTGCTGGTCGCGCACTAGCTGGCGTCTCCAGCTTGTTAGACGCCCCGGAGTTCGGGTAAACAGAACCCGGTCCCGGCGGGAAAGCGGTGGCGATGTGCGCAACCAGTGCAGCACCAGCTCCAGCAGTAGACGGGTCGGGTCGGGTGACGCCGCGAGCGGCTCGGCGTCGCTGATCCGCGAGCTGTCGATCGCGCAGGCGATCGTCGACGTCGCGAATCGCCACGCACGCGGGCGCACCGTCGCGACGATCGAGTTGAGCGTCGGACGCGAGCGCGAGGTGGCGCCGGAGGGCCTGGATTTCGCCTTTGCCCTGCTGACCGAGGGAACGGCGCTCGACGGCGCGGAGCTCGAGATCGAGCGGGTGGCGGGTGGCGAACTGTCGGTGGAGGCGCTACTGCTGCACGACGTGCGTCAGTAGACGATGGGCGAGAACAGCTTCCTCGCTGAGAGGAATGTGTGTGCGATTTTGAAGTGCGATAGCCATGGTATATACGGCGTAAATACCATGGCTATCGACTCCTCGAATTCAACACACCCCAACAACGCTCGCGTGCGACCTACTAGTCCTGCGGCAGCGCCTTGAACAGCCGCGCGACCGCTCCCGCGGCGGGCTTGGCAGACTCGCCGTAGGTGAACAGCCCCTTCTGGTTGATGCCTTCGATCAGCTTCAGCGCTGGCAGCTTGAAGACGATCGAGCCGCCGTAGAACTGGGGCACCAGCGGGTAGTCGCGCAGATCCCAGACGAGCATGCCGCTGAGCTTGGGGTCCGCGGCGTAGACGTGGATGTGGCGCGCGAGCAGGCTCGCTTGGAAGCTGTAGGAGCCGGGCGAGCCGGGGGAGTTGAGCGTGTTTGATTCGGCGCCGAACTCGCTGATGATCAGTACCTTGCCCGCGAACGTCCGCTCCTGTGCGCGCAGCCGTTGGCGCATCGAGGCTTCCTGCTGTGTCGGGGAGTCCTGCGGGATGTCGTACCAGCCGGTGTAGTCGGTCTCCGCGACCGCGTCCACGCCGCGATACAGGGCGCCCGCCCGCGCCGGCGGATGATCACCCCACACGTCGACGGCCACCATCCGCGTGGGGTCGTGTTCGTGTAGCCAGTGGGTCAGTGTCTGCACGTAGCTGACCTCGGCCGCGTCGCGGCCGTTCTTCGCAACCTCATCGACCAGGTTCCAGGCGATGATCGAGGGGTGCAGCTGCGCCGCGAGCGCCGCGGTGCGCGCCTGCTGCTCGGCTTCTCGCAGCAGCCCGGGGGTGGTGGAGTACCAGTTGCTCGCGCCTTCCACCGGGCCGACGCCCTGCCACACGAGGATGCCCGCGGCGTCGAGCCGTTCGAGCAGGGCGGGGTCGAGCGGGTGCTGGGAGCGCACGGCGTTTGCGCCGATCGCCTGCAGCTCGCTCACCAGCGTGGCCTGATCGCTGCTCGTGAGCGCGTCGCCGTGACCCTTGGCGTCCTCCTGGATCGAGGCGCCGTGCAGCCGGAGCTGGCGCCCGTTCAGGAGCAGCCTGCCTTCGTGCCAGGTCAGCTGGCGTAGGCCCACGCGCGCGGAGTAGCTGCTCTCGGGATTGGCGGGATCGCCGACGTAGAGCGAGAGCGAATACAGGTTTGGATGGCTGGGCGACCACAGCGCGGGGTCCGCGACGGGCACGCTCGTCTGCATCGCGACGGTCTGCCCCTGGGCGACGGTCTGGGCGGGGAACTGGATCGGGATGCTCTGCGTCCCCGACGGGCCGCCGAGCAGGGCGCCTTGCGGGGCGATCGCCTGCGTGGGGCCGTTGTTGCGCACGTGCACGCCGATCGTCACCGTCGCCTGCGCGGCGTTGGGCGCGTCGGGTTGGAGCACGGTCTGGATGCTCGGTTCGGACAGCTCGCTCGCGCCGATCGGGCGCATCGTCACCTGGCCGTTCAAGCCGCCCCAGTTGAACCAGGTGCGGTGGAAGCCCTGCTTGCTCTGCGCGCCCGGGTCGCGCCAGTCGATCCGCACGGTCAGCGTGTGCGGGCCGGGCGCTAGCGTCGCGCGGCCTTCAAAGGGCAGGTAGGAGCCGCGGTGCGAGACGATCGCCCGACCGTCGAGGTAGGCCGTGGCCTTGAAGTTCGCGGAGGCGAAGCCGAACGCGTATTCGCCCGCGGTCGGAGCCGTGAAGCTCGTGCGATACCAGGCGACCGAGCCTTCGTAGTTGCGCTTGCCCGCGCGGCCTTTGACGTGGATCGGATCGACGTCGTTGGGCAGGGTGACGGCACGCCCGGAGAAGCCGCCGCGCTGCCAGCCGCGCGCCAAACCTTGGTTGCCTGGGTCGAGCGCGAGCGTCCAGCGTGTCAGCGCGGTGCGCCCGCCCGGGCCTTCGCCGAGCTGCGCGCCGCTGGGCGGGGCCTGGGCGCTGGCGGCGCCCGCGGCCAGCGCGATGCAGGCTGCGAGGACGGCGAATGCCGCCTTGCGGGAGGCGCTCGGCATGACTATGCCTTCAACAACGAGCCGTCGCGTTCGGAGCGGCGCGCAGTGAGGCGCCGCTCCTCCACGGTGGCGGTCTCAGGGTCACTGCCGTCGCCCAGGGCGAGCATCCGCGCCAGCAGCATCCGCGCTCCGGCCTTGGACAGCGGTTCGTTGAGGTTGCCGCACTTCGGCGACTGCACGCAGGAGGGGCAGCCGCTGGCGCAGGGGCACTCCGCGACGAGCGCATGGGCGTCGCGACACAGCTCCTCGAAGCGCTGGAAGGCCGTGCGGGCGATGCCGATGCCCCCAGGGTGCCCGTCGTAGATAAAGATCGTCGGGGTCCCGGTCTGCGGGTGGAAGTTGGTGGAAAGACCGCCGATATCCCAGCGGTCGCACATCGCGATCAGCGGCAGCACCGCGATCTGGGCGTGCTCGGTGGCGTGTAGCGCGCCGAGCAGCACCTCCAGCGGGATCGTCTCCCCGAGCGCGCCGAGCGGCGAATCGCCGCGCTCGAGCGTGACGTCGCCCGCGGTGAGCGGCGAGCCGGCGCCGGGCAGCTCGAACCACAGCGCCTGCGTGACGAAGCTGGTGGGGGGCAGATCGAGGGAGACCAGCTCGCGAAAGCCGTGGTCTGCGACGCCCTTGCGCTGGTAGGCCAGCACGGTGTCGGTGACGCTGACGTTGCCGAAGGACAGCGTCACGCCCAGCGTCTGGCGGCGGTCGAGCAGCCGCTCGATCTCGGTGTCGGTGGCGCGCTTGGGTTGGGTGTACCAGTCGCCCTCGAACGGCGCGACCAGCGCGCGCCGGCGCTCGAGGTCCAGCTCGCGCACTTCGTATGAGCGCCCGAGGTGCAAATAGATCGCGCCCTGGTGCACGGTCGAGTGCGCGCGGGCGGCCTCGGTGGAGCCGAGCAGCTCGCCCGAGGAGACGTCGACGATCGAGTACTGCTCGGGCGAGGCCGAGCGCAGCGAGACCTCGGCCGCGGGGTAGGAGCCGCTGCGCCGCGGGACGTAGGTGCCGGCGCTGGAGCGGCGACGCAGCTCGCCCGCGCTCTCGAGCGCTTCGGCGTGAGCCTCCCAGCGCGGCCCCAGGAACTCGGCATCCTCGTGCGAGAGCGGCCCCTCGTGGGCGGCGCAGAGCAGGTGCTGGCGGTAGATCAGCGGCGTCTCGTGGTCGAGGATCGCGGCCTCGACGGGGCGCTCCAGGAACTGGTGGGGGTGGCGGCAGAAGAACTGGTCGAGCGCATCCTCGCCCGCGATGTAGACCGCGAGTCCGCGCCCGCGTCGCTGCACGGTGGAGCGCCCGGCACGGCCCCACATCTGCCGCAGCGAGGCGACGGTGCCGGGGAACGTGACGACTACGGCGGCGTCGAGCGCGCCGATGTCGATCCCCAGCTCGAGCGCGTCGGTGGTGATCACGGCGCGGAGCTCCCCCCGCATCAGTCGGCCCTCCAGCTCGCGGCGCTGCTGGGGGGTGTAGCCGGCGCGGTAGGGGACCACCAGCTCGGCCAGCTCGGGGCGGTCGTCTTGCAGGTTTTCTTTGACCAGCCGGCTCAGCAGCTCGACGCCCTTGCGCGACTTGATGAAGCAGATCGTGCGCGCGTCCTTGCGCGTGAGTCGGGCCAGCAGCTCGGCGGCCTCGCCGAGGGCGGAGCGACGCGCGCCGAGCGCCTCATCGGTCAGCGGCGGGTTCCACATCGCGATTCGCCGTGAGGGCGCGGGCGAGCCGTCGCGCTCGATCAAGCGCACGTCCTCCAGGCCCGTGAGCCGCTCCGCGAGCTCGAGCGGGTTGGCGATCGTGGCGGAGGTCATCAGGAAGATGGGCTCGGTGCCGTAGGCGGCGGCGATCCGCCGCAACCGCCGCAGCACCCCGGCAACGTGCGAACCGAACACACCGCGGTAGACGTGGGCCTCGTCGATCACGACCACGGCCAGGTTCGCGAACAGGTCGGCCCAGGCGCCGTGGTTGGGGAGGATCCCGACGTGCAGCATGTCGGGGTTGGTGAGCACGACGTTGGCGCGCTTGCGGATCTCGGCACGGGCCTCGCGTGGGGTGTCGCCGTCATAGATCGCGGGCCGCACCCGTTTGGTGAGGCCAAAGCCGTTCAGCGCCCGCGCTTGATCCTGGGCGAGCGCCTTGGTGGGGTAGAGATACAGCGCTCGCGCCCGCGCCTGCTGGCAGAGGGTGTGCAGCGTTGGCAGGTTGAAGCACATCGACTTGCCGGAGGCGGTCCCGGTCGTGACGATCGTGGGGCCTTCGGTGGCGGCGAGCAGCGCTTCGGCCTGATGTGAGTAGAGCTGGCCGATGCCCATTCGCTCCAGGGCCGCGAGCAACTCAGGGTGAAGCGTTGCGGGAACGTCGACGAGCCGGGCTTGCCCGGGGCCTTCGTTTGACTCGGCGACGAGCCGTCCGTCGGCGAGCCCCGCGTCCAGCAGCGCGCTCCAGGGCTCGATCTGGCGGTCTTTGGCCATGGGTTGCGATAGTAGAGGCGATGTCCGCGCGCACGTTCCACCATTCCGCATTCTCGGCGGAGCGGATCGCGCAGCAGCGGGCGCAGCGCGACCTGGGCGCATCGGTCTGCCTGCCCGCGCGCGAATGCGCCGGGACCGTGGGGGAAATCGTGGAGGCGCTGCAGCCGCTGCGCGCGGCGGGGACGATCGACCGGATCGTGGTGCTGGATGCGGCCTCGCCTGACGGCACGGCCGAAGTCGCGGAGCGCGCGGGCGCGGAGGTCTGGCAGGAGGCCGAGTTGCTGCCCTCCTTCGGCGCGGTGCAGGGCAAGGGCGATGCGATGTGGCGCGCGCTCTCGCGCCTGGACTCCGAGCTGGTGTGCTTCGTGGACGCGGACAGCGAGCACTTCTCGGCGCACTTCGTCACGGGCCTATTGGGCCCGCTGGTCTGCGAGCCGGGCGTGGAGTTCGTGAAGGCGTTCTATCGGCGACCCTTGGGCGATGCGCGCGAGGGCGGCGGGCGCGTGAACCATCTGATGGCACGGCCCGCGCTGGCGCTGCTCTACCCGGAGCTGGCGGAGATCCGCCAGCCGCTCGCGGGCGAGGTCGCGGCGCGGCGCGAGCTGCTGGAGCGGCTGCCGTTCGTGACGGGCTACGGCGTGGAGATCGCGATGCTGATCGACGCTTGGGGGGAGCTGGGGCTAGCGGGTCTGGCGCAGGTGGATCTGGAGGAGCACCACAACCAGCACCAGCCGTTGTCGGCGCTGAGCGCGATGGCGCAGACGGTGCTGGCGACGGCGCTGAGTCGCGCGCAGCGCGACGGGCGCCTGAGTCTGGAGCCCCCGCTCGGGGCGAGCGCGCACGCGCCGCTCGAGCGCCCGCCGCTGATAAGCCTGACCGCGACGGGTGCGAGCGGCGGATGAGCACCCGTGCGCTCTACGTGGACCTAGACGGCACGCTGCTGGGGCGGAGTGCGTCGCTGCTGCACGACGGCGAGGGCAACGTCTCGCTGGAGGGGGTGCGCGCGGTGCAGGCGTGCCTGCGCGCAGAGGTCGAGGTCGTGTTGATGTCGGGCCGCCGCCGGGCGCAGGTGTTCGAGGACGCCCGTCTGCTGGGCCAGTCCTCGTTCATCTATGAGGCCGGGGCCTGCGTGGTGCTCGACGGGGAGGAGCACTGGCTGACGGGGGACCTGCTGCCGGGGGAGCTGACGATCTCCGAGCAGATCGAAGCCTCGGGCGCGCCGGCGATGCTGCTGGAGCACTACGCGGGGCGCCTTGAGTACCACGAGCCCTGGCACCTGCAGCGCGAGGTCTCGCACCTATTCCGCGGTCTGGTGGATGCCCTGGAGGCCGATGAGCTGCTGGCGGCGCGCGGCCACGAGAACCTGCGCCTGGTGGACAACGGCGTCGTGAACCGCCGCTCGCAGGCGCTGGCGGGGCTGGAGCACGTGCGTGGCTATCACCTGGTGCCCAAGAGCGCCTCGAAGGCCGCGGCGGTCGCGTTTCACCGACAGGCGCGCGGTTACGCGCGCGAGGAGACCTTCGGCGCGGGCGACTCGCGCGAGGATCTGGCCTGTGCGGAGCACGTGCGGGAGTTCTGGATGGTCGCGAACGCCGTGGAGCGCGATCCCTCGCTGCGCGAGGACATTGCCCGTCACGAGAACGTGCGCGTCGCGGAGGCGGGCCACGGCGCGGGCGTCTACGAGGCGGTCGTAAGCACGCTGATTGAGCGCTGATCCGGGCCCCGCTCAGGGCGCGATGATCCCAGCGCGCTTCTCCTCCTCATAGAGACGCTCGACGACTAACTCCTTCATCAACGTCTGATAGCCGGTGTGGCGCAGGGCGGCGAGCGCCTTGAGCCGTTCGAGCGTGAAACCGTCGAGACGCAGCGCGATCGGCTTGGTGCGCCCGCGACGGGCGATGTCCTGCATGCGGAGGATGCGCTCACGTCGCTCGTGCTGCGCGAGGAACGAGTCGGGATCGAACGAGAGCCCCTTGGCGATGTCGATGTGGTCGTCCTTGTCGTTCCGGCGTGGCACGGGCGCGGCTCCGAGAGGGTGCGTGTTCCAAAATTTGAAGAGCGATAGCCATGGTATTTACGGCTTGGGATGCAGCTCTAGCCCTTGTGCCGCGCTACTCGTCGTCCCGAGCCGACACGTATATACGTTGGCTATCAATTAATAAAAATAGAACCCACCCACGCCCCCTCCACCCGCAGGGCACCACGAGATCCTGGCCTCCGTGCCCCCTAGCGGCTGAGGCGGCGCCACAGGCGCCGCCAGAAGCCAGGTTTCGGGCGGCGCCGCCACATCGCGGGCGGGGGGACCGTGGCCCGCACGAGCGCGACCCAATCATCGAGCGGCAGCTCGCCGGAGATCAGGCGGCCGAGCGCGCCGGTCACGGGAGCGCCGACCCCGGCCCGCTCCAGCGCGCGTGCCAGCAGCGGTACGGACTCCAGCGACTCGACGGCCTGGCCGACGCGTGCTGGGATCTCCGCGGCGGGCACGCCTGCGGCCAAGAGCTCGCCCGCGCGGCGGTTGCGACTCTCGCGCGCGAGCGCTGTCGCCACGAGGTCGCCCGCACCCGCGAGCCCGATCATCGACTCGGGTCGCGCGCCCAGGCTCTCGGCATAGCGCCAGACCTCCGCAAAGATGTGACCTGCCGCGGCGCCCGCGGCGTTTAGGCCCTGGGCCTCGGTCGCGCCCGCGGCTAGTGCGGCCGCGTTCTTGGCCGCCCCCGCGAGCTCTACGCCCAGCGGGTCGTTTGACTGCTCGCAGACCACCCCCGCGCGAGTAAAGACCTGTGCCAGCGCCCCCGCTAGCTCCTCGTCGCTGGAGGCCGCGACGAGCGCCGCGCCCGCGTGCACCATCTCCTGGGCGTGCGCAGGGCCGCCCACGCAGGCGATGCGGTGGGCGCCAAAGGCCGCGCTCAGCACCGCCGTGGGTGGCAACCCTTCCGGCGGGACGAGGCCCTTCGCCACCGAGACCACTGCCGCGCGTGGGCCGAGCCCCGCGCCGCTCAGTCCTTCGATCACCTCGCCCAGGCCGCGTGAGGGCACCGCGAGAAACACGTAGTCCGCGCGCGCCACGCCCGCCGAGGCTGGCTCGATACGTAGTTGTGCCGGCAGCATCACGCCCGACAGGTAGGCCGTGTTCTGGCGCTCCTGCTCCAGCTTGTCCGCTTGCTCGGAGGTGCGCGCCTGCAGCGTCGTGCGCAGCCCGCCCCGCGCCAACAGCACCGCCAGGGCGGTCCCGAACGAGCCCGCCCCGATCACGGTCGCCCGCCGCGCCCCCGGCGAGGGCAGCGAGCGCGCGCGCGGCCCGCGAGCGGCGACGCTCGGAGTAGGCTCGGGCTCGGTCATCTGATGAGCGAGCCTAGCGATCAGCACTCGAGCGCCACGCGATGGCGCAACTGGGCCGGCGACCAGCACTGCACGCCCGCGACGCTGCAGCGTCCGGGCTCGCTGCAGGAGCTATCCGCGGCGCTCGAGCTCGCGCAGGCGCGCGGCTTGCGGGTTCGGGTGGTGGGTGCGGGGCACTCCTTCAGCGACATCGCCTGCAGCGAGGAGATGCTGCTGTCGCTGGATCGGCTGCAGGACGTGCTGGAGCTCGATCTAGCCAACGGTCGGGTTCGCGTCCAGGCGGGGATCACGATCAACGCGCTGAGCCGGCGCCTCGACGAACACGGCCTGGCGCTGGAGAACCTAGGCGACATCGACGTGCAGAGCATCGCGGGCGCGATCTCGACCGCGACGCACGGGACCGGGGCGCGGCTCGGCAACATCCCCTCGCAGGTCGTGGAGCTGAAGCTGATGCTGGCCGACGGCTCGACGCTCGTGTGCTCGCCTCAGCAGGAGCCCGATACCTTTCGCGCCGCGCGCGTAGGGCTCGGGGCGCTTGGCGTGATCGTGGAGGTCACGCTGCGCTGCGTGCCCGCCTTCACGCTACACGGCGTCAACGTACCCGCGCCGCTGGAGCAGACGCTCGCGGACTTCGAGCAGTTGGCGCTAGGCAATGAGCACTTCGAGTTCTTCGTGTTCCCCTACGCGAAGGTGGCGCTGACGCGGACGAACAACCGCACCGAGCAGCCGCCGCGCCCGCGCGGCCGGGTCGCGGCTTACGCGAACGACGTGTTGCTCACCAACCACGCCTTTGGCCTGTTCTGCCGCTTGGGGCGGCGTGTGCCGGGCGCGATCCCGCAGATCAACCGCTTGGTCACGCGACTGGCTGGCAGCAGCGAGCGCGTGGATCGCTCGGCGGCGATCTTCGCGAGCCCGCGACTGGTGCGCTTCACCGAGATGGAGTACGCGCTGCCGCGTGAGCGCACGACCGAGGCGGTGCGGCGTGTGATGGAGCTCGTGGAGTCGCGTGGCCTCGCGGTGCCGTTCCCGATCGAGGTGCGAACCGTCGCGGCCGACGATGCCTTCCTCAGCACGGCCAGTGGTCGTGAGACGGGGTTCGTGGCGGTGCATATGTTCCAGGGCATGGAGTGGCGGCCTTACTTCGAGGCCGTGGAGGCGATCATGTCGGAGCTGGACGGCCGCCCGCATTGGGGCAAGCGCCACTTCCAGACCGCGGCCACGCTGCGGGGGCGCTACCCCGATTGGGATCGCTTCCAGGCTGTGCGCGTGCGGCTGGACCCGGGCGGGCGCTTCGGCAACGCGTGGACCGACCGGGTGCTGGGGCCGGTGGCGGGGTGAGCACGAGGACGAGCGCGAGAATAGGAGAGATGGAGACGGCGACAGCCCTGGCGACAACGACGGGAATGGGTGCATACGAGCGCCTGGAGCGGGCCACGGCAGAGCTACAGGCGCCGTTCGCCCTGATCGATCTCGACGCGCTGAACGCGAACGCGCTGGACCTGGTGCGCCGCGCGAGCGGCAAGCCAATCCGCCTCGCGAGCAAGTCGCTGCGCTGCCGTCCGCTGCAGGATCGCGTCTTGGCGCGGGAGGGATTTCGGGGGACGCTGGCCTTCACGCTGCCCGAGGCGCTGTGGCTCGCCTCGCAGGGGTCAGAGGACATCGTGGTGGCCTACCCGAGCGCGGATCAAGTCGCGCTGCGCGCGCTTCTCGAGGATGAGCGGGCGGTGCGGGAGGTCGCGATCATGCTCGACAGCCCCGAGCAACTGGCGTTGATCGAACGCGCGCTCGCGCCCGCAGGGCCGCGGCTGCGTGTGTGCCTAGATGTCGACGCCGGCTGGCGCGCGCTGGGTGGCCGCCTGCGGATCGGTGTCAAGCGCTCGCCCACGCACACCCCCGCCGAGGCGGCCGCACTGGCGGAAGCGGTGCTGGCCTGCGATCGCTTGCAGCTGGTGGGAGTGATGATGTACGAGGCCCAGATCGCGGGGCTCGGTGACAGACCGCGGGGCCGACCGTTGCGGGCCGGCGCGATCGGGCTGCTGCAGTCGCTCTCGCGGCACGAGCTGGCGGCGCGGCGCGCCGCTGTCGTGGACGCGGTGGCGCAGGCGCTCCAGCGGGCCGGTGCGCCGCGGCTCGAGTTCGTCAACGGGGGCGGCACCGGCAGCCTGTCGAGCACTGCGGCCGAGGCTGCGGTGAGCGAGGTGACCGCGGGCTCGGGGCTGTACGGGCCGACTTTGTTCGACGCATACAGCGCATTCACACCGAGGCCCGCGGCGCTGTTTGCCCTGCCCGTGGTCAGACGCCCTGGCGCGGGGGTGGTAACCGCGCTGGGCGGGGGTTATCTGGCCTCGGGGCCGGCCGACGCCGCGCGGCTGCCGCGACCGCATTTGCCGCCGGGTATGCGGCTCGATCGCCAGGAGGGAGCCGGCGAGGTGCAGACCCCGCTGATCGGCCCGGTTGCGGATGCCCTGGCGATCGGTGATCGTGTGTACATGCGCCACGCGAAGGCAGGAGAGTTGAGCGAGCACTTCCAGAGCCTCTACTTGCTGGAGGGCGAGCGAATCGTCGAGCAGCTGCCGAGCTATCGCGGCGAGGGGAAGTGCTTTCTGTGAGCGCCGAGCCCGCCGATGCGCCAGAGCTGTCGGCGAACGCCGTCGAGCCGCCCGCGGGTGCGACGCCCGACGCGCCGGGCTCGCAGGACCGAGCCGCGGGATCGCGGCGTGTGGCACTCGAGGCGGCGCTGCGCGAGGTGGTCGAGACCTTGGCGCCGCTGGAGCGGGCCGCATGCTCGGTGGGCGAGCGCCAGGCGGCGGAGTGGCTGGCGGAGCGCTTGGAGGCCGTGGAGGGAGTCGAGGTGTCGCTGGAGGACGAGCCGTCCTGGGGCGCGTTTCCCCCGACGGCGACCGGGTTGGGAGTGGCGGGCGTCGTCGCGGCCGCGCTTGTGCTGCTGAGTCGGCGGGCGGTTGGTGGGCTGCTGGCACTCGCGACGTTCCTGGGAATGGTGGACGAGGTGCACAACGGGCCGCGGATCCTGCGTCGCGCCGTGCGGCGTCGCAAGCGCACGGTCAACGTGGTTGCGCGGATGGGCGATCCCGACGGGCGCTACACGCTGGTGGCGCTCGCGCATCACGACGCGCCGCAGACGGGCGCGCTGTTTGACCAGTCGCTGCAGCGCAAGCTGCACGAACGCGCGCCCGCGCTGCTGGCGCGCTTCAAGACGCCGCTGCCCCAGTGGTGGGCGGGCCTGGCCGCGCCGCTCTCGACGCTGGCGGCGGCGTGCGTGGGACGGCCGCGGCTCGCACGCGCGGGGCTGGCGCTTGGAGCGCTGGGCACGCTCGCGGTGGCGGACATCTGGCGCAGCGAGACGGTGCCGGGCGCGAACGACAACCTCTCGGGCGTGGCGGCACTGGTCGGGCTAGCGGAGCTGCTGCGCGAGCAGCCGGCTGAGGATCTGCGCGTGCTGCTGGTCTCTTGCGGGGCGGAGGAGACGCTGCAGGACGGCATCCGCGCCTTCATGGCGCGCCATCGCCACGAGCTCGACCCGGCGCGCACGGCGTTCGTGAACTTCGAGACCGTCGGCTCGCCGCACCTGATCCTGCTCGAGGCGGAGGGCCCCGTGCGGATGGAGAGCTACACGGGCCCCTGGCTGCGCGACCTGCTCGAGGTCCACGGCGAGCGGCTAGGGACGCCGCTGCTGCGCGGCTTTCGCGCCCGCGCCTCGACCGACAGCGTGATCCCGAGCCGCGCGGGCTACCCGATCGCGACGCTCCTCTCGATCACGGACTGGCTAAGCCCCGCGAACTACCACCTCCCGAGCGACGTACCAGCGAACCTGGATTACGGGACGGTCGCGGCCGCGACCCGGCTGGTGCATGAGATCGCGGACTCGTTGCCCGCGGCGCTCGCCGCCGCCCGGTAATTGCCCGAGGGCGACACGATCCACAACGCCGCGCGCCGGATCAGGGCGGTGCTGCTTCACCGCGTGCCCGAGGAGATCCGCACGCCCCAACCGCGCCACGCGATGGATCGCTGGCCCGAGCGGCTGGCGGGGCGCGCGGTCGAGGCGGTCGATGCACACGGCAAGCACCTGTTTCTCCGCTTCGCGGGTGAGCTGACGCTGCACTCGCACCTGCGGATGACGGGCTCGTGGGGGGTCTATCGCCAGGGCGTGCGCTGGAAGCGGGCGCCGCGCCGCGCCTGGATCGTGATCGCCGCGGGCGAGTGGCGGGTAGTGGAGTTCGATGGGCCAGTGTTGGAGCTGGTGCGCGAGAGCCGCACGCGTTTTGATCGCAGGCTCGCGGCGCTGGGCCCCGACGTGATCGGCGAGCGCTTCGACAGGGGCGCGTTCCTGGAGCGCTTGCATGCCCAGGACCCGACGCGCGCGGTCGGCGACGCGCTGCTGGATCAGCGTGTCGTGGCCGGCATCGGCAACGTCTGGAAGTCCGAGTCCTGCTTTGCCGCCGCCGTCAACCCCTGGCGGGCGCTGGGACGGCTGCGCGACGAGGAGGCGGTGGCGATTCTGGCCTTCGCCCACCAGCGGATGACCCACTCGGCGGAGGCCGATGGGTTCAGTACGCGTCCGCGCGCGGTCTACAAGCGCGCGGGGCTGCCATGCGAGCGCTGCGGCACGACGATCCGAAGCCACGGCCAGGGGGACGACAACCGCACGACCTACTGGTGCCCGGGCTGCCAGCTCTGAGCGCGCGTCAGACCAGTTCCGCGAGCCTGCGTCCGGCGCCGCGCAGCGAGCGATGAGTTTGCGCCTGGAGGATCGTCTGTAGGTCGAGTATGCGCGCGTCGAAGGAGTCCAGGTCGTCCTCGCCGGTCACGGCATATGCGGGCACGCCGCCCTGGCGTGCCCGCGTGGCGAGCTCAAAGGCGACGGTGCCGGCGAGCGTGCGCTCGTCGAGGCGGGGCTCGGCGATTACGACGGCGCGGGCCGCACGCATGCGCGCCTGGAACTCGGTTGAGCGCACGAGGGCGATCGCGGCTTCCTCGGATTCATCCTCGAGCGGGAGCGGGTCGACTTCCCAGCCACCGTCGCCAAGCCCCTGGGCGATCGCGGCGGCGACACGCCGGGCATCGAGGCGCGCGCCGAACGGCCGCGCGGCAATCAGGAGCGTCCGCGAGATCACGATCGGGCATCCTTCCACCAATGGCCGCTGAGAAGTCTGAGCCCGTCGTACTCGACCTCTGCGGCCAGCAGGTCCGCGTCAGCAACCCCGGAAAGCCCTTCTTCCCCGAGCGCGGCCTGACGAAGCTTGACCTTGTCAACTACTACGTCGAGTGCGCGCAGGCGGTGGTGCGCGGGCTGCGCGACCGCCCGACGGTGATGAAGCGCTGGGTCAACGGCGTGGAGGGCAAGCCGTTCTTCCAGAAGCGCGTCCCTGACAGCGCGCCGGAGTGGCTGCAGACGGCCGTGGTCACGTTTCCCAGCGGTCGGCATGCCCGCGAGCTGGTGCCGAACGACGCGGCACATCTGGTGTGGGGCGTGAACTTGGGGGTGATCGATTGGAACCCATGGGCTGTGAGGCGCACGGATCTGGACCACCCGGATGAGCTGCGCGTCGATCTGGATCCCCAACCGGAGGTGCCGTTCTCTGAGGTGCGCGAGGTCGCGCTGGAGGTGCGCGAAGTGCTGCAGGCGCACGGCCTGCGTGGCTTTCCGAAGACCTCGGGCTCGCGCGGGATCCATATCTATGTGCGACTAGAGCCCAGGTATGACTTCCTTGAGGTACGCACCGCGGCGCTGGCGCTGGCGCGCGAAGTCGAGCGACGCATGCCTCACCGCGCGACGAGCCGTTGGTGGAAGGAGGAACGCGAGGGCGTGTTCATCGACTACAACCAGAACGCCCGCGATCGCACGATCGCCTCGGCCTATTCGGTGCGGGCGGTGCCCGACGCCCGGGTGTCGTGTCCGCTGGAGTGGGACGAGGTCGCCGCGGTGGAACCCGATCAGTTGACAATGGAGACGGTCCCGGCGCGGCTGAAGCAGCGGGGCGACCCGGCGGCCGAGATCGACAAGCACGCGGGGCGGCTGGAGCCTCTGTTGGAGCTGGCCGCCCGCGACGAGCGCGAAGGGCTGGGCGATGCGCCCTGGCCGCCACACTTCGCCAAGCAGAAGGGCGAGCCCAAGCGCGTGCAGCCGAGCCGCGCGCGCAAAGCAAAGGGCGGGGAGGCGGCCGCGGCCGGGGACGCGATCCAGGCAAAGGACGAGGGCTCGTGACGCTGCCGCTGGAGCCTCCGATCAAGCCAGCGCTAGCGCTCTCGCGCAAGGAGCTGCCGAGCGGCGAGGAGTATGTCTATGAGGTCAAGCTCGACGGCTTTCGCTGTCTGGCGTTCGTGGATGGCGAGGAGATTTTCCTGCAGTCGCGCAACGGCAAGCCGCTGGGCCGCTACTTCCCGGAGCTGGCGCTGCCAGGAACGCTGCCGGCTGGGCGCTACGTGCTAGACGGCGAGATCGTCGTGCGCGATCGCGAGGGTCGTGAGGACTTCGACGCGCTCGGCCAGCGGATTCACCCCGCGGCCTCGCGGATCGAGCGCCTGGCGGGCGAGACGCCCGCGATCTACGTCGTGTTCGACCTGCTCGCTCAGGCGGATGAGGTGCTGTTGGGGCGGCCGTTCAGCGAGCGCCGCGCGGCGTTGGAGCAGCTGCTGGCGGGCGCCCAGTTCGCGGACGCGCCGGTCGAGCTGATGCAGATGGCTGAAACGGCGGCCGAGGCGCAGCCTTGGCTCGAAGGCGCCGAGGGCGCGATCGCGAAGCTGCGCGCGGCGCCGTACCTGCCGGGTGAGCGCAAAGGGATGTTCAAGGTCAAGCGCGTCCGCACGATCGACGCCGTACTCGTCGGCTGGCGTCCAGGCAAGGAAGCGGGGACGGTCGGTGCCCTGATCCTGGGGCTATACGACGGCGAGGAGCTGCGTGTGGTCGGGCACTGCTCGGGCCTCTCGGCGAAGGAGAAGAAAAGGCTAGTGGGCTTCCTCTCGGACTACGAGACCGGTGAGCGTGGTTCGGCCGACCCGAGCCGCTGGAGCGCGGGCAAGGACCTCGAGTGGGTCGGGCTGCGCCCCGAGCTGGTGGTTGAGATCGACTTCGATCACGTCTCCGCGGGGCGCATCCGTCACGGCTCGAAGCTCAAGCGCTGGCGCGAGGACAAGAACCCGCGTGAGTGCACGTTCGATCAGCTCGATTCCTGAGCGTCGGGCAGGTGGGGTGGTCTAGGATCACTCCATGAGCAGCGACACGGCAACGGTCGCCGAGGAGGAGTACCTGCAGATCCTCTTCTGGCTGCACGAGGCGGGCCTCCCGATGACGGGCGCGAACGTCGCGCGAGCGATGCAGCTCTCGCCGCCGACCGTGCACGAGATGGTGGGGCGCCTGGAGCGGGACGGCTACATCACGCGCGACAAGGACCGTACGATCGCTTTCACCGACTCGGGCGTCGAGCACGCCGAGCAGATCGTCCGCCGCCACCGCCTGATTGAGCGCTTCTTGACCGACGTGCTGGGCGTGCCGTGGGATGAGGTGCACGAGGAGGCCGAGCGGCTGGAGCACGCGATGTCGCCGGTGCTCGAGGAACGGATGCTGGCCGCGATCGGCGACGCCAAGACCTGCCCGCACGGCCACCCGATCGTCGCGGGTGCCCGTCTTTCGGGCGTGCCGCTAGCGGACGTGGAGATCGGCGCCAAGGTACGGATTCTGCGCTTTGAGAACGAGGCCGAGGACCTGTTGCACTACCTCAAGGAGTCGGGACTGGAGCCCGGTCTCGACGGCAAGCTCGTCGAGCGCGACGAGCAGCAGGTCGTGGTCGAGGGGGTCGACGGCAGCCGCTGCATCGTCACGCCTAGCGTCGCTGAGACCGTCTCGGTGATCGCGGACCCCTCGCCGCCGGAGCGGACGGCCTTGCCGGATCAGTTGGTGCTCGGCCAGCGGTATGGCCGGTAGCCGACCGGTAGAACCCCGGCCGGGAGTGCTTACAAAGACCTGTAGGCGGCCGCGAGGCGCGTGATGCCCTCGTCGATCTGCTCGGGCGTGACGCCGGAGTAGGCGAGGCGCAGTGTGTTCTCGCCGCCCTCGAGCAGGAAGTCGGTGCCCTTCACGAACGACACGCCCAGCTCGGCGGCGGCGTCGAACAGGCGCGCGACGCTAGTGCCGCGCGGCAGCGTGACCCACATGAAGTAGCCGCCCTCGGGCTGCACGAACTCGGCCTCGGGTAGCTCGCGGCGCAGCGCTTCGGCCAGCGTGAGCGCGCGCTTGGCAAGCGCCGTACGGACCGTCTCGATCGAGCGCTCGATCGCGCCCGATGCGCAGAACTCATAAACGATCGACTGCGCGACCATGTTCGGGGAGATGTAGGTGTTCGTGGCGAGCTTGGCGATCTTGGCGATCATCTCCGTGGGACCGACGAGGTAGCCGACGCGGATGCCGGGGCAGACGGTCTTCGAGAAGGAGGAGGCGTAGACCACGCGCTCGGGGTCCATCGAGACCATCGTCGGCATCGACTCCCCGCTAAAGCGCAGCGCCACGTAGGGGTCGTCCTCGAACACGAGGAAGCCGTAGCGAGCCGCCAACGATAGGAGGGTTTCGCGCTTTGCGAGCGACAGCGTGTAGCCGGCGGGGTTCTGGAAGTTGGGGATGATGTGCGCGAGCTTGGGGCGCGCCTGGCCAGTGTCGAGCAGTCGCGCCAGCGCCTCGGTGTCGATCCCGTCGGGTTGCAGCTCCACCGCGTGCAGCGTCGCGCCGCGCTCGCGCAGCGACAGCAGCGTGCGGTCGTATGACGGGCGCTCGACGACCACGTCGTCGCCGGGGTTGACGAGGCTCTCGAACAGGAAGGCGTCAGCCTGCATCGAGCCGTTCGTGACCAGCACCCGCTCGGGCTCGACGCCATGGCGGTCGGCGATCCAGGCTCGCAGGCGTGGGTAGCCGATCGAGGTGCCGTATGCCGTCGTGCCGCCGGGGTCGCTCTCAAACGCGCGTACCGCGGCATCGCGCAGGCCCTGCACGTCGACTATGTCGAGCGAGGGGGCGCCGCGGGCAAAGGAGATTGCTGGGCCGGTTTGCGCTGGCACGGCCGCGTAGGTTATGCGTCCGAGCAGCTCGTCGTAGTCGTGGGTCAGCTCACGGGCCGTGCGCTCGAGTCGGTCGCGGAAGCGCAGCAGCTCCGCGGCGCTCGGCGAGCGGTCCTGCGCACGGGGTGGCCGCCTGCCTTGCTGCAAGGGCGACACGGGGCCCTGCTGCTGTGTGGAGGCGCCGCCAGGAGCCCGCTGTGCCACCGGGCTAGGGGCGCCCTGTCCGGGATGCTCGATCGCCTCGTCGACCACGCGACCCTCGCCGAGCGGCGGAGTGCTGGGCGAGGGCGAGACTGGCGTGGGCGGGGTGGGGTACGGCGTGTCTGACGAGGGGCCCGCCGCCGGGGTGACTGAGGAGGGCGCGTGCAGCGATGGCGTGGTCGCGGAGGCTTGGCGCGCGTCTCCGTCTCGCTCGCCATGGCCCAGCCCGCTGAGCACGCGTTCCAGCTCGCGCAGCTTGCGCTCTAGCTCACCAAGCGTGTTCGCGATCTCCTGGTCCACCGCGCAAGCGTAGCGGTCGCCGCCTGCTGCGACCAGCGCTGCTAGGCGCCGACGGAGGCGCCGCCGAGTACCTCGACCGCGATCGCCGCGGCTTCGGTCGGGGTGCGGCCTACGCGCACGCCTTTGGCTTCGAACGCCTGTGCCTTCGCGGCGGCGGTGCCGGCGGACCCCGACACGATCGCTCCCGCGTGGCCCATCTGCTTGCCGGCTGGTGCCGTGAAGCCCGCGATGTATGCGACCACGGGCTTTGAGATGTGCGCGGCGATGTGCTCCGCGGCCTCTTCCTCGGCCGAGCCGCCGATCTCGCCGGAGAGCACTACCAGCTCGGTCTGCTCATCGGCCTCGAACAGGTCGAGGATGTCCACGAACGAGGAGCCCGGGACCGGGTCGCCGCCGATGCCGACAATCGAGCTGCAACCGAAGCCCGCCCGCGCGATCTCGTTGCCGATTTGGTAGGTCAGCGTGCCTGAGCGCGAGACCACACCGACGTTGCCCTGCTCGAAGAAGGAGGCGGGGATGATGCCGACGTTAGCCTTGCCCGGCGAGAGGATGCCGGGACAGTTCGGGCCGATCAGCCGTGTCCCCGGGTGGTCGCGCTTGAGGATGTTGTAGGCGCGCAGCTCGTCGTGCGCGGGAATGCCCTCGGTGATCGTGATGATCAACTCGACGCCGGCCGCCGCCGCCTCGAGGATCGCATCGGCGGCGAAGCGCGGTGGCACAAAGATCATCGCGGTGTTCGGCTGCACCTCGGAGACCGCATCGGCCCAGCTGTCGAACACGGGGATGCCCTCGACATCCTGGCCGCCCTTGCCGGGCGTGACGCCGCCGACGACGTTAGTCCCGTAGTTGCGGTTGTTCAACGTGTGGAAGGTGCCCTCGCGGCCGGTGATGCCGGCCACGCACAGGCGTGTGCCCTCGTCGACGAGCACCGACATCAGGTAGCGACCCCCGCGCCGTTGCGCCCGGCAGCTAGCGCAACCACTAGCTCGGCCGCCTCGTTCATCGTCTGGGCTGCATGCACGCCCGTCAGCCCCGCCTCCTGCAGCAGGCGCCGACCCTCGACGTCGTTGGTGCCATCGAGGCGCACGACGAACGGCACCGACGGTTTGATCTCGCCGAAAGCCGCGATCAGGCCTTCGGCGACCAGGTCGCAGCGCGTGATCCCGGCGAAGATGTTGACCAGCACAGCCTTGACGGCCTCGTTGGCGAGGATCAGGTCCACGGCCTGCTTGATCGTTTCCGCGTTCGAGCCGCCGCCCGCGTCAAGGAAATTGGCGGGCGAGCCGCCGGCCTGGGAAACCACGTCTAGCGTCGACATCACCAGGCCGGCGCCATTGCCGAGGATCCCGATGTCGCCGTCGAGCTTGACGAACTGCACGCCCTCTTCCTTGGCGCGTCGTTCGAGCGGATCTTCGTTCTCTTTGTCGGACAGTCCTTGGTTCTCGGGGTGGCGGTAGAGCGCGTTGCCGTCCAGCGAAACCTTCGAGTCGAGCGCCTTGACTTCGCGCTCGGGGGTCACGATCAGCGGGTTGATCTCCGCCAGCGACGCGTCCTCCTGCAGCCACACCTCATACAGCGCCACGAGCGCGTCGGCGACGCCGCCGACCACATCGTCGTCCACGCCGCCATCGCGGGCGATCTGCTCGCCCTCCGCGTGCGACAGCCCCTGCAGGGGGTTGACGTGGTAGCGGATCAACTTCTCGGGCGTCTTCTCGGCCACCTCTTCGATGTCCACGCCGCCCTCGACGCTGAACATCACCAGCGGCTGCTTGGCCGAGCGATCGAGCAGCACCGAGGCGTAGTACTCGGAGGCGATGTCCGAGGCATGCTCGATCCACAGTGTGCGCACAACGTGTCCCTTGATGTCCATTCCAAGGATGTTGCTGGCGTGCTCACGCGCCTCGCTTTCGTTGTTGGCGAGCTTCACGCCACCAGCCTTGCCGCGCCCGCCGATCAGCACCTGGGCCTTGACGACGATCGGGTAACCAACCTCGTCGGCCGCCACGAGCGCGTCGTCTACGGTGGTAACTGCCTTACCCGAGGAGACCTTCAATCCGTGCCGGGCGAACAGCTGCTTGCCTTGATACTCCAACAGATCCATGCGGCGCGGCACTCTAACGCAAACAGAGGAGACAGCGCCCGACAGCCTCCGCGAGGCATAATGCGCGCCCACAATGCCTATCCCCAAGAACGTCACCTTCGTCACATTCGATGTCTACGGCACCCTGATCGATTGGGAGACCGGGATCTACGAGGCCTTCGCCAAGGAGGCCCAGCGCGACGGCTTCGAGATCGACCGTACTCAGCTGATCCCGCTGTTTCATGAGATCTCGCGCGAAATCGAGGGCGGCTCTTACGAGCTGTACGCGGAGGTCCTGAGGCGCACCGCGATCGAGATCGCCAAACGCCTGGAGTGGCCGCTGGAGCCCTCGCGCTCTGGCTTTCTGCCGGACTCGGTGCAGAGCTGGAAGCCCTTTAAGGAGACCAATACCCAGCTGCAGAAGCTCGCCAAGAAGTACAAACTGGGGCTGCTCTCGAACATCGACGACAAGCTGCTGGGACAGACGCGCCGGCACATTCCGACCGACTTCGATCTGGTCGTGACCGCTCAGCAGGTGCGCTCCTACAAGCCGGAACCCGCTCACTTCACCGAGTGCGCCAGGCGCGTAGGCGGCAAGCGCGGCTGGGTCCACGTGGCCTCCAGCCACTACCACGACGTCGGGCCCTGCGTTAAAGCGCGCGTGCCCGTGATCTGGGTGAACCGCACCAAGGAGACGCTGGACTCCTCCCAGAAGAAGCCGACGGTCGAGGTGACCAGCCTGAAAGACGCCGCTAAGCAGCTCGGCGTCTCATAGCGTGACGAGGCAGCTGCTCGCCGCCTCGTCCCCGCACTCGACGCGTGTATCTGCATGAGGGCCGTCTCGCTCCATCGTGACGTGATCGTGGTCACGAGCCAGCTGTTCCAGGCGCACTGCACGATCGTCCGTGGTCCCGCCGCGGCTGACGGCGGCGTCGCGGAGGAGACCTTCGTGATCGACTCCCCAGTGCTGCCCGAAGAGCTCGGGCTGCTAGCGACGCTCGTGCAGCAAGCGGGCTTTCCGCAGCCGCGGGGGCTGCTGGCCACGCACGCGGACTTCGACCACGTGCTGGGCGGCCTCGCCTTTCCAGAAGCGACGCTCGGCTGCGCGCAGAGCAGCGTCGAGCGGCTGCACGCCGAGCCCGGCGCGCAGCAGCGACTGCTGCGCCGCTTCGACGAAGAACTGCTGATCGAGCGCCAGCGCCCTCTGTCGCTTGGCTCCGTGCAGGCGCTGGCGGTGCCCGGCCGCTGTGACGTTGGCGAGGCGGAGCTGGAGCTACATCCCGCCACCGGACATACCGTGGACGGCATGGCGATCTGGGCCCCCTGGGCGGGCGTGCTGGTCGCGGGGGACTATCTCTCGGAGATCGAGTTGCCGGGGATCGGTGAGGGTGAGGGCATGTTGGAGCAGTACCTGGCCACGCTCGAGCGTTTGCGCCCGCTTGCGGCCGTGGCCGAACACGTCGTGCCTGGGCACGGGCCCGTGCTTGACCGCGACGCCGCGCTGGGGGTGCTCGACGAAGACGTCGCCTATGTGCAGGCCCTGCGCGAGCACGGCGGGGAGGCCGAGCTGCCCGCGCGCCGGCGCTCGAAGGTCCAGCGCGAGCTGCATGCGCAGAACGTGGCGCGGCTGTAGGTACGCACGCGGCGAGGCGCTACAGTCGCTGCGCCGAAGCGCCGGACTCAGCCCTCGCTCTCGACGGCGCTCGTGATCGTCGCGATCGGCGCGCCCGCCTGAATCGGCTCACCCTCGGCGATCGGTAGCTCCGCGATCGTGCCGGCCTTGTGGGCGGTGATCTCGTTCTCCATCTTCATCGCCTCGATGATGCACAGGAGCTGGCCCTCTTGCACCGTGTCCCCCTGCTTGACCAACACCTTCCACATGTTGCCCTGCAGGGGCGAGGGCAGCACGTCCGCGCCGCCGCCAGCGCCCGAGGACTTGCGCTCGGAGCGCTTGGGCGCTTTGGCGGCCCCGGTCGCCGTGCCGTTGCTGGCCGCCGCGCCGGCGCCGCCCGCAAACGGCGGCCCCACCACGCGCACGTCGAAGCGCTTCCCCGAGACCTCGACCGCGTAGGTCTGCTCGACCTGCTCCGCCTGCTCGTCATCTGACGGCGGCGTGGTCTGCTCGAAGGCGAGCGTCTTCAGCCACTGCTTGTCCTCCAGCAGGTCCCTGCAGGTCTCGCCTTTGGCCCACTGCTCGGTCGCCAGCAATGCCTGGTGAAACGGGATCAGCGTCTTTAGGCCCTCGATCTCGTATTCGCCCAGCGCGCGTAGCATGCGCTTGGTCGCCTGCTCACGGTCTGAGTCCCAGACGATCAGCTTGGCCACCATCGGGTCGTACATCGGCGAGACTTCGCCGCCTTCCTCGACGCCCGAGTCCACGCGCACGCCCGGACCCGTGGGCTCCAAGTAGCGCCCGATCTTGCCTGGGGCAGGAGCAAAGTTCTTGGAGGCGTCCTCGGCGTTGATGCGGCACTCGATCGCGTGTCCGCGCAGCTCGACGTCCACCTGGGCAAAGGACAGTTCCTCCCCCGCCGCCGCGCGGATGCCCTCCTTGACGATGTCGATCCCCGTTGTCATCTCCGTCACGCAGTGCTCGACCTGCACGCGCGTGTTCATCTCCAGGAAGAAGTACTCCGGCTCCTTGCCCTCCGCAGCCGAGAACAGACCCTCGATCGTGCCCGCGCCCACGTAGTCGACCGCCTTCGCTGCGTCCACGCCGATCTTGCCGATCCGCTCACGCATCTGTGGATCGACGACCCATGCGGGTGCCGGAGACTCCTCGATCACCTTTTGGTGGCGTCGCTGGATCGAGCAGTCGCGCTCGCCCAGGTGGATCACATTGCCGTGACGATCGGCGAGCACCTGCACCTCGACGTGGCGCGGGTCGTGCAGGTAGCGCTCGAGGTACACCGTGGGGTCGGAAAAGAACTTCTCGCCTTCGCGGCTGGAGCCCTCGAAGGCGCCCTGCAGCTCATCCTCGGAGAGCGCGACCCGAAAGCCCTTGCCGCCGCCACCCCCCGCGGCCTTGACGGCGACGGGGAAGCCGATCTCAGCTTTGGCGATGCGCAGGGCGTCGGCGACCGTCTCCACCGGCTCGGTCGTGCCCGGCACGATCGGCACGCCCGCGGCCTGCATCAGCTCGCGCGCACGCGTCTTTGAGCCCATCGCCTCGATCGCGCTGGCCGGCGGGCCGATGAAGACCACGCCCGCGTCCTCGCACGCCTGCGCGAAGGGCGCGTTCTCCGCGAGGAAGCCGTAGCCGGGGTGGATCGCCTCAGCCCCCGCGCGCTTGGCCACATCGAGGATCTTCTCGATGCTCAGGTAGTTCTCGGCCGCGGGTCCCTCGCCGAGGTTGTAGGCCTCGTCGGCGCGCTTGACGTGGGGCGCGTCGCGGTCGAGCTCGGAGTAGACGGCCACGCTCGCGATCCCCAGCTCCTCCAGGGCGCGCGCGATGCGGACCGCGATCTCCCCGCGGTTGGCAATCAGGACCTTGCTGAACATCGGCCGCGGAAGCTTAGCGTCCCGTCGCTTGGCGCCCCGTGAGCGGGCCGCAGCCGGTTGTGGGGATCGGACGCCAGCGGATCGCGATCAGGCGCTCGTCGCGGCGATCAGACCCGCGCCGACGGTCTCGTTGCTCGACTCGTCGATGAGGATAAAGCTGCCGGTACGACGGTTGCTCGTGTAAGGGTCGAACGCCAGAGGCACGTTGGTGCGCAGGTGCACGCGGCCGATGTCGTTTAGCGCCAGCTCCTGTACGGGCTGCGTGCGGGCCAGCGTGTGCACGTCAACCACGTCCTCGATGCGGTCGACGATCGCCGTGGCCATGCGCGAGGTGTGCTTCAGCAGGTAGCGCCCGCCGGGGCGCAGCGGCGTGTTCGTCATCCAGCACACATCGGCCTGCAGCTCGCGCGCCACGGTGGCCGCCTCCTCGGGCCGGCAGATCAACTCGCCGCGCGAGATGTCCAACTCATCCTCCAGGCGGAGCGTCAGCGACATCGGCGCCATCGCCTCCTCCAGCTCGCCGTCATAGGTGTCGATCGCGGCGATTCGCGTGCGCCCGCCGCCCGGCAGCACCGCCACTTCGTCGCCACGCCGCAGCGCGCCGCTGGCCAGCTGTCCCGCGTAGCCGCGATAGTCGGGGTCCGCGGCGCCCGCGCCAGCCGGGGCATCCCGGTCGACCCCCGCCGCGATGCCCGTACCTGGACGGATCACCCACTGCACCGGAAAACGCGCGGGGCGATCGAACGGGTGGTCGTAGGCCACCTCGACCTGCTCCAGCTGCTCCAGCAAGGCCGTTCCCTGATACCAGGACATCGCCTGAGAGCGTTCGACTACGTTGTCGCCGTTCAGTGCCGAGATCGGGATGTAGGAGATCTGCGCGGCTCGCCCGCCCGCATGGCCACTGTCTCCATTGGCTGCGCCCCTGCCCGTGATCGCCTGCAGGCCATGGGCGAAAGCCGCGAACTCCGCTTGCAGCTCCTCAAAGCGCTCCTGGGAGTGCCCGACCAGATCCATCTTGTTGATCGCCACGAGCATCCGCGGGATTCCCAGCAGCGCGCTGATGAAGGCGTGGCGCTTTGACTGCTCGGTCACGCCGCGGCGGGCGTCGACCAGCACGACCGCCAGGTCCGCGGTTGAGGCGCCGGTGACCATATTGCGCGTGTACTGCTGGTGGCCCGGACAGTCCGCGATGATGAAGCGGCGCCTGGGCGTCGCAAAGTAGCGGTAGGCCACGTCAATCGTGATGCCCTGCTCACGCTCGGCCTTCAGGCCGTCGGTCAGCAGTGCCAGGTCCAGTGCGCCCGCGCCGCCGCGGCGCTCGCTGGCGGCCGCGACGTGTTCCAGCTGGTCCTCAAAGACCTGCTTGGAGTCGTACAACAGCCGCCCGATCAGCGTGCTCTTGCCGTCGTCCACGGCTCCCGCCGTGGTGAAGCGCAGCAGGTCGAGCGTCATCGGCCTAGAAGTATCCGGCCTTCTTGCGGTCCTCCATCGCGGCCTCGGAGACGCGGTCATCGGCCCGCGTCTCACCACGCTCGGTGATCCGCGTGGCGGCGATCTCGACCACGACCTCCTCGAGCGTGCTCGCCTTGGAGAGCACGCCGCCGGTGCAGCTCATGTCGCCGACCGTGCGGTAGCGGACCGTCTCGGGGAAGACCTCCTCGCCGTCGATCAGCTCGGTGCCCTCGCGCCAGGCATAGAGCATCCCGTCGCGGCGGAAGACATCACGCTCATGTGAGAAGTAGATCGACGGGACCTCTAGGCCCTCGGAGTCGATGTACTCCCACACGTCAAGCTCCGTCCAATTGGAGATCGGGAAGACGCGGACGTTCTCACCCTCTTTAACGCGGCCGTTGTAGAGGTTCCACAGCTCGGGGCGCTGGTTCTTTGGATCCCACTGGCCAAAGTCGTCGCGGAAGGAGAACACGCGCTCCTTGGCGCGGGCACGCTCCTCGTCGCGGCGCGCGCCGCCGAAGGCCGCGTCGAAGCCGTGCTCGGCAATCGCGTCCAGCAGCGTCACGGTCTGCAGCTGGTTGCGCGAGGCCCGCGGCCCGTTCTCCTCGACCACGCGGCCCTTGTCGATCGACTCCTGCACGCTCGCGACGATCAGCCGCTCGCCGAGCTCGGCCACGCGTCGGTCGCGAAACTCGATTACCTCGGGGAAGTTGTGCCCCGTGTCCACATGCATCAAGGGGAACGGGAACGGCGCGGGGCGAAACGCCTTCTCGGCCAGGCGCAGCAGCACGATCGAGTCCTTGCCGCCGCTGAACAGCAGCACCGGCTTCTCGAATTCCGCGGCGACCTCGCGCATCACGTGGATCGCCTCTGACTCCAGCGCCCGCAGGTGGCTCAGCTGTGGGCGCGTCGCGACTGCCATCTCACGCGGACGGGTCGACTATCTCTACGTGCAGGCCGCACTCGGTCTTCTCGGTGCCGGCCCAGCGGCCCTCGCGGCCGCTGCCGGGCTGTGTGCAAGGCGCGCAGCCGATCGACTCGTAGCCCTGGTCGTGCAGGGGGTTGTAGGGCAGGTCGCGCTCGTGGATGCGCCGCCACAGGTCCTTGTCGGTCCAGTGGGCCAGCGGGTTGTACTTCCACAGGTCGCGCACGTCGTCGCGTTCGATCAGTTCCGCGTTCGCTCGCGTCGGACCCTGCTCGCGGCGGATGCCCGTGATCCAACCCTCGGCGCCGACGAGCGAACGCTCCAGCGCCGCGACCTTCGCCACCGAGCAGCAGTGCTCGGGACCAGTCCAAGGCAGGTCGGGGCTGCTTGCGTCGAACACCTCGATCTCGACGCCGAAGCGCTCCTCAAAGGCACGCCAGGTCTTCATCGTCTCCTCGAACAGCACGCCCGTGTCGATCGTCAAGATCCGCACCCCGCGCCCCGTCCCCTGGTCGAGACGCAGGAGCTCGTCGAGCAGCACCGACTCCTCCTTCTGAAAGGAGCACAGCAGTACCGCCTTCTCGCCGTGGCGGGCGGCCTCGCGCAGTGTGTGCGTCAGGCTCGGCGCCGGGTCGAAGTGGGTGTTGGTAGGTGGCATCGTGCTATCGAGTTGTGGCATGTGAGGGACCCTCGTCTCTGCGTCGCATCTGATCTATACCGCGCACTCGCCCTCACCGCGAATCACTTCGAAGGGAACATCACGGTTCCAGTCGATGAACTGGTTCATCGTCTCCAACCCGAAATCGACCGGCATCGACAGATCCTTGACGAGCGCCTCCAGCTCGGGCGTGCCGACGCGCTGGCAGAACTCGCCCCATGGCTCGTCCTGCTTGCGCTCGGACTCGTAGTACCGGATCCAGCGCTCGATCGCCTCGGGCACGCGCTTGGCGGGCAGGCGTAGCTTCAAGCGCGTGCCGAACGTCACCTCGCCGCCTTCGTAGACGCCGCCGACGTGCGGGATGTAGGCCGGGATCGTGTGTTCACCAACTTTGATCGACGCGCCGTAGAAGCCGATGTCCGCTACGTGGTGCTGCGAGCAGCCGTTCGGGCAGCCGCTCATCTTGATGTGGATCTGACGTGTCAGCTCGTCCTCGATCTGCATCGCTTCCATGCGCTCCTGAACCGCCTGGTTCAGGCCCATCGAGCTGGTGATCCCGAGCTTGCAGGAGTCGGTGCCCGGGCACGAGACCACGTCCACGATCTCGCGCGAGCCCGGTTCGCCCAGGCCCAGTGCTGAGAGCGCACGCCAGGCGTCATAGACGCACTCCTCGCGCACCCAGCGCAGCAGGAAGTTCTGCTGCACGGTCGTGCGCGCGTAGCCGCCCGCGTAATCGCGCATAATCTGCGCCAGGCCGCGGAATTGCTCGGGCGTCAGGTTACCGCGGGTGACTTTTGCCTCGACCGTGACGTAGCCCTCCTGCTTCTGCGGCTGCACGTTTGTGGAGCGGAAGCGTTCGAACTCCGATAGGTCCCCGTTTGGGCTGCCGTAGCTCTGTGGCGGGGCAGGCGCCGACTCGCGCTCGTCGTTGAGGAACAAGGTGTGCTCTACAGAGAAGTCGCGTTCGGCGACCCAGTCGCCCTTCAGCTCCTCCTCGACCTGGTTGCGCAGCTCCTCGATCCCGTACTTATCCACGAATACCTTGATGCGGGCGCGGGCGCGGTTCACGCGCAACCACTCCTGGCGGTCGAAGATGCGGAACACGGCCTCGGCGATCTTTAGGTACTCGCCGTCGTCCAGGCCCACGAAGTCATACAGCGTCGGCGCGACGCGCGGCATGATCGAGGTGCCGCCGCCGACCAGCATCTCCGCGCCGCGAACCTCGCGACCGTCGATCTCCTTCACGCGTGCGCGATAGGCGATGTCGTGGATGCCCGAGATCGCCCGATCGCGCGGGGAGCCGTCGAAAGCCGTCTTGATCTTGCGAGGCATCGCCTGTGTGGTGGGGTGGCGCACGAAGTAGCGTACGTACGCGCCGACGTAGGGGGTCATGTCGAACAGCTCGTCCTTCGCGACGCCGGCCCAGGGGTCGCCGGTGACGTTGCGTACCGTGTTGCCGCAGCCCTCGCGGCTGGAGAGCCCCGTGCGGCTGAGCTCGTGGATCGCCGGCTCCATTTCAGCCAGCGGGATGTGGTGGATTTGGACGTTCTGGCGCGTCGTGATGTGGCCCTTGTTCAGCGGCGCGTATTTCTCCACAACATCGGCAAAGGAGTCCATCTGCTCGGGGGTGACGCCGCCGAAGGGAAGCTTGACCCGCACCATGTTCACGTCTGGCTGGCGCTGGCCGTAGACGCCCTGCTTGAGGCGGAACTTGATGAACTCGTCTTCCGCCGTGTCACCCGCGAGGAACTTGGTCGCTTCCGTCTTAAAGTCGGCGAACTCGTGCTCCAGGATCGGGATCACGTGCCCGGGCACGTTCTGGAGCACCTCTGGATCCTCCAGCGTGCCGCGCTGGGCGGGTACGGAAACTGGCTCCATCTCTACGAAAACCTCCTGGTCCGGGTCCCGCCCGGACGCGTTCGACGTTGACTACGACGAGCGAGATATTGAGGCTAAAGCCTAGCGGCTTTTAGGTATTTCTTCAGGGGACTTTGCAGTCCGGCAGAAATTGCTGCCGGATAGCGCTTAGATTCCCAGCCAAGGGTCGCGCAGATCGCCTGGAGACGCTCGCGCCAAGCCTTCGAGCATAGCCGCGCGTTTCCAGGGGTCCGAGCGCTCCTGGGCGGGTGCAAGTGCCGGGGCTGTCGCCCGCATAAAGCGCTCCAGTGCGGCCACCACAGCGGCGGCCTCCTCGGGCGAGGCGGAAGCAGCAACCAGCTTCAAGCGGGGACGGCGCGGAGGCATTGCTGCATTCTGGCAAGTGTGCCGCGTCGGGCGCGTGCCTGAGCTCGAAGCGTGAATGGCCGAAGCAACTGTTCGGAACACCAGTACACTCCGCGGGATGGCCGATCCGATTCCGCGTCAATCTGTTCCCGATCACGTCTTCGAGCGGCTGCGCGAGGCGATCTTGGCGGGTCACTACGGTCCGGGCGACCGACTCCCATCGCAGCGTGCGCTCGCGGCTGACCTCGACGTGAACATGGCCTCGATCCGGGAGGCGCTGGGGCGGTTGGAGCAGCTGCGGTTGGTGGAGGTTCGTCACGGCAACGCCACGCGCGTGCTCGACTGGCGCAGGTCCGGCGGCCTTGAGGCGCTGGCGCTGCAGTCAGGCACTGGCGAACCGCTGCTACGCGACCTATTCGAGGCACGCCGGCTGCTGCTGGTCGAGTCGGCGCGACTCGCCGCGCAGCGCCGCAGCGAGGAGCAGGCCAGTGCGCTGGTCGCGCTCGCTGGGGTGGCCGCGCGGGGCGGCGATCGCCAGACCAGCCTGTTCGCCGACTGGGAGTTCATGGCGGCGCTGGTCGAGGCCGCAGGGAACCTGGTCTTCCAGCTAGTGATGAACTCCGTACGCGAGCTGTACCTCCCGCGAGCGGAGTCCTTCGCTGCGCTGGTCTCCGAGCCAGGCGAGTTGGCGCCTTTGTATTTAGAGGCGGCCCAGGCGGTCCTGGCGCGCGACGGCGACGCCGCGGCGGCGGCGCTGGAGCGCTTGGCCTCCCTGCAGGAAGCCTGGGTGGCGTGATCGGCGACGCGCTCGACAGCTTTCTCGCCGCGGCGCCCTTGCCCGAGCGCGCCGGACTACGGGTGCTGCTCGCCCTGGCGCGCCGCCCGCGCGGCGCGGCCTTGCTGGCGCGTGCGCCGTTGCTCGCGGAAGCGGCTAACGCCACGCTCGCGCTTGGTCGCTACGACGATCCGGCGCTGGCCGCGGGCCTGGGCTGGGATGCAGAAATCGTCGTCGCTCGCGGACGCGCCCTGCGCCGCGCTGAGGGACGGCCATGACGCGCGTTGTGGACGCGGACTTCTGCGTCGTGGGTGCCGGCGGTGGCGGGGCTGTCGTGGCCGCCGAGTTGGCTGAGGCCGGTGCGCACGTGGTGATGCTGGAGCAGGGACCGGGTCACGACCCCGACGCCTTCACCGCCCGACCTCCGGAAATGCTCGCACGGCTCTACCGCGACGCGGGACAGACCACGACGATCGGCTCACCGCCGATCTTGCTGCCGCTCGGCAGGGGGGTAGGAGGCACGACCCTCGTCAACTCGGGGACCTGCTTTCGCACCCCTGCGCACGTGCTGACGCGCTGGGCACGAGAGCACGGCCTGGAGTTGGGGCAGGCGACGATGGCGGCGTGCTTCGAGCGAGTCGAACGGTCGCTGTCCGTGTCCGAGGTGACGCCGGAGCTCGCGGGCGCCAACGCTGCCGTGGCGCGGCGGGGCGCCCAGCGGCTGGGCTGGTCACACGGCTACCTTCGACGCAATGCCCGGGGTTGCGTTGGGTCGGGCGTGTGCGTCTTCGGCTGCCCGACCTCGGCCAAGCAGCACACGGGTATCACCTATGTGCCGCGAGCCCAGCGCGCAGGCGCTGAGTTGATCACGGGGGCCGATGCGCGCGAACTGTTGCTCGATCGCTCGCACACGAGGTCTGTGACCGTACGCGGTGTGGTCGCCTCGCTGGAGGATGGCAGTCGACTGGAGGTCCGCGCGGCGGAGACGATCCTGGCCTGCGGTGCAATCCATACGCCCCTGCTATTGGCGCGCAACGGGATCGGCGGCGCGTCGGGGGAGTTGGGACGTAACCTCAGCCTGCACCCCGCGACCGCGGCGTTCGCGCTGATGCCCGAGCGGGTGAACATGGCTAGGGGCGTACCACAGAGCTTCTACGTCAACGAGTTCGTCGCCGAGGGCCTGATGTTCGAGACCGTCGCGGGACCCCCCGCATACGCCGCGATGTCGCTGCCGCTCCGCGGTCGGGAGCATGCCCGAGCGATGGCTCGCTATCCGCAGCTGGCTCAGCTTGGCTTGATGGTCAGCGACTCCTCGCGGGGCAGCGTCCACTCGCTCGGCCACCGTGCGCTGATTCGCTATCGCCTCGACGCCGAGGACCTCGCCCGTGTTCGCGCGGGGCTTTCACGTCTGGAGCAGCTGTTCCGGGCGGCGGGCGCGGACGAGGTCTATCTGCCCCTCCCACCCGGCGTCAGGCCGGAGGCTGCGCGCCCGCGTGATTTGCGCTTGATGGCTTTCCATCCGCTTGGCACCGCCCGTGCTGATGCCCGTCCCGGCTATGGCGTCACCGACGGCTCGCTCGCGGTGCACGGCACGCGCGGACTTCACCTCGCAGACGGCTCTGTCGTGCCCAGCTCGCTGGGCGTTAACCCCCAGCTCACGATCATGGCACTCGCCACACGCTTGGCCTTTCAACTGCTGGGTCGGCCCGTGCCGCTGGAGTCGCATGGGCCGAGCGACAGCAGCATGCCCGCACCGATGGTCACCTAATCGCACCGATGCGCACACCGAGTGCACGACGTTCAACCGAAAGGAGCAACCTTGTCCTTCCTAATTGATCCACCCTGGTTGTATGCGACGGGCCAAGCCTATGGTCGGCTGATGCCTGAGCGGACGACCGCCGCTCGCGCGCTGCACACTGCGACCGCTGGGGCGTTTCTGGCGACGAGCATCTCGCTGTACATGAACCGTCCCTGGACGCGGCCGATCTGGCGGCTCTGCAAGGCCGAGAGCGGGCGCGACTGGATGCTGAACTCGGGTGTGTTCTCGTTCGAGCATCGTCGCGTCGGGCGACGGGCGCACCTGATCTCGGCGCTGATCTTCGCTACGTACCCGTGGTGGCTGCTGATGGGCGAACGCGACGCGCGGCGGCGAAGCTCCTAGAGCGGGATATTCCCGTGCTTACGTTTCGGCCCCGGCTCGCGCTTGCTCTGCAGCGTGTGCAGCGCGGTGATCAGCTTGGGGCGCGTCTCGTGCGGCACGATCACGTCGTCGATGTAGCCTCGCTCCGCCGCGGTGTAGGGGTTGGCAAACCGCGCCTTGTAGTCCTCCATCAGCTTTTCGCGCCGCTCCTGCGGCGTGGGGCTGCCGGCGATGTCGCGGCGGTAGATGATGTTCACCGCGCCCTCCGGGCCCATCACCGCGACCTCCGAGGTCGGCCAGGCGAAGTTGAAGTCGGCGCCCAGGTGCTTGGAGGACATCACGTCGTAAGCGCCGCCGTAGGCCTTGCGCGTGATGATCGTGATCTTGGGCACCGTTGCCTCCGCGAAGGCGTAGAGCAGCTTGGCGCCGTGGCGGATGATGCCGCCCCACTCCTGGGCAGTTCCTGGCAAGAAGCCCGGCACGTCGCAGAACGTGAGCAACGGGATGTTGAAGGCGTCGCAGGTGCGCACGAAGCGTGCGGCCTTGGCCGAGGCGTCGATGTCCAGTACGCCCGCTAGCTGCGCGGGCTGGTTACCGACGATCCCGATCGCGAAGCCGTCCAAGCGGGCGAAGCCGCAGATGATGTTCTTGGCGTGGTGCTCGTGGACCTCGAAGAACTCCCCGTCGTCAACGATCAGGCGCACGACGTTACGCATGTCATAGGGCTTGTTCGGGTTCTCGGGTACGACCTCATCGAGCGCCGGGTCCATCCGCTGTGGGTCGTCCGTGGGCGCCACGCGCGGCGCGGTCTGCAGGTTGTTCTGCGGTAGGAAGCTGATTAGGTAGCGACAGTCCTCCAGACAGGCGTCCTCATCCTCAGAAGCGAACTGCGCCACGCCGGACTTGGTGTTGTGCGACATCGCCCCGCCAAGCTCCTCAAAGCCGACTTCCTCGCCCGTGACCGTCTTGATCACGTCGGGGCCCGTGATGAACATGTGCGAGGTCTCCTTGACCATGAAGATGAAGTCGGTGATCGCCGGTGAGTAGACCGCGCCGCCGGCGCAGGGGCCCATGATCAGGCTGATCTGCGGGATCACGCCTGAGCTGCGCACGTTGCGTAGGAACACGTCGCCGTAGGAGCCCAGCGAGACCACGCCCTCCTGGATGCGAGCGCCGCCCGAGTCGTTGATACCGATCACCGGGCAGCCGATCTTGGCCGCTAGGTCCATGACCTTGCACATCTTTTCGCCCATCACCTCGCCCAGCGAGCCGCCAAAGACTGTGAAGTCTTGACTGAAGACGCACACGGTGCGGCCGTCGATCGTGCCATGGCCCGTGACGACCGCATCGCCCCAGGGCCGGTTCTTCTGCATCTCGAAGTCGTAGGTACGGTGGCGCACGAACGTATCCAGCTCTTGGAAGGAGCCGGGGTCGAGCAGCTTTTCCACGCGCTCGCGGGCCGTGTACTTACCACGGGCGTGCTGCTTCTCCTCGGCCTCCGGCGCCGAGTGCAGTGCCGCCTCTCGTAGCTCCTGCAACTGCGCCAGCTTCTCCTCGTAGGTTTCCGGCGCCTTCTGGCGCGGCTCCTTGCGGTGGCGGCTGCGCGAAGCCGCCAGCAAGGCGGCGTCGGCCTGTCGATCGTGTGAGCTGGACATCTCGGGCGCGGATGTTATCTGCGAGCGGCCAGTAGGCCCGGGCACGAGCTGGAGCCTTGCGTCCCGCCGGACGTGACCGTTAGGCGGTGCGCTGATCGCGTTGGGGAATCAGGCGCGCGAGAAGGGGCGGTGGTGCGCGGCGCCGAGGCGGTCGAGTACGCCCGTCAAGACCGCGGTCACCTGCTCCTCCGCAGTTGCTTCCGCGCCCTTGATGTCTGCTGCGATGTCGGTCGAGCCCGCGGTCTCGGGCGGGTCCTCGGGGTCCACGCCGTCGAGCGGGTCCGTGGCTTTCTGATCGAGTCGGTCAGGCTCGAGCTCCGCGGCCGGCTGCGCCTCAAAACTCGGCTCCTGTTCGGACTCGGGCTCATCGAGCTGCGACCCCGGCCCGACCTCAGAGGTCTCGTGCATGCATCCGAGATCGAGCTCCGACTCCGGCTCAAACGCGTGCTCGTCGTCAAGCTCTGGCTGCCCGGGGGATGCCTCAAACTGTGGCCTCACCGTTGTTGGGCCGGCGCCCGCATTTGCGCGGGGAGCCCTGCGTTTTCCGAACAGGCGCGCGAAGAAGCCACGGCGGGGCTCACGTGGGCTCTCAGGTTGGTGTTCCGGTTCAGCGAGGGTCTCCGGTTCGGCCGGGGTCTCCGGTTCGGCCGAGAGCTCGGGCTCGGTTGGGATCTGCGCGTGGGCGAAGACCTCGCGCTCGCCGTTGGGGTCGAACTCCTCCTCCTCCTCCTCCTCCTCCTCCTCCTCGGCGCCAGGCTCGGAAGTCGTTGGCGGCCCGGCGGCCTGCGGCTCGCCCTCAGCGTCGCTCTCGGGCTCGATCTTCGCCACGGCGTCCTCCTCCTGAGAGCCGGCCTCGGGCGCGGATGTGGTCGTGACCGCGGCGAGCTCGCGCGTGACCGTGAGCTTGACCTTGGTGCCCCAACCCGAGGGCTTGATCAGGACCGTGCCGCTGGCGTCCCCGTTCTCTGCCTCCCACTCCACCTTCTGCTCGGGGTGCACCCGCGTGATGCGGATCTCACCGAACTCGCCGAGGTGGCGCGCGAGCGAGTCAGGGTCGCTGATCTCGGCCCACAGCTCGGGTGGAGACTTGACGAGCGTGCGCTGCACCTCGGAGCAGATCATCGCTTCACCATTTCGCGCGATCGCGCGCTAGTCCTTCCGCTGCGATCGCGCACACGTTCCCATTCGCGCTGTCCGAAAAGGTGTACGCATGCGGAGCTAGAACATGCGTCCAGCAAATTTCTCAACGGCGGGCGAGTGGTACGGCCAAGTGGTCGCGCTCGTAACGATTTTTGACGATAGGAGAGGCATGATTGCCACGCTCCACCTGCCGCAGCTCCGTCAGCTGCGCAGATGGCCTGCGCCTGGAACGGGCGTCACGCTCGTGCTCGCGCTTGCGTTGTTCGCAGCGGTTTTCGCGCTGCGAGTGAACGACTCGAATGTCGGCGATGCCGAGGGGGCACTCTTTATCGTGCCGATCTGCGTGCTCGCGCTTCGCTTTGGCATGCGCGGTGCACTCTGCGGCTCGCTGCTGGCGCTGATGCTTGTGGTGGTCTGGGGACAGGTCAGGCCGGACGTGCATCTGCTGACCGTGGGCTACGTGGTCCGCGCGATCACATTGCTGTGCGTTGCGGCGCTGCTCGGCACCTTCGTGGAACGCCGGCGCGGATTGGAAGCAGGCATCTTGCGCTATTACGAGGCCTCGCTTGACTTGCTCGCGACGGGCGGCGTCCACGGGCGTCTGACACGCGTGAACCCGGCCTGGGAGCGGACGCTGGGTCACTCTCCCGAGACGATGTACACCAAGCGCTTCATCGAGTTTGTGCACCCGGATGACCGCGAGCAGACGCTCGCGCAGATGCGCGGACTGACCGAGGGCGGTCAGTCGGTTGGTTTTCGCAATCGTTTCCTGACTAACGACGGCGGCTACCGCTGGCTGGAGTGGAGCGCGTCCGCGCCGCGACCCGACGGGGTGGTGCACGCGGTGGCGCGCGACGTGACCGCGCAGCACGAAGCCGAACATCAGCTCGCGGACAACGCGCACTCGCTCGAACGGATGATCGCCGAGCGCACGCGCGAGCTGGACGAAGCGCGCGCCGAGACGCTACGCCAACTGGCAATCGCGGCGGAGTACCGCGACGATGAGACCTACCAGCACACCGAGCGCGTGGGGCACATCGCCTCTCGGATCGCGCTCGGGCTCAACTTGCCCGCGGGCCAGGTCACGCTGCTGCGCCAGGCTGCGCCGCTGCACGACGTGGGCAAGCTGGCGATCCCCGACTGCATCCTGCTGAAGCCCGGCAAGCTCACCGAGGAAGAGTTCGGCGTCATGAAGACCCACGCCGAACTGGGCGCGCGGCTGCTATCCAGCGGCAGCTCACCCGTGCTGCAGATGGCCGCGGTGATCGCGGCCACTCATCACGAGCGCTGGGATGGCGGCGGCTACCCCAAGTGCCTGGCCGGCGAAGCGATTCCGCTCGTGGGACGGATCGTTGCGGTCGCAGACGTGTTCGACGCGTTGATCCACGATCGCCCCTACAAGGAGGCCTGGCCGATCGAGCGGGCGATCGAGGAGATCGGACGCGGGGCCGGCAGCCAGTTCGACCCGCGGGTCGTAACCGCATTCCTCGCGCTAGGCGACGAACTCGGCACGCTGCGCGAGGAATTGGGGGAGCTGGAGCAGGCCGAGCTGCCTTCGCTCAGCGAGATCGCGCTGGTCTCGCTGCCACGCCGTAGCGCCTATCTCGAGCACGTCAACCGTCACGCTCCGCGCGCGGCCACCGGCTAGCCCTAAGCCCGACGTCAGGCGGCAGACGCCGATGGCGCAACGGCCTCGCGCGCGCCGAGCAGGCCCCGGCGGTCGAGCAGCTCCGCAAGCTGTACCGCATTCGTAGCAGCGCCCTTGCGCAGGTTGTCCGCCACGATCCACAGGTCCAGCGCGCGGGGGTGGCCCGCGTCGCGCCGGATACGCCCCACGAAGACCTCGTCCTGACCCGTGGCCTCGATTGCCAGCGGGTAAAGCGCGGCGTCGGGATCGTCCAGCACCCTCACGCCCGGGGCCGATGTCAACAGCTCGCGCGCGCGCTCGGGCGAAAGCTCCTCGCGCGTCTGCACGTTCACGGCCTCGGAGTGGCCGTTCACGACCGGCACGCGCACGCAGGTCGCCGAAATCGCGATCTCGCTATCGACCAGGATCTTCCGCGTCTCGTTGATTAGCTTGCGCTCCTCGTCGGTGTGATCGTCGCCCGCGGCGAAGCTGCCCGCGTGCGGGAGCGCGTTGAACGCAATCTGGTGGGCGTAGGACTCCGGTGGTGCGATCTGCTGCTCGTGCAGCAGCGCGTGCGATTGATCCAGCAGCTCATCCACCGCGCGCTTGCCCGTACCCGACACCGCTTGGTAGGTGCTGATCACCAGCCGCTCGATCCCCGCGGCCTCGTGCAGCGGCTTCAGCGCCACGACCATCTGCATCGTCGAGCAATTTGGGTTCGCGACGATCCCGTTGTGTGTCTCCAGCGCCTCGGGATTCACCTCCGCGACGACCAGTGGCACATCCTCAGCCATCCGCCAGCGCGACGAGTTGTCCACAACCGTGGCGCCTGCTGCCGCGAAGCGCGGCGCCCATTCGCCCGAAGTAGAGCCGCCCGCGGAGAAGATCGCCAGGTCGAAGCCCTGGATCGACTCCTCGCTCAGGCCCTGCACTACAAGGCCGTTCTCTAGCTCGCGACCAACTGAGCGCTCGGAGGCAAAGGCCACGATCTCGCGCGCCGGGAACCCTCGCTCGCGCAGCAGCTGCAGCATCAGCGTCCCCACCTGCCCCGTGGCGCCCACCACCGCGACTCGATAGCCCTCGCTCATAGCGGTTCAGCGTACCGAGCGCTCCTCATTTCGCCAACCGCCCCAGTGGGTGTCCGCCTCGCCCAGTGGCGCGCCTAGACGGTCGATGGTCAAGTGAGGCAAGGACGCAGGAAGCGAAGTGTGCTCCGCACACGAGCGACCGAGACGCCGCTCCGCCTCGCCCAGTGGCGCGCCTAGACGGTCGATGGTCAAGTGAGGCAAGGACGCAGGAAGCGAAGTGTGCTCCGCACACGAGCGACCGAGACGCCGCTCCGCCTCGCCCAGTGGCGCGCCTAGACGGTCGATGGTCAAGTGAGGCAAGGACGCAGGAAGCGAAGTGTGCTCCGCACACGAGCGACCGAGACGCCGCTCCGCCTCGCCCAGTGGCGCGCCTAGACGGTCGATGGTCAAGTGAGGCAAGGACGCAGGAAGCGAAGTGTGCTCCGCACACGAGCGACCGAGGACGCCGCCTCACGCCGACCAGCGGCCGTCTAGGACGTCTGAGCGACCATGAAGTAGATGGTCAGCAAGATCAGTACGTTCGCGATCAGGTTCACGCGATAGATCTGCGTGCGAATCCGTTTGTACTCCTCGCCGAACACGACCTCCCCGCCGGGCGAGGCCTGATCCACCGCGGCGATGTCCTGTGCCGCCAGCTCCGCCAGCCGCCGCTCGCGTGGCGCGAAGAACGCTCCGCCGAGGGCTCCCAGGATCACGATCACCGTGATTCCCCATTGCACGTAGAAGTCGCTCCAGGTGTGGAGCTTGCTCGCCAGGTAGATCCCCGCCAGCAGCGCCAAGCCCAAGAACGGAGAGATCACGAACTTGCCCACGCTGTCCTGGATTCGGTGCAGGCCCGGCATCGAGCGTGGCTCAGAGCGGATGCCCACCGCGTACATCACCGGGTAGGCGAACGTGACACCGAAAGCGATCACAATCGACGCGATGTGGATCGCCAACGCGAACGTGTAAAACGTGACGGCCAGGACCACTAGCCCGAATCCTATTCAGAAGGTCGGCGCGTACTTGCCAAACACGTCCTGCATCGCCGCGCACACCTCGCCGATCGAGCAGCGGTCCTTCAGCGCCTGGCGGATCGCCGGCAACAGGTTCTCCGTCCCGCGCGCCACCTCGCGCAGCTCCTCCAAGCGCTGTGTCACCAGCGCCTGATCGCGCTCGGCCTTGAACTTCGCCAGACGGTCCAGCTGTTCGCGCTCTGACTGCGGGTCCACGCGCAGTAGGTCTGGAACCTCCAGCTCCTCCTCCTCGTACTTGTTCACGCCCACCACGATGTCTTGGCCGATTCGGTAGCGCTCCTGATAGCCCCAGGCCGACTCGTCGATCTCGCCCGTGATGAACTCGATTGCGTTCACCGAGCCCCCCAGTGCGTCGACCTTCGTGATCAGCTCGTTCGCGCGCGTTTCGATCTCATCCGTCAGCGACTCCACGAAGTAGGAGCCCGCGAACGGGTCCACGCTGTCGGCCGCGCCCGACTCGTGCGCCAGGATCTGCTGCGTGCGCAGCGCGATTTTCGCCGCGCGCTCCGTCGGCAGCGCCAGCGCCTCGTCGAAGCCGTTTGTGTGCAGCGACTGCGTGCCGCCGCAGACTGCCGCGAAGCCTTGCAGCGCCACGCGCACGATGTTGTTCTCTGGCTGCTGCGCCGTCAACGTCACCCCGCCCGTCTGCGTGTGAAAGCGCAGCATCGTCGCCTTCGGGTTCGTCGCGCCGAAGCGCTCACGCATGATGTGCGCCCACATCCGCCGCGCCGCCCGGAACTTCGCGACCTCTTGGAAGACGTTGTTGTGGCCGTTGAAGAAAAACGCCAGGCGCGGGGCGAACTCGTCCACGTTCAGGCCCTTCTCGATCGCCGCCTGCACATAGGCAATCCCCGAGGACAGCGTGAACGCCACCTCCTGCACCGCGGAGCAGCCCTTCTCGCGGAAGTGATAGCCCGAGATCGAGATCGTGTTCCAACGCGGCACGTTCTCATGGCAGTACTGGAACAAGTCCGTCGTCAGGCGCATCGTCGGCTGCGGCGGGTAGATGTAGTTGCCGCGCGCGATGTACTCCTTCAGTACGTCGTTCTGGGTAGTGCCGCGCAGCTTCTCGCTCGGCACGCCCTGCTCCTCGCCCACCAGCTCGTACAGCAGCAGCAGGCACGCCGCCGGTGCGTTGATCGTCATCGAGGTGGAGACCTGATCCAGCGGGATGCTGTCGAAGGCGGTGCGCATATCGTCGATCGTGTCGATCGCCACGCCCGTGCGCCCCACCTCGCCTAGGCAGCGCGGGTTGTCGGAGTCCAGGCCCAGCTGTGTCGGCAGGTCGAACGCCATCGACAGCCCCGTCGAGCCCTTAGAGAGCAGGTAGCGGTAGCGCTCGTTGGACTCCTTCGCCGAGGCATAGCCCGCGTACTGGCGCATCGTCCAGGTCTGCTTGCGGTACATCTCGCGGTGGACCCCGCGCGTGTAGGGGTAGTCGCCCGGCTCGCCTAGGTCCAGCTCCGCGGGCAGGTCCTGCTCGGTGTACAACTCGCCGATCTCGATCCCCGAGTCCGTGAAGCGGCGGGGGTCGTCCGGGCCGACGATCGGCGCGACGGTCAGGTGCTCCTCTGTGTGCTCTTCGGTCGAGGCCATGGAGCAGATGATAAGGACCGTTTGGGCTACGGCGGTCGTGGCGGGGCGCGGAGCCCCACGTCGGCGACAGCGCGCATTCGCGCGAAACGGCTTGACACGAGTATTCTCCCGGCCATGTCGACGTGCCTGGTAACGGGGGGAGCCGGTTTTCTCGGATCGCATCTATGCGACGAGCTGCTCGCGCGCGGGCACCGCGTGATCTGCGTCGACAACTTCGAGACTGGCTCGCTCGCGAACATCGCGCACATCCGCGACCCCGAGCGCTTCCTCTACATGCAGGCCGACATCATCGAGCCGTACTTCGTCGAGGAGCCCGTCGACTTCGTTTACCACCTTGCTTCTCCCGCATCGCCGATCGACTATCTGCGCCTGCCGCTGCACACACTGAAGGTCGGCTCCTACGGCACGCACCACACGCTCGGGCTGGCCAAGGCCAAGCGCGCACGCTTCTTGATCTCTTCGACCAGCGAGGTCTACGGCGACCCGCTCGAGCATCCGCAGGCGGAGACCTACTGGGGTCACGTCAACCCGGTCGGCCCGCGTGGCGTCTACGACGAGGCCAAGCGCTATGCCGAGGCGCTGACGATGGCCTACCATCGACAGCAGGGCGTCGACACCGCGATCATGCGGATCTTCAATACCTACGGCTCGCGCATGCGCCCGCACGATGGGCGCGCGATCCCGACGTTTCTGCGCCAGGCGCTGGCCAACCGCCCGATCACGGTATTCGGCGACGGCAGCCAGACGCGCTCCTTCTGCTACGTCTCAGATCTGATCCGCGGCATGATCGCGCTCGCCGAGTCCGGCTACCACGACCCCGTCAACATCGGCAACCCCGACGAGTTCACGCTGCTGGAGCTGGCCGAGACGATCAAGGAGCTGACCGGGTCCGGCTCGGAGATCGTCTACGAGGCGCTGCCGACTGACGATCCAAAGCAGCGTAAGCCCAACATCGCGCTCGCGCAAGAGCTGCTCGGCTGGGGGCCCGAGGTTTCGCTGCGAGAAGGCCTGCAGCGGACGATCGATCAGTCAGGCGTCGAGCTGCTGATCGGCGGGGGACAGAGCTGAGCGCCGCCGCGGCGCCTGTCCCGGCGTCGCGAGGACAGCCCAGATTGACCGAAGTGCGCCTGCAAGCGCCCGCCCGCGGCGGCCGCGAGCCGTCACCCGACCGCGACATCTGCGAGTCTGAAGCGTTGTGAGCAGTGAGATGGGACCGCGTTCCACCCGAACGTCCGCTCCGCCCACTCAGCGCAAGCCCTCTGCGCCGGCGCCTCCGCGCTCTGCCGTGCTGGGACGCGCTGAATCAACTGGCGGGCGCCCAGCGTCCGCGAGGGCGGTGCTCTCGGAGGTGACCGCGCGCAAGCAAACTACCGATTACGACATGCGTCGCAAGCGTCCGCCTGCGCTGTCTTTCCTGCTGCGCATGTCCACCGCGCGCCGCCTCGCGCGCGTGCTGTCGCTGCTCGCACTCGACTTCGCCGGCGTCGCGCTCGCGGTCTTCACCTCGCTGATCCTCAAGTCGCTGGTCGTACGGGGCGAACTGCAGTTTCACCCCGCGTTGCACGAAACCGAACGGATCCTGCCGTTTGCCTACCTGCTCACGGCGTTGTTGTTCGCGCGCTCGGGGCTGTACTCCTCGCGCGCGTTGCGCCCCGGCCTCTCGCGGATCGTCGGCTCGCTGTTCCAGGTTGCATTCGTCGCCCTGCTGTTCGCCGTCGTCTCAGGCGAACACTTCTCGAGCTTCTATCTGTTCTACGGCTCGCTGGCCTTCGCGCTGCTGTACGTGTCCTCGCTGCGCGCGGGCTACGAGTGGCTTACGGGCGTGATCCTGCGCGCCGCGGGCTACCGTCGCCGGGCGGTGCTCGTCGGCACCGGCAAGCACATCGCCGACGTCGCCGGTGCGCTTGCCGACGCGCCGCACACGCCGATCGAGGTCGTGGGCTTCCTCGCGCCCAAGGCGCTACCCGAGAACGGGCTGCGCGCGCTGGGGCAGCTCGAGGATCTCGAAGGAGTGCTCGCGACCGAGCGCGTCGACGAGGTCATCATCGCCGACCCTGACTTCCCCCAGGCCGACGCGCTCGAACTTGTCGACCAGTGCAGCCGCCGTGGCGTGCGTGTGCGTCTGGCGCCCTCCACGATGGAGATCCTGATCCACCGCGCCGAGTTCGTCCCCGGCCAGTCGGTGCCGCTGTTCGAGCTGGGCCCCCCCGTGTTCGAGGGCGTTGACTTCGCGCTCAAGCGCACCTTCGACCTGATCGGCGCCACGCTGCTGCTCGCGCTGCTCAGCCCGCTGCTGCTCGCGATCACGCTCGCCGTGCGGCTCTCCTCACGCGGACCCGTGCTGTACCGCTCCACGCGCGTCGGCATCGGTCAGCGGCCGTTTCCCTGTTTGAAGTTCCGCACCATGCACACCGACGCCGAGGAGCGCCAGGCCGACCTTGAAGAGCTAAACGAGGCCACCGGCGCGCTGTTCAAGATCCGCGAGGACCCGCGCTTGACGCCCGTCGGCAGCATGCTGCGCCGCTTCTCGCTGGATGAGCTGCCGCAGCTGATCAACGTGCTGCGCGGCGAGATGTCGCTCGTCGGCCCGCGCCCGCTGCCCCAGCGCGACTACGACATGCTCGAGGACTGGCACCGCAAGCGCTACCTCGTACTCCCCGGCATCACCGGCCTGTGGCAGGTCTCAGGGCGTTCCGAGCTCGACTTCGATGACCTCGTGCACCTCGACTTCATCTACCTCGAGCACTGGTCGCTGGCGCTAGATCTGACCATCCTGCTCAAGACAATCCCCGCCGTCGTCTCCCGTCGCGGGGCCTACTGAGGGCCGATCGCGGGCGCCGGGCGGCGGCGCAGTAGGCGCCCCACTGTACGCGGCTGCCCCGCCTGGCTGCGCGCCCGATCGTAGACCTGCCAGGTGGCGCGAGCCGCGTCCTGCCAACTCCAGGGCGGCGGCTGCGGCGCCGGGCGCGTAGCGGCTTCGGCCGCGCCGATTAGCGCCTTCAGATCGCCCGCAGGGACGAAGGTGATGCGCCCGTCGAGCACCTCGCGCAGCGCCGGCACCTCACAGGCCACGACCGGCGTTCCGCAGGCGAGCGCCTCGACTGCCGGCAGCCCGAAGCCCTCGTCCTTCGAGGCCACCACCAGCGCGTGCGCGCCCGAGTAGAGCGCCGCCAGGTCCTCGTCTGAGACCTGGCCCGTGAGGATCACGTCCGGCAACTCGTGGGCCCAAGGGCTGGTCGAGCCCACCAGCACCAGCGGCAGCTCACGCGGCGTCGCCGCCAGCTTCGCCACGTGCTTTGCGGGGTCTGGATGCTGCAGACCGCCCACCCACAGCAGGTAGTGCTCCGGCAGCGCATAGCGTGCCCGCACCTGCGCGATCTCGCGATCTGGCCGTTGATACATGCAGGCTGCCGGCGCCTCGTGGATCACGTCGATCTGATCGGGCTCCACGCCCAGGCGCACGCGCGCGTCCTGGGCCAGCGCCTCCGTGGGCACGATCACCCGGACCGCGCGCTGCACCGCCAGCTGACGCAGGCGTGGCCTGACGCTCGTGCGCAGCAGCTCGCTACGGCGCTTCAGCGCCGTCAGGTCGTGCAGCGTCACCACCATCGGACAGGGGCTGTGCAGCAGTGCCCCGTTCATCCATGGGGCGTGAAATACGTCGGCGTAGCGGGGACGGGGGGTCTCGACGATCTCCGCCTCCGCCTCCGCAGTCTCGCGCAGTGCTTCCAACAGACAGCGGGTGTAGCGCCCCACGCCGTGGGCATCTTTGACCGGCCGGCTATCGAACGCCACGTTCATCGCTCGCCCATCGACCTCGATGTATCGCGCCTCCCAAGCACGCCGCCACGATATTCCCATCGCGTAGTTTTGTGCAGAGATGACGGCTAACTTGCGTAGCGATTACTACGAGGGCATCTGGGAGGGCGTTCCCCTGGGCGCGCAGCCACCGGATCTGAAGCTACGGCGCGACTTTCTGCTTGGGCATCTGCACGCCCGCGCCTCGGCCGCGGTGTCATTGGGCCCACGGCGGGGCGCCAAGCCGCTGCATGTACTCGACGTCGGTTGTGGCGAAGCTCAGCTCACCGCTGCCGTCGCGCAGGCCGGTTTCCAAGCGCTGGGGCTGGACGTCGCCGAGGAGCCGCTGCGTCGTGCGCGCAAGCGCCACCCCGAGCTCGAGCTACTCCTGGCTGAGCCCGAGGGCGAGTGGCCGCTGCCCGATGCAGGCTTCGACGTCGTGTGGGCGGGGGAGACTGTCGAGCACGTGCTCGACACCCGTGGCTGGCTCTCGCAGGTGCGGCGCGTGCTGCGCCCTGGGGGCTTGTTGCTGCTCAGCACGCCCGCACACGGCCCGCTCACCCGCCTCGGCCTCGGGCTCTCGGCGCGGCGCTTCGAGCGGCGCTTCGATCCGCGCACCGACCACCTGCGCTTCTACACGCGCCGCTCGCTGGCCCGTCTACTCGAGGATTTCCGCTTCGAGGCGCTCGAGCTCAGCGAAGCCGGCGGGCTGCCGGGCGCGCGCCGCGTGTTGTTCGCTGCCGCCGTGCGGGCGCGCTTCTAGGCGCGCCAGTTTCAGGGCTTGCCCGCGACCGCGGGTTTACCCGAGGCGCGCAGCGCCTGCACGTAGGCGTTCTGGATCGCGATCGCTTCCGGGTTACCCTGCGCGATCGCTTCCGGTGCCACCGACTGTGGGTTCAGGTAGATCGACGCGGCCAGCTCGTGCTCCGCCGCGCGTGGGTTGTTCGCTAGGTCGTACTGACCCAGCGCCAGCCAGGTCTGCGGGTTAGATGGCTGCAGACGCACTGCATGTTGCAGCGTCGCCCGCGCCAGCGCCGGTTTGCCCGTCGCCCGCTGCACCGTTGAGAGCGTGAACAGCGCCTGCGCCGAGAGCGGATCGCGCGAGACAGCGGTTTGCGCGGTGGATAGCGCCGCGCGCGGGTTGCTCGAGAGCTCGGTCAGCGCCTGCTGGGAAGCCTCCGTCGAGCGCTGCGGCTGCCACTGCGCCCAGGCCGCTAGCAGCGCGCCCACGATCGCCGCCACCGCCACCGCGATTCGCACCGGACCTAGCGTGCTAGGCGAGAGACGCTTGCGCAGCTCCTGGGGCGTCGGTAGGCCGCCACGAGACCGGGCTGTCGCAGCGCCTGCGGCCGGTGAGGCGCCCGGCGCGGCACTAGGCACCGCCAGTAGCGAGCCGGCCGGAGCGCTTCTGGCCGCGCCCGCGCCCAGCGGTCCGCGGCCTGCCAGCCAACCCGCGCACAGCAGCGCCACGCAGGCGTTGCCCGGGACGTACCAGGTCCAGTCCGCGATCGAGTGGATACCGAACACCACCACCAGGCAGAGCATGCTCAGCATCCCAATCCGCTCCGGCGTGTAGGGCGCCGGGCGACCGTCGAGCGTCAGGCGCTTCCACCCCGGCGTGCCGCCGCTGTCCGCGCGATCGAGCCAGCCGCGCAGCGTCTTCCAGCTGCTCCAGCGCCGGTTAAGAGGGTGTGTCGCGCGGCCGGCCGCCGCCATCCAGAACAGCAGCAGCAGCAGCGTCAAGGCGAGCCCGACCACGCCGAGGTCGGCCATCGTCTGCACGATATAGCCGTGCGCGTGGCGCACGTCCAATGTCTCCGTGCGGTAGCGCTGACGCGCCGTCGCATAGCCTTCCGCACCCGCTCCCAGCACCGGATGCGCCTGAAACACCTTCAAGGCCTCGTTCCAGTAGCGCGCGCGAACGCTGCCCACCGCCGTCAGACGGCCCGGGCCGTTGGACGGCACCGGCGCGTGCGGGTCTGTCAACGAGTGCACCGCGTGTGAGATCGTGCCCGTGAAGCCGCGGTGGCTCGCCGCTAGCGCGCCCGCGCAGGCCAGCACCACGACCGCCAGCAGGCTCAGCAACAGCGTACCCGCGCGACGGCGGCTGATGATCGACGGCGCGTTGCGGCCCGTCCAGAAGCCAAACGCCAGTCCGAGCAGCGTCAGCAGCACGAGCATCGCCACGATCAGCGCGCCTAGCTGGTGGCCCGCGCTCGTGCGCACGTCCAGCGGAAGGTTTTCGGTCTTCAGCGCGTAGGTCGAGAAGTCCCACGCCACCACGCCGCCCGCGCAGACCACGCCGCAGATCAGGATCGCCGCGCTGCGCAGACGCAGCGGCACGATGCAGAACCACAGCACCAGCCCCAGCACCAGCGCCACCAGCGCGCCGCGCGAATAGGCGAGCATCAACGTCAGCAGCATCAGGCCCAGCGCCGGGTAGGCCAGCGCGCTCAGCAGCGCGTGGCCCGCGCGGCGCGCTCCTAGCCACATGCAGCCGATCGCGCCCATCGCCGCAGTTAGCCCGATTGCGTTCCAGTAGCTGTAGGGGGCGCGCAGGCGCGCGTAGATGTCGCTCGCGTCGAATGTCGCCGGGAACACCTTCGTCAGCAGCGCGTACACGCACACCACCACTGCAGCCAGCACCACGCCGCCTAGCAGCGCTGGCCAACGCATAGGAACCGCGCGCGCCAGTGCGACCGCGGCGCCGAACACACCGCAGTAGGCCAGCATCCGGCCCGCGTCCTTGAAGCTGTCATCCGGCTGTACCGACCACACCACCGACAGCGCCGTTAGTGCCGTGAACGCGAGCAGTAGCGCCACTGCCCAGCCGCCGTAGACACGGCCCCGCGCCGGGCCCAGCAGCGCTACCGCCGCGACGATCAAGCCAGAGCCGATGCTCAGCGCCATCTCCACCGTCGTCATATCCGACAGGTTCAGCCCGCCGCCCGCCACGAACGCCACGAAGCAGAGCACCCCTGCGATCAGCAGCGTCGGCCACCAGGAGAGCGCACGCGCCGCCGCGGCCTGCCTACCGCCGTCCGGGCCGCCGCGCCGTTTCGCGTGGTCGAGCCGGGCGTCTCGCCGTCGCGGCGCCTCGACGCCCACGACGTCGTTCGGCGCGGGGCGCGGGACCGTCGGCACGGTCGGTTGCTCAGTCGCGGCGGGCACGCACACCGTCGCGGATCGCCCGCCCGCTCAGCGCGACGGCGCAGGCGAGTAGGAAGGCCAAGACCGCCAATAGCGGGTCCGGCAATGAGCTGAAGGCCGAGGAGATGTCGGCATGGACCACGCCGGGGTGAATCACTTCGTTGCCGACCGATAGTGGCTGGGCACCCGTTTTCGGAGCATTCGTTACGGCGCTCTGCTCGGAGGGGGAAAGCGGTGTCGCCGTCGAACCGCCGCCGCCCGTGCCGCCACCGCCGCCGCCCCCTGCCGCCGCCAGCTGCGCACGGCGGATTAGGTTCCCGCAGTCCGAATACTCTTCCACTTCCGTCGGCAGCTCCTGCAGTGCGCGGCGATAGTCCTTCTGACTAAAGCCGCTCAGGCTCTTGCCGTGCGTGCAGCGTTCGATGATCTTCGTGCCCGTGTCCGCGCTCGCCGTCGTGGTCAGGCAGACGAGCAGCGATAGCGCGAGCCCCAATGCGGAGACGATTCGCATAGCTGAGCGACGCAACGCTACCAACGCCCCCGGGAGAGGCTCAGGCTCGCGAGCGCCGAGGAGAAGCCTTCAGCCCATGCTGCGTAGCTGTAGGCGTGCACGTCGCGTGCACCCTGCGCGCCCAGATCCGCGCGCAGCTCTGGGTTCTCCGCCAGGCGCACGATCGCGTGCGCCAGCGCGTCGCTGTCGCCCGCCGGCACGATCAGACCGTTGACGCCGTCGCGCACAAGCCCGCCTGCCGCCGCGCCCACGGCGTCGCTCGCGATCACCGCCAGCCCGCGGTTCATCGCCTCGTTGACTACCAGGCCCCACGGCTCCCGAAACGTGCGTGTGGCCAGCGAAGGCAACACCAGTACGTCGCAAGCTGCGTAAACGCTGCGGAGCTCCGTAGGCGCGAGCGTGCCCAGGCCGACCATCGCCGCATCCCCTTGGCGCCGTGGTCCTGCCGGCGCGATCGCCGTCAGGTCAGGGTCGATGCCCGCCAGCACCAGCGCTGCCTGTGCGGGCTCGAGCTCCGCCCCGCGCCAGGCGTCCGCCAGCACCGCGAGCCCCTTCTCGGGCGCGGGGCGACCCACGAACAGGAAGCGGACCTGTGCTTCTGCCGGCCAGGCCGGCTCGTTTGGGGGCGAGACCTCGGGGGCCGCCCAGAAGTCGTTGTCCACCGCCTGGGGCGCCACGTGCACGTTGCGCGCACCGCGAGCCTCCACGTAGGCGCTGACGTGTGGGCCGTAGGTCACTACCGCGTCCGCCGAGCGGTACAGCCGGCGCAGGGGAAGGTAGGTGAATGCGTGCGCCACGCTGCGCGGGTGTGCCCATAGCGAGGACCACAGGATCAGCGGCGCCTGTGCGCGCCGCGCGCCGCGCCAGCTCGCCAGCGGCGCCAGACGCCCGCCCGTGGGGCAGACCACCGCTCGGTAGTCGCCCGAGCCCGCCAGCGCCCGCAGCTCGTGCGGCTTCACGTCACGATGAGGAAACGGCATCTCCTGTTCCAACCCCGCGCCGCCGTGCTTGGAGCGGCCGCCGAACAGCGCCAGCTCGATTCCCTCCTGCTCGTGTAGGCGCGCCAGGCCGCCCACGCGGTAGGCCGGAGCATGCCCCGTCACGAACAGGACCGGCTTGCTCGTGTCCTCACTCACCGCAGCGCGTACTCGTAGGCGTCGATCGTCTCACGGCCGCAGCGCTCCCAGGTGAAGTTGGCCGAGATCGTCGCCCGTGCCCGTTGGCGTGCCTCGTGCAGGCGGTGCGGGTCCGACAGCAGCTCGTCGATTCGCTGCGTCAGGCGCTCGATGTCGCCCGGCGGCACCAGCACCATCCCGTCGCCCGCTGCCGCGATCTCCTCCGGGCCCGGCTCGCCCCGGCAGCCGATCGCCGGCACCCCGCCTGCCATCGCCTCCACGTAGGCCACGCCGAACGCCTCCTCCGTCGAGGGCATCACGAACAGCGTGCAGCGACGCGCCAGCTCGACCGCCCGCTCCGGCGCGAGCTGTCCGTGGAAGTCGACCCGCTCCGCCACCTCCAGTCGTGCGGCCAGCGCTTCCAGCGCTGCGCGCTCAGGCCCTTCGCCCACGATCGCGTAGCGCAGCGTCGGGTGGCGCGGCGTCAGCACCGCCAGCGCGCGCAGCACGTCCGCGTGGCGCTTGCGTGCCACCAGATGCGCCACCGTCACCAGCGTCGGCGGCGCCCCGCTGCGCCGCGGCGGCCGCGCCGCCGCGGGCACATCCGTGCCCAGGTGCACCACCCGCGTCTCGTGCGCTCCTTGTTTGCGTGACAGCTCGGCGATGCCCTCGCTGTTCGCCAGCACTAGCCGCGCCTCCGAAAGCGCCTGGCGCACCGTCTCACCGCCTGCGCGCATACGCGTCGAGGTGTACAGCACGTCGCCGCCATGGACCGACACCAGCAGCGGCGCGCGCACTGCGCGCGAGGCTCGCAGACGGCGGATCGCGTCGCCCGCCGGCACCGCGTTGTGTGCGTGGATCAGCTCGAACGCGAACGTGCGGTGTAGCCGCGCCATCGCCAGTCCAAGCGACGGCGCCGCCCAGCTGCCCCACTGCGCATAGCTGCGCCCTCGCTCGGGCGAGACGAACGGCACGTAGGAGACCTGCAGGCCGTCGAGCTCCTGGCTGTGCGGCTCCCGTGCCCGCTCTGCCAGCGCGCCCATCGCCGCCCGGGGACCTGACGCGAACGCCGCCCGCGGCGGCACCAGGCGATTCAGCACCAGTACCCGCACCTGCGCGCCCGCATCGCGAGCCGCCAGCGCCTGGCGATGCGCCCAGATACCCATTACCGGGTCGCGGCGGCTGGGGTAGAACTCCGCCACCACCAACACCCTCACGCTTGTCGCACCAGTCTCATCGGCACTTCACCAGCGCCTGTGCGTGCTCAGCGTGCGCTTCGCCTCGCTCGCCCTCACATACGGGCGCTCAGCCAGGAACTCGCGCGCCTCTGCGACCGCCGCCTCACGCGAATAGGCATCAGCCGCGGGCGCGGCGCGATGACCGATCGCGACCGCATCCGTCACGCCGCAGCGCCAGCCGTGCTCGCTCGCCAGCGCCGCCCAGTGCGCGTCCAGGCCCCAACCCATGCGTAGCGGCGGGAACGGCAGTAGCGTCGCGAAGGTCGCGCTCGCGAACGCCGTCACCGGGCCGATCTCCACGAAGCGGGTCTCGCGCACGACGCTGCCCCTCCGTCGTCGGGTCTGCGGCCAGGCTGCATGCGAGTTCAGCCGATGTGCCGGCTGGGCCAGCTGCAGCGAGAAGCGATCGCACAGGAACAGGAAGCGGTCAAGGAAGCCGCGTGGGAGCTCCACGTCGTCATCCAGCACCAGCAGCCAGTCCTGCTTCTGCGGCGGGTGCGCCGCCAGCAGCCGGTTCAGGTTCTCGAACTTGCCGAGGTCCTCAGGCGCCGTCAGGCGCAGCTCGACCTCGTGGCGCGAGTGGCGCAGCTCTGCTTGCGCGCGTTGCGCCAGCGCGCGATGCGCCGGGCGCTCGATCCCCAACACCAACACCCGTTGCCGTGGTGGCTCGCGCCTTGCCGCCAGCGCCAGACGCAGGCGCTGGCCGCTCGCCAGCGCTTGCGCGTCGACCGCCGCGTCCCGCAGGCCGCGCAGCTTCGCGTCGATGCCGCCCACCGTGCCGCTCGTGCCCGACAGGAAGTCCGGGATCGGCTCCGCGGCCGCGCCGTTGGCTTTCCCCGCCTGCCGTGGGGAAGCGGCCACGCCGCGCCGTTCGCGCAGCGCTTCCCGCACGCGCCCTGCGCTGTGCGCAACCATCGTCAGCCCCGCCGGGCAGCCGCGGCGCAGCACGTGTCCCGCGCAGCCCGCCAGCGTTCTCAGCTCGCGCGCCAGCCGCGGTGGCTCCCCGCGCCAGGCGTCGAACCGCCGCGCCGCCCGTCCCCGCACGTGCGCCGCGTGGGCCAGCGCCCACAGGCGCGCGTCGCGTCCCACGCGGCGATGCTCCACTCCCGCCGCCGCCACGTACATCGCGCCGCGGCTCTCATCGCCGCCGCAGGCGGCCATCAAACGATCCTGCCACTCCTGCTCATCGCCACCTTGCTCTAGCGCCTCCTCAAACGGCCCGATTCGCTCCAGCGCCGCGCGCCGAATCGCCATGTTCGCACCCCACGCGTAGCGCGTGTGCGTGTCGTCTGGTCCCAGTTCCAGCGCCGTGATCGGCGGGTGCTCGCGTCCACAGGAGTGCGGCGGGTGGCCTTCTAGGTGGGGTCTGATCGGCCCCGCGAATACCTCCGTCTCGGGGTGCTCGCGCGCTGCGCTCAGAAGCCCCGCGAGCCAGCCCTCATTCGCGCGCACGTCGTCGTCCACGAACACCACCAGCTCGCCGCTGGAGCGGCTCACGCCCGTGTTGCGCGCCACGTTCAGACCCTGCGGACGTTCGTGCGGCTCATAGCGCGCCCCGTAACGCTCCGCCAATGCGCGTACCTCCGAGGAGGCCCCCGCGTCGTCTACCACCAGCACCTCTGCCCCCGCCTGCTTGGCCTGCGGCGCGATCGAGACCAGCGCCACCTCCAGGTAGGAAGGGCGTGCGCGTGTCGGGATTACGATCGAGGCTGGCATCATCGTGCGGACAGTCTAGGTTTGCAGGGGTTTCGGCGATGATCCTGTTCCTTCACAACCGCTATCGCACCACCGGCGGTGAGGAGCGCGTCGTCGATGACCTCGCCTGGCTCGTGCGCGAGCGGATCGGCGAGCCCCTCGAGCTGATCGAACGCTCTTCTGAGGATCTCGGGTCCCGGCGGGCCGCCCTCGGGCTATTGCGCGGCGGCATCGACCCCCAGGAGGTCGGTCAAGCCGTGCGGGCCACCGGCGCGCGGATCCTGCACGCCCACAACCTGCAGCCCTCCTTCGGCTGGCGCGCGCTCGCCGCCGCCCGCGCCGCCGGCGCGCGGGTCGTCCTGCATCTGCATCAATACCGCCTCGTCTGCGCCGTCGGCGTCTGCTTCACGCGCGGGGAGGAGTGCACGCGCTGCCACGGTCGCAACACGCTGCCCGGGCTGCGCCTGAACTGTCGCGGTAGCCGCCCCGAGGCTGCCGCCTATGCTGCCTCACTCGGTCTTTGGCAGCGGCGCATCGTGCAGCAGGCCGACCTCGTGATCGTGCCCAGCGAGTTCGCCCGCGAGCGCCTGCGCGCGCTCGATGCGCCACTGCCGTGGGAGCGCCTGCACGTGCTCGCCCCGCCGCTACGCGGGCTCGACCTCGCGCCCCCGCCGCCGCTCCCGCCCACCGGGCCCGCCTCCTATGCCCTCGTCGTCTCGCGCCTCGCGCCCGAGAAGGGCATCGACGTCGCGATCGATGCCTGCCGCGCTGCCGGCATCACCCTGCTCGTCGCCGGGGACGGACCCGAGCGCGGCGCTCTCGAAGCGCAAGCCGCCCAGGGTCGGGGCGTCGCCGGCGCTGGCGTGCGCTTTCTCGGGCACGTCGAGGACGGCGAGCTCGCGCGACTACGGGCCCAGGCCTCGATCGCACTCGTGCCCTCGCGCTCCGCCGAGACCTTCGGCCTCGCCGCCGCCGAGGCCATGGCCGCCGGGCTGCCTGTCGCCGCCAGCCGCGTCGGGGCGCTACCCGAGCTCGTCGAGCAGGACGGGCTCGTCGCCCCCGGCGATCCGCTCGCGCTCGCCGGCGCCATCGAGCGGCTCGCCGGCGATCGCGACGCCGCCGCGCGTGGGCTCGCGCGGGTGCGCGCCGTGTGTGCCCCCGAGGCCGTCGCCGGCGCGCTCGCCCAGCTGTATGACCGCGCTCACAGCACGTAAGCTCCCGCCGTGTCGCCAGACCCCAGCGCACTGATCACCGGGCTCACCGGCCAGGATGGCTCCTTCCTCGCGGAGCTGCTGCTCGCAAAGGGCTACCGCGTCAGCGGGCTCGTGCGCGGTGAGGCCGCCCAGCGCACGCTCGGCTGCTCCGAGCACCTGCGCGGCCAGGTCGAGCTGGTCGACGGCGACCTCGAGGATCCCCTCGCGCTGCGCGAGGCCATCGTGCGCGCGGGCGCCCGCGAGATCTACCACCTCGCCGCCCCCTCCTTCGTGCCCGCCTCCTGGGAACAGCCGCGCGAGACGCTCGCCGCGATCGCGGGCTCCACTGCCTCGATCCTAACCGCCGCGCGCGAGCTCGAGGCTCCCGCCCGCGTGTTCGTCGCCGCCTCCAGCGAGATCTTCGGCGAGGCCGGCGAGAGCCCCCAGAATGAGCGCACCGTCTGCCGGCCGCGCTCGCCCTACGCGATCGCGAAGCTCGCTGCGCATCAACTCGTCGGGCGCCTGCGCGAGCACGACGGGCTGCACGCCAGCTCCGGCATCACCTACAACCACGAGTCAGAGCGCCGGCCCCAGCGCTTCGTCACGCGGCGGATCACGCTCGGTGCCGCCGCGATCGCGCTCGGCCGCCAGGACCGGCTCGAGCTGGGCGCGCTCGATACCGTGCGCGACTGGTCCTTCGCCGGCGACATCGTCCACGGCGCCTGGCTCATGCTCCAGCAGGACGAGCCCGACGACTACGTGCTTGCCAGTGGCCTGCCGCACACCGTCGCCGACTTCGCCCACGCCGCCTTCGCCTGCGTCAACCTCGACGTCGAGCGCTACCTCCGCGTCGATGAGGCGCGCGTGCGGGCGCCCGAGAGCACGCCCAGCGTCGGCGATCCCAGCAAGGCCCGCGAGCGGCTCGGCTGGGAGGCGCTCCTGTCCTTCGAGCAGCTCGTCGAGCGCATGGTGCGCAGCGATCTGCGCACGCTCGAAGCAGCCCCAGACGCTGGGGGCTGACGACTAGCGCTAAAGGCTTGCCTCCGTTGGGCCGATTCGCCAGCAGTGAGATCCAACCCCTACACTGCCCCCGAGTGAAGACCGTCGGCATCATTGGACTCGGCTACGTCGGCCTGCCGCTCGCCGTTGCCTTCGCCGAAGAGGGCTGCGACGTCGTGGCCGTCGATCTCGATTCGCGCAAGATCCAGGCAATCGAGGCCGGTGACTCCTACATCGAGGACGTCCCGTCCGAGCAGCTGCGAGGTCTGAAAGACCGGATCCACGCGACCAGCCGCTACGCGCGGCTGGCAAAGGCCAACGCGGTCATCATCTGCGTGCCCACGCCGCTCACGCGTAACCGCGAGCCCGACCTCGGGCCGCTGGTCGACTCAGCCGCCGATCTCGCCGAGGTGCTGCAGGCCGGTCAGTTGGTCGTGCTCGAGTCCACCACCTACCCCGGCACCACGCGTGAGCGCGTCGCGCCGCTGCTCGAGGAGTCCGGGCTCGCCGCGGGGCGCGACTTCCACCTCGCCTTCTCCCCCGAGCGCGTCGATCCCGGCCGTACCGACTTCACCCTGCGCAATACGCCCAAGGTGCTCGGTGGGCTCACCGAGACCTGCGTCGAGCGCGCCGAGGAGCTCTACGGCCTCGTCTGCGAGAACCTCGTTCGCGTCTCGAGCCCCGAGGCCGCCGAGCTCACCAAGCTCCTGGAGAACATCTTCCGGTCCGTCAACATCGCGCTCGTCAACGAGCTCGCCATGCTGACTGACCGTATGGGCATCGATATCTGGGAGGTCGTCGATGCCGCCGCCACCAAGCCCTATGGCTTCATGCGCTTTGAGCCCGGGCCCGGCATGGGCGGGCACTGCCTGCCCGTCGACCCTTTCTACCTCAGCTGGCGAGCGCGCGAGTTCGACATGGCCACCGAGTTCATCGAGCTCGCCGGCAAGGTCAACCAGCAGATGCCCTACCACTGCGTCGATAAGGCCCAGCGCGCTCTCAACGACGCCGGTATGTCCGTCAAGGGCGCGCGCATCGGCGTGCTCGGGGTCAGCTACAAGCCCGGCGTCGGCGACATCCGTGAGTCGCCCGCGCTGAAGATCATCGAGCTGCTGCGCAAGAAGGGTGCCGATGTCAGCTACCACGACCCGCACGTCCCCAGCCTCAACGAGCCAGGCCTCACCAGCAGCCCGCTGGAGGAGGTCGTCAACAACGCGGATCTGACGCTGATCGTCACCGCGCACCCCAGCATCGATCACGCCGAGGTCGCCCAGCGCGCGCGGCTGCTCGTCGACCTGCGCGGCGTCACGCGTTCGCTGAACGACAGCAACGTGATCCGGCTCTAGTCGTGCTCAGCCCCGACGCGCGCGCCCCCGGACTGCTGCTCGCAGAGGGCGTGCAGATCGGGGAGGGCGTCAGTTTCGGCGCCAACGTCATCGTCCACGCCGGCACCATCCTCGGCGCGGGTTCCGTGATCGAGGACAACGTCGTGCTCGGGAAGCGCCCGCGCCTCGCCAAGAGCTCCTCCGCCCACGGCGACTTCGGCCCGCTGCAGATCGGCGAGCGCGTCACCGTCTGCTGCGGGGCGATCGTGCTCGCCGGCGCCACGCTCCAGGACGAGTCGCTCCTCGGCGACCAGTCCTTCGTGCGCGAGCGCTCCACCGTCGGCGCTGGTTCTACCGTCGGGCGCGGCAGCGTCGTCGACAACGATGTAACCCTCGGCGCTCGCGTGCGTGTACAGACCAACGTCTACCTAACCGCTTTCACGCTCCTCGAGGACGATGTCTTCGTCGGCCCCGGTGTCGTCACTACCAACGACCACACCATGGCCCGCCACGGGCCCGAGCAGGCGCTGCGCGGCGCCACCCTCAGGCGTGCCTGTCGGATCGGTGGCGCCGCCGTGCTTACGCCCGGCGTCGAAATCGGTCAGGAGGCCTTTGTCGCCGCGGGCGCCCTCGTCACCCACGACGTCCCCGAGCGCGCCGTCGTCATGGGCGCCCCCGCCCGCGTCGTACGCGACGTGCCCGAGCAGGACCTGCTCCAGCACTGGCGCTAGCGCCCGGCGGCGGGGCTTCGCCCCCCACCAGCCTTGGCGTGCGCACAGCCGGCCTGGATGGCCGGCCAAGTTACCGCCGTGGCGGCCGGGAGCGTTCACAGGTGGTAGCGAGGAGCGGAGGCCGGCTCGGCCAAGAGGCAGGATGCCGCTTTATCCCCGTCGGGACGAGGGTGTCCGCATTCAGCTTGCGATAGCCAAGGTATATACGGCGTAAATACCATTGCTATCGCGCTTTGAAAAACCAAACCCCGGCCGCCGCCGCGCCCGGCCGCTCGACCCCCCTCTTCCACCCCTTCCAACCCGCTAGGCGCCCGCAATCGCCGCCACTACCTCATCAACCTGCGCGCGAGTCAAAACCGGGCTCATAGGAATCGCCAGATGTCGCGTCGCGGCCCGCTCTGTCCCGGGCAGCTCGCCGGCTGGTGCCCATTGACGCATCGGGGGCTGCCGGTGCACAGGCGTCCGGTAATAGGGCTTGTAGCTCACCCCCGCCGCGCCCAGCGCTGCTTCCAGGCGCTGAGGCTCGGGATCGGCGACGACGTACAGGTGCCAGGCTGGTTCGCTGCCCGCGACCGCCAACGGCAGCGTGACCAGCTCGCCCAGCCCCGCCTGGGCGTAGTGCGCTCCGGCCTGGCGCCGGCCTTTGGCCCAAGCGTCCAGATGCGGCAGCTGCACGCGCATGATCGCCGCCTGGAGCTCATCGAGGCGCGAGTTGTAGCCCAGCTGCTCGTAATCCACCTTGTCGCGCGAGCCGTGAAAGCGCAGGATGCGCGCCTGCTCGGCGATGTGCTCGTCAGAGGTGACGATCATCCCGCCGTCGCCGAAGCAGCCAAGGTTCTTGGAGGGGTAGAACGAGAAAGTGGCCGCCGTACCCAGAGCCCCCGGTCGCCCGCCGAGCGAGTTGGAGCCCAGCGCCTGCGCCGCGTCCTCCAGCACCGGCACGCCCAGCGCCTCGATCTCCGCGACCGGTGCGACGTTGCCGAACAGGTGCACGGCCAGCACGGCCTTCGTGCGCGGCGTGAGCGCCGCGCGCACGGTCTCTGCGGTCACGCAGTACGTGTCCGGGTCGATGTCGCAGAAGACCGGCCGTGCCCCCGTGGGCGGGATCGCCTCGGCCGAGGCGTAGAACGTGAACGAGGGCACCACCACCTCATCGCCCGGGCCGACCCCCATCGCGCGCAGCGCGATCGTGATCGCATCCGTGCCGTTTGCCACGCCGACGCTGTGACCCACGCCGCAGTAGGCCGCCAGCTCCCGCTCGAAGGCCGCCACCTCCGGCCCGAGGATGAACCGTTCGGAATCCAGCACGCGATCGATCGCCGCGCGCAACTGCTCGCGCAGCGGCGCGAGTGTCGCCGCGGTCTCGAACAGCGGCACCGCCATGTTCACACCTCCATTGTGCTCAGTGCGGCGCGAGCAGCTCGAGGTCAGCGCGTGTCATCAGGCGAATCAACTCCTCGAAGGAGGTCTCTGGCTTCCAGCCAAGATCGCGTCCCGCCTTCGCTGGCGAGCCGATCAGGTGGTCCACCTCCGCCGGGCGCACGAACGCTGGATCGATCGTCACGTACTGCTCGAAGTCGCCAAGCCCCGCCTCGTCGAAGGCGACCTGGCAGCACTCGCGCACCGAGTGCGCCTCGCCCGTCGCGATCACGTAGTCCTGGGGGTCGTCCTTCTGCAGGATCAGCCACATCGCCTCAACGTAGTCCTTCGCGTAGCCCCAGTCGCGTTCCGCGTCGAGGTTGCCCAGGCGCACCTCCTTCTGCAGGCCGTGCTTGATCGCCGCCGCGTGCCAAGTGATCTTGCGGGTCACGAACTCCAGCCCGCGTCGCGGGGACTCGTGGTTGAACAGGATCCCCGAGGTCGCGTGCAGGTCGTAGGACTCGCGGTAGTTGACCGTGATGAAGTGCCCGTAGACCTTTGCCACGCCGTAGGGCGAGCGCGGGTAAAACGGGGTGGTCTCGACCTGCGGGACCTCCAGCACCTTGCCGAACATCTCGCTCGAGGAGGCTTGGTAGAAGCGCGCCTCGGGACAGACTTCGCGCATCGCCTCCAGCATCCGCGTGACGCCCACACCCGTGAACTCAGCCGTCAGCGTGGGCTGGATCCAGGAGACGGCGACGAACGACATCGCAGCCAAGTTGTAGATCTCCGACGGTTTGGATGCGCGTAGCGCGTCCACTAGCGAGCGCTGGTCCAGCAGGTCGCCCTGGTGCAGAGTGATCCGGTCACGGATCTGCTCGATCCGGTCGAACTTCTCGGTCGAGGCGCGACGAACCATGCCGTGCACCTCATAGCCCTTCTCGAGCAGCAGTTCTGCGAGGTATGAGCCGTCTTGACCAGTGATCCCGGTCACGAGGGCTGAGCGTTTTTCGGTCATTGCGGGGCAGCCTATAGAGCGACGCCGATACGTCAGCCGCTCGCCCGGGGCGCCTCAGGCGCCGACGGCCGCCGGAATCGCGCTCTGCGCGGGGCGTGCCGCGAGCGCCTGGGCGACCCTCGCGATCCCCTGCTCGAGGTCGATCTGTGCCTCCCAGCCCAGGAGCTCGCGCGCCCTCTGCGCCGAGGGATAGCTGCGCTCGAGGTCGACTTCGTGGGCAGGCAGAGATTCGAGCGCGAACGCGTCTGCCTGTCCGCCACCCGCCTGCCATGCCAACTGGGCGATCTCCTGCAGCGAGTACTCCCGATCTGCCGCGAGGTTGAAGTCCTGGTTCGCCGCCGCGGGCGCGCTCAGCAGCTCGACAATTCCGGCCGCGAGATCGTCAACGTGTGTCGGCGTGAGCCGCTGCTCGCCCGCGCCGAAGATCTCAAGCGGCTGCTCCCCGGCGATCGCTTGCTCGATCAGCCCGCTGAGGTCGAGCGCGGGCCCGGGACCGGATGCCTCCTGGCTTGGGCCATACGCCCCGAACGGGCGGCAGATCGCGTACTCAAGCCCCTGTTCCCGCTGGGCTGCCGCACAGTGGCGCTCTCCGCTCAGCGCAGCGAAGCCCTGCGCGGAGGTGGGTGTCAGGCACTGCTGAAGATCCTCCTCGGACGTTGGGAACTGCTCGGTGCGCTGGAACACCAGCGGCGAGGACACGTACACCAGCCGCTGGACCCCGCGTTCCAGTGCCGCGCGCGTCAACGCGTTCTGCACCGCGCTTTCGCGCTCGAGCAACGCGTACGGTGCAGCGAGCGCGCTCGGCTCGGGCTGCACCATGTGGATTACGTGCGCGCAGCCTCTGACCGCCGCGAGTGCCTGGCTTGCGAGGCGCAGCTCGCCGCGGTGCATTTCGCAGCCTTCGCGCATCCAGCGCGGCGCCGGGCGGGTATCCGACACACGCACGTCGTAGGCCGGGTCCGCCAGCAGGCGTTTTGCCACGGCGGCTCCCAGCGGAGCGGTGCCGCCCGTGATTAGCACCCGGCTCATGCGGCGTGCCCGCCGCCGTTCCAGTGCCCCGCGCCGCGTAGCTCGCGGCGATAGCGCCAGTACTGCTTTGCAAAGGCCGTCACGAAACGCGGGTTGTAGCGCGCGTAGCGACGCCACAGACGCCGGGGCTCGCGCGAGAGGCGGTAGCTCCACTCCAGGCCGTTGCGCTGCATCCACGGCGGCGCCTGGCGGATCAGGCCCGCGTGGAAGTCGAATGCCGCGCCGACGCCGACCAGCAGCGGCGGAGCCAAGCGTGGGCGCATCCGGTGCATCCATTGCTCCTGGCGCGGCTGCCCCGTGCCGACCCAGACCACTGCTGCGCCCGAAGCGTTGATCAGCTCGAGCTCGTGCTCGTCCTCGGCTTCGGTCAGCGGACGAAAGGGCGGCGAGGAGGCCCCCACGATCGACAGCCCCGGGAAGCGTTCGCCCAGACGCCTGACCAACAGCTCGCGCGCAACATCGTCATGGCGTCCGCCGTAGAGGTAGATCGGGGTGCCGTCACGCGCCGCCCGGGCACAGAAGTGGGCCATCAGGTCGGGTCCGTAGACGCGCGTGGCGCTCGGGTGCCCGAGCGCGTGCAGCGCCCACACCAGCGGCATGCCGTCCGGGACCGCGAGCGTCGCATCCAGCGTCGCCGCGAGTGTCTGCGGTTGCTCCTGAGCCAACATCACCAGGTTCACCGCCGCCGCCGTCACGTAGCCGCGTGCGTCGGCGGCGATCATCGCCTCCATCCAGTCGAGCACCTGCTCGTAGCCGGAGATCGCCAGTGGGATGCCGAGGATCTCGGCCGTTGGCGGCGGCGTGGGGGGCGTGGCTGTGTGGGGCGTGGAGATGGGGTGAAGATAGCCGCCGAGCAGCTAGAACCGGCGCGGTAACGGCCGCGTCGGAGACACTCCCGAGCCGTTACCCGCGGCGAGATGCGCGGCGGCGCATGCGCACAAGGCGTTCTCACCACGGGGTGCCGATGCGCGCCGGGACCGTCCCGGCGCGCATCTATCACCGACTACAAGACCGAGTTGATCTCGACCTTTTCTTCGTTTGTCTGGACGACCTGGAGCGTCTCCCCGGCCTGTTCAGGGGAGCCGCCGTTGATCGTCGAAATCAGCACTTCGGCTGGTTCGCCGAGGAATTTTTCCGGGTGCTGTTTGCCGCCCACGGCTTTGGATTTGATCCCCGTTTTCAGTTTCATCACGTTGTCGGGGATCGGCGAGATGATCGACCCCGTGATCGCCAGCGGCACGCCTCCGCAGGTGAATTCACCCGTGGGGCCGGAGTGTTCGGCCGGGAACAGGACCTCGCCGATCGAGTTCAGGGCTGGTTCGGCGCCGAGTTCTTCGACGCCCAACATCCCTTCCAGCGGATAGGTGACGATCGTTTCTGCTGGCGCGCCTTCGCTCGTACAGGACATCCCAAATGCGCTGCATTTCGTGAACGTCATCACCACGTTGCCGATCGTTTTGTTGCCGGTGAATTCGCCGCTGGCCGACTCTCCCTGACACGACACCGAGTTTTTGCCGACCGTTTCGAGCACGGCCGTCGTGCCTTCTTTGATCACCGTCGTGAAGTGGGCTTTAACCAACGGCTGGGCGCTGCCGAACGCCGGATACCATTCGTATTCTTTGCCGGCCCCGGTTGTGATGCAGCCCGCGTCCTGATATTTGCCGCCGACGGTTTTCAGGCATCTACCGAATTCCGGTGGAGCGTTCGTTTCAAGTGAACTAGAGAACGAGGCGGCGTTCCAATGCTGTTCGACGTTCGGCACCGAGTTGTGCTCGACGAGCGTCGTCCCCAACGCGGTGGATGTCGAGCCGGCGAGAATTCCGAGCGAGCCGAGCGCGATCAGAAGCCAATGGCGCGTCTTTCCCATGGATCGGTCCCTCCAGTCGATCTTGGCAGTGGCATGACAGAGCGTAAACGATTTGTCCGACAGATTCTGTTCAGCTGGATTTCTCCTATCCATAGTCTTCGACCTATGAGTCCTCTGCTCCTGCGTCGATACCGGGCCGATCGTCTGCTTCGCGAAGAATTCGAGGCGCTGCGCGAGACGGTCACGACGGGGGTCGCGGCGCGGTTGCGGGCCCTCGCCACGCCGCTGGACGCCCGCGACCTCGATGCCTGCTACGCCCAGGCCTGGCACGGTCTCTACGCCGCGCTGCTCGAAGGCCGCCAGGTTGTCAACCCCGCAGGCTGGCTGGCCGTGGTCACGCATCGCCGCGCGATCGACGAGCTTCGCGCCCGCGGGCGGGTCCAGCCGTTCGCGGGGGAGCCCACGTCCTCGGCGCATGCCCAGCGCGAGGTCGATCTCGCCGCCGCGCTCGACGATCGCCGCAGGTTGCGCAGCCTGTTCGAGGCGCTCCGCGCCCGACTCAGCGCCCGCGAGCAGCAGGCGGCCACGCTCTGCTACCTGCACGGCCTCTCGCGCGCCGAGGCCGCCGCGTGCATGGGCGTCAGCGAGTCGCGCATGCGCAAGCTGATGGACGGGGCCGGCGACGGCTTACTGGGGGTAGCCGCCAAGGTCGCCGCGCTCACGCGAACGATCGCAGCGGGCGAGTGGTGTGAGCAGCAGGGCTCGCTGATGCGGGGCTTCGCCTTCGGCATCCTCGACCCCGACGGCGAGCGCTACCAGCTGGCGCTGCGGCACAGCGAAGACTGTTCGGCTTGTCGTAGCTACGTGCTCTCCTTGCGCGGGCTCGCCGCCGCGCTGCCGCCGCTGCCCGCGTTGCTGCAGCTGGCGGTCGGCTCCGCCGCGAGTGCGGGAGCTGGGGTCGGCGCGGCCGCGGGGGTGGGGACCGGGACCGGCAGCGCGGGCGTTGGCGCCTCGGGAGCCGCCACGGCCTCGGGCGCTGCGGCCCCTGCGGGCACATTGTTCGGGGGTGCGCTCTCGGCCTCGGGCGCCGCGGGGGGCGGCTGGTGGCTGGCGGGCCCGATGGGCGCAAAGCTTGCGGTGGGGTGTCTGCTGGCGTTGGGCGTGGGTGCGGGCTGCGTGGCGGTAGAGGGGACCTCCTCGGGCGCCCACGCCCCGCGCCGCCATCGTCATGCGCGGGCAGAGGCGCACGCCCATGGGGCGCGAGCTGCAGGGCGCGAAGCCACGCTCGTGAGCGGCTATCTGCCGACGGCGCGGGCAGGAGCCGGGGGTGGAGAGTCCATCCACTCCGCCCGAGCAGCACCGACGGCCGCGGGCGTGACCCGCGCCAGCCGCGAGTTCGGTCCCGAGCGGCCGTCGGTTACCCCTGCGCCCAGCGGCGCTGCTCCTGCGCCAGGCGCAGCGGCCACCAGCGCCCAGATCGCCTCGACGCGGGCCCCGCAGAGGGCGGGCGCCACTCAGAGCGCAGGGGCCACACGGTCGGCGGAGTCGCTCAAGGCGAGCGCGGCATCCGCGGGACGCGCTTCGTCGGGCTCAGGCTCGACCTCCGCGGCGCAGCGCGAGTTCTCGCCGGGATAGCGCGTCCGTACGCGGCGTTGCTACACGCAGCCGCGAATTGCGGCCGAACCTGCATGCGCGCGGTGCAGGACAGGTCAAGAGCCACCCCGCAGCGCCCGATACCGTTCGCATGATGACCTTCAGCGTGGTGATCGCGGCCTACGAAGCGGCCCGCACCGTCGGCGGGGCAATCGAGTCGGTGCTGGCCCAGACCCGCGGGGACTTCGAGGTCGTGGTGGTTGACGACGGCTCGCGCGATCAGACCGCCACGGTGGTCGAGGCGATCGCGGCCCGGGACCCACGCGTGAAGCTCCACCGGCAGCCCAACGGTGGTCCCTCGGCCGCGCGCAATCGCGGAATCGCCGAAAGCACCGGCGAGCTCCTGAGCATGCTCGACAGCGACGACCTGTGGCTGCCGAACTATTTGGCGGAGATGGGCGAGGCGCTGGAAGCGGACCCTGAGGCCGGCTTTGCCTACACCGAAGCCTGGGAGCTCGAGGAGGCGAGCGGGCGTTTTCTGAAGGGGACCGCGATGGCGCGCCAGCAGCCGCCCGCCGCGACCCTGCCGCACGAGCAGTTCGTGATCGAGTTGATGAAACGCAACTTCGTCTACAACGCCGTCACGGTCCGTCGCTCCGTGCTCGAGCGTGTGGGCGTCTACGACGCGAGCATGACCCACGGCGAGGACTACGAGCTGTGGCTGCGGATCGCGAACTCGGGCTTTACCGCCGTGCGGGTGCCGGGCCCGCTGGCGATCAAGCGCGACTCCGTGATCTCGCTGTCGACCGACGATCGCGCGATGGCCGCGGGCGTGCATAAGGTCTACGAGGCCGTGCTCGAGCGCCACCCGGCCTCCCCCGCGGTCAAGGCGTTCGCGCGGGAGCGTCTGGCGGGGCTGCAGGAGCTGGAACTGGACCGCTCCCAAGGCCACGGTCGCCTGCTTGCGGGCGTGCGCGGGGTGCTCGCGGCGGCCACGCGCCGAGCGCGAATCCGTCTGAGCCAGCGCGCCACGCCGCCCCCCGGTGTGGCTGAGGCGTTCCCCGGCCTCGGTCGGGGCAACCGCGGCGCCGGGCGCCGGGCGCACTAGCGAGATGGAGGGCCACATCCCAGGCGGCGATCCCGAGACCGCCGTCGAAGACGAGCTGGCGGCGCTGTCGCACGAGCTGATCGCCGAGGGGGTCGAGGGGGAGGGCGCAGAGGCCACCACGGGCGAGGCCACCGCGCAGGGCGCGGAGAAGGGGCCGACGCCGCCAGACGACGCGGACGACTACGAGGAGGCGCCCCCCGAGAGCCTGAGCGGCGTGGTTAAGCGCGGCGCGGGTCTCGCTGGGATGGGCTACGTGCTCAGCCAGGCGCTCACGTTCGTGGCCTATCTGGTGCTCGCCCGGCTCGCGACGCCCGCCGACTTCGGGCGCTTCGCGGCGGGCGGCGTGATCGTGAACGCGGGGGCGGTGCTGGGGGAGTCGGGGATCGAGGCGGCGCTGCTCCACCGTCGCAAGCAACTGGAGGAAGCGATCAACTCCGCCTTCCTGGCCACGATCGTCGCGGGGGTCTCGCTGACGCTGCTGTCGCTCGCGGCGGCGCCGCTGATCGGGCTGTTCTTCCACAGCCACGAGACCGGGGTCGTGGCGGCGGTGCTGTCGGGCTGGATGCTCCTGCGGATGCTCTCGATCGTCCCCGACGCGCTCTTGATGCGCCGCTTCTCGTTCGCGCGCAGGGTCGTGATCGACCCGCTCTCGACGGTCTTCTTTGCCGCGGGCTCGATCCCCGCGGCGGCCGCGGGCCTGGGCGTCTGGGCGCTGGTGATCGGTACCTATGCCTCGGCGCTCCTGAACGTCGTCGCGGCATGGGTGTTCGCGCGCTGGCGGCCGAACCCACGCCTGGCGCGGTGGGACACCTGGAGGGAACTCGCTCGCTTCGGACGCCCGGTCGTGATCGGCAACCTGATCCGTAGGGCGGTGCTGGAGATCCCGACGCTCGCGATCGGGCGCTTCAACGGCGCGGCTGCGCTTGGTCAGTTCAGCTATGCCGCGCGCGCCTCCACGCAGTCGCTGGGGGCGGTCGTGAACGTCGGCGGCTACGTGCTGCTGCCCGCGTTCTCACGCCTGTCCGCGCACGATGAGCGCTTCCGCACGGCGGTGCGCACCGCGCTGCGCTGGCTGTGCATCGTCTCCTTTCCGATCAGCATGCTGCTGATCCCGCTCGGCACCCCAGCGGTCGTGCTCGTGTTCGGTGAGCAGTGGCGCGAAGCCGGTCATGCCTCGATGGCGCTGGCCGTCTACTGCGCCGCGCTGTCGCTGGACTCGATCGCGAGCGAGGCGTGGAAGGCGAACGGACGCACCGACATGCTCCCGCGGATGCACGGCGTCTCGCTCGTGCTGACGTTGGTGTTCGTCGGCGGGCTGGTCCACCTCGGCCTGGTGTGGGCCACCGCCGGGATGAGCGCCGCCGCACTCGGCGTTGCGGCCTACGCCGTCTATGGCATGTCGACCGCGCTGGAGATCGAGCTGCGCGACCTGCTGCGCGAGATCTGGCCCGCGACCTTCGCCTCCTGCGCGATGGCGGGCGTCCTGTTCTGCCTGGAGCACCTCGTCGTGCACGCCGACCGCTACGCGACGATCCCCGGTATCGCGCTCGTCGCGCTGCAGGCGGGCCTCGGCGGCGTGCTCTACATCGCGTTCCTGGGTCTGGTCGCGCCCGACTCGACGCGTCAGCTGATCGGCGTGTTGCGAGTGCGTCTAGGCAGCGTGGTCAGCCGGCTGCGCCCGGCCTGATTAAGCCTGCGGAAAGACCTTGACCAGCTTGCGCAGCGCCAGCGGGTTGCCCTTCGGCCGCAGCCGTCCGCGTGCGAACAGGCGCAGGGGGTCCAAGCGCTCGCCCACGACGTCGATCCAATCCTGGTAGGCGATCTGCAGGCGCAGGTCGGGCTTGGGTGCCGCCCCCTGGGCCACGGTGCTGGAGCCGTTGTTCACCGTCAGGTGCCAGGTCGGCACGTCGGGGTCGGTGAACTCCCACTGGAACGTCGTCGGCCGCGCGAGGCCGTGCTTGGGGTTCACCTGGCGGCGGATCGTGTCGAACAGCAGCGCCTGTGTCTGCTCGTCGCGCGGGGAAGGGCCTTCCCGCACGCCGATCACACCCGCCTTCGCGAGCGCCCGCCCGCGTTCTGAGAGTTCCAGCGGCGTTAGCCCCGGCGGCAGCAGTGGCGGTCCGGGCAGCGACTCGATCGGCAGGCCCGCCGAGCGCAGCTTGGTCGTCATCGAGGTCAGGCCCTCTACGCCAACGGCGTCGAAGCTCGAGTTGAAGATCGTCACGTAGCGCTCGTCCCAGTTCGGCGGCATCAGCACCTGCTGGGTGTAGCGCGTGACCTCGCGCAGGATCTTCGCCACCGCCTTCGGCACCCGCACCGGGTCTTCGCGGTTGAGGTCGGAGAGGATCTTCACGCCGAAACCGATGTGGCGCTGCTCGTCGGCGGCGATGTTCTCCATGCCCTCGCGGAACGCGGGCAGCTGGTCGCGTTCCTCCAGGTAGCTGCAGATGAAGTGCTGTCCCGGCTGGGCGAGGGCCGCCTCGATCACGACGTGGTAGAGCGTGATCGCCGCCGCCAGCTGGGCGGGCGAGCGGTCGGCGCGCAGTTCGTCAGCCATCCGGTCCAGGCGGTCGAAGATCTTGCGAAAGCCCGAGGTCAGCTGCGGCTTGATCGCTTGCAGGCCGCTCGCCATCGTGCCGTCGCCGACTTCGCAGACCTCCTGCATGAAGCGCTTGAAGAACACCGCGTGGCGAGCCTCGTCGACCTGCTGGGTCGTCAGGAAGTACTTCTGCTCCTCAAGCGGCGCCGCGTCGATGTAGGGGGAGAGGTTGTCGGCCACCGCGTCCTCGCCCCAGAAGAACAGGCAGTAGTTCCAAAGCGCCGCGGTGCGCTCGAACTCCGTGAAGTCCTCGCGCCACTGCCGCGCGTCCTCGGTGAAGTCGAGCTCGGTCGCCTTCCAGTTGCCCCGCTCCCAGCGGGCGTACAGGTCGGAGTAGGTGATCGCGTCGGTGGGCAGGCTCGCGATGTTGCCGTCCGTGTTGGCCGCTGCCGTCGATGTGGGGGTGGCGCTTGCCATGGAGACCGCTCCTGTCAGGGATCGTCAATCAATTATTAATAAATCGATAACGAACGCTATCGCAATAGCGATCGCTCTGTCAAGTAGACTGTCTGGGATGACCGCGCAGGCAGCACCTGACACGCAGTCGCCAAGCGTCCCCGCCGCGCCGCCCGCGAATGGCCGGCTGACGCGTGAGCAGAGCAAGGCCAACACACGCGAGCGCCTGCTCGCCGCGGCGCGCAGCGCCTTTGCCGAGAGCGGCTTCCACGGCGCCTCCGTCGATGAGATCGCCTCCCGTGCGGGCTTCTCCACCGGCGCGCTGTACTCGAACTTCAACGGCAAGGAGGACCTGTTCCTCGTGCTGATGGAGCGCGAGATCGAGGAGTACTCGCGCGAGATCGCAAGGGCCGTCGCGGAGCGCCCGTCTGTCTCCGAGCGCGCGACCGGCGGCGCGCGTCAGTGGATGGCGATGATCGAGCGCGAGCCCGAGTTGCTGCTGCTGTTCATGGAGTTTTGGGCCTACGGCGTGCGCGACGCCTCCGTGCGGCCCAAGGTCGCCGAACGCTTCGCGCAGGCGCGGCAGCTGTTGACGAAGCTGATCGAAGACGGCCTGCGCGAGTTCGACCTGCAGCTCGCGCTACCCGCAGAGCACTTGGCGATCGCGGTCGACGCGCTTGCCGACGGGATCGCGCGCCAGAAGCTCGCCGACCCCGAGGCGGTGCCCGACGAGTTGATGGGCACCGTGCTCTCGCTGCTGTTCGAAGCCGCCACGCGCCCGGCTTGAGCTATGGCCGGGGCTCGCCCTCGGCCCTCACGCACAGACACGCGTAGTGAACCGTGAACAGGCGCCCCGCCAGGTGCGGGAACAGCCCGTGCAAGCCCGCGCGCAGCGCCCACTTCGCGCCCGCCCGCCCGCGAGCCCCCGTGCCTTGGGCGAAGAAGCGGTGGACGCTCAGCGGCAGCGGGTCCTCGAGCTCGCCCGCAATCGAGAGTCCAGCCCGCGCGACGATCGCCCGCGCATCCGCGCGGTCCAGCCGCTGCAGATGGCCCACCTCCGTCGCGTGCTCACGCTTGCTCGCCCGGCGCGCGGAGAGATTGGCCTCCAGCGGCACCTCGACCACCACCGTCTGGCAGGCGCGAGCCACCTCCGCAAGCAGCGCCGCGGGGTCTCGCACGTGCTCGAGCACGTGCGAGAGGATCCCCAGCTCGTAGGTTCCCTCGCGCGCATCGAGGTGGCTGCCGTCGTACAGCGAGACCGCGTCGATCTGCTCGCGCTGGGCCGCGATCGCGACGGCGGCCTCGGTGATCTCGACGCCCGCGAGCCGTCCGCCGAAGCCGCGCGCTTGCAGCTCGCATAGCAACGCCCCGTCCCCGCAGCCCACCTCCAGCGTGCTTTGCGGACGTAGACCCGCCCGCTCGCACAGCTCGATCACGTGATCGGCCTTGCCCTTCGCGCCTAGCGCGCGCCAGCGCGCGTACCCCGCGGCGCGCGTCGGGTCCTGGGAGTAGCCCTGCTCGTAGAAGCTCACCAGCTCGGCCTCGTCGCTGCTCGCGTCGATCGTTGGTCGTGGGGCGGCGTCAGCCGGAGCGTTCACGTCGCTGTGAGCGGGATGCCGCATGTCCGAACCCTATGCCTCAAGGATCGTGGAGATCGCGCCGATGGAGGGTCCAAGAGTGTTCAAACCAGCGTCCCCTGAGCGCCGGGACGAGCGCCTGTCTGGCCTCGACCCGCCTATTGACCCGGAGATACCATTGGCGACCATAGATGCAACCAACCTCGAAGTAAAGGCCCCTGAAGTGCGTAGTTCCGCCCCGCGCGAGGCCACCGTCGACACGCTGATCCTCGACGCCTCCCAGCGGCAAGCCCTGGTCGCGGTGCGAGAGCTGGGCAAGGCCGGCCTGGCGGTTGGCGCCGTCGACAGCGACCCGCACGCCCCTGGCCTCGTCTCGCGCTGGTGTGCGGTGCCAAGCGTGGTCCCGGACTTCGTCGAGGACCAGGACGCCTACGTCGACGCCGTGCTGCGCGTCTGCGCCGAGCGCCGGCCCAAGTCACTGCTGCTGGCTCATGACGGCTCGATCGAGGCGGTGCGCAGGCGCCGGGCCGAGGTCGAAGGCGTCGTGGGGCTGGCGCTCGCCCCCGAGCACGCACTCGCGGTCGCGATCGACAAGACGCGCACGCTTGCCTTCGCCCAGAGCGTCGGCCTACGCGCGCCGCGCGGCGCGTTCGTGACCCACGCGAGCGAGGCCGCCGCTGCGATCGAGGAGGCCGGACTGCCAGCGGTCGTCAAGCCGACCCGCTCCTGGGCGCAGCAGGAGGGCGTGGGCCAGCGCCTGATCGCCGTCGTCGTGCGCACGCGCGCCGAGGCGCTCGCCGCGATCGAGCGGGTGCTTGGACAGGGCGTCGAGGTCGTCGTGCAGGAGTGGCTTCCCGGCGCCCGCGAGGCGCTCAGCTTCATGCGTGCTGAGGGGCGGACCTGGGCGCGCTTCGCCCAACGCGCCGATCGCACCTTCCCGCCCCTCGGCGGGGGCTCGGTGCTGCGCGAAAGCATTCCGCTGCCCGAGGACCTGGCGCCTGCGGCCGAGAAGCTCGTGGTCGAACTCGGCCTCGACGGCTACTCCGAGGTCGAGTTTCGCCGTGACGCCGAGGGGCGCCCCGCGTTGATGGAGATCAACCCGCGGCTGTCGGCCTCGGTCGAGATCGCGGTGCGCGCGGGCGTGCCGTTCCCGCAATTGCTGCACGATTGGGCTACTGGTCAGTCGCTCCGGGAGGCCGGCAGCTATCGTGCCGGTCTGCGTATGCGATGGCTCGGCGGCGATCTTTCCTGGTTGAAGAGCGTGCTCAAGCAGTCCAGCGGGCCTGATGTCCCCTCGCGCGGGCGCGCCGTCGCCGCGTTCGCGGCCGACTTCGGGCGACCGATGGGTTACGACTACCTCGATCGTCGCGACCCCCGTCCCGCGCTCAGCGCCGCCAGCGGCGTCGCGCGCCGGCTGCGCAAACACCGCGGCGCTAGTACGCGCACGAGCAACGGCGTCGCGCCAGTGGCCACGAGCTCGGGGCTGGACACGCAGGCCGTTGTGATCGGCGCGGGCCCCTATGGCCTGTCGGTCTCAGCCCATCTGAGCGGGCGCGGCGTGCGCCACGAGATCTTCGGCGACGTCATGAGCCTGTGGGGCAAGCACATGCCCGAGGGGATGTTCCTGAAGTCCGAGGGGTTCGCCTCCAACCTCGGTCACCCCGAGGGCCGCTTCACGCTGAAGGCCTACTGCAAGGACAACGAGCCCGACTACGAGTACGCCGAAGTCGCCTCGCCGATTCCGCTGCGGACCTTCGAACGCTACGGGCGGTGGTTCCAGCAGCACGCCGTCCCCGACCTGCGCTCGGACTGGGTCGAGCAGGTACGGCGCATCGATGGCGGCTATGAGGTTCGCATCTCAACGGGCGACACCGTGCGTGCCAAGAGCGTCGTGGTCGCCACGGGCATGACCGGCTACGCGCACCTCCCCGCGCCGCTGCAGGCCGTGCCGCAGCCCGCGCTGCTGCACGCCTACGAACACCGCGACCCCGAGGAGTCGCGCGGGATGGACGTCGCCGTGATCGGCGCCGGGCAGTCGGCGCTCGAGTCCGCGGCGCTGCTCGCGGAGGCCGGCGCGAACGTGTTCGTCGTCGCGCGCACCTCGCAGTTCGCCTGGAACTCCAAGCCCGGCGGCTTCGACCGCCCGCTGCGCGAGAAGCTCAAGTACCCCGAATCGGGCCTCGGCGAGGGACGCTCGCAGTGGGTCTACGCCAACTACCCGATGGCCTTCCACTTCGCCCCCGAGGGCCAGCGCATGAAGCGCGCCTACACCGCGCTCGGCCCCGCAGGTGCGTGGTGGCTGCGCGATCGCATCCTCGGCAAGGTCGAGCCGATGCTCGGGCGCTCCGTGCTCTCCGCCCAGGCCGAGGACGGCCGCGTGCGCCTGCAGCTGCAAGGCCCCAGCGGTCCCGAGGAGTTGGTGGTCTCGCAGGTGATCGCCGGCACCGGCTACCGTCCCGACCTCAGCAGGCTGCCGTTCATGGACGCGACCCTGCTGCGCGAGGTTCGCACCCAGCCGATGGTCGGCACGCCGCTGCTGGACAGCTCCTTCCAGAGCACGGCTCCGGGGTTGCACTTCGTCGGCTATCCCGCCGGGCTGAGCTTTGGGCCAGTGATGCGCTTCGTATACGGCGCCGACTTCGCCGCACGCACCGTGGCGCGGCGTGTCGCCGGCTGAGGTCGCGTCCACGGGCACGTCCGGCGCGGAGCACGGCGGCGCGGCTAGCTCGCTCGCGATGGTTCGCACGCAGACAGAGCTCGGACCCTTGGCCGAGCAGTGGGATGAGCTCGCGCTGCTGGAGGGCAGCCCGTTCCTGACGCACGCCTGGCTCGATGCGTGGTGGAGCGCGTTCGGCACCGGTGAGCCGCGCTGGCTGACGTTGCAGGACGAGCACGGCCTGCTGCGCGCCGGGGCCTTCCTGCAGCGAAGCGGCGGGCTGCTGGCCTCGGCGGCCAACGTGCACAGCGGCGCCTGGAACGCGCTCGCGCGCGATGAGGCCGCGCGCACGGAGCTGTGGTCGGCGCTCGCGGAGATCAAGGCCAACCGCATCCAGATGCAGGGTCTGCCCCACGGCGCCGAGGGAACGCAGGCGCTGTCTGGTGAGCTCGCGCGAGCGGGCTTTCGTGTCGCGGAGGTGCCGGGGCCGTTCTGTCCCTGGCTGGAGCTACCACCCACTTGGGAGGAGCTGCTCGCGGGCGTGAGCGCCAGCCTGCGCTCGCAGATCAAACGGCGCCGGCGCGGCCTGGAGAAGCTCGGCCCGGTCGAGTTCCGCGCCGTGGCCGGGGGTGAGACCTTCGACGCCGACCTCGAGACCTTCCTGCGTCTGGAGGCTTCAGGCTGGAAGGGGCAGACCGGCACCGCGATCCTCAGTGATCCCGCGACCGAGCGCCTGTATCGCGACTTCGCGCACGCTGCCAAGGACAAGGGCTGGATGCGCCTGTACGTGCTCGAAGCTGGCGGCGAGCCGATCGCGGCCGACTACGGCGTCGCCTTCGCTGGCTGCAACTCGTTCATCAAGACCGGCTTTGACGAAGCCCACGGCAAGCTCTCGCCCGGACTGGTGCTGCGCGCGGAAATCCTGCGCTCCTCGATCGAGGAGGGCCTGCGCCACTACGACTTCCTGGGCGAAGCGGACACCTACAAGACGCGCTGGACCTCCGAGGTGCGCCCGCGCACGCGGCTATTTGCCTATCGCGGCCTGGCCCGCCCCGGCTACGCCTACCGCAGGAGGCTGCGGCCGCTCTTGAAGTCGGCCCGCGCCCGCATGCCTTCCCGCGGCGCAAACACGCACCGCTGAGAGCCCTACGCGTGCTGCCGCCACGCCGCCCTGAGGCCGCGTAGGCCGGATTGCGCACGTCTACGTACTTACGTGGGCTTTAAATCCGTGATTACATTACTTGTGCCATGTACAAGGATCCAATGGCACCGTCAAGGACGACGTATCTCGTACGGGCGGTGAAAGCGACGCTCGGCGACCCGGGCGAGGCGGTCGAGAAGTTGCGCGAGCGTGCTGCTGACCGGTGGGAGCACGCGGTGCGCGGCGACAGCCGCCCGCAGAGCGCTCCGACCGAGAACTGGGAGCAGCAGCTGCACCGGCTGCTCGGTGCCGACTGGCCCTGCGCCGAGGCAGCCGCCTTCGACGCTTCGTGGGCCGCGGCGAAGCAGACGATGTCTGAGCAGGGGCTGCGCGTCGGGCGTCAGAATTACGGCGACGACGACGACGCCGACCCCGGCCTGGCGCGCACGCTCTGGTGCTTGATTCACCACCTGCAGCCACAGAGCGTCGTCGAGACCGGCGTCGCGCACGGGCTCAGCAGCCGGATCATGCTCGACGCGTTGGTCCGTAATGGCGAGCAGGGTCGGCTGTACAGCATCGACCGTCCCGCGATGACGATCGACGAGCGGCGCGCCGAGATCGGCGCCGCCGTGCCCGAGCAGCTGCGCGGGCGCTGGACTTACCTGGAGGGCGCCAGCCGCCGCCGACTGCCGCCGCTGTTGCGGGAGCTCGGCCAGATCGACCTGTTCGTTCACGACAGCCTGCACTCCACGCGCAACGTGCATTGGGAGCTGACCAGGGCGTGGAAGGCGCTGCGCCCTGGCGGCGTCGCGGTGGTGGACGACGTTGATTTCAACTGGGGCTTCGAGCGCTTCCTGCAGGAAGGCCAGGGCCGCGAGCCGCTGTGGTGCATGGCCGATGACGGTCAGCGCCTGTTCGCGCTCGCGCGCAAGTCGCCTGACGCCAGCTAGCCGCTAGCCCGCCACCCGAATAGGCGTCCAGCGGCGGGGGTACGCTCGCCCGGCTCGTCCACGAAGGCTTCTACGATCTCGCTTCCATGCGAGCTTCCCCACCTACGCGGCGCGGCGAGCGCGTGCGCGTGGTCACGCTTGTCGACCTGCTCAGCAGCTCCGGCGGCGCCGAGCACCTGGCGCTCGTGATCGCCACCCATCTAGACCCCGAGCGCTTCGAGTCGACGCTCTGCGTGAGCCGCTGGCCGCCGCCGAAGCAATACGCCAAGGACAAGACCGGGCCCGAGGCCTTGCAGCGGTTGCGCGAGGCCGGCGTGGGTTTCCTGCCGCTGGAGCGCAAGCGCAAAGTCGAGCTCGCCCCCTGGTTGCGGCTGGGCCGCTTCCTGCGCCGCGAGCGCATCGACGTGTTGCACGCGCACAAGTTCGGCTCCAACGTGCCCGGCTCGGCCGTGGCGCGCCTCGCGGGCGTGCCGGTCGTGCTGGCGCACGAGCACACCTGGTCCTATGAAGGCCAGCCGCTGCGCCGGCTGCTCGACCGCGAGGTCGTCGCCCGCGCGGCGGATCGCTTCATCGCCGTCTCACGTGAGGACCAACGGCGGATGATCGAGATCGAGCACGTCAAGCCGCAGCGCACGCTGTTCATCCCGCTCGGGATCCTGCCCCCGCGTGAGCCCGACACCCGCGATATGCGTGCCGAGCTCGGCATCCCCCCGGGCGCGCCCACGATTGGCGTGGTCGGCATGATGCGACCGCAAAAGGCGCTGGACGTGATGCTGCGCGCGGCCGTGGGCCTCGTCTCGCAATGGCCCGACCTGCAGCTACTGCTGATCGGCGACGGGCCCGAACGGCAGGCGCTCGAACGGCTGAGTGGGGAGCTGGGCTTGGGCTCGAACGCGCGCTTTCTTGGTCTGCGCCAGGACGTGCCCGAGGTGCTGCGCGCGCTCGACGTCGCGGTCTGTAGCTCTGACTTCGAGGGCAGCCCCCTGGCGATCCTCGAGTACATGGATGCGGCGCTGCCGGTCGTATCCACGCGCGTGGGCGGGGTTCCGGACATGATCGAGTCGGGCGTGCACGGCCTGTTGGTCGAGCCCCAAGATGTAGACGCGCTCGGGGCTGCGATCGCGCAGCTGCTGCGCGACCCCCAGCGGGGGAGAGAGATGGGCCTTCGCGCCCGCGAGCGACGTCGCTCTGAGTTCGAACTGAGCTCGATGCTGAAGCGACTCGAAGCGCTGTACCTCGAACTGCTCGAGCAGCGGCGGCCCGGCCGCACGGCCGCATGAGCGAGGGCGGCCGGCCGACCGCCGAGGCTGGAGCGACGCCCGCAGAGCCGCACGCCGCCCCCCGCCTGCGGCTGGCGGTCGCGCTCGACGACGATCCCACGCCGGCGTGGCAGGCGCGCGCGCTGGAGCGCCTGCGGGTCTCGCCGAGGGTCGAGCTACTCGGCTTGCGCTCGCAGGGCGGGGCTCCTCGCGGACTCACCGAGCGCTGGTTCGAGCGGCTCGAGCGAACGGTGCTGCAGCTTGGCTCGGGCGCTCAGGCCGCGGTCCCGCTTGGGCCAGACGAGCAACAGTGGGACTCGCCGCGAGCGTCGGACGCTACCGGCGATGCAGCCGATGGGGGCCAGCAGCTGCTGCTGTGGCTCGCCGAGGCACCGCTGCCTGCGCAGCGCCCGCACGGGCTGCTGCACCTGCGCCACGCGGGCCGCGACGAGCCCGCGGAGCGGGCGGTTCTGCGCGCGCTGCGCGATGGCGCGGGCTCGATCGAGACCACGCTGTTGCTCAGCGATGAGCGCGAGACGGCGGTGCTCGCGCGAACCGTCTCCGGCGTGCGGCCCTACTCGCCCGCCGTCACGCTGGACTTGATGCTCTGGAAGCTCGCGGCACTCGTGCCGCGTACGATCGAGCGCTTGGCCGCGGGCGACGCTGGCGCCGCGCGCTCGGTCGAGAGCGTCATGCCCCCGGCAGCGGCGCCCCCGACGCAGGTGCCCTCACGCGAGCGGGGGCTGCCGGTGCTCGCGGTGCTCACGCGTACCGCTCTGCGTTGGCCCTCGCTGCTGCTCAAACGGCTGCTGTATCGCCGTCCCTGGGCGATCAGGCTGCGCTTGCGCGCGGCGGATCCCACTGCGGGCTGGACGCGCGGGGAGGAGCTCGTGCGCTGGCGGCCTGGGCACATCTATGCGGACCCCTTCCTGGTTGAGCACGAGGGGCGCCACCACCTGTTTTGCGAGGAGGTCCCCGCCAACGGGGGCTTCGGTGTTATTTCGCACGTCGAACTGCGCCTCGACGGCGCCCCTGCCGGCCCCCCGCGCCAGGTGCTTGCCGCGCCCTACCACCTGTCCTACCCGTTTGTGTTCCTCCATCGCGGCGAGATCTTCATGATCCCGGAGACCTCCTCCGTCGCGCGCGTGGAGCTTTACCGCGCGGTTGAGTTTCCGCACCGCTGGGAGCGCGAGCGGGTGCTGCTGGAGGATCTCGACGCGGCCGACGCGACGCTGCTGGAGCACGAGGGGCGGCTGTGGCTGTTCGCCTCGGTCGCGGCTCCGGACGCCAGCTCGCTCGACGAGCTACACCTGTTCTTCGCGCGAGAGCTGCGTGGCCCGTGGCAGGCGCACCCGCACAACCCGGTCGTCTCAGACGCGCGCTGCGCGCGACCGGCGGGCGCGATCCAGCGCTGGGGTGAGCGGCTCGTGCGTCCCGGGCAGGACGGCAGCCGCCGCTACGGGGGGGCGATCTCCTTCCGGGCGATCGATCTGCTGAGCGAAAGCAAGTACGCTGAGCACGAGATCGCACGGTTGGATCCCGAGCAGCTGGGCGACGCACGCGCGACCCACACCTACAACGCCGACGCCCGCTTCGAGGCGATCGACTTGCGCTGGCTGGAACGCCGCTTCGGGCGTCGTGGCTCGCGGGGAGCCTCGCTCGATGGCTGACGTCGGGACGGCCGCTAGAGTTGCGCCCCGATGAGCGAGCGCTCCGTCGTGCAGGTCACGCTGTGGAACAGCGAGTACCTGGGCAACTTCATGTTGAGCGAGCTCGCGCTCGCCCGCGAGGTGAAGGCCCGGCTCGGGCTGACGACGCACTTCGTGCTCGGTTACGAAGCCGAAGGACGCGAGTGGCTGAAAGACCTCGACGAAGAAGGCTTCACCTGGTCGATCTTCCCCAGCTCGCGCCTGCGCTGGAAGCGTCACCTCGACCGCGTGATCGCCGAGCATCGGGGGGCGCTCGTGCACGCACATTTCACCGCTTCGGACCTGCAGGCTGCGGCGGCGGCGGGTAAGGCAGGGATCCCGTGCGTGTGGCATATCCGCACGGGCTTCAACGGCTATCCGCTGCGCCACCGGCTGACCGACCTGGTCAAGATGCGGATCGTCGCGCGGCGGCGGATCTCGCGTGTGATCGCAGTCTCCTCGTGGCTCGGGGAATTCGCGCGCATGCGCGGCATCCCGCGCGAGCGGGTCGAGATCGTCGAAAACGCGATCACCACTGAGCGCTTTGCGAACATGCCCGACGTCGCCACTGCGCGCGAGAGCTTCGGGATCGGCCTGCAGGAGACCGTCGTGCTCGCGCTCGGCTGGTGGCCCGAGGTCAAGGGCGTGGACGTCTTCGTGGAGGCGATGCAAAAGCTAGTCGAGGAGTATCCGGACGCCTCGGCGCTGCTCGTCGGCAAGCAGCGGATGCGGGACTTCCTCGCGGAGCTGCTGCCCGAGCAACCCGCCTGGCTGCACCTCTCGGACTTCGTGCTCGACTCGGCCTGGTTGTTCGCGGCGGCAGATGTGTTTGTCAGCGCCTCGCGGCACGAGGGGCAGTCCTCGGCGATCGGCGAGGCGCTCGCGTGCGGGATGCCCGCGGTGATGTCGGACATCCCCGGCACCTCGACCTGGGGGCCGGCGCCGGGCCTGAGCACGTTCCCGAGCGAGGACGCGGCAGCGCTCGCAGAGGAGCTCAAACGGCTGGTCGCGCTCTCGCCCGAGGGTCGTGCGGCGGCGGGCGCCAAGAACCGCGACTGGGTCCGTGCGAACTTCTCGGTCGAGGAGTGGACCGAGAAGATCTGCGCGATCTACGCCGCGGTGCTGGCCGAGACCTCGGACGGCGCTCAGACGGGCAGTGGCTCGACGAGCGCGGGCGGCGAGTAGTCGGAGGACCCCGCCTCTAGAGCTTCCTCGTCGGTGGCCTGCGCACGCTCGGCGCTCGCCAGCGCCAGCAGCGCAGGCCCGATCGTGAGCATCACCCACAGCAGCTTGCTGAACATCTCTGAGATGAAGAAGTCGGCCACGAGCATGCCGAACAACCCCAGGAACACGCTGCGGGCGATCGCCTCCATCGTCGTATCTCCGCGCGCGGCCCAGATCCGTGCCGCACGCAGCGAACAGAACAGGCACGAGCCGATCGCGATCACGAACAGCAGAACCCCGGGGATGCCCTCCTCGGACATCACCTCCAGGTAGGTGTTGTGCGTGATCTTGGGTGCTTCGGAGAAGATCAGATCGGCGCGCTGGAGCTCGCCAGGCTGCAGCGCATAATCGGGCGAGACCACGGGGAAGTTGCCGACGCCAACGCCGGTGACCGGATGCGCGCGGACCATGCGCAGGCCCAGTTTCCAGATGTCCGAGCGCCCCGCGCCGCCGTTGGCCGTGGTCACCCGTTCGCGTGCAGGCAACGGCGCGAGCTCGGTGAAGTACAGCAGCCCCCCGATCGCCACGACCAGCAGCGTGGCCGTGATCGGGATACGCCAGCGCCCCGCGAAGACCGTGCCGGCTACGAGCGCCGCGCCGAACGCCACGAGGCCGCCGCGCGAGAGGCTGAGCAGAATCCCGAACGCGCACAGCGGCACCGCGACCGCTGCGAGCACGCGCATCGATACGGAGTTGGCGCGGCCCAGCACGATGCCCGCACCGAGCGCGAGGCCGACCAGCAGGAAGGCCGCGAGTTCGTTGGGATCGCCGACGGTACCCGTGGCGCGCGAGCTTTCTTCGATCAATGTTGGGTCTGGCGGCTGCAACACGCTGAACGTCCCCGCCACGATCGCGCCTGCCACGATCGCGCCCAGCACGATGCGCAGGTCGCGGCGCGTGCGGATCGCGGTGTAGCCGATCGGTATCAGCAGGATGTTCGGCGCATACCGGCTAAGCGCGGTCACGCCGGTACCGAGGGAGGTAGACCACAGCAGCGACAAGCAGCCCCAGCCGAAGAACAAGATCAGCACCCACGTCAGCATCGGATGGTCTTTGAAGAAGTCGCGCTCGCCGCGCTGGGCTGAGCTGAAGCGGGCCAGCCAGGCGACCGCCAGCAGCAGCCCGACCGCCTTGCCCGGGCTCAGCGCGCTCGAGGAGGGCAGCGTCTCCAGGAAACTGAGAAAGGCCAGGATCGCGAAACCCCAGGCCAGGTCGGTGAAGACGACGTAGGCGAGGACCAGTCCGATCGCGGCGGCGAGCGCGATCAGCGGTTGTACCGCGGCGAGTACGCCGAGGATGGCTGCTGCGGCGAGGATGCTCGACGGCAGCAGGTCGAACGCGCGCGGCCGGGCGTTCATGACGGTGCTATGCCCCGATTGCCGGGATCTGCTCGCGCAGGCCCCCTCCCAGCCTGTTGGGAGAGGAGGGGGTCGGCGCGTAGTAGCCGCTGCCCTGGCTGTAGTCGTCGCTGACGACCACGAGGCCCGTGGGGCGGACGCCCTGGCGCGAAAGCACTTCGCCCAGGTTGACGAGTTGGTCGGTGCGGCTGTGCCCGAGCCTGGCCACGATCAGCACGTCGTCGACGTGCTGGCTCAGCGGCAGCGCGTCTGAGACCTCGGTCACGGGCGGAGCGTCGAAGATCACGTAGTCGGCCAGCGAGCGCGCCTGCTGGACGATCTCATCGCTGGCTGCGAGCAGGCCGTCCGCGAGATAGGGGGCCGACTGCTCGACGAGCAGCGCCGAGAGGTTGTCGCTCAAGCGCTTGACCGGTACGAGCGCATCCTGCAGCGAGATCTCGCCCATCAGCACCCCGGCCGTGCCGCGTTTACCGCGCTTGGCCAGCAGGTCGAGCGCCCCCGCCAGCGAGGGCCGGCGCAGGTCGGCCTCGACCAGAATCACTTTGTGCCCCGCGAAGGCCAGCGTCGCGGCGAGGTTCAAGGCCACGGTGGACTTCCCCTCTGAGCGGGTCGAGCCCGTGATCATCATCGAGCGGGTGCCGTCGGTGTGGGCACGAGCCCCCAGTGCCACGCGCAGCATGCGGTAGCTCTCCTGCGCGGCAGGCGAGAGTTCGCCTGGGCGCATCGGCAGCTTGCGCGAGGCCGGGCGTCGTTCGCGTGGTACCCGCGCCAGCACCGGCAAGCGGAAGATCCGCCGCAGCGTCTCCTCGCGCCGTACGCGCGGGTCGAGGCTCTCAAGCGCGAAGGCGCCGCCCAGTCCGATCACCAGGCCGATCAAAAAGCCGGCGATCACGCTCAGTTTCGTGTTCGGCCACGAAGGCGAGCTCGGGCGCTGGGCCAGCGACTCGACCGAGATCGTTGGGTCCGGGCCGGCCAGCAACGTCTCCAGCGAGGACAGTCGTTCGCCGAGCGAGCCCTGCCCGGTGCGCTGCGTCACCGGCAATGCTTCGACCTGCTGCTTAAGCGTGGGGATGATCGTTTCGAGCTGGTGGTGCAGGATCCGCGTGCGGTTCTGCACCGTCGCGACGGCGAAGGCGTTCGCGAGTTCCTGCGCGCGCTCGGCCGTCGAGGCGCTTGCGGTGACCGCGACCACATTGCTCTGCGCGACCGGGACGGCGCTGACATGTCCTAGCGCGGCGCGGCCCGTGATGTGCCCGACCTTCGTGGCGACGAGCGCCCCCACTTCGGAGGTGGTCACCAGGCTCGCGGCCGTGGCCACGTCGCCGGTGGGGCTGCCCGAGTTCGTGATCAGGCCGAGCCCGATCAAGCTCGTTTCGCCGTTGACCGGCGTCACCAGCAAGTGCGATTCAGCCTTGTATGTGGGCGATGCGAGCTTCGCGTATGCGCCTGCCACGATCGTGACGATCAGCACGCACATGATGATCAGTTTGCGCCGGTCGCGGATTACCTCGACGTAGTGACCGAGCCCCTCGCGGGGGCCCTGCGGCGCGAGCCAGTCGGATGAACGTTGGTCGTTAGTGCGCTGCATGGCTGTGGCGTAGCGGCAGGAAGCGGCGCATCTTCAGAACGGTAGCGGCTATCGCGGAGCGGTGGTGGCGGTTTGGACGCTCAGTGCGTGCTGGGCAGGCCAATATCGCCGCGGGTGCGCCCCGGTCTGGACGTTCGTCTGATGGTGCGATCCGTTCGGTCATGGGCTTGAAGGGGCTGGGCGATGCAGGCGGTGCATTCCCACCCCCCCTTACGGAGACCACGTCCAACATGATTAGCCGCGCAAGCCGAGTTTCATTCCGCCCGATCGCCGTTGCCGCCTCTGGAACGCTGGCGGCGCTCGCGCTGGCCCTGCCGGGAGCTGCGGCTGGTGCGGCTCCCACCAACTGTGACAAGGTCGCCGCGCCTGGCGGTTCGGACTCGGCCCCCGGCACGCTGGCCGCGCCGCTGCGTACGGTTCAGGCGCTGAGCGATGCGCTCGCCCCCGGCCAGGTCGGCTGCCTGCGCGCCGGCAGCTACGCAGGCGGGCTGCGCGTCAACCACGGCGGCGCCGCCGGCGCTCCGCTGGTGCTGCGCAGCTACCCCGGGGAAACGGCTCAGATCACCGGGCGCATCTACGTGCCGCGTGGCTCGAACTACGTAACGGTTGCCGACCTCAGCCTTGACGGCAACTATCAGACCGGCAGGCCGCTGCCGAGCCCGAACATCGCGGCCAACCACACCACCTTTGAATCCGACGACGTAACCGACGACCACACCGAAATCTGCTTCGACATCGGCAGCGAAAGCTACGGCGTCGCGGACTCGACGGTGATCGTCGGTAACCGCATCCACGACTGTGGCCTGTTGCCCTCGCGCAACGAAGACCACGGCATCTACATCCAGGACGCGACCAACACCCAGATCGTCGGCAACGTAATCGACCACAACGCCGACCGCGGCATCCAGTTCTACCCGAGCGCTCAGGGCAGCGTCGTGGTCGACAACGTGATCGCCGACAACGGCGAGGGCATCGAGTTCGGCGGCGACGACGGCGTGGCCTCCAGCAACAACACCGTCGAACATAACCTGATCGTCAACTCGAATATTCGCGGTGACGTCGAATCCTGGTACCCGGCCGGCAACCCGCACGGGGTCAACAACATCGTGCAGTCCAACTGCGTCTCCACCCGCGGCATCAGCACCTTCAGCGGTGGCTTCACACCGCGTTCCAACGTCACCGCCCCGGCGAGCGAACTGGTCGCGATCGGCGAAGGGGAATACCTGCCGGCGACCGGCTCGGCCTGCGCGAGCATGGTCCCCGAACTGCCTTCGCGGCCGGGAGTCGAAAGGGCTCCTTCGGGTGGTGCCCCGAACATTGTGGGAAAAGCGCAAGGGGTCGGCGACACTCCGGCCCCCACGCCCGCAAGCACCGTCGACGCGCCCACAGCGCCCGCCGACGCTCAGCACGGATCTCCCGCGCACGGCACCGCGCACGCCACGCGCACGCGGCACGCCGCCGCCACTAAGAAGCACCACAAGCGCGCTCGCAAGCACGGGCGGGCCAAGCACAAGAAGCGCTCCGCCCGCTAGCCGCTAGCCGCGCAGCGCATCGAGCGCGGCCCAGATGCGCGAGCGGCGCAGGGCTCGCACGAACGGCGAGACCTTCAGGCGGAAGCGCCGCTCATCGTCGGCGAAGTACACGCCGACGCGGGGCCAGTCCAGCGGGTCGCGCCCCCCCAGCAGCTTCGGCAACGAGGCGGCCGTCTCATAGCCTGCGCGTCGCGCGGCCGCTACGACCCGTGCGTCAACGTCGCCGTAGGGGTAGGCGAGCGTCGTGCAGGGGATTTCCATGCCTTGCTCGCAAGCCTGCTTGGAGTCGCCCAGCTCTCGCTGCAGCGCGTGGTCGTCGAGCTGGGTCAGATGCGGGTGCGTCGCCGTGTGGGAGCCGATCTCCCAGCCGGCCTCGGCGAGCGAGCGCAGCTGCGCCCACGACATCGGCGCCAGCTCGTGCTCGTGGGGGCCTCCCAGCCAGCGGTCGATGCCCGACCAGCTGAGCAGGTCTCCAGCGTCGATCCCCTCAGTCGGCGCGAACACCGTTGCCGGCCAGCCAAGGCGATCCAGGATCGGCTTGCCCAGCTCGAGCACCGAGCGGTAGGCGTCGTCGAAGGTCACCGCCACGACCTTGCGCCGGGGCGCGCGCACCGCCTCGCTGAACGTCACCCCCTCATAGCCACGGGCTGCCAGCAGGTCAAGCTGGCCGACAAAGCGCCCGGGCGTCGTCGACAGATCGGCATCCCAGGTCGGGCTGATCGCGTGGTAGCAGAGGACGATGGCGTCGGTCACGGGGACGAATGCGTCGCTCGGATCGCGTGTCGAGGATTTGCCGCGTTAAAGGCCGATTCCCCAGGAGCCGACAGCATAATGATCCCGCGTGACCGCCCTTCCGGCATCCAGCTCCTCCGCACAGGCGCCGTTCGGCGAGGGCGAGCCGCGCGAGCAGGCGCTGTCTGACGGGCCCGCGAGCTCTGGGGAGCGCGTCGACATCAGCGTGCTGGTGCCGGTGCTTAACGAGGAGCGCCACATCCGCGAGACGGTCGCGGCGATGCAGGCACAGCGCTTCGACGGCACGGTTGAGCTGCTGTTCGCCGACGGCGGCTCCGAGGACCGCACGCGTGAGATCCTGCTCGAGCTGGCGCGCGAAGACCCACGTATCCGCGTGCTCGACAATCCGCGGCGGCGGACCGCCAGCGGGCTGAACGTGTGTCTGCGTGAGGCGCGGGGTCAGTACGTGGCGCGCATGGACGCGCACACCTACTACGCCGACCGCTATCTGGCCGCGGGCGTGGAGCGCCTGCGGCGCGGCGATACCGAGTGGGTCAGCGGGCCGGCGATCCCGCGCCCGGTGGGGCCGATCTCGCGCGCGGTCGGGCTGGCGCTCGCCTCGCGTCTTGGCCGGGGTGGCTCGCGCAAGTGGGATGACGAGCTGGAGCAGGCCGAGGAGCGTGATCTGGACACCGGCGTGTTCGGCGGCATCTGGCGTCGCGAACGCGTGCTGCAAGCCGGCGGCTGGGACGAGCGCTGGCCGATCAACCAGGACTCCGAGATGGCCTCGCGCTTCTTGAAGGACGGCGCGCGCCTAGTGTGCCTGCCAGAGATGGCGGGCTACTACGTTCCGCGCGACGCGCTGCAGGGGCTCGCGCGCCAGTACTACCGCTACGGCTTCTATCGTGCGCGCACGTTCAAGCGCCACCCACAGAGCATGCGCCGATCGCACATGATCGCCCCCGCGCTGGTGCTCACGCTGACCGCAACCGTACTCGCGCCGCGACCGCTGCGCCGTGGCGCGCGGCTGGGCGTGCTCTCCTATCTGCTCGCCGTCGCCGCGACCGCCATCGGCGCGGGCAGGCGCCCCGAGCAGCGCGCCGACGCCGCGCGGTTGCTGGCGGTGCTCCCGACGATGCACTTCGGCTGGGGCGTGGGCACGCTCGTAGGCATGGCGCGCTTCGGGCTGCCACTCGCGGCCTTCGCCAACCTCGCCCGTAAGTCCTCGCCCGAAGTTGACGCTGACCTCGGCGCTGGCGCGGCCGATGGCGTGTATGCCCCCTCGCTGCAGGGCGAGGGCGTCTGAGTGCGGCTGGCGGTCTACACCGACTACGAGTACTGCTCCGATGGCGTCAAACGCTACGGACAGCGGGCGTTTGTCGTGTTCCTGGAGGCGCTGCGCGAGCACGTCGATCGCCTGGTGCTGGTCGGCCGCTTCGATCCGAAGCCCGGCACCTCGCACTACCCGCTGCACGAGGAGACCGAGCTGGTCGGCTTGCCCCACTACAAGAGCCTCGGCCACCCGCTATCGGTCGCGCGTTCGCTGATCGTTTCGGTCGCGCGCTTCTGGAGGCTGCTGGACGAAGTTGAACGCGGTGTGGGTGCTGGGTCCCTATCCGCATTCCGTGCTGCTCGCGGTGCTCACGGCTCTGCGCAGGCGCCGACTGATCCTGGGCGTGCGCCAGGACATGCCGCTGTACGTGCGCAGCCGCCGCCCAGGCCGGCGCTGGATGCACTGGGCCGCCGACGTGCTCGAGGGGATCTGGCGCCTGCTGGCCCGCCGCTACGCGGTCGTGGTCGTGGGTCCGGAGCTCGAGCGCAAGTATCGAGAGGGCCACGCGCGCAGCGTGTTCGCTACGACGGTCTCGCTCGTCTCCGAACACGACTTGGCAGACGCGGGCGAGGCGCTGGTCAGACGCGACTACAAAGGCCCGCTGACGCTATTGACTGTGGGGCGACTCGACGTCGAGAAGAACCCGCTGCTGCTCGCCGATATTGTCGCGCGACTGCTTCAGGACGGACGCGCCTGGCGTTTGCTCGTATGCGGCGACGGGCCGCTGCGCGAACCGCTGGCCGAGCGCGTGGCCGAGTTGGGCCTGTCGGAGAGCATCGAGCTGCTGGGATATGTGCCGATCGACGGGGGTCTGCTGGATCTCTATCGCTCAAGTCATGCCTTCCTGCATGTGTCGCTGACCGAGGGCTTCCCGCAAGTGTTGGTCGAGGCTTTCGCCTCCGGCCTGCCCGCCGTCGCCACCGCGGTCGGCGGCGTGCCCGCGGCGGCCGAAGGCGCGGCCCTGCTGATCGAGCCCAACGACGCCGGCGCGGCCGCTGCGGCGCTGGAGCGGATCGTGGCCGACGGGCAGTTGCGCGGTGAGCTGATCGAGGCCGGGATAGCGCGCGCGCGCGGCGGCACGCTCGAGGCCGCGAGCGCACGGCTGGCGGAGTTTCTAGCCGCGGCGCGCTGAGGCGCCAGAGCCCCACCCTCGTGAAGGCGTGCCGAGGCTTGCCGTTTCGTGCAGCGGTGCGTGTTAGCTAGGAGCGCGCCGCTCGCACGCGGCGCAGCACCTGGTAGGCAGCTGGGCTCGCGCTCTTGGCGAGCTTCTTCGCATTCCACTCAAGCCACAGGCGTCCGCAGGCCAGACGACTACCGCGCGCGTAACCCGCCGCGACCTGCGCGGGCGTACTGGCCCAGATTGTGTAGCGCCCGCGGACGTCGAGGCTGCCCTGCGTGGGCACGCCGCGTGTCAATTTGGCGGTGGGCTCGGAGGTGAACAGCAGCTCGTAACCGGCGGCGGACGCCGATGCGATCACCTCGCGCGAGAGGAAGCCACCCGGCACCGAGGCCGTGCGTGGCGCCTGTCCGAGCAGCTCGCCCAGCAGCGCGCGGCTGCGCGTCCACTCCTCGTCTAGCTCGGCGCGCGTCAGCTTGCCCATGTAGGTGGGATGGCTGTGTGAGTGGCTGCCGATCAGGTGGCCGCGTCCAGCTAGCTCGCGCAGCTGCTCCTCGGACAAGAAGCCGGGCGTGCCGACGCGCGAGGAGGTCACGAAGAACTGTCCGCGCCAGCCGTGACGCTCGAGTGCTTCGGCTGCCAGCAAGGCCGAGGCGCCGCCGTCGTCGAACGTGATTGCCACCGCGGGCGCGGGCTCGCCGGCGTCGAGTGGGCGCACCTCAAGGTCGGTGGCAGCCACCGCGTCCAGGTGCGCCTCGAAGGCGGCCGGCGTGAGCTTGTAGCGCGCGGCCAGCGGGCCCGAGAAACCGACCGCGTCGCCCGCTCCGAGCTCGGCGATGTCGTGATACATCAGCGTGCGCATCGGTGGCGACCGCCGCTCAGGCGTGGCGTCCGGCTCCCGCGCGTTCGGAGGGGATACCTCGGCGACGGCGCAGCGCCTCGGCGACGGCGCTGTCGCGCAGGCGTAGATCGCCCGCGGAGACGCTCGTCAGGGCACGTCCCCGCAGCGAGGGGCTGGCGGCGACGAGCCGCACCACGGTGCGATCGACCCCGCCGAGCCGGTACTTGTACTCGTCGCGGCCGGGTCCCAGCTCGAACTCGCTGCGCCCCTGCTCGATCGCCTGATCGATCGCGCGCAGCTCCAGCGCGTTGCCGGGGCTCAAGTTGGCGTGGCTCTCGCCGAGGCCGAGCAGGTAGCTGTGCTCGCGCGTCCCCTGCAGCAGGTTCAGGCGGCTGGCCAACAGCTCGCCCTCGAGGTCCAGCCGCCATAGGCGCGCGCCCGTCGGGAGTAGCTCGCGTACGGCATCGTGCAGGAAGCGCTCGTAGGTCGCGTCCATGTGCGAGTGTCGCTGGCCCATCGCCTCGGCGCGGCTACGGCGCAGCGCCAGCAGTTCGGCCAGCGTCGCGTCGGCCGCCTGGGTCTCCTCGACCACGCGCGCCTCGGCGCCCAGCTCTGTCAGTTTGCGCCACTTGCGACGCTGCGTGCTGCGCTGCTTGGAGCCGAAGCTCGCTTCATAGGCTGCGACCTCCGTGGGCAGCTGCAGGTAGGGCTGCAAGCGCAGATCGTGCGCCGCGGCGCGCAGCGGTCCGCCGCCCTCGAGCAGCATCTGCGCGAGCGTTGAGTCCGTGCGCAGGCGCTGAACGCGCCAGGTGTCCCACTCGCCGCGGCGCTCGTGTAGCGCGTCGAGCAGCAAGGTCGCAAACTCCGTTTCGGCGCCGGGCGCACAGATCAGGGTCTCAAGGCCGTTCCAGCTGCCCCCCGCGAAGGTCAGCGTACGTGTGCGCCCGGAGCCCTCAAGCGCCAGCACCGCCAGGGCTCGGAACGAGCCCTCGGTGTCCTCCAGCGCGAAGGCCCAGGGCTCCTGCTGCGCACCGTAGCTAGCCCACCAGGAGAGCACCCATGCGGGGTCGGCGAAGGCGGTCGGGAACTCGCTGCTCGCCGCCAGGGCTCGCCACTGCTCGCGACGGTCTTCCAGTTCCGGTTTCTCGATCCAGTGGGCCTTGGGCACGCAGCAAGCCTAGGGGTCCGTTCAGACCTGCCGGCAAGGCAAACGCTCATTTTGGCCACGTGTTCCGCCGATAGTCTCACCTGAGATGCCGGTTGTAGGGCCGATGGCCAAGCTCAGCGACACCCTGCGCCGCACACCGACTGCGGTGCCGGCGCTCGGCGCACTCGCCCTGTTCGTGGTCTGGGCCAGCAGCGATGCGGGCTACCCCGTCACCCATTGGGCACCCGGGGGCTTGCTCTTGATCGGGCTGCTGGCAATTGCCTTGGTGCTCGTCCCAGTGCGCCTGCGCGAGGTGCCGCTGGCGGTGCGTATCGCGGTCGCCTGTCTGGCGCTATACACAGCGCTCAGCTACCTCTCGATCCTGTGGGCACAGGTGCCCGCCGACGCCTGGGAAGGCGCCAACCGCACGCTGCTGTACCTGCTGATCTTCAGCCTGTTCGCGCTGTGGCCGCTGCGCGGAGACAGCGCGGCGCTGCTGATCGGCGCTTGGATCCTCGCGATGATCGCGCTGGCGGCGTTCGTCGTGCTGCACGTCGAGGCCGCGGCGCACCCCGCCGTGCTGTTCAGCGAAGGCCGGCTGAAATACCCGGCCGACTACGAAAATGCCTGCGCCGCGGTCTGGTGCATCGCGCTCTGGCCCGCCTTGTTGATGGCCGCTAGCCGGCGCCTGCACTGGGCGCTGCGCGGCGTGTTCGCGGGCGGCGCGGTACTGCTCGCGGACCTCGCGTTGCTCAGCCAGAGTCGCGGCTCGCTGTACGCGACGGTCGTGATGCTCGTGCTCGTGTTCGCGATCCTGCCCGGGCGCGTGCGCCACTTCCTGCTCCTAGTGCCGGTCGCGATCGGCGTCGGCGCGGGTACCAAAACGATCCTGCACGTCGGTGATCGTGCGCTGCACGGAGGCGATGTCCATGCGGCGCTGCACAGCGCGACCGCGGTTACGTTCCTGGCCGCCGTGGTCGTGGGGGCGATCGCCGCCGGCGGAGCCTTCGTGGAGCATCGCGGCGCGATCTCGCAGGCTGCAGGCCAGCGCCTGCATCGCGGGCTGGGTGCGGTCGCTATTGCCGCGCTGGTGATCGTGCTCGCGGGTGGCTGGGTCGCGGCCGGCGATCCGCTCGCCCGTGCCGAACACGGCTGGGAAACCTTTAAGGGCGATTACAGTGCCGACAACGCCCAGGTCAACCGGCTCGTCAGCGGTCTGGGTAGCGGCCGCTATGACTTCTACAGGGTCGCGCTCGACGAATTCACCGCGCATCCGCTACTCGGCATCGGTGCGGACAACTTCGCGGAGCAGTACCTCGCGCGCGGTCATGAGCAGCAGACTCCCCACTATCCGCACAGCGTCGAGTTCCGCACCCTCTCGCAGGCCGGTCTGATCGGCACGTTGCTAGCGATCGTTGGTTTGCTCGCGGCGCTCTTGGCGGGGGGGCGCGCAGCGCTCGGCGCCTTGCGTCGGGTCGACCCGCTCGGTGCCACCGTGGCCGCCGCGGCGCTCGCTGGGTTCGCCTATTGGTTCGTGCATGGCAGCTTTGACTGGTTCTGGGAGTTCGCTGGACTCGCGGGGCCGGCATTTGCGCTGTTGGGCCTCGCCTGCGGGCTCGCGCCTCGGCCCCCAGCGACGGCCGTGAGCGCCGCTACGGCTGGGAGTGCTGGTACGGACACGCGCACGCACGCCGGGATGGAGGCCCACGGCCACCGCCACAGCGCCGGGCGCGGAGTCGCGGGTCTGCTCACGCCGAGGCGTGGGGGGATCGCGCTCGCCGTGGTACTGGCCCTGGCCGCCGCCGCGTCGCTGATCGCTCCCTGGTTCAGCCAACTGCAGGTGCAGAAGGCCGCACGGATCTGGCCCACGGCTCCCCGTCGGGCGTACTCCGCGCTGAACGACGCCGCGCGTCTGAACCCACTCAGCGACGAACCGTATTTGCTAGCGGGCAGCATCGCGCTGCGCTTTGGCGATCTGCAGCGCGCCGACCATGAGTTCGCGCTGGCGCTGCGGCGGGATTCCCGCGACGCGTACGCCACGCTCGAGCGCGGTGCGATCGCCTCCTCGCGCGGCAACCAACGTGAAGCCCTGGGTCTGCTCGAACGCACCCATCGCCTGAACCCCCACGACGAACTGATCGGGGAAGTGCTCAAGAGCGTGCGCGAGGGCCAGCGCGTGAACATCGAACAGTTGACTCGCGCAATTCTCAACAAAGCACGTCAACTCGCCTGAGGTACCTGTGGTTATTTGGTCAAAATGGAACTCTTTTCCTCGACAGGGCCTGCCGGCTGAGGTACTTTATGAGCGGGCTGGCGTCAGATTGTGGCCCTGGTGCTGTCGGGAGCTGAGACCGCTGACTGCGAGCGTGGTCCGGTGATCGCGGAATCGTGGCAAGGAGCGTTGACGCAGATCGTTCGGGCCGGGCATACGACCCAAAGCAAGGAAGCATGAGCGCGCATCGCACCGTCATCTTCATAGGAGCGCTTCTCGCGGCCCTGGTGGCCGCGCTGCCGAGCTCCGCCCTGGCCAGCTCGCTGCTCAGCGGCTACGGCGGCCCAGGCCAGGGAAACCAGGCAATTCTCGGCTCTGCGCTCGTCAACGGTCCGCGTGGCGGCGGCGGCTCCGGCGGCTCCTCTGGCGGCTCGAGCACCGGCCCCAGCGAAGCCGCCACCGAATCCTCACAGACCGGCACCGACGAAGGCTCCGCTTCGAGTGCAGGCGGCCCGAGCGCAGGCGGCGCAGGCAGCGCGGGTGGGCACCACGGCCACGCGGGCGGCGCCTCTGTCACGAAGCAGGGCACGCACACGAAGTCTGTACCCGCCGGCGACTCCAGCGCGAGCGCGACCTTGAGCGCGAGCTTCTATCCGGCCGCGGAACGGACTCCCGCCGGCGAAGGTGGTGCACTCGGGCTATCGGGCAGCGATCTCGTCTACATAATCCTTGGCTTTGCCGTGCTCGTCTGCTTGGGCGTGCTGACGGGCTGGCTCGGACGCGGGCGCGTGTCGGAGGGGACACGCGGCTAAAGGGATACGAGCAAAGATCCGACTACACGGTTAGACCGTAGAGCTTCCTGAAAGCACGAAAGCATCCTCAAGAGGACGAAAGCCCCTCCTTCCGCACATGGCTCGCACTCCCATCACCCAGCAGACCTCCACGACGCTCCCGCTCCAGGGCGAGTTCGGCCGCTCTGCGCCGCAGCCCAGGGCGCTCCCCGGCCAGGCGTTCGGCGGTCGCCTGCAGTGGGCGCTGGAGGGCTCCGGCTGGCGCGTGCTGCGTCCGGCGGTCAACCTGGTGCTGCTGTGTCTGGCCGTGATCGTGGGCCTGAGCGCTCATGGCACCTTCCACGCCAGCTCCACGCGCGCGCCGCTGCTGGCGTTCCCGCTCGTCGTGATGCTGCTGTTCTATCTGCGCGGTCTCTACCGCACGCGTCTGCGTGCCCTGGTGCTGGACGGTGTCGTACCGGTGATTAGCGCCGTCTCCATCGGCGTCATGATGGTCGCGGTGCTCGGCCTGTTCGTCAACGGGCACGCCCCGCGCCAGTCCGAGGTCGTGCGCGTGTGGCTGTGCGCGCTGATCGGGGTGGGCGTCGGGCGCATCGTGCTCTCCTTCCTGCAGCGCTGGGCGCGCGCGCGGCGGATGGTCGGCAAGCCCGTGCTGATCATGGGCGCCGGCGTCGTCGGCGCCCAGGTAGCGCGACGGCTGGAGACGCATCCCGAGTACGGACTCGCGCCGATTGGCTTCCTCGACGAGGACCCACGCTCGATCGCCGAGGTGGGCGGGCGTGACCTGCCAGTGCTCGGCACCGTCGAGGATCTCGACGAGACCGTCGCTCGCACCGGGGTGCGTAACCTGATCGTGGCCTTCTCCTCGGTCGCAGACGAGCGGGTCAGCCGGCTGATTCAGCGTTGCCAGGAACTCGGCATCGAGGTCTCGGTCGTGCCGCGCATGTTCGACACGATCAACAACCGTGTCGGCTACGACACCGTGGGTGGTCTGCCGCTGATGTCATTCACCACCGTCGACCCACGGGGGCTACAGTTTGCGATCAAGCATGGCTTGGACCGGATGCTGGCGCTGAGCTTGCTGGTGCTGCTCTCGCCCCTGATCCTGATCTCCGCGCTCGCCGTGCGGCTCAGCTCCTCGGGGCCGGTGCTGTTCCGTCAGCGCCGCGTGGGGCGCGACGGCAAGGCCTTCGACCTGTTCAAGTTCCGCTCGATGCGTCTGCAGGGCGGGCACGTCGACCCCGACGATGACGATGCCGGCCCGCTGGAGCACCTGCTGGGCGGCGACACCGCCCCCGGCGGCGTCGAGGGTGACGACCGGCGCACCGCGGTCGGTCGCTTCCTGCGCCGTACCTCCTTCGACGAGTTGCCCCAGCTGTTCAACGTGCTGAAGGGCGAGATGAGCCTGATCGGCCCGCGTCCCGAGCGCCCTGAGTTCGTCGAGCTGTTCAATCAGGACATCGTCCGCTACGACGATCGCCACAGGGTCAAGTCGGGGATCACGGGCTGGGCGCAAGTGCACGGTCTGCGCGGGCAGACCTCGCTCGCGGAACGGGTCGAGTGGGACAACTACTACATCGCGAACTGGTCGCTCGGGCTCGACATGAAGATCTTCGCGCTGACGTTCATCGCGCTGCTTCGCAGCGCCGAGTAGTCGCGCACCGCGCTCAGATGTTGCGCTGGGCGGCCCCGCTGAGGCCGGTCCACTGCTGATAGACGCGGACTCGCAGGTTGTGGGTGCCGAGCACGCGCGGCAACGCCAGCTTGAAGTGGTTCAGGCGATCGAGCGTGAACGCCGCTCGGTAGCGCAGCACACTGCCCTGGAAGACTTCCATGCGCATGAAGTCGCCGACCGGACCCGAGCCGCTGGCGAGGACACGCCCCCCCGCCTTGTGCAGCGACAGCGTGACCGGGCTCAGCGGCCCGATCGGTGAGCTGAGCACGTCGGCCAGCGCCGAGAAGGCCGGCTTGCGTTTGCCCTTCGTCGTGAGCACGCCGAAGGAGTCGCCGCCCCCGTCTTGTAGGTCGTACATCGTCGCCGCGGCTACGTAGCTAGCCGAGGCGAGCGCACGGTAGGTGTTGGTGATGTTCTGCGCCTGCACCGGCGTCGTCGTGCAGGCCTGTTCCTCGTCTTTCTTTTTGCGCGGGTAGCAGTTGGCCCACCCGAACTCGTCCAGCCACATCGGCGTGCTGTCGCCGTTTGCTAGCTGAACCGCACGCGTCGCTCGTAGCCCCGCCAGCGTTAGCGTGTAGAAGTGCACCGCCAGCGCGTCGTAGTGGCCCTTGATGCCGGCCTTGTAGAGCAGTTTCAGGAACACGCCGTTGGTGCCAACGAGCGACCCTCCGAGTACGGTCACGTTGGGGTTCGCCGACTTGATCGCCGGGTAGGCCGCCGCGAGCAGATGGGCGTAGCGTTCGGGCTTGTGCGGGCCCGCAAAGTACTTTTCGTTGGCCTGGTCCGGCTCGTTCCAAACTTCAAGTGCCGTGATCTCGCTGCCGTAACGTTCGACGAACGCGTGCGCGAAGGTCGCGAATTCCTGCGGGTGCGCGGGGGGGTAGCTGTAAGCCTTGCTGCCGCGGCGCGGAACGCATTTGCGACGCAGCGCCGCCGGCGCGGCCGAAGCCCAGCAGGGAGCGCTGTCGATCAGCGCGATAACGCCGATGCCATGCGCCGCGGCGTCGCTCATCAGCCGGTCGGTGTAGGCCAGCGCCGAGGGGTCGAATTTGCCGGGGCCGTCCGGCTGGAGCACCGACCAGGGCAGCTCGGCGCGGATCAGCTTCGCGTGCAGCTGTGCCGCCTGCTCGACTTCGTAGTCGGCGTTCAACCGGCAGCGAGCCGGCACCCAAGCCGCTGATGTTGATGCCGCCCAGCGGTGCCGTTGCGGCTGCGACGGCACGTACCCGCCCGCTCGCACCGACCGCCGGCGTGGCACACGCGACTCCACAAAGGGCAAGCACGACGGCGGCGATCAGCTTGCGTTGGCGCCGGCGCATCTGAAGTAGCTTAGGGACAGCCCCGGAGGGTCGCGCCAGCATCAATCGGCGCGCCGCCGAGCCCTCGCCGAAGTACGCTGTCTGGCGCGATGTCGCCGACTTGGATCTGGATGCAGATAGCGATTGTCGTGTTTGTCGTGATCGGGATGATCGTGGCGATCACGAAGCTCGCCTAAGCGGTCCGCGACGCCACCACTGACCGCGCCCGGCTCGCGCGTTCGAGTAGCTCAATGCGGGACGCGGCGGCAGGCTGTCCTCGCCTGCGAGGATCGCCTCCGGCACGCCCTCGGTCAGCCACTCCGTCATCGCCTCCAGCCCTGCCTGCTTGAGCTCCTCGGCAAGCCCCGGGGCGCGCTGCTCGGGGTCATGGGCGTCGGAGGCCACGTTGTGTACCAGCTCGTTCTCCACGAGGCTCAGCGCGAAGCGCTTGACGCTGCCGCCGAAGCGACCGACGAGCGAGCCCGCCGTGATCGAGGTCAGTACGCCGGCGCCGCGCACCAGCGATTCCAGCAGCTGCGGGTCGCGTTGGAAGGCCGGGCAGCGCTCGGGGTGGGCAAGCAGGATGCGATAGCCCTCGTCCTGGAGCTCTCCCACCAGGATGTCGATGCCGGTGGCCTCCGAGGAGAACGGCGGCTCGATCAGCAGCCACGCGCCGCCGCCGCCCAACGACAGGGCCGTGAGCGTCTCGCGCGAGAGCTCGGAGGCGCGCGTCACCGAGATCTCGGCCCCAGCCAGCACCTTCACCGGCACCTGCTCCTGGGTGAGCTTGGCGTTCACCTGATCTACCAGCGCCGCGATCGTCGCCGGGTCATTGTCGTAGCGGTGGCTGACGTGCGGTGTCGCCACGATCGTGCGGGTCCCACGCGCCGCGGCGACCCGTGCGAGTGCCAGCGAATCCTCGATCGTCGCCGGACCATCGTCGATGCCCGGGAGGACGTGGCAGTGCATGTCGATCACTCCTTTGGAAACCTTACGCCGCCGCCGCGACGACCGGCCTGAGCACGGGTATGATCGCGCTCGTCGGGGTTAGTCTCTACAAGCCGAGGAGGATCATGTTCAGGTCGATCGTGGTGGGGACGGATGGCTCGGACACCGCCACCCAGGCAGTACGCCAGGCGGTTGATCTGGCAGGCGCCATCGGCGCCAAGGTCGAGTTGGTCAGCGCCTACGCGCCCGTGTCTGAGAAGCGACTCTCCGAGGAACGCCGCCAGGCGCCCGAGGACCTGCAGTGGGCGATCAACCCGCGCGAGGACGTCGATGCGACGCTCGAGGCCGCGGCGAAGGTCGCGCGCGACGCCGGCGTCGAGGTCGACCTGTACGCGCGCCAGGGCGACCCCGCCGACGCGATCCTCGACGTCGCCGAGGAGCAGGAGGCGGACCTGATTATCGTCGGCAACAAGGGCATGACCGGAGCCAAGCGCTTCCTGCTGGGCTCGGTTCCAAACAAGGTCTCACACCACGCGCCCTGCTCCGTGCTGATCATCCGTACGACCTAGCGTCGGCTCAGTGGGCAGCGGTGAGCGTCGCCGCGCGCCTGACGGTCTTGCTCGGTGGCGCGGCGAGGATTACTTGCAGCGACAGCCGATCGCGGTGGCGGCGTAGCAGCGCGCGCGCCTTAGGGCCGAGCCGCAGCGTCACCGCGAAGGATCCTTTGCGGTGGTTGAAGCGCACGTGGCCCAGCGCGAGGTAGCTCGTGCGACGAACGCGCTTTCGGCCCACGTGCTTGATCGTGACAAACTTGGCTCGCAGCGTGATCGTGCCTTTGCACTGGCCGCCCGTCAGCAGGCAGCGCAGCGCGATTCGCACGCGGCCTTTGCGGTCGGCGCGTAGGCGCGTATGCAATAGCGTCGGCACGCGCGAGGGTATGGATTTTTTGATCCCGACAGCGATCGGCACTGCGCCGCCACCACCGTTCGTGATGGGCGTCGCGATCTGGTAGGCGGTCTCGCTGGAGCCGGTCGCCAGGAACAGCTTGCCGCCCGCGGCGCTCGAGGAGGCGAAGTGGTCAGCGACCGGGCTTGGCAGTGTCAGTGTGTAACGTGGCACGCCGGTCGCAGGATCCAGCCCATAGAGCTTGGTGCCGCCGCCGCTGAAGCCGCCGCTTGCGATGTCCCAGACGAGGCCCGCAGAGATGGTCGGCGGGCCGAAGGCGTCCACTGGTCCTTGCCATAGCGGTGTGAACGTACGCGCCATCTGGTTGTAGGCGAGTGCCTGCACACCGCTCGTGCACGGCACGTAGATCACGCCGCCTGCGAAGGCGTCGCCGCCGAAGCTGCCATGCCCGCCGCAGACCTGGCCCTCAAACACCGCGGACGCACCGGGTTTGCCGGCCATCGTCGACTGGTCGATCAGGTAGCCGCGGCCGTCCTTGCCCGCTTGGAACAGCAGCCCGCCCGGCAGCAGCTCCGCGGCCGCGGAGGAGAGGTCGAGATCGTTTTCGCCCTCTTCCAGCCAGTTCGGCGGCTCGAAGCTGCCGATCGGTTCGAGCGTAGAGTTCAGCTGCACAACGCTGTCGGAGTAGTCGTAGGGTCCGGGTTTGCCTTCCGGCGGCACCGGGTTGCCGGTCGTTGCGTAGACGTCGCCTTCGGGCCCCACCGCGGGCCCGGCCGGCGCCCAGATCGCCCCACCCGATTTCGAAGGTAGCGAGACGGGAACTTGCCAATACAGGGGTGCGCCCCCGGCCTCGGGCGCCGCGACGACAGCGCCCACGTAGGAGCTGCAGTCGCCGTCGTTGCCGCCATAGCCGAACACGACCCGGCCAGCGTCGAGGTTCAGCGCGGTGCGCTGCAGGATCGCCTTCGAGTCTGCGCTCGGAGGGTCGACTGGCGTGCGCAGCACCTGGGCGCCGTTCGCCAGGCTCAGCCCGACCAGTTCGTGGTGCGCGCTCGTCCCGTCCCACGTGTCGGCCACCGCGTAGATCGCCTGGGTGGCCTGGTCGATCACCGGCGTGCCGACGATGCCGACCGTGGGGGTGACGTCGCCGCAGGGCAGCGCCGAGGAAGGAACGGGGGCGCCGACGGATTTTTCCCACACGACCGCGCCCGTGTTGCTGTCCAGCGAAAAGACCTTGTCGCCGACCGTGGCCACGTAGACGCGTGAGCCGAGCACGAGCGGTTGGCTCCAGATCGGTGCCCCGAGGTCGGGCGAGTGCCAGGCGAGCGTGGGTGCGACCGGGGTCGAGGCTTCCGGGTCTAGGCCCGAGCGGATCGAGTCGCGGTGGTAGGTCGTCCAAGTCGGTTCCGCCCCGGCCGCGGCGGGCAGCGAGGTCGCGGCCGCGCCAAGGAGCGAGAGCGACGCGAGCAACAGCGTTAAGGGGCGGCGTGCCTCGAGCGGGGTGCGGCCGAACATCCAGACAACCTAGCCGCCCGTGTCCTCGTATTCGCCGGTCGGCTCACCGAGCCGGCGTGCCCACGGCTCTCCAGTAGGCTCGCGCCCATGCGTATCCTGGTCACGGGCGCCAGCGGCTTCATCGGTCAAGCGCTGTGTGGAACGCTGCTCACGCGCGACCATGACGTCGCCGCGCTGGTCCGTCGCGAAGGCTCTCAGCCTCCCGGGACGCGCCCGTTGGCGGGCGATTTGCGCGACGTGGAGCGCCTGCGGGAGCTGCTCGGGTCCGAGCGCCCCGACTGCGTGGTGCACCTCGCCGCCGAGATCGCCTCCCAGCGCAGCGAGGCCAAGGTCCGCGAGGTGAACGTCGCGGGCACCGCCAGGCTGCTGGACGCATGTTCGGTGCTCGGTCGCGAGGATCCGGCGAGCGGGCCGCGGGTCGTGTTCGCCTCGACCGTCGTCACCGGCGACGCGCGCGGCGAGCTGCTGGATGAGCAGACGCCGCTGCCGGTGAGCACACCCTACGGGCGCTCCAAGCAGGAGGGGGAGCGGCTGGTGCTAAGCAGCGGCCTGCCCGCGGTCGTGATCCGGCCCTCGCACGTATACGGTCCCGGCGGTTGGTACGCGCACGAGCTGATCGCGCAGCTGCGACGCCCCGGACGCTTCGCGGTGATCGGCTCGGGCGCCAACCTGTGGGACGTAGTTCACGTCGATGACGCGGTCGCGGCGCTGGTCCTCGGCGCGGAGCAGGCCGCCCCTGGAGCGATCTACCACGTGGCCGACGATCAGCCGATCTCCTTCTACGACTTCATGGCGCTGACCGCTGGGCGGCTTGGCTTGGGCGCGCCGCGCCGAGTGCCCGCGGCGCTCGCGCGGATCCTCGCGGGACATAACGCCGTCGATGCAGTCGTGCGCTCGGCGCGCTCGTCTAACGCAAAGATCAAGCGTGAGCTGGGCTGGCAGCCACGCTTTGCCACGGCCCGCGAGGGGATCGCGGACGCCGTGGCCCGGCTTTAGTAGCCGTCTCGCGCACAACAGGGAGCGGCCCCGCAGTCCATCGCCAGAGCGGTTCAGGCGAAGCTCCGCTCGGCCTGGTCGGCCACGTGCTGGGCGATCGCGAGCGATGCGGTCGCCGCGGGCGAGGGCGCGTTGCGCACGTGCAGCGCCCGCTCGCTCGCCGAGAAGGCGAAGTCGTCCAGCAGCGTCCCGTCGCGTGCGAGCGCCTGCGCGCGCACGCCGGCGAAGCCGTACCCGCGCTCGACGTCCTCGGCGCCCAGCTCGGGCACTAGCCGCGCGGCCGCGGCGACGAGCGCGCGACGCGAGACCGAGCGGCGCAGCTCGCCCAGCCCCGCGGGCCAGAAGCGCCGCAGCATCCGCCAGGTGCCGGGCCACGCCAGCGTCTCACGCAGGTCCGCGGCGCGCACGGTGCGCAGGCTGTAGGCGTCGCGCGCCGCGGCCAGCAGCGCCGTGGGCCCGATCAGCACCTGCCCGTCGAGGTGTCTGGTCAGGTGTACGCCCAGGAATGGGAGTGTGGGGTCGGGCGTCGGGTAGATCAGCGCACGCACGCGGTCGGCCCGCGCAGGGCGCAGCCGCAGGTAGGCGCCGCGGAAGGGAACGATCCGTGGGTCGGGCTCGGCGCCCGCGGCGATTGCCAAGCGATCGGCCCACAGCCCCGCGCAGAAGACCGCGCTGCCCGCCTGAGTAACTCCGTGGGAATGCTCCAGGCGTAGCGAGCGCGCGCCTGGGTAAACGGCGCGGACCTCGCAGCCGCTGCACACCGTTCCGCCCGCCGCGAGCACGTCGCTCGCGAAGGCGCGGGCCACCTCGGCGAAGTCGACGATCCCCGTGCTGGGTGAGTGCAGTCCCGCCAGCCCACGCGCGTACGGCTCGACCGACTCGAGCTCGCGGGCCTCCAACCAGCGCAGCTCCGGCACGCCGTTGGCCTGACCCCGGTGCATTAGCTCGCGCAGGCGCGGCAGCTCGCGTGCTTCGCTCGCCAGCACGAGCTTGCCGCAGCGCTGGTGGGCGATGCCGCGCGCCTCGCAGTACTCATACAGCGAGCGTGCCCCCTGCACACAGAGGTGCGCCTTCAGCGAGTCGGGACGGTAGTAGATACCCGCGTGGATCACGCCCGAGCTGTGGCCTGTCTGATGGGTCGCGACGCGGTCCTCCCGCTCGAGCACGCAGACGTTCGCGCGCGGGCGACGCCGGGCCAGCTCGCGGGCCACAGCCAGACCGAGAATGCCGCCGCCTATGACCGCCAGATCGCACTGCGCGGGCGGCGACTCACCGGGGGAGGGCTCTGTCAGCTCGGTGCCGAGGTCTGCCGGCTTCACGGCACGGGCCGAGTCGCTAGCCGGACGCCACGGCGCCCGGGCCGCCCGGCGCGGTCGCGGCGGCGGCATCGACCAGCCCCGCGCCGTAGAGGTGTTCGTCACCGCCGCCCCCGAGTTTTCGTGCGGTTGTCCGCAGGCGCGCGATCAGCTGCACGGGCGTGGGTTTCAGCCCGAGCACGCCGCTAGCGATGATCAGCGCGGCAGTCGCGGCCACGTGTGGCGCGGCCATCGAGGTGCCTTCGTAGCCGGAGGGCATGCCGAAGCGGCGCGGCGAGGAGCCGGTGAAGGTCACCTGAAAAACATCGCGACCCGGTGTGGCTTCGGGGTGGCAGTTGGGGTCGCCGGGTAGGTTCGCGTCCGCACCCCCACCCGGGGCGACCAGCGTCAGGCCGCTGCCGTCGTTTGAGTAGTCGGCCAGGCAGCCGTGTTCAGTGGTCGCGCCCACGGCCACGACGTCGGGGGCGCGCGCCGGGTAGGCGATCGCGTCGTGCGCCTCGTTCCCCGCCGCCGCCACGACCAGCACGCCGCGGCGGCGTGCAAAGCGCAGCGCTTCGATCAGCTCGGGAATGTCCGCGGCGGTCACGTTGCTGGAGAACTCGAGGCTCAGGTTGATCACGCGCGCGCCGTGCTTGACCGCGAAGCGGACGCCTTCGGCGATCGTCGAGGCTTCGCCTTCACCCTGGCTGTCCAGCACACGCACGGGCATGATGTGCGCTGCGAAGGCTAGGCCCGTGAGGCCGTAGTGGTTGTTCGTTGCCTCGGCGATCGTGCCCGCGACGAACGTGCCGTGGCCGTTGCGGTCGTTGGGGAAGCGGTTGTGGGCGATGAAGTCGTAGCCGCCCACGAAGCCGAAGCGCGAGAAGTCCGGCGAGCGCAGGAAGCGCCCGCGCGTGGCGTAGGCGACGCCGGTGTCGAGCACCGCGACCACCACGCCTTTGCCGCCGGGGGCTCCGTCCGCGGCGACGTTGGCCCAGGCCAGCGGAGCGTTTACGCCGAAGGGCCCGGAAAAGTTCCACTGCAATTGCTGCCAGTCACCCGCGGCGCTGCCCTGGCCGCGGTCGTTGGGGATTAGTCCAGGCACGTCGGCGCTGTGGGCCACGTAGTCGGGCACGGCCCAGGCGACGTCGCGCTGCGCGCGCAACCGACGCAGCGCCGCGCCGACGCTGACCCCAGGAGCGAGGCGCAGCAGCCGCGTGTGCGGCGCGGACACGGTTGGGTCGCCGGCCCCTGCGACGCGCGCGACCGCCGCACGGGCACGGGCGGGTGTGGCGTCCACGTACTTGACCAGGATCCGGCCCGGCGCGAAGCCGCTCGCGCTGGCGCTCGAGATCGACGGCGCAGCGGCCAGCATCGCGCTCGTGAGGAGCGCGGCTGTGAGCAGGCTCTTGCTACCGCGAATGCGAGGGCTCATGGTGGGTGTAGTAATGATGATGCTCGGGCGTTCTGCGGGCGGCACGCACTGTCGCAGAGCAGCCGGCGAGATCGACAGGAAATCGAACGATGAGCGACAGCCTGCCCTTGAGCGACGACTACTTCATGCGCCTGGCGCTGCGCGAGGCGGAATTGGCGAGTTCGCACGAGGACGTGCCGATCGGCGCTGTGCTCGTGCGCGAGGGCGAGCTGCTCGCGGCCTGCCACAACGAGCGCGAGCTGCGCCAGGACCCAACTGCGCACGCGGAGGTGCTTGCCCTACGCGAGGCCGCCCGCGCGCTCGGCAGCTGGCGCGTGCTGGACGCGACGCTCTACGTGACGCTGGAGCCATGTGCGATGTGCGCGGGGGCGATCGTGCTCGCGCGCGTGCCACGGGTCGTGTTCGGGGCGACCGACCCCAAGGCCGGCGCCTGCGGCAGCGTGTTGGACGTGCTCGAGGAGGCGCGCCTGAATCACCGTCCCGAGGTCCGGGGCGGCGTGCTCGCGCCCGAGTGCGGCCAGTTGCTGAGCGCGTTCTTCGCCTCCCGACGCGGCTGACGGCGCGGGTCGCCCGCCGTAACTCGACTAAGATCAGCCGCCTGTCCTCCCGATCGAGGTCACATGGAGGGGTGGCAGAGCGGTTGAATGCGGCGGTCTCGAAATACTGCGCCTGGGAAACGGCACTGGCGCTCGTAGACCGCTAGAAACCGCACGATCCGCACTTGGACTGGCGCGAGTTTGGCGCGAGAAATCGCCGGGGGCAGCCAGGGCGAGCGGCGTAGTCGGGCGTGTGTTCGCCTCGGTGTGTTCGCCTCGACTACTCGGGAGTCTGCACGACCTTGTCGTCGCGGGGTCCGGCGTCGTAGAAATCGTCAGCGTGGCGGGCATCGTTCCCGGCCCCTCGGCCTACTGCTGGCGGCTCCCTGACTGACCGACCGCCCGGACCCCTCCGCGAGGGATGGCGCTAGCGGTCGTGTTCCAGACGGCCTAGCTCTGTGGCCGGCGGATCGTCGTAGATCCACTCGCGCGCGATCCGGTGCCAGTTCGCGGTCGGCTCAAACTGGCCGAGAACCGCGAGGACGAGCAGTTCCAGACGGCGACCGAGCAGGTGCTCGGCATTGATGTCCAGGCGACGTGTGACCGCGAACTGCGCTGAGCCTGGGCCGAGGTGGTCGCCGACGATCTTCCCGGCGACCTGCGAGGTGATTGTCAACTCGCGGTCGGCGGTCGTGCACCACCAGTAGGCGTCGAGCATGTAGGACATCAACTCGCCGGGCTCAAAGCGCGAGGCGTCGGGCAGAAATCCCTCCCCCGCGAGGCGGCCGCGCAACTCGCCCTCGTCGTTCTCCACGATCGCGCGGAGCACGCCAAGCAGGAACTCCACCGACTCGCGTCTCATTCGCCTGCACAGCCCATAGTCGAGAAACGCGATCCTCCCGTCGTCCAGACGCAGCATGTTGCCAGGGTTGGGATCGCCCGAGAAGATGCCGTGTCGATACATCGAGCCGACGTAGAACCGAAAGACGATCTCCCCGACCCGATTGCGCTCCGCCTCGGACTCCTTCTCCAGCGTGTCGAAACTATCCCCTTGCACTAGCTCGCTCACGATCACGCGCTCGGTGCAAAGCTCGTCCACGACGGCGGGGACGAACGCGAAGGGATGGTCTCGGTAGAGCCGCGCGAGGGCTCGTTGGTTGCTGGCCTCAAGCTCGTAATCCAGCTCCTCCGCAAACTCCTCGCGGATCTGTGAAGCCAGCGCCTGCGTGTCGAGCTCCGGGGCGATACGGCCGACCAATCGCAGGATCAGCCCGAGATTCTGCATGTCGGCTCGAACGGCGGCGTCGATCCCTGGATACTGCACCTTGACGGCGACGGCCCGGCCGTCGGGCAGCGTCGCCCTGTAGACCTGACCGATCGACGCGGCGGCGAGCGGATCGCTGTCGAACTCCGCGAACGCCTCGTTGAGCGGTCCCAGCTCTCGCTCGATCACCTTGCGCATGTCCTTGAAGGGCACCGACGGCGCGGCATCCCGCAGCGCGGCGAGCTTGCGCTGAAATTGCTCGCGGTGCTCCTCACCGACGAGGCCAACGTCGAGCACCGAGAGCATCTGGCCGATCTTCATCGCCGCGCCCTTCATCGAGCCGAGCACGGCGACTATCTGGTCGGCCGCCTGCTCGTTACGGCGCCCGAGCGCGGCACTCGCACGTTCATCCGAGCGCACCGTGTTCGCCGCGCGTGTCCCGGCCTGACGAGCCGCCTGACCCGCCGCCGTGCCTCCCAGCGTCGCCAGCCGCCGATAGCGACCAGACTTGACTTTCCGCTCGGCCACTAAACCGGCGCCCGCCTACACAGAGGGGCCGGGAAACCCACACTCAACTCGACCCAGCGCCATACGACCGACGCCACGCTGACCCGCCCCCTTTCGCATATCCGTGCAGAGACTAACAAGCCGGGTTCTGGGGAGTGGATTCGTCCATGAGATCGCGAATCTGGCGGTCGCAACCGCCGACGAAGCCCGCCGGCTGATCGGCGCCTGGAAAGACGACGAACGCGCACTGTGGCGACCGCGCTGTACTCGGGGATGCGTCACGGCGAGATACGCGCGCTACGCGCTCACAGCATCGGCCTCGCCCTAAAGCGGATCAAGGTGCGGGCAGGCTGGGATCAGTACGAGGGCGAAATCGACCCGAAGACCGAAAAGGGGCGGACGCACAACCTCGTCATCGAGCTACTCGAAACGCTCCTGATCGAACACCCCTTCAACTCGAACACAGTCCACAATCGTGCCCGCCGCGCCTGGAAGGCCGCCCACGAACGAGAGGGCGAAGAGGGCACCATTGCCGAGCACGAACGCATCCGGCCAATCGGGCTGCCCGACTGCCGGCACACCGCCGTCTCGCACATGCTTGACGCGGGAATCACCATCGACAAGGTGAGCAAGTTCATCGGCCACTCGTCGATCACAGTCACGATCGACCGCTACGGCCACCTTCTCCCAGGTGGCGTGGCGGAGGCTGCCGAGATCCTCGCCGAATACCAGGCACGCCGCCACCAGCGGCGCACGCCCGTCACGGTCTAGACGAGTCGGCTCACGCCGCGTGGGTCGCTATCCCGAGCGACCCACGCGGCGATCACCAGCGGAGGGGGGGAGATTCGAACTCCCGGTACGCCAATCAGACGCACAACGCTTTTCGAGAGCGCCGCATTCAACCACTCTGCCACCCCTCCGGGGCGCTAAGCGACACCTACCAAGGCTAACGAATCGGGCCACAGCCCGGGCAGCTCAGCAGTCGCGGGTCATGTCGCCGGGATCGCCCCAAAGCACGATCATCCAACGGTCGGCCGGTTTTCGAGCAGTGGCGCGAGTTGTGGCTCATCTCGCGCGTGCGACTCCCTAGCCGACAAGCGGGCCGCCCGCCGCCACCAGGGTCCCCGGGGGGCAAGCTCCCGGGGACCTGTGGCGCGGCCGGTGTCACGTCCGTTTGCACGGGCGGTCACCAAGCCGAGTGCACGTGACCATCTGTGGGGATGATTTGTGCAATCCCAGAATACTGGTCCTACAGGCCTAGGACTTAAACCCCTGGACTTTGACCCTAGGACTACGGCATGTTTCTTATGTGCACGAAGCAGTTGACCCCCTCCTGGCAGCCCATCTCAAACGTCTTCGCGAGGAGCGAGCGATTACGCAGGAAGAGCTGGCCTTCGACGCGGGCATCACGGCCTCTGCTCTGTCGCGTATCGAGCGGGGGGTAAACAGCCCAGGCTGGACTACCGTAAAGCGGCTCGCGGAAGCCCTGGACGTGAGCGTGGCCCAGCTCGCCGCGGAGGTCGAGCGTGGCAGCTGAGGCGCCGTTAGCTGCCCATCCGCATCGAGAGTGCCTCCACGCAAGGGCGGATCCCGCTTGAAAGTTGCCGGCAGTCCGGTCGCAGCTGCAGGCTCGCGGGCGTCGCGATGCGCCAGTGACGGCCGATCATCCGCAGTCTGAAGCGATGTGGGGCCTCCTGCGAAGGGACATCGAGCACGACCTCGGCGCTGGCCTGCTCGCCGTGCCAGTGGATGTCGGTTACTTTCACGAGTCGTCTCTGGGACGAGTGTTCTCCGCTGATTTCAGGGTCGGCCGCGCCGCGGCCGAACAGCGTCGTGACCGCTGCTTCACAGCGCCCAGAGCCCGTGGTCAGGTGAGCGGCGACGGAGGGGGCAAAGTCTTCGCACAGACCGCGCGCGTCGTGGCGGCGCAGGTCGCCGAACGGCGCGCGAACGGCGTGCCTGATCGCTGCGCTCTCGTTCTTGGAGCCGCGGATGCCAAGCGCTTGGACTGCGAAGCCGAGCCCGGATAGACCAACGATCCCCCATATCAGTATTCGCATCCGGACTGAATCGTTGCAGACTTTAAGTAAACCGGATGATCTGGTTAATAACCAACCCAGCCCAATAATTAATGAATTAATAAGAAAAAAACCCGAAGCGGCGTTCAACGTATCGCCCTGTGGCTGAGATCAGAACAGGCCCTTGAAGAACTTCACCGCGATGCTGCCGAGGAATACGACCGAGGCCACGCCGGCCAGCCCAATTACCGCGCCGAGGGCGCTCAGCGCCACGTCAGTCAGCAGGTAGCCGAGTGCCAGCACGACCACGCCGATCGAGGGCAGTGTGTCCAGCCCGGAGAACGGAGGGGCAAGAAAGGCGCTGAGCGTCAGCCCCAGCACAACCAGCCCGAACACAGCGCCGCTGAGGCGATGTCCGAACAGCCAGCGTCCTCGCGGTCGCGAGAGCCGCTCCAGGCCGCGAATCCGCCGCAGCAGCACGTTCAGGAACTTCTCACGGTTCTCGCCCGCCAGTTGCAGGCCCTGCCAGCGCTCTGGTAGCCACACCTTGCGCCGACCCACGATCAACTCCAGCGAGAGCAGCATCGTCACGATCTCGAACACATGCGTCACGCCGCCGGTCGGCAGCGGCAGCGCGGGCACCGCCATCAGCAGCACGAAGATCACCGCGAAGCTGCGCTCACCAAAGACGTCGATCAGCTCACCGAGCGTCTTCGGCCGATCCTCGCGCAGCCAACGCTCCAACTCGTCGCTGATCTTCTTCGGAGCCTGCTTTTGCGTCGCCGTCATCCCCGCATTGTCCGTCAAGTGTCCTCCCGCGCGGTTGACGTGGTGGGCGGTGCGTATCCTGCTCGCCGTGAGTGCTCACCCACAGGACGACGCGATGATCGTCGAGCCCCGACCCTTCAGCCTCGGCCCTGAGGAGTACGCCCATGTCGACTTCACACGCCGCCTCGACCGCCAGCTGGAAGGGCTTGGCGGGGGCAAGGTGTGCGAGCTCGGCGGCGGCGCGCGGCCCGCGCTCGCGCTGGACTTCCTGCAGCGAAACGGCCTGCAGTGCCTCGTCGTCGACATTCTCGAGTCCGAGCTGCAGAAGGCGCCCACCGGCTACGCGACCCTGGTCGGCGACGTCAGCTCAAAGGACTTCTCTACGGGCGAGCACGATGGTCAGTACGACCTCGTCTTCAGCCGCGTGCTCGCCGAGCACGTCGGCGATGCGCGCCAGTTTCACCGTAACGTGCGGCGCCTGCTGAAGCCGGGTGGGATCGCGATGCACTTCCACCCGACCCTGTGGTGGCCGCCGTTCGTGGCCAACCGGCTGCTGCCGGAGTCGCTGGCCGAACGGATCCTGCTGAAGATCGAGCCGTGGCGTGAGCGCTCGGGCAAGAGCGGCAAGTTCCCGGCCTACTACCACTGGTGCTTCGGCCCTACCCGCCGCCAGGTCGCGCGCTACGCGGAGGTCGGCTTCCGGGTCGAGCGCTGCGTCGCGTACTTCGGCGAGAACTCGCACGCGCCCGGCCCGGTACTGGGGAAGATGAACGCTGCCTGGACGCGGTACATGGTCAGCCACCCCAACTACAACTTCACCTCCTACGCGACGTACGTGCTACGCGCTCGCTAGCACGCGCGGGCGCGCCTCCGCCAGCAGCTCCGCGAGAATCTCCCCCAGCGCCAGCGCTTGGTCGTGCTCGGCGAGCGCGCCGTCGGGGGCAAACGCGTTCTCGGCGTCCGCCACCGGCAGTTCCCGATCGATTACGCGCGCGCCCGCGGCCGCCAGCGACTTGCGCAGCTCGGCCTGCGCCCAGACCGCGCCGAACATGCCGGTACTCGCGCCGATCACCGCCGCGGGCTTGTTGCGCAGCGCGGCGTCCGCGACCGGGCGCGAGGCCCAATCGACCGCGTTCTTCAGCGCGCCTGGGATCGAGTGGTTGTACTCGGGCGTCGCGAACAGCAGCACGTCTGCGCGCTCGATCTGCTCACGCCATGCCTCGACCGCCGAGCCCGGGGCGGCCTCGTCGTCCTCGTCGAACGGCGGGATCGTCTTCAGGCCAGTGAACTGGACGAACTCGGCCTCGGGCGGCAGCAGCGCCGCCGCCGCCCGAAGCAGGCGTTGGTTGTGGGAGTCGCTTCGCAGCGAACCCGATATGCCGAGAACGCGCATCGCTGCTACTCGCCGTCCGCGGCCTGGTTCAGCTCCAGCTCGACCGTCAGCTTGACGTCGTTGGCCAGCGCAAAGCCGCCCTTCGGCAGCGGCGCGTTCCACTCCAGGCCGAACTGTGTGCGGTCGATCACGGTCTCGAGCGTCAGGCCGATCTTGACCGCGCCGCCGAGCGTCTCGTGCGGCTCGGTGATCGTGCCACGGGCCTCAACGGGGCGGGTCTGGTCCTTGATCGTCAGCTCGCCGTCCAGCACCAACTCCTCGCCCTCGCGACGGACCGAGGAGGAGGCGAAGCGCAGCTGCGGATAGCGCTGAGTATCGAAGAAGTCCGGTGCGCCCAGGTGCGCCTGCAGGTTCTCATCCTTGACCGCGATCGAGGAGGCGTCAACCGTGCCGAGCAGCGTTGCTGCGCCGTCCTCGCCGACGGTGAGCGTTGCGTCGAGGTCCTCGAAGCTCCCACGGAAGGTCGCTACGACCATGTGCTTGACCGCGAAGCTGGCGGAGGAGTGTGTCGGGTCGAGCTTCCAAGTCCCGACCGGGAGCTGCGTCTGGGTGGCTGTGGCGGTGGCTGACATTTTGGGGCTCCTTGCTGGCTGAGTGCCGTAGCAGATGTTGTGCACAGATAACGGACTATGGTCCGTATAGAAGCTACAATAGCAGAAATGGACTGTAGTCCGCTCATGTCGCCAGATAGGATCTCGGTAGTGGAGGTCAACACGGCGCAACGGGGGTTGCCGATGCTCGAGCCTGTCCGGCACGAGCGGGCAGACGCTGCGCGCAACCGGGCCACGATCCTCGAGACCGCCGAGCGGCTGGTCGCCGAGCGGGGCGCCCAGAGCGTGACCATGGACCAGGTTGCGCAGGCCGCGGGCGTCGGCAAGGGCACACTGTTCCGCCACTTCGGCGACCGCTGCGGGCTGATGCGCGCGCTGTTGGACGAGCGCGAGCGCGGCTTCCAGGAAGGCTTCATTCGCGGTCCCGCGCCGCTGGGCCCGGGCGCGCCGCCGCGCGAGCGCTTGATCGCCTTCGGCCAGCGCATGCTCGAACACATCGAGATCCAGGGCGATCTGCTCGTCGCCGCCGAGAATGGCGCCCCCGGCGAGCGTCTGCGCCATAGCGTCTACGCCGCATATCGCGCGCAGGTGCTCGCGCTGCTGCGCGACAGCGCTTACGAAGGTGAGATCGGCTACCTCGCCGACGTGCTGCTAGGAGCGCTGGTCAGCGAACTCGTGCTGTTCCAGCGGCGCGAGCTGGGGATGTCCCAAGCACAACTGCAGCAGTGTTGGGCAGAGTTCGTGGATCGGCTGCTCGCGGGGTGCGCACCCTCATAGAGAGCGGGCGATAGCCATCGTATATACGTGGCTCCGACGTGGCTCTTCGTACGTGCGGTGCGGGGTCAGCTCTTGCCGTCGAGGCGCAGCACCAGCTTGCCGGTGTTCGCCCCCTCGAACAGCCTCAGCAGCGTGGGGTGGAAGTCGCCGATCCCGCCATCCACCAGATCCTCGCGGGAGACGATCAGCCCTTCGCGCATCCAGCCCGCGATCGCTGCGATCGCTTCGGGGTAGCGGGCGGCGTAGTCGAACACGACCATCCCGGTCATCGTTGCGCGGAACACCAGCAGCGAGAGGTAGTTGGAGGGACCGCGCACCGGCTCGGTGTTGTTGTACTGGGAGACCGCGCCGCAGATCACGATCCGTGCGTGACGCGCCAGGCGTGTCAGCACCGCGTCGAGGATCTCACCGCCGACGTTGTTGAAGAACACGTTCACGCCCTGCGGTGCGTGCTTGCGCAGCGCCTTGCGTACGTCCTCGCGCTTGTAATCGATCGCCGCATCGAAGCCCAGCTCCTCGGTCAGCCACGCGCACTTCTCCGCGCCGCCCGCGATGCCTACGACGCGCGCGCCCTTCAGCTTGCCGATCTGTCCCGCCACACTGCCGACGGCGCCCGCGGCGCCCGAGACCACGACCGTGTCGCCCTCCCGGACCTTGCCTACGTCGAGCATTCCGAAGTAGGCGGTCAGGCCCGTCATCCCCAGTGTGCCCAGGTAGGTGGGCAGCGCCGCGAGCGAGGGGTCGATCTTGATTGTGCCCTTGCCGTCGGAGAGCGCGTGCTCCTGTACGCCGAAGGTGCCGTAGACGTGCTCACCCACCGCGAAGCCAGGATGCTCAGAGGCGCTGACGACACCGACGCAGCCCGCGCGCATAACCTCGCCGACTTCGACCGGCTCGATGTAGGAGGCGCCCGCGTTCATCCAGCCGCGCATCGCGGGGTCGAGCGAGATGTGCGAAATCTCGACCACGAACTCGCCCTCGCTGGGCGTCGGTACGGGCTGCTCGACGAGGTTCCAGTCCGATTGCTGTGGCAGCCCGCTTGGGCGCGCGGCCAGGCGAACCTGACGATTGCTCCGGCTCATCCTCGCTCCCCCACGGCAGTGACTATACGGCGGCGTTTCGCTTCGGTCATAGTTGGGCATTGAGCAGAGGATGAGCAATCCCGTCGAGCAAACGCCAAAGCTCCCGATCGCGCCAAGCGAGCAGATCCCGCAACTGGGCTTCGGGGTCTTTCAGGTGCCGCCAAAGGAGACCGAGGTCGCGGTCGCGGAGGCGCTGGCGGCGGGCTATCGCCATATCGACACCGCCGCGGCCTACCGCAATGAGGGCGGCGTCGGCGAAGCGCTGCATGCCTCGGGTATCCCCCGCGACGAGCTGTTTGTCACGACCAAGTGCTGGAACGAGGACCAGGGCTACGAGCAGGCCAAGCGCGCCTGTCGCGCGAGCCTTGAGCGTCTGGAGCTGACCCACCTCGACCTATACCTGATCCACTGGCCCGTGCCCGCGCACGACCTCTATGTCGAAACCTGGAAGGCGTTCGTGGAGCTGCAGGCCGAGGGGCTCGTGCGCTCGATCGGCGTGTCGAACTTCGAACCCGAGCACCTGGAGCGCGTGATCGCCGAGACCGGCGTCACGCCTGCGATCAACCAGGTCGAGCTGCACCCCCACTTCCAGCAGGTCGGGCTGCGCCGTGAGCACGAGCGCCTCGGCGTCCTCACCGAGGCGTGGAGCCCCTTGGGCCAGGGCCTCGAGCTGGAAGACCCGGCGATCGTGGCGATCGCGCAGGCACACGGCCAGACGGCGGCGCAAGTGATCATCCGCTGGCACCTGCAGGTTGGCAACGTCGTGATCCCTAAGTCGGTCACGCCCGCGCGGATCCACGAGAACATCGACGTGTTCGACTTCGAGCTGAGCGAGTCCGAGCTCGAGTCGATCGCCGCGCTCGACGCGGGCACGCGGATCGGACCCGACCCCAACACCTTCGTGCGCCCCTGAGTAGGCGCATGACGGACGTGGTTGCAGTGCTAGGCGCGGGCGGGACGATGGGATCGGGGATGGCACGCAACATCGCGCACGCCGGCCTCGAGCTCGTGGCCTGGAACCGCTCGCGCGAGCGGGCCGAGCCGCTCGGGCGTGAGGGCGCGCACATCTGCGACACCGCCGCGGAGGCGGTGGCCGAGGCGCAGGTGATCGTGACGATGCTCTCCGACGCTGAGGCGCTGCTCGCGACGATGGCGGGCCCCGGCGAGGAGTCCGGGGCGGGCGGGTCAGGCGCGCTCGCGAGCGCGCAGCCAGGCAGCGTCTGGATCCAGATGTCTACGATCGGCGAGCAGGGAACCGCACGCTGCATCGAGCTCGCGCGCGAGCACGGCATCGGCTTCGTGGACGCGCCGGTGCTCGGCACCAAGCAGCCCGCGGCGGAAGGCAAGTTGGTGGTGATGGCCTCAGGGCCAGAGGAGTTGCGCGAGCGCGCGCAGCCGGTCTTCGACGCGGTGGCGCGGCGCACGATGTGGGTGAGTGTCGAGGCCGGCGTGGGCACGCGGCTAAAGCTCGTCACGAACGCCTGGATCGTCGCGGTGGTTGAGGGCGCCGCTGAGACGATCGCGCTGGCAGAGGGGCTGGGGCTGGACGGCTCGGCGTTCTTCGAGGCGATCGACGGGGGTCCACTGGACATGCCCTACCTGCAGCTGAAGGGCGGGGCGATGGTCAAGCGCGATTTTGAGCCCACGTTCGCGCTGAAGCACGCGAGCAAGGATGCGCGCCTGGCGGTGGAGTCGGCCGCGCGCCTGGGTCTGGATCTGCCGGTACTGGAGGCGATCAACCGACGCATGCGGGAAGCTGTCCCCGAGCATGGCGATGAAGACCTCAGCGCGACGTATCTGACGAGCACGCCCCGTGCCGTCGAGCCTCAGAGCTAGCAGCGCCCGCCAGGCGAGGGGTACCCGTCGAGTCGGCAGCGCTTGCAGGCGACCGACTGCCGCGGCGCTGGCGGCGGCGGGCTTGCTCGCCACGCTAGCGGTCCTGCTGGGACCAGCGGCCTCGCGCTCGCGCGCGGATGATTCGCAGGGTGGCGCGCAGGCGGGGCTGCTCGCGGCGGAAAACCCCCTGCGTGAAGTGCCAGTGCAGGCATCGTCGGTGAGCGCGAGCCCGACGGGGCCGCCGACTCCGCCCAGCGGCTGGTCGCTCGTTTACGGTGATGCCTTCGGCGAGCCGCTCGGCAGCGGCTCGGGCCACGACAACACCTTCTTCCCGAACAACTGTGGCCTGGGGACCAACTGCGCGGGGTTCAACGACGACGAGTTGGAGGTGATGAACCCCAGCGCGGTGCTGCAAACGGCCGAAGGCCTGAAGCTGACCTGCACATATGTGGGGCGGGCGCAGTCGCCGGGAGCGAAGCACTTCGTCTGCGGCACGGTACGGGGACAGGCCGAAGGGTCGTTCCCGAGCTACTCCTTCTTCAAATGGTCACCCGGCAAAGGCCAGACCTTTGTGTTCCAGGCGATCGCCAAGTTCCCGCCCAACACCGGCGAGGCCGACCCAGGGTGGTGGTCGAACGGCCCGCCCTTCGACGACACGGAGGTCGACTTCTTCGAGGGCGGCGGCTGGAGCTATCAGCACTCCAGCGGCTGGCGGACCGACCCGTTGTTCACGGCCTGGTTTGCACGGCCGCTCTTGAGCGCGAGCAGCCCGGGCTTCGCGAGCGACCCCTCGCTGGCTTTCCACACCTACACGTTCGAGCTAAGCGCGGGTGACACCTACAGCCTGTGGATCGACGGCGTGCCACAGCCCTGGGCGCAGGGCGTCGGCCCCGCCCAGCCAGACCTGGCGGCAAAGACGACGCTGATCCTGAGCTATGCGCTGCGAACCTGCGGCACGTGCTCGAGCGGCTTCGCGAGCGGCTCACGCGAGTTCGACGTGCGCTCGGTGGCGGTCTATGAGGACGGCGCGCACCGGGGGGTAGGGATCGAAAACGCGGGCCTCGCCCCCGGCACGGTGATCGAATAGCGCGGGGGCCTCAGGGTCAGCCGTGGCCGAGCCCGCGGCGCATGCGGTGCACGCGCCGCAGCTCCTGCACGGCTTCGTCAACGCCGCCGAGCGCGAGCTGCTCGCCGTCGCCGAGCAGCTCGGGCTCGAGCCGGTTGCGGACCAGCTCACCGGCCACCTGGTCGACACGCTGGGCGTCGGCGCCGGGCCGCGAGCTGACGACGCGCGACATCTGCAGTCCCTTGAACAGCAGGCCCACGCCGTCGTCGAGCGCCCAGCCTCCCGGCAACGTGCCGTCACGCACGGAGGCGAGCCACACGGGCAGCCGCTCGGGCTCGCCGTCGGCGTGCACGGTCAGCGAGCCCTCGATCAGGCCGAGCCCCGCGAGCGGTTCGGGCGGTCCGCTGGAGCGGGTGACGCCGCCCTGGAACCAGCACATCGCGCCGGCGCTTAGCCCGGCGAGCACGGTCCCGGCGCGCCACGCTCGCACGAGCAGCTTGTCGAGCCCGTGCGCCTGCCAGATCGCGAGCAGGTTGCGCATCGAGCCGCCGCCCACGTAGATGATGTCTTGCTCGAGCACGATCTCATCGAGCGGACGCTTCGCGTCGCTGAGGCGGAACAGCGACAGGTGTTCGTGCACGCACCAGCGGTCGGCAAAGCGCGCCTGGAAAGCATTGATCTGGGTGGTCGTGTCACCCGAGGCCGTGGGCAGGAACAGCACGCGCGGCTGCTTGGCCTGCGTGAGCGAGAGCACGAAGTCGTCGAGCAGCGGGTTGGTGGGCTCCATCGTGAAACCGCCACCACCCATCGCGAAGATCTGGCGCTGCTCGATTGGCACCTCGGCCGGCGTCCCGGCGCTTGCGCTCATCGTTTGACCCTAGCGCCCACGCCCGCTTACGCAGGCGCGGGCAGGGGCTCGGGCGTCACCGGCAAGCGCTCGCCTTGGGCGGGGGACGCTTTTGCGGCGCGCCGCCCGCCCCGTCGGCGCGGACGGCGCGATTTGGCAGAGGTGGAGAGCACCGCTGTGGGGTCGCTGACCGTGGCCTGCTGCTCGCGGGCGGCTGCAGGCCCCAGGGGGTCGGCCCCGAGATAAACGACGTCGAGCGGCGTCTCGACCACGACCTCGCCGCTGTGCTCGACGCGGTAGGCGCAGCCATCGGGACGGGAGCTGACCGCACGCGCAAGGCGCGTGCGCCGGAAGTGCAGTGCGACGCCATCCTCGGCCGCGAAGCCGGGGCGCATGCCGTCGCCAACGAAACGATGGTACTCGGCGCGACGGGCGGGCTCGGCGTCGTAGTGGACGCAGTTGGAGTAGGGCAACAGGCCCAGCCCATGCACGCCGCGCGGCGCGCCATGAAAGGCGCTGAGCGCCTCGTCGAACCAGCACAGCGAGCCCGCGGAGGGCCCACACAGCACGATGCCCTTGCGCCAGGCTTTCTTCAGCACCTCATCGAGCCCGTGCGCACGCCAGGCCCCGAGCATGCTGACGACGTTGCCGCCGCCGACGTAGATCAGATCCTGGGAGAGCAGGTGGCTCGCGAGGTCGTCCTCGACGCCGCCGGTGCCCTGGTCGCGGCGGAACAGCGAGACGTGGCTGGCGTCACAGCTGGCGGCAAAGCGCCGATAGAAGCGCACGACATAGTGGTCGGCGTCGCCGGAGGCGGTCGGCAGGAAGCAGACGCGCGGGCGTTCGGCGTCGGTCAGGGACAGGACGTAGTCATCAAGCAGGGAGCTGTCGCGCTCCATCGAGAAACCGCCGCCTCCTAGGGCGACTATCTGTGGGGTTCTTCCTCGCATTGGCTCGTCTCGCGCTCGCTTTGGTCGCTGGGCGTGGATGGGTGAGCGTGCCTGCAACAGCTTCGTCCAGATTGCCCGCGCGGAGCGGGGGCGAATATGGACCGGCGTCGGAGATTCAAGGCGATGCCGCTGGACATCTGTGCCGGTGGCCGGAGGCGTGTGCGCGATTGAGACATGCGATAGCCAAGGTATATACGGCGTAAATACCATCGCTATCGCGTCGCCATTCAGCGGACACCACGCAGCCCTAGAGTGTCCTACCGATGGCCGCGGGTACCGACCATAAGACGAACGCGCCGGCGATCTCGTTGCGAGGCGTGGTCAAGCGCTTCGGCGAGATCACGGCGGTGGATGGCCTGGACCTGCAGGTGCCAAGCGGCGTGTGCTTCGGGCTGCTGGGCCCGAACGGGGCGGGTAAGTCCACGACGATGCGGATGCTGACCGCGCAGGCACTGGCGGATGAGGGGCGGATCGAGGTGCTGGGCTTTGGCCTCCCGCAAGAATCGAAGCAGGCGCGTATGGAGATGGGCGTGGTACCGCAGCTAGACAACCTCGACGTGGAGCTGACCTGCCGGCAGATCCTGACGGTGTTCGCGCGGCTATACCGCGTGCCGGCCTCGGAGCGCGAGGCGGCGGTCATGCGCGCGCTGGAAATCGCGAACCTGCTCCCGCGCGCGGACACGATCGTGCGTGAGCTCTCGGGCGGGATGCGCCGCCGCCTGCTGGTGGCGCGCGGACTGATTCACCGCCCGCACCTGGTGCTGTTGGACGAGCCGACGGTGGGCCTTGACCCGCAGGTACGCCAGGAGCTGTGGTCGCTGATCGACGGGCTGCGCGCGGAGGGGGTGACGGTGCTGATGTCGACGCACTACATCGAGGAGGCCGAGCGCCTGGCGGACGTGGTGGCGGTGATGTCGCACGGCAAGATCGTGGCGCAGGGCACGCCAGCCGAGTTGGTGCGGGCACACGCGGGCGAGCAGGTGATCGAGGTCTACGGCTCGCCGCAGCAGCTCGTCGAGCTGGGTGAGCTGGCCGCGAGCAAGAGCTGGCAGAGCCGCCGCAGTGGCCCTGCGCTGGCGATCATGCGCGCGGAGCAGCTCGACGGTGAGGCGCCGGAGGGCGTGCGTCGTCCGGCGAATCTGGAGGACGCGTTCGTGGCCTTGACTGGCGAGGAGATCGAATGATGAGAACGATGATCGGTAGCTGGGGCGAATGAGCGTCCAGGCGGAAGCTGCCGCGGCGCAGTCGCCCGCGCGCCGCGTGCGGCGGCTCGAACCAGCGGCGCTGGCGGCAGTGATGAGCCGCGACATCGTGATCTTCGGCCGCTATTGGAAGGCCACGACGTTCTCCTCGATCGTGCAGCCGACGATCTACCTGCTGGCGTTCGGTCTCGGCTTCGGCACGCTCGTGAAAAGCATCAGCCACGTCAAGACGATCGAGTACATCGCGACGGGCACGGTCGCGACGGCGGTGCTGTTCTCCTCGGCGTTCCCCGGGATGTTCAACACGTTCGTGCGATGGCAGTTTCAGCGGACCTACGACGCGATGCTGGCGACGCCGCTCGACGTGGAGGAGCTGATCACGGCGGAGATCCTGTGGATCTCGCTGCGCGCAGGCGTCTACGGGCTGGCGCCGCTGATCGTGGGGCTCGCGTTCGGGCTGGAGCCGGAATGGGGGATGCTGCTGGTCCCTGCGATCGGCTTCGTGACGGGCTTCGGCTTCGCGGCGTTTGGGGTGCTGGTGGCGGCGATCGCGAAGACGATCGACAACTTCAACTACATCACGAGCGCGGTGCTGACGCCGATGTTCCTCGTAGCCGGGACGTTCTTCCCGATCTCGACGCTGCCCGCGGGCGTGCGCCAGGTCGCGCAGGTAAATCCCCTCTATCACTGCGTACAGCTCGTGCGCGACGCCTCGTTGGGCACCCTGCACCTGGGAGACCTCGGTCATGTCGGTGTGCTGCTCGCGTTCGCAATCTTGATGTGGCGCCTGGCGATCTGGCAGCTGGGCAGACGCCTGATCGACTGAGCGCTTAGCGGCCCTTCAGCGAACTTTCAGTTCGCTCTCACGTTGCTCCTACACGCGCCCCTGATGCTGGCGCCATGAGCTATTCACTTCAGACGGGTTCGGCCGCCGCACCTTCCACCCCAGGGGCCTCGGCCACCCCGTTGACTGGCAACACCGAGCGGCTGCGCGAGCGTCTCGCGATGTTGACTAAACGCCTGCCCCGCCCGGAGCTGGCGTTGCTGCTCGTGCTGGCGGCGGTGCTCTACCTGTGGTCGCTGAGCAAAAACGGTTTCGCGAACGACTACTACAGCGCGGCGGTCCGCTCGATGAGCTCGAGCTGGCACAACTTTTTGTTTGCCTCGGCCGACCCGAGCGGCGTGATGACGGTGGACAAGCCGCCGCTGTCGCTATGGGTGCAGGCGCTATCGGTGCGGGTGTTCGGCTACAGCTCGCTGAGCATGCTGGTGCCGCAGGCGCTGATGGGCGTCGCGAGCGTGGGCCTGACCTACGACCTAGTTCGCCGTCGCTTCGGTCGCGCGGGCGCCTTTGCGGCGGGCTTGGCGCTGGCGCTGACGCCGATCACGGTGGCGATCTCGCGCTACAACAACCCCGACGCCTTGCTGGTGCTGTGCTGCGTGGCGGCGCTGTGGTGCGCGGTGCGCGCGCTGGAGGACGGCCGCACGCGCTGGCTGGTGCTGGCGGGGGTCTGCGTGGGGCTGGGATTTGAGACGAAGATGCTCGTGGCGTTGACGGTGGTGCCGGGGATCGCGCTGGCCTACCTGCTGATGGCCCCCCGCGGCAGGCTACGCGCGCTACGCCAGCTGCTGGCGGGTGGTGCGGCGATGGTCGTGGTGGGCGGCGCGTGGCCGTTGCTGGTGGCATTGACGCCTGCGGCGAACCGCCCGTGGATCTCGGGCACTAGCGACAACAGCATCCTCTCGCTGATCTTTGAATACAACGGCGTGGGGCGCGTCGACGGGCAGGCGGGTGGACCTGGCGGTCTCGGCGGCGGGAACATGTTCGGCGGCGAAACCGGCGCGCTGCGCTTGTTGAACTCGGCGCTGGGCGGCCAAGCAGGCTGGTTGTTGGGCTTTGCGCTGGTAAGCGGCCTGGGCCTGTTGGTGGCGACGCGGCTGCGACTGCGCGACGCGCGCACGGGCTGGCTCGTCGCGGTGGGCGGCGCCTTTCTAGTGACGGCGGTGCTGTTCAGCGCGGCCAGCGGCATCTTCCACCCTTACTACGTCTCGCTGCTCGCGCCCTTCGCCGCAGCGCTGGTGGGCGCGGGCGTGGCGCAGCTGCTGGCGCGAGGGCGCCACGCACAGCTGCTGGCGCCGCTGGCGCTGGCGGGTGGCGTGGCGAGCGAGTTGGCGGTCCTGCACGACTACCCGGGCCAGCTGAGCTGGTTGCCGCCGCTGCTGATCGCTACGTGCGTGGTGGCGGGGCTGGCACTGTTGGTGCTGCGCTCGCGACAGACGCGAGTCGCCGCTGTGGTCGTTGCGATGGCGACGCTGCTGTTGGCGCCCTCGGTCTGGGCGATCGAGACGCTCGGGCACTCCACGACGGGCACCTTCCCCGAAGGCGGTCCCGCGAACGTGCAGACGAGCGGGGCGGGCAGCTTCGGCGGGCGCGGAATGCCCGGCGGCGTCGGCGGACGCGCAGGCGGCCCTCCCGGCGCGGGCGGGTTCGGCTCTGCGGCTGGGCCACAGGTGGCGGGTGGATCCTCCGCGACGGGCGGACCTGCTTCCGCGACTGGCCCTCCCGGCGCGGGCGGGGCACAGCCTCTGTTCGGCTCCGGGACGACGGGCTCCGGCGCCGCAGGCTCTGCCGCGAGCGGGACGGGTGCCGCAGCGGGCACGGTCCCCGGGTTGCCTGGCCGCGCCTCCGCGGGTGGTGGCGCCGGGCTCGGACGCGCGGGTGTCGGCGCAGGGGGGATCGGTGCGCCGATGGGCAACGATTCGCAGACGCAGGCGGCGCTCGCCTATGTAAAGCAGCACGACGGCGGCACGATCGCGGTGTCGAGCCAGTCCAGCGCGGCCTCGGCGATCATCGCCAGCGGCGCGAAGGTGGCGGGGATCGGTGGCTTCTCGGGACGCGAGAGCGACGTAACGGTTTCGTGGCTCGCGCAGCGCGTGCGCTCGGGTGCGATCCGTTGGGTGCTCGCCGAAGGTTCGAGCGGCTTCGGCGGCGGTGCGAGCATGCCCGGCGACACGCGTGCGGGCTCAAAAGCCGCGATGACGGCGGTGACCAAAGCCTGTCGCGAGGTCACGCTGAGCACGAGCAGCGCCGTGACGGGCACGGGCGGGCTGACGGGCGCCGGCGCGGCGGGCGGCAGCGGTGCGTCGGCGAGAAGCGGCGGCTCGCTGTATGACTGCCAGGGCCGCGCCTCGGCGCTGGAATCCGTCGGCGGCTGATCTCACGTGGGCAGGTGACCGAGGCTCGCGGGCGCGGCTCGCGAGCCTCGGCGCGTCTTGCTCGCTCGCCGCCTCCGACGCAACATCTGACGAACTATCCGTACTCGTTCCTAAAGCTCTAGTCACAAGCGCGCCGATTCGGCCTTTGCAGGAAATCCCAAGAATCCGTCTAATACATCCGCCGAAACTCGCAACTTTTGGGGATTAGAGGAGTCCTAATGGGCATACGTGCCCGGACTCAATCCAGGGAGGTCGGTATGAGGTCGTCTGTTCGCTTTTCGCTTTTCGCGCTGATGGTCAGCGCGATGCTCGCCGTCGTCGCGCCGGCCGCCGCGCAGGCCGCTTTCGGCGTCGAACAGTTCTACGCCGCCAACTGCAACGCGACCCACCCGAACTGCATCTCGGGTAGCGGCACGCGAGCGGAAGAAGAAGCGAAAGCGAACGTAGAAGGCTTTACGCCGGCCGGCGGGCACCCGCCGTTCGGCGTCACGGACTTCACGGTCAACAACGAAGGCGGTGTTCCGAGCGGAATTGCCACCGAAGGGCCGGTGACCCACATCCGCACCGACGTCGCGCCGGGCGTGAGCACGAACCCGAACGTCGTCCACGAGTGCTCGGTCGCCGAATTCGGAACCGAAGTTGCCAAAGGCGTGTTCGGTCCCCCCGGCGCGGACTGCGCCACTTCGGTGATCGGCACGAACAAAGTCAAAATCTGGCCCGGCGCCGGTTCGGACATCGAACTGACCGGCACGGTCTACAACCTCGTGCCCGAAGCCGGTCAGTCCTCCCTGTTCGGCGTTGCGCTCGACCTGACGCCCGTAGGCCACGCTGGTCTCTTTGCCCACACGCTGATCAAAGGGCACGTCGAATGGGCGACCGACTATCACGACTACTTCGAAATCGAAGTCTCGCCGGAACTCCCCCTGGTCTCCTCGCGACTCTCCTTCACGGGCAACATCGGCAAAGGCACCGCCCCGTTCGGCAGCGGCGGATTCCTGACCAACCCGACGAGCTGCACCGGCGCGGGTCCGCAGACGACGAGCACGATCACGCTCGAATCCGAGGCCGGCGTCAAACAGACCAAGCCATACGAAACGCCGATCGGCAACAGCGATTGCAACAAAGTCCCGTTCGGAGGGGCCGTGGGCCCAACGCTCGACGTCACCCCCGAAACGACGCACTCCGATGCGCCCGACGGGATCACCACGACCCTGACCGAGGGTCACGACCTCAGCGAAGAAGGCACCGACTCCTCGCAGGTCAAGTCCACCACGGCCACGCTGCCGGAAGGCCTGACGCTGAACCCCTCGGCGCTGCATGAAGTCACCGAAGCCTGCAAACCCTCGCAGATCGGGATCGGCACGCGCGCCGAAGTCAAATGCCCGGCGGGCTCGAAAATCGGCACGGCAACGCTCAACGTCCCCGGCCTGCCGACGAATGAAGAAGCTCCTGAAGACGCGCTGCACGGAACGCTCTACCTCGGCGGCCCGGAGAGCGGACCGATCAAAGAACCGCCATACGTGATGTACATCGACGCCGAGTCGGCGCGTTATGGGCTGTCGGTGCGTCTGAAAGGGCTGGTCAAACCAGACCCGCTGACCGGCCGCCTGACCGTGGTGTTTGGCGACACCCCGGGTCAGCCGCCCGAACAGCCGTTCAGCAACCTCGTGCTGCACGTCAACGGTGGGCAGAACGCGGTGCTGGCCAACCCCCTCGCATGCGGTACCGCGACCTCGCAGGCCAGCTTCGACGGCTACTCAGGCGCCAGCTTCTCGCCGGTGATCGATCCGTTCACCGTCGACAACAGCGTTAACGGCGGCGCCTGCCCGACGACTTTGCCGTTCGGCCCGACGCAATCGACCGCGAACCAGACCGCGAACGCCGGCGGGCACACCAGCTATGTGTTCTCGCTAGTGCGACCGGAGGGTCACCAGTACGTCTCGCAGGTCAAGACGACGCTGCCCCCGGGCCTGGTCGGGGCAATCCCGGCGGTCACGCCCTGTACCGACGCACAGGCCACCGCCAATGCCTGTCCGGCCACGAGCCAGATCGGGACGGCCTCGGCGGTCTCCGGCTCAGGCGTCACGCCGTATACGTTCGGCAACGGGAAAGTGTTCCTGACGGGCCCATACAACGGCGCGCCCTACGGGCTGTCGATCGTGGTCCCGGCGGTGGCCGGGCCATTCGACCTCGGCCCGGTGACGAGCCGTGCGACGCTGAACATCGACCCCTACACCGCACGCGTGACGACCACGGCGAACGTGCCGACGATCGTCCAGGGGGTGCCGGTCCGCCTACGCGGTTTCACGGTCTCGATCGACAAGCAGGGCTTCTTGTTCAACCCGACTAGCTGCGGGGCGTTCGCGACCGAATCGGAAGTGTCCTCGACCTTCGGGGCCACGCAGAAGCTCTCGACGCCGTTCCAGGTCGCCAACTGCAACCTGCTCAAATTCAAGCCCGCATTCAAGGCCACGACGAGCTCGAGGACCTCGAAAGCCAATGGCGCGAGCCTCGAAACGACGCTGAACGAGGTGCCGGGTCAGGCGAACGTGAAGTCGGTCAAGGTGCAGCTGCCGAAGGCGCTTCCCTCGCGCCTGACGACGCTGCAGAAAGCATGCCCGGCGGCGACGTTTGAAGCCAACTACCACAACTGCCCGCCCGGCTCGTTCGTCGGTGGGTCAAGGGCGAACACGCCGACGCTGCCCAGCAAACTGCAGGGCCCGGCGATCCTGGTCTCGCACGCGAATGCCGCGTTCCCCGACCTGGATCTGGTGATGGAAGCCGACGGCGTGCGCTCGATCCTCGTCGGCAACACCGACATCAAAAAAGGCATCACGACCACGACGTTCGCCTCGACCCCGGACGTGCCGGTGTCGAGCATCACGGTGAACCTGCCGCTCGGCGCGCACAGCGCGCTGGCGGCCAACGGGAACCTGTGTGCGAACCCGCTGGTGATGCCCACGACGATGACCGGCCAGAACGGAACCATCGTCAAACAGAACACGACGATCAAAGTCAATACCTGCGGCGTGCGGGTCGTCGGCCACAAGGTGGTCGGCAACACGGCCTACATCACCGTGCAGACCTTCGCCCCCGGTCGCATCAGCGGCAAAGGGTCGGGCCTGGGGACGAAGTTCCGCAAGTTGGCGAAAGCTCAGAAAAAGGCGACGATCCAGGTTCCGCTCTCCCGCAGAGCGCGGGGCAAGCACCGGCCGTTCAAAGTCAAGCTGCGCGTGGGCTTCGTGCCCAAGGCCAAGGGCCAGCCCAGCTCGGTGTCGTTCGTCACGGTCACCTTCTAAGCGAGGGCAACCGGTAAGTCTGTTCGGGGGCGGCCACTGGCCGCCCCCGGCGTTTGTGGGGCCATGCCCGACCACGGGCGGTGTTGGGCGCGGCGCGTCTTCGCGGCCGGGCGGCCGGCCTGGGGTCGCGGTGCTGGGTCGGACACATCGTGCCGATCGCTAGCCGCGAACGGTGCAACGGTCTCGCGAACCGTTGCCTAGTGCCGCCCGATGCCCTAAATTGCCGGTATGGACGTTGTTTCCGGTACGGATACCGCAACGTCGTCGGGGGTCGAATCGGTACTGGCCGGCGTACGTAGGTTGACGCTGCTCGCCGACGGCGCGCGCGACGTCGACACGGTGTTCCGCGCGCTTGCGCGTGAGCTGCTGGTCTCGCTGGGCGCCGAGGAGGTGCACGTGCATCAGCTCGCCGAGCACGAGGAGCGGGAGCTGGTGGCGGTCTACATGTTCGACGGCGACGGTCGCCTCAGCTACCTGCTGCCGCGTGCTGAGCGCCCTCCGGGTGTGAGCTGGGTCGCGAGCACGGCCCGCAGCGTGCTGATCGCCGACGCGAGCGAGCTGGCCGAGAGCGTGCCCCGGCTCGCGGCGACGGGTCCGACCAGCGCGGCGCTGCTGCTGCCACTGATCGAGCACGGTGAGGTGACCGGGGTTGTGATGCTTGTGCGGCGGCTGTCGGGACCCTTCGACGAGCGCGCGGTTGAGCTCGCCACGACGCTGGTCGACCAGGCAGCCACGGCGCTCGCGCTGGTCCAGGCGCGCGCGGAGGCGGGCACGGACGCGGTCGCGGGCTGCATGAATCACCGCGCGATGCGACGACGCCTGGAGGAGGAGATCGTGCGCGCGACTCGCACCGGCGGCCCGCTGTCTTGCATCCTGATCGACCTCGACGACTTCAAGCGGGTCAACGACGACCACGGCCACCAGGCAGGCGACGCGGTTCTGCGCCAGGTCGTGCAGGCACTGGTAGGCGAGTTCCGCGCGTTCGACCGCGTAGCGCGCTACGGGGGCGACGAGTTCGTGGTGATCCTCCCTAACGCCGACCTGCGCAGCGCTGCGGCCGCCGCTAACCGCGCGCTTGAGCGCATGCGCGCTGTTCTTACGGTCGGTGCCGAGTCGGGCATCTCGGCCTCGATCGGCGTCGCCCAGTGGCGCGCGCCGATGGGGGTGGATGAGCTGCTCGAAGCCTGCGACCAGGCTTTGCTGCGCGCCAAGCGCGAGGGTAAGGGCCGCGTCACGCGGGCCTCTGAGACCCCCGCCTGACGCCGCTCCTAGTCGGCCGGGGATCGGCCTCGGTGGCTGTGTCGAGAGCTACGGCGAGGCTCCCTTGATGGCCGAATAGTGGCGAGGACTCTGCGAGACTGCTGGCATGTCCGCAGGGTCCAGCTAGATCGTCGGGAGATGTGAATGACGCAGAACAGCTTTGGCGCAAAGAGCACGCTCGAGGTCGGTGAGGGCAGCTATGAGATCTTCCGACTCGAAGCCCTGCAGCAGCGTTTCGATGTCGCGCGTCTGCCGTTCTCGCTGAAGGTGCTGTTGGAGAACCTGCTGCGTACCGAGGGCAATGGCTCGGTCGATGCGGGCGATATCGAGGCGCTCGCCAGCTGGGATGCGAAGGCTCAGCCGAGTAAGGAGATCGCCTTTTCGCCCGCGCGCGTGCTGATGCAGGACTTCACGGGCGTCCCCGCCGTCGTGGACTTGGCCGCGATGCGCGACGCGATCGCGCAGATGGGCGGTGACGCGGCGCAGATCAACCCGCTAGTGCCGGCCGAGCTCGTGATCGACCATTCCGTCCAGGTCGACGCCTTCGGCACGCGCGACGCCTTCCGCGTGAACGCCGAGCGCGAGTTCGAGCGTAACCAGGAGCGTTACTCGTTCTTGCGCTGGGGCCAGGGTGCCTTCGACGACTTCTCCGTGGTCCCGCCGGACACGGGCATCGTCCACCAGGTCAACCTCGAGTATCTCGCGCGGGTCATCTTCCCGAACGAGAAGACCGGCCAGGCCTACCCGGACACGTTGGTTGGCACCGACTCGCACACCACGATGGTCAACGGCCTCGGCGTGCTGGGCTGGGGCGTCGGCGGGATCGAGGCTGAGGCCGCGATGCTCGGACAGCCGATGTCGATGCTGATCCCCCAGGTGCTCGGCTTCCGCCTGCACGGCGAGCTGCCCGAGGGCGCGACCGCCACCGACCTCGTGCTGACCGTCACCGAGATGCTGCGCGCGCGTGGCGTCGTGGGCATGTTCGTCGAGTTCTATGGCGCCGGCTTGGCGGGGCTGCCGCTCGCGGATCGCGCCACGATCGGCAACATGTCGCCCGAGTTCGGCTCGACCTGTGCGATCTTCCCAATCGACGCCGAGACGCTCAGCTACCTGGAGCTGTCGGGGCGCGCGCCCGAGCAGATCGCGCTGGTTGAGGCCTACGCCAAGGAGCAGGGCCTGTGGCACGACGAGTCATCGGAGAAGCCGAGCTTCTCCGATGAGATCGAGCTCGACCTCTCGACCGTCGAGCCGAGCCTCGCGGGTCCCAAGCGCCCACAGGATCGTGTCCCCCTGAGCCAGTCGCAGATGATCTTCCAGGAGGCGCTGCGCGACTACATACCCAGCGACGGCGACCAGGCCGATGCCCAGGACGAGGCCATCGCAGAGTCCTACCCCGCGTCCGATCCGCCCGCCAACGAGCCGGGTCACGTGCCGACGGCGCTCGGAGTCTCCCAGCCACAGCTGCCCGAAGGCGCGACCGCGACGGCGCTCCCGCACAACGGCACCGCCACCAGCGTGACCGTCGACGGCGAGACCTTCGAGCTGGACCACGGCCACGTGGTGATCGCGGCGATCACCAGCTGCACCAACACCTCCAATCCGTCGGTGATGGTCGGCGCGGGCATCCTCGCGCGCAACGCCTTGGCGCATGGGCTGGCGAGCAAGCCGTGGGTTAAGACCTCGTTGGCGCCGGGCTCGAAGGTCGTGACCGAATACCTCGACCGCGCGGGGCTGACCGAGCCGCTTGAGCAGCTCGGCTTCAACCTCGTGGGCTATGGCTGCACGACCTGCATCGGCAACTCGGGGCCGCTCAGCGAGGAGGTCTCAGCCGCCGTCAACGACGCAGACCTGGCGGTCGTCTCGGTGCTGTCGGGCAACCGCAACTTCGAGGGGCGAATTAACCCCGATGTGAAGATGAACTACCTCGCCTCGCCGCCCTTGTGTGTGGCCTATGCGCTGGCGGGCACCATGGACGTCGACCTGATCCACGACCCGCTCGGCCAGGACGAGCAGGGGGGGGACGTCTACCTGCGCGACATCTGGCCTTCCGAGCAGGAGATCGCAAAGACCGTCGGCGAGGCCGTGCGGGCGGACATGTTCCGCAAGAGCTATGGCGAGGTGTTCGCGGGTGACGAGCGCTGGAACGGGCTCGACGTGCCCGAAGGCGAGCGTTTTGCCTGGGATCAGCAGTCGACCTACGTGCGTCTGCCACCCTACTTCGAGGGGATGCCGGCCGAGCCCTCCGCGGTGAGAGAGCTAGCGGGCGCGCGTGTGCTCGCGGTGTTGGGCGACAGCGTCACCACCGACCACATCTCGCCCGCGGGCGCGATCAAGCGCGACGGCCCCGCGGGCGCGTACCTGCAGGAGCAGGGGGTCGCGCCGCGCGACTTTAACTCCTACGGTTCGCGCCGCGGCAACCACGAGGTGATGATGCGCGGCACGTTCGCGAATATCCGCCTGCGCAACCAGCTCGCGGGTGGGCGGGGCCCCCTTCCCGAGGGCGGCGTCACGCGCCACCTCCCCGACGGAGAGCAGGTCTCGATCTACGACGCCGCGATGCGCTATGCCCAGGAAGGCGTGGAGCTGGTCGTGTTGGCGGGCAAGGAGTATGGCTCGGGCTCCTCACGCGACTGGGCCGCCAAGGGCACGAAGCTGCTCGGCGTGCGCGCGGTGATCGTCGAGAGCTTCGAGCGCATCCACCGCTCAAACCTCGTGGGCATGGGAGTGCTGCCGCTGCAGTTCCCCGAGGGCGAGAGCGCCGCCTCACTGGGGTTGAGCGGCGAGGAGGTCTTCTCAGTCGAGGGCATCGCCGCCGCCGCGGCGGCGGCCGAAGGCGGCAAAGGGGGCGGGCAGAGCGTGCGGGTCACGGCCCAGCGGGACGGCGCGGAGGCCGTGGAGTTCGAGGCGCGCGTGCGCATCGACACGCCGCGCGAGGCCGAGTACTACCGCCACGGCGGCATCCTGCAATACGTGCTGCGGACGCTGCTGGCGCGATGAGCGACGAACCGCAGAAGAAGCTCCCGGTGGAAGCCTCGCCGGGAATCCCACCCGTCCTGAGCGAGCTGCTCGCGGCGCCGGGACCCTCGGGCTACGAGCAGTTGCCCGCGACCGTCTGGCGCAAGGCGGCGGCCGCGTTCGCCGAGGTGAGCACCGACCCGATCGGCACGCCGCTCGCGCTTGTCGCGCCGAAGGGTGGCGGCGAGCGGCCGCGGCGCCTGCTGGTGATGGGCCACATCGACGAGATCGGCCTGATCGTCACGCACATCGACGACGAGGGCTACCTGTGGTTTGCGGAAGTCGGCGGCTGGGACCCACAGATCCTGGTGGGTCAGCGGGTCGTGATCGACACTCGCGAGGGGCCCGTGAAGGGCGTCGTCGGCAAGAAGCCGATCCACCTGCTGCGCTCGGAGGAGCGCAAGAAGGTGGCGGAGGTTCGCGAACTCCACATCGACATCGGCGCGACCGACGGCGATCGAGCGCGGGCGCAGGTGCGGGTCGGCGACGTCGCGGTGATCGACGCCCAGCCGGTCGAGTTGCTCGACGGCCGCCTGGCCTCGCGGGCGCTCGACAACCGCCTGGGCTCCTACATCGTGCTGCAGGCCGCGCGGCTCGTCGCCGAGGCCGGCGGCGGCGCCTGGGAGCTGGCCGCGGTCGCCGCCACGCAGGAGGAGATCACCTTCGGCGGCTCGCGCACCAGCGCCTTCTCGCTAGCACCCGACGCGGCGATCGTGCTCGACGTTACGCACGCCACCGATGCGCCGGGCATCGAGGTCAAGGAGATGGGCAAGCATCCGCTCGGCTCGGGTCCGGTGATCACGCGCGGCTCCACGCTGAACCCCGGCGTGTTCGAGCTGCTCTACGACACCGCCGAGGCGCAGGAGATCCCCTTCACGGTCGAGGCCTCTGGCCGCGCGACGGGGACCGACGCCGACGCGGTACACCTGGCCCGCGGCGGCATCCCCACGGGCCTGGTTTCGGTGCCGCTGCGCTACATGCACTCGCCCGTGGAGCTGGTGCAGCTCGACGACGTTGAGCACGCCGCACGGCTCGTCGCGGCCTTCGCGCTCGCGCTCGACGCCGAGACCAGCTTCGCGCGCTGAGGGCGCCGAGGTAGACCGCGGCGGCACCGCGTTCGCGGCGCCGCCGACGGCCTGGCCCGCGGGCCGCTCAGGCGGCTGCGCCCAGCTCGGTGCTGGCCACGATCTTGTAGGGCTCGCCTGGGCAACCGCCCACCACGAGCATGCGGATCCCTTGCGGGCCCGCGTGGATCTTCCGTTTCGTCTCGGCCCCTACACGCACGAGCGTTTCGCCGTCCAACTCGACGCGCTCGCCCTCGATCTCCATCCAGCCCGACCCCGCCAACACCGAGAAGACCTCCTCTTGGCCGCTCTCCGCGTGGTCGTGGTCCGGGTAGTCGGCGTAGTCCGGCGGTAGCTGGATCACCTGCATGCCGAACGCCGTCACTCCCAGCTCCGCGCGGGCCTTTACGAACCCGCCGCCGAAGCCTGCCTCCATGTCACTGATGCGCTTCGCTGTGTAATCGCTCATTAGTCGACACTAACCTATTCGCGCCGACGGCCGCTCGGCGGCGGCGTCAGGGCTTCAACTGCATCACGATGCCGAGCTGGCGCGACTGCGCGAGGACCGTGCCGTCTTCGGCCCAGATCACGCCGTCCTCCTCGAAGAAGCCGTCCTGGATCAGCCCGGAGCGAAAGCGCGCGAAGCACAGCTCGTGCGGGGGCCGTGCGTCTCCCACCGCCAGGGTCGGCGCGGGCGCGAGCGGCTTGCGGAAATGCACCGTCAGGTCGACCGTCGGCGTCGTGGAGGGCTCGGTCAGGCGGATGAAGGGGGGCGAGAATAGCGCGTCGCTAAAGAACGCCAGCGAGATCGGGTCGATCGCGCGCGGCTCGGCCAGCCCCAGCCAGGCGCCGACCTCCATCGGTGCGTCCGAGCCCGAGAAGGGCTTCGCGCCGATGCGGCCCTGCACCACGATGTGACGCGTGAAGGGCGGCGCGTTCTTGACGAGGGATACGCTGGCATCCCGCGTCGCGTCGGGCGGCTCGACCTTGGGCATCGGCAGCTCCAGCACCTCCTGTGCGCTCCAGGGAACCGAGAAGGCGGCGAGCGCCAGCGCGACCAGCTTGCCCTCCTGCTCCATGCGCGCCGACAGTGTGCTTAGCGAGCGTCCCGCCCGCTCGATCCTCGCCACGATGCTCACCGGTCCGGGCTCGGGCGCGCGGGCATAGTGGATCGTCAGCGAGCGCGGCGAGCGGCGAGGCTCGGCGACGGCCGCGATCAGCGCGCGCATCAGGATCGCGGCGAGGTAGCCGCCGTGCGGCCCGCGCCCGGCGCGCCAGTCGGGCGAGACCTCTGCGGCGAGCTGCACCAGCACCGGCTCGCCGCCGCCTCCCTCGCGGCTGAGCTCGCGAACGGCGGTGTCGGCGTCGAACGGCCGCAGTGGGGAAGCTGCGCCGGGGGCGGCTTCGGAGCGCTCGCCGGGAGTGGCCCCGGCCTCAGCCACGGACCAAGCGCTTGTACGTGATCCGGTGCGGGCGGTCCGCCGCGTCGCCCAGCAGCGTGCGGCGATGCTCCTCATAGGCCTCGAAATTGCCCTCGAACCACGTCACCTGCGAGTCGCCCTCAAACGCCATCACGTGCGTCGCGATCCGGTCCAGGAACCAGCGATCGTGCGAGATCACCACCGCGCAGCCCGGGAATTCCAAGAGCGCGTTCTCCAGCGCGCGCAGCGTGTCCACGTCGAGGTCGTTCGTGGGCTCGTCCAGCAGCAGCAGGTTGCCGCCGCTGCGCAACAGCTTCGCTAGGTGCACGCGGTTGCGCTCGCCGCCCGAGAGGCTGCCGATCTTCGCCTGCTGGCTTGAGCCCTTGAAGTTGAAGCCCGCCGTGTACTGGCGCGAGTTGACCTCGCGCTCGCCCACCTTGATGTGCTCGTAGCCTTCAGAGATCTCCTCCCAGACCGTCTTCGCCGGGTCGAGCGCGTCGCGCGACTGGTCGACGTAGGCAAGCTGCACCGTCTCGCCCAACTCCAGCGTGCCGCCGTCGGGCGACTCCTCGCCGGTGATCATCCGAAACAGCGTCGTCTTGCCCGCGCCGTTGGCGCCGATCACGCCGACGATCCCCGCGCGCGGCAGATCGAAGGTCAACTCCTCGATCAGGAGCTTCTCGCCGAAGCCCTTGCGCAGGTCGTTCGCCCGTAGCACCTTCTCGCCGAGTCGGGGCCCCGGCGGTATGTGAATCTGGACGTCCTCGAGTTTGACGTTGCGCTCCTCGGCGATCAGCTCCTCGTAGCGTGCCAGCCGCGCCTTGGACTTCGTGCGTTTGCCCTTCGGGTTTGTCCGCACCCATTCGAGCTCCGCGGCGATCGTGCGTTCGCGCCCCTTTTCCGAGCGCTCCTCCTGAGCCATCCGCGCCTGCTTTTGCTCCAGCCAGTTGGAGTAGTTGCCCTCGTAGGGGATGCCCTTGCCCCGGTCTAGCTCCAGGATCCAGCCCGCGACGTTGTCGAGGAAATAGCGGTCGTGTGTGACCGCCACGATTGCCCCCTTGTACTCGGAGAGGTGCTGCTCCAGCCAGGCGACGGACTCCGCGTCGAGGTGGTTGGTGGGCTCGTCCAGCAGCAGCAGGTCTGGGGCGCTCAGCAATAGTCGGCACAGCGCTACGCGGCGGCGCTCGCCGCCTGAGAGGGTGCTCACGTCAGCGTCCGGCGGCGGCAGCCGCAGCGCATCCATCGCGTATTCCAATTGGGTGTCGAGGTTCCAGGCATCCGCGGCTTCGATCTTGGCCTGAACGCGTCCGAACTCCTCAGCCGTGTCGTCGGAGTAGTTGGCCGCCAACTCGTTGAAGCGATCCAAGAGCGCCTTCGTCTCCGCGACGCCATCCTCGACGTTGCCTTTCACATCCTTGGACTCGTCCAGGTGCGGCTCCTGCTCCAGCATGCCGACGCTCGCGTTCGACGCCAGCGCGGCTTCGCCGCGGTACTCCTGATCCACGCCGGCCATGATCCGCAAGAGCGTGGACTTGCCCGCGCCGTTGTAGCCGAGCACGCCGATCTTCGCGCCGGGGTAGAAAGCTAGTGTGACGTCGTCGAGCACCGTCTTGTCCGGCGGGTGCAGCTTGGAGAGCCGGTGCATCGTGAAGATGTATTGAGAGGACATTGGCAGCCAGGATAGGACCTCCTCGGGCTCGCTAACGTTGTCGGGTCATGCCTACTACGGTCCTGGACGTCGAGCAGCACATGCTCCTGCTGGAGCTGGAGGCACCCTTCGATAAGCGCGACGTGCAGCTTGCCCGCCGGCGCATGGCCAAGCGCTGGCACCCCGACATCGCGCCCGCCGGACGCCAGTTCGAGCACGAGCGCCATCTGAAGGCGATCAACGAGGCTGCCGACCAGCTCGAGCGCCTGGCCGAGGGCTCGCGCGGGGGGAAGGTCTCCGAGAACGCGGTCCGCGTCAGCGCCGCAGCCGCTCGCCGTGAGCGCGAAGAGGCCGGCCGGCGCGCGTATGAAGCCGAGCAGCGCGCCCGCGCCCACGCGGCTGACAAAGAAAAACACGACCCCTTCGCCAGCCGCGTGCCCGATCACTCGGTCGTGCACCGCTACGCGCGCTGTCTGACCTATCCGGAGTGGGGGGTCGGTACCGTGGCGGGCATCTACTTCACCGAAGACCCCGACGGCGGCGAGGACGTGCAGCAGTGGGCGCGCGTGAAGTTCAGCCACGGCATCCGGACCGTGCCCGCGGGCAGCATGCGCTTCGTCGACTTCTCAAAGCCCGACCCCGCCGAGGAGCGGGTCGAACGCTTCACGCTCGCGGCGCAGCGCGCGATGGCCGAAGGCGAGTACGAACTCGCGGCCCAGCGCCTGATCTACGCGCGCGATGCCGAGCCCGACAACATCGCGGTGCTGCGCCTGATGACGCTCGCCTTCTGGCAGGCCGGCAAACTCGAGGAGGCCGCCCGCGCCGTGCGCGACTGGGCCCGCGTCGACGGCGCCCGTCCCGCGGCGCATCGCTTCGCCTCGCGCATCTACGAGGACATCGGCGCGGTCGACCTGGCCGAGGAGGCCGCGGCCCGCGCGGCGGATCGTGGGCCGAGCGACGCGGGCGCATGGGAGCGCCTGGGCCGCCTGCGGCTGCGCCTGATGGACCGCGAGGGGACGCTCGACGCGCTGCGCCGCGCCGCCGCACTCGGCGCGGGCGAGGAGGTGCGCGAGCTGATCGCACAGGCACTCGCGATCGAGCCGCGCATGGCCGAGGCCAGCTAGCGCTGCCGAAGCCCCGGCGCGCGCCGCCGCCAAGTGCGCGCTCTAGCCCAGCCTGTCCAGAGCGCCGCGCTCGTCGCCCTAGAGGATGTTGACCGCGCGCGAGACGATCAGCCCGATCGTCAGGAACGAGGCCGTGGACTGCACGCCCATCACGATCTTCGCCATCGGCGTCAGCGGCATCGTGTCCGTGGGGCTGAAGGCGGTGTTGTTCGTCAGCGCGACGTACAGGTAGTCGATGAACTTCGGCCGCCAGTCGCGCGGCTCGATCGTGTCGTCGCTCATCTGCGGGAACAGGAAGTCCGGCGGTCCGTCTTTGCCCACCGCGCGTTTCCCCGGACCGCCGCGATCCATCTCCCAGAACCAGAGCGCGAACACGAGCAGGTTCGTCAGCCAGATCAGCACGCCCGCCACGATCAGGCCGCGCCCGTCGGAGACGGTGTGATGCAGCAGCAGGTGCGTCAGCGCCCCCAGCGAGAAGATGTTGCCCGCGCTCACGAACGCCGTCAGCGACAGCGCGATCCGCCGCCGACGCACGTGCTCGTCCTCGACGACGTTCGGCGTCACAACGAACATCCCGATCAGCAGCACCCCCTCGAGCGACGGCACCAGCCACTCGGGTCCCGCGGTCAGGCGCTCGGGCAGCAGGATCTGCACGCCGATCGCCGCCGCCACCGTGAGCTGCGCGGGCCAGAAGGGCTCGGGGTCCGGTGGCGGGGGATATGCGCGCCTCTTTGCCGCCGATCGTTCGCTAGCCACGTCTGCAGAGGCTACGGTTGGGATCGGCCGTCGCTCGGCGCTGCCGCGTTGGCTAGCCTTGGGGTATCGGTATCGAGAGTCCGGTCCACCTCCTGTTCATCGCCGTCGTCGCGCTGGTCGTGCTCGGACCAAAGCGGCTGCCTGGGCTCGCACGCGCGCTCGGGCAGGGGATCCGGGAGTTCCGCCAGTCACTCGACCTCGGCGCCAGCGACGAGGTGAGCCCGCCGCCCGCCGCCAGCACCAGCTCTGCGCCCGCCGCCTCCTCAGCCACGCCCGCGCCGGCGCCCGTGCCGCAGGCCACCGACGCCACGCCAGCCCCGCCTGTGAGCGCGGCGCCCTCCGCGAGCAGCGAGCCCGCACCTCCGGTCGACTGAGCTTCGATCCTCCAAGGCGCTCACGCTCCGTCTTCTCCCGGGCTCGTCGCCGGGGATAGGCTTGACGCTTCCTCCCCGACCAAGGAGCAACCGCCGATGAGTGCCGACACCGCTGCCTCCCCCGATGCCGTCGTGACCGAGCGTCGCGGCAACGTGCTGCTGATCACGATCAATCGTCCCGAGGTGCGCAACGCGGTCAACGGCGCCGTCGCCGAAGGGGTCGCCCACGCACTCGACGCGCTCGACGGCGACGAGGGCCTGTCGGTCGGCGTGCTCACGGGCACGGGTGGCTTCTTCAGCGCCGGCATGGATCTCGGCGCCTTCGTCAAGGGCGAATCGCCCTGGTTCGGCGACCGCGGCTTCGCGGGCATCGCACAGCGCGCCTCGGAGAAGCCGCTGATCGCTGCGATCGAGGGCTTCGCGCTCGCCGGCGGCATGGAGGTCGCACTCGCCTGCGATCTGATCGTCGCGGCCAAGGGCGCCAAAATGGGGATCCCCGAGGCCAAACGCTCGCTGATCGCCGCCGGTGGTGCGCTGCTGCGGCTGCCGCAACGCATGCCCTACCACGTCGTGATGGAGCTAGCCCTCACCGGCGATCCGATGCCCGCGGAGCGCTTCTACGAGTTCGGCGTCGTCAACCGGCTCGCCGAGCCCGGCTCCGCCGTCGAGGTCGCACTCGGACTCGCCGAGCAGCTCGGCAAGAGCGGGCCGCTTGCGCTGATCGGCTCCAAGCGCATCCTGCAGGAGCAGTTCGACTGGAGTACCGAGGAGATGTGGCAGAAGCAGGGGGAGATCACCGGCCCCGTCATGACCTCCGAAGACGCCAAGGAGGGAGCCAGCGCCTTCAAGGAGAAGCGCGAGCCTGTTTGGAAAGGGCGCTAGCGCCCGCTGGACGGCGCCATGCGGCGTCCTCGCTCGCTCGCGTGCAAGAAGCACGCCACGCTCGCTGCGTCCTTGCCTGGCTTGTCTAGCGCGGCGCTAGCCAGCGGCTTTCCGGTCTGGGCACGTGCGGTACTCGGTGCGTGTGCGTATGTGCGTGTGCCGCTCGGCGCGCTCGACGGTGCGCGGGGTGTGTTCTCTTTTCCGGGTTGCGATAGCCATCGTATATACGAGGGCGTAGATACCATCGCTATCACTGGACGAGGATCAACAAGCGCAACTGTGCCGTGCACTCCCACCTCATGCTCGTGCGCAGCGCGCCAGCGCAGCGCGCAGATTGTTCAGCGCCTGAGCTTCTTGCGCTTGCGCTGGCGGCGAATCGCCAGGAAGCGCTTCCAGAGGGCCCACATCAGCGCTGCCCCGGGGTCTTGCGTGGGTATTGGGAGATCGGCCGGTCCAGGTCGATCGCCGTCGTGACGATGCGGTTCTGTTCAGCGATGTGGGCCGCGGGGTAGCCCTCGCCCGGGCTCGCCCGCTCGGGCCTACCGATGAAGCCAAAGTGGATCTCTTGGGGCATGATCTGCATCAGCCTCGGGAACATGTGGGCGCGGGCGCCGACGTTGCGCGGCTCCTCTTGCACCCACACCACCTCCTTCAGGTTCGGGTAGCGGCGCATCAGCTCGAGGATCTGTCCTTCGGGGAAGGGGTAGAGCAGCTCCACGCGCGCCACCGCCAGACCCGGGTGCGAGGCGCGGTCGGGGTGGCCCACCAGGTCGTAGTAGATCTTGCCCGTACACAGCAACAGGCGCGTGACCTGCGCGTCGTCCACCCCCGGCTCCGCCAGTACCGGGTGAAAGCGCGTGCCCTCCGCCATGTCCGCGATCGTGTTCGTCGCCTGCGGTAGGCGCAGCAGCGACTTTGGTGTCATCACCACGAGCGGGCGCTGCTTCGCGATCCGTGCCTGGCGGCGCAACAGGTGGAAATACTGAGCCGGGGTCGTCGGGCTCGCCACGCGGATGTTGCCCTCCGCCGCCAGCGCCAGGAAGCGCTCTAGGCGCGCCGAGGAGTGCTCAGGACCAGAGCCCTCATAGCCATGGGGGAGCAGCAGCGTCAGGCGCGAGGTCTGCCCCCACTTCGCTAGGCCCGAGACGATGAACTGGTCGACGATCACCTGTGCCGAGTTCACGAAGTCGCCGAACTGCGCCTCCCACAGCACGAAGGTCTCCGGCGCCTCCTGGCTGTAGCCGTACTCGAAGCCCATGCAGGCAAGCTCAGAGAGCGGACTGTTGTGCAGCTCCAGCGGCGCCAGCGCGTCCGGCAGGCTCTGGATCGGACATACGGTCTGGCCCGTCTTCGCGTCGTGCAGGACCATGTGGCGCTGGCTGAAGGTGCCGCGCTCAGTGTCCTGGCCTGTCAGGCGGATCGGCGTGCCTTCTGTCAGCAGCGACGCGAACGCCAGCGCCTCCGCGTGCGCCCAGTCCACGTGGCCCTCCTCGCCCAGCGCCTCGTGACGACGCTCCAGCTGTTTCACCAGCTTCGGGTGGACCGTGAAGCCCTCGGGAACTTTCAGTAGCGCGTTGCCCAGGTCGCGCAGGCGCTCCGCCGGGACTGCCGTGTCGACCTCGGGGCTCGGCGAGCGGTCCAACTCGTACTCGCCCGTCGGGTGTTCGCCGTGCTCCGACGCCGCTGCGATCTTCGCCTTCAGGCGCTGGTGCAGCAGCGTCATCTCGTCCCAAATCTCCTGCGCCTGGGCGTCGACCTCCTCTTTAGAGATCACCCCTTCCGCCACCAGGCGGTCCGCCCACAGTTCTGAGACCCGCTTCTTGCCCTTGATCTTCACGTACATCTCAGGCTGCGTATAGGCTGGCTCATCGGACTCGTTGTGGCCGAAGCGGCGGTAGCCGATCAGGTCGATCAGCACGTCGTGGCCGAACTCCTGACGGAACGCGAACGCCAGGCGCACCGCGCTCATGCAGGCCTGCACGTCATCTGCGTTCACGTGCACGATCGGCACGTCGAAGCCCTTCGCCAGGTCCGAGGCCCAGCGCGTCGAGCGCGCGTCGTCGGGGTCTGTCGTGAAGCCGATTTGGTTGTTCGTGATGATGTGCACCGTGCCGCCGACCTTGTAGCCGTCGAGCGCCTGCAGGTTCAGCGTCTCAGAGACCACGCCCTGGCCCGGGAACGAGGCGTCGCCGTGGATCACGATCGGTACCGCCGCGTCGGTGTCCTGGTGCGCGTGCGGCCCCTGGCGCGTCGTCTGCGCCGCGCGCGTCGCGCCCTCCACCACCGGGTAGACGTACTCCAGGTGGCTCGGGTTCGACTCTAGGTTCACGCGGATTGTCTCGCCGTTCTCCAGGTCATAGGAGCCTTGCGTGCCGTGGTGGTACTTCACGTCGCCCGTGCCGCCCTGCGGGATCGTCGTCACCGCCTCGAGCGTAGAGGCGCCCTCGAACTCCGCGAAGATCGTGTCGTAGGGGCGGCCGAGGTTGTGCGCCAGCACGTTCAGGCGCCCGCGGTGGGCCATCCCGATCACGACCTCCTTACCGCCGTGCGCCGCCGACAGCTTGATCAGTTCGTCAACCATCGGCACCGCCATGTCCACGCCCTCGATCGAGAACTGGTGCTGGCCCAAGTAGGCCTTGTGCATAAAGCGCTCCAGCGCGTCTACCTTCACCAGGCGACGCAGCAGCCAGCGGCTCTCCTCGTTTGTCAGCGGCTCGCGAAACGCGCCCGACTCGATGTGCTCGCGCAGCCATACGCGCTGGCGGTGGGAGGCGATGTGCTCGATCTCATACGCGATCGTGCCGCAGTAGGTCTCGTGCAGGTGCGGCAGCGCATCCGCCAGCGTCGCGCCCGGCACGTACATGTTCAGCACCTTCGCCGGGATCCGCGCCTGGATCTCGGGCGTCAGACCTAGGGGCTCGGGATCGAGCCCCGGGTCGCCCTCGGGCTCTGATTCAAGTGGGTCCAGGCGCGCCGCCAGGTGGCCGTGGCTGCGATAGCGGCTGACCAGCACCGTCGCTGCCTGTACGCCGCGCAGCAGATCCTCGCCCACGGGCGCGCCCGTAGGCGCCGGGGCGACCGACGCCGCCGCCGCTGCTGCGGCCGGGGCAGGCGTTGGCGGCGTGGGTCCGAGCTCCACGCCCAGCGAAGCGAACACGCCCTCGTAGAAGCCGCGCTCGCCCTGTAGGTATTCCTCGATCCGCGCCAAAAAGCGTCCCGACTCCGCACCCTGGATGATGCGGTGGTCGTAGGTCGAGGTCATCGTCATGACCTTCTCCGCGCCAATCATCTGGCCGATGTTCGCCATCCCCGGCGGGTAGGCGATCGAGCCCGTGGCGATGATCGTGCCTTGGCCCGTCATCAGCCGCGGCACCGAGGCGATCGTGCCGATCCCGCCCGGGTTCGTCAGCGTCAGGTTGCCGCCCTGCAGATCGTCTGCCGTCAGCGTGTTCGTGCGCGCCTTCTCCACCAGGCCGTCGTAGGCCGCCACGAAGCGCTCGAACGGCATCCGGCCCGCGTCGCGGATCACCGGAACCATCAGCGTGCGAGAGCCGTCCTTCTTCTCCACGTCGACCGCCAAGCCGAGGTTCACCTGGCCGTCGTGTACGCGGTTCGGCTTGCCCTCGATCTCCGCGAAGTGATCCGCCATCACCGGCATATCATCCGCAGCCCGCGCGATCGCGTACGCGATCAGGTGCGTAAACGAGACCTTCCGCTCGGCTGCCTTCAGCTCCTTGCGCCGCGCGTCCAGCATCGTCACCGTCAGCGTGCGGAAGCTCGTCGCCGTCGGGATCGAGCGCGACTGTTCCATGTAACGGGCCAACGCCGCCGCGCTGCCCCTCATCAGCTGTGTCTCCGGTGCTTGCGGCGTGGAGGCGCCGTTCGTGCTCGGGGCCACCCCGCCTGCACCGTCACCGCTCGCAGCCGAGAGCACGTCCGACTTCACAATCCGGCCCGCGGGTCCGCTGCCCGCGACCTGCGTCAGGTCCACGCCCTCGGCCTCGGCCACTCGTGCCGCCACCGGGGAGACCTTCAAGTCCTCGGGCAGCGTGCTCGTGCCGCCGTCTGTTGCTGCGGTAGGCGTGCTCGCCGCGGATGCTGCGCTCGCGCCATCGCTCGGCGGCTGGGCGGCCGCCCCCGCCTCGATCCGCGCAATCACCTGGCCTACCGTGACCGTCTCGCCCTCCGCTACCAGCAGCTCCGCCACCGTGCCGCTCGTCGGCGCCGGGAGCTCGACATCGACCTTGTCGGTCGAGATCTCAACGATCGTGTCGTTCTCCTTGATCGTGTCCCCGACCTTCGCGTGCCATTCGAGGATCGTCCCCTCGGAGACCGACTCGCCGGCTGCGGGCGTCACCACGTCCACCAGTTGCCCGCCCGCCGCGCCGTCTGAGGCGGGAGTATTTGCATCCGACTGGGACGTCCCGTTGCTCGCCCGCGATGCGCCATCGCCCGAGCCGTTGCTTTCGGATGCCGCGGGAGTCGTGGCCGCGCCGTTACCGCCGTCCGCAGCCGCGCTCGATGGCGCGCCCTGTGCGGCTCCGACGGCGATCCGCGCGATCACCTGGCCGACCGTGACCGTGTCGCCCTCCTCCACCAGCAGCTCCGTCACCACACCCGTCCCCGGGGAGGGCAACTCGACGTCAACCTTGTCGGTCGAGATCTCGACGATCGTCGCGTCCGCCTTGACGTGATCGCCTACCTTGACATGCCATTCGAGGATCGTTCCCTCGGTGACCGACTCGCCCGCGGCAGGGGTCACGACGTCGATTATTTGCTCCGCCGTGGTGCCTGTGGCCATTGATTCTCTACTCTAGCGCGGCGCGCTGGCGTTGCTCGCGGATGAACTCGTAGCTGCCGAAGAAAGGTCCAATCCCGCCCAGTACCGCCACTGCCACGGCCAGCCGGAGGGAAACCACACGCAGGCGCGCGGCCGTCAGGCACGCCAGCGACATGAAGATCCAGAGCAGGCCGTGAGCCAGGCCCAATGCGAACGTGAGCGGCTGTGGATTACCCGCCGCGAACGCGCAGATCAGCAGCGCCACATAGACACATGAGTGAAAGAACGAGGTCCACTTCAGACGTGTGAACGTCAACGGTCCCGCGGCCTCGCGCAGCCTCCGACCCGCCTCCTCGCCCACGGCGCCGGCGCCCGCAGTGCCGGGACGTGGCTGGGTGAACTGACGGGAGGTCATCATCTGAGCGCCGCCGCGCTCACTCCGACAGCCAGCGGGCCATGCGCGGCAGCGCCTCGCCCGCCTCCGGCGGCCACTCGTCGATCTCGCGCGGCCACCACGCGAACTCGTCGTGCTCCTCGTCCGGGGTGACCTCCGCCCCCTCGGCGATCCAGGCCTGGCCGATAAACATCACCATCTGCTGGGGCAGCGAGATCAGCGCCTCGCCGCGGACGCGCTCTGGCGCCACCGACCACTCCTCATCTAGCTCGCGCACCAGCGTGTCGGCTGGACTCTCGCCCAGGTCGACCGCGCCGCCCGCGCCCAGCGCCCAGCGCCCAGCCCAGGAGGCGACCCACGGAGCGCGCCGACCCGCCAGCCACCGCCCGTCCGCTGAGCGTGTCACGCACAGGGCCGCAATGCTGCGCGAGGCGTCGCCCGCCACTAGCCTCAGCGCCCAACGCAGCGGCTGTAGTTCGATCGCTAGCCCGTCCTCGTCGGCGTGGAAGTCCACCATTCGCGCCGCGACCCCGTCGTGGCTCGGCGAGCCCCGCTCGCGTAGGCCTTCGATCGCCGCATCTGCCGCCAGCGTGTGCCGCGCCGAAGGCTCGAATTCCTCCCTGCGCCAGCTCGCCTTCACCTGAGCCAGCTCCCACGGGCCACGGGCCAGCACCTCGGGCAGGTCGGTGGAGACTTGTTCGGGTTGTCCAGACATCGAAAGTGTGCCCCGCGCGGGGTGCCAACAAGGCTAGTGAGCATAGACTCGCGCGCGTGAACATTCGTCGCTTGAAGCACTGGGGCTGGGGCTATGAGGACCAGCAGCTCGCGCCCGAGGCCCAGCGGCAGACCGCGGAGCTCGCCGCCCAGCACCTAGGTCTCAGCTTCGACGGGCTCGAGCAACCCGTCGCGCTCGAGCGCTTGCAACTAGCAAGTCCGCGTGTGCGCCCGCCCGCGGAGCTCGACGACATCTGCGCTGTGGACGATCACGCCCGCGCCTCACATGCGCTTGGCAAGTCCTACGCCGACATCGTCAACGGCTTTCGCGGTCGCTTCGCGCACCTCCCAGACTTCGTCGTGCGCCCTCGCCAGGAGGCCGAGGTTGAGCGGCTGCTCGAATGGTGCGTAGCCCAGGGCGTTGCTGTGATCCCCTTCGGCGGTGGCACCTCCGTCGTGGGCGGCGTCACTCCCGAGGTGCCGTCCGCTTACGACGGCGCCGTCACGCTTGACCTACGTGCTCTTGATCGCGTGCTCGAGGTTGACCCCATCTCCCGTGCGGCGCGCATCCAGGCCGGCGCCGTCGGGCCCGCGCTCGAGGCCCAGCTCGCCGAGCACGCGCTCACGCTGCGCCACTTTCCCCAGTCTTTCGAGTACTCCACGCTTGGCGGTTGGATCGCCACGCGCGCCGCCGGTCACTTCGCCACCGGGCGCACGCACATCGAGGAATACGTCGAGTCCGCACGTGCCATCACGCCCGCTGGCCTGTGGCAGTCACGGCGGCTGCCCGGGTCCGGTGCCGGGGTCTCTCCCGACCGCATGCTCGCCGGTTCCGAGGGCGCGCTTGGCGTGATCACCGAGGCTTGGATGCGCGTGCAGCCCCGCCCGCAGCACAAGCGCTCCGCCGGCGTTCGCTTCGGAGACTTCGCCGTCGCCGCCGAGTGCGTTCGCGCGCTCTCACAGTCCGGGCTCGAACCCGCCAACTGTCGCCTGATCGACGCGCGCGAGGCCGCGATGACCATGGCCGGCGATGGCAGCCACGCGCTGTTGGTGCTCGGCTTCGAGTCCACCGACCATCCCGTCGATCAGGCACTCGCGCGAGCGCTCGCGATCTGCGAGGAGCACGGAGGGCTCGTGCCCGACTCGGCGCGCGGAGGCGCAGCGGGAGTCGGCGGTGCTTCTGACGCCGCTGCAGCTGACGCCGTCGGCTCCTGGCGCGAGGCCTTCCTCGGCGCTCCCTACGTGCGCGACGTGCTCGTCGCCATGGGCGTGCTCGCCGAGACCTTCGAGACCGCCATTACCTGGGATCGCTTCGCTGCCTTTCATCGGCAGGTAACTGAGCGTGGTGAGCAGGCGCTGCGGGAGGTATGTGGTCAGGGCGGACGCGTAACCGCTCGCTTCACCCACGTCTATCCCGACGGACCCGCCGTTTACTTCACCGCCATCGCGCCCGCGCGTCGCGGCGAGGAGGTCGAGCAGTGGGCCGCGGTCAAGCGCGCCGTCTCCGACGCGATCATCGCCGAGGGTGGCACCATCACCCATCACCACGCCGTCGGACGCGATCATCGATCCTGGTATGACCAGCAGCGCCCGGAGCCTTTCGCCCTTGCCTTTGCCGGCGCCAAGGCCGCCGTCGATCCGCGGGGCGTGATGAATCCAGGCGTACTGGTCGACTCGCGCGCGCCGATTGACCCCGGGGCGCGGGTCGGAATGGCGGCGACGTGAGGATCGCCGTGCTCGGCCCCGGCGGCGTCGGTGGGTTGCTCGCGGGCGCGCTGGAGCGCTCCGGCGAGGAGGTAACCGTCATCGCTCGTGAGCCCACCGCGGAGGCGATCCTCGAGCAGGGCCTGCGCATTTCCAGCGTCAAGCTCGGCGACTTCGTCGCCCGCCCGCGGGTCTGCACGCAGCTCACCGACGAGGTCGACGCGTTGATCGTCGCCACTAAGGCCACTGGCCTGGAAGCTGGCCTGGAGCGAGTCACATCCACGCCGCCGCTCGTGCTGCCGCTGCTCAATGGGCTCGACCACATTGCGCTTCTGCGTCAGCGCTTGCAGCCCGAAACCGTGCTCGCCGGGACGATTCGCGTCGAGGCAGACCGGCCCGCGCCCGGCGTGATCGTGCACGCCAGCCTCTTCCTGCTGGTCGAGATCGCCAGCCGCTACGAGTCCGCGCGCGCCGGGATCGATCCGCTTGTGCAGGCGCTCACGCGCGCCGGCGTCTCTGCCCGCGCCGACCGCCCCATCGCCGCCGCCTCCGAAGCACAGGTGATGTGGTCAAAGCTCGTGCGCCTCAACGCCCTGGCCTGCACCACCAGCGCCTACGACAAGCTGCTCGGCGAGATCCGCTCCACGCCCGCGCTGCGCGCCGACCTCGTTGGCGCGATCGAGGAGTCCTGCGCCGCCGGGCAGGCCGAAGGTGCGGACAACGTCAATCCAGAGAAGGCCATCAAGGAGCTGGAGAACGCGCACGAGACTCTAGGCAGCTCCATGCAGCGCGACATCGCCGCCGGGCGTGCCCCTGAGGTCGACGCGATCCCCGGCGCCGTGCTGCGTACCGCCCAGCGCCACGGGTTGAAGTGCCCGACCATCGAGCGGCTCCTAGCCATGATCCTCGCGCGCGTGGAGTGCGTCGAGAACTAGCCGCAGGGAGCGGTGTCCTACGACGAGGATCAGCGCGGAGCGCTGGCCGGCGAGCTACCCGCCTCGCGGTCGTGGCGCAGCACCTCCAGCAGCTCCGCATAGGGGCCCACCAGGTAGGCATCGTCGTTCGGTGCCAGGCGCGTATCGCGTCGTGGTGGGTGCTCCAGTGCACTCGCGCCAGCCTCCACCACGCCTGCTGGCGAGGCACGGCGGATCGCCACCACGCGCACCGTGCCCGGCAGCTCGCGCATCGCCATTCCGTCCAGGCCGCCCCCCGCGCTCACGCGCAGGCGCGCCAGCAGGAAGGGGTGGCTGCCGACATAGAACGTGGACAGCACCTCCAGACCCAGGGCCGCACCCACGAACCATGGCGCGGCGATCGCCGAGGTCGACCACACGTGGCGGAAGCCGAAGCTCTGCTCCAGGCGGTGGCCCAACTGGCGGTCAAATACACGCAGCACCACCGGCACCTCGGCCCAGCGCGCGCCCAGGTGGTCGCGCACCGCCAGGCCCGTCTCGATGTTCGTCAGGTCATCCGAGGTCAGGATCGCCACCGCCGCCGCCTCCGAGAGGTTCACCGCGTCCAGCGTCCGCGTTAGCGTCGCGTCGCCCAGCACGATCGGCGCCTGCAGCGCCCGCGCCTCCGTCAGATATGGGTTGCTCTCCATGCGCTCGATCACCACCACCTCCGCGCCGCTCGCCAGCAGCCCTTCCAGGACCTTCATCCCCACGCTGCCCAGCCCCACCAGCACCACGTGGCCGCGCATCCCCGGAATCCGCCCGTGTCCCAGCGACTGCGCCAGGCGCCGGCTCACCAGCGCGTTCGTCAACAGCGCGAACATCGTCGTCGTCAGCGTCACGCCCGCGACGATCAGAAGGATCCCGAACACCACCATGCCCGTCGGCTGCGCCGCGAAGGAGAAGTCGCCAAAGCCCACCGTCGCCACGGTCTCCACCGTGAAATAGACCGCGTCCAGCAAAGACAGGTGCGAACGCCCCAACGGCTCGTGGTAGCCGAAGTGCAGCACCAGCGTCGAGACCAACAGCAGCAGCAGCCCCAGCAACAGCGCGATCCGCAGCGGGCGGTCCACGATCCCGCTGAGCGCGCCCCAGCTTCGCTTCGCGAAGCTGCGCATCCGCGCGCGCAGCGCCGAGGAGGCATCCGCGCGCGCTTTGGGCCTAGCCAAGCCCGCTGCTTCCAGCTCCGCGTGCGTTCCCAGCAGCGTCACCCGATCGCGCGCCGAGACCCGTTCATCGCGCCCTGGGCAGGCGATCAGCTCCTCGCCCGACTCCCGCACCACGCCGATCGGCGCCAGGCTTCCGTACAGCTCCCGCAGCGTCCCCTCGTGCGGCGCCAGTACCTCCGCCGCCACGAACGAGGTGTCGCCTAGCTCGATTTCACGTGCGCGCTGCCCGATACAGGTTTCGACCACCGATGGCGCGAACAGCGCCGCCACGTCGAGCACCCCCACCGAACTCAGCACGCCCTCCAGCGCATGTGCCACCGACGGGTTGTCCAGGTCTGCCACCACGCGCACGTCCGGGCGCAGGTCGCGGATCTGCAGCACCGTCTCCAGCGTTCGCAGGTCCGTGCGCTCCGCGCACACCACCGCCGAGGCACCCGCGATCCCCGCCTCGAACAGCGGCTCCGACAGGTGCCCGCCGCGCGGGAGGTGGGGGATGCCCCAGCCCAGCACGATCCGGATCAGGCGCTCGTCCGGGTCGTCGCTCAGCACCGCCACCCGCGCGCCCGCCAGGTGCAGCTGCTCCACCGTGCGCAGCGCCACGTCGTTCAGGCCGCACACGATCACGTGCCCCACCCAGTCGCGGCAGGACTCTGCGCCCGGCGGCGGGACGGTCTCCTCGGCGGCCACGAGGAGTGAGTCTCGCGCCCGCGGCGGCTGGATGCCGATGGCCGAACGTCCAAAGATCGCCGCCGCTCGTTGCGACGCCCGCGCAATCGACGCCGCGAAAGCGGCCATCAATCAAATCCGAATCGTGCCCCCGTTACTGCTCGAACGGGTACGGCGCTGCGCTCGGAGCGCCCGACGGGACCGACTGGGTCGAGACCGCCTCGACCACCTCCTGCTCCGCCTCCTCCAGCTGCTCGTCGTGCTCGCCGTCGCACAACACGCGGAAGTTGCCCGTCACGCCGCTGTCCGCGTGAATCGTGATCCCCGGCAGGATCTCCTCCCCCTCCTCGAAGCCCAGGCGCTCCATGTCGAAGTGGGCCAGGCCGATCCCGTGCGCCGTGTGCGTCGGGTTCTCGCGGTCGTGCGCCGACACCGCCTGCGCAAAGCGCTCCAGGTTCTTGGCGACCTTGCCCGTGTCCGACATCGGTTCGAGCAGGGTAGCGCGGGGCCGGGCCCGCGGGCGCTATAGATAGACGCGATGACCAGCGCCGCCACCGACGAGGTGATCCGCACCAGCGCGCTGCGCAAGGTCTATCCCGGTGCCGAGGTCGCCGCCGTCGACGGCCTCGACCTCCGCGTGCGCGCCGGTGAGATCTTCGGGCTGCTCGGACCCAACGGGGCCGGCAAGACCACCACCGCCGGGATGCTCACCACCCGCGTCCTGCCCAGCTCCGGCTCCGCCTTCGTCGGCGCCGTCGACGTCGTCGCCCAGCCCGCGCTCGCCAAGCAGCTCATCGGCATCGTCTCCCAGCAGAACACGCTCGACCGCCAGCTCAACGTCTGGGAGAACCTCTACTTTCACGGTCGCCTGTTCGGCATCGGCGCCTCCGACTCGCGGCGGATCGCCGACGAGCTGCTCGAGAAGATGCACCTCTCCAAATGGGCCAAGGCCTCCGTCTACGCGCTCTCCGGCGGCATGGCGCAGCGGCTGATGATGGCCCGCGCCATCTTCCACCGCCCCGCCGTGCTGTTCCTCGACGAGCCCACCGCCGGGCTCGACCCGCAGAGCCGGATCGCCCTCTGGGAGATCCTCGGCGAACTCAACCGCGAGGGGCAGACCATCCTGCTCACCACGCACTACATGGAGGAGGCCGACGAACTCTGCGATCGCGTCGCCATCATGGACCACGGCAAGATCCTCGCGCTCGACACCCCCGCCGCGCTCAAGCGCTCCGTCGGCGCCGACACCATCGTCACCCTGCGCGCCGAGGGCGACATGGACGAGCTTGCGCGCAGCCTGCGCAGCGCCATCGACGAGGTCACCAACACCCGAGCCGTCGACCGTGGCTTGGAGCTGCACGTCAGGGAAGCCCAGCGCCTCGTCCCGCGCGTCGTCGCCGCCGCCGAGCAGGCCGGCTTCGAGCTGGCCGACCTGTCCGTCGCCGAACCCAGCCTCGAGACCGTCTTCATCGAGCTGACCGGCAAGGAGCTGCGCGACTGATGGCCGGCGCTGCCGCCACACCTGCCCCCGCCGCTCCCGCGCAGCCGCTGCCCCCCATCTCCATCGAGCCCACCCGCTCCACCTTCGCCGCGAGCCGAACTGCGCTCGGCGCGCTGATCCTGCGCGACCTCGTCGTGCTCAAGAAGAACTTCGGCGAGTTCGTGATCCGCACCCTCGTGCAGCCCTTCCTGCTCGTGTTCGTCTTCCTCTACGTGTTCCCCACCATCGGCCAGGGCGTCGGCGGCGGGGGCGGCAAGGCCGCCGAGTCGGAGTTCGCCACCGTGCTCGTCGCCGGCGTCGTCGGCATCTCCATCATGTTCCAGGGCATCCAGGCCGTCGCCATGGTCATCGCCCAGGAGTTCGGCTTCACCCGCGAGATCGAGGACCGCGTGCAGGCGCCCTGCCCCATCTGGCTCGTCGCCGTCGCCAAGGTGCTCTCCGGCGCCACGCAGGGGCTGATCGCCGCGCTGATCGTCTTTCCCATCGCCGCCGTGATCCACGCCAAAGGCGTCGAAGCCCACCTCTCCGTGCACTGGGCAATCGTGCTCACACTGATCCCCCTCGCCTGCGTCACCATGACCTCGCTCGGGCTGCTGCTCGGCACCGTCTTCGAAGCCCGCAACCTCGGGCTCATGTTTGGCTTCGTCGTCCTGCCCCTCACCTTCCTCGGCGGCACCTACTACCAGTGGACCAAGCTCGCTCCCGTGCAGGTCGATGGCATCCACTGGCTACAGATCCTCGTGCTCGTCAACCCGCTCATCTACGTCACCGAGGGCATGCGCGCCGGGCTCACTCACGCCGAGCACATGCACCTCTACATCATCTATCCCGTGCTCATCGGGTTCTGTGGTGTGTTCTTGACGTTGGGGCTGCGGAAGTTCGCGGCGAGGGTGCTGTCGTGAGGCCCAGGTCAGGCGCAACCAAGCTGCTTGCTCGCGGCGCTTCGCATGCGCTTGACGCTCGCGTAGTTCCGCAGCACCGCCTTGCCCCGTAGGACGCTGGCCGGCCGCCGGATCTTCAGCTTGAACGGCAGGCTGCGACGTGACTTCAGCTTGCGCTTCACGCCCGTCGCGGGCCTGACGCTGTAACACGCACTGGCCCTGTGATGGCCAAAGCTGGAGATCGAGCCCGTGATCCCGCCGCCCAGCGATGCTTCTATGCCCCCGGAGTTCGCCGTCGGCAACGGCATGTTGAGGCGGAAGACCATCTCGTAGGCGGTGCTTGCCTTGGCACCCGGTATCGCCGCGAGGATCTGCCGCCCTCGAAACTCGTACTTAGGGGCGCGGGGGGCGGGCATGGGCGCCTTTGCCGCATGAACATCCACCTTCACCGGCCAGGCTGTTTCCGCCTCGGTGATCCCCACATGTACGGTGGCGTTGCCTTGGAATTCGGTCGGGAACGTGTTCGTGGCCGTGACTACCAGCCTGCCCGCTTCACCCGCGGTAACGCTTCCCGGAGCCCATATGCGGTTGCCCGCTTCCCATTCGATGCGTACGTAGTAGGGGGCGCCTGTGAACGGGATTTCTTCCTCGGTGAATTCCCCGAGCACTCCGCTCCAAGGAACGCCGACCGTCGCGTCGACCACGTGCGATGACGGGACATCAACGCGCTGTGGCACGCCCCAGATGTAGATGGTTTCGGCGCCGAGCTCGTGATCCAGCCCCGTCTGCGCGTCGTGGACCGTGTAGAAGAACGGAAATGCGCCGGAGTGGGTGTAGAGGTGAGCCGGCGCGGTCACCTCGTAGCAGCCCTCGGGGCTGATCGTCGCGGGCGTCGTCGTCCCGTCGCCCCAGTTCGCCGTCGCGCTGAAGTTGCTCGGCGGCAGCGGTTCGCTGTCGCTGAATTCCGCCTTGCCCGGCGTGAAGGGGGACCCCGTCGTGGCGTTGAAGTGGACCGGCAGCGGGAGAATCGCGCCCGGCAAGATGAAGCTGCAAGGACCGCCGAATCCTTGCGCGTTTGCGGTCGCGGATATTGATCCCGCGGCCAGGGTGGCGAGCGCCATCACGACGAGCATGGACATCCGCAGGCCGATTCGCATCGCCGGAACCATAATCAACCCGGTGACTTCGATGGGCGTGTTTCGGCTGCGGTCCGGGTGCCATCGGTGGCGTGTGGGCGAGGCCCCCGCCCCGGGCCGGCGCGGCTCGGTGGGCGGACTTGCCCAGCGGCGGCTCACGTCTTTACCATCTTGGTATGTCCGCACGCCACGTTGTCGCTGCCAACTCGATCATTCGGCTGACGTACGGCGTCGCGGCGGCGGTTGCCCCCTCGCGCCCGCTCGCCGGGAAGGTCCCGCTTGCGCCCGACACCGATCACTTCCCAGAGGCGAGGTTGTTCGTCCGGGGCTTCAGCTCGCATCAAGTCGCCGTTGCGCTGGTCGGGCTGGCGAGCCTGACTCGTCCGGACCTACGCCGCTCAGCGATGCTGCTCGCCGCAGCCATCGACCTCGCAGACATCACCTCGGCTCTAATCGAGGCGCGCGCTCGCGCGCGCTACGACCGCGATCTAACGGGTGGCATTGCTTTCTCGAGCCTCGGACTCGTGTCGGCGCTCATCGGAATCCGCGCCGACTAGCTGACCCATCTTGAATGTCTCGCTAGGCCTGCGTCTGCGCGACCGTCGGCTGCTCAATTAGCTCAATTCGATAGCCATCTAGGTATTGGACCCAAATAAACCTAGACAGCCTGATTCGGAGCTGCATCCCAAGCGGCGACTACCGTACGTTTCATGGACGAGCGCAAGCTCCTCGCCCGGCTCGCGCGCGGAGAGATGGCCAACGTGGCATTCGGCGATCTGTGTGGCCTGGCGGAGAGGCTTGGTTTCGAGCTGCGCCGTGTCAGCGGCAGCCATCATGTCTTCGCCCACACGGAGATCCCAGAGCTGGTCAATCTCCAGTCCGTCCGTGGCCAGGCCAAGCCATACCAGCTTCGCCAGCTCATGAGGCTGGTCGAGCGCTACGATCTGAGGCTGGAGGATCGGCCGTGAGCGACTACCACATCAACGTCTTCTACAGCGATGAGGATGCGGCCTACGTAGCCGACATCCCCGACCTGGAGGCGTGCTCCGCGTTCGGCGCGAGCCCCGAGGAGGCTCTAGCGGAGGTCGAGCGCGCTAAGCGGACGTGGCTCGAGGCGGCACGCGAGGCCGGCAAGCCGATTCCCGCGCCGCGTTATCGCCCCGCGATCTACACGCGCTAGCTTCGCGCGCGCCGAGCGCCTGAGTAGCCGCACGCGCGCGGTGCCTGGCGTGGTGGTTAGTCTTTTTTCTCGCCGCCGCCCCGCGTCGTTTTTTCAACAGGCGGTGGCTCGGGCGGCTTCTCGTCGGCCAGATGCATTACACGCATCATGTCACTACGAGCGGATGCCGAGCAGCCAAAGCAAGATGTCCAGGCCGAGCGCAACGCACGCGAAACGGAACAGCCTGAACCGCCATTTGAGTCGGATGCCGTTGAGCTTTGTACTGGCGGCGTAGCCCTTGGCCATCGACCGGTACATGTTCGTGATGGACACGTCCTTTTCGACGTAGTGCTCATCAAGCACCTGCGCGTTGTACGCGAACTCCCAGTCGTCGGCAGGAGACAGCACCCAGAGAGAGAGCAGAATTACGATGATGAATCCGAGCGCAGCTAGGAGGTTGACGGTGCTGAAGCCGTGGTGTTCGAGCGCGCTCGCGCCCAAGAACGCGGCTGATACGGACGTCGCAGCCAGCAGCACGCCTGTGCGGCTCCGGATCTCGTCAAGTGAGGCGCTCTGCATGTCCAAGCTACGAACCGATTCCTGATGGACGAGCTGGGCACGGGGGTCGATCTCCGACACGGAACAAGTCTCGCGTGGCGCGCGGATGGCACTTCAACGACGGAACGTCGGCGCCTGCCTATACCCGAACGGGCGAGCCGAGGCATCGATGCTCTAACCCTAGGTCTGTTCGAGCACCGGCTGCTCAATTATCTCAACGCGGTAGTCATCCGGATCGCGCACGAAGCAAAGCCGCGAGCCGCCCTCGCGCACCGAGTAGGGCGGCTTCTCGGGCTCGATTCCCTGCTCGGAGAGCGTGGCCAGGGTGGCGTCGAGGTCCCGTGAGGTGATCGCGATGTGCCCGTAGCCAGTGCCGATCTCATAGGAGTCAACGCCGAAGTTGTAGGTCAGCTCCAGGCGCGGCATGTCGCCATCGCCGGGCTGGTTCATGAATACGTTCACGGCCTCGTCTTTGATCGGGATGCGCCCGATCTCCTCGAAGCCCAGCGCGTTGTAGAAGGCGACCGAGCGGTCGATGTCCGTGATGCGGTAGCAGGTGTGGATCAGGGCCATGGGCGGAGTCTACGTCGCAGGTGCTCGACACACCGCGCCCGCGCACCCGCCGGCCGTATACTCGCCGCGCGTGCGAACCCTGATCGTCGGTCACGGCGGGCGAGAGAGTGCCCTGGCCTCCCGGATGGCGGAGCACTCCGAGCTGTACGCGTTCGCGGGCCATCTCAACCCCTCGCTCGTGCGCTACACCGCGGAATCGGGCGGCAAGCTCCAGCTCGGCGACGTCTGCGATGCGCAGGCCGTGGCCGAGTTTGCGCGCGAGCAGGGGATCGACTTGGCGATGGTGAGCGCGGACGAACCGCTCGAGGCTGGCGTAGTGGACGAGCTGCTCGCGCAGGGCACGCCCGCCGTCGGCCCGACGCGCGCGGGCGCGGAGATCGAGTGGAACAAGGCCTTCGCCCGCTCGCTGCTCGGCGAGGTCGCGCCCGAGGCCACGCCGCAGCTGCAGGTCGTGCACAGCGCCGAGCAGGTCGAACAGGCGATCGCCGCCTTCGGCTCGACCCCTGTCGTCGTCAAGCCTTCCGGCCTCACAGGCGGCAAGGGCGTCAAGGTGATGGGACCGCACCTCGCCGACCACAACGCCGCCGCCGACTACGCCCGCAGCCTGCTCGCCAGCGCCAAGCAGGGCGACTCCGTGCTGATCGAGGAGAAGATCGAAGGCGCCGAGTTCACGATCCAGGCCATCAGCGACGGCAACACCGTCGTGTTCCCAGCCTCTACCTACGACTACCCCTACCGCTTCGACGGCGACGAGGGGCCCGGCACCGGCGGGATGGGCTCGCTGAGCATGAACGGGCCGATCCTGCCGTTCATGAGCACCGCCCACTACGAGCAGGCCTGCTCGATCGTCGAACGCGTGATCGCGCGCCTGGGTGCCGAAGGCAGGCGCTTTACCGGCGTCATGAACAGCGGCTTCTTCGCCACTGCCGAGGGCGTTCAGGTGATCGAGTTCAATGCTCGCTTCGGCGATCCCGAGTGCATGAACATCATGTCCTTGTTCCAGGGCAACTGGCCGCAGGTGATGGAGCGCATTTGCGCCGGGAAGCTCAGCCCCGAGGACGTGCCGCTGAGCGGCGAGGCCTCGCTCGTGCTGTATCTCGTGTCCCCCGACTACGCGCTGCCCAGGGCCGCCGCCGACGCTGCGCCGACGCCGTATGAGTTCTCACTCGACGTCGAGCACATCGAGCGAGACGGCTGCGAGGTGTTCTTCTCCTCCGCCGTGCAGCTCGCCGAGCACACCTACAGGACGATCGGCACCTCGCGCGCCGTCGCGCTCGCCACCACCGCCCCCACACTGCCGGCCGCGCACGAGCGGATCGTCGCCTGCGCCGAGGCCGTCGACGTGCTGCAGTGGCGCCGCGAGGTCGGCGACGAGCGCTACCTGCAGGGCCTGCGCCGGCTCGTCACATCGGCCTGAGCGCCGTCGTGCAAGGATGGATCGCGTGATCGTCGAGACATCCATGCACCCGCAGTTCCTCTCTAACACCTTCCTCGTTGCCGACGGGGCGGGCGGCCCCGCGTTCTTCGTCGACGCCGGTGGCCCCGTTGCGCCGCTGATCGAGGCCGCGGACCGCTTGGGGCTGGCGCCCACGCACGTGCTGCTGACCCATCACCACTACGACCACGTCTGCGACGTCGGTGAGCTGCGCGAGCGCTGGCCGAAGCTGCAAGTGCTGATCAACCCCGTCGAGGCCGACCTGATCAGGACAGCCGCTTCCGAGAATGGCGCCGAGGACTCAGCGGTCGACTCGATGGAGCCGGTCCAAGCTGGGCAAACGCTGCACTTCGGGACCCTGGAGGTGTGTCCGCTGAACACCCCCGGCCACACCGCCGGGATGCTCTCGTTCCTGGTCGGCGATCGCTCCAGTAGCGCCGTCCAGCCCGCCGCGGGCTCCGGCCGACGCGCGGGCTCGAGCGCCGCGCCCGGCGGCTTCAGCGGCGGCGAGGCCGTCGTGTTCACGGGCGACACGCTGTTCAAGAACTCCGTCGGCGGCGTCAAAGCCCCCGGCCACTCCACCTACGCCGACCTGCGGGACTCGATTATGGGCACGCTGATGGAGCTCGCGCCCGAGACCGTGATCTACCCCGGCCACTCCGAGACGAGCACCGTGGGCGAGGAGTGGGAGGGCAACAGCTTCATCCGCGTCTGGCGGGGCCTCGATCCCGAGGGCGCAGAGCCCTGCACCGCGCTGGGCGAGCCCGCCACGCTCGTGCTGCTGGGCCAGGACTACGACGGCGGCACCAAGGCCTGGGTGCGCTGGCCCGACGGCTCCGATGACATCGTGCCCGGCTCGCGCGTCGAGCGAAGCGGCTAAGCGCATCCTCCGATACCGGCCACTGCGTCCAGGCGCAAACCGCCCGGCGCGCCCGGCGGCTCGTAGGATCTAGGCATGGCACGCGAGAGCGAGAAGATCCCAACCTCGCGCGTGCGCCGCACCGCGACCGTCGCCTCGCTCGCAGCGGGCGAGGCCGTCAAGCAGTTCGGCACGCGCGCCGCGAACGTCACCCGCGGGGAGGAGGCCTCCGAGGAAGCGCTCGGTAGGCGCCAGCTCGAGACCGCCAAGCAGATCGTCGCCGCGCTAGGGACGATGAAGGGCGCGGCGATGAAGCTCGGGCAGGTGATGTCTTTCCTCGACGTCGGGCTCGTGCCCGAGCAGCATCGCGAGGAGTTCCAGCGCGAGCTGGCCAAGCTGCGCGACGCCGCACCCACCGTCTCCTTCAAGCAGATGCGCAAGGTGATCGAGGACGATCTGGAAGAACCGATCAAGGAGGTGTTCGCGAGCTTCGACGAGGAGCCAATCGCCGCGGCCTCGATCGGGCAGGTCTACCGCGCAACGCTGCACGACGGCCGCGAGGTCGCCGTCAAGGTGCAATACCCCGGCGTGGCCAGCGCGGTGCGGGCAGACATGCAAAACCTGGACATGATCATGCGGCTGCTCAAGCGGATGACCCCAGGACTCGACGTCAAGGCGATCACCAAGGAGGTCCGCGAGCGGATCATCGAGGAGCTCGACTATGAGCTCGAGGCCCAGAATCAGCGTGCGCTCGCGCGCATTTTCGCCGGACACCCCTTCATCTTCGTGCCCGAAGTCGTCAGCTCGCTCTCTCGCGAGCGCGTGCTCGTCTCGGACTTCGTGCACGGCGTCGGCTTCGAGGAGCTGAAGAGCCGCTCACAGGCCGAGCGCGATCGTCTCGGCGAGATCGTGTTCCGCTTTTTCCTTGGCTGCCTCTATCGCCATCGCCAGTTCTCCGGCGACCCGCACCCCGGCAACTTCCTGCTCCAAAACGACGGTCGCGTTGCGTTTCTGGACTTCGGCCTGTTTAAGCGCCTCGACGCGGCCCCCGTCGAACTTGAGCTGGCTGCGCAGCGCGCCGTGACCGAGGGCGATGCCGAGACGCTCCATGAGCTGCTGGCCGAGTCCGGCTTCCTACCGCACCCCGAGCGCGTTGACGCCGAGCACCTGCTGGCCTTTATCCAATCTGCGATCTGGTGGTACACGACCAACGAGGTCGTGGCGCTCAAGCCCGAGATTGCCACCGAGGTGATGATCGAGAGCTCCGACCCGCGTTCCAGCCACTTCCGCGAGATGCGCCATCAGGACATGCGCCCCGAGCACCTGTTTGGACGGCGCATGGAGATGCTCACGCTCGCGGTGCTCTCGCAGCTGCGGGCGCGCAACAACTGGCACCGGATTGCGCGCGAGTGGATGTACGGTGAGGCGCCGGTGACCGAGCTGGGCCGGGAAGAGGCCGAGTTCTACGAGGGCACCGGCGTCGGCGCACGCTGAGCAGGCGAGTTTGCGCGCCGGCGATTTGCAGGGATAATCGCTGAGATGAAGGGTGAGACAGAGCGCGCAATACGCGATCAACGTCTGTCGGTGATCCTCGACTCGCTGGCCGAGGCGGTGACGATCCGCGGGCCCAACAACCACTTGGTGTACGCCAACCAGGCAGCGCTGGACCGCCTCGGCTTCGACACGGCGGCGGAGCTGCGCGAGGCAGACCCACAGGCGCTGATGGGGCCGTACGAGACGACCGACGAGTTCGGGGGCGAGATCGAGATGGATGACCTGCCCTCGGTGCGTCTACTGCGCGGCGAGAACCCCGAGCCTTTGCTGATGCGCTCGGTGAATCGCGAGAGCGGCGAGGAGTCCTGGGTGCTGCTGAAGGCCACGGCTGTGCGCGACGACGCCGGCGAGATCGAATCGGCCGTGACAATCATCGCCGACGTCTCGGAGTCCAAGCGCGCCGCGCTGCGGATGCAGCTCCTGACCGAGGTCGGGGACGTGCTCGCCTCCTCGCTGGACTACCAGCAGACGCTGCGCAACGTTGCGGGCCTCGCGGTGCCGCAGATCGCCGACTGGTGCGCGGTCAACCTGTTCACCGAGGACGGCGAGCGCGAACCAGTGGCGATCGCGCACTCCGATCCCGCCAAGCTCCGCACGGCCTCGCGCCTGCGCACCTACGAGCCCGAGCATCTGGACCCCGAGCGAGGCCTGGGGCGGGTGCTCCGCACCGGCGAATCGCAGCTGTACACCAAGATCCCCGATCAGCTGCTGGAGGCGGCGGCCGTCGATGAGCAACACCTCGAGCTGCTGCGCGCCGTAGGGATGCGTTCGGCGCTGATCGTGCCGTTGGCGATCGGGGCGCGCACGATCGGGGCGCTGACGATGGTCAACGCCGATTCGGGGCGCAGCTTCGATCAGGGCGATCTCGCCTTCGCCGAGCAGATTGCCGCGCGCGCGGCGCTCGCGGTGCAAAGTGCGCGCCTCTACAGCGAGCGTTCGAACGTAGCGCGCACGCTCCAGAACAGCCTGCTGCCCGAGGCGATCCCGCAGATCCCGGGCTGGGAGCCGGCGGCGCTGTATCGGCCCGCCGCGCAGGACAGCGAGGTGGGCGGCGACTTCTACGACTTCTGGGAGGTAGACGGCGAGTGGCTAATGATGATCGGCGACGTCACCGGCAAGGGCGTCGGCGCCGCCGCGCTCACCTCGCTGGTGCGTCACACCGCGCGGGCGGCCTCTGAATTCGACGCGCGCCCCGCACATGTGCTGGCACGGATCGACGCCGCGCTGCGCCGACGCCCTTCGGTGTCGCTGTGCACGGCCCTGTGTATGCGCCTCTCCCCGCGCGGCGCAACGCTGGCCGTGGGCGGTCACCCGCTGCCGATCCGGATCGGCAGCGATGGTGCCGTAGAGGTCGGCGAGTACGGCACGCTGCTTGGCGCGCTCGATCAGACGCGCTGGCCCGAAACGCTCGTGGAGCTGCGCCCGGGGGAGACGCTCGTGGCGTTCACCGACGGCGTCACCGATACCGTTGGCGCGGACGGCGAGCGCTGGGGTAGCCTGCGTTTGCAGGAGACGCTCGCGGCGATGGGCAGCCTCACTCCCGCGCAGATATCAGGGCGGCTGCTGAGCGCGCTGGAGGGGTTTCAGGTCGGCGCGCAGGCTGACGATACTGCCGTAGTGATCATGCGCTTCAGCGGGGAGCCGTCGGGTAGCGAGCAGCTCGATCGGTTCTCGGGCGTGGGCGCCGGGCGAAACGGGTAGGAGGGAGGAACGTGCCCCAGACACCGTTCGAGGTGGAGAGCACAGGCGAGCGCCAAAACGTCCGTCTGGGGCTGTCCGGTGAACTGGACATTGCGACGGTTCCGCGCTTGGAGGCTGCGGTGAACGAGACGTTGACAAAGGATGTGCAGACGCTCACGATCGACATGCGCGGGCTGAGCTTTGTCGACTCCTCTGGCATCCGGCTGTTCATCGTGCTGAACCAGCGCGCGGGCTCGGAGGGGTGGAGCTTGCGCCTGATTCGGCCCGACGAGCAGACGCTGACCGTGTTTCGCGTCAGCGGCGTCGAGGAGAATCTGCCGTTCGTGGAGAGCCCGCTCCAAGAGGACGCGAGCTGAATGGCCGTGCGCTCGTCGGACAAGTCATCCCCCGGTAAGAGGTGTCGCACGCTGCGGCTTGAGCTGTCGCTGCAGCGCGACGTGCAAGCGCCGGCGCTGGCGCGCGCAGAGATCGCGAAATCCTCCCGCGAGTTGGAGCTGGGCGGCTCGTTGTGTCAGTCCTTGATCCTGCTGGTCTCCGAGGTCGTCAGCAACGCGGTACGCCACTCCAACGGCGACCCGCAGGTGCCGATCAAGCTGGTTGCCTCCTTCGGCGAGCAGACGATCCGCGTCGCGGTGACCGACGCCGGCAGCGGCTTCACCCCGCGCCCGCGCGACCCGACCCGCACACACGACGGCTACGGGCTCTACCTGCTGGAGAAAGTCGCCACCCGCTGGGACGTCGAATCGCACGGGGGCACCAGGGTCTGGTTCGAGCTGCCGCGCGCCGCGGCCGCTCACAGCGCCTGAGCGCTCACAGCACCTGGATTTGCACCAGGCTCGTGGTCCCCGGCCGGCCCGAGGGCAGCCCGGCGGTGATGCCGACCCGCTGCCCGGGCTCACACCAGCCGAGCTCGACCACGCGCCGAGCGGCGTCGGCGATCAGCGCCTCGGTGGTCTCGTGGCGGGGCATCGAGGCCGCCTGTACGCCCCACATCAGCGCGCAGCGGCGCACGGTCTCTTTGCCGGGCGAGAGTGCATAAATGGGCACGGTCGGACGGTGCGCGGAGACGAGCCGAGCCGAGCGCCCAGAACAGCGTCGGCACGATCAATGCGTCCAGACGCAGCTCGCGCGCGGCGAGGCTGAGGTTGTGCGCGATCGTGTAGGCGGGGTCTGACTCGGTGCGACGGACACGCGAGTCGTTCCAACGCTCATAGGGGGCGATCGCCTCGGCCTGGACCGCGACCGCGGCCATCATCGCGACGGCCTCGACGGGGTAGCCGCCGATCGCGGTCTCCTGCGAGAGCATCACCGCGTCGGTGCCGTCGAGGATCGCGTTTGCGACGTCCGCCACCTCGGCCCGCGTCGGGCGCGAGGAGGCGACCATCGAGTCGAGCATCTGCGTCGCGGTGATCGAGGGTCGCGCCATCCAGCCGGCCAACTCGAGCAGCTGCTTCTGCACGATCGGCACACGCTCGATCGGCAGCTCGATCCCGAGGTCCCCGCGCGCCACCATCAGACAGTCGGCCGCTTTAAGGATCTCCGCCGCGCGCTGGACGGCCTGCGGCTTCTCCATCTTGGCCACCAGCGGCAGGCGCGTGTGCTCGCGCACCGCTTCGACGTCCTCGGGGCGCTGCACAAACGATAGGGCCACCATGTCCACGCCGATCGACTCGCCGTGGCGCAGCAGCTCGAAGTCCTCCTCGGGCACCGCCGGGAGCGACTCGACCTCCCCGGGGATGTTCAGGCCCTGGCGCGAGGCGACTGCGCCGCCGACCTCGATAATCGCTTCGACTTCGTGGCTCGCCGGGCGCGCGTCGAGCACGCGCAGGCGCACCGACCCGTCGGCCAGGTACAGCACGGCGTCCTTCTCCAGCGCGTCCGCCATCCCGCCCCAAGAGACGCTCATGCGCTTTGCGTCGCCCTCGATCTCCTCGCCGTCGACCGAGAACGTAAGGTGCTCACCGGGCTTCAGCTCGACGATGTCCTCGCGCAGCGGTCCGATCCGCAGCTTGGGCCCCGGCAGGTCCTGCAGGATCGCGACGGGGCGACCCGCGCGCCCGGCGGCGTCGCGCACCCGGCGCACGGTCTCGGCGTGCTCCTCCAGCGTGCCGTGGGAGTAGTTCAGGCGCGCGACGTCCATCCCCGCCTCGATCATTCGCAGCAGCGTCTGCGGCTCGCGCGAGGCGGGTCCGATGGTGGCGACGATCTTGGTGCGGCGCATCGCTACGCACGGTATCGGCCAAACGCCTGGATCGAGGTGGCCGAACGCAATTCTTCACGCCCTTAGCATCTGCCCATGCTCGGTCCATCACGTCCGCTCCCGCGCGTCGGTGCCCGCGTGCGCATCTTGCACTTCGGGGGAGACTCTGAGCAGGGCACGATCCTCGCTGTGCACGAGGAGGGCCGACGCGTGCGGGTGCGCGGCGAGGCGGGGGACGCGCAGGAGTTTGTGCTCAGCCCCGCGACCGCGCGGTTCGTCTCCGCGGCCAGTGCGCAGGGGCCGCGCCTGGAGCTGCTGGGCTGACGCTGAGCGCGTGGGCGCGTATATACGATGGCTATCGCTGCGCTGAAAATCGACGCTAAGGCGCCTGCACGTCGGGGAAGTGCTCGGCGCAGTGCTCCCGCAGCGCCTCGCGCACCCACGCCCGCTCGGCGAGGCTCGCGACGCGAAAGCGCCCCAACAGCTCTCCCTGACGTTCGATCGGCGCCCCGGCGACGGTCCAGCGCACGGCCAGACGCTCGAACAGCAGCTCGACTGCCCGCTGCCAGGCGTCCTCCTGCGTGGCGGCCGCGCGAGCGCCGGGACCGGTGAGGCCCGCGAGCGTCTCTGAGTACTCGCGCCGCGCCGCGGGTGTGAGCGAGCCGCGCAGCGTGAGCACGTTGCCCTCGGCGTCGACGTAGTCGCTGTTGGGGGCGCTCAGATCCTCAGCGCCGGTGCGCTCGCGCCGCCGGCTTCGCCCGCGCTTGCCCAAGGCGACCCCTCCTGCGCGGTTCAGACTTCGGCGTCGGCAGCGGCCAGCAACTGCCCGCGCACGTCACCGGTCAAGGCCTTTGCATGTCCCGGCCAGGCGGCGGCGGGCTCCAGTTCGGCGAGCTTGCGGATGCTAGCGCGCGCCTGCTCGGTGTCGAAATTGTAGGCGGGGAAGGGGATGTGCGGCTCGGAGTCCCGGCCCCAGATGTCGAGCGTGTAGAAGCAGTCGCTGGACAGCGCGAGCCGGTCGGACTCGCGCCAGAGCGCGATCTGCCCCGGCGCGTGGCCGGGGATCTCCACGACCCTGAAGCCCGCGATCTCATCACCCTCGCTGACGGTGCCCGCGATCTCGACGGGGCCGCCGTCCCAGGCGTAGCGATGCAGCAGGCGCTGGATTTGGCGGTGCGGAAAGGGAATACCGGACAGGCCCTCGGGCCAGTAGCGAAAGCCGCCGCTACCTTCGGCGTCCTGCACCTCGGCGGGGTGGCAGTAGACGGGTGCGCCGAGTCCGGGCGCGGCGCCGCGGTGGTCGGTGTGGCCGTGCCCGAGCACGATCCGTCGGATGCCGCCGAGCTTGGCGCCGGCGCGCGCGAGCGCGCGCGTCATGGTGCGGGCGCCCGCGTCGAACAGCGTGACCTGGCCTTCGTCCTCGATCAGGTAGACGTTGCAGCGCGCGGGCTGGCCCTGCACGACCCAGACGCCTGTGGCGACCATCTGCGCCTCGCTGCCGCTGAGGCGCGCGCTGAGGCGCGTCTTGGCGTTGAAGGCGCCGTTCAGGCGGCCCTCGGCGCTGGACCCCTGCGCGGGGATCATGCCGATCTGCCGCGGCAGCGCGATCGAGTCGGGGAAGGCGTCGTTGGACTGGATCAGGCCGTCGTCGATGACGAGCAGGTCGACGCCCTCCATCGCGATGCGGTCGCCGGTGGGCTGGATGCCGCTGAGCGGGCCTGGGCCCGCGAAGGTGCCGCTGAGCCGCCACTGCACAGCGCAGCGCTCGTCCTGCGTGGTGGTGGAGATCACCTCGAAGTTCAGATCCGGTACCGCGTCGAGCAGTTGGCCCAGGAACACGCGTACGCCCTCGGGGGCGAGCACGTCGACCTGGCCGCGGATGTTGTCGCGGCCGCCCTCGGCCCACAGACCGACCGCGGTGTCGAGGTCGCGGGCGCCGATCGCCTCGAAGTAGCGCCGCGCCACGGCCTCGGTCCCGGTCTTGGTGATCCGCCGCCGCCCGCCGCTGCGCGCCTGGCGCACGTTGGCCGCGGCCTCTTGCACCTTGCTGGCGGCCTTGCTTGCCTCCTCGCTCCCCTGCTCAGCCATGAAACCTCCTGTTGCGAGCCCGTGCGAACGCTGCTGAATGACGCTTAGTCTAGTCTCCGCGGGTGGCCGAGGCGAGCGATCGCAGCTCCGCAGAGACGTCGTCCCGCAGCGACCGCAAGCGCGAGCTGGGGCGGGGCGAGCGCGTATTTCCGGGGATCTACCGTTTGCGGTTGCCCTTGCCGTGGCCGGGCGTGCCCCACTGCAACGCCTGGGCGGTGAAGTCCGGGGATGGCTTCGTGCTGTTCGACACGGGCATGTACCAGCCGGACTCGATCGCGAACCTGCAGCGGGCGCTTGAGATGTGCGGGCTGCGACTAGAGGACGCGCGCCTGATCGTCTGCACGCACGCGCACTCCGACCACTGCGGCCAGGCGCCGTTGATCGCGCAGCAGGCGGGCTGTGACATCTGGATGCATCCGAGTCACGAGTTGCTGGACGACATGATCGAGGACCCGCAGGCGGTGCTGGCGCGTCGTCTGGAGGTCGCGGCCCAGAGTGGCGTGCCGCTGGAGCCGCTGCAGCGCTACGCCGAGCAGCAGGGCAAAGCGCCACGCCAGACTGGCTTTGCCGCGGCGATCGAACCGGCGCGAGAGTTGCTGAGTGGGGTCACGGTAGAAACGGATCTTGGCCCCTGGACGGCGTATGAGACGCCGGGGCACGCGCCCTCCCACGTGTGCCTGTTCCAGCCGGAGCGACGGCTGATGATCTCGGGGGATCACCTGCTGGGGCGGATCTCGCTGTACTTCGAGTACGGCCACTCGCCGGACCCAGTGGGGGAGTTCCTGCACTCGCTGGACGTGGTGGAGCGGCTGGGGGCGCGCCTGTGCCTGCCAGGGCACGGGCGCACGTTCGCTGACGTGCACGCGCACATCGAGGGCAACCGCAAGTTGGTCCACGAACGGCTGGAAGCTGTCTCGCGGGCGCTGGAGCAGGGGCCGTTGAGCGCGTTTGAGATCGTGCCGCACGTCTACGGCGACGCGCTCTCGGAGCAGAACGCGCACTGGCTGCTCTCGAAGATCCTCAGCTACCTAACGCACCTGCAAGCGCTCGGCCGCGCCCGCCTGATCACGGGTGAGACCGAGCTTTGGGCTGCATAATCGATCGATGCGTATCAACCAGGTCCTTACCGGTGAGACCCCGGTGTTTTCGTTTGAGTTCTTTCCGCCGAAGACCGAGGCGGGGGAGCAGAACCTGTATGCGGCGCTGCGCGATCTGAAGTCGCTGGACCCCTCGTTCGTGTCGGTGACCTATGGCGCGGGCGGTTCCAGCCGCGAGAAGACGATCGAGATCGTCAAGCGGATCAAGGAGGAGTTCGGGCTGGAGGCGATGGCGCACTTCACGTGCGTTGGGGCGACGGTGGATGAACTTCGCGAGACCCTTGACGAGATGCACGAAGCAAACATCGAAAACGTGCTGGCGCTGCGGGGCGACCCGCCGGAGGCGCAGGAGCACTGGACGAAGACCGAGGGTGGTCTTGAGTATTCACGCGAGCTGGTGGAGCTGATCGGGGCGGACTACGAGTTCGCGATCGGGGCCGCCTGCTTCCCGGAGACCCACATCCACGCGGAGAGCGCTGAGTCGGACCTGCGATTTCTAGCGGAGAAGGTCCAAGCGGGCGTGGACTTCCTGATCACACAGATGTTCTTCGACAACGATTTTTATTTTGATTTTGTGAAGCGAGCACGGGCTGCCGGCGTCGAGGTCCCGATCATTCCGGGGGTGATGCCCATCACGAAGGTGGGTCAGGTCGAGCGTATGGCGCAGATGTGTGGCTCGGAGATTCCAGAGGGTCTGCGGGCGGAGCTGCACGCGCGCGAACAGGACACGGAGGCGGTGTTGGACTTCGGCGTGGCCTACGCGACCCTGCAGTGCGCCGAGCTATTGGCAGCGGGCGCGCCGGGGATCCACTTCTACACGCTGAACCGCTCGCCGGCCACCCGCGCGATCGTCAGCGCGCTGAAGCTGGCGCGCCCGTGGGAGCGGGCGAGCTAAGCGGCTTCGATCTCCAGACCCTCGGCGACGCGAGGCGAGCCGTCGGGTGCCTGATAGCGCACGTTCAACGGAGTCGTTCTGACGATAGGTGCCGACGCCCCAGGCGCCGAGCAGCCAGCGCCAGCCGCTGATCTTGTCCTTGCGCAGCTCCTGCTCGAAGACGAGCGCGCCCTGCTGCACGGAGTAGTCATCGCCGAGCCGCTGGGGCACGCCGTTGAGGAACACCTGGTAGGGCTCGCGCACGTCGCGCGGCAGTGGCACTTTCGACCTGGACATGGCCTCGAGGATTATGCACCCGGTCGGACCCGTACTCTCCGCTGCGTGAGCGTCAGCGAACTCTCCGAGAGTGAGATCCCCTACACGGTGCGCCGCTCCGCGCGTGCGCGCCGTGTGCGCGTGAACGTCCATGCCCACGCGGGCGTCGAGGTAGTGCTCCCGCCGCGGGCCCCCGAGCGCGCTGCGGCGGCGGCGATCAGTGAGCTGCGCCCCTGGATCGAGCGGCGCCTAGACGAGGCGCGCGAGGCACTGGCGCGGGTAGCGGCACGTGGCGGCACGCTGCCCTACCTCGGCGAGCCGCTGGAGCTAGTGCCGCAGCCGGGGCGCACGCGCGTGCATCGCCAGGACGCACGGCTGCTGGTCCCCGACGGGGATGCGCGACCCGCGATCGAGCGCTTCTATCGCCGCGCCGCGCGCGCGGAGATCGCTCCGCGCCTGGACCGCGCGACCGCGCAGGCGGGCACCCCGTACACGGACCTCTCGATCCGCGCGCAGAAGACGCGCTGGGCCTCCTGCTCGGCGGACGGCTCGATGAGCTTCAACTGGCGCCTGTTGCTGGCGCCCGAGCGCGTGCTCGAATACGTGGTCTGGCACGAGGTCTGCCACCTGCAGATCCTCGACCACTCGCCGCGCTTCTGGAAGCTGTTGGAGCGCCACTGGCCCGATTGGCGCGAGGACCGGGAGTGGTTGCGGCTGAACGGCGCGACGTTGGTGCTCTAACCCCGGTCCTCGATCGGCACGTAGTCCAGGTCGCGCTCACCGGTGTAGATCTGGCGCGGACGGGCGATCTTCTGCTCGTCGTCCTCGACCATCTCCTTCCACTGGGCGATCCAGCCGCTGGTGCGCCCGATCGCGAACATCACCGGGAACATCGCGACGGGCAGGCCCAGCGCCTCGTAGATGAGGCCCGAGTAGAAGTCAACGTTGGGGTAGAGCTTGCGCGAGGTGAAGTAGTCGTCGTCCAGGGCGCGCTTCTCGAGCTCTGAGGCGACGTCGAGCAGCGGGCTCTTGCCGCGCACCTCGAAGACATCGTCGAGGTATTTGCGGATGATCCGCGCACGCGGATCGTAGTTCTTGTAGACACGGTGGCCAAAGCCCATCAGCCGCTCGTTGCCCTGCTTGACGCCCTCCAGGAAGTCCGGGATGTTCTCGACGGTCTCGATCCGTTTCAGCATTCGCAGCGCGGCCTCGTTGGCGCCACCATGCAGTGGCCCATATAGGGCCGCGACACCCGCGGCGACCGCGGAGTAGGGGTCGACCTGAGTCGAGCCCACCGAGCGCACCGCGCTCGTAGAGGCATTCTGTTCGTGGTCGGCGTGCAGGATGAACAGCACGTCCAGCGCCCGCGCCAGCCGTGGATCGGGCTGGTACTTCAGCTCGGTCATTTTGTACATCATCCCCAGGAAGTTGCCCGCGTACTCGAGGTCGTTGTCGGGGTAGACGTAGGGTTGGCCCATGTTGTGACGGAACGCGAACGCCGCCAGCGTTGGCATCTTCGCGAGCAGGCGGATGATCTGGATCGCCCGCACGCGCTCCTCTTTGATCTTGTTAGCGTCCGGGTAGAAGGTCGAGAGCGCGCCTACCGAGGCCACCAGCATCCCCATGGGGTTGGCGTCGTAGCGGAACCCCTGCATGAAGTCCTTGACGTTCTCGTGCACAAAGGTATGGATCGTGATCTCGTCGATCCAGCCCTCGAGCTCGTCCTTGTTGGGCAGGCGGCCGTTGATCAGCAGGTAGGCGACCTCCAGGTAGGTCGAGTGCTCGCACAGCTGCTCGATCGGGTAGCCGCGGTGCTGCAGGATGCCGGCCTCGCCGTCGATGTAGGTGATCGAACTGCGGCAGGAGGCCGTGTTCATGAAGGCGGGGTCGTAGGACATCATCCCGAATTCGCCCTCGTTCACCTTGATCTGGCGCAGGTCGCTGGCGCGCACGGTGCTGTCGGTGATCGGCACCTCATACGAGCGTCCCGTGCGGTTGTCGGTGATCGTCAGCGTGTCTGTCGGTGCCGCGCCGTTCCCGTCGCGATCGGCGAGCTGACCCTCTGCGTCAGCGTCGGTCTCGGTGCTCATCTGCTTCTCCTATTCAACGGGGGGCGAAAGTCTCCGACCCCGATTATGGGCCAAGCGCGCGAATCATCCGCCGCCGCCGCTCGCACGGGCGCTGACGATGAGGACAGCCGGCGCTGGCTCAGCGCTGTGGCAGGCGCTTGCGGGCGATGACCGTGCGCGCGCGTTGCGGAGAGGGCGGCGGCGCTTCACCGTGTGGACCGCGGTGTCGCGGGCGGGGGCTGCGCGGGCGCGGGTGGTGCGGGTGCCTTGGACGCGAGCGTGGGCCGATTCCCCCGTCCTCGCCAGAAGCTGGCTCTGGAACCTGGCGCACTGCCCAGCGCACGATCAAGAACAGCGCGACGATCGGGATCTTCAGCAGGAACATCAGCCAGATGAACGTCCACGTGGTCACGTGCCCCGATCATACCCTTCGTGAGCGGAGGCAACCAGCTGCCGCCGCGCCGCGTACGGCTTCAGCACTCGCCGCTGAACTGTGTGATCGCGTGCAGCTCGCGCAGGCGGCCGTCGATCTCCTCGCGGGTGAGGCGCGCCACGCGCTCGGTGCCGAACTCCTCGACATTGAAGGAGGCCAGCACGGTCGCGTGCGCCATCGCGCGGCGCAGCAGTTCCTGCGAGATGGAGACCTCACTGGTCTTTAGTGCGTTCGCGATGTAGCCCACGAAGCCGCCCGCGAACGTGTCGCCGGCGCCGGTCGGGTCTACGACCGTCTCCAGCGGATAAGCCGGCAACGCGAAGAAACCATCTGCCGTGATCAACGCCGCGCCGTACTCACCCTGCTTGGCGACGATCACGCTCGGGCCCCAGGTGAGAAGCTCGCGCGCGGCCAAGAGTAGGTTCGGCTTCTCGGTCAGCTGGCGCAGCTCTGCATCGTTGAGGATCAGGCAGTCCACGCTCTCGATTGCCGCCACCAGCGAGTCGCGCGCGATTTCAATCCACAGGTTCATCGAGTCGAGCGCTACGAACTTCGCCTCCGGGAGCTGCGAGCGCACCTCGCGCTGCAGGTCGGGCTGGATGTTCGCCAGGAATAGGACCTCGCTCGCGCGCGAGCCCTCTGACAGCTTGGGCTGAAAACCCTCGAACACACCCAGCTGCGTGTCCAGCGTCTCGCGCGAGTTCAGATCCCAGCCGTACTCGCCGTGCCAGAAGAAGGTCTTGCCGCCGTGGATGCGCTCCACATCCGAGAGCTCCACCCCGCGGGTGCCCATAATTTGCAGCTGACGCTCGCCGAAGTCCTCGCCCACCGGACCAACCACGCGCACCTCGTCAAAGAACGAGGCCGCCAGCGCGAAATGCGTCGCCGCGCCGCCGAGCATCCGCTCGCGCTCGCCGAAGGGCGTCTTGACTGTGTCGTAGGCAATTGAGCCCACTACCGTGATCGACATGGGCGGGCACCTTAGAGCACACCCGCCGAGGGCGGCTGCGCCGATGCTTGCCCTGGCCCGCCGCGCGGCCAAGACCTCCCAAGTGCTTCGCTAGCCTGACCGCCGATGCGAGCGATCCAGATCACCGAGTTTGGCGGCCCCGAGGTGCTTCAGCTGGTCGAGCTACCCAAGCCCGAGCCGGGCCGGAGCGAGGTGTTGATCAAAGTCAGGCGCGCGGGCCTGAACTTCGCCGACACACACACCCGTACCAACTCCTACGTACGCAAGGCCACGTTGCCGCTGGTGCCGGGCGGCGAGGTCGCCGGTATCCGCGAGGACACCGGCGAGCGCGTGGTGGCGCTCGTGGGCGACGGCGGCTACGCCGAGTACGCGCTTGCTCCAGAGAGTCTGGTCTATCCGATCCCGGAGGCGCTCCAGGAGGGTGCGGCGCTGGCCTTGCTCGTGCAGGGGCTCACCGCCTGGCACCTTTATAAGACCGCCGCGCACCTGGGTGCGGGCGAGAGCGTGGTCGTGCACTCGGCCGCGGGCGGGGTCGGCTCGCTGGCGGTGCAGCTCGGCAAGGCGCTCGGCGCCGGGCGCGTGATCGCCACCGCGTCTGGCTCCGAGCGGCGCGCGCTGGCCCTCGAGCTGGGGGCCGACGTCGCCACGGACTCCGAGCCCGAGGGGCTCACCGAGCGGCTCTTGCAGGCGAATCAGGGGCGGCCCGTCAACGTGGTGTTCGACATGGCGGGCGGGGCCGTGTTCGACGCCTCCTACAAGGCGCTCGCGCCGTTCGGGCGAATTGTCGTGTGCGGGATCGCCTCGCAGGAGCCCAACGAGATCAGGACCGGCTCGCTGCTGCGTCACTCGCGCTCGGTCGTCGGCTTCTACCTATTTCACACGCTGGAGCGCCCCGGTATGTTCACCCAGGCGCTCGCCGACCTGTTTGGCCGTGCCGCGCGCGGCGAGCTGCGCACCGTGATTGGCGCCACCTACCCGCTCGCCCAGGCGGCGCAGGCCCACGTCAACCTGCGCGAGCGGCGCACCACCGGCAAGCTGCTACTCGACCCCGCCGCATGAGCTTGCGGAGCCTCCCGGGTCGGGCTTTTCCCGGCCCGCCCGCCCGGCCTCGTCGCTCGATGCGTAAGCTGGCTCGCTGAAATGGCAAAGTCCTTCGCCGATCTCGGGCTCTCCGAGAACACCCTGAAAGCGCTGGCCGACGTCGGCTACGAGTCGCCGAGTCCGATCCAGGAGCAGGCGATCCCCTCGCTGCTGGCTGGACGCGACGTGATCGGGCAGGCCCAGACCGGGACCGGCAAGACCGCGGCCTTCGGGCTGCCGATCATGGAGTACGTCGACGCCTCCAACCCCGAGGTACAGGCGCTCGTGCTGACGCCCACGCGCGAGCTGTGCATCCAGGTCACGCAGGCCCTGCGCACCTACGGGGCCCACAGCGGGATCAACGTCGTCGCGGTCTTCGGTGGCGCCCCGATTCGCACCCAGCAGGGGCAGCTACGCGCGGGCGGACACGTCGTCGTCGGCACCGTCGGGCGCGTGCTCGATCTGATCTCGCGCCACTCGCTCGTGCTGCACGACTGCCGCTTTTTGGTACTCGACGAGGCCGACGAGATGCTCGACCTCGGCTTCTTGGAGGACGTCGAGAAAATCCTCTCGCTCACGCCCTCCAGCCGCCAGACGGCGCTGTTCAGCGCGACAATGCCCCCGCCGATCCGCAAACTCGCCGACCGCTACATGTATGACCCCGAGATCATCAAGGTCGAGGCCGAGACGCTGACGATCAACACCGTCGCGCAGTTCCAGCTTCCCGTCGAGACCAGGGCTAAGCCCGACAAGCTCGTCGAGGTGCTGCAGGCCGAGAAGCCCGAGCAGGCGATCGTGTTCGTGCGCACGAAGATCCGCGCCGACCAGCTGTTCCGCACGCTGAAGGACCGCGGCATGAACGTCAGGGCGCTGCACGGCGACATGTCCCAGGGCTCGCGCGACGGCGTGATGCTGGCCTTCAAGGGCGGGCGCGTGCCGATCCTTGTAGCCACCGACGTCGCCGCGCGTGGCCTTGACATCTCGACCGTCACGCACGTAATCAACTACGACGTGCCCACCAGCCCCGACACCTACGTGCACCGGATCGGGCGCACCGGGCGCGTCGGGCGCTCCGGCCGCGCGATCACGTTCGTCGAGGACCGCCAGAAGCGCGAGCTCGAGGCGATCGAACGCCACATCGGCACGAGCGTCGCCAAATGGGAGAAGGGTGCCGAGGCACCGCCCACGCCCGTCAAGGAGCGCCCGCGCCGGCACTCCAAGCCCCGCATCTCCCGCCGCGACGAGCAGGAGGCCTACGTCAAGCTCGTGCTCGGCGGCGGACGCTCCTCCGGGTTGCGCGTCGCCGATATCGTCGCCGCCGTCACCTCCGGCGCGGGGCTCGACGGCGAGGCCGTACGCGACGTGCTGGTGCTCGACCGCTTCTCGTTCCTGTCCGTCCCCGCCGGCGAGGCCGAGCGCGTGATCGACTCGCTCGACGGGAAAGAGCTGCGCGGGCGCAAGCTGAGCCTGCAGCTCGTCGGAGGGCAGTAGTCCAGACGACAGCGCCCGAAGGGCGACCATCAAATCGATCCCGGGGCCGCGCCTGGCCTCGTCTGGAGGAATCACATGTCAACCGCCACGATGCACATCGCTGTCAAGATGTCCCTATAACCGTTGGTCGGGCACGCGACCGTTTTCGCTGCAGAGAATGTCGGCGGGCGTGCGACAATCAGGACATGACCAAGACGGAGCTGCACGAGCTGGTGGACGAGCTGCCGGAAAACGCCGTGGATGGCGCGGCTGTCTTCCTGCGCAGCCTGGCGCGCGGCGCGATGGACCCGGAGCAGGCGTGGTTCTGGACCTCCGACTGGTTGGCTGGGGAGCTAGAAGCCGAGCGCGAGACCGACACCGATCCCGGTGTGGTCTACAAGGACCCCGAGGTGTTCAAGGCCGCCCTGCGCGCAGCTCGCCAATAGGTGCCGACTTACCAATCTCGGCCTCGGTTCCTACGTGACTTCAAGGGCCTGACCGCAGCCCAGGTCGCGGCATGGGAGCGAGCGCTTGATCTCTTTATTGCGTGCCTACGCTCGGGCGTGTTTGACCCAAGCCTGCGCGTCAAGCGGGTTCAGGGATATCCGGGCGTATGGGAGATGACCTGGGCAGTGGGCTGATGTCTACAAAAGCCACCATGCAGATCGTTGTCAAGATGTCCCTATAGCCGCTGGTTGGCTAGGACGTTCCGCATGTGAGCGCATCGTTGCCAAGAGAGACGGCGGGCGTGCGACAATCAAGGCATGACCAAGGCCGAGCTTCATCAGTTGGTAGACCGCTTGCCAGAGGACGCGGTTGATGGCGCTGCGATCATGCTTGGGGAGATCAGCGCCGGGCGCATAGACCCTGAGCAGGCGTGGTATTGGACGCGCGAGTGGCAGGCGAAGGAGCGCGAGGCAGACGACGACCACGCGGCTGGCCGCGTCTCGCGTTATGAGAGTGACGAGGATTTCTTGACGGCATTGGACGAGCGCACCAAGCCGCTGGATGCCGACGCGTGACATCCTCGCGTCGTTCTGGCGTGACTGGGACCGACTCACCCCACAGCAGCAGCGAGCCTTCCGCAAAGCGGTAGGTCAGTTCATCGCCGACCTCGCGGGCGGTGGTCAGGGCTTTCATCCTCGGCTGCGCGTCAAGCGGGTGCAGGACACCCCGGCGTCTGGGAGATGAGCTGGGCGCCGGACGGTCGCGCTACCTTCGAGTACGGCGACGAGATTCAGCCAGGCGAGGTGCACATCATCTGGCGTCGCGTCGGCACCCATTCGGTGTTTCGTCAGCCCTGATCGGGCAAGGGCGCTCGACGCCTGCCATGTACAGTGGGCCGATGCCTACAAAAGCCACAATGCAGACCACCGAGGGCCCAATCGTCTTTGAGCTGTTCGACGCCGACGCCCCCAAGACCGTCGAGAACTTCCGCAAGCTCGCCGCCGACGGCTTCTATGACGGGCTCACGTTCCACCGCGTGATCAAGGACTTCATGATCCAGGGCGGCTGCCCGCAGGGGACCGGCACCGGCGGCCCCGGCTACACTTTCGAGGACGAGTTCAACTCGCACAAGGTCGTGCGCGGCGCGCTCGCGATGGCCAACGCCGGCCCGAACACAAACGGCTCGCAGTTCTTCATCGTCACCACCGAGGCTGCCCCTTGGCTCGACGGCAAGCACACCGTATTCGGCGAGGTGACCGAGGGCATGGATGTGGTCGACAAGCTCGAGGGCGTGCAGACCGACGGCGCCGACCGCCCCGCTGAGCCGATCGGGATCGCCTCGATCGAGCTGTCCGAGTAGTCCCCGAAGGCGCTCGACTCGGAGTAGTCTTGTTCTAGAGAGCGAGCACTAAGAGCGAGCGAGATAGGGGAGACACCGATGGCGACCGTCGAGCAGACCCAGACCGTCGAGCAACCGCCGGCGAGCGAGAACGGCAGCGCACCGAACGGCGCGCACGCCGAGGCGGGGATCCCCGTCGAGAACCCGGCCACCGGGCAGATCGTCGCCACCGTTCCCGACCTCGGACCCGAGGCCGTCGCCGCGATGGCCGCGCGCGGTCGCGCAGCCCAGCCGACCTGGGAGGCCTACGGCTTCGACGGTCGCGCCCGCGTGCTGCTGCGCGCGCAGAAGTGGACGATGGACAACGCCGAGCAGATCATCGCCACGATCATGTCCGAGACCGGCAAGACCTTCGAGGACGCCTCACTCGCCGAGATCTCCTATGCCGGCAACGCCTTCGGCTTCTGGGCCAAGCACGCCGGCGAGTACCTCGCCGACGAGCGCGTCAAGTCCAGCCAGCTGCTGGTCAAGGGTAAGAAGCTGATCCTGCGCTACCGCCCGCTCGGCCTGGTCGGCGTAATCGGCCCCTGGAACTACCCGCTCACTAACTCCTTCGGCGACTGCATCCCTGCGTTGATGGCCGGCAACAGCGTGATCCTCAAGCCCTCCGAGGTCACGCCGCTGACCTCCCTCTTGATGGCAGAAGGGCTGCGCGAGTGCGGTCTGCCAGAGGACGTGCTGCAGATCGCTACCGGGCGTGGTGCCACAGGCGCGGCGCTGATCGAGGAGGTGGACATGATCATGTTCACCGGCTCCACTAAGACCGGACGCAAGGTCGCCGAAGCTGCTGGCCGTCGCCTGATCCCGGCTTCGCTCGAGCTCGGCGGCAAGGATCCGATGATCGTGCTCTCCGATGCCGACCTCGAGCGCGCGGCCAACTTCGCCACTTACTACTCGATGCAAAACGCCGGACAGACCTGCATCTCGATCGAGCGAGCCTATGTCGAGGAGCCGGTCTACGACGAGTTCGTCGCCAAAGTCTCCGAGAAAGTCCGCGCGCTGCGCGTCGGCAAGCCCGAGGGCCCCGGCTCGGTTGAGGTCGGTGCGATCACCTTCCCACCACAGCTGCAGACGATCGAAGACCACGTCACCGATGCCGTCGACAAGGGTGCACGCGTGCTCACCGGCGGGCACTCCTCCTCGCAGGGCGGCGGGCGTTTCTATGAGCCCACCGTGCTCGTGGACGTCGACCACACCATGAAGTGCATGACCGAGGAGACCTTTGGCCCCACGCTGCCGATCATGAAGGTCGCCGACGCCGATGAGGCCGTGCGCCTCGCGAACGACTCGCCCTACGGCCTAGGCTCCTCCGTGTTCACCAAGGACACCGAGCGCGGCGAGCAGATCGCACGCCGGCTGGACGTTGGCGCCGCGAACGTCAACGACGCCATGATCAATTACACCGCGCTGGAGCTGCCCATGGGCGGCGCCAAGTCCTCCGGCCTCGGCTCGCGCCACGGCGCCGGCGGGATCCGCAAGTACGCCTCCCAGCAGGCGATCGTCGTCACGCCCAAGCTCGCGCTCAAGCGCGAACCGCACATGTACCCATATAAGGCGCGCAACTCCAAGCTGCTCGCCGGGCTGTTCAAGCTCCTGTACGGCCGCGGGAATAGGGACTAGCCAAACCGCATCGAGAAGGGCGTGGACCAAGTGGGGCCAGGACGCAGGGAGCGTGGCGTGCTCTGCACGCGAGCGACCGAGGACGCCGCCCCGCGCCGCGTCCACGGCCTTCTCGGCTAGCTGCGGCCCAGCGCGAGCTCGGCGCGATCGGGCTCGCGCTCCAACAGCGCGCACAACGCGCGCACCACGCGCGGGTCAAATTGTGTGCCCGCGCAGCGTTCCAGCTCCTCCCGCGCCGCGCCGTGGTCCAGCGAGGTGCGGTAAGAGCGGTCGCTCGTCATCGCCTCATACGCGTCCGCCACCGCGATGATCCGCGCCTCCAGTGGGATCGCCTCGCCCTTCAGCCCGCGCGGGTAGCCGTGGCCGTCGGGTTGCTCGTGGTGCGCGCCCACCCACTCGCGCACGTCCGCGAGGCTGGGGTGGTCCAGCATCTGTGCCCCCAGTTCCGGGTGTCGCTTGATCACTTCGAACTCCTCGTCGCTCAGCCGTCCCGGCTTGTGCAGGATCGCGTCGGGCACCCCCACCTTGCCGATGTCGTGCATCAGCCCCGCGAGGCGCACGCGGCTCGTGCGCTGCTCTGAAAACCCCAGCTCGCGCGCCATCCGCTCCGCGTAGCGGCCCACCGTCTCGGAGTGGCGCGCGCTGCCGCTGAAGCGCAGGTCGATCGCCTCCGCGAGGTCGAGCATCACCGCGAGAAAGCGTTCCGAGGCGATGTCGCGCGCGCCCTCGTCATCGAGCAGCGGCGCGCTGCGCATCGAGGCGTTGTGCAGCATCGTGCGGTCGCAGCCGGCCCACTTGGCCGCTTGCAGGGCGTCGTCGGTCGCGCGCAGCAGCGCCGCCGCCGTCTCGCCGTGGCGGGGGTAGCTCGCCACGCCGAAGCTGACCGTCAGCGCCACCGCGTCGCCCGCGAACTCGTCCCGAAGCTCGCTGCGCAGTCGCTCCGCGATCATGAACGCGCCGTGCTCGTCGGTGTCCGGGAGCACCAGCGCAAACTCCTCGCCGCCTACACGCGCCGCCGCGTCAACCTCGCGCTTGCCGCGCTCCAAGAGCCGCGCCACCCGCTGCAGCGCGATGTCGCCCACCTTGTGACCTGAGCGGTCGTTCACTTCCTTGAAGTGATCTAGGTCCCCGACGATCACCGTCAGCTTGCCGTCACGCCGGCGCGCCCGTGCCAGCTCGAGGTCCAGCAGCTCGCGGAAGCCGCGGCGGTTCGGCAGGCGCGTGATCGGGTCGGTTCGCGACGCATCGAACAGGCGCTCGATCAGACGCTCGACGCGGGCGCGCATTACCCGGATCACGAGCGACGCCACCGCCAGCGTTCCCATCCCCACCAGCCACCACGCCGCCGCTCGCGCCGCGGGGGCGCGGGTGATCAGCAGCGCCCCGAACGCCACCGCCACGTAGGCGATCTGTACCGCCATCTCTCGCGCCGTGAAGAAGTAGGCCGAGTAGAGGAACACCCACAGGTAGAGGAAGATCAGCGGGCTCGGCTTCTGCGCCGAGAAGTAAGCCACGCCCGTGATCAGCGTCGAGCCGCAGCCGAGCGCGATCGGCAGCAGGCTGGGCTGCAGGCGGTCTGCACCCCAATGCAGCAGGCCCGCCACCACATAGGCGACGCCCAGGATCACAAGCTCCGCGGGCACGTTCGCCTGCGCGGAGTGCGGCAGCGCGATCGTTACCAGCACCAGGGTCGCCCCAGCCGTGAACAGCGTCGCGAGGATGCGCGCCTTTAGCCCGGTCCCGAAGCTCGCCCCCGCCTCGGGGGTGTCGAACTCGGCGAGCTCCGACGCAGGCAGTAGCCAGCCCATGCTGGTCCCTTCGGATCAAGCCCCCGAAGGCATGAGCCCATTCGATGATCTCGACAGGTGTTACTAGCGCGGAAAATTCCGCTGGTGCGAACCTCGCGCTTAGCGGAGCTCCAGCCCGAGCAGCCGTTCCAGCTCGGGGATTGTTTGCTCCGCGCCGACGTGGTGCACCGTCGCCATCCCTAGCTCCTGTGCCGGCGTCAGGTTGAACGGCAGATCGTCGACGAACACCGCCTGCTGCGGAGGTACGCCCGCGCGCTCGGCGCCCAGCTCATACATGCGTCGCGCGGGCTTGCGCGTGCCCTCATCACCCGAGATCACCACGCCGTCGAACAGCTCCTCGAATAGGTCGTGCGGATAGCGGTGAACGCCCCAGGAATTCGATACCAGAGCCGTGCGGATGCCGCCCGCCCGCGCCCGGCGCACCGCCTCGACCATCGCCACGTCCGGCTGCACGCCCGCGAACAGGCCGTCGATCAGTCCGTCCGGCTCGGCGCCCAACAGCGGGGCTAGTCGCTGCTCGAACTCCGCCTCCTCCAGCTCACCCTTCTCCAGCGCGATCAACAGCTCACGGGCCGTCGAGTCCGAGGCGAAGCTGCTGCGCAGCGTCTGCGGGTCGATGCCCGTGCGCTCGCAGAACTCGCGGAACGAGTTGAACAGGTTGCTCGTCAGCACGCCGCCCCAGTCGATCAGCAGGCCCGTGTGGGTGCCCGCGCCCGCGCCCCGCGTCTGATCAGTCGCCATTTGCCAGCACTTCGGCCTGGTGGGCCAGCTCCAGCACGCCGTCGCCGAACGTCTTCAGATACGGGTCATCCGTCGTCCCCGAGACCGCGCGCTTGTAGTTGCCCTCCATGAACACGACCGACTTCCACACCGCGAGCGTCGTGTACCAGCGCAGATCCTGCATCGAGCGTCCGGTGCGCTGCTCGTAGAGCCCGATCAGCTCCTCGCGTGTGGGAAAGCCCTCGCGGCGCGTGACCGTCGCGAGGGCCTCGCGCAGGCCGCCCGCGGGGTCGCCTGCCTCGGTCCACATCATGCAGAGGTAGCCCAGATCCGCGAGCGGGTCGCCGATCGTCGCCATCTCCCAGTCCAGCACGCCCGCCAGCCGCGCGGGCGCGCCGGGCGCGAAGATCGTGTTGCCGAGGCGGAAGTCGCCGTGCACGATCGTCGCGGGGCCGGACTCGGGGATGTTCTCAGCGAGCCACTTGCCCACGCGCTCGACCGCGGGTATCTCGCGGGTGCGGTTCAGATCCCACAGCCCGCCGAAGCGACGCAGCTGGCGCTCGAGGTAGCCGGTCGGCTTGCCGAACCCCTCCAGGCCCACCGCGCGCCAGTCGACGCCGTGGATCTCCGCCAGTGCCTCGATCAGCTCCTCGCTTATGCGGCGGCGCTGCTCGGGCGAGTCCAGTCCCTCGGGGATGCTCGAGACGATCACGTCGCCCTCGATCAGCTCCATCACGTAGAAGGGGCTGCCGATCGTCGCTGGGTCCTCGCAGACCGCCAGCACTCGTGGCACGCGCGCGGGTGTGTCCTGCAATGCACGCAACAGGCGCGCCTCGCGCAGCACGTCGTGGGCGCTGGGCGGCAGCGGTGGCCGGGGCGGACGGCGGAGCACCATCTCTAAGTCGCCGCGGCGCAGCAGATAGGTGACGTTTGAATGCCCCTCCCCGATCGGCATTGCCTCGATCTCGCCCTGGCCCAGTCCGTGGCCGTCCAGGAACGCTCGTAGCGGCTCCAGGACCAGTAGCGGCGGGCGCTCGTTACCCTGCGCCTCGGCTGCCGTCTGGACGATGTCGTCCGGTGCGATGGCTGTACTCACAGGCCCGAAAGCTACACGTCAAGCGGCCCCCGAGACCGCAACCTTCTGCCGCCTGGAGTGTCTCAAGCCACCATGCCCCCACTTAGAAAGCCCCTCCTCATCTCGCTCTCGTGCGTCCTGGCGGCCCTCGCGCTGGGCGCGAGCCCCGCGCTCGCCTCGCACAACCAGACGACCTACTTCGAGGGCTCCACGCTGCTGCTCAATCCCAAAACCCGCCCGAAGGCGATCACCCAGATGCAGAGTCTCGGCGTCAAAGCGCTGCGCATCGAGCTCTACTGGATCAACGTCGTCCCCGGCGCCACCAGCGCGACGAAGCCGACTTTCGAAGCGACCAACCCCGGCAGCTACGCCTGGGGTGAATACGACGCGCTGATCAACGAAGCTCAGCGACTGCACTGGAAAGTGCTGCTGACCGTCACGGCACCCGCCCCGCGTTGGGCGACCTCGAACAAGAAAGCGCCTTACGTCACAAAACCGGACCCCAAAGACTTCCAAGAATTCATGACCGCTGTAGGACGCCACTTCGGCTCGGAGGTATCGGTCTACTCGATCTGGAACGAGCCCAACCATCCCGCGTTCCTGCAGCCGCAGTGGAACACCAACGGCACCCCCGCCTCGCCGCGCATCTACCGCGCCCTCTACCAGGCCGGCTATGAAGGTCTCAAAGCGGCTGGGCAGGCTCGCCCGAAAGTGCTGTTCGGCGAGACTGCGCCGACCGGCTACACCAAGGTCAACTACAAGCGCGAAAAAGCCAAGGCGCTGAACCACGACGTCGCGCCGCTGGCGTTCTTGCGCGAAGCGCTGTGCCTGAACAAGAAGTACAAGAAATCGGGCTCCTGCACGCCGCTGGTCGCAAGCGGCTACGCACATCACGCCTACACCAAGGCCGAAGGGCCCTTCTACAAGCCGCCCGAAGCCGACAACGTCACGATCGGCGTGCTCTCACGGCTCTCGAACGCGCTCAACAAAGCCGCGGCCGCCCACGCGATCAACGGCGGGCTGCCGATCTACCTGACGGAGTTCGGGGTGCAGAGCAAGCCCAACCGTTTCCTCGGCGTGCCCGTCTCACAGCAGGCCGAATTCGACGCAATCTCCGAACGGATCGCCTGGAGCAACCCGCGCGTCGCGGCGTTCTCCCAGTACTTGCTCGCCGACGACCCGCTCGGCGGCAAGCCGGGCTCGGCGCAGATCGGCTTCCAGACGGGCCTGGAGTACGTCAACGGCAAGCCCAAGCCGCTGTACGCCGGCTGGCCGGTGCCGCTGACCGTCTCCAAGTCCGGCCACGGCTACTCGCTCTGGGGGCTCGTGCGACCCGCGACCGGCGCGACCAAGGTGACCGTGCTCGTGCAGCCGAAGGGCTCGCACAAGTACAAGACGCTGAAGACCTTCACCACGAACAGCCTCGGCTACTGGACGCTTCACTCCTCCACGAAGGGCGTCAAGTGGCGCGTGCAGTGGAAGAGCCCCGCCGGCGTGAAGTACGAAGGTCCCCCGATCGGCGCTCACTGACCTGAGCGGCAGTCATCGTCCTCCTAGAGTGGAGGGCGATGCCGGAGCTTCCCGAGGTTGAGATAACCGCACGGTTGCTCGACCGTGCGCTCGCCGGTGCCGAGATCGAGTCGGCGGTGGCACCTGGCATCAACGCGCTGAAGACCTTCGACCCGCCGCTGTCGACGCTCACGGGTCAGCACGTCGCGCGGGTGCGCCGCCGAGGCAAGCAGTTGATCCTCGAGACCGACGGCGGCCTCGCGCTGCTGATCCATCTGATGTCGGCGGGTCGACTGCAGCTCTACGACAAGCGCGCCGGGCCGCGTGACCGCACCTCCCGTCTGCTGGTGCGCCTGAGCGACGGACGCGAGCTGCGCCTGCGCGAGTTCGGGTCAAAGCAGGCAGCCTGGGTCAAGCTGCTGCGGGCCGGGGCGCTCGAGCAGGACGAGGCCTTGACGAAGCTCGGCCCAGAAGCCTGGCCCGACCCGCCCTCGTCGGCCGAGGTGTTCGACGTTCCGCGTCCGCTGCATGCTCTGCTGCGCGATCAGCACACGATCGCGGGCATCGGCCGCTCGTGGGTCGATGAGATCCTCTGGAGCGCCAAGCTCTCGCCGTTTAAGCGTGGCTCAGACCTCGACGACGGGGAGCGCGCGCGTCTGCGCGAGGCGATCCTCACCACGCTGACCGACGCGTTGGCCTACTACGAGGAGCACGTCACGATGCCGATCCCCGACAAGTTGCCGATGCCGCTGCGTGTACATCGACACGAGGGCGAGCCCTGTCCGCGTTGCGGGACCACCTTGAAGTCCGTGCACTTCGAGGACTACACGATCGCCTATTGCCCCGCCTGCCAGACCGAAGGACGGGTGTTGAAGGACCGACGGCTGTCGCGATTGCTGCGTTGAGCCGCACTCGGCGATCGACGAACTACTTCTCGGGCTCGGGCGCTTCCTTGCCGGGCCAGCGGCCCGTGACTTTGGCAAAGCCGCGCCGCGAGGCGTGATCTGCGGCGCCTTTGACCAGGCGGAAGACCGCGCCCTCCAGCGCCAGGGCGCCGAGCAGCTTGGGCCAGGAGACGCGGTACCGCGGCTCTGGTGGCTGCTCCTCATCCGCGATCGCCCACAGGCGCGCGAACAGCTTGCGTCCCAGCAGGCCCGCCAGGATGCCCGAGACGACGCTGACCGGCTTGTAGAGCAGCTTCTGCATCTCTCCGACGATACCCGGGCGCGCCTGGAAGTATCGCTCTGGTTAGGATCCGTCGCGTGATCGAGCAAGGAGACAAGGCCCCGGACTTCGAGCTTCCCGACCAGGACGGCCGGCCCGTGAAGCTGTCGGACTACCGCGGCCAGCGCGTGGTTCTCTACTTCTATCCCAAGGCCGACACCCCCGGCTGCACCACGCAGGCCTGTGGCGTGCGCGACCACAAGGGCGACTACGCCAGGGCCGGTGCCGTCGTGTTCGGCGTCTCACCCGACCCCGTGGCCAAGGTCAAGAAATTCCATGAGAAGTACTCGCTCGACTTCGACCTCTTGGCCGACGAGGGCCACGCCCTCGCCGAGCGCTACGGCGTTTGGGTCGAGAAGTCGATGTACGGGCGCAAATACATGGGCAACGAGCGCACGACCTTCGTGATCGACTCCGAGGGCCTCGTCGCGGAGGTGCTGCGCAAGGTCAAGCCCGCCGAGCACGACGAGCAGGTCTTGGCGGCGCTTGCTGAGACTGGGCCTCCCGGCTCCTAGATCGGCTCCGCGCTCGCTACGCGGCGCTAGCGGGATCGTGCTCGCTGAGCGCCGTCCCCTGTGCGAATCCAGCTTCGATCACCGCGCGACGGCGATTGTGATTCATCAGATCGGCGCCCATCGCGGCTGCGCTTGCGCTGTCAGGGTTGATCGTGAACACGCGCGCGCCCCGGCTCCTCAGGACCAGGGCCTCAGCCGCCGCGGCGCCGCGCGAGACCGGGCCGAACACGCCCGCGGGCGCAGCCAAGCTCGGACGCAGTGATCCAGTCGGGTTCAGGCAGAGGACTCGATCGCCTTTGTCGGCCTCGATCGCGTCCATATTCGTCGGGCTCCAAGCACCACCGTCGACATAGGTTCGTCCGCCGGTCGTGACGGGGGCGAAGACGCCTGGTATCGCGCACGATGCCTCGACCGCCGTAGAGACGGGTGGCTGCGGGGCGCCAGGAGCACCGAACACGACGCGACGCCCAGTCGCGAGCTCGACGACCGCGATCAGCAGCCGACCGTCCCAGCCGACGCCCGTCGCGTCGACCATTCGCCCCAGCTCCGCGAGCGACCGACGCCCGGCAGGGACTCGTCGCAGGGCACTGCGCCGCAAAGCCGCTCCGCCTCTGGCCGTAGAGGCAAACGTCAACGAAACGATCGGCGCTGCCGCCAAGCCCGCCAAATCAGCTGCGGCACCGACAGCCTGCCTGAACGAGGAGGTCTGCTCGGGCCGCGCTGCGCCTTCCGCTGCCGGCAGGCTTCCGAGGCGCGCGCTGGGGGTGAGCCCGGCCACGAGCGAGGCTGCGACGATCGAGCCGGCAGACGTTCCGAGGTAGCGGGCGCATGCGCGCGCATCGAAACAGTCCGATTCATCGAGTCCGGCGAGCACCGCACTCATCCAGGCCTCGCCGAGCGTGCCGCCGCCGCCGAGCACGAGTGCGTCAGGCGTTTGCATCCTTGCCCCACCCTAGAAGCCCGCAGCGGGCGATTGCCCGGCTGCTTGGTAGTCGAGGTTTGGGGGTAAGGGCAATCAGAACAGGATTGCCCCGCGACGCCGGGCGGGCGAGAGCCGCGCTTCCGCGATGCCGGCTCATCGGCTGTCGCGCCCACGCAGGAACCATCCCCAGTGGCAAATGCCTCCGGGAGAAGAAGGGAGATCGAATGGCTGAATCATCCGTCGCCACGACCAAGCTGGTCCAATATCTGAATGAGGCCTACGGTCTCGAGCAACAGCTCGAGACCTCGCTGCAGGCTCACATCGCTATGACGGCAGACGCCGCTTACAAGAAGCGCTTGAAGCAGCACCTGACGGAGACCAAGCGCCACAGTCGGGAGGTCAGGAAACGCATCAAAGTGCTCGGTGGCGTTCCCGCGACGATCGATCCTCCCGGGCCGGAGATCGTGAGCGACGCGGCACAGGCGGTACTCGGGGGCGCCCAGAAGGTCATCGCCCTCGCCCAGGGCCCGCTACATGCCATTAGAGGCACGGGACAGGAGGAGAAGCATCTGAAGAACGCCAAGACCGAGTACGTGAGCGAGTCTGAGGAGATCGCCACCTATACGGGGATCCACACGCTCGCCGAGGCCCTCGGCGATAAAGAGACGGAGCGCCTCGCCCGCGAGATCCTGCGTGAGGAGCAGCGCATGCGCTCCTACCTTGAGAAGCAGATCCCCCGCTTCACCAAGGCGGTCGTCAAGGCCGAGATTCCGGCGTCGCAAAGGCGCAAGTCGACGCGGGTGAGGAAGTCGCCCTCACGAGCAAAGCGGTCCACCGTGGTCACGGGCAGCACAAAAGCCAAACCGGGCCGACGCTGACCCCGTTGTAGTCAGCGTTTACACGCCGTTCACCGCGCCTTATACTCGGCGCGCGCGGAAGGCTTCGGCCCATTGGCCGGACCTGGAGTCCACTGGACGGACGAGCGTCCCACTCGGCGAGCGCCGAGTCGTATCTCACAGCAGTTCCGGGGGAAACGGATGCTGACCCGTCTTGCATGTCAATCGAAAGGATCGACCTGATGCCACATCGCACCACCGGCCCGCTGCGGGCTGGGAGAACGCTCCGACCGATCGTTGCTCTCGCAGGCGCCTGCGTCGCGCTGGCGCTTGGCACAAGCGCCGCCCAAGCGGCGACCCTGCCGACGGTCAACGCAACCGTCGGCGCTACCTCGATTACCGTCTCTGGCGCCCTACAGGCCGGGGCCGTCAACGTCATCAGCACCGCGACCTCGGGCAAGGAACCCTCAGTCGTGCTGTTCCAGCTCAAGGCTGGGGTCAGTCTGAGCGAATTTTATGCCTTCCTCGAAAGCAACAAGCTCACGCGGGACCCCAACGCCGCGGACAAATACGGCACGATCGCCTTCGACGCCGAAGCCGGCAAAGGCAAGCCGACTGAAGCCCAGGCGGTGCTCGCCGCAGGGCAGTACGTGGCGCTTAACGCCGAAGGTGAAAAGTCCTCGAAGTGGCCTCGTTCGAGCTTCGCCGTCGCGGCTTCGACCGCACCTGCGGCGCTTCCGAGCGCCGAAGCGACCGAGAAGACGATCGAGTTCAACTTCCGCGGGCCGACCACGCTGCGCGTCGGCGAGCTGGTCCGCTTCGAAAACGAAGGCTACCTCGTGCACATGGACCTGGCGTTCGCCGTCAAGTCCAAGAAGGCCGCCAAGCTGGCGGTGAAGGATCTCGCTTCCGGGCACGAAAAGGGCCTTGAAAAGCTCGCCGCGGGACCCCCGGTCAGCTTCGCCGGACCGGTGTCCTCCGGGGCCTTCCAGCAGGAGGTCGTCACCGCCAAGCCCGGTTGGTACGTGCAGGTGTGCTTCATGCCCACGCAGGACGGGCGTCCGCACACGCTGATCGGCATGGAGCGGATCATCAAGATCGTCAAGTAACGACGCTCAGCGAATCAGACGACTCATGCGCGCGGCGGAGATCGTCGCGCGCAGGGTCGCCTGCGCGTCGTGCTTTGGGCGCCAGCCCAGCTCGCGCCGCGCCTTGCTCGCGTCCATCAGGACCGGCTCGCGAAAGGCGCTGATCCATTGCGCCTGCGCCGGCAGGAAGCCCAGGCGCCCGATCAGCTCGGCGACCGTATCCACCGCCAGCTCGGGCACCGGGATCGAGTACCAGCCGAGCTCCTGCGCTAGTAGCTTGACCGTCAGCTCGCCGGCGCCCGCCAGGTTGTAGACGCCGCCCGCGCCACGGCCCAGCACCGCGGCGCGCATCGCGCTCGCAACATCGTCGTGGTGCACCAGCTGGAAAGGCACGCCCGGGTCGGGTAGCACCGGCTTTAGGATCGGCACGCCGTCCAGCAAGCGCAGCACCGGCGTCGGGAGACGCTCGGAGATCTGCGTGTAGGGCAGGCTGTCCAGCAACAGCGGGGCCTGCGGTCCCGCCACGATGCATGGGCGAAACACGTAGGCCTCGGTGCTCGTGCCCGCGAGCGTCTCGCCCAGCAGCGCCTCGACCTCTGCCTTCTGGGCGGAGTAGTAGTGCGCCGCGGTGCCGCGCGCCGGCACCTCCTCCGTCAACGGTTGCGGGTTCTCTGCGTGGAACCCGTAAGCCGCGACCGAGGAGGCGTACACCAGCCGCTGCACATCCGCTGCAACCGTCGCCTCGAATACGTTGCGCGAGCCCTCCAGGTTCACCGCCCGGCTCTCGCGCTCGCCACCCATGATCATGAAAGCCAGATGCACCACCACATCGGCGCCTGACACCAGCTCGTCTACCGCGTCGCGGTCGAGCACGTCGCCCTGCCGGTAGGCCACCTTCTTCCATCCCCGCGCCGTCGCGTCGAACGGGCGACGCGCCATGCCCAGCACGCGCTTTATGCCGCGCGCACGCTCCAGCGCAGCGACCACCGCCTGGCCGATCTCGCCCGTCGGGCCGGTGACCGCAACCGTGAGCCCGCTTGGGCTGGGCTTGGCAGGCGCCATGTCTGGTTTGTAGCGCAGGTGCCGCTGGCGCGCTTGCGCGGGCGCCAAGCCCTGCGCCGCGCCGCGTACGCTTGACAGGTGCCAGCGCTGCTCTCGTCAGCCTCCATCGGCGACACGCTCACCTCGTTCTTTGACGCGGTCGGGCAGTTCTTCTCCGACCTAGCCGCCGTCAACTGGGGACTGTTGTTGCTGGGCCTGCTGTGCTTCGGCCTCAACCTCACGTTGCGCTCGCGTGGCTTTTTCAACAGCCTGCGCGCCGCCTATCCCGACGTCAGCTTCCAGTGGCGACGGGTGTGGGGCGCCTACTGGGCGGCCGTCGGCTTCAACAACGTCGTGCCCGCCCGCGGCGGCGACGTCATCAAGCTGTTCCTCACGCGCTCCTCGATCCCCGGCTCCAGCTATCCCACCGTCGCCGCCGCCTTCTTCGTCGAGTCCGTGTTCGACGCCGCCGTCGGCATCTTCGTCCTGATCTTCGCCTTTACGCAGGGCGTCTTTCCCAAGCCACCCGACTTCTCCAAGCTCAACGCCTTTGAAATCTCCTACTTCGCCCAGCACTTTCGCTTCACGCTGTTCTTGATCACCGCCGTCGGCGTGCTCGGGCTACTCGCGTTCGCCGTGCTGTCCTCGCGCGTCAAGGCCTTCTGGGCCCGCGTGCGCCAAGGCGTCACAATCCTCGGGGATCGCCCGCGCTACCTGCGCGAAGTCGCATCGCTGCAAGTGCTCGCCTGGCTCGCGCGCTTCGCCGCTTTCTGGTTCCTGCTCGATGCCTTCGGGGTCGGCGGCTCGGTCCAGAACGTGCTGCTCGTATTCGGCGTCAACCAGGTCGCCGGGGCCGTGCCCTTCACCCCCGGCGGGGCCGGTGTGCAGCAGGCGCTGCTGGTCAAGGTGTTCGCCAAGAACGCACCCACCGCCGTCGTCGCGGCCTACTCGGTCGGCCAGCAGATCGCGATCGCCGCCTTCACCGCCAGCGTCGGGCTGGCGGCCGTGATCTTCATCTTCCGCTTCCGCTCCTTCAAGGAAGTGATCTCCGCCGGGCGCGCCTCGCGCGACGCGGAGCGTGCCGAGCGGGACCCCGAGCGCGCCGTGGGTGCTTCCGCTGAGTACGAGGATCCCCAGCGCCCCGAGGGGCGCTGGGAGGAGCCTACTGAAGGCCCGCGCGCGCCTCGCGCACGAGCGTGACCGCCTCTGGGAAGACCAACGCCATCACCGTGCGGATCTGTTCCGCCTGAGCCTCCGCGTTGCCCTGCAGGTTGATGCGCTCCACCGCCGCCACCGTCATGTCCACGGCGAGCTTGATCGCGTTGTCCGCCCAGGCCAATCGCTGCTGGCCCTGCATCTGATCTGCGAACTCCGCCAGGCGTCGGTGCAGCTCCTCTGGATCTCCGAACAGGTCACCCAGGCCGCCACTCTCCATGCACTCATCATAGACTGCGCTGCTCGTGGCCAACTCGAACGAGATTGAGCAGCAAGTTGCGTGGGAGACAGAGCGACGTACCCGCCTGGCCGTACCGGCCTTCGCCGCGGGCGTGCTCTACCTGCTCAGCGGGATCATCACCACCTCCACGCTCAACGGCGCGCCGACGGTTGGACTGCTGCAGGGCCTCACGCCCGCGCTGCAAGGAGTCGCCAACCCGAGTATCAGCCCGCGCGCGCCCGAGGTCAAATTCATCAGCCACCATGCCGGGGCGCTGATCGCGGGCAGCGTCATCGCCGCATTCGCGATCGCCGCGCTCACGCTTGTGCTGCTGCTGCTCGTGCAGGCCACGCGCTTTCGTCGGCCCACCACCTGGGGTCCCGCGTACATGCTCGTGCTGGTGGGCGGCAGCGCGCTGGCGACCATCAGCGTCGCCCACCAGATCGTGACCGCGATCGAGACGCACAACTTCGCAGTCGGGCACGACCTGAGCAATCACGCCGTCGATAACGCCCTTACCAAAGGTACGGCCAACTTGATCATCGACTACCTCGACCTCGTCGCCGGGCTCTCGCTCGCGGTCGGCATGATCGTCGTAATGATCAACGCCATGCGCGTGGGGCTGATCACGCGCTGGATGGGGGTGCTCGGCATCTTCAGCGGCATTCTCATCTTCCTACCCATCGGCGGCGCCGAGCTCGAGGTGATTCCGTCCTTCTGGCTCGTCGCCATGGGGCTGCTTTACATCGGCAAATGGCCCAATGGCCAACCGCCCGCCTGGGAGTCCGGCGAAGCGCGGCCGTGGCCCTCGCGCGCGCAGCAGCGCGAGGAAGCTGGCGGCGGCAAGGCGAACGGCAAGCCCGCGCTTGCCACGGGCTCCGGCGACGTTACCCCCGCCGCCAAGCCTGTCTCCGGCGGGCGCGCCTCGCGCAAGCGCACGCGCGGCCCACGCAGTTAGCCGACCATCTGAGCCAATCGCCGTCAATCCTCGCGGCTTGCTCCGCGGGATGATTAGGCTCCCGCTCGAGCGGGAAATAAAGCTTGTGACGAGTAGGTGCTGAGCACGTGCAACTGCGTGCTCCCCACCTGCTCACCGATTAGCTCACACAAGTACCGCCGCGCGATGCGGGCGACGGGGAAGGAGGCTTCCATGGAGGCTGCAACGATCCAGCGCGGGGACCCCGCGCGCTATCGCGAGGAACCGGCAGCGCCGCCGAAGGAGGCGACTGGCTGGAAGCCCGCAGACCCTGGGCCGCTAGGGCTGGGGGCGTTTGCGATGACCACGTTCGTGCTGTCGATGTTCAACTCGAATCTCGTCAGCGACAAGGGCATCCCCGTCGTGCTGGGCCTGGCGCTCGCCTACGGCGGCATCGTGCAGCTGCTCGCGGGCATGTGGGAGTTCCGCACCGGCAATACGTTCGGTGCTGTCGCCTTCTGCTCGTTCGGCGGCTTCTGGATCTCCTTCTGGGCGCTGCAGGTCTTCTACGCCAAGCAGATCGGCGGCAACGCGGGACACGCCGTGGGCGTCTACCTGTGGGCGTGGGCGATCTTCACCGCCTACATGACCGTCGCGGCGATGCGCACTAGCGGCGCGGTGCTGCTCGTGTTCGTGCTGCTGACCGCCACCTTCGTACTGCTCGCGATCGGGCAGGTCGGAGCGCACGAAGCCGTCACGCACTGGGGCGGCTACGTCGGTCTCGCGACCGCGGCTGCCGCTTGGTATGCGTCGTTTGCCGCGGTCACCAACTCAACCTTCGGGCGAACCGTGTTGCCGGTCCTGCCCTTGGGGAAGCAGTAGCGGTTCTGCGGCGCTGCCCGTAGCAAGACACCGGCGCGCCAGCGGACGGCGCGCCGGTGGAAGAATGGCCGCCGGAAGTCCGTGACTTCGAGCGAGAGGAGCGAGAGCGATGTCGAGCCAGCCAGACACAGCCGAGACGGGGGAGGCGCTCGACGCGGAGCTCGCCGAGCTGCTGAATGTTGAGACGTTCGACCCGCCCGCGGGATTTCGCGAGCAGGCACTGCTGAACGACCCCGCCGTCTATGAGCAGGCCGCCGCGGACCCGCAGGCCTGGTGGGTCGCGCAGGCCGAGCGGCTTGACTGGTTCCAACAGTGGACGCGGGTGCTCAACGATGACGACCCTCCCTTCTACAAGTGGTTCGAGGGCGGCACGCTGAATGTCTCCTACAACTGTCTCGACCGCCACGTGATCGCCGGGCGCGGCGAGCGCATCGCTTTCCATTGGCGCGGCGAGGAGGGTCAGGAGCGCGACATCACCTACGCCGAGCTGCTCGCAGACGTCGAGCGCTTTGCCAACGCGCTTAAGGATCAGGGTGTGCAGAAGGGCGACGTCGTCGGCATCTACCTGCCGATGATCCCCGAGGTCGTCGTCGCGATGCTGGCCTGCGCGCGCATTGGCGCCCCCCACAACGTCGTGTTCGGCGGCTTCTCCGCCGAGGCTGTGCGCGAGCGGATGGAGTTCTCTGAGGCCAAGGTGCTCGTTACGGTCGACGGCGCGGCGCGCAAGGGCAAGACCGCGCCAGTCAAGGACCGCGTTGACGAGGTGATGGGCGACCTGGCGACGCTTGAGAAGATCGTCGTCGTGCGCAGCTCCGGCACGGCTTGCGAGATGAAGGAGGGGCGCGATTTCTTCTACGACGAGATCTGCGCCGCCGCCGATCCCACGTGCCCGCCCGAGCCGCTCGACGCAGAGCACCCTCTGTACATCCTCTACACCTCCGGCTCCACCGCGAAGCCAAAGGGCATCTTGCACACGACCGGCGGCTACTTGACCGGCGTCTCGGCGACACATCGCTACGTGTTCGACCTCAAGCCCGAGAGCGACGTCTACTGGTGTGCCGCGGACGTTGGCTGGGTCACCGGGCACTCCTACATCGTCTACGGGCCGCTCGCCAACGGCGTCACGTCGGTGATGTGGGAGGGCGCGCCCGACTACCCCGCCAAGGACATCTGGTGGGAGATAGTCGAGCGCTACGGCGTCACGATCCTCTACTGCGCCCCCACCGCGATCCGCGCGTGCATCAAGTGGGGCGCGGACTGGCCGAGTAAACATGATTTGAGCAGCCTCCGGCTGCTCGGATCGGTCGGCGAGCCGATCAACCCGAAGGCGTGGCTCTGGTACCACAAGGTGATCGGGGGCGAACGCTGTCCGATCGTCGATACCTGGTGGCAGACCGAGACCGGCGGGATCATGATTACGCCGCTGCCCGGGATCACCAAGACAAAGCCCGGCTCTGCGACCCAACCCTTCCCCGGCGTGTTCGCCGAGGTCCGCGACGAGTCCACCGGCGAGCCGATCGAGGAGGGTCAGGGCCTGCTGGTGCTGACACGGCCGTGGCCCTCGATGCTGCGCACGCTCTACAAGGAGCCCGAGCGCTTCGTGGAGACCTACTTCAAGCGCTTCGGCAAGGAGACCTACCTGGTAGGCGACGCCGCGCGGCGCGACGCCGACGATTATCTGTGGGTGATCGGGCGCATCGATGATGTCGTCAACGTCTCTGGGCACCGGCTCTCCACCGCCGAGGTCGAGTCCGCGATCGTCGCCCACGCCGACGTCGCCGAGGCCGCGGTGATTGGCCAGCACGACGAGGACACCGGCCAGGCGATCGTCGCCTTCGTCACGCTGCAAGGCGACCTGCAGGGCGATGAGCAGACCGTCGAGGGGATCCGCGCCACGGTCGCCGAGCGGATCGGCAAGTTCGCGCGTCCCAAGCGGATCATCTGGGCGGATGACCTGCCCAAGACCCGATCCGGCAAGATCATGCGTCGGCTGCTACGCGACATCGCCGAGGGGCGCGCGCTCGGTGATGTCACCACGCTGCGCGATCCCGCCGTCACCGAGCAGTTGGAGGAGCGGGTCAAGGAGATGCAGGCGCAGGAGGACTGAGGGATGGTTGCCCGGGGACAGCCCGGCGCTTGACGGCCCTTGGAGGCTCAGCGGACGATCTTGAAGCGCAACTTCACCGGGCGTGAGCGCTGCCCCGTGGCGTTCGTCGCGGTCAGCGTGAGCGTGTAGCTGCCCGGCGCCAGCTTGGCGCGTCGCGAGATGCGCCCCTGGAAGGCGAGCTTGTCGAGGCCCGTGTACCCCGCGAGCGCGAGCGTGCCCTTGAGCATCGTGCGTTTGCAGGCGCGCTTGTGACGGTTGCGTCGAGTCTGCGCCACGCAGCGTCCTTTCACCTTGCGCCCTCCCACCACCCTTGAGAAGGCGAAGCTCACGCGCGCGGGCTCGTTCAGTCGGAAAGAGAACGTGGTCCCCACCGGTACGCGGTGCTTGTGCGATCCACGCGTCTTTCGCGAGATGCTCGCGAGCTTGCCGCCCGGGCGCCATGTTGCGTGCGACTGCTTGAGGCCCGTAACCGTCGGGGCGCTTGCGCTTATGGGTGGTCTTATCGTGACCGTCGTTGTGCGCGAGGCACTGCTCGCGTTCGACAGCAAGTCGCTGCTCGTGACCGTCACCGTGTACGTGCCCGACGTGGCGTATGCATGCGTGACCGTCGTGTCTGCGGCGCTGGTGCCGTCGTCGAATCTCCAGACCGTGCCGGTTACTGCTGACCACGTATCCAGCGGCGAGACCGAGAACGAGAGCGGCTGCCCGACAAAGCCAGTCGCGGGTACGGTCAGCCCGTTCAGCGCCGGGCCCGCTCCATCGAAGCCCGCGGCTTCCACGATCTCGTTCGTCCCGTTCGAGCGTTCCCACAGCGCGACCGCGTTGCCCTGGGCATCCGCCGCAAGCGTGGGTTCTTTGGCGTCCTGGCCTGAGGCCGACAGTGCCAGCGGCGCCTGCCAGCCGCCTCCTGTGGGGCGTGTCGCTGCTTCGATGATCTCACTGCCACCGTTCGAGCCTTCCCAGACCGAGAACGCGTCGCCGCGCGGGTCGATCGCTGCGCGCTGTTCGTCCGTGTCATCCCCGGGCGCCGAGAGCTTCTGGGCGGGCTGCCAGGTTCCGTCTGGGGCACCGATCGAGCCTTCTGCTCGCACGTTGGTCCCGTCGGAGGCGGTCCAGTCCACGAGCGCTTCTCCGGCGTCGTTCACCGCCAGGCGCGGGACCGGCTCGACGGGGTTTGCGTGTGACAGTTCGACCGGTGCTTGCCAGGTGCCGCCGGCGGGCATGAACGCGCTCTCCACGAGCCAGTTCGCGCCCGATTCAGCCCGCCACACCGCACGCACGTCGCCGGCGGCGTCGAGCGCGACGCTTGGCGTCTCCGCGTTCGCGCTGCCCGAGACCGCCACTGGTTTCTGCCATTCACCGCCCGCCGCGCGATACGCGACTTCGACCACGTTTGTAGTACCCGTGTCCAGCGACCAGACCGCAGCGGCATCGCCCGCCGCGTTCATGCTCATCTGGCCGATACGGGCGTTGTGCGTTTTGTCCGACAGTTCGACCGGCGGCTGCCACGCGCCGCCGGCCGGTCGAAACGAGGCTTCGATCCTGTTCGCGGGGGCCGTGTGCAGTTCCCAAACTACGATCGCGTCGCCGCGCGCGTCGATGCCGACCACGGGGTGGGGGACTTCGTTGCCGGGGGGCGAGACGATCGTCGGCGCCGTCCAGCTCCCGCCCGCGCTGCGATAGGAGGCTTCGACGACTTCGCTGCCGCCGTTGTAGTGCGCCCAGACGACGACGGTGTCGCCCGCGGCGTTCATCGCCACCTGCGGCACGAAGCTGTCTTCGGTGGGCGTGTCGAGCGACAGCGTGATCGGCGGTTGCCAGGTGCCGCCCGCCGGGCGATACGCGCTCTCCACGACCTGCTGAAGGTTCTCGACCTTTTCCCAGACCGCGGTCGCATCGCCCGCGGCGTCGACCGCGACCTGCGGCTGGATGCCGTCCACCCCCGGGGCGGAGACATCGAGCGCGGGCAGCCAGGTAGGTGCGGCCTCGACGCTCGTGCAGAGCCCGGCGCCGAGCAGCAGGCACGTGCCCAGGCAGCAGAGCAGCGATTTCGTGGTGAGGGCGCGCAGGCACGGCCGCGCTCGTGCTCGCGAGCGCCCGATCTTGAGGCTGGCCCCCCGACCGTCGAGCATGCGACGAACGCTACACCTTGCGGTACTCGGGAATCCAGGAACCTTCCTCGTCCTGGACAAAATCCTGAAATAGGCCCGGCGCCTCGGCTTGCATAATTCGCGCGATCGTGTCGAACACCGTGCGCAGCTCCTCCTCGGCGCCCGGCGCCGTGCGCATCTCGATCACGTGCCGCAGTGTCCGTCCGTTCGCGGTCCAGATGATGTCCGTGCTCAGGCCGATCGGCGCCAGGCGCCGCAGCGCCGAGGTGACCTCCTTCTTGACGTGGAAGGGGACGCCCTCCTCGTCGATCCCGAGCTCGTTCGCCGCGCTAACCTGGAATTCCTCGAGCTGCTCCACGATCGCCAGCACCTGCTCGCGTACCGGCTCCAGCGCCGGCGGCACGCGGAAGCCGATGTCCGCCAGGCGCACGTAGCGCAGGCTCTCCTGACTGAAGGCCGAGCCCGCGCGGTGCCGCACAAGCTCATGGGTAAAAACGCGGCTCACGTTGCGCAGCGCAAAAGAGTAGTTCGCGTGCTCCAGGACGCTGCCGTGCGCCGAGCGCAGGATGTTCGCGAAGTACTCGCGCTGGTCGGTGCGCACGCGCGTGACGTTCGGGTTCAGCCCCGGCTCCCAGCTGCGGTAGCAGGCACGGCCGCCGAACTCGACGATCAGCTCGCCGCCGTTGGGCGAGCCTTCGGACTCCTCCAGACGGCGCTCCAGCCAGGACTCGCCCCCCACGTCCGCCAGGTACCCGCGCATGCCCTGCACGTCGATGGAGGGGCGGGCGATCAGGAAGACCTGCGGAGTCGTCTCGTGCATCGGGGGCGGGGATGCTAGGCCGTGCCCCGGACACTCGTCTAGTCCTCGGATCGGGCCCGCAAGCCGCCGGGCGCGGGTTGTACTCTGCCCGGAGAGGTGAACTCAGCCCAGAGCGAAAACAGCGTCGAGATGCTCGTACAGGCCAACGACCTGAGCCGTCGCTACGGCGAGGGCGAAGCGGCCGTCAACGCCCTGGCGGACGTGACCGTGGACTTTCCGACGTCGCGCTTCGCCGCGATCATGGGCCCTTCTGGCTCCGGCAAGTCGACGCTCATGCATATCCTTGCCGGGCTTGACCGCCCGACCTCGGGCTCCGTGCGGATCGGCGACGTCGAGCTGACCGACCTCGACGACAAGCGCCTCACCAACCTGCGCCGCGACCGGATCGGCTTCATCTTCCAGACCTTCAACCTGCTGCCGGTGCTCAGCGCCGAGGAGAACATCCTGCTGCCGCTCTCGATCGCCGGGCGCCAGCCCGACCGCGAGTGGTTCGACCGGCTCGTCAACACGGTCGGGATCAAGGATCGACTCAGTCATCGCCCAGCCGAGCTTTCCGGCGGCCAGCAGCAGCGGGTGGCGATCGCGCGAGCGCTCGTCTCGCGCCCGGCGGTCGTGTTCGCCGACGAGCCGACCGGCAACCTCGATTCCAAGGCCTCCAACGACGTGCTCGAGCTGCTGCGCCATGCCGTGGATGATTTCGAGCAGACGGTCGTGATGGTCACGCACGATGCACACGCCGCTTCGTTTGCGGATCGGCTGCTGGTGCTGGCCGACGGGCGCATTGTCCACGACAGCCCATCCGTCACGAGCGACGAGGCGCTCGACTTGATGAAGTCGATCGGCTGAGATGGCCCGACTCGTACTGCGCGGCTTCCTCCAGCGCAAGCTGCGCGTCGCATTGACCGCGATCGCGATCGCCCTCGGCGTCGCGCTGATGGCGGGCACCTACATCCTCACCGACACGATCAACCAGTCGTTTGCGGGCATCTTCAAGACCGCCGCGAGCAACAACTCGGTCGTGGTCAGCCCTTCGCAGGCGCTCGGCAACCGCACGCAGTCCGAGACCTCGCCGATCACCGACCAGATGCTCGCGCGCGTGCGCTCCACGCCCGGCGTCGCCGAGGCGGCCGGGGGTATCTTCACCGAAGGGACGTTCCTCGACACCAAGCGCAAACGGCTCACGAGCGGTCACGCGCCCGCGTTCATCTCGGCCGTCGTGCCGCCGCGCTTTGAGTCCTTCAAGCCGGTTAAGGGGCATCTGCCCTCGCAGGCGAGCGAAGTCGCGATCGACAAGGCGACCGCCGAACGTTCGAACGTCGAGCTCGGGCAGCGGATCATCGTCGCGGGTCGCGCCGCCGCCAAGCAGTACACGGTCGTCGGCATCGTCAAGTTTGGGAGCGGCGAATCGTTTGGCGGCGCGGGCGTCGCGCTGCTCACGCTCGCGGAGGCGCAGCGCGTCGTCGGCGAGCCCGGCCGCTTCGATCAGCTCGACGTGGCCGCCACGGACGGCGTCTCCGACGAACAGCTGCGTGCGCGCATCCGGGCCGTGCTGCCCCGCACCGTAGACGTCCGCACCGGCGCCCAGCAGGCCGAAAAGAACACCTCCGACCTTGAAGAAAACCTCAGCTTCCTGCGCACATTCCTGCTCGTCTTTGCCTACATCGCGCTCGTCGTCGGCGCATTTATCATCTTCAACACGTTCTCGATCACCGTCGCGCAACGCACGCGCGAATTCGCGCTGCTGCGCATGCTCGGCGCCTCGCAACGGCAGATCCTGCAGACCGTGATCGGCGAAGGGTTGTTGCTCGGCGTGTGCGGCGCCGTGCTCGGGCTGTTCGCCGGCATCGGTCTCGCGCCCGCGCTCGACCAGCTGTTCAAGCTGTTCGGCGCCGACATCCCCGACAACGGCACCGTGCTCGAGACGCGCACGATCCTCGTTTCGCTGCTCGTCGGGATCGTTGTCACCGTGCTCGCCGGGCTGCCCTCGGCCTTGCGCGCGACGCGCGTGCCACCGATCGCCGCGATGCGCGAGGGGGTCGAGATCCCGCGCCGCGCGCTTCCGACGCGCAAATTCTTGGTGATTCGCTTTCTCGTGGGCCTCGTGGTTGTCCTCGCGCTCGGCGTCTTCATCCGCGGCCTGTCGATCATCGTCCTAATCGTCTGGGTGGCGCGCAGCGCCAGGCTGTGGGTGCGTCTGCGGCGTGGCGGTGAGCGCCCGGCAAAGCACTACCGTGTGATCCCGTTCTTCGCCCGCACGCTCGGCGTGCTCGTCACCTGGCGCGGCATCACCGGACGACTCGCGCGCGAGAACACGATTCGCCAGCCCGGGCGCACGATGGTGACTGCCGCCGCGCTGACGATCGGGATCGCGCTCGTCGCCTTCATCTCCGTCTTCGCCGCGGGCGTGAAGTCGACGATCAACCACACCGTCAGCCGCTCCTTCGCCGGCGATCTGATCGTCGAGAACTCGCAGGGCAGCGAAGAACACGGCATTCCCACCGGTGTCACCGAGGCCGTCGCGAAGGTGCCCGGCGTTGCGCGTGTCACGCCGCTCGCGTTCGCGGTCGGTCGCGTCAAGGGAACCGACAGCAACGCCGTGATCACCGCCGTCGAACCGAGCACGTTCGCGAGCGTCTACCGCATCGAATGGGCCCCAGGCAAGAGCGCCCCGCTCTCTTCGCTGAACGACGGCACCGTGATCGTCAAAAAAGACTTCGCCAAAAGCCACCACATCGCCGTCGGCCAGGCGATCTCGGTGCTCACGCCGACGAGCAGGACCGTCTCGCTGCGCGTGATCGGGATCGTCAAAGAAACCTTCGGCCTGCTCCAGGACCTGACGATCACGCGAACCCTCGCCGACACCGCGTTCGGCCTGCGCGAAGACGCGCTCAACTTCGTCACCTATGCGCCCGGCGCGAGCAACGCGCGGGTGCAGCCCGCCGTCGACCGCCTGCTCAATGCTCAGTTCCCGCAAGCCCGCTCGCGCACCTCAGGCCAATTCCGCAAAGAACAATCCGAACAGATCAACACCGTGCTCGCGCTGATCTACGTGCTGCTCGCGTTGTCGGTGATCGTCTCGCTGTTTGGGATCGTCAACACGCTGGTCCTCTCGATCTACGAGCGCACGCACGAGCTGGGGATGATGCGCGCGATCGGAACCTCGCGGCGTCAGGTGCGCCAGATGATCCGCTACGAGTCCGTGATCACCGCGCTGATCGGCGGCGTCTTCGGGCTTTTGATCGGGCTCCTCGCCGCAATCGTCGTCGCCCTGTGGCCGTTGTCAGGGACCGGCTATCTGCTCACGATCCCGGTCGGCACGCTGATCGTGCTGCTCGTGATCGCCGCGATCGCCGGGCTGCTCGCCGCGCAGCTTCCCGCGCGCCGCGCCGCGCGCTTGAACGTGCTCGACGCGCTCGCGGCGGAGTAGCGGCACGCGCGTGGATAAGCTGCGCGGGCATGGCTGCCGCCCCTGATTCGAGCGATCCCGAGCTGCAGGCCACGGCCTGGGATCTCGAACCGCTCGTCGCGGGCGACGGCCCCGACGGAGTAGAGACGCGCCTGGGCGAGGCGCTCACGCGCGCGCAGGCCTTCGCCGAGCGCTACGCGGGTCGGCTGGGCGAGCTGGACTCCGACGGACTCCGCGAGGCGATGCAGGAGCTGGCGGCGATCTACGATCTTGTCGGCCGCGCCGGCAGCTACGCCGCGCTGTGTTTTGCCACCGACACCGCCGACCCCGCCAACGGAGCGCTGCTGCAGCTGGCACAGGAGCGCGGCACGGCGATCGAGACCACGCTGCTGTTCTTCGACCTGGAGTGGGCTGCGCTGCAGGACGCGCAGGTCGAGCAGTTGCTTGCTGGCGAGGGGCTCGACTTCTGTGCCCACCACCTGCGCAACGTGCGCCGCTATCGCGACCACCTACTCTCCGAGCCCGAGGAGAAGATCCTCTCCGAGAAGTCGCTCACCGGCGCCGGCGCCTGGACCCGGCTATTCGAAGAGCTGACCTCTGCCATCGAGGTCGAGTTGTCTGGAAAGCCGGGAGCCGAGGCCACGGCCGAAGCTAGCCAAAGGGTTGCGCTCGACGTCGCGCTCAGCCGCTTGGCACTGCCCGACCGCGAGGTGCGACGCACCGCCGCCGAGGCCGTCACGCGGGCGCTTGCGCCCGGCCTGCGCACGCGCGCGTTCCTGTTCAACACCCTGCTCGCCGACAAGGGGATCGACGATCGGTTGCGCAGCTATCCCCATTGGCTGGCTGCTCGCAACCTCGCCAACGAGGCGAGCGACGAATCCGTGCACGCGCTGATCGAGGCTGTCCGCGCACGCTATGAGATCCCGCGCCGCTGGTACCGGCTGAAGGCGCGGCTGCTCGGCGTCGAGCGGCTCGCCGACTACGACCGCATGGCCTCGGTCACCGAGGACGAGGTCAGCTTTCCCTTCGCGCGGGCACGCGAGATCGTGCTCGATTGCTACTCCTCCTTCTCGCCCGAGCTCGGCGAGGTCGCGGGCGCCTTCTTTACCGACAGTCGCATCGATGCGCCGGTTCGGCCCGGCAAGCGCGGCGGCGCCTTCTGCGCCTCGGCGGTCCCGTCTGTGGAGCCCTATGTGCTGCTGAACTACACCTCCCAGCGTCGTGACGTGCTCACGCTCGCGCACGAGCTGGGGCACGGCGTGCACTTCGCGCTCGCGGCACGCCAGGGGATCTTCCACCAGAGCACCCCGCTCACGCTCGCCGAGACCGCCTCGGTGTTCGGCGAGACGATCGTGTTCGAGCGGCTGCTCGCCGAGGACTCCTCGCCCGCCTCACGCTTGGCGCTGCTGGCCGAGAATCTCGAGGACACGATCGCCACCGTCTTTCGCCAGGTCGCGATGAACCGCTTTGAGGATCTCGTGCACACCGCGCGGCGCGAGGAAGGCGAGCTGTCGGTCGAGCGCTTCGGCGAGCTGTGGGCCGATAGCCAGCAGGAGTTGCTCGGCAACTCCGTCGAGGTCACCGAGGGCTATCGCTCATGGTGGTCCTACATCCCGCACTTCATCGGCACGCCCGGTTACGTCTACGCCTATGCCTACGGGCAGCTGCTCGCGCTCTCGGTGTATGAGCGCTACGAGCAGGAGGGCGCCGCGCTCGTGCCGCAGTACCTCGAGCTGCTCGCCGCGGGCGGCTCGAAAAGCCCAGAGGAACTTGGGCGGATCGTCGGGATCGACCTCGCTGACCCCGGCTTCTGGGACGCGGGGCTGGAGTTGGTCGAGCGTCAGCTCAGCCAGGCTGAGGCTGCGGCCGAGGCTTCCGGGCGTTTGTAACGCACGCCGCGAGCGCTTAGGGTGCTCGTGGCATGCGTCTGAAGGCCGCACCCGACGACCCGCTCGAGTGGGTCGGCATCGCACTCAACCTGGCCCCGATGCCGGGTGCCTACGCGATGTACGGAATGGTTGCGGGGCGCGTCGTCGGCGTTGCGCAACGGCTCGGTGTGTTCGGGCAGCTGCTGAAGGGCCCCGCCACCGCGGGGCGGATCGCCGAGCAGCTCGAGCTGCAGGTGCCGGGGACGAGGCTGCTGTGCGAGAACCTCGCGGGCCTCGGCGTCCTCGATCAGGACGGGCATACCTTCAAGCCGGCGAAGTCCGCACGCAAGTGGCTCGACCCCGCCTCGGGCACCTACATCGGCACCTGGCTCGAACACACGACCACGTACTGGGAGTGGTACGGGGATCTGGAGCGGATCGTCCGCGACGGCGGCAGCTTCGAGATCCATCGCGAGCCCGCCGACGAGGAGGAGTACTGGCGCGTCTACATCACCGGGCAGTACGAGCTGGCAAGGCTGTCCGCGAGCGAAGTCGCCAGGGCGATCAAGCTGCCCGACCGACCGACCGCGCTGCTCGACGTCGCCGGCGCGCACGGCTGGTTCTCAGCCGAGCTCTGCAGGCGCCACGACGGGCTGAAAGCAACGGTGCTCGACCTGCCCGGCAGCGCTCGCGTCGGGCGAGAGATCATCGCCGGGGCCGGCATGTCGGATCGCGTCGAGCACCGCGACGGGGACATGTTCGAGTCCGCGCTCGGCGGGCCCTACGACGGTGCGCTGCTGTTCGACATCGTGCATCACCTGAGCGGCGAGCAGGTCTTGACCGTGCTGAAGCGGATCCGCGCCGCGATGAAGGCCGGTGGCACGATCGCCGTGCTCGACATGTTCCGCTCCTCCGAGGCCAAGCGGCAGCGGGCGTCGGCGGCGGGGCTCGGGCTGTTCTTCCATCTGACATCCGGGGCCGATCTGCCGAGCCCCGAGGAGCTCGTGAGCTGGTTCGCCGAGGCTGGGTTCAGCGCGCCGAAGCGGACTCGCGTGCGCCGGATACCCGATCAGAGTCTGTACCAGGCGCGGGCGGTCTAAAGCAACTAGTCCGGGAGCTGTGCTCGGTCGCGTCGCAGCTTCAGCGAGAGGTGAAGCTCGAACGTGAGCATTTCAGTGCCGGCTCTGCGGCGCGCGGGATGCCCCACGCGCGGCGGCCGCGGCCCGTACCCCCGGATCAGTGCTTTTGTGCACTCTACGATCAGAGCGGCGGCGATGGCTGGCGCCAACAGGCTCACCGTTGTGGCGATCAGATCGCCCATCGGGTGTCCCCTCGTCTTGCTTGTGGCCTCGGCACAGGGTCATTCTCGGCCCGCTCTGCCCTCAGTTGGCCACTCTTTGGTGTGAAGCTCCACACCTGGCAGTTCGAATCGACCCACTGTTAGGATCGGCGCGAAGAGAAGGTCAGCCGCCGACACGATGGACCAAGAGGCCCCCACAGGAATCCAGCCAAGCCTGCACACCCGCTCCGCCGCGGAGCTGAAAGACATCATCGAGGCCGAACACGCCGGCTCCTCATTCGTCGTGTGGCGCGATGGTTCCGGGCTACAGCGGATCGCCGCTTTGCCGGCAGGTCGGCGTCTAACTGTGGGTCGTCGTGCCTCCAACGACATTGTCCTCGACGACGATCCCGAGGTCTCCCGTGTGCACGCGGAACTCGAGCCCTTGGCTGGGGACTGGGCTGTCGCCGACGAGGGGCTGTCACGCAATGGCACGTTCATCGAGGACGAGCGAGTCTCGGGGCGACGGCGCCTGGACGACGGCGACATGATCCGCTTCGGCCGTACGGTCGTCGAGTATCGTCGCCCTACCGCGGGCTCCACGGTGCTGACGGCGACCGCCGCCACTGGCTTTGACCTCGGCGGCTTGTCGGCGACCCAGCGCGCGATCCTGACGGCGCTGGCTCGTCCGTACAAAAACGGCAAGCAGTATCCGGCGAGCAACGCCGAAGTAGCGCTCGAGTTGCGCCTTAGCCTCGATGCGGTGAAGGCACATCTGAGGGTCCTTTACGCGCGCTTCGAGCTCGCCCATCTGGCGAGCAATCAAAAGCGTCTCAGGCTTGTCCAATGCGCTTTCCAACTGGGGCTCGTCGCGGAGCGTGATCTATGAGCCGGGAGTGTCCCGCGTGTGAAGCCGCCGTATCGGAGACCGCGAGGTTTTGCCTGCGGTGCGGCCGCGCGCTGCCCGCGGGGACTCATTCGGACGACGAGCGAGGGAGGGAAGCAAGCGTCACAATAACTGCATATCAGTATGATTCCGAGCCGTCGATTGCAAGGCCAACGTCCGAGTCCTCGCCGTCGATGCGGCAGAACGGAGTCATGTCATCGAGAGGCGGGGAATGTGAGATCTGCGGTGCTGACACCGAAGAAGCGGATGCCCTATGCGAGCAGTGCAGAAAAATGACAGTCGATAGGGCTGCGAAAGATGACTGACGGCATCTGTCGCGTCTGCGGTGAGTCGCTCGCTGCCGATGCGCGCTTCTGCGAGCACTGCGGTACCGAGCGTGAGACTCGAGAGGGCCTGCTGAAGTCGGCGATACCAAAGCTCGCAGGCGATTCGCCGGCGATGAAGCGCTTGGAGTCGGTGGCGCCGGGCACCGGAGACCTGGCCTCACAGCTGGCCTCACAGCTGCAAACTCCTACTGTGGCGATGTCGCTGATCGGCGGAGCGCTCGCGGCCGCGGGGACGTTTGGCATCGGGCTTGTGCTCGCGATAGCGCTCTCCGACCGGTCTCTGGCCGGCGCCGTCGATCAGGGCAAAGGCTTGCTCACGTCGGCGTTCGCGCAAATGCTCAACTTCCTGCAGGTGGGTTACGGCGACGGCCTGGGCAAGCTCGGCCCGGCGATCTTCCTCGTCTTTCCGATCGGCGCGTGCGCGGTGGCAGCGGCGACGCAGGCGCGTAGGACGCTTGGACTGAACGCCCGCACGCGACTGCTCAGCGGGGCCGGCGTAGGAATTGTCTTTGGGCTGTTGATGCTCGTGCCTGCGCTCGGCGCGGGCGACTTGGGCGGTGGTTCCTCGACCACGAAGCCGGACGTACTCGGAGCGGTGCTGCTCGGTGTCCTTTTCGGCGTCTCCGGCGGTTTGCTCGGCACCTACTACATCATGCGCACCGCGCTGAAGCCAGGGTTCCTCACGGCTCTGATGCCGAATATCGTCCGGCCGGCCGCGCGAGTGATCTATCTGGCGCTGCGGCCGCTGGCTCTGCTGCTGGTAGTGATGATGCTGGTCGGTACTGCGACGTGGACAGTCGAGACGCTCTTGAAATCCAGTCTCCGAGAAGGTCGCTCCGTCCCCGTGGCCGTGGTCGACTCCGTTTTGTACGGGGTCGAGCATGGGGTGCACTGGACCGAGCTCGCAAGCCTTTCTCAATTCCGCGCGGCGGGCGACGGCGTCAGCGCCGATTCGGTCCCCGTCCCAATCGGAAATCCAGGCAAGATTAGCTTTGACAAAGCAGGTAAGTATCGACTCTTCGGCCTCAGCGACGCGATGCCGGTCTACACGTTTGCGCCGCTGTTGATCTTCCTCCTCGCGAGCATTTTGCTGCTGGCGCTCAGTGCGGGCTTCACGGTCGCGCAGACGCAGGAGCCGTCAACGCCTCTCGCAGCCGCGGCTTGGGGTTGTCTCGTGGGTCCGATCTGGGCCGTCGCGCTCGTGATCGTCAACGCCCTCATCACCAAGTACTTTTACGGTCGTGCAGACGGGAGCAGCGTGTTTGGCACGTTCTTGCTCGGCGGAGCGATAGTTGGGGCCGTCGGCGGTCTTGTCAGCGTGCAGCGTCGGCGCCTGCCGGGAGCGTCGACGGTCGAGCATCAGGCGCGATCGACGTCGGTCGAACCTCAGCCGCCCCCAGGCCCAAGATGAGCGAAGACCCGATCCTTGCGCCCGGCGACGAGCTCGCCGGCTACCGCATCGTGCGCTTCATCAGTCGCGGCGGTATGGGCGCCGTGTATGAGGCGCATCAGCTGTCGCTCGATCGTCGCGTAGCGCTCAAGTTCATCGCACGCGAGCTGGGCGCGGAGGAGCACTTCCGCGATCGTTTCCGCCGCGAGGCACGCGCGGGGGCGGGCATCGACCACCCGAGCATCCTGCCCGTATACGAGGCGGGCGAGCTTCCCGACGGGCTTCTGTTCCTGGCTCTCCGTTACGTCGACGGTCCCGACCTGTCGAGCCTGCTCCGCGAGCAGGGACCGCTCGACGTGCCAGATGCGGTGGCGATTCTCACCCAGGTAGGCAATGCGCTCGACGCCGCCCACGATCGAGGCTTCATCCACCGTGATGTGAAGCCGGCCAACATCCTGCTCGAACGTCACGAGCGTGGCTGGCATGCGTTCCTCGCCGACTTTGGGCTCGCCAAGCCGAACGCGGAGGCGAGCGAACACAGCGTTCCTGGAGAGATTCTGGGGACCGTCGACTACATGGCCCCCGAGCAGATCGACGGCGGCCAACTCGACCGTCGCGCTGACGTCTACTCGTTTGGCTGTGTCGCATACAGATGCCTTACGGGAGAGCCGCCGTACAAGCGGGAGACCCGCACAGCGACGCTGCTGGCGCACATCAATGCCCCCGTGCCAGTGCCAAGCGAGAAGGTTGCACAGCTGCCGGAGCCGCTTGACATCGTCGTTGCTCGTGCACTGGAGAAGGATCCGGCGAAGCGCGCGCTGTCGGCGGGAGCGCTGATGCGCTGGGCCGCCGCACAGCCGGCGCTTCGCGCCGTCTCCGAGCAGGGAGTCGAGGGGGAGCTGTTGGAATCACAGTCTGTCGACTATCCGCCTGAACGACGCATCTGGGGTCGATTGCGAGCGCCGCTGCTGACCGCGGCCGCATACGCCCCAATCTGGGCGGGCACTTACCTGCTTGGGAGGAGCCTATGAACTGGAAAGCAAGTCTCTTTGGCGCAGTCCTTGTGGCCGTGTGTGGGCTGGTTGTCGGCGTCGCCGTGGGTGGCAAGACGAAGACCAAGACGATTACGGTTGCCTCGACGGTCACCACCACGACCACGACCCCTGCCCCGGCGGAAGTATCGAATACCACCGCGACGACGCCGCCCGATACGACGAGTACCGAAAGCACCTCGTCCGGCGAAACCTCGCCGGAAGCGGGGCAGCAGTATCTTGCCGAATACCTCGCGAGCCAGAACTCCGAACAGCTGAACGGCGATGCGAGCGAAGTGTCGCTGTCGAACGAACCTTCGAAGCAGGAGCTGCAAGGCAAGACCTATCAGCAGGCGGTGGTGTTCAGCATCGAGAACTACGGAAGCAGCAACACGGCGAGCTTCCAGATACCAACACCGGGGTTCAAACGCTTGAGTTCGAAGGCGGTTGGCCTCCAGACGATTTCCAACGCCGAAACGAGTTACCAGTTGGCCGTCTACAAGAACAACGACAGCTCACCGAATTCCGTTGTTCTCTACCGAGCCGCGTTCCACGGCCCAAGCGAGATTCACAAGATGGACTTCGCGCTCCAAGGCGCGACCGACATCCTGTTCGTGTGGACCAAGAGCGCATCTGAGCCAGACGGCCAGGATGTCTTCATCCTCGCTGACCCCGTGCTGACGCAGTAGGCATCGCCGCGTCGTCGTCGTCGGTCAACCAGCGGGTTAGGAAGCGCCACCTAGGCCGGGGAAAATACGCGTCAGCATCGCCGGCACGTCCGCGATCGAGTCGACGATCACCGTCGGCGTGACTTCGGGCGGCAGCGCGTCCAGGCGAAACTTGCCCGTGCGCACCAGTACGCCCGCCAGTCCTGCGGCCATCGCGCCACCCACGTCGGCCTCAACGTCGTCCCCCACCATTACCGCCTGCTCGATCTCGAGCTCCGCCAGCGCCGCGGCAAAGAACTCCTGCGCCGGCTTACCGACCACTACTGCCTCACGACGCGTGGCGTACTCAAGCGCCGCCGAGTATGCGCCTACGTCGAGCGCGAGCCCGTCTGCGCGGCGCCAGTAGCGGTTGTGCTGCAGCGCGATCAGCTCAGCACCCTCCATCACCAGCCGGAAAGCGTGGTTCAAGAGCTGTGAGTCAAAGCGGGACCCCACGTCGCCCAGGATCACCGCGTCAACCGGGGCGTCGGGACTTCCGCCCGAGCGCTCGCTCGCCGGCGCGCTTCCCAGCGCCGCCAGATCCTCGTGCAGGCCGTCGCTCACGAACAGCTCCACCGAGGTGTGGCCGCGTTCTTCGCAGTGGCGCACCGCCATCGCGGCCGGCGTCAGGATCTCCTCTAGTGAGACCTCAAAGCCCAGCGCCAGCAAATGCTCGGCGACCTCGCGACGCGAACGCGAGGTCGTGTTCGTGACCAGTCGCAGGGCCTCGCTCTGCGCGCGCAGCTCCGAGAGCGCCTCGTGTGCCCCCGCGATCGGCTCGTCACCGACATACAGCACCCCGTCGATGTCGAGCAGCACGCCAAATCTGCACGTCTCGACGCCCATCGCCTCAGAATAGCCCGCTGAGCGCGCTGCCCGTGTGGTGGACCAGCTCAAACAGCGGCTGCGGGATGATCCCGAAGAACAGCGTCGCCGCGCCAGCCAGCAAGGCCACGAACACGACCTCTGGCTGTGTGCCCGAGGTGGGCTGCTCAGGCTCCTCTGAGGTGAGCGCGTCCAGCTCCGGGGAGCCGCCCGCCAGCGCCGGCAGTGCGCTGCCCTGCGCCGGCGTGCCCGTTGGGGTCATGGGTTGCGCGACGTCCGTGTCCGGCTCGGGCGCTTTGCGCATCCACATCGCCGCGATCACCGGCAGGTAGTAGCCCAGTGAGATCATCGAGCCGATCACGATCACTACGCCGAGCCAGGTATAGCCGCCCGAGACCGCCGCGTCGATCAAATAGAACTTGCCCGCGAAGCCTGCCGTCGCCGGGATCCCCGCCAGCGCCAGCATCGAGATCGTCAGCGGCCATGCCAGCCACGGCCGCTCGCGGCCCAGGCCCGTCACGCCTTGGATCGAGTCACCGTGCGTGGTTTCGCGCTCGCGCGCCACGATTACCGCGAACGCCGCCATGTTCATGAACACGTACACCGCCAGGTAGAACACCGTCGCGCGCACGCCCAGCTGCGTCGCGACCACCACGCCCGCGAGCATGTAGCCCGCCTGGGCCACCGAGGAGTAGGCGAGCATCCGCTTCAGCGAGGACTGCCCCAGTGCGCCGACGTTGCCCACGATGATCGTGATCGTCGCCAACACCGCCACCGCCGGTCCCCAGGAGTTCTGCGCGCCCAGCAGCGCCACGTCGAAGAAGCGCAGGAACACACCGAGCGCCGCCGCCTTCGTCGCGACCGCCATAAACGCAGTGATCGGCGTCGGTGCGCCCTCGTAGACATCGGGTGTCCACTGGTGGAAGGGCGCCACCGAGGCCTTGAAGCAGAGCCCCGCCACGCACAGGGCGATGCCGGTCAGCGTCAGCGGGTCGCTCGCCAGGCTGCCGTTTGAGAGGGCGTTTGCAATTGCGCCGAAGTCCGTCTTGCCCGTCGCGCCGTAGATCATCGCCAGCCCGTACAGCAGCGTCGCCGAGCCCACCGCGCCCACGATCAGGTACTTCAGGCCCGACTCCAGCGAGTGCTCGCGGCGCAGCTCGCTCGCGCACAGCACGTATAGGGGGATCGAGAGCAGCTCCAGCCCCACGAACAGCGCCACCGTGTTTTGCGCCGACGCCAGCAGCGACATGCCGCCGATCGAGGTCAACAGCAGCGCGTGGAACTCGCCGTGGCCTGCTTCCCGTGAGGCCCGCGAGCGCCAGGCCAGCAGTACCGCTAGCGCGCCGCCCGTCACCAGGATCAGATTCAGCATCAGCGCGAGGTCATCCACGCGCAGCGCCCCTGAGACGATCGACTTGTGTTCGTGCCACTGCCAGATCGTCAGCCCCGCCGTCGCGCCCAGCGCGATCAGACTCAAAAACGGCACGACTTGAGTTCGCATGAAGCGCGTGCGGATTAGACCCACCAGCAGTACGATCGTCGCGCCGCCTAGCAGTGCGATCAGGGGGGAGAGGCCCGCGAAATCGATGTGCGGCCCCTTCAGGTGGGTTGTGGCGAGCGTCAGGGCGCCGGTCATTTCTTGGCCCCCAAGGTGCCCGACGCCGACGCCACAGGCGTTTCGGCCCGCCCGCCGGTGCTCGCGACTTTTTCGACGTGTGACGTCGCGTCCGCGTGTGCCGAGGCCACCGCCGTCTTCACCGAGCCTTCGCTGCGGTGCAGCGCCAGCTGCGGGTACAGCGCCATGAACAGGATCACACCCACCACCGGCACCAGCACTACGCTGTCACGGAAGCTCAGATCGCGCGACTCTACGTGCGGGCCCACGCGATTATGCATCGCGCGGATGAACAGCCGCAGCGCGTAGACGCTCGCGAGCACTACGCCGGTGAAGGCGATGATCGCGATCACCAGCTTCGCTTTGAAGACGCCCAGCAGGATCAGGAACTCGCCCACGAAGTTCGAGGAGCCCGGGATTGCCAGCGTCGCCAGTGCCACGATCAGGAAGATGCTCGCCAGCACCGGCGCGCGGAAGGCGATGCCGCCCATCTCGCGGATGTCCTCCGAGCCGCCGGCGCGCTGTGCCAGCAGCGCCACGATGAACAACAGTGGCGCCACCACCAGCCCGTGGTTGACCATCTGCAGCAGGGCCCCCTGGGCGCCCTGTGGGTTCAGCGAAAAGATCCCCAGCGTGATGAAGCCCAGCTGCGCAATCGAGGAATACCCCGCGATCAGGCGTGCGTCCGTCTGGGAGAAAGCCACCACCGAGCCGTACAAGATCGAGGCCAGCGCGATCAGCAGCATCAACGTCTGGAAGTGCGCCGACGCTTGTGGGAACAGCGGCAGCACGATCCGCAAAAAGCCGTAGGCGCCGATCTTCGAGAGCACGCCGCTGAACACCATCAGTACCTCGATCGGCATCGCCTTGTAGCCGTCGGGCATCCAGCCGTGTAGCGGGAACGCCGGCATCTTCACGAGGAAGGCGGCCGCGAAGAACAAGAAGATCCACTCCTGCGAGCCGCGGCTCAGCGGCAGGTGTTCCAGCGAGGACAGCACGAACGTGATGTGCCCGCCGCCCTGCTGTGCCGCCAGTACGCCGGTCGCCACGGCCGCGGCGAGCATCAACAGCGAGCCCACCAGCGTGTAGATCACAAGCTTGATCGTCGCTTTCACGCGGCCTGGCTCGCGACCCCAGCCGCCGATCAGGAAGTAGAACGGGATCAGCATCAAGTCGAAGAACGCCACGAACAGCGCCAGGTCCTGCGCCAATAGCGCTCCTAGCACCGCGGACTCCGCGAGCATGAAGGCGAAGTAGAACAGGCGCGGGCGCTCCCACTCGCGCAGGTTCGCCGCGATCACCGCGACCGCGAACAGCAGCGTCGTCAGGCCGACCATGAACACGTTCAGGCCGTCGATACCCAGCTTGTAGTGGATGCCGAGTTCCGCGATCCAGGTCACGTCCGTGACGTGCGCGAGGCCGTGATGGCTCGGCGAGTAGTCGGCGATGTAGCCGATCGCCAGCGCCAGCGCCGCCAGCGAGCCCAGCAGCGCGAGGCCGCCCGAGGCGCTCAGGCGCTGGAACGGGTGTCCTTGCTTGCTCGTTTCGCCCGTCGGTATCTGCACCGGCTCGACGACGCCCGCCTCGCGGCCCGCGAGCGACAGCAGCGCGCCCAGCAGCCCGCAGGCCGCCGGCAGCCAGAGCAAGATCGAAAGCGGGGGCATCTCTAGCTCGGCTCCCGGCGGCTCACGATTGCAGGAGGAAGTAGAAGCCCACGCCCGCCAAGCCCAGCACCAGCAGCGCCGCGTAATAGCGCACGAACCCGCTCTGCGCCGCGCGCACCGCCGCCGAGCCGATCCGCACCAGTCCCGTCGTGCCGCCGATCAGCGTCTCGTCCACGAACACGCGCTCAAACGTGCCCTTCGCAAAGCTCCCCATCGCCGCGAACGGGCGCACGATCAGGCCGTCGATCAGCTCGTCGAAGTACCACTTGTTCACGAACAGCTCGTACAGCGGACGCAGCCGCAGCCGCACGCGCTCCGCCGTGCCCGGCTTCACCACCCACACGCGGTAGGCGATCGCGATGCCCACCAGCACCAGCAGCGTGCCCAGCACGATCCCAAAGATCAGCAGACCGTTTTTCGTATGGACTTCGTAGAGCTTCGAGCCGATGAAGCTCGGCTTCAGGAAGTCATCGATCACGAAGTCCACCTTTGGGATCTGCACGAAGCCCGCGCCCAGCGCGCCCAGCGCGAGGAGGCCCATCGCCACGCGCATCGGCAGCGCACGCTCGGCGATCGTGTGGAATGGACCCGGGAAGCCCACGTCGGTGTCCTCGACTTCGCCGTTCGCCGGGTTCGTCGGCTGCTCGGCGTGGTGCAGGTGCCCCGCTTTCAGCTCTTGCGCCTCCGGCACAGGATCGCCATGGAAGGCACGGAAGATCATCCGGAACGTGTAGATCGCCGTCAGCAGCGCGCCGATGTAGCCCACCACGTACAGCGCCCAGTGCCAGCCGCCGCGCTCGCCCGTAACCAGCAGGATGTCGTCCTTGGAGAAGAAGCCCGAGAAAGGGGGGATGCCCGACAGCGCCAGCCCGCCCACGATGAAGCAGCCGTAGGTGAACGGCATCACCTTGCGAAAGCCGCCCATCTTCTCCAGCGACTGCTCGCCCCCCATGGCGCCGATGATCGAGCCCGCGCCCATGAACAGCAGCGCCTTGAAGAAGGCGTGGGTCATCAGGTGGAACAGCCCTGCCGCATAGGCCCCCACCGAGACACCCATGATCATGTAGCCGATCTGCGACATCGTTGAATAGGCGATCACGCGCTTGATGTCGGTCTGCGTGATCGCAATCGTGCCCGCGATCAAGAGCGTCGCCGCGCCGACGATCGCGCCCACGTCCTCGGCCGCGGGCGCCAGTTCGAACAGCGGGTGCATGCGCGCGATTAGGTACACCCCCGCCGTCACCATCGTCGCCGCGTGGATCAGCGCGCTGACCGGGGTCGGGCCTTCCATCGCGTCCGGCAACCACGTGTGCAGCGGGATCTGCGCCGACTTTGCGAACGCGCCAACGAGCAGCAGCAAGCAGCCCGCCACCAGATCCCCGTCGCCCGTCGAGCCGTGGCCGAACGCGCCGTTGCTCGCTGCGTGGAACGTGCGCAGCAGATCGAGCGTGCCCGTGTGCTTGAAGATGAAGTAAGTGCCAAGTACCAGGCCCACGTCGCCCACGACGTTGATCACGAACGCCTTGATCCCCGCGGCCGTCGCGGTCTTGCGCCGGTACCAGAAGGAGATCAAGAGGTAGGAGGCCGCGCCCACGAACGCCCAGCCCGCGATCAGCAGCACGAAGTTGCCAGCCAGCACCAGCAGCAACATCGCGAACACGAAGAAGTTCAGGTACGCGAAGTAGCGCGCGAAGCCGCGGTCTTCGGTCATGTAGGAGATCGAGTACAGGTGGATCAGCGTCGAGACGCCGCTCACGATCAGGATCATGAACACCGACAGCGGGTCCACCAGGATCGAGAGCTGCGCATCGATCCCTACCGTCGAGGCGTAGTTCCACAGCGAGGAGACCGCTTGGCGGTGGTCCTCGGAGTGGCCCTGCATCGCGATCAGCGCGCCCAGCGCCGCCAGGAACGCGAGGAAGATCGCGCCCGTGCCGATCCAGCCCGCGCTGCGGCCCGGCAGCTTGCGATAGCCCAGGCCGATGATCAGCGTGCCCAGCAGTGGGAACGCCAGCACCAGCCAGCCGTACGTCGTTTGACTCATGCGCTAGCCCTGCAGCTCTCTCAGCTCGTCCACGTCGATCGGCAGGTGCCGGCGGTAGAGCGCCACGATCATGCCCAGCCCGATGCAGACCTCGCAGGCCGCGACCGTCATCACCACGATCGCGAGGATCTGTCCGTCGCCGTTGCCCCACATCCGCGAGAACGCGATCAGCGCCAGGTTGCCGCCGTTCAGCATCAGCTCCAAGCACAGCAGCACCACCAGCGGGTTGCGACGCGTGATCACGCCGATCGCGCCGAGCGAGAAGACGATTGCCGAGACCGCCAGGTACCAAGCGATGCTCATCGTTTGCCGACCCCCTCAGCCATCGTGCCGGTCGATCGCGGGCGCAACAGGTTCAGCGGCGTGAGCACCTCCTGCTCGTCGTCCTCCTCCAGGCCATGCCGCCGGCGCGCCAGTACGACGCCGCCGACGGCGGCTATCAAGAGCAGGAACGAGGCGACCTCGAACGCGAGCAGGAAGCGCGTGAGCAGCAGCTTGCCGATGTACGCGGGGGTGCCGAACGCTTCGGGGCCTGGGGTGTAGCCGGCGCCCTTGCCGTTGACCGCCTCGAGCCCCGTGCCGAGCAGCGCGATCAGCAGCTCGACGACGAGCGCTCCGGCCAGCACGACGCCGCCGAGGCGCAGCTGCGAGCCGACGGCACCCGGATTGCGCAGACGCTCGCCGAGCGGCTCTGACTGGTCGCCGACGTAGGCGACGACGAACACGTAGAGGACCATCACTGCGCCCGCGTAGATCACTACTTGGATCGCCGCGACGAACTCCGAGCGCAGCAGCAGGAACAGCACCGCGAGCGACAGCAGGTGCGCGACGAGCGCGAGCACCGCATAGAACGGGTTACGCAGCACGACGACGCCGACGGCGCCCGAGATTACGCCGATCGCGGCGATGAAGAACAGGACCTGGCTCATCGAGTCGAAGCGCCCCTCACTCGTCCTCGTTCCTCAGCGGCGTGCGCTCGAGCGGCTCGGCGAGCAGCATCTCCTTCGTGAAGATCAGATCCGTGCGGTCGTAGTCGGACAGCTCGTAGTCGTGGCCCATCGTGATCGCGTCGAACGGGCACGCGATCTCGCAGTAGCCGCAGAAGATGCAGCGCGAGAGGTTGATCTCGTAGACCTCCGCGTAGCGCTCACCCGCCGAGACGCGGTGCTCCGGCGTGTTCTCGGCGGCCACCACGCGGATGCAGTCCGCCGGACAGGCCGCCGCGCACAGCGAGCAGCCCACGCACTTCTCGAGGCCGGTGTCCTCGAAGCGGTGCAGCTTGTGGCGGCCGCGGAAGCGCGGGAAGACCGGCGTCTTCTCCTCCGGGTATTGCACCGTGACGGGGGTTTCGCGAAAGCGCCCGAACGTCGTCATCAGCCCGCGCGCGGTCTCGCCGAACGTGCGCCAGATGCTGCGCGCCGCGCCCGGCGGTGGCGTCCGCTGGACCACGATCACGTCCTCGCCGGGGCTCCAGGCCGTCACGTTCAGGTCCGCCGTAGGCGTGGTCGTCGGCTCGGTCGCCATCAGTGCGTCACCACCACGAGCACCGCCGTGACCAGCGCGTTGAGCGTCGCCAGCGGCAAGAGGATCTTCCAACCGAAGCTCATCAGCTGGTCGTAGCGCAGGCGCGGCAGCGTTGCGCGCACCCAGATGAACAGGAACGTGAACAGGCTCATCTTCCCGAGCACGATGAACGGGTCGAGCCAGCCCGGAGGGTGGATCCCGAACGGGAGCAGCCAGCCGCCGAGGAAGACCGTCGTGACGATGCCCGAGACGACGAGCACGTTGAGGTACTCGGCGAAGTAGTAGGAGGCGAAGCGCCCGCCGCCGTACTCGGTGTTGTAGCCGCCGACGAGCTCCGCGTCGGCCTCGGTCAGGTCGAACGGCGCGCGGTTCGTCTCCGCGAAGCTCGCCGTCAGGAAGATCAGGAAGCCGAAGGCCTGCGGCACGATGTACCACATGCCTTTCTGGGCCGTGACGATGCCCGTCAGCGAGAGCGTCTGCGCCGAGAAGATCACGCCCAGCAGCGCCAGGCCCTGGGAGACCTCGTAGGAGATCAGCTGCGCCGCGCCGCGCATCGCGCCGAGGAACGAGTACTTCGAGCCCGAGGACCAGCCGCCCAGCATGATCCCGTAGAAGGCCACGGCGCCGAACGCGAACAGGTACAGCGGCCCGATCGAGAGGTCGAGCCCGTAGAGCCCGACTTTCGTGCCGAAGATGTCCTGGGTGTTGCCGAACGGGATCAGCGCGAACGCCGCGACCGCCGTGAGGATCGAGATCGTCGGCGCGAGCGCGAACAGGAAGCCGATCGAACGTGGTCGGGCGGAACTGCTCCTTGGTCAGCAGCTTGACGATGTCCGCAAGCGGCTGCAGCGCTCCGTACGGGCCGACGCGGTTGGGGCCGTAGCGGCTCTGGAAGCGGCCGAGCAGCTTGCGCTCGGCGAGCAGCACGACCGGCACGAGCTGCAGGCCGACGGCGAAGATCACGATCGCCTTGATGATCTGGATCCACCACGGCTCGTAGTAGCCGACGATCGCCACAGGCGCCACGCTCATCGCTGCTCCCCGCCCGACGGCGGTTCGCCCGTGCGCGAGCCCTCGCCTTCGGTGTCGGTGTCGGCCGCGTGCGTGTCGCGGTCGGGCCCGCTGTGGGCCTCTGCGTCAGGCGCCGTCTGAACCCCTGGCTCAGCCTCCTGTGCGCCGACGCCCACGCCGACCGCGGTGGTCTCGCGCTCCTGCCAGCGCACGCCGCGCCCGCCGATCTCCTCGAGCGTCACGCCAGCGTAGAAGGGAACGGAATCGAACAGCTGCTGCGAGGCCTCTTTCGCGTCATACACGTCCAGGTCAGTCCCGAGGCGCAGCGACAGTTCGGCGATCACGCGCCAGCCTGGACGCGTGCTGCCCACCTCGGCGACCGCTTGGCGCACGCGCTGCAGGCGCCCGTCCGGATGCGTGATCGTGCCCTCCTTCTCCGCGTATGAGCCCGCCGGGAAGATCACGTTCGCGTGCTCTGCCAAGCCGGGCGAGAGCAAGGTCGCGTGTGCCACGACCGCGCTCGCGCGCTCCAACCCGCGGGCCCACGGAGCAGAGTCCTCGCCGGTCCTCGCCGCAAACGGGTCGCTCGCGCTCAACGGGTCGACTTCCAGTAGATACAGGGCACTCAGCTCACCCGCGCCCAGTGCCTCGCCGATCGCGCCCGCGTCGAGACCATCGCTCTCGCTCTCGCTCTCGCTTAGGCCCGGGCCACAGTTGGGCAGCACGCCCGACTCGCGCAAGCCGCGCCCGTTGCTCGTCGCCGGAATTTCCAGCAGCCCGGCGCCGTCGGTCTCGCCAAGCGACAGCTCCGCTGCGAGGTCGAGCAGCGCACGGACGCGCTCGCCGCCGTCGGGGCCCGCCGCAAAGCGCTCGCCCCACAGGATCACGAGTTCCTCACCCGCCGCCGACAGCCCTCGCGCCGCCTCGCGCACGGCGTCGAGGTCCTCGCCCGAGCAGCGCTCGAGCTTCATCCCGTGGCGGCGGACGCCCTTACGCAGCCGCAGGTCGAGGATCGGCGCGTCGAGCAGCGGGTCGCAGTCGAGCACGAGCACGCCATGCGCGAACTCGAGGTCCGACACCTTCGCCTGCAGGCGCGGGTCCGCCAACTCACGCTGGAGCTCGGGCGCTAGCGAGCCGCTGGGGCGCGAGTCCACGTGAGGTGAGCCAAGCGTCTCGCGCAGTAGGCGCGAGAGCAGGAAGCCCTCCTCGTTGGTCGCGCCGCTGCCCGCGAGCGCAGCCGTCTTGGCGCCGGCGCGTTTGAACATCGCAGCGGCCTCCTCGAGGGCCCGCTCCCAGGTGACCGGGCGCAGCTCGCCACCGTCACGCAACAGCGGCTCGCTGACGCGCATGCCGAGTTGAACGCCGTGCGCGTTACTCGGTGAGTTTCCGTTTTCGCTCGGGCTCTCGCCTCGGGCGAGCGCCGGAAAGGCGAAGCGGCCGTGGTCGCACAGCCAGCCGTCGTCGACCTCGTCGTTCTCACGCGAGAGCACGCGCATCACGCGCTCGTCGCGCACCGTCAGGCTGACGTTGCACTGTGCTGGGCACAGCGTGCAGACGCTGCCGGCATCCTCGATGTCCCAGGGGCGCGCGCGGAAGCGGTAGGAGCGCGAGGTCAGCGCTCCTACCGGGCACAGCTCGATGATGTTGCCGCTGAACGGGGCCACGTAGGGGTGGCCGTCGAAGGTCGAAACGAACGAGTGCGCCCCGCGCTCGAGCAGCACCAACTGGTAGTCCTCGGAAATCTCTTGCGAGAAGCGCACGCAGCGGTAGCAAAGGATGCAGCGCTCGCGGTCGATCGCGATCTTCGGCGAGAGCTCCAGCGGCTTGACGAAGTGGCGCTTGGGCTCGATGAAGCGCGAGATCCCGCCACCCCAGCCGAAGCTGATGTCCTGCAGCGGGCACTCGCCACCCTTATCGCAGACCGGGCAGTCCAGCGGGTGGTTGATCAGCAGGAACTCCACCACCGAGCGCTGCGCCTCCTTCACGCGCTCAGACTGCGTGTTCACCACCATGCCGTCCTTCACCGGGGTCGAGCAGCCCGTCTGCAGCTTGCCGATGCCCTCCACTTCCACCAGGCACATGCGGCAGGCGCCCACCGGGTTCCCGAGCTTCGGCTCGTAGCAGAAGACCGGGATCTCGACGTCGCCGTGCTTGGCCGCGTTGACCAGCATCGCGTTTTCCGGCGCCTGCACCTCGCGGCCGTCGATCGTGAACGTGATCGTTTTGGGTTCGGGTCTAGGCATGTGCCGTACCGCCGGCCATCGCCAGCTGCTCACGCATTCGCGCTGCCTCGATGTGCTGCTCGAACTCTCCCCGGAACTTCGCGATCATCGAGCCGATCGGCATCGCCATCGCATCGCCGAGCACGCACAGGCAGTTACCGATGATGTGGTCCTGGACCGAGGCCATGATGTCGAGGTCCATCGGCGTCGCCTCGCCTGAGTCGATCCGCTCCAGCATCTTCACGGTCCAGTTCGTGCCCTCGCGACAGGGTGTGCACTTGCCGCAGGACTCGTGGCGGTAGAACTTCGCCACCTTCAGCGCCAGGTCCACGATCGGGGTCGAGTCGTCGACCACGATGATCGCGCCCGAGCCCAGCATCGATCCTGCTTTGGCCATCGAGTCGAAGTCGTAGGGCACGTCGAGGTCATCCGGGGTCAGCACTGGCGAGGAGGAACCACCGGGAAACCAACACTTGATCTCGCTGTCCTCGGGAGGGCCGCCGGCGAGGCCATAGATGATCTCGCGCGAAGGGATGCCGAGTTCGATCTCGTAGTTGCCCGGTTTCCGGACGTGGCCAGAGATGCTCACGAGCTTTGTGCCCGTCGACGTTTCAACGCCGATCTTCGCGTACTGCTCGCCGCCCATCGCGATGATGCTCGGCACCGTCGAGAGCGTCTCGACATTGTTAATCAGCGTCGGCCCTTGGTAGAGGCCCTGGTTCGCCGGGAAGGGGGGCTTCAGGCGCGGGTTGCCGCGCTTGCCCTCCAGCGAATCGAGCAGCCCCGTCTCCTCGCCGCAGATGTAGGCGCCCGCGCCGCGGTGCACCACCAGTGAGAGCGCGTGCTCGGAGTCGAGCACGCGCTCGCCGACGTAACCCGCCTCGCGCGCTTCGGCCAGCGCCGCATCGAGGATGTCGGCCTGATGCACGTACTCGCCGCGGATGTAGATGAACGAGCGCTCGGCACCCGCGGCGTAGGCCGCGATCGCGATCCCCTCGATCAGCACGTGCGGGTTCTTCTGCATCAGTTCGCGGTCCTTGAACGTGCCGGGCTCGGACTCGTCCGCGTTGCAGACCAGGTACTTGCTCATCGAGCCCTTCGGCAGGAACGAGACCTTCTTGCCCATCTGAAAGCCTGCGCCGCCGCGTCCGCGCAGGCCAGAGGCTTCGAGCTGTTCCAGCACTTGCGCGGGGGTCATCGCAAGGGCCTTGCGTAGCGAGGCATAGCCGCCGCGCGCTTCGTAGATCGTCAGCGTGTTCAGCCCCGGCTGATCGATGTCCTTGAACAACAGCATGTCGCTCATCGCTTGCCGTCCTCGGGCGCGTGTCGGGGAAACTCCTGCGAGTTCGCGCCCGGGTCCGCAACCAGGCGCGTGGCCAGCTGCTTCTCCGGCAGCACCTGACGTCCCGCGCGCGTGTCCTCGAGCAGCTGCGGCACGTCGTCCGGCTCCAGCGGACCCACGTAGACGCCATCGACCGAGGCCATCGGCGCGATGTCGCACGCGCCCAGGCACTCGAACGCGCGCACGTTGAAGTCCGGGTCATCGCCCGCCTGCTCCTGGACCGTCGCGAGCAGCGCATCCGCGCCGCGCAGCGAGCAGGAGATGTTCGTGCACACGTAGATGCTGTGCTTGCCCACGGGCTCGTTCTCGAGCATGTCGTAGAAGCTCGCCACCGAATCCAGGTACGCAGGCGTGACTCGCATCACGCAGGCCACCTGCTCGATCGCCTCCGGCGAGCACCAACCGTGCAGCTCCTGGGCCGCGTGCAGCGCCGGGATCGCCGCGGAATGGCGCTCGGGATAGCGCGCCATTGCCTGCTCGATCGTCCTGCGCAGCTCCTCCGGCACTGGCGTGCTCGCCGGGTCCGGGATCAGCGCCGGATCCTTCTCCAGGTCGGCGGGCCGATCCCAGCCTGAGGCACGGGCGGGGACGGGGGTCATGATGCCCATCCTGGGCGCACAGGCCAAGTCGGACAAGGACGCAGGGAGCGTGGCGTGCTCTGCACGCGAGCGACCGAGGACGCCGATCCGACGCAGGCATGTGCGTTCAGGATCATCGATCTATTCCTCCAAGAATCGGATCCAGCATCGCGACCGTGGCGATCATGTCGGCGATGTAGGCGCCCTCCGCCATGTGCGAAAGCGCCTGCAGGTTGACGAAGCTCGGGTCGCGCATGTGCACCCGCGCGGGCTTGGAGCTGCCGTCGGAGCGCACGAAGCAGGCGAGCTCGCCGCGCGGGGACTCGATCGGGTTGTAGATCTCGCCGGGCGGCACGCGAAAGCCCTCGGTGACGAGCTTGAAGTGGTGGATCAACGCCTCCATCGAGGTCGCGAGCTCGTGACGGGGGGGCAACGCGACCTTGCGATCCGTCGTGATGTGCGGGCCCTCCGGCAGCCCGTCGAGTGCCTGCTCGATGATCTTCACCGACTCGTAGATCTCGGCGAGGCGCACGGCGAAGCGGTCGTAGTTGTCGCCCACCGTCCCCACAGGGATCTTGAAGTCGAAGTCGTCGTAGGAGCTATATGGGGCGGCCTTGCGCAGGTCCCACGGATTGCCGGCGGCGCGCAGCAGCGGACCCGTTACGCCCAGCGAGAGCAGCGTCTCGGCATCGAGCGGGCAGGTGCCGCGCAGGCGCTCCAGCACGATTTGGTTGGAGTTGAGGATCGCGCCGTACTCATCAGCACGCTCGGGCATCACCTTGAGGAACTCGCGCAGGCGGCGCTCGAACCCGGACGGGATGTCCTCGATCACGCCGCCGACCTGGAAGTAGCGCGTGTGCATCCGCGCGCCCGAGGACATCTCGAACAGGTCGAGGATCAGTTCGCGCTCGCGCAGGCAGTAGAGGAAGATCGAGACCGCGCCTAGGTCGAGTGCGCTCGTGCCGAGCCAGATCAGGTGCGAGGCGATGCGGTTGAGCTCGAGATGGATCACGCGCAGGTACTGCCCGCGCTTCGGCACCTCGGCCTCGAGCAACGTCTCCACGGCGCCGCAGTAGGCCATCGCGTTGAAGTAGTAGGAGAGGTAATCCATCCGCTCGACGATCGGGATCACCTTCCAGTAGGCCTTGTCCTCGGCCGTCTTCTCGATCCCCGTATGCACGTAGCCGATCACCGGTTTGATGTCGCGCACGATCTCGCCCTGCAGCGTTACGAGCAGGCGCAGCACGCCGTGCGTCGCCGGGTGGTGCGGGCCGAAGTTGAGCGTCAACAGCTCCTGTGTCGTGTCCGGGCCGCCCTCCTCGGGCTCAATCGTCGGCTGCTCCAGCGGCGAGAGCGTGATGCTCTGCTCGCGCCTGCGGTACTCCGAGATCGTCGGCTTGGGCGGGCTCACTCGCGCGCCTCCAGCCATTTGGCCTCGTTGCGCGTGAAGATCACCGGTTCGCCGCCGATCGGGAAGTCGCGCCGCTGCGGGTGGCCCTCGTAGTCCTCCGGCATCAGGATTCGGCGCAGGTCGGGGTGCCCGTCGAAGACGACCCCGAACATGTCGTACACCTCGCGCTCCTGGTGATCCGCGGTCGGCCAGTCGGCGGTCACTGAGTCGACGTTCGGCGCGTCGGTGGAGACGCGGAGCTTGACCGTCACGCGGTCGACGCGGCTCATGTCGAGCAGCTCGTAGACGACACCGAGGCGCGGCTCCTCTGGGTAGTGGTCGACGCCGTGCACGCTCGCGAGGAATCCGTACCCCTTCGCGCGCAGCGTCGCCAGCACCGCGCGAATCTGCGTGGGGTCTACGACCAGCGTCGCCCGTTCGCGGAAGTAGACCGTTTCCAGCGACGCCTCGCCGAGCTCCTGGGCAAGTAGCTCTAGCCCGGTCGCGTCAGGCATGCAGGCGCCTTCGCGTCGCCGACGGGCGGCGACTACACATCCGAGGGAGCCTCCTCGGTGCCGACCGCGTCGTAGCGCTCGCGCCAGCCCATCTCCGGGTCGTCCTGCACCAGCTTGCGCAGCTTGAGGATTCCGTGCATCAGCGCCTCCGGGCGCGGCGGACAGCCGGGCACGTGCAGGTCGACCGGCATGAACTTGTCCGCTGGCACGAGCGCGTAGTTGTTGAACACGCCCATCGAGCTGCAGCAGGCACCCATCGAGATCGCCCACTTGGGCTCCAGCATCTGGTCGTAGAGCTTGCGGATGATCGGCGCCATCTTGATCGAGACCCGGCCCGCGAGGATGATCAGGTCGGCCTGGCGCGGCGAGGCGCGAAACGCCTCGAACCCGAAGCGCGCGATGTCCATGCGCGGGCCGGCGGCGTGGAACTGCTCCATCGCGCAGCACGCCAGCCCGAAGCCGAGCGGGAAGAACGAGTTGGACCGCGCCCAGGCGACGGTTTTGTCGAGCGTTGTCAGCAGCACGCGCTCTTCTACGTACTGTTCGAGCTCCTCACCCTCGAGTCGTGCCGGGCGATTCGCGCCCTCGAGCTCACCGCCGCGCAGCAGCTGGTGCGCGTTTAGCTCGCGTACGCGCAGCGGCGCCGGCTCGCGTTTTACTTCCACTCGAGCGCTCCGCGACGCCAGACGTAGAGGAAGGCGACAAACAGCAGCGCGATGAACACGATCGTCTCCGCCAGCGCGAAGCCGCCGAACGCGCGCAGCTCCACCGCGATCGGGTAGAGGAATGCGACCTCGATGTCGAACAAGATGAACAGCATCGCGATCAAGTAGAAGCTGATCCCGAAGCGCATCCCGCGTTTGACCTCCGAGGGCAGCCCGCACTCATAGGGGTCCTGCTTGTGTGGCGTGGCGCGGCGTGGCCCGATGTAAGAATTGAGCGCCGCGAAGGCTATGCCCACGGCGCCGCCGAGTATCAGGAAAACGATCGCCGGGAGATAGCTGCGTAGCACCGGACGCTGTTATATCACCGCTTGTGGCAATCTGTTACATAGTGGCAATCGGCTCGAAATCGCGGCTAGAAACAGGCGCCAGGAGGCGGGGCACCGGGTCCCGCCGAACCACATGACGCAGGCCGTCGTCGCCGGCGCGATCGCCGTCGCGACCCTCAATCTGTTCGCCGGTCTGCTCGGCGCCTGGCTCTGGTACGACGGCGATCCCGGCGAGCGCGCCGCCGGCGCCTTCTGGACGCTGCTGCGCTCCGCGCAGGGTGCCGCGCTGGTGCTCGCGCTCGCGGTGGGCTCGCTCGCCGCCGCGGGCAACTACTCCACCGACCATCTCTTCTACCTCTACGCGCTGCTGCCGCTAGCCGTCGGCTTCGTCGCCGAGCAGCTACGCGCCATCTCCGCCCAGACGATCCTCGACCACCGTGATCTACCCGACGCACAGGCCGTCAACGCCCTGCCCGAGGAGGAGCAGCGCCGCCTCGTGCGCGAGATCGTGCGCCGCGAGATCGGCGTCATGGCCCTGTCCGCGCTCGTCGTCGTGTTCCTGGCGCTCAGGGCCGCGGGCACGGCCCACGGGTTCTAGGCCCAAGAGGGACGAAGTCCCAGTCAACGGTGCCTGGAGGGCGTCGCTCCTCATCAACGGGCGGGGCTGGATGCCCCGTCGAGCTATATATTCCGCCCCTGCATGAGGCTTAGCGTCAAGATCGCCGCCCCGCTGGCGGCCCTGCTCGTAGCGGCGCTCGCGCTCAGCGCGTGTGGCTCGCAAGGCGTGGGCGTCGCCAAGACGAGTCCCTACTACCGCGGCGCGGTGCTGTTCCGCGAACACTGCTCAGGCTGCCACACGCTGTCGATCGTGGGTGCGCAGGGATCGGCTTCGAGCATCAAGAACCGCGTGAAAACGAGCGGCCCGAACTTCAACATCCGCAAGGAGGACCCCGAACAGGTTCTCTACGCGATCCGCAACGGTGGCTTCTCAGGCGCGATCATGCCCGAGAACATCGTGCTCGGCGACGACGCGAAGGCGATCGCCGACTTCCTCGCGAAGTACTCCGGCAGCCAGGCGCAGAAAACGCCGGCCACCCCGATCAAACTCTCCACGAAATAAGACGCCCGCGGGGCGGCGGGGCGTGCTGGAGCTCAAGCGCATCAGGGAGGACCCGGCCGCGGTCGGCGACGCGCTGGCGCGTCGCGATCCTTCGCTGAAGGCGGTGCTCGGCCAACTGCTGGCCGCGGATGAGCAGTGGCGCACGGCCACGACCTCGGCGGAGAGTCTGCGCGCCGAGCAGAAGGCACGCTCGCAGGAGTTCGGCGCGGCCAAAGCGCGCGGCGAGGACGCGCCGCAACTGCGCGAGGCGATGCAGACGCTGAGCGCGCAGGTCAAGCAGTTCGGCGAGCAGGCCACGGCCGCGAAGGAGCGCCTGGACGAGCTAATCGCGCGCCTGCCCAACCTCCCGGACCCGGGCGCCGCCGACGGGCCCGAGGATCTGGAGCTGCGCAGGGTGGGGGAGCCGCGCGAGCTGGGCTTCCAGCCGCGCGACCACCTCGAGCTGGCGGGAGGAATGATCGACATGGAGCACGGCGCGAAACTGTCCGGCTCCCGCTTCGCTTACTTGCGCGGGGATCTGGTGATGGTCGAGCTAGCGCTTGTCTCCTGGGTGCTACAGAAGCTGCGGGCCAAAGGCTTTGAACCGGTGATCCCGCCAGTGCTGGTGCGTGAGCGTGCGCTCTACGGCACGGGCTTCCTGCCCGACACCGAGCAGCAGATCTACAGCCTGCCCGAGGATGAGTTGTTCCTCGTCGGCACCTCCGAGGTCGCGCTGGCCTCGCTGCACGATGAGGAGATCATCGACGCCGAGCGGCTGCCGCTGCGCTACGCCGGATTCTCGCCCTGCTTCCGGCGTGAGGCTGGCGCCGCGGGCAAGGACACGCGCGGGATCTTCCGCGTGCATCAGTTCGAGAAGGTCGAGATGTTCAGCTTCGTCGCGCCCGAGGACTCGGTCGAGGAGCACGAGCGGATCCTCGCAATCGAGGAGGAGATCTTGGGGGAGCTGCAGCTGCCTTACCGCGTCGTGAACATCGCCGTCAACGATCTCGGCAACTCCGCGGCGAAGAAGTACGACTGCGAGGCGTGGCTACCCAGTCAGGAGCGTTACCGCGAGCTGACGAGCTGCTCCAACACGACCGACTATCAGGCGCGGCGCCTGAGCATCCGCATGCGCGGGGAGGGCCAGAAGGGCACGCTCACGCCGCACACGCTCAACGGCACTGCCGTGGCGGTCGGGCGCACGATCGTGGCGCTGCTCGAGAACGGGCAGCAGGCCGACGGCAGCATCGAGCTGCCCGAGGTGCTTGCGGCGCATGGGGCGCCGGCGCGGCTGGCGCCCGCCGACGGCTCTGACTAGGCCGAGCCCTGCAGCTGAATGTGGTCTGCCTCGGCAGCCCCCGGGAACGGCCGCGTGAGCCCGAACTCATTAAGCGTGGCCTCGGGCACGCCCTCGACGCCCGGAGTGTCAGAGGCTTCGCCGCGCGTATGTGGGTCGTTGGCGAAGCCGCCAACCTCGACGGAGTGCTGTGGCGAGCGGTAGCCGGAGATGCCGATCAGGTGCAGGTGTAGCGCCTTGCCCATGGTGTTGAGGCGTTCGGCGATCGTGGGCTCCTCGCCCACGGAGTAGTTGGTGCCGGCGGCCTGGAAGAAGCCGTAGTCGCCTTCGGGCGTGGCGGTGAATTCGCCGATCGGACCCGAGTAGCCGCCGGCAGCTTCGAGGTCGTGCTGCTGCACGTGTGCCAGCTCGTGTTCGAGTGAGTGTTTATGCGACTGCAGTTCTTCCAGCTCAGAGCTCTTTTCATCACGGGCATGGATGAACTCGAGCTGGCGCTTGACGAGCGCGAGGTGTAGTTCGGCCACCTCGTCGCGCTGCACCTGCACGGCGCGCGTCTCATGGGTGTGGGTGCTCTCCAGCTCGGCGAGGTGCTTGGCCTGCGCGGTGACGGACTTCTGCGTTTCCACGACGTGCGTCGTGGCGGTGGCGTTCTCGCGCGAGATCGCACGCAGGTCATCGACGCGCTCGATTAGGTCGGCGAACCCGTGTGCCTCGAGGATCACGGTGGCGATGTCGGGCGGAGGCGCCTCGTAAGAGGCGATCACCTGGGCGACCAGCACGTGGCGGTCGTGACCGAGCTGGACCTGCAGCGCGGCCAGGCGCGTGCGGGCGACGCTGAGCTGCGAGCGGATGCTGTCGAGCAGGTGCTGCTCGACGGAGAGGCTCGATTCCAGGGCGGACAGTCGTGTCTGAAGGTCGTCGATGTTGCCTTGGAAGCCGGCGATTTGGTGGCTGTCAGAGTGGATTCCTGAGCGCACCTCGCCTTCCTTGGAAGAGGCCGCGCCGATCTTGCTTTCAAGCGCGTCGGGCGTCGATCCGTCGGCGACGGAGCCGAGCGCGACGGTCGCGGCGGCCGCAACCGCGAGCAGGACGGCGAGCCCCGTGCGCACGCGGCGGCGGGGTCGGCTGCGCCGGCTTAGTGGTTGCGGAGGGCGATATGCGGGGCTGCGCATGAAAGGCCAAGCTAGCCAGCGCCTGACGGCATCTCAAGCGCCGGGACGGCTCGTGCAAGTGAGTACGCCGGCAGTCCCACGGGTCGCGTGGGCGCAGCGGTGCTAGCCGATTTGGAAGACGATCGAACGCGAGGCGCCATGCTCGGGCGTGACCGTGATCAGGTAGCGCCCGCGGGCCAGCGCGGCACGACCGGCGAGACGTCGTGTCTGGCGACCGCCATGGGCGGCGAGGGTGAGCGGCACGGCGATAGTTCGCCATTGCAAGTGGCCGTGGACTCGTAGCCGTCGCGCGAGCGTGACGCGCACGCGAGCGGATGTGTTGAGCGTGAAGGCGATGCCGAGCTTCGAGAGGTTAGGGCGTCTGCGTAGCGCGGCGATCGCGGTGCGCGTGAGGCTGAGCGCGGAGACGACGGGCGTGGTGGTGGCGCTGCCTGAGGGTTTGCTGGCGGGCGAGCTGGTGCCGGTGGGCGTCGGCGGGGGGCTGGTGGCGGGTGGCACGGTGATCACTGCGTCCCGGTCGGCCCCACTGCCGGGGACGGGCGGCTGCATGGCGGCGACCCCTGTTGGCGTGCCGACACCGCTGGGGCCGTCGTAGCCGGGCGCGGCCAGACAGATCAGATGTGCTTCACAGCTTTGCGCCTCTTCGGCGCTGGTGCAGCCGGACACGCCGGTGTTTTTATGAAATTTGCGCAGGCATTCGCCGTTTGAGCCGACGGTTACGTCGTGCAGCGAGGTCGGGGCTTGCTGGAGGTTTTCGTAGAGCAACTGGGCGGGGTAGGCGACGCCCTGCGCGCCGCCGGCGAGCGCGTAGATGGAGGCGATGATCGGCGAGGCGACGCTGGTCCCGCCAATCGCGCCCCAGCCCTTTTCGCCGTGCGGGTTTTCGGTGGAGTCGTAGATCGCGACGCCGCTGTAGGGATCGCCGTCGGCAGACACGTCGGTGACGGCGCGCTCGCTGCCGCAGCCGACCGAGGACCAATCGGCGGCGCTCTGCTGCCAACTGGGCGCGGCGAACACATCACTGCAGCCACCGCCGCTAGCGCCGGCGCCTTCGAGCGTGCCGCCGATCGCGCCGCCGTCGTTCCAGACGGTCTCGCTTTCCCAGGTCTTAGCTGGGCTGAGCGTCAGGCGTGTCCCACCGACTGCGATCACGTGCGGCGAGCTGGCCGGGTAGTTGGCGAAGTCGGTCGGTTCGGAGGAGAACCAGTCGAGGTAGCCATAGTCGCCGGAGGAGGCCGTGATGACGATGCCGGGGTGGTTGAAGTAGGCGTTGTCAATGGTGGCGGCTTTCTGCGGGCCCGGCTCCTGCCCGCCCCACGAGTTGGAGATCTCGGTGGCGCCGAGCGAGGCCGCGGTCAGCTCGGCCGCGTATAGATCTTTGTTTTCATTTGTCTTCGCCTCGACCAGCAGGATCTGACAGCTCTGACAGACGCCGTGGGCGACCTCGACATCGGTGGCGATCTCCTGCGCCCAGCCCCGTTCTTTTTCACCGCTTGAGGCGGGTAGCGGTGAGGCTTTGCCGCTCTGGTTGACCTTGCGGAAGCAGCCGTTGGCTTCGTTGCAGGCCGGTAGTCCGAACTGTTTGTCAAAGACTTCGAGATCGGCGGCGATCGTCGCGTCGTCGTAGGCGTCGACCAGCGCGATTGTCTGCGTGCTGGGTGGCGTGACGCCGCCGAGGCCATAGGCGCTGGCGAGGTTCGACGGGGTCAGGCTACCCCTGATCGGTTCGTTAAATTCGGTCGTCTGCGGTGCGCCCTGCGCTTCGAGGCTTGCTTCCGTGTTCGGGTTCGCACCGGGTGTCTGCGGGCTGGATTCGGCACCCGGGACCGATTCGGCGTCGTCGGGTGAGAGCCGCAGGCCGAGGCAGCTCGAATATTCGGGGGCGGGAATCGAGCAGATAGGTTCGACTTCGTAGGCGGAGGGGCTCAGCGGTAGGGCACGCGCGATTGCCGAGGACGCCGTGAGTGCGGCGAGCGCAGCCAGCGCGGCGAGCACGGACGCGAGCACGCTGAGGACTGGCCCAGACCGCAGTCGGGTGGGGAGGTGGACGGCTCGCATCTGTTTTCGCTCTGTGATTGGGCTCGGAGGCGTTGCTCGTGCGCTTGACAGACGGCTCACGGCACAGACGGACGTTGTAGGTATGGGCTCCGACGCGCCGGCCGTGATCTCCCGCCGCCCGCAACGGCATTAGGCTGAGACGGCGATGTCCTCGTCGTTCGGCTTCCTCCTGGCGCCAGCGCCGCCATCTCGTCGTGTAGGCGCGGTGGTGGCGGTGCTGTCGGTGGCGCTGTGCACGCTGGTGGTGTTTCCCCTCAAGCACGTGGCGCCGCCGGTATCGCTGTCGGTGGTCTACCTGCCGGCGGTGTTGGTGGTGTCGGTGATCTGGGGCGGCTGGCTCGGCGTGGCGACGGCGGTGGTGAGCGCGGCGGCGTTCAACTTCTTCCACATCGAGCCGGTGGGCGAGTTCACGATCAAGCAGTCGAGCAACTGGGTGGCGTTGATCGCGTTCTTGGTCGTGGCGGGGCTAGCTAGCTCGGTGGCGGAGGTGACGCGTGCCCGCGCACGCGATGCGGAGGCGCGGCGGCGCGAGGCAGACCTGGCGGCGGAGATGGCGCGCCTGCTGTTGCGTGGCGACGATCTGGCGGCGGCGCTGCCAACGGCGGCGGCGCGGCTGGCACAGGCGCTTGAGTTGAGCTCGGCGGCGATCGAGATGGAGGCGGTGGAGGGCGATGAGCGGCGGATCGCGTTCCCGCTGCGCGACGGCACGAACAGGCTGGGCACCTTGCTGGTGGGAGCGGACACGCCGGAGGCGAGCCTGCGCCGCTTGCAGGAGCGGGTGGTGCCGGCGCTGGAGGCGCTGCTGAGCGCGGCCACCGAGCGGGAGAGCCTGCTGAGCGGAGTGGTTGAGACCGCGGCCTTGCGTCGTGCCGACACCGTAAAGACGGCGCTGCTGCGCGCGGTCTCACACGATTTGCGCTCGCCGCTGACCGCGATCTCGACCGCGGGTGAGGCGTTGGGCTCGCCGTCGCTGTCGGCGCAGGAGCGCGACGAGTTGGCGGCGGTGATCGAGGAGGAGGCCAAGCGCCTGTCGCGGCTGGTCGACAATCTGCTTGATCTCTCGCGCCTGGAAGCGGGAGCGGCGGAGCCGCGGCGGGACTGGGTCTCGGTGGAGGAGTTGATCCGCGCGGCGCTGGCAGAGCTAGGCGCGGGTCCGGAGGAATTCAGCCTCTCGATCGACCCGGAGCTGCCGCTGGTGAGCGTGGACCCCGTGCAGATGGAGCGCGCGTTCGTGAACGTGCTGGAGAACGCGCGGCGCCATTCGGGCGGGCATCCGGTATCGGTACGGGCGCGCGCGGTGCGAGGCTTGGCGCGCGTGCCGAGCCCGGCGGCGGAGAGCCCTGAGGGCGCCGAGCGCGCAGCGGGCGAGGCGGACCGCCCCGAGCACGAGCGGCGCCCAGGCGGCGGACGCGTGATCGTGCGCGTGGTCGACCGCGGCCCGGGCATCCCGCCCGCTCAGCTGGAGCGGGTGTTCGAGCCGTTCTACCGCGCGGGCACCAGCTCGAGCGGCCACCGCGGCTCGGGCCTAGGCCTGGCGATCGCGCGCGGCTTCACGGAGGCCAGCGCGGGTTCGCTGCACGTGGAGTCGCTGCCGGGCCAGGGGGCGACGTTCGTGTTTGAGCTGCCGCTGCGCGAGGCCGGCGGCTCCGCGCAGTCCGCGGGTGCGGCGGCGTGAGCGCGCAGCCGATTCGCGTTTTGGTCGTCGATGACGAGTCACAGATCGTGCGCGCGCTGAAAGTGGTGCTGCGTGAGGCGGGCTTCGAGGTGGTGGCGGCGGAGACGGCCTCGCAAGCGCTCGACCTCGCGGCGGTGCGCCCGCCGGAGGCCGCGATCGTCGATCTGGTGTTGCCGGACGGCGACGGCGTGGAGGTGACACGGCGGCTGCGCGAGTGGAGCGAGATGCCGATCCTGGTGCTCTCGGCGGTGGGGGAGGAGGAGCAGAAGGTGCGGGCGCTGGAGGCAGGCGCGGACGACTACATAACCAAGCCGTTCGGGGCGCGCGAGCTGGTCGCGCGCCTGCAGGCGGCGCTGCGTCGCGCGACCCCGGCCGAGGAGGAGCCGAGCGTGTCGGTCGAGGGCCTATCGGTGGATCTGGCGGGCCGCGTGGTGCTGCGAAACGGTGAGCGGGTCCACCTGACGCCGATCGAGTTCGAGCTGCTGCGCGTGCTGCTGCGTAACCGCGGTCGCCTGATGACGCATCGCAAGCTGATCGCCGAGGTATGGGGCCCGGAGTATGTGGATGACATCCAGCCGCTGCGCACGCACATCGCGCGGCTACGCGCGAAGATCGAGCCGGAGGATGCGACCGGACCGCGCTACATCGTCACCGATCCTGGCGTTGGTTACCGCTTTTCTCTCTGACGATTAACCGCTGAGCGGCTCGTAACGAAATCGTTACGCCGCCCGCTCGCATCGTCACGCGATCGTGATGTGCGGGGATTCATAGTGGTCGCCATGGACATTCTCGCGATCGCAATCGGCATCGTTGCGTTTGTGCTGCTGCTCGCGCTGATCGAGGGAATCGATCGCGTATGAGCGCCGCCGACGTCTTTGGACTGGTCGTGTCGGTGTTGGTGATCGTCTATCTCTTCTATGCCCTGATCCGCGGGGAGAAGCTCTGAGGTGATCGTGAGCGCTTCGCGGATCCATCGTCCTCGGTCGCTCGCGTGCCGCTCGGCACGCCACGCTCCCTGCGTCCTCGGCCCGCTCGACTCACGATCGCCTCAGGTGTCCAGATGACCTTCTCCGGCTGGCTGACGATCGTTCTCTTCGTAGTAATTCTCAGCGCCCTGGCGATGCCGCTGGGCACCTATATGGCGAAGGTGTATGGCGGCGAGCGGGTATTCCTCACGCCGGTCTTTGGTTGGGCTGAGCGACTTCTCTACAAAGTCCTACGCGTTGACCCCAAGCGCGAACAGGACTGGAAGTCGTATGCGAAAAGCCTGCTGATCTTTTCACTGGCGGGTTGGCTCTTGCTCTACCTGATCCTGCGGACGCAGAACGCCTTCTTCGTCCCTCACGCGGTTAATCCACTCGCCTACAAATCGGCGCCGTGGAACGTCACTTTCAACACGGTTTCATCGTTCGTCACCAACACGAACTGGCAGTTCTACAGCGGCGAGACGACGATGAGCTATCTCAGCCAGATGATCGGGCTGACCGTGCAGAACTGGCTCTCAGCCGGTGTGGGGATTGTCGTGGCCGTCGCGCTAATCCGCGGGATCATTGGGCGCTCGGGCAAGAGCCTCGGCAACTTCTGGCAGGACCTCGTGCGCACGATCCTCTACGTGCTCGCGCCGATCTCGGTGATCGGGGCGATCGTGCTCGTTTCCCAGGGCGTGATTCAAAACCTCTCGACTTACCTGACGGCCCACACGCTTACGGGGCTGACGCAGTCGATCGCGATGGGCCCGGCGGCCTCGCAGCTGTCGATCAAGATGCTCGGCACCAACGGCGGCGGCTTCTTCAACGTGAACTCCGCGCACCCGTTTGAAAACCCGACGGCGTTCACGAACCTGTTCGAGATGCTGCTGGTGCTGATCATCCCGGCGGCGCTGGTCTTCACCTACGGGCGGATGACGGGCAATCGCCGTCAGGGCTACGCGATCTACGGCGCGATGATGGTGATGTTCCTCGGCGCCGTGGTCGTCGCCTACATCGCCGAGGCCCACGGCTCGCCCGCGCAGCACGCCGCGGGCTTGCACACGCAAGCGATCGCGGGCTCCGGCGGCGGCAACATGGAAGGCAAGGAGCAGCGCTTCGGCATCGCCGGCTCGGCGCTGTTTGACGTCGTTACGACCGTCACCTCCTGCGGCGCGGTCAACAGCGCGCTCGAGTCCTTCACCGGTATCGGCGGCGCCGTACCCTTCGCCAACCTGTCCGCGAGCGAGACGATCTTCGGCGGCGTCGGGACGGGGCTCTATTCGATCTTGCTGTACGTACTGCTGGCGGTGTTCATCGGTGGCCTGATGGTGGGTCGCACGCCGGAGTGGCTGGGCAAGAAGCTCGAGGCCAAGGAGATCAAGCTCGCGGGTCTGGGGATCCTGATCACGCCGCTGGCGGCGCTGTTCGCCACCGCGCTAGGGGTCGCCACCCGAGCAGGTCGCGGCTCGATCTCCGAACTCGGCAAGGGCCCACAGGGCTTCTCAGAGACCTTCTATGCCTACCTGTCGCAGTCGAACAACAACGGCTCGGCGTTCGCCGGCTACACGGGCTTCATCCAGCCGAACGCCGGCAACCTCGGCGCCCACGGTGTGACCTTCGCCGACATCCTTGGCGGACTGGTGATGCTGTTCGCGCGCTTCGGGCCGATTCTCTTCACCTTGGCCGTGGCCGGCGCGCTCGTCGGCAAGCGCATCACGCCAGCGGGCCTGGGCACGATGCGTACCGACAACACCACGTTCGTGGTCTTGCTGATCGGCGTGATCATCCTCGTCGGCGCGCTGACCTTCTTCCCCGCCCTGCTGCTCGGTCCGATCGTGCAGGGCCTGACCGGACACCTCTACTGAGATGCGCCGGGACATCGTCACCTCAGTGATCGGAATCATCGTCCTGACGGTTCTGCTCGGGCTCGTCTACCCGCTCGTGATTACCGGCGTCAGCCAGGTTGCCTTCCCGGGCAACGCCAACGGGCAGAAGGTCTACGTGAACGGAAAGCTGGTCGGCTCGAAGATTATTGGCCAGGCGTTCGTCAAACCCGTGCTCGACAAGAACGGCAAGCCCAAGGAAGAAGAAGAAGAAGTTGTCACCGAACCGGACCCCTCCTACTTCCAGAGTCGCCCCTCGGCGACTGAAGGTGGCGCCTACAACGCCGCCGCCAGCACCTTCTCCAACCGTGGGCCCAACGACAAGGTCACCGAGGAAGAAGACGCGGAAAACATCAAGGCTTATCTCGAACTGGAGAAGCCGTATGACCCCGGTCTGACGACGGCGAAGATTCCGGTCGACGCGGTGAACACGTCGGCTTCGAACCTCGACCCCGAAATCTCACCTGCCAACGCGCGCATCCAGGCGCACCGAGTTGCCGCCAAGCGCCAGCTGTCACTTGGCGTGGTCGATGGGCTCGTCGCGAAGTACACCGACGCCCGCGGGCTCGGCTTCTCGGGTGAACCGGGTGTGAACGTGCTCGAGCTCAACTTGGCGCTTGACCGCCTTACCGGAGGAACGCACTGATGTCCGCAGAGCTACCTGCAACCCACGAGCGCCAAGCGATCTCACTGTTTCAACCGGAGATCGTCAAGCGCGCGCTGATCGACAGCTTCAAGAAGCTCGACCCGCGCGTGCAGATCCGCAATCCGGTGATGTTCGTCGTGGAGATCGGCTCGGTGATTACGACCGTCACCTGGCTGATCCAGGCATTCGGCGGAAAGCCCCTCGGCGGTGGCAACGAGCCGGCCTGGTACACATTTACGATCGCGATCTGGCTGTGGTTGACGGTCGTATTCGCGAACATGGCGGAGGCATTTGCCGAGGGCCGCGGCCGTGCGCAGGCCGACACGCTGCGCTCGATGCGCAAGGAGACCGTGGCCAAACTTCGAGACGGTTCCACGAAGGCCGCGGCCGAGCTGACGCGCGGCGACGTGGTCGTCGTCCCAGCGGGCGAGCTGATCCCCGGCGACGGCACCGTGATCGAGGGCATCGCGACGGTCGACGAGTCGGCGATCACCGGCGAGTCGGCCCCCGTCATCCGTGAGTCCGGCGGCGACCGCAGCGCGGTCACGGGCGGCACGCGCGTGACCTCTGACGAGATCGTCGTGGAAATCACGCAGGAGCCGGGCCAGTCGTTCCTGGATCGCATGATCGCGTTGGTCGAGGGCGCCTCGCGGCGCAAGACGCCCAACGAGATCGCGCTGAATATCCTGCTCGCGGCGCTGACCTTGATCTTCATGATCGTGGTGGCCACGTTGCGCCCCTTCGGCCTGTTCTCGGGCACTTCGATCTCCGAGACGACGTTGATCGCGCTGCTCGTCGCGCTGATCCCGACGACGATCGGCGCGCTGCTGAGCGCGATCGGCATCGCCGGCATGGATCGGCTCGTGCGACGAAACGTCCTCGCCCTATCCGGCCGCGCCGTTGAGGCCTCCGGCGACGTCGACGTGCTGCTGCTGGACAAGACCGGCACGATCACGATCGGCAACAGGCTGGCCTCGGAATTCGTGCCGATGCCGGGCGTCGCAGAGGCCGACTTGGCCGAGGCCGCGCAGCTCTCCTCGCTCGCGGACGAGACGCCGGAGGGTCGCTCGATCGTCGTGCTCGCCAAGCAGTACGGCATTCGCGAGCACGACATGACCCAGATGAACGCCGAGTTCGTGCCGTTCACCGCGCAGACGCGCATGAGCGGCGTCGACTATGACGGCCAGCAACTGCGTAAGGGCGCGGGCGACGCGATCATCGAGCTCGTCAAACGCGAAGGCGGCACGCCGCCGCCGGAGCTACAGATCCAGCTCGACCGCATTGGCAACGAGGGCGGGACCCCGCTGGCGGTCTCGCGCGACAGCCAGGTGCTCGGTGTCGTCTACCTGAAGGACACGGTCAAGGAGGGCATGAAGGCGCGCTTTGATCAGCTGCGCGCGATGGGCATCAGGACGGTGATGGTCACCGGGGACAATCGCCTCACGGCGGGCAAGATCGCGGAGGAGTCGGGTGTCGACGACTTCCTCGCTGAAGCCACTCCCGAGCGCAAGCTCGCGCTGATTCGCGAGCAGCAGTCCGAGGGACGCCTGGTCGCGATGACCGGCGATGGCACTAACGACGCCCCGGCGCTGGCGCAGGCCGATGTCGGCGTGGCGATGAACACCGGCACCCAGGCGGCGCGCGAGGCCGGCAACATGGTCGATCTCGACTCCAATCCGACGAAGCTGATCGAGATCGTCGAGGTGGGCAAGCAGCTGCTGATCACGCGCGGTGCGCTGACGACCTTTTCGATCGCCAACGATGTCGCGAAGTACTTCGCGATCTTGCCGGCCGTGTTCATCTCGACCTACGCGGCGAGTCCCGGCGCGAAGGGGCCGCTGCACGTCCTGAACATCATGGGCCTAGGTTCGCCTCGCTCGGCGATCGTCTCGGCGATCATCTTCAACGCGATCGTGATCCCGCTGCTGATCCCGCTGTCGCTGCGGGGCGTGCGCTACCGGCCGATCGGCGCGAGCGCGCTGCTTCGGCGCAACCTTTGGATCTACGGTCTCGGCGGACTGATCGCCCCGTTTATCGGGATCAAGCTGATCGACCTGATCGTGCACAACCTGCTGGGCGGATGAGCCGCGCGGCCGGACAACTCGGCTTCATTGCGAGCGTCGCGCCGGCGCCCGTCCGACGACGGCGCACAACGCGCGTATGGCGCTCGCGGAGCGGGCGCGGCGTCGGCGTGCCGCGGACGCTGCGCCTGCGCGTGTACTGCTCGCGCGGCTCGCTCGATCGGCGCATCGCAGATGGGGTCGCGCTCGACGCGACGCCCGCGATCGCGCTGCGGGCCCACCAGCTCGCCGATGCGCCGATGCGGCGCTCGCTCGCAGCGGACCTGCGCCGCGCGGTCGAGCACGCCGAGCGGATGGAGTCGCGCTCCCGGCTCTCTGCGGTAATGCTCGAGCCCGCGCGCGTGCGGGCCGGACGCGCCTCGATCTTGCGCCTGGCCCAACGGCTCGAGCAGCCGACGCCGGTCAGCCCGCAGGGAGTGGCCCTGGCCCAGGTCCTGCTGACGGATGCGACGAGCCCGCTCTACAACCGAGACAGCGAGCGCGCGGTGACCGAAGTCAGCTGCATCGCCGACGACGCGCTCGTCTCGGGTCCGCTGCTCTCGCCGGCGCGCACCTGACGCAGCCCCGGAGGCGGCGACCCGGCGCGGAGCCGGGCGGTTGACGAGAATAGGCACATGGCCGACGAGCGCGGGCACCTGAAGGTCTTCATCGGGATGGCCCCTGGCGTCGGCAAGACCTACCGAATGCTCCAAGAGGGCCGGGCCGAAGCCGACAACGGCCGCGACGTGGCGGTCGGCTACCTCGAGCCACATGGTCGTGCCGAGACACTTGCCCAGGCGGAGGGGCTGGAGCTGATTCCGCGCCGCCGCGTCTCCTACCGCGGCAAACCGTTGGAGGAGATGGACCTGCCCGCCGTGCTTGCACGCAAGCCCGAGCTGTGCCTGATCGACGAGCTGGCGCACACCAACGCGCCAGGGGTCGAGCACGAGAAGCGCTACGAGGACGTGCGCCAGGTGCTCGAGGCGGGGATCGACGTGTTCTCGACGGTGAACGTGCAGCACCTGGAGAGCCTCAACGACCAGGTGGCCCAGCTGACGGGGGCCGTGGTGCGCGAGACGATCCCGGATGAGGTGCTCTCAGGGGCGGACGAGGTTGTGCTGATCGACCTAACCCCCGAGGCACTGGTGGCGCGTCTGCGCGCCGGCAAGGTCTATCGCCCCGAGCGTGTGCAAGCGGCGCTGAACAACTTCTTCAAGGTCGAGAATCTGTCGGCGCTGCGCGAGACCGCGCTGCGCCAGGTAGCGGAGGACGTCGAGGTCAAGCGTCTGGTGCGCGAGCCGAAAGCGGTCGTGCGGCGCGACGAGCAGGGTCGCCCGGCGGCGGCCGAGCCTGAGCCGCAGGCGATCGCGGAGCGGCTGCTGGCGCTGGCGACGCTGGACGCGGACTCCGAGCGTGTGGTGCGCCGCGCATGGCGCTCGGCTCAGCGCCTGGACGCGCAGTTGGACGTGCTGGTCGTGCGCCCGCCGGGGCGCCCGCCGAGCGCGGAGGATCGCGGGCGCTTGGAGGCGCTGCGGCGGATCGTCGCGATGCTGGGGGCGCGTCTGCGGGTCGAGGAGTCCGAGGACGTCGCCGAGGCGGCGATCGCGGTGGCACGCGAGCTGGGCACGACCTACGTGCTGATCGGCACGCCTCCCCGGCGCCGCGGCATTGGCCGCCTGCGGCTGGGAGGCGGCGAGGCGCAGCACTCGTTGCTCGATCGCCTGCTGCGTGAGTTGCCGGGCGTGGACGTGCGGATCGTCGCGGACCCAACCCTGCGCCGCGGACGCGCGGCCGAGCGCGCAGTAAGCGATCGTGGCGAGGAGCATTCGGGCAGCGAGCCGCCGGGCGCCGAGTAAAGCCCGCGTAAAACTGCACAGCCTCATGCAGGGGAGCGCGTAAAGGCGGGGTAAGACTGCTCGGGTCGCCGAAACCCTTCTGCTCCCTACTTGTTGCGGATTGACATGAGCCCTTCTCCCCACACCCCCCACCGTTTTCTGAGGCGTCGAGCCTCCCGCCGCGTTCCGCTCGCCGTCCTGATCCTGGTGTGCGCAGCGCTTGCGCTGGCAGTCGCCAGCCAAGCGGGCGCGGCCGCGAGCAGGCATGCTTCCGCGCCGGTCGCGAAGTCGGCCAAGCGCGGCCCGAGCGCCCACGCCGCTTCGACCTTCCTCACGGGCGTGGGCGATGAGTCGCCAGAGATGTTCGGCGACTCCAACTGGGCGCAGCTGAAAACCAAAATCGCGCGCTACATCGCCCCGTATGACGCGGTCGCGCACTCCTTTTCGCTGGACAAGGCGAAGGTCTGGATCAAAGCCGCGGAAGCCGCACACCAGCAGATCCTGGTGGCCTTCTATCACTCGGAGTACTCGCCGACGAGGATGCCGAGCGTCGCCGTCTACCAGCACGATGTGCAGAAATTCATCAAGCTGTTCCCGCACGTCAAGCAGTACCAGTCCTGGGATGAGGCGAACCGCGGCAACATTCGCGGCCAGCTCGCGAGCCCGTCGGCCACGGCGGCGGCGAAGTACTACCAGGCGCTGCTGCGCGTCTGCAAGGGCTGCACGGTGCTGGGGCTGGACGTGCTGGACGCATACAACATCTCTCCGACACTCCAGTACATCTCGGAATTCAAGCGCGAGATCGGCAAATTGCGCACGGTGATGCCGAAGATCTGGGGCCTGCACAACTACTCGGATATCAACCGCCTGGAAAGCTGGCGCACGCGCGAGCTGGTGCAGGCGCTTGGCGGGCAGACGTGGCTGACCGAGACGGGCGGAATCGTCAAATTCGGCAGCGCCTTCCCGAACAAGAACGGCTCGGGGCTAAGACGCGCCTCGAAGGTGCTGGGCTACATGTTCAATGTCGCGGCCGCGCACGCGAAGATCAAGCGCCTGTACATCTACGACTGGACCGGCGGCAATGCCGCGACGCGCTTTGATGCGGGGCTGACGGACAACCACCACAAGCCCCGCCCCGGCTACGTGACCGTGTGCAAGAAGCTGCACGGCGCGAAATGCAACGTCAAGACGAGTAACCACTAACCGCGGGTCGCCCCGGCCCTCCGGCGAGGGCTGGTCGGTCGGTTACGGGCGGCCCCATGTCCGCGTGCCCGGTCTCGGGTGGCGAGGGATCGTTGCGCAGCAGCCGCGCGGCGGCGAGCGCGAGCAGCCCGGCGATGCCGGCGATCACGACGAGCTTGTCGAGCGGGTAGCGGCTGCCGTCGTGCAGCTTCAGGTTCAGGGCGGTGTGATCACCCGCCCCGACGATGCTCAACAGCCCCTGGTGGTCGATCCCGAGCTTGGTGGGGCCGATCGCCGCGAACAGCCCCCAGAGGAGCAGGGCGAGCGCGCCGGCAGCTAGCGAGCGTAGGGTCAGACGCGTGCGCGCGGTGGCGAACGTCGCGAGCAAGACCCCGATTCCGGCGGCGAGCAGGAAGGGCCAGATCGCGCCCCAGCCGCGCCCGGCGCCGAAGGCACTGGCGATCGTCGGCTGGAAGAAGCCCTGGCTGAGGAAGCGAGTCCAGACGGCGGTCTCGTTCTCATAGCCGACGAGGGGATGGGTAATCGTGGCGATTACCGTGGTGGTGATCGAGACGGCGGCAAGCGCGATCGTGGGGCCGGGGAAGCGCTTGAAGGCGATCGCGAGGGGGAAGGCGAGGAACGGCAGCATCGTCGCGAGGAAGCGTGGGCCCATGAAGCCGCCGCCGAAGGGCAGGTAGTAGCCGGAGTTGTAGCCGACATAACAGATGCACACGCCGAGCACCGTCAGCGCCTCGGCGCGCTTGCCGCGACGGTAGAGGATCGCCGTCCCGATCGCGCCCATGATCAAGACCGGCGAGATCGTCAGCAGCCCGCGGGAGTCGAACAGCAGCGTGATCAGCACCTTCAGGCTCGGCAGGTCGATCCCGAAGAAGCCGTGTTTCTGGCGCTGCACGTCGGAGTAGGCCAGATGCGTCCACGAGTGAAAGGCGTAGTGGTTGTAGAGGAGCAGCGGCACGATCCCGACGAGGCCACCGCCGATGTATGCCCCGGCGCGCGTCAGCACACGGCGTGGCGTGAGCGCGTCGCGACGCGAGAGTAGGTACAGCCCGAGCACGGCGGCGACGAAGAACACGGGGTACTCCGAGCCGACCGCGTAGCCGACCGCGAGGCCCGCGAGCGCGAGCAACGAAGGCGCGGGCGGCCCGTCGCGCTCGCGCAACATCAGCGCGAACGCGGCGAAGCCGAGGAAGGCCGTGAAGACATGTGAGAACAGCAGGGTGGAGAGCGGCAGCACCATCGTGCCGAGCCCAAGCACGACCGCCGCCGCGGCACCGTAACCCGGCTCGAAGCGATCGGCGACGCGCCAAACGAGCAGCAGCAGCAGCAGGCCCGGTAGCACGTTGCCCCACAGCCCGATGAAGTAGATCACCTCGTCTTCGCCCTGCTGCGCTTGCGAGCTGCGCGCGACCTTTTCGACGTCGAAGGCTTTCAGCGTGTCGTAGAAGGGCAGCGCGAACAGCGCGAGACCCGGCGCGCGCGCCGAGTAGATGTGGCCCTTGTATTTGACATCGTCGCCCGTGTTGTTGGCGTACTGGTCGATGTTGGTTTTTTCGACATTCAGCGAGCGGATCAGGTCGTAGTGCGAGGTCTGATTCCAGGAGAAGCTCTGGATCATGGTCGCGTAGGCGAGACCGACGAACAGGATCGCGATCAGCGCGACGCGCTTGCTCTGCAGCCGGCTGCGCATCAGTCGCTGCCGTGCAGCGCGGCGGGCCCGGGCCCGATCTCGTAGATCACAAGCGAACCAACCTGTTTGCGCGTGATGCCGAGGCCGGCGATTGGTTTCGCGGCGTTTTCGGCGGGCCTCGGCGGCTCAGCCTGCGCGAAGCCGTGTACCGGGGGAAGTTCTTTGATCGGGTCGAGGTGGAGCACGACGGTCTTGATTCCGTAGTAGCGCAGCTTCTCGACGCTGGCCTTGTCGGGGAACTTGTGGATCCCGCCGCGCAGATCGTCCACGGAGGGGATGTCGAAGGTCGAGTTGCCGATCGGGATCTTGTAGAAGCCGTCGGTCGAGAAGTACTGCCAGATGCGATCGTTGGCGCCATCGGTCGGCAGGTCCAGGCGCGGTCCGGGCAGCCCGATTTCGGCACGCGCGGGCTGCGGCACGAGCGGATGCGCCATGTGCCCGGCGCCTTCGCCGACGATCCCGACCACGATCACGACGCCGATCGCCGCGCTGGCGGCGCCGAGCGAGACGCGCGCGGCGAGGCGGCCGCCGTGGCGTGAGAAGAATCCACCGAGTCGGCCGGAGAGCAGTTGTGCGCCGGCGCCCGCGAGCAGCGCGAGGAACAGCGTTGCGGTCGTGAAGACGCGTCCGGGCACGCGCACGCCGTCCCAGCCGGGGGCGTAGTTGAACAGCAATCGATACGGATACCCGTAGCCGGTGAGCCCGAGGCCGACGGCGAGTACCCCGCAGACGACGACCCCGACCGCCAGGCCGACGCGCAATCGTCGCGTGTAGAAGGGGGCGGCGAGGCCGATCAGCGCGAGCAGCAGGATGAAGCCGCCGGGGAACAGCACCTGCTCGTTCTTGGAGTGGACGTGTTCGCGCATGCCAGAGGTCAAGCCGCCCCAGACGCGGTTCTCCGAGGAGGCCGACAGCCAGGCGGCGGGGCCGGCGGAATAGGTTTTGACTTCCCGGATCGTGCGCTTGGCGGTGGGGTAGTCGTGGCTGATCTTCAGGTAGGGCCGCGCCTCGTAGGCGGTGACGGCGCCGACGGCGAGGACGCCGAGGCAGGTGATGATTACGAGCCTGCGCGGCAGCGCGGGTCGCCGGGCACGCAGCCACCAGATCACGGCGATCAGAGCGAGCACGGCCATCAGGTAGGCGAACTGCAGCCCGAGCGTGAAGCCGAGCGAGATCTGCCAGGCGGAGACGAGCCAGCCGGCGATCACGAGCCCGGTGGAGGAGCGGCGATAGCCGCGCAGCAGCAGGAACAGCGCGAGCGCGATGCCGCCGGAGGAGATGACGTGCAGGTGCCCGGCCTCGGTGACGCGGTAGGGGGCGTAGGCGAAGGCGGCGCCGGCGGCGGCGGCGGCGAGCTTGCGCAGCCCCAGCTCCCGAGCTAGCAGGTAGCAGCCGATGAAGGCCAGCGACCACGCGAACAGGAACAGCAGGTTGTAGCGAACGAGTGCGGCGACGGTGCCGGAGCCGAAGAAGCCCGCGGGGCCGTAGCCGAGCAGCGAATCGGAGAAGGCGAGGCTGAGCGGGTGCGGATAGAAGGCGTTGGAGTCGAATAGGTGCAGCGGGTCGTGCAGCATCGCGTGGCCGACCCAAGCCACTTGCCAGGCGGTGCGCACGGGGTCGCCGAGGTCGGGCGAGATGCGGCTTGGCATGTGCAGCACCAGCGGCCAGGTGACGAGCACGGCGAGGCCGACCCCGGCCAGGATCACCCACAGCAGCTCGCGGCGGGAAAGCTCGGGTGAGGGTCTCCAGCTACGCGTGCTGCGGGGCGCGGGGTCTGCGGTGGCCGAGGGTCGGTCCAAAAGCGCGCTCGACATCGATCGGCGGAGCATACGGGAGCGGCCTGCGACACAACGGCGTATGGCAGAGCGGCAGATGTGCCGATGAGATCCGCTCGATTGCGTCACACTGCGCTTGATGAAGATTCTGGTGGTCGGCGCCGGAGGGGTGGGTGCGGCGTTCGCGGCGATCGCGCAGCGCCGGCCGAAGTTCGAGCGGATCGTGCTGGCGGACGTGGCACCCGAGCGCGTGAAGTCGGTGGTGGCGGGCCTTGGCGAGCCGGCCCGCTTCTCGGCGGAGCGGGTCGATGCTTCGGATGGGCAGAACCTGTTGGAGCTGATCCGCCGCGTGCAGCCGGACGCGGTGCTGAACGCATGCGATCCGCGCTTTAACGAGCCGATCTTCGGGGCGGCGTTCGAGGCGGGCGTGACCTACTTGGACATGGCGATGACGCTCTCGCGACCGCACCCGCAGCGCCCCTACGAGCTGCCGGGCAAACTGCTAGGGGAGCATCAGCTGGAAGCGCACGAGGCGTGGGAGCAGGCAGGGCTGTTGGCGCTTGTAGGTATCGGCGTGGAGCCGGGGCTCTCGGACGTGTTCGCGGCCTATGCGGCGCAGGAGCTGTTCTCGAGCATCGAGGAGGTGGGCGTGCGCGATGGCGCGGACCTGGTCGTGGAGGGTTACGACTTCGCGCCGACGTTCTCGATCTGGACGACGATCGAGGAGTGCCTGAACCCGCCGCTGATCTGGGAGCGCGAGCGCGGTTTCTTCACTACCCGCCCGTTCTCGGAGCCTGAGGTGTTCGAGTTCCCGGAGGGCATCGGCAAGGTGGAGTGCGTGAACGTGGAGCACGAGGAGGTGGTGCTGATCCCGCGCTGGGTGGACTGCGAGCGCGTGACGTTCAAGTACGGCCTGGGAGCGGAGTTCATCGACGTGTTGCGCACCCTGCACAAGCTGGGCCTGGACTCCACGGAGCCGGTTTCGGTACGCGGCCAGCAGGTGTCGCCGCGGGACGTGGTGGCGGCGGCGCTGCCGGATCCGGCGACGCTGGGCGAGCGGATGACGGGGCGAACCTGCGCGGGCACCTGGGTGCGCGGCACGGGCAAGGATGGCGAGCCACGCTCGACCTACCTCTACCACGTGGTGGATAACGAGGACACGATGCGCCAGTACGGCAGCCAGGCGGTGGTCTGGCAGACCGCGGTGAATCCGGTCGTGGCGCTGGAGCTGATCGACGAGGGCGTCTGGTCGGGCAAGGGCGTGCTGGGCCCGGAGGCGTTTCCGCCGGAGCCGTTTTTGGATCGCCTGGCGGAGCTGGGCTCGCCGCACGGCATGATGGAGTTTCCGATCAGCGCCTAGAAGTTGACTGGGAGCGCAGGTGCCGCACCGCGTGGCTAAAGATGCAGCGGGGCGTGCTCGACCGGCTGCTCAAGCAGGCCAGGCGGGCAGGTTTCGGTCCGTCGCGAGAAGAACTCGCGAGATGCAGGACGTGTGCGGTAGATGAGCATGAGGATCACACCTAGCACCATGCCGCCGACGCCGAACCAGAGCGGCAGCGTAATTTTGGCGAATACTTGGTCTTCGGCGTTTTCGGCTTTGCCGTAGTAGTAGATCGCGTAACCGCCGACGCCGTAGAGCATCACGCCGCCGAGTACGGGTGCAACACCCAGCAACAGCAGCTTGCGAACGCTGCGCGTCAGCTCATGGCGGTAGTACCAAGCACAGGCGAAGCCAGTCGAGCCGTAGTAGAAGCAGACGGGGAAGCCAAGGGCGATGACCGCGTTTTCCAAGACGCTGGCGGACAGCAGGATCAATGGCACTGCGGTCGCGACCGACAGCAGGCCGAAACCGATTGTCGAGGCGGTCGGCGTGAGGAACCGTTTGTGGACAGTGCCGAAGGTGTCCGGGATCGCCTTCCAATGCGCCATGGAGAGGGTCGTGCGTGCAGTAGGCAGGATCGTCGTCTGCGTCGAAGCCGAAGCGGAGGTCAATACAGCGACGATCAAGAACTTGACGCCGACGGCGCCCAGCACGGGTTTGCCCAGCGCGTTGAGTACGTCTTCGGCGTTTTCTTCGTTGGCGAGAAAGCTCGCTCCGTGGAATGCCTGCGCGGCGGTGGCGACGATCAGGTAGATCAGCACGAGCAGGATCGTCGAGACGACGGCGGCGCGCCCAGGACCCTCGCTGGAATCCTCGGACTCCTCGTTGACGGACACTCCGGAGTCCCAGCCCCAGTAGAGAAACAGTCCCAAGAGCATGGCCACGACGAGACTCTTGAAGCCCATGTCGAACGGGTTGAACCAGGAAGCCTCGGGCTCTACGGAATGTGCGGGGTGGCTTCCGTAGACCTTAACGAGCGCGACGATGGCGAACACGGCGAGCATCGCGACCTCGAACGTGAGCAGCCACCGCTGGATGCGAGCGGAGAGCTCGATGCCGCGGTAGCAGATCCAGGTCATGAGTGCGATCCAAAGAACCGCGCCAACTAGCGCGGCGCCCTGGTGCGTTTCGGCCCAGGTCCACCCGAACAACTTGAAGGTATAGATCGCGGCGATGTCGGCCAGCGAAGCCATGACCAGTAGATCTGCGAGAAAGATGGCCCAGCCATTGAGCCAACCAAAGCTGGGGCCAAAGGCTCGCGTCGTCCATGCGAACGTGGTCCCCGCATCCGGGTCGGCGCGGTTGAGGTATTTGTAGGCTGAGGCGACGAGCAGCATCGGGATGAAGGACACGAGCAGCACGGCCGGGGCGTGGAACCCGACTCCTTGGTCGAGGGCGATGAAGCCCAGCGACGCGGCCAGCGAGTAGGCAGGTGCGGTCGAGGCGACGCCGATCACGACGTTGGAGACGTAGCCAATCGCGTTTTTCTTCAGGCCCTTGTCCATCACCCCTTGATGGCCTTGGCGCGCGGGCTCGGAGGGTACCCCTGGTACGGCGCCGCTCTCAGTGGCCATCGATCGTCCTCCCTGTATTTGTCACGCGCGCAACTAAGTCCACGAAACCTACGTCGCGGAGCGGTCGCGGACAAGCGCAGCATGTCCCAAAACGGACCACGGTGCTTGTACATCTCGTACAAGTGGGCTGGCGTAGCTTGACCCGGGACGCACTTGATACGCGAGACGCGGCGCAGTACGGTTGTCCTGAGTGTCTATGTGACACGCGCCCAGCAATCTCCGGGAGAGGATGTGATGGCGAGCACGAGCAACGACACCCAGGATTGGCAGGCGCTGGCAAAGCGCCACCTGTGGATGCACTTCACGCGGATGGGCACCTATGCGGATGCGGACGTGCCGGTAATCGTGCGGGGCGAGGGCTGCTACGTCTACGACGAGCACGGCAAGCGCTACCTGGATGGGCTGTCGGCGCTGTACTGCGTGAACATCGGCCACGGCCGCGGGGAGCTGGGCGAGGCGGCGGCGCGCCAGTCCCACGAGCTGGGCTTCTACACGAACTGGAGCTACGCGCACCCGCGCTCGATCGAGCTGGCGGCGCGGATCGCGTCGCTGACGCCGGGGAACCTGAACCGGGTGTTCTTCACCTCGGGTGGCTCGGAGTCGGTGGAGTCGGCGTGGAAGCTCGCGAAGGCCTACCACCACGCGCGCGGCGAGGACTTGCGCCACAAGCTGATCTCGCGCAAGCTGGCCTATCACGGCACCTCGATGGGGGCGCTGACGGCGACGGGCCTGACGCCGCTGCGGACGCCGTTCGAACCGCTGACGCCGGGCGGAATCCACGTGGAGAACACGAACTCCTATCGCTGGCAGGAAGACCGCGACCCGCTGTGGGCGGCGGATGCGATCGAGGAGGCGATCGAATTCGCGGGACCCGAGACGGTGGCGGCGGTGATCCTGGAGCCGGTGCAGAACGGCGGCGGCTGCTTCGTGCCCCAGGAGGGCTACTTCCAGCGCCTGCGCGAGATCTGCGACCGCCATGGGGTGCTGCTGATCTCGGACGAGGTGATCTGCTCGTGGGGGCGGTTGGGCCACCTGTTTGGCTGCGAACGCTTCGGCTATCAGCCGGACATGATCACGACGGCGAAGGGGATCACCTCGGCCTACGCTGCGCTGGGAGCTGTGATCGCGGGCGATCACATCATGGAGCCGTTCCTGCAGGGTAAGGAGATCTTCAATCACGGCTTCACGTTCGGGGGGCACCCGATGGCGTGCGCGGTGGCGCTGGCGAACATCGATGTGATCGAGCGCGAGGATCTGTGCGGGCACGTGCTCGAGCACGAAGGCGAGCTGCGCGCGATGCTTGAGAGCCTGCGCGACCTGCCGATCGTGGGCGACGTGCGCGGTGCGGGCTACTTCCAGGCGATCGAGCTGGTGAAGGATCAGGAGACGAAGGAAACGTTCAACGCGGAAGAGTCGGAGGAGCTGCTGCGCGGCTTCCTCTCGGGCGAGCTCTACAAGCAGGGATTGATCTGCCGCACGGACGACCGCGGCGACCCGATCGTGCAGCTCTCGCCGCCGTTGATCGCGGGACCCGAGCAGTTCGCGGAGATCGAGTCGATCCTGCGCACGGTGCTGGGCGAGGCCTCGCAGCGGATGGCCGGCCGGGGCGCGACGGCGGGCGCGGTGCCGCTGCGCTATCCCGGCTAGGACGCATGGAGCTCACGGTCGAGAGCCTGATTGCCGAGCTGGGCTTGGAGCTGGCGAGCGGTCACGACACGGCGCAGACGCAGGTCCGCTGGGTGCACAGCACGGAGCTGGCGGACCCGACGCCGTGGCTGCGGGGCGGGGAGCTGCTGCTGACGACGGGCATCCAGCTGGAGGGGCCGAAGAGCCAGCGCGAGCTGATCGAGCGCCTGGCGGATCACCGGATCGCGGGGCTGGGCTTCGGCACGGGCTTCAAGCACAAGCGGCTGCCGGCGGCGCTCCTGACGGCGGCGCGCAAGCGCTCGTTCCCGCTGTTTGAGGTCCCGTATGAGTTGCCGTTCATCGCGATTACGGAGCGGGCGTTCGCGCAGCTCGTGAACGAGCGCTACGAACTGTTGCAACGCAACATGGCGGGGGACGTGCTGGCGGAGGCGCTAACGGGTCACCTCTACCCGGAGGATCTGCAGGCGCGTCTGCGTCCCTTCGGGATTGGCGAGCAGATTGCGGTGTTGGCGTTCGGGCTGGAGGATCCGAGCGCGGCGGCGTCGCCGCTTGAACGGATGCTGGAGCGCGAGCGGGTGCAGGCCCTGGTGGCGCTGCGGGCGGGCCTGTTGTGCGCGGTGGTGGACGGCACGGAGCTGGAGCCGCTCGAGCTGGCGCGCAAGCTGCGCATGGAGCTGGGGACGCGCTTTGGCTCGGTACGGGCCTCGGCGAGCCGGGTGGCGGCGGCACACGCGTTGCGGCTGAGCTTCCATGAGGCGCGCTGTGCGCTTGAGGCGGTGCGCCTGCAGAACGGGAGCGCTCCGGAGGTTGCCTCCTACCGCGACCTGGGTGCGTTTCAGCTGCTGCTTTCACTGCAGGACGACGACGCGCTGCTGTCCTACTGCCGCGGCGTGTTGGGTCCGGTGGAGTCGGATGAGGGCGACTATGGGGAGGAGCTCTTGCGCTCGCTGGATGTGTTCATCGAACACAACGGGCACTGGGAGAAGGCAGCGGGGGCGCTGTACTGCCACCGCCACACGCTGCGCTACCGGGTACGCCGCGTGGAGCAGCTGACGGGTCGCGACTTCTCGAGCGCGCGCGATCGGATCGAGTTCTGGCTGGCGCTCCGCGGCCGGGAGCTCGCGCGTTGATGATTTTTTTGATGACGACCCCGAGCCGAGCGCAGCGCTCCGGCGACGCGCCACTGTGGAGGGAGTGAGTCGATGAGAATCGGTGTCCCGAGCGAGATCAAGTCGGACGAGTACCGCGTGGCAATCACGCCGGCGGGGGTGCGGGAGCTGACCTCGCGCGGTCACGACGTGCTGGTGCAGGCAGGGGCAGGCGAGGGCAGTGCGATGGGCGACGATCAGTTCCGCGCGCAGGGAGCGCAGATCGTGGCGGACGCGCAGACGGTGTTCGCGGAGGCGGAGCTGGTGTTGAAGGTGAAGGAGCCACAGGCCTCGGAGGTGGGAATGCTGCGCGAGGGGCAGACGCTGTTCACCTACCTGCACCTGGCGGCGGAGCCGGAGCTGGCGCGTGGCTTGCAAGAGTCTGGAGCGAGGTGTATCGCCTATGAGACGGTGGAGGACGGCGCGGGGCGGTTGCCGCTGCTGGCACCGATGAGCGAGGTGGCTGGCAAGATCGCGACGCAGGCGGGGGCATTCATGCTTGAGAAGCCGCTGGGCGGGCGCGGGATCCTGCTGGGTGGGGTGCCAGGCGTGGCGGCGGCGACGGTGTTGGTGATCGGCGGCGGTGTGGTGGGCATGAACGCGGCCTTCATCGCGATCGGGATGCAGGCGGACGTGTTCGTGTTCGACCGCTCGATCGATCGCCTGCGCGAGCTGGAAGTGGCGTTTGCGGGACGCGCCTCGACGGTCTACTCCTCGACGCTGGCGATCGAGCAGATGCTGCCGCTAGCGGATCTGGTGATCGGCGCGGTGCTGGTCCACGGGGGGCGGGCACCGCACGTGGTGACGCGCGAGCAACTGAAGTTGATGAAGCGCCACGCGGTGCTGGTGGATGTATCGATCGACCAGGGCGGTTGCTTTGAGACCTCGCGCCCGACGACTCACTCCGACCCGACCTACGAGGTGGACGGGATCACCCACTACTGCGTGACGAACATGCCGGGGGCGGTGCCGATCACCTCGACGTACGCGCTGACGAACGCGACGCTGCCCTATGTGATCGAGCTGGCAGAGCGCGGCGTGGAGACGGCGCTGGAGGAGGACGAGTCGCTGCGCCATGGCTTGAACGTGCAGAGGGGCGAGATCACGCACCCGGCGGTGGCTGCGGCGCTGAGCGAAGCGGCGAGCGCGGTGTAGTTTCGCGGGCAGGAGCTCGGCAGAGGAGCAGAAAACCCCGACGACCCGAGGAGAGCATCGAGATGGCGAGCACGGTAGAGACGCTGAGCAACTTCATCGACGGCGAGCGGGTGCGTGCGGAGGGCGAGGGCACGGAACCGGTGCTGAACCCGGCGACGGGCGAGGAGTTGGCACAGGCGCCGCGCTCCTCGGTGACGGACGTGGACCGCGGGGTGGCGGCGGCGCGGCGGGCGTTCGGGGGCTGGTCGCGGACGACGCCGGCCCAGCGGGCGGAGGCGCTGCTGGCGATGGCGAGCGTGCTGGAGCAGCACGGAGAGGAGCTGGCGCGCCTGGAGGCGTTGAACGCGGGCAAGCCGATCGAGGCGGTAAAGAGCGACGAGATCCCGGTGATGGCGGACAACCTGCGCTTCTTCGCTGGTGCGGCGCGCGTGCTAGAGGGGCGCGCGGCGGGCGAGTACATGGAGGGCTACACGTCGTTCACGCGTCGCGAAGCGGTCGGCGTAATCGGCCAGGTGACGCCGTGGAACTACCCGCTGATGATGGCGATCTGGAAACTGGCGCCGGCGATCGCGGCGGGGAACACGGTGGTGTTGAAGCCGGCGGAGACGACGCCCCTGACGACGCTGCGCTTCGCGGAACTGACGGCGGAGATTTTGCCGAAGGGCGTGCTGAACGTGGTCACGGGCCCGGGCGATCCGACGGGACAGGCGCTGATCTCCCACCCGGACGTGGACATGCTGGGGCTGACGGGTTCGGTCGAGACGGGCAAGCACCTGGCGCGCACGGCGGCAGACACGCTGAAGCGGGTGCATCTGGAGCTGGGGGGCAAGGCGCCGGTGGTGGTGTTCGACGACGTGAGTCTTCAGAGCGCGCTTGAGACGATCGCGGGCACGGGCTTCTACAACGCGGGCCAGGACTGCACGGCGGCGACGCGGGTGCTGGCGGGGGGCAAGGTCTATGACGATGTGGTCGCGGGCTTGGCCGAGCAGGCGAAAGGGCTCGTGATCGGCGACACGCTCTCGGCGGAGACCACGCTGGGCCCGGTGAACTCGGCGAAACAGCGCGAGCGGGTGGAGGGCTTCCTGGAGCGCCGCCCAGACCGCGCGGAGATCGTGACCGGCGGCAAGCAGCCGCAGCGCCCGGGCTTCTATCTAGAGCCAACGGTGGTGGCGGGCCTGGAGCAGGATGACGAGATGATCCAACGCGAGATCTTCGGCCCGGTGATCACGGTGCAGCGCTTCTCCGATGAGGAGCAGGCGATCGAGTGGGCGAACAGCACCCGCTACGGCCTAGCCTCCTCAGTGTGGACCCGCGACGTGGGCCGCGCGCTGCGCGTCTCGCGGGCGCTGCGCTTCGGCTGCGTATGGATCAACGACCACATCCCGCTGGTCTCGGAGATGCCACACGGCGGCTTCAAGGAGTCGGGCTACGGCAAGGACCTCAGCGTGTACTCACTCGAGGATTACACCGTGGTCAAGCACGTGATGGCGAACCTCGAATAGATCGTAGGAGGCCCATGGCCACCCCGCGGCGTCCTCGAGCGCTTGCGTGCACTGCTAAGTACACCTCTATTGTCTGAGTGGCGTTCCGGCCTCAGGGGCCTAGCACGAACCGCGCCCCCTCCGCCCTGAGCATCTCGTAGGGGGACAGTACTTGGACGCCGAGCGCCAGACAAGCGTTGGGGATCTTAATCCGTTTCGGTGAATTTGCAGGTGTCTCGTGGGTGACGACGACCAGCTGCTTAGCGTGCGCTTGGGCAACTAGGTAATAGTCGGCGACCTGAAGGAACTGGCTCGCCGCAGCCGGATCGTAGGTACCGCTGCCAGCCCAGGCACTGACTGCCGTCAGACTGGGCACGACCGAGTTGTCGGGCGCCAAGAAGAACTCCTCGCCCCGCGCTTGGGCCCAGTCTGTCAGCTCATCCGCCCCTGCGATCAACTCGTCGCGGACCTTCTGGATGCTGAAGACGGACCCGCTCGCGTTCTGCTGAATGATCCAGTCCCAGAAAGCTGGGCAGAAGTCGAAGCCGTAGTGAAGGTTCTTTGCCTGGATAAAGATGTTCGAGTCAAGGAGATATGGCATCAGGAGACCACGCCGAGCCTGTGCGCTAGCTCCTCGAAAGTGCCGTGCTTCTTGAAACCGAGCATTTGGAACGCGTCCCTGTGGAGCGTCTGTCCTTCGAGGGTGCTCTCGATCAGAGCGCGCGCAAAGCGCTTACTGACCCGTATCGGCTGGGTGTTGTAGAAGTTGCCACCTGCGTTGGTGCGCTCCTCCATTAGCTCGAGGATGCGGTCTCGCTCGGCGGCGTAGGCGATCCGATAGCGAGCGTCGCTCAGCAGCCCGGCGTCGAAGACGCGTCGAAGGACGACGAGGGTGCTGACCTTGAACTTACGCGCAAGCCGCTCCAACTCGTCCGTGAGATGTGTCTCCTCGACGTCGACGTCGCCGAGATCCGCGAGCGGCAATAGGAATTCCGCTGCTACCTGATTGCACCAGCGCTCGACCGTGTTAGTTGAAGTGATGGCGAGGTCGGCGTCGGAGAGGGCCGACTCGCCCAGCCATAGATGGGCTAGCTCATGGGCGAGCGTGAAAATCTGCGCGGCCTTGGTATCGGCGCCGTTGACGAAAACCAACGGTGCGAGACCGTCCGAGAGCGCGAAGCCGCGGAACTCTCGTGGGTCGAGCTTGCGGTGGGTATTGCTGCCGACTACGCCGTTGACCATGACGAGCACGCCGTGCTGGTCGGCCTGGTCAATCATGCGCCGTGCTGCCTCACCCCAACTTGCCCCACGCTGGTCAGGCTCGAATGCGAGTACCGCTCGCATTCGAGATGCAGCCTCGCGGATGTCAACGTCGGTCGTGAGCGATCCGACGAAGGCGACCGGCGACTCGCGGTGCGAGCGCGCATAGTCGCGGTACCAGTCTTGGCGCTGCTGGCATTGATAGATCGTGTCGAGCAGATCGGGGCTCGCCTGTCCGACCTCGACTTCGCCGATCGTGCGGAAGTCGGGCACAGGAAGGCGCTCCTGTGGGGGCTCGGACAAGAACAGATAGCCAACCGGTGTATAGGTGGCGCGCGCGAACTGCTCGAGTTGCTTGAGCGTCGGTTGCTTCTCGCCGACTTCCCAGGCATCCAGCGCCGGGAACTTCGTGAGCAGCCTGTCGCGTGATACGCGGGATCGGCGCTGAGCCCAGGCGAGCAATGCACCCTCGACTGGGACTCGGACCGTCATTATCCGATCATACGAGAAGCTTGGGATTGCTCTCAGTGGATCCACTCCCCTGACACGCCTGGATTCGAAAATGCAGACAGTCGTCGGGTCTGCTGCTACGGTCTCGGTGCGAGCGTCGAGGACGTTCGCGAGGTTCTTTGTCTTTGTTGGCGCTTCAGACGCGCGGATGGGGTCAGTCGAATCTCCATCCGCAGCGGCGACCAGAGGGTCGCCAGAAGGAGCACCACAACATGAAGGATGCAACCTTCGCCGATCTCGGCGTGTCCGAGGTCGTCGTAAATGAGCTGTCCCAGCGCGGGATGGCGAAGCCGTTCGCAGTACAGGGCATGGTGATCCCGGACGTGCTCGCGGGTCACGACGTGTTGGCGCAGTCGCCGACGGGATCGGGCAAGACGTTGGCCTTCGGCGTGCCGATGGTCGAGCGAATCGAGGCCACGGACCCACGCCCCTCGGCACTGGTGCTGGCGCCAACCCGCGAGCTGGCAAGCCAGATCGTCGAAGACTTGAGGCCGATCGCCCACGCCCGGGCGCTGTCGATCGCGGCGGTGTACGGCGGCGCGGGCATCGTGAAGCAGGCGCGCTTGGCGGGCAAGGCACACATCCTGGTGGCGACGCCGGGTCGCCTGATGGACCTGATCGAGCGGCGTGATGTGTCGCTGTCTCGGATCAAGCTGCTTGTTCTGGATGAGGCGGACCGGATGCTGGACATGGGCTTTCGCCCGGTGGTCGACAAGATCGTGAAGATGTGCGCGCGCGAGCGCCAGACGCTGCTGTTCTCAGCGACGCTGCAGGGCGAGGTGGGCAAGGTCGCGAAGGTCTACACCTCAAACCCACGCCGTCACGAGCACGCGCACTCCGAGGAGCGCAAGGGCGACGTGGAGCATCGCTTCGCGACGGTCACGCACGATGGCAAGGTTACGCGTCTGATCGCGGAGCTGAACGAGGCCGAGCGCGGGCTGACGCTGGTTTTCGTACGCACCAAGCGTGGCGCGGACCGGCTGGTGAAGCGACTCGCGAAAAGCAGCGTGAAAGCGGTCGCGATGCACGGCGATAAGTCCCAGGGCCAGCGCGAACGCGCCCTGGCGAACTTCGAGGCGGGCGTGGTGGACACGCTCGTGGCCACAGATGTGGCGGCGCGCGGGATCGACGTCTCGGGGATTACCCACGTGATCAACTACGACATGCCGGCGACGCGCGAGGACTATGTGCATCGCGTGGGGCGCACGGCGCGTGCAGGTGCCAGCGGTATCGGGCTGACGCTCGTGACCCACGACCAGAAGCGCGAGCTCGCGGGGATGCTCGGCGGTCTGGGACTGCACCGCGAGCTGGAGCTTGGAGGGCTGTCGAGCCCGACCTCCGGCGGGCGTGGCGGCAAGGCGCGACCGGGGGGATCGGGGCGCGGGAGTCGCCGCGCCTCCGCCAATGGCTCCGATGGGCCCGCACGCGGCGGCAGGCCGCGGTCAGGGTCCGGCGCCGCGGGCGGCGGGTCTGGGCGGAAGGCCGGCCGACACAAATCGCCGAGCGCTTCGCGCCACTCCGCAGGACGCCCGCGTAGCTTTGCGAAGGATTGATTGATTCGCCCTGGCGGATTAGTGCCTTCGGTTTGGCAGGGTTGATCCCTTTGTTTACAAGGCGTCGAGTCAGTCTGGCGGCAGTTCAAGCGCCCGAGATCTCAGCTACTGTCGCGCCTGTGAACGGTTCGATTCCGCCGGATTCCGAGCCAGGGGGGGCGCGGAAAGAGGATGATGCACGCACGGACGCAGGGCTGCTGCGCGACTACGACATCCTGCGTCTGCGCGCTCCAAACCCGGGCCCGCTGACGCTGTCGGGGACCAACACTTGGGTGGTTGGCAGACGTCCGACCTGGGTCGTGGACCCGGGGCCGTTGATCGATGCGCACGTGCGGCGGCTGATGACGGCGATCGAGTCTCGCGGTGGCCTAGGTGGAGTGGTCCTGACGCACGATCACCACGACCACTCCGAAGCGGTGGAGACGCTCTTGGAAGTGCACCCCGCGCCGCTGGTGGCGGGTCGCGGCGACGCTGACATCAAGCTGGCAGAGGACATGCGGGTGGGGCCGTTCCAGGCGGTCTACACGCCGGGCCACGCGTCCGACCACTACGCCTTGGTGGCGGACGGCGCCTGCTTCACGGGCGACGCGGTACTGGGGGATGGCAGCGTGCTGATCACCCCCCACCCGGGTGCGATGGCGGGCTATCTGCTGGCGCTGACGCGTCTACGCCTACGCGAAGACTTCAACGTGCTGTGTCCCGGGCACGGCGAGCTGGTGTGGTCGCCGCAGGAGAAGCTCGAGGAATACATCGGCCACCGCATCGACCGTGAAAACGCTCTGATCCTGGCGCTGAACCAGGGCCTACGCTCGGTACCAGACCTGTTGAACGCGGTCTGGGGTGACGTGCCGGAGGATCTGCGCCCCGCGGCGACGGCGACGTTGGCGGCGCATCTGGACAAGCTCGAGGACGACCAGATCCTCCCGCGCGGCGTGCAGCGCCCGAGCTTCGACCCCGACGACTGGTAGTCCGCGGGCTCAGGCGAAGCGCGGACACGCTGCGCCGCGGCTCAGATGAAGCGTGGATACAGCGTCATGCCGCCGTCGACGAACAACGTGGCGCCGGTGACGTAGCTGGCCTGCTCACTGGCCAACCAGGCGACGGCTTTGGCGATATCGCTGACGTGCCCCCAACGATTGAGTGGCACCTCGGCGAGCACCTGGGCGCTTTCCTTGGGGTTTTCGAGCACCGCCTTGTTGATCGGCGTATCGACGGCGCCGGGGGCGACGTTGACGACGCGAATCCCGAGCGGCGCCAGCTCCTTGGCGATCGACTGCGCGAACAGCTTCATGCCGCCCTTGGAAGCGCAGTAGTGCGAGAAGCGCTCCCAGGCGATCTGCTCATGGACGCTGGACATATTCACGATTACGCCGGGGATGCCCTGATCGCGCATCGCGCGCGCGGCCTCGCGCGCGCACAGGAACGCGCCGGTGAGGTTGACGTCGATCACTTTCTGCCAGGTCTCCAGCGGCATGTCGAGTAGCAGGAAGGGCTTCTCTACGCCCGCGTTGTTCACGAGCAGATCGAGGCCGCCGAAGGCCTCCTTGACCTCGGCGAACGCGCGCTGCACGTTGGGCTCACTGGAGACGTCCATCTGCACGGCCAGCGCCTCGGCGCCGGCAGCTTTGAGTTCCGCGACCATCTTCTGAGCTGCCTCGGGAGCGCCGACGTAGTTGACCGCGACGCTGGCGCCGTGTGCGGCCAGCTCGAAGCAGACGCCCTGGCCGATCCCGGAGTCGCCGCCGGTGACGAGCGCGCGCCGGCCAGCGAGCAGGCGCGCGTCGTGGGGGTACAGGCTGAAAGAGCGGTCGCTCACGTTCGTCTTCCTGCAGCCTACCCCGCTACCGTTGCGGGCGATGGAACCCTCCTCACCCTCATCTGCGGCGGAGCCTGGACCCGCGAAGGAAAGGTCGGATGGGGTTCGGGCGCGGCCGGGGCACCAGCCCTCCCCGGGGGCGGTCCGCGGCAGCTCCAGCTCCAGCTCGCCGTTCCCGCCGATCGCGGACTACGGCTTCCTATCGGACTGCCACACCGGCGCGCTAGTTGCCTCCGATGGCTCGATCGAGTGGATGTGCGTGCCGTACTTCGACTCGGCGTCTGTGTTCGGGGCGCTGCTCGACCGCGGCGCGGGGAGTTGGCGCGTGGGTCCGTATGGGCTGTATGTGCCGGCGGGCCGTCGCTACATCCCGGGCACGAACATGATCGAGACGACGTGGATGACGCCGCAGGGTTGGATCCGCGTGGTGGACGCGCTGGCGATCGGCGAATGGCACGACAACGAGCACGGTTCCAGCCACACCCGCCCGCCGACGGACTTCGACGCGGATCACCTGCTGGTGCGGATGATCGAGTGCGTACAGGGTCAGGTCCAGGTTGAGATCGTGTGCGAGCCGATGCTCGACTACGGAGCCACGCCGGCGAACTGGAGCGTGGTGGAGACGGGTAGCGAGGGTGCCTGCGCAATGGACGCGACCGACGGCGAGACGGTCTTCAGGCTCTACAGCGACGTCCGTATGGGGATCGAGGGCAACCGCGCGCACGGGCGACACACGATGGTCGAGGGAGAGAAGCGCTTCTGTGCGATGTCCTGGACGGAGTCGCGGGGTGGCCCGCGCACGGCCGAGGAAGCGGAGCAGATCCTGGAGCGGACGGGTCACTTCTGGCGCGGCTGGCTGGCGGAAGGGACCTATCCGGACCATCCCTGGCGCCGGCACCTACAGCGCTCAGCGCTCGTTCTGAAGGGGCTGACGTTCATGCCGACCGGCGCGCTGGTGGCGGCACCGACGACCTCGCTGCCGGAGACGCCGGGCGGCGAGCGCAACTGGGATTACCGCTACTGCTGGATGCGCGACGCGTCCTTCACGCTGTGGGCGCTGCATGCACTTGGTCTTGATTGGGAGGCGGACGACTTCATCCAGTATGTCGCGGAAGTCCCGCGCAACGAGGACGGCTCGCTACAGATCATGTACGGAATCCGGGGAGAGAAAGACCTGGAGGAGTCGACGCTCGACCACCTCAAGGGCTATGACGGCGCGCGGCCGGTGCGGATCGGCAACAACGCCTACGGTCAGCGCCAGAACGACGTGTTCGGCGCGGTGCTGGACTCGGTCTACTTGCATTCCAAGCGGCGGGATCACATCCCGGAGCGTCTGTGGCCGGTTCTGATCGACCAGGCTAAGTGTGCGGCCGCTGCGTGGCGCGAACCCGACCAGGGCATCTGGGAGGCGCGTGGTAAGCCTCAACATTACGTGTCCTCGAAGTTGATGTGTTGGGTGGCGCTGGATCGCGGCGCGCGCCTGGCCGAACGTCGCGGCCACGATGAAGCAGCCACGGAATTCCAGGGCTTTGCCGAAGAAGTGCGCGAGGACATCCTCACGCACGGCGTGGACTCCCGCGGCGTGTTCCGCCAGCACTACGACACCGATGCGCTCGACGCCTCGACGCTGCTCGTGCCGCTGGTGCGCTTTCTGCCGCCGGATGACGAGCGCGTGCGGGCGACGGTGCTCGCGATCCGCGACGAGCTGACCGAGAACGGGCTGGTGCTGCGCTACCGCACCGATGAGACCGACGATGGTCTGGAGGGCAAGGAGGGCACGTTCTTGATCTGCTCCTTCTGGCTGGTCTCGGCGCTGTCAGAGATCGGCGAAGACCGCGAGGCCGAACACACCTGCGAGCGACTGCTGTCTTACTCCTCGCCGCTTGAGCTTTATGGCGAGGAGCTCGAGGCTTCGAGCGGCCGCCACCTGGGCAACTACCCGCAGGCCTTTACGCACCTGGCACTGATCAACGCGGTCACGCACGTGATCGCAGCGCAGCAGGAAAGCTGAGCGGGCAGTGACTCAGTAGCCGGGGTCGCCGGGCAGCAGCACGCGCGCGACCTCGCCTTCCAGGAAGACCCTCGGCTCGACGGGCTGCACGTCGCGTCCGCGCGCGTGATCGAGCAGCAGCTCGACGGTGGCGAAGCCGCTCAGCTGTTCGAGATGCTTGATCGTGGGGAAGACCAGCGCGAGCTTCTCCTCGCGGTGGGCCGCAAGCGCGTCCTGGGGCGTGAACCAGCCGAGGTCGATCACCTCCTCGCCGTCAACCTGCGGCTGTTGTCCGGGGGGCAGGGACGCCAGGAAGAAATGCGTGTCGAAGCGGATCTTCACCTGCGCGGGCGTGATCCAGCGCGAGAACTTGATCAGCTCGTCGGGGTTCTCCAGCGCGATCGCGGCCTCCTCGCGCAGCTCGCGGATCGCCGCCGCGCGGTGGGCGCGGTCGCCGTCGCCCTCCTCGGCGTCAACGGCGCCACCCGGAAACACCCACACGCCGCCCATGAAGCGCGCCTTTGGCGTGCGCTGCACGAGCAACACTTCGAGCTGCTGCTCGCCGCCCCGCAGCAGGATCACGGTCGCGGCCTGGCGCGGGGGCGTAACTGGGCCGGGGTTGTACTCCTCGCCCGTCGTGGCGTCGTGACGGGTGTCGTCGACGCGAAGCGCGCCACCCGCATCTGGCTCGGCATTGTTGCGTTGCTGCTCGCCGCGCTCCCCGTGCGTGGTCATCCGCTGACCCTACCTGCCGCTAGTCTTTTGCGCATGAGCACCCCCACCAAGACATTGCAGCGATGGATATGCGAGTCCTGCGGCTTCATCTACGACCCTGACGAAGGCGATCCCGACGGCGGCATTCCGGCGGGTACCGCCTTCGAGGACATTCCCGATACCTGGTTCTGCCCCGTGTGCGGGGCGCGTAAGCGGGACTTCGTCCCGTACGAGGACTAGAGCTGACCGACTGGGAGGCGTTGCTCGCGTTCGACCGCGAGCACGTGTGGCATCCCTACGGGTCGCTGCCGGGCGCGATCGAGCCGCTTCCGGTCGTCTCGGCGGAGGGTGTGCGGCTGGAGCTGGCGGACGGGCGCGAGTTGATCGACGGGATGTCCTCGTGGTGGTGCGCGATCCACGGCTACCGTCACCCCGCGCTCGACCGCGCGGCTGCCGAGCAGCTAGGGCGGATGTCACACGTGATGTTCGGCGGGCTCACGCACGAGCCGGGCATACGTCTGGCCGAGCGGCTGCTCGCGCTTGCGCCCGCGGGGCTGGACGCAGTGTTCTTCGCGGACTCGGGCTCGGTCTCGGTCGAGGTGGCGATCAAGATGAGCCTGCAGTACCAGCAGGCGCTCGGCCGCACGCGCCGCACGCGCCTGCTCACGGTGAAGGGCGGCTATCACGGCGACACGTTCGGAGCGATGGCGGTCTGCGACCCGGTAGGTGGGATGCACAGCCTGTTCGCGGGTGTGCTCGCCGAGCACGTCTTTGCCCCGCGCCCCCCCGACGGCTTCCAGGCGCCGCTCGACGAGCGCTGGGCCGCGGAGGTGCGCGAGCTCACCGAGCGTCACGCGGACGAGCTCGCGGCGATCATTGTCGAGCCCGTGGCACAGGGCGCGGGCGGTATGCGCTTTCACTCACCCGCCTGCGTGCGGCTACTACGCGAGCTCTGCGACCAGCACGGCCTGCTGTTGGTGCTGGATGAGATCGCGACGGGCTTCGGGCGCACGGGCGTGCTGTTTGCCTGCGAGCACGCGGGCGTCTCGCCGGACGTGATGTGCGTGGGCAAGGCACTGACCGGGGGTTATCTGACGCTCGCGGCCACGCTCTGCACACGCGCGGTCGCCAACACGGTCGGCGCGGGCGCGGGGGGCGGCTTGATGCACGGTCCCACGTTCATGGCCAACCCGCTGGCCTGTGCCGTCGCGCTGGCATCGCTCGAGCTGCTCACGGGAGAGGGTCTCGATGGCGACCCCGCCTGGCGTGGACAGGTCGGCTTCATCGAGCGCGGGCTGCGGGCCGCCCTGGGGCCGGCCCGCGAGCTGCCGGGCGTCCGTGAGGTGCGGGTGCTCGGCGCGATCGGGGTGGTGCAGCTCGAGCACGAGGTCAACCTTGCCCTCGCCACCAGTGCCGCGGTCGAGTGCGGTGTGTGGCTGCGCCCCTTCCGAGACCTGATCTACACGATGCCGCCCTATGTAATCGGCGAGCAAGATCTCGCGCAGATTGGCGCTGCAGTGCTCGCCGCGGCCGCCGCGAGCTGAGGTATGCCCGTTACCCGGCGGCGCTCGCTGCGCGCGGGCGCGCGATACGGACCAGCATGCGTGGTTTGAGCATGCTCGACGGCGGCAGCGTGCGCGTGCCCACGCGCTCGAAGGCGGCTCGTACCACGCGGTCGCGTGCCGCCGCGCGGTACAGGTGGCGCTCGATCGCGCTGATCGGCCGTCCGCTCGCGAGGTCCGCGATCATCAGGTAGTGCGGCAGCAGCCGCTTGCGGTGCAACCTGCGATAGCGCTCGAGCGCCGCGTCCAGACGGCGCTCCTCGCCCAACGCTCCAGCCGTCTCCGCAACGAGCCAGTCCGCGCTTTGAAACGCCCAGCCGCAGCCCACGCCCCACAGCGGGTCCGCCGCCAGCGCCGCATCGCCCACGAACGCCAGGCCCGGTTTCGCGGCCGCCCGGAACACGTTGGGCAGCTCGAGCTTGCCCAGCAGTTTCGACTCGAGCTTCGCCGTGCTCAAGTCGGGGCCTTCGGGCAGCGCGTTGATCATGCGACGGTAGGCCCCTGGCAGGTCGGCTTGGAACTCTGGCAGGCGATCGCGGTGCGGCGCCAGCAGCACCACCGTGAGGTCGTCCTCGTTTGGGAATGTGTATGCCGCGTCTGGGTCCAGCAGCCACATCCGCGAGCGCGTCGTCTGCGGGCGGATGCCGCTCCAGTAGCCCCAGTAGAAGAAGCGCCCATGCGGCTTCACACGCCCCGGCGCCCGCGCCCAGCGCGCGACGTTCGAGCCGCGCCCGTCCGCCCCCACGACGAGTCCTGCGTGCAGCTCGCGTCGCTGGTGGCTGCGGTCTTCCACGCGCACTCCCCTCGGGCGGCCGTTGCCCAGCAGGCCCGTCGCGGTCCAGCCTGAGATCAGCTCTACTCCCGGTGTGTCCGCTGCCAGCTTGCGCAGCAGCGGGTCCAGTGTGCGGCGCGTGACGTTGTAGCCGTGGCCCGCCGCGCCCTCCGCCACGATCCAGCCGCTGCCCCGGGTCCACACGTCGACCTCGTTCGGTATCGCCCCGTGCTGCTCGAGTAGCGGGGCCAGGCCGAGCTTCTCGATCGTGGGCTTAGCGCTTGCCTGGATGAAGTGCGTGCATACCGTCTTGTGCGCGTCCAGCGCCGGCCGGCGCTCAACCAGCGCCACGTGCGCGCCCTGCTGAGCAAACAGGCGCGCAGCCGTGCAGCCCGCGGTGCTCGCGCCGATAATCGCGACGTCGTAGTGCTCGGCCCCCGAGCCCGAGCTCATCGTCGCCCGAGGCGGGCCTGTAGGCGCTGCAGCGCCACCATCCCGCGCTCGGCTGTGCTCCCAGCCGCCGGCACGATCCCCAGCTGGCGCGCGAGGCCGTTCATGTCGTAGAAGGCTCGATACAGGGCGATGCGCCCGTCGCGGAACGTCCACTGATCCACGCCCTCCACGCGCATCCGTCGACCCGTGGGGGCAAAGCCTGGCGGGTCGATCGCCCCGCGGTTGGTCCCTTCCATCGTCCAGGCCCACAGCACCACGTCGTCCGTTACCGCCAGTGCCGGCGGGTCCGGCTCGCCGAAGTGCAGGTCCGGGAATGCGCTGAAGCTCGAGCGCATGAACTCCTGCACCTCCGCCACGCCGCGCGCGGGCTGTGGCAGCGCCGGGTCTTGCCATACGACGTCCTCGCTCACCAACCCCGCCATCGCGCGCGTGTCACATTCGTTCCAGGCGGCGAGATAACGATCCGCGAAGCCACGCATGTCCTGCGGGACTGTCGACGAAGGCGTGCTTGTCGCCATTTCCCAACCATAGCCCCGCGCCTGATGGCGCGCAAGGCACGTGTCCTTAGTCCGGGCTCGAGGCTCGGTCTGCCACCGCCGGGCGCTGCCCCAGCCAGCGGCGCCAGGGCAGCTGCGCGCCCACGCGCGCCAGCTCCGCGAGCTCCGGGCTCTCCGCGCGTGCCAGCGTGTCCACCTCCACGAAGCCCAGCCGTGTAATCGTCGTGCGGTTCGACTGCTCCAGGCGCGACGGTTGCTCCGGCCAGGGTGTCAGCACGATCGCCCGCACGTCTAGGCCCGCCGCGCGGGCGCACTGCAGCGTCAGTAGCGCGTGGTTGATTGTGCCGAGTCCCGGGCGCGCCGCGATCAGCAGTGGCAGCCGCAGCGAGACGGCCAGATCGCACACCGTGAGGTCTTTCGCCAGCGGCGAGAGCAGACCGCCTACGCCCTCCACGATCAGCGTGCTCTCGCCCAGCTCCGCGGTTCGTGCCGCTGCGGCGGCTGCCGTCACTAGGCGCGCGCGATCGAGCGGCTCGCCCACCATCTCCGCGGCGAGCTCCGGCGAGACAGCGGGGCCATAGCGCAGCGGCGCAACCTGCTCAGCGGTCATGCCTGCCGCCTCGCCCAGCAGCTCGTGATCTGCCGGCCAGGGCGTGGCTCCGTTCTCTCCCGGTCCCTCGTCCAGACCCGTCACTGCCGGCTTGTGCGCCGCCACCGCCCAGCCCTCCGCCGCCATCGCCGCGAGCAGCGCGGCGCTCAGCACCGTCTTGCCCACGCCTGTATCGGTACCCGTCACGAACAGCCCGCGCACTACGGCCTCGCGATCGCGTCGACGCTCAGGCCGCGTGGGCGATCGCGCCGTCGCGCTCGCCGTCGAACGGTACGCCAGCGCTGCCCTCCGCGGGCGCCGGTGGGCGCCGTGGTCGCGGGGCCTCGGCGTCGAACGGTGCGCTTGGCGTGGACCCCGCCGACTCTGTGGGCCTGGCACGCTCGCCGTCGCGCCCCGGCGCTTGGAGCTCGATCTCCAGTGGCGGCTCCTCGACCGCTACGGGCTCCGGCTCCGGCGTGCCTATCTCCGCCGGGTTCAGGCCCAGCTTGCGCGCCGCCTTCGCCAGCACCGCCGCCGCCAGGCGCATATCCGTCGCAGTGTGCGAGGCCATCGCCGCCAGGCGCAGGCGCGAGCTCCCCGCCGCCACCGTGGGCGGTCGGATCGCCTGCGCGAACACACCCTGCTCGATCGCCGCCTGGCACAGCCGCATCGTCGCATGCTCCTCGCCCACGACCAACGGCACGATGTGCATCTCGCTCTCCGCCACCGCGAAGCCTTCCAGCGCCAGCGAGCGGCGCAGCGCTCGCGCGTTCGTGTGCAGGCGCTCCACGCGATGGGGTCGCTCCTGCAGCAGATCGAGCGCAGCCAGCGCGCCTGCCGCCGCCGGCGGGGGCAGGGCCGTCGAGAAGATGAACGAGCGGGCCGTGTTCAGCAGGTAGCGGATCATCTGCTCGTCGCCGCACACGTAGGCGCCGTAGGAGCCCAACGACTTGCCGAGTGTGCCGACGATCGCGTCAACCTCGCCCTCCAGGCCCGCCTCTACCAGCGCGCCGCGGCCATCGGGACCGAACGTGCCGATCGCATGCGCCTCGTCCACCATCACGCGCGCACCTGTCGCATGCGCTAGCTCGATGATCTCCTCCAACGGCGCGACGTCGCCGTCCATCGAGAAGATCGAGTCCGTCACCACCAGCCTTCGGCCCTGTCCCTCGCGGCGACCGCCGCCCGCGCGACGCATGCTCCACAGCAGGTGTTCGACGTCGCCGTGCCGATACACCACCACCTCAGCGCGCGAGAGGCGGCAGCCGTCGATGATCGAGGCGTGGTTCAGCTCGTCCGAGAAGACCGTGTCCCCGCTGCCCACCAGCGCGCCGATCACGCCGAGGTTCGCCAGGTAGCCCGAGCCGAACAGTAGGCATGACTGGCGCCCCGAGAACTCCGCCAGGCGCTCCTCCAGGCGGCGATGGACCGTCATCGTGCCTGAAATCAGGCGCGATGCCCCCGCGCCCACACCCCAACGCATCGCCGCCGCCGCCGCCGCTTCGCGCACCTGGGGGTGGTCGGCCAGGCCCAGGTAGTTGTTCGAGCACAGCAGTAGGACCGGCTGGCCGTCGAGCAAAATCGTCGGTCCCTGCGGCCCCGACACCAGGCGTAGTCTGCGACTCAGGCCAAGCCGCTCCAGCTCCGCGAGGCGGTCGTCGATCTCATCAAAAATCATCGCCTCCTCCTGCATCCCGCTCCCTCCTGATCCCTAACCCTCGGTCCCTCAACCGCTAGCCACTGGGCTCGGCGGGCTGTCCGCCGGCTCCTCGCTGGCTCTGCGGTTGCCCGCACGCTCGCTCGCTCGGGAGCGATTCGGCGCCCCGTCGGGTCGTGGCGGAATTACACGCTTGGCGCGGAATCTCAACTGGGTCGAGGGGTCCCACAGGCGGATCTTCAACCCCGACTCGCCGGTGGCTGCCCTCGTCTGGTTCGAGCCCTCTCCGGGGCCCTGCGAGGCGACGCCGAGCAGCTCCTCTACCACGTCTGGTGTCTCGCCCTCCAGCCAGCCCGAGCGGTTATCCGGACGTGGGTTCGCCGCGTTATCTGGCTGGCGCGCGACGTTCAGACCCAGCTCCTCGAACATCCCCCGATCGGTCTCCGGGTCGTTGCCCAGCGTCGTCAGAAAGTTGCCCATCATCACGCCGTTGATCCCCGCCTGCACCGCCAGCTCCTGCAGCTCGCCCAGGTTCTCCACACGGCCGCCACATAGACGGAACAGCGCCTCTGGCAGGATCAGGCGGAAGATCGCGATCCACTTCACTGCCTCCCATGGGTCCATGTACTCGCGGTCGCCGAACTTCGTCCCGGGGCGTGGGTTCAGCATGTTGATTGGCACGCTCGTCGGGTCGATCGCCGCCAGCTCGAACGCCATCTCCACACGCTGCTCGCGCGTCTCGCCCAGGTTCAGGATCCCGCCCACGCACGTCTCCAGGCCCGCCTCGCGCACCGCATCGATCGTGCGCAGGCGACCCTCGTAACGGACCGTGCTAGTGACCTCGCCGTAATAGGACTCCGCCGTCTCCACGTTGTGGTGCACGCGCTGGACGCCCGCGTCTTTCAGTTCCTGCGCGCGCGAGACGCTCATGTGTCCGATCGAGGCGCAGCGCTTGAGGTTCGTGTGCTCGGAGACCAGGCGCACGCCCTGCAGGTACTTCTGAAAGTCGCGCTTGGACAGGCCCTGGCCCTGCGTCACCATGCAAAAGCGGTGGGCGCCCGCCGCTTCTGCCGCCTTCGCGTGTTCGAGGATCTGCTCCGGCTCCATCATCGCGTGTAGCGGCGTCTCCGCCTCCGCGAAGCGCGACTGCGCACAGAAGCCGCAGTCCTCCGCGCAACCGCCCGACTTTGCGTTCACCAGCGAGCACATGTCCGTTGAGTCCGCGAAGCGCTCCACGCGGGCGCGCCACGCGCGCTCGATCAGCGCTTCGATCTGCGCGTGATCCTCGAGCTCGCCCAGACGCAGCGCCTCCTCGCGAGTGATCAAGGGGGGCATGGCAGGGCAGGTTATGGAGCGTTGCGGACGCCACCGTGCCTCGTGCCGGGAGGCTTGTCGGCTTCGCCAGCCCCGAGCGCGAGCCTCGCCGGGCGGCTGAGTCGGCTGCTGCTCAGGCGCCCTGCCAGCGGGGCGGGCGGCGCTCTGCGAAGGCGCGCATGCCCTCCTGCATGTCGTGCGAGGCAAACGAGGCGCGGCGTAGCTCGATCAGCTCCTGTTCGACCTCGGGGTCGAGCTCGGCCTCCGCCGCCAGTAGCGCCCCGATCACGCGCTTGTTCCCCACCTGCGAGAGCGGCGCGTGACCCGCCAGTTCCGCCGCCAGCTCCAGCGCCAGCGCTTGCGCTTGCTCCGCCGGCGCCACGCGCGTCACCAGTCCCCACTGAAGCGCCGTCGCCGCCGAGACGTAGCGCCCCAGCAGGAACAACTCGCGCGTGCGCGCTGCGCCGATCGCGTCGATGAAGCGGCGCAAGCCCGTGTGTGAGTAGACCAGACCCAGCTTCGCCGGCGGCATTCCCAATTTGATCCCGTCCTGTGCCACGCGCAGGTCGCACGACAGCGCCAGCTCCAGGCCGCCACCGATCGTGTGGCCCGGCAGCATCGCCAGCGTGGGCCAGCGAAAGGCCTCAAGCGCGTCGATCGCTTCTGTGAATGGATGCGCAACCAGCTTCTCCGCCCGCTCCTCGAATTCCTCGCTCGGGATCTCGCCGATGTCATAGCCCGCCGAGAACATCCCGTGCGCACCCGTGATCATCAGACAGCGGGCCGTTTGCGTCTGCGCGTCCGCCGCCGAGAGCTCCTGGAGCATCGCGGTAATCGCGTCCAGGATTGGGTGGTCCAGCGCGTTGCGCTTTGCCGGGTTGGAGATCGTCAGGCGCACCACACCAGACGCCGGCTCGTCAATCAGCAGCTTGCCGTCGGCCAGCTCGCGAGGGGGTGCGCTGTCGGGCATCGCGCCGGACAGGCTAGTGATTCGCGCGCGGGAGCTACTCGAGCACGACGAGCTTGTCGCCCTCGTTGACAGCCTGACCCTCCTCGCAGAGGATCTCCGTCACCTTGCCCGAGTCCTCGGCCTCGACCGGCATCTCCATCTTCATCGACTCGAGGATCGCCACCGTGTCGCCCTCCTCGATCTGGTCGCCCACCGCGCACTCGATTTTCCATACCGTGCCCGTAATGTGCGCCTCTACCGCAGACATTTGCAACCTCCGAAGGCCGATCGTCGCTGACGAGCAGACGATAGCCGCCAACGCCGACAGCCCTCGATGAGCGCGCGCGTCTTCGTGGTGGTTGCCGCCTACAACGAGGCCGACCGCATCGCTGAGACGCTCGCCGCGCTCGGGCGAGCCTTCCCCGACGCGCGCGTATTCGTTGGCGACGACGGCTCCAGCGACGCCACCGCCCAGATCGCACGAGCGCGCGGCGCGCAGGTGGTGCGCAGCGAGCGCGTGATCGGCAAGGGCGGCGTCGTCACGCGCGCGGCGCAGGCCGCGCTGCGCGAGGCTGGGATGGAGGCGGTGGGCGATGACGACGGTGCGCCCGCGGTCTTCGTGCTGTGTGATGGCGACCTGGCTGACTCCGCCGCGGCGCTTGTCCCGCTCGCCCGCGCGGTCCAAGCGGGCGAGGCCGACCTCGCCGTCGCGGCCTTCAGTCGGCGCGTGGGCGGTGGCTTCGGGCTCGCGCGCGGCTTCGCTCGCTGGGCGATTCGCCGGCGCTGCGGCCTGCGGACCGCCGCGCCGATCTCAGGCCAGCGGGTGCTGAGCCCGCAGGCCCTCCGCGACGTGCTGCCATTTGCGCACGGATTCGGCATGGAGATCGGGATGACCGTCGACGCCGTGCGTGCCGGACATCGCGTGGTCGAGATCGAGCTCGACCTCTCCCACCGCGCCAGCGGTCGCACGCTTGCGGGCTTCGTCCACCGCGGGGCGCAGCTGCTGGACTTCGCGCGCGTGTACCTGGCCCGTGGCGCGGTGGGCGGCAGGCTGCGCGCGCTGCGGGCGCGAAGTGCCGGCGGGTAGGCTCGCGGCGCGATGCTCCTTGCGATCGACCAGGGCACCACCGGCACGATGTGTCTGGTGTTCGATGAGCAGGCCGAGCCCATCGGCCGCGCCTATCGCGAGTTCGCCCAGCACTTCCCCCAGCCGGGCTGGGTCGAGCACGACATGAACGAGATCTGGGAGGTCACGGCCGCAGTCGCCGGCGAAGCATTGCGGGATGCCGGCGCGCGTCCCGGCGACCTCGCGGCGCTGGGCATCGCCAACCAGCGCGAGACCGTCTGCGTGTGGGATCGCGACAGCGGCGAGCCCCTGCATCGGGCGATCGTCTGGCAGGACCGCCGAACCGCCCCGCGCTGTGAGCGGCTGCGCGAGCAGGGTTTCGAGCCGCTTGTTCGGGCTCGCACCGGGCTGGTGCTCGACCCCTATTTCTCCGCCACGAAGATGCAGTGGCTGCTCGAACACGTCGACGGCCTACGCCAGCGCGCCGAGACGGGTCACGCGCTGTTCGGGACCGTCGACTCGTGGCTGATCTACAAGCTCACCGGCGAGCACCTGACCGACGCGACCAACGCCTCACGCACGCTGCTCTACGACATCGGCGCCGGCCGCTGGGACCCCGAGCTACTCGAGCTGTTCGCGATTCCCGAGCGTGCCCTACCGCGCGTGCAGGCGAGCGTCGGCCCGTTCGGGCAGACGCGCGCCGAGGTGCTGCACGGCCACTCGGTCCCGCTCTGCGGCGTCGCCGGCGACCAGCAGGCCGCGTTGTTCGGGCACGTCTGCGTCGACCCTGGCATGGGCAAGAACACCTACGGCACTGGTTCCTTCGTGCTGATCAACGCAGGCTTCCTCGCGCCCGAGCCGTCGCCCGGGCTGCTCGCGACGCTTGCCTGCAGCGTGGGCCAGGCGCAGGCCTACGCTCTGGAGGCCTCGATCTTCGTCACCGGCGCCGCCGTGCAGTGGCTGCGCGACGGCCTCGGCATCATCGAGCGGGCCGAGCAGACCGAGCAACTCGCCGCCTCGCTTGACGGGAACGACGGGGTTCTACTTTGTGCCCGCCCTGACTGGCCTCGGCTCGCCGCATTGGGATGCCCACGCGCGTGGCACGATCGTCGGCCTCACGCGCGGCAGCTCGCGCGCGCATCTAGCCCGGGCCACGCTCGAGGCGATCGCCTATCAGACCGTCGACGCCGTGCGCGCGATCGAGGCCGCGGCACCCGAGCCCCTGCGCGAGCTGCGCGCCGACGGCGGCGCCAGCGCCAACGCCTGGCTGATGCAGTTCCAGGCCGACGTCCTCGGCGTGCCCGTGGTGCTGGGGCCCATCGCGGAGACCACCGCGCTCGGCGCGGCCTACCTCGCAGGCGTGGGCGCCGACCTCTGGACGATTGAGGACCTGCGGACCCGGCACTCGAGCTCCCGCGCGGGTGGAGAAACGGCGGCAGGGGGACGCCGCTACGAGCCGCAGATGGAGGAGCAACAGCGCGCCGCGCTGCTCGCTGGTTGGGCCGACGCGCTCGCGCGGGCGCGGGGCTCGGCATGAGTCGCGACCGCAGCCGCGTAACTTTGCGCTGCCGCAGAGGTAAACCGCTCAGATGAGTGAGCTGGCCCCGATGCGCGAGCAGGTCTACACCGACCCGCGCCCCAAGGAGCACTTCGACCGTTTCCACGAGCGCGCCCGCACCCGCGAGCCCGATTGGGTCTACGACCTTGTGCGCGCGATCACCTCGCTCTACGCCTACACCTTCCTGCGCGCGCGTCCAATCTCCAGCGAGAACGTCCCCGGCGATGGCGCCGTGATCCTGGCGCCGAACCACTTCTCGTTCATGGATCACTTCCTGATGGGCTGCTTCATCCGACGCAAGGTCCGCTTCATGGCCAAGTCGCAGCTGTTCAAACCCCCCATGCAGTTCGTCTACAGCCATGGCGGCGTGTTTCCGGTGCGCCGCGGGGCGCGCGACGAAGAGGTCTTCACCACCGCGGAGACAATCCTCGCTAAAGGCGGCGCGATCACGATGTATTGCGAGGGTGGTCGCTCTCGCACCGGCAAAGTCGCCGAACAGGCCAAGCGGGGCATCGGCCGTCTGGCGCTGGAGACCGGCGTGCCGATCGTGCCGATCGCGATCTTCGGTTCCTCGCGCGTGCGCAACTGGAAGCGCCTGCAATTCCCCCGGGTCACAGTTCAGTATGGGGAGCCAATGCGCTGGGAGCGAATCGAGAACGCCACTCGCGAACAGCAGCAGGAGGTCGCCGACCAGGTGCTCGTCGAGATCCGAAGCCTCTACGCGGGCCTGGAAGCCCACGGGCGCAAGGGCATCCTGCGTCGACTGCGCGAGCAGCGCGCCGCCGACGGCGGGAGGGCCAATGCCGCAGCGGCTTGACGTCGGTGGGGTGATCAGCCGGGTCTGGCGGATCTACGTCAACCAGGCGCCGGTGCTGATGCCTGCCGCCGCGGTCGTGTTCGTGATCGAGGGGATCGTCGCGGCGCTGCTTGCCTCGACCGGTTCGATCGCGGGCGTGGTGCTCGCGGAGATCATCGCGATCGTCGCGGGGATCCTGTTCACGGGGATGGTCGTCGAGCTGGTATCCGACGTCCAGGATGGCAAGCGCGACTCCAGCGCCGGGCAGTTGTTGCGCGCCGCGGTGCCCGTGCTCGGTCAGCTGATCCTGGTCGGGATCGTCGCCAGCATCGGGATCGTGATCGGCTTCGTGCTGATCATCGTGCCAGGCCTAATTCTGATCACGATCTGGTCGGTATTCGTGCCCGTGATCGTGCTCGAGCACGCGCCTGGGCTCAGCTCGCTCTCGCGCAGCCGCGAGCTGGTGCGCGGTAATGGCTGGCAGGTGTTCGGCGTGCTGTTCGTGCTCTACGTGCTGGTCGGGATCCTCACCGCGGTGCTCGACGGCGCTGCGAGCTCCGCTAGCACGGGCATCGGGATCGTGGTGCGCGTCGTGATCGGCGTGCTGACCGCTCCGCTGGGCGCGCTGGCCGCCTCGGTCTTGTACTTCGACTTGCGCGCTGCCTCCGGCGAGGGAGCATCCGGCTCGCCCTCGCCTGACACTCCGCTCGTGCCGTAGTCGCCGCGCCCATTAGGGTGCTCGGGCCGTGACCGCGAAGATCGACCCGACCGAGATGCTGCGCACGGGCCTACTCGAGGGCGTCTCGATCCTGCTCGCGAGCCGCGCCCCCGCCGTGGGGTTCTCGCAAGGCCCGCCGGCGGCGGCGGACAGCGTGGGGGAGGTCTGCTCGGCACTCGGCGCCCGCGTACATCGCTGCGAGCTGCTCACCTCCGGCGCGCCCGAGGCCGACGATGCACTGGTGGACGGCGCGGTCGCGGAGGCGCTCGCGCGGCTGGGGGGGCTGCAGATGCTGGTGGCCGACGTGGGCTGCCTGTTTGCCGGCCAGCCGCGCCCGCAGGACCGCGGCGCGCTTGGGGAGCCACTTATCGCTGCGCTCGAGGCTGCCTGGCGGATCACCCGTGCCGTAGCAAACGCCGCCTTCATCGATGCTGGCGCCGAGGGCGGCGGACCCGGCGGGAGGATCGTCTATCTGGCTCCGCCAACCGCCGTAGGCGGAGCTCATGCGACGCCGGAGCTGCCCCACGCTCATGCAGACGCGGGGCGCGCCGGTCTCGAGAACCTCGCGCGGACGCTGTCGATCGAGTGGGCGCGCTATGGGATCACCCCGGTCACGATCGCGCCCGGCCCGGGAAGCTCCGCGGACGAAGTGGCGGCGCTTGTCGCCTACCTCGCCTCGCCCGCGGGCTCCTACTTCTCAGGTTGTCTGCTCGACCTGCGCGGGTCGCGCGCGGCCTCCGTGTTGCCTTAGCCGCTCATCCCGCCGAACAGCCCGCCCGTGACGTGCAGTGTCTGCCCGTGCACGTAGTTGGACCAGGGCGAGCACAGGAAGAACACGCCGCCCGCGGCCTCCTCCGGTGAGGCTGGACGCCCCAACGGGATCAGCATCGAGGCCATCTGGCGCATCTGCTCAGGAATCCCGAGCTGGATCTTCTCGCCGTCCTTCTCCATCGTGTTCTCGTCGACCTTGGCCTGCGTCAGGCGCGTGTCGATGAAGCCGAACGCCACGGCGTTGACGTTGACTTTGAACTGGCCCCACTCCTTGGCCACGGTTTTCGTGAGGCCCACGACGCCGGCCTTGCCCGCGGAGTAGTTGGCCTGACCCGCGTTGCCGAAGGTGCCCGAGGTCGAGGAGATGTTGACGATCTTGCGGAACACCTCCTTGCCTTCCTCGCGCTCTTTCTTCGCGGGCTCGCGCAGATGCGGAGCGGCGGCGCGGATCACGCGGAAGGGGACGACCGTGTGGATGTCGAGCATCGCCTGGAAGTGCTCGTCGGACATCTTGTGGATTGGCGCGTCGAGCGTGTAGCCCGCGTTGTTGACGATGATGTCGATCTTCCCGAAGGAGTCGATCGCCTTCTGCACGAGCTCGTCGGCCGCGCCAGGCTTGGTCAGGTCGCCCGCGTAGACCGCGGTTTCACCGGAGATCTCGGAGGAGGCCTGCTCGGCGACGTCTCCATCTAGGTCGTTGATCAGGCATTGCGCGCCCTGCGAGACCAGCAGCTCTGCCGTCGCGCGGCCGATTCCGCGCGCCGAGCCCGTGACGATCGCCGCCTTGCCGTCGAGTACTCCCATGTTCGCTCTATCTCCTTGTCGTTGAGGTGCGCCGGAGGTTATCCGAGCGTCGAGAGATGGCCGGCACCGGAGCGGTGGGCCACATGGGCACCACGACTAAGGAGTGATGATGCGGCCGAAGTCCTGCGTGTAGATCGCGCCCGCCTGACCGCGCGCGAGCGAGGCCAACGGGTGTGGCGAGACGCCTAGGCCTGTGTCGTGGAAGGTCGCGTCGAGGATGTTGGCGCGGTGGCCGGGCGAGGCCATCCAGCTGGCGACGATCGCCTTGGGCGTCGCCAGCCACAGCGTCGCCCAGGCGATGTTCTCACCGACCGCGTAGCCGATGTGCGAGCTGAAGATGTAGCCCGCGGCGCGCATCCGCGAGAGCGGCGTCGAGCCGCCGCGACCATCGTGTTCGAAGTAGTCGCCCGCCGACATGTCTTCGGAGTGTCCCTGCGCCGCGCTCTGCAGCTGCGCGTCGGGCCTCAGCGCGCCCTCGCCATGGCTGAGGCGTTCGCGGTTGACCAGGCACAAGGTCGCGGTGCGCACCACTTCCAGGTTCGCGCTGCTCGGGCGTTCCTGGGTGTTGGGACAGACGCCGTTCTGGGGCACGGGGGCGGGCGCGTAGCTATTCAGGACCGGCGCATGGACATGGTGCGCGTGGTGGTGCGTAACCCGATGGCGGCGCTTGAGGTGGCGTCTGCGGCAGCCCACGCGGCGTTTGCGGTGGTGGGCTTTGGGCGTGGCGGGCTGGTGGATCGAGTGGAAGTTTGCACGCCGGGCGCAGCGGCTGCGGCGTCTGTGCGGCGCGGGGGCGCTCGTGTGACTGGAGGCGCCTTTCGCCGCCTTGCTCAGTGTCGCCGCGGGCGCCGTGGAGGCAGCCGCGCAGCAGGCCACGCACAGCGCGAGCAAGGAGGCGCAGATGAATGCCTGGAGCAGATGGCGGCGGAGGGCGTTGTAGGCACGGCGTCCAATGGCCACGTACTCGTTATCGGCCCACCCGCGGCCTCACATGAGCCGGTTTGCGTGGCTTGGACGAGTTTTTGCAGGCGCTGTCGACCGCTGAACCGGCCCGGCTGACCGAGCCGGTTCGCGGGCGTGGGGGAGAGTGCGACCTACCTATTCGCTGGCTTTGACCGCTGCGGCGCTGGCAAACTTCGACGTGCCTTTCAGGATTGCTGTGTTGTTGCCCGCGGCCGAGGGCCACCCGTATTTCGAGTTGAGCGCCGGCACGATTAGCGATTCCTGGATCCCGCCGCAGCCTTTCGGCGCCGGCGATGAGAATGCGTTGTCTACGAGCGAGTCGTTTTTGTAGATGAGCAGATTGCCGCCTTCTTTGGATTCGAATTCGCCTTTGGCGCCATGGATTGGCAAGTTGGGTTTCGGCGGCGAGGTAACCCCGGTCGTTAGGTTCAGGACGACCGGAGCCGTAGCCGAGCCGACGTAACAGGTTTCCCCGAGGAAGATGTTTTTCAGATGCACTCGGACTGGCAGTTTCAATGCTGTGCCGGGTTCGCCCGCGAGATTTCCTTGACTCAAGGAAACCGATCCGGTCAGTTCCATCGCGATCGAGAACGCCGTGCTTTCCGATCCATGTCCGGGAAGTCCGAGGAGCCCGCCGGGGACTTCCTGCGCGGTCGGGGAGAGGGTTTGACCTTCGGTCGGGTTGACGAACGTTTCCGAGGTTTCAGTGACGATGAGGCCGCCTTGCAGCGTGATCGTGTGGGCGATCGGGACTTTGAGTTTGCCGAGGGCGAGCTCGCCGCTGGTGAACTGTGCGTACACACACTGCGTGACGCCCGTCGTCGCGAGAGGGCAGGCGTTGAAAACGGCATATTCACCTTTTGGTTTGCCGGCGAGCGCGGCGGTGGGGACGAGCAGCACTGCGAGTGTCGAAAGGATTGCTGTGAGCGCGAACGCGCGCTTCGAGGTACGTCTCATTGTGCGTCTCCTTGATTCATTGCTGGATCGTTCTTGAGACTCTCCGATGGTTGATCGTTCGCTCGCTCCGCGGCCGCCAGCCCTTCGTAGAAGGTCGCGAGCTCGTCGCCGGTGGGAACGCTGTCCGGGTCGATCAGCGCCTGGATCTGGAGGCCGTCGGCGACCGCGAGCAGATAGGAAGCGATCACCTCGACGATCCGTGGCGCCAGCTCTGCCCCTCCGGGGCTGGCTCGAATACGCTTGCTCGCCTGTTCACGCTGGCGGGCGTAGTGCTCGGCCAGTTCGCGACGAAGCTCGGGCGAATGTCTGGACTGCAGCAGCCCCTCCAGGAAAACGACGAACGGAGGTTGCGCGGCGGGGATGCCGTCGACCATCGCTCGGGCTCGCACGGCTAGCTGCTCGAGCGGCCTCGCGCCCTGTGCCACCTCGACCTGGCCGACGCTTTCGCCCCATTCCAAAAAGAACTCGAGCATCGCCGTGTTCAGCAGCTTCTCGCGACTACCGAAGTGATAGTTGACGGCCCCTTGATTGACGCCTGCCTGCGCGACGAGATCGCGCACGCTGGTGCGGGCGTAGCCACGCTCGAAGACGAGTTGCTTCGCGGCCCCTAAGAGCGCAGAGCGGGTTTCCTCCGAAGACATTCATACGACCGTATCATACGAGCGTATGAACCGGGATCAGAGCGCGAGCACGCGCCCGAGGATCTCGCGCATGATCTCGTCCGAGCCGCCGCCGATCGGCCCGAGGCGCGCGTCGCGGGCGGCGCGCTCGACCCAGTACTCGCGCATGTAGCCGGCGCCGCCGTGGATCTGCAGGCATTCGTCCATCAGCTCGAAGCAGGCTCGCTGCGTGAGCAGCTTCGCCATCGAGACCTCCTTCAGCGGTTCCTCACCCTCGACGAACCTGCGCAGGGCGTCGTAGGTCACGCAGCGGCACGTGTAGACCGAGGTCGCCATGTCCGCGAGCTTGTGGCGAATCGTCTGATGGCCGGACAGCGGCCGCCCGAAAGCCTGGCGCTCGCGCGCGAACTGCGCGGTGCGCTCCCATGCGATCTGCATCGCACCCACGGCGCCCAGCGCCATCGCCAGGCGCTCCCACTGGAAGTTGGCCATGATCAACTTGAAGCCCTCGTTTAGCTCGCCCAGCAAGTTCTCCTCGGGGACGAACACGTCCTGGAAGGCGATCGTCGCGGTGTCCGAGGCGTGCCAGCCGAGCTTTTGTAGCTTCGAGGACTCCACACCCTCGCCGCGGTCCACGATCAGGAACGAGATGCCATGGTGGCCGCCCTCGGCGGTGGTCTTCACCGCGGTGACGATGAAGTTCGCGCGCACGCCGTTGGTGATGTAGGTCTTCTCGCCGTTGAGCACCCAGCCGCTGTCGACGCGCTCGGCGCGCGTGCTCAGCGCCGCCACGTCGGAGCCTGCTCCCGGCTCGGTGATGCCGAGCGCGCCGATCAGCTCGCCCGCGATCGACGGAACCAGATAACGCTGCTTCTGCTCGTCGGTGCCGAACTTCCAGATTGGCGGCGTGGCGATGTTCGTGTGCGCGCCGATCCCCGCCGCGGTGCCCCCCGAGCCGACGCGCGCGAGCTCCTCGCAGAGCACCGACTCGTGCAGGTAGTCGCCGCCCTGGCCGCCGTACTCGGTTGGGTACTTCAGCCCGAGCAGGCCCTGTGCCGCGAGCTTCGGGAAGATCTCGTTCGGGAACCATTCATCCTGCTCCCACTGGAGTGCATGGGGGGTCAGCTCGCGCTCGATGAAGCCGCGGATCGACTGTCTCAGTTGCTCGTGCTCGTCGGAGAAGGGGGGCGTGAGGATACTCATGGGCAGAATTGGTAATTTAATGGTATGCGAGTTACCATCGATGGGGTGGGCCGGATCGTGATCCCAAAGGGGATGCGAGATGCGCTGGGCATAAGTGGGCCGACGGAGTTGGAGCTGACCGAGCGGGACGGCGCGCTCGAGCTGAGCGTGCCGTACATCAAAGCCCATCTCGAGGTGCGTGATGGTCTCTCGGTCATCGTTCCGGATGAGCCCGTTCCGCCGCTCACCGCAGAGATGGTTCGCGACGTGCTGGAACGTGTCAGGAAGTGATCGCTCCGGACTCCAGTGTCTTGATTGCCGCGCTCGCAGAATGGCACCCCGAGCACGAGATTTCGCGAGCTGCGCTGAAACGAGATGACCGTGCGCTCGTGGCGCACACGGCGGTTGAGGCGACCTCCGTGCTCAGTCGCATGCCCGAGCGGTTGCGCGTGACCGCGCGCGTCGTTCTCGATGGTCTCGCGCATGACTACCCGAGCCCTTGGCTGACGTTGACGGGTCTCGATCAGCAGGCGTTTCTTGATCGTGCGGTCGACGCTGGACTGCGCGGGGGTGCGCTCTACGACGCGCTGATCGCCGCGACCGCTCGCGAGCATGGCGCGACGCTGCTCAGCGTCAACCGCCGCGCGCGCGAGGCCTACGAGGCGATCGGAGTCGAGGCCTCCTACTTGGAGTAGTCCCACCCGGCGCATGCGGCTCTCCCTATACGAAGACCGCGATCCGTGATCGGCTTACAGCCCGTAGGAGCGCCCGATCACGTCGAGCATGATCTCGTCGGTGCCGGCGCCGATGCGGTTCAGGCGTGCGTCGCGCCAGACGCGCTCGACGCCGTACTCCTTCATGTAGCCCGCGCCGCCGTGGATCTGGATGCACTCGTCGGCGACTTCGCAAAGCACGCGCGAGGCGACGAGCTTGGACATCGAGATCTCGCGCACCGGGTACTCGCCGTTGGCGAAGCGCCACGCGGTCATGTACGTCATCTGCCGCGCCCCCTCGATCTTCGTCGCCATCTCTGCGAACTTGTGGCGAATCACCTGAAACTTGCCGATTTCACGGCCGAATGCCTTGCGCTCGTGGGCATACTGCAGCGTGCGTTCAAAGCACTTCTGCGCGCCTGCCACCATGCCCGCTGCACCGATCAGGCGCTCGCCCTGGAGCTCCCACATGATGTGGTAGAAGCCCTTGCCGACCTGGCCCAGGACCGCGGACTCCGACACGCGCACGTCCTGGAAGGCCAGCAGCGCGGTGTCCGACGCGTGCATCCCGAGCTTCTCGAGCTTCTTCTCACGGATCACGCCGGGCGCGTCCATCGGCACGAGGAACAGCGTGAAGCCGTCGTAGCCCGCGTCCGGGTCGGTCTTCGTCACGAGCACGATCACGTCCGCACGGTGGCCGTTGGTGATGTAGGTCTTGGAGCCGTTGATGATGTAGTCATCGCCGTCCTTGACCGCGCGCGTCTTGATGCCGGAGACGTCCGAGCCCGCGTCGGGCTCGGTGATACCGAGGCACAGGATCTTCTCGCCCTTGATCGCGGGCACCACCCATTCCTGCTTCTGCTCCTCGCTGCCGAAGGCGAGGATCGGCGGCATCGCCATATCGGTGTGCACCGCCAGGCCCATTGCCAACCCGCCCGAGTTGGCGTTCGTGATCTCCTCGGCTAGCACCAGCGACGAGTAGTAGTCCCCGCCCTGTCCGCCGTAGGCCTCCGGCTTGTCCAAGCCGAGGAAACCGAGCTCACCCATGCGGTGGAAGACCGAGTCCGGGAACGTGGTCTCCTCCCATTCCTCTGCGTGCGGGGCCAGCTCTTTAATCGCGAAGTTGCGGATCGACTCGCGCAGCTGTTCGTGCTCGTCCGTGAAGATGAAGTGCTTGCGCTGAGCCTTGAAGTCCGGCTTCAGCACGCTCTCGGCGGTGGCGGCCATGTCGGTGCGGTCTCCTTGTCTGGGGTTCTCCGTGCGGTATGCGTGGCCGGCACGCCAGGCGTCCAACGGCCTGGCGCAGACGCTAACGCAGCCGCTCGCAAAAGTAAACAGTAGAGCTTCTTACTTTCTGCGAGGCCGAAATTTGAGTTAGAGCGGGCCCCGGCGCGGGCATTGCCACGGACGAGGTGCCGACCCGCGGGTCAGGTAGCAGTCCGCGGGTCGGCACCGGTTCACGCCGCCGGACTAGGGCGCTAGTTCCTGCTCTGCGGCCAGCGCGGTCGCGATCGCCTGCGCGCGATCGTGTGTCCCGAGCTTCGCGTGAATGCGCTCGGTGTGCTTGTGCACCGTTCGCGGACTGATCTCCATCCGGGCTGCGATCGACTTCGTGGCGTGGCCACGCGCCAGCAGTTGCAGCACCTGCGACTCGCGTGCACTGAGGCCCATACCGCGCAGCGCCGCCTCGTCGAGCTCGGCGCGCGGGCGCTCGAACACCACTACGAAGCTGTCGCGAGCGCCGCTAGGCAGCCGCCGGATCACGAGATTGCCGTCTGCGTCTGCCATCAACAACGGGTCCCACAGCCTGCCCGTGGGGCCCGGGCTGAGCAGCAGCTCGGGCGCCGGGGTTCCGTCCTGCCAGCCGAGTGCACGCAGGCGTTCGCGCGCGCTCTGTGAAGCGAAGGAAATCGCCCCGGCCTCGACGATCGCGATCGCCTCGTGACTTGCGTCGAGCCCGCGTCGCAGCGCCTCGATCAGCTGTCCGGCGCGCTCACGTGCCTGCACGTTGCGGTAAGCCTGGATCAGGTGCGGGCGCGTCAGGTTCAGGAGGTCTCGATCGCGATCTGAGTAGTCGCGCCCGCCACGCGAGAGCGCCAGGCCGAAGGTGAGCTCCGGCGGCGAGGGCAGCGTGAAGGCGATCTGGTGGCGGATGCCCAACGCCCGGTAGAAGCCCTGAAACAGCTCTAGGCGGTCCAGCTCCTCGCGCTTGGCCACGTCCGAGAAGCGGTAGGCGCGTCCGTCGCGCGTCTGCGCCACGCGTTTCATCAACGGGTTCTGATGGGCGTAGCGGACCCATTCCGGCAGCAGCTCGTTCGAGACCTCGGGGACGCTGATCGCTACATAGACCGAGCCGTCACTGCCGACCTCGTTGTAGGAGGCATAGTCCGTGCGGACCAACTCGCTGAGTCCGCTCGGCAGGAACTTGCGGAATTCCTCCAGGTCGCCAGCGCCGTGGGCCTCACCGACGAAGTCCAAGACCTTGCGCATGTCGTTTGCGGACAACGGCATACGCACCAATACTTACAAGACAAGTGGTCTAGATCACTTCCGCCATCACTTTTGCCCCCGGACTAGCCACCGACGCTTGTCCTGAAAGTGAACAGTAGAACTCCGTACTTCCAACAAGTGCGAGTTCAAGCTAGGATGCGCCGATGGCCGGCGATCCAGTCCTTTACGCGCTCGACGAGCAGGGCGTGGTGACGATCACGATGGACCAGCCGGACACTCGCAACGCGCTCTCGACCGAGATGCTGAGCGGCCTTATCGTGGCGTTCGAGCGCGCCCGCGAGGAAGACGCCGCGCGCTGCGTGGTGCTGGCCTCCTCGCATGAGCGAACTTTCTCCTCGGGCGCGAACCTCGGAGGGTTTGCCGCGGATGCGCCGCTGGTAGAGCGCCACTTTGGCTCTGAGCGTTTCGTCGGACTGTTCAAGCTGATCGGCGAACTGGGCAAGCCCACGATCGTCGCCGCCGATGGGCACGTGCTCGCGGGCGCGCTCGGGATCGCGCTGGCCTGCGATCTAATCGTCGCCTCCGAGCAAGCCAGTTTCGGCACGCCCGAGATCAACGTCGGCACCTTTCCCTTCATGATCATGGCGCTGATCTACCGCAACGTGCCTCGCAAGAAGGCCAACGAGCTGCTGTTGCTGGGCCAGCGCTGGAGCGCGCAGGAGGCGCTGGCGGCGGGGATCGTCAACCGGGTCGTTCCTTCTGAGGAGCTAGCGGGCGCGGTACGCGAGTGGGCCGTGAAGCTGGCGGGCAAGTCACCCGTGATCATGCGCCTGGGCAAGGAGGCGATGCGCCGCCAGCTGGACATGCCACTCGATGAGGCGCTCGACTACCTGCGCGCGCAGCTCACGCTAGCGATGTCGACCGAGGACATTGTCGAGGGCGTCAGCGCCTTCTTCGAGAAGCGCGAGCCGCACTGGAAAGGACGCTGATGAGCACGACCGAGAAGTCCTCCGCCGAGTCGGGGCAGAAGACCTCGCTGCTGCGCCCGCTGGTCGAGGACCTGCACACGCGCCGGGAGCAGATCAAGCTGGGCGGGGGCGAGCAGAAGATCGCAAAGCAGCACGCTGCAGAAAAGCTGACGGCGCGCGAACGCCTGGCGCTCCTGATCGACGAGGGAACCTTCACGGAGCTGGGCATTCATGGGCGCCCCCACTTTGCCCAGCGCGCGATGGACGGCGTCAATGCGCCCGCCGACGGCGTGATCACGGGGTACGGCAAGGTCGAAGGCCGCCTGGTCGCGGTCTGTGCCTACGACTTCACGGTGATGGCCGGCTCGATGGGGATGACCGGCGAGCTGAAGGTGGGTCGTCTGCGCGAGCTCGCGCTGACCAAGCGGATCCCCTTCATCTGGTTGCTGGACTCCGCGGGTGCCCGCATCCAGGAGGCGGTCGGCTCGCTGTTCGCGGGCTCGGGCCATCTGTTCCGCGAGGAGGTCGTGATGAGCGGCGTGATCCCGCAGATCGCCGCGCTGATGGGACCATGCGCCGCAGGTACCGCCTACATCCCGGGCCTGGCCGACTTCGTGCCGATGGTCAAGGGCCGGGGCTCGATGGCGCTCGCGGGTCCGCATCTGGTCCGCGCTGCCGTGGGTGAGGACGTGACCCAAGAGGAACTCGGCGGCTCGCGCGTACACACCCGCAAGTCGGGCGTCGGCGATCTCGAGGTGGCCGACGATCAGGAGTGCATCGAGCGGATCAAGCAGTACCTCTCGTTCATGCCGCAGAACTGCGAGGCCAAGCCGCCGCTGCGCGCGAGCGCCGACCCTGTGGAGCGCGGCGACGAGGAGTTGCTGGACGTGCTGCCGGAATCGAACCGTAAGCCCTATGACATGTACGAGGTGATCCGCCGGATCGCCGACGATGGCTTCTACTTCGACATGAAGCCGCAGTGGGCGAAGACGATCATCACCTGCTTCGCGCGCTTCGGAGGGCGCCCCTGCGGGATCGTCGCCAATCAGCCCAAGCACCTGGGCGGGATCCTCGACAACGACTCCGCCGACAAGGCCGCGCGCTTCGTGAACCTCTGCAACGCCTTCTCGATCCCGCTCGTGTTCCTGATGGATGTGCCCGGCTTTATGGTCGGTACCAAGGTCGAGGCCGAGGGCATTATTCGCCACGGCGCGAAGATGCTCTACGCGGTCGCGAACGCGACCGTGCCCAAGATCACCGTGATCACCCGCAAGGCCTATGGCGCGGGCTATTACGTGATGAACGGCCGGGCCTATGAGCCCGACCTGATCGTCGCCTGGCCGAGCGCCGAGATCAGCGTGATGGGCGCTGAGGGCGCGGTCGAGATCGTGATGCGCAAACAGGTCGAAGAGGCCGAGGATCCCGAGGCCAAGAAGGCCGAGCTGATCGCGGCCTACCGCAAGATCATCGACGTCTACATCGCCGCGGGCAACGACATGATCGACGACGTGATCGATCCGCGCGAGACGCGGCTGACGATCTGCCGCGGATTGGAGATGGCCGAGGGCAAGAAAATCGAGCGACCGTGGAAGCGGCAGGGGGTAGTGCCCGTATGAAACACAGACTGTGCGCGCGTCGTCTCAGGCGGGTCTGAGACATGAGCCTTGACGATCCCGTCGTGATCACCTGCTCGATCTCGGGGGCGATCGCCAACCGCGATCAGTGTCCCGCGATCCCCTATACGCCCGCTGAGTACGCGGCCGAGGCGCGGCGGATCGTGGACGAGGGCGGCACGATGATCCACATCCACGCGCGCAAACCCGACGGCACTCCGAGTTATGAGATCGAGGATTTCCAGGCGATCTCCGAGGCGATCCGAGCCGAGGTCGGCGACGCGGTGATCGTCAACTTCTCCACTGGCACCGTGGGCGTGCCGGTGTCGAAGCGGATCGAATATCTGCGCGCCTGCCGGCCCGAGGTCGCGGCGCTGAACATGGGCTCAATGAACTACGCCAAGTACTCCCGCTCGCGCAAAGACTTCGTCTTCAAGATGGTCTTCCCCAACCCGTTCGACGAGATCATCGAGCTGCTGGAGGCGATGAACGAGCTGGGCATCAAACCCGAGCACGAGTGCTTCGACGTCGGCCACGTCGGCAGCCTCGCGCCGCTGATCGACATGGGCGTGCTGAAAACGCCGCTGCACGTGGACTGCGTGATGGGCGTCGTCGGCGGCATCCCGCCCACGGCCCGCAACCTCGCGGCGATGGTCGACAACATCCCGGCGCCCGCCCCGGGCCAGCCAACCTCGCACTGGGGCGTGATCGGCATCTCGCGTGACCAGTGGATGCTGGTCTCGGCGGCACTGTCGCTGGGGGGCTCGATTCGCGTCGGACTGGAGGACAACCTGTACCTGCCCGATGGACACATGGCACGCTCTAACGGCGAGCTGATCGCGAAGGCGCGTGAGATGACTGAGAACGCTGGACGCCGGCCCGCGACCGTGCAGGAGGCGCGCGCGGCGTTGAATGTGGCGCAGCGAGGCGAGGGCGCCGAGCGGGCGGCCGCGGTATGAGCCTGCCGCTGGAGGGCATTCGCGTGCTCGACCTCTCCCGACTGCTGCCAGGCGGCTTCTGCTCGCTGCTGCTCGCGGACCTGGGCGCCGAGGTGCTGAAGGTCGAGGACACCGGCATGGGCGACTACATCCGCTGGTCACCGCCCTATTACGAGGGCGCCCACGAGAGCGCCAAGTCAGCATTGTTCCTCTCGCTTAACCGCAACAAGCGTTCAATCCGTCTCGACCTGAAGAACGAGCGCGGACGCGAGGCGCTGCTGCGGTTGGTGCGCGAATACGACGTGGTGCTCGAGTCCTTCCGCCCTGGCGTGCTCGACCGGCTTGGGGTGGGCTACGAGCGAATGCGCGAGGAGAACCCGGCGATCGTCTACTGCGCGATCTCCGGCTACGGCCAGGACGGTCCCAAACGCGATGCCTCCGGCCACGATATGAACTACCTCGGGCTGATCGGCCTACTCGGTCTGACGGGTGAGCGTGGTGGCGAGCCCGTGCAGGCCGCGGGTCAGATAGCGGACCTCGGGGGCGGCGCGCTGATGGCGGCGTTCGGCATCCTCGCGGCCCTGCGCGAGCGCGACGGTGCGCCGAATGCCCCGGGCTCAGGCGAGGGCCAGATGGTCGACGTCTCGATGGCCGACGGCGCCCTGTCGTGGCTGGCGATGGTCGTGGGGAGCTACTTCGCCGACGGCGAGGCGCCGCACCGGGGCGAGCTGCCGCTGGCTGGCTCGCTGATCTGCTACCGACCGTATGAGTGCGCCGATGGTTGGGTCACGCTGGGCGCGCTGGAGCCCAAGTTCTGGTCGGGCTTCTGTCGTGGCGTGCAGCGCGAGGACCTGATCGCCGCGCAGTTCGAGCGTCCCGGCTCTGCGGCCCACGAGCAGGTGGAGGAGATTTTCAAGGCGCGCACCCGCGAGCAGTGGGAGGCGTTCGCGCGCGAGCACGACTGCTGCCTGGAGCCAGTGCTCGAGCTGGACGAGGCGCTGTCCTCCGAGCTTGTGAAGGCGCGGGAGATGGTGGTAGAGCTGGACCAGCCGGGAGCCGTAGACCCCGTGCGCCAGCTGGGCATTCCGGTCAAGCTGGGGCGCACGCCGGGCGACCACGCGCGGCTGCCTGGTCCGGCACTCGGCGAGCACACCGAGGAGGTGCTGCTGGCGGCCGGCTACTCCCAGGAGGAGGTGGCCGAGCTGTTGGCCGACGGCGCCGCAGCGGTTGCGGCGGGCGAGCAGCAGGACATCTCCTTCCGGGTGTGAGGGTGCAGGCGAGCTCATGAGCGCCACGGTACGGACCGTCGGGGATGGGACGAGCGATCGGCCGCTATTGAAGATGAGCGAGCTGGCCGAGCGCTCGGGCGTGAGCGCGGGAACGATCCGCTACTACCTGCGCGAGGGTCTCCTGGGCGAGGGCGAGGACATCGTCAGAACCAGCCGCAACATGGCCTACTACCCGCCCGAGTACGTGGAGCGGATCGAGCTGATCAAGCGCCTGCAGGAGAAGCGTTTCATGCCGCTGCGGGTGATCAAGAGCACGCTCGACGAGGACCCCGAGCGCGTGCATGCGCTGATCGAGCTGGAGGACCGGATCCTCGAACGGGCGCTGGCTAGCGCCGAGGACTCCAGACGCGTATCGCTGAAAACGGTACGGGAGCGCTACGAGATCCCGCGCAACGTGCTCGACCGGCTCGCGGAGATCGGCGTGTTGAGTCCTAACCGCAACGGTTATGACCAGGACGACGTGAAGATCATCGAGGCGATCGCGAGCTTCCGCGCCGGTGGCTATGAGGAGGCGCTGGGCTTCACGGTCTACGACACGCTGCGCTACCGCGAAGCGTTGGAGCCGTTGGTTGCCGAGGAGGTGCAGGCGCTGCTCGCACGCCTGGCTGGCGAGGTCGAGGTCGAGCGTGCGATGGAGATCGTCGGCGCAGGTGTCGAGCCGCTGCGCGAGCTGCTGGGGGCGATGCACTCCAAGTTGCTGCTGGCCGAGCTGCGCCGGCAGCGCTCGCGCGGCGCTCGCTAAGCCGTTGGCCCTCGCGGGGCTAGGTGCTCACCACAGCGCTCGGTGATGCTCGACCACGCCGAGCCCATGCCCAAGCGCGACGCCTCCCGGCAACATCCCGGAGAAGGCGCCGAACGGCGCGCGATAGTCGCTCTTGACGATCAGCAGGTTCTCCCGGCGGCTGCGTTCGGCCTCGGCGTGGAAGTACAGCTCCGCGCCGTCCTGGTCACGGATCCGCCGCAGGTCGGTGGAGAACTCGACCGGCCCGACCTCGTGTGGCTGCCCATCGACCCACACCGCGCGCTCGGAGCCGATCGGCGGGTCGTTGACGCCGCTGACGAGGTTCCAGGCCAGCGGCACGCCGTCGGGGCTCGTGCCTACGCCCGCCGACCAGTACCACTCGGTATGACGCGTGTGGTAACCCGCCGTATCGTCGATCACTGCCCGTGCTCGTATCGGCTCGGATGGCTCGCCCGCCATCCTCAAGTGCCCGCGCGCGGCGATTCCAGCTTGCTTGCGCGTCCACACCTGCTGGCCTCCGTTTGGGCAGAGCGCCTCGATGCCGGGGTCTTCCTCGAGCGTCAGATCGAGCGTCAGACCTCGGTCGCTGAGCCTCAGCCGGCCAGCTTGCGCGCGCGTGCCTGCTTGGGACTGCAGCTCGCGCCGGCGAGGCAACATGCGTGTGCGCTCGTACAGCTCATCAGCCTCGCGTCGATACAGTGCCCAGAATGACTGCCGTGCCGGGCCCACTTGCACGAGCGCCGCGCAGGCCATCAACCCCTCGCTGAAGATCCCCACGTAGCGCCAGCGCTTGAGCGGCCGTCCACCGCGCATCAGGCCCATGCGCCGCCTGTGCTCGAAAGCTGCGCCCGTCCTCGGCGGGCTAAGGGCCGTTATGCTTTGAGGTGTTGACTGACCAGTCAATCTATTTGGGGATCCAAGCGCGCGCCAGGCGTAGGGGCGCGAGCGGGCTGGAGGAAGGGCGCAGTTGAAGGCCGCCGCTGTCCAACTCAACTCCACCGCCGACCAGGCGGCGAACCTGAAGCTCGCCGACCGGCTGGTGCGCGCCGCGGCCGCCGATGGCGCAAGCCTGATCGTACTCCCCGAGAAGTGGACCGCGATGGGCATTGATGAGGAACTGCGCGCCGCGGCCGAGACACTTGCTGGGCCGTCGATCCGTTGGGCGCGGGCGATCGCCCGCGAGCTCGGGGTCGAGCTGATCGCGGGTTCGATCCTCGAGCGCCTTGAGGGCCAGGAGAAGCTGGCCAACACCTGTGTCCATGTCAATCCCGACGGCGAGCTGAAGGCGGTCTATCGCAAGATCCACATGTTCGATGTCGAAGTCGGCGGGCGCTCCTACCGCGAGTCCGACCTGGAGGTTCAAGGCGAGGAGCTCGTGCTCTCCGACACCGCTGAGGGCGTCGAGCTGGGCATGTCGATCTGCTACGACCTGCGCTTCCCCGAGCTGTATCGCATCCTCGCGGTGCGGGGCGCACGCGTGTTCCCGTTGCCCGCCGCGTTCACGCTGGCGACGACGCGCGACCACTGGGAGACCCTGCTACGGGCGCGCGCGATCGAGAATCAGGCCTTCGTGGTGGCGGCCAACCAGATCGGCGAGCACCCCGGCGGCACTCGTTCGGGAGGACGCTCGATGATCGTCGACCCGTGGGGGCTCGTGCTTGCACAGGCGCCCGACGGCGAGGGCCACGTGCTCGCCGAGCTGGACCTCGTGCGTCAGCTCGAGATCCGTGCGCAGCTGCCGTCGCTGGCAAACCGTCGCGCCGAGGTCTATCGCTGGCCGCAAGAGGTTCACGCGTGAGCGCGACCAAGCCCAGCCAGGGCGCCAAGGCGGCACCAGACAAGCGTCGACTGATCCTCGATGCCGCGGTGCGGGTGTTTGCGCGCCAGGGCTTCCATGCCTGCCGCGTATCTGACATCGCCGACGAGGCTGGCGTTGCCTATGGGCTCGTCTATCACTACTTCGGCTCCAAGGACGAGGTGCTCGACACGTTGTTCCTTGAGCGCTGGGAGGTGATGCTTGAGCTGATCCGCGAGGTCGATGCCGAGCCGCTGCCGGTGCGCGAGAAGCTTGGTGCGATCGCGGCCTTCATCATCGACAGCTACCGACACGACCCCGACTTGATGAAGGTGATCATCGTCGAGGTCACGCGCGCGGCCAACTCGTTCGGCGACACGCACATCGGCACGATTCGAGACGCCTACGAGCTGATTGGCAAGATCGTGCAGCAGGCGCAGGACGAGGGCGTATTCAAGCCCGAGATCGAAGCGCGCTTCGCGGCGATGGCCTTCTACGGCGTGATCGAGCAACTACTGACGGGCTGGATCTTCGGATTGCTCCCGCAGGGCGAGCAGGAGTTCGAGCACGCGAAGTCGATCGTCGTGGAGACCGTCTGTGGAGGCTTGGAGGTAGGGCCCGTTTCCGATGGGACCACCCCGGGCAATAGACTCCCAACCTGATGGAGAACGAGATGGTCAAGCGGTTGATCTGGTCGGGACTGCTGGCGGGAGCTGGAGCGCTCTCAACGATCGTGGCCCAGCGCGCAGCCGCAGTGGTGTGGCGACGTCTGTTCGACGAGGAGCCGCCGGAGTGAGCGTGCCGCCGACGCCTGCATCGGGCGAGCCGCGCCCAGAGGCGCCGCAGAACATCGCCACGGCGATTACAGAGGTCTCCGAGCGTGCGACGCTGCTGGTGCGCGAGGAGATCGAGCTCGCGAAGGCGGAGGTCACCGAAAAGGCCACGAAGCTGATCAAGGGGGCGGTCGTTGGGATCGCCGCCGGTGTGTTCGTGCTGATGGCCGTGATCTTCGCGCTCGTCGGCTGTGCCTGGCTGCTCTACTACTACCTCCCCGGTGCCGAGTTCGCCTACTTCTGGGGCTTCTTCGCGATGGCGGTGATCCTCTTGTTGCTCGGCGCGCTCGCGGGCCTGCTCGCGGCCAAAGCCGTCAAAAAAGGCGCGCCCCCGATGCCGAACATGGCGATCGAGGAGGCCAAGAAGATCCGTGAGACCGTCAGTAGCAGTGAGACCGCGACCGCGAGGGCTGCGGCCGGCATGAGCAGCGCCGCGGCGAGCGCACCGACGGGCGGGGCGAGCGCCTGATGGCCGGGCGTACCCCAGCCGAGATCCGCAGCTCGATCGAGAGCAACCGCATGGAGCTGGCGGTCTCGATCGACAAGCTCCGCGGCGAGGTCGCGCACGTCACCGACTGGCGCGGGCACATCGAGCGCCATCGGGAAGAGCTGACCGCTGGCGCCGCGCTGGTCGGGCTGGCGCTAGGCGTGCGCATGCTGCGCCGCCGCCGGCGCCGTCGCCGCGGCTAAAGCGGCACGGGGCTCTCGGCGGACCCTGCGGGGCGTGCGGCTCAGCTGAGTAGCGCGCGTGGGACGCCGCCCACGCCGATCAGGCCCGGACCCGTGTAGGTGCCGATCACGGGGCCGACCTCGGAGCTGAACACCGGCTCTGAGCCGAAGATCTCGCGGCAGCGATCGATCAGGCGCTGCGCCTGGTCAGGGGCCTGGATGTGCTGCACGACCCAGCCGTCCGCCCCGCTGTCGTGCAGCTGCTTGGCGTAGTCCACCATCCGCTCGAATGCGCGTCCCGCGGTACGCACGCGCTCGACCGGCGTGATTTCGTACTCGAGCGAGAGGATCGGCTTGATCTTCAGCGTGCCGCCCAGCCAGGCCTGGGCTTTGCCGATACGCCCCCCACGGCGCAGGTACTCCAGCGTGTCAAGGCAGAACCAGATGCGCAGCGCCTTGCGCGTCTCGCGTACGTGGGCCACCACCGCGTCCTTGTCGGCTCCCGCCCGCGAGGCGGCGGCAGCTGCCAGCACCAACAGGCCCGTGCCGCCGCAGCCGCTTTCGGAGTCCAGCACCTCCACGCGCTCGCCCAGGCCGCGCTCGCTGAGCAGCCCATGCGCCTGGCGGGCCGCCTCGCAGGTGCCCGAGATACCGCCCGCGAGATGGATCGAGACCACGTCATGCCCGGCGTCCAGCAGCGGCTCCCAGACGGCGAGGAAGTCGCCGATCGAAGGCTGGGAGGTGGTCGGCAGTTCGGAGTCCGTGCGCAGGCGCTCGTAGAAGCCGTCGAAGCCCGGCAGGTCCAGCTCGCGTTCGGGTTGGCCCTGCCAGCCCACGTAGAGGCTGATCTGGTGGATCGCTTCGCGCTGGGCCAGCTCGCGCGGAAGGTAGTGCGTGCTGTCGGTGGCTATCGCAACGGCGGGCATCGGCCGCGGGACGCTACACCAATGCCTCGGCGAGCTCTCCCGACTCGTACATCTCGGTGACGATGTCACAGCCTCCGAGCAGCTCGCCATTGACGAACAGCTGCGGGATCGTGGGCCAGTTGGAGATCGCCGACAGCTCCTGGCGGATGCGCGGGTCGGGCAGGATGTCGACCGCCGCGAACGGCGTGTCGAGCGCTTGCAGCGCGGCAACCGTGCGCGCGGAGAAGCCGCACGCGGGAGCCTCGGGGGTGCCCTTCATGAACAGGATTACCTTGTGCTCGGCGAGCGCCTCGGTGATCGCCTCGCGGATCGGGTTGGGCTCGGCCGCGGATGGCGCGCTCGGCGCCGGCTGACCGGGGGACATCGGAAGCTCGGTGGTTGGGTTAGTACTCGACATGAATGGCTCCTGGCTCAGGTGGTGGTCGTCGGCTGCGATGCGGGGACGCCCGCAGGGGGAGCGTCCTCGGTCGCGACCTCTTGAGGTAGCTGTGTCTTCAGCGAGAGCGCGTGGATCGGGCCGCCGATCTCTGCGCCAAAAACGTCGTAGACGAGACGGTGCTGCTCGATCCGACTGCGCCCCGCGAACGCCGCGGCTGTCACCGTGGCGCGAAAATGATCGCCGCCGCCGGTGTAATCCTCGACCTCGGCCTGTGCGCCCGGAATCGAGTCCTCGATACGCCGTCGGATGTCCTCTGATGAAGGCATCTAGCTCTAGCGTAGAGGATCACGAAGAGGCCCCCTGGGAATCGCGGAGGCTTGCTGGGCGACCGCTATACTTTGGAAAGTCTTGATGCCCAACGGGAGTGAAGCAATGATCACGATGAGCGACAAGGGTGCCGAGAAGGTGCGCGAGTTCCTCGACGCCCAGGAGGCCGACATCAGCATGGCTGGCCTGCGGGTCGGTGTTCGCGGTGGTGGCTGTTCAGGCTTTCAGTACCAGCTCGCGTTCGACGAGCAGCGCGAGAACAACATCGTCTTCGAGAGCCACGGGTTGAAGCTGTTGGTCGACAACGAGAGCCTGCCCTTCGTGCGTGGCTCGGTGATCGACTACGAGGAAAGCCTGCAGGGCGCGGGCTTCAAGGTCTCGAACCCGAACGTGGTCGCGGCGTGCGGCTGCGGGTCCTCCTTCCGCGTTGCGGAGGAGGAGCAGGTCTCGGCAGTCTGAGGATCCGCCGGCGGTCGCTGTTCGCAGCGCTGGCGCTGCCCGCAACAGCAGTTGTGGTGTCGTTGCTGACCGGATGTGGTGGCGCTCACGGGCACGCGAATAAACGACCCGCAGGATCTGCTCCGGGCGCAAGCGCTCCGACGCTTGCTGGGCCGGCTTTCGGCTTGACGGAGGACAACGCCGGGCTGCTGTGGAACCCAGTCACGTCCCGCGGGCAAGTGGCGCCCTCCTCCGATCCCGCGTTCAGGCTCGCACGCGAGCGGCTCACGGCGCTTCACCCGAGCTATCTGCGGCTGCTGGTCAACTGGGCGGCGCTGCAACCCGAGCGCGGACGGTCACCCGATTTGTCGAGCAAGGCGAGCGGGTGTGCCCGCATGGTCGGCCCGTGCGAGGCTTATGCGGGTCTACGCGAGGCGTTCGCCGCGATCGCCTCACAGCAACGCGCCGACCGCGAACGCGGTCAGCCTGGCTTCCAGGTCGTGCTCGACATCTTCGGTACCCCCGCCTGGGCGGCGCACGCTCCTGGGGGTTGCGAGCTCGACGGCACGACAACTTTCTCGAGGCCGATCGATGCGGCCGGTCTCGACGGCTACCGCTCGCTGATCCGGGCGCTGCTCGCGCTCGGCAGGCAAGAGACTGTGGAACTGAACTGGTGGAGCCCCTGGAACGAGCCAAACAGCCCTGTCTACATCAGCCCCCAGCGCGCGGCCTGCACGGCGGCTTCGCCGTCGCTGGCGCCGGCGGTCTATGCGCAGCTTGCGAGGGCCATGTCGGCGGAACTACAAGCCGCGGGGGGCGATCGCAGGATGCTGCTCGGCGAGCTGGCGGCATACGACGACGATTCGCCCCACCGCACCAGCGTCGCCTCGTTCGTCGCGGCATTGCCGTCGGACGTCATCTGCCTGAGCGACGTCTGGTCGATCCACCTCTATGCGAGTCGCCGCGGGCCCAGCGCTGTCGATCCGCTGGCGGCGTTCGAGACGGCGCTCGACTCCCGCGGCCTCTGCGGGGGTAAAGCGCGCGTATGGATCACCGAGGCAGGGACCGGAGCGCCGCGCCCTGGAGGGCCCCGCCCGCCGGGAGCCGCGGACGAACATGCAGGCTGCCTGGCGCTGGCGAGACAGTTGCTGGACTGGGCGCACGATCCGCGCGTCGGGGCGGTTTTCCAGTACAGCTTTCGCGAGGACCCAGACTTTCCGGTCGGCCTGCTCAGCGCTGGGCTCTCACACGCGTATCCGGCCTACGGGCTCTGGCTCACATACGCACGCACGCGCGCGCGTGGAGAGCTGCCCACTTCCTCAGCTGCGCTCTGCCCGTAGGCTGCGATGTATGGCGATCGTTCCGCAGCAATTGCGCAGCCTCGCGCCCGTTAGGCTGCGCGACGACGTGCGCCTGCGGGCGCTGGGCGTCGGCCTGGGGCTGATACCACCCCGCACAATGCACTCTGAGGAGGACGCGCAGGTGCTCCTGCGGGCGGCGCGCGGAGCGCGCCGGGTGGTCGAGATTGGCGTCTATGAGGGGGCGTCGGCGCTGACCCTTCAGTCCGTGCTCGGCGCGAGGGCCGAGCTGCACCTGATCGATCCATTCGGGCGTCATCCCGACGCGCTGCCCGGGGGATGGGGGGCGACCGAGTGGGCGACCTGCCGAGTGCTCGCGCGCGCTGGAGGACGCCTCGGTGACGCCGCGCCGCGTCTGACTTGGCATCCCTTGCTCTCGGCCGAGGTCGCCGAGACCTGGTCGCAGCCCCTCGATCTAGTGTTTATCGACGGGGATCACTCCGAGGAGGGCTGCGAGCTCGACTGGAGTTGCTGGCACCGCTTCGTGGCGGTGGGCGGACACGTCGTTTTCCACGACGCTCGAGCCGACCGTGAGGACGGTCGCGGTCTGCCCGGGCCGACCGCGGTAGTAGCTCGCCATCTGCGCGAGCGCGACGCTTCGCGCGAGCGGGGCTGGGAGATCGTGGACGAGGCCGATCGCACCGTCGCCGCGCGTCGCATCGCTTGAGCCCGAAGCTCAATTGAAGGTCTAGCGAGGGCCGCGGCGCTGCGCTAGACCGCTTGGGCCTCCGATACGTGAGCCGACGGGGCCGTCATCTGACCCGGGGGAACCTGCTCAGAACGGCTAAACACTTGACATTACGTCAAACCCTGTGGTACGTTCGCAGCGACATGATGTCTAGCATCGTCATGGGGCCGGAGGGCCCATGTCTTCAGCAAGACCGAGATGTCCCGCTGGCGGCAGTTGACAGCCACAAGTCAAGGCTGTCAAGGCACTTCGGACCGCACTGGACCACGCCTGAGGCCAATACGAGCTCGACGCGCGTTCGGTGCGAAGCCGGCAGCGCATGTGCAGGGAGGCGCATGAGCTGAGCACGACTTGACTGACCTTGACCAGCATGTTTTTTTCTGCCAAGGTCGAGCATGGAGGGGCCACTGGCTGGGTACAGCACAGGGGCAGGGACTGGTATCGGGGGTTCTGTAGCAGGGTAGAGACTCAGGTGCCGGCTACTTATCAAGAGGGAAAAGGAGTGTCTAGATGCGACGGATCAAGATGATGGGGCTCTGCCTCGTCGTTGTGTTCGCGGTAGCCGCAGTGGCTGTCTCGAGCGCATCGGCCGCGCTGCCTGAATACAAGGTCTGTGCGAAAGCCGCGAAGGTCGGCAAATTCTTCACCGGTGAATACACCGACAAGCTGTGCTCCGCCAAAAGCGGGACAAAAACCGGCAAATACGAACTCGAGTCCTGGGAAGCTGCCAAAAAGAAGGCGCTGACCGGCAAGAACGGCACCAGCACGCTGACCAGTTACATCCCTGAAAACGAAGCGACCCCGTGGACCGGCGGTACCGCGGCCGGCGTCGTGACGTGCAAGTCCGGCAAGTCCAAAGGCGAAATCACGGGCGCGAAAACGGCGACGATCAAAGTCGAATTCAAGACCTGCAGCACGGAAGGCAAAAAGTGCACCTCGCCTAGCGCGAAAACCGGCACGATCAACACGAAACAGCTGACGGCGACGCTCGGCTACATCAGCGGTGGCGTTGGCAGTGACGTGGAAGCCACCGACCACGGCGTCTCCGCAGAATTCAGCTGCGAAGGCCTCGCGATCGTGACGACAGGTTCCGTCATCGGTGTCAACACCGGCAACGTGAACAAAGTCAGCAAGGAAGGCACGCAGACGTTCGCTGAAAACGCGAAACACGGCCAGGAAGTGGTCTTCGGTGAATTCCCCGAAAACCCCGAAACCGGTCCTGCACACTTCCTCCTCAGCAAAATCACGCCTCCTGGCGTGACGCTGCCTTCGACCGAGAACACCGTGTCGAAGCTGAAGGGCGAAGCGATGGAGATCGCGGCGTAGTAGACGCCTGAAGCTCCGTAGTTCCAAAGCAGTATTTGCGGTACGCGTGTGGGGCCCCCGGGCCCCACACGCACATTCTGTCAAGGGTGGTTTGTAACCGCCCCGCCCAGGCTTTTCAGGGTGTGGCACGGTACGTAGATGGGCTTGACCGCACCCGCTTGACAGTTGTGTTCGAACTGCTAGCCTCAGCTCAGAGGGGAAGCTCAAGCAACGAGAGGGTAGGGATGGGAGCAGTGGAGGGACGGGCAACTGCGGCCTCGGGTTCGGTCTTGTCAACCGTGCGTCCGCGTGCCCTCTCGGCGACACTGGTCACGTTCATCTGCGCGACGGTCGCGGCGTTTCTGTGGACGGTTCCCGCCGAGGCGCTGACCCATCGCGGACACAGCTTCGAGACCGCGCTCGAAACCTCAGGCACGAACAAACTCTCAAGCCCGAACGCGGTTGCTGTCAACGAAGCGGTGAGCGGTCCCGGCGCCGGCGACATCTATGTGCTCGATCAGGGCAATGACAGGGTCGTGCGCTTCGGGCCAAAACACGAATTCCTCGAAGCGTGGGGGGCCGGGGTGAATGGCGGCTCCGAATACGAGCGCTGCAGCGAAGAAGCCACGTGTAAACCGGGCGTTGGCGGTCTCGCAGGCGCGGCAAAACCGAGGTTCGACGAACCGGTCGCGATCGCCGTCGATAACGACAGCAGCTCACCGTCGTTCGGGGACTTGTACGTCGTGGCGAACCGCAGCTGGAAAAGAGCGATCGTCTACAAGTTCGATTTCGAAGGCAAATACCTCGGGGCGTTGCTCACGAAACTCGAAGAAAAAGAAGAACTCTGGCCGGTCATGGGGGTCGCGGTCGACAAGTCCGGCAAAGTTTGGCTGGATCGCGAAGACGAAGAAGAAGACTTCGTGATTGAGCGCTTCTCAAACGCCGTGAAAAATCAGCTGATCGGCGAACCGGAAGAAATCGAATTCCCCGAAATCATCCAAGGTCATCGCGCCGCCCGCCCGGGCTTCGCGATCGATGGGCTCGGTCGCGCCTATCTGACCTACGAACTGAACGGGCGTGACATCGAAGAAGAAGAAGAACTAATCGAAGAACGCGCTGAAGAACGCAAAGAAAACAAAGAAGCCAAAGTCGAAGAACACATCGCCGAACCGTGCGTCAAACACGCCTGCCTGGTCGCTCGCTACGGACCCGGCGAAGGCGAAGCGATCCTCAACGAAGAAGCCGAAATCGCGACCTTCGACGCAGAAGCGAACACCACCGGGCTCGCAGTCGATACCTCCAGCGAACAACAGGCCAGCAACGACGTCTACCTCGACCACTTGAACTCGGTGTCCGCGTTCGAGCAGGATGGCACGCTGATCCAGCAGTTCGGAGCGGTGCAGCTCGCCGAAAGTGGCGGCGCTGGACTCGCCGTCAACTCGACGAGCAACGAGGTGTTCGTCGCCGATCGGGCAAATGGGCGTGTGGACATCTTCGAACCGACGAAAGCGGGTCCGCCCGTGATCGGCGAAGGCAGCCTGTCGGTCGCCTCGGTCACGGCCGAATCCGCCGAACTGAAGGCGCTGGTCGAACCGGCGGGCCTCGATACGCATGCCTACTTCCGCTACGGGGTGGAACCCTGTTCGAGCGGACCCTCGGCCTGCTCCACCTCCGCGCCGTCGCCGCCTGGCCTCGACCTCGGCTCAGGTTTTGGCGACAAGCCGTTCGCTACGCAGGTCAATGGCCTCTCGGCGAGCACGAACTACCACTTCATTGTGGTCGCGGAGAACGGCTCGGGCGAAGTGATCAGCACGGAGGAAGGAGCGTTCACGACGCTTCCGGCGAACACACTTGAAGAAGCGCTACCCGACGGCCGCGCTTGGGAACTGGTCTCGCCGGTGGACAAGCGCGGGGTCTCGGTCGAACCACTGTCGCACGAAGGTGGTCTAATCCAAGCCGCGACCGACGGACGTCGCTTCGCCTTCATCGCGGCGGCGCCGGTCGGGGAAGAAGAACCGGCAGGCAACCGCGCGCCCGAACCGGCGCAGCTGGTTGCGTCGCGCGGCGCGAGTGGAAGCTGGTCTACGCGCAACCTGACTACCCCAAACGCCGAAGCTCAGGGCATTCAGGCAAACCTGCGACGGGAGTACGAATTCTTCTCCTCGGATCTCTCCCAGGCGGCCGTGTTCCCCTACGAACGTCTGCAGTCCACGCAGACGACCGAACCCACCTCCGGCACAGGGATTCCGGAGTACATGCGCAGCACCGACTGCTCCACGGCGCCCTGCTATGCGCCGCTCACGCAGACTTCGGACACGCCGCCTGGTAGCTCGCCGCTCGGCGCGGCGACCCCGGACCTTAAGCACATCGGCCTGAACCCCGCGGTGGAACTGGCCGTCTGGTCCGCCGAAGAAAAAACGGCGGGCGAAGGGCATCTTCGCCAGGTCAACATCCTGCCGAACGGAGCAACGGCGACTGGGACGCTCGGCTTTGGGCAACCGGGAGAGGCCGTGTTCCAAGGCAACAGGAATGCGATCTCGCGAGATGGATCACTCGTGGTCTGGGCGGACGCGCTCGAAGGGAGCATCCACCTGTACCAGACCGAACTTAAACAGGGCTTGGTCGAAACAATTCAGGTCGACGAACAGAACAAAGAAGAAGGCCTGCCGGTGCCGACCGTGCACGCCAAGCCCGTCTATCAGACCTCGAGCGTGACGGGTAGCCGACTGTTCTTTACCGACGACCAGCGGCTCACCAAAGACGCTTCGATGGGAACGAACCCGATCGAAGAAAAGCTCGAAGAAAATGAAGAAGCCGGCGATCTGTACGTGTTCGAACGCGACAAGCCCGCGGGCCAGCGGTTGACTGACCTGACCCCGGACCTCACCCTCGGCGAAAGCTCCGCGGTCCAGCCGGGCGTGATCGGCGCGAGCGACGACGGCTCCTACGTCTACTTCGTCGCGAACGGCGTGTTGAGCTCGGACGCATCTCCCGGCCACTGCGTCAGGGAAGGCCTGAAGTCGGCCAAGTGCAACCTGTACGAGGTTCACAACAACGGCATCGAATGGGAACGGCCGCAGCTGATCGCGCGCCTGTCGAACGAAGACGGCCCCGACTGGGCGCCGATCCAACCCGAACGCACGCAGTACAAGGTCGACGAATTGACGGCGCGCGTCTCGCCCAACGGCCGCTATCTGGCATTCATGTCAAACCAGCGTTTGACCAAATACAACAACCTCGACGCCAATAGCGGCCAGCCCGACGAGGAGGTCTACCTATTCGACGCGGCCGAAGGTGGCAGCCTGGCCTGCGCTTCCTGCAACCCGACGGGCGCCCAGCCGGTCGGGGTTCACGACGTCCAGGAATCCGGCGAAGGCCGCGGGCTGCTGATCGATCGGCTCGGCATCTGGTCGACTGATAACGAAGGCGGAAATGACAGCTGGCTCGCGGCGAACCTGCCGGGCTGGACGAACCTCGACGACCGCGAGAGCTTCTACCAGTCTCGCTACCTCTCCGACAGCGGCCGCCTGTTCTTCAACGCGGCGGACTCGCTGGTCAAAGAAGACGTCAACAAAGGCAAGGCCGACGTCTACGAGTACGAGCCGGTTGGCGTGGGCGACTGCGCGAAAGAAAACACGTCTCGTGGCTGCGTCGCGCTGATCTCCTCGGGTAAGTCCGATCGCGAAAGCACGTTCCTGGACGCCAGCGAAAACGGCAACGACGTCTTCTTCCTGACGAGCTCAAGCCTGATTCCCTCGCTCGACGCGGACCAGGCCTTCGATATCTACGACGCGCGGGTATGTAGCGGCCCGGAAGCTGAAGAAGCCTGCCCCACGACGGCCCTCCCCCCGGCGCCGCCGTGCGACGAAGAAGCATGTCGTCCCGCGCCCACTCCGCACCCCGGGCTTGGAGGGTCGCTGGGCAGCGCTACCACCTCGAGCTCCGGGAACGTCCCGCCACAGCAGCAGGTGCTCGGCGAAAAAGTCACGACCAAAGCCAAAGCCAAACCGCTGACGCGCGCCCAGAAACTGGCGGCGGCGTTGAAGACGTGTAAAAAGAAATACAAGGGGAAGCAGAAGAAGCGCGTCGCATGCGAAAAGCAGGCGCGCAAGAAATACGGGGCCAAGAAGAAGCCGGCGAAGAAGTCCAGCAGCGTGGCGGCGAAGCGGGGCAGGCGATGAGGGTCAAGCTCAGTCGCCCGCTGCTCGCGAGCCTGCTCGTCTGCCTGGTGGGGCTCGTGGCCTTCGGCGCGAGCCCGGCGCTGGCCGCAGAAGAAGGCACCGAAGCGCCGCGTTGGGACGTGATCACCCGCGTCGCACCCACGAATCTGCAGCCCGGTGAAAAGGGCCAGGTCGTGGGCGTTCTGGTCAACCTCGGAGACGCCCCGGTGCTCGCCGAAGCCGGCAGTCCGGTCACGATCAACGAGACCCTGCCGAGTGGCCTAGAAGCCACTGAACCGATGCGCGGCTATGCCGCCCGCGGTAACAACGAACAGGGCGCCAACTCGGAATACCCGCTCGAATGCGCGCCGCTGCCGGCGCTGAGCTGCAAGTACATCGGGCTGCTGCCGCCCTTCATCGCGATCGAAGTCAGCATCGGGGTCAAAGTCAAGCCAGGCGCGACGACTGGGGAATCGACCGAAATCAAGGTCGAAGGCGGCAACGCCTCGCCGAACTCGGTGGCACGCCCGATCACCGTCAGCGCCGAACCGACGCCGTTCGGAATCGAACGCTTCGAACTGACCCCTGAAAACGAGAACGGCTCGCCGGACCTGCAGGCCGGCTCCCACCCCTTCCAGCTGACCACGACGATCGAGCTGAACCAGACGCTCCGCAAAGACCCGCTGACCGAACATCAGGAAAAACCGCCTAAGGACTTCCCCTCGGCGCCGGCGCTGACCCGGAACCTGACGACGACCTTGCCCCCAGGACTGGTAGCCGACGCGCGCGCCAGCGTATTCCCGCAGTGCTCGGCGACCTCTTTCGCGGTCCTGCGCCTGGGCAACAGCAACGAATGTCCCGCGAGCACGGCGATCGGGGCCGCGGTCGTGACGTTCAAAGAAAACTTCCACCTGAATCACAACACCGCGACGGTGCCGGTCTTCAACCTCGTGCCCGAACCGGGCGAGCCCGCGCGCTTTGGCTTCGTGTTCGAAAAGGTGCCGGTGATCCTCGACACGGCGGTCAAGTCGGGCAAAGGCTATGCGGTGGAAGTCAAAGTTGAGAACACCTCCCAGGCCGCGGAACTGCTCAGCAGCGTCGTCACCGTATGGGGCGTCCCCGGTGCCAAGCAGCACGCCAGCGCGCGCGGCTGGGAGTGCCTCGGCGGCGGCATGTACGTGCAGGGGCTCGAACCGCGCCCGCCATGTCCGAGCGCCACGCAACAGGCTCCGCCGTACTTGATCCTGCCGACGACCGAATGCAACAGCGAGCACCCCTGGGCGAGTACCGCCTCCGCGCAGTCCTGGCAGCAGTCCTCGTTCGGACCTGAAGTGGCCGCGAGCGGCGCGGTGACGCCGCAGGGCTGCGAGGAACTCCCATTCGAACCGACGATCAACGCGCAGCCTGACCAGCATGAAGCGAGCACCCCCAGCGGTCTGACCGTCGAAGTCAACGTGCCTCAGGACACGACGCTCGCGACCGACAAATTCGCCGAGGCCGACGTGCGGGCGACGACCGTGACGCTGCCTGAAGAAATGGTTGCTAACGCGGGCGCGGCCGACGGGCTCGGCCTGTGCTCGACGGGAGCGATCGGGTTCGAAACCGAAACCGGAGGGGTACTGCAGCCGGCCGGCGATAACGACAGAGAAGCGACCGTCGAACGCGAGGTCGGCCAGCAGCTGTTCTCGCCCGCGGCGGCTGGCTGTCCGGAAGCCTCGAAAGTCGGAACTGTCGCGATTAAAACACCGCTGCTCGAACACGAACTCACGGGCCATGTCTACTTCGGTAGCCAGGACACGAACATCTTCGCCTCTCCGCTGGTGTTGTATCTCGTCGCCGAAGACCCCGAATCGGGCGTACGGGTCAAGCTCGCGGGCGAAGTCAAACTGGACCCCAACACGGGGCGGCTCACCTCGATCTTCCGCAACACGCCGCCGCTGCCGTTCGAACGGCTCAAGCTGCACCTGAACAATGGCCCGCGCGCTTCGCAGACCACGCCGGCCTTCTGCCGCGCCTACACGACGGCGGCGAACTTCGAACCGACGACGGGCGAAGCCGCCAAGCAGGCCAGCTCGAGCTTCTCGCTCACGCCTAACGTCGATGGGCAGCCCTGCCCCGCCGAAGGCGTTCTGCCATTCGCCCCCGGCTTCGAAGCAAGCAGCAACGGTCAGGCCGGGGGGTACACGTCGTTCTCGCTCACGATCGGGCGCCCCGATGGCCAGCAGGCGCTAAAGGCGATCTCCGTCACGATGCCGCCGGGGCTCGCGGCGCGGCTCGCCTCGGTCACCCCGTGCCCCGAACCGCAGGCCTCGCTCGACGAATGCGGAGCTGACAGCCTGATCGGGCATTCAACCGCGATCTCGGGCCTTGGCTCTAACCCGGTCACGCTCGGCGGCGACGTCTTTCTGACGGGCCCATACAAGGGGGCGCCGTTCGGCCTGCTGGCAGTCACTCACGCACACGCGGGGCCATTCGAACTCGGCGACGTCCCGGTGCGCTCGACGATCAACGTCGACCCATTTACCGCTGCCGTCACTGTGACCAGCGATCCGCTGCCGCAGTTCGTGCGCGGCGCACCGTCGCAAATCAAGGCGTTGAACGTGACGATCGACCGAGAAGGCTTCGAGTTCAACCCGACCAACTGCGCCCAGATGTCCGTCGCGGGGACGCTCGCCGGCTATGAAGGCACGACCGCTCCGGTTTCGAGCCCGTTCCGAGTCACGAACTGCGCCGCGCTGCCATTCACGCCCAAGCTCACCGCGACGGCGAATGGTCAGGGCAGCAAATTGAACGGAACTGGCTTCAACGTCAAGATCGAATCGAGTGGGATCGGCCAGTCGGGGATCGCAAAAGTCTTCCTCACGATTCCGCGCATTTTGCCGTCGCGCCTGACGACGATTCAGAAAGCCTGCGTCAACAAAGTCTTCGAAGCAAATCCCGCGGCCTGCGACGAAGGCTCGCTGATCGGCAAAGCAACGATCCACACGCCGGTCTTCAAAAATCCGTTGACCGGGCCGGCATATCTCGTCTCGCATGGAAACGCGGCCTTCCCCGACGTTGAGTTCGTGCTCCAGGGCGAAGGCATCACGATCATCCTCGACGGCAAGACCGACATCAAAAACGGCGTTACCTACTCGCGCTTTGAATCCTCTCCCGACGCCCCCTTCACGAGCTTTGAAACGGCACTCCCGGCAGGGCCGCACTCGGCACTTACGGTCAACACCGAAGAAGCCAAGACCTACAACATCTGCTCGAAGAAAGTCAGCCTGCCCACGGTGATCACCGGGCAGAACGGCGCTGTGATCAACCAGAACACGGCGGTCTCGATCCTGGGTTGCGGAGCCGTCAAGGGCTTCACCGAAAGTCGGTCGCAGAAGCTCGCGAAGGCGCTCAAGAAATGCCGCAAGCAGTTCAAGCACAACAAGCGCAAGCGCGCCTCATGCGAAGCAAAGGCACGTAAGAAGTACGGCGCGAAGAAATCAAAGAAAGCGGCGAAGAAAAAGAAGAAGTCCAAGGCGCGAAAGTAGCTGGACGCACTGTCGAGGGCCGGTGCGACGGAAGTGATCGAGACGTTTGAGAGGGGACGCAACACCTCGTCGTCGCTCGACTAAGGGCGCCGGGGCAATGGAGGCGAACAAGGGGAGCATCGAGATGAAGCGGATCAAGATTGTCGGCGGCTGTCTGGCTATCGCAATCGTGTTTAGTGCGCTCGGCGCTACGGTCGCGCAGGCGGAACTGCCTGAACTCGGCAGGTGCGTCGCAGTGGAAGGCACGCAGGTAGGGAAGAAGACGGTCTTCTCCGGCGCTTATGCCTCGGCCACGTGCGTGCGCAAAAAGCCGATGCACAACGGAAAGTACGAATGGGAGCCGGGTCCCGGCGCGAAGAACAAGTTCTTCGGCGTCGCCGAAGAACCCGTCCTCGAAACGGTCGCAGGCCAGGAGATCTCGTGCGCCTCGGCGATCTTCAAAGGTGAATACACCGGCGCGAAAACCGAGAAGACGACGGTGCAGTTCGAATTCTGCGAAGACGCCGCAAAACGCCCCTGCCAGACGACCCCCGCCAAAGAAGGCATCATCGTCGAACAGGGCTCGCTCGAAGGCGGCCTCGGCTTCATCGAATCCGCCAAGGGCACGGCGGGATGGGACCTGAAGCACGAAGGCGGCTCCGGTGCCTTCCTGACGTATTACTGCGGGAAACTGCCCGAAACCGTGCACACGATCGAAGGCTCCGTGATCGGCCAGATCAAGCACGGCTTCTTCGGCAACGACCTGAACAAGATGAGCAAGTCGGCCACGATCCTCTACAAGGCGACCAAAGGCAAGCAGCTGCCCGAAGCCTTCGAAGGCCAGCCGAGCGACACGCTCACGACCACGACGCTCGGGCTTGAAACGCGCTCGCCCGAACAGACCGGACTGACCTCGGTGCTCGAAACGGAATCTGGCCTCGGGGAAAACATCGAAAGCGAAGAAAACCAGGAACCGCTCGAGGTGAAAACCAAGGAACGCTGAGCAGGCCGGCGCGGGCAGGGCGCCGCTCGCGTGCCCAGAGCCGCAAAGTCTTGACGGGGCGCTCGGTGAGCGCCCCGTCGCACTATGTGGGCTCGTTCTGCAGCGAGCGCCACAGATAGCGGCAGGCGAGCGTGCGGTATGGCCGCCACGGCTTGGCCAGGCGCTCCATCTCCGCCGGCGCCGGCAGCGCGTCGAACCCGTAGGCGCGTTCGATTGCGCGGCGGATGCCGAGATCGCCGACCGCAAGCACGTCTGGTCGTTCCAGGTGGAACATCAAGAACATGTGGGCCGACCACTCGCCGATGCCCTTGACCGCGACCAGCTCGGCGATCACGTCCTCGTCCTGCAGCGCGTCCAGGCGCTCGAGCTCCAGTTCGCCCGAGAGGACGTGTTCGGCCAGCGAGCGCAAGAAGCCGACCTTCGCGCGCGAGAGTCCCGCCGCCGCGCGCAGCGCTTCGGGATCGTCGGCCATGATCTCCTGCGGCGTCGGCGGGCGCCCGTCGAAGCGCGCCGTCAAGCGCCCGTAGATCGCGCGCGCCGCGAGCACCGAGAGCTGCTGGCCGACGATCGCGCGTACCAGCGCGCCGTAGTGGTCGTCGAGTTCGGGGCGACCCTGACGCGCGCTGGGCAGCTTGCCCGCCTGCTCGATCACCTTCGCGAGGATCGGATCGCTCGCGCGCAGGTGCTCGGTCGCCTTGGCGACCGAGACTTTGCGCCGGGCGGGCCTTTTCGTGGACGCTTTGGCGGCTGTGGCTTTGCGCGGCGCCACGGCTATGCGCCCGGGAGCGCAGTGCTCAGTGCGATCGGCTCACCGTCGAGCGCGTTCAGCGCGCGCTCCAGGGACATCGCGATACAGGTGAAGCTCGGGGTGTCGCGCACCGTGAAGCGCGACGCCTCGGTTGTGCGTAGGCGCTGCACCAGATCCAGGAACGTGCCCACGTCGTCGGTGTCGAACGCGACCACGAACTCTTGGTCGTCTAGGCCAAAGCAATAGGCCGTGTGATTGTCCACGCCTGGGTATTCGCGGCCGACCTCGATGTGGCCCTGCATGATCCGCCAGCGCTCGTCTGCCGGCAGCGCATACCACTCGCGCGACTTGACGAACGGATAGACGAACACGTACTTGCCGCGGAAGCCCCGCGGTGCGGTGCGCTCGTCTTCGGAGTACTCCGAAGACTTACGCATCCCCAGGAACGAGTGCGAGATCTGCGCCCACTTCATCAGTCCGCTCTGCCCCAGCACGACGTGGAACTCGTGGATCCGTTCGAGGTTCTCAGCCTCGGCTAGCAGCATCAGCTCGGCATCGCCGCGCGTGCCTACGAGCGAGAAGCTCTGCAGCATGTGCCCATCCGCGAAGTCCTCACACGCGGCCATGAACTCACGCTTGCCCTGCTCGCGCTGCTCGTCCGGGAGGCGGCGCCAAGCGGGGTCGAGCTTAAGGAAGGTGTACTTCACAAAGTGCCGTGCGCTCACGCGGCCGATTATCGCAGCAGCGATGGGCTAGCCGCGGCTGCCTGAGCGGCCCAGAGCTTGACGATTGCAAGGGCGTGGGTCAGCCGCCGAGCGACCACCTGGGTGGATAGAGTGGGCGCGTGCGGATAGCGCTGCTCTCGCCGTACTCGTGGACTTATCCGGGTGGGGTCGCTCGCCACATCGAGGCGCTAGCGCGCGAGCTGGTTCAGAGTGGGCACGAGGCGCGCATTCTCGCGCCGCACGACCCCGATGACGCGCTTACGCGGCGGCTGCACCGTGGGGCGCAGCCGCAGCGACGCCCCACGCCCGAGGGTTTCGCCTCGCTCGGGCGGACCGTCGGCGTCCCTGCAAATGGCGCCGTCAGCAACATGGCGATCACGCCCAGCTCCGTCGGTGCCTTGCGTCGCGAGCTGCGCGAGGGCGGCTACGACGTGGCGCATATCCACGAGCCCGTGGTCCCGCTGCTCGGATGGGATGCGCTGCTCTCGGCGGGTGAGCTGCCGCTCGTCGGCACCTTCCACACTTACTCCGAGAACGCGCTCACCAACGGCTTTGCCGCCGTCCCGCTCGGGGGCCGGCGACGGATGAATCGGCTGCACGTCCGCATCGCCGTGTCCGAGGCCGCCGCCTGGACGGCGCGTCGCTTCTATGGCGGGCGCTATCGGATCGTGCCCAACGGCGTGCATCTACCCAGCGATTTCGAGCTGGCCGGTCTTGAGGGGGAGCACGCGGGCGTCGAGGAGTTTGAGCCCTCGCAGGGCCGCGCAGGGTTGCGCATCCTCTGCATCGGGCAGGCTGTCGAGCGCAAGGGCCTGCCGGTCCTGCTACGCGCCTTCGAGGCGCTTCGCGAGCACGTCCCGGCGACGCTCACGTTGGTAGGTGCCTCTGCCCAGGAGGTCGCGCACATGATGCTCGACGACAGTGGCGTACGCGCCCTCGGCAAGGTCTCCGAGCGGCAGAAGCTGCTTGAGCTGGCACGCGCGGACCTGCTCTGTGCGCCCTCGCTCGGCGGCGAGAGCTTTGGCATGATCCTGACCGAGGCATTCGCAGCCGCGACCCCCGTGCTCGCCTCGGATATTCCCGGCTATAGAGACGTCGTGCGCGACGGCTTGGACGGACAGCTCGTGCCCGCTGGTGACCCGCTGGTTCTGGCGGAGGCGCTTCGTAGGCTGGCGCTGGACCGTCCCCGCCGCGAGCGCATGGCGCTGGCGGCGCGCGAGCGCGCCGAGCGCTTTGCCTGGCCGCATGTGGCCGCCGAAGTCCAGGACTGCTACGAGCAGGCAATTGCCGTCGCCCGGCAGACGCAGCGCAGCCCGCGCAGCGGCGCCGCGCGGTTCGCGCTACGCCACGGCTTCATGCCCGCCGACCTGCAGCCGCGCATACCCCCTCAGAGACTGCCCTCGCTGGCGCCCGAGCCGCCCCCGCTCGTCGGTCGCGAGCGACGCGTGCGGGCATTGCGCCGCGCGGGTCTCGGGCTCACCACGGTCGTGGGCGCCGGCCTGGGTGCGCTGGCCCTGCAGCGCGTCGGCCTCACCCGCGTCGTCGCCTCGCTGCTGTCATCCAAGCCAGGCCTGATCCTCGCGGTGCTTGCGTTGATGTGCTTGGCGATGTTCACTCGTGCGATTTCCTGGCACGCGATCCTCGCCGCCGCCCCCACATGGCGCAAGGCGAAACGGCGGGACGCGATGCAGGGGACCTTCATCGGCGTGCTGATGTCCGCCACACTCCCTGGTCGCCTCGGTGAGCCCTCGCGTGCGCTGATCGTCGCTCGCCGTGTCGGGCGCGCGCGCGACACGCTGCCGATCGTGCTCGGCACGATCGTCTCGCAGACGATGCTCAACCTGCTCGCGCTGGTGATCCTCGGCAGCGTCACGCTCTCGAGCGTGAGCCTGCTTGACGGGCACGATCGTGCACTGCTGCTCGTCGCGCTCGTGCCCCTGGTTGCACTCGTGGTGACGCGGCTGATGCCGCTGCTCGTGCCATCGGGACCCGTCACGCGCGCGCAGGGCATGGAAATCCTGATCGGCGGAGTTCGCCGTGCGCGGGCAAGGTTGCACGATGGCCTGCGCCTGTTCCGCCACCCGCGCCAAGCGCTATCTGCGACCGTAGCCCAGCTCGTGGCCTGGGCGTTGCAGTGGCTTTCTTGCTGGCTGCTACTGATCGCCTTTGGGCTCGACGTCCACTCCGCGCCTGCGGCCGCGGCGGGCGTGCTATTCGCCGTAAACGTCACGGCGATCGTGCCCGCGACCCCCGCGAACGTCGGCGTTTTCCAGGCCGCCTGCGTTGCGGTGCTGGTAGGCGCCTACCACGTCTCCACCCCCGACGCGATTGCCTACGGGATCGTCTTGCAAGCCGTCGAGCTCGCCACGGCCGTCCTGATGGGCTTGCCCGCCCTGCTCAACGAGGGGTTGTCCTGGCGCGAGGTGCGTCTGCGGACCACGCACGCCGCACCTGTGGTGCTCGCGCCGCTGCCCGCGTCGGTCATCCTCGGCGGCGCGGCGACTTCAACTGGCGATCACTAACTCAAGCAGTCACCGAGCCTGCAAGATGGCGAGGTTCGGGGATCGGCTCGCCCACCTTGCGCATCAGCTCGACGTGCATCGGGATCGCCTCGCCGATCAGTCGCTCGACCTCGACGCGAGTATCCGCCACCGCGACGCAGCCCGGCAAGTCGGGCAAAGATGCGCCCCAGCCACCGTCCTCACCTCTCTCATAGACGACCAGATACTCAGTCATCGCAAGTCCTCGATTCGGGATTTCCGTCTGATGCTGGCCAACTGTCCGACAGGCATCGTACCGCTCCGCTTGCCCGACACCGTGATGACTTCGGGGCGAACAGGGTGTCTGAACTGCCGATGGCTGCCACGCTCGCGGACCTGCTCCCAGCCGTGTCTTTCGAGAATGGAGATCACCTCCCGGACCTTCTTGGCCACAGGGTCTGATCCGCCGGCCTTGCGCATGTCGGGACAAGGCCTGGCAGGTATCGGCCTGTGAACGGCGTACGGAAACTGCATGACCGACGCCTGGGTCTACATGTTGCGCTGCGCCGACGGGTCGCTCTACACCGGCTGGAGCATCGACGTTCCACGCCGACTCGTGCGCCACCGTAGCGGCAAGGGCAGCCGCTACACGGCCAGCCGCCTGCCCGTCGAGCTGGTCTACGAGGCCGCCATGGAGGATCGTTCTGCGGCGCGGCGTGAGGAGGCCCGGATCAAGCGGCTCGACCGCCACGCCAAGCTCGCGCTGATCACGAATCATCCCGGTTAACGGGCGGCGCTCGCTCGGCGGCCCGCTTAGGGCATCATGGGGGTATGCCAGATCAACCCTCAGCGAGTAGGCCGAGTTCTCGCAGCGTCAAAATCGGCGTGGACGAGCGCACTGGATGGTCCTCTGATCGGCCGCGCCGCGAGGGTGCTCCCGAGCGCCCGGCCAACATCGCCGTGCACTGCAAGGTGCTCAAGCCCGCCGATCGCCTGCGCTATTCGCCAGGCAGCCTGGTCGTGATCGTCTCGGCGTCCGCCGCCGAGCGCGACGGCTTCGTTGCACGTCTGATCGAGGATCGCACGAGCCAGCTCTCGCTCGCCAAGGTGCGCAAGCTGCTCAACGGTAAGGTCGCCGAGGAGGAGCTCGAGGAGCGCGCACAGGAGCTGCTTGCGGCTGCTGTCGCCAAGCGCCTGCAAAATAAGGACACCGTCGTGCTCGCCGCCGAGGGCGTCGATGCCCAGCAGCGCGAGCCGTTCGTGCGCATTGCCGCCGCGCTGCGGCGTCCGCGGCACTTGATCCTGCTAGAGACCGCCCGCGATCAGGTCGCCGAGGAGGATCTCCCCACGCTGAACGCGATGCGCCGCGCGCTCGACGCCGGCGAGCTAGGCGAGGAAGGCTTTCAGACCGCACTGCGGCTCGGCGGCGGGACCGCCTCCGAGGTCAAGCGGATCCTGTTCAGGCCACCGCCCCGCGACGACGACTAACCCCCGGCACTTCGCCACGGCATCAGGGCGTCGAGGGTCCAGCCGTACAAGGACGCAGGAAGCGTGGCGTGCGGACAGCACGCGAGCGACCGAGGACGCCGTACGGCGCAGCGCCCTCGGCGCCCTGGCTAACCGGCCTCGCCCGCCATCGCGGGCTCGTCCTCGGCTTCAACCGCTCCGTCGGGCGGGTCCTCGTCGGCGATCTCGCCGAACAGCGAGGGGTCGCGCGTCGACCCGCGGATCAGATCATCGGGCGAGCCCTCCGGCAGCAGGCGACCTTGACGCGTGCCGAAGTAGATCGCCTGGGGGTGGTGGGCGATCAGCGCGAGCGTCGATTGCTCGGGTTCCGGCGCGTAGCCGTCCGTGATCTTCATCCCGATCTGCCCGAGGTCGAGCAGCTGCTCGACCTTCAGGTGCTCTGACTGCTCAGGCACCGCGGGATAACCCCAGGAGTAGCGTCTTCCTTGCGTGTCCGGGATGCCCAACATCTCGCGGGCGCGCCAATGCAGCCACTCGGCCAGGCCCTCTGCTGTCTGCACGCCCAGGCCGTGCACGAATAGCTGCTCTGCGAATTCGCCTTCGGCCTCCAGCTTCGCCATCAGTTCCGTGACCTCCGCGCCCACCGTCACCGCCTGGACGGCGATCACATCCAGCTCCTGGGGCGGCTCGCCCTCGACGGCTGGACGGAAGAAGTCCGCCAGACAGATGCGATCGCCCTTGGGCTGGCGCGGGCAGACAAAGCGGGTCAGCTCGGTGGCTCGATCCTCGGGGTCGAGCACCACGATGTCGTTGCCCAATGCGTAGCAGGGGAAGAAGCCCAGCAACGCGCGTGGATGCAGGTAGGTCTGCTCCTTCCACATGCGCTCAAGGCGCGGGCGGAAGTCCTCCTCCAGTAGCTTCTTCCAGGCCTCGCCTTTCACGCCGCGCCCGCCCCAGTGCAGCTTGAACAGCACGTGCGTGTCGAGGTGGCGATAGACCTCGTTCAAGTCCACCTCGATCTCCTGAACGCCCCAGTAGGGCGGCGTCGGGATCGGCACGTCGGTGCGCGCCGAGGAACGCACCGAATCATCTGCGAAGTTCAGCTCCTCCTGCGGCGCCTCGCCCTTCGCGCGGAACTCCGTCGCGCCCGCTAGGAGCTTCTCCACCAGCGCGCCACGCGCGTCGGAGTCGATCAACTGGTCCATCACCGCTAGGCCCTCGAAGGCATCCTTGCAGTAGAAGACCCCCGGCCCGTAGACCTCCTTGGAGTCTTTGCCGCCCGGGTACAGGGCGCGGTAGCTGAAGGCACGGTTGATCGCAGCGCCGCCGATCAGCACCGGATAGGAAAGGCCCTTGGCATGCAGCTCCTCGATGCACGCGGGCATCTGCTTGGAGGTCGAGACCAGCAGCGCTGAGAGCCCGATCGCCGTCGCCTCGTGCTCCTGGGCCGCGTCGAGGATCGTCTGGATCGGAACTTGCTTTCCCAGGTCAACGACCGTGTAGCCGTTGTTGGTCAAGATCGTGTTCACCAGCGACTTGCCGATGTCGTGGACGTCGCCGAACACCGTCGCCAGCACCACGGTGCCCTTCGTGTAGCCCTCGATCTTGTCGAGGTATTTCTCCAACTGGGCGACCGCCTTCTTCATCACCTCCGCCGACTGCAGCACGAACGGGAGGATCAGTTCGCCGGCCCCAAACTTGTCGCCAACCTCCTTCATCGCCGGCAACAGCACTTCGTTCAGCGTCGGTACCGCGCCGATCTTCTCCACGCTCTTGTCGATCCAGTCCTCCACGCCCTCCTTGCGTCGGCGCAGGATGTGGAAATGCAACGCCTCCTCCGGCTCCATGCCCTCGGTTGGATCCGCCGCACCCGCCGGGCCTTCCTCCTCGCCCTTGGACTCGAAGTGGCCGATGAAGCGCTCGAGCGCGTCCTCGCGACGGTTGAACACCAGATCGTCCGCCAGCTCGCGCTCGTTGTCGGAAATCTCCGAGTAGGGCGTGATGTGGTTGGGGTTGACCATCGCCAGGTCCAGGCCCGCGGCCACGCAGTGGTGCAGGAATACCGAGTTCAGCACCGCGCGCGCGCCGGGGGAGACGCCGAATGAGACGTTCGAGACGCCCAGCGAGGTCTTCACGTGCGGGATCTGCTCCTTGATCGCTTTGATCCCCGCGATTGTCTCCACCGCCGAGGGTCGCCACTCCTCATCGCCGGTCGTCAGCGTGAACGTCAGGCAGTCGAAGATCAACAGCTTCGGGTCCAGGCCATGCTCCTCACAGCACAGGTCGCGAATGCGCTTGGCGATCTCGACCTTGCGCTCGGCCGACTTGGCCATACCGACCTCGTCGATCGTCAGGGCGATCAGCGCCGCGCCGTGTGCCATCGCCAGAGGCACGACACGATCGAGCTTGTCGCGCCCCGCCTCCAGGTTCACCGAGTTCACGATCGCTCGGCCCGGGATCTGCTCCAGCGCGCGTTCGATCACCTCCGGCTCCGTGGAGTCGATCTGGATCGGCGCTGGTTGCGTCAGCGAGACCTTCTTTGCGACCAGGCGCATCTGCTCGTCCTCGTCGGTGCGCTCCGTCAGCGCCACGCACAGGTCCAGCACGTGCGCCCCGCCTTCCACCTGGTCTTCGGCGATCTGCACCAGGCCGTCGTAGTCGTCTGCCAGCAACAGCTCCTTGGCCTTACGCGAGCCCTGTGAGTTCACGCGCTCGCCCACCATCGTCGGCGCCGGCTCTTGCTGCAGTGGCGTCGAGGCGATCATCGAGGACAGCTGCGGCGGGCGCGGGGCCGGGCGGGGACCCACCGCCCGTTCGGATACGCGCTCCACGATTGCCGCGATGTGGGCTGGCGTTGTGCCGCAGCAGCCGCCCACAATGCCCACGCCGTAGCGCTCCACGAACTCCTTCAAGGCCTCCGCCAGCGGCTCGGGTTGCTCGGGGAAGATCGTCTCGCCGTCCGGGCCCTGTAGCGGCAGGCCCGCATTGGGGATGCAGGCCACCGGTAGCGGAGAGAACTCGCCCAGGAAGCGGATCGCGTCGCGCATGTCCTCCGGGCCTGTCGAGCAGTTCAGCCCGATCACATCGACCTTCAGCGCCTCCAGCGTCGTCAAGACCGAGGAGATGTCCGTGCCCAGCAGCATCTTGCCGCCGTTCGGCAGCAGCGAGACCGAGGTGTGGATCGGCAGCGTGCGGCCCGTGCTCTGAAACGCCTCGCGCGCGCCAAAGATCGCCGCCTTGACCTCGAGGATGTCCTGCGCCGTCTCGATGATCAATAGGTCGGCGCCGCCGTCGATCAGGGCCGCCGCCTGCTCGGAGAAGACCTCCACCAGCTCGCCGAAGCGGATCTGCCCCAGCGACGGGTCTTCCGACGCCGGTAGGTAGCCAGTCGGCCCGATCGAGCCCGCCACAAAGCGCTCCTCGCCCGCTGCCTTGCGCGCGATTTCCGCGGCCTTTGTGTTGATCTCGACCGTGTAGTCCGCCAGACCCCACTCATCCAGCTTGATTCGCGAGCCCTGGAACGTGTCGGTCTCCAGCACTTCCGCGCCCGCCTCGAGCATCGAGCCATGCACGCCCTCGATCACGTCCGGGCGGTTCAGCACGAGTGCCTCGTGGCACTTGCCCGCCAGCCCGCCGTAGTCCTCGGCCGTCAGCTCGAACTGCTCGAGCGTCGCGCCCATGCCACCGTCGTAGACCACGACGTGCTCGGAGATCGATTTCAAGTAGTCGCGAGCCATCAAGCAATGCTAGCTAGCGAACTGCCCGTGCCCGTTTCGGGCAGCCCTCGTCCGTCTGGAGCATGGACGCCGCCGCCGTCGCCGCGGTCGGTCTTGCGGCTACGCTCGCGGCCCCGCGTTGATACCCTCGCGCCCGGTGCGGGCACGGTTGACCGTAAGTTCTGCGCTGGCAAGCAACGAGGGAGACGCATGATCAGAGCTTTGACGGTTTCGGTTTGCGCGCTGGCGCTACTCCTCGCCGGCTGCGGCGGCAACGGCGACGCGGCCAAGCGCAAGACCGCGTGCGCCAACGCGAAAGCGGCCTACGCCCGCTACACCGCAGCCGGCGGCGCTGTCGGGCTCGACTTCTTCAACCGCACTAAGGACCTCGCGGTCGTAGACGCTGCGGGCGCCTTTCGTGCGCGCGTCTTGACCCTGGCGCCGCTGACGAGCGAGAGCCAACGCCGTCAGTTGGAAGGCCTGGCCCGCGCCCTGGCTCTGCACAAGCGGATACTTTCGGCGCTCGCTGCGCATCGGGTTCCGCTGGTGCGCAAGCTCACGACGCCGGCCTTCGAAAAGGAACTCCACGAAGGCCGGGCGAACTTCGAAAAGGTCTGCGCAAAGTCTGCCTCTTCCTGAGTCTTCCTCAGCTCGAGGCCCGCTCTGCAACGTCGGCGCCGCGGCGCCGACTCCGGCGCCGCGGACCGACGCGAGGCGAACTCACTTGATGAACAGCATCTCCGAGTACTTCGGCAGCGGCCACAGGTCGTCCGCGACCAGCTTCTCCAGACGGTCAGATACGTCGCGCACGTCTTCCATCTCCGGGATCACGCCGTCGCGCATGTACAGCGCCTCCTTCTGCGCGCCCTCCGGGTGGTTTTCGTCGAGGTTCGCGTCCTCCAGCTTGCGCAGCGCGAAGTGCAGCTCCTTGACCAGCGGCTCGACCTCGCCCACTAGTTCCTCCATGCCGCTGGCGCGCAGTTCCGTCAGGTAGCGCACCGCCGCGGGCAGCACCATCGTGCGGGCCATCGCGGCCTCGGTCTCGGCCTCGATGTTCAGGTTCATCACGTACTGCTCCGTGAACACCTCGTAGCGGGACTCCAGCTCGCGTTTGGAGAGCACCTTGTACTTCTTGAACGTTGCCACTGTCGATTTGTCGACGAGCCAAGGCAAAGCGTCAGGCGTCGTTTTGAGGTTCGCGAGGCCGCGCTTCTCGGCCTCCTTGTGCCACTCCTCGGAGTAGCCGTCGCCGTCAAATACCACCTGCTTGTTCGCCGACCACGCCTCCTTGACCACGCTCGTGACCGCCTTCTCGAGCGTCGCCCCCTGCTTTTTCAGCGCCGCCTTCAGCTTGTCGGAGAGGTCGTCGACCGATTCCGCGACGATCGTGTTCAGCACCGTGTTCGGGAACGCGGGCGAGGAGTTCGACCCCAGCGCCCGGAACTCGAACTTGTTGCCCGTGAACGCGAACGGGCTCGTGCGGTTGCGGTCGCCGCCGTGCAGCGGCAGCGGCGGCAGCACCGGCGTGCCGAGACCCAGGAACGACCCCGGCTTCGAGGCCTGCGTTTTGCCCTTCTCGATCGCCGTGAAGACCTTCTCCAGCTCGGCGCCGAGGAAGATCGAGATGATCGCGGGCGGCGCCTCGTTCGCGCCCAGGCGGTGGTCCTGGCCCGCGCTCGCGATCGAGGCACGCAGCAGCTGCTGGTGCTCGTTCACGGCCTGGATCACAGCCGCACAGAAGAACAGGAACTGCAGGTTCTCCGCCGGCGTGTCGCCCGGCTCCAGCAGGTTCAGGCCCGTGTCGGTGCCCATCGACCAGTTGTTGTGCTTGCCCGAGCCGTTCACACCCGCGAACGGCTTCTCGTGCAGCAGGCACACCAGGCCGTAGCGCCGCGCCGTGTTCTGCAGCATCTGCATCGTCAGCATCTGGTGATCTGAGCCCACGTTCGAGTTCTCGAAGATCGGCGCCACCTCGAACTGGTTCGGCGCCACCTCGTTGTGGCGTGTCTTGATTGGCACACCCAGCTTCGCCAGCTCCAGCTCCACCTCCAGCATGTAGGCCAGCACCCGCTCGGGGATCGAGCCGAAGTAGTGGTCGTCCAGCTCGTGCCCCTTCGGCGGTTTCGCGCCGAACAGCGTGCGGCCGGTCGTCACCAGGTCCGCACGTTCGAAGTAGTACTGCTCGTCGATCAGGAAGTACTCCTGCTCGCAGCCCGTCGTCGTGAACACGCGCGTCGCGTCGTGCACGTCCAGCAGGTCCAGCGCGCGCACCGCGGCGCCCGAGAGCGCGTCCATCGAGCGCAGCAGCGGGATCTTGTGGTCCAGTGCCTCGCCAGTCCAGGAAGTGAATGCCGTCGGGATACACAAGAGCGCACCGTTCGGGTTCTCCAGGATGAACGCCGGCGAGGTCGGGTCCCAGGCCGTGTAGCCGCGCGCCTCGAACGTCGCGCGGATGCCGCCCGTCGGGAACGACGACGCGTCAGGCTCGCCCTGGATCAGCTCCTTGCCCGAGAACTCCGCGATCGCCGTGCCGTCTCCAACCGGCCCGTAGAAGGAGTCGTGCTTCTCCGCCGTGGAGCCCGTCAGCGGCTGGAACCAGTGCGTGTAGTGCGTCGCACCTTTCTCCATCGCCCATTCCTTCATCGCTTGCGCTACCGAGTCCGCCAACGTGGTGTCCAACGCCTCGCCGCGCGCGAGCGTGCGATGCAGGGCCTTGTAGACGTGCTTCGGCAGGCGGCTGCGCTGGACCGCGGGCGAGAACACGTTCGCCCCAAAGACCTGGTTGTCCGCGACCGTCAGGTCCGGCGAGCCGAGCGCGGAGCCGTTGGCGCTCCACTGTGCGGCGGTGACGTTTTGCTGGCGTGTCCTGGGCATGAGCGGAATCGATTCCTCCTGAAAAATGTCGGGCGACGGGCGTGTCGCGTACGGGCGTAAAGCCGAACGCAATCGTAGTGCCAAGCGTGCGCCTGGACATCACCTCCTGGCGAAATCCGCCCCGGCGCGTTTCGACATCGGGCCAAACGCCTTGTGTCGGCCGCTAAAGCTGGCTGGCTGTCTTCTACTGAGACTGCGACGGCAGCGTGCCCGGAGCGAGCTTGCCCGTTTCCGGATTCACGTGCGTCAGCGGGGGGACCGGGGCGATCGAGGCCCTGAAGGACTTCGTCACTGGGCCGCCTCCCGCGAGCGTCGCGTGCGAGTTGCCCGCCAGCCCAGCCACCACCGTGAGGTGGACCGTGTGCGAGCCCGCCTTGACTGGCGTCACCTTCCATGTGAACGTGCGTGCGGCCCCTGCCTTCAAGGGGCCGAGCGCCCAGGTGTTCACATACGCCGTCTGCCCGCCCCCCGGGGGGCTGATTGCCTGGCTTTGCACCGGGAGCTTGGCCGGCGTGCCCGGGCCTTCTTCCACGACCCAGATCGGGCGCTTGTTCGCCGCGAGTTCGGGAAATTTTTCCACGTAGGAGAACGAGTCCACCGTGATCGCCAAGTTCGGCGCGGTATGCGAACTTTCGTTCAGCACCCGCACGCTCATCTGCGTCGGACGTGCGATCGACTGCTTGGCCGGAAACGTTGCCGCCGCGATTCGCAGCTGGTAGGTGCGCTTAGCTTCGCCGTGGTTCTGTTCGGAGCCGCCGCCGCAGCCGCTTGCCACGAGCGCCGCGCAAGCGCCGAGCAGCCCCACCGAGATCGCTCCTCTCCCACTCACGGTCGAGCCACCCTATCAACGGCCGTTGCGGTCTGTCACGGCATTCCCGGCGGCTTCCCGGGTCCGTCGGCCGCGGGTCCGAGAGCCGCACCCGGTGGCGTGCCCCGGGCGCATCGCGTAGAGTTCATGCGACCAGCAAGGCGACCCGAGGAGAGGTAGAGGAGATGGTTCGCAGCGTGGCCGAGCGGGCATTCGTCCCGGCGCGGCACGTGCTAGAGGAATTCGGGGACATGATGATCCTCACGGGGAGGACCATCTGGTCTGCGCTACGTCCGCCGTACCCGTATGGCGGCGAGCTCGTCTCGCAATTCCTCTTCGCGCTGCGGCTCTGCTGGTTCCCGCTGCTCGTCTCGACCGTCTGCATCTGCTACGCCGCACCTGGGCTGCAGGCGGCGAACTTCCTCACGATCTTCGGCGCGCTCGACCGGCTCGGCGGCTTCTTCGTGCTCGGCGCCGTGCGCGAGATCGGCCCCAGCGTCACAGCGATCGTGGTCGCGGGCGTAGCCGGCACCGCGATCACCGCCGACCTCGGCGCACGCAAGGTGCGCGAGGAGCTTGACGCCCTGCAGGTGCTCGGCGTCGACCCGGTCAAGAACCTGGTGGTACCGCGCTTCCTCGCGCTGATGGTCGTCACCGGCCTGTTCGACATCTACGCGCTGCTGTTCGGGATCTTCGGCGGGATCATTGCCGAGCTCGTCAACGGCCAGCCGCTCGGGCCCTTCTGGGGCACGCTGTTCGCCAACGCCTCCACCACCGACCTGTGGGGCTCGGTACTGAAGACCACGATCTACGGCGCGATCATCGCGATCGTCTGCTGTTACAAGGGCATGACCGCCTCCGGCGGCGCCGAGGGGGTCGGCCGCGCCGTGAACGAGGCCGTCGTGCTCGCCTTCACCGCGATCTTCTCCTTCGACTACGTCTTCACGCAGACCTTGCTCGCAACCCACCCGCAAATTCTGGTCATCAAGTGATGGGCGGGGTGATCGAGTAATGGGCGAGCTTCTGGCAATGCCGCGCGAATGGCTCGCGGCCACGGGCGAAATCGGCAAGTTCACGGGCCAGATCGTCGGCGACGTCTACGGGCTGCGGGTGTTCCGCTTCTTCGGCGAGTCGCTGCGCCAGGCTGGAATCCTGATCGTCGGCTCGACCACGATCATCTGGACGCTGATGTTCATCCTCGGCCTGCAGTGCGGGATCGAGGGCGCCTACTTCACCGCTGCGCAAGGCGCGCCCGCCTACTCGGGCGTGTTCACCGCCTGGTGTGACCTACGCGAGATCACGCCCTACGCCTTCGGCTACATGATGGCTGCGAAGGTCGGCACCGGGATCGTCGCCGAGCTGGGCGCGATGCGCATCTCCGAGGAGATCGACGCGCTCGAGGTGATGGGTATCAACTCCATGACCTTCCTCTGCGCCACGCGCCTACTGGCCGCCTGGCTGGTGCTGCCGTTCATGTACCTTGCCGGGATCGGCGCTGCGTTTCTGGCGTCCTATCTCGCGGTCGTGCAGCAGATCGGCTACGTCTCATCCGGCGGCTATTTCCTGATCTTCTGGCAATTCCAGAATCCACCGGATTTCCTCTATAGCGTGATCAAGGCCATGTTTATGGCCACCGCTATCGTGCTTGTAGCGTGCTACTACGGCTACAACGCAAGCGGTGGACCCGTGGGGGTGGGGAGAGCCACCGCCAAGTCGATGGTGCTCAACCTCGTGCTCGTGCACGTGATTGGCATGCTCGGAACGCAGATCTTCTGGGGCGCCAATCCGCGCGCCCCGATCGGGGGGTGAGCGGGATGGTTGATTCCACGGTCCTGCACCGCCGGAAGGCACGTCTAGCCTTCGCCGGCCTTTGTCCTCGGCCTCGGCCTTGGCACCACCAAGACCTTCGGCCTGCGTCCGCGGCCGACTCGACTATCCGCACCTCCGGAACCCGGCACACGACCGTGGAATCAACCATCTGATGATGGCCGAGCAGCCGCCCGGACCGCACGGCGACGCCGAGGGTCCCGAGGAGTCCTACGAGCAGATCGAGCATCACGCCGCGCCTGCGGAGCCTGGCGGCGAGAGCGACTTCGCGCCCGCAGACACAGAGACGGCGGGCGAGCCCGACGCAGGCGGGCAGGCCGGGGTGACCGAGCCACCCGCGCGTGCCTCCAGGGGAACCGCCTTCAGCATCCGCGAACGCGAACGTCGTACCGAGGACGAGTTCGAGTACCACACCGGCACCATCCGCCCCTCCGAGTCCCCCGACGCGATCGAGTTCATCGACGTGCACAAGTCCTTCGGGCGCAACCACGTGCTGCGCGGGCTGAACATGGGTCTGCCCGAGGATCAGATCTCGATGATCCTCGGCCCTTCCGGCACCGGCAAGTCCGTCTGCATCAAGCACATCGTCGGGCTGCTCTACCCCGACGAGGGCGACGTGCTGGTACACGGGGTCTCGATCCCCAGCCTGTCGGACTCAGACCTGTTCGAGACACGCAAGAAGTTCGGCGTGCTGTTCCAGGACGGCGCGCTGTTCGGCTCGCTCAACCTGTACGACAACGTTGCCTTCCCGCTGCGCCAGCACACCGAGAAGGGCGAGGACGAGATCGCGGAGATCGTCAATCGACGCATGAGCGAGGTCGGTCTCGGCGGCGAGGGCGAGAAGATGCCGAACCAGCTCTCGGGCGGCATGCGCAAGCGCGCGGGCTTCGCGCGTGCGCTGGTGCTCGACCCCGAGATCGTGCTGTTCGACGAGCCCGACTCGGGCCTCGACCCCGTGCGCACCGCGCTGCTGTGCGAGCTAATCAAGGAAATCCACGCCGAGAACGGCGGCTGCTACACGGTCATCACGCACGACATCATGAGCGCACGGCGCGTCGCCGAACACATCTCCGTGCTGTGGAAGGGACGCATCGTCGAGTCCGGCCCCGCAGAGGAGCTGTTCGCGTCGGAAAACCCCTTCGTCAGGCAGTTCCTTTCAGGCGAAGCCGCCGGGCCACTGGGGATGGAGTAGGACCCCGCGGCCGTCGCGCCCGCTCCCGGCGCGATACCTCACCACCCACGGTTAGCCTTCACCTGTGAACGCAGCGCGATTCTTCTCGGCGCTCGCGGGCGCCGCCGCCCGCCGCCCGCGTCTGATCGTCGCCGTCGCCGTGGTGCTCGGCCTCGCGGGGGCGGGGCTCGCGCTGCGGCTGAAGCCCACGGCCGCGACCAGTACGTTCGTCTCGAGCTCCAGCAGCGAGTACAAGAGCACACAGCGCTTCTATGAGAACTTCGGCGAAGAGCCCGTCGAGGTGCTGGTCAAAGGCGACCTGCAGAAGCTGGTCCTGAGCGAAGACCTCGACCGACTCGTCGGCTTGGAGGGGTGCCTATCCGGCAACGTGCCCACGAGCGCGCTGGCGAGTGAGGGGGGCGTCAACGGACCGTGCGGCAAGCTCTCGAAGGGCCACCCCGTGAAGGTCGTGTTCGGTCCGGGCACGTTTGTGAACGAGGCCGCCGACCAGATCGACGAACAATTGGCGAGCCAGAGCAAGCAGGCCGAAACGCAGGCCAAACAGGCCGAACGCGTCGTCAGGCAGGCTGCGCTGCGACGCGGGTTGAGCGCCGAAGAAGCGAGGACGCTCGGCCAGCAGGCGCGCAAGATCACGATGGCCCGCTTTCAGGAGGGACTGGTCACGCTCGCGCTGCAGTTCGGCTTGACCTCCAAGCCCAGCCTCGACAACCACGACTTCGTCACCGCGCTGGTGTTCGACTCCAGCAAGCGCGCCGGCACGCCCAAGCAGCGTTTCGCGTATCTGTTCCCCAGCCGCGAAGCCGCGCTGATTTCGGTGCGGATGCGCTCAGGCTTGAGCGAGGCACAGCGCACACGCACGATCGAATTGGTGCGCCAGGCGATCGCGATGCCGCAATGGAAGCTCCAGCACGGCGAGCGCTACCTGATCACCGGCGTGCCCGTGATCGTCTCCGATCTGACGAAATCGATCACGCACTCGATCGAGTTGTTGCTGATCGCGGTGCTGCTCGTGATGGCGGCGGCGCTCGGCTTGATCTTCACCGGCCGTCCGCGGTTGCTGCCGCTCGCGGTCGCGGTGCTCGCGGCGGCGCTCACGTTCGGTGCGCTGTCGCTCGCGGGCGCGTCGCTCACGGTCGCGGCAATCGCCGTGCTGCCCGTGCTGGTCGGGCTCGCGGTTGACTACGCGATCCAGTTCCAGTCGCGCGTGCAGGAGGAGTCCGAACGCGAGCCGCCGGGGGGCGGCGAGACCTCGCCCGAGGTCGTCGTCGCACGTGCCGCCGCGCTCGGCGCGCCCACAATCGCGACCGCGGGTGCCGCGAGCGCAGCTGCGATGCTCGTGCTGCTGCTCTCGCCCGTGCCGATGGTGCGGGGCTTCGGCCTGCTGCTGGTGCTCGGCGTCGTCGTGGCCTTCGTGTGTGCGCTCAGCGCCGGCGCGGCCGTACTCACGCTCGCGGGTCGCGCGGGCCGTTGGCGCAGTGCAGGGCAGACCGGCGCGCCGGCTGCGGATCTGGCAGCAGCGTCCGCGCTCACGCGACTGGCCCGGGATCTGGCGGGCGCCTGGCGCGAGGCCGGCGAACTGCTGCGCGAGAACCCGCTGACGCGCGCGGTATCGCGGGGTGCACTGGTAGGTGCCGTGCGTCGCCCGGGACGAGTGTTGCTCGTCGGCCTGGCGCTCGCCGCGCTCGGCTGGGGTCTCGACACGCAGACCAAGGTCGAGACCGACATCACCAAGCTGGTGCCACAGAACCTCGGCTCGCTGGAAGGGCTGAACGCGCTGGAGCGCACGACCGGCGTCGGCGGCGAGATCGATCTGATGGTCAGCTCCAAGACGCTGACGAAGCCCGCGACGATCGAATGGATGAGTCGATACGAGCAGGGCGTGCTGCGGCGCTTCGGCTACAGCTCTGCCCGCGGCTGCGGGCAGGCGCGCCTGTGCCCCGCCTTCTCGCTGCCCGACCTGTTTTCCACCCAGGGCGCGACCGCGGGGCAGATCGTCGCCGAAAAACCGGCGGACTCCGGCAAAGCTGGGCGCTCGGGCAAAGGCGCCAAAGCGACGCCCGCCAAACCCGCCAAGCTCACCCAGGCCCAGGTCAGCGGCCTGCTCGGCGCGATCCCGCCGTACTTCTCCCAGGACGTGATCACCCCGGACCACCGCGTGGCCACGCTCGCCTTCGGCATCCGCGTGATGAGCCTTCAGCAACAGCAGCAGCTGATCGAAGGGATGCGTGCGAGCCTGCATCCGCCCGCGGGCGTCTCGGCGCAGCTGGTCGGCCTGCCGGTGCTCGCGGCGAAGTCCGGCACCGAGGTGGCCTCGCCGCTGCGCCGCGTGGAGACGCTGCTGGCGAGCCTCGCGGTCGTCGCGCTGATCCTGCTGCTGGCCTTCCGCGGCGACCGCCGCCGGGCGTTCGTGCCGCTGATCCCGATTGCGCTCGCGAGCGGCTGGTCGGCGCTGATCCTGTTCGCGGTGCGCGTTCCACTCAACCCGATGTCGGTCACGCTGGGCGCGCTCGTGATCGCGATCTCGACCGAGTTCAGCGTGTTGCTGTGCGAGCGCCATCGCCAGGAGTGTCTGGCCGGTCACGATCCGACCGAGGCGCTGCGACGCGCCTACCGTCGCACCGGCGCCGCCGTCGCGGCCTCGGGCGTGACGGCGATCGCGGGCTTCGCGGTGTTGGCGCTGTCGGACATCCGCATGCTGCGCGACTTCGGCCTGGTTACCCTGATCGATCTCAGCGTGTCGCTGCTCGGGGTACTGGTTGCGTTGCCGGCGGCACTGCTGCGCTTTGGTGGCCAAGGCGGATCGGGTAGCGAGGGCGAGCGGCTCAGGCAGGTAGCGCTCCGCCCGCATTCGGACAAACCAGTGCCCGAGCACGTCTGAGACCGTGCGCGTGTCTGAGGCTCACGATCGCGCCCTCGTTGGATGAGCGCGCCTGAACCGCGCGAGCCGCGACGCAACACGCCCCGCTACGGCGGCTACGTCGGCCTGCTTGTGCTGGTGATCCTGGTACTGATCACGATCAACACGATCGTCACCAAGCCCAACGGCGTCAAAGGGCTTGCGCCCGGCGAACAGGTTCCCCCGTTTGCGGTGCCGCTTGCGCAGGGTTCGCTCAACGGCGACGCCGACACCGCGACTCATGCCAACGACGGCGCCGCGGGTCGTGTGCCCGCGTGCAAGGAGCGCGGGTCGCAGATCCTCAACGTCTGTGAGCTCTATGAAGGCGCGCCGCTGGTGCTCGCGCTGTTCGTCGACAGCGGCTCTTGTCCCGACGTGCTCGGCGATATGCAAGCGCTCGCGTCGTCGTTCCCGGGCGTTCGTTTCGCGGGCGTGGCGATCAAAGGGTCACACTCGAAGTTGCGCAAGCTGATCCGCACGCACGGGCTGAGCCTGCCGCTGGGGATCGACAGCGACGGGGCGCTGGCGGCGCTCTATAAGGTGGGAACCTGCCCGCAGCTGACGTTCGCCTACCCGGGTGGGGAGGTGCAGGGCGGTGCGCTGCTGAACCGGCCCTCGCGGGCGAGCTTGCGCCGGCGGGTCGCCGAACTGGTCAAGGAATCCCGCGCGCGAGGCTGGCAAGCTCCGACGCGTGTTGCCGGCAAGCCATGAGCCCCGAACTCGAGCTGGTCGTGGGCTGGTGCGCGCGAGAGGTTGAGCAGGAGCTGCCGGGACTGCGGCTGCTCAGCACCTCCGCCCAGGTGCTCCGCAACCGCCCCTTGACCGGCACCTCCCCGGCTGACGTGCTCGCGCGCCTGAGCGAAAAGTCCAATCGCTTTCGCGGCGCGAATGCCGTGGCGGTGCGCCGCGAAGCGGTGCCCTCGGCCTACCGGGTGTTCTTCCGCCACATCGGCCTCGACCCCGAGGTCGTGCGCACGCCGATCGAGGCCGCGGTGTTGGAGCGGATGATGCAGGGGGGCTTCCTCTCCGGCGGCCTGCTCGCGGATGTGCTGCTGATCGCGCTGCTCGACACTGGCGTGCCGTTGTGGGCGCTGGATGCCGAGCGGGTGCAGGGGCCACTGGGAATCCGCACCAGCGAGCCCGGCGAGCGCCTGGGCCGCGAGCTCGAGGGTCGTGACGCACAGACGCTTGAGCTGCCAACGGGGCGACTGGTCGTCGCGGACGCCGCCACACCGCTGGCGGTGCTGTTCGGAGCGCCCGCGCCCGCACATGCGCCGGATGCACGCACACGCGATCTGGAGCTGTTCGCAGTGCAGGTCGCGGGCGTCCCCGAGCTGTATGCCGAAGAGGCTCTATGGGAGGCGCGGGCCGCGTTGGAAACGGCCTGAGCTCGGCGCGCCGGCGCTTCGGCGAAGCGCATCGAGTGGGCCTCACGCACTGGTAGAATTCCCGCGTCCGGCCGCTACAGGAGGAGTCGGGGATGAGTCACGCCGAGCAGCTGACGATCGACCGCGGTGCCTCACCTGTCGAGACGCTCGACGAGGCGGCGGCACGTCGCTCGCTGCGTGCCCAGGTGACGAAGCTCGAGCGCGAGCTTTCACAGATCATCGCCGCCGGCTTTCCGCACGTCTCAGCCGACGCCGCTACCGTGCCGCGCGAAGCGCTGGGCGGCCCCCGGCTGCTCGGCCTCGCACAGCTCGAGCGCCAACGCGATCGGCTCGCGGGCCGTCTGCAGGACGTGCGACGGATCGCCCGCGAGCGCGCACTGCACGAGCTGCGCGCCCACGAGCAACTCGAGCGGATGAAACTGGAACCTGGGCGTTACAAGTTCTCGCGTCTGCCCGTGAGCGATCTCGGGCAGGGGGGCTGCGGCGTGTGGGAAGTGCGCCCGCGGCTCGGGCTAATCGGCATGCTCGCGGGCTGGTGGCAGCTCACGCTGTCGTCAGGCTGTCCGTTACCCAGGGGGTCGCGCTCCAGGCGCGGCCCCGCTCAGATGAGGAGCAGCTCAGCATCTCGGCCAGCGTGCGGCGCTGACGGTCGGTCATCGAGCCGATCGTCTTCTTCTCCGACATCGGGATTTGGGCAAGGAACTTGCGGCAGCGCGTCTGCCCCCAGCGGCGCTGGCTCATCAGCAGATCGGCGACCGCCATGCTGTGTGCCTCCCACGGGCACTCCAGGATTACCTCGGCGGCGTCAACCTCGCTCATCGAGACCCTGCGCTTCAGTTCCGCGCGGGCTAGGCGAACCTTGTTCGCGCGCTCCAGGGCGCGCATGTACTGAGGAGCAGGGGCGATTGTCGCTGTCGCGTTCATTTGGGACTCTCCCCGTTGCGTCCGAGGGTTCCCGGGTCGCAACATCCGTGCTTGATTTTTGACGAGTGACGCTCGTGAGGGCGTCCAGTATCAGCCCAGGGCCGGAGGCTTACGGCCCTTCGAAGAGTTGTCCTGGAGATGACAGATGTAGGGCGAACCCGGACGTCATGCAGAGCGCTCACGCAAGCTACGTCAGGGTGGGGCATCTGGTCAACTGAGTTCTCGCGCTTCGTACGCTAGAAGCGACCTTTTTGTTTGGCGTCCGGACTTGTGAAGAATTGGACAAGTCCTGCGGCGGGCGCTGGCCGCAGCGCGCAAGCGGCACAAGCCGAGCTCGCTCTTACGTGCCTCTTATGACTCGCTGCGCGACTGGTGCTCGCCGGGCCCTGGAAGCGGACCGTGCTCCGCCTCGAATGCCCCCTTGACGCGGGCGAAGATCTCCAGCGCGCGGTCCAGCGTGGCGTCGTCGTGCGTGGCCATCACGCTCGTCCGAAGCAGGGCCCCGCCGGGCGGGACCGCGGGGTGCAGCGCCGTGTTCACGAACACGCCCTCGTCGTAGAGCGCGCGCCACAAGAGCGCTGCCTTCCAGTCGTCACCCACCAGCAGCGGCACGATCGGGGTGACGATCGTGGCTCCGCCCGGCAGCGTCTGCGGCGCCACGACCGCGAAGCCTCGATCTTCGAGCCCATCGCGCAGGCGGCGGGCGTTCTCGAGCACGCGCGCCAACAGCGGCGGCCCATCCGCCGAGCGCATCACGCGCAGGGCCGAGAGGGCCGCGCCCACCGCGGCGGGGACCGCGGAGGCCGTGAACAGGAAGGCGCGGGAGTAGAGGCGCAAGTACTCAATTACCTCGTGCGGGCCCGCCACGAAGCCACCACAGGAGGCCAGCGACTTGGAGAAGGTCCCCATTCGCAGGTCCACGCGGTCAGCGACGCCCAGCAGTTCGGCCGTCCCAGCGCCGCGGCTGCCGAGCACGCCGGCACCGTGTGCCTCGTCGACCATTAGGCGCGCGCCGTACCGCTCACACAACTCGCAGATCTCTGGCAGCGGGGCGATGTCGCCCTCCATCGAGAAAACGCCGTCGACGACTACGAGGATGCCACCGCCGTCATCCTGGGCGCGCTGCAGCATCTTCTCCAGCTTGTCCAAGCGGTTGTGACGAAACGGCCTGAGCTTCGCCCGCGAGAGTAGGCAGCCGTCGAGGATCGAGGCATGGTCGCCCGCGTCCGCGATCACGGTGTCCTGAGGGCCGAGCAGCGTTCCCAGCGTGCCGACGTTCGCCTGGTGGCCGGTCGTGAAGACAATCGCGTCCTCGGTCTCCATCCACTCCGCGATCTCGCGCTCGAGTTCGAGGTGTAGCGGGATCGTGCCATTCAGTAGGCGTGAGCCCGTCAGGCCCGTGCCGAAGCGGTGCAGTGCGTCCTCTGCGCCCTGCACCACGCGCTCGTCACCGGTCAGCCCGAGGTAGTTGTTGGAGCCGAGCATGATCCGCTCCGCGCCCTCCATCTCGACCACCGGCATCGCCGGCGAGGTCAGGAGATGAAAGTAGGGCAGTACGTCCGCCTCGCGGGCAGCGGCCAGCAACTCGGCGCGGTCGTGATCGCGGACCTTGGCGAATACGTCGATGGAGGTCTGCATATAGTGTGCCTCGGCCGTGGGAGTCGAAATCAGATCTGTTTCGGGCGGCAGAGATCTGAAGCGATTCATCGACCTCCCGTTCCGCCTGCATGCTAACCACCCGCAGTGGGTGCCCCCGCTAAAACTCGAGCGGCGGCTGTTCCTGAGCCGGCGGATGAACGCCTTCTTCACGCACGGCGAGGCCGAGTACTTCCTGGCGCTGCGCGACGGCCGCGCCGTGGGGCGGATCACCGCGCACGTCAACGACGCGTTCAATGAGCACCAGCAGAAGAACTGGGGCTGGTTCGGCTTCCTCGAGTTCGAGGACGATCAGGAGACGCTCCAGGCGCTGCTCGACGCAGCCGCGAACTGGCTGAAAGCGCGCGGCAAGGAGCGAATCGTCGGCCCGGCGAGCTTCACCATGAACGACGAGAGCGGCGTGCTGGTCGAGGGCTACGAGCTAAAACCGATGATCGCGCAGCCATGGAACCCGCCGTACTACCGCGAGCGCCTCGAGGATGCCGGCATGACCAAGGCGATCGACCTGCTGATGTGGAACCTCGAGGTCTCAGACCGCGAGCAGGTGCTGCCGGTGATGTGGGAGCTGGCCGACAAGGTTGAGAGCGAGCACGGCATTCGTGTTCGCCCGATGCGCCGCTGGCAGCTGCGTAAAGACATGGACGCCTTCGCCGAGGTCTACAACGCCGCGTGGTCGAAGAACTGGGACTTCGTGCCCTACTCCAAGAAGGACCTCGACGCTTTTGCCCAAGAGCTGCAGATCGTCTTCGACAAGCACTGGTTCATGATCGCCGAGCGGATCGACACCGGCGAGGTCGTGGCGATGGCGATAACGATCATCGACGTCAACGAGGTACTCGCGAAAATGAACGGCCGGCTGTTGCCGCTGGGGTGGTGGTACCTCCTGAACAAAGGCCGCATCATCAAGCGGCTGCGGGTCGGCTTTTTGGGGGTCAAGCCCGAGTATCAACACACTGGCGTAGCGGCCCGGCTCTATGAGATGCACTACGACGCCGCCGAACGACGTCCGCAGTCGGGCGGCGAGATGGGCTGGATCCTCGAGACCAACACAGCCATGAACCGCGGCATGGAAATGATGGGCGGCAAGGTCGTCAAGCGTTACCGCATGTTCGAGCGCGAACTCTAGTGCGGTCTGAGGCGCTCTCTACACTCTCCCCGATGGGTAGCTCAACTCAGCAGCAAGAGCCCGTCGAGGAGGCGCTCGAGGCCGAGACGCTGCCAGTGCTCGCCGAAGAGGCCCGTGTCGTGCGCGCCGAGGCCGTCTCGGGCGAGGTGCTGCAGTCACGGGACGGCGGTGCGGTGATCCCCGCGGTACAGGCCGCCGCCGTTGCTGCGGGCGGCTTTGTAGCCGGCGCAGCCGTGGTCGGCCTGGTGACGCGCCGCCAGCGCCGTTCCTCGGCGCTGGCGAAGGGCAGTCGCGCAGGACGGCGCCTCGCGCGTGGCCGGCGCCGATCGACTTCAGGCGAGCTGGTGCAGATCGTCGGCAGCCGTTCGCTGCTGCTTGATGTGCATCTGCTCGGCGGCCGCGACTAGCTTCCCCAGCGTCTCGTGGACAGGGTCGAGCAGCGCGTCGAGGTCCGACCCGCCGGCCCGTTTCGGCTACCGGGCGGCGGCATGGACGGGACGCTGCGCCGTCGCGGCGGCGTGCTCGAGCGGTTGCTTCACCACGACGTCGAGCCGGTACTGGTGCGCGTCGCGCAGACCGCCCCCGACCTGGTGGTATTCGGCGCGCGTGCGGCCAGCCACGAGGCTACGGAATACGGCATCGAGCGGATGCGCTTCGCGCTGGGGATCGACGACGACCTGCGTGACTTCCACCGCCGCTTCGCACGCGACCCGCTGATCGGGCGCTCGCTCAGCCGTCGTCCCTGGCTGCGTGTGCGGCGTCGTCCCGAGCCATTCGAGGCGCTCGCCTGGGCGGTCTGTGAGCAGCTGATCGAGTACGAGCGCGCCGCCGCGATCGAGCGTCGCCTGCTCTCGGCGCTCGGTCGCCGCTCGGTCGGCTGGGACGGAGTTGCGAGCCCACTGCGCGACCTGCCCACGCCGCAGGCGCTCGCCGGCGTCGCGCCGGCGCGGCTTGAGTCCTTCGATTTGGCCGCCTGCCGCGCGCTGACGTTGGTGCGTGCCGCGCGCGAGGTCGCCAAGGGCCGTGTCGACCTGCACGACGCCGACCACGAGCGCGGTTGGCGGCGGCTGCGCGCGATCCCCGGCATCGGCAACTGGACCATCGAGATGCTCGGCCTGCAGGGGCAGGGACGCCACGACCAGGTGCCCGCGGGCGACGTCGGGCTGCTGAAGCTCGTCGGACGCCTGCTCAGCGGCGGCGATCCATATGCGCGCGCACAGGAACAGCAGGTACGCGACTTCTTCGCGCCCTATCAGGAGTGGGCCGGGCTCGCGGCGATGCACGCCTGGGCTCTCTGAGCTCCCGGGCGCGGACCGTAGCTAGGGCACGAGCACCGCGGCGCCGGAAAAGCGCCCGTGGCGTAGGTCGTCGAGCGCCTCGTTCGCACGCTCCAGGGGGTAGGTCGTGACGTGCGTGCGCACCGGCACCTGCGGCGCCAGCTTCAGGAACTCGTAGCCGTCGGTGCGGGTCAGGTTTGCGACCGAGCGCACGATCCGCTCCTGCCATAGCGAGCTGTAGGGGAAAGAGGGGATGTCGCTCATGTGGATGCCGCCGCACACCACCACGCCCGCGGGCGCGACCGCTTTCAGCGCCAATGGCACCAGTGCGCCGTCGGGCGCGAAGATGATCGCGGCGTCGAGCGGCGCGGGCGGAGGCTCCTCTGAGCCACCGGCCCAGACGGCGCCGAGCTCGCGTGCGAACGACTGTGCTTTCTCATCGCCCGCGCGCGTGAAGGCGTAGGTCTCGCGGCCTTCGCCGGCCAGCACCTGCGCGAGGATGTGCGCCGAGGCGCCGAAGCCGTAAAGCCCGACGCGCCGCGCCTCGCCGCACATGCGCAGTGCGCGGTAGCCGATCAACCCCGCGCACATCAACGGCGCGGCCTGCTCGTCGGGGAAGCCCTCGGGGATCGGGAAGCAAAAGCGCGCATCCGCCACGGCGTACTCCGCCATGCCGCCGTCGATGTCACAGCCCGTGAAGCGTGCGTTAGGGCAGAGGTTCTCGCGGCCGCTCTCACACCAGGCGCAGGTCCCATCGCTCCAGCCAAGCCAGGGCACGCCGACGCGAGCGCCGATCCCGGTCTCGGTCTCGGCGTTCTCGCCGAACGACTCGACCTTGCCAATTATCTGATGCCCGAGAATCCGCGGTGACTGCTTGATCTCGACCTCGCCGTCGATCAGGTGCAGATCGGTGCGGCAGACGCCACAGGCGTGAACCCGCAGCAGCAACTCGCCCGAGCCGGGCGAAGGCGGCTCGCGCTCGATCGCCCGCAGCGGCTGGCCCACCTGCTCGAAGATCATCGCGCGCACGTTCGCTCCCGGATCCCGATCGCCGCGGCCTCAGCCGAAGAACAGCTCTGCGGTCTGGTAGAGCCTCGGGTCCAGCAGCTTCGGCTCGCGCAGCGCCTCGGCTAGCGGCGTCTCGACGATTTGGGTGCCGCGTAGGCCGACCATCGCGCCGAAGCGCCCGCCTAGCGCGGCATCCATCGCCGCGACCCCGAAGCGCGTCGCGAGCACGCGGTCGAACGCTACGGGGATGCCACCGCGCTGCACGTGGCCGAGGATCGTGACGCGGGCCTCGTAGCCAGTCAGCGCTTCGAGCTCACCCTCCAGCGCGACGCCGATGCCGCCGAGGCGCGCGTGGCCGAACGCGTCGGTGGCGGCCGTGTCGCCGCGCACATGCAGCGTGCCCTCGCGCGGCCTGGCGCCCTCGGCGACGACCACGATCGAGAAGTTGGGGCCGCGCGCGTGGCGCGTGCGCAGGTGGGTCGCGACCTGCTCGATGTCGAACGGGCGCTCGGGCACCAGGATCGCGTCGGCGCCGCCGGCGATGCCCGCGTGCGTAGCGATCCAGCCCGCGTGGCGGCCCATCACCTCGAGGATCATCACGCGATTGTGTGACTCGGCCGTCGTATGTAGTCGGTCGATCGCCTCGGTCACGATCTGTACCGCGGTCTGAAAGCCGAATGTGACGTCGGTTCCGCCGAGGTCGTTGTCGATCGTCTTCGGCACGCCCACGACTGGCACGCCGTCTTCGTGCAGACGCAGCGCGACGCCAAGCGTGTCCTCACCGCCGATCGGGATCAACGCGTCGAGGCCGCGCGCCTCCATCGTCGCGCGCACCGCCGCGGTACCGTCGCGACCCTCGGCGAAGGGGTTCGTGCGCGAGGTGCCGAGGATCGTCCCGCCGCGCGGCAGGATGCCCGAGGTGCTCTTGAGCGTCAGCTCCATGGCCTCGTTCTCGACCACGCCCGCCCAGCCGTGGCTGAAGCCGATGAAACTGTTGCCGGGCTCGGCAAGCCCGCGCCGCACGACGGCGCGGATCACCGCGTTCAGTCCAGGGCAATCGCCGCCGCCGGTGAGCAGGCCGACACGCATGCAGTCAGCCTAGTTGCCCCCGGGACGGATTCCAGGCGTCAGATTCCCTGTCCCGGCAGGAACTCGTTCGTGAACGGCGGTAGCGCCGAGCTGGGGTTGTGCTTGAGCAGGGCGTGGGAGAGCATCCAGTTGCCGAACCTCGCCCACGCCGATGGACTCTGCCAGCCGTAGGGCTTGCCTCTTTCGCTCGGTACAGCCGCGGGCAGGGTCTGCTGGATCGAGGCCAGCTGCAGCTTCTCTTCCAGCGACGGGTTCGCCGCCAGGACGAGCTTCGCCGCGGCGGCAGGGTCGGCGCGGACCTCGCGCTCGCCGCGGGTCAGCGCCTGCAGGAACGCGCGCAGGTCCTGCCCGCGTTTGTGCGCCTCGTCTTCGCGCACGACCAGCACCAGCTCGTTGTAGGTCGGCACGCCCGCCCGATCGACCGGGATCGTCAACGGGTGCTTGTGCAGCTGCTGCAGCTGGATCGCCTCGTAGTTCCAGAAGCCGCCCAGCGTCGCGGCGACTTTGCCCGACAGCATCGCCTGCACGAGGTTGAAACCGACGTTGACTTCTTTGACGCTCGCGGGGTTCGCGCCCGCGGCCTGCACCGCGGTCTTCAGCTCGGCCGCCTGGTAGGGGATGCCCGCGGTGCCGACGGTCTTGCCCGCGAGGTCGGCCACCTTCTTCACGTGTCCCGCCGGCAGCGCGATGATCGAGGTCAGCGGGCGCTGCACGAGCGCGCCGATCGAGACCAGTTTCAGGCCTTCGTCGCGCGCCAGCAGCAGCTCCGGCTCATAGGAGATCGCCATGTCGGCCTTGCCCGCCGCCAGCAGCTTCAGCGGTTCGGAGGGGTCGGCGGGGGCCTGTGCTTTGACGTCGAGCCCCACCGCGCTGAAGTCGCCGTGGGAGATCGCCGAATACAGCGCGGCGTGATCGGCGTTGGGGAAGAAGTCCAGCACGATATTGAAGGGCTTTGTGTTGGGGGCAGAGATCACGTCCTGCTTGGAGCCACACGCGGAGAGCACCAGCAGTGAGCCGGCGGCCAGCGCCAGTGCCAGCGCCGCGCGGGCGCGACCGGGCGTGTCGTGGCGGGCGCGTTTGTGGCTACGCAGGGCGGACATGGCTTTCAAGGCATCTCTCCTCGGGTGGGGTGAGCCCAGGGCGCGAACGCGCGCTCGGCCAGGGACAGGGCATAGAAGCAGGCGATCGCTAGCGCGAACAGCACGAGCGCCGCGGCGTAGGCGCGCGGCGTCTGTAGCGCCGTGAGGTCGGCATTAATCTCGTGGCCGAGTCCCGCATGAACCCCGCTGGTGGCGGTCTGGGACTCGGCGATGTAGGCGCCGATCACGCCGACCGCCAGCGCGATGCGCGCGCCGCTCAGCGCCGCTGGCAGCGCGGCGGGCAGCTCGGCGAAGCGAAATGCCTGCCAGCGCGAGGCGTCCAGCGTGCGCAGCAGCTTCAGTTGGTCTCGATCGATCGCGCGCAGTCCATCGACCGTGCTCACCAGCACGGGGAAGAAGCAGATCAGCACGATCACCACGAGCTTCGGCAGCACGCCGAAGCCCCACCAGAAGACGAGCAGCGGCGCGATCACCGCGATCGGGATCGCCTGTGAGCCCACCGCCAGCGGATAGACCGCGCGCCGCAGCCGGCTCGACAGGTGCACAGCGATCGCCAGGGCGAAGCCGAGCGCGAGCGCGAGCGTGATCCCCAGCACGACCTCCTCCGCCGTGGGCCCCAGGTTTGCGGCGATGAAGCCCGCGTTGTCCCACAGCGCCGCGGCGATCGCGTGCGGCGCGGGCAGTACGTACGCGCTGGCGCCGCCGAGATCCGTATACAGCTCCCACGCGCCCAGTAGCGCAAGCACGAGCAGCAACGGCGGCAGCAGCGAGCGCCTCACGGGCGCTCCGCCTCGGGCGTGCTTCCGTCCGCGAGCAGCTCCAGCGCGCGTTGGCGCAGAGCGATGATCGCGGCATCGGTGCGCCCGCGGGGCCGGGGTAGGCCGACCTCAATCTCGCCCGCCACGCGTCCCGGGCGCGCCGACAGCACGACCACGCGGTCGGCCAGCAGTACCGCCTCCTCGACGTCGTGCGTAACCAGCAGAACGGTTCGCGGTTCGCGTGTCAGCGTGCCCGCGAGCCAGTCCTGCATCTCCGCGCGGGTGATCGCGTCCAGCGCGCCGAACGGCTCGTCCAGGCACAGCACGGGCTTACCGGCGAGCAGTGTGCGCAGGAACGCCACGCGCTGGCGCATGCCGCCCGACAGCTCGCTGGGGCGGGCGCGCTCGAAGCCGGCCAGGCCCAGCTCGGCGAACAGCGCTGCCGCGCGCTCGCGCGCCTGTGCGCGTGGCACGTGCGCCACGCGCAGCGCTAGCGCTGCGTTATCGAGCGCATCCAGCCACGGCAGCAGCAGATCGCGCTGGGGCATCAGCACCGCAGGTTCGCAGTGCAGCGTGCCCGCGTCAGCCGCCTGCAGGCCGCAGATCAGCTCCAGCAGCGTGGTCTTGCCACAGCCGCTCGGGCCAACCACCGCCAGCAGTTCGCCGCGCGCGGCCTGCAGTGAGATGCCGGCGAGCGCCTGCACCGGCGCGCCACGGTCGCTGGCGAACGTGCGCGCGACCTCGCGCAAGGAGATCGCGCTCCTCCGCGCGGCAGGAGCCGGTTGCGGCGGCGCTGCGCGGGATTGCATCTCGGTGGCCATCAGCTCCCTTCGCGGGCATTACCCCACAGGTTCTAAGGGTCGGCGCCGGGGGAATCGCTTCCCGTGCGCCATCTCAGCCGGCCTTCCCGCCAGCCCCCCTGGGTGTGTCGATCGCTGCGTTGATGCTACCGCTCAGGCGGTCGTGACCGGCCGCGTCAGCGCGCGCACGAAGTCCTCGAGCTGGGCGGTGGTCCAGCACTCGAAGGCAGTGCAGTACTCCTCATAGGCCGCGATCACCGAGTCGCCGTAGTTCCAGTACAGGCGCGGCTCGGGGTTCAGCCAGAAGGTGCGCCCCGCGCGGGCTGCGATCTGGGCGAAGATGTCGGCGCGTGGGTCGCGCCCGTTTGTGCGCGCGTCGCCCAGCACAATCACGGTCGCGCGCGGGTGTAGATCATCCTCGACCTGCACCAGGAACTCCGACCACACGCGGCCGTAGTCGGTGTAGCCAGAGATGTCCGCCACGCCCGCGTCGCTGCCGATCCGTTCGGAGACGGTCTTGAAGTTGCGCTCGTGTTCGAAGATGTCGGTGACCTCGGAGATCCGCTCGATGAACACGAACGAGCGCATCTTGCGAAACGTGTCGTGCAGCGCGTGCAGCACCGAGAGGAAGAACACCGAGGCCGAGGTGACGCTGGTGGAGACGTCGCAGAGCACGTAGATCTCCGGGCGTTTCGGGCGCTTGGGGCGGAACTTCAGCTCGACGGGCACGCCGCCGGTCTGCAGCGAGGCGCGCATCGTGCGGCGCACGTCGACCTGCGCGTGCTTGCGGTGCCCGCGCAGCTGCATGCCCTGCGTGGCCAGGCGCCGGCGCAGCTGCATCACCACACGATGCACCGCCGCCAGGTCCGCGAGTGGGCCCGAGGGCAGTGCGCGGTCGAGCTCGCCCAGCGGCCGCGAGGGGGGCAGGTCGCCGGTGCGCTCGATCTGCGAGCGCTCGAGCTCGCGGCGTAGCAGCGCCTCAAAACGGCGCAGCGCGTCGCGGGGCAAGCCCTCGCGGCGTGGGTCATCCTCGGGCAGCTCGGGCTGTGGCTCGGCGCGCAGGCCGAGCGCGCGACGGATGCGCTGCACGTCGACGCCGATCACGCCCGAGCCCTCCTGCCGGCGCGCGAAGGCGGCGATCGCCATCCGCGCGAGGTCGCGCATCGCGCCCTCCGAGCCGTCGCGAAGCGCTTGGGCGATCTCGGCGCGCAGCGCATCCAACTCGTCCTCGGAGAGCTCGTCGAGCATCGCCCGGTCCTGCTCGCGCACGCCCTCGCGCGTCGCGGCCAGCTCTACGGCGCGGAAGAAGAAGCGCTCGAACACCAGCTCGAACACGCGGCGGTCCTCCTGGCTCTTGGCGAGCGTCGCGGCCAGCGCCTCGCGGAAGTCCTGCTGCGCGGTCCAACCGATTTCCCCCAACGCCTCGAATGCGTCGAGCAGCTCGGAGGTGCCGACCGCGACGCCCTCGCGGCGCAGTTCCTCACCGAACTCAAGGATCCGCGCGGCCAGGCCCTCTGGCGCAGGCAGCGCCGCGGCGGCGGCTCCGTTGTCTGCCGGGGCGTTGGGCGTCACGACCGCTGCTCAGGCGACGTCGGCCGGCGAGCGGAGCTTCAGCCCGACCCGCTCGGCCACCACGTCCATGTCGGTGCGGTGCTTGACGATCACCGACATCGTTTCGGTGAAAGTGTCCGCGTCGATGTCCTGCACGCCGAGCAGCAGCAGCGCCCGCGCCCAGTCGATCGACTCGGCGATCGAGGGCGGCTTCTTCAAATCCAGCGCTCGCACCATCCCGATCACCTCGACCAGCCGCCGCGCGACGGTCTCGCTCAACTCTGGCGTGTGCAGGCGCACGATCTCGAGCTCGTGCTCGAGCTCGGGGTAGTCGAGCCACAGGTACAGGCAGCGGCGCTTGAGTGCCTCGGTCAGCTCGCGCGAGTTATTCGAGGTCAGCAGCACGATCGGGTGCGTGCGCGACTCCACGCGGCCCAGCTCGGGGATCGAGATTTGAAAGTCGGAGAGCACCTCCAGCAGCATCGCCTCGAACTCCTGGTCGGTCTTGTCGATCTCGTCGATCAACAGCACGACCGGCTGCTCGGAGGCGATCGCGGTCATTAGCGGCCGCGCCAACAAGAACTCCTCGCCGAAGATGTCCTCCTGCACCGCGTCCCAGCCCGTGCCCGAAGCCTCGGCTTGGATACGCAGCAGCTGCTTGCGGTAGTTCCACTCATACAGCGCCTTGGCCTCGTCCAGGCCCTCGTAGCACTGCAGGCGCACCAGCTCGCGGCCCAGGTACTTCGAGAGCGCCTTGGCCAGCTCGGTCTTGCCTACGCCCGCGGGGCCCTCTACCAGCACGGGCTTACCCAGCTTGGTCGCGAGGAAGGAGACCAGCGCGGTCGACTCATCCGGCAGGTAGCCCACCTCGCGCAGGCCGGCCGACACATCCTGCACGGAAGCCGGCGAGGGGTTCATGGGCTGCGCCTCGGACGGGTGACGGACATCGCCAGCGCAATGATAGGCGGCGGGCGATTCGCACTCGCCGTGGCGGCTAGCCGTCTCGAAGCGGATCTTCGCGGGCTGCAAGCGTCTCGCGCCCGAGACGCGGTGCGAGCAAGTACACCGCGAAGGCGAGTCCCAGGACGGTTCCCTCGTCCAGCGCGATGTTCCTCAGCCCCGCGCCGAGCAGTTCGGCCTTGCTCACGCCGGCCTCTGCACCCGAGGAGGCGTGTTTGAGCTCGTTGACGATCAGGTAGACGTGCTCGCCGAGCAGCGCGAGGGCCATGCCGAGCAGGCCACATACGGCGAAGAAGGCCAAGCCCGCGACCGACCCCGCATCGAGCCCCGGCAGCCACTTGGCCGCGGCCACGGCGCCTCCGCCGAGGCAAAGCACGAAGATCACGATCGGGATTCCGATTAGTCGATCATTCTCCCCGCGGCGGACGGAGCGCCGCCTCGAGCCCAAATCCCCGTGCGCCTTCAGTCCTCGCCCGGCGGCTCCTCCTCAAAGGACAGCTGCTGTGAGGGCGTCGGCGGGTAGCGCGGGCGCTCGCGGCGTGGCTCACGTCGGGGAGCGGGCTCGTTTGCGACGATCACCGTGGCCTGCCCGTCCTGCTCGTCTGACTCTGCCCGGCCCGGCCGCGGGCGGCGCTTCAGCGGCGGCTCGCCACGCTCGCTCGTGCGGATCCGTCGGCCGACGTAGGCGAGCCCCAGCGCTAGCAGCAGCGCCACGAAGATGCCCCACTGCACCCCGACGCTCGAAAGCACGTGCTGATTGCCCTGCAGCCCAGGCTTGTCGAACAGTCGGTAGAAGATCAGGATCGCGGCCCAGGCGCCGGCAATCATCACGATCGTGCCGTCGCCCCCGGGCAGTTGGAAGTCACGCTGCTCGGCGCGGGCGAACAGCATCGCCAGCACGCCGATGCTGACCAGCAGCACGGCGGCCTCCACGAAGGAGAAGGCTTGGAAAGCGCTGAGGCTCTGCTCGGTCGCACGGGCCGCGTCGCGCACGACGACCGTGTTGGTCTTGCTGTACCAGGGGAACAGCATCGAGACGAACAGCCCCAGCGCGGTGAGCGCCGCCAACCGCTGGTCCCGGCCTAGCGCGCCCCACGCGTTGAGCAGCCTCGTCATGCTCGACCAGTCTAGGCGCGGCCCGGCGCGAGAGCGCGCGCTTGCGGGCGGCTACCCGTGCGAGACGACGATCGTGCCGGTGCTGGTGGCGAAGTTGCCCGCGGGGTCGGTGGCGCTCAGCGTGACGCTGAAGTTCCCCCCGCCCTTGGGTGTGTTCCACAGCAGCTTGGGCTTGCCTCGCGCGAGGTAGGCACTGTTGGTCCAGACGGTGCGCGAGCCCTGTCGCACGGTCAGGCGCACGGTGGAGATCTTCGACAGCGACAGTTGCACCCCGGCACGCGTGCCGCCCTTCAGCGTCTTGGTCAGCAGTGAGACCACCGGCGGCGTCTTCAAGTAGCTCGTGAATTTCTGGGCGGTCGTGCAGTAGATCTGATCGCCCGCGATCGGCGTCGGCGCCGGTTTCGCGGCCGTGGCCGCGGTCCGGGCGCTGGCCCCGCTACCCGCCCTGTGAGCGGTAGCCGCGCTCGCGCTGGTGCTCGTGCCTTCGGGGGCCGTGCCGCCGGAAGGCGCGGTCGGCGTGGTCGTGGTCGGCGTCGTCGGGGTGGGAGCCGGCGTGGTCGTCGTTGGCGTGGTTGGCGTCGGCGCAGGCGTCGCGCTGATCGGCGGCCCTTTGCGCGTGCGTTCGCAGAGGTGCTGGAGGAATTCGGTGAGCAGTTCGTGGTAATTGAGGTTCGATTCGGAGTACTGGTCATAGAGCGACCACGCGCCCGTGTCGTAGTGCGGCGTCTCCGCGCGCGCCTCGGCGTCGCCGGCTTCGAACAGTTTCAGGCCCAATGGGTCCTGGGTGATCTGTGTGTAGTCGTAGATGCCCACGACCGCCTGGATGAAGCCATTGAGGATGCGGTCGCTGGGGGCGTAGGTGTACTCGGCGTACTCGGAGCCCGCCGGGGTCTTGACCTGCACGCCGCTGGAGGGCGGGGTCTGGAAGATCCCGAGCGCCTGCTGGGCCGCGGTCAGCAGGGTTGGTTCCTTGAAGCGCGACCAGGAGCGCGCGAGTACCTGCAGCGCCGTGCCCTGCGAGAGGCCGCTGGTCCAGGGTGGGCGCCCGCCGTCGAACTGGAACATGTACTCCCAGGCGATCCCGCCCCCGCGCTTGGTCGCCAGCGGCAGCACTTCGGAGAGCAGCTGACGCAGGTTGGAGTTTTCGTGGCCGGAGAGGTAGTAGCCGTTGGCCTCGCCGAACGTCCCCAGCCACTGGATCTCGATGCCCTGGCCGCCGTAGTACTCCCACACCAGCTTGCTGTTCGGGAAGCTGACCCGAGTGCCGCTAGAGAGCAGCGGTTCGGTGGTCCACCATTTGCGGTTGCGTTCCAGCGTCAGGAAGATCACGGGCAGGCGCGAAGCGATGAAGTAGCCGCTTGCGGCCATCGCCTGCACGTTGGTCATCACGGCTCCGAGCTCGGAACGGCGGGTGCCGCTCAGTTTCGCGAGCGAGTTTTTGGCGGCGACGTAGGCGTTGTAGTACTGCGTGTACTGCGTCGGCGTGATCTGCGCGCTGCGCTTGAGGCTCTGCAGGGCGCTTGCGACCGTGGGCTTTGCCGCGGCGGCCCGTGACCTCTGCGCAGCCGAGGCGGGCGCGCTTGCGAAGGCCGAGATCGAGAGGATCAACGCGCCGAGGGCGAGCGCCCGGAGATACTTTGCGCGCACGGGGCGCATGCTATGGGTGGATCGCAGGGCGCCTGCAGTCCGCCTTGCAGCGGCGTCGGTGTGGCTGCGAGACTCGAGAGGGTCGATGGACGGCACGCCACTCGGAACACGGTGGCGTGCGTGGGAGTTGCGCCTGGCCGGGGATGGAGATGGGTGTGGCGTTGCGAATTCGCGTGTGCGATAGCGATGGTATTTACGCCGTATATACGATGGCTATCGCGGTCCGCAAAAGCAACACAGACCACCAACCGCGCCACCGTAGACCGACCCGCCACCTGCTCGACGCGCGTACGACTCCCGCCCAGCGGGGCGCGCAACGGCTGCCGGCGCTACTCGGGGTCGAGCTCGAGGTCGTCGTCGGGTTCGAGTTCGTCCTCCTCGTCCTCGACGTCGTCGCCGTCTGAGAGCGGTTCGCCGCCAGGCTGGTAGGTCGTCTGGAACTCGTCGATCAAGTCGTCGCGCTTGCCGTCGTCCACGGGCGAGTCGTCGGAGATCAGTACCCAGTCGGTGCTGTCGAAGTCCTCGGACTCGAAGATCTCGTGGTCGACCTCGGGCGAGTCGTCGACGACGATCAGCACCTCGGTCGAGGGGTTGAAGTAGGTGCCTGGGCGGATCATCAGCTCGTCGAGCTGGAAGCGGCGCGCGTCCTTCATGGCGCCGTTTATACCCGACTCGCGGGCGGTTGTGGGGGCGGGTTTTGTAACCCGGGCCACCGCCGGGCCGCCCGCGGGCAGCGCTCAGGGATCGAGCTCATCCAGCGTGCGCTTGACCTCGGCCTCGACATCGAGCGGCTCGAGGCCTTTGCGCGCGCGCCGTTCGTTGCGGGCTACGACCAGCTGGCGGACCTCCTGCATCAGCCCGGGATCGTGTCCGCTGCGCTGCGTGGGCGCTAGCAGCCGCGCAAGCTCGGCCTCGATGTCGAGCGGCTGCTCGCCGCGCCCGACCATGCGCGCGCTGCGGGCGGTGAGCATCTGGCGTATTTCGAGCTCCTGCTCGGCTCGTCCCGCGGCGCTTTCTGGCGGCGGCGGGGCCAGTTCGGCGCCGTCGGACTCACGCTCGGTCCCGAGCCCCCCGTCGCCGATGTGGTCGAACACGCTGCCGCGGCTGAACAGAAAGATCAAGGACATCACTACCGATACCGCCACCGCCCCGAACACCACGATCGGGAAGGCGCTCTGCAGGACGAAGGCGCTGATGGGCACATTCTGATTGTTGCCGATCGCTGCATGCTCCGCTACCCTGGCGTGGCGGGACTGACTGACCAGTCAATCACTGCCAATACTGTCCTTTTCGCGCGAGCCATCGGCGCCACGCGCATCCGCCACCTATAGGGGGAATTCCAAGAATGGTCGATTTCACGCTCACCGACGAGCAGAAGAACCTGCGTGAGATGGCGCATGACTTCGCTGTCAAGGAGATCCGTCCCGTTGCCTGGGAGTACGACAAGGACGGCACCTGGCCGCAGGACATCATCGAGAAGGCCTGGGAGGTCGGCTTGATGAACTCGCACATCGAGGAGGCCTACGGCGGCGCGGGTGCCGGCTATCTGGATGGCTGCCTGATCGAGGAAGAGCTCTCCTGGGGCTGCTCGGGGATCCAGACCTCGCTCGGCTGCAACGGCCTGGCCACGGCGCCGATCGCGCTAGGTGGCTCGGAGGAGATTAAGAAGAAGTACCTGGGGGCGCTGACCGAAGCCCCGAAGCTCGCCTCCTTCTGCCTGACGGAGCCCGACGCGGGCTCGGATGTCTCGGGCATGCGCACGACGGCCGTGAAGCAGGGCGACAAGTACGTGATCAACGGCTCGAAGTGCTTCATCACGAACGGCGGTTACGCCGACTACTACACGGTCTACGCGAAGACCGATAAGGAGGCGGGCCACCGCGGCATCTCGGCGTTCGTGGTCGAGCGCGACTGGGGTGTGGTAGTGGACAAGAAGGAGGACAAGCTCGGGCAGCGCGCATCGAACACGGCGACGATCTCCTTCAACGACGTCGAGGTTCCGGCCGAGAACTTGCTGGGCGAGGAAAACGCGGGCTTCAAGTTGGCGATGATGACGCTCGACCGCACGCGCCCCGGCGTGGCGGCGATGGCGACGGGCATCGCCCGCGCGGCCTTCGAGTTCGCGACGGACTACTCGCGCGAACGCGTGCAGTTCGGCGTGCCGATCGCGATGCACCAAGCGATCCAGTTCATCATCGCGGACATGGCCACCGAGATCGAGGCGGCGCGTCTGTTGACGTGGAAGTCGGCGGCGATGCTCGACGCGGGCGAACGCAACACGCTGATCTCCTCACACGCCAAGCGCTTTGCGGCGGACACGGCGATGAAGACGGCGACCGAAGCCGTGCAGGTCTACGGCGGCTACGGCTTCATCAAGGAGTACCCGGTGGAGAAGCTGTTCCGCGACGCAAAGATCATGCAGCTGTATGAGGGCACCTCGCAGATTCAGCGCCTGGTAATCGCGCGCGAAACGCTCTTGCCGCGGCGCGTGGAGGAGCCGGCAGCGGTCGGCGGCGTGGAAACGGTCGCCGTCTAGTCGGACGCACCGGCCCGAACGATCATCGAATTAATTAATTGATGGATGGGCAGGTGAGCGCCCCCGCAGTCGCGCGGAGGCGCTCATCGTGCTCAGTGGATCAGCAGCGGCGTGCCGTAGGCGGAGACGACCGCGCCCGGCGCGACCTTGATCAGCACGCGGTAGGCGCCTTTTTTGACGCGCACCACGCGGCTGAACTGCGAGCTGGAGGCGTCCTTGGATTTGGTGATGGTGCCGCCCGCGAGCACGCCGCGCCCACCGACGATCCGCAGCACCCCGACCTGCGCGCCGACTACCGCGGGCGTAACGCTGCCGTAGATCCGCGCGAAGCCGCGTCGCTTCGTGCGGGCGACGTGGCTGGAGACGCGTACCGCGACATTCTCCGTGGCCACCGGGCTGATCACGGGCGTGCTCGTCGGCGTGAACACACGGAACTGCGTAATCGAGTTGAGCGCCGGCACCGTGAAGCTGAAGCTCCCGGTTGCGCTGGTCAGCTCAGTGTTCCCGATGCTCTGAAAGCCCGTCGTGAACGGAAACGTATTTGCCTGCAGCACGACGGCGCGGTTGGCGTTGCTGGTCCCGGACAGCGTCCCCTGGATCGTGACCGTGCCGCCGAATGCGACCGGGTTCGGCGAGGACAGGATCGCCAGCGACAGTGGCACCCTGTCGGTTTTGAAGCTGCGGTCCGAGCCCGTGCTCACGCCCGCCCCGTTGACCGCCACGAGCCGATAGTGATAGACGGTGATCGGCTGCAGGCCCGCGATCGCCAGCCTGGCGTTGACCCCGCCCGTACCCGAGCCCGCATCCGCGATCGCGGTCTGGCCGCCGTAGGCCTTCGTGGGTCCGTACTGGAAGTAGTAGGAGGTGTTATTGCCGTTGGGATTAACCGTGCCGGTGAGCGCCGCCGAGCCGTAGCTGACGTCGCGCGCCGCGCCGGTCGTGACTTTGGGTGTACCGGCCGCTTGCGCGGCGGCCGGCAGCGCCAACACGGCAACTACCACCGCGCCGGTCAACAGCCTGCGCCGCCGCGCAGAGTGGATATGCGGCCCGTCACCCCCTGGACGTCTTGAGAGCTGAGTTTTGAGTTGTTTCATGGCCTTCTCCCTACCCGCGATCGCGATCGCTCATAACCAGCCACTTGACTCGTCCTTCATTCACACAACCCGGGCGGGCGCCGAGAGGTGCGGTCAAAAGCCGCCGGACGCTAGGCTCCGGCAACCCTAGCCAGAAGGAGTGACCGAAAAGCAATGTTCGTGTTCAGAGCAGCAGTCGTCGGTGCCGGGACGATGGGCGGCCAGATTGCCCAGACGATCGCCGCCGCGGGGATCGGAGTAGTGCTGAAGGACATCGACGACGCGCTCGTGCAGGCGGGGTTGGACGAGGCACGCAACGTCACCACGGGCCAGATCAACAAACTCGCCGAGAAGGGCAAGATCACCCCCGAGCAGGCCGAGCAGCAGATCGCGGAGATCCTCGGCCGCATCGAGGGCACGACCTCCTATGCGCCCTTCGGCGACGTCAACTTCGTGGTCGAGGCCGTGCCGGAGCGGATGCAGATCAAGCAGGCCGTGTTCGCGGAGCTCGACGCCGCCACGCCCGGTCACGCGATCCTCGCCTCGAACACCTCTTCGCTCTCGATCGCCGAGATCGGCGAAGCGACGCTGCGTCCCGACAAGGTCGTGGGCTTCCACTACTTCTACCCCGCCTCGATCATGCCGCTGATCGAGATCGTCGAGGGTGATGAGACCTCCGCGGAGACCGTCAGCGCCGCGGTCACCTTCGCCCAGGCGATCCGCAAGCAGCCGATCACCTGCGCGGAGGTGCCGGGCTTCGTCGTCAACCGCATCCTCAACTCCTCAAGCGCCGAGGTCTGGCGCGAGCAGGAGGAAAAGGGCCTGTCGATCAAGAAGATCGACGAGGGGCTCGGCGCCGCGGGCATCCTGCCGCTCGGCCCCTACACGCTGATCAACCTGCTCGGCCTGGACACCGTGCTGCACGTCGCCGAACACCTGGTTGAGTCATACGGCGAGGAACGCTTCTTCGTCCCCAAGGGCATGCAGAAGCTGGTCGCGAACGGGAAACTCGGCGCGAAGACCGGCGGCGACGGCTTCTACGACCCCCAGGGCAACCCGAACCTCGAGGGCGATGCAGACCCAGACATCGACGAGCTGGTCGAGCTGCTCTCGCTGAAGACGTTCCTCGAGGCCTGCCTCGTGCTCGAGGAGGGCGTCGCGACCCACCGCGACATCGACTTCGGGATGATGGCCGGCGCGGGCCTCGATCCCCGCCGCGGCCTGCTGCCGCCGTTCATGCGCGCCGACGTCGACGGCCTCGACACGGTGCTCGAGCGGATGGAGAACGCCCAGGAGAAGTTCGGCGAGCGCTTCACGCCGCCCACGATCCTGCGCCGTCTCGTCGCGCAGGGCAGGCTCGGCCAGAAGACGGGCCAGGGCTTCTACGCCTACCCCCAGCCCGACGCAGAGCAGCCCGCCGAGGTGGTCAAGCTCGAGACGCGCGAGGACGGCGTGGCGATCGCGTGGCTCGCGAACGGCCAGATGAACTCGATCTCGCCGCAGACCGCGGGCGACCTGGGCAAGGTCTTCGAGCAGGCGAAGGCCGCGGGCGTGCGTGCGCTCGTGATCGCCTCCTCCAACCCGATGCTCTACTCCGCGGGCGCCGACATCAAGGCCTTCACGAAGATGGACGCCGCCGCGGGCGAGGAGCTGATCCACGCGACGCACGCGCTGTTCAAAGAGCTGGGCGAGGGGCAGATCGCGACGATCGCCGCCGTCAACGGTCTCGCCTTCGGCGGCGGCTGCGAGCTCTCGATGGCCTGCGACGTACGGATCGCCGCGCGCTCCGCGCTGTTCGGTCAGCCCGAGATCAAGCTCGGGATCATCCCCGGCTTCGGCGGCACGCAGCGGCTGCCGCGCCTGGTGGGTCAGAACAAGGCGCTGGAGATGAACCTCGTCGGCGACCCGATGGGCGCCGAGGAAGCCTTCGAGTTCGGCCTCGTCAACCGCGTGGTCGAGGACCACGAACTGCTCGACACCGCGCTGGCCTGGGCCCAGAAGCTCGCGCAGCAGGCCCCGCTCGCGCTCGAGCAGATCAAGCGCATCTCTGCCGCGGGCGAGCTCGATCAGGGCATCGAGGACGAGAAGCGCGCCTTCGCCGAGGTGTTCGCGAGCGCCGACGCCAAGGAGGGCATCAGCGCCTTCCTCGGCAAACGCGCGCCGCATTTCGAGGGCAAATGAGCGCGGGCACGGGCACGCAGCAGGCGCCCGCGCGCGTCGAGCTGGAGCGCCTGGCCGAGCTGGTGCGGAGCGCCGGCTCGGTCGTGGCGTTGACCGGAGCCGGGATCTCGGTCCCGTCGGGCATCCCCGACTTCCGCACGCCGCGCACGGGCCTATGGGAGCGGGTGGACCCGATGGAGGTTGCACACATCGACGCCTTCCGCGGCGACCCCGTGCGCTTCTGGGGCTTCTATGGCGAGCGCTTCGCGACGCTGGGCGAGAAGCAGCCCAACGGCGCGCACCGCGCGCTGGTCGAGCTCGAAGAGCATGGCCAGCTCGACGGTGTGGTCACGCAAAACGTCGACATGCTGCACCGCAAGGCCGGTGCGCACGAGCCGGTCGAGGTGCACGGCTCGATCGCGAGCTGCTCCTGCCCGCGCTGCGGCGGTCGCGTCGGACTTACGGAGGTGCAGGCGCGGCGGGCGGCCGCGCAGGACGGCGTGCCGCGCTGCACCGACTGTCTCGGGCCGCTGAAGCCCGACGTCGTGCTGTTCGGCGAGCTGCTCGATGCTGGCACGCTCGCGCGGGCGCGGGAGCTGTGCGAGGGCGCGGATGTGCTGCTGTGCGTGGGCTCCTCGCTCGAAGTCCACCCCGTCGCCGGGCTGCCGCTGTTGACGCGCGAGGCCGGTGGCGCGGTCGCGATCCTCACGCAGGGGCCGACGCCGCTGGATGAGATCGCCGAGGTGCGCCTATACGGCGACGTCGTGCAGGAGTTGCAGGCGCTGCTCGCCGCGCTCGGCGACTAGCGACTCCGGTCTCGGACCGACGGCTTCAGGCGGGCAGCTGGGCGACGCTCAGCAGGTACTCGGCCTGCACGCGCATGCTGCCGTCCTCGGCTTCGTTCGCGTCGGTGTAGAGCCCGATCAGCTCAGCCCGGAGCGCGTCCCACTTGCCCTGTGGCTCCAGCGCGGCCTTCGCCATGATCGTCGGCCCCAGCACCCGCTCGTTGTAGTCGAACCAGGCTTCGGGCGACTCGTGCTCGAAGGTGACCATATGGCGCTCGAACGCGAGCTCTGCGCCGCTGTCGGCAAACAGCTCGCGCACGTGGTCTTCGTTGCCCCACATCACCGGCGGCTTCAGCTCTGGCGGCGGGGGCGGCATGTAGGAGCCGACGGTCTGGAACATGCGCCCGTTCAGCCCCTCGGGCGTCCAGGCCGCGATCACGATCCGCGCCCCTGACTTCGCCACCCGCACGAGCTCGCGGGCGGCGACGTCGTGGCGAGGCGCGAACATCACGCCGAAGCACGAGGTCACGCGCTCGAAGCCGTCGTCCTTGAACGGCAGCTCCTCGGCGTCGCCCTCGACGAACGTGATGTCCAGGCCCGCCGAGGCGGCGCGCCCCCGCGCGACCTCGAGCAGCTTCGGCGTCAGGTCCAGCCCGGTCACCTTCGCGCCCGCGAGCGCGGCCGGGATCGCGACGTTGCCGCTGCCCGTCGCCACGTCGAGCAGCGCCTCGCCTGCGGTCGCGTCGGCCCGCTCCACGACCAGCTCCGCGACCCCCTGGATCGTACGCGCCAGATCGGGATAGTCGCCGGCGGTCCACATCATGCGCTGGCCCTGCTTGATGCCACTCACGTCGATGCTCATTGGGTCTCCTCCTCGGTGCTGCACTCGGTCGGTTGGCGGCGGGGGGTCAACTCCCGGCCGTCGCGTGCTCCTGCTTGACGAGATCGCGATCGGGGGCGATCTTCCAGCGCGCCGCGAGGGCCGACAGCTCGGCATCGAGCGCCCAGCGGTCCGCGACGGGGGCGCCCTCGTATTCGGGGCTCGACCCCTTCAATGTCATGCAGCCCCGGTTCTCGCCGATCGCCGCGATCGCGCGCACCTCCTCGGCGCTTAGCGGCGAGGGCTCGCGCACGGCGGCCAGCTCCGCGCGCTTGTCCTCGATCGTGCGCGCCTCGGGCCCGCTCTCCTGGATCAGCGTCGGCGCGACGCAGTGCACGGGCTCGTGCGCGAGGTTCCAGGCACAGGCCAGCTGCAGCATCGTCAAGCCATGGCGCTCGGCGTAGGGGCGCATCGCCTCGAGCTTCGCGCGACCCTGCTCGACCCAGCCCTGCGGGCGGAACTTGCGATGGTCGTACTCGGCAAAGGCGTGGCCGGGCAGCACGTCGTCGTGGAACATGCCGCCGTAGTCGACGACGCGCGTGATCAGCCGCACGTCGTGCGCGGCGGCCGCGTCGAGCCCGAGCTCGCCGGGCCAGGGCTCGAGCGGATTGAGGATAATCATCGCCCAGTCGATCAGCGCCGAGAAGCGCTCGAAGCAGTCGATCAAATCGAGCGTGAAGCCGTTCGCGGGGCCGGGTGCGACGCCGAGCAGTCGCGTCAGACCGTCCTCGCGCACGGCCTGCAGGCCCTCCCACACCGCGGGGCTCGAGTAGCCGGTGTGGTCGGGGTTGTGCAGCAGCAGCAGGTCGAAGCGGTTGACGCCCAGGCGCTGCAGGCTGCGCTCGGTGGCCATGCGGATGTAGTCGGCGTAGTCGCGCTCGCTGCGCAGGCGGGAATCGGTGAAGCGCGGGAAACCCTTCGCGCCTTCGCGCTCGCCCTCGTAGAAGTCGTGGCCGATTGCGCCGATCAGGCAGTAGCCCTCGCGCGGGCAGCCGCTCAGCGCGCGCCCCAGCAGGCTGTCGGCCTCGCCGGCGCCGTAGGCGTCGGCGCTCATCACCGTGTCGATGCCTCGGCCAGGACGCAGAAGTGCGAGCAGCCGCTCCTGATCGAGCGGCTCGCCGAAGTGCATAAAGCGTCCGCCGCTCCAGGTGCCGATCGCGCTGGTCGTTGGGTCCATGCTCACTTCAGCCTAAACCCCGTCGCCGTGCGCGCCCGCAGCGCCGATTCCAGGCGCTGTAGGCCGTGGCGCACGACCTCCTCATCGAGCGTCTCGCCCGCGAGCGCGGCGCGCTCCTGCTGCTCGACGCCCTCGCGCAGCTTCTGCAGTTCGGCGATACGGATCGTGAGATCCTCGCGGGTCTCCGCGGGCAGCTCGCGCAGCGCCGCGGCGTAAGCGGCGTGCAGCTCGACCGCGGCGTGCGCTGGACGATCGTGATCCAGGTCAGCGCGCGCCCGCAGCGCGAACTCCTCGCACAGCAGCGCGGCGCCGCGTCCGCCGAGCAGCACCGCTAGACGCTCCTGCGGGCGCAGCGCGGCTGCGCGGTCGCCGATCCGTTTGCGGCGCACGCCCTTGGGGCCACGCCAGGGCAGCTCGACCGCGTGCTCCCACAGCCCGTCGGCGACCTGCTCGCCCTGGCCCCAGCCCGCCCTGATCGTCAGCGCTTGCTCGGGAGCGAGCTCGTGGGTGTGCGGGTCGGCCGCGGCGAGGCGGTGGGAATGCAGCACGCGGTTGAGCGCCGCGATCGCCGTGCTCACCTCGCGCTCGCCGTCGAGCTCCGCGAGCCACGCCTTGGCTTGGCGCTCGGCCGAGAGCGAGACCGGGTTGACGATCGTCGCCCGCGAGATCGCCACCGGGGTCGGCTCGGGCTCGGGCTCGACCGGGCGTCGTCGCGAGCCCGAGCGCGTGGCTGCGCTCCACACTTGACCGCGCGCCGGCGGACGGCGGCGTGCGCCGAGCGTGCCGAGCACGATCACGCGCTCGGGCTCGGCCTGCGGGCCTGCGCGCATCAGGTAACGACCGTCGGGTGGTCCCAACTCATAGGGAAACTCGAACTGTGTGAACAGGAACCAACGGTCGGACATCGCTGCACCGTATCCTTCCGCGTTGGCGGTGACCGGGTAGCCGCCGCGGGCAACGTGCCCGTTCGATCACGACACCAGGAGCGCACGATGTCAGATGCGAGCAATGTCGCCAAAACTCTGCGCGAGCGGTTGAGCGTGAACACGGAGGACCGCCTGGGGAAGGCGCTCTCCGATCTACTGGAAAACCCTCTGATAACTGGAGCGATCGGCAGGGCGTTCGACGCCCGCGAGAAGGCTTCTCAAGCACAGGAGGTCGCAATGGGAGCGCTGAACATCCCGTCGGCTGCTGACATCGAACGGCTGACGCGGCGGCTGCGGGCGGTTTCGCATCGATTGGAGGGCATCGAGGACGGCGTGCAGCGCCTCGATCGTGCACTCTCGCCGAGCGCGATGGAGTCACGACTGTCGGCGATCGAGCAGCAGCTGGGCAAGCTGACCAGCAAGCTCAAGCCCGCGGCCCCGACGCGCCCGGTGCGGGCGGCGGCGGCGGCGAAACCGACGCGCAGCAAACCGACGCGCGCCAAAGCAAAACCCGCGAAAGCGAAAGCGGCCGGCAAAGCGAAAGCTGCAAGCAAAGCCAAAGCACCCGCGAAAGCAAAAGCCAAAGCCGCCGGCAAAGCCAAAGCTGCGGGCCGCGCGAAAGCGGGTTCGGGCGGACCGCCGAAAGTCGCGGGCAAAGCAAAAGCCGGAGTGAAAGCCGCGAGCAAAGCGGCCGGCAAAGCGAAAGCGGCTGGCAAAGCGAAAGCGAAAGCCGCCGGCAAAGCGGCGAGCAAAGCGAAAACCGCGGCGAGCAAAAGCAAAGCCGCGAGCAAAGCCGGGAAAGCGAAAGTCACGGCAAAAGGTCGCGTGAAAGCCGTCGGCAAAGCGGCGAGCAAAGCCAAAGCGGCCGCGGGTAAAAGCAAAGCCGCGAGCAAAGCCGCGAAAACGCGAGCACGCAAAAACTGAGCGGCAGAAGGCCGCTAGCCGAGCGCGGTGAGCGCGACTGCGCCCATCCGCTCGGCGATGGGCTGTAGCTGCTCGATCTCGATGCGGGTCCGCGCGCCCTGCGCATCGAAGGTGTCGGTCACGGCCAATAGGCACGCGACCGGCAGCTGCTCGGCGGCGCCGAGCGCGAACAGCGTGGCTGCCTCCATCTCCACCGCCAGCGCATCCGGGTGGGCGCCGGCTCGCGGAGTGCCCTCGCGCTCGTAGAACAAGTCCACGCTGACGATCGTGCCGACGCTGGCCGCGGGCTCGCCGCGGGCGAGCGCGTCGGTCAGCGAGGCATCGGCGCTCACGCGCTGGCGACCCTGACTGAGCGCGCGCGAGGTGCCGTCGACGCAGATGGCCTCACGTGCGATCACCAGTTCCCCCAGCGCGAGCGCGGCGTCCAGCGCGCCGCAGGTGCCGACGCGAATCGCTCGTCGCGCGCCGAGCGCGATCAGCTCGGACAGCACGATCGCGGCCGAGGGGCCGCCCATGCCGGTCGCCTGGATCGTCAACGGCGCTCCGTCGTGCGCCTCGCCCGTATAGCCCCACAGGCCGCGGTTGTGGTTGAACATCAGCGGCTGCGCCAGCAGCGACTGTGCCAGCATGAGCGCGCGTCCGGGATCGCCGGTCAGCAGCACGCGCTCGGCCAAGGGAGCGGTGGGGTGCAAGTGGATCACCGGCGGCGACTTTAGACTTCGCGCCATGGGAAAGCCCTTCGCGCCGCGCCCGCGTGGCTGATCCCGCAGAAGATCCCGCGAGCGGGCCGGCCGAGCCGACGCTCGCTCAGGTTGCCGCGCACGCGGGTGTCTCGCCTGCGACGGTGACGCGTTGGATCCGCAAGGGTCTGGTGCCGGGCTATGAAGGTCGCTGGACCTCCTCGGCGGTCGCCTATGTGCGCGTCGTGGCGCGCCTGCGGGCGCGCGGCCACACGCTGGAGCAGATCAAGCGCGCGAGCGACAACGGGCAATTGGCGGTGGGTCCCTTGGAGAACCTGCTGTCCGGTGCCGAGGGTCGCTACACGCTGCGCGAGGCCGCACGCGAGGCGGGCCTGGAAGAAGGCTTGATCGAGCGCATCCTGAGCGCCATGGGGCTCGGTGCCCCTTCCTCGGAGCTGCTCTCCGAGGAGGACCTGGAAATCATGAAGTACGTCGCCGCGGTGCTGGAGGCGGGGCTGCCCTCGGTGGCGTTTATGCAGCTCGCGCGCGTGTATGGCCAGTCGATCGCGCAGATCGCCGAAGCGGAGGTACGCCTGATTCATCTGTACGTGCATGAGCCGCTGATGCGCGAGGGCAAGCCCAATGTGGAGATCGCCGAGGAGATGGAGGGGCTCGCGCGCGAGCTGATCCCATTCATCGTGCCGTTGCTGCGCTACGTGCACAACCGTCTTCTGGGCCACTTCGTCGAGCAGGACGTGATCGGCCACATGGAGGCCGACCTGGCCGAGAGCTCCTCCGAGCAGGGACGCGTGCGGGTGGCGATCCTGTTTGCGGATCTGGCGGGGTACGCGCGGCTGACGGTGGAGCGCGGGGACGAGGAGGCGCTGGCGGCGGTGGAGCGATTCGTGGAAGCGGTCGAGCGCACGCTGCCGGCGGACTCGCGCGTGATCAAGACGCTGGGCGACGAGGTGATGGTCGTAGGCCCAGATGCCGGCGGCCTGGTGCGCTGGGCGGTTGGGCTGCGTGAGACGATCGCTGCGGGCGACCCGGCGCCGCGGATTGGTATGCACTACGGCGACGCGCTCTATCGCGACGGTGACTACTACGGGCGCGAGATCAACCAGGCCGCGCGCGTGGTGGCGCGCGCGGGCGGCGGGGAGGTGCTGGTCACACGGCCCGTGGTTGAAGTGGCCGCCGGGGCGGACAGCGTTCGCTTCGAACGGATCGGCGAGGTCGGCCTGAAGGGCTTCTCCGAGCCGACCGAGCTGTTTATCGCCTCCGCTCGGGGCGAGTAGGGACACGGCCGGTGGGCGAGGGGCGCGCCGGCGTGGTCGAGCAGGTCCGCGCGGCGGTGCGCGTTGGCGGGTTGCTGGAGAGCGGGCGCCCGCTGGTGGCGATGCTCTCGGGCGGTCGAGACTCGGTCTGCCTGCTGGATCTGGCGGTCGCCTTCTGTGGCGCGGGCGCAGTGCAGGCGTTGCACGTTAACTACGGGCTGCGCGCGGCGGCCGGCGAGGATGAGCACCATTGCCTGGAGCTATGCGAGCGGCTCGGCGTGGAGTTGTCACTAGTGCGCGTAAAGCCTGAGACCGCCGCGGCTTCGGGGAACCTGCAGGCCTGGGCGCGCGAGCTGCGCTACGCGGCCGCGGAGCGCTCGGCGCGAGAGCTCGGCGGGGAGGCACTGATCGCCACGGGCCACACGGCGAGCGATCAGGTGGAGACGATTCTTTACCGACTGGCAGCCTCGCCGGGGCGGCGCGCACTGCTGGGGATGGGAGCCCGTGAGGGACGCTTGGTGCGCCCGCTGCTGGCGACTACTCGCGAGCAGACGGCGGCCTATTGTCGCGAGCGCGGGCTGCCCTGGCGCGATGACGAGAGTAACGAGGACGCGCGTTACGCCCGCACGCGCGTGCGGGCGCGCGTAGTGCCGGCGCTACGCGAAGTTCATCCCGCGGCGGAGGCCAACGTGATTCGGACCGCCCAGTTGCTGCGCGAGGAGACCGAGTTGCTGGATGCAATGGTTGAGCAGGAGCTGGAACCGCAGCAGCGACCGCCGGGCGCAGGCGGGCGCGAGATTACGCTCGCGCGCCTGGCCGAGCTGCCGACGGCGCTCGCGCGGATGGTGGTCGTGCGCCTCGCCGAGGAAGCCACCGGCGGCTACGTGCCCCAGGCTGGCGAGCGCGTGCAGGAGCTGCTCGCGCTCGGCGAGCGCGGTGGGCGCGCGGAGCTGCACGTCGGTGGCCAGGCGGGGGCCATGATCGAGGCGGGGCGGCTGAGCATGCGCCGGCTGCCGGCGCGCGCGTCCAAGGCGCCGCCGGACGGGGACTAGACTCCTCTCGGTGGCGAGTCCCGTGAGTGCTCCAGAGGAGTCGGCGATCGGCGAGGTGCTGGTCAGCGCCGATGAGGTCCAGCGCCGCGTGGCCGAGCTGGGCGAGCAGATCTCGCGCGATTACGCGGGTCGCTCGCTGCTGTTGATCGGCGTGCTGAAGGGCGCCGTGTTCTTCCTGAGCGACCTAATGCGGTTCATCGAGGTGCCGGTCGAGGTCGACTTCATGGCGGTTGCCTCCTACGGCTCGGCGACCGACTCTTCGGGCGTCGTGCGGATTCTCAAGGACCTGGACGCCGCGATTGAAGGGCGCGACGTGCTGATCGTGGAGGACATCGTCGACTCTGGCCTGACGCTCCAGTACCTGATGCGAAACCTCGGCTCACGTAACCCGAGGACGCTCGAGGTGTGCGCGCTCTTGACCAAGCCCGAGCGGCGCAAGGTCGATCTGCCGACCCGCTACGTCGGCTTCGAGATACCCAACCGCTTCGTGGTTGGCTACGGGCTCGACTACGACGAGCGCCATCGCAATTTGCCGTTCGTCGCGGTCCTGGAGCGTTAGGTACCGCGATCTGACACAGAGGCACGCCCGCGTTCAACCGTCGGGTGGCAACACAGGCTCATGGTAGGCTAGGGGGCCTGGCGCACACGACTTCTGACGCCGCCGGAGCACACGGAATCTCCCCATGAGCCGTTTTTTCAAGAGCGCTGCGTTCCCGATCCTCATCGTCGTGGTGCTGGCGTTCCTGGCCGTCAAACTGGTCAATCCAGGCTCGAGCGTGCACCGCTCGCACAGCTACCAGACGTTGGTTTCCAAAGAGCTTCCTCAGGGCGAAGTCCGCGAAGTCAAGTTCAAGAACAAGGGCAAGTCGCTCGAAGTCAAGCTGAAGAACAAAGAAACCTACGAAGTCGGCTACGTCGACCAGGAGGCGCCGGAACTCTTTAAGGAACTGCGCACTGCGGGCGTGGCCTACAACGTCGAATCGGAAAAGAGCAGCGCGCTGCTGAGCCTGCTCACGTACATCATCCCCTTCGTCCTTTTCTTCGGGTTCTGGATCTTCCTGATGAACCAGGTCCAAGGCGGCGGCTCGAAAGTCATGTCGTTCGGCAAGTCGCGCGCTAAGCGGCTCTCGGCGGACTCGCCCAAGATCACGTTCCGTGACGTCGCGGGGGTCGATGAGGCGGTCGAGGAGCTGCACGAGATCAAGGAATTCCTCGAGAACCCAAAGAAGTTCCAGGCGCTGGGCGCTCGAATACCTACGGGGGTTCTGCTCTACGGACCGCCAGGGACCGGCAAGACGCTGCTAGCGCGCGCCGTGGCCGGCGAGGCGGGCGTGCCGTTCTTCTCGATCTCGGGCTCGGACTTCGTGGAGATGTTTGTGGGCGTTGGCGCCTCGCGCGTGCGTGACCTATTCGAGCAGGCCAAGCAGAACAGCCCGTGCATCATCTTCATGGATGAGATCGACGCGGTGGGCCGCCACCGTGGCGCGGGCCTCGGAGGGGGCCACGACGAGCGCGAGCAGACGCTGAACCAGCTGCTGGTCGAGATGGACGGTTTCGAGGCGAAGGACAACATCATCATGATCGCGGCCACCAACCGGCCGGACATCCTCGACCCGGCGCTGCTGCGCCCGGGCCGCTTCGACCGTCAGATTGCGGTCGATCGCCCTGACCGCAAGGGGCGCGCGAAGATCCTCGAGGTGCACACGCGCGGCAAGCCGCTGGCGAAGGTGATCGACATCGACGCCTTGGCGGGCCAGACGCCGGGCTTTACGGGCGCGGACCTGTCGAACCTAATCAACGAGGCGGCGCTGCTGTCGGCGCGCACGGGCAAGCGCGAGATTGGCCAGGACGAGCTCGAGGAGGGGATCATGCGCGTGATCGCCGGCCCCGAGAAGAAGACGCGCGTGATGAGCGAGAAGGAGCGGCTGATCACGGCTTACCACGAGATGGGCCATGCCCTGGTCGCCCACTTCCTGGAGCACTCAGACCCGGTGCACAAGATCTCGGTGATCTCTCGCGGGCAAGCGCTCGGCTACACGATCTCGATGCCGCAGGAGGATCGGTTCCTGACCACGCGGGCGGAGCTGAAAGACACGATGGCGATGACGCTGGGTGGACGCGCGGCGGAGGAACTGATCTTTGGCGAGATAACCACCGGCGCCTCCAACGACCTGGAAAAGGTCACCGCGACGGCGAAGCAGATGGTGATGCGCTTTGGCATGAGCGACAAGCTGGGACCGCGGGTGTTCGGCCACGACCACGGCCAGCCATTCCTGGGCCGCGAGTTCTCGACCGAGCCGGACTACTCGGATGAGATTGCCCGCGAGATCGACGACGAGGTGCGCGCGATCATCGAGGCGGCGCACCAGCGTGCGCGCGACATCCTCACCGAACACCAGCAGGACCTGACGAAGATCTCCGAAGTCTTGGTCAAACGCGAGACGATCGAGAAGGAGGAGTTCATCGCCCTCTTGGCCGGCAAGAGCGAGGAGGAGGTGTTCGGCATCGAGGAGGAGTCCAAGCCCGAGCTGCCGGCCCCGCCGCTGCCCGCCGATCGCGGCACGCCTGAGCGCGAAACGCCGCGCACGATCCCGCGCCCGGGACTCGCCGGCGGCACCGCGGAGCTCCGCGGCGGCGAGCCCAAGGGTCCCGAGCTCACCTGAGAATTCGCTCGGCGGCTCGCGCATGACCCCGTCGTTTCGTTTGATGGGGATCGTGAACGCGACGCCGGATTCGTTCTCTGACGGCGGGCGCTTCCTCGACCCGGGCAAGGCGATCGACCATGCGCTGGCGCTGATCGGTCAGGGCGCGGCGATCCTCGATGTGGGTGGCGAATCGACGCGCCCGGGCTCGGAGCCGGTGGCGTTGCAGGAGGAGCTCCGGCGCGTGCTTCCGGTGATCGAGGGGATTGCGGGCGTGGGCGCAGGGCGGGCACAGATTTCGATCGACACGAGCAAGGGGTCGGTGGCGCGCGCGGCGCTCGCGGCGGGCGCGGGGCTCGTCAACGACGTGAGCGCCCTGCGCGCGGACCCCGAGATGGCGGCGATCGTCGCCGAGAGCGGGGCTGACTGCTGTCTAGTGCACATGCAAGGGGAGCCGCGCACGATGCACCGCGACCCCCACTACGAGGACGTGGTCAACGAGGTCAAGGCGTTCCTGGAGCAGCGGCTGGAGTTCGTGGTGGGCGAGGGCGTGGAGGAGCGGCGGGTGCTGCTGGATCCGGGCATCGGCTTTGGCAAGACGGCGCGGCACAACCTGCAGCTGCTGGTGCGCCTGGACGAGCTGGTCGCGCTGGGCCGCCCGATCGTGGTCGGCACCTCGCGTAAGAGCTTTCTGGCGCGTATCGCGCAGGCGCCGCCGGAGTCAGATCGCCTGGCGGGGACGCTGGCGACGAACGTGCTCGCGCTGGAGCGCGGCGCGAGCGTGTTCCGCGTACACGACGTGGCACCGGCCCGCGAAGCGCTCGCGGTGGCGGCTGCTACGTTGGGCGAGCGATGGACAGCGAGCGCCCAGGGGACGACGGGGACGACCTAGACGACGACGCGCGCGACGGCGAGGAGGAGCTCGAAGAGGCGGCGGAGGCCGTCACGGTCGAGATCTCGGGGCTCTCGCTCTACACCCATCACGGCGTCAGCGAGGCCGAGCGCGAGGTGGGCCAGCGGCTAGTGCTCGACTTGCGCCTCGACGTGGGCGAGACCGATGCGACGGTGACCGACGCGATCGAGGACACGGTCGACTACGCGGAGGTGTGCCAGCTGGTGGCGTTGATCGCTCAGCAGCGTTCGCACAAAACGCTCGAGCGGCTGTGCAGCACGATCGCGAATCGCCTGCTGGAGGATTACTCGCTCGAAGGCGTATGGGTAAAGGCCACCAAGCCCGAGCCGCCGATCCCGCTGAGCGTGGACGAGGTGTCGGTCGAGGTGTGGCGCGAGGGCGAGGCGTAGGCTGTCGGAGATGAGCGTCCTGTCCGACAGCTCGCAGACAACCGCCGAGCGCTATCGCGCCGCGGTCGAGCGGCGCGACCTCGAGGCCGTGGGCGAGCTACTGGCGCCGGAGATCGTGTTCCATAGTCCTGTGACGTTCCATCCGTTTATCGGCCGTGAGACGGTGCAGCGGCTGCTGAGCGAGGTGATTCAGGTGTTCCAGAACTTCCGTTTCACGGACGAGCTGGCGATGGACGGCGTGCATGCGCTGATCTTTCGCGCGGGGGTCGCGGGCACGGACCGCGAGATCGAGGGGATCGACCTGCTGCGCTTCGACGAGCACCAGCTGATTGCGGACTTCACCGTGATGTTGCGCCCACTGTCGGCGCTGGTGCCCTTCGCCCAGGCGATGGGCGAGCGCGCGCAGGCCGCCGGGCTGCAGACCACGCGCGCCTGAGCGCGGGCGCGAGGAGCTTGCCAGCTGTGCCCATGCGGATCGGACTGCTTGGCCTTGGCTCGAACGTCGGCGATCGTCGCGCGGAGCTACAGGCGGCGGTGGATCGGCTGCCGGGCGTGGGCGTGAGACCGCTCGCGAGCTCCTCGACCTATGACACGGACCCCGTGGGCGAGGTGCTGGACCAGCCGAGCTTTCTGAACGCTTGCCTGCGCGTGCAGACGGCACTCGACCCATTGGAGCTGCTCGACGCGGTGAAGCGTGTCGAGCACGAGCTGGGCCGCGCCGCGGAAGGCGTGCGCCACGGGCCGCGCGCGATCGACGTCAACGTGCTGCTGCTGGGTGAGCTGGAGCTGCAAGAGGCGCGCCTGACCCTGCCGCACGAGCAGCTGCTGAACCGTCGCTTTGTGCTGATTCCTGCGCTGGAGCTGGACTTCGAGTTGGCCGTGCCTGACGGCCGGCGCCTGTCGGAGGCGCTCGCGGCGCTGGGGCTCCAGGAAGGTGTGCGCTGGGCAGGGCCGCCGCTGCGACTGCCCTAGCGGACGACGACCTTGCCCTTCATGCCCTTGGCGACGTGCACGGTGCAGACATAGGAGAAGGTCCCGGCGTTGGGGAACCTGACCGTGAGCGAGCCGCTTGAGCCGGTGCGGGAATGCACGCTGTGAAAGGTGACGTTGTGTTCGCTCTTAGGGATGTTCCACGACCATCTGACGCTGTCGCCACGTTTGATCGTGAGCGTGCTGGGGTGAAAGCTGAAGCCGCTCAGCGAGACGGTGTGCGTAGCGGCGAGGTGGGCGCCGCCGAAGGCCCCAGCGGGGATCGCGGCGAGCGCCGCCAGCGTGACGATCGCGGCGAGTGCTGTGAAGACGCGAGGCATTTTTCTGTGCATGCCAACTAGACGCCGCGTGGCGCCAGACCTTCCCTCTAGGAGGCGACGGTGTCGTGGTCGTCCCAGCTGGCCAGGCGCAGCAGCGTGGCGCCGCTGACGCCGTGGCCGGAGACGACGCACAAATGTCCGCCGCGCAGCCAGGTGACGACGGAGACGCCGTCGATCATCTGCAGCCGGTAGGGCGTGCCGTCGTGGTGTGAGATCACGCCGCTACCGGTTTGAGTCGGGGCATCGCCGGCGACGATCGCGTAGCCGATGCGCTTGCCGCGCGGGTTCTCATAGAAGACGGTGGTGACCTGGCGCCCGTCGATCTGGTCGCTGCGCGAGCCGGTCGAGCGCCAGCCGAAGTGCCCGCCCCAGTAGGGGAAGGGCACGCCCTCGACCGCGGCGGTTAGCTCGGCGCGATTGCCCTGGTTCTCGGACGGTGGTCCATGCGTGGCCTGACGGAGCGTCACCGCGGCGGCGTCGCTGACGCTGAGCTTGGAGGAGTTGCCGCCGAGTCCGAATGCCACCGCCAGCGCGATCACCGCGGCTGCGATCGCGCCCACGGCAGCCAGCCGTGGCCTGAGTCCGAACGGACCGGTGTCGGCGCCCTTGGCGCGGCGGCGCCCGCCACGGCGTGCCGAGCGCGTCGCGATCATGGCATCGACCTTGCGGTGAAGCGATTCGGGCGCGGGCGTGTCGATCGAGTGAATGAGCTCGACCAACTCCAGTTCGTCGGCGGGGCGGGGGGCTGAGGTGTGCGAATCGGTCATGGGACGTCCCTGCTTGGGAGGACTCCGCCCGTGCGTATTTGTTCCCGTCGCGACTGGCCGGACGTTTGTGCCGCGCTTTTCTCCGACCGCGCAGGCTCGTCCCCGCCATGGGGTGACTCTCCCCTTGCCTGGCTCGGCGTGGGCTCCTCGGTGAGGCGCTGCGCGACTTGCTTGCGCGCCCGGAACAGGCGGGTGGTAATGGTCGCCTCGCGCACGCGTAGCGCGCGGGCGGCTTCCCGATAGGAGAGGCCCAGCACGTCGATGGCGACGAGCGCCATGCGGAAGTCCTCGGGCAGTTCGGCGATCGTCGCGTACAGCTCCTGGATCTCCAGGGCCTGCTCGGGTCGGCCGAGCGGCTTGGGATCGGCGGTGACCACGTCCTCGAGCGTCGCCACGGTGACGGGCCGTCGCCCGGCGGTGCGCCGGCTGGTCAAGAAGGTGTTGCGCAGGACGCGCATCAGGTAGTACAGCTCGTCGTCGCCGTGCAGCATGCGCGGGCGTGAGAGCACGCGCGCGAAGGTCTCCTGCACAAGGTCCTCGGCGTCCTCGCGTGATCCGCACAGGCTCCAGGCGGCGCGGTAGAGACGATCGACGTGCTGGCTGAGGGACTGTGGGTCGAGGATGCGCATTTGGCGAGGCGGGCCGGGTGCGTTGGGGCGGTAACCCAAGGCGACTGTAGCGCCGCGGGCCGCCGACGTGTGCTTTTGCGAAGGGTCGGGAAGGATTGCGGGCTCGCGGCGTCAGAGATCACATGCGCAAGGGCTTGCTCGTGGCGATCCTGACGGCCTTGGCGACCTCGGCTGTGATCTTGCCGGCGGTAGCCGGCTCGGAAACGGGCCCCGGGGTCACGGCGGTCAACAGCACGGGGGTCTACGCCGAACAGCTGCACTCCTGGTCTCCGCCGCGTCTGACGGTCGCCGAAGGCGCAAGCGTCACGTTCAGCAATCCCACCGCGGTCCCCCACGGGGTGCGGTGGTTCAGCTCGCCGGCGACGCCGGTCTGTGGCGCGGGCGTGCCGGTGGGGACGAGTGAAGCGGCGTCGGGCACGGAATGGACCGGAAGCTGCACGTTCACGCAGGCGGGTACCTATGTCTTCTACTGCACGGTCCACGGCGCGGCGATGAGCGGCACGATCACCGTGGGCGCGCCCCCGGCGAGCCCGCCGATCTCGACGCCGTTGCCGGGCGCGCCCGGCGAAGGCACAGCGACGGGTACGAGCCAGCCTGGTGCGAGCACGCCTACGCCCGCCGCGGTGGGCTCTCCGTTTGGGGGCGGCGCGACCCGGGCCCTGAAGTTGGCGGCAAACCAGCGTGGCAGCTCGGTTCGCGGGTCGGTCGAGATCGCGGCCGCGGGCGCGGGCGGACGGCTTCAGGTGGACCTGTTCACGAGCGCGAGAGCGCTCGGCGGGACGGGACCCGCCAAGCAGGTGCGCGTGGGCTCGGCGAGGCGTGAGGCGCTGAGTGCGGGCACGGCGCGCCTCTCGCTATCGCTGAATAGGCGCGCCCGGCAGGCCCTGGCTCGCCGCGGGCATCTGGCGCTGACGGTGAAGCTGGTGATGACGGCGCCGGACGGCGCGGTGAGCACGCTCATGCGCGGCGTGACGCTGCGGGTGCCGGGGCGCTAGCGACCGGCCGGGATCAGGCGGCGGCCGGGCTGGGCAGCCACTCGGCGGGCAGCGTGCCCGCGGGCACTTCGCCGACCATCGGCGGGAAGTAGCGAGTTAGGGCGGCTGAGGGCCTGCCCTCGAGTAGCGGGCGCAGATCAGCGATCGTCAGCAGCAGTCGGATCGTGCTGCCGATTTGCAGGTCGGCGGCGTTGGGCTGCTCGCCCCCCAGTAGACCTTCGGCGATCCAGCCGTCGATCCGGTCCAGCTGCGCGGGGAGCGCGGCGAGGTCGGCGCGCACGTCGGCCTCGCGGGCCTTGTTCCAGATCGCCATCAGCCGCGCGGTGAGCGGTAGCGCGGGGCGCATCAGGCCCACGGGCAGCGGCAGCTTGGCGTCGCCGACATAGCTCAGCATCGCCTCGGGACGGCTCAGGAAGGCGAAATCGAGCACGCGTCGCGGGACGCTCTGCAGCACCTCGTCGCCCCAGCGCTCGGCCTCGAGCACCTGCGCGTAGGAGGGGCTGCCGACGGGCGGGAGCAGCGGGGGCTCGGGCGCGAGCTCGTCGAGCCGGCGCATGATCGCGCGCGAGCCGACGAGGCGCTCGCCGTTCCAGCGCATACCTGGCACGGTGTTGCCGCCGTAGCGCAGGGGTCCGACCGCGAGCTGGCTGAGCGGCAGCAGGTTGAACGCGACGGAAGTCGATCGACTTGCTGCGCAGCGCGACTTCGACCGCGGCGCACGGGTGCGAGCCGGGGAGCACGTAGAGAGTGGGCGAGGCGCTGGACATCGCTAGCCGAGCATAATGGTCGCCGATGCTGCTCGTCGTCAACGTGGGGAACACACAGACGCATTTCGGCACCTTCCGGGGAGAGGAACTTGTCGAGCACTGGCGTTTCGCGACGGTGCGCCAGTCCACGGCGGACCAGCTGGGGGCTGCACTGCGCAACCTGATGGAGCTGCGCGGCTATGGCTTCGGCGACCTAGAGGCCTCGATCGTCTCCTCGACGGTGCCACAGCTGGAGCCCGAGTGGACCGCGATGGCGAGCCGCTATCTACGCCACGAGATGATGGTCGTGGGACCGGGCACCAAAACGGGGATGGCGATCCGCTACGACAACCCGCGCGAGATCGGCGCGGACCGGTTGGTGAATGCGGTCGCGATCCGCGACCGCTTCGAGGGCTCGGCCGTGTGCGTGGACTTTGGCACGGCCACGACCTTCAACGTCGTCTCTAACAGCGGCGACTACATGGGCGGCGCGCTGATGACGGGCATCGAGATCTCGGTGGAGGCGCTCTCAGAACGGGGCGCGCGCCTGCCGAAGATCGACCTGGCGCCGCCCAAGAGCGTGATCGGCAAGAACACGATCGACGCGATCCGCTCGGGCGTGGTGTTTGGCTACGCGGGCGCGATCGACGCGATCCTGCGCCGACTCTATGACGAGCTCGGCGAACGGGCGCAGGCGATCGCGACGGGGGGCCTGGCGGGGTTGGTGGTGCCGTATGCGGAGGAGTTGGACGTGGTGGATGAGTTCCTGACGCTGACGGGGCTGCGGTTGTTGCATGAGAAAAACTCCTAGGGGGCACCGACGATCTTCTTGATGGGCGGCCTTGTGGCCGCTGTTGTTTGCGACGTGCTCTTGCAGCGCACCACTGGATGCCGCGGCTTGTTGAGGCTGACCGTTTGAGAGGCCACGGTTGTGGCGGTGACTTCTAAACGGCATCCAGCCTTCTAGTCGAGCCGGCAGCGGTTCTCGCGAATACCTGTAAACGGCATCCAGCCTCTTAGTCGAGCCGGCCTCCGCTCCTGAATACAACTTGTGAGCGCTCCGGCCGCCACGACCGTTACCTGGCCGGCCTTCCGGGCCGGCTGTGGGGTGAGACGGGCGCGCTTTGAGGCCATCGCCTCGCACGACCGTTACTTGGCCGGGCTTCCGGGCCGGATGTGGGTGAGCCGGGGGGCGGTTCTGGGCTCTCGCCCCGCCTCGCCATAATTGGCACATGTCTTCTGAACGGCGCCTGGACGAACCCTGGATGCTCGGCAGCCTGCGTGTGCCGAATCGCGTGCTGCTGGCGCCATTGGCGGGGATCGGGAACTGGTTCGTGCGGTTGCAGGCCAAGCGCTACGGGGCGGGGATGGCGGTGTCGGAGATGGTCTCCACCCATGCGATTCACTACCGCAACGAGAAGACCTGTTTTGAGATGCTGAAGATCGACCCGCGCGAGCGGGTCAAGGGGCCGGTGTCGATCCAGCTGTTCGGGGAAGACCCCGCGATGATGCGGGAGGCCGCAGCGCACGTCGCGGGCATTGGGGCGGACTCAATCGACATCAATATGGGATGCCCGGTCCCGAAGGTGTGCAAGACCGGCGCCGGCGCCGCGCTGCTCTCGAACCCAGATCGAGCGGTGCAGGTCGCACGCGCGGCGGTCGAGGGCGCGGCGAGCGCCCGGGACGGACTGCCGGTCACGGTCAAGCTGCGCTCGGGTCTACGCAGCGGTGAGAGGAGCGGCTTTGAGCTCGCGCACCGGCTTGTGGCGGAGGCGGGCGTGTCCGCGATCGGCTTTCACCCCCGCTCTGCGGCCGTGCATCACAAGGGCGTGCCCGACTACGAGCTGGCGGCTCGGCTGGTCCAGTCGCTGCCCGCGCCCGTGATCCTCACGGGCGGCATGGACGACGCCGCGAGCGTGCGCGCCGCGATCGCCCAGACCGGCGCCGCGGCCGTGATGCTGGCGCGTGGCGCACTCGGGAACCCCTGGCTGTTCGCTGAGCTGATCGGGGACCGCCGGCAGCCGCCTACGCGGGTGGAGGTCCGCGAGGAGCTGGATTGGACGATCGACTGCGCCGTCCAGCACCTGGGCGAGGCGCGCGCTACGCGCTACCTGCGCAAGTTCTATCCCTGGTATGTGGCGCGCCTCGGGCTGGAGGCTCAGCACGCCAAGCACCTGCAGGCCGCGTTGCAGCAGTCGGAGACGTTGATGCAGGTGCGGGAGCTGTTTCAGCTGCGAGATGCGCCGCTCGCACTCGCCGTTTGAGCCCTTTTCCCGGGTCGCTTCGCCCCCGCTATACTGCTGCGCTCTCTGGGGGCCGTCCGCCTCGACAATGCCGCCCACAGGCGGCGCTTGTTCTCTGTCGGCCCAATCCTCCAAACCGCGATCGAGGGTCACATGCCGAAGGACGTCATCCTCACCCCTGAAGGCTTGAAGAAGCTCAAGGACGAACTCGAGCTGCTCTCGACCGAGAGGCGTCGCGAGGTGGCCGAACGCATCAAGGAGGCCAGGGAGTTCGGGGACATCTCCGAGAACTCCGAGTACGACGACGCCAAGAACGAGCAGGCCATGCTCGAGAGCCGGATCGCCCAGCTGCAGGAGAAGCTGCGGATGGCGACCGTGATCGAGACCAAGGACCTCTCCACCGACGTCGTGCAGATCGGCTCGGTCGTGCACGTCAAAGATGAAAAGACCGGCAAGTCCGTCAAGTACACGATCGTCGGCTCTGCCGAGGCCAAGCCTGAGGAGCAGAAGCTCTCCAACGAGTCGCCCGTAGGCCGCGCGCTGATCGGCCGCAAGCGCAACGAGACCGTCGCCGTCAAGGTCCCCCGCGGCCCCGCCCGCAAGCTCAAGATCACCAAGATCGACGTCGGGCTGAAGTAGCAGGGGGCGTTCGCCGGGTGGGCGGAACGCCAGGCCGGGCCATAGAGTTAGCCGGCCTGGATGGCCCTCACGAGGCACTGGTCGTAGGGTTAGCCGGCCAGGATGGCCGGCCAGGTAACTGTCGTGGCGGCCGGAACGGTCACAAATTGTGACGAGAAGTGGAGGCCGGCTCGACTTGAAGGCTGGACGCCGCTCACAGACCCCATGACCGACACCCCGAACGATCCCGAGCCACCAGAGAGCTCGAAACACGGCCTCCCCGAGCTGATCGCCGAGCGCCGCGCCAAGCGCGAGCGCCTGCGGGCGTCTGACCCCCACGCCTTCCCCCACGCCTTCCCGGACGTCGAGCCGATTTCGACGGTGCTGAGTGCCTACGAGCACTTGCAGGCCGGCGAGGAAACAGAGGAGCGCCACCGTGTGGCGGGGCGGATCACGGCGCGGCGCGGCTCGGGCCGAGCCGCGTTCCTGGATCTCGTCGACCGCACCGGAAAGATCCAGCTCCACGCTCGCCAGGACGTGCTTGGCGAGGAGCGGTACGCGCTGCTCACCTCACTGGACCTAGGCGATCTGCTCGGCGTCGACGGCAGCGCGATGCGCAGCCGCCACGGCGAGGTCTCGCTGCGCGTCGAGGGTTTCCAGATCCTCGGCAAGGCGCTGCGCCCTCCGCCCGACAAGCATCACGGTCTCTCAGACGTCGAGACACGCTACCGGCATCGCGAGCTCGATCTGATCGCAAGCGAGGAGAGCCGGCGGCTGTTCATCGACCGCGCGCGGATCATCTCGGCGGTCCGCGCGTCGCTCGACGGTGACGGGTTCGTGGAGGTCGAGACCCCGGTGCTTCAGCCGCTCTATGGCGGGGCTATGGCGCGCCCGTTCACGACGCACCACAACGCCCTCGACCGCGACCTGTACCTACGGATCGCGACCGAGCTGTATCTCAAGCGGCTGATCGTGGGCGGCCTGGAGCGCGTCTACGAGCTCGGCAAGGATTTCCGCAACGAGGGTGTCTCGCACAAGCACAACCCTGAGTTCACGATGGTCGAGTGGTACGAGGCCTACGCCGGCTACGAGGCCGCGATGGAGCGGACCGAAGCGATCGTGCGTGCCGCCACCGCGGCGATCGGGTACGCCGGGGAGCTGGACTTCGCGGCACGGTGGCGGCGTCTCGGCTTCGTGGACGCGATCCTTGATGCGACCGGCATCAACCTACCCGACTTCCCCAGCGCAGAAGCGCTCGCGGCCGAGATCGAGCGGCGCGACCTCGCGATCGAGACGAAGGGCAAGGACGTCGCCTGGTTCCAACTCGCCGACGACCTGCTCGGCAAGTACGTCGAGCCGACCTTGATGCAGCCGTCCTTCATCGTCGACTACCCCAAGGAGCTCTCGCCGCTGGCGCGAGAGCGTCCGGATCGCCCGGACATCGTCGAGCGCTTCGAGGCCTTCGCGGGGGGGATGGAGATCGCAAACGGCTTCAGCGAGCTGATCGACCCAGACGAGCAGCGTGCGCGCTTTCAGGCGCAGGACCGGATCGACACGCTGACGGACGGCGAGGCCGAGACGATGCCCTACGACGAGGCCTACGTGCAGGCGCTGGAGCAGGGCATGCCGCCGACGGGCGGCGTCGGCCTCGGCATCGACCGGCTCGTGATGCTGCTCACGGGGCGCGACTCGATCCGTGAGGTCGTGTTGTTCCCCGCGATGCGCGACTGACGCGCTAAGAGCACCCCGCCGCGCCGGGCGCGGCGTGCAGGCTGAAGACGTAGTAGTCGGGGGCCGGGTTCATCACCAGCGTTGCGCCGGGGTATCGCGCGGTCCACGCGAGCGGGATCGCGCTCGTCGGTGCCGGCGTCAGCACTACATATGCGTAGCGGCCCGCGACCAGCTGCCTGCGCCAGGCCTCGCAGCTGGAGAGCGGCCGATAGCCGCCGTCGCCCGCGCGTTCGCCCAGATACTCCAGCGTGTTCGTGTCCCGTGCCCCATACAGCGGGTACTGCTCGGCCGAGCCGTATAGCGCCAGTCGCGCGTGTGAGACGCCCTGCGCCCACTTGTAGATCGTCCCTAGCGGCGCGTTCCTGCTGAAGCCCGCGAGATAACGCCGGGCGTAGTAGTGGCGCTGGAGGAGGAACGCCACCGCACCCACCGCGAGCACGAGCGCCGCCACCGTGAGACCTGCCACCAGTCGCCCTTGCTCGCCCTCGCCCACGCGCCCCGCCAGCGCTCCTCGCCCAAGCAAGACCACAGCCGCGAGCGCGCTGCCCGCCGCGAGCAGCGCCAGATGGCGCGAGGTCTGCGTCGGCCACAGCGAGTGCTCCAGCTGGCTCACCAGCAGGATCAGCAGCAGTACTGCCGCGAGCGCGGGCAGCGTCGAAGGTGCCCGCAAACGCGCCACGATTGCCACCAGGGGAATCGCCAGCGCCAGCGCGGGCGTGGCGTAGCGCAGGTTCACCTCGAACAGGGTCGTGTCCTGTTCGATCCCGCTCGCGCCCGTGGGCAGGACCAGGTAGGAGATGCCGACCAGTCCCGCCAGCAGCGCGAGCATCCGCACGCGCGGGTCGCGTACCGCCAGCAGCCCGGCAAGCACCCCCGCCAGGAATAGCGCCGCCACCAGCGGCCACAGTGGCCCGATCGCATGCTCGAGCCCCGGCTGAAAGCGCGAGCTCCACAGCGAGAGATGACCCAGCTCGGAGATCACCGTCTGACTCTGCGCCGCCGCCTGCGCCGAGCTGGGGCCGGGGAGGCGCAGCGGGCCGAGGTGTAGGCCTAAGCCGAGCGGGTTGCCGACCGCGAGCAGATTGCGCAGGTACCACCAGCCGCCCGTCAGCGCCGCGGGCAGGGCAAGGGCAAGCAGCACTCCCCGCCGGCGGCCGCGCCTCGCCAGTAGCACGAGGCCGACGATCAGGCCGAAAGCCGCGATGAGGAAGTTGAACTTGGTCCCCGCGGCCAGACCGAGTGCCAGCCCGGCGATCACCAGCGAGCCTCGATCCTGATCCGCGTCCAGCCCCAGCGCGCAGGCCGCCAGCAGACAGGCAAGCCCGGGGATGTCGTTGAACGCCTCACCCGGCTGTGTGGCGCTCAGGACAGGAAGCGAGATCACCAGCGTGACCGCCAGCAGCGTCAGCGACTGCACCCGCCAGCGTCGCCCCAGGCACCACGCCGCCAGCAGCGCGATCGACAGCCACAGCAGGTTCAGCAGCGGCGAAAGGAAGTCACCGTGCAGCGCGAGGATCCCCAGCGCGTGAAGCAGCTCCGAGTTGGCCGGGTAATAAGCGACGTAGGGGTCGGCGAGCGTGAACTGGATTGCCGTGACCGAGCCTGAGCCCGCGAACGAGGCTGCGAGCGGCATGTGGTACCAGAGCGTGTCGAAGTTCAACATCCCCGCGCCGAGCGCATTCGCGCTCTGCAGTAGCCACTGCGCGGCTACGACCACGACCCCTGCGCTCGCCGCGAGCGGCGCGAGCCACGCACCCCTCGCGGCGGGCTCGACGATGTGCGCAGGTGCCCGTGCTTCTCGCCGGCGTTCGGGGAGCCGGCGCAGAAGTAGCCAGCAGCCGAGCGCGAGTACCCACAGCAGCACGATCAGCGCGGCCGTGCGAAACAGCCCCACTAGACCCAGCAGCTCGCTACCTAGCAGCAGCACCCCAAGCGTCGTGACTACGTCCGCCAGGACCGCTGTTGCCCCGGAGAAGACCGGCGCGAAGCTCGGGCGGAGGCCGCGTGCGATTAGCCAGGCAGGCACCAGCATCGCCGTCAGCCGAAGGGCGCCGAGGATGAAGTCGCCGAGGCTCATGCTCGCGGGCAGCGGTGGACTCCCTCGCCAGCCGCCGACCGGGTTCTGCGGCGCGCTTCGCTGCCGGCTCGCACGAGCGCAGTCTACGGTCGCTGCTTACGGCCCCTGCGTTCATGCCTCAAGCCGGCGCTCCGTGGTGACGATTGACCCCCACGAGGCCGACTAGGCGGTTGGTAGACTGCCATCGAGGCCTCGACCAGACCACATAGCTCTTTGAGGCGCGTCGTCGCAGGAAGGAATAAGCATGTTCGAGCGATTTACAGAACGGGCCCGGCAGGTGGTCGTTCTCGCGCAGGAGGAGGCGCGAACGCTCAAGCACAACTACATCGGCACCGAGCACATCCTTCTTGGCCTGTTGCGCGAGGAGGAGGGTCTGGCTGCCCGTGTGTTGGAGAGCCTCGACATCACCGTTGAGCGCGTGCGCGCGCAGGTCGTGCGCATCGTCGGCTCCGGCGAGGAGGTCACCTCCGGTCAGATCCCGTTCACGCCGCGCGCCAAGAAGGTGCTCGAGCTGGCGCTGCGCGAGGCGCTGAGCCTCGGCCACAACTACATCGGCACCGAGCACATCCTGCTCGGACTGGTGCGCGAGAACGAGGGCGTTGCCGCGCGCATCCTGCTCGACTTCGATGCCGACTCCGAGAAGATCCGCAACGAGGTCATACGCATGCTGTCGGGTCCCGGCGGCCGCCGTCAGGGCCAGTCCAGCGGCTCGGGCTCCGGCTCGAGCGCCGGTCCCGGCGAGGGCAAGAAGTCCTCGAAGCTGCTCGACCAGTTCGGGCGCAACCTGACGAAGCTCGCCGCCGAAGGCAAGCTCGACCCATGCGTCGGGCGCGAGACCGAGATCGAGCGGATCATGCAGATCCTCTCGCGGCGCACGAAGAACAACCCCGTGCTCGTGGGCGAGCCCGGCGTCGGCAAGACCGCGGTGGTCGAGGGCCTGGCCCAGCGGATCACTAGCTCCGACGTGCCCGAGCTGCTGCGCAACAAGCAGATCTACACGCTCGACCTCGCGGCGCTCGTCGCGGGCTCGAAGTACCGCGGCGAGTTCGAGGAGCGCCTGAAGAAGGTGATGAAGGAGATCACCCAGCGCGGCGACATCATCCTGTTCATCGACGAGCTCCACAACCTCGTCGGCGCGGGCGCGGCCGAGGGCGCGATCGACGCGGCCTCGATCCTCAAGCCCGCCCTGGCCAGGGGCGAGCTACAGACGATCGGCGCGACGACGCTCGAGGAGTACCGCAAGTACCTCGAGCGCGACTCGGCCCTCGAGCGTCGCTTCCAGCAGATCCGCGTGGACGAGCCGACGGTCGACCAGACCGTCGAAATCCTCAAGGGCTTGCGCGACCGCTACGAGCAGCACCACAAGGTGCAGATCACCGACGAGGCGCTGCGCGCCGCGGGCGAACTCGCTAGCCGCTACATCTCAGATCGCTTCCTACCCGACAAGGCGATCGACCTGATCGACGAGGCGGCTTCGCGCATGCGGATCAAGTCGATGACCTCCCCACCTGCGAACCGCGAGCTCGAGGGCGAGGTCGAGACGACCCGCCGCGAGAAGGAGGCCGCGATCGAGGCGCAGGAGTTCGAGAAGGCCGCGGCGCTGCGCGACACCGAGCGCAAGCTGACGAACAAGAAACGCGAGCTTGAGCAGGAGTGGGAGTCCGGCGAGTCCGGCGAGCGTCCGGCGATCGGCGAAGAGGAGATCGCGGACATCGTCTCGATGTGGACCGGGATCCCGGTGTTCAAGCTGACCGAGGCCGAGACGCAGAAGCTGATGCGGATGGAGGACGAACTCCACAAGCGCGTGATCGGCCAGCACCCGGCGATCGAGGTGATCTCCAAGGCGATCCGTCGCTCGCGAGCGGGCCTGAAGGACCCCAAGCGTCCGACCGGCTCGTTCATCTTCCTCGGCCCTTCAGGGGTCGGCAAGACCGAGCTGGCGCGCACGCTCGCCGAGTTCCTGTTCGGCGACGACGACGCGATGATCAGAATCGACATGTCCGAGTACATGGAGAAGCACGCCGTCTCGCGACTGGTGGGCTCGCCCCCGGGCTACATCGGCTATGACGAGGGCGGTCAGCTGACCGAGGCCGTGCGGCGCAAGCCCTACAGCGTGCTGCTGCTCGACGAGATCGAGAAGGCGCACCCGGACGTGTTCAACATCCTGCTGCAGATCCTCGAGGACGGCCGCCTGACCGACGCCCAGGGGCGTACGGTCGACTTCCGCCACGCGATCGTGATCATGACCTCGAACATCGGCGCTTCGGAGATCGCGCGCAACACGCCGCTGGGCTTCGCGGTGTCCGAGGACGAGACCGGCATCACCTACGACGACATGAAGGCGCGGATCATGGGTGAGCTGAAGAAGGTGTTCCGTCCCGAGTTCCTGAACCGGATCGACGACGTGATCGTCTTCCACAAGCTGCAGAAGGACGAGATCAAGCAGATCGTCGAGCTACTGCTGCTGCGGATCCGCGAGTCGATGGCCGAACGCGAGCTTCAGCTTGAGTTGACCGGAGAGGCCAAGGACCTGCTCGTCGAGAAGGGCTGGGATCCATCGATGGGTGCCCGTCCGCTGCGCCGGGCAATCCAGCGCTACATCGAGGACCCGCTGGCCGACTTCGTGCTGCGCGAGCAGCTGACGCCAGGCGCGACGATCGTCGTCGACCCGAAGCCGGAGGGCGAGGAGGGCGAGGAGGTCCGCCTGACGATCGTCAAGCCCAAGAAGCAGAAGACGCCGGTCGGCGTCGGCGCGGATGGCGGTGCCGAGGAGCTGACCGAGGGTGAGGACGCACCCGCGGACGACGCGCCGGTGGTCGACGAGCCCGAGGGCGAGTAGCGGCGTCGGTAGTGCCCGCTGGGGCGCTACCACCGATATTGCAGCGCGAGACGAGGGCGTCCCCGCCGCCGCGTAGGCTCAGGAGGTGGCACGCGAAACCGCCTATACCTGTAACGAGTGCGGCCTGCAGTCAGCCCAGTGGCACGGTCGGTGTCCGGGCTGCGAAGGCTGGAACACGCTGGTGGAGGAACGCCTGCCAGCGAGCGCGGGCGGGCGCGGCAAAACGGGCAAGCGCGCGGGCGCCAGTGCGGGCGCCAGGGGCCGCGAGCGACGACCGACGCTCGCTGCTAGGCCGTTGCGCGAGGTCGGCGCTGCCCCGCTCGAGCGTATGTCCACGGGCATCGGCGAGCTCGACCGTGTGCTTGGCGGTGGCCTTGTGCCCGGCTCGCTCGTGCTGCTGGGTGGCTCGCCGGGGATTGGCAAGTCGACGCTCACGAACATGGCGCTTGGCTATCTCCAAGAGGCGGGTCATCGCACGCTTTACGTAAGCGGCGAGGAGTCCGCGGAGCAGGTCCGCCTGCGAGCCGAGCGGCTTAGCCTGGGCCCCACCCGGCCAGCGTTGAAGGTGCCGATCTTGGCCGAGACCGACCTCGACACGGTGCTCGACACGATCGCCGCGGAAGGCCCCGCGGCGTGCGTGATCGACTCGGTGCAGACGCTCAATTCCGGAGAGCTGTCGGGCGCTCCGGGCTCGGTGGGACAGGTGCGCGAGGTGGCGGGTCGAATCATGGAACTTGCCAAGGCGCGCGGCACGGCGGTGATCTTGGTCGGGCATGTGACCAAGGAGGGGGCGTTGGCGGGTCCGCGTGTGCTCGAGCACCTCGTCAACTGTGTGCTGCAGTTCGAGGGCGAGCGCGAGCGGCCCTACCGCGAGCTGCGTGCGCTGAAGAATCGCTTCGGTTCGACCAACGAGGCGGGCCTGTTCGAGATGCGCCAAGGCGGACTCGTGGAGGTGCTCGACGCCTCCGCGCGCTTCGTCGCCGAGGCTACGCGGGCGCCGGGCAGCGTGGTGCTCGCCGCGATGGAGGGCTCACGCCCGCTGTTGGTCGAGGTGCAGGCGCTGGTGGCGCCCTCGGAGCTGGAGCAGCCCCGTCGCGTGGTCTCGGGCCTGGACCGCAACCGCCTGGCGCTCGTGCTGGCGATCCTCGGCCGCCACGGGCGGGTGGGCACGGGGGGCGCAGACGTGTTTGTCAACGTCGTCGGCGGAGTGCGGGTGGACGAGCCCGGATGCGATCTGGCGGTGGCGCTCGCGGTTGCTAGTGCGAGCCGCGGCGTGCCGCTGACGGGCACGCCCAGGGCGTGCTTCGGCGAGTTGGGCCTGACGGGCGAGCTGCGTTGGGTGGGCCACCCCGAGCGGCGCCTGGAAGAGGCCGCCAAGCATGGCTGCGCCGACGTGATCGCGCCGCCTGACAGCGGCGCGGGAGCGCGCGAGGCGGCCACGCTGCGCGAGGCGCTCGCGCTGGCTCTACCCGCAGGCTCGCGACGTCTGAGCGAAGCGGCTGCTTGACGGGTCGTACGCCTGTGTACGAGGCGCTAAGAAAACACTAAATGCCCTAGAATATGGGCAGTGGCTCTACGATCCGGCGAAGATTTTCATACAGAAGTAAGGCCGGAGCCGGGGTTGATGAAGGCACTGGAGATGATCGCTCCGGGCACCGCGTTGCGGGAGGGGATCGAGAATATCCTCCACGCGCGCACCGGCGGCCTGATCGTCATCGGCGAGCCCGAAGACCTCAGCTTTCTGAACTCCGGCGGGATCAAGCTGGAGATCGACTACACGCCTGCGTTCCTCTACCAGGTGGCAAAGATGGACGGCGCGATCGTGCTGAACGCCAACGCGACCAAGATCACGATGGCGAACGTCCAGCTGATGCCCGATCCCACGATCCTCTCGCACGAGACCGGTACCCGCCACCGCACGGCCGAGCGCGTCTCCAAGCAGACCGAGGCGCTCGTGATTGCGGTCTCGCAACGCCGCGAGGTCGTCTCTGTCTACGTGGACGGCGCGAAGTACATCCTTGAGGACATCCCGGTCGTGCTCGCCAAGGCCAATCAGGCGCTGGCGACGCTGGACAAGTACCGCACGCGTCTGGACCAGGTCTCCACGCGGCTGACCGCGCTGGAGTTCGAGGGCGGCGCGACGCTCCACGACGTTTTGACCGTGCTGCAGCGCTCGGAGCTCGTCACCCGTATGGCGGTGGAGATCGAGCGCTACATCGTCGAGCTGGGCAGCGAGGGCCGGCTGATCGAGATGCAGCTGGAGGAGACGACGGTCGGCACGGCCGCTGAAAAGACGGCGCTGGTGCGCGACTACCTGTTCAACTACTCAGATGAGGCGTTCGCGGCCGGCCTGGAGGAGATCGGCCGCCTTGCGCATCAGGATTTGCTCGACTTCGGTCGGCTGGCCGAGCTGCTCGGTTACGACCGTAAGCTCAACACGCTCGACTACCCCGTCTCACCGCGCGGGTACCGGGTGCTGGGCCGCATCCCGCGGCTGCCAAAGCTGGTGGTCTCGGAGATCGTCAGCGAGTTCGGTGGCCTGGACGAGCTGCTGGCCGCCACCGACGCTGAGCTGGAGTCGGTCGAAGGGGTGGGGGAGATCAGAGCAAAGGACATTCGCGAGGGCCTGCGCCGGCTGCAGGAGATCAACCTCGTGGATCGCTACCTGCAGACTTGAAGAGGGTCGTCAGCGCGACGGCCGAACCAAAGGAGAACACCATTCCGCCACAAGCAACGCAAGAGGAAGACCTGGATGTCGAGCTGGAGGTCACCCGCGAAGTCGAGTTCATCGAGTTCGAGCTGGGCGATCATGTCGTCTACCCCCATCACGGCGCCGGCAAGGTGCTGAAGAAGGAGGAGATGGAGATGCTCGGCGAACGGCGCGAGTACCTCACGATCAAGATCCTCCACAACGACATGACGGTGCGAGTTCCGACCGAGAACGCTGCGCTGGCCGGCCTGCGCCGGGTAATCGACGAGGAAACGGTCAAGAAGGTTCTCGACGTGCTGCGAGACGAGGTCTCGGAGATGCCCAAGAACTGGAACCGCCGCTTCAAGCACAACCGCGACAAGATCAAGACCGGCGACATCTACGAGCTGGCAGAGGTCGTGCGCAACCTCTCGCTGCGCGAGAGCGAGAAGGGTCTTTCCACGGGTGAGAAGCAGATGTTCACCCGCACCAAGAAGATCCTCGCCTCCGAGCTGATGTATGCGCTCGACAAGGATGAGGAAGAGGCCGAGAACTACCTCGACGAGCTGCTCGCCGACTCCGCCACCAGCCAGATGGCAGGAGCCGCGGCAGAGTAACGGGCTTTCGCGCACGCTTCAGCGCCCGTTAGGGCTGGCCTGAAGCGTGCGCGACAGTCTCCGAGCCGAGCGCATGGCCATCGCGCTGATCGTGGCCGCGGGCAGCGGCGAGCGTCTGGGGGCCGACCGGCCGAAGGCGTTCGTGGAGCTCGGCGGACAGCCGATGCTCCAGTGGTCGCTAGACGCGCTCGACGCGATGGGGGAGATCGAGCAGATCGTGCTGGCGCTGCCGCCCGGCCCTAACGCTGCATCCGACCCAGAGTGCCCGCCTCATAAGGTGCAGCTGCGACCCGGCCGGATTGCTCCCACGTGCGTGAGCGGCGGTGCGAGTCGCTCGGAGTCCGTGCGCCGTGCGCTGCACGCCGCGCGGGCGAGCGCCGCCGGTGCCGGCGATGAGCTGGTGCTCGTGCACGACGCCGCCAGGCCGTTGCTCACGGCCGAGCTAGCACGCGAGGTGATCGCCGCACTGGAGCAGGACCAGGCGGCGGATGGCGCGATCGCGGCGGCGCCCGTCGCCGACACAATCAAGCGCGTGGATCACGAGCACGCGGTGCGCGAGACGCTCGTGCGCGAGGGGCTATGGGCGGTGCAGACGCCCCAGGTCTTTCGCCGCGCGGCGCTGCAGCGCGCGCTCGACGCGCCCGCCGAGGTGCTGGCTCAGGCCACCGACGACGCTTGGCTGATCGAGCGCATCGGCGGTCGGGTCAAGGTCGTGCCGGTGGTGGGGGAGAATCTGAAGGTCACGACGCCGCTGGACCTGCGCCTCGCGGGAGAGCTGCTCGCGCGCCGAGGGCCGGCCACCGATCGTGCTTGAATCCGCCACCGCGTGCTGACCGACTACCACCTGCATCTACGCCCCGACGATCCGGGCGCGCGCCCGGAGGAGTACTTCACCGAGGCCAACGTCCAGCGCTACCGTGAGGTCGCGGACGAGCGCGGGATCGCCGAGCTGGGCGTATCCGAGCATGTCTACCGTTTCCAGCAGGCGCTCGAGGTCTGGCGGCACCCGTTCTGGGAGAAGTTCGCGATCGACGACATCGACGCCTACTGCAGGTTCGTGCGCGAGCAGACCGACCTGCGGCTGGGAATCGAGGCCGACTTCGTGCCGGGGGCCGAGGATCGGATGGTTAACCTGCTGGAGGCGCGCGACTTCGACTACGTGGTGGGCTCGGTCCATTTTGTGCGCGAGGGCGCCGTGGACATGGATGACTACAGCGTCTGGGACTCCGGTCGCAGCGTCGAGGAGATCTGGCGGCGCTACTTCGAAACGCTGGGTGAGGCGGCGCGCAGCGGCATCTTCGACGTGCTCGCGCACCCCGACCTCGTGAAGGTTTGGGGGGGTGAGCGACCGCTGCCCGAAGGCGACCTGCGTCGCTACTACGAGCTGGCGATCGACGGCATTGCCGAGTCGGGGATCGCGATCGAGGTCTCGACCGCGGGGCTTCGCAAGCGCACACAGGAGCTGTACCCCGCTCCGGCCTTCCTGGGGATGTGCCTGGAAGCCGGCGCCCCCGTGGCGCTATCCAGCGATGCCCATCGGCCCGAGGACATCGGTGCCGACTACGAGCGCGCGCAGGAGCTGCTGGCGCAGTTCGGGGTCGAGGAGCTGAGCGTGTTCGAGCGCCGTGAGCGCCGCCAGGAGCCGATCGGCGCATCAGAGCGCGAGCTGTGAGCACGCTCGTCGGTATCGGCTACGACTCCCACCGGCTGTCCGCCGGGCGGCGGTTGGTGATCGGCGGCGTGGAAATCCCCGGCGAGCAGCTGGGCCTCGAGGGCCACTCCGACGCCGACGTGCTCGCCCACGCCGTGACCGACGCATTGCTCGGTGCCGGGGGCCTCGGCGACATCGGCGAGCACTTCCCCGACAGCGACGAGCGCTGGCGCGGCGCCGACTCGATCGAGCTGCTCGCGCAGGTCGTCCACCGTCTGCACGAGGCGGGGTTCGAGCCCGTGAACATGGACTGCACCCTGGTCATGGAGCGCCCCAAGCTCGCCCCCTACCGCGACGCGATTCGCAACCGGCTCGCGGGCACGCTCGGGCTCGCGCCGGCGCGCGTCAACGTCAAGGCCAGCACCGGCGAGGGGATCGGCTTCGTCGGGCGCGGCGAGGGCGTCGCCGCGCTCGCGGTCGCGGGTCTGCGCGAGCGCTAGGGTTGCGCGGCCCATGCCTCGTATCCGGATACACGACTCGCGCAGCGGTGAACTGCAGCCCTTGCAACCGGTCTCACTTGCGTCCGACGGGAGGCCGCACGTGGGGATCTATGCCTGCGGCCCGACCGTCTATAGCCGCATCCACATCGGCAACGCGCGACCGTTCGTCGTCTTCAGCCTGCTGAAGCGCTTCCTCGAGCATGAGGGGTGGGAGGTCAGCCTGGTCGTGAACGTCACCGACATCAACGACAAGATCTACGCCGCCGCCGAGGCCCAGGGCCGGCTGAGCGCCGAGCTCGCGGTCGAGATGACCGAGCTCTACCGCGCCGACACCGATGCGCTTGGGCTCGGGCGTCCCGACGCGGAGCCGCTGGCGTCGGAGACGATCGAGGAGATCGTCGCCCACATCGAGGCGCTCGTGCAACGCGATCACGCCTATGCCGTCGACGGCGACGTCTACTTCCGCGTGCGCTCCGACGAGGGCTATGGCAGCCTCTCGCACCGGCTCGTCGACGACATGGATCAGGGCGAGGGGGTCGAGGGCACTCAGCGCAAGCAGGACCCGCTCGACTTCGCCCTGTGGAAGGCGCACAAGCCGGGCGAGGACACGAGCTGGCCCTCGCCTTGGGGAGAGGGTCGGCCCGGCTGGCACATCGAGTGCTCAGCGATGGCCGAGAAGCTCTTGAAGCTGCCGATCGACATCCACGGCGGTGGCTCGGATTTGATCTTTCCCCATCACGAGAACGAGGCCGCGCAGACGCGCGCCGCGCGCGAGGGCGAGCTCGCGCGGATCTGGATGCACAACGGGATGATCCAGTTCACCGGCGAGAAGATGGCCAAGTCCGTCGGCAACATCGCGCTGTTGCACGAGGTGATCGACGAGTACGGGGGCGAGGCCGTGGTGATGTACCTGATCTCCGGTCACTACCGTCAGCCGCTCGCGTTCTCCGAGGCGGCGCTGCAGCAGGCGCGGGCGAACGTGAACCGGATACGCGAAGCGGGTCGGCGCCTGCAGCCGGGCCCGTCGCGACCGGACCTCGAGTCGCTGCGAGACAGCTTCTTCGAAGCTCTCGCAAAGGACTTCAACACCCCGACCGCGCTGGGCGTGCTCAACGAGTGGATCGCCGACTCGATCGCGGGTGAGCCCCACGGCGATCAGCACCTACGCGAAATGCTCGGCGTGCTCGGCTTGGAGAGTTTGCTCGCGCCGATGGCCGAGGCGCCCGAGGCGGTGCGCGAACTGGCCGAGCAGCGCGAGCGGGCTCGCGCCGAGCGCGACTTCGCGACCTCGGACCGCCTGCGTGATGAGATCGCCGCCCACGGCTGGGAAGTGCGCGACGATCCCGGCGGCTTCGAACTGCTGCCGCGGTGATCCTCTACGGCCGCAACGCCGTGCACGAGGCGCTGCGTGGGCGCCGCGCCAAGAGCATCCGCGAGCTGTGGGCGACCAGCGCAGCCGCGCGTGAGCCCTGGCTAAAGCCTCTGAACGCGCAGATCGCGAGCGCGGATGAAATCGAGCGCCGCTGTGGCTCGGGGGCCCATCAGGGCGTGTGCGCTGAGGCGGGCGGCTATCCATATGTAAGCGCGGATGAGCTGCTCGCGCGCGATCGGCCCCTGATCGTGGCGCTGGACCAGATCCAGGACCCGCAGAACCTCGGCTCGATCTGCCGCACCGCCGAGTGCGCGGGCGCGGGCGGCGTGGTGATCCCCGAGCGCCGCGCCGCCGAGGTGACCCCCGCGGTCTGCAAGGCCTCCGCGGGAGCGGTGGAGCATCTGCGCATGGCCCGTGTACGCAATGTGGCCGACTTCCTCGCTGACGCTCGTAAGGCTGGCTGCTGGTGCTACGGCGCCAGCGCCGAGGCCCAGGGGGGAGCACGCCCAGTCGGCTACGAGCAGCCCGACTACGCCGGCGGGGGCGTTGTGCTGGTGCTGGGAAGTGAGGGCAGTGGGCTGCGACCGCGCGTGGCCAAGGCCTGCGATCAGCTGATCGCGCTGCCGCTGTACGGGCGCATCGAGTCGCTCGGCGTCAGCGCCGCCGCCGCGGCGATTCTGTATGAGATCTTGCAGAAGCGGAGAGACGGTCTTGACAACTCTCCATAACTGTGCGAGTCTCGCGCCAACATAACGCTGAACCTAAGGTTGAAGCAGCCTTAGGAATACATAGCTTTGGCGCCAGGGGAGGAGTGCGCCACTGAGCAAATTGCCTCCTGCCGTAGGGCAGGGAGCAAGAAAGGATCTGCTCGTGGCCCGAATCTCCCACAACCCTAACTCTGAACCTAAGGTCGATGATGGTTATCTGATCGCCTTGGCCAAGCAGGGCGACCGCTATGCCTATGACCGGCTGGTGCGTCGCTATCACGGCTTCGTTCGCCTCAAGGCCTCCTCTTACTTCCTCGCGGGGGGAGACTCCGAAGATCTGATTCAGGAGGGCCTGGTCGGCCTCTATAAGGCGATCCGCGACTTCCGTACTGACCGTGAGTCGAGCTTCCGCAACTTCGCGGAGCTCTGCATAACCCGCCAGATCATCACCGCGGTCAAGACCGCGACGCGTAACAAGCACACCCCGCTGAACCAGTACGTCTCGTTTTCCTCGACGCCCGCGGGCGCTGGCGACGACGTGCCGACGCTCGATCAAATCCTGCCTGGGCCCACCGTCCACGACCCCGTCAACCAGGTGATTAGCTCCGAGGAGCTGCGTTCGCTGGTCGGCTGCCTCTCGAGCGCGCTTTCGGAGCTAGAGAGCCGCGTGCTGTCGCTGTATCTGGATGGCTACTCCTACGAGCAGGTGGGCGAGCGCCTGGAGTGCGACACCAAGACCGTCGACAACGCCTTGCAGCGCGTCAAGCGCAAGGTCGGCGCACACCTACAGGCGCGAGCTGTCGCGGCGTGACTAAGCCGACGGGACCTTGCCCGCCGGCTTAGCCAAGCGCCCACCGCGCTAGAAGTGCCCTTCGGAAGGGGGCGTCGAGTTGTCCGGCGCCTCCGGCGTCAACGCCGCCGCGGGCGCGGGCGTCACTTCCACACCGAATAGCTGGCTCGCCACGCCCTGGTTTTCGGGGTCGCCTGGGATCTTCACGCGCAGTTTGCGTGTGCCAGCCGCGAACAGCGTGTGCGAGATCGAGTACGTCGATTCGCTCGTCACGCTCGTGACCTCGACCGTATGGAAGCCCACGCCCGAGCCGTTCTGGACCTGCAGGTAGACGGGATGCCCCACGTGCCCAGGCGTGACCGTGCCCGAGAACGTCACGGGCTGGCCGGCCTGGACGGTGCCGGCCGAGGCGCTCGCCGTGAGCCCGTAGCGCACGCCCTCGAACAGCCTCGATGAAGTCTTGCCGGCGCCTGTCACCTTGTAGAAGGTGCTTTGGGTCGGCGTCTGCACTGTGAACGAGTAGGAGCCGTCGTTACCGCTGGAGACCGTCGCCACGGGCGAGAAGTCGTGCTGCAGGCGCGTGCGCGCGAGCAGCTTCAGCGGCGTGCTGGTGGAGGTTGCGAGCTTGCCGCTGATCGTGACCGGCTGTCCGTAGGAGATTGGGTCGGCTGAGCTTTGGATCGTCAGCTCCGGGTTCTGTGCCTGGGAGATCTCGTAGGAGAGCGATTCCGAAGCACCCGGCGCGTTCAGCCGGCGCGCGCGCACGACCACGCGGATGTTCGCGTCGCCCGGAACCGCGAACGTGTGCGTAATCGAGTAGGTCCCGCCCTGGCCGACCCGGCTAAAGCCGATGCGTCGCCATTCTTCGTCGCCCACCGAGGACTCGCGCTGCAGCGCGACGATCGCGCCCGCATCTTCGGGGCTGACGCTGCCCGAGAAGACCACGCGGTTGCTCAGGCCCAGCCGGCGCGTATGTCTACGGATGAAGGGACCGCCGCCTGTAAATAGCTGCGAGCCATCGGCCGGTCCCGCGAGGCTGACCTTGGGCGAGACCTTCACGCCCTTGTGCCCGCTCTGCACACCGTTCGCTGTCGCGTAGAACTGGGTGTTCGTCAGTAGCGGGCCGCTCGTGAGCTGGTAGTGCCCGGTTGTGTCGGTGATCGCGGTTCCGACGGTGCTGGTATCTGCGGCACCCGCGCTGCGGGCGAAGATCGTGACCGTTTGCCCCGCGACGCTCAAGCTCGAGGGGCAGTTGAGGGCGCCGAAGACGACCGAGCTTTCGCCCGATTCCACGAACCGCGGTGCGGCGTTGATGTCCAGACGGCAGCCGCCTGGGGTCGCCAGATGGCGTCTGGCGTGCCTGGCGCCGTGGCGCCCAGCGGCCGAAGCCGCCGCGGTTGAGAGCGAGAGCGCCATCGCCGCCACCGCTGTGAGGGTCCAAATCACTCTGCTCGAACGCATCTGCGCCTCCTTCTGGCTCTTGGTCAGGGGGTTCACGAGGGTCCGTCTGCCCGCGGGTTGACTGCCCACCTAACCCGTTTAGGTCAGCGTCGATGCGGTCGCGGACCGATATCCCCGGGTGCGCTCGAAATCCGGGTTTCGTATATCCCGGGGCGGCTGTGCGCGCGCACTAGGGAACGATTATGTTCGCCGGATCGGGCTGCTCCTCCGGCGGCGCCTGGCTGTAGTCACCGAACGGCCCATCGCGCAACGCCACCACGCTCTGCACGCCCTCGCGCTCGGCCTGCTCCACGAAGCGCTTGGCCTCGGGCGTGTTGCGCATCAGTCCGTCCAGGATCGGTCCTAGCGCTTGGGTCGAAGCCAAGCCCATGTTCTCGTAGGCCTGGTTGACGATCAGCTTCATCGCCGCCAGCTGCGAGAGCGGGATCGCCGCCAGCTGCTCGGCGCGTTCGCGCACCTCCCCCTCCAGCCGCGCGAACGGCACCGCGGCGTTGATTAGCCCCGCGTCGGCCGCTTCCAGCCCCGACAAAGGTTTGCCGGTCAAGGCCATTTCCTTGGCCTTGGTCAGGCCAAGTCGATACAGCCACATGCCGCTCAGGTAGCAGCCCCACATGCGTGAGTAGGAGGTGCCGATGCGGGCGTCCTCGCTGGCGATCACGAGGTCGGCGCACAACGCCATGTCGCTACCGCCGCCTACGCACCAGCCATGGATCTGCGCGATCACCGGCTTCGGACAGCGCCACAGGCTCATGAACTTCGGCACCGGCCCGATCGCCTGCGCGGTCGCGAACATGAAGTCCTTGCCCGGGTCCCACTCGCCCTCGCTGGTCAGCGACTCGTCCCAGTGGTGAAAGCCGCCTGCGAAGTCAAAGCCCGCGCAGAAGGAGCGCCCCGCGCCGCGCAGCACCAGTACCTTCACGCTCGCATCCTCGATCGCCATCCGCACCGCGGCCTCGATCTCCTCCGGCATCGGCGGCACGATCGTGTTCAACCGCTCGGGTCGATTCAGCGTGATCATCGCGATCTCGTCCTGCACGTCATACAGCAGCGTCTGGAAGGACATCTGGCCTCCTCTGGATAGAACCGTGCACGAGCGGGCACCTACATCTCTGAAGATGTCACCCCACGCCCCAAGGCCCGATGCTATTGGGGAAGCAGCGCCAGAGCGGCCTCCAGAGGAGCAACGGCGCCGTTCGCGCGCCGTCCAACAGCCCAAGCGCCATTTTGGACGTAGGTCGAACGACCTGAGCGCCCCTGCCGCCCACAATTGGTACATGTCGGGGACCGCTCAAGCAGAGCTAGAAGCAGGGCGCGGAGGACGAGCGCTGACGGCGGAGCCCGCGAGCGAGGATCCGTTCGACGAGGGCCTCGCGGCTGGACCCAACTCCAGCGAGCACGACCGCCGCCTGGCCGACTCGCTGCAGCGGCTGGACCTCGACGAGCTGAGCGCCAAGGTTGCGGGCGAGGCCAGGCAGCGCGGCGTCTGCTTCGGCACAGCCGACGGCATCAAGGAGTTCCGCATCGACCCGATCCCGCGGCTGATCGAGGCTACGCAGTGGCGCGAGCTCTCCGCGGGCGTGGCCCAGCGCGTGCGGGCGCTAGAGATGTTCGTCCGCGACGTCTATGGCCCACGCGAGATCGTGCGTGAGGGTGTCGTGCCCGCGCGTGCGCTTGAGGGGGCCCAGCACTACGAGCCGCTGCTCGACGGCATGGGCGAGCGCATACGAACCTGGATCACGGTCGCGGGCCTCGACGTCGTGCGCGACAGCGACGGCGCCTTTAAGGTGCTGGAGGACAACCTGCGCACGCCGTCTGGGATCGCCTACGCGGTCGCGACACGCGAGTCGCTGCGCGCCCATCTCGTGCCACCCAACGGAGTGCACGTGCGTTCGCTGGACGCGGCCTTCGAGACGCTGGGGCAAGCACTGCGCGCGGCCGCGCCCGAGGCGGCGGGCGAGGTGCCAATCGTCGTGCTGCTTAGCGACGGCGAGGGCAATTCGGCCTTCTATGAGCACGCCACGATCGCGCGTCTGCTCGGGCTACCGCTCGTGCGCGCGGAGGAGCTGTCGGTACGCGACCGCTGCCTCTATGCGCGCCTGCCCGAGGGCGAGCGGCGGGTCAACGTGGTGTATCGACGCACCGACGAGGATCGGCTCAGCGACGATCGCGGCAGGCTGACGCACGTCGCGAAGCTGCTGCTTGAACCCGTGCTCGAGGGCACGCTGGCCTGCGTCAATGCCTTCGGGACGGGTGTCGCGGACGACAAGCTGCTGCACGCATACGTCGAGCAGATGGTGCGCTTCTACCTGGGCGAGGAGCCGCTGCTGCGCTCGGTGCCGACGTATGACCCGGCCCAGCCGCAGATGCTCGAGATGATCCTCGACCGCATCGAGGAGCTCGTGATCAAGCCGCGCAGCGGGCACGGCGGCTACGGCGTGGTAATCGCACCGCACGCGCGTGCCGAGGATGTCCGCAAGGCTGCCGCGGAAGTCGCGGCTGCGCCAGAGCGCTTCATCGCCCAGGAGACCGTGATGCTCTCCCGTCATCCCACCGTCACCGACGACGGTCTGGAGCCTCGGCACGTGGATCTGCGCCCATTCGCGATCACCGTCGGCGAGCAGGTGCGGGTGCTGCCCGGCGGCCTCACCCGCGTGGCGTTCGATCGCGGCGCGCTGGTCGTGAACTCCTCCCAGAACGGGGGCAGCAAGGACACCTGGGTGCTCGCATGAGCGATCTGCGAGCGAAATGCCAAAGCCAGCGAGGAGCGTCATGAGCAGACCGGTGATCGGCGTGACCGTCTCGGAGATCCGCCACAAGGAAGACGTCCAGCGCGTGCGCCACGGGGAGCCCACGCAGACCGAGATGACGCTTGGCCTCTCCTACATGCGGGCGATCGAGATGGCCGGCGGGCTGCCGGTCGCGTTGCCTCCGCTGACCACCGAGAACGTGGACGCGCTGCTTGACCACCTCTCGGGCTTGTTGCTCACGGGCGGTCCCGACCTCGACCCCTCGACCTATGGCGCCACGGCGCATCGGGAGCTGGGCCCGACTGATCCGGTTGTGGACGCCTTCGAGCTGGCGCTTTGCCGCCACGCCTACAGACGGCGAATGCCCATCCTCGGGATTTGTCGTGGCGCGCAGCTGTTGAACGTGGCCTGCCAGGGCACGCTGCACCAGCACGTGCCCGACTTCACCAACGGCACGATCCAGCACCGCCAGACCGAGCCCGGGACGCGCACGAGCCACGAGGTCCGCGTTGCGCCTGACTCGAGCCTCGCCCAGACCACGGGTGGCGGCCCCGTGAGGGTCAACTCCTTCCACCATCAGGCGATCGATCAGATTGGCTTCGGTCTGCGCGCGGTCGCCTGGTCCGAAGACGGTCTGATCGAGGCGATCGAGGAGCAGGACGGCCGCTTTATCCTCGGGGTGCAGTGGCACGCCGAGACGCTGGTCGCCGACGCGGAGCAGCTGTCGTTGTTCGAACGGCTGGTCGAGGCCACTAGGCACCCTGGCATGCCGGCTCCGCGCGAACGCCACCGCGAAGTTGCCGAGCGCCGGCGTTTGGACCACGGCGAACAGGAGGACTTCGGTGCCCATGCGGTCTAGGCTCGCGCCGCTGACGATCGCCCGCGTCGGTTCGCAGGGTCACGCGCCGCCGACCTTCGGCGCGCCGCCCGGGCGGGTCGTGCCCGCCGTGGAGGACGCCGAGGCCGAGCGGGTTCACGGCGAGCGCGAGGAGGCCGAGGCCCCCTCGCTCGCCCCGGCCCCGAGTCCAGGCGAGTGGTCACGCTGGGCGCCCGCGCGCGCCGACTCCCCCACCGGCTGGACGATCGGCGTGGAGGAGGAGGTGATGCTGCTGGACCCCTCCGACTGGGCGCTGGCCTCCGAGGCCGACGCGGTGATGTCGCGCCTGACCGGCGAGCTGGCCTCGCACACGAGCACCGAGACCCACGGCTCGGCCCTGGAGCTGCGCACCGACCCGCACGAGCGGGTGGCCGATGGGCTAGCTCAGCTCGAGGATTTGCGCGGCGATCTGGCGCGCGAGCTCTCGCCGCTTGAGCTGCGCGCGGCGGTGGCGGGACTGCATCCGTTCACGCTCTGGCAGGACACGAAGATCTCCGAGGGTGACCGCTATCGCTTCCTGTACGGGTCGATGCGCGAGCTGGCGCGGCGCGAGCCGACGTTTGCGTTGCACGTGCACGTCGCGCTGCCCGACCCCGAAAGCGCGGTGCGGGCGATCAACCGGCTGCGCTCACATTTGCCGCTGCTGCTGGCGCTCTCGGCCAACTCGCCCTTCTGGCAGGGGCGTGAGACCGGATTGGCCTCAGCGCGCACGCCGCTATTCCAGGCCTTCCCCCGGGTGGGTATCCCGCGGGCGTTCCTCGATTACGAAGACTACGTATCCACGATCGATCTGCTGCTGCGCTGCGAGGCCTTTCCCGAGCCGACCTTCTTGTGGTGGGACGCCAGGCTGCAGCCCCGCTTCGGCACGATCGAGGTACGGATCATGGATGCGCAGACGACGATCGCCGACTCGGCGGCGTTGACCGCGCTGGTGCAGTGCCTTGTACGGCTGGAGGCCACCGAGGGCTCGGGTATCGATCCCGCCTTCGATCTACCGGAGGTGCTCGCCGAGAACCGCTTCCTCGCGGCGCGCGACGGCGCCGAGGCGAGCTTGATCGACGCGCGGCGCGGCCGTCGCTCGCCGGTAGCCGAGGTGCTCGAGGCGGTGCTCGAGCGCTGCCTTCCCCATGCCGAAGACCTTGGCTGCGTGGAGGAGTTGGCGTTGACTCGCAACCTCGCCGCGACGCCGCGCCCCAAGCGCCAGCTGGACCTGGCGCGTGGGCCCGACAAGCTCCCCGGCCTGGTCGAGGCGCTTTCCGCGCTGTTCTGAGTCCCCCGCGCGGCGGTAGTGTTCGCCGCGGCATGGCTCCTCGGGCAGACGGCGACTGACCACGATGCGCGCGCTCGTGCAGCGGGTCAGCAGCGCGAGCGTGGACGTGGATGGTCGCCGGGTTTCCGAGATCGGCGCGGGGCTGCTGGTGCTGCTGGGGGTGGCGCGCGAGGACGACGCGAGCGTGGCGGACAAGCTGGCGGAGAAGGTCCGTGCGTTGCGCGTCTTCAACGACGCGGAGGGGCGCATGAACGAGCCGCTGGGCGAGCGCGAGATCCTATGCGTGAGCCAGTTCACGCTCTACGGCGACGCGCGCAAGGGCAATCGCCCGAGCTTCGTGGCCGCGGCCCCCGGCGAGCAGGCCGAGCCGCTGTACGAGCGCTTCTGCGAGCGCAGCGGCGCGCTGGGCGGCGAGTTCGGCGCGAACATGGCGGTCGCGCTCGTCAACGATGGACCCGTCACGATCCTGTTGGAGACATGAGCGCAAGCAGCCCGTCAACCGAGCCGGACCTCCGCGAGGGCGCGACCCTCTACGTGATCCGCGGCTCGCACGCGTGCCGCGCCTCGATGCTGATGCTCGACCGCAAGGGGATCGCCTACCGGACGGTGACGCTGCCGACGGGCGCTCACCCGATGCTGGTTCGGGCGCTGGGCTTCCCAGGGCACCGTGAGCCGATCCGCAGCGTCGACGGGCGTGCCCACGGGCGCCTGGCGCTGCTGGACCGCATGGGCACGGTGCCGGCGCTGCGCTGTGGCTCAGAGCGCGTGCAGACGAACCGGGCGATCGCGCGATGGCTCGACCGCGTACGGCCCCGGCCGCCGCTGTTTCCCGCGGACCCCAAGCACCTTGAGGCTGTGGAAGAGGCTGAGGCCTGGGGAGATGAGACCTTTCAGATGGCGGCCCGGAGGCTCGCGCTGAGCGGTTCGCTGCACGGCCTGGCGACGCTGCGCGACCATGGAAACGACGGCCGCCTCGGCCCGCTGCTCGCGAAGCGGGAGCGGGCTCGGGCGCTGAACGGCAAGCTCGCGGCCGGGGTGTTCAAGGCCGGGAGCGAGGAGGCGGAGCGTCGGCTGCTGGCGGAACTGCCCGCAATGCTCGACCGCATCGACGCCTGGATCGCGGAAGGCGTGCTCGACGGGCAGGAGCTGAACGCGGCGGACTTCCTGATCGCGCCGAGCCTCGCGCTGATCGCCTATCGCCTGGACCTGCGCCCGCAGATCGAAGCTCGCCCCGCGGGCGCGTGGCTGCAGCGCGTGCTGCCCGAGCCCGCGCTAAGCCACAGCTGAGGCCGCGGCCATCGGCTCGGCCAGGGCGCGCCCGTGACGGATCAGGTCCGCGGCGCGCTCGGCGATCGCGATCGTGGGGGCGTTCGTGTTGCCGCGGGGCACGACCGGCATCACCGAGGCGTCGATCACCCGCAGACCCTCTAGGCCGTTCACGCGCAGCTCGGTGTCCACGACTGCGCCCGCGTCCTCGCCCATGCGGCAGGTGCCGACCGGGTGGTAGATCGCGAAGGTGGTGCGCGCCACGTGCGCGCGCAACGCCTCGTCGCTATCGCCCTCGGGCGTGTTAAAGGGCGTTGCGGCGTAGGGCTTCATCGCAGGCTGCCCGCAGATATCAAGCAGCACCCGCAGCCCCGCGACCATCCGCTGCATGTCATCGCCCTGTGTGTAGAAGGCGTTGTGCACGATCGGCTTTGCGGTCGCGTCTTTGGAAGCGAGCCGCACCGTGCCGCGGCTCTGCTCGGTGAGCAGGCAGGGCGAGGCCCACACGCCGTGCGCCTCGGGGTCGCGCATGCCCTCCTCGACGATATGGACTGGGGCGACGTGGAACTGGATGTCGGGTGCGGGCGCGCCCTCGCCGACTCGCGCGAAGCCGCCGGCCTCGGCGAGGTTCGAGGCGAAGGGGCCGGTCTGCGTGGCTTCGTACTCGGCCAGCGCCGCGGGCTCCAGCGCCAGCAGCAGGCTCTCGGGCTCGGGCGTCGTCCACACGAGCTGTGCTGCCGGGTGGTCTGAGAGGTTCTCGCCGATAGCCGGCTGGTCGAGCAGCACCTCGATCTCGCGCATCGTCAGGTGCTCCGCGGGACCGATGCCGGAGAGCATCAAGAGCTGCGGGGAGTTGTAGGCGCCGCCGCAGAGGATCACCTCGCGCTCGGCGCGCAGCTCCTGCAGCTCACCGAGCCGGCTCGCCTCGACGCCGACGGCGCGATTGCCCTCGAACAGCACGCGGTGGACCAGCATGTAGGGCATGACCGTCAGGTTGGGACGCTCCGCGGCGGGGTGCAGGTAGGCGACCGCGGCGCTCGCGCGCATGCCGCCGCGCTGGGTGAGCTGATACAGCCCGACGCCGTCCTGCTCGGCGCCGTTGAAGTCCTCATTGCGCGCGAGGCCTGCCTGCTCGCCGGCGTCGACGAAGGCGTGGGAGATCTTGTTGTGCGAGCGCTCCTCGCTGACGGGCAGCGGCCCGCCCGCGCCGTGCCACGCAGAGGCCCCGCGCTCGTTGTCCTCGGCCTTGATGAAGTACGGCAGCAGGTCGGCGGCGCTCCAACCGCTCACGTCCCAGTCGTCGTAGTCGCGGCGGTTGCCGCGGATGTAGACCATCGCGTTGATCGAGGAGGAGCCGCCCAGCACCCGACCACGCGGCAGCGTGATGCGGCGATGGCCGCACTCGTGCTCAGGCGCGGAGTGATAGTCCCAGTCGACCTCCGTGGAGCCCAGTTGCAGGTATCCGAGCGGGACGTGGATGTTCTCGTTGAGATCGGGCGGACCGGCCTCGAGCAGCAGCACCTCCACGTCGGGGTCCTCGCTGAGGCGGTTTGCGAGCACACAGCCCGCCGATCCTGCGCCGACGATCACGTAGTCGTACATCCCGATCCCCTTCCTCTGGTGCGCCAACCATACTCCCAGGGAAGGGCCGGGTGCAGCATTTTGATTGGAGCCCTTTCGGGCTCGCTGTGGATTGGTTGTGGCTCGTGCCTGGGCGGCGGCTCGGCGGCTCAGCCGCCGGCGAGGGCCTGGCTCTTGATCTGCTCGAACTCCGCCTGGTTGACCGCGCCGCGCTCGAGCAGCTCGTGGGCTTTGGCGATCTTCTCGGTGGGGTCGGACTTCCCGGAGACGGACTTCACGTAGCTGTCGAACTGCGCCTGCGCGTCCCGCTGCTGGCGCTGCGCGCGCTCGGTGATCCCGTTGTGCTGCGTGACCAGGTAGACGAACGTGCCGAGATAGGGCAGCACGATGATCGCGATGATCCAAGCGACCTTCACGCCGCCGCTGGTGTCGTGCCGTCGGAAGATGTCGCTGAGGACCGTGAACAGGATCATCAGCCACACGACGAACGCGAAGAAGACGAGGATCGTCCAGAAGATTTCCAGGAGCGGATAGCTGGTGGCGAGGATCATCGGTGACCGTCCATTTCGGTTTGGGTTTCGATCAAGACGTGAGGCTCGACCTGAGCGCCAGCCCAGGCCTGCCGGGGTCGCGAGGGGCAGCATACGCGACGCTTGAGGGCCGTGGATTTCCGCAAAGTGCGGCAAATACATGTGTCCAGGGATGGCGAGCAACATCCCCGCGACAAGTCGGCTCGGATAGTTTGGTTGCGTTGCATGCGCGTTGCGCTTCGGCGTGACGGATCGCGATTGCCGCCGGACGCGGCGATAGAACAGCGACGAAGGCTGCGCGGGGTAGAGCCAGGGACGGCGCTCGCTCCTAGCGCGGAGGGTTCAAGTCGGGATGACGGTTCACCGGTGGGTTAGTCGCATCGACTGCCGGGTAGAGCCCAATACACCAAGCGAGGGATGGCGATGATGAGACCACCAGGGAAGACCCGGTCAGTTCAAGCAAGGCCGGGCCGCGGAGCGCGTCAGCTGAGGAGAAGATTTGCGATTGCAGTCGCGCTCGTCGCGCTGGGCGTGGTTGGCGTGGCGGTTGCTTCCGCGGCACAGCGCAGTCCCTCGCGCGCGGCTCCGAACGACCTGCTGCTCAGCCCGGGCCTAAACTCGCTGACCGCAAGCTGGGGGGTCACGAACACTTCGAGCCTTGCGGGTTTTCGCGTGCGCTGGCGTGCACTGACGACGCCGAAGCGGCCGTGGGGCAAGCCCGTGGACGTGGGGCCATCGGCACGCAGTTACTCGATCGGCGGCCTGAGCGCCGGCGCCTACGAAGTGCGCGTGCGCAGCTTGATCGCCGCGGTGCGCCGGAACGCTTCCGGTGTGCGGAGGTCGTCCAAGCGCCTGGGCGCGCTGATCTCGGGTACCTCCATTGCGCTTGCGCTTCCTGGCGAAGAAGTGAGCCCGCCACAGGAATCGCCCAAACAGGAAGCGCCGAAAGAAAAAACGAAAGAACTGCCAAAAGAAGAACTTCCGAAACAGGAACAGCCCAAACAAAAAGAACAGCCGAAAGAAGAACCCAAAGAAGAAGCGCCCAAACAGGAAACGCCGAAAGAAAAAACCAAAGAAAAAGGCAAAACCAAAGAAAAAGAACAGCCCAAAGAAGAACCGAAAGAACAGCCCAAAGAAGAAGCCCCGAAAGAAGAAGCGCCCAAAGAAGAAGCTCCGGTTGAAGAACCGCCGGCGGAAGAAGGCACGGGTGCTGTGAGCTGCAACCTGTACGGCTCGCCGAACGGCAACGACAGCGCGGCCGGCACGCAGGCGGCGCCGCTGAAGACGCTGAAGGCGCTGCTGGCGAAGCTCAAAGCCGGCCAGAGCGGATGCCTGCTACCGGGCCCCTATGCGGCGCTGAGTACGCGGGCGGGGGAATCTCACGGAAGCGCGGGCGCGCCCGTGACGATCACCTCGGCGAACCCGTCCGAACCGGCGACGGTGTTGGGGCGCATGGTCATGGATCCGGGCGCGGACTGGCTGACGTTCTCGCACCTGAACTTCACGGACTCCGAAGTGAAATACCCCAGCATGTCGATCGGCTCCAAGCACACGAGCTGGATTTACGACGACGTGACGGCGCCGAAAACGATTTGCTTCGAGACGACGGAGGCTGGTCAGTATGGACCAGCCGAAGACACGCTGATCGAACACACGCGCGTGCACAACTGCGGGCAGCCTTACAAATGCGACTCGGACAGCAGCCCCTGCAACGAAGCGCCGAACGACGGCTACTTCATCCACGGGCTCTATGACCTCGGCATACGCACGACGGTGCGCAACAGCTACTTCTACGAAATCAGCTCGAAGGGCATCCTGTTCCGCGGCAGTGAGGGCTCGGTGGTGGAACACAACGTGATCGACGGCAACGGGTCGGGCGTGATCTTCGGCGAGCTATCGCCGGAAAATGACACATTCCGCTGGAACATCGTCACCGACAGCCACGGCGTGTGCGGCTCGTGCTTTGAGTACTACGGCATCTGGTCCTTCGGCAGCGTCGGTGCCGGCAACTCGGCGACGAACAACGTGGTGTTCGGCAACGTGTCGGGCAATATCGGGCCCCACAATGGCGTAAACGTGGCCGAAAACATCGAAGTTGACCCGAAATTCGTGAACGCCGCAGCGCACGACTACACGCTGCAGCTAGACTCGCCCGCGCTGGGCTACGGGCCGGAATAGTGGCTAGTCGGAATCCCGGCGCCGGCGCCGGCCGAGGTGCGCTCTGAGCAGAAAGCCGAGGCACAGCAGCCCGTACACCAACGACACCACCCACGCCCCTTTGACGGCGGCGAGGATCGTCACGAGCAGCGTGGCGGCGGCGGCGCAAAGCGAGAAAACGATGTTGGCCACCTACCGATCCTGACAGCGCTCGACTGGGAGTAATCTGCGCTGGTGATCGCACGTCGGGTCCTGATCCCACTGACCGCGGCACTGGCGGTCTGTCTCCCAGCGCCGGCCTCGGCGCTATCTAGGCCGTCCAGTTCGGCGCGCGCCGTGCAGGCGCGGGCAGCGACGGAGCGAGCGGGTTTGACGGAATCGCTGGGTCCAGCCTCGTTCACACAGCAGGGCCCCAAGTTGACGCCGGAAGGTGAGCTGGGTGACGGCGACTTCGGCGACAGCGTGGCGCTGTCGGCCGACGGTAACACCGCGGTTGTGGGGGCGCCGCTCGACGGCGAACTCCACGGGGCGGCTTGGATCTTCAAGCGCTCGGGCTCGAGCTGGACGCAAAGCGCGGAGCTGCAGGGTGCCGAAGGGGAACCCAGCGGCTCGCCGGACGGCGTGGCCTTTGGCGGCAGCGTGGCGATCTCCGCCGATGGTGCCACGGTGCTGATCGGCGGCTTCGGCGACAGCGGCGATACGGGTGCTGCCTGGGTGTTCGCGAACGAAGCTGGATCCTGGCAGCAGCAAGGGTCGAAGCTGGCGGGCGCCGAAGAGGCCGGCAAGGGCAAGTTCGGGCGCAGCGTGGCGCTGTCGGCCGACGGCAGTACCGCGGTGGTGGGCGGGGATGGCGACGGCAAAGGCACCGGCGCGGCATGGGTGTTTGCGCGCTCGGGTACGAGCTGGGCCCAGCAAGGGTCAAAGCTCACAGGCGCTGAAGAGGCGGGGCGAGGGCGCTTCGGCGACAGCGTGGCGCTGTCGGCCGACGGGACCACCGCGTTGGTAGGCGGGGGCTCCGATCACTCGCAGATCGATACGGGCGCCGCATGGGTGTTCACCAACGAAGGTGGTACTTGGACGCAGCAGGGCGAAAAGCTGACGGGCGCGGAAGAGACGCAGGGGGGCGGGTTCGGTAGCAGCGTCGCCCTCTCGGGCGATGGCCAGACGGCTCTGATCGGCGGCCCCGGGGATGAAGAAACGGCCGGCGCGGCATGGGTGTTCGCGCGCGAAGGCACGACCTGGGTGCAGCAGGGCGAAAAGCTGACGAGCGCCGAACCCGCGCAGTTCGAGCGCTTCGGCGACGACGTCGCGCTCTCCGGTGACGGCGGCCTCGCGCTGGTGGGGGCCTACGGCGCTGATGCGGAAGCCGGCGCGGCATGGGTGTTCGCGCGCGAAGAAGCGACCTGGGCCCGGCCGGGCCAGAAGCTGACCGGCGGCCAAGAGGTCTCTCAGGCCGCATTCGGGCTGGGGGTCGCGCTGTCAAGCGACGGGCACACGGCTCTAGTCGGCGGCCCCGATGACGGGGGCGGGTGCTGTGCGAGCCTCGGGGCGGCCTGGGTGTTCTCCGACGGCTTCGTGGAAGCCCCGCTGGAAGAAGTCACACCCGGTGGTAGCGAACCTGGACTGTTCGGCGGGACCGCGCCCGGTGGCGGCGCTGGTAGTCCCTCAAAAGTCTCATCGGGTGTTCCCCACCCGACGCCGAAAGGCGGTCTGGGTTCAGCCAGCAGCAGCTCGGCGCGGCTGGCGCGTCTGTTCGCGCTCGCGCTGAGGCCAACAGGCAAGAACGCGAAGATCGGCGCGCTACTTAAGCACGGTGGGTTGGTTGCCTCGCTGCGCGCGTTTGCGCCCGGGAAGGCGGCGATCTACTGGTACAGGAGCGTCCGCGTCCTCGCGGGCGCCGGAGCCGCACCGGTGGCTGGCCCAAAGACGCATTCGGTGCTCGTCGCGGCGGGCAGGGTCTACTTCAAGGCCGCCGGTAAAGCCGGGATCGACGTGCGGCTCACGCGCGCCGGCAAGCGGATGCTGCAGCGCTCCAAACACCTGAAGCTCACCGCGAGGGGGACCTTCACGCCCAACGGCGCCGGGGCGGTCGTCGCTACGCGGGCGTTCACGCTGGTGCGCTGAGGGTCCGGTCCTCGCCTGTGCGATTCCGAGATCCGGAAGAATTCGAGCATTGACGAAAGCACCCCTCGGCTGGTAGCGTCGCTGCCCTGATGCGGGGGAGAGTGCTTGCGGGGTTGGCTGTAACCCTCGTCGCGGTTGCGCTCGGTGGCCGGGTGGCGCAGGCGGAATGCCTCTACTCCGGGCCGGTTGAAGCGTGCGAAGGCGAAGACCAGGCCGTGACTTCGCTCTACGCGGTCCTTAAGGCTCACCACGGGACCTCCTACAAGCGCCCGGGGTACACCTCGATCGAGCTGATTAGCACGCCGGAAGCCGCGTACATGACGGCCTCCGAACCGCGTACGAAAACCCACCTGCAGTGGCTCACCGACGAAGCAGAATCCAACGTCATCGATGTTCCCTGGAGTTGTGCAAGCCCGGACCAGACCTTCCACTACAGGCTCACCGCTCGGGCGCACGTCGGGGAGACGGTCAGCACCAACGTTAGGTTCCATGCCCAGCTGAGCACGCGCTGGTGCTCCGCGGCGAAGGCACGCGAACAAGCCCAGCGTCTCGCTGCTCAGCGCCGGCGCGAACTCGAACTGCGCGAACGGGAAAGGCACCAACGCGAACAACTCGAACGCCAAGCCCACGAACACGAAATACCCGAAGGGGCCTCGACCTGCACGAACGGCACCTACGTCAACTCGGCGGGAAACACGGTCTGCAAACCGGAGGTGAGCCCATCCGGCCCGCCTGCAGGTGCAACCGCGAAATGCTCCGACGGCAGCTACAGCTTCAGCGAATCGCGCAGCGGCACGTGCTCGTCTCACGGCGGCGTGGCGGAATGGTTGTAGAAAGCCGGAGAGGGGTCTCGAACCCCTGACCTCCTGTTTACAAGACAGGTGCTCTACCAGCTGAGCTACTCCGGCCCGACGGGCGAGTAATCGCCTCGCGCCAACTGTAACGGCGCCGTCGCGGGGACTCGAACTCCGAACCCCTTCGTTACAAGTGACGTGCTCTGCCAGTTGAGCTACGTCGGCAATGAGCCACGAATCGTACAGCCGGACGGTGCGCTCATCGCTCTGATCCTCCCGCCAGGGCGTTGCCGGCGACTGCTTCCAGCGGGTAGCGGCGGCGCATGAACGGCGAGAAGTGCGGCACGGTGAAGTTGACCGCTCCGTGGTCGGGGCTGAAGATCAAGCCCTTCTTGATGAGTGCGTCGCGCAGCGAGGAGGCTGTTGATGGTCGGCTAGCCATGCGCTCCGCGACGTCGCTGCTGCGATAGGGGCCGTCGCCGAGGTCGGCCATCGCGGCCATGTACACGCGCTCCCTCGGGGTCGCCTTCTCGAACCGGACATGGAAGAACTCCTCATCGAGCTTGGTCTGCACGATCGGCGCGGAAGCCTCGACATCATCGGACGAGATCCTCGATCCAGGCGCCATGTTCCAAGCCTCCTTTCCGTATGCCTGGATGAAAGTCGGGTAGCCGCCCGAGATCTCTACGATCTGAGCCAGCGCCTCGGGGTCGAACTCGATTCCCTCCTCCTCGGCGGGCTTTAGCAGCGCCTCGCGAGCGGCCTGCTCGCTGAGCGGTCCGACTTGGGGGTAGGAAAACAGCCGCTCGGCATAGGACTTCGCCTCGACCATCAAGCCGGGGAGCTGCGGCAGGCCGGTCCCGACGACCGCGATCGGCAACTTCAGCTGGGACATCCGGTGCATCGCTGCTGCGATCGCCTCCATCTCCACACGACCGAGGAATTGCATCTCGTCAACGAGGAAGACGACGCCTGTGTCATGACTGCGAGCCGTCTCGCCGAGCTCAACGAACAGCTGGATCAGGTCTCGCTCGAGGTCGCCCGTGCCAGCGCCGATCGCGTTCGGGTCGAAGGAGAACTCCAGGCCGCCGTTTGCGCCTACGCCGGCCTTGAAGCCCGCGAGTAGTCCGGTGAAGGACTTGAGCCTCTCCCCAATCGCCTTGCGGCGGTTGAGCCGCAGCAGCGTTGCGTAGGCAGCGTCGGCGAGCTCGGCACGGAAGTTGGTGTCCGAGCGGATCTCGATCGGCTCGGAGGGAGTCCAGCCCTCCTGATCGGCGACGCTCTCGAACTCCAACAGCAGCACCGTCTTGCCAACCCCGCGTAGGCCCCAAAGGATCATGCTCGGCTCGTTCAGGCCATTGCCCAACCGCCCAATCAGGCGCCTGAACTGCTCGATCTGCGCGTCGCGGCCGGTAAGGGCTGCGGGCGGGTTGCCGGCGCTCATCGAGAACGGATTGCGCAACGGGTCCACGGTGCGAACGTACCAGAACTATCGGGAAGTATCCGTCGGTATCCAAAAAAGCGGATATTGGCGGATACTTTTCCAGAGATGGGTGGGAATTTGCTCTCTTGCTAACGGTCCGGGATTGATCACACATCGAGACCTAGATAGTCGCAAGACAGGTGCTCTACCACCTGAGCTACTCCGCCCCAAGGGGCGAATAATCGCCTCGCGCCAACTGTAACGGCGCCGTCGCGGGCGGTGTATTGAAGGCATGGAGACGCAGAGCCGGATGCGCGTGGATGCACACCAGGCAGGGTCGGGCGCGACGAGCGCGCCAGGCTCGGGCGCTGCGAAGGCAGACCTCGACAGCTTCCGTGACCGCTCGCTAGATAAGGGCGTGAACCCGTTTCTGTACTGGACGCTGCGGGCGATCCTCGTGCCGGCGTTCCTCGTTTATCTGCGCATGAACAGGATCGGCCGCGAGCACCTCCCAAAGCAGGGCCCGCTGCTGCTGGCCTCTAACCACCGCAGCTTCCTGGACCCGTTCGTGATCGGGACGCTGGTTCGCCGGCCGGTCTATTACATGGCCAAGCGCGAGCTGTTTGAAAAGCGCTGGCAAGCCTGGGTCCTTAACGGTCTGGGTGCGTTTCCCGTGGATCGCGGCGCGGGTGACCGCGGCGCGATGGACACCGCGCGGGCGATCCTGGAACGCGGCGATTGCGTGGTGCTGTTTCCCGAGGGCACGCGGGTGCGCGCGGGTGCCCTCGGCACGCCACGTCGCGGCATCGGTCGTCTCGCGCTCGAAACCGGCGTGCCCGTCGTGCCGGTCGCGGTGATCGGCACCGAAAACGTGCGCCGGGGCTGGCGCATTCGCCCGCGCAAGGTGTCCCTGCGGGTAGGCAGGCCGCTCAACTTCCCTACCGCCGGCAACTCCTCGCCTGCGCTTGCACAAGCCGTCACCGATCGCGTGTGGTCTTGCGTAAGTCTGCAGTGGGAGTGGCTCGGTGGCGTCCGCGGGCCCGAGCCGCAGTCAAAACCCACGGAGGAGAAGCGGGCGCGCAGCGCGTTCGTGCGCCAGGGCGAGCAGCGGGAGCAGCAGCCGGCCCGCGGAGAGGTTCGCGCCGCCTGAGCCGTCCGCGTCTCGGCTTACGTCGAGCGACTGAGACGGCCGTGGCCGCGGGATAGGGTGTGCGATGAGTGACCGAGCAACGCAGTCAGACCTCCAAGGCACAGCTCGATGCCGAGTTCTCCGAGCTGTACCGCGCGCATCTGCGCGACGTTTACAGCTATGCCTACTACCGGGTTGGAGACCATCACGACGCGGAGGACCTGACCGAGCAGACCTTTCTGCAGGCCTACCGGCACTTCGAGCGCGCCCAGCAGGAGTCCAACGGTCGCCCGCTGCGCCCTTGGTTGATTCGGATCGCGCACAACCTCGCTGCGAACCTGTATCGGGACCGCTCGCGCAAGCCGGCCTCGCCGATCGACGAGAACACCAACCTGACCGCGCTGCACACGACCGAGCAGCTGGTCGAGGGTCGCGACGAGCTAAGCAGGGTGCTCGAGGGTGTCCAGCAGCTGCCCGACGATCGCCGCGAGGCGCTGATCATGCGCTTTGCGCTTGGTATGGACAACCGCGAGATCGCGCGGGCCATGGACCGCACCGACGGTGCCACCAAGGTGCTGATCCATCGCGCGATCAAACAGCTCGAGGAGCTGGTCGGAGATCCACGCAAGGAGGCCGGCGATGAGTGAAGCGCTACCGAATCTCGAGGCGTTGCTGCGCGAAGCACTGACGCCAGTCGAGCCCCCCGAGGACCTCGTCGAGCGCCTGGAGTCCACGCTCACAACGATTACCGCGCTCGCCGCCGATGAGCTAGAGGCCTGGGAGCTGTCGGCGATGCGCGATCCGCGCAATTGGGTCAGGCCCGCCGCCGCGATTGTGGCCGGCAGCGCGGCTGGTGCCGCGTTGGTGGTACTACGGGCGCGTCGACGCCACGCGGGCGGCCCGACCGGCCCGCTGGGTCTGCGGCTGCCGAACCTGGATCGCGCGAGCGCCGAGCGCACCCTCAAAGACCTAGGCCGCGAGACGCGCCGGCTGTTCGGCGAGCGCTGAGGCCGGCGGCACTCCTAGCCCTGCCGCCTAGCTAGGCTCTGCCCAGCGAATGGCCACCTGCTACCGCCATCCCTCGCGCGAGACGGGGGTCTCCTGCTCCAACTGCGGGCGACCCATCTGCCCCGACTGCATGACGACCACGGCGGTCGGCATGCGCTGTCCGGAGTGCGCTAAGCAGAGCACCAAAGTCGTGCGCCTGCGCGAAAGCGTGTCCGTCCCGCGTGTGACCTACGCGCTGATTGCGATCAACCTCGTCGCCTTCCTCACCGAGCAGGGTCAATTCACGTTGTTCGGAACCAGCATCCACGGCAAGGTGATCGAAGAAGGTGTGCTCTATCGCGGCGGGATCGCCGTCGAACACCAGTACTGGCGCCTCGTGACCTCGGGCTTCCTGCACGAGAACTTTCTGCACATCGGCTTCAACATGTATCTGCTTTATCTGCTCGGGCAGATGCTCGAGCCCGCGATCGGCTCGGTTCGATTCGCCGCCGTCTACGTCACTTCACTGCTGGCCGGCTCGTTGGGTGCCCTGATCGCGACGAACGCCGCCAGCCTCGGCGCCTCGGGCGCGGTCTTTGGGTTGATGGGCGCGATCGTCGTGGAGCTGCGAGCACGCCGCCTCAGCGTGATGGAGTCCGGGATCGGCGGTCTGATCGTCATCAATCTGATCCTTTCCTTCAGCATCGCCAACATCTCCGTCGGCGGCCATATCGGCGGGCTCATCGGCGGCGCCTTGGCCGGCGTCGCCCTCCGCGCCGCGGGGGATCGCTACAAGGCCTTCGGCCTACTCGCCTGCGTCGCGCTATCGGTGATCGCCGTCGCGGCATCGATCGCCGTCGCCGGTGTCTCCGGCCGCGGCTTCGCCTAGACGGCTCCGACCAGCTCGACCGGGAGCGCCTGGCTGGCCGCGGGCGTCTGGCCGAGCTGCTCGGGATGCAGGATCGCCGCCAGCAGCTCCAACCCGTCGATCAGGCGTGGACCGGGGCGGGAGAAGTAGGCCGACGCATCGACTGCCACCACTTTGTGAGCGCCCAGCTCGGCCAGCTCACGCGCGTGGCCCATCGCCTCCTCGCGCGAGCGGGCCGCGTCATAGCCACAGGGCATCGCCACCACCACCTCCGGCTTGCTCGCTGCCACCTCCTGCCAAGCGACCACCTGCGAGTGTTCGCCCGGCAGCCCCAGCAGGTCCTCACCGCCCGCCAGCTCAATCATCTGCGGCGTCCAGTGGCCTGCGACGTAGACGGGGTCCAGCCACTCCAGCGCCACCACACGAACTCGCGGCTTTCCACGGACCGCCAGCTTCACGCGATCGATTCGCGCTGCTGCCTGCGCCACCAGCTCGACGCCGCGGTCACGCCGGCCCGTCGCCTCCGCCAGCGTGCGCACGTCGCCCAGCGTCTCACCCAACGTCTTTGGGTCCAGCGCGATCACGCGCGGCTGCGAGGGCAGCTCGGCTGCGATTGCGGCCACTTCGTCGTAGGAGACAGCGCATACCGGACACAGCTGCTGGGTCACGATCAGATCCGGCTCAAGGCGCGACAGCGCCTCACGGTCCAGGGCGTAGATCGCCTCTCCCTCAAGCGTACGTTCGCGCACCGCCGCGTCGATTTCACCCGCGCTCAAGCCCGCCGGCAGCCTGTCGGCGGTGACACGCGGAAGCTGCTGCGCCTGTGGGGGGTAGTCACACTCGTGCGTCACCGCCACCAGCTCTCCTCCGAGGTCCAGCGCGAACAGCAACTCGGTTGCGTGGGGCACGAGGCTCACGATCCTCACCGCACTCACTTTACGCTCGCTATGCTCGGCCCAGAGGATGGCCCTGCTCAGCGAGGAGAAGATCGAGCAGCACCTGCAAAGCGGCGCGTGGAGCCGCGAAGGTGAGACGATCGTGCGCGAGCGCAAGCTCGAGGACTTCGCGGCTGCAATCGCGTTCGTCAACCGCGTCGCTGAGCTGGCCGAGGCCGCCAACCACCACCCCGACATCCTTCTGCACGGCTGGAACAAGGTGCAGCTGACGCTGAGCACCCACTCCGCGGGCGGCCTGACCGAGGCCGACTTCGCGCTCGCGCGGCAGATCGATGCGCTCGCTTGAACCGGCCGCTGGACAGATCCGCGCCCGTTCGTTTCCGACGCTGCAGCTTGCTACCTTTGGCGAGTCGGCAACGCATGAACGAGGACGAAGAACTTCCCCGAAGTAGCGTGGCCCTTAAGGGCCGTGCCAGCAGCCGCGATCTGCCGCGGAGCCTTCGCGCCGGGCGCACGTGCGCCCCACGGGTGCCGGCCGCCGCGTGAACGCGATCAAGATCATCCTCGCGGCCGTATTGGTCGCAATCAACGCCTTCTTCGTGATTGCCGAGTACGCGCTCGTGCGCTCGCGCCGCACACGCCTGGAAGAGATGCGCGATGAAGGCGCGAAGGGCGCGCGGCTCGCACTGTCGCAGCTGGCCGACATCAACGAGTACATATCCGCCGTCCAGATCGGCGTCACCATCACCTCGATCGGCATCGGCGCGCTCGGCGAGCCCGCCCTGGCTGAGGTGCTCAAAAACGCCCTGGGGAGCGCGCTCGCGCATGGCGCCGCCGTCGCCATCTCGGTGATCGTCGCCTTCGCGATCATCTCCTGCGCTCAGCTCGTCGCCGGCGAGATGGTGCCCAAGTTTTATGCGATCGATCGCGCCGAGGCTGTGGCGCGGCGGGTCGCACGGCCGCTGCAGCTATTCAGCATGGTCTTCCACCCGCTGATCGTCGCGCTGACCGCGGTCTCCGACCGCATCCTGCAGATGCTCGGCGTCGACATGGACGAGGAACGGCGTGGCGGCTCGCCGGACGAGCTGAAGCGGTTGATCGCCGAGTCTCACGCCGGCGGGCATATCGATCTCGGCGAGGCCGGCATGCTCACGGGCGTCTTCCACCTGCACGAACAGGAGGCGCGCCAAGTGATGACCCCGATTCCCGCGGTCGTCACCGTCGATGCCGCGCAGGACGTCGAGGCTGCGCTGGCGCTCTGCGTCTCCAGCGGGCACACGCGGCTGGTCGTGACCGAGGCCGACGACCGCGACCGCGTGCGCGGGATCGTGCACGCCAACACGCTCGTCCAGCAGCTGATGGAGGATGGTCCGCACTCGCCGATCGAGCCGCTGATCCACGACGCGCCGATCGTGCCCGAGACCAAGCCACTCGACGACCTGCTCGCCGACCTGCAGCGCCAGCGCACTTCGATGGCCGTGATCGTCGACGAGTACGGTCGCGTCGTCGGGATCGTCACCGTCGAGGACATCATCGAGGAGGTCGTGGGTGAGATCACAGACGAGACCGACCCCGCCGGCGGCGAGGTGCGCAAGCTCGCCAACGGCGACTGGTTCGTGCGCGGACACGTCGCCGTGACCGACCTGGCCGACTACGGCCTAGAACTCCCCGCCGACAGCGACGCCTACAACTCGATCGGGGGGCTCGTGTTCGCCGAGCTGGGCAGGCTGCCGCGCCGCGGGGATACCGTCAGCGTCAACGGCTTTTCCGTCCGCGTCGAGTCCGTGCGCGACAATCGCATCGAGTCCGTGCGCATCCGAGAGCGCCGACCCGTGCAGACCAGCGAGGCCCGCGGCGAGGGCGAGGACTGAGTGGCGAGCACACGAGCGACCGGGAGTCGAACTACGCCGGCCAGACGATCGAGAGCCAAGCGATCCAAGGACGCAGGGAGCGTGGTGTGCGAAAGCACACGAGCGACCGAGGACGCAGGAGCGCGCCGGCTATCGGGCGTCTGACCTTAAACACGTCCGGCCCGCGGGGGGAGCGGACCGGATCGTGTTGCACTGGGAGGAGGCGGGTGTGCATTGCGACTCAATGTCGCTGATAACCAGTATCGCCCTCTCGATGAACGCCAGCTAAAAGTCGTTGAAGGGCAGCTAAAACACTTATGAGCGAATCCACACAAGCGAACTGTGCCAATCCTCACAAGCGCCACGCCTGGCCGAAGCCCGGCTGAAGCCGCCAGCGACGGCTTAGTAGGAGTGGAAGCCGCGCTTGCTCTTGCGGCCCAGCGCGTCTTCGACGATCAGCTCGTCAACGCGCGGCGGGATCGTCTCGCCGATCGTCTCTCCGATCGCCTTGCTGACGTCGAGCCCCACGAGATCTAGTAGCGCCAGCGGCCCCATCGGGTGTCCGGCGCCCAGCCGCATGCAGGTGTCGATCGCCTCCGCGTCCATGCCCGTCTGTTCCTGCAGGCGCACCGCGCTGAACAGGTAGGGGAACAGCAGTCGGTTGACCACGAAGCCCGGTACGTCGGGCACCTCGACCGGCGTCTTCTCGAAGGTCTCGCACAGCTCCAGCGCCCGCTTGCGCGTCTGCTCGCTGGCGGTGCTGGGAAAGATCAGCTCGACCAGCTGCATCTTCGTCACAGGGTTGAAGACGTGCAGCCCGACGAATCGCTCGGGGCGGCCGCTTGCCTGCGCCAGCCGCTCGATCGAGAGCGAGGAGGTCGTGCTCGCCAGGATCGCCTGCGGCCCCACGATCTCGTTCAGTTCGCCCAGCAGTGCGGCCTTCACGTCGTGGTCCTCGACCACCGCCTCGACCACGAACTCCTCGTCCGCGAGCTCCTGCGGGTCCGTCACGATTTCGACGTGCTCCGGGTCGACCTCGGCGCCGAGTCGAGCCAGCGTCTTCTCGACCGTGGCGCGCGCCCGGTCCGCCGAGCTCAACGAGCGGGCGAGCAGTTGCACCGGTCCGTGATGCGCCGCCGTCGCCGCGAGGCCGCAGGCGATCGCGCCGCTGCCCGCGACGGCCAGGTGCTTGGTTGCAGCGTTCCTTTGCTCGTTCACGGCTGAGCTGTCCCTTCCCGGCTGGTGGAGTGCACAGGCGCCCACCTGAATTGACTGACCAGTCAATCTATAGATGGCGCAACCGCGGTAGAGTATGTCCTGCAGGGGCCGGGCACCATCTGGAAGCGTCCCCTGCATGCGGAGCGTCCCTGTGTTTTCCGCATAACCGCCGCGCACGCCGCGCAAAAACTCCGTAGGAGGATCACCGAAATGAGGCAAGCAGAGGGCCGCGAGGTCGTAATCGTCGAGGCTGTGCGCACGCCGATCGGGCGCGGGCACAAGGAGAAGGGCTACTACAAGGACACGCACCCCAACGCGCTCCTTGGCAAGGTCTATTCCGAGGTCATCGCCCGCTCGGGTGCCGACGCTTCGGAGGTCGAGGACGTCGTCGCCGGCTGCGTGCAGCAGTTCGGTGAGCAGGGCTTCAACATCGCGCGCAACGCCTGGCTGCAGGAGGGCCTGCCGATCGAGACGCCCGGTACCACGATCGACCGCCAGTGCGGCTCCGCGCAGCAGGCCGTCAACTTCTCCGCGGCGCTGATCGCCGCCGGCGTACACGACGCGATGATCGGCTCCGGCGTCGAGCACATGGGCCACCTGCCGTTTGCTGCCGGGATGAAGACGCAGGAGGACTTCGGCTACGCCTTCACCCCCGAGCTGATGGCAAAGCACAACATCGTCGGCCAGGGCCTCGGTGCAGAGATGATCGCCGACCAGTGGGAGATCTCACGCTCGGAGCTCGATGAGCTCGCCGTGCGCTCACACAAGCTCGCCCACCAGGCCACCGAGGAGGGCCGCTTCGAGCGCGAGATCGTGCCGATGACGGTCGACGGCCAGGAGTACGTCACCGACCAGGGCATCCGTCCCGAAACGAGCCTCGAGGCGCTTTCGCAGCTGAAGCCCGCCTTCAAGCCCGACGGCAAGATCACCGCCGGCAACGCCTCGCAGATCTCAGACGGCGCCGCCGCGGTGCTGCTGATGTCGGCTGAGAAGGCCAAGGCGCTTGGGCTCACGCCGCGCGCGCGGATCGTCGATCAGACGACCGTGGGCTGTGACCCCGTGAAAATGCTCGAGGGGCCGATCCCCGCGACGCGCAAGATCCTCGAGCGCAACAGCATGAGCATCAACGACATCGACCTGTTCGAGATCAACGAGGCCTTCGCACCCGTGGTCGCCGCCTGGCGCCGCGAGCTGGACCCCGACATGGACCGCGTCAACGTCAACGGCGGCGCGATGGCGCTTGGGCACCCGCTGGGTTCGACCGGCGCACGCCTGATCACCACGCTGCTGCACGAGCTCGAGCGCTCCGACAAGGAGATCGGCTTCGTGACGATGTGCTGCGGCGGCGGGCTCGGCACCGGCACGCTGATCCAGCGCGTCTGAGCCTCCTGCTCAACTGAACCGTCTGGCCCGAGGCCCGTCGCGACTGCGGCGGGCCTCGGTCGTTTCGGCGTCCTCGGCTGTCGCGGGCCTTCGGCGTCGGCCCTCGCGCCCTCAGTCCTGCGGCTCGTCAGTCCTGTGGGCCGCCCCCGGTCCAGTCCACGGGGACCGGGGCCAGGACGAGCAGTGCCTGCCAGGTCGCGGCTTCCGCCACGCCGGTCACCGGCAGCCCGTGAGCAGCCTGGAAGCTCTGCAGGTTGGTCGTCGTCTGACTGGCGAACAGGCCTGTGACTTCCTGCGTCGGGATCGCGCTCGCCAGGTGCTCCTGCAGCCACAGCACCTGATCGCCCTTGGAGCCTTTGCGCAGTTCGGGGTAGGAGGTGTTGGGCGTGACGGTCGTAAGCGGGGCAAGCGGTGCGGTCAGCGCGCTCCAGCCGCTCGCCGGGGTCTCCTGCCAATCCCAGAAAGAGAAGCCGGTCGCGCCGTAATCCACGGCCTCCTCGCGGAAGCGCAGGACGTCTGAGGCGCTGACGCCGCCGTAGGTCTGGCCGAGCGGGAACAGCGGGCGCCCGTAGATGCGGTTGCCGATGTACGTGTTGGCGTAGACGGTGTTGACCGAGGTGCCGATGTCCTTCCAGTACATCTGCGGCGCGTTGTACTGGGCGCCGTTCGGGCCCAGAAACACCGAGTAGGGCAATGAGGGGTGGTAGGAGACGTAGGGGAAGGACGCCAGCGCCAGCGGGTAAGCCGGGCCGATCTTGGCGCGCAGATCGTCGATGTAGGTCTGTGCGGCCGCGTAGTGGCCCTCGTACTCGGCCTCCGCGTCGATCACCAGGCAGTCGGCGCCGTTGGCAACCGCCTCTGCGCCCAAGTTCGCCTCACCCGCGGGGTTTGTGCCGTACACGTACTGCCAAGCACAGGCTTTGATTCCGTTCGCGTGCAGTTCCGCCACGAGTTGGGCTGAGAACTGGCTCCAGTAGTTGCTGGAGCCGTCGGAGCTCTTGATGAATAGTGTCGTGACGCCCGCTGCGTGCGCCTGGGACACGATCGAGGCGACGCTGCCGCCGTTGGATTTGCTCACGTACCAGATCCACATGCCCTGGCCGTCGAACGCAGAGCCGCTCACGGCGCCGACCGTCGCCGGCAGCGGTTTCGGCGTCGGCGGCGGATGGAGCGCGTGCGGGTAGACGTAGATCGGGCCGTAGGAGCTCGAGTGGCGCGCGCGGCTCAGCAGCACCATGATGTGGCCGGAGTGGGCCGCCTTCGGCACGGTCAGCAGCAGTCCGGCGCTGGTCTTGCGCAGATGTGAGACCGGAGAGTTGCGCACGATCCGCCCGCCGGGCGTACGCGGGAAGGCGATCGTCGAGCCCGCGCCGATGCCTTTGCCCGCGACCATCAGCGTGCCGTGCGCCGAGACCTGGTGCGGGTTGCCGCTGCACTTGACCCGCGGCACGCAGCTGGCGCTCGTGATGCGCACGCTCAGGACGTGTGGGCTGCTCGCCGAGGCGCCGCCGACACCCGCCGCTGTGGCGCATGCGGCCGAACCGAACAGAACTCCGAGTGCGCAGAGCAACGCCGCGGCAAGCAACGCGGCGAGACGCCTGGGTCGAAGCCTGGATCGCTTGTGGGCGGCTGTGATCGCCAAGACAATCCCTTCTACGCGGGCGAATTACTGTGCCCGATAAGGCGGCGTCAGAGGTTAGCCGCTATGCCTTGGAGAACCGAATAGCGCCACGGAAGTTGCGTCCCTCGCCGCTTGGGCTTCGACCACGAGGCCACTCAGCCCCAGCGGAAGCCGCTCGCCGAGGGCATCGGCGCCAGCGGGCTCGACGGCAGGTCCGCGGGCGTATCGGGCAGGTTAAAGCCTGTGGGCGCTACGTCGTTGGGCGCGTCCGGGTGAAACAGCGAGGCCAGATACTGGATCTGCTCGCGCCCCACGCCCAGCTCGAACTGGCCGCCGCCGTAGTTGCTGATCTCGCGCTGGGCACAGTAGTCGTAGGCGTCGAGCAGGTTGCGCAGTCCGCCAAGCCGCGAGGGCTTGATGTTGACGCTGCGCGGTGGGTAGGGCAGCGCTTCGATGTCCGCGATCGAGTGGATCGGCGCGTCCCAGGAGAAGCGCTCGCGGTGCGGCGCCAGCAGCTCGTCGACCTCGGGTGTCAGCTTCGGGTCCTCGATCCAGGCGTCGGGGAACGCCTCCACGACGCGCGCGTAGAGCACGGGGTCGGCAGGCTGGTCGACCACCGTGCCGCTGTAGAGGCCCTTGAAGTCGACCGAGTCCACCGCGCCAGTCGCGACCAGCTCCGCGATCAGCGACTGATCCCAGGAGCTGGTCGGGTCGAGCTTGAAGCGAAGACCCGGATACAGCGCCAGGCGTCGGCTGATGGGCTCGATGCTCGGCGGCTCGCCAAGGCGTAGCGAGACCACGAAGCGCACCGGCTGCGGCTCGCGCGCGAGCGCCGCGTGCAAGGTGGTGTCGGCTTGGCGCAGAGCGAGGTCCAGCGCCGCGGACTCATACGCCCAGGTGCGGTAGCGCGCCGAGACCTCGCGCTGGGGCGGCTCCGGGAACAGCGATAGCTCCGCCAGGCGCTCGGAGAAGGAGGCGAGCGTAAAACTCCCGCTCAGCGGCAGCACTGGCCCCGTGTCCTGCAGGATCTCGTGGTCGACCGCGTCGTAGGTCACGTCCTCGCCGAGGCCCTCCCGCCCCGCGCCGCGCAGGTGGATCACAGTGCTCTTGCGCTCGAACTCGCTGGAGACCTGCGCGATTAGCGGCTCGAGCGTGTAGTCCTCGATCTCGACCGGCAGTCCCGCCAACAGCTCCCAGGTGCTCATCCCCTGGCCTCGCTTTCCAGGCGGCTGACCAACTCGTCCAGGCGCAGCTCCTCCAGCGCATTGCCAACCGCACTCAGCTCGCCCGCGCACAGCTCGATCAGCGACTTGCCCTCCTTGACCAGCGCAAGGGTCTCGTTGAGGCTGGCCTCGCCTGAGTCCAGCCGGCGGATGATCTCCTCCACGCGCGCGGAGGCCTCCTCGTAGCTGAGCTTGGCGGGCTCGGTCGTCTCCTCGCTCATCGCTCGCGCACCTGCGCCGGGACGGCGCCGTCGGCGAAGCGCAGGCGCAGCTCGCCCGCCGCGCGCGCCGCCGCCGCGCTAGACAGCGGCTCATTTGCCTCCGATTCGACCACGGCATAGCCGCGCTCGAGCGTCCGCTGAGGGTTGTGCGCCGCGAGTGCCAGCGCCAGACGTTGCAGCTCGCGCGGCTGGCGCTGGCGACAGTCAAGCAGCGCGGCGTCGGCCTTGCGGCGCACGACCACGGCGCGGCGCTCGCCCAGCGAGCGCTCGCCCTCCAAGCGTCGGCGCGAGCCCGCGCGGATCTCGCGCAGCTGCTGATGCAGGCGTGTGCGCTGACGCTCCACGTGGGCGCCGGGTGCACGCGAGAGCGTTGCCAGCAGCCGCGCGCGCGTGAGCACCGCCCGACGCCCTTGCTCGCGCATGCGCGCAGCCGCTCGGGGAAGCTCCGCGCGCGCCAGCAGTGGCCGACTGCTGTGTTCGTGCAGCCGCCTCGCGGCCTTGGTCAGCTCCAGTCGCGCCGCCGCGCAGTCGATTCCGACCGCGGCCTCCGCCGCGTGGGTCGGCGTCGAGCAGCTGACGGCCGCCACGTCGTCGAGCAGCGTGTGGTCGGTGTGGTGTCCGACCGAGGCGATCACCGGCACCTGCAGCAGCGCCACCGTGCGGCAGAGCGTCTCATCGCAGAAGCAGAGCAGGTCCGCGAGCGAGCCGCCGCCGCGCGCCACGATCACAACGTCGACCTCCGCCAATGCGGCGAGATCGCCGAGCGCGCGCACGATCGCGGGCGCCGCGTGCCGGTCTTGCACTGGCGCGAAGCCCCACACCAGCCGCCCGGCCCAGCCGCGCCGCGCCAGCGCGGCGAGCACGTCCTCGCGCGCCTTGCCCTGCTCGGCCGTGATTACGCCGATCGCGCGCGGGACCAACGCCCGCGACAGCTCCCGCTGGCGGCCCAGGAGCCCCTCGAAGTCGAGTTGCTTGCGCAGCCGGTCGATCCGCGCCAGCAGATCCCCCTCGCCCGCCACGCGCAGGTCAGTGACCGTGAAGGAGAAGCCCGGGGAGGAGGTGGCGCTGCCGGGGTAATAGTCACAGCCGCCTGCCACCACGACCTGCACGCCCTCGCTCGGAGCCCCACCGCCGATGCGCGCGAGGATCGCCTCCCAGTCCGCGCGCCACGCTGCGCAAGGCAGCGCCCCGCCGGCGTCGCGCAGCTCAAAGTAGACCCGTGCGCGGGTGAGTTTCAGGTTCACCAGCTCGCCCACCACCTGCACGCGCGTAAAGGAGCGGAGCTTGCCGCGCAGCGCGGCCGCGTACTCGCCGACCGGAAACGGCCCCGCCAGAGCACTCTCGGGGATTCCGAGCGCCGCCGTCTCAGCCAGAGAAGGATGCGCGATTGAAGGGTCCGGCAGCGCCATCTAGGGCCAGCATAGGCGGTACGATCGACGTCAATGCGCAGCACTCCTCCACGGTCACCAGGCGCCTAGCGCGGCCCGCCGTGGCGAATCGCAACAAGGGCGGTCGCGGGCGCTCTCGCAAGCGCCGCTCGACGCGGAGCAGCGCGCAGACCGGGGCGGTCGCGGGGCTCGGCACCCAGGCCGAGACGGCGGGTTCAGAGGCTCCCCCGCAGGGCGAGCGGCAGCAGTCCCAACCGCGCCCACGGTCTCGTCCGCGTGCCGCGGAGCGCAGGGCGGGCGAAAGCAAGTCAGGCGACGGCTATCGCGCCCCCGGCTCGGTCGGAGCGCGGCCCCAGGCGCCGTGGCATCCGGTGCCGCTGGACGAGCTACTGATCTTTGCGGGCCTGATCGCCGTGGCGATCGGCGCGGCTCGCGGGGAAGCGGGCAAAGTCCTGCTGTTCGTCGGGATTGGCGCAGTCATGATCGGGACGCTCGACACCACGCTTCGCGAGCATCTCAGCGGCTATCGCTCGCACGCCGGCGTGCTCGCCTCAGTGCCGACGGCGCTGTTTCATGGCGGCGCGGCGCTGGCGCTGTACGCGCTTGGAGCACCACGCGTGACGTGGATCCTGGTGCCGATCGCGATCGACGTGCCGCTGTTCTCGTTCCTGCTGAAAGCCCTCCGCGCCCGCTTTCAGGATGCGCGCCGCGAGCGGGTCTTCGCCGGCAATCGCTGAGCTGCGCAACGCCGTACGCGTGCGCTAGAGGCGCCCCGCGGCGCTGTCATCTAGCGAGGGGAGCGGGCGCTCGCCCGGGGCTCCGGGCTCGCCGCGCACCTCGCCGTCAAAGCCAAGGCGCTCCAGGCGCGCGATCTCCCGCTCGCCTTCAATCCGCGCTGGGTGTCCTTCGGGCAGGGCGGCGATCAGTTTGCGGATGCGCTCCCGCAGCTGCATCGCGAAGTGGGGGGTGGAGGCACCCATCAGCTTGCGCACGTCCTCCACGGTCACGTCTCCCTCGCGCTCCTTGTGCAGCGTCTGGGGGTTCTCGGCTTGGCTCAAGGCTTCCTCATTCGGCCTGGGTGACGGATTCTTCGGCGGCCGAGGGCTGGCGCGGGGCTATCTCGAGCACGGTGTCCAGTTCGGCTTGGGCCAGTGCGGAGATCGCGCTTTCGTCGCCGATCAGCCAGCCGTGATTGTAGACCTCGCGCACGGGCGGGATCGCGGCGGTGTAGCCGGGCTCGATGTCGCTGAGGTAGTGCGTCAATGGAGCGGGGACCGCGGCTTTATGTGTGAGCAGCAGCAACGGTCCGTAGTCGCCGTGCGCGGACAGTGGCGCGGCCGCGGGCGCGTCGAGCGGGCGCCCGACGTTCGCGAACACCAGCCCGTGCCCGGCTTCGTGAATGCCCCAGCCGAAGCTGCCGTGCGAGAAGCGCGAGACCGAGATGGCGTTTTCGACGGGGTTGTTGCTGGCGTGGGTCGTGCCTTCGCCAGGACCCGCGCTGCCCGTCACGTGCACGACGGTCCCCAGACGCGCTAGCACGGCATAGGGGCGGCTGTGCAGCGTCGTGGGACCGACGACGTAGATCGTCGGTCGTTTGAGTGCCTTCAGGGCCTTGCTCGTGGCCGCGGGGACGGCGGAGCTGCTGACGAGCAGAATCGGCGCTCCGCTCTCGGCCGCAAGGCTCGCGGCGGGCATCTGCAGCGCGCGCGGGGCATCCTCGGCAAGCACGATCACCTGGTTGGGGCGATGACCCTGGGCGAGTTCGAGCTGACGCAGGACCGCGACCGCGATGCCTGCCGCGTCGCCGGTGGCGGCGACATCACGCGTGCGTAGCCCACCGGGCACCGGTGCGGTGGTCCCGATCCGGAGCACCTGTGCGCCGCCAAGGGCCGCCGCACCGATCGGATGCATTGCCGCGAGCGCTTGGCCGCTGACGCTCGATAGCGCATCGCTATCGGCAAACAGAAGGGGCGCGCCCAGCGGCGCCGAGGCCAACGAGGAGGCCGCGAGCGCGGCGGGCCAGTCGCGTTCGTCGGCTAGCACTACGGCCTGCGGGCGCGTGGCCGGTGTGAAGCCGGGATAGACCGCCTGCGCGACGGCCGCGGCATCCTCTGAAGCGGTGGCTCCGCCGAGCCTGGTCGTGTTCTTAGTGGAGATTCCCACCACGCCTTGCGCCTGCGGCACTGGGCTCGAGCGCCGCGCGACCGAGCCCTCGCCCGCGCGGGTTCCCTTGCCGCAGCCGGCCAGGGCGCCGAGCGCAATCCCACACAGCGCGAGCACGGCGAGCAGCCGGAGCGAGGGGACGCGCATGCCCGCGCACACTAGCGAGGGCGCCGGAGCGCGAGGCCGCCAGGAGGATCGTTCGCCCTGGCCGGGAACACCTACAGAACCCATATCCCAAAGCCGCGGGGAGGCTTGCATAGGTTTGAGCGACCTGCGGCGGGGTAGATGAGGCGAATATTTTGCTTCTTTGCAGGCAAAACATGCACTGGGACGCCCAGCCGCTGCAAGCGTCATTGCAGTTTGCTAGCGTCCCGCGCCAAGAACGCCGAGTCCCTGACCAGATGTCAGAGACCGGGGGACCCAAGTTGTTTTGGGGCGAATCACACGGAGTTCCCGTGAGAAGCGCAGGCTCTTTCAGCGCTAGCCCGTCAGCTAACCCCGGAGGCCGACGAAAGAGGTTGTTGTCTTGCGGGTGCGAACCCTCAGTACGTTCCTAGGCAGTTTGACGTTCATGGCCATCGCGGCCACCCCCGGATTTGCCGTCACCACGGGCGGCGCAGCCGCCGGCACACCGGCTCCAGCGGCCACGCCGGCTCCAGCCACGGCGCCGGCGATCCACCTTTCCCCGATCACCTCGAAGTCGCGGAAGCTCGGCTACAAGGGCCCGATCTATATGAAGACCGCGACGGGCGAAGTCGTCCCCTACGTGGCGCCGGCCCCGGCGGCGCAGCTGACGAACACGACGGGCGGAAGCTCGACCAGCACGGCGACGACCGCGGCCACCACGACCAGCGGCGTGACGGAAGTGACCGAGACCGCAGCCACACCGCAGCCGCAATTGCTGGTGCCGGGCTCGATCGCGCGCTATGTCAACGGCTATGCGGCGGCGCCGATGAACGCGCCGGCGCAGGTGCAGCAAGTGGTCTGGACGGCGAACGAGATCATCGGTTTGCCCTATGTATTCGGCGGCGGACACGCCTCGTTTACGGCCTCGGGCTATGACTGCTCGGGCACGGTGTCCTTCGCGCTGCACGGTGGCAGCCTGCTGAGCACACCGATGGACTCCTCTGAATTCATGCACTGGGGCTCGCATGGGGCCGGCCGCTGGATCGCGGTGTTCGGTAACGCCGGCCACGCCTACATGGACGTGGCGGGCCTGCGCTTGGACACAAGCGCGGCAGATGACCCCTCCGACCAGCAGGGCCCGCGTTGGCGCCCGCTTCGCAGCGAAAACGGCGGCTACACGGTTCGCCACCCGCTCGGGCTCTAAGTCGGGTCTTCGATCGCTCCCGGTCGGCTAGGCTCTTTCGGAGAGTCGGCCGATCGGTGATCGGCCGCCCCCGCGGAAAGCAATAGGAGGATCAGATGGCCGGTCTGACCGGGCGCATGTCAACCGTCGTAAAGGCGAAGGTCTCGAAACTGCTGGATCGCGCCGAAGACCCGGCCGAGACGCTGGACTACAGTTACCAGAAGCAGGTCGAACAGCTGCAGAACGTGAAGAAGGGCATCGCCGACGTGGTGACGGCCAAGAAGCGGCTGCAGATGCAGGAAAAGACGCTGCAGCAGAGCGTGGTGAAGCTCGACACGCAGGCGCGCCAGGCCCTTTCGGGCGGCAATGAGGAGCTGGCCCGTACGGCGCTGGAGCGCAAGAACGTGGCCCAGACCGAGCTGCAGGGTCTCGACACGCAGGTCACCGAACTCGAAGAGCAGCAGCAGAAGCTGACTGACTCCGAGCAGAAACTGCGCGCCAAGATCGAGGCCTTCCGCACGAAGAAGGAGGTCATCAAGGCCCAGTACTCCGCGGCCGAGGCGCAGGTGCGGATCTCCGAGGCCGCAACGGGCGTTGGCGAGCAGATGGCCGACGTGGGGCTGGCGATGCAGCGCGCGGTGGACAAGACCGAAAACATGAAAGCTCGCGCGGACGCGGTATCCGAGCTGGAAGCGGCGGGCACGTTTGAAGACATCACCCAGCTGGGTGGTGGCGAAGACGACATCGACCGCCAGCTCAAGCAGCTCTCCAGCCAGCCGGAGGTAGACGACGAGCTGGCGAAGATGAAGAGCGAACTGGGCCAGAGCGGGGGCGGCGAGGCGCCGCAGATCGCGCCCGGCGCAGGGGCAGGCGAGGGCGCAGCGCCTAGCGAGAGCGGCCAGGCATGATCGTGCGTATCTCGGGCGAGGATCAGTATCGCCTCGCCGACGATCAGACTTCCAGGCTGAACGAGCTGGATAACGCCGTGGTTGCGGCCTGCGAAGGCGGCGACGAAGCGGGCTATGAGCAGACGTTCGCGGCGCTGCTCGACTACGTGCGCTCAAACGGCGAGCGCGTCGCCGACGACGAACTCGAGGGCTCGGACTTGATCCTGCCGCCGCCCGATCTGAGCTTTGCCGAGGCGGGGGAGCAGTTCACGGGCGAGGGGTTGATCCCGGACTAGCGAACTCCAAGTCAGTTCCAAGTAACTCCAAGTACTTGGAGTTACGCTAAACTCCAGATTCTGGAGTAACTTGGAATTAGCTTGGAGTTCGGATGTATGTAGCGTCGCCCCCAGATCACCAGCAGCTTTTCAACGACATCGAGACCCCGCGTTTTATGGCGGTAATGGAGGCCGTCGCGCGCGCCGTGCCGCGGCGCGACTACATCCATTGGGACAAGCTGCGCCACCTGGCGCCTCCGGAAGGAATCACGCACGAGGAGTGGTGGCTCGCTATCAGGATGGGTCGCGCGCCGAGTGGGCTTCCGTTGCAAGACGCCGACGGTCGACGGTTTAGATACGGAACGCCGTCGAGCATGCAGCGGCTGCTGCACTACGTCGATCAACACTGCGCGGGCGAGATAGCGATGGCAGAGGTCGTTACGACCGATGAGCAGGCCCGCCATCACTATCTGGTGAACTCGTTGATGGAGGAGGCGATCCGCTCAAGCCAGCTGGAGGGGGCTACGACGTCTCGTCACGTAGCAAAAGAGCTGTTGCGATCCGGCCGTGCGCCGCGCGATCGCAGCGAGTTGATGATCCTCAACAACTATCGTGCGCTCGAGTTCATGCGCGAGAGTATGGACGGGGCGTTGACGCCGGAGCTCGTAATGAGACTCCAAGGGATACTCACGGAGGGAACGCTCGACGATGCCGGAGCTGCGGGGCGCCTCCAGACCTCCTCGGAAGAGCGTGTCGTCGTGCTCGACGCTACCGACGGTGGCGTCATCCACAAGCCGCCCTCCGCCGAGCAGCTACCGGCAAGGCTTCAGGCGATGTGCGACTTCGCGAACAGCGAAGACGACGATTCCGGCGATTTCATCCACCCGGTGGTCCGTGGGATCTTGCTGCATTTTTGGCTGGCGTACGACCACCCATTTGTCGATGGGAACGGCCGTACTGCGCGGGCGCTGTTCTACTGGTTCATGCGCAGGCAGAAGTACTGGCTAGTTGAGTACCTGTCGATCTCGCGGGTGATCCGCGAGGCTCCAGCCAAATACGGGCGGGCATTCCTGTACGCGGAGACAGACGGCGGAGATACGACTTATTTCTTGCTTCACCAGCTCGATGTCATCAAGCGTGCAGTCGAAGAGCTGCATGTCTACTTGGCCCGCAAGGCTCAAGAAGTGCGAGAGGTTGAGCAGCTGATCAAAGACTCGGAGGGTCTCAACCATCGTCAGCTTGCTCTGCTGACCGAGGTCAGTCGTCATCCAGACGCCGATTACACCTATCGATCGCATGCGGCGAGCCATAAAGTCACGCATGAGACCGCGCGTCTCGATCTTCTGCAGCTGCAAGAGAGAGGACTGCTGCGGCGCAGGCAGTCTGGTCACAAACACGTCTACAGCGCTGTTCCGGACCTGTCGAAGGCGCTAAAGGTCTAAACGCCGATGCGAGCGGGCTTGGGCTAGCTCGGCGAGCTGCCTAAATCGGGATCCCCCACAGCGGAAACCACCGCTCGATTTCAGCCTCCAGCGGCAGCTCCGACCCAACCTGCGCCTTCAGCTGCAGCTCGCGCTCGGTGGAGCGCTCCTGCGCGTCACCGGGCGCAGGCACGAAGGGGTACCAGGCGCCGCGCTTGTAGTTGTAGATGAAGTAGATCCGCTGCCCCTTGGCGTCGGTGAAGCCGAACACGGCGCACAAGAGCCGCTCGCCGAAGCCTGCGGTCTCGATTGAGCTGGAAACGGCGTTGATGCCGACGGCGAGGTCTTCGACGCTGGGGGCGCTGGTGGGGCTGCGCAGGATCATCCAGCGGTAGCCGTAGCTGTCGTCTTCGGTCTTGACGGTGGTGCCGTTGTCGCCGCCTGTGGCGGTGACAACTTCTTCCATGTCCTTGAGCGTCGATTCGAATTCGCTGGTCGCGAGTGCCTGGAAGACGATCGCGGCGCTGCCCGCGGGCTCGATCTGGTGCTCGGCCTGCAGATCGACGTAGGCGGTGGTGATCGCGAACAGGCGGTCGGGCGCGGGTCCCTTGACCTGATGACGGCCGGTGAGGATGTCGCGCAGGCCCAAGGCTTAGAGACTATCCGCGGCGAGGCTCAGGCGTTCGCGGTGCTGAGGCCACCCTGCAGCTGCGACTCCAGCCGCTCGAGCGCGGCGAGGCGCTGCTCCAGCGGGGGGTGGTCGGCGAACAGATTCATCAGCGACTTCTTGGCGCGCGGGGGGATGATGAAGAAGGCGCTGGAGCTTTCCACGCGTCGCAGGTCCTGGCTGGGGGTGCGTTCGATCGTGCCGCTGATCTTGATCAGCGCGGAGGCCAGCGCGCTGGGGCGCCCGGTCAGCACGGCGGAGCCGCGGTCGGCCGCGAACTCGCGGTAGCGCGAGAGCGTGCGCAGCAACACGAAGGAGACGGCGTAGACGACGACTGAGACGAGGATCACGAGCATGATGTCGCGCTCCCCTTCTTCGTCTGAGCCGTAGCCGCCGCCGAAGAACAGCGCGAACTGGGCGATCATCGAGGCGAGCGTGGCGAAGAAGCTCGCGAGCGTCATGACCATCACGTCGCGGTTGATGACGTGCGTCAGCTCGTGTGCCATTACGCCTTCGAGCTCGGCGGGCGAGAGCATGTCGAGGATCCCACGCGTTGCGCAGACGGTGGCGGACTTCTGCGAGCGGCCCATCGCGAGGGCGTTCGGCATCGAGGTCTCCATCACGCAGACGCGTGGTTTGGGCAGGTCGGCCTGGACGCAGAGGCGATCGATGATCCCGTGCAGCTCCGGCTCCTCCTCGGGCGAGACCTCTTTTAGGCCCATCGCGGCCATCGCGAGCTTGTCGGAGCCGAATAGCTGCACGAGCAGCAGCACCACGGCGACGACGACGATCAGGCCGGCACCAGCGCCGGCGGCGAACAGCACGCCGACGAACACCACGTAGAGCAGGCCGAGCAGGAACAGCGTAAGCAGCATGCGCGCCTGCAGCCCGGTGTCTTTGCCGAAGTTCTGACGCTTCACGGCCACGGCGCTGATTGTCGCAGAAGCAGATACGCGTGCCCTAAAGTTGCGCGGGCGCATGAAGCCTGAGATCCACGTCCTTGGCATATCGATCAAGACGTTCGGCGTCACGTTCGCGCTGGGCTTCGTGGCCTGTGGCGCGGTCGTGGCCCGGCGCTTGAAAGAGCTGGGCAGGCCGGTGGACTGGGCGTATGAGATCACGTTCGCGGCCCTGGTGGGCGGGGTGATCGGCGCGCGGGCCTACTATCTGATCCAGCACTGGGACACCGCGAAGCACGACCTGCTGGGCAGCATCTTCAGTGGCTCGGGGCTGGTCTGGTACGGGGGCGCGATCGGCGGTGCGATCGGGGTGTTGGGCTGGATGCGCTGGCGGAACGTGCTGGAACTGCGGATGCTCGACACGTGCGCGACGGCGCTGGCACTGGGCTACGCGATCGGACGCATCGGCTGCCAGGTCTCGGGCGACGGGGATTACGGGATCCGCTCGAGCCTGCCGTGGGCGATGGGCTATCCGCACGGCACGCTGCCGACGCCGCCGGGGGTGAAGGTGCAGCCGACGCCGATCTACGAGACCGTGGTGATGTGCCTGGTGGCGTGGGGGCTGTGGCAGATCCGCGATCGCGTACGCCCCGGCGTGGTGTTTGCGCTGTACCTGCTGCTCAGCGGTTTCGAGCGCTTCTTGGTGGAGTTCATCCGTCGCAACACTGAGGTCGTCGCGGGCCTGACCTCACCGCAGCTGGAGAGCCTGGCATTGATGGCGATCGGGCTGGTGTGGTTGGGGCTGATGGCGCGGCGCGGCGGGGCGGCTTCGCTGCGGGCGTCGCCCGTCTGAGCGGCTCACGTCGCGGGCCTGACACGCCGCGCAAGCGTCGTCCCCCCGTGGCACGCGATAATCCGCCTCGATGGCAACGACCGAGACGATGCTCTCCGACGTGTACCCACTGGGCAGCCGCCTGAACGAGGCTGGCCGTCTGGAGATCGGCGGTTGCGACACGCTGGAGTTGGCGCGTGAATTCGGCACGCCAGCCTACGTCGTGGCGGAGGAGGACCTGCGCACGCGAGCGCGCGCCTTCCTGGACGCGGGCGCACAGGCGGGCCACGAGGACTTCAACGTGGTGTTCGCCTCCAAGGCCTTCCCCTGTACAGCGGTGCTGGCGCTGTTCGCCCAGGAGGGTTTGTGGTGCGACGTGGCCTCCGGGGGCGAGTTGCACCTCGCCCTGAAGGCAGGCTTCCCCGCGGAGCGCATCGTCCTGCACGGCAACGCGAAGTCGGCAGTGGAGCTTCAGACCGCGCTGGAGCGCGGAGTCGGCCTGATCGTGATCGATAATTTTGATGAGATCGATCGATTGCAGCGGTTGCTGGAGTCACCCGGCGCGCGAGCAAGCGGCGGCAGCGACGATGCGCAGCGGGTGCTCATACGCGTGACGCCCGACGTGCGCGGCGAGACCCACGAGAAGATCTCCACCGGCCAAGCGGACTCCAAGTTCGGCTTCTCGATCGCCCGCGCGGGCGAGGCGATCGCGCGTGCGCAGGCGGTGCCAGGCTTGGCGCTCGAAGGCCTGCACGCCCATATCGGCTCGCAGCTGTTGGCGCTCGACCCGTTTCGCCGCGAGGTCGCAGAGCTCGCGAAGCTGGGCGAGTTCCCGGTGTGGGATCTGGGGGGAGGGCTCGGCGTGCGCTACACCGCCGAGCAGCAGCCCCCCCCGAGCATCGAGTCCTACGTCTCGACGCTGCTCGCGGCCGCGAGCGAGCACGGCATGGGCGCGTCGGGCAAGCGCCTGTTGATCGAGCCAGGCCGCTCGCTGTGCGCGAACGCCTGCGTGACGCTGTACACGGTGGAGTCCGTGAAGCAGAACGTCTCGCGCTGGGTGGCGGTGGACGGCGGCATGTCCGACAACCTGCGCCCGATGCTCTACGGCGCGGTCTACGAGGCTCAGGTCGTGGACCGCTTTGGCGGCGAAACCCGTTGTGAGATCGCGGGCAAGCATTGCGAGTCGGGCGACGTGATCGTGCGCGAGGCACAGCTCGAGGACCCCCGTCCCGGCGACGTGATCGTGACGCCGGCCACGGGCGCGTACGGTTATGCGATGGCGAACAACTACAACGGCGTGCCGCGGCCGCCGGTGATCTTCTGCCGAGACGGCGACGCGCGCTTGGTGGTCAGGCGCGAGCGCTTCGAGGACCTGACGGCGCGCGATGTCGGCTGAGCCACGGTCAGGTGGCGGCGAGGCGGCGCCCCTGTTTCAGGTGGGCCTGCTGGGTCACGGCACGGTGGGTGGCGCGTTCGCGGAGCTATTGGATGAGCGCGCGGATGAGATCGCGCGCTTCAATGGTCGCCGGCCCGTGATCTGCGGCGTGCTGACGCGCTCGCAGGGGGATTTCGAGCAGATCCTCGCGGACTCGGACCTGATCGTGGAGGTGATGGGCGGCCTGGAACCAGCGCGCGAATATCTGCTGCGAGCCCTGCGCGCGGGCAAGCACGTGGTGACGGCGAACAAGGCGCTGCTCTCCCAGCACGGCGAGGAGCTGTTCGAGACCGCGCGCGAACAGGATGTGCGGCTGCGCTTCGAGGCTGCGGTGGCAGGCGCTGTGCCGGTGGTGCGCGTGCTGGAGGAATCGCTCTCGGCCACGCCGATCGAGCGCATTCACGGGATCGTGAACGGCACCACGAACTTCATCCTCTCGGAGATGGCACGCGGCTCCAGCTACGCGCAGGCGCTGGCGGAGGCCCAGCGCGTGGGCTATGCGGAGGCGGACCCCTCGGATGACGTGAGCGGTCGCGACGCGGCGGCGAAGATGGCGATCATGGCGCGGCTGGCGTTCGGCTCGCCGGTGCACTTGGACGACGTGCGCTACGAGGGCATCGAGCAGCTGGACGCCGACGACTTGGAGTATGCGCGCGAGCTGGGTCTGGGCCTGAAGCTGGTGGGCACGGCGGAGCGACGCGACGGCGGCCTGTCGGTGCACGTGCACCCGACCTTCCTCTACTCGGGCCATCCGCTCGCGGCAGTGTCGGGTCCCTTCAACGCAGTCACTGTGGAGTCAGACACGATCACGGAGATCACGCTCTCTGGTCCCGGCGCGGGCGGGCGCCAGACGGCGAGCGCGGTGCTGGGCGACGTGGTGAGCGTGATGACCGGTGGCGCTCGCCCGCCGGCACCACCGCTGCAGATGAAGCTGATCCAGGACGTGGATAGCGCTTTTTACTTGCACCTGGACGTCGAAGACGTGCCGGGCGTGCTGGCGTCGGTGACTAAGGTGCTCGGCGAGCACGAAGTCTCGATCAAGTCCGTGGTGCAGCGCGGGGTCGCAGAGCACGCGCGGCTGGTGATGGTGACCCACCCGGTGCTCGAGTCAAGTCTGCGTGCGGCGGTGGCTGAGGTCGACGCCTTCGGCTTCATCCGCTCGCCCACGCGAGCCATCAGAGTCATAGAAGAGGAGTTCGGTTGAGGGGCGCGATCATGAAGGTCGAGGATCTGCCACCGGTGCCGCTGCCGCGCGTGGAAGGGGCCGCGTTCTCGGGCACGCATGTCCCGCTGATCGAGCGCTACCACGAGCGCCTGCCGTTCGATGCCGGCGACAAGCTGGTGAGCCTGCAGGAGGGCTCGACGCCACTGCTGCGCGCGCCCGTGCTGTCGGCGCTGGTGGGGGCCACGGTGCGGCTGAAGCTCGAGGGCGCAAACCCCACGGGTTCCTTCAAGGACCGCGGCATGACCTGCGCGGTCTCGGCGGCGGTGCGTGACGGGGCGAAGGCGGTGATCTGCGCCTCGACCGGGAACACCGCCGCGAGCGCGGCGGCCTACGCCGCACGCGCTGGCATCACCTGTGCGGTGATCGTGCCCGAGGGCAAGATCGCCCAGGGCAAGATGGCGCAGACGCTCGTGCATGGCGCACGGGTGATCTCGCTGGCGGGCAACTTCGACCAGGCGCTGACGTTGGTGCGCGAGCTGACGGCGACCCACCCGATCGTGTTGGTGAATTCGGTGAACGAGTTCCGGATCGAAGGGCAGAAGACGGCGGCCTTCGAGATCCACGAGGCGCTGGAAGGCGGCTGTGACGCGCTCTGCATCCCGGTGGGCAACGCGGGCAACATCACCTCCTACTGGCGCGGCTTCCGCGAGGTGGGGGCGGCGCCGAAGCTGTTCGGCTTCCAAGCCGAAGGCGCGGCGCCGCTGGTGGAGGGGAAAGTTATCGAGCACCCCGAAACGGTGGCGAGCGCGATCCGGATCGGCAACCCGGTGCGCTGGGAGGATGCGATGGCGGCGGCGACCGACTCGCGCGGGGCGATCCGGGTCGTGAGCGACCAGGAGATCCTGACCGCCTACCGCCTGCTGGCCTCGCGCGAAGGCATCTTCTGCGAGCCCGCTTCCGCCGCCTCGGTGGCGGGCCTGTTGAAGTACGGGGCCGAGGGCGCGGAGCAGGTCGTCTGCGTGCTGACGGGCCGCGGCCTGAAGGACCCCGAGACGGCGCTCGCGAACAACGACGGCAAGATCATCCAGTGCGTCGCGGAGACGGTGGCGATCGAGGAAGCGGTATTGGGTTGATCCGCAGGCGCCTCGTGCGTGTGCCGGCCTCCTCGGCGAACCTGGGACCGGGCTTCGACTGCATGGCCGCGGCGCTGGCGATGCACGTGGAGCTGGAGGTGCTCGAGACGGGGGAGTTCGCGGTCGAGACCGAGCTGGAGGTGGCGAGGGGGCGCGAGAACCTGTGCGTGCGCGCCTTTGAGCGGCTGCACCCCGCGGATGGCTTTACGTTCCGGATCGCCTCGCAGATCCCGCTCTCAGGCGGCCTGGGATCGAGCGCGGCGGCGATCGTGGCGGGCCTGATGGCGGCGGATCACCTGTTCGAGTTGGACGCGGATCTGCTGGCATTGGCAAGCGAGCTGGAGGGCCACCCCGACAACGTGGCGTCGGCGCTGTTGGGCGGCTTCACGATCTGCGCCGACGGGGAGGCCACGCGCTTTGAGCCGCCCACGGGCCTGGAGGCGCTAGCGGTGGTGCCCGCGGAGGCGGTGCGCACCAGCGCGGCGCGGGCCGCGCTCGCTGATGAGGTGCCGCTCGGCGACGCGGTTTTTAACGTCGCGCATGGCGCGCTTTTGACGCTGGGTCTCGCGCTCGGCGACTGGGACCTGCTGGCGCGCGGGCTGCAGGACCGCCTTCACCAAGAGCAGCGCGCGCCGCTGTTCCCCCGCTCCTACGAGTTGGCGATGCGGGCGCGCGAGCTGGGCGCGCTGGGGGCGACGATCTCCGGGGCGGGACCGACCGTGCTGGTCTGGTGCTTTTACGAGCAGACCGGCGCCGTGGCGGAGAGGCTGCGGCGTGAGATAGAGGGTTGGGCCACCCTGCTAAGGGCGCCGTTCGAGCCGCAGGGCGCCTACGTGAGCGAGCTCTAGCGCAGCTGTGTCAGGCGCTCGGAGGCCGCGCTGAGCCCCGAGAGGCGCTGCATGACTTCGCCCGCGAGGTCCAGGTAGTCGGAGCCGAGGTCGGGGCGATGGTCGAGGATCGAGCGTGCCCGCTCCGCGGACTCGGCGTAGGCGATCGAGGAGCGAATCGTGGAGTCGAACACCAGCTCGCCAAAGCGCTCCTTCAGCGAGACGAGCGCCTCGCGCGAATGGATCGTGCGCATGTCGGCGAGGTTCAGCAGCACGCCGAGCACCGATAGCTCGGGGTTCAGGCCGTCGCGCGCCAGCTCGACTACCTCCATCGCCTGCTCGACGCCCTGCAGCGCGAAGTACTGCGCCTCCGCGGTGATCAGCGCGCAATCGGCGGCGACCAGCGCGTTCACGGTCAGCAGCCCGAGCGAGGGCGGGCAGTCGATCAGGATCAAGTCGTACTCCGCGGGCGCTTTTGCGAGCGCTCGTCTGAGCGTCAGCTCGCGGCCCATCTTGCCGCCGAGCATCAGCTCGGCCTCGGCGAGCGTCAGGTTCGCGGGGATGAGATCGTCGTGGATCGCCTCGGTCACCGCCGCGCGGCCGGAAAGCACGTCGGCGATCGTGGGCTCGGCCTCGGGGGGGACGTCGAAGTAGTCGGACAGGTTGCCCTGCGGGTCGAGGTCGATCGCGAGCGTCCGCACGCCGCTGCGGCGGAACGCGTCGGTGAGTGTACGGACGGTTGTGGTCTTGCCGGTGCCGCCCTTCTGCGAGAGCACCGCGATCGTGTCAGCCATCGGCTGATATTACGTCGCGGCGCGCGTGGGCGCGGGGCCGTGTGGCCGGATCGCCGAGCGCGCGGCCTGCAGTCAGGACGTGACGGCCAGGTAGCTGAGGCGATAGCGCCCGACGATGATCTCGTCGCCGTCCTTCAGCAGCTTGCCCTCGATCCGCTCGTCGTTTACGAACACGCCGTTGAGGCTGCGGTCGTCCAGTACACGCACGCCATCTGGCTGGCGCACGATCAGCGCGTGGCGACGCGAGACCGTGGGGTCGTCGAAGCGCACATCCGCCGCGAGGCTACGCCCGATCCTGGTCCACTCGCGGGCGAGCGCCACGATCCGCGTCTGACCAGCCTCCTCGAAGCAGAGGTACTCCCCGGGCTGCTCGATCCGCGCTCGCGCCTCGGCGAGCATCGCCTCGCGGTCGATCAAGGTGGGCTCTGCGAGAAGGCCACCGTGACGCGCGGTCTCTCCACCCATGGACTCGGCGCCGAACAGCGACGCGCGTACGAAGTCGCTGCCGCCGCAGCCGGGACAGTCGCCGAGCGTGTCCTCGCCAGTTAGCGTGAGCACATAGCCGCAGTCGCGGCAACAGAACGAGCCTGTTCCTACGAAGTCGCTGCCTGTCTGGAGACCCTCGCCCGTTAGGGGGCCGCTACTGAGTAGATTCATGCTGCTCCTCCTTCCTTCTTTCTCGGCGCTCCGCGATGTGCTGCTGGTGCTTCCGTCGAGGGAAAGATCGTGGCGATCATAACAAGTTGGCCAACTCGGCAGATTCCGGAATCCCGCACTTTCCGAGAAGGCCAACGCTCGCTAAGGTCAACCCTGCCTCGCACGCTCAAACACCTCTGCAGCTTGTAGGTACCCGAGGTCCTCATCGAGCAAACGGGTGCGGCCTCGCCAAGGCAGGAAGGGTCCTCCGGGCGGCGAAACCAGCTAGCAGGATGCCGTCTGCCACCACGCATGTAGAGCAACTCGAGCGCTTCCTGCTGCGCCGCGGCGTCGGTGCGCTGGAGGCCGACCGCGACCGTTGCACCGACTGCGGTCGTACGCCGTTGACGGGCGAGCACGTCCACCTCTACGACGGCCGTGGCGGTGGCATCGTCTGCGAGCTGTGCCGGACGCTGCGGCGCGAGCCACCCGTCGCGAGCGAGATCGTGCGCCATTGCGAGCACGGGCACACCGTGCGCTTGACGGCCCGCGCCGCGTAGCGCCGCTAAAGCATCTCCAGCCCAGTGCCCTTTAGACTGGCGGGCGCATGGACCCCTTGACGGTATCGACGGTGATCTCGGCTCCGCGCGAGCAGGTGTTCGACTATCTGCAGGACATCGCGAACCACAGCGAGTTCACGGATCACTTCATGGTCGACTGGCACCTAACCCGGATCGACTCGGTGGGACGCGGCGCGGGTGCGCGCTTTCGCGTGAAGGCGCCCGGTAATCGCTTCAGCTGGGGTGATGCGACGCTCGTGGAGGTTGACCGGCCACACCGAATCGTGGAGGCCGGGCGCACGGGCAAGAACAACCGCGTGCGCACGCTTGGTACCTACGAGTTGGCGCCAGGGGCGTCGGGCACCACGCGCGTGCGTTTCACGCTCGAGACGGCCCCCGCCACACTGTCGGACCGGTTGATGGAGGCGTTGGGTGCGCGCGGCTGGCTAAAACGAAAGAACGCACGGGCGATGCGCCGTCTGCGCGCGATCATCGAGCGCGGGGAGCAGCGCGGAGATCGCGTGACGGTCGCCGCCGGATAGACTGCCGCGTCGCATGTCCAGCCGTCTGCGCAAGCTCCCGCTTCTCGGGCTCATCCTGCTCGCGGCCGTCGCGCTCGGCGCGTGCGGCGATTCGCACACGAAAGTCTCGACGGGCACCTATGCGGGTGAGTCTGGCCAGAACGCCCCCTACCTGGACGTGGGGCCGCTCGTCTACGAGGTCCAGCTCTCGCGCGAGCTGAACCCCTACGACGAGGAAGACGCCCAGTACCTGCAAGGGCTGAGCCCGGAACAGAAGAAGCTCGCACCAGGTCAAGAGTGGTTCGGAGTTTTCCTGCAGGTCTACAACAACGGCTCCCAGGCCCAGGTGGCGGCGACCGACGTATCGATCACGGACACGCAGGGCAACACCTACCAGCCGCTCGTCCCGGCCTCCGAGAATCCGTATATCTACCGGGCTGGCACGGTGGAAGGCAAAGGGCGTCTGCCGATCGACGATTCGATCGCTTTCGAGGGTCCGACCCAGGGGGCGCTCCTACTTTTCAAGATTCAGACGGTGTCGCTGGACAACCGCCCGCTGACGGTGAAGATCGTGGATCCGCAGAACGCGGGCGAGACGGCCTCGGCCGAGCTCGACGTCTAGCGGCTGGCCTGTAGTCCGGCCTCGAGCACTTCGCGCGCCACCGGCGCCGCGGTGTCGCCGCCGGCGCCGTCTTTGACGAGCAGCACGCCCACGACGATGCGTGGCTTCAGCGCGGGCGCGAAGGAGGCGAACCAGGCATCGGTGTTGCTGGCTTCGCTGTCGGCGCCGACACAACCGGAGGAGCTGGATTCTTCTGAGCTGGGTTCTTCGTTGGATTCGTCTTCGCCGGAGGAACTGCACTCGGACTTCAGTTCCGCGGTCCCGGTCTTGCCCGCGACGGTCACGCCCGGGATCGCGGCCGAGGTCCCAGTCCCGTCTTTGACCACGCCGATCATCAGCCGACGAACCGTTCGCGCCACCGCGGCACTGGTCGCCGCGGGCCCGGGGGCGGGGTGCACGACGGAGAAGCTCGGCGTCGGACGATGGCCGCCGTCGGCGATCGTGGCCGCGACGATCGCCATCTGTAGCGCGCTGGCCTGCACCTGGCCCTGTCCGATCGCGGTGGAGCCCACGTCGAGTTCGCCTTGGATATCCGCGGCGGCTGGGAGCGTGCTCTCGATGGCGCCTTCGACCCCAGGGTCGTGGTTGAAGCCGAAGCGTTCGGCCATCGCGACCAGCCGCGGCGCGCCGAGCTTCACGCCGAGCGGCGCGAACACTGAGTTGCAGGAGACCGCGAACGCCAGCGCCAGCGAGCCGCCGCATTCCTCGCCGTTGGCGTTGCTGAGCTTGACGCCGTTGAGCGTGGCGTAAGTCGCGTAAGGAAAGGCGGTGCTCGGCGTCGCGATGTGCGCCGCCAGCGCGCCGGTCAACGTCACCATCTTGAAGGTCGAGCCTGGCGGTTGCACGCTGTTCAGCGCGATGCCCGCGACCGCGAGAATCTGTCCGGTCGAGGGCTGCAGCGCGACCACGCCGCCAAGATGCGAGCCGAGCGCCTCGACGGCTGCTTTCTGTACCGCGGGCGAGACGCTGGTGCGTACCGAATGATCCGGGCGGGGGCTGGCGCTTGCTAGCACCCGATGCCCGGCCAAGAGCTCGCCGCCCGGGGTGCCGCGCAGCTTCGCGTCGAGTGCCCGCTCCAAGCCGCTGGTGCCGACGATTGCGTCTGAGGGCACGCCCTGGGATTCCAGCGCTGTGCGCTCGGAGCTGGGAATCGATCCGACTTCCCCGATCACGGCGCTGGCCGATTCGCCCAGCGGCGAGGTGCGTGGACCGGCGGCTTCGGCCGAGCCTTCGGCGAGCACGGAGCCATCCCGCGCGAGCAGCTTTGCGCGTGGGGGGAGCGTCGTCTGGCGCGTGAGCTGCTCGCCCGCAAGCAGGCCGGGGAAAGTGAGCGAGTGCGACCAGGCGATCGCGTGGTCGCCTTCGGCGCCACTCACGACCCTGACCTCCGCGTTTAGCCGCAGGGTCCCGAACAGGCGCGTCGAGATCTTGACCGGCACAGCCACGAGCCCATCGGCGCCGGCGTGCGCCTTGCCGACCACACGCAGGTCGGTCGCGGTCGCGGTGCTCATCGCAGCGTGATAAGCGGAGGCGAACTCCTGCGCGCCTACCGAGCGTCGCGAGCTCTCATCGATCTGTGAGTACATCGCCGTGTATTCGGAGCGAGCCCACGCGTTCACAAACTTTTCCGCGAGCGAGTTCGTTTGTGAGGGGCCACTGTTGGCGCCGATGATCGCTCCGATCGCGAAGGCCACGACGGCCAGCGCGATCACGGGGAGCGCGCGTCTGAGCCTAAGCGTCTGGTCGTCGGTCAGTGAGCGGTAGAACATGGCGGGTGACGGGGCTCGACTGGATCATCGTCGCGTTCGCGGCAATCCTCGCTGCTTTGGGGTTCCGGCGGGGCTTCATCGTGGGCGCGCTGTCCTTCGCGGGGTTCGCCCTAGGAGCATTCCTCGGAACTCGCCTGGCTCCTCTACTGCTGGCGCAAGGCTCCTCCTCGCCCTACGCACCCGCGTTCGGCCTGTTCGGCGCGCTGCTGGCGGGCGCGATCCTCGCGAGCGGCGCCGAGGGCGTCGGCTTCATGCTGCGACGCGCGCTCGCGCTTCCGGGGATGGGGGTGCTCGACGGGGTGCTCGGCGCCGCCCTCGGGGTGGCGCTCGCGCTGGGGGTGGTTTGGATCGTGGCGGCCGTCGTGGCGCAGACGCCGGATCAGACAAAATTGCGCGAGGACATCCAGCGCTCGGCGATCCTGCGCGAGCTGAACGTGCTGCTGCCGCCGTCGGGCCCGATCCTGAACGCACTGGCGCGACTGGATCCGCTGCCCTCGATCTCCGGTCCCTCGCCGGACGTCTCCGCGCCACCGCCCCGGATTGCGCGGGCCCCGGGCGTGCGCGCGGCCTCGCACAGCGTCGTGCGGGTGCTCGGCACGGCCTGCGGGCTCGCGATCGAGGGCTCAGGCTGGGTGGCGGCGCCGGATGAGATCGTCACTAACGCACACGTGGTCGCGGGCGAGCAGGACACGACCGTGCAGGTCGGTGGGCACTCGCCGAACCTGCTGGCCCAGGTGGTGGCGTTTGACCCGCGCGATGATGTAGCGGTGCTGAGCGTGCCGGGCCTTGGGCTATCGGCATTGTCGTTTGTCTCTGATCCGCGCGAGGGCGAAGGTGGAGCGATTCTCGGCTATCCGGAAAATGGGCCGTTCGATGCTCGCTCGGCTCGTATCGGCCGCACGCAGACGGTGCTCACCGACGACGCCTACGGCCACGGTCCCGTACATCGCCTGTTGACGCCGCTGCGTGGCCTGGTCCGGCCCGGCAACTCGGGTGGCCCGCTTGTGGACGGCTCTGGGCAGGTGCTTACCACCGTGTTTGCGGGCACCGTCGGTGGCGGGCCGCGGGGTGGCTACGGCGTCGCGAACGCGACCGTGGCGCAGGTACTCGAACAGGCCCGCGCCCACGCGGCGACGGGCCAGAGCGTGAGCACCGAGGGCTGCGCGGCCGGCTGAGCGCGGCGACCGCTTGCCGCTCGCCGTAGGCGAGCGGGTTAGAGTTCGCCCAGGCGAACCGGATCGGCGGGAGAGGAGCTCTGGCCATGCAGGCAGGCGCATATCGATCCACGGCGCTGCCACGCGCCGCGATGGCTGGCGTGACGGCTCTGGTCACGGTCAACATCTGGACCGGTTGTCCGCTGCTGGCTCTCTGGATCGGCTCGCGAGCCGTGGGTGGGAGCGAGCTCAGCATGGCCGCGGTAGGGGTGGTGCTGGCGGCCTTGGGTCTGCTGGAGTCCGCGATGCTATTGGTGCTCGCCTGGCTCACGAATACCTACGACGAGCTGATCGGGCTGCGCCGCCCCGAACCGCAGGCGACATGGATACGCCGCATCTGCGCGCCGGACTCGGCGGGGCTACGTCGCAGGTTCCCGATCACCTCGTTGGAGGGCGTGGTCGTGATCAACGTCTACGTCGCGGTCTTCACGCTGCTGGTCTGGTACCTGTTCTTCGCCCCGCATCCCTCGCCGCTGCTCTGCCCAATTACCTGCTGAGGCGTGCCGGCCGGCGCATCGCGGGCTAGCGAGGGCGCGCTCAGGTGCCGGCCTGCGCCGGACGCGTGGTCGCGCGCGGCGCGGGCGTCCGCTTCGCGGACCCGGCCTTTTGTGGCTTTGCTGCCTTGGGCTTGGCCGACTTCGGCTTAGCCGTGACCGCAAGCGGCTGGGCGGCGGCCAGGCGACCTTCGATGTGATCGTCGATCGCCCCCTGTACGACCGCGAGGCGATGGATCAACGACGCGCGCACCTGTGCCAGCTCCGCGACCGAGAGCAGCGTCGGGCCAATCCCCCGCCGCCCGCCGCCCGCTGCGGGAGCGACGCCGGGGTACTCGGCCTCGATCTCTGCGAGCGCCCGCTCGAATGCGGCGATCTGCCTGCGCAGCGAGCGGCGGGCCGCGATCTCCGACTGCTCCTCTGCCGGCGCGCTGCGCTGGGCCTGACCCTCCGATACATACAACGCGGCTGCGACCTCGCGCGGGTCGAGCCCGGTCTCGCGCGCTTCGTGCGCGGCATTTGCGGCGATCGTGCCGAGCGCCGCATCGCGCTGGGGGGCGGCGGCGACGAACGTGCCGCTGCCCTGCTGGGTGTCGATCAGGCCGTCCTGCTCCAGGCGCTGGTAGACAGCGCGCACCGTGTTCACGTTGACGCCGGTCGCCTCCGCGAGCTCGCGCAACCCCGGCAGCCGCTGTCCCGGCTGGAATCGAGCCTCGGCGATCCGCGTCCGCAGCGCCCAGGCGAGCTGTACGCCGATCGGCACCTCGGCGTTGCGGTCAACCTCCAGGTCGGTCAGATCCAGCTCGCGCGAGCCATTGTCAATAGGGCGATCCACGTCTCCAAGAGTAGCGGCGAAACGGAAAGACACACACTGTGCTAGTCAACTAGTACACTCGCACAATGAGCGAGGGGCGTGCGATCGGCGAGCGGGTATTTCGACCGTTTCGGGGAGTGCTCGAGGAATTCGGCGATGTTGTACTGCTGACCGGGCGCACGATCGTCTCGGCGCTGCGCCCGCCCTACCCCTACGGGGGGAGCTGGTCTCACAGTTCCTGTTCGCGCTGCGACTCGTGTGGTTCCCGCTGATGATCACGACGATCGCGATCAGCTACGGCGCACCGGGGCTGCAGGCCGCGAACTTCCTGACCCTGTTCGGCGCGCTGGACCGACTCGGCGGCTTCTTCATCTTGGCGGCGATCCGCGAAATCGGACCACTGATCACCTCGATCGTGGTCGCGGGTATCGCCGGCACCGCGATCACCGCCGACCTCGGCGCACGTAAGGTGCGCGAGGAGCTCGACGCCCTGCAGGTGCTCGGCGTCGACCCGGTCAAGAACCTGGTGGTACCGCGCTTCCTCGCGCTGATGGTCGTAACCGGTCTGTTCGACATCTACGCGCTGCTGTTCGGGATCTTCGGCGGGATCGCGGCCGAGCTCGTCAACGGCCAGCCACTCGGCCCCTTCTGGGGGACGCTGTTCGCAAACGCTTCCACCACCGACCTATGGGGCTCGGTGCTGAAGTCGAGCTGCTTCGGCGCGATCATCGCGATCGTCTGCTGTTACAAGGGCATGAGTGCCTCCGGCGGCGCCGAGGGCGTGGGCCGCGCCGTCAACGAGGCCGTCGTAGTCGCGTTTCTCGGGATCGGCGCCTTCAACTACGTCTTTACGCAGACGCTCCTGGCCACGCATCCGCAGATCTTGGTAATCAAGTAATGAACGACCTGCTGTTCGCCCCGCGTGAATGGTTGGCGGCGACGGGCGAGATCGCCCGCTTTGGCGCGCGCATGATCGGCGACATCTACGGGCTACGGGTGTTTCGCTTCTTTGGCGAGTCGCTGCGCCAGGCTGGGATCCTGATCGTCGGTTCGACGCTCGTGATCTGGGCGCTCGTCTTCCTGATGGGGATCGGCGTGTGCGGCATCGGCGGCGCCTACTTCACGCTCTCGACGGGCGCGCCCGCCTACGCGGGCGTGTTCTCGGCCTGGTGCGACCTGCGCGAGGCGGTGCCCTACGCCTTCGGCTACATGATGGCGGCGAAGGTCGGCACTGGGATCGTCGCCGAGCTGGGCGCAATGCGTATCTCCGAGGAGATCGATGCGCTGGAGGTGATGGGCATCGACTCGATGGTGTTCCTCTGTGCCACGCGCCTGCTGGCGTCTTGGATCGTGCTCCCCTTTATGTACGTAGCCGGGATTGGCGTGGCCTTCTTCGGCTCCTACCTCGGCGTCGTGCAGCAGCTGGGCTTCGTCTCATCGGGCGGCTATCTGTTGATTTTCTGGCAGTTCCAGAACGCACCCGACCTACTGTTCAGCGTGATCAAGGGCATGAGCATGGCGACCGTGATCGTGCTGGTGGCCTGTTACTACGGCTACAACGCCAGCGGCGGACCGGTCGGCGTCGGCACGGCTACAGCCAAGTCGATGGTGCTGAATCTGGTGTTCGTGACGCTGATTGGGATGCTTGGGACGCAGGTCTTCTGGGGCGCCAACCCACGCGCGCCGATCGGCGGATAGCTCCGTGCGCTTTGCACCGGACTTGCGCGCACCCGCTACGCTGCCGCCATGTCAAAGACGCTCCTGATCGCCGAGAAGCCCTCCGTGGGCCAGGATCTCGCGCGTGTGTTGAAGGGACCGTTTAAGAAAGGCGAGGGCGTACTCGAGGGGCCCGAGCACGTGATCACCTGGGCCGTCGGGCATCTGGTGCAGTTGGCTGAACCCGACGAGTACGACCCGAAGTTCAAGCGCTGGCGCATGGAAGACCTGCCGATCGTGCCCGACCGTTTCAAGCTGGTCGTGCGCGACGAGCGCTCGCGCAAGCAGATGTCGGTCGTGACCAAACAGATCGGCCGCGAGGATATCGCCGACATCGTCAACGCCTGCGACGCCGGACGCGAGGGCGAGCTGATCTTCGCCTACCTATATGAGAAGGCCAAGGGCAAGAAGCCGGTCCAGCGTCTGTGGCTGAACTCGATGACCAGCGCGGCCATGAAAGATGCGCTGGGCTCGCTGCGCCCGGCCGATGAGTTCGCCCGCCTGGAGCAGGCGGCGCGCTCGCGTTCGGAGGCCGACTGGATCGTTGGCATGAACGCCACCCGTGCGGCCACGATCCGCCTGCGCAGCTCCTTCGACGGCGCGGTCTCGCTGGGCCGCGTACAGACACCGACGCTTGCGCTGATTGCGCGTCGCGAGGAGGAAATCAAAGCGTTCGTGCCTGAGCCTTATTGGCTGGTGGACGCGACCTTTGAGGCCGAGGGCAAACGCGTGTACGAGGGCCGCTTCCATGAGGGTGCCAAGCCGCGGATCGCGACGGCCGAGGAGGCCGACGCGATCGTCGCCGCCTGCCAAGGAAGGCAGGGAAAGATCACCAAGCTCGACAAGAAAGAGCAGCGCGAGAAAGCGCCGATGCTCTACGACCTGACGACGCTGCAGCGCGAGGCCAACAACCGCTACGGGTTCTCAGCCAAACGCACGCTGGGGGCGGCGCAGCGCTGCTACGAGGAGCACAAGGCGCTGACCTACCCGCGTACGAACTCGCGCTACCTGCCGAGCGACATGGTTGCCGAGATCAAGCCGACGGCCGAGCTAGTCGGCCACAACTCGGAGTACACGAAGGGTGCGGAATATGTGATCGGTCTGGACTTGCTGCCGCTGGCGCGGGTCGTCAACGACGAGAAGGTCACCGACCACCACGCGATCATCCCCACCCGCTCCGAGCACAACCTCGACAAAATGAGCGCGGACGACAGGCGCATCTACGACATGGTCACGCGGCGCTTCCTCGCCGTGTTTCACCCCGAGGCCGTGTTCGAGAACACGCGCGTGGAGACGACGGTCGGCGAGCAGGGGCACATCTTCCGCACGCGCGGCAAGCTGCTGATCGTGCCTGGCTGGCGCGGCGTGTATGACGAGGTAGCCGCCGACACGCGCCCGAAAGGCGAGGAGGACGAGGGCGTTGACCAGCAGCTGCCGAAGCTCGAGGATGGCGAGACGGTCGATACCAACGAGATCGCGGCTGAGCGCAAGGAAACAAAACCGCCGCGGCGTTACTCAGACGCCTCGCTGCTGGGCGCGATGGAGACGGCCGGCAAGCTGGTAGACGACGAAGAGCTGCGCGAGGCGATGAAGGAGTCGGGGATCGGCACCCCGGCGACGCGCGCGGCGATCATCGAGCGGCTGATCACGGTCGGCTACGTCGAGCGCGACGCGCGTGCGCTCGTGGCCACCGAGAAGGGCCTGAACGTGATCCGCCTGCTCGACGCGCACATGCTGACCTCTCCCGAACTGACCGGCAACTGGGAGCACCGCCTCGGCAAGATCGAGCGCGGCGAGGACTCGCGTGAGAAGTTCATGAGCGACATCGCGGGCTTCGCCGAGCAGACGGTGCACAAGCTGGACGAGACGCTGAAAGACGTGCGCATCCCGCGGGCGAAGCTCGGTCCCTGCCCGGTCTGCGGCCACGAGATCAACGAGAACCGCAAGGGCTACTCCTGCTGGGCTCGCGAGGACCCCGGCTGTGGGTTTGTGATCTGGAAGGCGAAAGCCGGCAAGACGTTGACGGTGCCGATTGCGCGCGAACTGATCAAGACCGGCTACACCGAGAAGCAGGTGACGGGCTTTCGCGGTCGCAGCGGGCGCTCTTTCAGGGCGCACCTGGCGATGAGCCAGACCGAGGAGGGCAAATGGCGTGTGGAGTTCGACGAGGACTGGGCCAAGGAGGGCGCCAAAGCGCCCGAGGGCGAGGCCGAGACGAACGAGCTATCCGCGGCCAAAGCTAAGTCCAAGGCCGCGGCCGACGCCGAGCAGCGCAGCGCCGCTTAGCCGCAGCTCCTCACACGGCCGGCTCCCGGGGGTTGTCGGGCGTTTGCGCCAGGATGGGCGAAGATGTCGATCACGCTGATCACGGGGCCTGCCAACGCGGGCAAGGCCGAGTTGGTGATGGGCGCCCTGCGAGGTCATCTCGCCCACGGCGAGGAGCCGCTGCTGATCGTGCCGACGCGTGCTGACGTTGAGCACTACCTGCGCGAGCTGGCCGGCGAGCGCGCGGCGATTGGGGTACGCGTGGAGCGATTCGCGGGGCTGATCGCCGAGGCGGTGGCGCGTGCCGGAATCGCGCAGCCGGCGATCGGCGCGCTGGCGCGGGAGCGTCTACTGGAGTCGCTGGCCGCGGCTGAGGACCCAGCGCGTAGCGCCGGCGCGCGCCGGGGCCTCGCCCGCGCTTGCTCTGAGCTGCTGGCTGAGCTGCAAGTCAGGCGCATCTCGCCGGGCCGGCTAGCCCGAGCGTTGGAGGATTGGCGAGCCACCGACGGGTCCGGCGCGGTGCCGTTCGCGCTCGACCGCCTGTTCGCCGACTATCGCGATGCACTGCGCCGGCTGGGCCGCGCCGACGTGGAGGAGCGCGCCGTAGGTGCGCTGGACGCGCTGCGCGAACGGCCCGCGCTGTGGGGGCGCACGCCGGTGCTGCTCTATGGGTTTGACGATCTCACCAGGTTGCAGCTCGATGCCGTCGAGACACTCGGCAGCGTCGTGGACGCACCCGTCACGCTCTCGTTGCCGTATGAGCCGGGTCGGGCCGCGTTCGGTGGGCGCGCGAGCACCTTTCAACAGCTGGCGCCACTCGTCGCAGATCACCGCGAGCTGCGCGCGCGCAGCGAGCACTACGAGCCGCAGGCGCGTCGGGCGCTCAGCCACCTTGAGCGCTCGCTGTTCGAGCCCGGGGCGGCACGGATCGACGCCGGGTCCGCCGTGCGGCTGCTGGAGGGCGGGGGCGAGCGGGCCGAGCTCGAGCTGGTGGCGAGTGAGATCGACTTGCTGCTCAAGCGGGGCGTGCCGGCCGAGGAGATCGCGGTGTTGGCGCGGCCTGCCGGGACCTCGTTTGAGCTGCTTGGTGAGGTGTTCACGGTGGCTTCGGTGCCCTACACGCTCCAGCGACGACGGCGGTTCGGCGATGCGGCTACAGGCCGGGCGCTACTGGGGCTACTCCGCTGCGTGCCCGGCGCCGGCACACCCGAAGCCGGGGAGCTGGGTGACCTGCTGGCATGGCTGCGTGCGCCCGGGCTACTGGAGCTACCTACACTCGCGGACTCGCTCGAGCTGCAGGCACGTCGCAGCGGCGCGCGCAGCGCCGCGCAGGCGCGGGCGTTGTGGGAGCAGCGGCACTGGCCGCTGGAGGCGATCGATCGCCTGTGGGACGCACAGGAGCGCGCGCCCGCGGCCCTGCTCGAGCGCGCCTCGCGCGAGCTGTACTGGCTGTTCTGTGCGCCGCGACGCTCGGCGGGCGCGGTGTTGGGGTCGGAGGAGCTGGACGAGGCGTCCGCGCTCGCTGCCGGACGACGCGCCCTCGGCGAGCTGCGCGAGCTTGCGCGGATCGCGGGCGAGCTTGTCCCGGCCACGGCTGTGGAGCTGGCAGGGCTGCTGGAGGGGGTGGACTTCCTCAGCGGCGAGGCGCCCGCGCCGGGTTCGGTAGCGGTGCTCGACCCACTCGCGCTGCGCGCTCGTCGCGTGCGGGCGCTGTTCGTGTGCGGACTTCAGGAAGGCGTGTTCCCCGCGCGTCCGCGCCCGCAGCCACTGCTCGCCTCCGAGCAACGGCGACGGTTGGCCGAAGTCTCGGGGCTACTGCTCGATAACGAGCAGGACGAGCGCACGACCGAGGGCCAGCTAGCGGCCGAGCGCTACCTGCTCTACGCCGCCGCCTCACGTCCGCAGGAGCAGCTGATCTTGAGCTGGCACGCGGCTGACGACGAAGGTCGCGCGACGCCGCGATCGCTGTTCGTGGACGACATCTGCGATCTGTTTCAGGAGGGCCTGCTCGAGGATCGTGCCCATCGCCCGCTCGGCGCGGTCGACGGCCATGCTGGGATCTCGGTCCTGCCAGCTGGCTCGGCCCGCTCAGCTGAACCGCTGCGCGATCAGGCCGTGCTCGCCGCGCTCGCTGAGCGGGCCTGGTCTGCGTCTTCGCTGGAGCGCCGGATCGCCTGTCCGGTTGCCTGGTTCGTCGAGCGCGTGCTGCGCCCCGACGAATTCGAGCCCGAGCCCGAGCCTTTGGCGCGCGGGGCGCTGGCGCACGCGGCATTGAAGGACACGTTCGAGGGCCTGCGGCTCCAGGTCGGCAGCGCGAGGCTCACCCCGGCGACGCTCGCCCCGGCGCTCGAGCTGCTCGACGAAGCCCTGGCGGCGAACGAGTCCGAGCATCCGCTGTCGGTGGCGCCCGAGCGTCGCGTGGCGGTGCGTCGCCGACTGCAGGCCGACCTCGAGCGCTATCTCGCGCAGGCGGCTGCGAACGAGAGTCCGCTGGAGCCGACGGAGCTCGAGCTGGGCTTCGGCTTCGACGGGGGGGACGACCGCGGCGAGGCTACGGTGCTGCCGGCGTTCGAGCTGGGCGGTGGCTTTCGCCTGCGCGGGCGGATTGACCGCATCGACGTGGCGCCCAGTGGCGAGGCGGTGGTCTACGACTACAAGGGCAAAGACGCGCCCGCGGCTGCCAGGTGGATCAAGGAGGGCAAGCTGCAGATCGCGCTGTACATGAGCGCTGCCGAGCAGCTGCTGGGCCTCGATGTGATCGGTGGCCTCTACCAGCCGCTCGCCGGCAACGATCTGCGCGCACGCGGCGTGCTGGACGGCGCCAGCGGCCTCGAGCTCGACTGCGTCTCGACCGACGTGCGCGAGCGGGCCGAGGTGCGCGAGCTGCTGGCCGAGGCACTCGCGGCGGCCCTGGTAGCTGCGGAGCAGACCGCGCGGGGAGAGCTCCAGCCACGGCCGCAGACGTGCGCATGGCGGGGCGGCTGTCGTTATCCGACGATCTGCCGGTGCGAGCGGTGAGCGCGCGCCGCACACCGCAATTGGAGACATTGCCGGGAATGGAGCCGGTCGGCGTCGCGCCGGTGCTGGCCGAGCGCGCTTTGACGGTCGAGCAGGAGCAAGCGGTCGCTCGGCGCTCGGAGCCGCTGCTGGTTGCCGCGGCTGCGGGTAGCGGCAAGACCTCGGTGCTGGTCGAGCGCTTCGTTAGGGCCGTGCGCGAGGACGGCCTGGCGCCGGGCAGGATGCTCGCGATCACGTTCACCGAGCGCGCCGCGGGCGAGCTGCGCGAGCGCGTGCGCGCGCGGCTGCTTCAGCTGGGCGAGCGCCAAGCGGCGCGCGATACCGAGGCAGCCTTCGTGGGCACCTTTCACGGCTTCTGCGCCCGCCTGCTGCGCGCCCATCCGCTCGCGGTCGGGCTCGACCCGGACTTCGCGGTACTGGATGAGGGGCTCGCGGGCCGCCTGCGCCTGCGGGCTCTGGAGCAAAGCCTGCGCGAGCTGCTGGCCGAGGGCTCGGGCGAGACCGCCGATCTGCTCGCGGCCTACTCGGTTGATCGCGTCGGCGCGATGGTCCAGCAGGTCTATCTGGAGCTGCGTAGCCGCGGGCAGGCGCTACCGCGCCTACCTGCCCCCGTGCTCGGGGGCGATGCGGGCGAGGAGGACCTCGAGGCCGCAAGCATCTGCGTGCTGCTCGATCGGCTGCTGAGGCATTTCGGGCTCGCCTATGAGCGACTCAAGCAGGCGCGCTCGGCGGTCGACTTCGACGACCTCGAGCTGCTCGCGCAGGAGCTGCTCGCCGAGCACAAGGCGGTGCGCGCCGCTTGGGCCGAGCGCTTCGAGCTGTTGATGGTCGATGAGTTTCAGGACACCAATCCGCGTCAGCTCGCGATCCTGCGCGCGCTCGACCGCGGGAATCTGTTCACGGTCGGCGATGAGTTCCAGTCGATCTATGGCTTCAGGCATGCGGACGTGAGCCTGTTTCGCGCCAGGCGCTCGGAACTGGACACGGGCGGCGGTAGCCTGCCGCTGAGCCGGAACTTCCGCAGTCGTGCACCGCTGTTGGAGGTCGTAAACGCCGTCTTCGGAGAGCGCTTCGTCGACTTCCCCGGACTGGTGGCGGGCCGCGAGGAAACGGCGCCCCCCGGGATCGATCCGTTGGGTCGGGGTGTAGCGCCAAGCGACCGAGGTGCACCGGGGAATGGGGAGGGGGCCGCGACCGAGCCTGCGGTCGAGTTGCTGCTCAGCGACGTCGAGGGCTGGGAGCAACACGAGCAACTGGCGGGCCGGGTCGCGGATGGGCTGCCGCCCGCGCAGCTCTGGCGACAGGCCGAGGCGCGCGCGCTGGCCCAGCGTGTGGATGAGCTCGTTCGCAGCGGGCGGGCGCAGGCCGGGGAGATCGTCGTGCTGCTGCGCGCTTCGGGCGACCTGGAGGTATTTGAGCGTGCACTGCAGCTGCGCGGTCTGCGCACGCTGGCGGCGGTGGGCGCCTTCTGGGGGCACCAGCAGATCGGCGATCTGCTGGCTTACCTACGGGCGCTTCTGAACCCGCTCGACGAGCAGGCGCTTTACGGCGTGCTCGCCTCGCCGCTAGGTGGCTGCTCGCGTGACTGCCTGGCGCTGCTGGCGCAGGCGGCGCAGGAGACGAGGCGAGGGGTCTGGGAGATTGCGAGCGACGCAGGTCTGCGCTCGCGCCTGGCGGCTGGCGACCGCGATGCGCTCGCCGCGATCGTGGATCTGCTCGCGCGCGAGCGGCTGATCGCCTCACGACACACGATCGCCGCGCTGATCCAGCGCGCGATCTCCGCCTGTGGCTATCGCGAGCAGGTGCTGGCGCTCGATTGGGGCGAGCGACGCTTGGCCAACGTGCACAAGTTGCTGCGGCTGGCCAACGACTTCGAGGCCAGCGAAGGGCGCGATTTGCGGGGATTTCTCGATCATGTTGAGTACCTGCGCAGCGCTGCGACGATCGAGCCCGACGCCCCGGTCGAGGGCAGCGAGCCGGACGCGGTGCGCCTGATGACCGTGCACGCGGCCAAGGGCCTTGAGTTCTCGGTCGTGTGCCTGGCCGACCTCGGCCGCCTGCCCAACGCCCGCACGCCCGACCTACTCGTGGACACGGAGCGGATCGGCGTGCGCCTAATGCGCCTGGACGGCGCCAGCTCGACGCCCGCGCTCGCCTATGAGGAGCTGTCGGCCGAGCGGCGCGCGCGGGAAGCGCAGGAGGAGGACCGGATCCTCTACGTGGCGATGACGCGCGCGCAGGAGCTACTCGTGCTGAGCGCTTCGGTCGACTTCGGGCGCTGGCCGCGTCAGGGCCCTTCCTCGGCGCCGATCTCCTGGCTGGGCCTGGCGCTGTCGGAGGAGCTGCCGGCGCTGCTCGCGACACGCGAGGCAGTCTCCTTCGACTTGGCCGTGGGCAGCGGCGAGGCGGCGACGGTGCATTGTCGCCTGAACTCGCCCGGCGCACCCTCGCTGGGCGATCTGCTCGCGCCAGGCCCGCCGCCCCTTGCTGCTGCGGCTACGGGGGGTGCTGCGGCTGCGAGACGGAGGCAGGCGCCCTCGGAGCAGCCGCGCTCCTCAGCCCCCACGCGAATTTCGACGCTCAGCTACAGCTCGCTGGCCGAGCTTGAGCGCTGCGGCTACCGCTACTACCTAGAACGCGTGCTTGGGATTGGCGAGGACCGCTCTGCGTCGCGGGGTCTTAGCGGCGAGCAGGGCCTGGAGGCGCGCGCGCGAGGGACGCTGGTGCATCGGTTGATGGAGCTGCACGATTTCAGCACCCCTGGCACCGTGAATGCCGCGGAGGTGGGGGAACGCGCGCGCGAGCTTGGGCTGCGCGTGGGCGAGGACGAGCGCGAGGAGTTGGCGGCGCTGGTCACGGGGAGCTTTCAGGCCGAGCCCGCCAGGCGCGTGGCGGCGGCGCGGGCGGTGCGGCGCGAGCATCCATTCGCCTTTTCGCTGGGCTCGAGCGAGCCGTTGATCAACGGCGTGATCGACTTGCTGGCGGTCGAGCCAGACGGCGCGAGCCTGGTGCTCGACTACAAGAGCGACCGCGTCGGAGCGGACCTGGACCTGGCGGCACTGGTCGAGCGGGAGTACTCGATCCAACGGCTGCTCTATGCCCTCGCGGTGCTGCGCGACGGTGCGCCTGCGGTCGAGATCGTCCACTGGTTTCTGGAGCCCCGACAGTGGGTGAGCGCTCGCTACGGGGCCGCGGACCGGCTCGAGCTGGAGGAGCAGCTGGCAGAGCGCATTGTGCGTGCGCGGGAGCGCTCATTCGCGGTCAGCCCGCAGCCTCATCGGGGCCTGTGCCTGACATGTCCCGGGCGCGCCGGCCTGTGCTCCTGGGGCGAGGCCGAGACGCTGCGCGAGCAGCCCTGATCGCTGGTTTAGGACGCCGCTTCGCTGCTACGCTTTCTGGCTCAGCCTCAGGTGCCCGCCTGCCCGCGTCACGGGGGAAGCACCGCCCCAAGGGAGCACTTCCATGATCTCGCACCCCAAGCAGCCGCCAAAGGCCGTCGGTCTATACGACCCTAGCTACGAGCACGACGCTTGCGGCGTCGGCATGGTGGCGAGGCTGGACAATCAGCCCACGCATGAGGTGATCGAGCGGGCGATCACGGCCTTGGAGAACCTCGAGCATCGCGGCGCCAGCGGCGCCGACCCGCGCACGGGCGATGGCGCGGGGATCCTGATGCAGATGCCCGACGAGCTGCTGCGGGGCGTGGTCGACTTCGAGCTGCCGCCGCCGGGGCAGTACGGCGTGCTGATGTGCTTCCTGCCGACCGACGAGGACGAGCGGGCGAGTGTGGAGCGTCTGCTTGAGCGCGCCGTGGCCGACGAGGGCCAGCGGCTGCTGGGATGGCGTGACGTGCCGGTCAACCCCTCGCAGGCGGGCGAGGTCGCGGGCGCCTGCCGGCCGGTGATCCGTCAGCTGTTCGTGGGGGCTGGCCCGGCGCAGGCCACGGACCAGGACGCCTTCGAGCGCAAGCTGTATGTGATCCGCCGCGTGTGCGAGCTCGCGGCTGACCGGCCGAGCCTGTACATCGCCTCCTCCTCCTCGCGCACGATCAACTACAAGGGCATGCTGATCAGCTTCCAGCTGGCGGCCTTCTATCCCGACCTGCGCGACCAGCGCGCCAAGAGCGCGCTGGCGCTGGTGCACTCGCGCTTCTCGACCAACACCTTCCCGAGCTGGGAGCTGGCGCATCCGTATCGCGTGATCTGCCACAACGGCGAGATCAACACGGTCAGGGGCAACGTCAACTGGATGCGCGCGCGCGAGTCCGAGCTCCGCAGCGAGCTGTTCGGCGAGGACCTGCCGAAGATCCTCCCTGTCGTCAGCGCTGGCAACTCCGACTCGGCGACGTTCGACAACGTGATCGAGCTGCTGATGCTAGGCGGCCGCTCCTTGCCGCACGCGGCGATGATGATGATCCCGGAGGCCTACCGTAATCGCGCTGACCTGCCCGAGGAGCTTAAGGGCTTCTACGCCTACCACTCCTGCCTGATGGAGCCGTGGGACGGGCCGGCCTCGGTGGCGTTCACTGATGGTCGCGTCGTGGGCGCGACGCTCGACCGCAACGGCCTTCGTCCGGGGCGCTGGGTCGAGACGACCGACGGCCACGTGGTGCTCGGCTCGGAGATTGGGCTGCTGGACATCCCGCCGGAGCAGATCCGCCGGCTGGGGCGCCTGCAGCCGGGAAAGCTGTTCCTGGTCAACCTCGAGCGCGGGCGGATCGTCGAGGACGAGGAGGTCAAGCGCGAGGTCTCCACGCGCAAGCCCTACAGCGAGTGGTACGCGCGCAACGCGGTGCCGTTCGCTGAGCTAGAGCCGAGCGACCAGGTGACGATCTCAGACCAGCCCCTGCGCACGCGCCAGCGCGCGTTCGGCTTCAGCCAAGAGGACCTGCGCGTGCTGTTGACGCCGATGGCGCGCGATGCCGCGGAGCCGGTCGGCTCGATGGGCAACGACCTCTCGCTGGCGGTCCTCTCCGAGCAGGCGCCGCCACTGTTCTCCTACTTCAAGCAGCTGTTCGCGCAGGTCACTAACCCCCCGATCGATCCGATCCGCGAGGAAATCGTGATGAGCCTGGCGACGAGCCTGGGCTCGGAGCGCAATCTGTTTGAGGAGACGCCCGAGCACGCGCACAAGCTCGTGCTCAACCAGCCGATCCTGCTCAACCGCGAGCTCGAGACGCTCAGGCACGTCTCCCACGATGTGTTCGCCGCCCGCACGATCAACACCACCTGGTCGCTCCAGAACGGCGCCGCGGGGATGGCCGAGGCGCTGGAGCGGATCTGCCGCGAAGCCTCGGAGGCGATCGAGGAACGCGTGAACATCATCGTGCTCTCGGACCGTCTGGTCGGCCCGCGGCGCGTGCCGGTGCCTTCGCTGCTGGCGGTCGCCGCCGTGCACCACCACCTGGTGCGCGAAGGCACGCGTCTGCGCGCGGGGATCATCCTCGAGTCGGGCGAGCCGCGCGAGGTGCACCACTTCGCGACGCTGATCGGCTACGGCGCCGTGGCGATCAACCCCTACCTGATGCTCGAGACGCTCGACAACATGGTCTATAACCAGGACGCGATCAAACGCGTGGGCGCCGACGGGGCGGAGGTGAGCGTCGGCGCGGTGGAGGCTGCCGAGAACGTCGTCAAAGCGCTTGGGAAAGCGCTCCTGAAGACGATCTCGAAGATGGGGATCTCGACGATCCAATCCTATTGCGGCGCGCAGATCTTCGAGGCGGTGGGGCTCGAGCGCGAGCTGGTGCAGAAGTTCTTCACCGGCACGGCCTCGCGCATCGGCGGCGTCGGCATGGAGGTGCTGGCGACCGAGGCGATCGAGCGCCACGCGCGCGCCTACCCGGTGCCGCAGGACGAGCTGCTGCCGGTGGGCGGCGTCTACGCCTGGCGGCGCGACGGCGAGCACCACCAGTGGAACCCCGAGACGATCGCGCTCGTGCAGCACGCGGTGCGCGCGGCCAACGGCAACGTCGGCGAGGCGCTGAAGGGCGACGCGGCGGCACTCGAGTCAGTGCGCGCGAGCGCGGCATTCGAGAAGTACCGCGAGTACGCGCAGGCGATCAACGAGGACGCCTCGCGCAAGGCCACGCTGCGAGGCCTGTTGAAAATCGGTCCAGCCGACGCGAGCGCCGCGAGACAGGCGATTGCGCTGGAGCAGGTCGAGCCCGCGAGCGAGATCGTCAAGCGCTTCTGCACCGGCGCGATGAGCCTCGGCTCGATCTCGCGCGAGTCGCACGAGACACTGGCGATCGCGATGAACCGGCTCGGCGGGCGCTCGAACACAGGCGAGGGCGGGGAGGACCCCTCCCGCTTCACGCCTGACGCCAACGGCGACCGCCGCCGCTCCGCAATCAAGCAGGTCGCCTCGGGCCGCTTCGGCGTAACGATCCACTACCTCGTCAACGCGGACGAGCTGCAGATCAAGATGGCCCAGGGCGCCAAGCCCGGCGAGGGTGGCCAGCTGCCGGGCCACAAGGTCAACGCCTACATCGGCTCGATCCGCCATACAACGCCAGGCGTCGGGCTGATCTCGCCGCCGCCGCACCACGACATCTACTCGATCGAGGACCTCAAGCAGCTGATCTATGACCTGCGCTGTGCCAATCCGCAGGCGGAGGTCTCGGTCAAGCTCGTCTCCGAGGTCGGCGTGGGCACGGTTGCGGCTGGTGTATCGAAGGCCAACGCCGACCGCGTGCTGATCGCGGGCCACGACGGCGGCACGGGCGCCTCGCCGCTGTCCTCGATCCAGTCGGCCGGCATTCCCTGGGAGATCGGTCTCGCGGAGACCCAACAGACGCTGCTGCTGAACAACCTTCGCTCGCGCATCAAGGTGCAGACCGACGGGCAGCTGAAGACGGGTCGCGACGTCGTGATCGCGGCGATGCTGGGCGCGGATGAGATGGGCTTCTCAACCGCGCCGCTGATCGCCACGGGCTGCATCATGATGCGCGCCTGTCACCTGAACACCTGTCCTGTGGGCATCGCCACGCAGGACCCGGAGCTGCGCAAGCGTTTCAAGGGCACGCCCGAGCACGTAGTCAATTTCTTCTTCTTCGTAGCCGAGGAAGTGCGCGAGATCCTTGCCTCGCTGGGTCTGCGCTCGCTGGATGAGGCGATCGGGCGCGTGGACCTGCTGTCGGTACGCGAGGCGATCGACCACTGGAAGGCGCGCGGCGTCAACCTGACGCACGTCCTGACGCACGTCGAGCTGCCAGCGGATGCCCCGCGCCACCGCGTCGAACCGCCGCCGGCGGTGCTGGAGGACGCGCTGGACTGGGAGTTGGTGGAGCGCTCGGAGCCGGCGCTGCGTGAGCACGCCGTACCCACGATTGGCGAGGGTCGCGTGCGGATCGAGCTGCCGATTCGCAACCGTAATCGCTGCGTGGGTGGAATCCTTTCGAGCCATATCGCGCGCGAGCGCGGCAACGAGGGTCTGCCGGACGGCTCGATCAGCGTCGACTTCGAGGGTTCGGCCGGTCAGAGCTTCGGCGGCTGGCTCGCGCCGGGCGTGACCTTCACGCTGCGCGGCGACGCCAACGACTACGCGGGCAAGGGTCTCTCGGGCGGAACGCTCGCGCTGCGTCCGCGTGAGGGCATGGGCGAGGACTTCGTGGCAGAGCAGAACGTGATCGTCGGCAACACCGTGCTCTATGGCGCCACCCGTGGCCGGGCGTTCTTCCGCGGCCTCGCGGGCGAGCGCTTCGCGGTGCGCAACTCGGGCGCGAACGCGGTCGTTGAGGGCGTGGGCGATCACTGTTGCGAGTACATGACCGGCGGTTGCGTGATCGTGCTCGGGCCGACGGGGCGCAACTTCGCGGCGGGCATGAGCGGCGGCGTGGCCTACGTGCTCGACGAGACGGGCGACTTCGCGGAGCGTTGCAACATGGGCATGGTGGGCTTCGAAGCTCCCTCCTCCGCAGACGCGGGCGAACTGCGAGCGTTGATCGAGGAGCACGGTGAGCGCACGGGGTCTCCGGTCGCGGCTCGCGTGCTCCAGGACTTCGAGCAGCTGCTGGCGAAGGGCGCGTTCGTGAAGGTGATGCCGCACGACTACAAGCGTGTGCTGGCCGAACGCGCGCAGGAGCAACTGGCGGTGCCAGCCTGATGGGCAAGCTCGGGGGCTTTCTGCAGATCGAGCGCCACGGCATCCCCCAGCGGGACCCGGCCGAGCGCGCGCAGGACTACAAGGAGTTCCAGCTGACGCGGCCGGTCCCCGAGCTGCGCGACCAGGGCGCGCGCTGCATGGATTGCGGCGTGCCGTTCTGCCACAACGGTTGCCCGCTCGGCAACCTAATCCCGGACTGGAACGACCTCGTGTTCCGCGACCGCTGGCCGGAGGCGATCGCACAGCTGCACGCGACCAACAACTTCCCCGAGTTCACCGGGCGGCTGTGTCCGGCGCCGTGTGAGGCCGCGTGCGTGCTCGAGATCCGCGAGGGCGATGCGGTGACGATCAAACAGATCGAGAACTCGATCATCAATCGCGCCTGGCAAGAGGGCTGGGTCGTGCCGATGCCCCCGCGCAAGGAGACCGGACAGGCGGTCGCGGTCGTGGGTTCGGGCCCGGCTGGGATGGCGGCTGCACAGCAGCTTCGTCGCGCGGGACACCAGGTCACACTGTTCGAGCGCGACGAGTCGATCGGCGGACTCGTGCGCTTTGGGGTTCCCGACTTCAAGATCGAGAAGACGGTCGTGCAGCGGCGCGTGGAACAGCTCGCGGCCGAGGGCGTGGAGCTGCGCTGTGGCGTCGATGTCGGGCGCGACGTCACGGTTGCAGAACTGCGCGGCGATTACGACGCGGTCGTCCTAGCGACAGGGTCGCGCGTCCCGCGCGACCTGCCGGCGCCGGGACGCGAGCTGGAGGGCGTGCACTTCGCGATGGACTACCTCTACCAGCGCAACCGCTGGGCCGCGCGCGAGTTCGGCCCCGAGCCGCTGTCGGCCCAGCCAGAGATCGTGCGTGATATCTCGGCCAAGGACCGCAACGTGGTCGTGATCGGAGGCGGAGACACGGGCGCTGACTGCGTGGGCAACGCGCTGCGCGAGGGCGCGCGCTCTATCACCCAACTGGAGCTGCTGCCCGAGCCGCCGGCGAAGCGACCGGACGATCGCACGCCATGGCCGGAGTGGCCTCTGAAGTACCGGCTGAGCTATGCGATGGAGGAGGCCAGGAACGCCGAGGTGGGCGAGCAGGATTACTCGGTTGTGACCACGCGTTTCTCCGATGACGGCAACGGCGGTGTGGCGGCGCTGCACATTGCGCAGGCCGAGCCCGCGCCGCCGTTCGGTCCGGTGCCCGGCACCGAACGCGAGCTAAAAGCGCAGCTGGTGCTGCTAGCGATGGGCTTCCTGCACCCCGAGCAGGGACTGCTAGACGACCTCGGCGTGGAGAAGGACCCGCGCGGCAACGTCAAGACCGCGGCCCCGTACACCAGCTCGGTGGAAGGCGTGTTCGCGGCGGGCGACGCCCGCCGCGGGCAGTCGTTGATCGTCTGGGCGATCAACGAGGGGCGTCAGTGTGCGCGAATGGTGGACCGCTTCCTGGCCGGCAAGCGAAACGGCGCCAGCGAGGTCGCGGCGGGGTACCGCGACGAGGGGCTGGCCGGGCACGAGGACGCCGACTCCGGCCCCGAGGGCCCACCACAGCACGTCGGTCCTGGCATCCCAGCCGACGATGGCTGAGCGCCCCCGCGTCGCGCTTCTCTAGGCTTGTGCCCATGCGGGCGACGCTTGACAGACGGTCATCTGGGACGGGTGGGCAGCCGCGCACCTGCATCATCGGCGCTGGCTCCTCGGGTATCGCGGCGGCCAAGGCCTTGCACGAGCGAGGACTCCCCTTTGACTGTTTTGAGAAGTCAGACCGCGTCGGTGGTAACTGGGTGTTCGCGAACAAGAACGGGATGTCCGCGGCCTACCGCGACCTGTTCATCAACACCTCGCGCCAGCGCATGGCCTACTCGGACTACCCAATGCCGGAGTCCTATCCAGACTTCCCGCACCACACGCACATCGCGGCCTACTTCGAGGACTACGTCGACCACTTCGGTTTCCGCGAGCGAATCACGTTCGAGATGGGCGTCGCGCACGCGACGCGCGACGGCGCCGGCGTGTGGCAGATCACGCTTGAGAGCGGCGAGACGCGCAGCTACGACGCGCTGATCGTCGCCAACGGCCATCACTGGATGCCGCGCTGGCCCGAACCGGCCTTCCCCGGGACGGACGCGTTCGCGGGTGAGCAGTTGCACGCGCACTCCTATCTGGAGAACTCGCTGTTCGCCGGCAAGCGCGTGGTGATCCTCGGGATGGGTAACTCGGCGATGGACATCGCGGTCGAGGCTTCCTATGTCGCCGAGCGCACCTATCTGGCGGCGCGCAGCGGGGTGTGGATCATCCCCAAGTACATCTTCGGCAAGCCGGTCGACCAGTTGCGCAACGATCCCCGGGTTCCCTTCAAGATCCGCCAGCGCTTGCTGCAGCAGCTGATCCACAGCTACGCCGGTCCACCGGAGCGCTACGGCCTGCCGAAGCCGAACCACCGCCTGGGCGACGCGCACCCGACGATCTCGGGCCGGATCCTCGACCGCATCCAGCACGGGATGATCACGCCGAAGCCGAACATCGATTCGCTTGACGGCAGCCAAGTGCGCTTCGTGGACGGCAGCGCGGTCGAGGCCGACGTGGTCGTTTACTGCACCGGCTATCAAATCGTGTTCCCGTTCTTCGAAGAAGACTTCATCTCGGCACCGGACAACCACATCGAGTTGTATAGGCGCGTCTTCCACCCGGATGTGCCGAACGTCTTCTTCATCGGCCTGCTGCAGCCGCTCGGCGCGATCATGCCGATCGCGGAGGCGCAGGGCGCGTGGGTGGGGGACTACCTGGCGGGCGACTATCGGCTTCCCTCGGACGCGCGGCTACGCGCCGATATCGTGGCCGATCAGGCGAGCATGCGCAAGCGCTATGTCGCCTCCAAGCGCCACACGATCCAAGTCGACTTCGACGACTACATGTACGCGCTTGCGAAAGAGCGCGAAGCGGGCGCCGAGCGAGCGCGAGCAAACGGCTTTCAGCCACCCATCGAGTGCCTACCTTCTGCCGCCACGGCCGCTTCCTAGAGCGCTGCCCGATCTGCAGTAAGGCGCTGCCAGGCAACGCGCCGGGGCGTAGGGCGGACGGTGGTGGCTCCAGCCGCCGCTCCGCTGGCTCTGCGGCCGGTGGGGCGCGCCGCCGCGGCGAGAGCGTACGCGTGCGCCATCAGCAGCGCGCAGTCGAGGACGGCTACAGCTCGCCGCTGTTGCCGGGGCTGCGTGCCTCGGCCGACGCGCTGCGCCTGGCCGAGGAGCTGTCCTTTGCGGACGGGCGACTGCTTGCACTGGCCTCAGCGCCGAGCGGGGAATCCGGTCCGGGAGTGGTTGAGTCGGGATTGCCCGACCTCTACGCGGAGGCTCGCGCGCTCCGCTCAGGCGATCTGGAGCAGGCGAGCTGGATCTGCTTTCTGAGCGCCTATCTGAGCCCGCTCGAGGGGCCCGATCCGTTTGCGGGCATCCGCCAAGCGCTACAGAGCGATCGCGATTCGCTGGACGGGCTGGGGTTGGAGGGCATACCGTTGGGCCCGCGCACCTCACACGACCCGGCGCGGGCAGCCGACACCGTGGTCGCGTATCGGGCCTGGTATGGGCAGGCGGGTTCGCAGGCGCTGGCGTTCACAGGCGATCCGAGCTGGACGCCTCAGCGGCGCTTCGAGCGGCTGTTCGAGCGTCTAGCGCTGCCGGGCTTCACGCGTGCGGCGCGCTATGAACTGCTCGTACTGCTCGGCTCGCTGGAGCTGTATCCGCTTCAGGCCGACTCGCTGCAGCTCTCGGGAACCCGCGCGACTGGTGTCGAGGACGCGACTGCGCTGGCGGCCAAGCGCGTGTTCGCGATCGGCGATCCGCTGCTGCTCGAGCGTCGCGCGCAGGCGCTCGCCGAGGCGGTCGAGATCCCCCTCGCGGCACTCGATTTGGCGCTTGCCAACTGGGGCGTCGGCGAGCGGGCGACGCTTGGATTTTCGGCCGAAGTGTCCGACCAAGACACGCTTCAGCGCGCCCGCGTCGCCCTCGGCGTCTGAGCGAAAGTGCCGTCCACACCGCCGCCTACAGTCCACGTGGTCAGCTGTTTCCCATCGTCGCGGGAGTCACGATGCCACTTTGTTTCATCGAGCCGCAGGACGCAATACGAGTGATCGCCGAGTCGGTCGGCCGCGAGGCGCGCCGTCAGATCGTGGGCGAGGTCGTGCGTGCGTGGGTGGATGACATCCCGGAGCCCGAGCTGTCGGTCCACTACGCAAAGGCGATCGCCGATCTCGATGAGGACGACCTGCATCTGCTCGCCGCGTGGCACGCCTCCCTGGAGGTCGGCCAGCCGATTCCGAACACCGACTTCCTCGTGGGCGTGTTTCCGAGCCTCGGCGATAATCGCCGCGAGGCGCTGAAGATCGCCGCCGGCTTTCGCGGCGAGGAAGCCTTCCAAGCGGGCGTCTCTGAGGAGCAAGCACTCGACACCGTGTTGCCGCGCCTCTCGCGCGATCGAGCGGTCGAGCTGGCCAACGAGTGCATCCAGCTGTACATGTGGGACCGCCTAGGCTGCGACAACTAGGACGCCGATGGCCGGCGCGAGCCGGCGTCCTCGGTCGCTCGCGTGCGTAGCACGCCACGCTTCCTGCGTCCTTGGCTCGCTTGGCCCTCGACGCCCTAGGCCTTGTTGAGGGTCGCCTCTCGTTCGTCGCGTCGCGTCACGCTGGGTCGCCTGCTCTCGACGGCTAGACTCGGGGCATGTCCGAGGAGCCAGTCGCAGCGATTGCCCCGGCCGTTGACGGCGGTCCGATCGCCGAGGGCGCCGAGGCTGTGACGCCCGCCCCACAGGCCGCGTCCGGCGCATCGCCGACGGTCGACGACGTGATGGACGCGCTCTCGAACGTGATCGACCCCGAGCTGGGGTTGGACTTCGTGGAGCTGGGGCTGATCTACGGCGTCGAGGTCAGCGACGGCAACGTCAACGTGACGTTCACGCTCACGACCCCGGGATGCCCGATCGGCCCGCAGGTCGACGAACAGATCCAGGAGTTCGTCGGTGAACTGGATGGCGTCAAGATGGTCTCCTCGGAGATGGTGTTCGTGCCGCCGTGGTCGCCGGAGAAGATGAGCGAGGACGCCAAGTTCGCGCTCGGCTACTGAGCGCGAACTGACGACCTAGCGCAACACGTCGGCGGTAGGCACGAACTGCTCCGCTACCTGGCGATCTTGATGATGCGCTCCATGCCCAGCATCGTGTGGGCACGTCCGTCCTGGGTGGGCATGAAGCACACCTGCACGTAGACACCGGGCTTCGCGGTGATCGTCTGCTGCTGATAGCCGCCATAGGAGAGCGGCCCAGCGAGGCCTACAGGCGGTCCGGCGACCAGCTTTTCAAGACCCTTTTCCTCACCGGCCTTCAGCGCCTTGACGACCTTCCTCGCGCTTGCCAGATTTCTGACCGGAAACGCGAAGTCCATGTGTACGAGGTAGCCGGCGTTTTCGAAGCGCACGAGCTCGCCGTCGTGCAACGTGCTTGGGCCGCGAAAGGCGAAGTCGACCGACTGCTCAGTCGCCGCCGGCGCGGGCAGGCCGGCCGGCGTAGATGAAGCGGCGACGCTGAAGCTCGTGGTTGGCCACTTAGCCGAGTCTTCGCCAGCGCCGTTCAGCGCGAGGTACGTGCCCGGCTGCAGATAGGTCTGCGCTTCGATGCTCTTGCCGGCGCTCGCTTCGGCGTCGAACACGATCGAGCCGTACTTGCTCGTGCTGTTTGGGTCTCGTGACGCCTTTTTCGTCTTCAGGTACGCGTCGACTTCTGCGACCGTGACACCGGGCTTCAGCAAGAACAGCGTCGGCGCCGGTTCCTTCAGCCCGGACGCGGCGTTCATCACGACGTTCACGCCGCCAGCTTGCAGCGCGCCGCTAATGGTGATCGACGAGCTGGCGAGCGTGATCGTGACCGCTGGCAGTCCTGGGGCGGCTTGCGCGGAGGCGGCGAGGGTGGGCGGGACGATCAGCAATCCGATGCAGGCCGCCAGGCCGGTCATTAGACGGGCGAGCTTGTTCATCTGGGCTCCAGAGTTCGACGACAGAGTGCCCGCGGCTGCGGACGATCGGCACGCTAGTCACGCTCGGTTCTGCCCACATGGGACGTTTTGCCTATTTTTCATGGATGCCGGCCGGTTCCATCGATCGGCGGCTCGGTGTAGCGGCCGCCGAGCTGTCTGCGATCAGCGATCTCGCGGCGCTGCGTGCAGGCGTGCTGCCGGTCCTGCGTGGGCTGATCGCCGCGGACATGGCCTCCTATAACGAGATCTCGCGTTCTCCTCCGGGTGCGCTTGTGATGGCTGATCCCGTCGGTTCGCTCGGCTCGGTCACCCCCGAGCGTCAGCGGCGCTTCGCTGAGCTCGTCTGGCAGAACCCGCTTGCGGCTCACTTTGCGCGTACGGGCGATCCTTCGGCCCGGCGGATGTCGGACTTCATTAGCCGCAGAGCGTTGCACCGCCTGGAGCTTTATGACCAGTACTACCGGGAACTCGGAACCGAATATCAGCTGGCCTTCACCGTGCCTGCCGATGCGCGGCTGATCGGGATTACGCTGAGCCGCACGGGGGCGCGAGACTTCGCCGAAGAGGATCGTGAACTCCTCGATCGGGTGCGTGACCTCGTGGTGCCGCTATACCGCAACCTGTTGGATCGCGACCGACTGTTGGCCGTGCTCGCGGCGGTTGAGCACGCCGGCGCCAGGCCCGGACCGCTCGTCGTGCTGCTCGTACACGCAAGCGGCGCTTTGGAGGCTGCACACGAGCGCGCCGAGCCGCTGCTGGCTGCGCTGCTCAAGGAGCAGGCGTTGCTGCGAGAGCTGCACGATTGGGCCCATCTGCAGCGCCGCCATCGGGTTGTGCCGCGCTCGGCCGAGCCGTTGCTGTTGAGGCTGCGAGCACGAGAGATGCTGGCGCTGTACGTTCGCGGACGGCCAGGCACACTCGACGCGATCGCCCTGTGCCCGAGTCCGCGTCCGGCGGTGGACGTCCTGCGCGGGCTGGGTCTCACGCCCCGCCAGGCCCGTGTCCTGCAGCTGCTTTACGAGGGGGCGACAAACGCCGAGATCGCGCTCGCCTTGACCCTCAGCGAGCACACCGTCCGCCACCACCTCGAGGATATTTACCGGCGCCTCGGCATTCACTCACGCGCCGCCGCGGCGAATCTGGCGGGGCGAGCGCTGCGTGAAGCGGGAAACTCTTAGGCCGGCGCGCTGACCGACTCGTGCGCGAGCGTCACCAGGGTCGCGAGTTCTTCCGCGATGTTGTCGCTGATCGCATCGATGTCCGGCAAGGCGTCGAAGTCCCCCAACAGGCCGAAGTTCATCTGGCCGTTATACGACATGATCCCGATCGCGAGCGCGTGGTTTTCGGGCAGAAAGGCCACTGGATAGGCTTCGAGCATCTTGCGTCCGAGCACGTAGAGCGGGAACTGTGGTCCCGGCACGTTGGTGACGAGCAGGTTGAACAGGCGCGTGGAAAAGTTCAATCGCGAGGCCTGAGCGAGGATTGTCGGCGGAGCGAAGTTCTGCGCGCCTGCGATCACCTCGGCGCCGAGCGCCTGCTTTGACTCCTTCAGGCCGTCCATCGCATGTGAGACGAAGCGCAGGCGCTGAACTGGGTCGGAGATGTAGACGGGCAACGGCCCGCGCATCACCACGATGCGGTTGCCGCCCTGGCCATGCTCGTCCTCGACGCGCACCGACACCGGCACCAGCGCGCGCATCTCCACGCCCGCGGTGGGCCTGCCACGCGAGATCAGGAAGGTGCGCAGCGCGCCCGTCACCACGGCGAGCACGACGTCGTTGACGGTGCCGCCAAAGGCGTTCTTGACGGTCTTGAAGTCATCGAGCTGAGAGCCGATGCCGAAGAACCGGCGGTGTGGCCCGATCGGCACGTTGAGCGGCGTCTCGGGGGCGGGATTCAGCCCAGCCCAGACGATCTCGCCGATGCCCTCCGCGGCCTCGCGGGCGCGCGTGAGCGCGTGCTCGGGATGCGTCAGCGCGTCGATTGCGCCCTCGGCCAAGTCGACCCCCGCCTTAATCGCGCCACGCAGCCCGGCCGCCAGCAGCTCCGCGGAGTTGGGTTCGCGGTGTGGTTGCCACGGCTTGCCGGAGTGTTTGATCGGCGGCGCGTCGGGTGAGAGGTCAAACAGCACGGTCGCCAGGTCCACGCCCGCGATCCCGTCGATCAGCGAGTGGTGGGTCTTGGTGATCAGCGCGAAGCGGTCCTCCTCTAGGCCCTCGATCAACCACATCTCCCACAGCGGCTTGGAGCGGTCCAGCTGCTGGGAGAAGATCCGCGCCGTTAGCCCGCACAACTGCTCCCAGCCGCCAGGGGTGGGCAGCGCGGTATGGCGGATGTGGTACTCGAGGTTGAAGCTCGGGTCATCAACCCACACGGGTCTGCCGCTGTCGAGTGCGGTCGAGGCCAGCTTGTGTCGGTAGCGCGGCACCAAGTGCAGCCGGCGCCGGATCTGCTCCAAAAACTCGCTCATGCTCGGCGGCGGGCCTTCGACGATTGTCAACCCGCCGATGTGCATGTGCGAGTGCGGGCCCTCCTGGTGCAGGAACGAGGCGTCTACCGGCGTGAGCCTGTCGAGGTGGCGCTGGGGCACGAGCGCCTAGCGTACCTGGGTGGGCCCTACAATGGCAATCGTGCCGAACACGGTTCAGAAGCTGCTGCTCGCAGCCCCGCGCGGATACTGTGCGGGCGTGGATCGGGCCGTGCAGACGGTCGAACGCGCGCTTGAGTTGCACGGCGCGCCGGTCTACGTGCGCAAGGAGATCGTGCACAACAAGCACGTCGTAGAACGCCTGCGCGAGCGCGGGGCGATCTTCGTCGAGGAGGAGACCGAGGTCCCTGAGGGTGCGGTCTGTGTGTTCTCCGCCCACGGCGTCGCGCCCAGCGTGCGCGCGGGCGCCGAGGCGCGCAGCCTGAAGACGATCGATGCCACCTGTCCGCTGGTCACGAAGGTCCACCGCGAGGCGGTGCGCTTCGCCGAGCAGGGCTACACGATCGTGCTCGTCGGCCACGACGGCCACGAGGAGGTCGAAGGCACGATGGGCGAGGCGCCCGAGCGGATCGTGCTCGTGCAGGACGAGCAGGACGTCAACACGCTGGAGATAGAGGACCCCGAGCGCATCGCCTACATCACCCAGACGACGCTCGCCGTCGACGAAACCACCGCGATCTTGGAGCGCTTGCGTGAGCGCTTTCCGAAGATCGTGGGCCCGCGCACGGATGACATCTGTTACGCAACGACGAACCGCCAGATGGCCGTCAAGCAGATGGCTGACGGCTGCGATTTGATGCTGGTGATCGGCTCGCGCAACTCGTCCAACTCCGTTCGGCTGGTCGAGGTAGCGCGTGACTTCGGCACCGAGGCACACCTGATCGATCGCGCTGAGGAGGTCCGCGAGGAGTGGCTGGACGGCGTGCGCGTCGTCGGCATTTCATCGGGCGCCAGCGCGCCCGAGAACCTTGTTCAAGAGTTGGTCCAGCTGTTTCGCGATCGCGGTGTCACCGACATCTCGGAGTTCCACGTGATCCGCGAGGACGTCCGCTTCATGCTGCCGAAGCCCGTGCGCGACGCGTCGCCGACGGCTGCCGGCAGCGCGTGAGCTTGCGGGCACCGGCCCTCGTTCAGCGCTTGGAGCCCCGCGCCTCGCTCACCGAGTTCTCCCTCCGATAGATGCGCACACTCGTCCTCTCCGATTTGCATCTCGGCTCGACCTCGCACGCTGACCTGCTGCGCCGCGCCGAGCTGCGTGCCCCGCTGCTGAGGCTCGCCGCCGAGGTCAACCGGGTGGTGCTGCTTGGCGACGTACTCGAGCTGCGCCACGGTCCGCCGCGCGACGCGCTCGCGGTCGCGCGGCCGTTCTTTCAGGAGCTGGGCGAGGCGCTGTCGGGCAAGGAACTGGTGCTCGTGGCGGGCAATCACGACCACGCCTTGATCGAGCCGTGGCTGGCGCTACGTGCCGAGCTGCCGGAGCCGCCGCCGTTCGGGCCCGAGCAGCTGATCGAGCCGGCGGCGGCGTCGCCGATGGTCAAGCGGCTGGCGGACTGGGCTGCGCCGGCGCGGGTTCGCTTCGCCTATCCAGGCCTGTGGCTGCGACCCGACGTCTACGCCACGCACGGGCATTACCTGGACTGTCACCTGACGGTGCCGACGATCGAGCGTCTTAGCGTCGGCTTCATGAGCCGCCTGCTGGGGCGGCCGGCCTCGTCCTTCCGAGGGGTTGCCGACTACGAGGCCGTGACCTCGCCGATGTATGCCTGGCGGCACGCCGCGGCGCGCGATGCCGTCACGGGCGACGCGCTCAACGGGATCGGCACCGTGCACGCCTGGCGCGCGCTCAGCGGCAAAGACGCCGCGCGCACGAAGGGCGTGGGCCCGCGCAGCGGCGCTCGTCGGCGGCTGGCCTCACTTGGCGCACACCTGCGCACACGGGCGATCGTGCGCGGCTTCCCGATCGCGGTTGCCGCCCTCAATCGCGCCGGGATCGGACCGCTGAACGCAGAGATCTCCTCCGGCGAGCTACGCGGCGCCGGGCTGCGCGCGATGGGCGAGGTCGCCGCGCGCATCGGGCTCGGCGATGCCCACGTGATCTTCGGGCACACGCACCGTGCCGGGCCGCTCGCGGGCGACGATCCCGCCGAGTGGAGCAATCCTTGGCCAGGGTCGAAGGCCAAGCTCGTGAACGTCGGCTGCTGGACGTATGACTCGATCTTCCTGACCGAGACCCCCGGCGAGAGCCCCTATTGGCCGGGAACCTGCGCGATCGTCGAGGACGAGGGCCCGCCAATGCTCAGGCGGCTGCTGCTCGACCGTACGCACGCCGAGCTCGATCCGCGCGCCGCGGCGAGCCGACGCTGAACGCCGGCCCTCCCGCTTCCTGCGGCGCCTGACGAAGAGCCAGCCGCTGTGCTGGTATCACCTCGCGCGCTCGCCAGGGTGGGCGTATGAGAAGATGGGCCGCTGATGTTCGGGGGGCCGAAAATTAGGACGGTGGCAGCGCTGGCGGTGACTTTCGCCGTGCTTGCCTCGACGTCCGCGGTAGCCGATCCCGGCGCCGTCAGCAACTACCCGATCCCAGTCGAATCGACGCCATACGCGATCGCCGCGGGGCCCGAAGGCAAGATCTGGTTCGTCGATAGCGGCAACCACGCGCTGGGCGGCCCCTCGATCGGACGGATGACGACGAGCGGGGCCATCGGTGCGGGCGAAGTCGTCGCCTTTCCTCAGCTCGCCCTTGGGTTGGCACTGACGCTCGGTCCCGACGGCAACATGTGGGTCCAGCAGGACGCCTGGCTCAACAAGGTCCCACTCAACGTCAGCGCGACGGGCCAGATCACCGCCTACGAATATGGCGGCGGCGCCAAATCGGGCGGTTCGGGCTCGATCGCCGTCGGGTCCGACGGCCGCCTGTGGAGCGGGTTGAACAAAGAAATCGGGGCGTCCACGACGAGCGGCGAAACGCACCTGTTCGAAACGGGCTCGCCGGGCACGATTTCCGGCGTCACCTCGGGTCCGGGCGGGGAGCTGTGGTTTGGGGCCGGCAACCGGATTCAGCGGATCGCCACGAACGGATCGCACTCCGGCAGCGACGAATTCCCACTGCCCGAAAGCGGCAATGGAATCAACGACCTTACGCTCGGCCCCGACGGGAACCTGTGGTTCACCGTGGCATCGCCTTCGGGGGTGGGCAAGATCACCCCGACGGGCACGATCACGCTGTTCCATACGCCAACCGCGTCAGCCCTGCCGTTCGGAATCGCCGCTGGTCCTGATGGACACATGTGGTTCACCGAGCGCAACGCCGACGCGATCGGCTCGATCCCGCTCACCGCCACGTCGGGGTCGGAAATCCGCGAATACCCCGTCGGCGCCTCCAACGCGGGAGCACTCGGAATCGCGGGCGGTCCCGACAACAGGATGTGGTTCGTCGAGGCCAACGAGAACCGGCTCGCAGCGATCACGACCGGCGTTGCGGCCCCGGCGGGCGGCGGCGAAAGTCCCGGCGGCCCGACGTCCGGCGGCGGCGCAGTGGGCAGCTCAGCGGGCGGCGGCTCGACCGGTGGCGGGAGCCGGCCGGCCCTGCCTAGGATCCCCGGTGTCCTCGGTTGCACGGCAGAACAACTGAGCGTGATCGACGTACTCGCGCACGGCTCTACGGCGCAGCTGCTGGGGGTCGCCCCCCGCTCCGCCGCCGGCCAGCAGGTGAAGATTCTCTCGTCCTGGAACGGCAAGGTGATCGGCAAGGCGAAGGTCGCCGCCGATGGCTCGTTCACCGCCTCGGTCGCTGCCCCGCCGGCCCGCTTCCGCCACGGCATCAAGGGCGGCTACGCGGTCAAGCTCGGCAAGGCTAAGAGCGCGCCGGTCGCCTACTCGCGGCGCCTCTATACGAGCGCGATCACCGCCTCGGGCAGGACGATCACCTTCGTGGGGTCGGTCACCCCGCCGCTGGCGAAACCGGCTGCTCCGGTGGTGATCCGTGCGGCGTCCTCCTGCGCGGGGGTGGCAAAGGGGACCGTGGTGGGGAGCGTGACGCCGAGCCGCGGGGGCGCGTTTAGCGCGGCGATCAGGTTGCCTGCTGCGCTTGACGCGGGAGCCTCGGTCTACCTCCGTGCCGAAACCGTCGTACGCAAGGGAGCAGGCAAAAGAACGACCTCGACCGCCGGCCTGGTCCGCGGGGTCAGGCTGACGCCATGAGACCCCCGCTCGTCCGGCTCGCCTGCCTCTACTAGGCCAGGCCCGGCGTGAAGCAAGTCGCCAGGCACTCCAGACCCGCGTCCAGCTCCAACTCGATCACTCCGGCGCTGTGGCGCTCGTGCGCGATCAGCTCGTACGCGCCAGGCTGTCCAATCTGCATCTGGACCCCGCCTGCTTGCCCGCCTCCGCCGTTGACGCGCAGCTCACCGCTGCCGTCGAGTACCGCCCACACGCCCCCGGCTTCATAGGGCCCGGAGTAGGCGCCGACCTGCTCGGCCGTCGGCTTCGCCAGCGTGGCGCCTGGCGCATCCTCGGGCCGCAACGCCCGTAGCGGCTCGCGCTCGACGCCCAAGAGCTCCTGGATCGCGAGCTCCGTCTGCTCGTAGCCGCCCTCGCCGAAGTGGTACTCGAACAGCCGTGCGTGCCCATCGAACAGGTACCGGGCGGGCCAGCCCTCGTTCTCGTACTCGTGCCACAGCTCGAGCTCCGAGTCGATCAGCACCGGGTGTTCAATCTCCAGACGCACGATCGCCTCACGCACGGCCTCCTCCTCGCGCGAGGGCTCGAAGCCCGGACAGTGAACCCCAACCACGCGCAGGCCGTCCTCTGCGTAGCGTTCGTGCCACGCCTTCACGTAGGGCAACGTGCGCATCGAGTTCGCCCGGCAGAAGTCCCAGAACTCCACCAGCAGCGGCCGACCCTGCTGGATGATGCTCACCTGCGATCCCGCGGGCGTGTTCACCCACGGCAAGTTCCGCGGGAACAGCGGCGCGGCAATCGTGTCAACTGGCGCCCTCAACCGGGGCGCCTAGCCAATACTGCCAACCATCTCCAGCTGGATGAGCCTGTTGAGCTCGACCGCGTACTCCATCGGCAGCTCCTTCGTGACCGGCTCGATGAAGCCGTTCACGATCATTGCAGCGGCCTCGTCCTCGGTGAACCCGCGTGAGCCCATGTAGAACAGCTGGTCGTCGGAGATGCGCCCGACTGTCGCCTCGTGGGCGACGGTCACGTGCGGGTTCTGGATCTGGATGTCGGGCCAGGTGTCAGAGCGCGATTCGCCGTCCATCATCAGCCCGTCGCACTGCACGCGGGCCTTCGAGCCCGCCGAGTTGTTGCCCATCTTGACCAGGCCGCGGTAGCCCATGATCCCGCCGTCCTTGGAGATCGACTTCGCGAGGATGTTCGAGGTCGTGTTCGGGGCCAGGTGCACGACCTTGGCGCCCGTGTCCTTGTGCACGCCCTTGCCCGCAACGCCCACGTTCAGGTGGTCGGCGCGCGCGCCTTCACCCATTAGGTAGGAGCCCGGGTAGAGCATCACGTACTTGGCGCCCATCGAGCCGCCCACCCACTCGACCGTGCCGTTGGCGTCGACGATCGCGCGCTTGGTGTTCAGGTTGTAGACGTCCTTCGACCAGTTCTGGACCGTGGTGTAGCGCGCCTTGGCGCCCTCGTGCACGAAGATCTCGACCACCGCCGAGTGCATCGAGTTGACCGAGTAGGTCTGCGCGGTGCAGCCCTCGATGTAGTTCACCTCCGAGCCCTCGTCCGCGATGATCAGCGTGTGCTCGAAGGTGCCCTCGCCGGCGCCCTCCATGCGGAAGTAGGACTGCAGCGGCAGATCGCACTTGACGCCCTTAGGGATGTAGCAAAAGGCTCCGCCTGACCACACGGCGCCGTGTAGCGCCGAGAACTTGTTGTCTTGCGGCGGCACGCATTTGGTCATGAAGTATTTCTGCACCAGCTCCGGGTACTCGTTGATCGCGGTGTCCATCGAGCAGAACAGGATCCCGAGCTTCGCGTACTCCTCCTTCAGGCCCTCGTAGACCGGCTCCTGACGCCAGACGCCCACGACGCCCGCGAGGTGCTCGCGCTCGGCCTGGGGGATGCCGAGGTCCTCGTAGGTCTGCTTCATGTCCTGCGGGACTTCATCCCAGCTGTTGAAGCGCCCCGCGGTCGGTGGCGAGTAGAGGACGAGATCATCCAGCTGTAGCCCGCTCAGATCAGGACCCCAGTTCGGCATCGGCTTGCGTTCGAAGATCTCCAGCGACTTCAGCCTTTTCTCGGCCATCCAGTCGGGCTCACCCTTGATCTTCGAGAGCTCGCTGACGACCTCGCGCGAGATGCCCTGACGGGCGTGCAGCTGACCCTGATCGTCCTCGACGATCGGGCTGGGCTTGGCGATCTTCGTGCGGTCAATCGTTGCCATGAGGCTCCTTACCGGGGGCTTGCGAATCGGTGCACACGGCCCGCTGGGGGTTGGGCGGAAATCCTGTGCGCTGAAGTAGGAATTGTATCGCGGGGGCCGGGCCCTACTCGGGCCAGGCGTTATCGCCGCTCACCGCGCCGCGCACGACCTTCAGGTTCAGCAGCGCGCACTTGCGTCGCGTCGCCGAGACCGGGATCCCCAGCAGCTCGATCATCCAGTCCGCGCCGAGCCGCTGCACCTCGGCCAGCTCCATGCCCATCAGCTCCTCCGAAGCGATCGAGGCCGAGGCCTGGGAGATCGCACAGCCGTGGCCATGGAAGCGCAGATCGGCGATGCGCCCGTCCTCCACGCGGATGTGCACGCCCAGCTCATCGCCGCAAAGAGGATTGTGCTCCAGCCCTTCCAGGTCGCGTTGCTCCAGCTCGCCGAAGTTGTGCGGGCGCTTGTAGTGGTCGAGGATGTAGTCGCGGTAGAGGTCGTCCATCACAAACCGAAGATCTTTCGGCCCGCTTGCAGCGCGTCCACCAATGCGTCGATGTCGCTCGGTTCGTTGTAGACACCCACCGAGGCGCGCGCCGTGGCGCCGACGCCCAAGCAGCGCATCAGCGGCTGTGCGCAATGGTGTCCCGCGCGAATGCAGACCCCGCCGCGGTCGACCAGCTCGGCCACGTCGTGGGGATGGATGCCCTCGACCGTGAACGAGGCCAGGCCGCCGCGGCGCTCGGCCTCGGGCGGCCCCACCACGCGCAGTCCGGGGACCTCCGCGAGGCGCTCCAGCATGTAGGTCGTCAGCGCGCGCTCGTGCTCACGCACCCGCTCCATGCCCAGCGCCGAGAGATAGTCCACCGCCGCGCCTAGACCCACGGCCTCGGCGATGGGCGGCGTGCCCGCCTCGAACTTGTAGGGCAACTCGTTCCAGGTGACCGACTGGAAGTCCACCGAGGCGATCATGTCGCCCCCCGTCAGGAAGGGTTCCATCTGCTCGAGCAGCTCCGCGCGGCCGTGCAATACGCCAACGCCCGTCGGACCCAGCGCCTTGTGTCCGGTCCAGGCGTAGAAGTCCGCGCCGATCGCGCTCAGATCCACCGGCAGCTGCGGCACCGCCTGGGCGCCGTCGATCACCGACACCGCGCCTGCCGCCCGCACGCGCGCGGTCATCTCTGCGACCGGGTTGATCGTGCCCAGCACGTTGGAGACGTGTGCGAAGGCGACTAGCTTCACATTGCCGCGCGCCAACTCGTCCTCGAGCGCCAGCAGCGACAACTCGCCGCGCTCATCCACCTCCAAGTAGCGCAGCTCGGCACCGCGCTCCTGGCACAGCACCTGCCACGGCACCAGGTTTGCGTGATGCTCCATCTGTGTGATCAGCACCGCGTCGCCTGGGCCGACGTTTGCGCGACCCCAGGAGTAGGCGAGCAGGTTGATCGCCTCGGTCGCGTTCTTGGTGAAGATCGTCGTCTTCGGCTCGCCGCCCACGAATGCCGCTACACGTCGGCGCGCCTCGTCATAGGCCGCGTCGGCCTCCTGCGCCAGCGCGTAGACGCCGCGATGCACGTTCGCGTTGTGGGCACGCAGGTGCTCTGCCTGTGCGTCGATCACTGCCCGCGGCTTCTGCGAGGTCGCGCCCGAGTCCAGGTAGATCAGCTCGCGACCGCTAAAGCGCCGCTCGAAGATCGGGAAGTCGGTCTTTACGTCCAGCGAGGACTCAACGACTGGTGGCATACGCCTCGATGTCCTCACGTGCCGCCGCGAGCTTGGCTGCGACCTTCGTGCGCACGACCTCCTCCAGCGGCTCGTCTTCCAGCTGGGAGATCAGTGGCTCGAAAAAGCCCTCCACGATCACGCGCACCGCCGCGGGGCGATCCAGGCCGCGCGTCTGCATGTAGAAGATCACGGCCTCGTCCAACTCTCCGACCGTGCCGCCGTGCGAAGCCGACACGTCATCGGAGGACACCAGCACCGAGGGGATCGCGTCCACGCGGGCTTTCGGCGAGAGCATCATCGAGTGGATCTGCAAGTAGGTGTGGGTCTGCTGTGCGCCAGGGTCGATCTGGATCAGACCCTCGAAGCTCGCCCGGCTCTCGCCGGTGGCTGCGCCGCGCCAGTGCACGTCGCCGCCCGAGGGCCCGGTCTCGTGCAGGTCCACCGCGAACACGTCCAGGTGCTCGTGCTCCTCGGTGAAGAACAGGCCGCGGAAGGCCATGTCGCCGCCTGCCTCCGAAACCGCCAGCTCCAGATGCTGGCGCACCAGGTGTCCCCCCAGGAGCGCCGGCAGCCAATGGCAGTAGGCGTCGCGACCGACGCCCACGAAGCGCGTCGAGACGTCGTAGACCTCGCCCGAGCCCCAGTCCTGCACCTGCGCCAGGCGGCAGCGTGCCCCGTCCTGCAGGTATAGCTCGAAAGCGCCCGCGTGTAGCGCCTGGCCCTCGAAGTCCTCGGCCAGGTCGTACTCGTGCACGCGGAACTGGCAGCCCACGCCACCCAGCACCAAGGTCCGTCCGTACTGCGCGACGCCTGGGGACTCGATCGCGTAGACGATCTCAAAGGGATCCTCCACGACCACGCCGTCTGGCACATACAGGAATGCGCCTCCGCTCCAAAAGGCCGCGTTCGCAGCCTCGAGCTTGTGCCGGTCGATCGGCAGTCGCTTCGAGTACCAGGGCGCCACCAACTCCGCGTGTTCATCGAAGGCCTCCTGCAACGAGCAGAGGATCACGCCCTTGGCCTGTAGCTCGGGGTCCAGCTCGACCTGGACCACGGCACCAGCGCTCTGTACGATCCGCCCCGCGCGGGGGCGGTCGGGCAGCGTGCGCGTGACCACGGCGGGGACCTCGCTCGGCGGCGAGTCCTGCGGCTGGGTAGCGAGCGCGTCCAGATCGAGGCTCTCTAGGCTCGTGGTCCAGAAGCCCGAGCGTCGCCAGACCGGTAGCTCGCTCGTCAAGAAGTGAGCCTTCGCCGCCTCGCGCAGCTGCGCGAGCGAGCGTCCGTCGCCGGCGCCGGTTCCTGCCAGCGCGTAATAGAGCGTCGCATCGCGGTGGCGCCCCGGCTTCATCTGTACCGGCGCCGTGCCGTTGCCGTTGGCGGTCGCTGTTCCCACCTCAGACACCGCTCTCACCGGCGGCCACGGCGTCAACCTCGCCGCCGCCGAACTCGCGACGGATTTCGTCATAGCCTTCGCGCTCCAGGCGCTCGACCAGCTCGACGCCGCCCTCCAGCACGATCCGCCCGTCCATCAGGATGTGCACGAACTCGGGCTTTACGTAGTGCAGGATACGCTGGTAGTGCGTGATGATTAGCGCGCCCAGGCCCTGCTCGTCGTGCAGCTTCTGAACGCCCTCCGCGACCGTGCGCAGCGCGTCGATGTCCAGGCCAGAGTCGGTCTCGTCGAGGATCGCCACATCTGGCTGCAGCATCGCCATCTGCAGGATCTCCGCGCGCTTCTTCTCGCCGCCCGAGAAGCCGTCGTTGAGGTGGCGCGAGGTGAACGTTCGGTCTACGTCGAGCAGGTCGATTGCGTGCTGCAGCTCGCCCCGGAACTCCTTCACCTGGATCGGCTCCTCGCGCTTGGCGTTGATCGCCATGCGCAGGAAGTTCGCGACCGACACGCCGGGGATCGAGACCGGATACTGGAACGCGAGGAACAGGCCCGCCTTCGCGCGCTCGTGGGGCTCGGCCTCGGTGATGTCCTCGCCCTTGAAGGTGATCGTGCCCTCGGTGATCTCGTAGGAGGGGTGCCCGAGCAGTGTGCTCGCGAGCGTTGACTTGCCCGAGCCGTTCGGGCCCATCAGCGCGTGGATCTCCCCGCGCGAAATGTCGAGGTCGACGCCTCTGAGGATCTCGCGCTCCTCGATGCGCACGTGCAGGTCTCTGATCTCTAGGTCGGCCATATTCTCCGTTCAGGCTCCAGTCGTGAGGGTTTGCGTGGGGGTGCCGAGCGTCGGCAGGATCGGGCCCGTCGCGAGCGTCGCGGCGGCCGTGCTCGGCAGCGACGGTCCGAGGACCAGGTCGGCGAGCGTGGTTTCTTGAAGCGTGCGCACGATCGAGCCGCGCACGCGTGTCCACAGCAGCTTGGTCGGGCAAGTATGCCCGGGCTCATGCGCCTCGCGCGAGCAGACAATCGTCCCGTCTGAGCCCTCCGAGATGCACTCGATCGGCGCGATCGAGCCCTCCAGGGCCTCGACCACCTCCGCCATCGTGATCTCGGTCGCTGAGCGTGCCAGCAGGTAGCCGCCCCGCGAACCGCGGCGACTATCGACCAGGCCCGCCTTGCGTAGGCGCGCGACGAGATGCTCCAAGTAGGCCAGTGGCAGACCCCCGCACTCGGCGATTTCCGCCAGCGGGATCGGTTCCTCACCGGCTCGCCGAGCCAGCTCCACCATCACGCGTACGCCGTACTCGGCCTTGGTTGAGAACATCATCTCTGCAAATACCTACCTGGGCGCTAGGGTATCAATTGCGCCTGCGACTCCGGGCTTTTTTTCGCGAGCCGCGCTCCCCAGTCGAGCGTCGGTCGCGCTCATCCGAGCAGCTTGCGCAGATCGTGGGAGAGCGCTTCGGGCGTCAGCTGTTCGAGCTGGAAGATCACGCGCTCTTGACCGCTGCGGTCGATCAGGAAGACCGAGGCCGAACGCGCGAACGCCGCGCGCCCCGCACTCGCGGGCAGCACGCGAAAGGCGTGCCAGATTGGGCGCAGCTGTGCGCGCGAGCCGGTCAGGTAGCGCACACGACCACTCAGCGCGACCTGCTCCAGGAAGCGCTTGACGTGCGCCGGCGTGTCGGCTTGTGGATCTGCGCTGATGATCAGCACCGGAACAGGCTTGGCGAGTTCGTCGAGCGCTCCCCGGATCTGCTGTGCGATCACCACACAGGCCGAGCCGCAGTCGGAATACAGGACCGTGACGATCACGACCTGTCCGCGATAGTCGCTCAGCGACGCGTGCTCGCCGGCCTGGTCGCGCAGGGTGAAGCCGGGAGGGGAGACGCCGGGCGGCAGCGCCGCTCCGTCGAAGCCCGACGCGCCGGGGGTCGAGGCTGCCGCAGAGGAGTTGGCGGAGGAACTGCGGGAACCACCCGAGGAGCAGCCCGCGAGCATCAGGGCGAGCATCAGCACCGGGACAGAGCGGGTATGGCGGCGCACGAATGAACGCGAGTCCCTCGACATCGCCGCCCAGCGTAAGGGAAGCCGCGATGCAGCCCTCAAGCTCAATCGCACGAAGTTCGATTAGCGAAACACCCGACCACCCGAGGTGTTGAAAGCGTCCTAATGAAAGAACTCATAGATAACCCCACGCAGGACAGCCAGATCCGCGCCGACGGTGTTTCAGCGCGGCTTCATCCACGCTCACACCACTTCGACCCGCGCCCGCCGCGACGGCTGGGAGCGTTCGCGGCGAGGGCGGCCGCGTTCGCATTGCTGGTAGGGCTTCTCGCCGCGACGACGGGGGGCATCGCGTCGGCGGCCACCACGGCTCCGGCCAACGACGCTCGTGGCGATGCTCAGGTGATCCACAGCTTGCCTGCGACGATCGCCGGCACGACCGTGGGGGCCTCGAGCGAAGCGAGCGAGCCGGCGCCGTCGTGCGCGGGTGGGGCGAGCGCTTCGGTCTGGTACAGCGTCCGCTCCGCGAATGCTCAGCGCGTCGCGATCGACCTCGCGGCCGCGGGGGCGCTGGAAGCGACGGTCGACGTCTACCACGTGGTGCGCTCCCAGCTGAACTCGGTTGGCTGCGATCGCACCGATGTCAAGGGCAAGGCGTCGCTTTCTTTCCAAGCCTCAAAGAATGGGCTCTATTTGATCGGCGTGGCCGCGCTCCCTAACTCTCAGCTCGCGCCCTTCACGCTCGAGGTGTTCCTGCCGACTCCGGCCGTGCGCCCACCGGGCGCGCCGCTGCCAAGCGGCGGCGTCGGCGGGCAGGTGGACCCGATCCAGAACGTGAACGCCGCTTATTCGATGACCCTGCACGCGGGCGTCAGCTATCTGCTGAACCTCGCGAATGGGCATGGTGGCGGCTGCGTTGACGGCGAGCTGTTCCCACCCGGGACGCGCTCCTTCGAAGAAGGCTCACCGGTGCTGCATATCGACTGCCGTGGCTACCGACTGTTTACGCCGGGGCCCGGGCAGGGGGGGCGCTACAGCTTCGAGGTCACGCCGAGCGGACGTGGCGTGCACCGATTCCGTCTGCAGGTCGCCCGTGCCAACTCCGCGGAGACGGCGCCGGGCCTGCCGCTTGGCAACTACGGCCAGGGCCACGGCTACCTGAATGGGAACGGCGTCCACGTACTGCGCCTGTACCGGATGGACGTCACGAGCCACTCCAACCTGACGCTCAAGCTGAAGGCGCCCTCCTCGGCGGACTTCAACTTGCAGTTGCGCAACCAGAACGGGCACGTGATCGAATGCGCCTGCGGCGACAGCGGATCGCAGACGCTGGCCCACCAGCTGAAGCCGGGGCGCTACTACGCGGTCGTGTCGGTGCACGACAACAGCTCCGGGAGTTTCACGCTCGTGCGCGAGTCGCGCACGATCACGAGCACGAGCCTGTCCTTCAGCACCGCGAAGGTCACGGCGGGACAGTCGCTGGCAATTAGCGTCAAGGTCTCACCCGCGGCCTCAGGGCCGGTTACGGTGGACATCGAACGCTTCGACCCCGTGTTCGGCTGGCAGTTCTACCGCCAGTCCTCGGCCGTCGCGCGGGGCGGCTCAGCCAGCGTGCCGTTTACCGCACCCGCGGTTGGCCGCTGGCGCGCGAAGGCCAACTACGGTGGCTCGCGCACCTTCAGCCCGAGCGCGGTGGGCTTCTCCTACCTGCTCGTCTCCTGAGCAGCGCTACCTGAGCATCGACCGCCGTTCGCCGACACCCTCGCGAAGCTCATGCGAGGGTGTCGGTGGGGACGATCGCGCCGCGGTCCCGTTCGCTAAAAAGCACTTCTCGAGCGGCTTCTGAGGTGGCTACGCGGACGCTATACTTTGTGAAGTCAATAAAACCCGACCGTGGTTTAGGAGTTTCACGATGAGTCCGTCTGGTGCCGAGCTGCTCCGCCAAGTCAAGAGCCAGATCGAGGAGGTCGACCCCTCCGAGGTCAACGAGTTGATCCACGAGGGCGCCACGGTCATCGACGTGCGCGAGACCGAGGAGTACGCCGCCGGGCATCTGCCCGGCGCCAAGCACGTGCCGCGCAGCTATCTGGAGACCCGGATCGAGGGCGTGGTGCCGGATCGCTCGACGCCGGTGATCCTCTATTGCGCGTCGGGCAATCGCTCGGCCTATGGCACCCGCACGCTGACCGATGAGTTGGGCTACGAGCACGTGCGCTCGATGACAGGTGGCATCACGTTGTGGAAGGACCGCGGCTACGAGGTCCAGGTGCCGCGGGCGCTCACGCCCGAACAGCGCGAGCGCTACTCGCGCCACATGCTCGTCCCCGAGATCGGCGCCGAGGGCCAGCAGAAGCTGCTCGACGCCAAGGTGCTGCTGCTGGGTGCCGGCGGGCTCGGCTCGCCGACCGCGCTCTACCTCGCCGCGGCGGGTGTCGGCCAGCTCGGCATCGTCGACGACGACGTGGTCGACCTGTCGAACCTCCAAAGACAGGTGATCCACAGCACCGAGAAGATCGGGACGCCGAAGGTGGACTCCGCGGAGGAGGCGATCCGTGCGCTGAACCCGGACGTCAAGGTCGTCAAGTACCCGGTCAGGATCGACGCTTCGAACATCGTCGAGATCATCAAGGACTACGACGTGATCGTCGATGGCGTCGACAACTTCCCCACGCGCTACCTGCTCAACGACGCGACCGTGCGGCTGAAGATCCCGGTCGTGTCGGCCTCGATCCTCGGCTTCGACGGCCAGCTGTCGGTGTTCAAGCCGTATGAGGGCCCCTGCTACCGCTGCCTGTTCCGCGAGCCGCCGCCCGCCGAGCTGGCTCCCTCCTGCGGTGCCAACGGCGTGCTCGGCGTGCTGCCCGGGACGATGGGCCTGCTGCAGGCGACCGAGGTCGTCAAGCTGATCGTCGGCATCGGCGAGCCCGCGATCGGGCGCCTGCTGCTGTATGACGCGCTCGGCGCCACGCTGACCGAGGTCAAGGTCCACCGCGACCCCGAGTGCCCGATCTGCTCGCGTGACCCCGAGGAGATCCGCGACGAGGAGCTGGGCGTGTTCCCGGACTACGAGGCGTTCTGCGCCGCCGCGGGCTAGCGGCCCGCCGGCACTTCGCCATGCTGCGTCCTCGGTCGCTCACGTGCTATCGCACGCTTCGCTCCCTGCGTCCTTGCCTGGCTCGACCGGCGAGCCGCTGACGATGGCCTTCGACCGCTAAGGTGCCGCGAGATGGCGACGATCAAGATCCCACCCGTACTGCGAGCCTCGGTCGGCGGCGAGAAGCAGGTCAGCGCCTCGGGCGCGAACGTCGGCGACGTGCTGAAGGACCTGGCCGCGAACCACCCCGCCACGCAGGACCAGCTCTTCTCCGCCGACGGCGAGCTCAACCGCTACGTGAACGTCTACCTCAACGACGAGGACGTGCGCGTGCTTGACGGGCTGCAGACCAGCGTCGGCGAGGGCGACACGCTCGTGATCCTGCCGGCGATGGCCGGCGGCTCGCGCTAGAGACCCCGCTCGGCGGGCCCGTCGCGCTCAGATCAAGCCGTTGAGGGCATTCCGGGTCTGGGCCCCCTGCCCGGCGTCGCATCCTCGACCCAACCCATCAGGAACGCGTTGGCTGCGGGCAGCTCGAGCGGCTTGGCAAACAGGAAGCCCTGACCGCTGTCGCAGCGCTCGCCTTGCAGGAGGGAGAGCTCCTGATGCATCTCGATGCCCTCGGCAACCGTCTCGATCGAGAGCGCCTTGCCGAGTTGCACGAGCGTGTGGATCAACGCCTCACCCTCCTTGTTGTCCTTCAGGCCGGCGATGAACGAGCGGTCGATCTTCAGCGAGTCCACGGGGAACTTCTGCACGTGGGTGAGCGAGGAGTAACCAGTGCCGAAGTCGTCGATTGCGATGCGCACGCCGAGGGCCTTGACGGCGCTCAAGCGGCGGACCGTCTGGTCGGTATCGCGCATCAGCGTGGTCTCGGTGATCTCGATTGTTAGCGCCTGCGGCTCGAGGCCGCTCTGCGTAAGCGCATCGCTTACTTCTGTCACGAACTCGTCGCTGTCGAGCTGACGTGCGGAGACGTTGACGGCGATCTCGATCGCAGACCCCGCCTTGCGCCAACTCGCTCCCTGTGCGCAGGCCTCGCGCAGGACCCAACCGCCGATCTGGGTGATCAGCCCGGTCTCCTCCAGCAGCGGAATGAACTCTTCTGGCTGCACGACACCGCGGGCCGGATGCTCCCAACGGATCAACGCCTCGACCGCGCTGGGGCGCATATCGCTGAGGTTGAAGATTGGCTGATAGACGAGGAAGAACTCGTTGTTCTGCAGCCCCTCGCGCAGATCCATCTCCAATTCCAGCCGACTTTTGATCGCCCCCTGCATCTCTGACTCGAACGCGACATAGCGATCCTTGCCGTTGCACTTGGCGCGGTACATGGCGATGTCAGCGTCGCGCAGAAGCTCATCCGCGGAAGTGCGTGCGCCGGCCGCCACGCCGATGCTGGCGGTGATCTTCAAGCGGGCACCGCCGTCCGCGAGCGTAAAGGGCTCGCTTAGCGCTCCCAGCAGGCGCTCGGCGATCAGTTCGGGGCCCGCTTCGAGCGAGATGTCCTCCGCGATCACGACGAACTCGTCGCCGGCAAGTCGTCCGAGTGTGTCGGGCTCGCGCACGGCGCTCTGGAGCCTCGCCGTGACGGCACACAGGAGCTCATCGCCGGCGCGGTGACCGAGCGTGTCGTTGATCAGCTTGAAGTTGTCCAGATCGATGAATACGGCAGCCGGCAGCGTCCCGTGCCGGCGCGCGCGTGCGAGCAGCTGTTCGGTGCGATCGAGAATCAGCTTGCGGTTCGGCAGGCCCGTCAGCACGTCGTGAGTCGCCAGGAACGTCAACTCGTCGTCGGAGCGCTTGCGCTCGGCCTCGAAGGACTCGCACATCCGCACGAGCGTCACGTTGAGGCTGCGCTGCAGCATGGCGATTCCCTGCGCGACCACGGGCGGCGATAGTCCGAGCTCCTGTGCCGCGTCGCGTGCGACGTCCGATGCCGCGTCGAACCAGCGCAAGCAGCGCTTGGTGACCTCGTTCAACGGCGCGCGACGCTGGGCGGCGAGCTGCCCGAAGATGCACCACGACTCTTGACCGATGTCGCGCGCCACTTCGACCCCGTCGCCTGCCATCCACTTCGCGACCGCAATTGTCGAGAGAACTCCAACCTGCGCAAAGCTCGCCTCGACGGCGTCATCGAGCACTACGCCGGATTGCCCGGTCCGCATACCCATCCCCTCGACCACGGCGTCGGTGCGCTCGGTCAGCTCGTGCGCGAGGAGACGGAGCTCGGCCGAATGCTCGACCGGCGCCTCGTACTGTGCCTGCTGATCGCTGCCTGCCTGCGTAACTGCCCCCGGAATCGACATGGACCGATCGTCGACTCACTCCGCCACGCTTGACAGAAAAATACCGTTCTGCGTCCAACGAATGTTCGATAGATCGAACGCCTAGGCGCTCAGCTCTAGACGGCGGCGGGGCTTTGGGCCTGCTTGGACCCCTCTGCAGCGCCCGCGGTGGGCACCTTGCTGATTGCGTGCTCGGCCAGCGCAGTGATCGTCAACGAGGGGTTTACGCCGACGTTCGCGGGGACCGCGGAGCCGTCGCAGACGAGCAGGTTCTCGTAGCCGAAGACGCGCTGATGCGAGTCGACGACACCGCCCGAGGGATCGGCCGCGATCACGGCGCCCCCGAGGATGTGGGCGGTCGAGGGGATGTTAAACAGCGCCTCTGTCACAGAGCTCTGCGCGATCCCGCCGGTGCGCTTGGCGAACCATTCCGCGGCCTGGTTTGCGATCGGGATGAACGTGGGATTCGGGCGCTCGGGGTCCTGTTCGGTCTGCAGCCAGAACGAGCCGAACGGGCCTTTGCGCGGGCGCAGGGCGATCGCGTTGTCGAGCGTCTGCATCACGAGCAGGATGATCGTGCGCCGCGACCAGTGCTTGGCGAACAGCACCTTGGCCAGCCTCGCGGGATGACGTACGAGCTGCGCGAGCAGCTTCAGCGGGCGTGTCACGCGTGTGCCGTCGCCGGTCAGCAGCGTGTAGAGCAGGCGCATCGAGTCGCCGTCGTCGCCATAGGTCACGGTCTCGATGTGTGTGTTGGGGTCGGGGTAGATCGAGGAGGTGATCGCGACGCGGCGGATCAGGTTCTCGGGGTAGTCCTCGGGCACGGTGACCGTCAGGATCGACTCGGAGTTTGTCCGCACGAGCTCGCCGAGCCGTGAGGAGATGCGCGGCAACGAACCTTCCAGGCGGCATTTCTGTAGCAGCCGGTTGGTACCGAGCGGGCCCGCGGAGACGACGACGCCTCGCGCTCGCTGCACGCGCCGTTCCGTGCGCAGCCAGGCGCCGGAGCGGACCGATTCGACTTCGTAGCCCTCGCTGCCGACCAACCCCTCCGGGTTCGGTGCCCCTGCCCCGATCGGGCGGATGTCGACCACCGTGCGTTCTGGCATGACCCGCGCGCCGTGTCGTTCCGCGAGGTAGAGGTAGTTCTTCACGAGCGTGTTCTTCGCCCCGTGCACGCAACCCACCATGCAGCGGGCACAGAGCTTGCAGCCCGTACGCTCGGGCCCCTCGCCGTCGAAGAAGGGGTCCGCGACGGTCCTGCCCGCCTCCCCGAAGTAGATCCCGACAGGCGTGCGTTTGTAGGTGTCGCCCACGCCCAGCTCCTCCCCGAGCTCACGCAGCAGCTGATCAGCTGGGTCCTCGTGCGGGTTTTCGATTACGCCCAGCATCCGCTGCGCCTCCTCGTAGTGAGGCGCCAGCTCGGTCTCCCAATCGGCCACCTCGGCCCATTGGGGATCCTCGAAGAACTGCTTGGGCGGGACGTAGAGGGTGCAGGCATAGCCGAGACTGCCGCCCCCGACGCCGCAGCCCGAGACGACGGCGACGTCCTTGAAGTTGGTCAGGCGGAAGATCCCCTTCATGCCCAGGCGCGGGTTCCAGAAGTAGCGCTTGAGGTCCGCGGTGTTCTTCGGGAACTCGTCGTCGGCGAAGCGACGCCCGCACTCAAGCACGCCGACCGAGTAGCCCTTCTCGGACAGGCGCAGCGCCGAGACGCTGCCGCCGAAGCCCGAGCCGATCACGAGCCAGTCGAAGTCGAAGTTGTTGGAATGTCCACCCATGTCTAGCGCTCGCCGTCCCCAAGCGAGCCGAATCCTACTGGCTGCCTGGCTGCGCGGCCAGTGGGCAGCCGTAGGAGACAGTCGCGCGCATCGCTGGGCGCACGAAGGGCCCGGTAGTAAAAACGGTTGTGCACCGGCACCACGAGGCCGGCGTGAGGACAACTCGCCCAGCCGGGGGTGTCGGCTGTGCCCGCTGACGCGGGCTACTCAGCTCACAACGCCTGGAGGAAGTCAATGCAACTCCATTTACATCGAGGACGTTTCGGCCTGGGGGTTACGGTGGTGGCGCTCGCTGCGGTCGCGCTTGCGTGCGGCGCGATTGCGCCTGCGCCGGCGTCGGCCGCGCCCAGTTGTTTTGCGACGTTCTTCTTTACAACGGGAAACTACAGCGACAGCGCCTGCACGAAAAAAGTAGCAGTCTTAACGAGCGAATACGTATTAGCCGAATTGATCTTCAAAAAAGTCGGCCGTGTGTGGTGCGCCTTACTGGGTGAATTCACCGGCGAATACCAGTCCGGCACCTGCGCGACGTTGGAAAACAACGGGTTATATACACGTGTAATCGGGCCCGCCGGCAAAAACGAACCGCTGATCTTACCTGAACCGATTGAAAAAACCCTGAAGAGCACCGGGAAAAGCGGAGAAATTAGACTGGTCACCACCGGTGGCACGGAACTGAAATGCAAAAGCAGTACGAACGCCTCGGAATTCACGACACCAGACGAGGGCGCATTTACGATCTTATTCTCCGAATGCAAAGGCTCTCTTGGCGGAACCTGCACCGGCGAAGGGCTCAGCAAAGGCTCGGTCGCGCTTGCGGGCAAAGTGCATTACTGGCAAGGGATTCTGACGGAAAAAGCCGTAGACACCTTAGTCTACTTATTGAATGAAGCAAAAATCACCTGCGAACTCAGCGTGAAAATCGTCGTCAAGGGCTGCGCGGTGGCGTTAGCGGAACCAATCGAAAAAACGACGAAAGCAACAAAAGACGTCTTTACGCAGGAAAAAGGCATTGCGACGATTAGGGAAGTGTTAGCGCCAGAAACGGTCAAAGCGATCAAATGCGTGGTCGAAACGGCCATCAATGGAGGCAAAATTGAAGAATCCGCTCCGTCGGGTGTGGAGGAAAGCGAAAAATTCGAACTTGGCGGCAAAGCGACGGAAGTCACGCTGATGAAATGAGCCGTGAGCGCTGCGGCGGGTTACCCCGCCGCAGCGCCTGGCCGCAGCGCGTGCCCCAAAGCGCAGCCGGGTCCGATGGCCCGCGCGTCGATCATTCGCCGTCACGGCTGAACGCCGCTATATTCCGTGAAGTAATGGCGGTCCAGAAGCTCCGAAACCGGCCGTGCGGCGGCCGCTACGGCGACATCGTGCAGGCGATCGGCAATACGCCGTTGGTCGAGTTGCCGAGCCTGTCGCCGAAGCCGGGCGTGCACATCTGGGCGAAGCTCGAGTCCCACAACCCGACGGGCTCGGTCAAGGACCGCGTGGCGCGGGCGCTGATCGAAGACGCCGAGGAGAAAGGCGCGATCGCGCCCGGGCAGACGATCCTCGAACCAACTTCGGGCAACACGGGCATCTCGCTGGCGATGATCTGCTCGCGCAAGGGCTACAAGCTGAAGGTCGTGATGCCGGAGAACGTCACGCCCGAGCGCACGCAGCTACTGGAGATGTACGGCGCGGAGATTGTCTATTCACCCGGCGACCAGGGCTCCAACGGCGCAGTGGCGATGTCGCTGGAGATGGCGGCGGCGGACTCCTCGGTGTACATGCCCTACCAGTACGGCAACCAGGCCAACCCGAACGCCCACTACAACGGCACCGCGCTGGAGATCCTCGAAGAGCTGGACGAGATCAGCGCGTTCGTGGCGGGACTCGGCACGGGTGGCACGCTGATGGGCAACGGCAGACGTCTGAAGGAGACGTTCGGCGACGCCTGCAAGATCGTCGCGGCGGAGCCGATGCAGGGCGAGCCGGTGCAGGGTCTGCGCTCGCTGGACGACGGCTTTATCCCGCCGATCATCGACATCTCGCTGCTGGACCGCAAGATCTTTGTGACGAACACCGACGCGATCGTCTGGACGCGCAAGCTGCTCGACGAGGAGGGCGTGTTCGCGGGCGTATCCACGGGCGCGATCGCGAGTATCGCGGTACGGATCGCGGGTGAGCTGGATGAGGGCAACGTCGTGTTCGTGGTCGCTGACGATGGCTGGAAGTACCTCTCCAGCGGCATCTACACGCTGCCCGTGGAGGAGATCGAGAACCTGGACGCGACCGTCTGGTGGTGAGTCGCGCGCCCGCGAGTCGCGCGACCGTCACGGGTCCGTGCGGGGGGCCAACATGAAGATCGCCCCCGAGCTACTCGCCGAGATCGTCGCGCACGCGCAGGAGAACCCGAAGATCGAGTGCTGCGGTGTGGTCGCGGTCAGGCCCGAGTCTCCGCCGGTTGCGGCGCGTGTGTATCGGGCGAGGAACATCCACGCGAGCAAGCTGAAGTTCGAGATCGACCCGAACGAACTGCTCCAGCTCTATAACGCCTGCGAGGCGGACGGCTGCGAGTTTGGCGCGATCTACCACTCACACGTGCAGAGCGCTCCCTATCCGTCGCAGACAGACATCAGTTTCGCGGCCAAATGGCCGGGCGTCGAGTGGATCATCGTGGGTCTGGCGGGCGATCGCGAGCCCGAGGTGCGCTCCTACCTGATCGACGGAGCGCAGGTCAGCGAAGTGGCCGTCGAGGAGACGGCGAGCTGACGGACAAGCCGCTGATCTGCCCGAGCTGCGGCGTTTCGCAACCGCGCAGCGAGCGCTTTTGCCCGCAGTGCGCGATGCCGCTGGTGCACATGCCGGGCAGCGAGCGCGACGCCAGCGAGCGCCAACGCAAGGCACGCAAGATCAAGCCGCAGTACGCCGAAGGGCCGCTGGTCAAGGTCGCGTGGGCGAATAATCAGCCCGAGTGCGAGCTGATCCAGGCGCTGCTGCTGGAGGAGGGTATCCCCAGCATGTCGCGCCGCTCTGGGGGCTTCGACGTGCCGGACTTCCTCGCGGCGGGACCGCGCGACATCCTGGTGCCACAGTCGGGCGCGGAGGCGGCGCAAGAAGCGCTGCGCCCTGAGGAGCAGCCCTCGCCGACTGTGGAGGACTAGGCTAGAACCGGCTGGGGTCCAGCGGCTTCGCTGGTGATCGCGCGGATCTCTTCGGCGGCGCGCTCGAACTCGGCGTCGGAGAGCACGGGCGTACCCTCGAACGGCAGCTCGCGCTGGAGCTCGATCCAGGCCTGTGCGGCTGTGTACTCATCCTTGACCTTGACGGTCACCGGCCGCGGGATCCGGTAAGTGCGCAGTAGCAGCACGTGCAGCGGCTGGTGGCGGCGCCAACCGAGGCGCTTTTCGGCGTAGTCGGGGGTCCAGACGTAGAAGGGCGAGAGCGCATCGACGCAGCGCGGGTCGGCGATCGTGAAGTGATCCGCTACCTCGGCCCAGGCGCGGATTCGCACGCGGTCGGGCTGCTGAACGGGGGCACCGGAGGTGAATGCCTGTAGGTGCGGCTCGCCGTCGCTCCAGACACCCTCCTCGAGCGCGCGACGCAGCTCGGGCTGGTGGGACTCGCGCACCAGGTCGCCCGGCTGGTGATCGAAGGTCGGATACAGGAAGAACCGCTCGTGGGCGAGTCTCAACGACTTGCCTGGCTGGCGGATGCCACCCTTGCGGAGCGTGACCAGCTGCTCACCTTCGGCTAGCGCGCGGACGGTGACAGCCCATTCTTTGAAAGCAATTGGCATAAAGATTGAAGCTAGGAAGCGTCTCTATCTGGCCCGCGTCCCGCCATGCTTTGGGGGCCGCCAGCTCCTTAAAGATACGAAACCCAAGCGGAAATCCCAAATCGCCTGCAAATCACGCCCTTATTAGACCGCAAAAAGACTGTCTGGGCGGCCAATGGTGCTACCAGACGGTTGCCGGGTGATGTTTCCAGCTTGTCAATCTGAGGGCTGGGCGCCGAAGCCGCCGCCGCCTGGAGTCTGGATGCGTAGCCGCTGCCCGGCCCGCAGCGTGCCCGTGACCTTGCCCGGCAGCAACTCGCCATCGAGCTCGTCGCGCCCGCGGGCGCCCGGCTGACCGCCCTCGGCGCCGGGCGGCGCGTGTCGGCGGCGCTCGCCGATCAGGGAGAAGCTCATGTCTCGCAACGCTTCTAGCTCGCGCACGACACCGTCGCCACCACGTGTGCGCCCTGCGCCGCCGGACCCGCGTCGCAGCGCGTACTGCACGACGCGCAGCGGGAATTCACGCTCGAGCGCCTCGACGGGCGTGTTGAGCGTGTTGCTCATCGCAACGTGCACGCCGCTGGGCCCGTCGGCCTCGGCGCAGGCGCCCTGGCCGCCGCCGAGCGTCTCGTAGTAGGAAAAGGAGCCTTCGCCCTCGGCGCCGAGCGTGAGGTTGTTCATGGTCCCCTGGCCTAGCGCGCGGCCGAAGGCATGGAGCACGAGGTCGGCGATCCGCGAGGAGGTCTCGACGTTGCCGGCGGCGACCGCGGCTCCGGGACGCGCGTTCAGCAGCGAGCCCCGCGGCGCGCGTACCTCCACGGGCCGATAGGCGCCGGCGGAGGGGGGGATGTCGGGGTCGCTCAGCACGCGCAGGGCGAAGAAGCAGGCGGAGTGGGTCACGGCGAGCGGGCAGTTGAGGTTGCCGCCGTGCTGCGGGGCGCTGTCGGCGAAGTCGAGGATCAGCTGCTCGCCCTGGACCGTGGCCCGCAGCCGCAAGGTGAGGTCACCATCGGGTGCCTCGAGCAGATCCTCGGCGAGGATCTCGCGGTCGGGCATCTCCGCGATGCAGGCACGCGTGCGTCGCTCGGCGTAATCGAGCACGGCGTCGGTCGCGGCGCGCAGGCGCTCGGGGCCGAGTCGCTGTGCTAGGGCGCGCAGCCGCAGCGCGCCGACGCGGTTAGCGGCGAGCTGCGCGCGCAGGTCGGCGCGGCGCTCCTCGGGCTGGCGCATCTGCGCGACCAGCTCGTCGATCGCGGCGGGGTCGAGCACGCGCGGCGAGATCACGATCCCCTCCTCGGCGAGCGTGTGGCTGTCGGCGGGCATCGAGCCCGGCAGTCGGCCGCCGACGTCGGCGTGGTGGGCGCGGCTGGCGGCGAAGCCCAGCAGCGGTCCGCCCTCGGCGAACACGGGGGTGATTACGGTGATGTCGGGCAGGTGCGTGCCACCCGCGAAGGGGTCGTTCAGGATCCAGGAGACGCCTGGCTGCTGCTGGCGGTCTAGCACCGCGGCGACGGAGGCGGGCATCGAGCCAAGGTGCACGGGGATGTGCTCGGCCTGCATGATCATCTGCCCGTCGGCGTCGAACAGGCCGGTAGAGGCGTCGCGGCGCTCCTTGATGTTGGAGGAGTGGGCGGAGTGAATCAGCGCGACCCCCATCTCGGCGCAGGCGGCTCGCAGGGCGCCGGTGATGACCTGCAGCTCGATCGGGTCCAGGGTGCTCATGCTGCGTACCCTTCGTACTCCAGGCGAATGGTGCCGTGGTTGTCCACGAGCCCGGACCACCCGGGCGCGAGATACAGGGTGGACCCTGACAGGGCGTGGACGGCGGGGCCGCTGAGTCGACTGCCGGGGGCGAGCGCGTCGCTGTCGTGCCCGCCACGTGGGGCAATGGCGGGTGCCTGGCCCCAGACGGAGACGCGGATCGTGACTAGCTCGACCTCGGCGTCCTGGTCGCGATAGCCGTAGCGCTGCTGATGTAGCTCGGCGAAGGCCTCGGCGAGTAGCGCGGGGTCGACAGACTCACTCTGCTGGACGGCAAGCTCGAAGGACTGCCCGCTGTAGCGAAGCTCATAGCTGACGCGCAGCCGCGCGGGCTCGCCCGCGAGCGCGGCCTGGGCCTCGGTGGCCAGCGCGTCGCGCTCGCTGCGCAGGCGCTCGGCGGTGAGCGAGCCGCCGCGCAGCAGGACCGTGCGTGAGAGGTCGTGGCGCGGGGCGGCGGCGGCGAGCCCGAGCGCACAAAGCACCCCGGAGGCGCTGGGACAAAGCACGCGCGAGATGCCGAGCTCGCGGGCCATGGCGCAGGCGTGCAGCGGTCCGGCGCCGCCGAAGGGCATGAGCGCGAAGTCGCGCGGGTCGATCCCGCGCTGCACGGTGATCTCGCGCAGCGCGCCGAGCATCTCGGACTCGGCGACGCGCAGGATGCCCTCAGCACAAGCCTGGGTCTCGATCCCGAGTTGCTGTGCCAACCCGGCGACCGCGCGCTGGGCGGCCTCGTGATCGAGGCGCAGATCACCCGCGAGCGGGGTCTGGGTGGGCAGCCGCCCGAGCAGCAGGTTGGCGTCGGTGACGGTGGGCTGCTCGCCCCCGCGCCCGTAGCAGGCGGGTCCGGGCACGGCCCCGGCGGACTCCGGGCCGACGCGCAGCGCGCCACCGGGGTCGCGCCAGGCGATCGAGCCGCCGCCGGCACCCACGGTGTGGATGTCGAGGGCGGGCAGGGCCAGGGGGCGCCCGGCGATCTGGCGCTCCGCGGTCTCGGCGACGCGCCCGTCTTCGATCAGGCAGACGTCACAGGAGGTGCCGCCCATGTCGAAGCAGAGCACGTGGGGCTCCTCGGCGAGCTGCGCGAGCAGCAACGCGCCGCCGACGCCGCCCGCTGGACCGGAGAGGACGGTCAGGGCGGCGTGCGCGGAGGCGCGCGCGATGCTGGTGAGTCCCCCGGAGGACTGCATGATCGCGGGCTCAACGATCCCCTCGGCGCGGGCCTGCTCGGCGAGCGCGCGCAGATAGTGCGCGAGCAGCGGCGAAAGCGCGGCGTCGAGCACGGTGGTGGCGGTGCGCTCGTACTCGCGAAAGGTGCCGACGATCTCGCTGGAGAGCGAGCTCGGCACACCTGGCAGCAACTCCCGGAGCAGCTGGCCGAGCAGTTGCTCGTGCTGTGGATCGGCGTAGGAGTGCAGCAGCGCCACGGCCACGGCCTCGGGCTGGGTCGCGGCGACCTGCTCCACGAGCGCGCGGGCACGATCTGCTTCCAGCGCGAGGAGCACGCCCTCGGGCACGATCCGCTCGGGTGCTGCGAAGCGCAGCTCGGCGGGGACAAGCGGGAGGGGCGGGGCGTCGCAGAGCCGGTAGAGGTGCGGGCGCGCTTGGCGGGCCAGCTCGATCACGTCGGTGAAGCCCTCGGTGGCGATCAGCGCGGTGCGGGCGGTGCGTTCTTGCAGCAGCGCGTTCGTGGTGACGGTCATCCCGTGTGCAAAGCGCTCTACCTCGCCCGCGTGAGCACCTGCGCGCTCGAGCACGAGCCGCACAACCTCGAGCACGGCGAGCGCCTGGTCATCGGGCGTGGTGGGCAGCTTGGCGGTGTGCAGCTCACCGTCGCCGTCGAGGAGGACGGCGTCGGTGAAGGTGCCGCCGACATCGACTCCGAGGAGCACGCCTCGGAGCCTACGCGACGGCTATGCGGCGGCTAGCTCGCGGTCCTCGGTGTCGGCGAGGTGTTGGTGTGAGGGGCAGTAGCCGTTGTGCGGCAGCGGCACGCGCTGGCAGGCCGAACCCTTGCGGGTGGTGGCGCGACACTGGGGGGGCGCGCCGCTGACGGCGGCGTAGCCCTCGTGCGGATGCAGCGCGACGAACGTCTGCGCATACTCGATGTAGCGGCAAACGACCTGGTGCACGTGCGACTGCGCCGACATCGGGAAGTAGTTGCGGATGTCGGCAAACAGCACGCGTTCGGGGCGCGCGAAGTGGTGGCGGTCGGTTGCCAGGCGCGTGACCACGGCCTCACAGGCGCGCAGCACGGCCGCGTGGTTAGAGGCGGCGGGGGCGCCGGGCGGGGCAGGGACGATCTCTGAAGCGAGTTCCCGGTAAATGGCTCGACTGAATTGGTACATGGCTACTCCTGGCCCTCCTTCTTGTATGGAGCACACCCCCCATAACTCGAAGACTCCAAGCGCCTTCGATCCTTCTACGACGCTTGAACACGTCTCTGATCACAAAGGACCGAGATAAAGACGTAACGGCGATCTTTTTATGTATGGACCCCTTGCGGGGTCGATGGATGGCGTGTTGGTGTCCGCCGGGGCGGCGAGTCAGTCCCAGGTTTGCCACTCGACGCCGAGGGCGTCCTCGTCCTTCTCGGCGCTGGCGCCGAGAAGGACGTGGTGCAGATCGAGGGAGGGGTCGCGCTCGGGGTAATCGGAGCGCTGGTGGGCGCCGCGGCTCTCGGTACGGGTCAACGCGCACTGTGCGATCGCGCGCACGAGCGGGTGTGGGCTTGCGGTCAGGCGCTCCAAACCCTCAGGCTCCCGCACGATCCCCGCGTCCCGCCACAGCGCCTCGCGCGTGGAGTCGTCGCCCAGCGGCGGCGCGGGCAGGGCGGCGAGTGCTGTCAGCTCCGCGGCAGTCGCGTTGCGCGCGGTGGCAGGGCGCCCCGGCGCGGTGACACCGAGCGCGTGCGCGACGGCTCGGCGCGCGAACACGAAGCACTCGCTGAGCGAGTTGGAGGCGAGTCGGTTGGCGCCATGCAGGCCGGTGCAGGAGGACTCGCCGACGGCATACAGCCCCGAGAGCGTGGAGTGTGCGTCGAGGTCGGCGACGATCCCGCCCATCGTGTAGTGCGCGGCGGGAGCGACGGGGACCAGCTCACGCGTGGGGTCGAGGCCCGCGCTGCGGAGCGCGCCCACGACGTTGGGAAAGCGAGCGGGGTCGACGCCCCGCATATCCAGTCCCACCGAGCGCTCTCCCGACTCCTGCAGGCGCCGCTGGATCGCGCGCGAGACCTCGTCACGGGGCAGCAGCTCATCGACGAAGCGCGCGCCGCTGTGGTCGTGCAGCGTGGCGCCCTCGCCCCGGATCGCCTCGGTCACCAGGAAGCCCTCGCGCCCCGCGACGCCGATCACGGCGGTGGGGTGAAACTGCAGCAGCTCGAGGTCCGCGAGCGCGGCGCCAGCCCGGTGCGCGAGCAGCAGCCCCACGCCTTGGGAGCCGGGGGGGTTGGTGGTGCGCTTCCACAGCGCGGCGCAGCCGCCGGTAGCGATTACGACGGCGCGTGCGGCTAGTACCCGCCCGTCTTCGCAGATCAACCCAACGCAGCGACCTTCCGAGCGCCACAGCGCGCGTGCGCGGGCGCCCTCGAGCACGGCGATGTGCTCATCGGCGGCGGCGAGCGCTGAGAGCTGGCGCACGACGCGTCGGCCTGTGGCGCTGCCGCCGGCGTGGACGACGCGACGCACGGAATGTCCACCCTCCAGGCCGAGCGCGAGTCGACCGGCGCGGTCGGCGTCGAAGCGCACGCCGAGCGCCTGTAGATCGCGCACGCACTCGGGCGCCTCGCGCGCGAGCGTCTGCGCCGCGGAGCGTCGCACCAACCCGCGCCCGGCCAACTCCGTGTCGCGTAGGTGCAGCTCGACGCTGTCGTCGGTGGCGAGCGCGGCGGCGAGCCCGCCCTGCGCCCAGTAACTAGCGGTCTGCGCGAGCGGCGTGGCCGAGGCAAGTACGACCGAGGCACCCTCGCGCGCGGCGCACAGCGCGGCGTAGAGCCCGGCGGCGCCCGCGCCTATAACGGCGATGTCGGCCTCGTGCGAGACCTCGGACGAGGCCGACGGAGGGGAGACGGACATCGCCTGCAACCGTATCTGGCGTGGGCAGGGCTTCGCGGACCGGCCGAGCGCCGCGCTAGCGCCCGGCCTTCTTCTTGGCGCCCCCAGCGTTGATCAGTTCTTCGACTTTCTTCCGCTCCGCCGGGGGGAGCCCTTTTAGGGCCTTTGGTGCTTTATCGCTTTTCGCGGTGACGGTTGGGGTGGTGTTGGGACTGGCGATGCCGCCCGCGCCGCTGGGCTGAGCGGTGACGGTGGGCGCGGTCGAGGACGTGGTCGCGCCGGGAGTGGTGGGCGTGGTCGTCGTGGGGGCGCCGGGCGTTGTGAGGGCGGGCGTTGTAGCGACGGTTGGCGCGGTCGTGACGGTGGTGGTCGTCACGGACGCGGCGCTGGAGCCCGAGCCACCCGCGAGCTTCACGAGCGCCGCGGCGAGCACGCCGAGCGCGAGCGCGGCAATCACGGCAATCACGGCAATCGGCGCCTTCCAGTTGGGCGTGGCGGCGAGCCGGGTGCGCGCGGCGGCGCCGCAGTTCAGACACCAGTCCTGCTGCGGGTCAAGCGGCGCGCCGCACAGCGGGCAGGCTTCGCTTGGCGCGGGTCGCGCGGGCGGGGGGTGATGCTGTGCGGAGACCTGGCTAGCAGGCTCACCCACTCCGCCAGGAGCCCTGCTCGGCGGGCTGCTCGCGCCTGCGGTGACGGTCACGAGCCGGGCTTGGGCGGGCGAATGATCTCGGTGGGCTGATCGTCTTCGCCGCCAGGCGCGGGCACGGCCTCGAAGGCCTGGGTCGCGGGGGCAGGCGCAGGTGCGGCCGGCGTTTGGGGCGTGAGCGGCGGGGCGGCCGAGGAGGAGGCCGCGCTCGTGACTGCGGGGGCGGCGGGCGCGGGCGAAGCCTGGGGCGCCGCGAGCGGCGCGGCGGCGCTCTGGCCCGCGGGCGGCGCGCCCGCGATGGGCAAATCGGTTTTGCGGCTCATTGAGAGCCCACAGTTGGGGCAGAAGCGGTCTTCGCCGCTGTGGATCGCGGCGCAGCGCGGGCAGGCGGTGATGCCGGCCTCGCGCAGCACGGTGACGGGCTGGCGCTCGCCGAGGTGCGCTTCCAGCGCGCGCAGCTCGGCGTCGATGCGGCTGAGCGTGCCGAGCTTGGCGAGTACGAGCGCGTCGTTGCGCTGGCCGAAGTGGTGGAGGCTGAAGACGAGTCCCCCGAGGTCGCGGTAGGCAAGCTCGCGCGCCTTGCGCAGGAAGCGCGCACGGCGCCGTGCGCGCCCGCGCGAGCCGAAGCCGGTGGACTGCGGATCCTCACTCTCCGGCGCGGCGTTCGCAGCGCTTGGGGCAGCGCCCACGGGCGCAGCAGCGCTCGCTGTCTCGGCGGCGTTGGGCGCGGGTGCGGCGGTCGCGTCCGGCCGAGCTTGGTCCTGCGGCTGCGCAGGCGCGGCTGCGGACGTCGTGGCGGATGGCTGATCCACGGCTATGTCATGCTACCCAGCGGACCCGCGGGCTGTGCGCCATGCCTCGGCAACCCGCTCGGCCAGGCGCACGGAGGACCACCGCTGGGCACGCTCGCGCCCGGCGATATGCGGGTCGGGCTGCTGCAGGTGGGGCTCGAGCGCGGCGCGCCAGGCGGCGGGCTGAAATGGTGCGCAAAGCGTGCCGGGCAGCTGGGCGAGCGCCTCGGCATGGATGCCGACGGGGGTCGCGAGCACCGGCACGTCGCAGGCGAGGGCCTCGAGCACCGCGAGGCCAAAGCCCTCCCGCTCGGATGGCACGATCACGGCGCCGGCGGCGTTGACGAGGAGCGGGACCCGCGCGGGCTCGATGCCACCGAGGGTCAGCAGCTCGGCGTCGCTTTCCTCCGCGAGCGCCTGGGCGCGGTCGAAGCGCTTCTCGGGGCGCGCGGGATCCGCGGGGAACAGCAGGTAGCGACCCTGAGGATCGAGCCCGAGCTGTTCGCGCGCCTGCGGGCGGGGCAGTGGTTGGAAGCGGTCGAGGTCCACGCCGCAGGGCAATACCTGCGAGCGGGCGGCGAGACGGCGTGGCAGCTCCTGGCTCAATTCGACGGAGACCGTCGCGAGCAGGTCGATATGCCACAGCGCCGCGAGCGTCAACAGACGCGTGCGGGGATGGCGCAGGTCGGTGCCGTGCAGCGTGAGCGCACGCGCCTGGGCCGGAACCGCGAAAGCGGGCCAGGCGGTGAGGCCGAAGTGCGCGTGCACGACCTCGAAGCGCGGCGCGGCGCTCCCGGCACCGAAGCGGCGGCGCAGCTCGCGCGCCGCGTCGAGCAGCGCGCGGGGGCCGGGCGGGAACTCATACAGCTCCACCTCCAGCCCCTCGATCCCGCGCAGCGCGGCAACCTGGTCGCGCACGAAGCTACCGCGCTCGGGGTGCGCGTGGTCGGGGCGCATGTTGGAGAGCACGAGCGCGCGCACGAGCACTCGAAGGTAGCGCTCTGGAATGATGGCCCCGTGGCAAGCACCTCGCCGAGCCCCTCCGATCCGCGCGCGCGGCCGATCGGCGTATTCGACTCGGGCGTGGGCGGCCTGACGGTCTTGCACGAGCTGCTGGTGCAGTTGCCGCACGAGGACTTCCTCTATCTGGGCGACACGGCACGCTTCCCCTACGGAGAGCGCACCCCCGAGGAACTGGCGCGATTCTCGGCGGAGATCGCGGAGGAGCTCTTGCGCCGGCGCACGAAGCTGCTGGTCGTGGCCTGCAACTCCGCCACGGCCGCGGCGTTGCCAAGCCTGCGGCGGCGGATGCTCGAGACCACGCTGGGCGTGGAGGTGCTGGGCGTGGTGCGCCCCGAGGCCTCGCAAGCCGTGGCGAGCACCCGTACGGGACGGATCGGGCTGCTGGCGACGCCGACCACGGTCGCCAGTGGCGCCTACGAGCAGGCGGTGGCGGCGATCGACCCGCACGTGACGCTTTACGCGGTGCCGTGCCCGGGTCTGGCGGCGATCATCCAGGCGGGTGAGCAGTTCGACGAGCGCGCGGTGCAGATGGTGCGCGAGGCCTGCGAACCGCTGCGCCGGGCCGAGGTGGACACGGTGATTCTGGGCTGCACGCACTACCCGCTGATCCGGCCAATGCTGCAGCGAATGCTGGGACCACAGGTCACGCTGATCAGCTCGGGCGCGGCGCTGGCGCGCCAAGTCGAGCACGCGCTGAGTACGCGCTCGCTACAGAACTCCCACCGCGGCGAGGGCGATTACCGCTTCCTGTGCACGGGCGACACCGAGGCCTTCCACGAGCTGGGCACGCGCTTTCTACAGATGCCGCTCGGCACGGTCGAGCACGTGCAGTTGGCCGCGGTGGAGGCGGCGGCATGAGCGGCGAGACGCAAGCGCCGCTGTCGCGTAGCTACGAGCGCGCGGCGGGCGAGCTGCGCCCGGTAGAGATCGAGCCGGGCTTCATGCGCACGGCCACGGGCTCCGCGCTGATCTCGGCGGGTGAGACGCGCGTGATCTGCACGGCCTCCGCGGAGGAGAGCGTGCCCCGTTGGATGAAGGGGCGCGGCACGGGCTGGGTCACCTCGGAGTACGGGATGCTGCCAGCCTCCACGGGCCAGCGCAAGCAGCGCGATGCGACGCGCGGGCGCCAGGACGGGCGCACCGTGGAGATCCAGCGGCTGATCGGGCGCTCGCTGCGCGGGGTGGTGGACTTCAAGGCGCTGGGCGAACGCACGATCTATCTGGACTGTGACGTGCTGCAAGCTGACGGCGGCACGCGCTGTGCCTCGATCACCGGCGCCTACGTGGCGCTGGCGCTGGCGTGTGAGCGCCTGCGCGAGCAGGGACGGTTGGAGCGCTCGCCCCTAAGCGGCTCGGTGGCGGCGGTCTCCTGCGGGATGGTGGCTGGGCGCGCGCTGCTGGACCTCGATTACTCCGAGGACTCCACCGCGGAGGTCGACGCAAACGTGGTGATGACCGGCGACGGTGGCCTCGTAGAGGTGCAGGCCACAGCGGAGCGCACGCCGCTCTCGCGCGCGCACCTGGACGAGCTCTTGGCGCTGGCGGAGGGTGGGATCGAGCGGCTGCGCGTGGCCCAGGAGCAGGCGATCTCAGCAGCGGCCTCGGGCGCGGACTGAGCCGAGCGTAGGCCGCGTGAAGCTGCTGCTCTCTACGCACAACGAGCACAAGCGGCGCGAGTTCGAGCGGCTGCTCCCGCCTGGGGGTTCCTGGTGGCTGGCGACCTTGCCCGACGAGGTGACGCTGCCGCCCGAGGACGGCGAGACCTTCGAGGAGAACGCGCTGGGCAAGGCACGGGCCGCGGCTGCGGCTACGGGCTGCGTGAGCATCGCGGACGATTCCGGCATCGCAGCCGCCGCACTCGGCGGCGCTCCTGGAGTCAGGTCTGCGCGCTACGCGGGTGAGCATTCAACAGATCAAGAAAATCTGGCGAAGCTGCTGCGCGAGGTGCCCGCGGGAGGCGCTTTGGAATATGTATGTTCGATCGCGTTCGTAGACCCAACCAGTGGTGAGGAGCGGCTGTTTGAGGGACGCTGCAGGGGACGACTGGACCCGAGCCCGCGTGGCGAGCGCGGCTTTGGCTATGACCCCGCATTCCTGCCGGACGACGGGCCCGAGGGGCTGACGATGGCGGAGCTGAGCGACGAGCAGAAGGACGCGATCAGCCACCGCGGTCGGGCGGCACGAGCGCTGTTTGAGTGGCTGATAGAGCGGGGTGTAGCTAGAGCAGGTTGATCGCGGCGGCGATCGCCACCGCGAGCCCGAGCGCGGCGTAGCCGTGGTAGCCGCCGAGCAGCAGCAAGACGCCCGTGAGGAGTGCGATGAAGACCGTGACGAGCCAGGCGATTTGGGTGACGCTCATCGGGGCATTGTTGCGGACGGCGCAGCGTGGCCGTCGGTGGTCTGCTCTGAGCTGGGTCCTGCGGCGCAATATGTCGCTATGACATCGGCCGTCGGGGTCGTTGCGTGAGGTCCGTACGTACTGTTAGCGTCGATAAATCGGTTTTCACGAACGAGGAGGATCCAAGTGACGAAGTCCGAGCTGGTTGACCAGGTGGCGGATCGCGCGGATCTCACCAAGCAGGACGCAGGACGTGCGGTCGACGCAGTGCTTGCGACGGTCGAGGACGCGCTTCGTCGTGGCAGCGAGGTCACGGTGGCGGGATTCGGCAAGTTTCACGTGAGCGATCGCGGCGCGCGGATGGGCGTGAACCCCCGCACGGGCGAGCGCATCCAGATCGCGGCCAGCCGCGTGCCCCGCTTCACGGCGGGCAGCGGCCTAAAGAGCGCGGTGAAGGGCCGCTGAGCCTGGAGCAGCCGTTTGGGGACGATCTGATCGCGCGGGTAGCCGGGCGCGAATCTCAGATCGTGCTCGGTCTGGACCCCGATCCGGCGGCGCTGTGGCTCGGCACGGATGACGGGCGCGAAGCAGCCTCCGTTGCAGAGCGCGCGGCGCGGGCGGTGCTGGCCCACTGCCGGGCCGTGATCGACGCTACGGCGCCGGCGTGCGTCGCGATCAAGCCTCAGCTCGCGCGCTTTGAGTTGCTTGGCGCCGCGGGTTGGGCGGCGCTGGAAGCGGTAGTTGCCCACGCGCAGGACCGCGGTCTGCTGGTGATCGCGGACGGCAAGCGCGGCGACATCGACGTGACCGCGACGGCTTACGCCGCGGCGCTGCTAGGCGGCGCTGATACGCCGTTCGGGCGGTTGAGGGGGCTGGGCGCCGACCTGGTGACGGTCAACCCACTGATGGGCATCGACGCGCTGCAGCCGTTCGTGGCCGCGGCGCGGGCCAGCGGCGCGGGCGTGCTGGTGCTGGTGCGGACCTCGAACCCCGGCGCCGCGGATGTCGAGGACCTACGCGTGGAGGGGGGCGGCGCGGTGTGGGAGCGGGTGGCGTCGATCGTGGCGGACCTGGGCGCGGCGGGTCTGGGCGCGGGCGGCCTGAGCGACGTGGGCGCAGTCGTGGGCGCGACCCAGCCCGCGCATCTAGCGCGGGCGCGCGAGCTGATGCCGAACGCGGTCTTCCTGCTGCCCGGCGTGGGGGCGCAGGGGGGACGCGTGGAGGATCTGGCGCCGGCCTTTGCGCCAGGGCGGGCGGGCGGCTTGGTAACGGCTTCGCGCAGCATCGTCAATGCGTATGTCGCGGGTGCGGATCGATCCTCGGACCGCGATCCGGCGAGCGCCGCGCGCGCGGAGGCCGAGCGTCTGCGCGAGGCGGCGTGGGAGCTTTCGGCGGTCCGCTAGCCTTGGGGGCGGTTCCGCGGCAGCCTGTCGCGGAAGCGGGCGGAAGCTGCAAGAGGAGCCACGATGATCATCACGGTCACGCTCAACGCTGCGATCGACAAGTCGCTCTCGGTACCGAACTTCCGCCTTGGCAGACGCCATCGCACGGTGGAGCAGCGCACGATGGCGGGCGGCAAGGGCGTGAACATCGCGCGCACCCTGAAGGCGCTAGGTCAGCCTGTGATCGCGACGGGCTTCGCGGGCGGGGCTACGGGCACGCACATCGTGGAGCAGTTGACCGAAGAGTCGATCCTCAATGACTTCGTGCGGATTCGCGAGGAGTCGCGGACCAATACTTCGGTACTAGACCCGACCACGGGCGATCAGACCGAGATCAACGAACGAGGCCCCGCGGTCTCAGAGCGCGAGGTGGAGCTGTTCCGCGACAAGCTCTTGTACCTGGCGCGCGGTGCGGCGATCGTAGTGTTCGCGGGCTCGCTCCCGCGCGGCGTGGAGCCCGACCTGTACGCGGGCTTGATCCGTGACCTGGAGCGGCTTGAGGTGACGACGGTGATCGACACCGACGGCGAGCCGCTGCGCCAGGCGGCGCGGGCGGAGCCCGACGTGGTCTCGCCAAACGTGCTGGAGGCCGAGGAACTGGTGGGACACGAGTTCGCGGGCGAGCAGGAGCGCTCGCAGGTGGTGCGCGAGATCGCGGCGCTTGGCCCCCGTGAGGCGATCATGACGCTGCCGGACGGCTGCATCGCGCAAGTGCTCATCGACGGCCACCCGCACCTCAAACGCGCGCAGATCGAGCCTCGGGAGCCGATCGCCAGGCGCGGATCGGGCGACGCCTTTCTAGCGGGCTACGTGGCCGCGCGCTACGAGGGTCGCCCCCCCGACAACTGTCTGCGCCTGGGCGTAGCCTGCGGCGCGGAGTCCACGGGGCGTCTTGAAGCGGGGCTGATCGACCCGCGTGAGGCACGGCGCCTGATGGGCGACGTCGAGCTGTCGACGGTCGAGCAGCCCGCGCAGGTCAGCTAACTACCTCGAACAGCTCGATCCGGGCATCGTGGCCGGGAGCGGAGGCGAGTCGCGCATCACAGGTCACGAGCGGCGCCTGGAGTAACTCGGCGAGTGCGACGAACGTCGCGTCGTAGGCGCTGAGGTTGTGTCGCAGCGCCCAAACCCGATCGCCGAGGGGTTGGTGCGCGTAGCGAGTGAGCCTCAGGTTTGCGAAATCGGCGCGGACCGCCTCGGCGTGGCGGATGTCGATCGTCCCATGGAGCGTCATGCGACGCAGGACGGCGAGCACCTCGGTGTCGATTAGCTGCGGCGCATGCAGGTCGCCGTCGGCCGCGAGACGGGAGATCAGGCGCGTTGGTGGATCGACCGTTGCGAATGTCTCGACGATGACCGACGAGTCAACGACGAGCAACGCTCACTCGCGTTCACGACGAATTGCTTCAACCGCAGCGATTACGTCTCGGCTTCGGGCTCCGCCGGGGCGCGCTTGCGCGCGTTGCAAAACCTCTGCGACGGGCGGGCGCTCTGCGACGCGCTCCAGCTCGCCGAGGGCAAAATCAGACAATGAAACGCCGGCGGCCGCCGCTCGCGTGCGCAGGGTGCGATGAACTTCATCGGGCACGTTGCGTACCTGGATCGTCTTCATAGCGGTGAGTTTACCAAGTCGGGGGTATCACACCCAACTTGCACCCAAGGGCTTTTTGGCTCAGCCGCCCGCGACGTCGCGGCGTAGGAAGACGAGGTAGGCGGTGAGCAGGCAGGGCACGGCGTAGAGCGCGCAGACCCACATCGAGTGCCAGATCGGGCCCCAGTCGGTGGGCGTGCGCAGCAGCCCCTGCCAGGCGTTGTACTCGGTCGTCAGCAGGTAAGGCTTGGCGCCTTCGAGGCCGGGGATCACGGGTATCAGCGCCAGCACCAGCGTCACCGCGAGCGTGCCGACGACGGCCGCGGCGCTGTTGCGGGTCACGGTCGAGAGCAACACGCCGATGCTGACGATCGCGGCGATCGGGACCAAGTAGCAAGCGTTGGCGGCGACGATCAGGAGTAGCGCTTCGCCGGGCGGTACGCGGGTTCCGGACAGTGAGACGATGTCGTTGAAGCCCCACGAGGCGACCCCCGCGATCGTCGCGACCAGGGCGGCGAGAAAGACCGCGGCGGCCGCGTAGGTAAAGGCGGCGAGCGCCTTCGCGGCGAACACCTGCCCGCGGTCTACCGAGCGGGTGAGGATCGTCTTCAGCGTCCCGTTGCCGTCCTCGTTCGCGACGATGTCACCCGCGACCAGCGCGCTTGACAGCGGCAGGAAGAAGGTCGAGGCGAGGATCAGCGAGAGGACCGGGGTGACGAGCCCCGATTGCGTGATCTCCGCGAAGAAAATGCTGCTACCGCCGTGGCCGTGGCGCTGGTGGAAGTGCTCGGCGATCACGAAGAAGACCGGGACGATGATTGCGATTACGAAGCCGAGGTAGCTGCGCTTCTGCGCGGCGAGCTTGCGCAGCTCCCAGCGCCAGATCGTCAGCGTGCTCGGGCGGCGCGCGCGGGTCGAAGGTGATCCCGCGAGGGCAGGCGGGGCCGCGGCGGAAGCGCTCATCCGATTCCCACCGGGTCCGCGTCGATCCTGCGCTCTATCGCTTCCCGCTCGTCGAGCGCTCCCTCGGTCAGGCGGAAGAACAGGTCCTCGAGCGTCGCCAGCTCCGGCGTCAGCGCGAGCACGCCAACACCGGAGCGTGCCAGCGCCAGCGAGACGGCCCCGGCGGCCTGCTCCTCGGCGTCGAAGGCCAGCGCGTGCGCTGCCGCGCGTGCGTTCTCGATCCCGGGCTGCTCGCGCAGGATGCCGAGTGCGAGCGGGTCGTCGGTCGTGCGCAGCTTGTAGCCCGCGCCGCCCTGGCGTCGCAGGTCCGCGAGCGCACCCTCGTAAACGACGCGACCAGAGTCGACGATCGCGACGCGGTCGCACAGTTCTTGGACCTCGGGTAGCTGGTGGCTGGAGAGCAGCACCGTGATTCCCTCACCCGCCAGGCGCTGGATCAGGCGGCGCATGTCGCGCATGCCGCCTGGGTCAAGGCCGGTCGCGGGCTCGTCGAGGATCAGCAGTCGCGGCCGGCGCAGCAGCGCGGCGGCGATCCCTAGCCGCTGTCGCATCCCGTGTGAGTAGCCCCCGACGCGGTGCTTCGCGCGTGGCGCGAGCTCGACCGTGTCGAGCACTTGGTCGATCAGTTGGCCCGCGCCCGCGCCGTCGAGCGCGGCCAGCAGCTCTAGGTTCTTGCGTGCGCTGAGGTAGGGGTAGAAGCGCGGGGCTTCGACGAATCCCGCGACCCCCTGAAGCGCGCGCGCCCCGGCGTGCAACGGGTCACGACCGAACAGCTCGATGCTCCCCTCGCTGGGGGTAATTAGCCCGAGCGCCATCCGTAGCGTTGTGGTCTTACCTGCCCCGTTCGGGCCCAAAAAGCCGTATACGTCGCCCGCACGGACGTTCAGATCGATGTGGTCGACCGCGATGACGTCGTCATAGCGCTTGACCAGCCCGCGCGCCCTGACCGGTGGCGCCTCGCTCGCCGGGCGCGGCGAGGAGTCGCTCACGCTAGAGACCTCGCGCGACTGCCTCGATTTGTGCCGGCGTGACCGCGCCGAGGAGCAGGTAGCGCACGCCGGAGCGCTCGAAGCCCAGCACGGTGCCGAGCGCGGTCGAGAGCTCGGCCGCGTCGGTGTCGCCGACTTTGACCTTCGGCAGCTGTTCGGGCAGTTGCAGTGGCTTCTCGCCCGGCTTGACCTTGCTTTCGAGCACGTCCACCGCCGTGACGCCGGTGCCGTGCGTGGTCAGCTTCGGCCGGTCGGCTTCGCTACCGCTGTGGGCGCTGCCCTTGTGCTCGTGGGAGAGCGTGACTTCTTCGACCTTTGCGTCCGGCGGCGGCGTGAATTCGAACACCGAGTCCGCGACCGCGCCGAAGGAGACATCGCTCGTCGCGAGTTCGATCACGGGGGCGGAACTCTGCGAGGAGTACACCGCCGCGCGCAGCGGCACGCCGTTGTTCGCGTCCCAGGACAGCTCGGCGCCGCCGAGCAGGCTGCCGCTTTCCTTCGGCGAGACGCGCACCGTGTACGTGGGCTGCCCCGCCACGTCCGTGGGGGTCGCGCCCGAGACCGTGACGTGCTTCAGCTTCGCGAGCGCTGCTTCGATCTTCGCGACGCTCGGGGTTTCGTGGGAACCGTTGTCCGGCCGCTCGCCGCTACCTTCCTCGGACGGTAGCTTCACGCGGTAGAGCGTGTTCGACGCAGCATCGTAGATAGTCAAGTCCTTGCCGTCGTAGAGCACTTGCGTGTCGCCACCTTCGTTTTGGAGCTCCAGGCGCGCGCGCCCGTCCTTCGCGACCCACAACCGCCCCGAGGCGCCGCTCAGCAGCGGGTTGCTCGTCAGGCTGCCAGAGCTACCGCCGCCGGCACCACCGCTTGCGAGGCTCGCGCCTTCGAGCAGGTGGTCGGTCAGCTGCACGTTCGCGCTGAAGCCTTCGACCGGCGGGGCGGCGAGCGCGACGTGCATCGCCTGCGCAAGCGGCTTCGCAGGGGGCGTGGGCCCGGTTCCGAGGGCGAAGGCGATCGCCGTTGCGGACACGCCCACGGCGATCACGAGCGCGCACAGCAACAGCAGGCGCGAGAGCGGCAGTCGGCGGAGGATGTTCATGACGTCGCGTCCATGATCTGCACGTCCAGCCCGGGTGGTTTCAGGCCTGCACTCAGGTTAGCGCTGGACCTTGGCGGCCCCTAAAGGGACCATCCGGGGCCCTCAGGCGATATGTTCTCGCGCGCATGGTTATCGCCATCGTCCTCAGCTGGGTCCTGCTGGGCCTCGGGGTGTTCTTCGTCGCGATGCGCGGCGGCCCGCGCGGCGCGCGGCAGTCGCTGCACACCGAATCGAAGGCCAGCACCCGCTCGGTGACACTCGCCGTGATCGTGCTGTTCGCCTTCGGACTGGCCGTGCCCGCGATCGTGCTGGCCTTCAATGGCGACCACAAGGCCGGCGTGGGCGTGGGCGGCGTGCAGCTGAACGCGAACCAGCAGGAGGGTCGCGAACTGTTCTCCAAGTCCTGTGCGGTCTGCCACACGCTCGCGGCGACCAAGTCAGTGGGTCAGATCGGCCCGAACCTCGACATTCGCGTCGGCGCTGACATCTCCACGCCTGCAGGGCGTAAAGCGCTGGTCCTGAGCGCGATCCAAGAAGGCCGCGCCCGCGGCCTGGGCCAGATGCCAGCGCTGCTCTACCAGGGCAAAGAAGCCGAAGACATCGCAAGTTTCGTCGCCGCCGTAGCGGGTCACTAGCGCCGAGCGTGGCCGTTCGCGGCCCAGGCCGGTTTAGCCAACCGTCGATACCGGCCGACGAGAGCCAGCGATAAGGTCATGCGCGCATGACGGAGTCGCCGAAAACCGCGGAGGACGTCAAGGCGATCGTGGCGGAGCGGGAAATCCGCTTCATCCGCTTCTGGTTCACCGACATCCTCGGACAGCTGAAGTCGTTCTCGATCAACGTCGATGAGCTGGACGACGCGTTCGAGTCGGGGATGGGCTTTGACGGGTCCTCGATCACGGGCTTCAACGCGATTGAGGAGTCGGACATGATCGCGATGCCCGACCCCGCGACCTTCGCCGTGTTGCCGTGGCGCCCGGAGGAGCAGGGCGTGGGGCGGATGTTCTGCGATGTCGTCACGCCCGAGCGCACGCCGTATGAGGGCGACCCGCGCCACGTGCTGCGCCGCGCGCTGGAGCGCGCCCACGGGATGGGCTTCGACGTCTTCAACGTCGGCCCCGAGCTGGAGTACTTCCTGTTTCGCGACTCGGTCTCCACCGAGGTGCTCGACAAAGGCGGCTACTTCGACCTGACGACGCTCGACGCGGGCTCAGACGTACGCCGCGAGACGGTGCTGGCGCTGGAGCAACTGGGCATCCACGTGGAGTACACCCACCACGAGGTCGGCCCCTCTCAGCATGAGATCGACATGCGCTACGCGGACGCGATGAAGATGGCCGACGACTGCATGACCTACCGCATCACGGTCAAGGAGTACGCGATGAAGTACGGCTGGCACGCGACCTTCATGCCGAAGCCGCTGTTTGGCGAGAACGGCTCGGGCATGCACACGCATCAGTCGCTGTTCAGCGGTGGCAGGAACGCCTTCTACGACGCCGAGGACCAGTACTTCCTCTCCGACGTGGGCAAGGCCTTCATCGCCGGTCAGCTCAAGCACGCGCGCGAGATCTGCTCGATCTTCGCCCAGTGGGTCAACTCCTACAAGCGGCTGGTGCCCGGCTTCGAGGCGCCGACGTATGTCGCGTGGTCGCGGCGTAACCGCTCGGCGCTGGTGCGGGTACCGCTCTACCACCCCGGCAAGGAGAAGGCCACGCGGATGGAGCTTCGCTGCCCGGACCCCGCCTGTAATCCTTATTTGACCTTCGCGGCGTTGCTGCAGGCGGGCCTGGAGGGGATCGAGAAGGGTTATGAGTTGCCCGAGCCGATGGAGAAGAACCTCTACCACCTCTCCGGCGAGGAGCGCCGCCGCCTCGGCGTCGAGCAGTTGCCGGAGAGCCTCGGCGAGGCGATCGAGCTAACCGCGCAGTCCGAGTTGGTGCTGCGCACACTCGGCGAGCACATGTTCAATCGCTACGTCGAGATCAAGCGCCAGGAGTGGGACGACTACCGCGTGAACGTCACGCAGTGGGAGTTGGACCGCTACTTGTCGATTCTCTGAGCCGCCCTAGTTAGTCGCGCGTGGGCACCGCGCATGCGATCGGCCGCGCGGGGGAGAGGTACCAGTGCATCGTTTGCAGCACGTGCCCAAAGGAGCCAGGGTGTCGCGGTGCAATCTCTGCCAGCAGCCGCAGTACTGAGACGGCATGGCGTTCGTAGCCCTCATCGCCGGTGAGCTGCGCCAAGCGCAGCAGGCCGAGCGCCGCGCTCGATGCCCCCGCGGGGATCGGCGAGTCCTCGAGGTCCTTGCGCCGCGCGATCAGCGGCGTCTGGTCTGAGGCCGTGGAGAAGAAGCCCCCACGCTCCTCGTCCGCGAAGCGTGCCAGCAGCTCACCTGCCAGCGTCGTCGCATGCTCGAACCAGCGCTCCTCGCAAGTGGTTTCGAACAGGACCAACATCGCCTCCAACAGGAAGGCGTGGTCCTCCAGGTAGGCGTCGATCTTCGCGCGGCCGTCGTTGTAGGTGCGCAACAGGCGCCCGCCCTCGTCGCGCAGCTCCTGCCAGATGAACTCCGCGCAGTCGCGCGCCGCCTCCAGCAGCCGCCCGCCTAGCGCTGGATCGATGCCCTCTGCGGGGGTCTCGTCCAGCGCCGCGCCCGCCTCCGCCAGCGCACAGATCATCAGTGCGTTCCAGGCCGTCAGGCGCTTGTCATCGAGCCCCGGGCGAACCCGCTCGCCGCGTACCTCCAGCAGCCGGGAGCGGATGCGCTCGCGGGTCGCTTCGACCGGTGCACTCTCGGGCGCGTGCCAGGAGCGATCTTGCAGCACGTTCAGCCCTGGCTCGGGGTGATGGGGGTCTGAGAAGTTGCCCTGTTCCGTCGCGCCGAACCACTCGATCGCCGCCTCCGCGTCCTCGCCTAGGGCCGTGCGCAGCTGCTCGATCGTCCATACGTAGTAGCGGCCCTCGACTCCCTCGGAGTCCGCGTCGAGCGCCGAGTAGAAGCCGCCCTCGGCGCCGCGCATCTCGCGCAGCGTCCACTCAAGCGTCGCCAGGCAGACGTCGAGCAGCCGGCGCTCCCCGAAGCGCTGCCAACCGTGCAGGTAAGCGCGCGCGAGCAGCGCGTTGTCGTAGAGCATCTTCTCGAAGTGCGGCACCGTCCAGGAGCGATCCACGCTGTAGCGCGCGAAGCCGCCGCCCAGCTGGTCGTGGATGCCGCCGGCCGCCATCGCGCGCATGCTCGCCAGCGTCATCTCGCGCTCGCCGCGCAGCATCAGGAACTCGAGCGCCGAGGCGTGGGGAAACTTCGGCGCCGCGCCGAAGCCGCCGTGGCTGCGGTCGAAGCTCGCGCGCAGTTGCTCGACCGCGCCGTCGAGCGTTCGCGCGTCGATCGAGGCCGAGGACGGGGCGAGTTGCGCGCCGCCCGAGAGGCGCTCGCGCAGACGCTCACCCCCCGCGCGGACCTCTTCGCTGCGCTCGCTCCAGGCCTCCGCGATCGCCTGCAGCACCTGCGTCCAGGCCGGCAGCCCGTGGCGTGGCTCGGGTGGGAAATAGGTACCGCCGTAGAACGGCAGTTGCTCTGGCGTCAGGAACACATTCAAGGGCCAGCCGCCGCTGCCGGTCATGCTTTGCACGGCCTCCATATAAAGCGCGTCCACATCCGGGCGCTCCTCGCGGTCGACCTTCACGCACACGAACTCCTGGTTCATCAGCGCCGCCGTACGCGCGTCCTCGAAGGACTCACGCTCCATCACGTGGCACCAGTGGCAGGAGGAGTAGCCGATCGAGACCAGCAGCGGCTTGTCTTGCTCGGCTGCACGGCTCAGTGCTTCATCCCCCCACGGCAGCCAGTCGACCGGGTTCTCCGCGTGTTGGCGCAGGTAAGGCGAGGTCTCCCGAGCGAGGGCGTTGGTCATGCTCACGGCAGCCTAGTGCCGTGTGGGCCTTGGTCTGGCTCGCCCGGGATTCGGGCACGGCCGTGAGAGGCGCGTAAGAAGGGGTAACCTCGGTCTATGGCCGATGAGGAGGACCCAGCCGTAGTCGACGAGCCGGCTGCCGCGACCGACGATCAGCCGCGGGCGGAGTGGAACGTCGCCGAATGGCGCGGCAAGACGCTGATCGATCGTGATGGCGAGAAGATCGGCAAGCTGCAGGAGGTCTACGTCAACGTCGAGAACGACGAACCCCAGTTCGCGACGGTCAAGGAGGGCTTCATCGGCCGCCACCTGACGTTCGTGCCGCTCGGGGGGATCAAGATCGGCCCCGACGATCTACAGGTGGCGGTTACCAAGGATCAGATCAAATCCGCGCCGAACATCGAGCAGCATGGCGAGGAGCTCTCGCAGGCCGACGAGTCGGCGCTTTATCACCACTTCGAGCTGAACTACACCCCGCTGCAGACCGAGAGCGGACGCCGGCTCGCCCGTCGCTGAGCTAGCTCAGCGCAGTGGGCCGGAGCGTTCGCCCACAAGCCCCGGCAGCGGGAAGTCCGTGGCGCGCGCAGGCCATTCGCCCTCGCCTCCCGCCCGCGAGATCTTGACCTTGGCGAGGCTGACGTTGAAGCGCTTGCCGCCGAGCGCGCCGCTCACGCGTTTGTTCGCCGACAGCGTGACCGTGCCGTGTGCGGCGTTCGTGCCGCCGATGCGAATCGTCGCGGGCTGTAGTTCGTGGTTCTTGACCGGGAATGCGCCCGTCAGGCCGACGCCGGTCACGAACGAGAAGTTCTTCAGCGTCGCGGCCGAGGAGGTCAGGCGCGCGAAGCCGCCGCGCAGCCCTCCAAAGCTCGAACCGCTGGGTAGTTCCTGCTCGGCCTGCAGCGTCGCCGCCACCACCTGGCGATCGAGGTCGACGATCGCGTCCAGCACCGCCGTGAGCGTACGCCCCGGCTTGCCGCGTAGCCCCGGCGGCGGATGTACGAAGGCGAGCTTGCGGGGCGCGACCGGCGTCGGCGCGAACGTGTTCAGCGAGGCCGCACACGGCTGCACGGGCGTGGTCGCGAAGAACGCCGCGACCGCCGCCTGGGCGCAGCCGCTGAAGTCGCTACCGAGCACGGAGTGGCCCGTGTAGGGGACGAGCAGCAGCTGCGCGTCGGGGATCGTCGCCGCGACCGCTTTTGCACCCGAGCTCGGTGTGCGCATGTCCTGCTCGCCCGAGAGGATCAACGTGGGTACGTCGGGCAGCGGGGCCGCGGCCGGGGGCGCAGGTGCGGCATCGGGCCAGGAGTCGCAGATTGGTACCAGGCTGTCCTGATAGGCGGCGCTTGCGTCGAAGGGATAGAAGTCGCCGCTGGGGATCGCGTGCAGCGCGTTTGTCGCTTCGGTCAACCGCGTGGTCGCCGGAGCAGTGCGTTGCCAGGGGAATAGCGTCTCTTCGCACGAAGTCGCCAGATACAGCGCGTTGCCTTCTTCTTCGCTGCGCGCCCGTTCGGCTTCGGGGTCCGGTTTGATTGGCACGCTGGGCACCAGCCCCTCCGCGATCAGGTTCAGGCGCAGCAGCGGGTCGGGATCGCCGTTCAAGGCGGAGTGAACCGCCGCCGGCAGCAGCGCGCGCAGCGCTGGGTTCAGGTCGCCGGCCTGCAGGATGTTCAAGAGGTCGGTCTCGCCCAGCGAGACCGAGTGGCGCTTGCCGGCGCCGTCGAAGGCCGAGCCGCTGAGTCGATGCTTGCGCAGTTTGGCGATCAGCTTCCCCAGGTCTGCGACTGGGCTATTGGTGATGCCCGCGCATGCCCGGTCCGAACACAGCTCCGAGAGCACCGGGGTGATCGCCTGCAGGCGGTTGACCCCGAACGCTTCGGGACCGTTGCTCGGCACGACCGAGTCGAGCACCAGCGCTTCCACGTGCTGGGGGTAGCGTTCGGCGTACTCCAGCGCGACCTTCGTCCCGTAGGAGGTGCCGTATAGGACGAGCTTCTTGTAGCCCGCGGTATGGCGGATCGACTCGATGTCTTCGACCGATTCCTGCGTAGTAAAGCCGCCGCGCGCTTCGCCGATCTGCAGCGCGCATAGTTCGATCAGCGGGCCAAGCGTGCTTTCGCTCGCGGTTTCCAGCGCCGCCACGTCGTTGAACACGGGGCAGTTCAGCGGGCTCGATTTGCCGGTCCCGCGTTGGTCGAAGACCAGTAGATCACGCGAGCTGAGCGCTGGTGCAATCGCGGTCGCGAGCTGTTCGGCCAGCGGATCTGCCGCCTGACCGGGGCCGCCCGCCAGCGCGATCACCGCGCTGGAGGTCTGGATCGTGCCCGCCGATTTACGCTCGATCGCCAACGAGATCGCGCCGGGTGCTTTGCCGCTGCGGAGCACCGGCACCGGCAGCGTCGCGCAGGTGAAGCCGGTCACGTCCGCGCACGGCACGAATGGCAGCGCGGCACTCGCCGGGACGGTTCCTAGCGCGCCGAGGAGTGCCACCGGGAGCGACACGGCGGTGAGCAGCGTAACTAGCGTCCGCCGTGGCATCTCGCGAACGTTAGCGACAGGCCTGGTCGAAGCGACGCAGTTGCAGGGCGTTTCCTTATGGCGTAGTCCTACCCAGCCTCCGCGGCGCGGAATCGGCTGCGCGATAGCCTCTTGGCGATGTCGAGCCAGCGCACGACGATCGAGGCGCCAGGCGCGCCGGGCGCGGTCGGGCCCTACAGCCACGCGGTGCGCTCGGGCGAGCTGCTGTTCTGCTCCGGGCAGATCCCGCTCGACCCCGAGAGCGGCGAGCTCGTGGGAGAGGCGCCCGCGCAGCAGGCCACACGCTGCCTGCAAAACCTGCAGGCAGTCTGCGAGGCCGCGGGTACCACGCTCCAGCGCGCGGTGCGGCTCACGATCTACACCACCAAGCTCGAGGACTTCGCTGCGATCAACGAGGCCTATGGGAAGTTCTTCGAAGCAGAGCCCCCCGCCCGCGCTGCGGTCGGCGTCGCGTCGCTCCCCAAGGGTGCTCAGGTCGAGATCGATGCCATCGTCGCCTTGTAAGGCTCGGCGTCCTCACAAGACTCGGAAAGCTCGGGCTCCGCGCCGCGTAGCGCGCGGCTCAATAGCTGCCACAGTGTCGCGCGCTCCTCGTCGTCCAGCGCCTGCAGCACGTCGTCCTCGATCGACTCCTGTTTGTGCTCCGCGCTCTCCAGCGCCTTGCTGCCCACAGTGGTCAGGTCGACCAAGTGGCGGCGGCGGTCGCTGGGGTCGCGCCGGCGGCTGACGTAGCCAAGGTCCTCGAGCTCGTTCAGCAGTAGCACCACGTTGTTCGCGTCCATGCAGAGCGCCTCGGCGATCTCCTGCTGCGGGCCGCCGTTGTGGTCGCGGACATAGCTGAGCGCCATCAGGTGGCGCATGTGCATGCCCAGCAGGTCTTCGGTACTGCGACGGTAAACCTGCTTCGCCAGTCGCGTCAGCAGGGCCATCGAACCGGGAGCGCATGCCCTCTCAGCACCCATCCCGCGTGATCTTACATCATTTCGCATTGGTTATCAATATAGCAACAACTATAAATTAAATGTAGATAATCCCTGCCCTAGGGATCATCCTTGCTATGGTGCTCCTACGCAATCAGAAGGGAGCCGCATGAGCACGACGATCGAACAAATCGAGAACCAAAACTCTGACACGGTGCAGGAGACGCAAGCCCCCGCGGCCTCAGCCTCTCGGGCGGTGGACGCGTTGCACGCCGATGCGCAGATCACGGCTTCGGCCGCCGAAGCCGCCAGCAGAACCGAGCGTCGCCGCTGGATCGCGCTTGCGGTCCTCTGCCTTGGGCAGCTGATGATGGTGCTCGACTCCACGATCGTGAACGTCGCGCTGCCCTCGATCCAGCACGACCTCGGCTTCTCCCAGGGCAACCTGACCTGGGTCCTCGATGGCTACCTGATCACCTTCGGCGGCTTCCTGCTGCTTGCGGGGCGTCTGGGCGACTTGGTGGGGCGCAAGCGGGTATTCCTGAGCGGGCTCGTGCTGTTCACCGCGGCCTCGGTCCTGTGCGGGATCGCCGACAGTCAAGGGCTCCTGATCGGCGCACGTCTGTTGCAGGGCGTCGGCGGCGCGGTAGCGTCGAGCGTGATCCTCGCGATCATCGTCACGGAGTTCCCCGAGAAAAAGGAGCAGGCCAAGGCGATGGGGCTGTATGCCTTCGTATCCGCTGGCGGCGGCTCGATCGGCCTGCTCGCCGGCGGCGCGCTCACACAGTCGCTTGACTGGCACTGGATCTTCTTCGTCAACGTCCCGATCGGGATCGTCGCCTTCGTGCTGGGCTCGCGGCTGATCGTCGAGAACGAGGGCATCGGGCTCGGCGGCGGCGTCGACTGGCTCGGCTCGGTGCTGATCACGCTCGCCACGATGGCGGGCGCCTTCGCGATCGTGAAGTCCAGCGAATACGGCCTGACCTCCGCCCGCACGCTCGGCGTCGGCAGCGTCTCGCTCGTGCTGCTCGCGGGCTTCTTGGCGCTCGAGGCGCGGGTGAAGAACCCGATCATGCCGCTGCGGATCCTCAAGCTGCGCAGCCTGATGGGCTCGAGCCTCGTGCGTGGGTTCCTGATCACCGGCATGTTCTCGGCCTTCTTCCTCGGCTCGCTGTACCTGGAGCGCGTGCTCGGCTACAACGCGATCCAGACCGGCCTCGCCTTCCTGCCGCTGACCGCCGCGATCGCCGTCATGTCGATGGGCGTCTCCTCTCGCATCGTGGAACGCGTCGGCGCCGTCAACACGCTGGTCGGAGGACTCGCCGGGATCATCGTGGGGCTCGTGCTGCTCGCGACCCAGGGCGTTCACGCCGGCTACTTCCCCGGCCTGTTCTTCGCCTTCCTGGCGCTTGGACTCGGCGCCGGCGCCTCGTTCCTGCCGCTCTTGACGATCGGCATGGCCGATGCGCCAAAGCGCGACGCGGGTCTCGCCTCGGGCATCGTCAACGTCTCGGTGCAGCTGTTCGGCGCGATCGGCCTCGCCGCGCTGGGGACCGTCGCCACCGACCACACCAAAGCGCTGAGCTCCAGTGGCCACGACCTCGTGAGCGCCCTGACCGGCGGCTACCACCTCGCCTACGTCGTCGCGGCCTCCTGCGTCGGCGTCGGCATCCTCGCCGCCCTGCTGGTATTGCGCCCGCCGCGCGGCACCGTGCAGCAGCAGGTCGAGGAGTTCGAGCAGGAGCTGGAGCGCGAGTTCAGCGGCGAGCCGCAGCTCGTCGCCTGAGCCTCGTCGCCTGAGCGGCCCGGCTGCGCAGCGGCCTTGCCCCTGACCGCCCGTCGCCCTTCCCCAGGGGCGGCGGGCGCTCAGCGCTCTGCGCGCAGCTCCGCGCGCTTGATCTTGCCGCTCGCGGTCTTCGGAAGTTCGCTCGCGAACTCGACGATTCGCGGGTACTTGTAGGGGGCCGTCTCGCGCTTGACGTGCTCCTGTAGCTCGCGTACCAGCTCCGGGGAGGGCGTCTGCTCGCCGTCGCGCAGCACCACGACCGCGCGCACAATCGAGCCGCGCTCCTCATCGGGAGCCGCCACCGCCGCGGCTTCCGCGACCGCGGGATGGGCCACGAGCGCGGACTCCACCTCGAATGGCCCGATTCGGTAGCCCGCCGAGATGATCACGTCGTCGTCGCGACCTTGGAAGCGCAGCCAGCCGTCCTCGTCCTGCTCGACCAGGTCGCCCGTGCGCCAGGGCCCGCCCATACGGCGGTCCTGCACGCTCCAGCCGCCGTCCTGCGAGCGTCGCACCTCCTCGCCCAGGTAGCCCAGGAAGAAGGTCGGCACCGTGATCGGGTTCGCGGTCAGCTCGCCGTCTTTGATCAGCAGGCCGATCCCCGGCAGCGGCTTGCCCATCGAGCCCGGCCTGGCCGGAACGCCCAGCGGCGCGCCGGTCATCTGCCCGGTCTCGGTCTGCCCATAGCCGTCGCGGATTTCGAGCCCGGTCACCTCGTGCCAAACGCGTAGCACCTCCGGGTTCAGGGCCTCGCCCGCCGCCACCATCCCTCGCAGCTCCGGCAGCGGCTCAAGCGTCGCGCGCTTAGCGATCACGCGGTACTCCGTCGGCGCCATGCAGAGCAGGTTCACACGCTCTCGGGCCAAGAGCTCCAAGCGCTCCTGCGGGTCGAAGCGCCCGTCGTGCAGCAGCGCCGATGCGCCCCGCAGCCACGGCGCGATAAACACGTTGCGCGCCGACTTCGACCAGCCGCTCGCGGCCGTGCACCAGACCAGCTCCTCCGCGCGCGGGCCGAGCCAGTGCTTGGCCTGCAGGCGCTGACCATCCAGGTAGCGCTGCCCGTGCACGACCGCCTTCGGCTCGCCCGAGGTACCGCTCGTGAACGTGATCAGGCAGGGATCGTCTTCTGAGAGCTCAGCGGCGGGCGCGGGTTCTGCGGCGTACAGATGCTCGTCTGGGACCAGCATCACCTCGCAGTCGGGGCTTGCCGCCTCCAACTCGCTGCGGTTGCGCTCGTCCGCGACGATCAAGCTCGGGCGAACTGCATCCAGGCGCAGGCGCAGGTCTTTGGCCCGCAGCTGCTCCGTGCAGGGCAGCACCACGGCGCCGATCCGAAAGCACCCCACCATCGCGAACACCCACTCGGGGCGGTTGCCGATCAGCGTCATCACCACGTCGCCGCGGCCGACCCCGCGCTTGAGGAACGCGCCAGCCATGCGGGCGCTGCGATCGGTCACTTCGCGGAAACTCCACGTGCGCCGATCCCCGTCTCGCGCCAGCTCCAGCAACGCCAGGCGCTGCGCCGGCGCGGCTTGGACGACATCACGAGCGAAGTTCACGCCGGTATTCTCTCTTGACAAGCAAAAAAACGACTTTGGAGCGCTAATCCGAATGGCCGTAGCCGCCACTCCGTACACCGAGAAGACCGACGAGCAGAAGGCGATCACCGAGATGGTGCACCAGTTCGTCGACGAGCAGATCCTGCCCAACGCCGAGCACTACGACCACGAGGACTCCTTCCCCGGGCCGATCGTCGAGCAGATGAAGGAGCTCGGGCTGTTCGGGGTCACGATTCCCGAGGAGTACGGCGGCATGGGTCTGGACCTCACGACCTACGCGATGATCGTCGAGGAGCTCTCGCGCGGCTGGATCTCGATCTCGGGCGTGATCAACACGCACTTCATCGGCTCCTACTTGCTGATGAAGTTCGGCTCTGAGGAGCAACGCCAGAAGTATCTGCCGCGGATGGCCACCGGCGAGATTCGTGCGGCCTTCTCGCTGTCCGAGCCCGAGCTCGGCTCCGATGTGCAGGCGATCAAAACCTCCGCGAAGAAGACCGACGAGGGCGACTACGAGATCAACGGCCAGAAGATGTGGGTCACAAACGGCCTGCGCTCGGACCTCGTGTTCGTGCTCGTGAAGACTGACCCCGGTGCCGAGAAGGCCTACAAGGGGATGACCTGCTTCATCGCGGAGAAGGAGGCCGGCGCGCACGAGAACACGGGCGCCTACGCCGGACTGACGGTGCCGCCGCAGCTGCGCAAGATGGGCTACAAGGGCGTGGAGTCCACCGAGCTGGTGTTCGACGGCTACCGCTGCCCCGCCGAGAACGTGCTCGGCGGTGAGGAACAGGGACTGAACAAGGGCTTTCCGCAGATGATGGACGCGCTCGAGGTCGGGCGCGTGAACGTCGCCGCCCGCGGCGTCGGCATCGCCCAACGCGCGCTCGAGCTCGGTCTGCGCTACTCCCAGGAGCGCAAGACCTTCGGCAAGCCGATCTCAGAGCACCAGGCGATCCAGTTCAAGCTCGCCGACATGGCCACACAGGTCGACGCCGCGCGCCTGATGACGCTGCGCGCTGCGCGCCTGAAGGATGCGGGGGAGCGCTCTGACCTGGAGGCTGGGATGGCGAAGCTGTTCGCCTCCGAGGCCGGGCGCTTCTGCGTGGAGGAAAGTTTTCGCATCCACGGGGGCTACGGCTACTCCAAGGAGTATGAGATCGAGCGTCTCTATCGCGACGCGCCGCTGCTGTTGATCGGCGAGGGGACTTCTGAGATTCAGCGCATGGTTATCGGGCGCAAGCTCCTGCAGCGGCATAAGATCTAATCCGATGGCCGAAGACGCCAAGGCGCTGATCGAACTCGCCACGCGCCGGTTCATCGAAGAGGTGCCGGCGTTGGCGCCGATCAAGCTCGTCGTTGGGGTCGAACTGCGTGGCCGCGGTGACGTCCAGCACTTCCGCCTGGAGATGCCCGACGTCAAGGTGACCAAGGGCCCTGCGGCGGACGCCCGCGTGCGTGTGGACATGCGCCGCGAGTTCTTCAACGTGATGGCGCGCGAAGGCAAGGTGCCCGACTGGGTTGAGGCCTTCACCTACGGACAGGCCAAGGCTTCCGGGCCCGAGCAGATTTTGAAGCTGATCGTCAACGTCGTCGAGCGCCATCAGGAGCGCCAGCGTACGCGCAAGGCGCGCAAGTCGGCTTGAGCCGCGGCTCGGCGCGGTGGCTTCGTCTGCACCCAACTGGGCCGAGCAGCTAACGGGGATCGCGACCGCCGTCGGGGCGCTTGGCCTGTTGGGGGCGATCCTCGCCGCGGTCTATGCCGGACGGCAGGTCCGGGAGGCGAGGGTCAGCCGCGAGGCACAGATGGCTGCGGAGTTCTTCCGTCGTTGGAACGACGACGCGCTCGTGGAGTCGAGGCGCCTGCTCAGCCGGTTCAAGACGCAGGAGGAGCTGCGGATCGCGTTCGAGCGCTACGTTGCTGAGGATGCGCCCGAGGCCTATGTGCTCTACCGGGAGCTCGACTACTTCGAGCAACTCGCGGCGCTCGAGCAGCGGGGCGCCTTCGACCTGGAGTTGATCAAGCTGCTGCTCGGGCGCACGCTCGTCGAGCGCTGGGAGCTGTGGGAGCCCGCGATCGCCGCGGCACACGGCACGGGTGTCTATCCGCTGTTCGGGGAGCTGGCGGGGAAGATGCGCCGCGCGCTCGGCGAGGAGCCCACTGAGGAGCGCTAGTGGTAGGACGTCAGCTGCTGCGCCAGGAACGCCAGCGAGAGCAGCAGGAAGATGCACATGACGACGAGTGAGAAGTTTTCGTTCATGGCTCACCCGTCACGATACAGCGCCGCTGCGCGGCCTGCCAGGCGCCGTGAATCGGATCGACGCTCCGTCACGCTCGCGAGGGATAATCGCCCGATGGCCGATCTGAAGAAGCTCGGGGTGGATTTCGCGCATGCGCTCGCCGAGAAGAATGCGCCGCGCATGCGCCGGCTGCTCGCGCCGGAGATCGACTTTCGAGCGATGACGCCGGGCAGGACCTGGGAGGCGCAGGATCCCGACGCTGTGCTGGTGATCGTCTTCGACCACTGGTTCGAGGACAGCGACCTGATCGATTCGATTGAGCGCGTCGAGACCGACGCTTTCGCAGACCGCGAGCGGGTGGGCTACCGCCTCGAGGTCAGCAATCCCGAGGGGCGCTTCCTGGTCGAGCAGCAGGCGTATCTGTCTGAGGGCACGGGCGAGGGTGAGGGCAAGATCGCGTGGATGCGCGTGCTCTGCTCCGGCTACCGCCCTATCGTGGTTTCGTAACGCCGGCGGGTGGTCCGCTACGGGCCCGCGCGGCCCGATGGGCTCAGAGCGTGGCGCCGCCGTCGTAGAGCTTGATGATCTTGACCGCGCCCTCGGGGGCGGCGTCGAGGCAGAGACGGCAGAGCACGCACTCGTCGAGGTTCTTCTCGACCAGCTCGAGCGTGCCGCCCGTGGACTGCGCGTAAATGTCCACGGGGCAGGCTTCGGTCAGCTTTCTGGCCAGCTCGGTGTTGGCGGCGGCATCGTCGTCGACCTCGACCGCGATGAACAGGCCGTCCTTCCTCATGCGCCGTTCCTCTCCGCGAGCTTGGCCTTCACGAAGTCGGGGATCTCGTCGATCCGCTGCACGACGGGGATCCCGGCCGCCTCCAACCGGGCGATCTTCTCCGTCGCTGAGTCCTCCTTGCCCTCGACGATCGTGCCGGCGTGCCCGAAGGACATGCCCTGCATCTCCTCGTCGTCCATGAACTTGCCGGCCATGAAGGCGATGATCGGCAGGCGCGAGTCGTGTTCCTTGACCCATTGCGCCAATTGCGCCTCCATGCGGCCACCGGGCTCGGTATAGATCACGATCGCCTGGGTTTGCTCGTCGGCCTCGAAGTACGGCATCAGCTCGGCGTAGGTGGAGCCGATGATCGCGTCGCCGCCGATCGAGACCGCCGTGGAGACCCCGAGTCCCGCGGCCGTCAGCGTGGAGGAGATCTCGGTTGTCATGCCGCCGGAGCGGCTCATCACGCCGACCGCGCCGGGCTGGTAGGCCACGGCGGCGTTGCGTGCCGGGCCGCCGATGCCGCCCATCTTGGCAACGCCGGGGACGATCACGCCAAGGCAATTGGGACCGATGATTCGTGCGCCCTTGGCGTCGGCGAGCTCGACCATCATCGCGACGTCGCGGCGCGGGATCCGCTCGGTGACGATCACGATCGTCTTGATCCCCGCGTGCAGCGCCTCAAACACGGCATCCCGCGTGCCTGCCGGCGGAACGGTGACGACCGAGCCGTCTGGGACGACGCCGCCGTTGTGCTCGACGACCTGCTCGACCGTGTCGAACACCGGAACCCCGTGGACCTCACGGCCCTTGCGGCCCGGCGTCACGCCGCCGACGATCTTCGAGCCGTAGTCGAGACACTCGCGCGTGAGGTTGACGGCCTCGCGCCCGGTGATGCCCTGGATGATGAAGGTCGTGTCTTGGTCGATCAGGATGGACATCGCTAAGCCGCCGTGCCCTGGATCTTGGCGACCGCGCGGCCCGCGGCCTCCCACAACGAGACGGAGCGGTCGCAGTACTCGATCCCGTAGCGGTCGAGGATCTTGAAGCCCTCCTCCTCCCAGGCGCCCGGGATGCGGAAGATCGCGATCGTCTCGCCGGGGTCCTTGTCGAGCTCCAGACAGGCCTTGATCACGCCGCGCGCGACGATGTCCACGCGTGTGTTTGAGACGATCGACATCATCACGGCGATCTTCTCGACGCCGTCTTTCTGGAGCACCTGCTTGGCCAGGCCACAGGCCTTCGCGACCGAAGGATTGCCGCCGATCTCGGAGTAGTTCGCGGGCTTGCCGCCCTGCTGGCGCACCGCGTCGGTCAGCGTCAGTGAGCCGCCGCCCGCTCCGATCACCAGACCGATGTTGCCGTTAAAGCCGGTGTCCTTGCCCTGGATGACGCCACGGTGATCGGCGGCGTCGATCGTCTTGACGGCCTCCTCGAACGGAGTTGGGGTGTGGCCCTCGCGGGTGCCCTCGTCGGCGCCGATGCCCAGCGCCTCGATCAGAGCTTTTTGACGCGGCATACCCTCGTTCTCCATCTCCATGTGCGCGTCGAGCGCGACGAACGACCCGTCCTTCAGTTCCGCCAGTGGGTTGATCTCGGCGAGCGTCATGTCGTTGTCGAGGAACAGTCGCGCCAGGCGAGCGAGCACGGGGGTGGCGCGCTGTAGCGCCCGGCCGGTGACGCCGGCTGCGGCGATGACCTGCTTAGCCTGGAAGTCCGAGAAGGGCTCGAGCGTGGAGAAGTGGCCGCGACCGACGTGATCGGGGTGCTCCTCGGCGACCTGCTCGATGTCGATGCCCCCCATGTCGCTAAATAGCATCAGCGGCTTCTTCGCGGTGCCGTCCCAGACGACGCCCGCGTAGTACTCCTGCGCGACCTCGGCCTTCGGGTCGACGAGCACGCCGCGCGGCATATGCCCGCCGATCTCGAGCCGGAGGATGTCCTTCGCGTAGGACTCGGCTTCGGCGGGCGTGTCGGCGAACTTGACGCCGCCGGCCTTCATCCGTCCGCCGGAGAGCACCTGGGACTTGATCACCGTCGGGCCGCCGATTCGCTCGGCGATCTGCGCCGCCTCGGCGGGATCGGTCGTAAAGCCGTAGTCGGTGACGGGGATGCCCGCCCGCTTGACGACCTCGCGGGCCTCGAACTCGAAGAACCTCATGCGGCGCGGAAGCCTATACGGCGGCGCGGGGCGGCGACGTCAAGCGGCGGCAGGCGCCGGGGCAAAGCCGTAGGCCTCGGCCAGCTCCGGGTCCTTCTTGGCGAGCATTTCCGCGAGGTTGACCATTACCTTGCACTGCTTCCAGGTGGCGTCGTCCTGCATCTTGCCGTCGATCATGTGCACGCCGCGACCGTCGGGGATCGCCTCGATCACCCGTTTGGCGAAGGCGACCTCGTCCGGTTCGGGCGAGAACACCTTCTTTGCGATCCCGATCTGCACCGGGTGCAGCGACCAAGCGCCGACGCAGCCGAGCAGGAACGCGGCGCGGAACTGGGTCTCACAGCCCTCGACGTCCTTGATGTCGCCATAGGGGCCGTAGAACGGCAGCGCGCCGACCGAGGTGCACGCGTCGACCATGCGTGCGATCGAGTAGTGCCAGGGGTCCTGCTGGTAGCTGGCACGCGGGGCGTCAGGGTTCTCGGGGTCGGGGTCGGCGATCGTGCGGTAGCCCGGGTGCCCACCACCCACGCGCGTGGTCTTCATGCGCCGTGAGGCGGCGAGGTCCGCGGGGCCGAAGCTCATCCCCTGAAGGCGCGGGCTCGCGCAGGCAATCTCCTCGAGGTTCGCGACCCCCTGGGCGGTCTCCAGCAAAGCGTGGATCAGGATCGGACGGTCGATTTTCGCCTTCGCCTCCAGCTGCGCGAGCAGGCGGTCGACGTAGTGGATGTCCCAAGGACCCTCGACCTTCGGGATCATCACGACCTCGAGCTTGTCGCCGATCTCGGTGACGAGTTCGGTCAGGTCATCGAGCACCCACGGCGAGGCCAGCTCGTTCACGCGTGTCCAAAGCGCCGTGTCGCCGAGCTGCATTTCCTTGCCGACCTTGATCAGCCCGGCGCGCGCGGCGAGCTTGCGGTCGACCGGCACCGCGTCCTCGAGGTTGCCGAGCAGGATGTCGACGGTCGGGGCGATGTCAGGCACCTTGGCGACCATCTTCTCGTTCGAGAAGTCCAGGAAGTGGATCATCCGAGACGGCTTGAACGGGATCTCGCGCACGGGCTCGGGCGCGTCGATGGCGAGTGGCTTGAAGAAGTCGCGGGGGTTGCGCAAGGTCGGCTCTCCTGGGTCTGCGGGTGGGGTCTGCGGTTTCTGCGGCGAGTCCGATCGCCGCCGCCTGAACGCTATCGGCTCGGCCGCGCCCACTAGAGTCCCAGGCCCAAGACAAGCCATCCGAGGAGACTCCAGGACCCCATGACCGAGACGCAGACCGTCGAGACCGAGCAGGCCGCACGCGAGGCGAGCGGTGCCCATCCTTATGGCCGCTACCTGGAGGAGTTCGAGGTTGGCGCGGTCTACAAGCACTGGCCGGCGAAGACGGTCACCGAGTCCGACGACCATCTTTTCTGCCTGATCACGATGAACCACCACCCGCTGCACATCAACGATGTGTATGCGCACAAATCCCAGCAGGGGCGCAACGTGGTGGTCGGCCCGCTCGTCTATTCGTTGGCGCTCGGGATGTCGGTCTCAGACGTCAGCGGCAAGGCGATCGCGAACCTGGCGACCGAAGAGCTCAAGCACCCGGCGCCCGTGTTCCACGGCGACACGCTGTTCTGCGAGTCCGAGGTGCTCGAGAAGAAGGAGTCCCGTTCCAAGCCCGATCGCGGCACCGTGAAGGTGCACACACGCGTCCTCAACCAGGACGGCGTGCTAGTGGCGGAGTTCAAGCGGCTGGTGCTGGTGCCGCGCAAGAATCCCGGCACGGGCGAGGCGGAGGGGAACGTCGAGTAGGAGACGTCGCTTTCGCGCTCGTTGCGGTGCGCGGGCATGAGCGTGGCATTGCAGGCTGCGATACCCTCTGAGGACCGCCCGCCCGGGCGTTTTTTCCGTTCCCGGGGCCATTGAGGGCCCGTCGGACGGCGCCGACTCGGCATCGAGCTAGTCGGCGTGCCGATCATGACCGCGATCGAGGAGCCGCTTTACCAATGAACACGACCGCTTCCGCCCCGACCACCAACGAGCGTCTGCTGGCCTGGGTCGGCGAGGTCGCATCCTTGACCGAACCAGACGAAATTCATTGGTGCGACGGCTCGGCCGAGGAGTACGACGCCTTCTGTCAGCAGCTCGTCGACGCGGGCACGTTCGAGCGGCTGTCGGATGCCAAGCGCCCCAACTCCTACCTAGCGCTTTCAGACCCGGGCGACGTGGCGCGCGTCGAGGACCGCACCTACATTTGCTCGGCGACCGAGGACGAAGCTGGCCCCACTAACAACTGGCGCGACCCCGCTGAGATGCGTGAGACGCTGGGTGAGTTGTTCGCGGGCTCGATGCGCGGGCGCACGATGTACGTGGTGCCCTTCTCGATGGGGCCGCACGGCTCGGACAAGAGCTACGTCGGCGTGCAGCTGACCGACTCCACCTACGTTGCGGTGAGCATGCGGATCATGACCCGGATGGGCCAGGCCGCGCTCGACACGCTGGGTTCCGAAGGCGAGTTCGTGCCGTGCCTGCACTCCGTGGGGATGCCGCTCACCGACGGCGTTGAGGACGTCCCGTGGCCCTGCAACGCGGAGAACAAGTACATCGTCCACTTCCCCGATACACGTGAGATTTGGTCGTTCGGCTCGGGCTATGGCGGCAACGCGCTGCTGGGCAAGAAGTGCTTCGCGCTGCGGATCGCCTCGGTGATGGCGCGCGACGAGGGCTGGATGGCCGAGCACATGCTGATCCTGAAGCTGACCTCGCCCGAGGGTGAGGTGAAGTACGTCACCGGCGCCTTCCCGAGTGCCTGCGGCAAGACCAACCTGGCGATGCTGATCCCCACGCTCGAGGGTTGGAGGGTCGAAACGATCGGCGATGACATCGCCTGGATGAAGTTCGGCGAGGACGGGCGCCTGTACGCGATCAACCCCGAGTACGGTTTCTTCGGCGTCGCGCCCGGCACCGGCGAGGAAACGAATCCGAACGCGATCCACACGATCGAGCGCAACTCGATCTTTACTAACTGCGCCAAGACCGATGACGGCGACGTGTGGTGGGAGGGGCTGACCAAGCAACCGCCCGCGCACCTGATCGATTGGCACAGCAACGACTGGACGCCCGAGAGCGGCACGCCCGCGGCGCACCCGAACGCGCGCTTCACCACGCCTGCCGCTCAGGACCCGGCGATCGCGCCGGAGTGGGAGGACCCTAAGGGCGTCCCGATCGACGCAATGCTGTTCGGCGGTCGCCGCTCGACCGTGGTTCCGCTCGTGACGGAGGCGTTCGACTGGGAGCACGGCGTGTTCTTGGGCTCGGTGATGAGTTCGGAGAAGACCGCCGCCGCCGCGGGCACGGTCGGCGAGCTGCGCTTCGACCCGTTCGCGATGCTTCCGTTCTGTGGCTACAACATGGCCGACTACTTCGCCCACTGGCTCCAGATCGGGCCGCCACAACGGCGCGAAGCTGCCAAAGATCTTCTACGTCAACTGGTTCCGCAAGGACCAGGGCGGGCGCTTCTTGTGGCCGGGCTTCGGCGAGAATTCACGCGTGCTCTCATGGGTGTTCGCGCGCTGCGCCGGTCACGGTGCGGCGACCGAGACGCCGATCGGCCTGATTCCGCCGGTCGGCCCCGATGGCATCGACACGCGCGGCGTGGATGTCAGCGACGCTGACATGGCCGAGCTGTTGCGTGTTGACGTCGCGGAGTGGAAGTCGCAGCTGGCGCAGTTCAAGGCTTACCTCGAACAGTTCGACCGCCTACCCGACGCGCTGAACGTGCAGCTGCAGGCGCTCGAGGAGCGCTTGGGCTGATTCGTACACGGCGCATCTAGGGCGCGGTGCCCTAGTCGTGGCCGTGGGTGTCGCCCGCGGCGGCCGCCGGCGGGCGAGACTCCTCGGCGAGCGAGGTGATCGTGAGCGCGCCACGGGCGGAGGACTCGAGCACCTCGGTGGCCTCCTCCAACGAGCGCGCGTACAGCTCGACGAGTACGTGCACGATGATGCGCGAGTCGTCCTCGTGCTTGTGGAAGCGCACGTGCGTGAAGAACTCGCGCACACCATGGTCGCCGAAGGCCGCGTAGGAGAGTGCGTCGCCCGCCTCGGGGCCCGAGCAGCTCTCGACCTCGTCGGCGTCGACGGTGACGGTGCACGAGGCGACCCAGGGCGTGCCGGCGATCATCCGTTCCCAGCGGTCCTCGATCGGCTCGACGCGGCTGTTGTTAAATCCAAGGTGCGGCTGGTCGTGCATGCAGTCAAGGCACTGCACCACGGCCTCCTGCAGCTCGTCGATCACTTCCGCGCGCTCGCCCGTGTCGGGGTCGATCTTGTGAATGCCCTCGTAGTGGACCTGGACCTCCAGATCTTGTGACCAGCAGCGGTAGCAGCGCAACCAGCTACGAGCGCCGGTCTCTGGGGTCGAGCCCTCCATGGCGATGATTGTAGGACTACTCCCCTGTGGCGCTCACCGTGGGCGCCACAGGGGATTTCTAGGGGGTGTCCGCTGACGCGGGTTTGGATGCCTCAGTGCTTCTTCTTGTGCGCCTTCTTCTTCGCCTTCGGGCGCAGCGTGACGTGCTGCTTCTTGCTCGTCACGAGCGTGCCGTTCGGCGTGTGGATCGTGAATTTGAGCGTCAGGTGCACGGACTTGGACTTGAGGTGCGCGAGTGCACCCTTGCCCTTGGCCGTGGGCTTCAGGATCAGCTTGCCCTTGCCCGGCTTCTTCAGCTTGACCTTGCCTTTGCCGAGTAGCACAGGCTTCTTCTTTTTCTTTTTCTTGTGCTTGCCCTTGCTCGCGGCGCTTTCAGCGATCGCTTCGCCACCGCCGAGCGAGGCGACCGACGCGATGTTCCCGAGGTCGGGTTCGTTGAACAATTCGCCCAGGGCTTCACAGACGAAGCCGCAGTCGATCGGGATTTCGATTTCGCCGTTGGGCTTGATCGTGCCCGCTTCGGAGAGGTCGATGTCTTTGGCGAGTTCGCTCGCCGCGCCATAGTGCGTCTGCCCGACGCTCGAATTGTGCGTTGCGTCCCCTGAGTAGGTGGCGGTGATCGCCGGGAGCGTGCTCGGTTTCGCGGGCGGGAGGAACTGCACCGAGCAGCTCGAGACGTTGCCCGACAATGGTGTCGGGACGAGGTTGCAGGTGTTGCCGCTGCTGAAGACGCCTCCGTTCGAGCTCGCAAACGTCACTGTGCCGGTCGGGTTCGTCGAGCCCGAGGGCGCGGCGTCGCCGACCGTCGCGGTGCAGGTGTCCGACGCGGTGGCGATCACCAGGTTGCAGATCACCTGGCTGACCGTCGGGTGACTGGTCGGTTTCGGCGGCACAATGCAGGCTTCTTCACCGACGCGGACTTGGCCCGCGGGGCAACCGCTCAGCGCTTTGGTCGCGCCGGTTTCAATGATGTTCGTAAGCGTCGTCGCGAGTTCGCCGCTGGCTCCGTCGAGCGCCTGTCCGCCGGACAAAGCGGCCCAGTATTCCCAGTAGGGGAGGTAGTTCTGGCCGCCAAAGAACTCGACCGACTGGAGCGGCTTGCCATCGGAGCCGAGCTCGCTCGCGACGTTGCGGATCGCGAGATTCGTGCCCGGCGTCCAGGTGCTGCCGGCAATGCCGAACTTGCCCGCGGGTTCTTCGAAGGTGTCGAACGGGTTCTGCGCCCACGCGCTTTCGGGCAATCCTTCGTTGAGGTTGGGATCGTGGGGGACGTTGTCCGCGATCAGCACGATCTCATGCCGCGCGCCCGGGCGCCAACTGACCGTGGGATTCGTGTCGGACTCCCACAGCGCACGCCCATAGGCTTCTGGCCCATCGCCGCCGTAGTCGATCGTCAGCGCGTTGATCGCCGCGAGCACTTTTTCTCGATCGGTCGTGATCGGCTGGGTCAGCGCCCATGCTTTTTCGCGGGCTTCGGCGTACTGCTGTTCGGTCAGCGTTTCGGTGAACGTGCCGGAGAAATAGCCGGGCACGTCTTCGACGAAAGCCACGCCGAAGGCGACGTCCGGCAGGTGTGTACCGACGCTTTCCATTACGCTCGCCACTTTTTCCTTGGCTTCAGTGAGCTCGGGAGTCATCGAGCTGCTGGTGTCGAACAGGAACAGCACGTCGGTGTGCGCCGGCGTATCCGCGCCGGCATTGCTTGCTGCTGGGCCAAAGCCTGCCACCAGAAGCGCGGCGGCGGCGGCGATCAATGTGCACGTGCGTCGCGGCCTGCCCGCGAGCACGCGCCTTTGCTTAAGCATTTAGCAATCCCCCAGGATCGTGGTAGTTGTCCGGCCTCTGCTTTGCAGGCGACCCTAGGGGAACGTCTCGACGAGAAGCAATGGGGCTAGCGCGGTAGTACGCACCGATACGTATTCAGGTCGGTGCTCCTCCTACGGGTACACGTGGGCTGGGAGCTGCCGGGTTAGCTCTCGCGCCACGAAGGAGAACGGGGCGCCCGATGGGCGCCCCGTTCGTTCACCGACCGTCCTGCAAGTGACTAGTGGTGGTGACCCTTCTTTTTCTTCTTCTTGGCCTTGACCGTGAAGTGGTAGGTCTTCACCGTCGGCGCTCCGCCGAGCACGGACTTGTAGGTCAGCTTCGCTGTCAGCTGAACCTTCTTGCCCTTCGCCAGCGCCTTCTTGACCTTGCTCGAGGGCTTGACCGTGATCTTCAGCGGTACGCCTGCTTTGCCTTTGGCGGTAACCTTGCCCGAGACAGTTGTCTTCGGGCGGCACTTGCCGTGGATCTTGATCTGGTTGCGCTTGCACTTCTTCGCCTTGGCGATCGATGCATTACGCGAGATCGTCCCGGTCGGTACCGTCACTTCGACGACCGCCGTACCTTCCTGGGTAGGCACGAACACGATCGTGACCGTGCCGTCAGAGTTGGCTTTGACGCTCTGGATTTTGTAGGTGCTGTTCGGCGTTGGCGGCGCCGGGGTCCAGGTGATCTGCGCGGCCGAGGTCGGCTCGGCGTTGTCCGCCACGCCGTTGCCGTTCAGGTCCAGGAACATCTGCATCGTGTCCAGGCCCGCGGCCGTGCCCACGTAGCTGATCGTCGCCACGCCCGCCGAGTTGGTGGTCACGCTGCCCGTTTTCGGGTTCACGCCACCGATCGTGTAGACGAGCGGACGCCCGCTGTAGGGGGTGCCCACGTTGTCGGTCGCGGTGACCGTGACGGTCGCGGTCTGGCCGACCGTGTGCGACTGCGTTACCGGCTGCACGCCGAGCGTCGTCGGCACCTGCGAGCGGTTGATGATCGTGTAGCTCGCGGTTTCTTTGGGTTTCAGCGCTTTGGTCAGGTGGTCGTCCCAGCTGACGCCCGCGCCATTGTCCATCAGCATCGGGTCGAACGAGTCGTTGAACACGCTCGTGTTTTCTGCCGCGGTGCGAACCGCGTTCCAGATTCCGTGGTCTTCGGCGAGCGCGCCGGACGGCACGAACGGCCCGTTCCAGTAGCCCTCCTGGAAGTTCGTCCATTCCGGGGTCGCCTCGACGAACCCGCCCAGGGTGCCGATCTGCGGGTTCTGCCCGCCGATGAACTTCGGCGGTCCGCCCAGGAACACGCCGGTGCCCTCGTCGTCGTTGGAGACGAATAGGTCGCCCGCGACGATCGCGTGGAAGAACAGTTCCGGGGGCGCTTCGGTCACGCCCTCTTTGGTCGCGATGTTTTCAACGGTGTAGGTCGTAGTGAACTGAGCTTCACCGTTGACGTAGGTCGTGCGGTCGGTGATCAGGGCGAATTCCCTGTCTTCGAACTCGACCTTGTATTTGGTTTCCTCGGCGTAGGGGTCCGCGCTGGTCCCGCTGCCGGTTATCGGTCCCTGACCATCTTCGGTGTACTCGGTGCCACCCCCGATTCCAGGACCGGCGGCGCCAGGGAAGCCATAGACCTGACCTTTCAGCTTTTCCGGCTGCCCGACGCTGCCCGACGGGAATGCGAGGAAGAAGCCACAGTCCCCTTCAGTGCCGGATGGGGGAAAGAAGTTGGTGCCGACGTTCGGGTAGCTGGACTGGCACTGTCCGAGCGAGCCGACCGAGACCGTGAGCGGGCCGCCTGGCAGTGTTACCGTGCCCGCGCTGGCGTTCGTGGCCGCGGCGCACAGGAGGCCGACGGCCGCGAGAAGTATGGCGGCGAGGCGCTTGGTCTGTGCCGAGACCCGGCGCCGTGACCCCGGCGAACCGGCTTCGCCGACGTTGAGACGAGTCATGCGTATACCTCCTTGTGCCCGAAGCCCCCCTCGGGTGCCGAGGCACTACAGGTTTGCGGATGCTGGAGCGCCGCACACTACTCTTTGGGCAGGCGCGATCGAAGCTCGCTGGACGGGGGTTGTCGCCCCGAAGGCTGCGCGAGGGGGGCGCTGTATCCCGGCGCGCTAGCCGAACGTAAACGCGTAGCCCGTCACGCCCGGCGCGAAGCGCAGGCTCAGTCGGTGACGCTCGTCGCGCGGGAGTGAGACCAGCGTGTACAGCCGTTGGCCACGCACGGTGACCGTGCCACCGTGGATGTCAGCACCAGCCTCGCGCGCGGAGATCGGGTGACCGTCGAGCAGTACCTGGACCTTGCGCGGGGTGCCGCCTTCGGAGCTCAGCACCAGGTACACGTCCTTGGCCTGGAACTCGACGTCGATGCCCGCGTCGGCCACCGCACTCGCCGGCTGGCCCGCGATCTTCCAGGTGCCGCTGTAGGCGAACTCGTTCAGCGGCAGGCTGCCGCTGGGAGGCGCGCCGTAGTCGCGCGTACCGTTTCGCGGTGGGTCGAGCCAACCTTCGGCGCGCTCAGTGCCGAGGTAGGTCTCCGGCGTGGCCTGCTGGCTTGGGAGGACCACATCCTTCGGTCGGCTCTTGCCGCCCACTTGGCTGCCCGCTTCGGCCAGCAGCGCACGGATCGCGGTTTCGGTCTTGTCGTAGTCGCCCTCGCCGAAAGTCGCGTAGCGCACCTGGCCTTGCGCATCGATCAGGTAGTCCGCGGGCCAGTACTCGTTCCCGTAGGCGTTCCAGGTGCCCATCTGGTTGTCCTGAACGACCGGGTAGCGCAGCCCGAACTGCTTGATCGCGTTCGCCACGTTCGAGGCGTCGTGCTCGAAGGCGAACTCCGGCGTCTCCACGCCGACGATCGTCAGCCCGTCGTGGCGATAGCTCGCATCCCACGCCTTCAGGTAGGGCAGCGTGCGGATGCAGTTGATGCAGGTATAGGTCCAGAAGTCGACCAGCACCACGTGGCCGCGCAGGCCGCTCAGCGACAGCGAGCGCATGCCGGGGGTGTTGAACCAGTCCTGGGTGTCCATGAATTCCGGCGCGGGCCCGAGCTTGGGCAGCCCGTGCGCGGCCGCCAAGAGCGTCGCCTGGCTCGCGTTGGCCGGTGCAGCCTTCACGCTCGAGGCCGAGCCGCCGCAGGCGGATGAGCCGTTGGCAGGGGCGAACTTCGGCTGATGGCCCGAGATTTCATGTAGGTGCTTGGTCACGGTTTCCGAGCACTCCAGCGAGGCCGTCAGGTTGACGTCGGGGATGTGCTGGGCGACGAACTGGTCGAAGTTGACGTCGAGGTTTGTGGCGATCGCGATCGCGGTGACGACCATGATCGCGCCGAGCGCCCGTTGCAGTGCGGGCCCGCGCCCGGCTTTGCGCACCCGTTCGAACACCCGGCGTCCGCCAAGCGTCAGCGCGAGCAGCACGAGCGCCGAGCCGAGCGCGTAGGAGAGCGCGATCACGACGGTTTTGCCGCTGGCGGCGCTGACCGAGATGACCGCCGCGAGGATCGGGCTCGCGCAGGGCGTGTAGACGAAGCCGAGCGCGGCGCCCACGAGCATGCCTGACCAGAAGCCCTCGCCGCGGGAGCGCGGGCCGAAGCGCGCCAGGCGCGACAGCGGCGCCTCGATCCGATCCGCCAGCCTCGGTACCAGCAGCGCTGCGCCGAACACGAGCAGCACCACGATCGCTACGTCTCTGAGCGGGTCGCTGCCGAGACCAACGCCGTCGACCACCTTGGCGACGCCGACGATCGTGACCGTGAAGGTGATCGACAGGCCCAGCACGATGCCCAGCGGTCGCCTGCGGCCACCGACGCCCCCAGCCGAAAGCAGCGCGGGCAGCACTGGCAGCACGCAGGGTGATAGGGCGGTGCCCGCGCCTGCGAGCACGGCGAAGCCGAGGAGGACGAGCATCGAAGACAGCCTACGGGCGCGGCGGCGCCTCAGGCGCCGATTGCTCCTAGCGGTCTGGCTCTTGCGACCGTCGCGTTAGGACGCGATCGCCGTGCGCAGCGTAACCTCGAAGTCGGTCTTCGAGATCGGGCCCACACAGGGCGTCGTGGCGCCCGCGGCGCGGTAGCGCTCAAGGCCGCCGCGCACATCGGACTCCGAGCCGACGGCGGTCAGTTGCGCAAGGAACTCGTCGGAGATCGCGGCCTGCATCGCAACCAGCTCCCCGGCCGCCGCGTCGTAGCGCTCGATGTCGGCCCCGAAGCCTGAGCGCTCGATCATCGCGCGGTAGAAGGGCAGTCCGAAGTAGGGGATTAGTTCCATGCGCATCGCCGCGTAGGCCGCGTCGCGCTCGTCGGTCAGCGCCGTCGGCACCGCAGGAACGACGTCGAAGCCCTCAAGCGTCTTGCCCGCGCGTTCGCGGCCCGTGCGCACTTCGGGGATCACGACGTCCTGGATGTACTGCGGGCAGCACAGCCACAGCAGCACGCCATCGCCGATCTCGCCCGCGAGCCGTAGCATCGCGGGGGAGAGAGCCGCGACGTAGATCGGCAGCTGCGGGCGGGGCTCGATGCCCGCGAGCTGGAAGCCCGTCTGCCACTTCTCGCCGCTGTCGTAGCTCTCGCCACGCAGGATCCCGCGGACGATCGAGGAGTACTCGCGCATCTCCGCGACCGGCTTGTCGATCCTCTGCCCGTGCCAGCCCTCGACCACAGGGCGGTGCGAGACGCCCATCCCGAGGTTCAGGCGCCCGCCCGACAGCTCGTCGATCGTCGCCGCGGTCTGCGCCATCGTCGCAGGCGTGCGGGTGTAGATCGGGACCACGCCGGGGCCCACGCGGATGCTGCTGGTCGCGAGCGCGTAGGCGGTCACGACGGTCAGCGACTCTCGCCCCGCGATGTGGGTCACATAGGCGGCCTCGTAGCCCAGCGACTCCGCCAGCTTCACCCGCTCGATAGCCGTCTCCAGCGAGCGACCCGTCGAGACAAAGCACCCCGTTCCCATGCTCGCCAGCATATGTCAGCGGCGCAGCATCAAGTACACGACCGTGAGCGCGACCGCGATCTGTCCGAATGACAGCGCGGTACCGAGGTTGACCGCGCCGAGGGCGCCGGCGAGGGCGCTGGCGAGGATGAAGGCGAGTAGGACCAGCAGTAGCTGCCGCGCCCAGCTCATGCCGAGCTCTCCACTTCGGCCGCGGCTCGCTCTAGCGCGGCCACCAGCGCGGCGCTGTCGAGCGTGGGCTCCTGCTGCTCGAGCAGCCGCTCCGCGGCGCGGCGCCCGCCCAGCGCGCGCAGTCCGCGCTCGCCATGCTCGTGTGTGTAGTCGGCCAACGCGTTCGCACGGCGCGCGCGCAGGCGTCGCTCCGCGACCGAGGCGCGTCCACGGTGCTCGTCGAGCGCTGCGGTCAGTTGCTCGATGCCCTCAGGCGGCGACAGCGAGGAGACGGCCACGACGCGCGTGTCGTTCGAGCCCAGCGAGCGCAGCGCCGCGCTGACGTCACGACGCGTGCGCAGCGCGATCTGGCCGAGGTCGGCCTTGGTGACGACGAGCACGTCGGGAATCTCCATGATCCCCGACTTCAGGAACTGCAGCACGTCGCCGGAGCCGGGTTGCACCACCACGGCGACGGTGTCGGCTACGTCGGCGACCTCGGTCTCGGCCTGGCCGACGCCCACGGTCTCGATCACAACTACGTCGAACGCCGCGGCGAGCGCGTGCGCCGCGGCGCGCGTGGCCCAGGCCAGGCCACCGAGCCGCTCACCGGCGGAGGTCGAGCGGATGAAAACCTCACGATCGGCGGGGTCGAACTCCACGCGCGCACGGTCGCCTAGCAGCGAGCCGCCCGAGCGGCGCGAGCTGGGATCGACCGCCAGCATCGCGACCGTGCACCCGTCCTCGCGCCAGGCTTTCAGCAGCGCCGAAAGCAGCGTGGACTTGCCGGCACCGGGCGGCCCCGTGATGCCGATTACGTGGCCAGGCGCCTCGCCGCCCAGGGCCGCGGGAGAGACCTCACGCAGCAGCGCGGACGCCTGCTCGCGGTCAGCCGGGGCCGTGCTCTCCAGCAGGTTCAGCGTGGCAGGAGCGGCACTGAGGTCACGTGCGCGCAGCCGTGCGCCCAGCTCGGCGCCCACCCCGTCCTGCGGCCCTGGCGCCCCGCTCACGCCGCGCCGCTGGCGGAGGCGCCGTTACCGGCCACCGCCACGGGGCCGTCTGCAGGCACGCCGTTTGCGCCCGCGTCCTCGGCGCTGACCAGCTCCACGATGTCGCGCATGATGCGCGTGATGTCGAAGTCTTTGGGCGTGTAGACCGCGGCTACGCCGGCGCGGCGCAGCCCCTCCACATCCTGCTCGGGGATGATCCCGCCGACGACGACCGGCGCGGTGACGCCGGCTTCGTGCAACGCGTCGATCACGGCGGGGATCAGCTCGCGGTGCGAGCCCGAGAGGATCGAGAGCCCGATCACGTGCACGCCCTCCTGCAGCGCGGAGGCCGCGATCTGCGCGGGGGTCAGGCGGATTCCTTCGTAGACCACGTCCATGCCCGAGTCGCGCGCGCGCACCGCGATCTGCTCGGCGCCGTTGGAGTGCCCATCCAGGCCTGGCTTGCCGACGAGGATCTTGGGGCGGCGGCCGAGCTTCTCCTGCAGCGCGCCGACCTGCTCGCGCAGCTCGGCCAGGTCGTCGTCCGCTGGGGCCGCGGCCGCCTCGCCGACGCCGGTGGGCGCGCGATAGCTGCCGAATACCTCGCGCAGTGTGCGCGCCCACTCGCCGGTCGTCGCGCCCCCGCGGGCGGCGGCGATCGTGGCGAGCATCAGGTTCTCGCCCTGCTCGGGCGCTGCGGCCACGGCAGCAAGCTCGCTCAGCGCGGCGTCAACCGCGGCCTGGTCGCGAGCCCCTCGCCAGGCGCGCACCTCCTCGATCTGTTCGGCTTCGACGGCCGGGTCCACGACGAGGATGCCGCCCTCGGCGTCGGCGGTCAGCGGCGACTCCTCGGACTCGGCGTAGCGGTTCTGGCCCACGACGATCTGCTCGCCCGCCTCGATCCGGCGGATGCGCTCGCGATGAGACTCCACGAGCGCGCCCTTCATGTAGGCGACCGCCTCGACCGCGCCACCGTGCTCGGCGACCACCGCCATCTCGGCCTCGGCTCCGCCCAATAGCTCCGCGACCAGCCCCTCCATCACGATCGAGCCCTCGAAGATATCTGGGTACTCGAGGATGTCCGTCTCATACGCGAGCACCTGCTGGATACGCAGCGACCACTGCTGATCCCAGGGGCGCGGCAGGCCAAGCGCCTCGTTCCACGCCGGTAGCTGGATCGCGCGTGCGCGAGCGTCGCGCCCGAGCGTGACGGCCAGCGCCTCAAGCACGATTCGCTGCACGTTGTTCTCCGGCTGGGCCTCGGTCAGCCCCAGCGAGTTGACCTGCACGCCATAGCGGAAGCGCAGGTGGCGGCGATCCTGTACGCCGTAGCGCTCGCGCCCGAGCCGCTCCCACAGGATCGACATCGCTCGCAGCTTCGCGTGCTCCTCCACGAAGCGCACGCCGGCGTTGACAAAGAAGGAGATGCGTCCAAAGACCTGTTCCATCAGCGCGCGCGTGGCCTGCTCGTCGCCGTCGTGGGCGGCCTCCACCCGCTCGCGCGCTGCGTCCAGCACCGCGATCGCGTTGCTCATCGCGTAGGCGATCTCCTGCACCGGCGTCGCGCCTGCCTCCTGCAAGTGGTAGGAGCAGATGTTGATCGGGTTCCACTTTGGGACGTGCTCGACCGTGTAGGCGATCATGTCCGCGATCAGGCGCATCGAGGCGGCGGGCGGGAAGGCGTAGGTGCCGCGCGCCAGGAACTCCTTGATGATGTCGTTCTGGGTCGTGCCTTGGAGCTTCTCCTGGGCCACACCTTGCTCCTCGGCGGCGACGATGTACAGCGCCAGCAGCCACGCCGCGGTCGCGTTGATCGTCATCGAGGTGTTCATCTCATCCAGCGGGATCCCGTCCATCAGCGCGGCCATGTCGCCGCGGTGGGAGACCGGCACGCCGACCTTGCCGACCTCACCCCGCGCGAGCTCGTCGTCGGGGTCATAGCCGGTCTGCGTGGGCAGGTCGAACGCCACCGACAGGCCCGTCTGGCCCTTGGCTAGGTTGCGCCGATACAGCTCGTTGGATGCCTTGGCCGTGGAGTGCCCGGCGTAGGTGCGCATCATCCAGGGCCGGTCGCGCTCGGGCAGGCGTGGAGAGTTATCGCCGCTCATAGCGCCAATTGTACGGTTGCGCCGCGCCCTTTATCCTCTGGGCCGTGAGCGAGACGATCGAGCTGCCGCGCGTCGGCGGGCCAGGGAGCGGCCTCGGCGGGTCCTGGCGGGTGATCGTGCGCAACGACAATCACAACACCTTCGAGCACGTGGCGCGCACGCTCGCGCGCTTCATCCCCGGTATTAGCCTCGACCGCGGGCACGAGATTGCCAACGTGATCCATAGCTCCGGTCAGGCGATCGTCTACACCGGCATGCAGGAGCCTGCCGAGCACTACTGGGAGCAGCTAAAGGGAGCTGGACTCACCATGGCCCCGCTCGAGCAGGGGTGACGACGATGGACGCGGCGCGGGCCGTTGTCCTCGGTCGCTCGCGTGTAGAGCACCTCACGCTCCCTGTGTCCTAGGCCCGCTTGGTCCATCGCCGTCTTTGACGGCATGGACCCTTTTAGATCGACTCGCCCTCGACCGCGCCGTGCGGCACGCCGTTGGCGCGGCCGTTGCCGTTGGGCGCGCCGTGCGCGTCGGTGTGGATCTCGCCGGCGGCGGTCTTGTCCCACCAGCCGTAGAGCACGGGCACCTGGTACCAGCCGGAGTGGGTCACGCGGAAGTGCGTCATCTCCGGTCCCGACCAATAACGTTCCCACTGCAGTTTGTCCTCGAAGGCCGCGAGCTGCTGGAACTTGTAGCGGTCGTCCTGGGCGCGGTAGATCGCGTAGGAGGTCGCGCCATAGCGCAGGGCGGCTGCGGCGACGGGCTCTAGCTCCCGCTCGAAGTCCTCACCCCGGAAGCCCGTGGCGTACCACGGGACGATCACGGTGCCGGCCACTAGGCGCCCACCTCCGCGTGGATCGCACCGGGCCCCTCGGCGGTCTTGCCCTCGCCCTCGCGCTCAGCGCCGACGAGGATCGAGATCTTGCCGAGGTGCTTGTTTTCGAGCATCAGCTGGTGCGCTTCGGCGACGCCATCGAAGCCCAGTGTGCGCCACAGCACGGGGCGGATCTGCCCTGACTCGATCAGCTCGTTGGCCTTCATGCACTCGTACGCGTTGGCGAAGTGCGAGCCCAGAATCTCCTTCTGCTTCATCCACAGGTAGCGCACGTCGAAGTCGAGGTTGAAGCCGGTGGTGCCCGCGCAGATCACGACCTTGCCGAACGGCTTGACGGTGAACACCGAGGTGGGGAAGGTGGCCTGGCCGACGTGCTCGAAGACGATGTCGGGCGCGTCGCCGAGGATCTGCTTAACGCGCTTGGCGAATTCGCGTGAGACGCCGAAGCGTGCCTTGTCCTCCTCGGGGGTCTCCTTGCCGGTACGCATCATGCCCTTGAACTCCGCGCGGTCGATGTAGTCCACGGCGCCCAGGCGCTTGACGAGCTCGCCCTTCTCAGCCGAGGAGACTACGCCGACGCAGTGGGCTCCCGCGGCTGCACAAAGCTGGGTGGCGAACACGCCCAGGCCGCCCGCGGCGCCCCAGATCAGCACGTTCGCGCCCGCCTGGATCTTGCAGCGCGTGATCAGCATGCGGTAGGCGGTGAAGTAGACCAGGCCGTAGGAGGCGGCCTCCTCCCAGGTCAGCGCGTGGGGCTTGGGCAGCAGCTGCTGCGCTTGGACCTTGGTGAACTGGGCAAAGGAGCCCCAGGTGGTCTCATAGCCCCAGATCTTCTGCGAGGGCGCGGCCATCGGGTCCAGGCCGTGCACCTCGGGGTCCTCGTAGGAGGCCTGGTTGCAGTGCACGACGACCTCGTCGCCCGGCTTCCAGCGAGTTACGCCCGCGCCGACCTTCCAGACCACGCCGGAGGCGTCGGAGCCGCCGATGTGGTGGCCGAACTCGGGGTGGTCGCCGTACTTCATGACCGACACCGGCTTGCCCAGCGCGGCCCAGACGTTGTTGTAGTTGACGCCCGCGGCCATCACGCGCACGATCACCTCGAAGGCGCCGGGCTCGGGCACCTCGATCTCCTCGACCTGGAAGGCGTCCTTCGGTTCGCCCTGGCGCTCCTCGCGGATCACCCAGGCGGCCATCGTCTTCGGCAGCTCGCCGGGCTCGGTGCTGACGTCTGAAACTTGTTGCAGGTCGAGTACCACGTGCTTTGAAACCTCGCGTGTAGGGGTAACAGGTGCGCCCGCCATCCTACCCGGCCGGCGTTGAGCGGGTGGGACCGCTGCGGGCCCGGGTGCTCGGCCTTGGCCCTGGTGCGCCTGGACGTTCGGTCGATTGGCGCCCGAGGCTTGCTGTACCTTGCCGAAGATGGCCAGGAAATCGGGGGTGTTGGTCGCGGCGTTGCTCGCGCTGGGTGCGTTCGCCTCGTCGGCGGGTGCGGCGGAAACGACCGTCAACTGCGCCGGCCTGCAGAGCGCGCTGAGCGGGGCGAAAGCCGGCGATCGGATCACGCTGAACGAACTCTGCAAAAGCGGCTTTCCCTACCACCTGCCATCGGTACAGATGACGCTGGCGGGCACGCCGGGCGCGGGCTTCGACGGCGGCAGCAACACCGTGCAGCTCGATGGCAACGGGGGCTCGCCCACGATCGAAGGTCTGATCTTCGAGAACGCGCACAGCACGGCGGGGAACAGCGGCGGCGCGCTGAGCCTGAACATCTCCTCCGGCGAACCGACGGTCACGCTGACGCATGACACGTTCGTAAACGACGTCGCGAGCGGCGGCGAAGGCGGCGGCGCGCGCATCAACGCGGGGGTCGCAGCCGTCACGGTGACCGATTCGACGTTCAGCGGCGACAGTGCCACCCGGGACGGCGGTGCGCTCGCGATCTTCGCGACGAGCGCGAACCTGAGCGGCGACACGTTCACCGGCAACTCGGTCACGGGCGCTGACGCGTTTGGTGGGGGTCTGGATGTGAACACGATCGAAGGGCCGATCAGCCTCTCGAACTCGCTGTTTGCCGGCAACACGTCGGACAACGAGGGCGGCGGAGCCGCGCTCGCCGCGGAGGCACCCGGAGTTGCGATCACACTGATCGGCAACACGTTCAGTCACAACAGCGTCTCCGACCCGAGCGGCATGAGCACGAACGTGCGCGGTTATCTCGGTGGCGGGCTCTCGCTCATTGGCGAGGCGACGGAACCGATCGGGGCGGAACAGCGGGACAACACGTTCGACGGCAACAGCGTGAGCTTCAAAGCGGCGCCGGTCTCGGCGTGGGGCGGCGGCGAGTCGACCACTCACATCGCGCTGCAGAGCACGGGCGACCGCTTCACGAACAACACGCTGCAGTCGCCGAACGCGAAAGAAAACGCCGAACCGAAAAAAGTCTTCGGCTGGGGGGCGGGCCTGTCGGTGGCAGAGTGCGGCGATCCGACCGAAACGCCGCCCACGGCCCCCAACGTCGTCTCGTCGCTAACGGACGCGATCGTCGCGGGCAACACGCTGCAGAGCGGCCCCAGCGCGAACGGCGCGGGCATCTACGTGGGCTTCGTCTGCCCTGTGGCCTACGCGACGCTGCAGCTGAACGACTCGACCGTCGCGGGCAACGTGGTCTCCGGAGCGAGTGGGCCGGTCGCGGGGATCAGCGGCGGACCGCACGACGTGCTCGCGCTGACAAACTCGATCGTCTCGGGCGACAGCGGCGGCCCCGAGCTGGGCGGCTTCCAGAGCCTCGCGGGCGTGAGCGCGACCTACAGCGACCTCTGCTCGGGCGCGGCGCCGTTCGCGGGCGCGAGCAACATCTGCGCCGACCCCCTGCTGCTGGGGCCGGGTCCCGGCAGCGCGGACGTGCGCGAGAGCGCGGCGAGCCCGACGCTGGAGCGCGGCTCGAATGCCCTGATCCCGGCGGGTGTCGGCACGGACGCCTTCGGCGGCCCCCGCGTGCTCGGGCCGATCCTCTGCTCCGCCAGCCCGGCGGCGATCGTGGACATCGGCGCGGCGGAGTACGCCTACCCGGTGCCCTCGTGCCCGCCGTTGATCCTGTCCTCGCATCCGCAATCGCCGGCGGCGCCCACGCTGTCGAGCCTGGGCCAGACGAACAAGACTTGGCGCGAGGGCAATCAGCTCGCGCAGCTCAGCTCGACCCACGCCAAAGGCAAGAAGAAGCTCCCGGTCGGTACGACGTTCTCGTTCAGGCTCGATCAGGCGGCGCAGGTGACGTTCACGTTCACGAAAGCGGCCCCAGGTCGCAAGGTCGGCAAACGCTGCGTGGTGCAGACGCGCAAGAACAAGCGCAAGCGTCGCTGCAAACGCACTGTGATTGCAGGCGCGCTGCCGCCCCTCGCGGCGCACGCGGGCGCGAACAAGGTGCGCTTCCAGGGGCTGATCTCCAGACGCAAGAAGCTGAAGCCGGGCAGCTACAAGCTGCTGGTGGTCGCGACCGTCGCGGGCAAGCGCTCGCGGACGGGCACGCTGAGCTTCACGATCGCGCGCTGAGGGCAGGCGCAGGCGCGGCGGCGCGCGGGGCGTGGGCGGCCGTCTCCTGGGTGGGTCGGTATGCGGCAATCTCCCCGCGGCGAGCGAGGATCAGCTGCAGCGCATGCCCGAGCGCGTCGGCCTCCTGGTCCTGGAGCGAGTCCATCAGCTCTTGCAGGGCGGACAGACGCGCTTCGTTGAGCGCCTGGGGTAGCTTGTGCCCGGCCTCGGTCAGCGCGACGCGCTTCATGCGCCGGTCGGCGGGGTCCTCCTCACGGCGCACGAGGCCGCGCTCGAACAGGCCGTCGACGGCGCGGCTCATCGCGGGCACGGACACGCTCAGCGACTCCGCGAGCGCCTTGACGGAGCGTTCCTCGCCCTCGGCCTCCAGCGCGCAGAGCGTCTTCAGCTGCGTGAAGGAAACGTCGAGCTCGCCGATCTTCTGGAACGTGCCGACGTTCGCGCTGCGCATGAGGTAGCTGGCGAGCGCGTACATGTCGCGCGTGAGGCCGTCGCGAGCCGTCTGTAGAGGCGGGAAATTTGATTGCATCAGCGAAAATATATATTGATAATCAATAATTCCATCTGCGATTTGCATCACAATGCCTCCATCGCGCTACGCTCAGTTGCATGTCGCAGCCGGAGCCTTCAGAGGAGTCCGAGCAGCCCGATCAGCCGGGCCCGAACATCGTGATGCCGCCCGAGGAGTTCGCGGGCAAGTGGGCCAACGCCGCCTCGATCGCACGGACGCCACACGAGTTCACGCTGGACTTCCTGCGGATCGGTCCGCAGGGGCAGCAGGGGATGGTGGTCTCACGGGTCTCGTTCTCGCCGCTCTTGGCCAGCCAGCTGTTGGACCTACTGGGCGAACAGTGGCAGGCCTACACGGAGGAGTCTGGGATCCCGCCGGAAGAGGGCGATGACTGAAGCGGACCCGTTCCGCCGGCCCGAGGGCCAGCCGAAGCCGACGCCGGTCAAGTTCGACGGACCGAATGTGATCAGCACGTTCGACGCGCCGCCCAGCGCCGCCGCGGTCAAGGCCCATGAGGCCGCGATTCGCAAGCACCTGCAGGATCGGCGGCCGGGCGAGGGGCCGCCGCCAGCGCAGGCCTCCTAGCCGGCAGGGGCGAACGGTAGCTCGACGACCTCGGCGCTCACGCCGTGCTCGCCAACCTCGACCGTGGCGCCTGGCTTGGCCTCGCGACGCACGAGTGCCAATGCGATTGGTCCGAGCGTCGGCGAGAGCGCGACGCTGCCGACGTGGCCCACGGTGCGCTCGCCCAGGCGCAGCTCCTGCCCCCGGTCCGCCGGCGCCGACAGACGCAGGCCGCGCAAGTGGCGGTTGGGCTTGCCCTTGTAGTGGAGGCGCGCCACGGTCTCCTGGCCGACGTAACAGCCCTTGGTAAAGCTGACCGCGCGCTCGTTCAGCCCAGCCTCCTGGGGGATCGTCGAGTCGTCGATGTCGATGCCATAGCGCGGGCGGCCGCGTTCCACGCGCAGGCACTCCGCCGCCTGTTCGGACACTGGCTGCGCCCCCCGCGCCAGCAGCGCCTCGCGCAGCGGCTCGGTGTCCGCGGCCTTACACAGCAGGTCGATGCCCGCGTCGGTGCGGATCGTCAGCGCGGCCACGCCCTCGATTTCGACGGGCGCGTTCGCGTGCTCGGCGGCGGGCAGCTCCTCGGCGCTCGCGACGCGCGCGGACTCCGGGCCCAGCAGCGACAGCAGCCCGCGCTCCAGCGTGCGCTTGTTCAGCTCGACCGCGAAGCCGATCTTGTAGCGGCGGATCATGTCGAACAGCTCCTGCAGCGCCACGCGCTCGGTGTCGAGCAGCAGCTCGCCCGGCACCGCGAGGATCCGCAGGTCGCCGAGCATCTTGCCCTTGTGCGTGAGGAAAGCGGCGTAGCGGCCTTCGCCGGGGGCGATGCCCTCCAGCTCGTTGGTCACCTGACCGTTCAGGAACTCGACCGCGCCCGCGCCACCCAGCGCGAGCTTGCCGCGCTCAGAGCGGTCCACCAGCCCGCAGCCCGCGCGCAGCGCCTCGTGCTCGGACTGCGTCGGGTGGGGGCGGGTCGCGTCTGTGTCGGTCACGGCCACTTCTTCGAGCATAGCCACGCTAGGCTTGCGGGCAATGGGCTTGGCCGACACCTTCCAGGCGATCGTGGACTCGCTGCCGGACGACTGGACCGACCTCGAGCTGGACATGCGAATCGTGGACGAGGCGCGCTATGTCGAAGCGGCGCTGTACCTGACGACCTGCAACGCGCGCCCCTACTCCAAGCACGACTGGCATTGGCGCCTGCTGATCGCCCACCGCTTCGGCCACGCGGCCTCGGCGCAGACCGTGCACGGCGCGCTGGCGCTGCTTGACGACGCCGGCATCGCGGGGGAGATCGTCGTCCGCGAGACGCGTAGCGGGCGCGCGGAGGTGACCCAAGGCTGGGGTCGGCCGCAGTCGGCCCGCGAGGAGTTCCGCCGCCTACGAGCGCAGTAGTCGATGGCCCGCGTCCTGGCGCTCGTGCCGGACCTGCTGTTCGGCTCGCAGGTGCAGGGCTCCTTGACGGCGGCGGGGCACGAGCTGGAGTTGATCGGCGACGCGCCGCGCCTGCGCGAGCGTCTCTCGGCGCCGGGCCAGGCGCGGGCGCAGGTGCTGGTCGTGGACCTGACGGACGCGCAGCTCGACGGCGTCGCCGTCTACGAATCGCTGCTCGCGGGCGACCTGCTGGGCGCGGTCAAGACGCTTGCGTTCTACTCGCACGTCGACGCCGACACCGGCGCGCGGGCGCGTGCGGCGGGCTTCGACCTGGTGGTGGCGCGCTCGCGTATGGCGCGCGAAGGCGCCGAGCTGGTCGCGCGGCTGGCCGACGCGACCTGAAGCTCGAGCCGTCCTCCGCGAGCGCCCGGCACTCACGCGGCGGCTGCGCGCTCCTCGCGCAGCGCGAGCGGGTGCCTCGGCGAGGCGCCGGGGCCGGGGCGCGCCGTGGACTCGCGCGCTCCGATCCGCGACCCGCAGCGCTCGCAGATCCGATGCTCGTCGACGCGCCCGCCGCAGCCGCGGTGTTCGAGCAGCACCGCGGGGCCGCCCTCGGGCGTGGCGTGGCGGTCGCCCCACTGCATCAGCGAGACCACGATCGGCCACAGGTCCAAGCCCTTCTCGGTCAGCCGGTATTCGTAGCGCTCCGGGCGCTCCTGGTAGAGGCGCCGCTCGACCACGCCCTGGTCGATCAGCTTCTGCAGGCGCGCTTGCAGCACGTTGCGGGCGATGCCGAGGTTCGCCTGGATCTCATCGAAGCGGCGCAGGCCCAGGAACACGTTGCGGACGATCAACAGCGACCAGCGCTCGCCCACGACCTCAAGCGCGCCCGCGATGCTGCAGTTCTGATCTTTGTACTCGCTTCCAAGCATCTGCTTCTACCCCTGTCTCCTCCGGCGTCTGTCGAGAGGATAGCGGCTAAGAGTTGCATCACGCAACCCTTGTGGTAGGGTGCGTTTCATCATGCAACGCAAGTGGATCGTCTCCTTGATCGTGTGCGTGGGCGTGTTCATGTCGAGTCTCGACCTGTTCATCGTCAACATCGCCTTCCCCGCGATCGGTAAGCACTTCGGCGGCGCTTCGCTCGGCTCGCTGTCGTGGATCCTGAGCGGCTACGCGATCGTGTTCGCGGCGCTGCTGGTGCCCGCGGGACGCTGGGCAGACGCGTTCGGGCGCAAGCGCGCGTTCCTACTGGGGCTCGCGATCTTCGTGGCTTCGAGCGCCGCCTGCGCGCTGTCGCCCTCGGTCGGCTTCCTGATTGGCGCACGCATCGTGCAGGCGATCGGCGGCGCACTGATGCTGCCGACCTCACTGGGGTTGATGCTGCCGGAGTTCGGGCCCCACGAGCGTCACGTGGCGATCGGCGTGTGGGCCGCGACGGGTGGCATCGCCGCTGCCTCGGGACCGCCGCTAGGTGGCCTACTCGTACAAGCGGACTGGCGCCTGGTGTTCCTGGTGAACGTGCCCGTGGGCCTGTTGGGACTTGGCTTTGGTCTGCGCACGCTGATGGAGCGTCGTGAGCGGGGCGCACTACGCCCGGACTTGGCCGGCGCGTTCGCGCTGATCGTCGCGGTGGGCGCGCTGGTCGTGGCGATCGTCAAGAGCCAGGAATGGGGCTGGGGCTCGGCTGAAGTGATCGCGCTGCTGCTCGTAACGGCCCTGTTGCTACCCGCGATCTGGTGGCGCTCGGAACGCCACGCGGCCCCGATCGTCGAACCGGCGATGCTGCGCGTGCGCACGTTCGGACTGGCCGTCGGCGCCTCGCTGCTGTTCTTTGCGGGCTTCGGCGCGATGCTGCTTTCGGGTGTGTTGTTCCTCACGGGGGTGTGGCATGAGAGCGTCGTGACCGCGGGCCTGATGTTGTTCCCGGGCCCGGCGATGGCGACCGCGTTCAGCATTCCCTCCGCGCGGCTGGGCGCGCGCTTCGGCTACCGCCTGCCGGGCGTGATCGGTGCGCTCATGTTCGCCGCCGGCTCCGCTTGGTTCATCGCGCGCACGGGCGAGCAACCCGAGTTCCTCTCGGAGTATCTGCCCGGTCAGATCATCACGGGCGCCGGCGTGGGGCTGATGATCCCGACGCTGACCGGCGCCGGCGCTTCCTCGCTGGCACCGGAGCGCTTCGCTACGGGTGCAGCAGTGCTGACGATGGGCCGACAGATCGGCGTGGCGCTGGGCGTCGCTGTGCTGGTCGCGGTGCTCGGCACGAACCCAACCAGCGCCTCGGACTTCCACACGGCTTGGCTGATAGTCGTCGCCGGCGGCCTTGCCGCGGGCCTCGCGCTGGCCGCGATCGGGCCGCCCACGCTAAATGCGGCGGGCGCGGACGGCCCGGCGCGGCCGGTGATCTCAGAGCCGATCGCCGACCCCGTGATCGCTGAGCCCCTGATCGCAGAGGAGGCAGCATGAGCACGTCTGGCGAAGCGCAGCAGACCGAGCCCAGCGCAACGCAGCAGTTCGCGGCCGCGACGCGTTCGCGTACGTTCAGCTGGCAGGACCCGGCCGCGACCGCGGCCGAGGGCCTGAAGCTCGCGGGGATCGACTACATCTCGAAGGTTGCCTCCGGCGAGCTGCCCGCGCCGCCGATCGCGCGGCTGCTGGACATGCAGATCGTCGAGCTGCAGGAGGGCAGGGCGGTGTTCGCGCTGACGCCCGCGGAGTGGATGTACAACCCGATCGGGATGGTTCACGGCGGCATCGCGGCGACGATCCTCGACTCGTGCATGGGCTGTGCCGTGCACACGACGCTGCCCGCGGGCGTGGGCTACACGACGACCGACGTGCAGGTTCGCTACATCCGCGCGATGGGCGGGGCGACGGGCCGCGTGCTGGCGGAGGGGCGTGTGGTGCACAAAGGCCGTCGCACCGCCACGGCCGAGGGCCGCGTGTTCGTCGAGGCCGACGAGACCCTGATCGCCCACGGCACCACCGGCTGCGCGATCCTGCGCTGAGGCGCCTGGACGCTGCGCGCCCGGCTACTCGCCCGCGGCAAAGCGCGCAATCGTCTCGGCGAGCGCTTCGGGCCGATCCTCGGGCGTGAAGCTGTAGGCGTCCTCGATCAGGGCCACGCGGCCGTCGTGCAGATCGCCGGCGTAGCGCTGCGCGTTGGCGAGGGGGAAGACCTGGTCCTCGGGGCTCCAGGCGAACAGCACCTGGCGCTCGAAGTCGTCGATCAGGCTCGCCCGCACGGCGGGGTCGCTCAATGCGCCGAGCAGCGTGCCCAATACCTCGGGGTCGCGCGCCGCGATGGGCAACCCGTCGAAGGGGCGCGGCGGGAACTCGTCGTAGGGGCGTTCGCGAGCGACCCGTGACAGAAGACGATGGGCGGTCCTTGGCCGCGCTCGAAGTACTGCACCCGACCCCACGCCAGCTCTAGCTCGTGCGGCTCGCCGAGAAGCTCCGAGCGCCACTCCTGCGGCGTGCTCACGCTGCCCGCCCGCCGGCCTGTCCCGCCGACACGGCCTCGACGAAGCGCCTCAGCTCGGCGGCGAAGCGCTCGGGTTCGGTGGTGTGGGGGACGTGGCCGCTGTCCAGCACGACCAGCCGCGAGCCTGAGATGGATCGCTGGATGCGCCGGCCGATTCGCAAGGGGATCACGGGGTCGCGTCTGCCCCAGATCAGCAACGTGGGGGCGGAGATCGAGACGGCCTCGCTTCGCAGATCGTGCTGCGGCGAGGCGAAGCTACGCCACAGCTCGCTGACTGCCTTCAGGCCCGGGTCGCTTCGCGTCGTGGCGACGCCGGTGTCGCGGGCGCGGAGGTCGGCGGCGGTGCGTGGGCGCATGTAGCGTGTACTGAAGGCCGGATAGATCGCGCGCAAGAAGCGCGGGTGGGACATCAGTGCGCAGAAGGCACGCACGTGCGGCGGGCGGCCCGCGAAGCCACCGCCGTCGACGATGATCAGGCCGCGAACGAGGTCGGGGCGGCGGATCGCCAGCCGTGCGGCGGAGAAGCCGCCGACGGAGTTGCCCAGCACGATGGCCCCCTCCGGCGCAAGCTGCTCGACCAGCTCCTGCGCCACGTCGGCGAAGCGCATTGCCGAGGCGGGGGCGCTGCCCGCGGGTGAGTCGCCGTGTGCGGGCCAGTCGAGTGAGACGGTGCGAAAGCGTTGGTCCAGCAGCGTGCGCAGCTCGTCGAAGTCATGCCGGTCGTGGGCGCCGCTGGGGAGCAGCACGATCGTCTCGCCGGTACCCCTCACGTCGTAGGCGACGGGCCCCGTAGAGGTCTCGAGCATCGGCACGGCGATGAAGCTATCACAGTAACTGACCGATCGGTCATCTTAAGCGACCGAGCGGTCACCTAGACTGGACAGATGCCGCCCTCGGCCCGAGAGCGCGATCTGCCGCGCGCCCCGCGCGACGGCGCCCGCACGCGGGAGTCGCTGCTGGACGCGGGCGTGGCGGTGGCCGAGCGCGAGGGTCTCTCGGGTCTGAGCGTCAATCGCGTGGTCGCGGAGGCGGGGGTGGCGAAGGGCACGTTCTACGTCCACTTCTCCGACCGCGAGGCGTTTGTGGACGCACTGCATGCGCGCTTTCACGAGCGCGTAGAGCAAGCCGCGGCGCGTGCGACCGCGGGCACAGAGCCCGGCGCCGAGCGGATCTGGCGCGGCGCGGAGGCCTACCTGGACGTCTGCCTGGCCGACCGCGCGATCAAGGCGTTGGCGCTTGAGGCGCGGACCGACGGTGCGCTCACAGCACAGATGGGCGCTCGCATCGATCGCTTCTCGGCGAGCGCGGTGCCGAGCTTCCGCGCGATGGGCTGGCCCGACGCGACAGCGGCGGCGCAGCTGTTCGCGGCGATGACCTCGGAGATCGCGATCCGGGAGCTGGAGGCGGGGCGGCGCGTGCCCGCGGCGCGCCGCTCGCTGCGCAGGTTTCTGGGCGCTCAGGTTTAGCGGCGCAGGCCTAACGAGGGACATGGGCCTGAGGGGCGCCGCGCTCGACGCCCGGCCTGGCTCTGGCTCAGCTCGCCTCGGTCGCGGGCCCGCGACCGAGCGCGGCGAGTTCCTGCTCGCTGGGTTCGAGCGGCACGAGCGCCCCGTTGGGCACGCGCTGCCCTTCGGGCAGCCAGCGCCCGACGCGGACGGACAGCGCTGCGCGGATCACCATCCCGTGGCAGACGATCAGCGCGGGCAGATCGCGGCGTTCGACGTCTTCCAGCGCGGCGCCGACGCGTCGCTCCTGCTGTAGGAACGACTCGCCGCCCGGAAAGGCGAAATCGGGCTCGGCGTTCACGAACGACGCGAACAACTTAGGCGCTTCCGCCTGCACTTCCGCGAACGAGCGATCGGTCCACTCGCCCGCGTCGGTCTCCATGAAGCGGGCGTCCTCGATCGGCTCCAGTCCAATCCGCGCGGCCACGGCATCGGCAGTTTCTCGCGCGCGCAGCAGTGGGCTGCACCACAGTGCGGCGAAGCCGTAGGAGACGGTGTGCTCGCCCAGTTCGACTGCCTGGCTGCGGCCAAGGTCGTCCAAGGGCACGGCCTGCTGGCCCTGGAAACGACCCTCGCGGTTGTAGGCCGTCCGGCCGTGACGGGCCAGGTAGACGTGCGTAGGGGCAGCGTCGGTCAGGACCGATCGAAGCGGTCGAGGTTCATGACCTTGTCCCACGCGGCGACGAAGTCGTGTACGAACTTCTCCTCGGCGTCGTCGCTGGCGTGGACCTCGGCCAGGGCCCGGAGCTCGGAGTTCGAACCGAACACGAGATCGACCGAGGTGGCAGTCCACTTGGGCACACCCGTACCGCGGTCGCGTCCCTCGTAGAGGTTCTCCGCCGAGTCCGACGGCTTCCACTCGGTGCCCATGTCCAGCAGGTTGACGAAGAAGTCGTTGCTCAGCGTCTGCGGCCTAGTGGTGAAGACGCCGTGTTTGGCTTGCCCGAAGTTCGCATTCAGAGCCCGCATGCCGCCGATTAGGACCGTCATCTCGGGAGCAGTCAGCCGCAGCATGTAGGCGCGCTCTAGGAGCCCGTGCTCCAGTGGCAGGGCCTCTCCCGGGCGGAAGTAGTTGCGGAAGCCGTCGACGGTCGGCTCCAGCACGGCGAATGACTCCTGGTCCGTCTGCTCTTGGGAGGCATCGGTGCGCCCGGCGACGAACGGCACCGAGACGTCGTGCCCAGCATTCTTCGCGGCCTGCTCGACGGCCGCGCATCCACCTAGGACGATCAGGTCGGCCAGCGAGACCCGCTTCCCATCGGACTGCGAGCCGTTGAAGTCCTGCTGGATCTGCTCCAACGTCCTAAGCGCGGACGCTAGCTCGGCCGGTTCGTTGACCTCCCAGTCCCTCTGAGGCGCGAGGCGAACGCGGGCCCCGTTTGCGCCGCCGCGCTTGTCGGTGCCGCGGAAACACGCCGCCGACGCCCAGGCGGTGGAGATCAGCCGGGAGATCGACAGCCCCGACGCGAGGATCTTGTCCTTGAGCGCGGCGACCTCGTCCTGGCCAATCAGCTCGTGATCGACCGCGGGGATCGGGTCCTGCCACGTTTGCGGCGCTGCAACCCAAGGGCCGAAGTAGCGCGAGATCGGGCCCATGTCGCGGTGAAGCAGCTTGTACCAGGCCTTCGCAAACGCGTCCGCGAGCTGGTCGGGGTTCTCGTAGAAGCGCCTCGCGATCGGCTCGTAGATCGGGTCGACCCTCAGCGCCAGATCGGTCGTGAGCATCATTGGAGCGTGCCGCCTGGAGGGATCGTGCGCGTCGGGCACCGTGCCCTCGGCCTCGGGGTTCTTGGGCGTCCACTGCTTCGCCCCGGCAGGGCTCTCCGTCAGCTCCCAGTCGTACTCGAACAGGTTCTCCAGGAAGCCGTTGTCCCACTTCGCGGGCTCCTTAGTCCACGCGCCCTCTAGCCCGCTGGTGAGCGTCTGTGCGCCGTTGCCGTTCCCGACGGCGTTCTTCCAGCCAAGGCCCTGTTCCTCGAGCGGGGCGGCCTCGGGCTCCGGGCCGAGGTTGCTCGGATCGACGGCGCCGTGGGTCTTGCCGAACGTGTGGCCGCCGACGATCAGCGCAAGCGTCTCCTCGTCGTTCATCGCCATGCGGGCGAAGGTCTCGCGGATGTCCTTGGCGGCCGCCAAGGGGTCGGGGTTGCCGTTGGGACCCTCTGGGTTCACGTAGATGAGGCCCATCTGTACCGCGCCGAGGGGCTTGGCGAGCTCACGCTCTCCGCTGTAGCGCTCATCTCCGAGCCAGCTGTCCTCGCTGCCCCAGAAGATCTCCTCGGCCTCCCAGATGTCCTCTCGCCCGAAGCCGAAGCCGAAGGTCTGAAAGCCCATCGATTCCATCGCCACGTTGCCGGTGAAGACGAGCAGGTCGGCCCAGGAGATCTTGCGGCCGTACTTCTGCTTGATCGGCCACAGCAAGCGGCGTGCCTTGTCGAGGCTCGCGTTGTCGGGCCAGCTGTTCAGTGGGGCAAAGCGCTGTGCGCCCTGGCCGCCCCCGCCGCGTCCATCGGCGATCCGATAGGTGCCGGCGGCGTGCCAGCTCATGCGGATGAACAGCGGACCGTAGTGGCCATAGTCGGACGGCCACCAGTCCTGGGAGCTCGTCATCAGCTCGACCAGGTCGCGCTTTAGCGCCTCGAGGTCGAGCGTGGCGAACTCCGTCGCGTAGTCGAAGCCAGCACCCATCGGATCGGAGAGGGGCGAGTGGCGGTGCAGCACGCTGAGGTCGAGCTGGTTCGGCCACCAGTCGTGGTTCGTCCTCGGGTGGGGCACCTCGGAGCTCGGGCTCGGGATCGCCGGATTCTCACTCTCGCTGACGCTCTCAGTCATCTTGTTCTTGTCCTTTTCTCTGCTCGACGCGGTAGGCGAGCACGAGGGTATCGATGCTGCGCGATCGAGTCGTAATCGGGAATCGTGGGTACGCCGTCAGATCCTGACGAGGCGCCCATCGCGCTCGGCCGCGTCGGCGAGAGCACCGTCGAGCGTGACGAGGCCTACGTCCAGTCTCTGCGCGAGTGCGAGGTACGCGGCGTCGTAGACCGAAAGATTGGCTCGCTTGTCCCAGATAGCGGCGATCAGCTCGCGAACGGGATAGGAAAGCGCGCGCAGCGCGGCGAGCGATGCCAGTGCGCGAGCGGCGCCGACCTCGCTCACATCGCCGTGGAGCAGGCACCGACGCAGTGCGGACATGACCTCGATGTGGAAATGCTCGGGCACGTGCACCTCCGTATGTTCGGCGAGAATTGCGCTGACCGAGCTCGCTCGGGCTCGCCTGAGCAGAATCTCTGCGACCGCGCTCGCGTCGGCGACGATCATGTCGGCCTGCGTTCTCGTTCGGCCCGGATTGCCTGCGCCGGGGTCTCGTCGCTCTCGACCGGCTCGAGCGATTCGGCTTTGAGAAGCCACTCGTGCATCGTCGGACGTGCAGCCAGCGAGCGCAGCTCGCCGAGGAGATAGTCGGAGAGCGTCATCCCATTCAGTGCCGCGCGTGACTTCAATTCTCGGTGCAGCTGATCGGGGACGTTGCGAATCTGGATCATCGACATGGCTTCTGAAGGGTAACATGCTAGTCACATGCTGAGTACAGATGTCTGTCAAAGCGTGGAATTGATGCTTGCCCTTCTCCGACCGAGCGTCTGAGGCGGGACACCCGCCCGACGCTCGGTTCGCGCGACCGCTCAGCCGTGAAAGACGGCCTCGACGTTGTGCCCGTCGGGATCGAGCACGAATGCGCCGTAATAGCCCTCGCCGTAGTGCGGGCGCGGGCCGGGCGGTCCGTGTTCGCGCCCGCCGGCTGCGAGTGCCGCCCCATGGAAGGCATGGACCTGCTCGATGCTGTCGGCCGCGAACGCCACGTGAATGGGCGCACCGACCTCGTAGTCGGTCGAGATCGCGAAGTCCATCTTCTCGGCGCTGCCGAACTCGATCTCGCTCGGCAGGATCTCGCTGGTGTTGGTCTGATCGAACCCGAGCGGCGCGAGCGCACGTTCGTAGAACGCTCGGCTTCGGGCTAGGTCGCTGACGCCGATTGTGATGTGGTCGAGCATGACTCTGCGTTTGGGCATGGGGGAAGTGATACCCGACCGTCATAGACTCCTGCCATGCGCCGCCGGGTGACCTTCTCCCGCAACCTGACGCTGTCGTTGTCGCGGACCTGCCGCTGCTACTGCAAGTACTGCGCGTTCGCTACCCATCAAGCGCACCTGTACTCGCCCGCTGAGGTGATCGAGATCCTCGACGGCGCAGCCAAGCGCCAGGTCAAGGAGCTGCTGGTGCTGACGGGCGAGAAGCCCGAGGTCAACCCTGGTGTCGCCGCGCGCCTGGCCGAGTACGGGCACGAAGACTTCACCGCCTACGTGGTCTGGACCTGCGAGCGGGCGCTGGAGCGGGGTCTGCTGCCGCACACGAATCTCGGCGTGCTCTCAGCTGATGACCTGGCGCGTCTGCGCGAGGTCACGGCCTCTCAGGGCCTGATGCTGGAGTCGGTCTCGGAGCGGCTGATGCAGACGGTGCATGCGGGCTCGCCGACCAAGCATCCCGCACGACGCCTGGAGACGATCCGCGCCGCGGGCGAGCTGAAGATCCCGTTCACGAGCGGCATCCTCGTCGGTATCGGCGAGACCGAGGAGGAGCGCGTGCAGTCGCTGGAAGCGATCGCCGCGGTGCACGTCGAGCACGGGCACATCCAGGAGGTGATCCTGCAGAACTTCGTGCCGCATCAGCGCTACTACGGGGAGGAGCCCGCGGAGATCGCGGACGCCGCCGCGCGCGCCTACTGGCAGACCGGCGTCGCGGGCGAGGGCGACGGTTCGGCATTCGAGCGCCCGAGCCTGCCGCTGCCGGAGTGGGCCTGCCCCGTGAGCATCGAGGACATGAAGCGACTGATCGCCGAGGCGCACAGGCTGATGCCGGACGTGGGCATCCAGATCCCGCCGAACCTGGCCGACTGGTGGGGTGAGCTGGTCGCGGCGGGCGCGAGCGACCTCGGGGGACTGTCCGCGAACGGCGACCACATCTCCCCGGAGCACCCGTTCCCCTCGCCACACCAGGTGCGCAAGGAGCTACAGCGCAACGGCGTCGCGCTGACCGAGCGCCTTTGCGTCTATCCCAAGTACATCGACCCAGAGTGGATCGCTCCGGCGGTGCTGGACACGATCAAGGTCAAGTACTGGAGCTTTATCCCGCGCAGCGGCTCCGGGCGCACCGAAGCGCCGAAGCCGATCCGCACGGAGCTGGTGGCCGGGGCGATCGAGCGCGGGCGCGAAGGGCTCGCGCTGAGCGCGGATGAGCTGACGGCGATGTTCGCCGAGACCCGCCCGCAAGCGATCGAGGCGATGCGCGAGGCCGCGGACGAGCTGCGCGCGGAACTGGCGGGCGAGACCGTGACGTTCGTGGTCAATCGCAACATCAACGTCTCCAACGTCTGCACGGTGGGCTGCGCCTTCTGCGGCTTCGGTCAGGGCAAGCGCTCACCCGACGCCTACGAACACGACCGCGATGAGTTTGCGCGGCGCGTTCAGGGGGCGGTCGACTACGGCGCGAGCGAGCTGTGCATCCAGTCGGGCATTCATCCCGACTGGCAGCTTGAGGACTACCTAGGCTGGCTGCGCTTCGCCAAGCAGCTCGCGCCACAGCTGCACCTGCACGCCTATAGCCCGATGGAGATCGCCCATATGTGTGACATCTCTGGGCTGCCGCCAGCGGAAGTATTCGCGCAGCTGCGCGAGGCTGGCCTCGGCTCGACTCCGGGCACGGCCGCCGAGGTACTTCACGACGGCGTGCGCGAGCGGATCTCGCCGAACAAGCTGCCGGTCGCCCGCTGGGTGGAGATCGTCGAAGCCTCCCACAGGGCCGGTCTGCGCTCGACCTCGACGGTGATGTTCGGCCACATCGAGGAGCCCTGGGAGCTGGCGGAGCACATGCGCGTAGTGCGCGAGCTGCAGGAGCGGACCGGCGGTATCACGGAGTTCGTACCACTGTCCTTCATTCCCTTCCAGACGCTGCTGGGGCGCACGCACGGGGTCGAGGAGATTTCGCGCGAGGAGAACCTCAAGCACACCGCGGTCTTTCGCCTCGCGCTCGGGCGCACGATCCCGAGTTTGCAGGCGAGCTGGGTAAAGATGGGCCTGGAGGCCGCGACGGAGTCGCTGCGCTGGGGCGTGAACGACCTGGGCGGGACGCTGATGGAGGAGTCGATCAGTCGCCTGGCGGGCAGCTACCACGGCACGAAGCTCGACCCCGACGAGCTGATCGCGGCCGCGCACCGTGCTGGGCGCCCAGCGGCTGAGCGCACGACGCTGTACGAAATCCTGCGGCGCTACGAGCCCGCGCTCGCCGCCTGAGCGGCGTCTCCGCGCTCGTCGGATGACGCGGGCGGCCGTTGTGCGACGTCGGTCTTCAGGCCGCCGATCAACAGCGCGAGCGCCCGCCCGGCGTCGGCACGCGCGCGCAGCGGATCCTCGTCGGCGTCGATCATCGCCGAAGCCTCGTGCAGCGCTGCCAGGATCAGGTGGGCGAGCGAAGTTGGATCGGCGCGCTCGATCAGCTGTGTATCCATAGCCGCGGCGAGCGTCGCCGACAGCAACGACATGCCGTAGGGCGCGATCGTCTCCTGCCAGAGCTTCCAGCCGAGCGCTCGGCGTCCCTCGAGTAGCCCGATCCGTTTCAGCTCCTGCGAGCTCGTGCACTCATCCAGATACCAATCGATCCCGCTCGTGATCGCAGTGAGGGGGTCCGGTGCGCGGACGGCGACGCTCGCCAGCTGCGCCATCATGTCGCGCTCGAGCGATTCGAGCACGGCGGCCATCAGCTCCTGCTTGCCGGCAAAGTGGTGGTAAAGACCGCCGCGGCTGACCGTGGCGCGCTCGAGCACCTCGGCCATGCCGACTTTCTCGTAGCCGCGCTCGGTGACGAGCGCACGCGCCGCGGCGACGATTCGCTGCTTCGTCAGCTCACCGCGGTCAACAGCATTTCCGGCGTCACCTGGCGTCTCCATTGTGCTAGCTTACAAGCTGCCGACCGACGGTCGGTCTGCTCAGGGAACGCCAATCGAACGTGAGGAGAGGCTGATGGAGACATATGTGATCTTGCGACGGGGCGCATGGGGGTCGGCGGAGGAGTTGCAGGCAGCGGCGCAGCGCTCGCGCGAGGTCGGCGACACGCAGATGTCCGACGATATTCGCTGGATCCGAAGCTACGTGTTGGGCGAGTCGGACGGGCGTTTGGGGACCGTCTGCATCTACGAGGCGAGTAGCCCGGAGGCGATTCGCGAGCATGCCGAGCGCTCGCAGCTCGCGGTCGACGAGATCATTCCGGTCGCGGATACCGTCATCGTCAGGCCCGACCCCGCGGGTGCGCCCGCGTAGCACGCGCTGCCGGTCAGCCCCTCGTCTTCGCGGCGGGGGTCTGGTCGAGCGCACGGGTCTGGCTGCTGGTCTCGACGCTGCGCACGGCCGTGGCGATCGCATAGGGGTGGGTGTAGGGAGCCATGTGCCCGCCGTGGATCATCTCCAGACTTGCGTCGGGTAGCGAGGCCGCGATCTTGCGTCCGTACTTCGGCTTGACGAGCTCGTCCTGTTCCCCCTGGATCACGATGGCGGGAACGTGGATCGAGCCGAGTCGCGGGTCGATCTGATCGAACACGCCGTTGGCCTCCAGCTCCTCGCCGGCGTAGGCCTTCAGGCTGTCGCTGCGCATGTCGACCGCAAGCAGGCGGTGCTTGTGGGCGGGGTCAACCGGCTGCGGGTGGAAGGCTTCCCCGTCGGCCAGGTTGACGACCACGGTGCTGAGCAGCTGCGAGAAGGTGGCGTTTGCGACCGGACGGATCACCGGCAGCTGCAGGAATTTGACGAAGTGCGATTGGGCCTGTTCGAAGGAGCCGACGTGCGTGCCCCCGGCGGCGGCGTCAACCAGCACGAGCCCGCGCAGCTCGGTGGGGTGGTGCTCGGCGAATGCGAGGGCGATCGTGCCGCCGTAGGAGTGCCCGACGATGATCGGTCGCGCGACGTGCAGCCGCTGAAGCAGCGCGTCGAGCACTTCGATCTGGCGGTCGAACTTGACGTAGCCGCCGTTTGAATAGCCAAAGCCGGGACGGTCGATCGCGATCGTGCGGTGGCCCGCGAGCAGCGGTGTGACCTCGTTCCAGTCTTCGGCGGTGCCAGGCAGCCCGTGGATCAAGACGACGGGCGTGCCGTTGCCAGGACGTTCGATGTAGTGGATGCGCAGCCCGTCAACGCTGACGAACGAGCCTTGTGGCTTTGGCTCGGCGGGGAGTCGGCCGTAGGTCCAGTTGAGCACGACAACCACCAGCGCGAGCGCCGCCAGCACATAAAGCAAGATCCGCAGGACCCTGCGCATCTAGACGCCACCCCGCATCGCCTGCAGCCTAACGGTACCTCCGCCCGCGGTGGGCGGGGCGTTCCTGTCTACGACCCTCGCGCCAGGGCTGCCTGTGCAAAGCGCCCGCTCAGACGAGTGCTTCGATTGCCCCGGCTGCCGCCGCCTGGCCCCCCGCCGCGGCGTAGGCGCGGCTTACCCGCTCGGCTCCGGCGCGACAGTCGATCGCGCTGCGCACCGAGCTGAGGAGCCGCTCGGCGTTCAGGCGGTGTGCCGGGAGGCGAACGCCGGCCGCGGCGACCTCGACCCGGCGCGCGGTCTCGAGCTGGTCCCGGCCAATCGGCACGACGACCACGGGAACTTCGGCTGCCAGCGCCTTCTGTGTGATTCCCATGCCGCCATGACAGACCACGCAAACGGCGCGCCGTAGGACGGCCTCGTGGGGGAGGAAGCGTACGGCTCGGCTTCCCGCCGGCGCCTGGAAATCGCTGGGATCGTGCGCCGCGGTCGTTGCAACCACCGACATCCCGCCCGCGGGCAGCGCCTGCAGCGCGACGTGGAGCAGACGCTTGTCGCGTTGGCGCTCGGTCGAGCAGGTGGCGAGCACGAGCGGATCGGCCAGGTCTTCCAGCCAGTCGGGCTCGGGCGCCGGCGGGGCCCAATTGACGGGCCCGACCAGGTGCACGTTCGCGGGCCAGTCGCTGCGCGGGTAGTCAAAGCCCTCGGCCGTCAGCGCCAGCAGCGCCTGTGGACGCGCGAGCAGGTCGCCGTAGCGGGCCAGTCGCGGCAACCCGCGAGCGCCCCGCAGCTCGTTGACCGTCTGCATCACCGCCCTGTCGAAGCCGAAGCGAGCGGCGCCGCGCGCGAGCCCATCCCGCAGGGTGCCTAGGAGATCCTCGCGGGGGCGCAGCCCGAGCCCAAACGGCGGCACCTCGCGCGAGGGGAGCGGCAGCAGGTAGGGGGAGTAGATCGCCCAGGGGCGTCCCGAGGCCTCGGCGACGGTTGCCGCTCCCCAGCAGTTGACGTCGATTAGCAGCGCGTCGGGGTCGTGGCGCTCGATCGCCCCTGCCAGGTCCGGCGCCTCGCCCTGGGCGCGGGCGCCAAACGTCTGCAGCACCGAGCGGCTGGCGGCGACCATGGAGCGCTTGCGCCAGTCCTCGATCTCGATTCGCTCCACGGCGGGGTCGATCGCCTCGGCCTCGATGCCAAGTCCCCCGAGCCGACCGAGCTCGGCCTCTAGCGTGCAGAGATGCGCCTCGTGCCCGCGCCCGATCAGCTCGGTGAGGATCGGCACGAGCGGATAGAGGTGCCCGCGGGCAGGCGAGGTATAGGCGAGGAGTCTCATTGATCCTCGGCCAACAGCCGTTCGATTGCGTTGCTCAGCGTCGCCCGAAGCTCGGTTCGCTCGAGCGCCAGGTCGTGCGCGAGCAGCCACCAGGCATGCACGTCACAGAGGGCGATCAACGCGGCGCGCTGACGCCCACGGTGAGGCTCGGCCAAGCGCTCCAGCTGCGGACCAAAGGCGAAGTCAACCCACTCGTAATGGACCTGCCTGGCGCCCTGGGAGAGCTTGGCCAGGGCCGCGGGTCCGCTCTGCCAGGCCCCGACGCGCAGCGAGCGCTCGCCCCAGTTCTCGTAGTGCTCGAGCAGGTTCTCCACCGCGTCTTCGACGTTGCCCGGCTCCGCGCTCCAGCGTTGCTTGAGTACCTTCGCGGCGCCGCGCATCACCGTCTGGAGCAGCAGGCCGTCCTTGGACCCGAAGTGGCGCAACAGCGTCTGCTTGGTAACGCCGGCTTTCGTCGCGAGCGCTTCGAGCGTCGTCTGCTGCCAGTTGTCCCGGTAGAGCTCCTCCTCGGCGGCGTCGAGCAGCGCGTCGTGAGTGCGCTGCTGGGCCCGCTCGCGGGCCACCTTCTTGTACGGCCGACGATCGATGACGGAGACCAAGCTAACGGACGTTGTGGCCGTTTGCGCGCGGGCGCGCCGGGCTGAGCTGGGGCGTCTGACGATGGCCACGCTGTCTCAGTCCTGCAGCGCGAGTGTCGCCGGAGCGCGCGCTGCCAGATAGCTTGGAATCGCGAGAATCGCCAGGGCGGCGGCGATCATCAACCCGAGCGCGGCGAGGACCGTGAACGCTGAGGCCGAGTAGACGATCGGGAAGTTGACCGCCTCGGCCAGCGCGCGGTCCGCGAGCTGCTGGCCGTAGAGGCCGAACACGGCGCCGGTCGCGCAGCCGACGCCCAGCAGCATCAGGCTCTCCAGCAGCAGCGTGCGCCACAGCGTGCCCCGACTGAGCCCCTCGAGCTTCAGTCTGGCCAGCCGCGGGCGGCGCTGCCAGACCATCGCGCCCATCGCCGCGGTCATCGCGAGCACGGCGGCGATCAGGATCAGCGTCGCGATCTGGGTCAGCCGCGCGAGCGCCTGACGGCTGAGCGCGATCTGCTGTGCGGCGTGCTGCGCGGATGTCTGGGCGACCAGGCCTGAGCTGGGCCCCAGGGCCTGCTCGACCTCGCGCAGGCCCTGGGCGGGGGCGATGCCGTGGTGGAGCTGGATCGCAAAGGCGCTCGCGTCGGCGCTGCCCCAGGCGCGCGCGTAGTCAGAGGCATTCATGATCACCGCGCCCGGCGCCCAGCCGAGGTTCGTCGAAAGTGCGGCCACGCGGAAGCTCTGCGGAACGGGCGTGGGTAGCACGAACCGCTGGCCGACGTGTAGGTGGTGTTCTTCGGCCAGCGCGCGCGAGAGCACCAACCACCCGCCCGCACGTAGGCGGGCACGCGTCTGCAGTGGGGGTCCCTGCAGTAGCTGACCGGCTGCCGGCAGCGGGTTGGACTCGCGCGGTGGCGCGAGCACCAGCGCCCTGCGGTCGCCGTAGTCGAGCAGGCCGCCGCGGTAGATGCGCACGGCGCTCACGCCCGGTAGCCGTGTCAGGCTGGCTTGTGCCGTCGGCGCGAAGGGGGCGGTCTCGAATAGGTCATAGGAACCCGCGGGCAGCACCCAGATCTCAGTCGAGGCATTCGTTTCGCGCGCGGCGCGTTCCAGCCCGCCCAGCAGATCGTCATGCGCGCCGCGAACGGCAACGCTGCCAAACACCGCGAGCGCCCCGGTCATCGCGATCGCGAGCGCCCGACCGCGAGCGGTGCCGAGCTCCATGACGGCGACGTGGGCGACGAGCCCTGTGGCTGTGCCCGCGATGCGCCTGACGGCCGCGAGCGTGAGGCTGAGCGCGAGCGGGAGCTCGAGCAGCAGCGCGGCGAGGATCAGCACCATCCCCGCGATCGCCCAGCGCGGCGTAGCCAGCAGGATCGCGCTCGCCGCGGCGAGGCAGGCCAGGCCGGCGAGCGCGAGGCGCCCCGCGGGAAGCGTTGGGCCGACGACGGCGGGCCTGTGTGCGGCGGTGGGTCGATCGCGGGCGAACAGCTCGCGCAGCGGTATGAGCACCGCGGCGATCGCCGCGAGCACCCCGCCTCCTCCGGCGAGCGCGACACTCTGCCAGCTGACCACGCGCTGTGAACCGAAGGCGAACGCCAGCGAGAGGAATGCGGGATTGGAACGGAACACGTGAATCGAGAGCTCCTCTCCGAGCGCGAGTCCGAGCGCGCCGGCGACTAGGCCGAGCCCGAGCGCGTCGAGCAACAGCACGGCGAGTACGGTCCGCGAGGAGTAGCCCTCGCGGCGCAGGTCGAGGACCAATCGCCGCCGCTGCGGCACGGTGAACAGCATCGCGTTGAAGGCGAATAGGAATCCGACGAGCGCGCTGATCACTGCGAACAGCTGCGTCGACTGGTTGCTGGCGGCGGCGGCCTTTGCGAACAGGCCCTCGTCGTGGCTGACCGACTCGACGTTCAGGCGCCCACCCGCGAGCGCAAGCAGGGCTGCGCGCACGTGAGGCTCGGCACCCGGCGCGGGCTGCACGAGAATGCGGCTGACGCGCCGGCGCAGACCCGTCATTTCCTGGGCAAAGGAGAGCGGCACGACGGCCACGGGGCTGGCGCTCAGTGCGCCGATCTGCCGGGGCCCGAGCTGTGCGTAGAGCGGCGCCCGCGTTGTGCGTCCAGCGACCTGGAAGCTGACTTCGCTGCCAAACGCGGTCACGCCGACGGCGCGCGCCAGCGGCGAGGGCAGCACGACGGCGCCGATCCGCCCGAACGGGGACAGCGTCGCGTTGTGGCGCACTAGCGCGCCGTCGAGCGCTGAGAGGCTCGCGTCTGCGCCGACGAGCAGGACCGAACGGCTGCCCTTCGGGCCGCTTGCGTTCGCTTGAGCTTCGAGTAGCGGCGCGGCCACACGGACGCCGTGGATGCGGCGCGCGAGCGCGAGCGTGCTCTGCGGGAAGCCGTGCGGATCTCGCGCGACGAGCTGCAGGGTCGCGCGTCCGGCAATCCCACGCGAGAGCGCAGTGACCGCACTCTGCAGGCTGGAGTTCGACACCTGCGAGGCGAACAGCAACGCGACGCCCGCTGCGATGCCGACGATCGCAAAGCACTCCTGCCAAAGCCGCGCACGCAACCGCACGCGGTACAGACGCAGGAGGTTTGAGGGCCTCACCGTGCCCCGCCGCCGACCGCCGCCGGTGCCGACTCTCTCCCGCTCACCTCCCGCGCGAACTGCGTGCTGCTGCGCTGGGACTTCCAGTCGGTGAGCTTGCCGTCGTGCAGCGCAAACACCCGGTCGGCATAGCGGGCCGCGGCGGGATCGTGGCTGACGAGCACGAGCGCAACCTCTTGTTCGCGGCTGATCGCTCGCAGCAAGTCCAGCACTTCGCCACCCCGTTGGCTGTCGAGGCTCCCGGTGGGCTCGTCGGCGAGCAGCAGGCGGGGCTTGGTCGACAGGGCCCTGGCGATCATTACGCGTTGGCGCTCGCCGGTGGAAAGCGTCTCGGAGCGGTGATCCAAGCGCTCGCCCAGCCCGAGGCCTTCGAGCAGCGGTGTGACCGCGCGTCGGGCCTCGCGCCAGCGCATCGTGGCGAGCAGCTTCAGGATTGCGTTATCGATCGTGCTCACCCCGGGCAGCAGATCTGAGCCCTGATGGATGAAGCCCAACTGGGTTAGCCGGAAGTGGGAGGCCTCGCGCTCGGAGAGCGAGCAGACGTCGCGCTCGCCGATCCGGATACTCCCCGCGGTGGGCGCGAGCAGCATGGCGACCATCATCAAGAGGGTGGTCTTGCCGGACCCGCTCGGCCCGTAGAGCACGACCGTTTCCCCCCCGGCGATCTTCAAAGACACGCCGTCCACCGCCCGCACGGTCTCGCCGCTGGTGGTCGGGTAGTGCTTTGCGAGGTCGCGAAGCTCCAGCATGCCGCTCACTCCGTGACCGTGCCGCGGACCTGGACCGTGATCGCTTCGTCGCTGCGCCGGATCGTGCCGCTGAAGCTGAGCCCCGATCCGTGGGCGTGTGCGTAGCTGCCGGTGCCACGGGCGATCGACATCGTGCCGGCGAAGTTGGCGGTCGAACTACCGCGGTGGTAGCTGGCGCTCGCCAGGCCCGTGATCGACCCCTCACGCGGGTAAAGGTTGACTTCGGCGACGACGCGGCTGGTCGAGACGATCTTCAGGTGCACGTAAATCGTGCCGGCGACCGATCCTGAGGCAGAACCTCGCTCATCGAGCGTGAAGCCGTGTCGGCTTGTGAGGTGTAGCTGGGCGCTCTCGTTCAGGGGAATTGTCCTCGCGGCGAGCGCAGGGGGCGCAGCCAAGCTCACGCCCACGATCAGCGAGACCATGCTGGTCAAGATGCTGTGAGCCCTCATCGCCGGCCTCGCGATGGACAGGGGACCGTGGTCGCCGCACGTCCGCCCGAGCCGTCGGCATAGGCGAATTCCGCGGCAAAGGGAAAACCGCCGCGCGGACACTTCGCCGGGACGAGGACGCTCGCGCTCGGGTTGCTGGTCCGGGTCTGCCGCGCGCCGATTGTGAGCGAAAGGTCCGCTAGCGAGCCGTTGGGGGCGAGCGGCAGGGTAGGGATCGGCGGGATGCTCATCACCATCTTTTCGCCGTACGGAGCGCGATCGGGAGATACCGCCCCGGTTACCACCATCCGCACGTCGATCGGCGTTCGGCCTTCGCCGAGGACCTCGAGCGTCGGCTGCAGGCGTCGGGGTGGCCCGACGAAGGCCAATAGCGCGACGTTCTCGGTGAGGGTTTCGGCAGCCAGGCGTACCGCCACGAGCGCGTGTCCTTCGCCGAGTTTCGACTGCCGGGGACAGCCGCGCGCGCCGAGTTGCTGCAGGTGCTCGGTGCTGCAGCTGCGTAGCTGAGGTATTTCGATGCCCATCCCGGCCGGGAAGCGCACGACCGTTCGCTGGAGCGGCGTCGGCACGCCGAATTCGCCGCCCGCGACATGGAACGCAATCGTGAGCGCGCCCTTCGCGCCGAGTCGATCGGGGGACAGCGTCGAGGTGAACGTCGCGAGGTTCGTCGCTCGGGCGGGGCTCGTGAGCGCGAAGACGGAGGCGAGCGTGGCCAGCGCCAGCCCGAGGAAGGGGATTAGGTGCCTGGGCATCGGGTGGTGGCGTCCTCGGCGCCGTTAGTTTTCACGTTACTCACAGTAACACGAAGTTGGAAGGCCGTCAATTTCCGACGAGCGGAGTCACAAATCACGGCGTGCGTTATAGGCCGCATTGTGTTCAGGCCCGCGCGAACTGCCCGTGGAAGCTGAAGGGGATGTGGTGTGGCACCTGCGCCCGCGCGAGCTCGTGCAGGTCGGCGGCGTCGAGCACCAGCAGGAACGAGGTTTCGGCGACGGCGTCGAGCACGACCGACAGCAGCGCGCCATCGTCCTCGCGCTCGGCGCCGGGGCGCGCGACGAACACGGGCTCGCCGGGGAAGCAGCCGTCCTCCGACCAGGACAGCGAGGAGCCGTCGTCGGTGTCGATCTTCACGATCCGCTCGAGCCAGCCGCCTGGGCCGTTGTTGTTGCCCCAGACGTAGCGGTAGGGGCGCTCGTTGCAGCGGCCGTAGTTGATCCGCGGCAGCTCGATCTCGGCGTCGGAGAGCCGTTCGCGTTGCACCGAGCAATCGCCGAGCCTCAGCCTGAAGCGCGTCAGCTCGGGCGCCTGCACGGGCTTGCCCTGGCGCAGGCGGTCGAGGTAGAGATCCTCGATCACACCTGCGTCCTCGAACGCGCACAAATCGACGATCACCTCTCCGTCCTGCTCATAGGCGTTGACGTGATGGAAGGCGAAGCAGGCCTCGCTGCGAAAGCCGCCGACGGCCTCGCCTGTGCGGCGATCCACCAGCGTGAAGCGCGTCCCGAGCTCGGGCTTCCAGCGGTAGTTCTCGATGTAGGGACGGCCCGAGAGTGCGAGCGCGAGCGGGTTGACGACGAACGGGAACTCCGCTAGCACGAGCCAGCGCTCGGTGAGCCCGAAGGAATGCATGTAGGCGGGCTCGCCGACGGGCAGCGAGGCGATCGCGCGGGGCTTGTGGGAGTCGGGGTCGACGGCGAAGAAGCGATAGCTGCTCTTGCGCCCGAGCTTGGCCGCGTAGTTGAGCATGCCGCCGCCCGCGCGGTCCATGTGCGGATGCGCGGTGGTCAACTGGCCGGGGACCTCATAGGGCTGCACGCCCGCGGTCTGCAGCGTGTGCGGGTCGAACTGCACGGGCATCGGCGTCTCGGTCATCGCGACGAAGCGCTCGCCGAGCTTGGTCACGTTGATGTTGGCGTTGTCGGGTAGCGTCTTGCCGGGCGCGAACAGCGTCTGCACGCGCTTGAACAGCGAGCGGCAGGGGTCGGTGGCGAACTCGCCGTAGACGAGCCGCCCCTGCTCCTGGGCTGCGCGATAGGAGCGGCTGTGCAGAAAGCGGTTGCCGTAGGAGACCTTGCCGTCGGCGACCGTGAAGCGGTGCAGCATCGCGAGGCCGTCGAACCAGTGACGCATGCGCTGCTCGCCGACCTCGAATTTGGCGGGTCCGGTACGCAGCAGCGAGCCCGACAGCCACGCGGGCAGCACGCCGCTGAGCGGGAGCTCATCGATCGTGGTCTCGCGCTCGAGCGTCGTGAAGCCGAGCATCGGCAGCGGCGCAGCGTCGGTGGCCAGTGGGGCGAGGTTCTGCGCCGGAGCGTCTGCGCGGGTGGTGGCGGGGGTGGCCATGACGATTCCTCCTGAATGGTTCGACTCGGACCATTCGCACCGTACGCTAGCCTGCGGTGGATGTCAAGCGCAGAGTCCGATTCCAAGCCACGCCTGACCGAGACCTCCTACATCGTGCTGGGCCTGCTCGAGCAGATCGAACCCGCGACCCCGTATGACGTCAAGCAGGTGGCGGGGCTGAGCACGGCGAACTTCTGGGCCCTGCCGCACACCCAGCTCTATACGGAGTGCGCGCGACTCGCGGGCGAGGGGTTGCTGGACGAGCGCCGCGAGGAGACCGGCAGGCGCAGGCGCATCTACCGCCTAACCGAGCGCGGGCGCGCCTACCTCGACGCGTGGCGCGCGGTGGTGGTGAGCGATCACTACGAACTGCGTGACGAGGCGACGCTAAAGCTGTTCTTTGGCGCCGATCCCAAGGCACTGGCAAGGACGCAGGTCGAGGCTCACGAGGCGCGACTGAAGGTCTACGAGCAGCTGCTCGAGCGCGCGGAAGGCCTGCCGCGGGGGCAGCGGCTCGCACTCGACTGTGGCATCGGTCACGAGCGCGAGTTCATCCGCTTCTGGTCGCGCTTGGCGCGAGGCGACTGACGCACGTCTCGCCCGCCGAGCTCGGGCGCGTCGGCCGGGCGGATGTCCGTTTCACACGCAGCGATAGCCATGGTCTATACGCGCGTATATACCTTGGCTATCGCGGGACAAAATCGCGATACCCAACCCCTCCACATCCCCCGCCTCAGCGGAACATGTCCTCCTCCAGCGGCCTAAGCAGCGCGGCGGCGCCGGGACCGTCCCGCTCGCTGAGAAACCGCTCCAGTCCGTCGACGAGCACGACGGGCTCACGCGAGTCCTTCGCGCGAGCCAGCTCGCCTAGCGCGGCGGCGGCGTCGGCCACGGCTAGCCAGGTGGCTCGCAGCTCCAGCCCGCGGGCGTCGCTGCGCCCGCGCCAGTCATCCAGCGGCTGCATTCCGGCGAGCCCAATCGCGACGTCGACCTGACCGTGGCGCCAGGCGCGCCCGAAGCTGTCGGTGATCAGCACGCCGAGGCTCGCTCCGGTCAGCTCGCGCAGCCGTGCACGCAACAGCCGCGCCGAGCGGTCGGGGTCACGCGGCAGCAGGATCAGGGTCTCGGGGTCGGGGGAGTTGGAGGCGTCGACGCCGGCGTTGGCACAGACGAAGCCGTGGTGCGTGCGGCAGATCAGCACGCCGCGTTCGGCGCGAAGCAACTCGGCGGATTGATCGAGCACGACTTGGATCGCCCGTGGGTCGCGCTCTCCCGCGCCTTCGGCACTCGCTCGAGCGGCTAGCTCGCACGCTCGCTCGCTGGCTTGCACCGCGGCGAGCGAGACCACTGCGCCCTCGGCCTTGGAGACGACCTTGTGCGCGAGCACGAGCAGTTGGCCGTCGCGCAGGCCTTCCTTGCCTGCGGCCGCGAGCAGGATCTGGGCGAGGTCGTCGCCGGCGCGCAGCTCCGGTAGGCCGCTGAGGGCTCGGGCGCTCAGGCTTGCCATCTGCAGCCGCGCTTCAGCCGGCGTGGTCGATGGTGAGGATTTCCGAGTTGCTGCTTGGTTGCGTGAGCACGGCCCGCGTGCGCTGCGCGGCTGCGGCCTCCGCGTCAACGAGGCGCTCGCGCAGCGCGGCGAGATCCGCGCCGGTGTCTACGTCCAGGAGCAGCGAGGCCGGGTGCGCGATGCGGCAGTCGAGGCCGGCAGCGCGCGCGATTGCGCGGTGGCGCTCACAGCTACCGGGGCCGAACGAGGGCGCGATCGCGTCGGGCGGCGCGAGCAGCAGGCCGTTGGTGCCGATTCCGTGACGGTCGGGGACGATCACGACGGGGCAGTCCTCGCGAGCGAGCAGCGCCTCCAGCTCCGCGGGGTCGAGCGCGGGGCAGTCGCCGGGGATGCACAGCACGCGCTCGAAGCCTGCGGCCAGCGCCTGTGCGACGCCGAGCGCGACCGCGGCGGACTGACCGTCCTCGGTGACGTCCTGCACCAGCAGCACGCGATCGCGGTCCGCGAGCTCGGACAGGCTGGGCTCGCGGGTGACGACGAATGTGCGCTCGATGCGGGTGGTCTCCACGAGCGCCTGCAGTACGTCGGCGACCATCGCTCGCGCCAGGCGGGCCCGCAGCTCCTCGGCGACGCTCAGGCCCAGGCGCGACTTGGCCGCGACGAAGCGCTTGACGGGCAGGATCGCGGCTGTGCGCATGCTCCCGCAGACGATAGTGAGCGCGGCTGGGCGTCTACCAGCCGAGCAGCATCAGGCCGACGGTCACGCCGGGCCCGATCGTGACCATCAGCCCGCGCTCGCCGGGCCGTGGCTCGTCGCGCTCGATCGTGTCCTTGAGCACGTAGAAGATCGAAGGCGTGCCGACGTTGCCGTGCTCGGCCAGCGCACGCCAACTCGTCTCCACGTCGCCGTCTGACAGCTGCAGTGCAGACTGCACGTTCTCGATGATCCGCCGGCCTCCTGGGTGGACGATCCAGTGGTCGATGTCGGAGCCCTGCAGACGGTGCTGGCGCAGGAAGCCGTCAACCACGTCGCCCAGGCCGGCGCCGGCCAGGTCGGGCAGCTGGCGCTCGAGCTGCAGGTAGCTTTCTTCGTGGTTGAGCTCCAGCGTGACCGCGCTGAGCGTGCCGGCGATCTGGTGGACCTGAGAGGCGAGAATGCTCGGGCCGTGCGCGCGCGCGTCGCTCGAGAGCACGGCGGCGGCACAACCGTCGCCGAAGATCGCCGAGCCGACGATCTTGGCCTTGGTGTCGCCGGCTGAAGATGGCGTAAGGATCCCGCTCATGCTCTCGGCCGCTACGACCAGCGCCTGCTTGTCCGGGTGCTCACGCAGCGCTTGACCGGCCAGGCGCATCAGCGGCACGCCGCTCGCGCAGCCGACGCCGGTGATGTGGTACTTGTCGGTCGTCGGGCCCATCTCGAAGTGGTCAACCAGGCGGTGAGCGAGCGTCGGACAGCCGAGTGAATAAAGACTCGCGCTGATCACGGTGCCGATCTGCAGCGGATCGATCTGCAGCTGCTCGACCGCGTTGACCGCATGGGCCATCAGCTCGCGCTCGATCTGCTCGGTGCGGCCGCGCAGCGTGCGCGCCATGAACTCCTCGCTGAGGTTCAGGTGACGGCGCTTGACGCCGCTGCGCTCGAAGATGCCTTCGGCGAACTCGTTGCCGTCGAGCCCCAGGCCGGCGAGCGCCTGCTCCTGCGTGAGCACGGTCGGCGCATCGGACACCGTGAGACCACTGATCCGTGGACCCTGACCGCGTTGGCGGTGTCGCACGGCGGCGATCGGGTCGACTACGGTCGTGAGGCCGCTGTGGCGGCGCAGGCCGGTTGACACAGGCAAGGCTCCTTGGTGAGGGTTGGGCGTCTCCGATAAACGTCCGAATCACGACGATAGAAATAAAAACAGCCCATTAGCGGGTCCGATGTGCCGTTCTTACTCAGTTCTTCGCGTAGGATCGACGCCGATCTGCTGCGATGCGGACGTCATTTGACGGTCTCAGGCCGTCTACCGCAACCGAGGAGGGACCAGATGAAGCTGATAGGCGCAGGGCTCCCGCGCACCGGCACGCTGACGCAGAAGCTGGCGCTCGAGCAGCTGGGCCTGGGCCCTTGCTACCACTGGGTCAACGTGATTGCCGACCTCGATCAGGTGCAGCTGTGGGATCGCGCGTTGGACGGCGAGGCCGTGTGGGAGGAGGTGTTCGCGGGGCACGAATCTACCGTCGACTGGCCCGGCGGCTATTTCTACCGCGAGCTGATCGACTTCTACCCCGAGGCCAAGGTGCTGCTGAGCGTGCGCGATCCCGAGTCCTGGGAGCGCAGCTTTCGCGACACGATCTGGACGATGAGCTACGGCAACTCGCTGATGCCGCTGATGGCACACGCGCGCGCCGAGGTAGACCCCCGCTTCGAGCGCTACCTCGCGCTGGTGGAGCGCATGTTCTGGGGCCCGCAGGGCACGTTCGCCGATGGAAACACCGAGCCGGCGCAGCTGATCGAGCAGATGCAGCGCCACCACGAGCAAGTCAAGGCCACGGTCCCGCCGGAGCGGCTGCTCGTATGGGAGGTGGGCGAAGGCTGGGAGCCGCTGTGCGAGTTCCTCGACGTGCCGGTACCCGACGGGCCGCTACCGCACGCCAACGATCGCGACACCTTCCTCGGGCGCGTGATCGGCGGTGCGCTCGACACGCTGCAGGCTTGGCGCGAGCAGAACCTGCCCGCTTACTAGCTGCGCAGCGCGTCTGCGAAATCGAGCGTCTGCGCGGCCACGCGCGTGCGGGCCGCGCCGTCGCCCATGCGCGTGTCAGCCTGCAGCGCGGGCAGGCTCCCGCCCGCGTCCTCGTCGGCCACGATCCCGTCGAGTAGCTCACCGTAGAAAGAGGCGACGCCGTGCGCGCTGCACTCCAGCGCCGCGAACGCCATGAACGCCGCGGTGGGTCCCTTCAGCACCTCGCCGCCGACGATCGGGCTGACCGCGACGACGGGCGCCGCGGCCTCGGCCAGCGCCTCGCGGATGCCGGGCACCGCCAGAATCGGGGCGATCGAGGCCAACGGGTTGGAGGGCCCGATCACGATCGCGTGCGCGGTCGCGATCGCCCGCAGCGCTCGCTCACTAGCGAGCGCCTGCTCAGCGCCGCGGAACTCGAGACCCTCGACGGGCCCCGCGGCGCGGTCGCGGATCATGAACTCCTGAAAGCTGCGCCAGCCCGCGGGCGTGCGCACCCAGGTGCGTACGGGGTCGTCGCTCATCGGCAGCACGCGGGCGCGCAGGCCGATGCTCGCGCTCAGGCGCTCCAGTGCGACCGTGGGCGAGAGCCCTTCGCCCGTGATTCGCGAGCGCTCCAAGCACCACGCCAGATCGCGATCGCCGAGGTTGAACCAGACATCCGATCCCAGCGCCCGAAGGGCGTCCATCACAAAAAAGGTGTCCCCGTCGAGTCCCCAGCCGCGCTCGTCGATCAGATCAGCGAGCCAGAACGACACGAGGTCGGGGTCCGGCGAGACGTGCGCGCCGTAGATCTCGATGTCATCGCCTGTGTTGGTGATCACGCTCAGGCGCTCAGGACCTACGACGTCGAGCATGCCTCGGGCCAGCTTCGCGCCCCCGGTGCCGCCGGCCAGCACGACGACATCGGCCTCGCGGGACATGCTCACTCCCAGTCGGGGTCGGCCAGGCCCGTCAAGTGGATGCCGGCGTGGACCTTGTAGCGCGAGTTCACGCCGATCAACAGCGCGGTCAGCGACTCGGTGATGCGCGACATCTCAAGCCGTCCGCAGTCCACGCAGCGCAGCCCATCGATCCGCTCGATCAGCTGTGCGGCCTCGGTCTTGTCCGGGCGCTTGTCGCCGCACAGCAGCACGTCCTGCTCCAGCGGGTGCTCCAGATCCGTGAGCGAAGCCGCGCTGACGGTGTGCAGCGCGGAGACCACGCGCACGCCCTCGGGGGTCATCTCCGCGGTCTGCTGTGCTGCCGAGCCCTGCCACACGCCGAGCATCCGTGTCGCCTTGCCGCTGACCGCGGCGGCGAGCGGCACGGTCGCGTCGATCAAGAGCTGACCCGGCGTGAGCACGTCTTTGAGGTTCGTGAGCGTCTCGGAGTGGCTGCGGAACGGCACGCTCAGGATCACGACCTTGGCCGAGCGGGCGGCCTGGCCGTTCTCGGCGCCGGAGCAGGAGGCGCCGGGGATCTGCTCGCGAGCGCGGCCGGCGGCTTCCTCGGCGCGCCCCGCGTCGCGCGAGCCGACCACGACGGGCACGCCCGCGCGGGCGAAACGCACCGCGAGGCCGAAGCCGAGCGCGCCGGAGGCGCCGATGATCGCGACGGGCTCGGCGTCCGTGGCGGGGTCGGCATCCGGGGAGCTCATCGCGGCGAGTATAGGCTTGGAAGCGATGTCAGCCAGCGTCAGGATCAGGGAGGTCGGTCCGCGCGACGGCTTTCAGAACGAGCCCGAGACGATCCCCACCGAGCAGAAGGTGGCGCTGATCGACGCGCTCGCGCGCACGGGCCTGCGCCGCCTAGAGGTGACGAGCTTCGTGCGCGCCGACGTGATCCCGCAGCTCGCCGACGCGGCCGAGGTGCTGGCGCGGATCGACGTGCCGGAGGAGGTCGCGGTCAGCGTGCTGATCCCCAACGCCCGCGGTTTGGAGCTGGCCCTGGAGCAGCGCGACCAAATCGATGAGATCAACGTCTTCATGTCGGCGTCGGAGACCCACAACCGCAAGAACGTCAACCGCTCGATCGCTGAGTCGCTCGCGGACCTGGAAGGCGTCTTGGCGCGGGCGCGCGAGGCGGGCCTGCGCTGCGAGGGCGTGATCTCGACCTCCTTCGGCTGCCCCTACGAGGGCCACGTGCCGCCCGAGCGAGTGTTCGAGATCGCGACGCGCCTACGCGACGCGGGCGCCCAGGAGGTCGGCTTCGGTGACACGACCGGCATGGCGAACCCGCGTCAGGTCGCAGAGTTTTTCCCCGCGGCCCGCGCCGCACTGGGCGAGGAACTGGAGCTGACCGCCCACTTCCACAACACGCGGGGGCAGGGGCTCGCGAACGTGCTGGCCGCGCTGCAGGCCGGGGTCGAGAGCTTCGAGTCGAGCTTTGGCGAGCTGGGCGGTTGCCCCGTGCCCGCTGGCGCCACGGGCAACATCGCGACCGAGGACCTGGTCTCGATGCTGCACGAGATGGACGTACAGACCGGTATCGACCTGCCGGCGCTGCTGGCCTGCGCCCGCCGCGTACAGGAGATCCTCGGTCGCTCGCTCGGCAGCCACACGCTCGTCGCCGGGCCGATCGAGTGGCAGTGATCGGCTGGCGGTGATACTGGTCCTGCGGCGGCGCTGGGGCAGGGTGTTCGCTTTACGGTCAGCGATAGCAAAGGTATATACGGGGGCGTATATACGATGGCTATCGCGCCTGGCAAAGCCAGAGTCCGCTCCGCTCCCCTCGCTAGCCGGCGACCGGCTCCGCCGCCGGCTCGGCCTCGGCCTCGGTCTCGCGGGCAGCCTCACGCGCCGCGGCGACGCAGAACTCCTGCGTGGCGACCTCCATCTCGAGCGTCTGTGCGAGCGCGGGGCGGGCCGAGGCGTCGATCACGCGCTTGGCGCGGCCGACCGCGATGTGCGAGTTCGCCAGCAGCTCGTCGATCAGCTGCTGGGTCGCGTCCTGTAGCTGCTCGGGCGCGACCACACGGTTGAGTAGGCCGATCCGCTCGGCCTCCGCGGCGTCGATCGTGCGCGCGGTCATGATCAGCTCCTTGGCGCGGCCCAGCCCCACGACTGCGGGCAGCCGCGTGGAGCCGCCGACGTCGGGGATGATCCCGAACTTGACCTCGGGCAGGCCGAGCGTGGCGTCGTCGGAGGCGATCCGCAGATCGCAGCCAAGCGCCACCTCCAACGCGCCACCGACGCACGTGCGATGGATCTGACAGATCACGGGCTTTGCCATCTCTTCGCAGACGTTCGCGCAGTCCAGGAAGACTTTGCGAAACGGGCGTAGCTGCCCAGGGGTGCCGGCGGACTGCATCAGCTCTACCAGGTCCACGCCCGCCGAGAAGACGGGTCCTTCGCCGCGTAGCACCACGCAGTGGACGTCCACGTCGGCGGCGGCTTCGCGCAGCGTTTGGCCCAGCGCGAGCAGCAGCTCCTGATTCATCGCGTTGCGCTTCTCGGGACGGTTGAGGATCACGTGGCGGACGGCGCCGCGATCCTCGGTGAGGACGATGCTCATCGCTTGGCTCCTGGCGGTCGGATGCGGATGAGTTGAGGCTACAGGCACGGCGCAGCTGGTTCCGAGACGCGTGGCGGGCTGCCTTAGTGAGGTGCTCGGCTGCGAGCACGGCGGAGCCGGCTCCGCTGGCCCCACCCGGATCGGGGGCAGGACCAGCGGGACCGGCTCCGCCCCGCGCCGTCGGGGGGCGACGGCGCTTGGGGAGGCGACCCGCGGACCGATCGAACGCGGGTCACGTGCGCGGGCGGGATGCTTCCGGCACTCACCCGCGCTCATATCGATAGACACCGCGCGCAGCGGAAACTTCCCGCCGAGATGCACATGCGTAATAGGCTCCGCGAAACGGCGAGAACGCGAGCGGAGGATCGATGGCGAAGATCGAGAAGGTTGGAGTGCTGGGTGCAGGGCTGATGGGTCATGGGATCGCGCAGGTCGCGGCGCAGACGGGCTACGAGGTGGTGCTGCGCGAGGTCGACGAGCAGATCCTGGCGAAGGGCATCGCAAAGATCGAGAAGCAGCTGGCGCGTGCGGTCGAGAAGGGCAAGTCCAGTCAGGAGGAGGCCGACGCGGTACGCGGGCGCATCCACGGCACCACGCACTACCGCGAGTTGGCGGACTGCGATCTGGTGATCGAGGCGATCACTGAGAACCTGGCGCTGAAGCTCGAGATGTGGAAAGAGGTCGACGAGATCGTCAAGCCCGAGGCGGTGTTCGCCACGAACACCTCCTCACTAGCGGTGATCGACCAGGCCGCCGCGACCAGTCGCCCGGAGCGCTTTGTCGGGCTGCACTACTTCAACCCGGCGCAGGTGATGAAGCTGGTCGAGGTCGTCCGCTGCGTGACCAGCAGCGAGGAGGCCTTTGAGACGGCGCTGGAGTTCGCGCGCTCGGAGGGCAAGCTCGCGATCCCGACTAAGGACAAGGCGGGGTTCATCGTAAATCGGCTGCTCGTTCCTTACATGCTCGATGCGATGCGGGCGCTCGAAGAGGGGGTGGGCTCGATCGAGGAGATCGACGAGGCGATGAAGGCTGGCGCTGGGCACCCAATGGGGCCACTGACGCTAGCGGACTTCGTGGGCCTGGACACGCTGGGCTCGATCTGCGACGTGCTGTTCGACGAGTTTCGCGAGCGCCGCTTCGCGCACCCGCCGACGCTGCGCAAGATGCTGAGCGCAGGCTGGTTTGGACGTAAGGCCGGGATCGGCTTCTATGACTACTCCGGCGAGACGCCGCAGCAGAATCCGGCGCTATAGCGGGTCGCTGTCGAGCGACTAACCTTTGCAGTCATGAGCGACCTGTCGAGGATGCGTGTCGCGGATGCTGAGCGCGAGCAGCTGATCGACGAGCTGCGTGAGCACGCCGGCGCCGGCAGGCTCACCTCGGAGGAGCTTGAGCAGCGCATCGGCGACGCCTATGCGGCCTCGACGCGCGCTGACCTCGACGCGCTGCGAGCCGACCTGCCGGTCAGCTCTACCTCCGTGAAGCTCGCGCTGAGCAAGCGCAAGGGGCGGCTACGCCGACGCCTTTTGCAGGAGGCTGGCGGCTCGTTTGGTGTGTCCGCGCTCAGCGTCGGCATCTGGCTTGCGAGCGGACCCAGCGGCAGCTTCTGGCCGGGTTGGGTGATCGGTGTCACGCTGCTGCCGGTTGTGCGTGACGCCTGGCGTCTGTTCGGCCCTGCCTCTGATCTGGACGCGGTTGAAGCGCGATTGCAGGCACGCCACGAACGTCACCTTGCGCGCGGGCGTCGCCACCGCTACCGAGGGCTTCCCCGGCCGTGAGCGACCTCGCCGGCGCCACCGAGCGCGCGCTCGGTGGCGGCCCGCAGCGCCACCGTGAGAAGGCGCGCGAGCAAGGCAAGCTGGCGGTGCGCGAGCGGATCGCGCTGCTGCTGGATGAGGGCAGCTTCGCGGAGGAGGCGCTGCTGGCAAACTGGCAGGAGGACGGGCTCGGCGCCGACGGGGTGGTGACGGGAGTCGGCGAGATCGAGGGGCGAGCGGTGGCGCTGATGGCCAACGACCCCACGGTCAAGGCCGGCTCCTGGGGGCCGAAGACGGTCGAGAAGATCCTGCGGATCCAGGAACGCGCGATGAGTCTGGGCGTGCCCATGGTCTACCTGGTGGATTCTGCGGGCGCGCGCATCACTGAGCAGGTGCAGATGTTCCCCGGTCGGCGGGGTGCGGGACGGATTTTTCACAACCAGGTCAAGCTCTCGGGCGTCGTGCCCCAGGTCTGCGTGCTGTTCGGGCCGAGCGCCGCGGGCGGCGCCTACATCCCGGCCTTCTGCGATGTGGTGATCATGCGCGAGGGCAACGCTTCGATGTACCTGGGCTCGCCGCGCATGGCGGAGATGGTGATCGGCGAGCGGGTCACGCTGGAGGAGATGGGGGGCGCGCGGATGCACACGGGCGTCTCTGGCTGTGGGCACCAGCTGGTCAAGAGCGACGAGGAGGGCATCGAAACCGCCCGGCGCTACCTCTCCTACCTGCCGGGCAACTGGGAGCTGTCGGCGCCGGCGGCGGCAGCCGTGCTCCCTGCAGCGCTGCCGGACGGGCAGTCGATCGGCGATCTGATCCCGGCGGATGAGAACAAGCCCTTCGACATGAAGACGCTGATCGCGGCGCTCGTGGACGAGGGTTCGCTGCTGGAGATCCACCCGCGCTGGGCCAAGGAGCTGATCGTCGGCTTCGCGCGTCTGGATGGCCAAGCGGTGGGGATCGTGGCCAACCAGCCCAAGCACAAGGGCGGCGTGCTGTTTGGCGACTCGGCCGACAAGGCCGCGCGCTTCATCTGGGCCTGCAACGCCTTCAACGTGCCGCTGCTGTTCCTGGCCGACGTGCCGGGCTTCATGATCGGCACGCAGGTCGAGCGCGAAGGCATCATCCGTCACGGGGCGAAGATGATCAGCGCGGTCAGTGAGGCGACCGTGCCGAAGATCTCGGTCGTCGTACGCAAGGCCTACGGCGCGGGGCTCTACGCGATGGCGGGCCCGGCCTTCGAGCCCGACTGCTGCCTAGCGCTGCCGAGCGCCTCGATCGCGGTAATGGGGCCACAGGCGGCGATCAACGCGGTCTACTTCAACCAGCTACAGGCGATCGAGGACCCCGAGCAGCGCGCGCAGCGCACGGAGGAGCTGCGCGGCGAGTACGCGGCCGACATCGACATCCTGCACCTGGCCTCGGAATTGGTAATCGATGCCGTGGTCGCGCCGGAGCTACTGCGCGAGGAGCTGATCCGTCGCTTCGCGCACGCCGCGAGCAAGCGGCGGGACTGGCCCGCCAAGCACAACCCGGTTACGCCCGTCTAGTCGGAGCCGGCGCTGGGGGCGAGACACGGACTCCGCGCCTCGCCCCCGGAGCGGACGCTCTATGACGGCGAAGGCGCCTCGGGGATCGTGGGTCCCGGCGTCCCCGCGGTGCGTGTGGTTTCGTCTTGGAAGGGCGGGTAGGTCTCGGTCAGCAGGTACATGTAGGCGTCGCTACGCGCGGTGTAGGAGTTCGCGAGCACCATCAGGTCAAACAATCCCCGCGGCATCTTGCCCGTGATCAGGATCACGAACCAGGCCGCGAACGCGCCGACCTCGAGCAGCAGGTTGATCACGTAGCGCAGCACCAGGATCGGGATCGCGAGGATCAGGCGAAAGAACGTCTTCAGGCGGCTGTAGTGCTCCAACGGCCCCGCGAACTGCATCCGCACGGGGTAGGCCGGATCGTCTGAGCCGCTGAAGGGCGGATAGGCGTCGGTCAGCAGTACCGCATAAGCCGTGACTCGCGCGAGAAACCGCGTGAAGTCGGCGACGAATTTGTACAAACCCTCTGGATAGCGACCTGTGATCACGATCGCGAACCAAGCGAACAGCACTGCGAACCAGGCGACGATGGCGAACACGTACAGCACGATCGCGACCGGGATCACCATGATCAGCCGGAAGAACGTCGTCAGCCGACTGCGCCGCTCGACGTAGTTGGCCTCGAAGGTGACTGGATAGGACACGCAACACACTCCCTTTTCGGTTAGCCGTATGGGACTGCCCGCGCCAGGCGAGGTCGTCTATGGCGATGCGCCATTCCCCGCGAACTCGCATGACGCTCGGCGGACATCCTACGGGCAAGATCGGCTGACGCGGGCGAATTTTCAATAGATTGACGTGAGGATGGACGCAACCGAGATCGCCTTCGCCGGGATCGCCCGCCAGGCCGATCTGATCGCCTCGGGCGAGTTGTCCTCGCGCGAGCTGGTAGAGCTGTATCTGCGCCGGATCGAGCGCGCACAGCCGCGCCTGAACGCATTTCGCATCGTGTTCGGCGAACGCGCGCTGCTGGAGGCCGACCAGGCCGATGCACGCCGCGGCGCGGGTGGCGATCGTCCCTTGCTGGGCGTGCCGATCGCGGTCAAGGACGACATCGACGTGGCGGGGGAGGTCACGGCGCTGGGCACGAACGCCGTGGACTCACTCGCGAGCGCAGACGCCGAGGTTGTTCGACGGCTGCGGGCCGCGGGCGCGGTGGTCATCGGCAAGACGAACGTGCCCGAGCTGTGCCTATGGCCGTTCACGGAGACGGCGAGCTTCGGCGCGACGCGCAACCCCTGGGACCTCCAGCGTGCACCGGGAGGCTCGAGCGGTGGCAGCGCAGCCGCGGTCGCCGCGGGTCTGGTCGGCGCCGCGCTGGGCTCCGACGGCGCGGGCTCAATTCGCATCCCCTCCGCGTGGTGCGGCCTGTTCGGCCTCAAGCCCCAACGCGGGCGCGTCTCGATGGCGCCTCGCCCGCGCGCTTGGCATGGTCTCTCGGTGAACGGCGTACTGACGCGCCGTGTCGCGGACACGGCGCTGTTCCACGACGTGGCCTCGGGCGCGACGGACATCGACATCGACCGCGTCCCCGCGCCCGAGGTTCCCTTCGCGCAGTCGGCCGCGACGTCACCAGGGCGGTTGCGGATCGCCTTCTCGACGCGGATTCCGCCCGGCGTGGTGACGAGCCTCGATGGTGATGGCGAGTGCGCGCTGCGTGAGACCGTGGAGTTGTTGCGCTCGCTCGGGCACGAGCTGATCGAGCGCGATCCTGACTACGGCTGGGGCACTGCGCTTGCGCTTGTGCCCCGCTATCTAGCGGGCGCCGCGGAGGACGCTCGGGCACTCGCTCACCCCGAGCGCCTGGAACGGCGCACGCGCGGCGTGGCACGCCTGGGCGGCCTACTGGGACCTGTGCTACTGGAGCGCTCGCTTGCGGCGGAGGCGGAGTTCGCGCGCCGTCTGAACCGCGTGTTCGACGAGCACGACGTGCTGCTCACCCCCGCGACCGCCACGCCGCCGCCGCGGATCGGGCGACTGCAAGGGCGCGGCGCCCTGTGGACGCTGAACGCGGTCGCTGGCTGGGTGCCCTACAACGGCGTCTGGAACGTAACGGGTCAGCCTGCGGCATCGGTGCCCGCGCGTCTCGGCGCGGACGGTCTGCCGCGTGGCGTGCAGCTCGTGGGCCGTCCGAACGATGAGGCCACGCTGCTGTCGCTGGCGGCGCAGCTGGAGTCAGAGCGGCCGTGGGCCGACGCCCGCCCGCCCGAGACGGCGTGAGCGAACAAGAGGAGCTGCTCGCGCTGGCGATCGAGGCCGCGCGCATGGCGGGTGGGCTGCTGGCCGAGCGCGTGCGCCACGGCACGGAGCGGGAGGTGTCGAGCAAGAGCACGCCGACAGACCTCGTCAGCGAGGCCGATGTGAGCTCGCAGCGCGCGATCCGCGCCCTGCTGCGCGAACGACGTCCGGCCGACGGCTTCGTTGGCGAGGAGGAGCATGACTCCGAGCCGGGCTCCAGCGGACTGCGCTGGATCGTGGACCCGCTCGACGGCACGGTCAACTTCCTGTTTGGGATTCCGCAGTGGAGCGTGAGCGTGGCGGTGGCCGGCGAGGCGGGAACGATCGCGGGCGTGGTGTTCGACGCTAATCGCGACGAGCTTTTCTCGGCCACGCGCGACGGCGCGGCGATGCTAACGACCGCAGGCGGCACGGTCGAGCTGGCGCGAGGCGACGGGGAGGACCCCGAGCATCAGCGGGCGGACGACGCGGGGGCTGGGGGGGCGGAGCTGGGGACCGCGATGATCGCCACGGGCCTGGCCTACGACGCCGAGGTGCGCCGTGCGCAGGGTGAGGTGCTCGCGCGGCTGGTACCGCGCGTGCGCGACATCCGTCGCTTCGGCAGCGCCGCGCTGGACCTCTGCTGGACGGCGGCGGGCCGCTGTGACGCCTACTACGAGCGCTCGGTCAAGCAGTGGGACGTCGCGGCTGGCTTGCTGATCTGCGAACGAGCTGGGTTGAGCAAACGCGAGCTGCCGGCTCGCGGTCAGCTGCCGTGGGGCGTGCTCGTCGCCCCGCCCGCGCTCGTGGAGGCGCTGCTGGAGTTGGTGGCCGGGCCCTAACCGCCCGCGCCGAGCAGCGCGTTGGCCGCGCGGTCGCGCAAGGCGGCGAGCGGAGCCTCGTACAGCCGCCGCTTGATCGCGCCCAGCGTCGCGGGATCCTTCTCGGAGAGCGCAGTCGCGAGCTCGACTGCCCGTGGCAGCACCCGCTCCTCCTCGACGGCCTCATCGACGATTCCCGCAGCCTGTGCCTCCAGGCCGCCGTAGCGCTTACCGGTCGTCATCGCCTCGTGCGCGGCTCGCTTGCTGAGGCGGGCGGCGATCAGGGCGTTCATGCCGTGCGTAAAGGGGATGCGGATGTCGACCTCGGGCAGGCAAAAGAAGCCGCGGTCTCCCCGCATCACGCGCTGGTCGTGCGCGAGCGCGAGCATCGCCCCTGCGGCAAAGGTGTGTCCTTGTAGCGCGGCCACACACGGCACGTCGAGCTCGAGCACGCGCGCCAGTAGCTCGTGCAATCGTGGGACGAACTCGCCGATCAGCTCCTGGTTCGCGGCCATCCATTCGAGGTCGAGGCCGTTTGACCAGATCTTCCCGTTGGAAGCGGTGACGAGCGCGCGCGGCGCGGGGGTCGCCTGGACCTCGTCGAGACAGGCATTGAGCGCATCGAGGAAGGCGGCGTTGAAGCGGCTCTCGCCCTCACCCAGGTTAAGCACGAAGACCGGGCCCTCGCGCGTCAGGCTGGGAAGCGATTGGACCTGCTCGTCTGGGCTCAACTCGTGCTCCTGTCTGTGGGAATCGTGGGCTTGGTGCTGGCGGCTCCGTGGCGTGTGCGTCGCCCGCTCGGCCGGGCGGTCTATGCGATCTTTTCATCCCGCGAGCGAACAGAGGAGAGCGCCATGGCGCAGCAAGGCGAGAAGGCGACCCGTTTCCTGGATCTGCACCGGTCCGGACAGCCACTGTTGTTGCCTAATCCATGGGACGCCGGTTCGGCGAAGCTGCTGGGCTCGCTGGGCTTCCAGGCGCTGGCCACGACCAGCAGCGGTTCGGCGGCCACGCTAGGGCGACTCGACGGGACGATCGGGCGCGAGCAGGCGCTTGAGCACGCGGCGTCGATCGTGCAGGCCAGCGAACTGCCGGTCTCGGCGGACCTGGAGGACGGCTTCGCCCCCGACGCCGGGGGCGTGGGGGACACGATTGCGCTGGCGCGGGAGGCCGGCCTGGCGGGCTGCTCGATCGAGGACTACTCAGGCGATGACGATGCTCCGATCTACGAGCTGGCTGAGGCTGCCGAGCGGGTGGTGGCGGCTGCCGAGGCGGCTCACCACGGTCCGAGCACGCTAGTGCTGACGGCGCGCGCTGAGAACTACCTACACGGACGCCCCGATCTACAGGACACGATCGCGCGACTGCAGGCCTACGAGCAGGCGGGGGCCGACGTGCTCTACGCCCCGGGCCTGACTGAGCTTTCAGACATCCGCCGCGTGGTCGAGTCGGTTGGGTTGCCCGTGAACGTGCTGGCGCTCGCGGGCGCCCCGACCGTGGGCGAACTGGCGTCGGTGGGTGTCGCACGGGTGTCGGTCGGAGGCGCATTTGCCTTTGCGGCGCTGGGGGCCCTGGTGGCCGCGGCAACCGAACTACGTGACGCGGGCACTTACGATTATTGGGAGCAGACCAAGGTCGGCTCGAAGGCCGCGCGAGAGTCGTTTGGCTAGGTGTCTGACGGACGCGCGGCCTCGAGCGTCTGCTTGACGGCCTGTACTCCCTGGGCCATTGCGACACTCGTGGGTGCGGCGGTCTCCTCCGGCAGCACGTAGGCGATCCAGACGAAGCGCGTGCGCCCCTCCCCCGCCGGGAATACCTGCGCGCAGCCGGTGTGGTGGGAGTAGGGACCGTCGACGATCGTCCACGCTAGGCGTCGCTCCTGCTCGTCGGAGTCCAGCAGCGCCTCGCGCATCACGGCGCCGTTCGCGAACGTGACAATCCGGTCCTCGCCATCGAGTCGAGTGTCGGTCACGAAGCCGGGCACGAGTCGCTCGTGCAGCTTGTCCCAGGCCCGCAGCGCAGACCACACCTCGGCGGGCTCGGCCTCGATCAGGATCTCGTGATGTATGCGGGCCATGTCGATATCCCCATTGGCTAGAGGTTGTTGGTGCGGCGGGTGGGAGTCGAACCCACACGCCCTTACGGACAAGGCCTTTTGAGGGCCTCGCGTCTACCGTTCCGCCACCGCCGCACGTGGGCCTTCAGTGTAAGCGAGCGCGGACGCGCGATCGCCTGACGATCGCTTGGCCGGGGTCGTGTCTGCTCAGGCGGGCTGGGGAGGTGCGCCCGCGAATACGTCCCGGCCCGCGGCGGGGTCGCGGCGCTCGAGCTCGACGTTCCAGCCCTGCTGGAAGCCGCGCATCGCAAAGGCCACCAGCAGCATCTGCAGCGGCACGATCAGCAGCGTGAGGATGCCCAAGAGGCCGGAGTCGATCGCCGGCTGGGCGAAGCCCGATTTGTCGCGATCAAACCACCCCGGCCCGGCTACGAGGGCGAAGATCAACAGCAGCACCGCCAACACCGCCGAGACCGGCAACACCCCGCGGTTCCAGCGCATCGCGAAGAACGCCAGGGTCAGATACGCGAGTACGTACGCGATCTGGATCGGGACCGCGCCCTGCAGCACGCTCCAGCCGCCGATCGTCACGATCAAGACCAGCGCTGCGCTTGCCAGCAGCAGCACGACCACGGTCGCGCGCGTCGCCTGCACGACCGGCTTGTCGCGATTGGGGTGGGTGATGACGACACCGGCTGACTTGGAGTCGCCGGGCGACCGCCTGCCTGCGCTGGAGGACATCGCGACATCACCATACAATCTCAGGCCGCGCCGCGCGCGGGCGTGGTGGAATTGGTAGACACGCCGGCCTTAGGAGCCGGTGGGCGAAAGCCCTTGGGGGTTCGAGTCCCTTCGCCCGCATTCGCAGCGAACGTAGGGCGTCGGCGCGACGCCGTCGTATTCGTTTGTGAGACCCGGAGCCGGCGGCGCGCGGGCGTCTCCCCGCTCAGCCGCTGAATTCTTTCGGCGGCGCGGTCTCGCGGCTGACTTTCCAGGACGAGGCGTTGGTCGGGCTCAGGAAGCTCGGTGGTTGCTGATCGGCCAGGCGGTTGTCGTAGTTGTAGTTCTTGATGTAGCCGGTACCGCCGCTACCCCCGGTCCCGACCGGGCCGCGCCAGAACTGCGCGATCGACCCCCACACGGTGAGGGTGCCGAGCTTGTTGCCGCAATCGTAGTTATCGACGATCCACGAATGGTTCGTGCTCAAAATCGCGGCGTCGATCACTGGGTTTTTCAGGGTTCCCCATTTATTGGGGTCTTCTTGTTCGTTGAGGTCCGTCACTTTTTCCGAGCAGCCGCTCGAGTTGTTTTCGTACTTGCAGAAGGCGTTGCCCGAGTAGGTCGTGTGCGTTTCACAACGGACGATGTAGAGGTTTTCCGATTCACGGTATTCGGAGTAGCCACTTTCTACTTTGTGGCATTCGTTCAGTGCGGAGTTGAGGACGTAGCCCGTCGCAACGTAGAACTTGAGTTTCGTGGTTTCCCCGTAAAATTTCAGTTTGATCGTTTCGCTGACGTTGCTGATCTTCAGTTTGGTGGATTCGGTCGGTTCATAGAACTTCAGTTTGGTGTTTTCGGTCTTTTTCGCGGCTTTGCTCAGCTTGATCTTGCTTCCGGTTTTGATTTCGGTGATCGTGGTGCCAGCTTCGATCTGTCCGTTAGCCGTCCCTTCCACTTCCTGGCCGACCGCCAGACCGGACGTGGAGATTTCTTTGACTTCGGTAGAGCCACTGGTGATTTTCGCGGAGTGTTCTTCGGGGCTGGTTTTCGCCGCTTTGCTCAGTTTGATCTTGTTCCCGGTTTTGACTTCGGTGATCGTGGTTCCGGCTTCGATCTGTCCGCCGACGGTGCCTTCGACTTCTTGGCCGGCCACAAGGCCGGTCGTGGAGATTTCCTTGACTTCGGTCGAGTTGTTGGTGATTTTCCCGGCGGGTTCGGTCGAGCCGGGTTTCGCCGCTTTGCTCAGCTTAATTTTGTTTGGGGCTTTGATTTCCGTGATCGTCGTTCCGGCTTCGATCTGACCGGCCGGACCTTCGACTTCTTCGCCCACCGCGAGCCCGGTCGTCGCGACTTCCACTTCGTTCGACTTGGTGATTTTCGCGCCGCTGACTTCGGTTGCGGGCGGGTTTACTTCGCTGCTCAGCTTGATCTTGTTGCCCGTTTTGATTTCCGAGATCGTGGTGCCCGGGTCGATCATTCCGGCCACAGTTCCTTCCACTTCGCTGCCCACCGCGAGCCCGGTCGTCGTGATTCCGGTGACTTCATTGGAACGCAGGACATTGCCGCTGAGTTCTTTCATCGTCACGCATTTACCGTTGAGCAAAGGTTCCGTTGGGGGTTCAATGTGGGTGGTCGTGTATCCCTGCTTGACGGGGTGATAGACGCGCACGAAGTTTTCCGCAATTAGGCCGAGGGTCGCGGCGCCCGTCGGTTCGCCGTTGCTCGCCGTGGTCGTCACCAGGTTGCCGTTGACGATCACGTCGTCCGCCGAGGCGATCGTCAGCGATTCGCTGTAGGACCCGTGGACGTAGACATTGCCGCAGCCCGTGTCGTTGGTCGTATCGGCGTTGAACGGCGTGTAGTTCGTCACGCCGCATGCTTCAGATTTCGAGTTTTCCACGTAGACCACCCCGTTGCTGGGGAAGTTCACGGTCGTGGTTGTGCCTTTGTTCGTGACCGTCATCGTGTTCGGTGAGCCGGATTTCAGTTCGATTTCCGTACGCCCGTTGTACTTGACGCCGGCGGCTTCCAGCAGTTCTACGTCGGTCGCGGGCGGCAGCAGCGAGCCCGCGGATTCGGTGTATTTGCCGTTGATCGTCGGCGAGTTGGAGCAGCCCGACGCCGCATAGTGGCCGCCCAGCATCGCGATTTCGTCGTCGTAATTTTCGCGACCGAACGACGGTGACTGACCGTTGCTGGTGCAGACCTCGGCCGCGTCGTTGGTGTGCATCGGGCCGTTGACCTCGTCTTCGGGCGCGAACTCGATCGGCGGGCAGACGCCAGTGAGGTTGTGTTCTTTGCGGTATTCGTAGTAGTGTTCGCACGTGGCGGGCGTGCGGTTGTAGTTGACCGGGTCCTCAACCTCGTAGTTGCTCTCGTATACGTACTTCGTAAAGCCAGGGTGCGCGAACGTGGCCACGATCCGCCGCGTCACCGTGTTCGTCCCTTCTTTCACGGTCCCCGTGGAGAGGATGCGGAACGTGCCTTTGGCGGTGCCGGTCGTCTCCAAGATCGTCGCTTGTTTGCCGCTTTCGCAGGTTTTACCGGTCGCGCCCAGCGTCTTCACGGTGTACTTCTCTTCTGGCGCGCGCGTGACTTCGATCGGCGCGGCTTCCGTGCCGATCGCCGGGCATTTGGTCCAGTATTCCGGCGAGTTCGTCAGTTGGTATTGGTAGCGATTGACCCCCGCCACCGCCGCGTAGTAGGCCTTCGCCTGGATCGTCGCGCGATTGCTCAGTTTCACATCGCCATTTGCTGCCGTGAAGGCTGCCGCCACCAACAGCGAGCTGACGAACAGCGCGAGCAGCGCGAACAGCATCGTGAAGCCGTCCTCGCGTGCGAGGCGGCGGGTAAAGCGCCTGTATGGGGTCATGCGCATGTCGTCCCTTCCGTGGCCGATTCCGGCGGCGTGAAACGCAATACAGCCGAGCCCGTGAACGTCGCGGTGTGACCTTCACGCGTGTTGGCCACTTCTGAGCGCGCCGATTTTTCAGGAGCCTGCTTGTAGGCGATCGTCACCTGCGCGATTTTCTTGGTCGCCGTAAACGACGCGATTTCCGAGGCTGGCACTTCGATCAGTTCGCCGTAGGTGCTGTCCGTAAGGGTGGTGTCGTAGCGCCAGTAGTGGAACACCGTGCCGCTCGTCAGCGGGACCACATTCTTCGCGAGCACCTTCGCGCTCGCGTTCGTCGTCGAGAGCGTCGGGAACGTCCAGCTCGGCGATTCACCGGAGCCCGTGAAGGCGTAATCGGTCAGCGTGCCGACCGATTCGCCAGTGTTGCTCGTGCCGGTCGAGGTCCAGTTGATGTCGTGCTGGACGATGCTGCTAACCGCGGCGTTGCCGCTCGTCGAATTGCCGTAGGCGCTCAGCAGCCAAAGGTTGGCCCCACCGGTCGAGGCCAGCGGGCTGACCGGCGTCGTCGAGGGCCCTTGGATCGCGGTGGCGCCGAAGCCCGTGCAGCTGGAGTGCAGCTGTTCGAGAATCGCATTCATCGCCGTGCGCCCGGCACGGTCGGCCTGGGTGCGATCGCTGATGCTCGAGTTCTGCTTCAGCGCGAGCTCTAGCGTCGCCAGCAGCGCGCCGGTCACGATCAATCCGATGATCATCGCGACCAGCAGCTCGATCAGCGTCAATCCGCGCTCGTCGCCGAGTCGCTTCAGCGCGGAGGGCGAGGCGGGCCTGCTCAACATGTCGCCGAGGTTTTGGTCGCGGACAGCATGAAGACGTTCGGCAAGGTGATGCCGGCCTTGGCGTTGTTTGCGAATTCGGTCGTGTATCGGTAGTGCGAGGAGCCAATCGTCTGCGCGAGACAGAGCTTCAGCTTTTTCGCGTACGGCTGATACTTGTGTTCAAGTGTTCCGGTGCTCGTGGTTTTGACGGTGCGCACCGTCGCTTCGGGGCAACTGACGTTTGAAAGCGTCCCTTCTGCCCGACTGTCGAGCGCGCCTTTGCTCGCTTCCGAGGCGCCTTCGTAGACCGTGACGTTGATCGCCGGGACTTCGATTTTCACCGTGGTTACGGCTCCCGGGTTGACCTGCGGGGCCGGGTCGGTGACTTCGCCTTTGCCGTTGGCCGTGACGGGGTCTTCTTTGCAGTCGCCCGCGTAGGCCGTGTATTTGCTTTCGCCCGGGGGTTTGCCTGGCGTCTGGAAAGGGAACAGACCGGTGGCCGTGACGCTCGAACCGTAGGCGTTTGCGGTGCCGCCGAGAACTGGTTCGGTGCTCGTGTGCGTGACATACATCGTGTCCCCCTGCGCCGACACCGGCGTGCTACCGCTGACGAATTCGCCCACGATCGAGCCCGGGTTCGCGATCACAAAGGTCTTCGTAATGAGCGAGGTCGTCGAGAGTTTTGCTTCCGTCGCCGAGGGCGTTTCTTCTTGCCGTTCGTTGACCCAGCCAGCTTTCGTCGCCGTGATCGCGACTTCGCTGTCGGGGAGCGCGCCGAAGATCACGCAGCCTGACTGGGGCGTGGTCTGTTCGACCGTGCCCATTACTTTGCCGGTCACTTTCACCGTCGCGCCTTCGACCGGTTCGTTGGCTTGGTCGCGCACGTTGACCTGCAAGCTCGTGCTCGTCGGGATCGGCACGATGCTCGACTGCGAGACTTTCTCCAACGGCACTTCTTCCCCGGTTTTCGGCTTCTTCGTCAGCGAGCGCCAGCTGACCGTCGAGGTCGTCTGGATGAAGTCCGCCGAGCCGCCGGTTGTTTCGCAGGTGAATTCTTCTTTTTCCGCCGCGACAAACTGCGCTTTGGATTCGATCGTGAAGTTCGTGCCGGTTTCGGTCACCGTCGGGTGCGTGTAGCTCCCGAGGCTGCTCAGCGCCGTCACGTTCATGCCGCGCAGGCGTTCCTCATCCTGAGCTGCCAGCAGCGTCGCCTGGTTGTGCTGGCGCTCGTTAGCCGTCGCTCGGCTGGCGCCGTCGAAGCCCGTCAGCGTCCCTACCGCGATGATCGCCACGAGCATCGTCGAGATTACGACTTCGATCAGCGAGACGCCCGACTCAGAGGTGCCCTCCTGCGCGAGCATCTCCAGCAGCGCGCGCCCCCTGCCACGAGGAGGGTCGCCGCCCTGCGTACTACCGGGCCGCGTGGAATCGGATCGGTTGAGCGCTCCGCGGGCGCGGCGATCTGAGGGGTTCCTGGCGAAATGGGTGCGCATCGTCGCGATCAGCTCACAGCTAGCTAGGTTCGTGTCGGCAGCGCGCCTGCTCGCCTTGAGCGCGTGAATGTCCGCTCGGCACACGGCGGTGAGCGCCCGCGGCCCCTTGGGAGCGCGGGCGCTGTGTCGCGCCAAGCACATACCCCGCCGCCGTGCAGCGCGCGCCGAGCAGGCGGCGACCGCCTAGAATCACGCGCTCCGGGGGACTGGTGTATCGGTAACACGGTGGTCTCCAAAACCGCAACGCGAGGTTCGACTCCTCGGTCCCCCGCTCACAGCACGCCCCGGCCGGCTAGAAACCGCTCGTGCCGGTCATCCCGTCGATCCTCCTATGCGCCTGTGACGTCGACGCTCGCCGAGCGCCCGACGCTCCTGGCGCCTGGCGCGCGCGAGAGGCTCGGATGTGCTAATCTCTATAAAAATGATCAGGAAACTTCTATTTAGCAATCTGACGATCCCTGAACGGGGGTGAGCGGACCGCGTGCAGGAGAAGATCGACGTACACCAGCATCTGTGGACCGAGCCGCTGGTGGACGCCTTGCGTCGCCGCCATGAGCTTCCCTTCGTGCGCGAGGAGCACGGCCTCACGGTGCTGTTCCTCGCCGGCGAGCGGCCCTATGTGATCGAGCGCTCCAGCGAGGCCTCGACCCATCGCGCTCAGCTCGTGCACGAGGATGGCTTGCAGCGCGCCTTGATTTGTCTCTCCAGCCCGCTGGGGATCGAGTCGCTGCCGCGCCCACAGGCGCAGCCGTTGCTCGACGCCTACCACGACGGCGCACTCGCGCTCGGCGAGCCGTTCGGCGTTTGGGGTGCGCTCGCACTCGACGCCCCCGATCCAGACGACGTTGCGCGCGTGCTTGACCGCGGCTGCGTGGGCCTGTCGCTGCCTGCGGGTGCGCTTGCCGGCGTCGAGGGCCTATCGCGGCTACGCGCGGTGCTCCGGGCGTTGGAGTCGGCCGACGCGCCGCTGCTCGTGCATCCGGGCCCCGGCTTCGGCGGTGCTGTGAAGGGGCCCCTCGCCGTGGGTGAGCCCTCGCTCGCCGACCCACTGTGGTGGTCCGCGCTCACCCGTTACGTCTCGGACATGCATGCCGCATGGCTCGCCTTCCTCGGCGCCGGCCGTGCGGAGCACCCGAGGCTGCGCATTGTCTTCTCGATGCTCGCCGGCCTCGCTCCGCTACACGCCGAGCGGCTCTGCTCGCGTGGTGGTCCCGACACGCTGACCCCAGACCCACTGCTCTTCTACGAGACCTCTTCCTACGGCCCTGCGGCCGTCGGGCAGCTTGCGCAAAGCGTCGGCGCTCAGCAACTCCTCTATGGCTCCGATCGGCCCGTCGCCGATCCTGCCGAGCATCAGATCCTGAAGCGGCTCGACTGGAGTGCAGTCGGCGAGGCTACCCAACGTGTGTTCGAGAGCTCCGCACGGCCGCGGCCTGCAGCGATGGTGATCCGATGAGCGCCACCGCGCTCACACCGCTTTACCCGCGTTCGTCTCGCTCGCCGCTGGAGTCGGTGCCGCGCCCACGTAGTCGCGACCTGAGCGCCTGCGAGCTTGAGGCGTTCGTGCGTGAGCTTGCCGACCGTCCCGAGCTGTGGATCGAACTCGTCCGCCACGACGCCAGCCAGCGCGTGTACGAGGAGCTGCTCGGCGACGAGCATCTCACCGCCTGGCTGATCTGCTGGATGGACGATCAGGACACCGGCTATCACGATCACGACGTCTCCGCCGGCGCCGTCGCCGTCGTTAGCGGGCACGTGCGCGAGGAGCGCCTGACGATCGGCGGCGAGCCGAGTGCGCGCTCGTTCGCCGCGGGCCAGGCGTTTCACTTCGCCTCCTCCGACATCCATCGCGTGCGCCATGACGGCCGCGATCCCGCCGTCACGCTGCACGTCTACTCGCCGCCGCTCGCGCGCATGGGCGCGTATGAGATCGGCGAGGACGGCGTGCTCGCGAGGCGCACGCAGGATTCCTCGCAGGAGCTGCGGGCCGCCTGACTAGGCCTGGTGCTCGGCGTGCGTGCGTCGCTGCACGCCCGCCGCGCCCGCGATTACGACCGCGCTCACCATCTCCGGCGCAAACAGGCCGTGCTCGACCACGCCTGGGTGGGCGCTCAGTCTGCTCGCAAGCTCGCGCGGATCGCCGATCTCGTCCAGGTAGTCCGCGATCAGCCCGCCATCCGGGCTGGGTGGCACCTCCCGCAGCTCTGCCTGCACCAGGGAACGAAGCGTCGTCCGCACCGCAAACGGCACCAGCTCCAGCGGCACTGGGGCTTGCAGTCGCGCCACCAGCTTCTCTTCCGAGACAATCACCACGAAGCGTCGGGCCGCCGCTGCCACGATCTTCTCGCGCGTGTGGGCCGCGCCCCCGCCCTTGATCAGCCAGCCCTGCGGGTCGACCTGGTCGGCGCCGTCGATCGCCAGATCCAGCTCGCCGAGGTCGTCCAGGCTCTCGACCCTCAGCCCCAGTGCGCGCGCCGCCCGCTCCGTCGCCGGCGAGGTCGCCGCGCAGCGCAGTTGCGCGAGCTCCGAAGCTCGCTCGCCCAGCGCTTGGAGCAAGTAGGCCACCGTCGAGCCTGTCCCCAGGCCCAGGCGCATTCCGTCCTGCACCTCCGCTGCCGCCGCGCGCGCCGCCTCGCGCTTGCGGGCTGGGATCAGCTCTGCGTCGCTCAGCGACGCCTGCTGCTCTCGCCCAGTCGCACCCGTGGACGCCATGGCGCGGACCCTACCGCCCCCGCATCGCCCGTGAGACGCAACCGCTCCGGCGAGTCCGGGCGATGCAGTAGAAAACCCTGCCCCAGCGTGCAGTCAAGCTCGCGCGCCAGTGCCAGCTGGCGGTTCGTTTCAATTCCCATCGCCACTGCCGTTAGACCCGACTTGTGCGCCAGCGCCACCATCGCTGCCACCATCGCGCGAGTCTCACGGTCGCGCTCGAAGGAGTGGATCAGGCTGCGGTCCAACTTCAGCATGTCCAGCGGCATGTTGCGCGGCAGGGTGATCTGCGCGTCGCGCCCGCCGAAGCTGTCCAGCGCAATCGTCACGCCCATGCGTCTGACTTGCGCCAGCGTCGAGCGCGCGCGTTCGGGGTCGCGCAGCACCGCCTCCTCCGTCACCTCCAGGCACAGCGCTCGGCCCGGGAGCCGAAAGCGCTCAAGCTCCTTGCGCACACGGCCCGCCAAGTCCAGCTCACCCAGCTCGCGCGCCGAGATGTTGATCGAGATCGGCATCGAAATGCCCTGGCGGCGCCATGCCGCCGCCTGCGCGCAGGCCGTCTGCAGGACCCAGTCGCCGATCTGCACGATCAGCTCGCTCTGCTCTGCTCGTGGTAGGAACGTCGCCGGCAGCAGCTCGTCGATCTCCGATTCTTCGCCCGCGTCCGGGTGCCAGCGCACCAGTGCCTCGCAGCCGATCGCGCGGCCGCCGCTCAGCGGCATGATCGGCTGGTAGGTCAGCACCAGCTCATCGTGCGGCAGTGCCTGCAGTAGCCGTTCCTCGATCTCCAAATGCGCCGTCATCTCTTGGCGCAGGCGCTCGTCGAACATCTCGGGGCGCCGGCCGCCCGCACCCTTGGCGCGGTACATGGCCACGTCCGCCTCGCGCAGCATGCTCTCCGGGTCCGCATCGGGATCGTGCGTGATCGAGACGCCCACGCTCGCCGGCATCGAGACCTCGACTGGTCCCACGTGGAACGGCTCCTCGAGCGTTTGCAGGACACGTTCCGCCAGGCCAAGTGCTTCCTCATCACGCTCCATTTCCTCGCCTAGGATCACGAACTCGTCGCCTCCCAGGCGGGCCACCGTATCGCTGTCGCGCATCATCTCCGCCAGGCGCTCCGACACAGCGATCAGTAGGCGATCGCCGACGTCGTGACCAAAGTTGTCGTTCACCGCCTTGAAGCGGTCCAAGTCCACGAACAGCAACGTCACCACCCCCGGAGAGCGATGCAGGCGCGCAAGCGCTTGGCGGGTGCGGTCCATCAACAGCAGCCGGTTCGGTAGGTGCGTCAGCGGGTCACGCAACGCTTGACGCTCCAGCCACATGCGGTCCGTCACGTCCTTCGCCGCCGCGTACCACTCATCGCCGTCGCAGCGCGCGCTCCACAGCAGCCAGCGCCACGAGCCGTCGCGATGGCGATAGCGGTTCGTGAAGTTCTCAAGATGCGCCGGGCGGTGGTTGCCCGCCAGCAGCAACGTCAGCGTCTGCTCCACGTCGTCCGGGTGGATCAACTCGTCGATCGGGTTCTCTTCTAGCTCCGCGAGCGTCCAGCCCAGCACCGCCTCCCAGGCCGGGTTCAGCAACGTGAAGCGGCCATCCAGCGAGATCGTGGCCAGCAGGTCGCTCGTCATCTCGAACAGCCGCGCGATCCGCGGGTCCTCGCCCGGCGGCGCCGGGCGTAGCGGGGCCGGTTGTGCGTGTGCCAGCGCCTGCGCTGCGCCGCTCGCTGCCGCCGCGCTCGAGGCCGGCGCGTTCGGGCTCGCGCCGCCGCGCGGCTCGAGGCGGGTGACCACCTCGGCAGGGGTGCTTGTGGTCCGTGAGCGCATTACCTGCTCACCGCTTCGGCCCGGGCGCACGCGGGCGGGCGGCCTAAACCCGCTTTTGGACGGATCTACTAGCGAAAACGCCCGTGTTTACGGACTGTGAGGGGCGTTTGCCGGCTGGCTTAGGTGCCGAGCGGCGCGGCCGCTTCGCCGCTGCCAAGATCCGCGCGCGCCGCCGCTTCGCGCCCACCCAAGTCGCCCCGCAGAAAGCGCCAGATCGAGAGGCACATCAGGATCGTCACGATCACCGCGCTCGAGACGCAGTACTCGCAGATGTGGTGGATCGAGTACAGCTCTCGGTAGGTGAGGTAGGCGCTGAAGCCAAAACCCACCACCGTGAAGGCCACGGTCGCAAAGCGCGAGGTCTCGTTCTCCGGCGCCAGCAGTGAGCCCAGGATCGCGATGTAGCCCAGCAGCCCGATCAGGGCTACCGGGACGCCCACCAGCTTCGAGTACTGCGAGGTCTGCACGATCTCGCAGCCGCCGCCGTTGGTCCCGCACAGCGGCTTGATGCCCGCGTAGTGGATGTAGGTCAGGTAGCTCGCGAGCGCCAGGCCCAGCACCGTGAGGACGAGCATCGTGATCCTCAACGCGCGAGCGCTCATCGCGGTCTACTTCAGCAGCGAGTCGATCGCTGATTCAAACGACGAGGGATCGGTCAGCGAGCTGTATTCCAGCTTCTGCATCTGTTGACCCGTCTTGCCGATCAGGAACGAGGGCGTGCCGGTGAAGCCCGCGTTGTTCGCCGCCTGGGCATCGCTTGTGATCGTGTTCGTGAACTCGCCGTTGTTGCGGTCCGCGGTCCACGTGGCCAGATTTAGTCCCGGCACCTGCTGTGCCAGTTCCTGCAGGTATTTCTCAGTCACATAGCCCGTGTCCTCTTCGCCCTGCTCGTGGTAGAAGAGCTCGATGTAGTTCCAGGCCTTCTTCTGCTTACCCGCCGACAGCGCCGCCGCCTGCTGCGTGCGGAATGTTTCCGGTTCGCGGGTCGCCGTCTCCAGGTTGCGGTATTCGATCTTCAGCTTGCCCGGGCGGACGTACTTTTCGATCAGCTTCGGCAGCGCCCCCAGCGTGAAGTCCTTGCAGATCGGGCACTCCAGATCGCCGAAGTACTGCATCGTCACTGGCGCCTGTGGGCTGCCGAGCGTGTTGCCGTTCTGAGGGATGTTCGCGAGTAGCGAGCTCACCAGCGCGCTGTTCTGCGTTTTTTCGTGTTTGGTCTTCGGGACTTTCGAGCCCCCCCCGCCGCTGCCTGTCGCGACCAGGATCACGACGATGATCACGATGACGCCTGCCGCTACCGAGCCCAGTTGGATCAGTCGTTTGCGGCGCTGCGCGCTGGCCGCCTCGGCCTCCTCCATGGCCTTGCGTTGCTCGCGCGCCTGCTCGCGCCGCTGCTTGCGGGTCAGATCCTGCTCGACGTCCTCCTCCGTGCTCATGGGTGGAACTTTTACAGATTTCCCATCAAGCGTGTCTAAGTTCATGCCACGATGCATGCGCGCGTGCGTGTGAAGGCGTGCCCGGAGGCCTGCCGAAGCGACTTCTGGATGCGTCGAAGCGCTCGCGCGAGCGCGGCTTCAAGCCCCCGTAGCTCAACTGGATAGAGCACCGGCCTTCTAAGCCGGGGGTTGCTGGTTCGAGTCCAGCCGGGGGCGCTTCTCGCTGTCGTGTGCGGGCCGCCTGCAAACTCTTAGCGGGCCCTTCAGGACTTCGCGGTTTCCAGCGCGAGGAAGCGGGTACTCCGCAAGCGGAGCCTCGCTCACCCCGGCAAGGGGCTCCCATGGGGACGGGACCGGAGCCCGGCCGCTCTCATCGAACAGCCCCAATCCCCCGCGCGGGGCTGTCGAGAGCGGCGGGGCGGTCCTGGATCGCTTGCGACGCGCTTGGCATTGAGGCCAAGCGCGTCGCGAGGTTTAAGCGGGTTCCGGGCGTCGCCGTCGCCATGTCCTCGCGGCCTCACGCCCGCTCCAGTCACGCCCCGCGGCTCGCCGCGCCCCGATCGAGGATGATGGCGCCGGTTGTTCGCGCTTACCGTGTTCGCCTATCCGCTGGTGCTCGGGCTCCTCTGCCTCGGCGCCGGGCTCGCCGTCGACCGCTGCAGCGGTCGCTTCCTGCCCACCCCGCTGTTGCCGAGCGTCGGTGCCGCGGCGCTGATCGCGCTCTCGCAGCTCAGCACCTGGATCGTTCCGCTCGCGCGCGCGACCCCCTGGTTGATGCTCGCGCTGGCGCTGCTTGGGTTTGCGCTCGCGGGTGCACCCCGAACCCGGGCGCTACTCGTGTCTCTACGCAGGTACTGGTGGGTGCTGCCGGTGCCGTTGCTGGCCTACCTGCTCGCGCTCGCGCCCGTGCTGCTCTCCGGGCGCGCCGGCTTCTCCTCCTTCATGGCGCTGTCCGACTCCGCCGTGCACATGATCGGTGCCGACTACCTGATCCACCACGGGCAGAGCTACTCGCAGCTGGATCTGCACAACTCCTACGGGCTGTTCATCCACAGCTATTACGGGACCGGCTATCCCTCCGGCGCGGACACCCTGTTCGGCGGCAGCGCGTTGTTGCTGGGGCTGCCGCTGATCTGGGCCTTTCAACCGTTCTGCGGCTTCGTACTCGCAATCGCCAGCGGGCCCGCCTGGACGATCGCGCGGCGCTTCGGGCTCCCGCGCGGCTGGGCTGCCCTCGCCGCGCTCAGCGCCACGCTGCCCGCCCTGGTCTACGGCTATGAGCTGATCGGCTCGATCAAGGAGTTGCTCGCGCTCACGATGCTGCTCACGCTCGGCGCGCTCGTCGTCTTGCATCCGCGCTGGCTCGCGCGCTCGCCGCGGCACGCGATTCCCTGTGCGCTCGCGCTCGCGGGCGGCGTCTCCGCGCTCGGCGTGGGCTTCGGCGCCTGGGCGCTCGCCGTCGGCGCCGTGCTGCTGCTCGCGCTGCTCGCGCAGCTACGCCGCCACCCCGCGCTCGCGCGCCGCGCGGGGGGGAGCACGCTGCTCGGAGGGCTCGTGCTGCTGATCGCCGCCTGGCCCACCTGGATGCACGTCTCGCAGTCGCTGCACGTCGCCCAGACCATCTCCTCCACCGCGAACCCCGGCAACCTGCAGGCACCGCTGAAATGGACCCAGGCCTTCGGCGCTTGGCTCCACGCCAGCTACAAGGAGTCTCCGCATGGGGGCGCCCTGCTCGCGACCGACGTGCTGATCGCGCTCGCGTTCCTCGGTTGCCTGCTTGGCGCCGTCCAGCTCTTGCGCCTACGCCGTTTCGCGCTCGCGGGCTGGATCGCGCTTACGTTGCTTCTCTGGTTCGTGCTCAGTCGCAGCGCCACTACCTGGGTCGATGCCAAGGCGCTCGTGCTCAGCTCGTCTGTGCTTGTCCTGCTCGCCTGGGGCGGCGTCGCCGCGCTGCTGGGCGGGCGCCCCTCGGGCCGCGCGCCGCTCGCCACGCTGGCCGCCGTCCTGCTCGCGATCGCGCTCGCCGGCGGCGCGCTTGCCTCGGACCTAGTCCAGTACCACAGCTCCAACCTCGCGCCCACCGCCCGCTATCAGGAGCTGCTCTCGATCGGCAAGCGCTTCGCGGGGCGCGGGCCCACGCTGTTCACGGACTTCGACGAATACTCCATGTACGCGCTGCGCGAGCTCGACATTGGCGGGCCGGACTTCGTCTATCCGCCGCCTGCGCTCGCTGCGCTTGCCGGCGGCTACGGCCGCCGCGTCGAACTGCAGCGCGCTCGTCCCGCCGCGCTCGCCGCCTACCCGCTGATCGTCACGCGGCGCGACCCCAGCGCCGCGCCGCCGCCCGCCGCCTACAGGCTGGCCTGGCAGGGCATTTACTACGAGGTGTGGGCGCGCCGAGCCGCCGCCCGTGCCGCCGCGGTCCAGCTCTCCGCCGCGGGCGGGCGGGCGCTTTCCTGTCCACGCGTGCTGCGCGCGGTACGCCGCGCTCGCGTAGGAGACCTCGATGTCGTCACTGCATTGGCGCCGCAGTTGGTGCGCGTGCGCTTGCGCCACGTGCGGCTGCCCAAGGGGTGGGGGCGCCAGCGCGGCGGCTTCACCATGCGCCGCGCGGGCGGCGTCACGCTGTCGTTCGAGGTCCCGCGCGCCGGCGCCTGGGATCTCTGGCTGCAGGGCCAGTTCATGCCGCAGATCCGCCTCAACCTCGACGGGCGTCCCCTCGGCCGGATCTCCGGACAGCTCGCGGGCAACTCGCTCGTCCCAGATACCGCCACGCCACTGCCGCTGCATCTTGCCGCGGGCGCCCATCGACTGACCGTGGCGCGCGGTGGCTTCAGCCTCGCGCCCGGCAATGGTGGCGCCGCGGTGCTAGACCGCGCCTTTCTCACTCCTGCGCTCGCGCCCGAGCGGGTGCTGCGCACGCTGTCGCCGAGCGCACCGCGGAGCGTGTTGTGTGCTTCGTCGTATCGGTGGATCGAACTCGTTGCCCACTGAGGCCTCGGTCTGCGGGCCACACGCCGGCCATCGATCGATCATCAAAAGGGGGAGTCGCCTCAAACTCGCGGCTCCATCGGATGCTCGCCGTAGTCTCTCGCCCGGTGGGCCCCGGCGAACCGCCACAGACCGATCAGATCCTGCTCGGCGAGAACTTGGAGCTGCTTCCGCGGTTCGCCGACCGCTCCTTTCAGCTCGTCTACATCGACCCGCCCTTTAACACCGGGCGCGCGCAGGTGCGAAGGACGCTGTCGGTCGTCAGCGACCGCGATGGCGAGCGCACGGGCTTTCAGGGTCGGCGCTACCGCACCCAGCTGCTGGCCCAGTCCTCCTATCGCGACGCCTTCGAGGACTACCTCGGCTTTCTCGCGCCGCGCCTGGAGCAGGCGCACCGGCTGCTCTGCGAGCAGGGCACGCTCTACTTCCACATCGACTACCGCGAGGCGCACTACTGCAAGCTGCTGCTCGATGAGGTCTTCGGGCGCGAGTGCTTCCTGAACGAGCTGATCTGGGCCTACGACTATGGCGCCCGGGCCAAGCGCCGCTGGCCCGCCAAGCACGACACGATCCTCGTCTACGTCAAGGACCCCGACGCCTACTTCTTCGACTCCGAGGGCGTCAACCGCGAGCCCTACATGGCGCCGGGGCTCGTCAGCGCCGAGAAGGCCGCCCGCGGGAAGCTGCCCACCGACGTCTGGTGGCACACCATCGTCCCCACCAACGGCACCGAGAAGACCGGCTACCCCACGCAGAAGCCCGAGGGCATCCTGCGGCGCATGTTGCAGGCCTCCTCGCGGCGCGGCGACTGGTGCCTGGACTTCTTCGCCGGCAGCGGCACACTCGGCGCCGTCGCCGCCAAGCTCGGACGCCGCTACGTCTTGATCGACTCCAATCCCGAGGCCGTGCGCGTCATGCGTCGACGCCTCGGCGCCCAGGGATGCGCACCCACGGCCGAAGCTAGGCCCGCCAGTTCCGGGGTATAGGTACGGCGTGCGCGAGCACCCCGTCCGGCTGTTGCTCAGCGACCAGCTGGATCGCGAACGGATCACCGTGTTCTTCAGGTGGCTGCTCTCGATCCCGCACTTCATCTGGCTTGCGATGTGGAGTGTGCTCGCCTTCTTCGCAGCCATCGCCAACTGGCTCGCCACGCTCGCGCTGGGCCGCTCGCCCGCGCCGCTGCACCGCTTCCTGGCTGCCTACGTCAAATTCGTCACGCAGTTCTACGCCTACTTCCACCTCGCCGCCGACCCCTATCCGCCCTTCAAAGGTCAGGCCGGCTACCCCGTCGAACGTCGCCATCGCCCCGCCCGCGCGCCAGCACAGGCTCGGCGTCGCCCTGCGCGGACTGTTGTTTCTGCCCGCCGCCCTGATTCTCATTGCGCTCGCCGGGGCGCCCAGCGGCAGCTCGAGCCTGTTCGGCGGAGCTGACTTCACCTTCAATTTCGGGCTGCTGCATCTCGCCGCGTTCCTCGGCTGGTTCGCGATCCTTGCCCGCGGGCGGATGCCCCGCGGACTGCGCGACGGCGCCGCCTACGCCCTCGCCTACGGCGCCCAGTTCTGGGCCTACGCGCTGCTGCTCACCGACCGCTATCCCGACAGCGACCCGCTCACCGCCGTGCCCGACCTGCCCTCGCGCTCGGACCCCCTGCAGCTCGAGCAGATCCACAGCGACCTGCGTCGTAGCCGCCTGACAGTCTTCTTTCGCGCGCTGCTCTGCGTTCCCCACTTCGTCTGGCTGCAGCTCTGGGGAGTGCTCGCGTTTCTGCTCGCGATCCTCAGCTGGTTCCTTACGCTCCTACGCGGGCGCTCACCCGAATGGATGCATCGCTTCCTGGGCGCCTATCTGCGCTACCAGTTCCACGTCTACGCCTTCCTCTATCTCATCGCCAATCCATTCCCCGGGTTCGTCGGCCGCGTTGGCAGCTATCCGCTCGAAGTCAGCGTTGCTCCTCGCGCGCGCCAGAACCGCTGGAAGACCGGCTTTCGTGTGATCCTCGTGATCCCCGCGCTCTTGCTCGCCGGCGCCTACGGCACGCTGCTCAGCGCCGTCTCCGTGCTCGCCTGGTTCTACTCGCTCGCACGGGGCCGAACCTCGCTGGGGCTGCGCAACGCTGGTGCGCTCGCGTTGCGCTACCAAGCGCAGACCATCGGCTACCTGCTGCTGCTCACCGACTCCTACCCCTATGGCGGGCCCGTGCGGGCCGGGGATCGGGACGAAGGCCTGAGCTGAGCAGGCAGTGACCCGCGCACGCGTCGTATGGGGGAGGCTCGCCGCGCGACCGCTGCGCAGCTTGGTCTCGCTGTTTGTCCTAGTCGCCCTGGCCGTTGGCTGGGTGCTCGCGGCGCACACCTTGTGGCGCTCCACCGTTCCCGCCGGCTTGCGCCTGCCGCGTCTGGACCCGAGCAACCTTTTCTCCGGCGGCTATCTACGGCGCAGCGACTCCTACGAACGCTTCCTCGATCTCGACCAGTTGCTCGGCGAGCTCACGCTGCTCATCGTGCTCGCGCTCTATGCGCGGCGCGGGCATCGGCTTATGCGCGAGTCCGCCGCCGGGCGCATCGGCACCGGGATGTTGCTCGGAATGCTCGGCTTCGCCGTGTTGTGGATCGCCGAGGTCCCCTTCGAGCTCGCCGGCGTCTGGTGGGAGCGCCGTCACGGCATCTCCCATCAGGGCTACCTCACCGCGCTGCTGGCCAGCTTCATCTCGCTCGGCAGCACCTTCCTGTTCGTCTCGATCGCCCTGCTGCTCACCATGGCTATCGCCGGCGTTCTGCGGCGCTGGTGGTGGGCGCTGGCCGCGCCCCTGTTCGCCGGTCTCGCGCTGCTCTCCACCTTCCTCAGCGTCTATCTCGTCCCTGACACCCACCCGCTGCGGCGCGAACCCACCGTCGTCGACGTCCGCCGCCTTGCTCGCCTCGAGGGCGTGCCTGGGACTAAGGCCGACGTACAGGATGTCGATCGTCAGACCACCGCCCCCAACGCCGAGTCCGTCGGCTTCGGCTCCACCCGCCGCGTCATCCTCTGGAACACGCTGCTCGATGGCCGCTTCGATCGTGGCGAAGTACAGGTCGTCACTGCGCATGAGCTCGGCCATCTCGCCCACCGCCACCCGCTCAAGCGCGTCGGCTGGCTGTTGCTGTTCCTGTTGCCCGCCGCCGCGCTCGTCGCGCTCGCCACGCGCCGTCGCGGTGGCCTCGCCCGGCCCGAGGCCGTCCCGGTCGCGCTGTTCGTCTTCGTCGCCCTGCAGTTGCTCACCATGCCGCTCATGAACATCGTCTCCCGGCGCGAGGAGGCCGAGGCCGACTGGTCCGCCTTGAACGCCACCCACGATCCAGCCGCCGCGCGCTCGCTGTTTCACAAGCTCGCCACCACAAGCCTCGCCAACCCAGATCCCCCCGCCTGGTCCTATGTGCTCTATGCCGATCACCCCACGATCGCGCAGCGGATCGCCATGGTCGATGCCTGGCAGGCGCGGGGCGGGCGCTGAGCCCGGGGCGGGGAGCGTGAGCCGGCGCGGGCGGCCCCGACGTGCGAGCCTTTGGGGCGTGTACCACCTCGAGCTGCGCAAGTTTCCCCACACCGCCTGTCGCTTCAATCAGAGCGAGGCCCAGCTCCGCGCGATCGTCGTGCCCTGGGCGCGGCAGGAATGGGTCGAAGAGGGCGAACGCAGCTGGAACATCAACGAAGCCGCGCTCACCATCCTCGAAGGGCCCAAACTCTCGATGCCCGAGCTCGCTATGGGCCGCGGGTGGCGCAACGCGCAGAAGCGCAGCGAGGATGTGACCCAGCGGGTGTTGGAGGCCGCGCGGGCGATTGAGGCGCAGGGTGGTGCGCCTCAGGTCGCGGCGCCGCGACCAACCGAAGATGCCGGGGTCTCGGCCTCCGACGATGCGACCGCGCCCGCTTCCGCTGCCGGGCAGGGCTTGCAGGCCAAGGGAAGTCATGGCGAAGGGGGGCGCGACCCCGCGGGGGGAGTGGATGCCGAGACACAGCTGCTCGCTGATTCGCTGGGGCTTGAGGTGTTGGCGTTGCTCGACGCTGAGGCCCTCGCCCCAGCGCGGGTGTGGGGCATGGCTCGGGAGCGGATCCAGGGCCGCTCGCTTGCCGATGCGCTTGAGCTGGCTGACCTTGCGCTGGGATCGTTGCTGGGTCGGGGGCTTGCTGTACTTAGGCGCCAGGAGGCCGCTGGGGACGGGGAGACCCTGTCCGTTGAGGAGGCCCGTGATGCGCTTGGGACTGTCGATGCCTGGACCGGCGGGGCGCCGGGCGCTGTCGTGATTGCGCGCAAGGCCTGATTCGACTCCTGGCGCGCTTGGCGCCGGCTCCACTGCGTCGCGGGATCTCGCGCGCTTTGCTTGCCTCGCCGCTCGCAAGTCGCGCGCGTGTCGGCGCTAGACTCCGGTCTGCCGTGGTGGGCGTAGCTCAGTTGGTAGAGCTCCTGGTTGTGGTCCAGGCGGTCGCGGGTTCAAGTCCCGTCGCTCACCCTCACGAATGTCCTTGAGGTCTCGAGTTCTCGCGCTGGATCCTCGCCGCGCGGTTCAACCGGCAGTCGCCTAAGTCCCCTCCGGACGGGTTAGGCTCCCAGGATGCAAGAGCCGCCCGGCCCACAGCCGACGAAACGGCGCCCGGGCCGAGCACCCGCGGCCACTCGCGAGGAGGCCTTGGCGCTGGCGAAGCAACGCTACCTAGCGGGCGAGCGCGTTGACGTTCAGGCGATCGCTCGCGAGCTGGGCCTGGGCCGAGTCACGTTGTATCGCTGGTTTCAGACGCGCGAGCGGCTATTGGGGGAGGCAGTGGGCGAGATCTCCGAAGAACGGCTGCTACAGCTTCGTCGCCAGACACGGTTGCGGGGCGCGCGGGGGCTGTTGCAGATCTTCGACCGCTTCAATCAGGACGTGGTTGCCACCGCTGGCCTGGGCGTGCTGCTTGAGCGGGACAAGGAGCGCGCCCTGCGGCTGCTCACCTCAAGCGCGGGCGAGGTGCAGCCGCGGATCGTCGCCACGACCCAGAAACTGATCGAAGAGGAAGTGCAGGCCGGGAGGTTCGAGCCGGCAGCGTCTCCAGACTTTCTCGCCTACGGCATGGTCCGGCTGGGGGAGGCCTTCCTCTACAACGACACGGCGATCGGGGTGCGCGGGGATACACGCCACCTGCGTGAAATGCAGGCCGTACTGCTCGGCTTGCGAGGTGCGACTGCAAGCGCGTCCAATGCGAAGGCAGCAGAGAAGCGGGTCAAGCCGAGAACGCCCGCGAAGCCCAGGGATAAGCCGAGGGCGAAGGCCAAGCCGGCCCGGGCGAAAGCGCGCCGGATCGCGAAGGCGTAGGCGACCGAATCAGGCCTAGCTGTGCGTCCTTCCGCCACTCGCCGCCCGCGCCTCGTCCTCAATCCGCTCGCAGATCTCACAAAGGGCCGTGAGCCCTGACGCAGCCCCGATCGGACCGTTCGGGTTGATAGAACAGTCAACAGGAGTGGTGGGAAACGATTCTTACATCGAGACGTGTGGCCTGCGAGGCTGAGGGAGTAGTCGATGACCAAGCTCCTATTCACCGCCGAGGGTCAACTGCGCGAGCAGCAGCGAGACGGCGGACCGCGTGAGGCTGGCGCGGTGCTGGCGCGCCTTGGGCAAGTCGGTGAGCGCGATGCTCCGGCCCGGTTGTTTGCGGCTGGGGCCGAACATGAGATTCTGCAGACAGGCGCCTCGAGTTGGGGCTTTGAGCTGCGTGACGCCGAGGGTCGGCGCAGTGGCGGCTTTCAGCCCTTTCGACTGCGACGCGGCGGGCGTCTGCGGATGGGAGAGATCGGTCTGCTGTTGCATGGACAGCCCTCGCGCCAGGACGAGTGGCTGTTCTTGACCTACGACGGCCGCCGCCTGGCGGCCACGGTGCCGAGCTCGATCCGAGGACGTCCGGACGCCACCGCGGGGGTTGAGGTCGCACTGGAGACGGGGGAGTCCATCGCGGCGCTATCGGGAGCGCTGCTGGATGTGTTGGCGCTGGGTTGCTGGCAGATTGCACGCTGGCGGAGCGCCCCGGTGGTGGACCACCTGCTCTCGACCTCGCCTGCCGCGATGGGCAGGGCAATGGGGCGCCGCGGGCCGTTTGGGGTCTTGACCGCAGGGATCGTCTGAGGGGTGGCGAACTAGGAAGGGTCCCTCACCGGCGATCTCGAGGAGGAGGTTGGGATGGCACTGAAGCGAGCTTCGGCAGAGTTTCTGGGCACCTTCGTGCTCGTGTTCGGCGGTGTGGGAACTGCGGTTCTCGCTGGCGATCACGTCGGCTACCTGGGTGTCGCGTTCGCGTTCGGCCTGTCGCTTCTGGCGATGGCCTATGCGGTGGGCCCGATCTCGGGCTGCCATATCAACCCCGCGGTGACGATGGGCCTGCTGGTGAGCGGCAGGGTCGAGTTCGGCGAGGCGGTGCGCTATTGGATCGCGCAGATCCTCGGTGCGATCGCGGCGGCAGGCATCCTGCTGGCGGTGGTCTCCGGGCGCAAAGGCGGCTACGACGTGCGCATGGAAGGGCTGGGCGCGAACGGCTATGCGGCCCACTCGCCGGGTGGCTTCCCCGTGGGCTCGGCGCTCGCGGTCGAGGTGATCCTGACGGCGTTTCTGGTGTTCACGGTGCTTGCGGCGACAGACCGGATCGCGAACGTCGCGTTCGCGGGCATCCCGATTGGGCTGGTGCTGGTGCTGATCCACCTGGTGGGCATTCCGGTCACGAACACGTCGGTCAACCCCGCGCGCAGCATCGGCCCCGCGATCTTCGTGGGCGGCTGGGCGCTGAAGCAGCTATGGCTGTTCATCGTGGCGCCGCTCGCGGGCGGCCTGCTCGGCGCGCTCGTGCATCGACTGCTGTTCAGCGGCAGCCACCAGATCGCACCTGGCGAGTCGGCCGTCGAGGCCGGCGGCTAGCGCGTAGCATCGGCGCGGCCTCGTCGCGCGTGCCTGCGCAGCGGTTCTCGCCTGGTGCGGCATCGACATCTGCCACGAGAAACGGAGGGTCCAGAATGCTCACGCTCAACGGTCTCGACGAGGTGAAGGCCTACGAAGGCAAGGAGCTCGGCGTCAGCGACTGGCTCGAGGTGACGCAGGAGAGGATCGACCAGTTCGCGGAGGTGACGGGGGACGACCAGTGGATCCACATCGACCCCGAGCGTGCGAAGGAGAGCCCGTTTGGGGGCACGATCGCCCACGGCTACTACACGCTCTCGCTGGCGCCACGCTTCTCCTATGACATGTTCACGTTCGAAGGCTTCGCATTCGGCGTGAACTACGGCCTGAACCGCGTGCGCTTCCCGGCCCCGATGCCGGTGGGCGGGAAGGTGCGGATGCGCGCAGTGCTGAAGTCGGTGCAGGACATCCCGGGCGGCGCCCAGATCACGACGGAGCTGACGTTCGAGCGCGAGGGCGGGGAGAAGCCGGTCTGCGTGGCGGAGTCGCTCTCGCGCGTCTACACGGGCTAAGGCGGGCACGGGCTGAGCCGCGGCGGCGCGATACCCTGCGCGCATGAGCGACGAGTCGATTCTCCGCCGCATCGAGTCACTGGTGCAGGAGGAGCACAAGCTGCAGGGCAGCGAGCAGGGCGACGCAGAGCAAGCGCAGGAGGAGTCGCTGGCGGGGGATCGCGGGCGCCTGCAGCAGGTCTCGGTGGAGCTCGACCAGTGTTGGGACCTGCTGCGTCAGCGTCGCGCGCGTCGGGCTGCCGGGGAGGACCCGGACGAGGCCGAGGCGCGCGACGCGGGCACGGTCGAGAAATACCTGCAGTAGCGCCTGGGCGATGAGCGCGGGGGTCGCGGTGGCGTTCGGCCTGGCGCTGTGCTCGACGACGCTGACGAGCCTGGCCTACCTGCGCGAGCACGACGCGGCGGCTTCGATGCCGGCGCTGTCGATGCGCCGCCCGCTGCACTCGCTGCACCTGCTGCTCGCGGATCGCAGCTGGCTGCTGGGCTTCGCGATGGAGTCGAGCGGCTTCCTGCTCTACGCGGCGGCGCTCGCGCTGGCGCCGCTGGCGCTGGTGCAGAGCATCATCGCGGGTGGGATCGGTCTGCTCGCCTACCTCACTTATCGCCTAGGCGGGCGCCAGCCGCTGGGGCCACGGCGGGTGGCGGGCGCGGCGATCTCGGTGCTGGGGCTCGTGGCGCTGGCGGTCTCGCTGAGCGAAGGCACGGGCGAAGGCCACAGCGGCTCGACGGCGACGGTGCTGGTCTGGCTCTGCGGGACTGCGGCGCTGGCGCTGGCGGTCGTGCTGCTGGGGCGGCGCCTGCTGGGCGTGGCGGTGGCGAACGCGGTCGCGGGCGGCCTGTTGTTCTCGATCGGCGACATCTCCACGAAGCTCGCGACGCAGGGCGGCGCGCGCCTGGCGTTCGTGGTCACGCTGATCCTCGGCTACACGCTTGGCACGACGCTCTTGCAGCTGGGCTACCAGGCGGGGGCGGCGCTGACGGTCGCGGGCCTGGCGACGCTGCTCACGAACGTACTGCCAATCCTGGCGGGGACGCTGGTGCTGGACGAGCCGGTGCCCTCGGGTGCACTGGGCGTGCTGCGGGTGCTGGCGTTCGTGGCGGTGACTGTAGGCGCGGTGCTGCTGGCGCGCCCAGAGGCACAGCCGGCGAAGGTGGTGACGCCGGCCCTGGAGTAAGGCTCAGCGGCCTTTGGGCGCTGTGATCCCCACGGCGGCCTCGGGCGTAAGCACGCGGAAGCTGTAGGACTCCTCGATGTAGAGCGAGACCCTCTCTGCGTCGTGGGACTCGTAGCCCACGGAGAGGTCCTGCCCGCAGTCGAAGGCGAAATCCCCACCGCGCATGCTGAGCACGATCGCGCCTTTGACGCCGGGCGCCCACACGAGCGGTCCCTTGACGATCTCGCGCAGGTGCTCCAGCAGGGGGTAGCCGCCGTGCTCGGCGGTTTCGACCACGCTGGTGTAGTCCTCGCGCCCAAGCGCGACCCCGTAGGGGCCGGCGATGCCGTTGCGCAGCAGCAGCTCGACGGCGCGCGCGACGCAGCCGGGATAGTCCTCAAAGCTCTTCTTACGCACGATCGGCGCGTGCGGGGAGCTGCTGGCGATGCCCTGCACGCCGGCTTTGGGCCAGGCATGAAAGACGGCGGTGTTCTCGGCCTCAACGATGCGTTGAGCCGCGAGATCGAGATCGTCGAAATCGACGTCCTCGGCGCCGCGGTCGCCGGCGCGCAGCTCGGCGCGAGACACCTGGAAGCGCGAGCGCAGCTCCAGCAGCGGCAGCACGACGCGCCGGCTCGCCTCGATCCCTTTGAGCTCGCTGACGTTCGTGTCCTCAACGCGGCCGAGATTCGTGGCCGAGCGCTCCCAGCCGTGCGGCCCGGAGAAGTCCACGAGCCGTCGTGCCGCGAGGCCGGGCAGCAGCCGCTCGCGCGCCTCCTCGTCGATCAGCTTCCAACCCTCGGCCGTGATCGGCGCGTGCTCGCGCAGCAGATGACTCACAGGCCCTCGCCTCGCAAGCTGCCGATCCCAAGTGAGTCGCCAGCGTGCAGCCCGCCGGCCAGCTTCGAGCCGGCGCCGGGAGCGTCGTCGTCATCGTCGTCGGCAGCGGCCTCGGCGGCCTCCCCGTGCTCGACGATGTCGCCCTCCTGGAACAACACCCCCTGCGCGATCTCGCGCCACTTGGGGGTGCGTCGCAGCAGGAACTCGAGGTCCATGCTGAAGTGCTTGTACTCCTCGCCTACGGCGTCGGACATCACCGCGGCGGCTTCGGGGTCTCGCTCGACCGCGAGCCGTTGCTCATACCAGCCGATCGCTTCGGCCTCCTCGGTTAGCGAGGTGCACAGCCGCGCGAAAGTCCGCGTCTCCTCGGGTAGCTCCTCGGGGGGCTCGTGGTACTGGTCGAAACCCATCGTTGGCGATTCTATTGCTCGGCGTGGGAGGAGGCCAAACCAAGCATTGGACGCTCAGGCGTCCGGCTGCTGGTGATCGGCGCCGCCGACGAACAGCAGTGCGACGAGCAGCGCGCAGAAGGCGAGCGCGGTGTCGAGCCGGAAGGCCGTATGCAGCCCCGCGATGAAGGAATCGCGCACGAGCGAGACGAGACGTTGGGCGACGCTGGTGGAGAACTGGCCAAGCACGTGCTTGCCGGAAGCGGTGCCGGCGAGGATCCCGTGGACGAGATCCGACTGGACTTCCGTGACAGCCGCTCCCACTTTGTGGAGGTGATCGTTGAGATTCGTCTTCGACGACGACGTGAAGATCGTCGTGTTCAAGCCGAGCCCCACTGATCCCCCGGCGATCTGGAACATGTAGACAATCCCGCCCGCGAGCCCCGCGCGTGAGGCGTCGAGCGCGGTGACGCTGGCGGTCGTGATCGAGGAGTAGAACAGGCCGATCCCCACGCCGAGCACGAGCATCCCGGCGACGAGCCCGCCGTAGCCTGAGTCGCTGCCGATCAGTGACAGCAGCAGGACGCCGACGGCGATGCAGGCGCTGCCCAGCGAGACGATCCGCTTGGCGCCGAGCTTGCCGTATAGCGGCCCGGCGATGAACGAGGTGAGCGCGAACATGCCCATCATCGGCACCAGTCCGACCCCGGACTTCAGTGGCGAGTAGCCGAGGATCTTCTGCATGAACTGCGGCAGGTACAGCAGCGTGGAGAAGAACACAGCTGAGATCAGTAGTACCGCCAGGCAGGCGGATCTGAAGTTGCGGTTGGCGATCACGTCACGCGGGATCAGCGCGGCCTCGTTCATACGGTGCTCGAGGAAGCCGAAGCTGACGAGCAGCACCACGCACAGCGCGAGCAGCACCACGATGCGCGGATCGCCCCAGCCCCAGTCGGTTACCTGATCGAGCGCGACGAGCAGCGAGACGAGCCCGAGTGAGAGCGTGGCGACGCCGCCGTAGTCGATCCGGCGGTCGGCGGGTTCGGGCTCGGTCTGGTGGATCGCCAGCCAGGTGGCGAGCACGCCGAAGGCGGCGATCGGGACGTTGACGAAGAAGATCCAGCGCCAGCTGAGTGCGTCGGTCAGCACGCCGCCGAACATTGGGCCCACGGCGTTGCCGATCCCGGCCGCGCCCAGGATCAGGCCCCCGGCCAGACCGGCGCGGCTTTCGGGTAGCGCCGCGAAGGTCATGCCGAGGATCGCGGGCCACATCAGCGCGCCCCCGATACCCATCAGCGCGCGGCAGGAGATCAGCCAGGCCGTATCCTGCGCCGCCCCGCCCAACACCGAGAAGCCGGCGAAGATCACGGCCCCCAGGATGAACATGCGCTTGCGCCCGAAGATGTCGGCGAGTCGCCCGCCCACCACGATCAGCACGCCGAAGGTGAGCGCGTAGGCGTTGATGACCCACTGCACGGTGCCGACGTCGGTGTTGAACTGCTTCTCGATTGCGGGCAGCGCGACGGCCAAGGCGGTGAAATCGTTGGCGACGATGAACACCGCGACGCCCATCGCGATGAGCGCGAGGATCGTCTTGCGGTCCAGGGACTGCGGGTCTTCTGTGCCAGTGGTTGCGGTCGTGGATGCCATTTGCGCGACGATAACCAGGACTCCCGACGCCCCGCTCGTCTCGCGCGGCTCTAGGGTGTGTGCCATGCACGTTCGCTCCTACGCCGAGCTGCAGGCCTTCACGACGCTCGACGGCTCGGAGATCCGTGAGTGGGCCGGAAAAGTCGCGATGCCGGCCTGTAATCAGAGCCTGGCGGAGGCGACGATCCCGGTGGGTGGCGCGACGACCGAGCACTTCCATAGCAAGACGGAGGAGCTTTACCTCATTAGTGCGGGCCGTGGGCGGCTGGTGATTGAGGGCGAGGAGCGCTTGCTGGGGGAGGGTGACTGTGCACTGATCCCGCCGGGCGCCCGCCACAAGCTGTTCAACGTGGGTGAACAGCCGCTGCGGGTGGTGTGCACGTGCGCGCCGGCCTACTCCGACGCGGACACGACGCTAACGGAGTGAGCGAGCGGCTGGACCCGGCGACGTGCCCGCGGCAGCCGTGCGCGCTGCTGGATCGCTGGCTCTCCGACGCGCACGCGGCGGGGCTGGTGGCGGCGGAATCGGTGGCCTTCGTGACCGTGGGCGAGGACGCGCGTCCGACGGCGCGCACGGTCTCGCTTAAGCGCTTGGAAGACGAGGCGCTGGTGTTCACCTCGGCGCTATGGACGCGCAAGGCCCGCGAGCTGGCACAGAACCCGCATGTGGCGCTCTTGTTCCACTGGCCCTCGCTCGGACGCCAGGTGCATGTCGCGGGCGATGCGGTGCTGGCGGAGCGGGCGCTGGCCGAGCAGCTATTCGCAGAGCGTCACCCGGCGCATCGGATGCAAACGATCGTCTCGCGCCAAGGCGAACCGATCGAGGACTTGGGGCCGCTACGCACCCGTCACGCGCACCTGCTCGATGCGATGGAGGCGCCGCCCGAGTGCCCGCCGGACTGGGGCGCGATCCGCGTGCGCCCGCAGGCGGTCGAGTTCTGGCTGCAGGCCGAGGATCGGATGCACGACCGGCTGCTCTACGAGCGCGCCGGGGAGGGCAAGGACTGGTCGCGCACGCGCCTGGCGCCTTGAGGCCTCAGCGCCGCTGCGCGGTGACGAGAATCGCCTCGTAGGGCATCTCGAAGGAGCCGCCGAGCGCGTCGATCGCTTCGCCGATGGCCCCGAGTAGCCGCTCGCGCTGCTCTGCGGGCAGCGTCTGGTGGTCGCTGTGGGTCTGCAACAACTGGAGCCACTGATCGCGCTCGTGGCGCTTGCGCCAGACGAAGGCGCGCTGCTCGGCGGGCTCGAACTGTCCTGAGGCGGCGATGCCCGCGATCGCGTTCTCGGCGCGAGCGTCCTGGCCGCCAAGCAGCACCGAGTAGGCCTCGACGCCAGGGGCATGGCGCTCGTAGATCGGGTCGAACAGCGTTGCTACCTCTCGGGGCGGCGAGCCGAAGTTCCAGAACAGCCCAAGGCGCCCGGCCTCCACGAGTACGCTCGCCGCCTTCTGGGCGCCGGTCACGGGCTCGATCCAGTGCCAAGCCTGCCCGCTGACGACTAGTTCGAAGGGTCGCTCCGGCGGATCCCAGTGCTCGAACTTCGCCACCTCGACCGCGAGCCCGCGCGCTCGCGCGACACGCGCCATACGTTCGTCGATCTCAATGCCCAGCACCTCGCAGCCGCGCTCGGTGAGCAGCGCGCTTGAGATCCCGGTGCCGCAACCGACGTCGAGCACGCGATGGGGAGCTCGCGCTGGCATCTGCGGGCCGTATGCCAGCAGTCCGTCGATCAGCCCGGGTGGGTAGGAGGGGCGTACGCGGTCATATAGCTCCGCGACCGCGCCAAAGGACTCAGCGCGTGAGCGGTCTCGAAACAGCATCACCTCCAAATCATCGCAACGGCGCCTCTGGCTTGCGGTAGTTGCCGGCCCTGGCACGCGCACGATAGGCTCGCGCCGGCGGCAACCGCCAAGGGAGAGATGGCGATCCGAACCCAGAACGTCGGAACGAGCGAGTCGTCGCTGCAGGCGGCGCAGCGGATCGCGCCCTACGCGGCCGAGTTGGCCGAGCAGACCGAGCGTGAGCGGGCGCTGCCGGAGGAGCTGGTGGGCGAGCTGCTGGACGCGGGCCTGCTGTCCTTGTGTCTACCGCAGACGCTCGGCGGGCGCGAGACCCAGCCGGGAGAGATGGTGCTCGCGCTAGAGGCGCTGGCGCGCGGCGACGGTGCCTGCGGGTGGTGCGCGATGATTGCCTCCACCAGCAGCCTGCTCGGCGCCTACCTCCCAATCAAGGAGGCGGAGCTGGTCTTCGCCGGCGGGCGCAACGTGACGGGCGGCGTGTTCGCGCCGCGCGGGCGGGCCGAGCGCCGCGAGGACGCCTACCTGGTAAGCGGCCGCTGGTCGTTCGTGAGCGGAGTGCAGCACTGCGACTGGGTGCTGGCGGGTTGCGTGGTGCACGACGGCGAGGAGCCCGAGCTGCTTCAGGGGGGCGCGCCAGATGTGCGGCTGATGATGATGCCGGCCAACAACGTCGAGGTGATCGACACCTGGTCGGTGTCGGGGCTACGCGGTACTGGCAGCCACGACATGAGGGTCGTCGCGGAGATGGTGCCCGCCTCGCGCGGGATATCGCTGCTTAGCGACCGGCCGAGTCACCCGGGGGCGCTGTACGCGTTCCCGTTGTTCGGTCTGCTGGCGCTTGGAATCTCCGCGGTCGCGCTTGGCATCGCCCGTGGGGCGGTCGAGGACTTCCTGGCGCTGGCGGGGGCCAAGACGCCCGCGGGCGGGCGCCGCACGCTGGCCGAACGCTCGACGGTGCAGGCCGAGCTGGCGCGAGCGGAGGCGCGGCTGCGCGCGGCGCGCGGGCTTGTGCTGAACGAAGCTGAGCAGGCCTGGCGGGTGGCACAGGCGGGCGGGGTGATCCCCGAGCGCGATCGCGTGGGGTTGCGGATGGCGGCGAGCTATGCGACGGAGGTCGCGGCCGAGGTGACGACGGCGATGTACCACGCCGCGGGCGGCTCCTCGATTTATGACTCGAGCCCCCTGCAACGACGTTTTCGCGACGTGCACGTGGCCACGCAGCACGTGATGGTGGCCCCGGCAACCTGGGAGCTGACGGGGCGTCTGCTGCTCGGCCTCGCGACCGACACGACGCAGCTGTAGCGAGATGCGGCTGCTTACCTACGACGACGGCTCGGGGCCACAGGCCGGGGTTCAGATCGGCGGCGGGATCGTGCCGGTAGCGGCGCTGGGGGCGCCCACGGATTCAGTGCGCGGCCTGCTGCATGCGCTCGACGCCGACGGCCTCGCCGAGCTCGGGCGCCGCGCGGGCGAAGCCGACGGGCAACTGGCGCTCGCGGACGTCCGCTTGCTGGCGCCGGTGCCGGACGCGGAGAAGATCGTCTGCCTTGGCCTGAACTACCGCGACCACGCGGCCGAGGCGGGGCAGGAGATCCCACAGGCGCCGATGTGGTTCGCGAAGTTTGCGAACTCGCTGATCGGCAGCGGCGAGCCAGTGCTGCTGCCGCCGGCGCATGCCGATCACGTCGACTACGAGGCCGAGCTTGCAGTCGTGATCGGCAGGGCGGCAACGCGCGTGTCCGAGGCCGATGCGCTCGGCTACGTCGCGGGGGCGATGCCGTTCAACGACGTGACGGCACGTGATTTGCAATTCCAGAACCCGCTCTGGACCAGCGGCAAGGCGATCGACACGTTCGCCCCATGCGGGCCTGCGCTGGTGACGCTGGATGAGCTCGGCGACCTGCAGGCGCTCGCGCTTCAGACACGCGTCAACGGCGAGCTGCTGCAGCAGGGCACGACGGCCAACCAGATCTTCGGCGTCGCGGAGACGGTGGCGTGGCTGTCTCGGACGATGACGCTGCTGCCGGGCGACGTGATCGCGACGGGCACGCCCGCGGGCGTCGGCGCCTCCAAAGGCCGTTTCTTGCGCGACGGGGACACGGTCGAAGTGGAGGTCGAGGGGCTGGGCGCGGTCGTAAATCCGGTTCGCGCGGTCTGAGGAAACCGGGAAGCGATCCATCTCCGGGAGCGCGTGCAGATCCGCGTAAGCTGGCGGTGACATGGGCACCGGGAGCTAGGCAGGGGGTCGCGAGCGTGATCGAGCCGGCGGCGCGGGGGCGCAATCCATTTGATGAGAGCGGGGTCGTGCGTGACGAGCAGGGCCGCGCGCGCTACGTGGATCGACCGGACTCGCTGGTGCAGCTACTGCGCACGAGCGTCGAGCGCGACCGCGAGGCCGCGGCAGTCGTTGAGTTGGGCGGGGGCAGGCTGAGCTACGGCGAGCTGTGGGACGGCGCAGCGCGCGTGGCGGGTGGGCTGCGCGATGCGGGCATTGAGCGCGGTGATCGCGTCGCGATTCGGATGGCCAATGGCACCGACTGGGTGCTGGCTTTCTTCGGTGCGCAGCTGCGCGGCGCGGTGGTGGTGCCGGTCAACACGCGCTTCACCGACGATGAGGTTGCCTACCTGGTCGAGGACTCCGAAGCAAAGCTGACGTTGTCCGACGGCGTGCCGCTGCCGGACGGCGAGCCGATGGCGGCAGCAGGCCTGGCCCAGGAGGACCTGGCGGCGATCTTCTACACCAGCGGCACCACGGGCTTCCCCAAGGGCGCGATGGCCTCGCACCTGAACTTCTTGACCAACAGCGAGAACTGCTTCCGTGTGCTCGCGACCGAGCGTTCGCGGCTGCACACGCTCTCGACGCTCGTCTCGGTGCCGTTGTTTCACGTGACGGGCTGCAACGCACAGCTGATCCCGGCGCTGGAGTGGGGCGCGCGGGTTGAGATCCTGTCGAGCCCGCTCGATCTCGACGGCTTCTTTACGGCGGTCGGCGAGCATCGTGTGAACCAACTGGTGTCGGTGCCGGCGATTTACCACGCGGTGATCCGCCACCCGCGCTTCGCGGAGTTGGACGTCAGCGACGTCAGCTGGGTCTCCTATGGCGGCGCGCCGATCTCCGAGACGCTCGTGCACAGCCTCAAGGACGCGTTCCCGAACGCGCGCGTGGGCAACGGCTTTGGCCTGACCGAGACCTCCTCGCTGACTTCGTTCCTGCCGCACGAGGAGGCGGCTGAGCACGCGGACTCGGTCGGCTTTGCGATGCCGGTGGACGACCTGGCGATCGACGAGCCCGATGCGGAGACGGGGGTGGGCGAGCTGCTCGTGCGCGGGCCGAACGTCGTGCAGGGTTACTGGAACAAGCCCGAGGCCACGGCGGAGGCGTTGATCGACGGCTGGCTGCACACGGGCGATCTGGCGCGGATCGACAGCGACGGGCTGCTGTTCATCGTCGATCGCAAGAAGGACATGATCAATCGCGGCGGCGAGAACGTCTACTCGATCGAGGTCGAGAACGCGCTTGCCTCGGCCCCCGGCGTGGCCGAGGCGGCCGCGGTGGGCGTGCCGGACGAGATGATGGGTGAAAAGGTCGGCGCCGCGATCGTGCCGGTCGCGGGGGTCACGCTCGACGTCGCGGCGGTGCTGGCCCACTGCCGCGAGTTGCTGGCGGACTTCAAGGTGCCGCAGTTCGTCGCGGTGCGCAGCGAGCCGTTGCCGCGCAACCCGGGCGGCAAGGTGTTGAAGGCGCAGCTACGCGACGAAACCGACTGGGGCGAGTCGTTGCGCTAGCGCGCCGAGTTGCCGCGAGAGGAACGAGAGAGAGGTAGCGATGGCAGAGGTGCAGACGGTGCAGGGTCCGGTCGAGGCCGAGGAGCTGGGTTTGACGCTGGTGCACGAGCACCTGCGCTTTCGCGACGAGGCCGTGGCCGAGGAGTGGCCGGGTCGCTACGACGAGCAGTTGGAGCTGGACGCAGCGCTGCTGGCGGTCAACGCGGCGAAGCAACGCGGCGTGCGTACGATCGTGGACCCGACGGCGATGTACGGCGGGCGTGACGTGCGTTTCATGAAGCGGGTCGCGGATGAGACCGACGTGCGGGTCGTGGCCTGCACGGGCATCTACAGCTATGACTTCCTGCCGCACTACTTCCAGAACCGCGACGTTGACGTGATGGCCGACCACTTCGTGGAGGACATCGAAATCGGCGTGCAGGGCACGGACATTCGTGCGGCGTTCCTGAAGTGTGCGGCCGACGCCGCGGGCGTGACGGAGAACGTCGAGAAGATTCATCGTGCGTGTGCGCGCGCGAGCGTGCAAACGGGCGCGCCGATCATGGCGCACTCGATGCCCGCGGTGGGCACGGGGCCGCGACAGGTCGAGATCTTCCGCGAGGAGGGCGTCGACATGGCGAAGGTGCAGATCGCCCACTGCGGCGACAGCGAGGACGTCGAGTACATCCAGGGCCTGATCGACGCGGGCGTGTACGTGGGCCTCGATCGCTATGGCCTGGAGATGTACCTGCCGATCGACAAGCGCAACGCAACTGCTGCAGAGCTACTGCGCCGCGGGCACGCGGAGCGGCTGATGATCTCGCAGGACTTCTGCGCCACGATCGATTGGTTCCCGCCGGAGGCGGCCGAGGTGTTCGAAGGTCAGGGCGCGATTCGAAACTGGTCGATGACGCTGGTGTTCGACGAGGTGGTCCCGGCGCTACGCGAGCAGGGAGCGATGGACGACGCGAGCTTCCAGACGGTGTTCGTGGAGAACCCAAAGCGCTGGTTGACCGCATGAGGCGTCCGACGATCCGCGCACAAGCGCCGGCGCCCGAGCGCGCGATCGACGGCCTGGTGGTTTCGGGTCTGGCGGAGCTGGCGCTCGGGGCGCTGACGGGCTGGCCCTACGCCGTGGCGATCGCGGACCCCCAGCGCGCGAAGGCGCTGGGTATTCGCTCGACGGCGAGGATGCGCCAGTGGCACCTGGACCTGATCGCATTGGGCGGCCTGACGGTACTGGCGGGCACGGCGATGCCGGACATGCCCGCGCGCGTGAAGTGGCCGCTGGGCGTGGGCGCGTGGACGAACGCGATGTCCTTCGGGGTGCTGGTGGCGGCACCGGAGGCCAAAGACCACCCGGCCTACCGTGCGGGCGTGGTCGGCTCGTTCATCGCGACAAGTACGGGCTTCGTGGGCATGGCGGGCGAGGGCTTTAAGCGCTGGCGGGCGGGGCGCTAGCGCGAAGGATTTCCACAAGGACGCATTGGTAGGGTGATGCTAGGTGGCGAGGTGAGCTCAAGACAGGGCGCAGACGGCCGTGATCGCCCGGTGCGAGCGGGCGCGCCCGCGCCGGTGGCGACGCTTCCGGCGCAGTTCGACGAGTGGCAGATCGAGCTGCACGGGCGGCGCGTGATCTATCGCGTCGCGGGCAGCGGTCCGCCGATCGTGCTGATCCACGGGATGCTGAATTCCTCTAGCCACTGGCGCTCGGTGGCGCTGAATCTGGCGAGCGAATACACGGTGATCGCTCCGGACTTGATCGGCCACGGCGACTCGGCGGCGCCGCGCGGGGACTACTCGCTGGGCGCACACGCCGCGAGCATCCGCGACCTGCTCGCGGCAATCGGGATCGACCGCGCGAGCATCGTAGGCCACTCGCTGGGCGGCGGCGTGGCGATGCAGTTCTTCTACCAGTTCCCCCAACGCGTGGAGCGCCTGGTGCTGGTCTCTAGCGGCGGCCTGGGTCGCGAGGTCAAGCCGGCGCTCCGCAGCGCGGCGCTGCCGGGCGTCTCGGCGCTGCTGGCGCTGACGATCCGCCCGCGCCTGCTCGGCGCGCTGTACGGCACGGGCTCGCGGATGCGCGAGCGGGGGATGGGCGCAGGGGTCTACCTGCAGGCGGCTGCCCGCGCGCTGCGCCCAGTGCAGAGCGCGGATGCCCGCGAGGCGTTCCTGCAGACGCTGCGGGCCGTGATCGACATTCACGGGCAGCGCGTCAGCGCGACTGACCGGCTCTACCTGCTGGAGTCGCTGCCGACGATGATCGTGTGGGGCGAGCGCGACGGGACGATCCCCCTGGCGCACGGGCGCAGCGCACACGAGGCGATCCCGCATAGCCGCTTTCGCACGCTGCCCGACGCGGCGCACTTCCCCCACCTCGAGGATCCCGACGGGCTCTCGGGGCTGCTGCGCGAGTTTATGCGCACGACGCAGCCGGGCGTGATCGAGGACGGCGACTGGGGCGCGATTTTGGCACGGCGCTCGCCACCGTCGAGGCGGATCGGCAATGTCGCCTAGCGGCTTTTCGGTGCGGTCCCGCGCCCGCCGCATCGTCGCGATCGTCTCGCTGGCGGCGTTAGCCGCGGCGCTGCTGTCGGCCGCGGCGCCGGCTGTATCGCCGCTCGCCGCTGGCTGGTGGACGCCGCCGCAGCACCTGACGTGGTTCTGGCAACTGCAGGGGACGATCGACAACAGCCATGCGGTCGCGGCCTACGACGTCGACGGCTTCGAAACCGAAGCCGCTGAGGTCGCGGCACTGCACGCGCAGGGCAAGCACGTGATCTGCTACATCGACGTCGGCACGGCGGAGAACTTCCGCCCGGACTACAGCCAGTTCCCGCCCTCGACGCTCGGCCGCAAGAACGGCTGGCCGGGGGAGCGCTGGCTGGACATCCGCCGGCTTTCCGCGATCGAGCCGATCATGGCCAAGCGCTTTCAGATGTGCCGCGAAAAGGGCTTCGACGCGGTGGAGCCAGACAACATGGAAGCGTTTTCGAACAAGTCGGGCTTTGAAATCAGCGCCGCTCAGCAGCTCACCTACAACGAGTGGATCGCGGGGCAGGTGCACTCACTGGGCATGGCGGTGCTGCAGAAGAACGACGGCGAACAGGCCATGGAACTGCAGCCCTACTTCGACGGCGCGCTGAACGAGGAATGCAACAAGTACCGCGAATGCGCCGACTACGAGCCGTATCTGGCGGCGGGAAAGCCGGTCTTGAACGCGGAGTACGGCAAGAAGAACGCCAAGTTCTGCCCGGCCGATGAAGCGGCGGGAATCGTGGGCGTGCGCTACGCAAAGAGCTTGAACGGCAAGAAGTTCTTGCCTTGCTAGCGGTTGGCTGAGATGCGCTTAGGGTCTCCTAAGTAGGCCCGCCTAACTGTGCTAGCGTCCTGATGGATGGCGGTGGCCGCAAGCACGACGCGAGCACGGGCAGCCGGCGAGCAGGCAGGCCCTCCGGCTCCGGCTCCGGTCCGCCAGCCCATGCAGCGTAAGGGCAAGCGCGCCAGTGAGCGGGTGAGCTTCTACGTCTGGACCGTGGTCGTGCTCGCGGTGGCGGTGACGGCCGTGGTGCTGGGCTGGCACGCGACGGGCGGCACGGCCGACCCGACGGATCTGCCGCCGGGGCGCAGCCTGAGCCACACGACGGTCGTGATCGACAGCGCAATCCTGGTGTTCCGCGAGGGTCTGGAGACGATCCTCGTGCTGGCCGCGGTGATGGCGAGCTTCCTGGGCGCAAACAAGCTCTACCGGCGCCCGGTCGCACTCGGCGGCGGCGGCGCGATCCTCGCGTCGATCGCGACCTGGTTCGCGGTGATCTGGCTGATCGGGCAGTTCCACGGCGGCGAGTACGACGTTCAGGCCGCGACCGGCCTACCCGCGCTGATCGTGCTGCTGATCGTGATGAACTGGTTCTTCCACAAGGTCTACTGGACCGGCTGGATCTCCAACCACCACAAGCGCCGCCGCAGCCTCTTGGCCGCGGACCCGGAGACCAACCAGCGCCGGATGCTGCTCGGTCTGGCGCTGCTGGGGTTCACCTCGGTCTATCGTGAGGGCTTTGAGATCGTGCTCTTCCTGCAGAACCTGCGCGAGATCTACGGCTCGGGCGTGGTGCTCGAGGGGGTGGCGATCGGCGCGCTGTTCACGGCCGCGGCGGGGGTGCTGACGTTCGGCCTACACCAGCGCCTGCCCTACAAGCGCCTGCTGGTGATCACGGGCGTGATGCTGCTGTTCGTGCTGGTGGTGTCGGTCGGCGAGCAGGTCAACGAGATGCAGCTCGCGGGCTGGATCGGCACCACGGAAATCACCTGGCTGCACATCCCCGACTGGATGGGCACCTGGTTCTCGCTGTTCAACAACTGGGAGACCTTCATCGGCCAGGCGCTCGCGCTGCTGCTGGTGCTGGGCTCCTACGTTGCCGCGCAGTACGTGCGCGTGTGGCGCCCGCGCAAACGCGGGCTGGCCGCAGCGAGGATTCCCGAGGCGCCGCCGGAGCGCTCGGTCGCGCCGGCGTCGGCGCCAAGCGGTTCGGCGCTCGGCGTCTCGGCCTAGGCCGCCTTGGCCTCACCCAAGGCCGCGCGACGGGGCGGCCACCGGCACCGGCGACCGCCCCTGCCCCACATACGAACTACGGCGTGTGACCGAATTCGGTCGTGACTTTCACGCCTTTGCCGCCCATCACCGCGGAGTAGCGGCCGCTGGCTTCGTTTTCGCGGCCGCCGAACACCGCGGCGGCTTCGCCGCTCGCGACGTTGAACCAGCCGCCCAGCACCGCAGACTCCAGCGCCGTCGCTTTGCCGTGGTTGCCGCCGCCGACGAACGCCCAGGTGTTCGTCGCCTGGTTACCGACCCCGCCCGCGACCGTCGCTTGGAGCGTCGTCGCTTCGTTGGAGATCCCGCCCGCGACCGTGGCTTCTTCGCCCGAGGCGACGTTCTGCTGGCCGCCCGTGACCGTGGCGCGCGTGCCCGAGGCGGTGTTCAGGCGCCCGAACACGACCGCGGACTGGCCCGAGAGGGTGTTGCTTTCCCCGCCGATCAGGCCACCGAAGCTCGTGTAGCTCTGGTTGCCGCCCAGCACGATGTTGTTCGAGCCCGTCTGCATGCCCGCGCCCGAGTCGTAGCCGACGATCAGGTTGCCGGCGCCGTTGAGGATGCCCTGGTTGCCCGCGCCGCTCAGCACCTGCACGTTCGCGCCCGAGAACTGAATCGTCGGCTTGCCCCCGACGCCCGCTTCGACGAACTTGACGTAGGGCAGGATCGCTTTCAGCGTCGCCTGTTCTTCGGCCGTGAAGGGGACTTTGCCTTCGGGACCGGCTTTGCCCTGTTTGCCTTCTTTGCCCGGAGGCCCTTCTTTACCCGGAGGGCCTTCTTTGCCGGGTGGTCCTTCTTTGCCTCCGCCTTCGGTCGTGCCGCCGAATTCATTCATCGTGTAGCCGGTCTTGCAGACGCCGGCTTTTGGCGTGACGATCGGCTTGCCTTCTTTGGATGGAATGCAGACTTTGACTCCCGCCGCCGAGGCGCCGCTCGCCAGGAGTAGGCCCAGTGCAACGACGATGCCAACGGTAAGGGCGCCGAGGCGCCTTGCTTGATGCATCTCATAACCCCCCAGGTATTTGATGTAGATGACGACGCTCCGACCCGCCGCCCGCGGCGAAGTCAATCATGCGCGCGGCCCGGGGCGGGGCCGGCAGTCGAGGTGACTGGGCGATGTGGTCTCCGGCAGCGCGCCGGCCTACGCCCCGACCTTCATCTTCTTCCACTCTGCCTTGTGCACCCGCTTGGCCGCCTGGTAGTCGATCAGCGCCTGGGGCGAGTCGACGTCGCCGAGCGTGGGGTGGGGCGGGACCAGGGCTTTGGCGGTCTTCAGCTTGTAGCGCTTGGCGAGCACGGCCCCCAGCGACTTGACCTTCATCTCGCCGAAGCCGGGCAGGCCCGCGATGTTGGCGCGTAGCTCGTTTGCGTCCTTGGCCTGCGACCAGACGCGCTGGGCCTGGCCGCCGTATTCGTCGCTGACGTGCGCAGCGAGGGCGTGGACCCGTTCGGCCATTTTCGCTGGGAAACGGTGGATCGCGGGTTTCTCGCGAAAGATCGGCTCGAGGTCGGCCTTCGCGAGCTTCTCGGCGTCGAGCGAGCCAAGGCGCTCGCGCAGCGCCAGCGGTCCCATGAACGCCTTCTGGACGGTCACCTGCTGGTCGAGCGCGAAGCCGATCAGCAGCGCCATCGGGTCGGAGGCGATCAGCGCGTTGGCCTCGTCGGACTCCGTGAAGTAGAGGCGGTTAGGCACGCGGCGAATCCTATCCCCGACTAGCGGGGCAGCAGCTGCAGGATCGGGATCGTCCGCCCGGCCTTGCGGGCCTCGGCACGGTAGTGGGCGTACTCGGGGAAGACGCGGTCCGCGAGATCCCACAGCCTCCGGCGCTCGGCCTCGTCCTCGACGACCTCTGCGCGCAAGGGCATGCCGCCAAAGACGATCTCAGGGTACTTGCGGAGGTTGTAGTACCAGGCTGGGTTCGTCGGCCAGCCGCGCTTGGAGGCGATGATCGTGACGCGATCGCCGTCGTGGAAGTAGAGCGTGGCGTTGCGGCGCGGCAGGCCCGTGCGCGCGCCGCGTGACTCCAGGAGTCCCACCGCGAGTGGCCCCGCGGTGCTGAGGCGACCGCGCGTGACCCTCAGCAGGTGCGGGTCGAGCTTCCAGGAGATATTTTCCGCGATCCAGGCCCCCGCCTTGGTCGCGGACAGGCGCGCCATCGCGAAGTACAGGCGGCCCCGACGCTTGTACGGGTCCACGTAAGGCAGCGGTCGGCCTTCGAGCATCGCTGGTCCGCGTCCGCCTAGTCTCGCGACTCGTCTCCGGGGCGGCGAGCGCGTTTCTCGCCGACGTTCATCGCCATGCCGAATACGACCACTACGGCCGCGAGCGCAAGTGCGATCACGACGATGCCCGCGAGGCCGACGTTGCCGACGACGCTCGCACCCGCGAAGATCGCGAGCACGCCGATCATCGCTGGCAGTCCTAGCGCCTGTGGCCCGAAGGCGAAGTACAGCGCCCATGCCAGCAGTGCGATCAGCGCGACGTAGATCGCGATGCTGCCCACCGAATCCAGCAGTTCGGTCACAGCTGGACCGTAGCGCTTGGCGGGGTCAGGCGGGAACCGACTCGAGCACAGCGTCCAGCAGACCGGGGAAGCGCGCGTCGAGATCTTCGCGGCGCAGCGAGTTCAGCCGCGAGGTGCCGAGCTGCTCCTGCTCGATCACGCCCGCCTCGCGCAGCACCCGGAAGTGGTGGGTGCAGGTCGACTTGCTGACGTTCATCGCAAACCCACCGCACGGGCGCGGCTCGGGATCGGCGGCGAGCTCGCGCACGATGTGCAGGCGCTGCGGATCGCTGAGCGCGTGCAGCACCGTCGGCAGCTCCAGGTCCTCGGTCGGGGGATGGTAGAGGCTCATTTGTTCATTGTACGACGTTCGTCAAACTTCTGCTACGATGGTCATCGAACTTACGAACAGAAGGATAGCGCGATGTCAGATAACAGGAACGAGACCGTGAAGATCAGGGCCGACGCAGCGATTCGCCAGCCGCCCTCGGCGTCCGCGGAGGCACGTCGAGCCGCGGCGGTGGAGGCGGCTTACATCCTCGAGGCACGCACGCGATGAGCGGCTTCGCGAGCACCGTGCGCGATGGCGCGCAGACCCTGTCCCGCCGGGCGCCGCTCGTCCGGGGGAGGCATGCGGCAGGGACGCTGAGCGGCGCCGCGAGGGGCAACCGCGGCGTGTTGCTGGTGCTCGTGTGTCTCGCGCAGCTGATGGTGATCCTGGACGTATCGATCGTTAACGTCGCACTACCTTCGATCAAGGGCGGCCTGCACTTCTCGACCACGGGCCTGCAGTGGGTCGTGAACGCCTACACGCTCACCTTCGCTGGCTTCCTGTTGCTCGGCGGACGCGCGGCTGATTTGTTGGGGAGGCGCAGCGTGTTCCTCGCGGGTACCGCGCTGTTCGCACTCGCGTCGTTGATCTGCGCGCTGGCGGACTCCGCGACGCTGCTGATCGCCGCGCGCGCCCTGCAGGGCATCGGCGGAGCGGTGATCTCGCCCGCGAGCCTCGCGATCATCACGACCTCCTTCGCCGAGGGTACCGAGCGCAACAAGGCGCTCGGCGTGTGGGGCGCGATGGGCGGCGTCGGCGGCTCGCTCGGTGTGCTGCTGGGCGGCGTATTGACGCAGAGCCTCGGCTGGCCCGCGATCTTCTTGGTCAACGTCCCGATCGGGCTGCTGGTGATCGCACTGGGACCGCGGCTGATCCCCGAGGGGCGCAGCGAGCTGGGACACAAACACTTCGACGTGCTGGGCGCGACCCTCGTCACCGCCGCGCTGACGGCGCTCGTCTATGGCGTCGTGCGCACGGACACGCTCTCCTGGGGAGCCCCCGGCGTGCTCGGCCCGCTCGCCGCGGGCCTCCTGCTGCTGGCGGCCTTTGTCTACGTCGAGGGCCGCGTCGCCCTGGCGCCGCTCGTGCCGCTGTCGATCTTCCGCCGCAAGCGCCTGCGCGCGGCGAACCTCGTGATGTTCTTGCTCTACTCCGCGGTCTTCGCGATGTGGTTCTTCCTGTCGCTGTACCTCCAGCAGGTGCTCCACTACGACGCGTTGAAGGCGGGCTTCAGCTTCCTGCCGATGACGCTCGCGGTCGTGCTCGGCACGACGCTTGCCCCGCGTCTGTCGGCGCGGCTCGGCGAGGGACGCGTGCTCGCGCTGGGAATGCTGCTCGCGGCGGCAGGTCTGCTGCTGCTGACGGGCGTGCGTCCCGGCGACGGCTACCTCGCCTCGGTGCTCCCCGGCGGCCTGCTGTCGGCGCTCGGGCTCGGGCTCTCGCTGGTGCCCGCGACGATTGCGGCGGTGTCGGGCGTGCCGCGCGAGGAGAGCGGGCTCGCCTCAGGCCTCTTGAACTCCTCGCGGCTGATCGGCGGGGCGCTCGGCCTGGCGGTGCTCAGCACGATCGCCGCCTCACAGACGCACGGCGACGTGAGCGTCGGCGCCTCGAAGGCCTCGGCGCTGACGAGCGGCTTTCAGCTCGCGTTCGCGACCAGCGCCGGGCTGAGCCTGCTCGGCGCGCTGGCTGCGCTGGTGCTGCTGCGCCGTCCGCGGCCCGCGGCCGATGCGCCCGCCGCCTCCGGCGCGGTCGAGCGCGCGTAGCGCGATCGTCTCGCCTGTCAGGTCACGCTCGCGCGGAGAGTGCCGCCAGCGCCTTCACATACTCACTCGGTAGCCCACGCTCGCGCGCGCCCGTGAGCAATGCGTCGCGGTACTCGGGGGAGGGCTGGATGTGTGCGCCGTCTGGCTCGATCACCATGTAGACCAAGGCCTCGAGCAGCTCCGATGCTCCCCCAACGGCGACGCGCACGCTGTGACGTTCGTAGGCCCAGCCGTTTCCCTCTTTCTCGTCAAGCGCCGAGACGTCGCCCTCCTGCAGCTCGTACAACGCCCCCCAGACATGCTCGCCCGCGGCTTCGAGCACATCGGCCACGCCGGTGCGGGTGCGTCGCGAGCGCCGCGTGAAGGCGAGGCGATGATCGCGTAGTTGCGCGGGGCCGATGTAGCGATGGTCCGGGCAGGCCAGCTCCATCGCGCTCGCGGCCATATTGCGCCCGTAGGCGAAGTAGCGCAGCGGCGGCATCGCAGCAGTCTGACTGGAGCACGCGACAGCCCGCGCAGCCTTGGCTTTGGCGTGGGTCAAGGGTGTTTGTTATGGTCAACGCCAGCCGGAGAGGGCCGGCTTTGGCACGCGTGTGCTCGGAGGGACGAGGGCGCGCACAAGGACGAGATGTGGGACCGGCCGCCCACGCCAGAGGGGGATCAGGATGAGGATTCGCTCGTTGTTGACGGCCACGATGGCCGTCTTTGCTCTTGCGGCGATGCTGCTGAGCGGGGCCGCTGTCGCGGCGCCGCAGCGCGAACGCGCCGCTGCCAAAAAAGCCGAAGAACCGCTGCCGCCGATCGAAACGGCGGGCAACTGCGAGTTCATCGCCAACCCCGGCAGCCCGGTCTGCATGCTGCCGTTCCCGGACGACTACTACACGGTCGCGGACCCGAGCAGCGCCACGGGTCGTCGCGTCAACTTCTCGACCGAAGCCACGCCGACGAACGTCGAAGGCAAACACATCGAAGCCTCGGCCTACAACGGCTCCGACGGCTTCAGCCCCGGCTCGGTGATCCTGGCGAAGGTCCCTGGCATCGAAACGACCGCTGACGTCAAGGCGATGGGCGCGGTCCCGGTCAACAAGCTGCGTCAGTACCAGCGCGCGAACGCGCCGGTCGTCGTGATCGATGCGAGCACCGGCCAGCGCTGGCCGATCTGGGTCGAGATCGACTCGACCGCGAACGAAGCGAACAAGGCCGATCTGGAGATCCACCCCGCGGTGAACTTCACCTCGGGTCACCGCTACATCGTCGCGCTGCGCAACCTGAAGAACGCGGCCAAAGAAAAACTGCAGGCGCCCGCGGGCTTCCGCTACTACCGCGACGACGTGGCCTCCGAACAGGAAGCGATCAACCTACGCAGGCCGCACTTCGAAGAAATCTTCTCGACGCTGGAAGGCGCGGGGATCGCGCGCAGCAGCCTGTACCTCGCCTGGGACTTCACGGTCGCAAGCGACGCGAACAACACGAGCCGCGAGCTCGCGATGCGCAACGACGCCTTCGCGCAGCTCGGCGACAACGACCTCGAAAACGGGGTCGTCGAAGGCAACGCGCCGTCGTTCGCGGTGACGAACGTCGAAAACGAACCGAACCCCGGCCAGATCGCACGTCGCGTGAAGGGCACGTTCACGGTGCCCTGCTACATGACCCCGAGCTGCGCCTCGGGCGGGCGGCTGAACCTGAACGGCGAAGGCGTGCCGGTCCAGAACGGGACCTGGACCGCGAACTTCGACTGCATCATCCCGGCGTCGGCGACGAGCGGCCCCGCGGAATCGGCGCGGCCCTCGCTGTACGGGCACGGCCTGTTCGGGGATGCCAGCGAGGTGGCCTCGAGCCCCCAGCGCAGCCTCTCTCAGGAACACGACATCGTGCAGTGCGCCACGGATGAGATCGGGATGTCGGAATCGGACGTGGTGCCGACGACGATCCTGGCGCTGGAGAACGTCTCGAACTTCCCCGCGATACCGGACCGGCTGCAGCAGGGCCTGCTGGACGAGCTCTACCTGGGCCGGCTGCTCGACAACCCGGCGGGCTTCGCGACGAACGCGGCGTTCCACCAGAACGGCACGCTGGAAACGGGCTCGGTGCTGAACACGAGCCATCTGTTCTACAACGGCAACAGCCAGGGCGGCATCATGGGCGGCGCGTTGACGGCGGTCTCGCCGGACTTCACGCGCGCTTCGCTCGGCGTGCCGGCGATGAACTACTCGGTACTGCTGCCGCGCTCGGTGGACTTCGACGAATTCGCCGCGGTGTTCTACCCCTACTACCCGAATGAAACCTCGCGCCCGGTCGTGCTCGACATGATGCAGATGCTGTGGGATCGCGGTGAGCCCGACGGCTACGCCGAGCGCATGACGAGCGACCCGCTGCCGGACACGCCGGCTCACCAGGTGCTGATGGACATCGCCTTCGGCGACCACCAGGTGACCGACTACCAGGCCGACGTCGAGGCGCGCACGGTCGGCGCCTCCCAGCACAAGCCCGCGATCTACAAGGGTCGCTGGCCGAACACGAACGTGCTGTGGGACGTCCCGAAGATCGGCGGTTACCCCTACACGGGCTCGGCCGCCTACTACTGGGACATCGGGCCGGTCCGTCCGAACCCGTCGAACCCGGAAGCGACGATCGGCACCGAACCCCCGCCGTATGAAAACCTGCCCAACCGCACGGGCGAAGACCCGCACAGCGCGCCGCGTGCCGCACCCGCGGAGCAGCAACTCGTGTCCGACTTCTTCAACGGAGCGATCCAGAAGACGGACGACTGCGGTCACCACGCCTGCTACGCCGGGAGCTTCACCGGCCCGTAGGCATCGACGGCAGTAGTTGAAAAGGAGAAGGCCCCGGTGGATCCGGGGCCTTCTCTCTTTCTATGATCGATAATCGAACGCACGCCCTGCCGAGGCACGGCGCCACTGAGGCCTCAGGCCCGAGGCGCAAGCGTCGCGTCTACTTCTTCGGGCACGGCACCTTGTAGGAGACGTTCACTGTTTCCTCAGGAATCCCGAATTCGCGTTCGCCCCCGAAGGAGCCGCCGAAGATCAGTTCGGACTTGACCGGGAAGCCTCCGGCGGGGCACTTCTTCGGCACGGTGATGTAGGACAGCAGCTTCTTGCCCTTCTTGACCGCGGCGCCAACCTTGATGTTGATTTCCTTGGTCGATGCCAACGCCGCGCCTGGCACGGTCGCGATCGCGGGCACGGTCGTCTTCAGCTCGACCCCATATGGCGGCTGGCCCGAGTTCACGTTCGTTCCCGCGGAGACGAATTCCAGCGACACGGGGCTGCTGCCCTGCACGTAGAACAGCAGGCTGTTGCCGGGCCCGAAGAACGCCTGCAGCGTCGCGGTCTCGGGGACTCGTTCGGTGCCGAAGGAGACTTCGCCCAAGGCGCTGCCGACCGGGCTCGCGACCGAGCTCTTGCTGCAGCCGGAGGGCCCCGTGTTCTTCAGCACCGCTTCGGAGCAGGTGCCGAACGGGGCGTAGTTCAACTTGGCCCCCGCAGGCGAGTAGAAGTTCACGGCCGAGAGCGGCGGAATGCCGCCTTCGGGCTTCTGCGGCGTCACGCCATATCCTGAACCGGAAATCGTGTATTCGGCCTGGAACGCTGTGCCCGCGCCGAGGATATTGCCAGTGTGCGGATAGGTGCCGCCGCCCGGCTTCGGGATTGGCACGGCCTTGGCTTTGAACGTCACCGTTGGCGCCGCCCCCGAGGCTGCGCCCGGCAGGCCGATGGTGATCACCAGGCAGCCGAGCGCCGCCAGGCATGTACATGCTCTGCGCATTTCAGTCTCTCTCCTCCGTTGGTCTGATCGGACCCGTTCAGCTTGACGGAATTCGGCGCCGCGGTGGCGCAGCGATTCTGACTGCGGCCCGCTTTGCCGACGGCGGCATTACCCTTACGACACGTGTCAGGCGCGGAGGCCTTAATGCTCAGCGAATCTTGGGCACGGTGGGCGCGCCGACTTCGAGCGGCGTGATCGGCGCCGGCGGCGTGTTGCCGAGGCCGTTGAGCACGCGTGCGGCGCCGATGACATCGCCGCTGTTGTAGAAGTCCGTGAGGATCAGGTTCGGGAGGTGGTGGCGTTCGGTCTCGCACTGACGTGCGCGTTTGAGGATGAAGCCGCGCTTGGTCAGCGCCAGGTTGGGGCTGCGCCGCGGCGGGAACACGTCGGCCCAGTCGTTCATCATCAGCAGCGGGCTGCTGGGCAGCCCGCGGTAGAGCTTGCAGCTGAACTGGTTCGGCTTCACGGCCCCCAGCGGCGTGTCCTGGATGAAGCCGCCGAAGCTGTACATATCCCAGGGATAGCGCCCGCTGACCGGCTCCTGCGTGAATACCAACACGTTGTGCTGAGAGCGGACCAACTGCCCCAGGGTCGGCATCTGCTGACCCTCACGCAGGACCGCCAGATGCGAGAACAGGCCAGCGGTCTTGAAGGTCTGTTCCAACGAGGCCTCCGAACGTAGTCCTCGTCGAACAACACGATCACCTGGCCAGGGTTCAGCGTCAAAAAGCGACGGATCGTGTTGAAGAAGCCAACCGCGTTTGTGGCGCCGAGCTCGCAAAGCGTGTGGCACAGCCAGACTTCGCGCTTGCCCTTGCGCGGGCCGAAGCCCACTGATCCGCTGAAGCGCTGCAGCGCCGCGCGCGCTTCCTTGGAGAGCTTCTCCGAGACGCGGTTAGCGCGTGCTCCCTCAGCCTCGATGTCCGTGCGCACGTTGCCCGGCTTACCCTCGCCGTAGTGCGTCGAGACCTTGAAGGCGCGCAGGCCGTCGTCGAGCTGCCTGGCGATGCCGTGGCTCTGGTTGGCGATGAACCAGCCGGGCGAGTCGGCCGCCGACATTGAGTTGTGCGTGCCGGGGAAGACGACCTGATCGATGCGTCGCGAGCACAGCTGCGCGTAGCCGTTGCAGGTCAGCGTCTTCGCTACCGGCGGGCGCGAGACCGAGTGGCCTCTGAGGCCCAGCGCCAGCGCCGGGCCGCCGATCAGCACGCCCAGGCTCACCGCGATCGCGGTGAGGCCTACGCGGTCGCGCGAGAGCGAGGGCCTTTCCTGCTCGGGCGGCGCACCGACGGCCGAGAGCACCTCGCCGGTGCCGAAGTACGCCAGCAGCACGCCGCCCAGCACGCCGATGATGTCGATCGCCAACGATGGGTCGCCCACCAGCACGAGGCCCAGCACCAGCGCCGCCCCGCCCCTGAGGATCCGTCCGCGAGCTGTGCGCGGTCAACGCAGGCGCTGGCGCAGGCGCGCCAGCCCCGCGTCCGCGGTGTAGGGGCGCAGCACGCTCGCCGAGGCCGCCGCCACGATCACGGCGAGCACGGTGAGACCGAGGACCCATTTGGAGAAGTCGCCTAGATAGGAGTCCCACAGCGCCCCCGCGGCGCCGCGGACGTCTGCGTTGGTCAGCTCTTCGGAGCCGAACAGGTTCACCAGCGTGCTGTGTCGCAGCAGGATCAGGTCCACGAACACAGCCGCCCCCGCGACGGCCAGCGCCGCCGCGCAGCGGGTGATCACCCGCCGCCGGTGCGGCGCCACCGCGATGGCCAGCGCCAGCAGCGCCAGCGCCAGTAGCGGCAGCACGATCCCCAGCAGCCTGATTTTGTCCGCCGCGCGCAACGTGCGCACCGCGAAGCTCTGGCGGCGCAGATCGAGCAGCTTCGCGTCGAGGTTGCGCGGGATCTTTGCTGCGAGCTTGGGCGACAGCGTCTGCAGCGCGGAGATCACGACCCTGCCCGCGTCGGCGATGCTGAAGGCGACGTTGCCCCCGCGGTCGAACAGCAGGCGGTGCGCTTGCTCCGCGGCGAGGTGGATCACCTCGCGGAATTGTCCCGTCGCCACGACCGTGTCCACTACCGCGGTGAGAAGCGGCCGCGCCGCGATCAGATCCGGGGAGCTGCGATCGATCACCTGCACCACCAGCTCCCGCGAGACCACGCGTCGGACCGCGGGCTTCGCCAACGCGGCGACCGTGCGGTCCGCGAAGCCGTGCGAGTCCAGCAGCTGCTCGCGCGCGTAGAGCGCCGCGCCGCCGATGACCAACGCCGCTGCGGCCAGGACCGCGAGCGTGATGCTCGACGCTGTGCGCACACGTGGGCCCCCCACGCGCTGATCCTATAGCGCTCGTTTACCGCGGGTCAGCGCGGTTTCGGGCGGGAGAGGAGGTTTCTCCCGCTTGCCGGGAAGGTTTCGCCGCGGCGGGCGTCATCTGCAGTTAGGGTTTCCTAATTAGGGTAGCCTAAGCCAATCTAGCCAGTCATCGAATTCAGGAGGTTTCTCTTTGCGCCTTTCGTCTCCTCGCCCCGCAACCGCGGCCGCCACGGTCGCGGCGACACTGCTCGCGGCGTTCCCGGTGATCGCGGCCGGCTGCGGCTCCTCCAGCAGCTCGGGGAGTACCGCGGGCCAATCGGGAAGCTCGGCCTCCACCGCCAAGCACGGCGGCACGCTGACGCTCTACAGCGCCCAGCACGAGCAGATGACCAACGCCCTGGCGAAGGCATTTGAAAAGCAGACCGGCGCCACGCTGCGGATCCGCTTCGGCGAGGACGAGGGGCTGGCGAACCAGATCGTGCAGGAGGGCGCCGCCTCGCCTGCGGACGCGCTCCTGACCGAGAACACGCCGCCGTTGGAACTGCTGAGCGAGAAGCGGCTGCTTGCGAAGGTCAAGCCCGACACGCTCGCGCAGGTGCCTTCGAGCGATGATTCCAAAAGCGGTGACTGGGTTGGTGTGGCGGCGCGCGAGACCGTGCTTATCTACAACCCCAAGCTGCTCGGGAGCATGAAGCTGCCCGCCTCGATTCTCGACCTCGCCAAACCCGAATGGAAGGGCAAGCTGGCGATCGCGCCCTCCGAGCCGGACTTCGTGCCGATCGTCAGCGCGATCGACAAGCTCGACGGAGGCGCTGCGACCGAGACCTGGCTGAAGGGCTTCGCCGCAAACGCCAAGCGCTATGACGACAACGAGGGAATCGTCGCCGCCGTCGAAGCCGGTCAAGTGGCCGCGGGCGTGATCAACCACTACTACTGGTATGAGCAGCGAGCCGAGGTGGGTGCGGACAAGGTTCGCAGCAAGCTCTACTACTTCGGTTACCAGGACCCGGGCGCGCTCGTGAACATCTCCGGTGCGGGTGCGTTGAAGTCCAGCCGTGACCCGGCGTTGGCGCAAGAATTCCTCGCGTTCCTGGTGAGCAAGCAAGGCCAGGAAGCGATGACGCACAGCGGCGACTGGGAGTATCCGTTGCGCGCGGGTGTGACGCCGCCGCCCGGTCTGCGCCCGTTCACGAGCCTGGAATCGCCGGACGTCGGTCCAGCGGTGCTCGGCGACGGCAGCCAGCCGCTGGCGCTGATGCAGCAGGCGGGGTTGCTGTAGGGGGAGCTTCGAGCAGCGAGACGAGCGGCGAAAGGATCACCAGCAGGACCATGAACGAGATCAAACGATGAGCACCGAGGCCTACGCACCCGAGCCGGCGCTGGAGCGGGCGCTCGCGCGGACGCGCGTACCGCTGCACGCACGCGTCCGCACGCGCCTCGGAGCCCGTCACCCACCGCTGCTGCTCGGTGCGGCGGCGGTCGCAGTCGCGGTGCTGGTGCTGTTGCCGCTGGGCTTCCTGCTCGAGCAAACGCTGTCGGTCGGCTGGGGCGAAGTCGACCGGCTGCTGCTGCGTCCGTTCGTGGGCAAACTGCTCCTGAACACGGCGCTGCTCGTCACGGTCTCGACCAGCGCCTGCGCGGTGCTGGGCGTCGGCGTGGCGTGGCTGGTCGAGCGCACCGACCTGCCGGGGCGGCGCCTGTGGGCGGTGCTCGCCGCGCTGCCGATCACCGTGCCGGCGTTCGTGACGAGCTACAGCTGGGTGTCGATCACGCCCAGCGCGCAGGGCTTCGGCGGCGCGGCGGCGATCGTAACGCTGGCCTACTTCCCGCTGGTCTACTTGCCCGTGGCGGTGGTGTTGCGCGGGATGGACCCCGCGCTCGAGGAGGGGGCACGTTCGCTGGGGCTCGGGCCCTGGCGCACGTTCGCACGCGTGACGCTGCCGCAGCTGCGCCTGGCGCTGCTGGGCGGCTGTCTGCTGGTCGCGGTGCACCTGCTGTCGGAGTTCGGTGCCTTCGCGATGCTGCGCTTTCAGACGTTCACGACCGCGATCTACGACGAGTACAGGCTGAGCTTCGACGGGCCCGCAGCCTCAATGCTCGCCAGTGTGCTGGTGCTCCTGTGCCTGGCGCTGCTGCTGGGCGAGTTGGCGCTGCGCGGCAAGGGTCGCTACGCGCGGGTCGACGGCGGCGCGGCGCGTGCGCCGGCGCGTGTGCGTCTCGGGCGGGCACGCTGGCCCGCGCTCGGCGCCCTCACGGCGCTGACGGGCATCGCGTTGGGGTTGCCGCTGTTCACGCTCATCTACTGGGTGCTGCACGGTGGCTCGACCAGCTTCCCCGTGGTCTCGCTGCTGTCGGCCGCCGCCAACACGCTGAAGCTCGGGCTGGGCGCGGCGCTGTTGACGACGCTGCTGGCGCTGCCAGTGGCGATCCTGACGATCCGTCGACCCAGCCGCACGGCGACGGCGCTCGAGCGCTCGGCCTACCTTCCCTACGCGCTGCCCGGCATCGTCGTGGCGCTGTCGCTGATCGTGGCTTCGGTGCACTACCTGCCGCGCCTGTACGGCACGACTCCGCTGCTGCTGGTCGCCTACGCGATCCTGTCGCTGCCGCTGGCGCTCGTGGCGGCGCGCGCGGCGTTGGCGCAGGCGCCCGCACGCCAGGAGGAGCTGGCACGCTCGCTGGGCTGCGGGCCGTTGCGCGCGCTGGCGCGCGTGACGCTGCCGCGGATCCTGCCGGGGCTCGGCGCGGCGATGGCGCTGGTGTTCCTGGCGACGGTCACCGAGCTGACGGCGACGCTGCTGCTGGCCCCGATTGGGACGCAGACGCTGGCGACGCAGTTCTGGGCCGACGCCACCACGCGCTCGTTCGGCGCCGCGGCGCCGTATGCCGCTTTGATGGTGGCGATCTCGGCGCCACCCACCTACCTGCTGACGCGGCGGCGGGCGCGGTGAGCGCCGCGGCTCTGTCGGTGCGCGGTCTGCGCAAGGCCTTCGGGGAGGTGCAGGTGCTGCGCGGCCTGGACCTCGACGCGCCGGCGGGCAGCCTGACCGCGGTGCTGGGCCCCTCCGGCTGCGGCAAGACCACGCTGCTGCGGTTGATCGCGGGCTTCGAGCGTGCCGACGGCGGTGCGATCGCGGTGGGGGAGCGGAGCGTCTGCGATGCGCACACGCAGCTGGCGCCCGAGCGCCGCGACGTGGGCGTGGTCGCGCAGGAGGGCGCGCTGTTCCCGCACCTCGACGTCGCCGCCAACATCGCCTTTGGCCTGTCGCGCGGGCAGCGGCGCCTCGCGCGCAAAGGGGGAGCGGGCCGCGTGCAGGAGCTGCTGGAGCTCGTCGGGCTCGCGGACCTGGGCCGGCGCTATCCCCACGAGCTCTCGGGCGGTCAGCAGCAGCGCGTGGCGCTCGCCCGCGCGCTGGCCCCCGATCCGCGTCTGGTGCTGCTAGACGAGCCGTTCGACGCACTGGATGCGAGCCTGCGGGCGCAGGTGCGCGACGAGGTCTGCGCTGCGCTGCGCCGCAGCGGCGCGACGGCGCTGCTGGTCACGCACGACCAGGAGGAGGCGCTCTCGTTGGCCGACCTCGTGGCCGTGATGCGCGACGGCGCGATCGTGCAGTCAGCCGACCCGCGGACGCTGTACCGCGACCCGCTCGACGCCGAGCTTGCGAGCTTCCTCGGCGACGCCGTGCTGCTCGCGGGCGAGCTGAGCCAGCAGGGCGCGCATACTGCGCTCGGCCAACTTCGCACGCGCGGCACGCGAGCCGCGGGCCAGTGCTCGGCGACGGTGATGCTGCGCCCGGAGCAGATCCTCTGCGATGGGCCGCATGCGGGCGCGCCCGGCGGGCGCGTGATCGCGACGAGCTTCTACGGACACGACGCCACCGTCGAGATCCGCCTGTCCGGCGAGGCGGGCACCACGGTCCTCGCCCGCGCCGCGGGTCACCGTCTCCCCGCCGTGGGGGAGGAGGTCTCGCTGCGGGTCGAGGGCACCGCGCTCCTGCTCGCGGCCGGTGTTGAGGCCAGTGTCGGGATCGACGGCCATCACGACACCTCCCGCAGCGCGCCTGTGCGCACGTCGTAGACGAAGCCGATCGCAGTCATGTTTCGGACCTTCGCTTTCTTCGGAGAGTGGTGTTGGGGCACAAACAGGCCGCTAATCAATATATCAATAAATATGATCGACTTTATGAGCTTTAGGCTAGGCGAAAGGGTTCGTTGACGGCATTGGGGGTCGGGGTTAGGTTGGGTCCGTCGCTTCGGGGAGCAGGCTGGGATGCGCGGGAGGACCCCTGGGGCGCATCCAAACCGCATAACGACCAGGGGAGAAGCATGAACAAGCTAACGCGCGGGATCGGCGCCGTGGCCGTGCTCGCAGGGCTACTCATCCCGGCGGCTTCGGCCGCCGCATCGCAGTACGTCGCGCTCGGGGACTCCTACTCATCGGGCGTGGGAACGCGGGTCTTCTACGAAGAATCCGGGAGCTGCAAGCGCAGCCCGAAAGCCTACGGACCGCTGGTCGCGGCGGCCAAGGGCTACACGCTCAGCTTCCAGGCCTGTAGTGGCGCTACGACCACGGAAGTCAACGAAAAACAGCTCGGCACCCTCAGCAGCTCGACCGCGCTCGTGACGATCACGATCGGCGGTAACGATGCGGGCTTCTCGAACGTGATCATCAACTGTGCGCTCTACTACTTCACCTGCGGTAGCGCGATCAGCGAAGCGAACGAATTCATCACCAAAAAACTGCCCGCGCTGCTCGAAGCGACCTACAAAAAAATCCGTGAAAAAGCCTCGACCGCAAAAGTCGTAGTGCTCGGCTACCCGAAGCTGTTCACGAAAGAAGGTGCGACCTGCAACGTGAACTTCCTAACCTCGGGCAACGAGAAGAAAATGAACGAAACCGCCGAAAAACTCGACGCCGTGATCAAGGCGCGAGCCGAAGCGGTCAAATTCACCTTCGTGAACCCGACCGTGCCTTTCGAAGCGCACGAGGTCTGCTCCTCCTCGGAGTGGCTCAACGGCCAGTCCAACCCGCTTGAAGAAAGCTACCACCCCAACGTGAGCGGCCAGGCCGAGTTCACGACGCTGGTGGAGGGTGTCCTATAGGCGCTCAGATCAGCTCGGCGACACGCCGATGCGCGACCGCCCGCGGCCCTTATCGGTCGCGGGCGGGTCGTGAGGTTTGTCCCGGCTCGAATCCGGCAAATACAGGGCTATAGGATGCCGCTGTCGCGTGCGCACGCGACGGACGAGGAATCCACGGACCGGACCAGGGAGGTCGCATGAGAGGTCGAGCGCTCGTTGTCGCAATCGCGGGTGCAGTGGCGCTCGCGGCCCCCTCGCTCGCGGATGCCGCCGCGCCGGGCAGCGTCGCACTGCCGGGCAGCGCGCCTGTGCTCACGCCTTCGGCCGCTGGCTCGCAGGCCACGCCCGCGACGAGCGCGGTCGAATTCGCGGTCGGCCTCGAACTCGGCGACCCCGCGGGCGCGGTCGCGCTGCAGCGGGCGGTCTCGGATCCGAGGAGCCCCAGCTACCGCGAGTACCTCTCGCCCGCGCAGTGGGAGAAGCGCTTCTCGCCGACGCAGGCTTCGGTGAAGGCCGTGACGGCCTGGCTGCAGTCGCAGGGCATCGCGGTCGAAGGCGTGAGCCCCGACCGCATGACCGTGAAGGCCGCGGCCCCCGCGGCGACGGTGGAACGCGCCTTCGGGACGAGCCTTGCGCAGATCCAGCGCAATGGCAAGACGCTGCGCGCGAGCTCGGGCGCGCTGTCGGTCCCGGCCGCAATCGCGCCGTTGATCTCGGGCGTCAGCGGCGTCACGCAGAACCCGGCGACGCCCACTGGGCTGAAGGGCGCGAGTCTGCCCGCGCGGGGTGGGGCAGGCGCTTCTCAGAACGCCGTCCCGCTCGCGAAGAAAGGCTCGGGCGCGGGCAAAGAAATCCCGCAGCCACCCGGCTTTCGCGACGCGCCGCCGTGCTCGTCCTACTACGGCGAAAAGAGCGACGCCACCGATCCCGCGTACGGCGACGGTTTCCCGACGCCGCTGCCCTATGCGGTCTGCGGCTATGCACCGCCGCAGCTGCAGGACGCCTACAGGCTCAGCCCTCAGATCGCGAATGGGATCGATGGCAAAGGTGTGACGGTCGCGATCATCGATGCGTATGCCTCGCCGACACTGCTCGCCGACGCGCAGCAGTACAGCGTGAAAAATCAGCCTGCCCAGGTGCTGAGCGGTGGCCAGTACAGCCAGCTGCTGAGCAATAAGTTCAACGACGTAGCGGTCTGTGAAGCCAGCGAATGGTTTGGGGAGCAGACGCTGGACGTCGAGGCCGTGCACGCGACCGCGCCCGGTGCGGGGATCCTCTACGTGGGTGCCAAGAACTGCGAGGCTGGCCTAGACGAAGCGGTCCAGCAGGTGGTGGACGGCCACCTCGCGGACATCGTCACGAACTCCTGGGGCGACGGCGGCGGCGACCTGCTGGACTCCGCGGGCGAACGGCGCGCCTTCGACAACATCCTGCTGATGGCCGCGGGTACCGGGATCGGCGTGCAGTTCTCCTCTGGTGATGAAGGCGACGAGTTCACCACGCTGGGGGTCACGGTCGCGGACTACCCGCCCTCGAGCCCGTACGCGACCGCGGTCGGAGGCACGAGCCTGCAGGTCGGCCAGAACGGCGAACGCGCGGGCGAGCTGGGCTGGTCGACCTCGGTCAGCGACCTCTGCACCACGCTCTTGCAGGCCGAAGAATTCCCCGGCTGCAAGAAGTCCCATCTGAACAAGTGGCTGCCGAAGGCACCCGGCGAATATGACTACGGCGGCGGTGGCGGCACGAGCTTCGAGTACCCCGAGCCCTGGTATCAGGAAGGCGTCGTGCCCGCGGCGCTGGCGCTTGCGAACAAGCGCGCCACGCACATGGCCAACCGCGTCGAGCCCGACATCTCGATGGACGCCGACCCCACGACGGGGATGCTCGTGGGTGAGACCCAGGAATTCCCCGACGGCACCTACTACGACCAGTACCGGATCGGTGGCACCAGCCTGTCCTCGCCGCTGTTCGCGGGCGTGATGGCCGACGCCGACCAGGCCGCCGGCACCCCGCTCGGGTTTGTGAACCCGCTGCTCTACCGGCTCGAGGCCTCGCCGTCGGAGGCGGCGAGCGCCTACTACGACGTGATCCCCGGCGGTCAGCAGGCCGACGTGCGCAACGACTACCTCGACGAAGTCGACGCCGACGAAGGCATCCTCACCTCGGTGCGCGTGCTCGGCTACGAAGGGCGCGAGCGCTTCTGCGACGAAAAGGGCAACTGCTCGCGCCAGAAGGTCGCGCTGAACGCGGCGACTGGGTTTGACTCGATGACCGGGATCGGTGCGCCCAGCAGTGGGCTGATCGCCGCACTGGCGAAACCGTAGGGCATAGCTGGAGGCAGGCTGTCTTCGACGCCGTGCGTGGACATAAGGCGTGATATTGGAGCAGGCGTTCGGTCGTCGTACTTCGAACGTGGTTCAATGGATCCGAATTCAGTCAGCGTTGCTGTGGGGCCGCGCTCAGCGGGTGCAAGAAAGGTGACGTACGACCGATGGACCGTTCCACACGCGGCATCCTCGAGATCGCACGCAGCGTGCTGTCGGAGCTGGACCTCGAAGCGGTGCTCGACCGAGTGCTCATGGCCGCGCAGGAATTGACGAACGCGCGTTACGCGGCGCTTGGCGTGCTCAATGGCTCGAAGTCTGAGCTTGCGCGCTTCCTCACGCGTGGCATCGACGAGGCGACGCACGCGTCGATCGGCGATCTTCCACGCGGGCGGGGGGTACTGGGGGCGTTGATCGACGACCCAGTCCCGTTGCGCGTGCCCGACGTGAGCCGACACCCGCGCTCCTTCGGCTTCCCGCATGGTCATCCACCGATGCGGACATTCCTGGGGGCGCCGATTCTCGTGCGGGGAGAGCCCTTCGGCAACCTGTATCTGACCGAGAAGGCCGGGGGCGAGCAGTTCACTGTCGATGACGAGCAGGCGCTCGTGGTGCTTGCCGACTTCGCTGGTGTGGCGATCGACCACGCCCGGCGTTTTACTGGCGCCAGCGAGGCTCGCGAGGAGCTGCAGCGGAGCGTCGCGGCGCTCGAGGCCACGACGCAGATTGCACGCGCCCTGGGCGGCGAGACCGACCCGGAGGTGGTCCTCGAGCTCGTCGCCAAGCGGGGCCGGGCACTCGTATCTGCCCGGGCGCTCTTGATAGAGCTCGAGCGCGGCGAGGAGCTGGAGGTGGCCGCGGGGGCCGGCGAGCTCCCGGCAAAGCTCGTCGGCAAACGCGTCGCCCTCAACGACACGGTTGCTGCGCAGGCGATGCGGACCGGCCGCGTCCAGCGCTTGGAGGATGAGCTCAACCGTGCTCGCTTCGACGAGCACGGCCTGGGGCGGCTGGGCGTCGAGGCGCAGGCGGGAATCGTGGTCCCGCTGATCTTCCGCGGACGCAGCTACGGTGTGCTGCTGGCGCTCGATCGCCTGGAGGACGGGCCCAGCTTCTCGGCCGAGGACGAGCGGCTGCTGGAGTCGTTCGCCGCGAGTGCCGCGACCTCGGTTGCGACCGCGCAGTCGGTTGCCTCTGAACACCAGCGCCAGCGACTCGCCGCTGCCGAGGCCGAACGGCAGCGGTGGGCGCGCGAGCTGCACGACGACACGTTGCAAAGCCTCAGCGCGCTCCGCTTCGGGCTCTCGGCGGCCAAGCGCTCCGGGGCGCCGCACGAGCTCGAGGATGCGGTCGGTCAAGCGGTCGAGCAGATCGAGGAGACGATCGCCAACCTGCGCGCGCTGATCACGGACCTACGGCCGGCTGCGCTTGACGAGTTGGGACTCCAGGCGGCGATCGAAGCGCTCGCCGAGCGCCTCGCGCGCCACGGGATCGAGGTGGATATCAGCATCGAGCTCGCATACGAGCAGGGACGCGAGTTGACGCGGCTCGCGGACGAGCTTGAGACCACGCTCTATCGGATCGTGCAGGAGGCGCTGAGCAATGCCTACAAGCACGGGCGAGCGCGCCGCGCCGTGGTGGAGATCCACGAGCAGCCGACTGCCGTGCGCCTGCTGGTACGAGACGACGGCAGCGGTTTCGACACGAACGCCAAGAGCGATGGCTTCGGGTTGCTCGGGATGCGCGAGCGCGCGGCGATCCTCGGCGGTGAGTTCGAGGTTGAGTCGAGTCCGACCGCCGGCACTAGCCTGCGCGCTCGCATCCCCACGCGAAGAGTGGTGGCGGCCGATGGCGGCGGCGACTCTGCGGCCGCCCACGGCTGAATCGCCGTCGGCCTGTTCATGCGAGGGTCAACGAGCTGCGCCGAAGCGCCGCGAGCTTGTCGGCCACTGGTGTGCTGATGTAGGTCACGCCACGGGCTGCGGCCAAGATCGCAGGCGCCAGATCCTCGTCGGAAAGCTCCTTGAGAACGTAGCCGGTGGCGCCGGCGGCGAGCGTGTGCTCTGCGAATGCGGGGGCGTCGTGCATGCTGACGATCACGATTTGCATTCCGGGGAACCGAGTGCGTAGCCCGTCGATCGCTTGGAAGCTCGAACCGTCGGGCATGCACAGATCGAGCACCAGCACCCGTGGGCGAAGCTCGTCGACCGTTCGTTCGGTCGAAGCTAGATCCGAGCACTCGCCGACGACCGCGATGTGCTCGGCTCGCTCGAGCAGCAGTCGCAGCCCGCGCCGCATCAGTGCATGATCGTCAGCGAGCACGACGCTGAGCAACGGCTCGTGCTCTGCGTTGCAAGCCCCATCGTGCCCGAGTGTCAGCGTCGTCGCGAAATCCATGCCGAGAACGCTAGGCGCCTTGCGCGAGGTTGGGTACCGGGAAAGGGCGCGGTCTAGCTGCGGGAAACCACCGAGCGTGAATCCAACGATCGAGATTGCGGGGAAGTACGGTTCCATCCGAGCTCGTCGACGTCGATGCTTGAGCCATGCAGCTCGAACGGATTCGAGAGCACGACGGGGCCGGCACGGATTCGCCGCGCTGGAGAGCCTGGCGCAGGCGCTCGATACTGGCGGCGTGGGCGATCCTCGCGATCGGCGTGCTCGCCTCCGCCAGCGCGGGGCTCTGGCTGCGTGCGAGCCTCCAGACCGAGAGCCAGCGCTCGTTCGAGCAGACGGCCTCAGATGTGAACGCGACGCTCGGGACGATGTTGCGCCGGGACGCTGACTTCGTAACCACGCTCCGCGCCGTCCTCTCAATGGAGCCGAACATGGGCGCCTCGCGCTTCGAGCGCTGGTTCGCAGGTCTGCACGGCGATCAGCGCCAGCTCGGCGGTCTCGGCACGAGTGTGATCGAGCACGTCCCGGAAGCGTCGCTGGCCGCCTTCCTCTCGCGGCGCAATTCCGACCCGGCATTTCGCGCCTTCGTCGGCGGACACGTGGCTGGCCTGAGGGCCCCCGGTGGGCCGTCGTGCCTGCTGGCTGCGGGCGTCTCGACCGACGGGCAGCTCGAACCCCAGGTTGCACAGAGCCTCCAGAGTGACTGGTGTCAACCATCCTCGCCGATTGGAATCTCGCAGGCCGTCCCGCTACGAACGCAGGCAGACACCGGCGAGCTGCTCGTGCTGCCCGTCACCACGAGGAGCACGGAGACGACGATGTTCTTCCAGTGTGCCTTCTACCGGCGCGGCATGCCGCTGCACACCCTGGCGCAGCGGCATGCTGCGCTGGCCGGCTGGGTCTCGAGCTCGTTCGACATACCCGCGGTCATCAGGGCGGCGACGCGCGACCATCCCGGACTTGGCGTGGCGCTCTACCACGCGAACCCCGGACAGCCTGCAGAACTGGTCGACCGTATCGGCGTTGTCACCCGTCCCAATGGCTTCCACCACCGTGCTGACTTTCGGATCGAAGGGACGTGGGCCGTAGTCATCTCGCAGGCCGCGGTCGCGGGTTCAGGCCTGTCGCCCGGTCTCCAAGGCTTGCTGGTCGCGCTGGGCGGAGCGAGCCTCAGCTTTCTGTTGTTCGCGTTGATCCTCGTGCTCGCCCGCTCGCGTGAGCGGGCGCTCGCGATGGTGAGCCAGAAGACAGGGGAGCTCCGTCATCAGGCGCTGCACGATGCGCTCACCGGCCTGCCCAACCGCGTGCTGGCGATCGATCGCGCCGAACAGATGCTCGCGCAGGCGCGTCGAACCGGAAGGCCGGTCGCGGCTCTATATGTAGATCTGGATGGCTTCAAGCACATCAACGACACATTCGGACACTCGGCGGGCGACGAGCTACTGCTCAGGGTCGCCGAGCGCCTGAAGACCGTGCTGCGCGATGGCGACACTGCTGCTCGCTTCGGTGGCGATGAGTTCGTGGTGCTGCTGCAGGATGGCGGGCCAGGAGCTTCCCCCGAGCTAGTTGCCGAGCGACTGCTCGAGGCGTTGCGCGAGCCCTGCGAGCTAAGTAGCGCCCGCGGTCGAGCGCTCAGCGTGACCGCCAGCGTCGGTGTGGCTATGGCTCGCGGCGGGCTCGCCGACGAGTTGCTGCGCAACGCCGATCTCGCGCTCTACCAAGCCAAGGCCGAAGGGCGCGACCAGGGCGTGGTATTCCAATCGAGCATGGAGGCTGCCTCGCGAGATCGAGTCATGCTCGAGATGGACCTCGCGCAGGCGCTGGAGCAAGAACAGCTGTTCCTGCTCTACCAGCCGACCGTGGATCTGTGCTCGGAACGGGTCACCGGGGTCGAGGCGCTGATTCGTTGGCGCCATCCCACCCGAGGCCTGCTGCCACCGTGTGACTTCATACCCCTCGCGGAGGAGACTGGGCTGATCGCGCCGATCGGCGCCTGGGTGTTGCGCACCGCCACGCTTCAGGCAGCGCAATGGGCGCGGGATGGACACGAGCTGGGTGTCGCCGTGAACGTGTCGGCGCGCCAACTGGATGCCGACGAGCTGCTGCAGGACGTCAGCAGCGCGCTCCTGGGGAGTGGCCTGGACGCGGGCTTGCTCACGCTCGAGATCACCGAGACTGCGCTCATGCGCGATGCCCAGGCTGCCGTCGGACGGCTGCGCGGACTGAAGGATCTCGGCGTACGCATCGCGATCGACGACTTCGGTACTGGTTACAGCTCGCTCGCGTATCTGCGGCAGTTTCCCGTCGACTGCTTGAAGATCGACCGCTCGTTCGTCAGCGACGTTGCGAGCGAAGAGGAGTCGGCCGCGCTGATTCGGACACTCGTGCAGCTGGGCGCCGCACTCGAAATCGAGACGCTCGCAGAGGGCATCGAGGACGACTGCCAACTGCGCGCGCTGCAGCTGGCCGGCTGTGACATCGGACAGGGATTCCTTTTCTCTAGGCCGGTTTCGCCCACGAGGATCGAGGGGCTTCTGCAGGAGCATTCGATCTCGATCAGGCCGTTCGCCGCGGCGCGACCCACGCCCGTCGCCGCCTAAGCACTGTGGCCTGGTGTGCCGGTGCCCGGTGTTTCGCCTGGCGTTCTTCACTTGGATCACGACAGCTCGACCAGGGCGCACGCTACCGTGCGCTCGATGTCCCATGCCAACGGCGAGCAATCGACGAGCGATCAGACCATAAGAATCGTTCTGGCCGATGATCACCAGGTCGTACGTAGCGGTCTGCGTCTGTTGCTGCAGAACGAGCGCGGCTTCGATGTGGTCGCGGAGGCCAGCGATGTGGAGGGCGCCCGCCGTGCGGTTCACGGCCATCGTCCAGCGGTGCTCGTGCTCGACTTGAACATGCCCGGCGAATCCAGTCTGGAGGCGATCCCGACGATACGCGAGCAGTCGCCCGACACACAGATCGTCGTGCTTACGATGCAGCAGGAGCCCGCGTTTGCGCGGCAGGCTCTAGCCGCCGGCGCACTGGGCTACGTGCTCAAGGAGGCGGCCGACGACGAGCTGGTCGAAGCTGTGCGCAGTGCGTCCGTCGGAGAGCGCTATCTGAATCCGCGGCTGGGGGCGAAGATCGCCGCGGAGCCGTCCGGCCCGCCCGACGATCTCTCACCGCGCGAGGTCGAGGTGCTTCGCCTGATCGCGCTCGGGCACACGAACGCTGAGATTGCGACTCAGCTCTACCTGTCGCTACGTACGGTCGAGACCCACCGCTCTCACATTCAGCGGAAGCTCTCGCTTTCGACGCGTGCCGAGCTGGTCGGATATGCGCTCGAGCGGGGTCTTCTCTAGGCGGTATTACCCAGGCCTTCGGCGTCAGCCGATCGGGCCTGCGCGATCCTGCCGTCGATGAACTCGTCGCTCTCGCGGTTGCCCAGAAACGGCGCCAGCCAGAAGTGCGCGATGTGGGGCAGCATCGATGCGACCTCGGGCTTACCGTGGTCGCGGGCCTGAAGGTAGATCAGCTCGAAGATACTCACGACGATCGCCTCCATCGTCAGGCCCGAAGGCGGGTTTCGCTGCTTGCGGTAGACCAGGCCTTCCTGCAGAAAGAACGTGAAGGCGATGTGGCTGCCCTCGATCCGTTCGATTGCCGTGGGCCCGACGGCGTAGGCCTCGACGAAGCCAACGTGTGCCACTAGCGGGTTGTCCTCGAGCAGCTGCGTCAGCGCGCGACCTCCTTCCCAGCTGCGCATTGGCCAGTTCTCGCCCGCGAAGAACGCTTTCGAGGTGAGATCCAGCACCTGCGTGAAGCCCAGCCTCGTGAACCGAGAGGAAGGCATCCTGCTTATCGGAGAACAGGCGGTAGAACACGCGCCCGTTGACGCCTGCCAGCCTCGTGATATCTGCCACCGTCGTGGCGACGTAGCCCTTTTGCTCGGCCATCCGCGCAGCGGCGTAGAGGATTCGCAAGCGGTGGTTCTCCGCGACTTCCTCCTCTGAGATCCGCGGGCGGCCAGGGGGGAGGGCGTTCGGCATCCGCTGGATCGGCGCCTCGGGGACGAACGGCGAGGGCGCGCTGCGAGGGGCGGGCGCCAGCACCCGCCAGCGGTGGCCGCCCAAAGGGCGCAGGTAGAAGCCCAACCACCGTGTCAGCTCATCCACGAGCCTCGAGATCGCGGGCTCGCCGCGGCGCAGCCGGGTCGCGATCAGGCGGTAGATGCCGCCGATCAGCACGCGGTGCTCGATGTCGGGCGCGAGACTGTCCTTTGGTGCCGTGACGAGCGCCTGCTCGATCGAGTCGGCGATGCGGGTGATCCCAGCGTCGCGGGCGTCGCGGGCGTCGGGGCCGCCGCCCAGGGCTTCGCTCATCGCAAAGCGCGCCCGCGCCGGCTCGGCGCTTGCGAATTCCACGATCGCCTCCACCGCTGCGAAGGCGGCCTCGTTCTCGGGACGGGCATCGATGCTCGCCCGCACCTGCTCGCTCAGCTGCAGTTGCACGTCCTCGATCGACGCTCTGAAGCAGTCCTCGCGGTCTGCGAAGTACTCGTAGAACGTCGGGCGCGAGACGCCGGCGTTCCCGATCACCGTGGAGACGTTGGCGTTGGCGTAGCCACCGCGATTGGCCGCCTCGATCATGCCGCTAAGCAGCCGCTCGCGCTGGGTGCCCTTGCGTCCCTTTTCTCGCATCGTTCCCCGCTCTATGTTCGCCACGGTAGCGAGTTGCTTCGTACAAACGTCGAATATTCTCCGCGCGAGGCCACGGTCTCCCGCCTGTCTGGCAACCTCGAAGCGATGGGGGGCATCACGACGGGACCCGCGCGAGGCACGAGCCCGCGCCACGCGGCGCATCCCGCGAAGGGGAAGGCGAAGCCCGGCGAGCACGCCAAGCCCGGTAAGCACGCGAGGCCGGGTCACAAGCATCACCGCAAGCATCGATGGCGCCGCAAGCACCACAAAGCCGCGCATCCGATCGTCAAAGCGCCTGGCGCGGTCGCGGTCGCGCCCGCGGCTGGGCTGCCTGGTGCGCCGGCACCCCCCGCGATCCCCGCCGACCCACCCGCGCCCTCGAACGCCGCCATCGCCTCGCTCGGGGCTCCGATCACGCTCGCACAGGCGCGTCGGCTGCTGTGGCGCGCGGGCTTCGGGCCGACGCCCGGCCAAGCCGAGGCGCTCGCGGGCCAACCGATCGAAGCCGTCGTCCAGGGGCTCACGCGTCCGAGCGGCGCGGCCGTGCTGCACGGGCCGGCGCCGACCGACGACGACGGCAACGCGCTGGCCCCGGCCGACGCCTGGGGGGAGGATCACTGCTGGTGGTTGGACCGCATGGTTCGCTCCGACCAGCAGCTGATCGAGCGGATGACGTTCATTTGGCACGACTGGTTCGCGAACTCGAACGAAAAGGTCAATAGCCAGCAGCGGATGCTCGACCAGAACAACCTGTTCCGCGCGCAGGCGCTCGGCAACTTCCGCGACCTGTTCATGTCGGTCACGACCGACCCCGCGATGCTCGTGTTCCTCGACGGGATCTACAACGACAAGTGGGAACCGAACGAGAACTACGCGCGCGAGATGATGGAGCTGTTCTCGCTAGGTGCGGACCGCGGCGCCTACAGCGAGGACGACGTGCGCGAAATGGCGCGTGCGCTCACGGGCTGGACCGCGGATTGGACCGAAAGCGCGGGGCTCCAGGACTTTCGCTTGCTGGCCTCGCGTCACGACAATGGCAACAAGACCGTGTTCGGTCAGACGGGCAAGTGGGGCTGGGAAGATGCGGTGCGCTTGTGCGTGAGTCACCCGCTGCACGCCTCGTTCTTCGTGGGAAAGTTGTGGGGATACTTTGTGCCGACGCCGCCCGACGAAGCGACGCTCGCTTCGCTGCAGGGGTTGTATCTCGGCTCGGGCTATGAGATCCGGCCGGTGGTCGAGGCGATCCTGCAGCATCCGGACTTCCTCGACGGGCCCGAGCTGGTCACGCCGCCGGTCGTCTACAACGCAGGCCTCTTGCGGGCGATTGGGCGACCGATCGACACGACCGCCTGGGCCTGGCTGTGCGCGGGGGCGGGGCAGCAGCTGTTCTACCCCCCGAACGTCTCGGGCTGGGACTTCACCCGCTGGCTCGACACCTCGACCGCGAAGGCGCGCTGGGAACTGGCGAGCTATATCACCGCCAAGACCTACCCCAACCCGTGGCCGGGGGCGGGGGAAGCGACCTACAGCGAAGGCGAGGAACCCTCACAGGCACTCGCGAGCGCTCTCTCCTACTGGGGCAATCCGGGTCTCTCGGGTGAATCGCAGGCCTGTATCGCGGCCTTCGCGCAGAACTGTCTGACCGGCCTGGTGACTGCCAAATGGCAAAAGAGCCCTTTCAAGGCGATGCGCCAGAACGCGCTGCGAATGCTGATCGCGACCGCGCCCGACATGCAGGTGAGCTGAGAGGGCCACGATGGCGCAGAGCTGCTCATGCAACGACTTCACGCGCGCGCAGCTGCTGCGTCGTGGTGTGGCCCAGGCGGGTCGCGGCTTGCCTTCGATCGAGCCCGGCCAGCCGATCCCCGCGGGCAGCGGCATGGACCGGCGCTCATTCCTGCTGCGTTCCGCCGGGGCGGTGCTCTCGGTCTACGGCGCGGCTGCGCTGGCGCCGCATCAGTTCGAGGAGGGCATCGCCGCTGCGACCGCCGCGGCACCTCCGAACCAGCCGGTGCTGGTCTCGATCTTCATGGAAGGCGGCTGGGACGCGCTGTCGGTGCTGGCGCCGGTGAAGGAAGCCAAATACCACGAACTGCGCCCGACACTCGCGCTGGAGGAAGGCGCGGGCGTGACTTTCACGGAGGACGAACAGTTGATGTGGCACCTACAGGCCGGGGCGCTGGCGACGTTGCACGGCGAAGGCAAGGTCACGGTGTTCCCCGCGATCGGCTACGACCCTCCGGATGAGAGTCACTTCACGAGCCGTCACTATTGGGAGGTCGGCGAGCTGAACGCACAGACGCGCTCGGGCTGGATGGGTCGCTACCTCGACGTCGCGGGCGACCCCGGCAACCCATTGCAGGGCCTATCGCTCGACTACTCGCTGGCGCCCGCGCTGGCGACCACGCGCGTGCCGGTCGCGGCCGTCTCCTCGCCCTCGGACTACGACTTCTGGGCCTACGGCCTAGGCGATCCGCTGACTTCGCCGACGCTCGACGCGTTTGGTGCCCTGGGCGCGCTGTCTTCACCCTCGCCGGCATTTGCGCAGGCGCGCACGGCCTCGCTGAACACGAACATCATCCGTAACCAGATTGCGCCGTTTGGTGAAAACGAAGGTAAACCCGGCTTTACCTCGCCAGTGACCTATCCCACGAGTGGGGGTGAGTTTCCCAAGCGTCTGGCGGCCCTCGCCGCGATGCTGGATGACGAAGCGCTGCCGATCAAATGCGTCTCGCTCAGCGCGGTCGGCTCTTATGACACACACTCCGACGAGGTCGACACGCTCAGCACGAACCTGGGTGAGACTGTCGAATCGGTACTCGCCTTCCAGCGCGACCTGGAAGCCCGCGGCCTCGACGACCGCGTGCTGATTCAGCTGTGGTCTGAGTTCGGTCGCCGCCCGCGCGAAAACGGCTCGGGGACCGACCACGGCGCGGCGGGCGTCGCGTTCCTGATCGGGTCGCGGGTGAAGGGTGAAATGGTTGGTGAATTTCCAGGGCTCGGCAAACTGGACCCGAACGAAAACGTGGTCAACACCTCGGATTTCCGTGCGATGTATGCGGGCCTCTTGGGGCAGTGGTTTCAGACCGAAGCCGGGCTCGTGATCCCGGGCGCGGGGACGGGGGAGGCGGGGGCGAGCGCCTATGGCACGGTCCCGCAGCTGATCGCATGATGAGGCACGCGCGTGAGGTTCGGGGAGAAGCCACGGCGTGAGCCGGCGTCCGCTTCGCCGATTCTCGTGTGCGTGTGCGCTGCTCGGGTTGGCCGTAGCTTTTACCGGCGCACTTGGAGGCGCGGGCGCGTTCGCAGATACAGCGGGCGTTCACGGTGGCTCGTCGCACGGCCCCGCCAAGCTCACGCGCGCGTCGGAGCGCCGCAAATGCGTGCACGATGCGCGCTACCGCAGCCACCACGTGCGGCGCTGCCGCGCCCTACGCAGGATCGGCTCCGGCATACTGCGCCAGCAACCGCCTACGAGCCCGGCGAGCACCCCGGCGGGGCTTGTTAGCTCCGCCGCGATCGCACCTGGGGTCCCGGTGGCTGCATTCATCGCCACCCCGCCGCCGGTCGTGCCACCGTCGTCGTCGAGCTCTGAATCGAGCGAACCGATCGGATCGGAAGAACCTGGGGAAACAGGTGAACCGCCAATCGAACCGCCCGCAGTTCCACATGTGCAGGTGAGCGCCGTGGAGTATGCGTTCTCCTTGTCGCGCACGACGGTCCCGGCGGGGAAAGTGATCTTCCAGTTCGTGAACGACGGCCAGGACGAACACAATCTGAAGATCGCGCCGCCCGAAGGAGGATCGCTCGCGGGCTCGTTCTCAAATCAGCCCTCAAAAGGCGTGGCCAATTTGGAACTGGACATGAAGCCCGGTAGTTACACACTGTTCTGCTCGTTGCCGACACACGAGCAGAAGGGGATGAAAGCGACGCTGCTCGTGGAATAGAACAGGCGCCCGAAGGCGGCCTGTTGTTCTGCGGTCCTTCGGTGTGTGGGCCTGGCACGCCCGGTCTCCCGACCCGTCACTTGGTTCGGGGCCCGTTCTTTGCCCCGCCCTTCTTGGCGACCGTCTTCTTCGTACCGTACTTCTTGCGCGCCTTCTTTTCGCACTGAACGCGCTTGCGCTTGTTGTGCTTGAACTGTGTGTGGCACTTCTTTAGCGCCCTAGCGAGCAATGTGGCGCGGCTTACCTTCGAGCCCTTGACTGCCCCGCAACCGGTTACTGGGATCGGCGTGTTCTGCTGGATCACCGCGCCGTTCTGGCCTGTGATCGTCGTCGGCATTACGAGTTTCTGCCCACACAAGCTGAATCGCTTGCTCGTGGGAACGTTGGAGGTCAAGGCAGAGTGCGGGCCCTCGGGAAGCGTCGTTTCGAAGCTGGTTACGGGCGCGTCGGGCACGGCATTGAAGGTCGATGTCGTGATGCCTTTTTTGATGTCCGTCTGGCCGTCGAGGATCAGCGTGATCCCTTCGCCCTGCAGCACGAACTCGACGTCTGGGAAGGCCGCGTTGCCGTGCGAGACCAGATACGCGGGGCCCGTCAAGGGAGACTTGAGCACAGGCGTGTGCACGGTCGCCGAGCCGATGTTCGAGCCTTCGGGGCAGGCTGCCGGGTTGGCCTGGAAGGTCGCGGCGATACACGCTTTCTGAATCGTGGTCAACCGCGCCGGCAGCTGGATCGGCAGTACCAGCTTGGTTTTCGCGATGTTCGCCTGCCCTGGCGAGGAGGTCACCTTGACCGTGAAGCTCGCGCCGTTGGCTTTCGTGGCGTTGCCCTGGGTGGTGGCGGTGAGCGTGGGGTGGAAGGGCAAGGAGGCGCAGTTGGCCACCTGGAAGGGGCTCGAGACGTTTGCGCTCGCGCCCTGTGCGCCGGTCACGGTGGCGGCGATCACCATCGGGTTGCAGTTGGTGGGGTTGAACTGGAAGTTGGGGCGGTCGATGGTGACGGTCGTGTGGTTGAGCTGGACCGGGATGCCCGTGTTGGGATGCTGGGCTGTGGAGACCATCGTTGGCAAGCTCGTTGAGATCGTCACCGCCGCGGTGCTGGGGTCGACATTGATGGCAGAGCGCACGATCACGTCGCCGAGGTGGAAGGGGCCGGCGTCTGCCGGCGTGACGATCGAGAGCCCGAAGGGTCCACCGCCGTAGGGGCCGGTCAGATAGACCTTGCCGGGCAGCGTGTAGGGGTCAGAGCCCAGACCCGCGCTCGAACTCGAGTGGCCGATTTCGCTCTCAGGCCCGCACTGCCCGCTGGCCGCCTGCGCTTCTGCGCACGGCGTCACCGAGGCGAGTATCGCCGCCACGCCGGGCGGCAGGTGCACGGTGACAGCGCCGATCGCCTGATCGGCGTCGGGGCGACCGAGCGTGAGCGTGAACGGCGTAAACGCGCCAGCCTGCAGGTTGACAGAGCCTGCGGTGAAGGAAGGCGCGAGCGGCTGCGGATCTGCGCAAGGGCTGCCTTGCGCGCCGGAGTTGGTGTCAAACGTAGCCGACGCGGGGTGCTGTGCGCCCGACCATGAGGAGAACGTCGCCGCGGTCGTGTGCGCTCCGCAAGTCGGGGGCGTGCTCAGCGATGCGCGCGGGCCGCCGAAGAACTGCAATTTGAGATCTTCAAAGGGCAGTTGCGGGGTGTCGGTGAAGGTCGAGGAGATCTGGCCGGTGGCCGGGTCGAGCTTGACTTCGCCGGCGAGCTTGACCAGGACGTGCGAGACCGGCGATTCGGCGACGATGTAGAGCGCCAGCAGCGATCCGAAGGGGTTTGCTTCCTGTGCGGCGAGGTAGACGGCACCGTCGATCGTTTCAAACGGTTCGCCTGCAAGCTCGCGTTGCTTTGGCAAGAACGGCGACTGGATGTGAACGACGCCGACCTTGGACTCTTGCGGGCAGCCGATCGCCGCGGTGGAGTCCAGGGCGACCTGTTCTTCTGAGCAGGCCAGCAGGCCGTCGGCGGCGGCTGGGTTCAGCAACATGCCCTGCGGCAGCGCGACCGTGGTGCTCTTGACGTCGCCCTCGGCCAGGCCGCCGAGTTCGAGGCTGTGCTGCTGGGGCACTTTGACGTCGACTGCCAACGCGCTTGGCGTGTTGGCCGACTGCTGTTCGGGTGTGACTTCGATCGAGGGGTCAAAGGGCAGCGAGGCGCAGCCGATGAGCTGATCCAGGAAGGAGTCGTCGCCGGGCAGCGGGTGGGCTTGTGCCAAGGGCAGCCCGGCGGGCGCCTCTTTGGTCGGCCAGGAGATACCTTCGGCGGTGATCGCCAGCGGCTCGCAAGACGTCGGCAGACGTAGGAAGGGGACGCTCGGGCGTTCTGTCGGCGCGGGCGCCACGCACGGCCCCGCGGCACGCTGGGGAGTCAGGCAGCCCCAGCCGCGCGAGGCGTCGTGCGCTTCATCGCCCGGTTCGCCCCAGAAGGTGACCTGGGCGCTTAGCACCTGTGCGAGCTGGGAGGTTTCAGTCGTGCGCACGGCGATCGCATAGTTCTCGTTGCTCAGCACTTCGGTTTTCAAGATCACCTGCACCTGTTCGACCTCAAAGCCGAACTGCGCCGGCTCGCCCGGCGCCGGGACCATGTTGAAGATCGGCACCCGGCGTGTGCCCGTGCCGACGTTGTTGGGTTCGGTGATCGTCGCGGTCGCCACGCCGATCGCGCTCGAGGCTGGGCAGCCGTTGAAGTTGCCCAGGTGAATCGTCGCAAACTGCGTGTCGGTGCATTGCGCGATGCCGTTGACGTTGCCCAGCAGTCCGGGCGCCAGCTTGAAGGCCAGGTTGCGCGGTAGCGCCGGCGCCGAAGCGACCGCTCCGTGACCGTCCAGCGAGGGGAAGCCGGGATAGGTTTCGAGCTTCTGGTTGAAATCGATCACGTTCGTCAGCTGGAAGGGGATCGAGCCCGCCTGGGAGTCCGGCAAGCCGCCCGCTTCTTCGGGCACGAGTTCGAGTTTTTCGATGCCGAACGGCACCGCTTCTTCAGAGATGCGCAGCGGGCGTGTGAGCGCCGGCGGCGGCGATGCGCCGCCGCCGGATACGCTCAGCGTGTTCAGTTCGCCGGTGTGGGCACCTTGGGTCTTCACCGTCAGTTCGATTTCCAGCTGTTCATAGGGTGCGACGGCTTTTTCATAGGTGCAGCTCGGCTGGCTTTCGGAGCTAGGCGGCCCCTCGCAGAAGCTGTCCGCCCCTTCAAATTCGCCGTGCGCGAGCACGGCGGTTGCGTGCATGCCTGGCGGCAAGTTGTCGGTGATCGCGATCGGCCCGCTGGTCGGGGCGTTGCCCATGTTCGTGGCCGACAGGATCAGCTTGGCCTGCCCGGAGGGCGGCAGGTAGGTTGGCGCCGGGCGCACGCTCAGGCGCCACCAGGGGGCCGGCGCGGCGGCGCGGGCCGTGCCGGCGAGCGCGAGCGCGAGGAGCATAGCGAGCAGGCTTGAAATCAGTACTGGGCGCGAGCGAGCGAGGTGCAACATCAGCGCTTGCCCCCCTTTCGCTTGTTCTTTTGCGCCTTGTGCTTAGGCGCGTATTGCTTGCGCGCCTGGCGTTCACAGGCGGCGCGCTTGTGCTTGTTGTGTTTCTTGCGACAAGCTTTCAGCGCTCGCTTGAGCTTCTGCGCGCGCGTGAGCTGAGACGTCTTGTTCGGCAGCACCTCCGTCGCCGGGCTGGGGGCGTTGAGGATGTTGCCGGGCCCAGAGAAGCTCGAGCTCGCCGGTGTCAAGCCGCCTTGCTGTGAGGCTTGCGCGCCGCGGCAGGAGCCTTCGCCGCTGAGTCCTTCACACGGCGTCGATTTGCTGACTTCATAGCTCAGGCAGGGCGAGGAGGCCGTGCAGACGCGCGCGTCATAGACGTCGTAGTTTGTGTCCTCGTCTGTGGCAACCAATCGCTCGGCGGTCGTAAAGAAGGCTTCGTCGCCACTTTCTGAGGCGTCCAGGAAGGTCGATTCGTGGGCCGAGGTTCCCGAGGAAATCAGCCCGACGCAGCCTTCGATCTGGCAGCCGCCGACCCCTTGGGGCTGGTACTCATAGACATTCTCCACGCCGACTTGGGTCTTCTGGCCTTCGACTTGCTCTTCGCGCGTGCGGGTCAGCGGCGCGCTGGAGCGTTCTTGGGGGATCAGCGAGTCGGCGCTGTTGAAGAACAGGCGCCCGGAGTCTGAGAGGTAGTGCGACTGATAGCGGCCCGCGCCGCTTGCGGTGTAACTCGCTCCGGCTATCTGCGTCCAGCCGGGGATGCTCCCAGCCAACCAGCTGCCGGCCCACTCTTCCGGGCGGTCCACGAGCAGCCCAAGCCCTTCACCGCTGTCAACGGTGTCATAGACGCCGTGCGGGCGCGCGCCGCTGGGGTTGCACGAGGCACAGCTCAGGCGTTCTTGGGAGGCGTCATAGAGGAACACCTCCTGATCGCGCGCTTCGTGCGCGAGCGGATTTGCGTCGCGGTTGTCATAGCCGGTCAGGCTGCTGTCCGACATGAACGCCAGGTAGCGCCCGTTGGGCGAGACGCGCGAAGTCAGGCGCTCGAGCTGACCGCCGTTGTCTGCCAGCCAGTCGCGTTCGTCATCGCCTGAGAGGCTGGCGATGAAGCGCGGCTGTTGCCAGGCTTTTGCTTTTGCGTCATAGCGGGCGAGGTAGAGGCTGCACGTTTCCTGGGTGAAGCCCCCGCCCCCGCAGTTGCCGGGGTGGGCCCCGGCGGCCGAGGCTTGGCTGCTGAGCACGCCGTTGGCCACGAAGTAGATCGAGCTGCCGTCTTCCGATGCACCCAGCACGCCGAGCACGTCGGCGCTTTCGCCAACGCTAGAGACCGTCAGGTCCTTGAGGTTGCATTTGTTTGCCTGTTCAGGCAGTTCGCAGACATACAGGTCCGGGCCCTCTTCCAAGAGCACGGCTTCTTCGGGTTGGGTCGATTCTTCGGTGAGGCGTAGTGGATAGCTAAAGAAGACTCGTTCGCCGTTGGCGCTGGCGGTCTGAAACTCCTGTTCTTCGCTTTCGGGTTCTTCTTTGGGTTCAGCGACCCCTTGGGCGGCGTCGATCTGGACCGTTTTGGCGCTGTCGGTATCGCGCATGAACAGGTGCTGGAAGACTTCGCCGGTGGGGTTTTCAGACAGGCCCGACCAAAAGATCCTCGTGCCGTCGGCTGAGACGGCGTTTCTCACGTCCTTGCTGTTGGCGCCGAGAAACGCTTCTTGGGCGGGCGCGCCGGACGGCAGCACGCTGATCAGCTGAAGCTGCTGTGCAGGCGCCTCGCCCGCGGTCCACTCGTAGAGGTTCTGCGCGGAAGGCGGCGAGGGCGCGGCTGCCGTAAGGCCGACCGGCGATTCGAACACCGCGTCGGTGAGGTCGGTGTTTGACCCCAGAAGCCTCAGCTTGCCCCCGAACTTCGTCTTTTCGCCGGCGACTTCGGCGGTGTCGCTCGAGGCGCTGACAAACGGCTGAAAGCAATCCGCCGATGCACTGTTGCAGGCTTCTTCGCTGCGCCGATAGATCGTTCTTTCGCTTGCTTCGGGCGAGAGCGTGGGGTGTTCGAAGGCTTCGATCGGAGGCTGGGGTTCGACCAGGGCGAGCGAGAGCGTGGGTGAGAATGCCTGATACTCGTGTGGCGCGCCCGGAATGAAGCCTTCGCCGCGTTCGCTTGGCGTGACGATGTCCTTCGAGGACCAGCCGCCGGCGCTGCGCGTCGAGACGATCTGGTTGGGTTCAAGCGCCCGGTTGCCTTCGATTTCAGAGCCGAAGGGGGAATTGGCGATATACGTGATCGCACCCCCACCCGCTGCCGCTTGGATCAGGCCCCCTTCCTTGGACAGCGGTTCGACCGAGCCGCCGCCCTTCTCGGGCGGCGAGACGAGCTCCCAAGAACGTCCGTCGGGCAGGAGGGCCGTCGAGGGGAGCGTCTGGAAGGTCGCGCTCTGGCTTTCGCTTGAACCGCTGGAGTTGGTGGCGATCACGCGGTAGAAGTAGTTGGTGCCCGCTTTCAGGCTCGTCAGTTGCAGGCTGACGCTGTGATCGCCAAAGCCCGAGCCGAGGTCGCCGCCGGGCGCCGCCGGCGCGTCGCTGCAGAGCGCGGGGCTCGCCGCGCAGTCGGTCGTGCCGTACTGGAAGAAGTAGTGGGTGTCAGAGCCCTTGGAGTCGATCTGTGCGCTGAGCTGCACAGAGGTCGGGTTGCCCGAGGCTTCCTGCGCTGAGAGGGCGTCGATCGCGGGCTTGGCCTGCGGTTCTTCATAGACGACGATCGCGCCGGTCTGTGCTTCAGCGACGAACACCTCGTGCGTCTTTGAGTCAACGGCGACGCCGGCGCCTTGCTGCAGTTCGTGCCCGGCTTCTTGACCAAAGCGGTCGATCAGCGCTCCGGACGCGGTGAACGTGCTCACTTCCTTTGTGTCCTGGACGTAGACGTCACCGGCGTTGGCGCTTGAAAGGTCAACCGCGGCGCCGGTCGAACGCTGGCTCTGCAAAGCGCGCTTGATGACGCTCCCCGAGCTTGCATACTGGGCGATTACGCGGCTTGGTTCGACGCACAGTTCGCCGCGGGATTCGCGCTCTTTGGCCACGTAGAAGGCTTCGCCCGAGGGCGCGGCGGCAAAGCCCGAGAACGGTTCGATGCAGCCGCCTTCCAGTTCCACGTGGCTTGAGAACTTGTTTTTCGGCGAGCTTGAGTCGAAGCTGTCGACGCCTTCTTCCTGATAGACGTAAAGGTTGCCCTTGGCGTCTACTGCGACGCCGAGCAGGCCGAAGAATTCTTCTTCGCCCTTCTTCATGGCCGCCAGTTTGCCTTCGACTTTTTTGCCGGTTTCTTTGGCGCCGGCTTCGTACTTCTGGATCGCTTCCGGTTCAGAGTTGGCCACGACATAGACGTCGCCGAAGGACGGGCTGGCCGGGTTGTTGTCGATCGCGATGCTCGAGTTTTCAACGGCGCCTTCTTCGGCTTCGGCGATCTTGACTTTGAACTGCGCGAGGCATTCGTCGTCGGGGCCCAGGTGCACGACGCGGCCGTGACCGCGATCGACGACGTAGATGTCGCCGGTGGCTTCGTTGACGGCGATCCCGCCCGGGCTCATGAGCGCGCATTCGCCTGCCGGCGTCAGCGAGCGCTCAAAGACGTGGGTGGCGTGGGCCTGAGCCGAGGAGGTGGCGGCGAGGGCGGTGAGCAGCGTGGCTGCGAGGGTCGTCAGCAGCCGTCCGCCTCGGGATGACCTGAGCCGGCGGGCGTGCTCATTGCTGTGGATCGTTCTCGCTCTCACGTTCCTACTCCCTCTCGCTGGAAACCTCTTTAGCCGCCTCGGCGGGCGAGACCGGAGATCCGGTCAAGCCCGCCGGTGGCGACATCTCGCCTTGGATCGACCCGATTCAGATGAGCGTGTTGATCTCCAGCTTTTCTTCGCCCGTCTGAATCGTCGTCAGCGTCTGGCCCGCCTGGGTCAAGCCGCCTCCGACCAATTTCGTGCTGAACAGCACTCGTTTGGTGGTGGCCGGGTCGGTCGCAAACCTTTCCGGTTTCTGTTTGCCTTTAGTGGCCTTGAATTTGATCGTCAACGACGACTTCATCGCGTTGGCGGACAGCGGGTTGATCACTTCGCCTTTGACCGTCACGGGGATCCCGCCGCATTCGAATTCGGTGAAGATTTCGCCGCTGACCGGTTTGAACAGGTTGGCGACCTTGTCTGTGGCGTGGGTCGCGCCGAATTTTTCGATCCCGAGCAGGCCGGTCAGTTCTTTGACCTTGATTTCGCCCGATTTTTCGGCTTTCGGGTTGGTGCTCGTGCAGATCTGCCCGGTCTCGAAGCATTCGGTGAATCTGATGTTCGAGCTCTTGAGCGTTTTCGGCCCTGTCACTTCGCCGTCGGCGAGCTGGTTGTGGCAGCCGATGCCTTCGCCGGATACTGTCGTCAGCTGGATCAGCACGCCCGATTTCGCCACCGAGGTGAATTTGAGTTTTTCGGCAAGCTTCGTTTCGCCGTTTTCGGCTTCGCCAAAGGCCGGGTACCATTCGTACTTGCCTTTGCCGGCGGCGGCCACGGTCTTGCAGGTTCCGTTAGCCCAGTGGCCGCCCGTGTGCTTCATGCAGCGCCCGACTTCGGGCGCTTCACGCACGAACGCCGAGGCGCTCGATGCGACAAGGACGCTCATCGCGCACAACGCGACGATGCATGTCCCGAAGATCTTTATCCGTCTCATCTTTGGTTCTCCCTTTCGGCTCTTGGTGCTTCGGCTCGTAGTTTCTTGGTGCTCAGCTCGTGGTCTTGGCGGCGGAGCCCCGCCACTGTGGCGGGGCTCCGGGCCGAGTGACTAACTGCGGTTCGTCCTAGTGGTCTACTTGCTGCCTTCTTCGAGTTTTGTCTTCGCTTCTTCGACCTGGCTGTCGTGCAGGTTGCCCGTCAGCACCGTGACGCCTGTCCGATTGCCGACTTCGTTGCCTGTTGGGCCTTCGACCTCGAGCGCCAAGTTGAGCGCTTTGTCGAGATACGCTTCGTTTTCGCTGCCGCCGCACCCATTGGCGCCCTGTTCCTGCGAGATGTGCCAGCCGGTGTCCACCAGCCGGGTGTTTTCGAAGAACACCTGGGTGAATGCGTTGTTGAAGTGGATACCAGTACCGGTGCCCCCTGCCTTGCCCGTAATCAGGTTCTGCTTGATCGGGTGTTCGTCGCTTCCGATCGAGCATGTTCCACCCAGTTTTTCAAGCCATGGGCTCGTGACTTTGACCTTCAGCGGCAGCCTGAAAGCGGGCGGCGATTCGGCTTCGACCAGGAGCGAGAATGTGTTGATGCAGCCCGGCACCGCCGTGCATTCTTCGCCTGCTATTTCGATCGTGGCAAACGCCTTCGTTTCTTTGTTTTTCACAGCTTCGTTGAAGCTCGTCTTCAGGGCTTCCGGCCATTCCGCTTCCTGCTGGATTTTCGGCGTGATGACTTTCAGTCCCTTGACGATCGGCTCCGGCGGGCTTTCCAGCAGCTTCGCGCCGTCTTCTGGGGCGATGACTTCGATTTCGTTTGATTCGCCCTTGTAGCCGCCCTGGATCGTGATCGCCTTGCTCAGCTTCGTCAGCACGGTTCCGTACTGGAAGTAGCCGCCGAGCGCACCGCCGTTCGTGATGCCCGTGAAGCAGTCGGTGATTCCCGGCGCGTTGAACGGGCAGTGTTTGAACTGCTGGTAGGTGTTTTGGTTGTATTTATCCTTGGCCAGCGCCGACGAGGCGGCTACCGAAGCCACCGCAAAAACAGCCATCAGGCAGAGCCCGACCATCCTTAGATGTCTCACACATGAGCGATTGGCCGGATTTGCTTGCGATTAGGGGTTCTTCGGGGTGCTTGCGCCAGCACTTGCGCCAGTTTTCGAAAGACTCGCGCCAGCGTGCGGCGCCGCTGAGGCCGAGCGGGTCGGTGCTGGAGGAGGGCTTTTCGTCGCGCTCGAGAGCGTTGGCGCCACTCGGTGGAAAGACCGTCGAGGGCGGGCCGAGGGTGCCGCCGTGCCTGAGGTCTCGGCCAGCTCGCCCTCGACAGCGATGGCCAGGGGACCGCTCGGGCTAGTCGACCGCACGCCCGCGTCTCCGCTCGCCCCGACTCTGCTCCCATGCGCCGAGGGCGGCGCCAGCCAAAACCCGGCGTCATCCAGAACCCGGTCCCGCCAACTACCCACAACCACAACGGGCCGCCCGAAGGCGGCCCGTCGCAGTCCGGTCCTCTAGCGCTAGCGCTAGATGACCGTGTTCAGCTCCAGCTTTTCTTCGTTTTTGACGGTCGAGACGATGTTCTGACCGGCCTGGTCATAGCCTTTGCCCGAGAAGTTCGAGAGCAGGAAGGCAGGGACTTCTTTGCCGCCTTCTTGATAGGCGCTCGGTTTCTGGAAGCCGTGCGAGGCCTTGTACTTTAGCGGCACGGTTTCGCTCATCTTGTTGGGCTTGACCGGCACGAGGATCGAGCCCTTGACGGCGACCGTCAAGGCTCCACCGCACGTGAATTCGATGAACTGGGTCTGGCCCACGGCCGGGAACAGGTCCAGAGCGGGCTTTTTGGCCGCTTCGTTTTCCCAGACCAATCGGCCTTCCAGCGGATTGGTTTCCAGTTCGCCGGTCGGATGCCCTTCGGAGGTGCATTTGAAGGGGCCCGATTCACATTCTTTGAACTTGACGGTCAGGTTCTTGACTTCTTTGGTGCCGAAGTATTCGCCCGAGCTTGACTCCGATTTGCAGCCGACGGCGTTTTTGCCGACTTCTTCAAGGATGCCTTTGCCGCCGGTGCTCGTCTGGAGTTTTTTGACGACGCCCGGGAACCATTCGTACTTGCCTTTCTTGGCTTTTTCGGCTTCCGTGACGGTTTTGGTGCAGCTGGAGTTGCCGAAGTTGCCGGTGTATTCCTTGTTGGCGTTCTTGACGCCTTTGATGCAGCGGCCGTATTCGGGCGCGGTGGCTGAGGCGCTCGCCGCGAGCGCGAAGCTCAGGGCGCATGCGGCCGTCAGGCATAGGGCCAGGGCTCTTGTGCGTTTCATGGTCTTGGTCTCTCCTTCTTCTGAGGCTTGGACTGCGGTTTGGGGCCCCTCGGGGCTTCGCCCCCCTCTGGAGGCCTGGGTTTGGTTGGGTAGAGCTTTGGTGCTGCGGTCATGGCTGCTGTGGATGCGGTTGGTCCGTCTGTGCTGCTGGCCCGTCTGTGCTGCGGTTGATGCTTGCTGCCCCGACGGCCGGACGGGTCGGCGATAGGCAGCAGTGTTGAACAACACCCGTGGCGGAGCCCGCCTTTGTCTGGGCGGGCTCCGCGTTGGGTCTTGCCGACTAGGTGCTACTAACCGGTGCTGACCTTAGGCTCTGTCCGTGTCTCAGACTTTGCCTTTTTCGGCTTCGGCGCGCACGGCAGGAATTTCCCCGTTGTGCAGGTCGCCTTCGAGCACCACGATTCCGGTCTTCCCTTCGCCCCCGACCTGAAGCAGGGCGTTCAGATTAGCGTCGATGATCGATTCGTATTCACCGCCGCAGCCCGAGGCCCCGGATTCTTCTTCGATGGCCCAGCCCACGTTGACCAGTCTGCTTTCGTTCACGAGGAGGTTGTTGAATTCCTGGTTGAATGCAACGTGCCCAGCCGCACCCTGACCGCCTGTGGTCAGGTTGATGTGAATCGGGTGTTCGTCGCTGCCGATGTAGCAGGGTCCGCCGCCCAGTTTTTCAAGGAACGGGCCGGTCAGTTTGACCTTCAGCGGCAGCCTGAACGCGACGCCTTTTTCCTGAAGGATGTTCAGTGTGTTGAGGCAGCCAGGCACTTCGAAGCATTCGTTGCCGGCCATTTCGATCTTGGCGTCGATCTCGGTTTCCTTGTTCTTCTTGGCCGCCTTGAAGGCTTCTTTCAGACCCTGGGGCCATTCAGGCTGGTGTCCTTCGAGCAAGGAGATCCCGCCTTCGACGGGGAGCGGCGGGGCTTCGAGCGTTTCCGCACCGACGGCCGGAATCACTGTGATTGTGCTGCCTTCGCCGTAGAAGCCGCCCTGAAGCAGGATCCTCTTGCTCAGGTTGACCTTGACGCTGCCCTTTTCGAAGAAGCCGCCCCTCTTGCCGCCCAGGGTGACGCCGGTGAAGCAGTTTTCTACCGCTTCGTTGGTGTAGGGGCAGTGTTTATAGGCGCGGAAGTCGTTGGTCCCCCAGGGGTCACCGACGCCCGAGGCTTCCCGCTTTTCGCGGATCACGGCTTCCTTCGCTTCTTCCTTCGCTTGCTTGGCTTCCGCTTTTTCTTTTTCCTTGGTTTCTTTGCATTCGGTGTTGCAGCTGGCGTATGCCGGCGACACTACGACGGCCGTCGCGCTCAGCGCAAAAACGGCGATCAGGCAGAGCCCAACCATCCTTAGATGTCTCACACATGAGCGATTCGCTGTATTTGCTTGGAATTAGGGGGTTTTCGGGTGACTTGCGCCAGCACTTGCGCCAGGATGTGAAGGGTCGTCCTGCGGTTAAGTCGACGCGGCTGGGTCCCCAAACGATCCATGGCTACGCAGTCATGTGCCGGACAACGCGCCTAGCGCCCTAGCAGCGACGCGTAGGAGGGCCTGAGATGACTTCGGCCGGTGTGGGTGAGTTTCGGGTTTGGGTGGAACGCCCGCAGGCCTCTCGGCGCTTTATGGGGGCGCGCCGGGCGTGGGCCTTCGGATAGTTGCAGCGAGAACCAACCGCCGGAGCTTGCCTGAAACTAGCCGGTATGATAAAAAGGGTTGACAGTAGGAACAGGGCTGTAGCGAAGGGGCAATAGAGGGGGGACGCGGCGTTGGCTAGATGAGCGGCGCCGCCGGGATCTGAGCCATTTGGTCCCGTGCGGACTGTCGTAGCCAAGCCGGATAGAGATGTCTGCAGGATTGCGACAACGGCATGGCCGCAATTGCCGGGGCGGGCGCTGCCAGTGTTCGTGGGAGGCTTTCGTCTACTCAAAGCGAGACGGGAAGAAGATCCGTAAGACCTTCTCGACGCAAGCCGAAGCGAGGGTGTGGCGCCAGGAGTCCTCGGTCGCCGTTCGCAAGATGCTGATGCGGGCGCCGACAGCGATCACGGTGGCCGAAGCGGCCGACATCTGGCTGCAAGGCGCTCGCGATGGCTGGATTCGCAACCGTTCGGGCGATCCCTATAAGCCGGCGGCGATTCGCGCGTACGAGGCCGGCCTGAGGGTCCGCGTGAAGCCGGCCCTCGGTTCGATGCGTCTGTCGGACGTCACACGCAATGACGTTCAGGATCTCGTTGACGAACTCGTCGCCGAGGGCTGGAATGCGTCGACGGTCGTCGTCACGATCGCCTCGCTGAGGGTGATCTACAAGCGTGCGCTGGTTCGAGGCGAAGTCGCCGTCAGCCCGCTCGTCGGATTGCAGATGCCCGCCGTGCGCGGAGGGCGCAGCCGCATCGCGACGCCGGCCGAGTGCAAGGCGCTGCTCGATGCACTCCCCGAGCGCGACCGTCCACTGTGGGCCACGGCGATGTACGCCGGGCTGCGTCGTGGCGAGCTAATGGCGTTGCGCATTGAGGACGTTGATCTCGATCGAGGCGTGATCAACGTTCGCCGCGGATGGGACACGCTGGAGGGCGAGATCACGCCGAAGTCCGGTCGTGAGCGCAATGTGCCGATCAACTCGACGCTTCGCAGCCACCTCGAGCCGCACCTGTTGAGCCTCCCTTGGAGCGAGGGCTTGGTCTTCGGTGTGAACGATCGCAGTACGTTTAACGGGACCCCTTTGCTCAAGCGCGCCGAGCGTCACTGGGAGGCCGCAAACCTCCGTCGGATCACCCTCCATGAGTGCCGACACACGTTCGCCTCGTTGATGATCGCGGCGGGTGTCAACGCTAAGGCGCTGTCGACCTACATGGGCCACGCGACCATCTCGATCACGCTCGATCGCTACGGTCATTTGATGCCTGGCAATGAGGACGAGGCGGCTCAAAAGCTCGACGAATACCTCGCCAGATATGCGCCAAGCTCGCGCCAATCGAGCGATGGGAGGTCGCGCGCAAGGTCTATCGGTTCCGCCACTTCTGGGCTCGCGTTCGCGCGCTGAGCAGCCGTTGAATCGCCCTCGCCGAGGGGTCTATGAGCTCCCTAGAACCGTGTCCTTGGCGCTCGACTTCGAGACAGCGCGGATCGCGTCCTCGCTGCCCATGAACGGCACCAGCGCGATGTAGGCCAACTGCGGCAAGTGCTGCGGCAACTCGGCCGTCTCCTCGCGCGCGACCTTACGCGAGAGCACCTCGAGAACGGCGCCACTGATCGCCTGCGTGCAGAGTCGCGGCAGCGCTCGATTCTCCTCTCGATAGCTAAAGCCTTCCTCGAGGAAGATCGTCGCCGCGCGGACGAACTCGTCGATGCTCCGGAGACCCGCTTCTCCCGCCGCGTAGCACTCGACGAGCCGTAGGTAGGCGATGGCGGGGTGCTCCGCGATCAGCTTCAACATCGCCTCAAGCGCCTTCCAAACGCGCTCGGGCCAGTCGTTGACGCTGAAGTAGGCAGCGGCGCACGTGTTGAGGATGGCCTGCGTCGCGAACTGCTGGGCCTCGAGAAAGGCATCCTGCTTGTCCGCGAAATGCTCGTAGAAGACGTCGCGTGAGACGCCGGCCGCAGCGACGATGTTAGCTACGGTCGCGCCGGCAAAGCCCTTCGCCGCCATCACCTCAGCCGTGCCGGCGATGATCCTATTGCGCTGGCTGCGCGCGACGACGCTGGGTGGAAGGCCGTGGCGCCCACGCGGCAGGCGCTCCGGGCGCCCGTCTGGCGGCAAGCCGGGGACACCTGCGTGGCTGCTCGATGCCGAGGCCGTCAGCAGCGCGTGTGGTCCGGTGCTCCAGCGCTCAGTGCCTGCGGGTATTGCGTAGCAGGACATCCACGTGAGGATGTCCTCGACGCGCGAGGCAAGCAGGTCCTCGCCATGCGTACGCAAGTGCCGCGAGACGATGTACCGCCGGGCCCCCTCCAGCGCGATGACCGGGATGTCGAGCGTCTCGGTCCCTGCGGGTCTGCTGAGGAGGAAGTCCTCCACCCGTCGTTCCTGCTTGGCCAGCGCTCGCTCGCGCTCTTCGCGCATGCGCTCCCCCCCGGCGAGCGACTCCACGAACAAGAGGCGCCCGGCGGCCGGGTCGGCCTGAAGCCCACTGAACAGACCTTCGAGCGCCTCGCGGGCCGCCTCCGACCAGGACCCCTCCGTTCGCTGCGGCTTCATCTGGCGGAACACGCACGCGCGAGCGGCGCGAAACGCGGCCAGCAGACAATCTTCCTTGCCGTCGAACTGCTCGTAGAACGTCGCGCTCGAGACGCCTGCCTGCGAGCTCACCTCCGCCACGCTCACGTTCTGGTAGCCGACCTGCGCGCAGAGGTCGATCATCGCGCTCACAAGGCGCTGGCGCTGGGTCGGCTTGGGCGTTATCGACGACAACCTGTCGCTCGGTTTCGCTTGGCGTCGCTGACCCGTTGGGTCCTGTGGGCGGAGAGGTTGGGGCAAGGGCTTTCTCCGCCCGGAGGATACAAGACCGCGCCCAAGTCAGACCATTGAGTTTCAGAGCCCGCCGACAAGGACGAACTATCTGCATACCGTCCAGTAGCCCCCGTTGCCATCTTCCTCCCCCCACGATGGCCTCTCCGCTAGTCAAAAACAGCTACAAGAGAGTACACCTTGTCTGTTCTTGACATGCTCTGACCATTGTGCTTAGATACCGCCGTCGTTCAGGACGGGCCCGAATTTACCGGGGTCCGGAGGCCGGACGAATGTAAGGCTTAAGGACGGGGAAAGGGAGCTAGCGGGTGGGGATTGGGATGCGGGACCTGAAGGTCACGCTTGTGCGCAAGGAGGAGTCGGCGACGACTCGGCGCGATGTTGGTTCGGGGCGGGCAGGCTTCGCCGTCCCTCAACTGGGACCCAGGCCCATGGCCTGCTCCAGCGGATACCCGCGACACCACGTAGGTGCAGCTTGCGCTTATGGGCTCTTCTCCGGACGATTCGGCACGCTCGAGGGTAACTCCGAAGGCTCGCCGACTGCAGACGTTTGTCGATGCAAAGGCCGCTTGCGGCCGCATCGATCACGGGCGTGCAACCGAATGGGGGGCCGTTGGTCCCGGTCGGGCGCGCAGCAACACCCGACCGGCAAACGGCCGTCCCAGGACGGGGCAGCCGAGCGTCGATCGACCATGACCAGAGAGCAAGAAGAACAAGGAGGACACAAGTGAGACATCTAAGGATGGTTGGGCTTTGCCTCATCGCCGTTTTTGCGCTGAGCGCGACTGCCGTCGTAGTGTCGCCGGCATACGCCAGCTGCAACACCGAATGCAAAGAAACCAAGGAAAAAGAAAAAGCGGCAGCCAAGCTGGCGAAGGAAGAAGCGAAGGAAGCCATACTCCGCGAAAAGCGCAAAGCCACAGGCGTTGGCGACCCTTGGGGGGTCAACGACTTCACCGCCTATGAACACTGCCCCTACACGAGCGAAGCGGTAGAAAACTGCTTCACGGGCGTCACCATCGGCGGCAAGAAAGGCGGCTTCTTTCAAAAGGGCAGCGTCAAGGTCAACCTGAGCAAGTCGATCGTGCTTCAGGGCGGTTTCGATGGCGAAAACGCCGAAACCAAAGCGCTTCCGCCCGTCGGCGCGGAATCGCTGGAAGCCCCGCCGCTCCCCGTCGAAGACGGGATCTCCGTGATCGAAAAACAGGAGCCCGAATGGCCGCAGGGTCTGAAAGAAGCCTACAACGCGGCGAAAAAGAATAAGGAAACCGAGATCGACGCCAAGATCGAAATGGCCGGTAACGCATGCTTCGAAGAAGTGGGCTGCCTCGACACGCAGAACATTCTCTTGGAAACAGGCATCGCGTTCAAGCTGCCGCTGAAGGTCAAACTGACGGGCCCGTTCCTTGAAAAACTGGGCGGCGGACCCTGCTACATCGGCAGCGATGAACACCCGATCCAGATCAACCTGACCACATCAGGTGCGGGTTCGGCCGGGTCTGTTGTGTTCAACCATGAATTCACGAACCTCTTCACGGTCCAAAGCAGGCTGGTGGATGTGGGTTGGACCATCGAAGAAGAATCCGGGGCCAAAGGCTGTGGCGGTGAATACGAATCGATCATCGACAAGGATCTGAACGGCGCGCTTCAGGTCGAAGCCGGGAAGACCGGGATCGTGGTGCTCACGGGCGACCTGCACGATGCAAACACGTTCAACGTGAACGCCGAAGCCGAAAAAGGCAAAGTCTGAGGTAAAGACAGAGCCTAAGGTCGGCACCGATTAGTAACACCTAGTCGGCAAAGACCCACCGCGGAGCCCGCCCAGACAGGGCGGGCTCCGCTACGGGTGTCGGTTCGACGCGACTGCCAAGGCGGCGCTCTTCAGCCCGGCAATCGAGTACCGAGGATCCGCGCCGAGGCGCCACCGCACCGACGAGCAACCACCACCACCACCACCAAAGCTCCACCAACCCAGGCCCCTCCAGAGGGGGCAAGCGTTCCCGAGGGGCCCCAACCCGCAGTCCAAGCGCACCAGAAGAAGGAGAGATCGTAATGAAACGCACAAGAGCCCTGGCACTATGCCTGACGGCCGCATGCGCCCTGAGCTTCGCGCTCGCGGCGAGCGCCTCAGCCACCGCACCCGAATACGGCCGCTGCATCAAAGGCGTCAAGAACGCCAACAAGGAATACACCGGCAACTTCGGCAACTCCAGCTGCACCAAAACCGTCACGGAAGCCGAAAAAGCCAAGAAAGGCAAGTACGAATGGTTCCCGGGCGTCGTCAAAAAATTCCAGACGAGCACCGGCGGCAAAGGCATCCTTGAAGAAGTCGGCAAAAACGCCGTCGGCTGCAAATCGGAGTCCAGCACCGGCGAATACTCCGGTACCAAAGAAGTCAAGAACGTGATAGTCAAGTTCAAAGAATGTGAATCAGGCCCCTTCAAATGCACCTCCGAAGGGCACCCGACCGGCGAACTTGAAACCAATTCGCTGGAAGGCCGCGTGGTCTGGGAAAACGAAGCGGCCAAAAAGCCCGCTCTGCAGCTGTTCCCGGCGACTGGCCAGACCCAGTTCATCGAATTCACGTGCGGTGGGGCCTTGACGGTGTCCGTCAAGGGCTCGATCCTCGTGCCGGTCAAGCCCAACAAGATGAGCGAAACCGTGCCGCTGAAGTACAAGGCCTCGCACGGCTTCCAGAAACCGAGCGCCTATCAAGAAGGCGGCAAAGAAATCCCCGCCTTCCTGCTCTCGAACTTCTCGGGCAAAGGCTATGACCAGGCCGGTCAGAACATCGTCTCGACCGTCAAAAACGAAGAAAAGCTGGAGCTGAACACGGTCATCTAGCGCTAGCGCTAGAGGACCGGACTGCGACGGGCCGCCTTCGGGCGGCCCGTTGTGGTTGTGGGTAGTTGGCGGGACCGGGTTCTGGATGACGCCGGGTTTTGGCTGGCGCCGCCCTCGGCGCATGGGAGCAGAGTCGGGGCGAGCGGAGACGCGGGCGTGCGGTTGACTAGCCCGAGCGGTCCCCTGGCCATCGCTGTCGAGGGCGAGCTGGCCGAGACCTCAGGCACGGCGGCACCCTCGGCCCGCCCTCGACGGTCTTTCCACCGAGTGGCGCCAACGCTCTCGAGCGCGACGAAAAGCCCTCCTCCAGCACCGACCCGCTCGGCCTCAGCGGCGCCGCACGCTGGCGCGAGTCTTTCGAAAACTGGCGCAAGTGCTGGCGCAAGCACCCCGAAGAACCCCTAATCGCAAGCAAATCCGGCCAATCGCTCATGTGTGAGACATCTAAGGATGGTTGGGCTCTGCCTGATCGCCGTTTTTGCGCTGAGCGCGACGGCCGTCGTAGTGTCGCCGGCATACGCCAGCTGCAACACCGAATGCAAAGAAACCAAGGAAAAAGAAAAAGCGGAAGCCAAGCAAGCGAAGGAAGAAGCGAAGGAAGCCGTGATCCGCGAAAAGCGGGAAGCCTCGGGCGTCGGTGACCCCTGGGGGACCAACGACTTCCGCGCCTATAAACACTGCCCCTACACCAACGAAGCGGTAGAAAACTGCTTCACCGGCGTCACCCTGGGCGGCAAGAGGGGCGGCTTCTTCGAAAAGGGCAGCGTCAAGGTCAACCTGAGCAAGAGGATCCTGCTTCAGGGCGGCTTCTACGGCGAAGGCAGCACAATCACAGTGATTCCGGCCGTCGGTGCGGAAACGCTCGAAGCCCCGCCGCTCCCCGTCGAAGGCGGGATCTCCTTGCTCGAAGGACACCAGCCTGAATGGCCCCAGGGTCTGAAAGAAGCCTTCAAGGCGGCCAAGAAGAACAAGGAAACCGAGATCGACGCCAAGATCGAAATGGCCGGCAACGAATGCTTCGAAGTGCCTGGCTGCCTCAACACACTGAACATCCTTCAGGAAAAAGGCGTCGCGTTCAGGCTGCCGCTGAAGGTCAAACTGACCGGCCCGTTCCTTGAAAAACTGGGCGGCGGACCCTGCTACATCGGCAGCGACGAACACCCGATTCACATCAACCTGACCACAGGCGGTCAGGGTGCGGCTGGGCACGTTGCATTCAACCAGGAATTCAACAACCTCCTCGTGAACGAAAGCAGACTGGTTGACGTGGGCTGGGCCATCGAAGAAGAATCCGGGGCCTCGGGCTGCGGCGGTGAATACGAATCGATCATCGACGCTAATCTGAACGCCCTGCTTCAGGTCGGGGGCGAAGGGAAGACCGGAATCGTGGTGCTCGAAGGCGACCTGCACAACGGGGAAATTCCTGCCGTGCGCGCCGAAGCCGAAAAAGGCAAAGTCTGAGACACGGACAGAGCCTAAGGTCAGCACCGGTTAGTAGCACCTAGTCGGCAAGACCCAACGCGGAGCCCGCCCAGACAAAGGCGGGCTCCGCCACGGGTGTTGTTCAACACTGCTGCCTATCGCCGACCCGTCCGGCCGTCGGGGCAGCAAGCATCAACCGCAGCACAGACGGGCCAGCAGCACAGACGGACCAACCGCATCCACAGCAGCCATGACCGCAGCACCAAAGCTCTACCCAACCAAACCCAGGCCTCCAGAGGGGGGCGAAGCCCCGAGGGGCCCCAAACCGCAGTCCAAGCCTCAGAAGAAGGAGAGACCAAGACCATGAAACGCACAAGAGCCCTGGCCCTATGCCTGACGGCCGCATGCGCCCTGAGCTTCGCGCTCGCGGCGAGCGCCTCAGCCACCGCGCCCGAATACGGCCGCTGCATCAAAGGCGTCAAGAACGCCAACAAGGAATACACCGGCAACTTCGGCAACTCCAGCTGCACCAAAACCGTCACGGAAGCCGAAAAAGCCAAGAAAGGCAAGTACGAATGGTTCCCGGGCGTCGTCAAAAAACTCCAGACGAGCACCGGCGGCAAAGGCATCCTTGAAGAAGTCGGCAAAAACGCCGTCGGCTGCAAATCGGAGTCAAGCTCGGGCGAATACTTCGGCACCAAAGAAGTCAAGAACCTGACCGTCAAGTTCAAAGAATGTGAATCGGGCCCCTTCAAATGCACCTCCGAAGGGCATCCGACCGGCGAACTGGAAACCAATCCGCTGGAAGGCCGATTGGTCTGGGAAAACGAAGCGGCCAAAAAGCCCGCTCTGGACCTGTTCCCGGCCGTGGGCCAGACCCAGTTCATCGAATTCACGTGCGGTGGAGCCTTGACGGTCGCCGTCAAGGGCTCGATCCTCGTGCCGGTCAAGCCCAACAAGATGAGCGAAACCGTGCCGCTAAAGTACAAGGCCTCGCACGGCTTCCAGAAACCGAGCGCCTATCAAGAAGGCGGCAAAGAAGTCCCTGCCTTCCTGCTCTCGAACTTCTCGGGCAAAGGCTATGACCAGGCCGGTCAGAACATCGTCTCGACCGTCAAAAACGAAGAAAAGCTGGAGCTGAACACGGTCATCTAGCGCTAGCGCTAGAGGACCGGACTGCGACGGGCCGCCTTCGGGCGGCCCGTTGTGGTTGTGGGTAGTTGGCGGGACCGGGTTCTGGATGACGCCGGGTTTTGGCTGGCGCCGCCCTCGGCGCATGGGAGCAGAGTCGGGGCGAGCGGAGACGCGGGCGTGCGGTTGACTAGCCCGAGCGGTCCCCTGGCCATCGCTGTCGAGGGCGAGCTGGCCGAGACCTCAGGCACGGCGGCACCCTCGGCCCGCCCTCGACGGTCTTTCCACCGAGTGGCGCCAACGCTCTCGAGCGCGACGAAAAGCCCTCCTCCAGCACCGACCCGCTCGGCCTCAGCGGCGCCGCACGCTGGCGCGAGTCTTTCGAAAACTGGCGCAAGTGCTGGCGCAAGCACCCCGAAGAACCCCTAATCGCAAGCAAATCCGGCCAATCGCTCATGTGTGAGACATCTAAGGATGGTTGGGCTTTGCCTCATCGCTGTTTTTGCGCTGAGCGCGACGGCCGTCGTAGTTTCGCCGGCATACGCCAGCTGCAACACCGAATGCAAAGAAACCAAGGAAAAAGAAAAAGCGGCTGCCAAGCTGGCGAAGGAAGAAGCGAAGGAAGCCGTGCTCCGCGAAAAGCGCGAAGCCTCAGGCGTAGGCGATCCTTTTGGGGTCAATGACTTCCGCGCCTATAAACACTGCCCCTACACCAGCGAAGCGGTAGAAAACTGCTTCACGGGCGTTACCCTGGGCGGCAAGAAGGGCGGCTTCTTCCAAAAGGGCAGGGTCAAGGTCAACCTGAGCAAGACGATCAAGCTCCAGGGCGGCTTCAATGGCGCGGGCACTCATATCAACGTGATTCCGGCCGTCGGCGCGGAAACGCTCGAAGCCCCGCCGCTGCCCGTCGAAGGCGGGATCTCCCTGATCGAAGCGCGTGAGCCCGAATGGCCCCAGGGTCTGAAAGAAATCTACAACGCGGCCAAAAAGAACAAGGAAACCGAGATCGACGCCCAGATCGAAATGGCCGGCAACGAATGCTTCGAAGTGGTGGGCTGTCTGAACACGAATAACCTTCTTCGGGAAGAAGGCGTCGCGTTCAAGCTTCCGCTGAAGGTTAAACTGACAGGCCCGTTCCTTGAAAAACTGGGTGGCGGTCCTTGCTACATCGGCAGCGACGAACACCCGATCCAGATCAACCTGACCACATCGGGTCAGGGTGAAGCGGGGCATGTTGAGTTCAACCAGGAATTCACGAACCTCTCCACGGTCGAAAGCAGGCTGGTTGACGTGGGCTGGACCATCGAAGAAGAATCCGGGGCCAAAGGCTGCGGAGGTGAATACGAATCGTTCATCGACGCTAATTTGAACGCCGCGCTTCAGGTCAGCGCGGGGAAGACCGGAATCGTGGTGCTCGAGGGCGACCTGCACGACGCAGAAGCGTCGGTCGTAGCCGCCGAAGCCGAAAAGGGCAAAGTCTGAGGTAAGGGCAGAGCCTAAGGTCGGCACGACTGGGAGTACTTAGTCGTCTAGGCCCAGCGCGGAGCCCGCCAGAGAGGCGGGCTCCGCCACGGGTGGTCGGTTCGATGCGGCTGCCTATGGCGGACCGTCGGGCCGTCGGGCCGTTGGGCCAGCAGGCATCAACCGCATCACCGAAGCACCAACCGAAGCCCGTCCAAAACGTCTTAGCCCGGCGAGGCCCTCGCGGAGACAAAGCCACGAGGCGCACGTGAAGCCGGACGAACAGTCCAAAGCGCACAGAAAGAAGGAGAGACCAAGACCATGAAACGCACAAGAGCCCTGGCACTATGCCTGGCGGCGGCTTGCGCCATGAGCCTCGCCTTGGTGGCGAGCGCATCGGCCACCGCACCCGAATACGGCCGCTGCATCAAAGGCGTCAAGAACGCCAACAAGGAATACACCGGCAACTTCGGCAACTCCAGCTGCACCAAAACCGTCACGGAAGCCGAAAAAGCCAAGAAAGGCAAGTACGAATGGTTCCCGGGCGTCGTCAAAAAATTCCAGACGAGCACCGGCGGCAAAGGCATCCTTGAAGAAGTCGGCAAAAACGCCGTCGGCTGCAAATCGGAGTCCAGCACCGGCGAATACTCCGGTACCAAAGAAGTCAAGAACGTGATAGTCAAGTTCAAAGAATGTGAATCAGGCCCCTTCAAATGCACCTCCGAAGGGCACCCGACCGGCGAACTTGAAACCAATTCGCTGGAAGGCCGCGTGGTCTGGGAAAACGAAGCGGCCAAAAAGCCCGCTCTGCAGCTGTTCCCGGCGACTGGCCAGACCCAGTTCATCGAATTCACGTGCGGTGGGGCCTTGACGGTGTCCGTCAAGGGCTCGATCCTCGTGCCGGTCAAGCCCAACAAGATGAGCGAAACCGTGCCGCTGAAGTACAAGGCCTCGCACGGCTTCCAGAAACCGAGCGCCTATCAAGAAGGCGGCAAAGAAATCCCCGCCTTCCTGCTCTCGAACTTCTCGGGCAAAGGCTATGACCAGGCCGGTCAGAACATCGTCTCGACCGTCAAAAACGAAGAAAAGCTGGAGCTGAACACGGTCATCTAGCGCTAGCGCTTGAGGACCGGACTGCGACGGGCCGCCTTCGGGCGGCCCGTTGTGGTTGTGGGGGCCACGCCGGGATCGCCGAAGAGGCCACGGGCTGGATGGCTCGGCTTCTGGATTACGCCTGGTTTCGGATGCGCTCGGCCGGGCGCGGAGCCGACACGTGGGGTCGGGGCCCCTGGCGGGCGTTTTGGACAGCGGGCGAGTGCTTGGGTGGGGCGGGGTGGAGCGCTCGAGGAGGGTTCACGCACCCTGCCTAGACAGACCATTCAATTTCACAAGCCAAGACGCTGCGTCGGCAACGTCGCGTGCTGGATGTGATGCGATACACGCTGGAACTACCACAGGTTGTCGCCGTGTCGGGCGAGTATGGAGACAGGCATTTTGGGTACGCCCTATCTGTCCTTGACAACCCACTCTAGCCTATGCTTAGATACCATGGTCGTTCAATAGGGAGACGCTGATCGCGAGGGCCAAAGGGCGTGCAGTCCGGCCGAGCGACCAGCGGGCCAGAGAGGGCAATGTGAGGGCAATCAACGGGGAACACAGCGTGCCGTCCGCACGACTCGGCGGGGCATCTACACGGTCGCGCCGCGCGCGTGGCCTGAGCCGCAGGACCCGCGGCGGAATGGTCGGCTTGGCAAGCGTGATTGCCCTCCTCGCGATGTTCGCCGTTGGCGCGAGTTCCGCGTCGGCTCTCATCCGCCGGGGCCACGTGTTCTCCTCATCCTTCGGTCAGGTCGGCTCCGGCCCCGGACAGTTCAACGGACCGACGGGGGTTGCGGTCGATGAAAAATCCGGTGACCTGTATGTCGTGGACGCCGGCAACGAACGGGTAGAGATATTCGCTCCCGACGGGAGCGGGGGCTATGTCTTCGCGTCGGAATTCCTCGTCCGCTCACCCACCGGCGCGATCGCGGTGGACAACTCCAAAAACGCGAGCGATCCCTCCAGTGGCAACGTCTACGTAGTGGGCAGCAAGGAAAAGGAAGCCGAACCCGAAGAACACGAAGTCGTCTACGAGTACAGCCCGACGAGCAAAGAAATCATTCACAGGTGGACGATCTTCAAGGCGAAAGTCGGGGGCGAAACCGAAGAACTGGAACTGGAAAACATCTCGGGCGTGAGCGTCGACGCGAACGGCGTGCTGTGGGTCTACTGGGAAACCGAAGGCATCATCGACGGTTTCACCAAAGAAGCGGCCAAAACCGAAAAAGCTCGCCTCGTGTGGCAGCCAAGTCTGAGACGGGAACCCGAAATCGAACTCAAGTTCGAATGTCCCGCCCGGCATGTGTTCGCCACCGCACCCGCGGGGGACGCCTTCTTCGCGGGGTATGAACGCAAGAACAGCGAAGAAGGCTGCCCTGGCGAGTTCCTCGAACCGCCGGATCCGACCGTTGTCGCGAAGCTAGATAACGCCCAGCCGTCGCCGCGAGCGATACGAAGCGAAGTCTCGACTCAGAACACCACCGGCGCCGCCGTTGACCAGACCAACGGCGACGTGTATCTCGACAACGCAACCTCGATAGGCGCGTTCACGGCCGCCGGGGCCCCGATCCAGCGGTTCGGCCAAGGGCAGATCGCGAACGCCGACGGGATCGCGGTGGACGCTCAGCGCGGCAACGTGTTCGTGGCCGAGCCAGGCGAAAACAAGATTGCCGTGTTCGGCCCCGAAGGCCCGGGCGCCCCGCTCGTCGATGCGCTTTCGGCCAAGAGCCTCTCGCCCAGCTCGACCGAACTGCGGGCCCAGATCGACCCGCATGGACATGAAGCGGAATACCACTTCCAGTACGGCACGAGCGACTGTGTTGTGAGCCCATCCTCCTGCACCGATCTGCCGACCGTGAAAGTCGCATCGTCCTTTGGCGATCAGGAAGTACACGTCGTCGTCGAAGGGCTCACGCCCGCGACGGCCTACTACTACAGGCTGATCCTCACAAGCTCGGCGGGAACCGTGGAAGCTGCTCCCACGCCAAATACCTTCACGACGCTGCCGTCGCCCAGCGTGATGCCCGACGGCCGTGGCTGGGAGCTGGTCTCGCCGCCCAACAAGCATGGTGCGGCGCCCGAAGTGATCAGCCCCTTCCGCGGTGGGTCGATCCAGGTGTCGAACGACGGCAATGCAATCGCGTGGCTCGCCACGGGTCCCGTAGTCACGGAACCGGAAGGCAACCGTGGCTTCGAATTCACCCAATTGCTTTCCCGTCGTGAACCCGGTGCGTGGAGCACGGTGAGCCTGGAAACCCTGCACGAAGAAGGACGCGGTATACACTCACCCTCTCCAACCGAGTATCACTACTTCTCCCGGGATCTCTCGCAGGCTCTGCTCCAGCCAACCGAACCGTTCGGCACACTGGAAACGCCACCGCTCGCGCCGGGCGCGACCGAAAAGACGATGTATGTTCGCGCGACTCCTCCCGCGGCGCCGAACTATGACCCGTTGGTGACGCCCGGGGGCATCAGCACGGGCGCGAAATTTGGCGGCAAGCTCGAATTCCTGGACGCAACTGAAGATCTGAAGCACGTGCTGTTCGAATCGAGGGTCGCCCTGACTGCCGGTGCGCCGGCGTCGGGTGGCCTGTATGAGTGGGAAGTCGGATCGCCGCTGAGGCTGATCAGCGTGCTACCCAACGGCGAACCCGCGACGAACGAATCGAACGCGAGCTCGGTAATCGGCAACGCCGGTGGGCTGAACCCACGCAACGCGCTCTCCAGCGACGGGACGCGGGTGCTGTGGTCCCCCGGGGACACCAGGCACCTCTACTTGCGCGACACGAGCGTCGGTGCCACGGGTCAGACGATCCTGATCAATGCGGCGCAAGGTCAAGAATCCACCGAACCCGGCGAAGGTGGGCACACCGTCCCGCAGCCTCCGGAATCGGCAGATGAAGTTATCTTCCAGACCGCCTCCAGCGACGGCTCGAAGGTGTTCTTCACCGACACCGCGAAGCTGACCGAAGACTCAACCCTCGATCCGGCCGGCGAAGAAGAACAGCCCGCGGACCTCTACGAGTTCGAACTCACGAGCGCCCCCGGCGAACCGCTGAAAGGCCGCCTCCATGACCTGACGGCTGAATCAAGTGCCGGTCCCGCCGACGTTCTGAACTTGATCCCCGGCAGCAGCGCCGACGGCTCGCGCACCTACTTCGTCGCGAACGGCGTGCTCGCGCCCGGCGCCTCGCGCGGCGAATGCCCGCGCGATTTGGAAGGAGAAGGAACCGAAGGCACGCCGGTGCCGCCGGATGCCACATGCAATCTGTACGTGGTCGAACCCGATCAGGCGCACCCCGGACAGCACGTGACCCGCTTCATCGCCGCACTCTCGGCGCAGGACGCCGCCGACTGGGGCGAAGGGCCGACTTCCGAACTCGCGCCGACGCACGGCAATCTCAGCAACGTGACCTCGCGCGTCTCGCCCGACGGTCGCTACCTGACGTTCATGTCGCAACAGAGCCTGACCGGCTATGACAACAGCGACGCTGTCTCCGGCGAAGCCGACGAGGAGGTCTACCTGTACGACGCGCAGACCCAGCGTCTGCTCTGTGCCTCCTGCAACTCTGGCATGGACGGCGGCAGCTGGCAGCGCCCGCAGGGGGTGCTCGATTCGGCGGACTCCGGCGAAGGTAGCGGGCTCTTGATCGACCGTCCGAAGCTGTGGGCCAACCGCTGGCTGGCGGGGTCGATCCCCGGTTGGGCTTTCAACGTCACCTCGACCCGGGCTACTGCTCTCTATCAGCCGCGCTATCTGTCAAACGACGGTCGGCTCTACTTCAACAGCTCCGACGCGCTCGTCGCGCAGGATGTCAACGGCAAGGCCGATGTTTACCAGTACGAGCCCAGCGGGATCGGCGACTGCCACGAGAGCGGTGGATGCGTGGGGCTGATCTCATCCGGCACGGGCACCGGGGCGTCCGCGTTCCTGGACGCCGATGAAAACGGCCACGACGTGTTCTTCGTGACCGCGAATCGCCTCGTCCCTACCGACACCGACGGCACCTTCGACATATACGACGCGCGCGTCTGCGAAGCGAGCAGTCCCTGCATCGTCGCAAAAGCACCCAGCAACGAAGAATGCACCTCTACGAGTGCGTGTCGTGAAGCCTCGACCGCGCCACCGCCGCTCGCCGCGCCGCCCGCGAGCACCGCAACGGGCGACTCTGGGAACATCGCGGAGAAAGGCGTCGCTGGGGTTCAAGTCAAAACGCCGACGAAGGCAAAACCGCTTACGCGGGCGCAGAAGCTGGCGAAAGCGCTGAAGGCTTGTAAGAAGTTGAAGTCCAAGCACAAGCGCGGTCTCTGCGAACGCCAGGCGCGCAAGCGCTTTGGCGCGAAAGCGAAGCCGAAGACCAAAACAAAGAGCAAGTCAGCCCATAAGGGGTCGGCTCGATGAGGCCGCTCGCTGGACGCACCGAATGCACGGGCCGGACACGGACGGGCCGCCGAGGCCGCACGCTCGCCGCGCTGGTGTGCCTGACGCTGCTCGCGCTGCTCGCGACCGGCTCGGCCTCCGCCGTAGCCGCGGACCCGCTGAACGCCTGGTGGCATCTGTCCTCGCGCATGGCGCCCACCAACCTGCCGCCGAGCGGGACGGGCATCCTGGTCGTCTCGGCCGACGATCTCGGGCCCGTGGGGGTCTCTGGTGCGAGCAGTCAGATCACGATCACCGACACGCTTCCCGCCGGGCTGCGCTTGACAAGCGCCGAAGCCATTAACCCTCGTCGCGCACGTGTGGGCAGTGTCAACACGGGAGAAAAGGAAAAATTCTGGAAATGCACCGTCACCGAACTGCGTGTCGTCGCCTGCAGCACGGCGCTTGCGATCCCTTCCTACGAACCGCTCGAACTGGAAATGTCCGTGGAAGCGACCGAGCCGCCGGGAACCATCACGACGCTGCCCAATCAGGTGAGCGTGCAGGGGGGGGTTACGCAGGGAACCGGCGTGCCGATGCGGGCGGCGTCGCTGACGCGCCCGGTGAAGATCAGCGACGAACCGGTCAAGTTCGGCCTTGAAGAAGGCGGCTTTTCGATCACTCCCGAAACCGCCGACGGCTCGACCGACACACAAGCGGGCTCGCATCCGTTCCAGTTGACGAGCACGGTCGATCTCAACCAGATCATCCAGGACGTGCGCCTTCCAGGCTCCGAAAACGCCGCGCTGGCGCCCGCGGCGCCCGCGCTGCAGAAGAACCTCAGCTTCGAGCTGCCGCCCGGACTACTCGGGAACGTGACCGCGGCTACCCAGTGCACGCAGGTGGACTTCGCCGCGGTGCACGGGGAAACCAACAGCTGCCCGACCTCCTCGGTGATCGGGGTTGCGACGGTCACGCTGCTCGAACCGTCCGTTCTGCGATACGCGACGCTCGTCGTGCCGCTGTTCAACCTCGAACCGGCGCCCGGCGAGCCGGCTCGATTCGGATTCGAGGCCGCGTGGGTCCCCGTCGTGCTGGACGCCAGCGTGCGAACCGACGGTGACTATGGAGTCACGGTGAACGTCAACAACACGACCGAGGCTGCACAAGTGCTGGGTGCCCAGGTCTCGTTCTGGGGCGAGCCCGGCAACGAAGTCCACGATCCCTCGCGCAACTGGGCGTGCCTGCGCGAAGGCGTCATCAAAGAAAACGGCGAAAACTGCGAACCGCCCAGCCCTCGTCCGAACACGGCTTTCCTGACGTTGCCCACCTCGTGTGCGGGCTCGCTTGCAACACGGATGAGCGGCGAAGCATGGAACCATGAACAGACCAGTGCCAGCTTCGTGTTCGAAAACGGCCTTGGCGGTGCGCTCGAACATCTGAACGGCTGTGACGAACTCCCGTTCAACCCGACAATCGGGGTCGAACCCGTGCAGCCCGCGGACGAAGGGCGTCCAGAAGAAAAGACCGGCAGCGCGAACACGCCGACCGGGCTCAACGTTGACGTCAAGTTGCCTCAGCAGACGACGCTGGCGCCCGATGCGCTGGCCGAGGCGAACGTCCGGAGCGCCACCGTGACGCTGCCGCCCGGCGTGCTGCTGAGCCCGTCCGCCGCCAATGGCCTGCAGGCTTGCTCCGAGCAGCAGATCGGCTACCTCGGAGCGGGCGGAACCGATCCGTTCTCGCCAGGGACGCCCGAAGCGCTTCACTTCTCCACCGAACCAGTCCAATGCCCGAAGGCATCAAAGGTCGGGACCGTTCGCATCAAGACCCCGCTGCTGGCCGAAGAACTGAGCGGCAGCGTTTATCTCGCCGCGCAGGAAGCAAACCCATTCGACTCGCTGGTTGCCCTCTACATCGTCGCCGAAAACGCGAACCTCGGCCTGCGCGTCAAGCTCGCTGGCGAAACGAAACTCGACGGCGTGACCGGCCAGATCTCAACGACCTTCCAGGACACGCCGCAGGTCCCCTTCGAAGAATTGCACGTGCAGCTCTTCGGTGGGCCGCGTGGATCGTTGACCACCCCCGCGACGTGCGGCTCCTATGTCGCAAGCGCGTCGTTTACTCCTTGGTCTGGTGGCCCGTCGGTTGATGCGGCGTCCGACCCCGGCACGTTCAACATCACCTCTGGTCCCGGTGGCAGTCCATGCGCTGGCCCACTGCCCCTCGCGCCCTTCTTCCAGGCGGGATCTGGCAATACGCAGGGTGGCGCTTTCACCCCGTTTACGGTCACGATCGCGAAGGCGGATACCGATCAGCAGCTGACCGGCGTGACGGTCCATCTCCCGCCGGGCGCTGCGGCGATGCTGTCCTCGGTCACCCCCTGTCAGGAACCGGCCGCAAGTCTCGGAACATGTGGTCCCGAGAGCCTGGTCGGACACGCGACCGCGACCAGTGGCCTTGGCCCCGAACCGTTCACGGTGACGGGCGGCCGGGTCTATATAACGGGCCCCTACGGCGGTGGACCCTTCGGTCTGTCGATCGTCACCCCCGCGGTCGCGGGACCCTTCAACCTCGGTGAAGTCGTCGTTCGTTCGAGCATCAAGGTGGACCCGAACACTGCCGCAGTGACGATCGAAAGCGCGCTACCGAAAATCGTCCAGGGCGTCGGCAAAGCGCCCTCCGGGGTGCCGCTGCAGCTCAAGCGGATCGATGTCGTGGTCGATCGCCCGAACTTCGAGTTCAACCCCACTAACTGCAGCCCGATGGCGGTCACTGGCACCCTGACCGGCGACGAAGGTGGTGTCGCGAACGTCTCGAGCCCCTTCCAGGTGGCCAACTGCGCCTCCTTGCCCTTCAAACCGACGCTCACCGCCACGACCCAGGGCAACGCCACGAAAGCCAACGGCGCGAGCTTCACGGTCAAGGTGACCTCCTCGCCAGGCCAAGCGAACATCGCGAAAACCAAGCTGGTACTGCCGATCCAGCTGCCGGCGCGGTTGACCACGATTCAGAAAGCGTGTATCGCCGCGACCTTCCAGGCCAACCCGGCAGCCTGCCCCGAAGGCTCGAACATCGGCTCGGCGACCGTGCACACGCCTGTGCTCAAGTCTCCCTTGACGGGCCCCGCGTATCTGGTCTCGCACGGCAACGCGGCCTTCCCAGACGTCGAGTTCGTGCTGCAGGGCGAAGGGATCACGCTGATCCTCGACGGCCAGACGGACATCAAAAAAGGCATCACGACATCGACCTTCAATGCCGTGCCCGACGCGCCCGTAACCAGCTTCGAAACGACGCTTCCCGAGGGCCCGCACTCTGCCTTGACCTCCAACGTTCCCACGAGCAAGCGATTCAGCTTGTGTGGGCAGAAACTCGTAATGCCGACGACGATCACAGGCCAGAACGGCGCGGTGATCCAGCAGAACACGCCGATCCCAGTAACCGGTTGCGGGGCAGTCAAGGGCTCGAAGGTAAGCCGCGCCACATTGCTCGCTAGGGCGCTAAAGAAGTGCCACACACAGTTCAAGCACAACAAGCGCAAGCGCGTTCAGTGCGAAAAGAAGGCGCGCAAGAAGTACGGTACGAAGAAGACGGTCGCCAAGCATCGGGGCACGGCGAAGCACAAGCAGCGCTGAGCGCACGGCGCGGGGTCCAGGCGCCGGGGCTCGCGTTCGGGGCGGTATGCAACTCCGTCAGGCGGGGGCACATTCGCTCAAAAAGCAGAGGCTCGACTCAAGGCCTTCTGCGAAGCAGCTATGTCGGCAGGCCGCCGGCGGCTGACCGACCCTACGCGCAAACGGCCTTTGCGTCGGGTGCTCAGGCCGGCGCTCGACGCGCGCGGAGCTTGCCTTCGATGAACTCGCGTGCGTCGTCCTGTCCCAGGAACGGCGCCAAGATCATGTAGACCAATGTCGGTAGCAGCGTGAACAGCTCCTCGGCCCGGTCACGGCGGATGTAGGACGCGGTCGTCTCCATGACCGCGCCGGCGATCGCGGTGGAGATCGTTGCCGACGGCGGCTCTCCGCCTTGCACGTACCGGTGTCCGTCTCTGAGAAAAACCGTGAACGCGAGCACCGACTCATCAGTGCGACGCGCCACCGATTGACCGAGGGCGTACGATTCCACGAACGCGAAGTGGGCAAGGCTCGGTGAGCCCACGACCAGGGCCGTCGCTGCACCCCAGCTGTCCCAAACGCGCTCCGGCCACTCGCCAGAAGAGGCGATGAAGGCGCCGGCTGCGGTGGCCATCATCTGCTCGAACACGAGCTTGTGGGTCTCCAAGAAGGCGTCTGAGCGGCTGTGGAAGTGCGAGTAGAACACCTCGCGCGAGACGCCGGCCCGCGCGACGATGTCCGCAACCGTTGTGCCTTCGTAACCCTTCGCGCGGATCACATCGGCGGTCGCGTGCAAAATCCGTTCGCGCTGCACGCGGACCACGAGCGCAGGCGGCAGGCGATGGCGGCCCCTGGGCAGCGGTGCCGGCGCCATCGCGCCGGGCACGGTCCGCGCCCCGTCGGGCCCGAGCTCAGCCGGAAACTGGATCGGCTTGTGTTTGGCACGGTCAAGCGTGCGGTAGTCATCAACCCATGCCAGCAGCTCCGCTAGTAGCTCAGCAGAGTCGTACGGGCCCCTGCGCATCCGCATGCCAAGTACCCGGATCAGCCCACCCAGCAGCATGCCGGTCGGGATGTCCGGAGCAGTCGCACCCCGCGCTCGTCCATAGGCTTGATCTATCTCGCGCTCGAGTTGCGAGAGCAACTCGTCGCGCTCCTCGAGCGGCTGGGGTCCGGCGAGCATCGCCTCGTGCGTAAGAAAGCCGAAGGCGAGCGGCTCCTGTTGGGCGAAATCGACGACAGCGCCGAACGCGGCGTCGATCGGATGTGCGGGCGGCGCGTCGGCGATGGCCGTCGCGACACTAGCGACCAGCCCAGGAGCAAGCTCGCGGTAGGCCGCCAGAAAGCAGGCTTCCTTGTTCTCGAACAGCTCGTAGAACGTCGCCCGTGAGACGCCGGCCTGCTCCGCGATATCCCCGACCCTGGCTGCGGGGTAGCCGCTGTCGGCGACACGTTTCACGATCGCTCGCAACAGGCGCTCGCGCTGGTCGGCACGGGCAGATTTGGCGGGCTCCGGCGAACCCCCCGCTCGCGAGTGCGGTCGCGGCGACATTGACTTGTCCTCGGCCACGGATACCGCAGAGTACACAAATCACCGGTGGTGCATATAGAGACCGTGCGATTTCAGGTTGTCAGTGCAGCAGAAACGAGCAACATCCCGACCGGACAGGCTTGATCCACAGTGTCAAGCCTAGAAACATTGGCTTTGCGGGACAGCCCTGGGCCCGGCGAATCATCGGTGAGTCGTCTGGACTTGGATACCGAGCGCGTTCATCATGGCGGAAGACCACTCCGGAAGACTCGATATCTACGGCATAAGTCAAGTCATCTGACTCGAGTCGGGCTGTGCGCGCAAAGGCGCGTTGCGGGCGCACTCTCTGGGGGGCGTTGTCTTGGTGCAGCCTTGGGCTGCGCGGACTCCCTGCCCTATCCGGTGGCCCCAAGCCCGCCCGGCAGGCAGGGTCGATAAAACGCCAGCGCCGGTCGCTAGCGGTCGGCTCTGGCGCCACCGACTCGGGCCCGCGGCCCGGCCATGGCTCGGCTCTGCCTGCTGCTGAATCCTTCTACCAACTCGACCGCCTGCTCTGGCCCGGTGAACGGCGCCAGCGTGAGGTAAGTCAGCTGCGGAAGCCGCCCCGGTAGCCCCGCGAAATCGTGGCGCGCGGCGTGGCGCTGGACGATCTCGAACATGGCACCCGCGATGGCTTCGGAGGAGACACGCGGCAGTTTTTGCGCCTCGGGACGATAGGAATAGCCTTCCTCAAGGAAGATCGTGAACGAGCGCGTGATCTCCTCGGCGCGGCGAATCGCGACTGGGCCTGCGGCGTAGCACTCGACGAGCCGCAAATGTGAGATCGGCGGCGCAGAGGCGATCAGCTTCAGCAGCGAATCGAGTCCGTTCCAAACGCGCTCTGGCCAGTCAGGTACCGAGAAGTAGGCGCTGGCGCATGTATCGACGATGTGCTGGACCGGGTGCTGCTGGGCTTCCAGGAAAGCGTGCTGCTTGTCGGTGAAATGCTCATAGAAGACGTCGCGGGCGACGCCGGCCTTCGCGACGATGTCTGCGACCGTGGTGTTCGCGTAGCCCTTGGCCATCGTCACCTCGGCCGTCGCGTAGATGATCCGCGTGCGCTGGCTGCGTGCAACCAGCCCGGCTGGGAGCCCGTGCCGGCCGCGCGGCAGCCGTCTGCGAGACGGGGCCCTCGGTGTCCCCATCGGCCCGACCGCGAGCGTCGCCCGGGGGCCAGTGCTCCAGATGCTCGCGCCTGGAGGGACGGCGTAGGCGCCGAGCCAGTCGATCATGTCGTCCGTCATTGCGGGCAGCTGATCGACCGCGTTGGTGCGCAGTCGGCGCGAGATTATGCTGCGCAGGGCCCCGACGAATGCGGTGGCAGGAATGTCGAGCCGATCGCCCCCCTCCGGCACACCGTCGAGCACCGACTGCACGAGGCGCTCGAATTCCCCGAGCACACGTCTGCGCTCCTCGGCTATCAGCGACCCTCCGGCGGCGGCCTCGACGAACAGCAGCCTCCCACCGTCAGGGTCGTCGCGGATCGCGTTTAGAAGCGCCTCGAGTGAAGCGTGCAGCGTTGAGCGCCAGTCATCGTTCCCGGGCCTGATCGTTCGTACCTCCTTGAGCAGGCGGTCCGCGACCGAGCGATAGGCCGCGAGCAGGCAGTCTTCCTTGCCGCCGAACAGCTTGTAGAACGTGGCGCTCGAAACGCGGGCGTGGGAACTTACCTGAGCCACGCTCACGCCCTGGTACCCACTCTTCGCCGACAGCTCGATGATGGCGTTGGTCAGTCGCTCACGCTGTGTCTGCTTTTGGTCACCCCCCGGCTTACGCGTCTTGGGGCGGCGATCGCGTGTCTGTTGGTCTTGTGGACGAGCAGATCGTGGCATGACTGACCGCAAGAGCATACCGAAGTCTGCGTAACTCCGACCACGCGGTTTCATTCTCGTCCGACACGGCGTCAGGCCGCAGGGCTCGCGTCGGCATCCCGCCCGACTTTGAGAATAGCCACGCAAATCCCTATACAGAGCCATACTCTGGCGTAAGCGTACGAGTGCTCGACCGGCCCGTTGGGGCGAGTACTTGACGCATTGAGCGTTTTATGTTTAGATGACGATCTCGTTCAAAAGGTAGTTCAAGAGACCCCAACGCGCCGGTTACGGGGACCGTGTTGGGCTTTGGTTAGGCCGGGGAAGAAGGAGGGGGTTCGTGCGGGATCAAGCAGGGATCGGTCGACGAGTTTGTCCGAGCGGCGCGGCTGGATCTTTGTCCGCGGTGGCGCTCGCAGAAGCTCGGCGGCCCCTCTGTCCCTCTCCGCTGAGACTCGACGGGCGCCGGGCATTCATCTTGCCCGGCGCCCGCATTTGCCGTTCTAGCTAGGAGTTGTCCGGTGCGTGGCGGCGTCGGTGGGCGTGAGCGGAAGACTTTCCGAGTCTGTCGGCAGGCGCGAGTCTGGTTCTCATCTCGGCGCAGGCGAGCTCCACTCTCGTGGGACCTTCATTCGAGGGGCCCAGTCGGGTGAGGCACGTGAACGTGGACCGATCCGAGCAGCACATGCATGAGGTCGAGCGCGAGCTCGTGAGGAGCGTCCAGCGCGGCTGGCTGATGTCCGCGCTGGCGAGAGTCGTCGGCGAGCATGGACCGGACGGAGCGAGCGTGCGGCAGATAGTGATGTATGCCGGCGTATCCCGGCGTCGCTTCTACGAGCTGTTCGCGAGCTCCGATGACTGCTTCAGGGCCGTGTTCGACGATGCGATCGAGCAGGCCCGCTCGCGAGCCTCGTTGGCCTACGGGGTCGATGGCGCGTGGAACGAGCGGCTGCGCGCCGCGCTCTCGGAGATGCTGGCGTTCTTCGACTCCGAGCCAGAGCTGGCGCGTCTGGTGGTGTTACATACGACTCCTACCGGGCCGGCCACGGCGCGTCGCAACGAGCTGCTCGCAGCACTAACGGATTTCATCGACGTGGAGGGGCGAGCGGCGAGTCCGACATTCAACCCACCGCCGCTGACCGCCGAGACGGTTGTCGGGGGCATTCTCGGGGTTATGCAGGCGCGCCTTTCAGAGGATTCGCCCGAGACCCTCACCGCGCTCGTGAATCCACTGATGAGCGTGATTGTTCTGCCCTATCTAGGTCCGGAGGCCGCGTGGGGAGAGCTCGCGCGGCCGGTTCGCGGAAACCTGGCGGAGAAGCCCGCGGCCGAGCCCGAGCGCAACGTGCTGGGAGACCTAGACATGCGCTTGACTTACCGCACGCTGAGGGTGCTCGCGGAGATAGCCGCGGCCCCCGGCATCAGCAATCAGGCCGTGGCCGAGGCCGCGGGGATCCGCGATCAAGGGCAAATCTCAAAGCTCCTCTCGCGCGTAGAGGGTCTAGGCCTGATCCGCAACACGGGCGCCGGACAACCGAGGGGACGCCCGAATGCCTGGTTTGTGACACGCCGCGGAGCAGAGGTGGGTCAAGACATCGGAGCGCGTCTTCGACGCGGCTCGCTGTCGTCCCACCAGACGGGCTCAGATGCATGAGCGCCTAAAGGCTGCACGAGACAGTTGAGCACGGGGGAAGGAGTGGGCGCGCGACGCCAAGATCCTCGACATTTCGAGGGCACCCAGCAGATCCCAGCTGCTGCTCGTGGCGCGCGCCAGCTGCTCGGCAGGAGCTCGGCGGAGCTGAAGTGAGGATGGCCAGTCTGAGTCACTGCTACTAAGCCAGATCGGCGAGCACGCGCCGCCGATCTTCACGGGCGCCGTGGTTTACGCCTCACCACGGCGCCCGTGAAGGTTCGGCGGCTGCGCCCGGCCGGTCTGTGTTGGCGCTTGCGCCAACGGTGCCATGCGTGCGTCCGGTGGTTAGGCGTTGAGGAGTGCGTGCTCGTCTGAGGACTGCACAGCCGCGAGGGGCTTGGCCGGGGGCTCGCGCCGGGAGAAGGCCATCTGATCGTCGAGGCCGCCGCGCTTGAACAGCCGCACGTCCTTGAGGTAGTTGTGGTGCATCTGCCAGGGGGCCCGCGTGCCCTGGCGGGGGAGTTTGTCCAGGGCGCGCTGCACGTAGCCCGAGGTCAGGTTCAGGACCGGCTCGGTCGGCTCGGAACGGTGGGGCGGCCGCGGCGTGCAGGCGTCGAGGCCGCGGGCCTCCATCGTGTTCAGCAGACGGCAGACGTACTCCGCGACGAGGTCGGCTTTCAGCGTCCAGGAGGCGTTGGTGTAGCCGAGGATCAGCGCCAGGTTCGGCACGCCGCACAGCATCATGCCCTTGTAGACGATCGCTGTCGGGACGTCGACGGGCTGCCCGTCCACCGTCAGCTGCAGACCCCCCATGAGCTCGGCGTTCAGGCCGGTCGCCGCGACGATCACCTCGGCCTCCAGTTCGCCGCCGTCGGCCAGCGCGATCCCCCGCTCGGTAAAGGTCTCGATCTGCGCGGTGACGATCTTCGCCGCGCCGTCGTTCAGCGCCTTGAACAGATCGCCATCCGGGACGATGCACAGGCGCTCGTCCCATGGGTTGTACTTTGGTTTGAAGTGCTCCTCGACGTCGATCTCGGGCGTCAGCTGCCGCTCGGTCGCGCGTTTGATCAGCTTGCGCATCAGGCGCGGCGCGCGGCGTGAGAGCTGGAAGCTGAGCATCGTCAGCAGCACGTTCTTCCAGCGCACAAGCGCATATGCCAGGCGCGAGGGCAGACGGCTTCGCAGCCAGTCGGCGATCGCGTCCCGCGCGGGGAGTGCAAGCACATAGCTGGGGGAGCGCTGCAGCATCGTCACGTCCGCGCCGCGCTCGGCCAGCGCGGGCACGAGCGTGATCGCGGTGGCGCCGCTGCCGATCACGACCACGCGCTTGTCCTTGCAGTCGAGGTCCTCGGGCCAGTGCTGCGGGTGGACGAAGCGCCCGGTGAAGCGCTCGCGTCCAGGGAACTCGGGGGTGTAGCCCTCGTCGTAGCGGTAGTAGCCCGTGCAGGCGTAGAGGAAGTCGCAAGTCACGCGCACGGTCTCACCCGTAGCGACGTTCAGCGCCTCCACGCTCCAGCGCGCCTCGGCGCTGGACCAGTGCGCGTTCGCGGCGCGGTGGCCGAAGTGGATGTGGCGCTCGAGCTCGTGGTCGCGCGCGGTCTGGTGGATGTAGTCGAGGATCGAAGCGCCGTCGGTGATCGACTTGGATCCTTTCCACGGACGAAACGAGTAGCCCAGCGTGAACATGTCGGAATCAGAGCGGATGCCGGGGTAGCGAAACAGGTCCCAGGTGCCGCCGATCGAGTCTCGCGCCTCAAGGATCGCGAACTTCTTGCGGGGGCAGTTCATGCTCAGGTGACAGGCCGCGCCGATGCCCGACAGCCCGGCGCCCAGGATCAGCACGTCAACGTGCTCGGGCACGGCTTGACTTCTCTCCTGCCCCGACGTCGACATGCACCGAAGTCTATCAACGCGATGTCGAGAATAACTGACGGTCCGTTGAGAGTGCCTGACTGATTGTAATATTGATTTATTGATGGATAGCTCATCTCAGTCGCCGCGGATCGGTTCGGATCGTCCCGCGCGCGGGCGCCGCGCCCCACGCGCGGCATCGGGCGACGAGCGCGAACAGGCGATCCTCCAGACGGCGGAGCAGTTGCTCGGGCTCCGTTCGCTGGCCGAGATCTCGGTCGACGATCTGGCCCAGGGCGCGGGCATCTCGCGCTCGGCGTTCTACTTCTACTTCTCCTCGAAGGCTGCGGTCGTGCTGACGCTGGTCGACCGCGTGGTCGAGCAGGTCGCGAGCTTGCGCGAGGGCGCGCTGGGAATGCTGGCCGGCGATCCGACGGCTGCCTGGCGCGAGGGCATCTCGGGCTTCTATGCGACCTTCGGCGCGCATCGCCCGGTGATCCGCGCGGTCAACGAACTCAGCGCGACCAACGCCGAGGCGCGCGCGCTGTGGTCCGGGGTGATGGAGGCTTGGGTCGAGCAGATCGCCGAGCTGATCCAGGCCGAGCGAGCGCGCGGCGCCGCCCCTGCGCTCGGTGGGCCCGCGCGCGATTTGGCCACGGCGCTCGTGCGGATGAACGAGCGCGTGTTGCAGACGATCTTCCTGGGCGAGGCCCCCGCGGTGGAGGAGGCGGTCGTGATCGACACGCTCGCCCACATTTGGGTCAGCGCGATCTACGGCGGCCCTCCGGCGGACGCGGCGGGCTGACTATTTCTGGCGCCGGTGCGGCGCCTTCGCGAAGTACGAGTGGCCCGCGCGCACGGTGAGACGCTTGTGCGTGAGGAGGTTCGTCACCGAGACCTTGTCGGTCAGGACGCGGATCAGGGTCCCGTCGCATAGGTCCTCGGTCAGCCAGCGCGTCCCGAGCACCGCGCCCGTGGCGTAGTTGCCCTTGGTCGAGTAGCTGCCGTGGCCTTCGGCCCACAGTTTGCGCACGGGCCGCTTGTGCGTGGCGCTCGTCCGCGCCGCGCCGCTACGTGCGCCTTTTGCCTTGCAGCTCGCGAAGCTGCCGCCCGCGAGGATCGAGACCACGAGGCCGTCGTGACGCTGGGTCAGCTTGAACTCACCTTGGTAGAAGATCATCGTCTGCGTGCCGCCGCCCGCGGCCTCGGTCGTGACGGAGACCCTGCCGTGCGTGGCGTCAACTAGGCTCCCGAACGGGATCTGCGCGCCTTCGGTGAGTAGCGTGAAGATCCGCGATCCCGGCAGGCGCACGCGCACGATCCCCGACAACCGGATCACGTTGCCGTTCACGCCGAGATGGGGCGGCGGAAGCGCGGATACCGTGCTCCCGAGCACGCCCGAGCGGGGCGTCTGGGGCACGAGGCCCGTGCCGCTTGAGCCCGTCTCGGGCGTCGGCGTCGGCGTCGTGTCGCCTGTGGGGGTTTCCGGTGGTGTCGGCGATTCGGGTTCGGCGATCGGGCCGAGATATGACCAGGCGCCGCCGAGCCTGCGAGCCGCGTGTGGAGCACCGATCAGCGTGGTGGCGCCATCGGCCGCGAGCGCGAGGCCCGCTCCGAACAGCGCTTTGCCTTCCTCGGGGGCGTTTGCATTCAACTCCTGCTGCTGCGCCCATTCGGCTCCCGAGCGCGCGAACGTCCAGGCGGCGCCCACCGAGGCCGAGTCGTGCGGAGCGCCGATCAGCGCGGTGCCGCCGTCGCCCGACAGCGCGACGCTGTAGCCGAACTGGGCTGCGCCCAGCTCTTCCGTGGCGGTCAGCTTAGGGCCCTGTGCCACCCACGAGGAGCCGCTGCGGGCCAGCACCCAGGCCGCGCCGGCGTCTTCGTCGTCCGAGCGCGCGCCCACCAAGGCCGTGTCGCCGTCGCTGCTTAGTGTGACGCTGAAGCCATAGCGCCCCGTGCCAACCTCTTCGCTGCCGCCGGTGAGCTTGGCGCCTTCCTGCGCGTAGCCCGTACCAGAGCGCGCGAATGCCCAGGCCGCACCGACGTAACCGTCATCGCCCGGGCCACCGACCAGCGCGGACGCACCGTCGAAGGACAGCGACAAGCTGCGGCCGAAGTAGGCGCCCCCGACCTGTTCGCCACCCGTCAGCTGTGAGCCCTCGGCGATGAAGCTCGATCCCAGGCGCCCGAATGCCCAGGCTACGCCGTGGCCGCGGTTCTCGCGCGGGGCACCGACGAGCGCGGTATCGCCGTCGCCCGAAAGCGCCACGCTGCGCCCGAAGCCGCTGTTGCCTTCAAGTTCGGCGTCGCCCGTCAGCTTTTCACCGAATTGCGACCAGGTTGTGCCCGAGCGGGTGAACACCCAAGCCGCGCCGCGCGCGCCGTTCGCGCGGGGCGCGCCGATCAGCGCGGTGTTCCCGTCGGCCGACAGCGCGACGCTGCGGCCAAAGCCGCATTCGTTGACTTCTTTTTCACAGCTTGCTTCTTCTTCGGGGTCGGTCTGTTCGTTGATGCTCAGCTTCGGTCCCTGCTGTGTCCAGACCGAACCTGTGCGGGTGAACACCCAGGCCGCGCCCGCGAAGTCCTCATCGCCCGGCGCACCCACCAAAGCAGTGGTGCCGTCGGCCGACAGGGCGACGCTGTATCCGAACTGGCCGTGGACGCTCTCGTCGCTGGGCGCGGGCCTGTCGGCCTGTTCGATTAGCGGGTCGATCGTGACGGGGAAGCGAGCGCGAGCGGTGTTCACCACGATCAGCACGCGACCGCCGTGCAGGGCGAGATGGCTCGGCAGCGCCCGCCCGGACGCGTCGTAGGCGCTGAGCGCGCCGTAGCGCAACGCGGGCGCACCGTTCGCGCGCGACAGCACGATCTGGCTTGTGGCGTTAGCCAGTGATGCATGCACATTGCCTGACAGCGCGAGCGACAGCGTCAAAGATGCGGAGGAGTCGAGCGCAGCGGTGCGCTGCACAGTAAAGCCCTGCTCGAGCCCGAGCGGGCCGTTTGTATACCACTCATCAAGCCCGTTGCGACGGTAGTCGACACGGTTGGCGGCGGCGCTGGGTTGGACGATGGCGAGGCCGCGAGAGGAGGCCCGGGCCCCGATCGCGAGAAGCCGCAGGCGAAGCTGAGTGGCGCCCGTGCCAATCCTCACGCCAGAGCGCGCGAATTGGACGTGCATTTGTTGCGCAGCGCTTTCGGCGTGGAACCCGGCGGCAGACGGCGTTGAGGCCCTTACCTGGTAGGCGGGGTCCACGGCGCCGAGCGTTGCCGAGACCGGGCCGCGCGCGAGCGCGGGCAATCCTAGGTCGACAGTCTTGCCGCCGGCAATCTCTGCGGTGCGCACCATCGGCACGGACAGGCGCTGCGAATGCGAACCCGAGCTCGACGACAAGGCCGCTGAAAACGCTACGCCGAGCAGGACAAGCGAGGTGGCTGCCGCGGTCGCGGCACGCAGTGATCGCCACGCGATGGGCGCGTGTGGCCGTCGAGCGTAGCCACGACTTGGTGTCATTCCATTCCCCCGAGCGCGGCGTTCTCTGCCGGCGGCCGAACCCGCACGCGCAAGCTAACCCTACGGTTACTGGCGGGTATTTAACCTGATCTAACCGATTCGGGGGTAGGGCCATCGCGCAGACAATCAACGCGTCGGATTTAGACAGGTGCCCAGGGCACGATTTTGCCCTTGCGCGAAGTATGGTCGAGTAGCTGAGCGGGGTTTCGCGGTCGCTTAGACTCATCGGCTTTGGGGGTGCACGTGGAGACTCACGGCAGCGACAGATGGCGACTCCGGCGGCGGGCACGGTGACGTGGCGCCCGTAATGAGTGCCTGCTCGCCGCCGTGGGTAGCGACTTGATGTCCGTGCCTACGCAGGCCTCCGTCCATGCTTCGGACACAAGCGCGCGGCGCATGTCCTCGCCGGGCGCAGTGCTGGCGGTTGCGGTGCTCGGCAGCTCGATGGCGTTCATCGACGCCAGCAGCGTCAATATCGCGATCCCCAACATCGCCAAGGGCTTCTTCGGTTCGCCGCTCTCGAACGTCTCCTGGGTGCTGAACGCCTACAGCATCGTGTTCGCGGCGTTCCTCGTGGGCGGGGGTCAGCTCGCCGACCTGCTGGGGCGGCGCCGAGCCTTCATGTTCGCGACCGTCGCGTTCACCTGTGCCTCTGGGCTGTGCGCGCTGGCGCCGACGCTGAACACGTTGATCGCGGCACGCGTGATCGAGGCGGCGGCCGCGGCGCTGCTGGTGCCGAGCTCGTTGGCGATCGTGCTGCAGACGCGCACTGCTCGGGAGCGCACCCACGCGGTCGCGATGTGGTCCGCGGTGGCGGCGCTGGCCGCGGGTTTTGGGCCGCCGCTGGGGGCGCTGCTGATCACGGCCTCGAGTTGGCGGCTCGTCTTCCTGATCAACGTGCCGCTGGGGGTGCTCACGTTGGTGTTGGCGCGAGGCGTGATCGTGGAGAGCCGCGCTCCGGGGCGGCGCTACCTGCCCGACCTGCTGGGCGGTCTGGTGTTGGCGCTGGGGATCGCGGCGCTCGTGCTGGCGGTCGTGAAGGGCGAAGAATGGGGTTGGGCCAACGCGCGTGTGCTGGGGTCGCTGCTCGCGGCGCTGCTGCTCGGTGGCTACTTCGTCCTGCGCGCGACGCGCGAGCGTGCGCCGGTGATCGATCCCGCGCTGCTGCGTATCCCAGCCTTCGTGCTCTCGAACACGGCGACGACCCTGATGGCGGCCGGATTCTTCGCCTACACGCTCGGCAACGTGCTGTTCCTAACTAGCGTCTGGCACTACTCGATCCTGCAGGCTGGCCTCGCGCTCACGCCGGAGCCGATTGTCGCGATGGCGGTCGCCAAACCGACGATCCGGCTCGTGGGCCTGCTCGCGCATCGCGTGGTGCTGATCGCGGGCGCGGTCCTGTGGGCCGGGGGCATGGCCTACTTTGCGATTCGTCTCGGTGCCAAGCCCGACTTCCTCGGGGGCTGGCTGCCGGGCATGGCGATCCTCGGCGTCGGCGGAGGGCTGGCGCTACCGACGCTGAGCGGAGTCGCGGTCAACTCGGTGCCGGGACCGCGCTTCGCGGTGGCGTCGTCGTTGAATTCCGTCGCCACGCAAGTCGGCGCGGCGCTCGGTGTAGCGATCCTGATCGCGATCGCGGGCGCGGAGACGCTGCACACGCTGCGCGAGGGATGGCTGTTCGCGGGCGCTTGCATCCTCGCGGGCGCGCTGCCGTGCCTGGTGCTGGCGGTGAGGCACGAGAACGAGGCTGCGCTGGATATGGATGGCAGTCTGCCGGCAGTGTCGAGGGTGGGCGAGGAGGGCGGGGAATTCGCGAGCGCACAGGCGCTGCCGAGTCTGGTGAGCTCCACGGGCGAGCGGGCGGAGGTGGTGGCGCAGACGGTCGCAGAGTTCCTGCGCAACGTCCACGTCTTCGCCGAGCTGCCCGAGGGTCTGCTGGAGCAGGTCGCGGCGCTCGCGAGGACCGTGGGTCTCCGTCGCGGCGAGTGGCTGTTTCGCGAAGGCGAGCTGCCCGACGGGGTGTACGTGGTGCGCGTGGGCCACCTCGAGGTCGTGCAGGAGCGGCCCGAGCTGGAACTGCTGAACACGCTCACGCGCGGCGCCGTGTTGGGCGAGTTGGGCCTGCTTAGCGGCTCGGTGCGCAGCGGCTCCGCGCGGGCGCTGCGCGACACGGAGCTGCTGAAGATCGAGAAGGCCCATTTCGACGCGCTACTGGCCTCGACGCCGGAGCTGGCGCTGAGCCTGACGCGTGCGCTCAGCGTGCAGCTGCAGGCCAGCCGGGCGTTGCCGGCACGCAGCCGCTCGCGACCGGTGACGATCGCACTGCACGCGATGCATCCGGACGTGCGGCTGCTGGAGATCGCCGACGAGCTGAGCAGGGCGTTGTGCAGCTTTGGGCGCGTCGCGGTGCTGCATCCGGGCAAGGCCGAGGAAGCCGCAAACGATGTCGAGTCACGCTCGGATGCGGTGGCGCGCTTCGGGCCGTTGGTAGAGCGCTGCGAGCTGGATCACGACCAGGTGATCATGGTCTGCGGTGCCGGAACACGGGCGGGGGCTTGGGACGATTTCTGCCTGTCGCGCGCGGATCGCGTGCTGGCGGTGGTGGGATTGGGACTTTCGCCATCTGATCTCAGCGAGACGCCAGCGGCAGGGTCGGTGTCGAAACAGGATCGCGGGTGGATCGAGCGCTTGCGCGGCTGCGACCTGGTGGGCGACGGCGTGCGCCAAGGCACGGCCGGCCTCGCGGAGTGGGTCCAGGCGCTCGCGCCGGCCGGCACGTTCGCGCTCTCGCGCGGAGACGATCGACCCAGTGACTTGGCGCGGATGGCGCGGCGCTTGGCGAGTCGCTCGCTCGGTGTGGTGTTCGGCGGCGCGGGCGCGCGGGCCTTTGCGCACCTCGGCGTGCTGGACGTACTGATGGGTGCGGGCATGCGCGCAGACCGCGTCGGCGGCGTGAGCATGGGTGCGTTTGTGGGCGCGCTGCTGGCCGCTGGCCATGACAGCGCCTCAATCGATGCCTGCTGCTACGAGGAGTGGGTCAGACGCAACCCGATCAACGACTACACGTTGCCACGCGCCTCGCTGGTCAAGGGCCGCAAGGCGCAGGCGATGCTGGATCGCGTGTTCGGCGAGGTGCGGATCGAGGAGCTGTCGCGCTCGTTCTACTGCGCGAGCGTCGATCTGCGCGAGAGCAGCCTGCGGATCGACCGCGACGGCCTGCTGGCGGAGGCGGTGGCGGCGAGCATCGCGCTGCCGCTGATCGCGCCGCCGATCCGCCGCGAGCAAAGCCTCCTGGTCGACGGATCGCTGCTGGACAACTTGCCGTTGGCGCCGATGAGCGCGGGTGGCGAGGGCCCCGTGCTGGCAATCGACATCAAGAGCGGGGACGAGCACGGCGACGAGCGCGAGTCCGACGAGCGGGACGCGGGCGGCCGGGACTCGCGAGCCCGCGCGAGGCGACTGCCGCCGCTGACGGACACGATGGCGCGGATAGCCCTGCTGAGCAGCGCGAACACCGATGAGAGCGCCAGACAGCACGCGGACATGACGATTAAAGTCCCGCTGGTCGGCGTGGGAATGCTGGAGTTCCACCAGATCGACCAAGCACGCGCGGCGGGGCGCGCGGCTGCCGAGCGCGCGCTCGAGGATACCCCGGCGTGGCTGCTGGAGGCCGGCGTCGGGCCCATCGACATGACCGGGCGGCGCACGGTCCTGCGGGTGTGATGAGCCTGCACGCGAAACAGCGGCGGATCGCGGCGCTGCTGGCGGTAGCGACGCTGGCGGGTGGCATTGGCGTGCTCGCCTACGCGGCGCACTTGCTGCGGCGCAGCGAACAACAGACAATCGACGCGCGCTTCTCGATCCGCGGTACGCGCAAGCCACCGCGGCGCATCGTGCTGGTTCAGGTCGACAACGCGACGCTTCAGGAAATGCGCCGAGCCGGATTGCACTCGGAGTTCCCGTTCCCACGGCGCTATGACGCGACGGTGATCGATCGGTTGCGTCGCGCAGGCGCGAGCACGATCGCGCTGGATCTGGAGTTCACGCACGAAACCGACCCGCGCGACGACAACGCCTTGATCGAAGCGATCGGGCGCGCGCATGGAAAAACCGTGCTGGCGGCATCTGAAGTCGCTCGGAACGGAACCACCGACGTATTTGGGGGACCGCCCGGCGGCCCGGCGTTGCTGCGCGAACTCGGCGCGCGCGTGGCGGAGGCGAGGCTGACGCTCGATTCCGACGGGTCGGCTCGCCGCTTCGCACACTCCTACAACAGGCTGGGCAGCCTGCCGGTAGTCACGGCAGAAGTCGCGACGGGCCGCCCGGTCCTGGCCTCGCGGTTCGCGGGGGGTACGTTGCCGATCGACTTCTCGGGGCCGCCAGAAACCTTCAGGTCGATTTCGTATTCGAAGGTGCTCAAAGGCGAATTTCAGGCGCGTGAGTTTGCGGGCAAGATCGCGATCGTGGGTGCCTCGGCGCCGATCCTCGGCGACGTTCACACGACGGCCACGACGGGCTCGGGCGTGATGGCAGGAGATGAAATCGTCGCCAGCGCAACCGACACGCTGCTGCGTGGCCTGCCGTTGGAGGATGCACCCGGCTGGCTGAACGTGCTCTTGATCGCGCTACTGGGACTGGCGGTACCGCTGGGCAGTCTGCGCCTGCGCCGCTGGCGCTCGCTGCTTGACGCGCTGGGCCTCGTGATCGCCTTCACGGTCGCCACGCAGGTCGCCTTCAACAGTGGGCTGATCGTCAGCTTCGTCTACCCGATGCTGGCACTCGCGCTGGGCACGTTGGGCACGCTGGTGATTCTGTACGTAGGCGAAGCGATCGAGCGCGAGCGGGTGCGCTCGACGTTTGCGCGCTTCGTGCCGGCGGGCGTGGTCGAGGAGGTGCTCGCCAGCGCGGATGAGAATCTGCGCCTGGGCGGGGTCGAACGCGACTGCACGGTCCTGTTCTCGGACCTGCGCGGCTTCACAAGCTTCTCGGAGTCCCAGCCCGCGACGCGCGTGATCGACGTCGTGAACTGCTACCTGAACGAGATGACCGAGGCGATTCTCGACGCGGGCGGCACGCTTATCTCCTACATGGGCGACGGGATCATGGCGATCTTCGGGGCGCCGTTGGACCAAGAGGACCACGCCGACCGGGCGCTGGCCGCGGGGCGTGAGATGGTCGGTCCGAGACTCGATCGGTTCAATGCTTGGCTGGCCGAGGAGGGCTTCGACCACAGCTTCGCGATGGGCGTCGGTCTGAACAGCGGCACGGTGATGGCGGGCAACGTGGGCTCGGAGCAGCGAGTGGAGTACACGGCGATCGGCGACACGACCAATACGGCTTCGCGTCTTGAGGGTCTGACGAAGGGCAGCGAGGCGATGCTGTTCGTCTCGGCGAGCACGCGCGAACGGATGCGCGGCTCGACGGAGGATCTCTCGTTCGTGGGTGACTTCGAGATTCGCGGGCGCGTGGAACAGCTGGGGGTCTGGACAGTCTGGCCGCAGGACCGAGCGAACTAGGGCTTCGGGGCGGGCGGTGAGGGGACGCCCGGCACCTGCTGGGTGATGCAGTGGATGTTGCCGCCGCCGAGCAGAATCTCGCGTGCGGGTATGCCGACGACCTCGCGCCCAGGGAAGCAGTCGCGCAAGAGCTCGGCGGCCTGGTCGTCGTGGCGCTCGTCTAGCAGCGGGAACACGATCCGCGAGTTGCCGATGTAGAAGTTGGCATAGGAGGCCGCCATGCGGTCGCCGGCGCGGCGGGGGAGCGTGCCGGGTGCGGGCTCGATGCCATCCGCCTCCTGTTCGGTGATCGTGAGCGGGTCGGGGGCGGGCAGGCGGATCACCTCAAACGGCCGCCCCTGTGCGTCGCTTGAGATTTGCAGGCGCTCAGCGGCGTCGCGCGAGATCGCATGCTGGGGATCTGACTCGTCTTCGGTCCAGGTGAGTAGCACTTGGCCGGGGCGTGCGAAGCAAGCGAGGTTGTCGACGTGCCCGTCGGTCTCGTCCTGGTAGACACCCCGGCCGAGCCAGACCACCTTGCTGGCGCCGAGATAGTCCAGCAGCGCTTGCTCGATCTGCTCGCGCGAGCAGGCAGGGTTGCGGTTGGGGTTGAGCAGGCACTCCTCGGTGGTGAGCACAGTGCCCTCGCCGTCGACGTGGATCGAGCCGCCCTCGAGCACGATCGGGGCGCGGTAGCGCTGGGCGCGCTCGATCTCGAGCACCTTGGCGGCGACGCGCTCGTCGCGATCCCAGCTGGAGTAGAGGCCGCCGTCGAGCCCGCCCCAGGCGTTGAAGCGCCAGTCCACACCGCGCTTGCGACCCTCGGCATCGAGCAGGAAGCTGGGCCCGGTGTCCCGGATCCAGGCGTCGTCCGTGGACAGCTCGACGACGCGGACTGAGGACGAGAGCATCGAGCGGGCGCGCTCAAACTGGGCGTCGGATACACCGACGGTGACGGGCTCGGAGACGGCGATGGCCTCGGCGACCGCGGCGTAGGCCTCTTGCGCTGGGGCGGCGTCCAGTCGCCAGTTATCGGAACGCTCCGGCCAGGCGATCCAGCAGCCGCAGTGGGGCTCGAACTCGCCGGGCATCCAGAAGCCATCGGCGGTTGGAGTCGAGTCGATCGTGGCGGTCACTTGATGGGGTCAGTTCGCGGGCAGCCGAGCGATGATGGTCGCTTGGACGGTAGAGCTTTGCGTGATCTGCTGAGGAGCGCCTAGAGTCCAATTGCGATGACCGCGCAGACCCCGATCATCGAGTCCTACGGTCCGTACGACTCCCCGGCGCGGACGCGCGCGGCGCGGCGGGCCCCGTTTCGTGTGGGCGCGGTACAAGAGCGTTGGCACGAGGACCCCGAGGAGCACCGGCAGGCGCTTGCGGCGGGGATCCGCGCGGCGGCTGAGCGCGGCGCGCGGCTGGTGTGCCTGCAGGAGCTGACCCTGAGCCGCTACTTTGCGGTGGATCCGGGGGGTCCGGCGGCCGCGGGCGTGGAGCCGGAGTGGCTGCCGAATGGGCCGACGTACCTGTTTGCGGCGGAGATGGCGAGCGAGACAGGGGCCCACGTGCATGCCTCGCTGTATGAGCGGTCCGATGCCCCCGACGGACTGGGCTTCAACACGGCGATCGTGGTGGCGCCGGACGGCGAGCTGGTGGCGCGCACGAGGAAGCTGCACATCCCGCTGACGGCGGGCTATCACGAGGATCGCTACTTCCGACCGGGACCGGGCGAGGGGCAGCCGTATCCGCTGGTGGCGCTGGCCGAGGCTCGCCTGGGCCTGCCGACGTGCTGGGATCAGTGGTTCCCGGAGGTGGCGCGCGCCTACAGTCTGGAGGGCGCGGAGGTGCTGGTCTACCCGACGGCGATCGGTTCGGAGCCCGAGCACCCAGAGTTCGACACGCAGCCGCTGTGGGAGCAGGTGATCCGCGGCAACGCGATCGCGAACGGCGTGTTCATGGTGGCGGTGAACCGGATCGGCGAGGAGCCGCCGCTTCGCTTCTACGGCTCCTCTTTCATCTGTGATCCATATGGGCGCAAGCTGGTGCAGGCACCGCGGGGGGGACCCGCGGTGTTGGTGGCGGATCTGGACCTGGATCAGCGGGAGGACTGGCTCGAGCTGTTCCCGTTCCTGCGCACGCGACGCCCCGAGACATACGGGTCGCTGACTGACTAGCCGCGCCCGCCTCGCAGTACACTGCGCTGCCCGTTGAACACGTGAGGAGAGAGCGTCGATGTCATCTGCAGAGCCTCCCTTTCACCTGTTGCTCGAGGTCGAGGAGATCGAAGTGACGGCCAAGGCGCTGAACCTCTTGATCTCAGACGAGGCGCACGAGCCGCAGATTCGCCAGCTCGCACGAGACGTGCTGGCGGAGCTTCAGGATGCGCCAGACGAGCACGGGATCCTGTCGGTGAGGATGAACTCGCGACAGATGAAGATCACGCACACGGCGCTGCGCTCGCTGTTTCGCGATTTGGGTCGCGAGCAGGCGGAGGAACTCGAGATGCTGCGCGCGATCCTGGAGAAGCTCCCAGACGAACACACGATGCGCGCGATCTCACTGGATTAGCCCCACGGCGTAGGTCTATCGGGGCCTCGCGCGACTAGGCCTGCCTCGGCTCAGCTCTTTCACCAGCGCTCGGATCGAGCGCTCGAGCTGTTGGATGGTGGCGTCTTCGACCCGGTTGAGACCGACGGTGCGGTTCAGCCAGGCGTTGATCTCCCGATGGCTTCGTCCGTCGCGACGTGAGAGTTCGCTGACGAGGCGGCTGCGCTCGTTGCGCAGCTCGGCGCGCTGCTCGAACGCGGCGATCGGGGCGGGCTCGGGCGCCGGCAGGGGGGCGGACGCTGCAGGGGAGTGCGTGGGCGGCGCAGCGGGTGCGCCGAACAAGGTCATCTGAGCGGCGAACTCGGCGCTGAGGGGCACGAACTCGGCGGTGGGGGAGGGCTCGGTGGCGCGACGCTCGGGCAGCTCGTCAAGGCCATCGCCGGGCTCCTCTCGACGTAGCGCGTAGCGCAGCTCGCCTTCGATTTCGGCAGCATGGCGGCGCAGGGTCTGCTCGGCAGGCAGGTAGAGCCAGCTGGGCTCGGCGATCATCCCGGGAGTGGTTCGCACGAAGCGGCCGACGATCTGGCGAAAGATCAACGCCGTCTTGGCGGCGGTGGCATAGACGCCGACGCGCAGGCGCGGGATGTCGACCCCCTCGGAGACCATGTTCACAGCGACGATCCAGGGCTCGCGGGAGCTGCGGAAGTCGGCGAGCTTGCCCGCGGCCTTGGTCTCAGTATGTAGGACCACGACGGGTGTGCGGCCCGTGACCTCGTGCAGGAGCTTGGCGATCTGACGAGCGTGTGAGGCATCGGCTGCGACGGCGAGCGCTCCGGCATCGCGGTGTCCCTCGGCACGCAGGGCGCGCAGCTTGGCGTCGGCCTCCCTGAGGATGCGGGGCAGCCCGTCGGGCAGCTCAGTGGAGATCGCGGTGCGATAGCGGCGACTGGCCTCGCGCCCGGTGAGGACGGTCTCAAAAGAGGATTCGATCACGTCGTCACCGCTGCGCCAGGAGAGGCTGCCGTCGAAGGTGACGAAGGCCACGGGGCGGCAGATGCCCTCAGCGACGGCTTCTGCGTAGGTGTATGAGACGTCGGGTTCGACTAGGCCGTCGGCGTCGTATGAGACCCCGGGGATGGGGGTGGCGTCGGAGCGGAACGGCGTGCCTGAGAGCAACAACCAGCGCTCGGCTGGCGCGAAGGCTTCGCGGAAACCCATGCCCCAGGCGAGATCCTCGCCAAGGTGGTGCGCCTCGTCGACGATGACGAGCGTGTCCTTGACGATCTTGGCGGCCCATGCGCGGGGATCGCTGGAGACGCGGGCATAGGTTACGGCGACGCCGTGGAAGTCCCGAGGCGGGACGGCGCTCTGGGCATCGGGCTGCAACTGCACGCCGAGCGCAGCGGCGGCCGTGGCCCACTGGCGAGTCAGTGGGGTCGTGGGACAAAGCACAACGACGCGCTTGCTGACCCGCCTGGCCAGCAGCTCCCTGGCGAACTCCAGGGCCGGTCGCGTCTTGCCCGCGCCGGGGGCCGCAGAGATCAGGAATGGGCCGTTCTCCCACGTGGCGAGGCGGTCGAGGGCGTGGCGTTGCCAGGCGCGCAGCGATGTTGAGGTGGTGCGCGTCAAAGAGTCCGGCATGCTGCGGGATGGGGCGGACGGAGCGTTTGCGCGGGGCGTGAACGCCATGCCTGAGCCGACGTGAAGATCGCGAATTTGCGTTTGTTGGCGCCGCCTCGTCCCGTTAGAGCAGGCGTATGAAGCGTTCAGTATGGCCCGCCTGGCCATCGAGTATCGCCAGGATCAGGTAGATCGCCAGCGCCGCGAGGACTACCAACCGCAACCCCAGCCAAGCGATGGTGAGACTTTCTCGAAGTGTCCAAAACAGCAGCTCGCGCTGCTCGCGTCGGCTGTCTATGGACTTGTGTTGCCTTGTCTTATCACTGCTCGTCCTCCGCTGGTGAGGCACCCGAACCTCCGGCGTCGGTGGTAGGTCAGGCCCTGCTCATGCTCTTCCTGCAATCGCAAAGCTGGGTCCGGGGCATCTCAAATCGGCCAACGCGACGTTTGGCGGCTATCTCGGCGCTGAGGTCTCGCGCCCTGATTCGCTGGCTTCTACAGCTGCGGCGAGCCTGGAGATCGACACGTCGAGCGCCTTGGCAATCCGCCGGATCGTGTCCCAGCCTGGCGAAGCCTGCGCCAGCTCGATCCGGGCCAGCGAGCTGATCGTGAGCCCGGCGTGGAAGGCGAGCGCTTCTCGCGTCAGGCCTCGATCCTCGCGTAGCTGGCGCAAGGCAGCGGCCAGCGCGGGGTCGGGTCTTGGTGCGCGGGGCACACGCCAAACATCGCATGCCGTATGTGCTTAGGTCCATGTGTTTGACCATATAGCTTTGACGCCTGAGCGTCAAGGCTATATGGTGCACGCTACTACGGCTAACCAGCCAATCAGCGGGGCCGACCAACCTGTCCGCCGGGGTGCCGGGGACGAGCCCCACTTCGAGCGGATAGCACCCGGTTGCTATGGACTAGGCACGACTAGTTGCATCGGGCCGATCGCCAGGTGCGCTCCACGCTCGTGCGCGCTCCGCTGACCGTGCTCACCGCCCCCGTGCAGGTGTCGCGGACAGCTACGACGTCCGCGAACGCCTCTTGGCTCAGTTCCTGAGCTTTGCACTAGGCCCGCAGACTGCCGCCGGTCTGCCGCTTTAATTCGGCCTCCGCAGCGGGAAACGTCTCGAATTACTACTCGACGTTCGACAGACTTATGAGTCGCATGGCTGCCTGACGGCAGCGGACGGACCGACGTGCGCCGTCTCTCCGGGGCGAAGAGACCAGCTATCAAATCGTCAACGCGGGCGGTGCGCTCATCGGTGCGTGCAGCTTCGAGCTGTAGGTGAGCCGTCTGCTCGTTCTGTCGCGCGGCTTCCCTGGCGAGGATCGCCGTCATCAGGCTAATGGTGGCCGCCAAAAGGCCGAGTCCAACGATGACGAGCTCAATCGCTCCGACGATTCGCTGTGATTGAGAGCGTCGGTGAGATCTCGGGCTACCCCTATGAGCGCGAGGAGACCCGCGGAAACGAGCGCCTCGCCGATGGCGGTGCGCTCCCATTTGGTTCCTCGGAGACGGGGTGGACTGGGTGCGAGCGATTAAGGCTGCTCGTCGCGCCTTACTGCGGTCCTACGACTGTTCTGCCTTCCATTCCGAGCATCGGGTTTTCGAATACTGATTCGTTCTAAAGCGTTCTACTTTTGATCGTTTTCGTTGTTTTCGAAGACGATGTAGCAGTCGCCTCTTGACGGATCACGCATTGACTCAACTCCTTTCTTTGGGTCGGATGGATCAATCACCGATCCTGGCCGCCGTCGTGGCGTACCTCCTGACCAAGAATCGCTAGTCCGTAGCGTTGTCGTTGAGTCCCCAGGAGAACCTATGAGGAGTCGCACATGTGGGGGGTCTTAGATCATGTGCGAGATGATACTAGACCCGATGTGTCCCGGACTCATCTTGATGCCCTCGCGTCTAGATGCTAAAGTGCAAACGACGAATGTCCAAGGTTCGCACCACGCTCACAATCGACGAGTCGGTCATGAAGGCGGTGAAGATGCGCGCGGCCCGAACGGGCCGCGGCGATAGCCAGGTGATCGAGGATTCGCTGCGTCGCGACCTGGGACTCGACCTACTTGAGCGCCTGTGGGAGCGCAACAACCTCACCGAGCGTGACGCTACCGCCCTTGCCATTGAGGCACAGCACCAGACGCGACGTCGCTGACGGGTGCGGGCGGTCCTCGACCCCAACGTCATCATCTCCGGCGCGCTCTCGCCACGGGGTGCCCCAGCCGATGTCCTGCGATCGCTCGCTACAGGCGAGTTTGAGCTCATCGCTTCCCAGGCGCTCCTGGACGAGCTTGAGCAAGCGCTTGCCTATCCCAAGCTGCGGCTGCATATCGGCGAGTCGGACGCAGCTGATCTAGTGCGAGTGCGCTGGATTGCCGACAGCGCTGGCGTGGTCGTTGATCCGGATACCGACCCGCCGGTGCACTCCCGTGATTCGGACGATGACTATCTGATCGTCCTTGCATCGGCGCATCGCGCTGCCCTGGTGTCGGGTGACAAAGACCTGCTCGCCCTCGAGGGGGAGATTCCCGTGTTCTCACCGCGCGCCTTCCTCGATCTGCTCACCAGCGTTTGACCTGCGCGACTGACGCTTCTAGTTTCATGCGCTCGAGTGGACTCGAACCACCACGGGCCGTGAAGCCCACAAGGCCCTCAACCTCATTCGCCCCGAATAGTTACGTACGCCGGTGGCCAGATCGTCCGGTTTGTGGGGCTTTGCGCACTTACCGGACGCATCGGCCCGAGCGACTGTTGCCACGATGTTGCCACGGTTTGAGCGGGTGCGGCCGTTACGAGCCGTCGAGTCGGGCGGGAAGTGGGCCTAGATTCTCAAGCGGCCCGGATGGCGGTCGTCGAATCGGTTCTGGAGGGAGACTCGCCTTCAGCGCGCGTCAGTTTCGCTGCCTTCGTCGGTCGCATCGTCGCCTACTTGCGGCATCGGGTCAACGAGAACATGAGTAGTCCCGGGACTATCCCGAAACGGCGCCCAATGCTACTCTGCGGAACTTCGGGCACCACGGACGGATGCCTGCCGTGAAGCACTGGGGGATTGAAATGGCACGGGCGCGAGACGTCAAAGGAAGAGATCGCCGCGCCCGACTTGGCCTGGGTTGCTGTTTGCTGGCGCTCGCGAGCACGCTCGGTCTCGCCACCGAGGCCAGTGCCACCACCCTCTTCTCGAAGCTCGCGGCACACATGACCGTTGCGCGGTCAGGCTCAGCAGCGGCAAGGCTGCCCGACGGCAAGGTTCTGATCGTAGGCGGCTACAGCGGGAGCGAATACCTGAGCAGCGCGGAACTCTTCGACCCGGCCACGGAGACCTTCGAAGCCCTCCAGGCGAAAATGACCGCCCCGCGATACGCGCCGGTGATCGTGCCGCTCCCGGACGGCAACTTTCTGATCTCGGGCGGGTCGTCCGTCCGCAATGCGGAAGTCTTCGACCCGGCGACGGACACCTTCGAAGCGCTCGCCGCACAAACGGTCGAAGAACGCGAGGGAGCCGTCGCAGTGGAGCTCCCGGGCGGCGCTCTGCAGAACGGGACCGTCATGATCGCGGGCGGTTTCTCTGGCAGCGCAGTTGCGACGACTGAAGTCTTCTACCCGACCACCAAGGTCTTCTGGTTCATACCTGGGCTTCGGATGGCTACACCGCGATTCGCTGCCGCGTCCGCCGTGCTCCCGAGCGGGAACCTGCTGATTGCCGGTGGCGTGAACTCGCAAGGCGGAGGCGTCCCGCCCCAGTGGCCGCGCAGCGCTGAAGAATTCAGCGAACAGAAAGGCTCGTTCTCAACTTTGCCCAACGAAATGGTCGAGGCGCGCGAGGGTGCCGCGGCGGCGGCTTTCGGCAATGGCAAGGTGCTGATCACGGGCGGCTGGGATGACTCCGACCGTGCCATGCGGACCGCAGAACTCTTTGATCCAGCCGCCGGGACCTTCCAGAAGCTCGCTGCTGAAACAGGCAATGCCCATGCGCTTGGCGCAGCCGTGGCGCTGGGCGACGGCGATGTGCTGGTGGCTGGTGGGAACGGCGGCGAAGGGCCGCTCGACACCGCCGAGCTGGCATCGAGCTCTGCGACGCTGACCCCCTCCTTCGTCTGGTCGGGAGCCTCGCCCAGTACGTTCGCCTGGTCCTCGACAGCGAACTGGCGAGGCGGCACGGCGCCGAGTGCCGGCGATTCGGTTGGGACCCTGAGCTTCCCTCAGCTGGGCAGCTCAGAATGCCAAGCCGGATCAGAAGTAGACGCCTGCTACCTGAGCTTCAACGACCTCCCCGGTCTGCAAGCCGAAGGAGTCCAGTTGGACAACGGCGACGACTACCTGCTCGGCGGGGAAGCCCTGAAGCTGGGTAGCGGCGGGCTGACGGCAGCTCCAGCGTCCGGATCGGTAGGCCCCTCGGGAGATGTGATCGAAACGCCGCTCGCGTTGACCGCGCCCCAGGAATGGCATCTCACCGGGCGCGACTCCCTGGCCAACGAAGCGGGCCTGCTGCTGGCGGGTAACGTGACCGGCCCGGGCCATGCCCTCGACGCTCAGATGAGCGAAGAGTCCGTTCTCTACTTTGCAGAAGACGACATCGAGACCGGCCCTCTGACGCTCTCAGGTGCCAACCCTGCTCAGGCCGGTGTGTTCAATGGCGTGGTCGCTCTCTTGGGAGCCAGCCTGAACGCCTCAAGTGGCCAGCCGGTCAAACTCAGCCACGTCTTCGCGGCCGGCAGCGGCGCTGTGGGGGCGCTTGAAAGCACCGGGGCGGAACTCGACGTCGGCAATCCACAAGGCAAGCTCAACGCGTCCAGCGCCGCCTTTGACTCGAGCAGCCGCGTCGAATTCGCCATCGCTGGCGCCGGCGTCACGCCGGGGACGGCCAACTCCCAACTCGCCGCGCAGGGGCCGGTCAACCTCGGCGGGGCACACCTCGAAATCGTGGTGCGCCCGCCCAAGAGAGGCGCGCCCTGTCCCGAGCTCACCCGGGGCGCGACCTACACGTTCGTCTCGTCCAAAGGACCGCTCACCGGAGCCTTCTCAAACGCGCCGGCCTCCGGGCCGGAACTGCCCGTACGCTTCGCAGAAGCATGCCCCAAAGAGTCGCGGAACATCCACATCGACTATCACGAGAGCGGGGGGAACCAGACCGTCACGGGCACCGTCGAACAGGACGCGATCACCCGTGAAGAAGAAGCGGCTGCCGAACACAGGACCGAAGAAGAAGAACGGGCCGCTCGCCACAAACAGGAAGAAGAAGCCGCCACTCGGCGACACCAAGAAGCCGCGACTCGGCAACACCAAGAAGAAGAAAGCGCGCGACGTGCACGCGAACAGGCCGTGGCGACCATCACCCCTGCACCGGGTCCGCCTGGCCCCGCGCAGGGAGTTGCCAGCTTTACGAGTCCGCCTGGCGCGACATCAACTGTGCCTGATCTCCACCTACTCGCGACGAACCTTTGGGCTGACCGGTCGGGCGAGGTCCGCGTCAAGCTCGCTTGCCCTGCGGGTGAGACGCGATGCGAGGGGACGCTCACGCTGAAGTCAGCAGGCGCCACCGCGTCGCGCGCTCGGGCGGCTGCGCTCGCAGCCTCAACCCTTGGCGCCGCGGCATTCAACGTCGCCGGCGGGACCTCGGCGACCGTCGTCCTACATCTCTCCGCGCGTGCCCGCGGGCTGATCCGCGCCAAGGGGCTGCTGCGCGCCCGGCTGAGCATCGTCGCCCACGACCTTGCCGGAACGACTCACAGCGCCAGCGTCTTCGTGACGATCCACCGATCACGCGCCAAGCACACCGGCCACTGAGCGGGTCGCGCAGCGACTTGTAATGAAGGGGTCCGGGGTTCGAGTCCCCGCGTCGGCTTCGGAAAAGCCCCCACTACCAAGCGCTTTCAGGCTAGCAACGGGCTGGGACGGCGGGAGAGATTTCTCTGGAGATTTCCCTAGCGGCCCGGAGAGCGGTGGCCGGCCGTTATCGCCGGTCTGCAATCACGACAGCGCCCGAGACGTCGGGCGCCCATGCCAGCCGTCGGAGCCAACGAAAAAACGGGACAGTCAGACGAGCAACTCGCACTCAATCCGCTGCGCTCGTACGTCAGCCTAATCATCGGTTGGCTCGGGGGTCCGAACCAGTCGTGTCGTTAGGTCCTCCACCTGCTGACGCTCGGTGTCATCGCCGGCGCCGGCGTTCTCAAGTGGTGGAAGGGGCCCCCTCGGTCTGGCCTCACGCGTCGTCTCCCATTCGGCGCGCTCGTTCTTCGCATCGTCGGTTTCCAACGCGTCTTGAATGTACTTAGACGGCAGCATCACGCCGACGCCGTAGCGGCTGACGACGCCGTCGTTCGGTTCGTGGTCGGAGAAGTGCGCGGTGAAGATGCCACAGAACAACGCGAGCGTTGAGATTGGGCTCAGCGAGATCATGGAGCCATCGGGGCGTCTTGGCCTCTCGGTGTTCCCGATGCGCGGTGGGTCGTCCGTCGCGAAGTTCAGGAGCGTGAAGCAGGGCGAGCCGCTGAAGCCCCCATACGATCGGCAATCGACGAGGTCTCCCTTGTACTCGTAGCCGGGTTGTCGGATCGGGACTTCCTGGGTACCGAGTATCCCCCCTCGGGCCATCGGGATGCCGAGCGGCGCGAAGACGCCGAGGTAGATGATCTCGGCCCCTAGCGGGACCACTGTGGCTTCGGGTATGAATTCGTTGAAGCTCGCCGACTGAAAGCGCGGGAGCCGCTCGGTTGGCAGTGGAGCGATAGCAAGATCGACACCGGGCAATGGCTGACGCCAGTCGTCACAATCGACGGGAGGAAATAGACGGCGCCCTTCAGCCAGAGGGTCCGGAACCTCGATCTCGATCAGTATTTCCCCGGCAGCCGCAACCACATGGTGCGCCGTGACCACGTAGGACCAACTGGTTGCCGGGTTCGCCTCGCTCGGCACGGAGATGACCGAGCCGGTCCCGGCGAACACCCCAGCACTGGAGATCCGCACGACCGAATTCAGCGTGCGTGTATCTAGCGGCATTGACGGGTCCGACGGTAGATCCCGAGTCCAGCGCCGGAGATCGTAGACGTGAGTTCCACTGCTCTGAGCGTAGCTTCCGCATTGTGGGACACGGCGGCTCCCCCGGCAGGCGCTCTACGCGATCCTCCCGGTTTGCGGCTGACCTTCCAGGCGTGCGTGCTACTGCCGGGCCCCGGGCGTTCTCGATGGCTCGGGGGATATCGGGGGCGCGTCCACCCGGGGCCCTCGAATGAGGCATCCGCCTGCGTCCGGGCATGTCTACTGGCGCCAGGTAGCTGGGCAGTAGGAAGAACGAACGCCCGCCCCCCGGCGACGGCGGTAGCCTTGAGTCCGAATGGCGGGACTTGACGGAGCGCGAGTTGGGGTCGGCCTATGCGCCCACGCGTATGCCAAAGCGTTCAGCCGCTGGCAGGGCGCGGAGAGTGCCCACGACCCCGTTGAGGCTTACGTATCCCTTTCCGAGTGCCTTAACTGGGCGACAGCGCTCGACGACGAGATCGCCCGGAGCTGGCGGCCTCGAGGCCCGGTCGCAGAAGACCCGTGGTGGCGCTGGCGAGAGGACCCGGCGCTCGGCGGAGGCCGCTACTTCGCCGACGCGATGGCAGGACTTCGCTACGTCCGCAACCGCGTGCACCACCACCTCGCCGACGCGCTCGAGTCCGTCACCGACCCTACGCGCCCGGGACAGCTCGCCTTCATCTGGCGCGACGCCGACGAGCTGCCGGGCGGACCGGCCAAAGGTCACGAAGCCGAGCGGCGGGAAGGGTACGAGGTAGCGCTGGCCGGCTCCCCTGTCGAGACAGCACTGGGCCTGATGGCCGAGAGGTTCGTGTTCATCGGCGCGCTGCTCGACCCGCCGCGGCCGAAACCGCGCCCCCCCGTCGTCACGGTAATCCCGTGAGTGCGCGGTCGCAGCCCGAGCAGAATCGGACCGGCACCGAATACCGATGCGCGATGCGCCTGCGGCGGCCAGCGCACCCGTGGCGGGCTCGTCACGCCGGGCGTGCTGGCGATCTCTCCGGCTCCGGGACCCTCGCGACAATGACCTGCGCCGTCCCGGCCAGCGTGCACGTGCACGTGTACCACACCCGATCGATAATGCGTCGATGCCCACTACCACGCAGCTCCGTTCGGCGGCGCTAATCGAGGGACTACGTTTGGAGGATGCGCTGCCCGTCGGTGGCCTGGTCGTCGAGCCGGTGCCCCATGAGGGCGGGTTTGCCGGACGGGAGCTACGCGACACGTTCAACAACCTGCTGGCTGCGCACGGGTTCGTATCCGCATTCGATCGGCCTAGCTGGGCAGTGCAGCTCGCCACACGTCGGCGGCTGGCGTTCGTGGGGACACCAGCGGTAGACGTTGACCAAGTTGTGCCAGCTTCAATGGAAGCGATCAGGACGCTCGGGCAACTCGTTGACGCGCTCGCGCTCACCCACGGTGGGGCGCCGCGAATCTTCGCGGCGGTGAACGAGCTGAGTTCGGACGGCGGGGACTCGTGGCGCACGCTGGCCCTGATGGCCGGCAGTGGGACCTATCCGGGCACCGCACTAGAGCGGCTTCTCCCAGAGGGCGATCTGCTCGCCCCTATCGATCCCCGCGACATCTGGGTACGCGCCCAGTCAGCCCCCCTCGTTGCGCTCTGGCTTTCACTTTACCGCGACGTGTCGGCGGAGAGTCGATGGGACTTTCGCGTCCTACGAGCATGTTCCCTGTTGGAGGCGATCGGACGAGAGCGATTGGCCCGCGACGCGTTGGTCGTCGACGGATCCGGTAACGCCCTGCTCGATCACACAGGCAACCAGGCCACTACGAAACGGCTCCGAGGATTGATCTATGTGCTGGTGCGCGATGCAGTTGACGATGTCGTCTCCTCGCCAGGGGTGCTATTGACTCATCACGCGCGGTCGCTCTGGGACGAGGTTGGTGTCTGGGCCGACATCCGCAATATGGTGGGACACGAGGGGCAGTGGCTCCCGCCAGCGGTACCGAGCACGCTTGCAGGACCCCAGCGGCGATCCGCCGCGGCTATGGAGCTCGCGGGTCGTGGAGATGGTTACGATGCCGGCGCCCGTCGTTATGCCGATGCCGTGATGGCGGGGACCGAGATCGTACTCCGGGCTGTGACATGCAAGGCGGACTTGTAGCGAGGGCCGTGCGATCACCGTGAGTCCGACGAAGGTGTGCGCGATGGCGCCCCCCAAACCAGACTGTCCGGTCAGGCTGCGACGGTCCGCCGAAGCTACGAAGGTCGAGTGGGCTCGCGCTCGTCACCGGCCCCGAGCGTGTCGCGGTGCTCATCGGCCCAGCGGGCACCGGCAAGGGCGTTGTGATCGACGCGGCTGCGCGAGCCGAGCAGCTCGCAGGCAACGCACGTTCGGGATCGCCGTGTCCGGATCGACCGCGCAGCGACTCGGCCAGGACAGCCCGGCGCTCGTCGGGCTGACGCTGACGCTCGACGCGCTCACCGCCAGAGCAGGGCTCGGGCGCCTCGAGCTCGACGAGCACACGACGATCTACTTCGATGGAGGCAGGGATGGCCGACACCGAGCGACTTGGGAAGCTGACCGCGCTCGTCTCCCAGAGCGGAGCCAACTCGTCGCAATCGGCGACGGGGCTCAGCTAACGTCGATCGGCGCCGGCGGCATGTTCGAGCGGCTCTCACAGCTCGCGCCCACCGCGCTTCTCTCCAACGTCAGGCGCACGCTCGATTCCGGCGAACAGCGAGCCTGGGCGGACCTTCGCGCCGGACGCTCACACAGGGCGATGGCCTACTACCACTCGCGCGGTCGCCTGCACTTCTCAGACACTCGTGACGCGGCCCTCGAGCACGCGGTGCAGAGCTGGGCGATGCTGACCGAGCAGCACCCGATCGAGCAGGTTGCGCTGATCTCAGACGCCTCGAACCAGGAGATCCATCGCCTCAACGCCAGAGCGCAGCACTACCGCGCCGAGCGAGGCGAGCTCGAGCAGCTCGCCTTAGGTGCCGACGAGCGTCCCTCGACGCTCGCTGCCCAGCTCGTTCGCGGTGGCGTCGCGCAAGCTGCCAGCACTGGCAAGGTGCGCCCGCTCAGACAGGCGCCGATGATGACCCCACCAGCGCCACGCGACGAGCGGGCGCACTGGCTTGAGCCCTGGGGTGGAGACGCCGCCTGGCGCGCGGACATGTGGGGGCAGATCGTCGCCCTGCATGGCCGCTATCCGCGGGCGCTCGGCTCGCTCAAGCAGGGCTGGTGGAACGAGGAGGAGCACGTCGAGGCGCTCGGCGCGCTTGCGGCCTGGCGAGCTGAGCTAGATGACGCCGGGGCCGATCCGCGCGAAGAGTTGAACTTTCGTAGCCACCTCCTGGACTACGCCGCGCAGCTTCGCCAAGAAGGCGGGGGAGTGGCGCGGGCCTGGAAGCCGGGGCCGCCTCCTGATGAGTGGGCCGGCCGCATGCCGGGCTGATCCGTCCGCCTCAGCGTGCCTCCCGCGAGCCACTCGCTCCGTGCTTTTCCGGACATGGCACGGCAGTGCGCGCGTCCGCCTTGGCGCCGTCAGCGAATGAGAATCTGCCGGCGAACTGGAAACCCCCCCGCGGGCAGACCTTCGGTAGTAGTACGCCCTGCGGGTTGTACGGGACGACCTTTCCCTTGACGTGTTCGTAGTACGTGAGGTGCTCAGGACCCAACGTAGAGCGCAAGCTGACGATCGACACGTACGGGCCTTCAGGCCAACTCGGCACGAGAGGGACGTCGAGGGCGACCGCGCCTCCGAAGGGCAGGCTGGAGGGGACCAGCAGCCCGGGTATCACGATCTGCGCACTTACTGGTTCCGATCCGTTGACGTAGAAGAGCAGAGCCAGATGGCCGTCGCGAGTTGGGCCACGAACGATCGAGACCTCCGCCGCCTCCCGCACGATCGACTCTTCGATTTCCATCTGCGCGGAAGCCGTGCCAAAGCCCATACGCGAATTCGCAGGGCACCCCTTCGGGCCCAGGACAGCAAGCGTGGCCGGCTCGCAAGTGGCGAGGCCGAGCCCACTAAGGGCGAATCCCAGATTGCCGGGATAGCGGATCTCGACACCTATGAGCGGCGGAGGAACCAGGCCTGTGGGCGAGGCAATCTCAAAGCGGAAGCCCACGGTGGTGCTGTGGCCCAGGCGCTCGGGCGAGAGCGTCGCCGTCAGCCTGACCGACTCGCTCGCGCTCGCGGCGCACGACAAGTAGCCGAACACCAGCGCCAGCAGGCACGTCAGCCGCGCGCCTCGTCGCCGCGTCAGTAGGAGATACTTCCGGTGGTCTGCACCGTGATTCCGTGAGTGATCCGGTCGTACACGCCGTACAGGCCAGCCCTGCCGTGGGCATGTACGTAGCGTCCCGTGCCTCCGCTGACCACGAGCGATCCGCGAAAGCTTTCGTAGCGACCGCTCCCGTTCGGGGTCGCCGTTCCGTGACCCTTGATCGTTCCGCCGGCCGTGGATAGCACGAAGCTCCCGCTGAACGTGCCTTCGACCTTCAGCCGAGCGCGCATCCTCCCCGGGAGCTTGCCGGTAGCTGCGCCTTCCTCGACGAGCGTCGTGCCTTCGCTTTCCCTCGCGTTGTATTTGAGGTGCCCCGTATCGGTTGCGTTCAGTGTCCGTGACACTCGTGCCGCTGGTCCGCTGGCCCAGACGCTTGGGGCTACCACCATCGCCGCGGCCAGCGTCCCGAGCAAGATCGCGCGAAACCCCAGGCCCGCCCGTCGAAGCTGCGTATGTCTCACTGATCGTGTCAAACGATTCGACTAAATGATATCGCCTGCTCAACGCGCATGACGCGGCTTCAACGCCCACCGAATCGCCTCCTTCGAGCCCGGAACGCATCAAGGCAGTCCGCAAACGCATCGCGGGAGAAGTCCGGCCACAACTCCTCCCGAAACACGAGCTCGGCGTACGCCGCCTGCCAGAGCAGAAAGTTCGACAGGCGCCTCTCGCCTCCGGTGCGGATCACAAGATCCGGATCGTGCAGGTCGGGGGCACAAAGGCACGCGCGGAACTCAGCCTCGGTACCTCCGGTGAACCTCGCCGCGGCGTCGACGATCTCTGACCGCGCGCCGTAGTTGAACGCGACAAATAGCGAGAGCCGTCGATTGCCCGATGTCAGCCCTTCGGCCCAGCGCATCAGCGTGGTCAGCGCCTGCGGTACGCCGTCACGTTGCCCGATGAACCGCATCTTCACGCCCTGCTCGTGCAGCTCGGGCGTCTCCTTTGCGATCCGAAACGCGAGCATCTCGATCAGCCCCGCAACCTCCGCCGCGGGCCGCGACCAGTTCTCAGTGGAGAACGAGTAGACCGTGAGCTCGCGCACGCCGAACTCAGCGGCGTCCGCAACTCGCTCCCTGAGCGTGTCCGCGCCGGCTTCGTGACCCGCGGTGGGCGCCAGCTCACGTGCGTGAGCCCAGCGACCGTTACCGTCGGCGATGACGGCAACATGCAACGGAGATCCGCTTGGATCGTGGGCGCCGTTGCTCACTGGGTTGACCTCGTTACCCTGCGAACCACTCGACGGACTCGCTTGGCAAGCCGCCACACTCGCATGACGGCGAGCGTCGGTAGGATGCTCGGCCTGAGCTCACGGTGTAGCCGCGCCACGACCGGACGGGCCAACTCACTGCGGGCCTCGGCCGCAGATGTGTAGTAGGCGACAACTCCCATCAGCGTCATCATGTGGTGCGCATCGTTGGGCAGGAGCCGGGTACGCGCAACTGCCTCTCTCGCAACCTCAACCAGTCTGTCTCCGAGCAGGTCTACGTCGCCTCCATACAGACGAACAAGCCACGGATCACCCGACGCCACATCTCGCTCGTAGTCGATCAGGCTGTCGAGCATCGTGCTCATGGCACTGATTGACAGATAGGCAGAGCCGATAGCTTCGGCCTGCTCCTCCGTGATCGAGTCATCCGCGCCGGCAGCGATCAGCGCGTGGACGGCCAAGACCGACGCCACAGAGCCTGCGATGTGCTCTCGCCATTCCATCGCTCCGCCTACCTCCACGTCGCCGTGTGCCCACCGCTCGAGCTGCGCAAGGCCCACCTGCCCGGCAGCGTGAACCCGCACCTGGCTGACGGCACAGCGCTCGGCGGAGCGCCTGCCGGCGCGGTCCACGACGCACTTGCCCGGAAGCGAAGCTATTGCCTCGCCTACGGTGGCGGACAACTCATCCAGGTATCCGCCGTCATCGCGCGCGAACCGCTCGGTCGCGGGTTGATCAGGGGTAGCGCCGTCGAAGACCGCTGTGAAGCCGCGATACAAGCGCCACCCGCTTTCCAGGGGGTCATCGGCAGACGGCTCCTCGGTCAACCCGTCCAAGTAGTCGTAGAGCACCTCGAATGCCACAATCGCCTCGATAGTGCGGCTGCGGTGTGCCTCGGGAGCCAGCGTGGCGAGGGTCGCCGCCACCTCGGCGTTGAAGTGCTCGGCCTGGAGCTTCTCGATCGCGAGCTCTCGCAGATGCCGATCACCGATCTCTGCAGCGCGGCCGGACCAGCGCTTTAGTTCTCGGCGAACCTCCGGGGCGACGTATCTCCAATAGCGGAGATTTGCCACGAGCAGCGCAACGCCCGTTCGGATCGCGAGGGCTCTCTCGCTCAAGGCTCGCGGCATCTGCCGCGCATGTGGGCCGCGCTGCGCCGCTCGTTGGCTGCGGAATGCAACGGCGCGTCCCGTTCTACTCCTCCAGCGCCAAGCCCGGCGGTACACGCGAAGCCGCCCATCCAGGCAGGACGGCGATCAGCAGCACCGAGACAATCACGAGTAGGAAGATTTCAAGTGGCCGTCGCCCGATCGCCCCCGCGGCCACAGGGAAACCTGTCACGTGCCGAAGATAGCCGTCGATCACGAACTCGCCGTAGACGCCTGCAACAGCGCCTGTAAGGCATCCGGCCGTGAGCATCAACAGAGTTTCTACGAGCAGGAGCCGGCGCAAGCGTGAAGGTTTGGTGCCCTCCAATCGCATCGCTGCCAGTGAGACCCGCCGCTGCCAAATGCTTGACCCCAACGCAGCGAGCATCGCGAGGATCGCTGCGAGCAACAGCAGCGTCGCGATGTCCCCGAGCTGGCCGAGCCCTTCGCTCGCCGAGCCGTTGATACTCGCGGCGCGCTCCCCTGCGCTGAGCACTTCGAGGCCACTTGAGCGCCCGAGCGTCGTCTTGATCGCGCTGCTCACCTCATGCGCACTGGCGCCCCTCGCCAAGTCGATCCCAAGCGCGGTCGGCGCGCTGGATCGCCACAGTCGGCTGTAATCGGCGCTGTTGATGACGATGGCGCCCGGACTCCATCCAAAGTTGGTCGTTGTCGCGGCGATTCGCAGGGTCTGGCTCCCGCTCGGCGTCGGGATTCGTAGCAAGCCATCAACGTGAGCGCCTGCGCTTGAGGCAATCTGCTCCGAAACCGCCACCCAACCGGACCCGCGGAGTCTCTGTGCGGCGTCTGTAGCGTTGCCGCGCACCACCTGATTGTCGAGGAGTCCAGCTCGCACCGACCCCGGCCAAGCGATGATCCACACCCGGCGATTGCCGATGTCGAGGAAGCTTCCCTGGAAGGCATGCACGGCGCTGACGCCACGAACGCGTGCGACCTTGGCCGCGTAGTGATCGGCGTTGACTTCGTTGATTGCCTGGTTGTCGTGCGGGTTGACGAGCCATATGTCGGCCCCCGCCACGTAATGCGACGTGTACTGCCCGATGCCGCGCAGCAGGTCAGTTCGCGATCCTCCCAGCGCGATGCTGCCGAATAGCGCGAGCGCACCGGTCGCCGCAAGCGCGAGCGAGCGTAGTGTGGTCGCCCGCAAGGACGAGAGGGCCAATGGGAGGAGGGTCATCCCCTCGCGACGGGCTGCGAGTCCCTGCGCGATGCGCATTACGCCCGCCAGCACGACTGGGACGGCAGAGATCGTCGCCAGCGCCAGCAGCACGCACGCGACGATCGCCTCTGATGGCGCCAGCCAGAACAACAGTGTGGCGGCGAGCAGTAGACCTATCGCCAACGCGGAGAGCCAATGCTGAGCGTCGCGCTCCAGCACGTTGCCCGTCACGCCGGTGTCCTCGTGGGCCGCGTCGAAGGCACGCCCTGCTCGCAGGTCAAGCAGCGGTAGGAGCGAGGCGAGCAAGGTCGCCAGGATGCCGCCAACGAACGCGAAGGCGATCGGTGTCACGCCAACAACGGTGCCCGTCCCGAGCGTGAATGCCTGTGCGAGATAGCCCGGTGACTGGTGGAATACGCTGGTCGACAAGCCGTATCCCACCGCGACACCGACAGCCGACGCAAGTACGCCGAGGCAGAGAGCCTGGAAGACCGCCATCTGCATGATCGCTGAGCGACGCACGCCCTCGATGCGCAGACTCCCGATCAGCCGTCGTCTCTCCGGGACCGTCAAGAGCATGGCATTGAAGGCAAAGAGGAATCCCAGGAGCGCACTTATCGCCGCGAACAAGGCGCTTGCCTGATTGCTCGGCGCCAAAGTCTGACGCAACAGTTGCTCATCCTGATCTGCTCTCGCCACGATCAGCCCGCCGCCCACTAGCCGCACCAGCTCGCCGCGCACGATTCTCTGCGCACCCGGCTCTGACTGAACAAGTACCCGCGACACACGTTTGGGCAGACCCGCGAGCTGCTGAAGCTCCCGCGCCGGCATTACCGCTACACGGGCGCGCGACAGCGCGCCAAAGGCTTCAGGCCCGAGAACGGCGGAAACCCTGAGCCGTACTCGCGCCCCCCGCAGGATCACGCTCACCATCTGGCCGCGGCTCGCTTTGTCGCCGATACCGAGCTCGCGCGCCGTCGTCCTGCTCAGACCGATACTGCCGGGCGTCAGCGCCGAGATGGGCAGCGAGCGGGCGAGCCCATTCAGAATCGCCAACGTCGGATCGGTTCCAGCAATATCGACCGTCGTGCTGCGGCCATCCCGTCCCTCGATCGTCGCGGTCTGCTCGAGTAGTGGCGCCGCTTGCTCGACGCCTGGGAGGCGTTTGATCTTCCTTACTAGGCCTTCGTCAAAGCCACTGCCGGCCCTTGCTCGGACTTGAAGATCGGCGGGGCCGATCACGGCACGTATGACCTCCTCCGATGAACCCGCGATGCTCGCGCTCGCAACAAGCGTGGCGAAGAGCAGCGCCACGGCAACTGCGACGCCGAAGCCTGCGAGTAGCTCCTGCGCAGCGTTCGTCCGCAAATGCGCCCGGTACAGGTAGAGCAGAGCATATGGGCGCAAGACCCGCCTCACGCTCCACCTCGCGCTCGTGCCGACACCTAGCCCGCCTCACGCACGGGCAGTGGTGTGCCCCCTTCATCGTTGAGAAGCGATGGCGCGCTGTCGAGTCGGCCGTCACGCAACGTGCATATTCGGTCGGCCATCCCGGCGGCCTCGACGTCGTGCGTGACCAGCAGGACCAGCGCCTCCCGTTCGTGGGCGACCGCGCGCAGTAGTCCCATAACTTCCCGGCTCCGGGCGCTGTCAAGATTCCCGGTCGGCTCATCGGCGAGTATGAGCCTCGGCTCGCCGGCGAGCGCCCGGGCAATCGCGACTCGCTGACGCTCGCCGCCGGAGAGCTGCTCTGGGGTATGCCCAAGACGATCACCGAGCCCGACTCGCTCAAGCCACGGGATCGCACGAGCTTGCGCCTCGCGCATACCGACGCCGGCAAGCATCAGCTTGAATGCCGCGTTCTCCACGGCTTTGACGCGCGGTCGCAGTGGGAAGCTCTGATAGACGAAACCGACGTCCTGCTGTAGGTATTCCGAGCGTCCATCCTCGGTCATCTGCGAGAGATCGCGCCCGTTGAAGCGCACGACCCCTGCATCGGGCGCGATCAGGCCACCTATCAACAGCAGCAAGGTGCTCTTGCCAGATCCGCTTGGTCCCGTGATCGCGACCATTTCGCCTGGCTCGACGCGCAGGCTCACGCCGTCGATGGCCCGCACCTTCTCACCGGACCCGACGTAATGCTTGACCACTCCCTCTAGCTCAAGCGCTCCCATCTCGGTTAGGTCTCGTGTGCCCGCCCAGATCCCCTCATGCTCGGGCTATTGTCCGCTTGCTCTACGTAGCGGGATGACTGCCGCCGGGTCTGGGACCACCGAGCCGTTCAGTTCGCCGTCACTCAAAGTGAGCGCTCGGTCGGCGTTCTCCAGGCCAGCTGTATCGGCGGTGCTCGTTAGAACGGCTGTCCCGTCATCCGCGATCGACCGCAGCAGCGCGAGGATTCCGTCACGAGCGAGCAAGTCGATCCCTAGGGTCGGCTCGTCGATCACGAGCACTTGCGGGCCGCGCACGAGCGCGCGGGCAATCGCGACACGCACCCGCTCGGCAGGGTCAAGATCGCCGGGCCGCAGCGCGATCAGACGCTCGGCCCCAACACGCCGGAGCGCCTCGCTGGCGCGCTCACGTGCCGTCGCAGACCCGACCCCGCGCGAGAGTTGTCCAAGGAGCATGTGATCCAAGATGAGCCGACCTTCTGAGGGTCGAAAAGACGTTCGGCAATACGCAATGTCCTCAAGGCCGCGCGTCGCGAGCTCGTAGATGTCTTGACCCTCGAGGCGTACAGAGCCGGTGTCCGGCCGCTCGATCCCAGCCGCGACTCGCAGCAGCGTTGAGCGACCGGAGCGCCGACGTCCCCACACGGCCACGAGCTGACCCGGTTCGATCTCGAACGAGACGTCGCGGAGCGCGATTCGGCTTTGGGCTCCGTCCCCTGAGCGCCTGCCTACTTGTTCGAGCGCCAGGAGGCTCATATGCCGGGTGTTCGGCGCTCCATTTGAGCCTGCAGCTCTCTGGCGGCATAGTCGAGCCAGACGAGCTTCGCATCGAGGGCGAGTCGGCCTTCCTCAGCGGCGAGGCGCGCCCCGAGGCTGCTCGTCGTGTCCAACTTATCCGGACCCGGAAATGACGGCGAGGAGGCTCGTACCGCCTCCTTTAGGCATGCCTCTCGCATCCTGCTGATCAATGCAAGGGCAACCTCGGGCTCGCGCGCGAAAACGGCGAGCTTTCGTGCCGATACCCGCGAGCGCCGCCGCTCCTCGCCTACTTCGGAAACCAGCTGCTCCTGAAAGGCCGCGACCCCCGCTGAGGTCGCCTGATAGACGGGCTTAGGTTGACGATCGCTGCCCGAGCCGGGCACTACTTCGACGAGGCCGCGTTCCTTAAGTGCTTCCAGTGCCTTGTAGGCGTAAGAGGTGCTGCTCAGACGCACCTCACCACCGTATGCGCGCTCGAGTCGCGTCGCTAGCTCATAGACGTAGCTCGGCCGCTCGATGACTACTCCGAGCAAGGCCCATTGGACCGTCGACTGCGGCGGTTGAAACCGTCCGTACTCGCTCGGGCGCGGCTTCATGTCTTACAGACTATTGGAAGCGTCCACCCTGATCGTTCTCTGTCTCCCACTCTCAGGCATAAGGTAGAACCTTCAGCCCTCTGGCTTGTTCGCGTGCGGACGGTTCGCCAAGATCGCTCCTGATGGCCACCGCTCCCTGTCAGATCGGCAGCGCTACCCCACGGCGCGTCGGCAGGAGAGGGCATGGGGGACGCGTGCTATCGGCCAGTGCCTGCGGGCGCTCCGGGCTCGCAGTCGTCGGTCCGGAGCGCCCCTGGCTACCCCGACCGCGCTCAGAATGGACGCCATGCGCATGTCTTCCCCAATGAGTGGGCAACCGTCCAAGCGCAGACCCCGCCCCGCATCCGAGCCGCGTCACAGCAGGGCCCTCCTGTCGCTAACGCCGAGCCTCGCCGGCCACCTCCGTAGTGGTATGCTCCAAGAGCAACGCTTCGCAGCCGAACGTCTCGCAGAGCTCGACTTCGCGGCGAGCGAGATTCATGCCGAGAGTGCTTACGAGGCGACGTTCTGGACGCTGATCGCCACGAAGAAGGTGCTCGACAAGATCGGGCTGTCTGCGTCGCCTACGCCAGCCGCGATGCAGTTGTCCGATGACGACCATCCGCTGCTCGTCTACCGCGCTCTCAATGCGCAACTGGCCATCAAGGTAGCGCGTGCCGAGACGCACGCGATCGAAGGTCGCTCTGATCAGGCGACAGTTGACAGCGAGCTAGAGGGCGTGGTGAGTGCCCTCAGGCTCCACATCAGCAACAACCCCAAGGTGGCACGAGAAGCCAGGTTGGCTGGCTCAGTCAGTGACACGCGGATAATCGCAAGCCGCGCACGCCCCAGCCGATAACACCGTGCCGGAGCCTGGCTGCGAATCGCAATCGGACGGTTTGCGAACCTCATCGGTCTCGGGCTCTCCCAGCCTGGGCGCACCAGTCGGCACGCCCGCCGATAAGGCAAGCTCAAGTCCTTACGCCGCTGCGGGAGCGGCGCGCGCGATCGCTTCTTCGGTCGCGGTCGCTCCCGCCGCCAGCACGTTGCGCTCGAGGTGTCCGTAGTAGCGCTCGGTCGTCCTGATATCGGCGTGCCCGAGTTGGCGCTGGACGTACATCAGCGAGTTGCCCGCGGCCAGCCACGCGGCGGCAGCTGTGTGGCGAAGCGCGTGCAGCGGCATGTCGCGAAGCGCCGCGTCCTGCAGCGCCGCCTTGTGCCAGTCACGCGAGATCGTCGTGCGATCCATCGGGCCACCGCTTCCTCTGCCGTCCCACCGTCCGAGCTCGTTCTTGCGTGTCCGGATCGGCATGACGAAGACGAGGGCCTCGGGATCGTCGCCGTCGTCCATCTTCGCGCGGAGGGCGAGCTGGTTCTTAAGCACAAGCGCGAGACCGCGCCCCACCTCGACCGAACGCATCCTTCGAGACTTCGTCGCGTAGACGACGATCAGCCCGCCGCTCTCGCTCAGCTCGAGATCCATTTTCCGCAGAGCCAGTGTTTCGGAGATACGCAGGCCCGCACCGATCTGCACCTCAGCCACAGGGCGGTACAGCTCAGAGCAAGAGTCGAGGTAGACCGGGATCTCGTGCAGACGCAGGTACTCGCGCTCGAGGTTGCTCGGCGGCAGCCGCGGCACCTGCAGCGCCGGGTTGACGACCATCAGCCGATCCTTGACCGCCGCGTTGAGGGCGACCACCAGCGTCCCGAGCGTGTTGTTGATCGTCTTGGCGGCAATCTCGCCGGCTTCCATTGCCTCGGCCAGCTCGTCGACGATGGCGCGGACGTGCTCGACCTCCATTCTGCTTAGCCTGGTCGACTCCAACGCCGGCGACAATCGCAGGCGACCGTCCCGCTCATACGCACTCCACGTCCCCTCGCTTAGATAGGGCTTGCGCTGCTTCAGCCAGCGCGGGAAGAACGACCCGAAGGTTTCCGTGCTGTGGACGAGCTCGCCGCGCTCCTTCTTCTCGATGATCCGTCGGCGAGCGTTGCGCGCCGCCGTCTCGCTCGAGAACCCGCGCTTGCTTGTGAGGCTGCCATCCGAGCGACGCGCCACGTAGCGCCACTTCGTGCCAGACGAAGTCTCATAGGGGTAGACGCCGCCCTGCTGCCCGCGGCGTCGAGCGCCTTTGCTTCGCTCGACGACATCGTGATCGTGGATCGAGTCGTCGAACTCCTTGGCCGCTTCCTCGCTGCGAAAACGCTTGGAGCGATGGCGACCCGAACCGTCGCGCCAGCGCACTTCGTATCGTCCTCTCGCGAGCCTGTAGCTCATGGCTCCTTCCTCCTCGCCGAACGCGTCGGCGATGTACGGAAAATTGTACGGAGTTGCCAATGGCAACTGTACGGAGTCTAATAGCGAGCTGCGATAGAAGCGCCCTTAACGCGGAAAAGCCCCGCTATGCAGGGCTTTTCGCATGCGCTCGAATGGACTCGAACCATCACGGGCCGTAAAGCCCACAAGGCCCTCAACCTTGCGCGTCTACCAATTCCGCCACGAGCGCAGAGCGCGCGAGTATAACCCCGAAAGACGCCCCGAGACTAGTGCCGATCGGTGGCGGCGTCTCGCTTGGGCACAGCCGCGATCCTTCCCGCTCTTGCACGCCCATCCACCGTGCCTTGCATCCGTCCACGGCCGCCGCTACAGTGCGAACAAGTGTTCGTCCAACGACATCGTCCACCCGAACAGGGAGTCGAGCAGAAATGGATCTAACCAAGCGCCAACAAGAGATCTTCGACTTCATCCGCAAGTACTCGGCGAAGTACGGCTACCCGCCGACGGTGCGCGACATCGGCAAAGCGGTCGGCCTGGCTTCCTCCTCGACCGTGCATGCGCACCTGGCGAACCTCGAGAAACTGGGTCTGTTGCGCCGGGATCCATCCAAGCCACGCGCGATTGAGTTGCTCGACCGCGCAATGGGTAGCGCAGTGGAGACGATGCGCGGGATCGTGCGCTCCGACGGCCTGCCGCTGCTGGGCGCGGTCGCCGCGGGGCAACCGATGCTGGCGGAGGAGAACGTTGAGGACTATGTATCGGTGCCCGAGATTGCGGGCGGAGGCGAAGGCGAGTACCTGCTGCGCATCCGCGGCGACTCGATGAAGGAAGCCGGAATTATTGAGGGCGACTTCGTGGTCGTACGCCCGCAGGACACCGCACGCGATGGTGATGTGGTTGTGGCGCTGCTGGGCGAGGAGGCGACGGTTAAGCGCTTCTTTCGCGAGTCAGATCACATTCGTCTTCAGCCCGAGAACGACACGATGGAGCCGATCCGCAGCAAAGAGGTCACGGTGCTCGGCCGCGTGGTTGGGCTGCTTAGAAGCGTTTGAGCCGCAGCCACCTACTATCGCTCGAGGTTGCGGTTGCGCCCGCCGCGTTGCCGGCCTTCACAGCGCTGCATGTAAGCGGTACCTTGGCCTAGCCGATCAGGCAGCCGCGGAGGCGTAAGCCTTCGAGGAAAGTCCGGACATCACAGGGCAGGGTGGTCGAGCGATTGACCCGGGGAAACCCGCGGGAAAGTGCCACAGAAACAAACCGCCGATGGGGCCGTCCCACGTGAACGGCTCACAGGCAAGGGTGAAATGGTGCGGTAAGAGCGCACCAGCGCCGCGGTGACGCGGCGGCTGGGCAAACCCCACTCGATGCAAGGCCAAACGGGACCACTTGCAGGTAGCCCGCCAAGGTCCAGGTAGGCCGCTTAGATGGATGGCTGCTCAACGACAGGATCCGGCTTATCGATCGGCTAAGGAAAAGCCCCGCTCCGGCGGGGTTTTTCTATGGGTCGAGTCGCTGGGTTCTTAACTTGGTAAACGTTCGTCGGATGATTCGACCCCAAGCACAGTGGCCCAGGCCGACAGTGGAGGTGGGCGGTGACCGTGAGACGTTTGGAGCGGGGGACGGTCGCGGGCGCGGCTCCGGCGCTCGCGCCGACTGCCGCAAGGCCCACCACGGCAGCAGTCGCTGCTCGCCCACTTAGCCCCGTGGCGAGGCTCCTCTCCAAAAGCCGCAACACGCGAAGCATCCTACTCGCTCGTTTCTTCGGCTGGACCCACTCGCGGTCGCCAATTCGAGCATTCTGCAGGTACTCCAGTTCTAGAGCCCTCAAGAACTGCGTTATTTCTGCGGGGAAAGCGTGCGACGGTGGTTGGCGTGCGCGCGACGCGGAGCAAGGGCTGGCGAGATCAGGCACAGGAGCCGGGCATGTGCCTGGGAGTGGGGTCGGGGGCCGGGCGGCGGCGAGTGCGCCCGGCCCGATCCGACGTCTTGCGCCCGAACGCAGTCGCGCTGCGCGCCGATCGTCCGTCCGGATGTGCACTTAGCGGCCTCTATCGCCCAGGACGGTGTTCGGTAACGCCCTCCAGGTCGCGCGGGGCGGGATGAGTCTCACTTGGCGAGCTGATCCCGCAGCCGAGTGGATCGTCACGCGGTCTCGATGGGACCTGCGGAGGCTCGTTGCGGAGATTGAGCAGAAGTCGCGCGACTATCCGGCTCTCGCCCTCGCCGGCGAGGAGGACTATGACCCTAGGTGGCTCGCAACTCAAATACGAGAGGCGGTGGACCCGAGGATCGACATCTATCTCGTCGTCAACGATCGCCTGTTCCGCCGCGTCGCGAGGCTTGGCGGGACCCGCCTTACGCTCGACGGTCGCGAAGGAAGGATCTGGTGGCCCGAGGTGCGTCCTGCGAGTGGAGCTCGCGACAGCCAAGCCGCGGACCGGGTGGGACGCGCGATCGACGCCAGTCGTCCGGGCGCCTGTATTGAGATTGAGCGGCTCACGCTCGAGAACAGCACCCTTCGCGTCGTCTCCAACAGAGACCAGCTAGAGATTCGCGCCCTCGAGATGGCGTTTTGGAGCGCGCTGCAGGAGACCGTGGCACGCGCAGCGACATTGGAGTTAGTCGAAGCGTTGCTGCCTTCGGTCTGGGCGTGCGGCTCGGCGCCAAGCTCGCCGGCGGGGTCGCACACGGCTCGCACGGATCGGGCGAACTGAATGGCTGAGCCGATTCTCGTCCCACGCAGCGTCTTGCCGCACCTTAGGGTCGGTCTGCTGGCCATGATGTCGCTAGCCGCCGAACAGCTCTCAACGCTGACTGTGACGGGAGCGGTGACTCGCGCGGAGGCGTATCGCTCGAGCTTGTTGGTGATCGACGTGGTTCGTGCGTTGCTCGACAAGGTTGGGATCACGCCGCCGCCCGAGGAGAGTGAGCTATCGCTTGAGAGCGACGAGTTTCCTCTGTTGGTGCTTCGAGTGCTGCGGTCACGCTATGCCCTCGGCGTTCGTGCCAGGGCTGACAAAGGCGCTGGCAGGCTCGGGCTAGGGGTGGTGCCGAGTGGCCCCGATGACGAGGAGTTGCGCAACTTTGTAGTCGCCCTCAGCGAGCGGGTTCAGGGGACGCCGCAGGCTCGACAAGAAGCAGTCGCCATTGACGCGGTGATCGGCGTCGTAGCTCCTAATCGACCTATCCGAAGGCGTCGCTAGTAGTACGCGGAGATCCCGTTGCATTCGAGCAGACTCCGAGCGCTTCTTGCCGTTCGCCGAGCCTCTAGCATCGCCGCCATGTCGTCCCCCGCTGCTTACTCGATCTCAGCGGTGACCTCGGAGGATCTGGGCGAGCTGCTGGCCTTAATGCGCGCCTATTGCGACTTCTACGCCGCGCGGCCGAGTGACGAGGCCCTGCTGGAGCTCTCGTGTGCACTGCTGGCAGATCCGAAGTCAGAGGGCGTCCAGCTGCTCGCTCGCGACGAACGTTCGCGAGCAGTCGGCTTCGCCACGGTGTTCTGGAGCTGGGACACCACCGAGGGGGGAAGGATCGGGATCATGAACGACCTCTACGTTGCTCCCGAAGCTCGCGGTTTGGGAATCGCCGACCTGCTTGTGGAAGCCTGTCGGGAGACCTGCGGACAGCGCGGGGCCGTGCGCCTGGAGTGGCAGACCGGCCCCGAGAACCTGCGTGCGCAGGCGGTGTATGAGCGCCTGGGTGGCGTTCGCGAGCCCTGGCTGCTCTACACGTTGCCCGTCCAGCCAGCCTGAAGCTGCCGTCCCGTGTGGTGTCGAGGTGGTCACGAGCGATCGCTCGTGACGGCTCAGTCGCTCAGGGACTCTTGGTCTGCCTCGCCGTAGGAAGCGTCGGCCGGGTCTTGCGCGCCCTCGCCGTAGGCGTCCTGGGAGATCTTCGCGGGCGCGTGCTCATCGCCATGCGAGGTGTGTTCGATAAGTTCCTGCTCCGCTAGCTCAAAGCCCTCAGACTGCCCGCCGCCGGCCTCCTCCACGGCCTCGCGCTCTTTGCGGCGGCGCTCGTTGAGGTCGAGCAGTGGGTCCGATGGCATCTCTGTGCTCATGGGGCCACTGTACCCGCTCAACCGTCTCTCAACTCCCAGCCCGCACGCCTGAACGAATCGATGCAACTCGCGCTCCGCTCTGCTCGCATTCCCCCTAGGGGTATCCTGAAGGAATGACCGCGACCCGCGGCTATGCCGCCAGCAAGGACGAATTGCAGAAGCGCCTGGCGCGGATCGAGGGCCAGGTGCGCGGCGTCTCAAAGATGGTGGCCGAGGATCGCTACTGCATTGACGTACTGACCCAGATCGCGGCTATCGAGGCTGCGCTCGACAAGGTTGCTTTGGGGTTGCTCGACGACCACGCGCGTGTGTGCGTGATCGGCGGCGAGGACGATCAGCGCGAGCAGCGCACCGAGGAGATGATGGCCGCGATCGGACGTCTGCTGCGCCGCGGCTGAGAGCTCCAACTACGCGGCATGGCGTGCTCTGGGTGGTGGGGCTGTGACTAAAGCTGCAACTGCTCGTGCGCTGTCTGCATCAGCGTGGGCGTGCGCTTGAGCTCCTCTAGTGCCGTGCGCATCGCGTCGAGCTCGCAGTCGATCTTGTCCGGCCATTGCTTTGGCGGGTGCTCGTCCAGTGTCTTCAGCCCGTTGCCCGTGATCAACGCCACAACCGTGTCGCCGGGCGCGAAGCGCCCCGCTGCCGCGAGCTTCTCGAGCACCGCGATCGTTGTGCCGCCTGCGGGCTCCGTCAAGAGCCCCTCGGTAGCCGCCAGCAGGTCGATGCCAGCGAAGATCTCGGGATCTGAGGCGAAGGCCGCGGTGCCGCCGCGTTTGTGGACCGCGTCGATTACCAAGTATCCATCGCCCGGCGCGCCTATCGCAAGCGAATGGGCCGCGGTCTCCGGCATCACCGGATGCACCTCCGCCTCCTCGGCGAGGATCGCCGAGGCAATCGGGTTACAGCCGCTCGGCTGCGCGATGTGGATCGCTGTCTTGGTCGTCTCTGCCAGCCCGAGCAGATCCAGCTCGATCAGCCCCTTGTGCATGCGTGAGGACAGCGTGCCGCCCGCGGCCGGGCTGACGATGTGGTCGGGTGACTCCCAATCCAGCTGCTCCACAATCTCGAACGCCGCTGTCTTCGCGCCCTCCGCGTAGAACGGACGCAGCGTGATGTTCGCGAAATCCATGCCGGTCGCTTCCGCGACTTCGCGGCAGCGGCGGTTGGCTTCGTCGTAGTTGCCTTCGACCTGGACCACCTTCGCTCCGAGCGCCATGCAGACGCGGGCCTTCATCTCCTCAAGGCGATTGGGGTAGAAAATGAATGCGTCGACCCCCGCCTTGGCCGCGAGCGACGCGACCGCGGTGCCAACGTTGCCCGTGGAGACGCAGCCGATCTCCGTCTTGCCGCGCTCGAGCAGCCTCCCGACTGACATCGAGACCACACGGTCCTTATAGGAAAGGCTTGGGCGGTTGCTGGAATCGTCCTTGAGGAACAGGTTGCCGATGCCCAGCTCGGCGCCCAGTCGGTCCGCGCGGATCAGCGGTGTGTAGCCGGAGTGCTGACCGACGCGGGCCTGCGCGCGCGCGTTGACGATCGGCAGCAGCTCCTCGAAGTGCCACACGTTGTGTGGGCGCTCGGAACTAGGGAAGTCGCGGAAGTGGCCGGCCGCCAGCTCGTAGTCGTAGACGACGTCCAGGCCCTTGCCGCAGTCCGGGCACGCAAACACGGTCGACTCCAGCGGATAACTGTTCTCGCAGCGATGACAAACGAGGCCGGTCGCGCACGAGCGCGTCCGTTGTCTCGATCCCGTGGGGCTCTCGATCGTTTGCGGGCTCATGCGGCTACCTCTTGGAAAGATACGCCTGGCCACGGCGTTTGAACAGCGCTCTCGTCATGACCTAGTGCGACCCATAGCTCCTCGGCGACGTGTGGCGCGAACGGTCCCAGCAGCTGTGCCAGCAGCGACAGCGCCTGAAGCAGCGCCTCGCTGTCGGCGCGTCCGAGCGCCTCCTGGCGTTGGAGTACGCGCTTCTCATAGTCCTTGATGCGATCAAATAGCCGCATCACGTTGCGTACCGCGCTGTGCATCTCAAGGTCCTCCATGTCCTCGGTGATCTTCTCCACGCCCTTCTCACACCACTGCGACAGTTTCAAACGCAGGTGCTCAGTCGTGTCTCTGATGCCCTCGTCGTTGCCGTCGGCTGCGGCCGGCCCGTCCTCCACGTCTGCACGCTCTCCATCAGTGGCGGCTAGCGCTTGTGCGACCGCCAAGCGCGACTGCGTAAAGTCCCACACCTGCGTGAGGAAGCGATTCGCTCGCAGCACCGAGGAGTCATTCCAGTTCAGCGTCTTCTGCGGGCGCGCCGCGTAAAGCACAGCCAGTCTCACCGTGTCCGCGCCATATCGCTCCACCAGCGCGTCGGGGTCGACCACATTGCCCAGATGCTTGCTCATCTTGCGCCCGTCGCTAATGACCATCTCGTGAAACAGGCAGCCCGCGAAGCACTCGCCAGCGGCAAGAAACGACAGCGGCCCGATGTCGCGTAGCGCCTTGGTTACGATGCGCTGGTCGAACACGAAGTTGCCACTATCCGAGCCCGCGACTACACGCTCGGAGGGCAGCCAGTGGCGCAGGTCCGGGAGCGCCAGGATCTCCTCGAGCGAATCCTCGCGCGACTCCGGCGGCACACAAGCCGGCACCCACAGCCAAAGCGCGTCGAAGTGGCAGTCGAGCGTGTCGGTCTCGCGCTCGGCAGGGCCGCCGCACAGAGGACAGGTCGTCTCCACCCACTCGCGCATCTCCGCCAGCGGGTTGCCCGCGCCGGTGGGTGTGATGTCCAGCGGCAGGAGCACCGGCAGCTGCTCCTTGGCGAGCGGCACCGCCCCGTGCTCCTCGCAGTAGACGATCGGGATCGGCGTGCCCCAGGAGCGCTGGCGCGAGATCGAGAAGTCATCCGCCTTGTAGCGGACCGCCGGGTGCGCTGGGATCGAGGCGCTGCTTAGGCGCGCGTCCGAAGTCGAGGTCTCGTCTGAGGCGCCGTTGCCCGCCTCCTCCCAGGGGGCCAGACCCGGAACTCGAGCCGCGATCACCGCGTCGGTCCGGTCCGCCCCTGGCATCCCGAACACAGCGGTCGTGCCGAAACGCCCGTCCACGCCTGGCGAGATCAGCACCGGCAGCTGTGCTCCCCCGCCGGGCGCTGGCAGCGTGCGGCCCGTGTCGATCAGCGCGATCGCTGCCGCATCGCGCGAGCTGCGCTCAAGGCCGCCCGAGCGCAGCTCCTCAAGCTGCTCGCGTACAGCCGGGTCCGCGGCCCACGCGTCGATCTCCGGATGCTTTGGCGAGATCAGGACGAAACGCGCCTGCGCTAGGGCCTCGGTGTGCGGGGTGAAGACATTCAGCGTCGCGTCCTCGCTTCCGGTCAACTCGACCTCCACGCCGTCAACGCGGCCCAGCACGAAGCGCTGGCTTGCCAGTGCCACCTCGTCCCAGCGGCCTGAGTCTGCCAGCTCGTCCAGGCGACGGTCGTTCTCAGGCACATAGGCGCTGATCCGTAGGTACCAGGCCGGGCGCTCGATCAGCCGCACGGGGTTGTGGCAGCGCCAGCACAGCCCATCCTCGACCTGGATCGTGGCGAGCGTCGTTTGGCAGGTGTCGCACCAGTCGACGTTGCCCGTGCCGCGATAAACAAGTCCGGCCTCCAGCAGCGTCAAGAACAGCCACTGCGACCAGCGATACATGATCGGGTCCGAGCTGAGGAATGAGCGCTCCCAGTCGAAGGAGAAGCCCAGTCGCTGCAGCTGCCCTGTCATGTGCTCGGCACAACGGGCTACCCACTCGCTGGGAGGCACGCCACCAGCGATCGCGCCCAGCTCGGCGGGCAGGCCGAAGGCATCAAATCCAAAATTGAAGAGGACTTGATCTCCGCGCGCACGACGGAAGCGGGCGTACGCATCACCGATTGAATAGCTGCGTACGTGCCCGATGTGCACGTTGCCCGAGGTGAACGGCGCCGAGGGCTTTATGTAGAGGTGCGGCTGATCGTCCCGGAGCGGTGGCGTGCGGGCGGCGTCGCGCTCGTTCCAGGCAGCCTGCCGGCGGGCCTCGATCGCATGTGCGTCATAGCTCGTGGTCGAGCCCATGTTCGTCTCCCTCGCTCATGTAAGACGAGGATACCCAAGGGGCCTGGGGAAGAGGGGCCGTTGCTATGCTCAAAATCCGTTGGCCGACGTCCGTGACAACACCATCCAGGCGCCTCGCCGACCCCCTTCTGGCCCCGCCCCGAGCGGGGTCATTTCGTCCGAAGCGACTGCGAGGATTCAGCGATGGAGATAGAGATCGGACGTGGCAAGAAGGCCCGTAGGGCTTATGGATTCGACGACATTGCGATCGTGCCATCACGGCGCACACGCGACCCTGACGACATAGACATCTCGTGGAAGCTGGGCCCCTACCAGTTCGAGCTGCCGATGCTGGCCTCGGCGATGGACGGCGTCGTCTCGCCCCGCACCGCGGGCGTGATCGGCGGCCTCGGCGGCCTGGCGGTGCTCAACCTGGAGGGCATCTTCACGCGATATGAGGACGCCGAGGAGCAGCTCGAGCGGATCGCCTCGCTGCCCAAGGACCTGGCCACGCGCGAGATGCAGGAGATCTATGCCGAGCCGATCAAGCCGGAGCTGATCGCTCAGCGGATCTCTGAAATCAAGGAGCAGAAGGTCGTCGTCGCGGCCTCGCTGACCCCGCAGCGCGTGCTGAAGTACCACGAGATCGCGATGGAGGCGGGCCTAGACGTGCTGGTGATCCAGGGCACCGTGGTCTCCGGCGAACACGTCTCGACTGTCTCTGAGCCACTGAACCTGAAGGAGTTCATTCCTTCGCTCGATGTCCCTGTGGTGGTCGGCGGATGTGCCTCCTACCACACGGGCCTGCACCTGATGCGTACCGGCGCAGCCGGAGTGCTGGTCGGCGTCGGCCCGGGCGCTGCGTGTACGACGCGCGGCGTGCTGGGCATCGGCGTGCCGCAGGCGACCGCGATCGCGGACGTCGCGCACGCGCGCTCGACGCACATGCTCGAGACCGGCGAGTACGCGCAGGTGATCGCGGACGGCGGCATGCGCAACGGCGGCGACGTCTCTAAGGCGATCGCGTTGGGCGCAGACGCGGTGATGATCGGCTCGCCGCTGGCGCGCGCCTATGAGGCGCCGGGTCGTGGCTTTCACTGGGGCATGGCGACATTCCACCCGAGCCTCCCGCGCGGCGCGCGCGTTGCGACGCACCAGAACGGCACGCTGGAGGAGATCCTGGTCGGCCCGGCCAGGGAGAACGACGGTACGTTCAACTTGTTCGGCGGTCTACGGACCTCAATGGCAACCTGCGGGCACAAGGACCTGGCAGAGTTCAACCGCGCTGAGGTCGTGATTGCGCCTTCGCTGCAGACCGAGGGCAAGGCGCTGCAGCGCGACCAGCAGGTGGGCATGGGCGCCACGAACGGGAAGGCAGCCGCCCTCGTAAATGACTGACACCTCAGAGTCGCCCCCGACTTCGTTTGGCGGCGTCCTCGATCGCTCGCGTGCTGGCGCGTGCCACGCTCACTGCGTCCTTGCCAGCCTCGTCGGGAACACCTCTGACGCGTCAGCCGATGACTGATACCGCTGTCACGTCGCCCCAGGCGGTCGCCGACACGGCGGGCACGATCGAGACGGCCACGGAAGAGATTGTGGTGCTCGACTACGGCGGTCAGTACAGCCAGCTGATCGCACGCCGGGTGCGCGATTGCGGCGTGTTCAGCGAGATGCTGCCGCACACGGTCCCGATCGAGGAGGTGGCGAAGCGCAAACCACGCGGGATCATCCTCTCGGGCGGTCCCGCCTCGGTCTACGCCGAGGGTGCACCCCGTCTACAGCGCGAGCTCTTGGAACTGGGCGTTCCGGTGATGGGCATCTGCTACGGCATGCAGCTGCTGGTCCATGAGCTTGGCGGGCGCGTGGAGCAGGCGGAGGTGGGGGAGTTTGGCCGCTCGGACCTGCACGTCTCCGAGCCGGGGACGCTGTTGCGAGAGATGCCACGCGAGCAGACGTGCTGGATGTCCCACCGCGACACGGTGTTCGAGCCACCGCCGGGCTTCACGGCGCTGGCCTCTTCCAGCTCCTCGCCAGTGGCCGCGGTCGAGGACACGGCGCGGGGCATCTACGGCATCCAGTTTCACCCCGAGGTCGTGCACACGCCATACGGGCAGGAGATCCTGACGCGCTTCTTGACTGAGATCTGTGGCTGCGAGCAGACCTGGTCGCCGGCTTCGATCGTCGAGGAACAGATTCGTCGGATCCGTGTGCAGGTTGGCGAGGCACAGGTGGTCTGCGGGCTCTCGGGCGGGGTCGACTCCTCGGTCGCCGCGCTGCTCGTCCACCGTGCGATCGGCGATCAGCTGACGTGCGTGTTCGTCGATCACGGCTTGATGCGCAAGGACGAGGGTGAGCAGGTGGTAAGCGCCTTTCGTGACACCTTCAAGGTGCCGCTGGTTGCGGTCGACGCCGAGCGGCGCTTCCTCGACAAGCTCAAAGGCGTCACGGAGCCCGAGGCCAAGCGCAAGACGATCGGCGCGGAGTTCATCCGCGTGTTCGAGGAGGAGGCCGCAAAGCTGGCGCAGGTCAGCGGCGGTGAGGACGCTCGCTTCTTGGTCCAGGGCACGCTCTACTCGGACGTGATCGAGTCCGGTGGGGGTACGGGGGCAGCGACGATCAAGTCCCACCACAACGTAGGCGGACTGCCCGAGGACCTGCAGTTTGAGCTGGTGGAGCCGCTAAGGGCACTTTTTAAGGATGAGGTTCGCGCCGTGGGCATCGAGCTTGGCTTGCCCGAGCGTCTGGTCTGGCGCCAGCCGTTCCCTGGTCCCGGCCTCGCGATTCGCGTCGTGGGCGGCGAAGCCACGAAGGAGCGTCTTGACGTGTTGCGCGAGGCGGATCACATACTGCAGGAGGAGATCCGCAAGGCGGGCCTTTATCGCGAGCTATGGCAGTCCTTCTGTGTGCTGCCCGACGTGCGCACGGTCGGCGTCCAAGGCGATGAGCGCACCTACGGTTACGTCGTGGTCCTGCGGGCGGTCACCAGCGACGACGCAATGACGGCCGACTGGGCGCGATTGCCTTACGACCTGCTGGAGGCGATCGCCTCCCGCATGATCAACGAGCTGCGCGAGGTCAATCGCGTGGTCTTGGACATAACCAGCAAGCCGCCGGGCACGATCGAGTGGGAGTAGCCCAGGCAGACGTCTCGCGGCCCGCATCGGCGTCATCGGTCGCTCGCGTGCAGAGCACGCCACGCTTCCTGCGTCCTTGACACGAACCACGATCCGCCCGCCTGAGGGCGATGTGCGCTCGCGCATTACGAAGTGGCCCAACTTCGCCTATGATGCGTGCTTCGCCGCGCGTCCGGAGCTCCGGCACGCGTGGCATTTTTCACGCCCATGGCACCCTCGACAAGAACCTACGTAGCGAAGCCGACCGACCGCGAGCGCAATTGGCTGCTCGTGGACGCGAACGGGCTCACGCTGGGCCGTGCCGCCACGCAGATCGCGGACATGCTCCGGGGCAAGCGCAAGCCCGAGTACACGCCGCACATCGACACGGGTGACTTCGTGGTGGTCGTGAACGCGGAGAAGATTCGAGTCACGGGCAATAAGCGCAACGACAAGCGCTACTACCGGCACTCCGGCTATCCCGGCGGCCTGCGCTCGCGCACGTTTGCCGAGATGCAGGCGCGACGCCCGGAGGAGATCATCAGGCTCGCGGTCAAAGGCATGATGCCGCGCAACCGCCTGGCGCGAAAGCAGCTGACGAAGCTCAAGATCTATGCCGGGCCCGAGCATCCGCATGTCGCCCAGAAACCGCAAACGCTGGAGATTGAGGCTTGATGGCCGACGACGAGACCCCTGAGACGCCCAACACGCCGGACGCCGCCGCTGAGCCGACGGCCGAGGGCGCAGAGCCCCAACACGCGGTGCCAAGCGAGGATGCCCAGGAGATCGCGGGCTCCGTCGAGGACGCGGCCTTGGAGGCCGCCGAGGAGGCGACCGAGGCGGGCGGCGAGCGGGCACCCGAGCCCGCGACCGCCGCGCCGGTGGGCGAGGGCCACGCCGTGCCGAGCGAGGACGCGCAAGAGATTGCCGGTGCAGCCGAGGACGCGGCGCTCGAGGCTCTGCAGGAGTCCGAGGACGCGACCGCCGTTGAGGCCGCTGTCGACGAGGGCGAGGACGAAGGTGACGACGCCGATGTCGCCGCGCCGCCGGCCAAACCGGCCGTCCCCGGCGCACATCTTGAAGTGGACATCGTGCCCGAGGGAGCGGACCCGCTGGGGCGCGGCGAGAGCGCCTATGAGGACCCCTACGCGGTCGAGGGCGAGGACGCCGAGTCCGCTCCCCAGGCCGAGGGTGAGCCGGGCGAGGGCGAGGAGACGCTCAGCGAGCCGATCGCCACAGCCGCGATCGATCTGGCCGCGGGAGCTCGATACCGTGCGACCGGCAAGCGCAAGACCGCGATTGCGCGTGTCACGCTGCGCCCGGGCAAGGGCACCTACCTGATCAACGGACGCACCCTGGAGCAGCACTTCCCGCGCGACACGCTCCAGCGCAACATCCGTCAGCCGCTTGAGACCGTCGGCTATCAGGAGAAGATGGATGTGGTGGCGCGTCTACACGGGGGCGGTATCTCTGCTCAGGCCGGGGCGCTTCGCCACGGGGTCTCGCGCGCGCTGCTCGAGGCCGACCCGAACCTGCGCGGCGAGCTGAAGCGCCGCGGCTTTCTGACGCGCGATTCGCGCGCCAAGGAGCGCAAGAAGGCGGGTCTGAAGAAGGCGCGCAAGAAGCCTCAGTTCTCCAAGCGTTAGCGCCGATAACACAAGGGTGACTATGCCCCGCAAGTTGTTTGGGACCGACGGAGTTCGAGGACTCGCCGGCGATTTCGTGACCGCCGAGTTGGCGCTGGCGCTCGGGCGCGCGGCCACCGAACGCACGGGCGTGAGACAGCCGCGCGTGGTAATCGTGCGCGACACGCGCGAGTCCGGCGAGATGCTGCAGGCCGCTGTCGCCGCGGGTGTCAGTGCCGCAGGCGGGGAAGCCCTGCTGGGCGGCGTGCTGCCCACGCCGGCCGCGCCACTCTTGATCCGTCGCTACGGCTTCGACCTGGCGGTCGTGCTGTCCGCCTCGCACAACCCCTTCCAGGACAACGGCATCAAGTTCTTCGCGGGCGACGGCTACAAGCTCTCCGACGCAACCGAGCATGAGATTGAGCGGATGCTCGAGCGCGAGAAGCTACCCACGAACGATGCGATCGGGCGCGTACGTGAGCTGCGCGGGGCGCCTGAGGACTATCTGCGCGAGCTACACACCCGTTTCGTGGGGCTGGACCTGTCGGGCGTCAACGTGCTGCTGGACTGTGCCAACGGGGCGACCTATCACGTAGCGCCCGAGATCTTCCGCCGCCTCGGCGCGAGCGTGACGGTAATCGCGGACGAGCCCGACGGGCGCAACATCAACCAAGGGGTGGGCTCCACGCATGTGGAGGCATTGGGGGAGCGCGTGGTGGGGGGCGGCCACGCGCTGGGCTTCGCTTTCGACGGCGACGGCGATCGCGTGTTGGCCGTGGATCGGCTGGGCGAGGTCGTCGATGGTGACGAGCTACTCGCGCTGGCGGCGCTGCACCTGCGTGCGAGTGGGCGACTTAGCGGCGACGGCGTGGCCGTGACCGTGATGACCAACTACGGCTTTCATTCCGCGATGGAGCGCGCGGGGGTGAACGTCGCGACCACGAGCGTGGGCGACCGCTATGTGTTGGAGGAACTACGCGCCCGCGACTGGGCGCTGGGTGGCGAGCAGTCGGGGCACATCATCGAGATGGGCTTTAACCGCACGGGCGACGGCATCGCCAGTGCGCTGCTGACGATGGAGGCCTTGTCCGGCGGTGATCTCAGTGAACGGGGAGCGATGGCTAAGCTGCCACAGCGGCTCGTCAACGTGCGGGTGCGCGACCGCGAGGCGCTGGCGCACTCCGAGGGTGTGGATCAAGCCGTGCGTGCGGCCTCGCAGGAGCTGACCGGCCGCGGGCGCGTGCTCGTGCGCCCGAGCGGCACCGAGCCCCTGGTGCGCGTGATGGTGGAGGCGCCGACCGAGGATGAGGCAACCGAGGTCTGCGCGCGGCTGGTCGCGCTGGTGCAGGCGGAGCTGGGCTAGAACGAGCGTCTGGTGATGCCCGTGCAGTCTCAGCAGGGCAGGGCCGCGTTGGTATCTTCGTTCTGATGTGCGGCATCGTTGGCTACGTTGGCGGACGTCCGGTACGTGAGCTGCTGCTCGCGGGCCTAAGCAAGCTCGAGTACCGCGGCTATGACTCGGCCGGCATCTCGGTGATCGCCGACGGGCGCATCAACGCGGTCCGGGCGGTCGGCAACCTCAGCGCGCTCGAGGCCAAGCTGGACGGCCAGGCTAAGCAGGCACAGCGCAACGGCTCCGTCGCCCTCGCGCAGAAGCCGGCCACGACCGGTATCGGCCACACGCGCTGGGCCACGCACGGGCGCGTCAGCGAGGAGAACGCGCACCCGCACTTCGACAGTGCCGATCGCGTGCACGTGGTGGTGAACGGAATCGTCGAGAACTACATGGCGCTGAAGGGAAGGCTCGTGGCCGAGGGCTGCGTGTTCACCTCCGAGACCGACGCCGAGGTGATCGCGCATTTGATTGCCCAGCACTACACCGACGATCTCGCGGAGGCCGTGAGGCTGGCCTTTAACGAACTCGAGGGCCATTACGCGTTCGTGGCGATGAGCCTCGACGAGCCCGAGGTCCTAGTTGGGGCGCGCAAGGAGTGCCCGCTGATCATCGGTCGCGGCGAGGGCGAGCAGTTCGTAGCCTCGGCGGTGCCTGCGTTCCTCGCGGAGACGCGAAACGTGCAGTATCTAGAGAACGGCGAGATCGTCGTTCTGCGCCCCGAGGGCGTACGGATCATGACCGGCGCGGGCGAGGAGGTTCAGCGCGGCGTCGAACAGGTTGACTGGGATCAGGAGACCGCCGAGAAGGGCGGTTACGAGACTTTCATGCTGAAGGAGATCTACGAACAGGCCGACGCGGTTGCCGACACGATTTTCGACCGCACCGCGCGCGGCGACGGCGTTGATCTCGATGAGGAGGGGGCACTCGACGAGGCAATCCTCGCCGACGTCAAGCGGATCGTCATCGTCGCCTGCGGTACCGCCTACCACGCCGGTCTGATCGGTCGCTATGCGCTGGAGGAGTGGGCGCGCGTGCCGGTCGAGATGGACATCGCCTCCGAGTACCGCTATCGCAACCCGGTCGTCGGTCCTGGCGATCTCGTGATCGGCATCTCCCAGTCCGGCGAGACCGCCGACACGCTCGCGGCGATGCGCCTGGCGCGCGAGCGGGGTGCGACCGTGCTCGCGATCACCAACACGCGCGGCTCGCAGGCCACGCGAGAAGCCGACGGTGTGCTCTACACCCGCGCCGGCCTTGAGATCGGCGTGGCGGCGACGAAGACGTTCGTTTGCCAAGTGGCGGTCATGTATCTGCTGGCCTTGCGTCTAGCCGAGCTGCGCGGCACGCTCGAGCGCCCACGGATGATCGAGCTGGTCAGCGAGCTCAAGCGTCTGCCGCACTCGATCGACGGTCTGATCGGCGAATGCGAGCAGCGCGCGCAGGAGATTGCCAAGACCTGCTGGGACGCGGACTTCTTCTTCTATATCGGACGTCACGTCGGCGTGCCCGTGGCGCTTGAGGGAGCGCTGAAGCTGAAGGAGATCTCATATGTCTCGACGGACGCCTACGCCGCGGGCGAGATGAAGCACGGCCCGATCGCACTGCTGGACGAGGCCACGCCGGTCGTCTGTGTCGCCACGCGCTCACCTGTGCTCGACAAGCTGATCTCCAACATCCAGGAGGCCCGTGCCCGAGGCGCGCGCGTGATTGCGGTCACGACTGCCGGGGACGGCGACGTCGAGCCGCACGCCGACGCCACGATCTCGGTGCCGGCGACCGACTGGATGCTGCAGCCGATCTTGTCGGTGATTCCGCTGCAACTGCTCGCCTACGCGGTCGCGCGAAACCGCGGCCTGAACGTCGATCAGCCGCGCAACCTCGCCAAGACCGTCACGGTCGAGTAGCCGCCGCGGTCGCGGCGAGCGACGGCGCCATTAGGCGTTGACCATCTAGCATCGCTGTCGTGGAAGCGCTGCCGGCTTGGCTCGAGTCGCTACCCGACGCCGAGGCGATGCGGGCGGTCAACCGCTGGGCGATTGAGCAGCAGGGGGTGTCGGGCCTCGACCTGATGGAGCGTGCGGGAGCGGGCGTAACGCGCGCCATCGAGCAGCTTGCCCCCGATGGTCCAGTGGCGGTGCTCTGCGGTAAGGGCAACAACGGCGGCGACGGCCTCGTCGTCGCGCGGCTGCTGCGCCACGCGGGCCGCGAGGTGACGGTCGTATGCGTGGCGCCCGTGCTGGAGTTCAAGGGCGATGCGGCGGAGAATCTCAACCGTCTTCCCGGCCGGGGCCCGGTCTCGCTCGAGCAAGGCGCCGAGGCGATCGCGACCGCGAGCCTAATCGTCGACGCGCTGCTCGGCACCGGCTTCGCAGGCCAGCCGCACGGGGCGGTGGCCGACGCAATCGAGGCGATCGACGCCGCCCATGGCGCGGTCGTGGCGGTGGATGTTCCGAGCGGCGTCGACGCCTCCACGGGCGTCGTCTCCGGGCACGCGGTTCGCGCCGCGGTCACCGTGACCTTCCACGCCTGCAAGCCGGGTCTGTGGATCGCGCCTGGCAAGGCGTACGCGGGTGAGGTGCAGAGGGTCGAGATCGGCATTCCGCGCGGGGCGCCGCTACACGCGCGGATCGGCCTGACGCGCGCGAGTGTGCGCGGGCTGCTCCCGCGACGCGCGTCGAACTCGACTAAGTTTGCCTCAGGCCAAGTGGTTGTGGCGGGCGGCTCGCGGGGGCTCATTGGTGCGCCGCGGATGGCCGCGCATGCTGCGATGCGTGCGGGGGCGGGTTACGTGATCGCGTGCCTGCCACGCTCGCTGCAGGACGTGCTTGCGGCCGCGGCGACGCCCGAGCTGATGACCCGCGGTCTATCCGAGCAGGACGGCTCGTTGGCGCCTGCGGGCGTGGCGAGTGTGCTTGAGAGCCTTCGTCCCGGCGGTGCGCTCGCGCTGGGGCCTGGGCTGGGCCGCAACGATGGAGCCGTCGCCTTCGCGCGCGAGCTGGCGCGCTCGGCACAGACACCGCTGGTGCTCGACGCGGATGGGCTGAATGCCCATGCGGGGCGGCTTGGAGATCTGCGGTCTCGCGAGCAGCCAACCGTGCTGACGCCGCACGCCGGTGAGCTGGGCCGCCTGCTGGAGCTGGCGAGCGAGGAGATCGAGCGTGAGCGTCTGCGCTATGTGCGCGCCGCGGCGGAGCAGTCGGGCGCGGTGGTCGTATTGAAGGGCGACGACACGCTGATCGCTGATCCCGTCGGGCGCGTGGCGGTCAGCCGCGGTGGCAGCCCCGCGCTGGCGACCGCGGGTACCGGCGACGTGCTGACGGGCGTGGTCGCGGCGCTGCTGGCCCAGGGCCTAGACGCCTTCGCTGCCGCGAGCGCGGGCGTCTGGCTGCACGCCCAGGCGGGACGCGAGGCTGCGCGTCGTCAGGGCGCACCCGAGGGCGTGATCGCAAGCGATGTAATTCAGGCGCTGCCGGCGGCGCGTGCTGGCGAAGTAGGGGAGAGGCCGGACTCGGCTGCGGATCGGCCCGGTTCGGCTGCGCATGGCTGAGGGCCTTCGAGCAGCGCGCACCGCGCTCGCGGATCGGCCGGCCTGGCTGGTGGGCGGTGCGATCCGCGACCGAGTGTTGGGGCGCGCGACGATAGACCTCGACGTCGTGGTCGACGGCGACCCGGGCGAGGCCGCGAGAGCAATCGCCCTCGCGGCGGGTAAGGCCGCGTGCTTCGCGCTCTCGGAGGAGTTCGGCGCCTGGCGCGTGTCGGCGCGCGATTCCTCCTGGCAGGTCAACGTCGAGCCGCTGCGCGGCGGTTCGCTGCAGGCCGACCTGGCGCTGCGCGACTTCACGGTCAACGCGATCGCCGAGCCGGTCGCGGGTGGCGAGCCGATCGATCCGCTCGGTGGCCTGCGGGACCTCGCGGCCGGCCGCCTGCGGATGGCGGGGCCGAGCGCGTTCGCGGACGACCCACTGCGCGTGCTGCGGCTCGTGCGGGTGGCCGTCGAGTTGGGGCTGGAACCCGAGGCGGAGACGCTGCGTGGCGCCCGCGAGCGCGCGCGGGAGCTGGGGGACTGCTCGCCCGAGCGTGTGTTCGCGGAGCTGCGACGGATCCTTGCGGCGCGCGAGGCGTTGCGGGGCCTCGAGCTGATGAGTGAGCTGGGCGCGAGTGCCGTCGTGCTTCCAGAGCTGGAGGCGCTTCGAGGGGTGGAGCAGAACCGCTTCCACCATGCCGATGTCCACGGCCACACGCTTGAGGTGCTGGCTCGCACGATCTCACTCGGCGAGTTCGCGGCTGGCCGGAATGCAGGAGCGGCCCCGGTCGACAGCGACGAGGCGTCGCTTGGCGCGGTCATTGGCGAGCGCCGGGCGGCGGTCGCGGCGCTGTTGGCAGAGCCCCTAGCTGATGGTTTGACGCGCGGCGAGGCACTGCGCTGGGGCGCGCTGCTGCACGACGCCGCCAAGCCGCTGACGCGCGGCGCGCTCCCGGATGGACGGGTGACGTTCATCGGCCACGACGAGCGCGGCGCGGAGCTGGCACGGGAGCTGTTGGGGCGTCTACGGGCGAGCGAGCGGCTGCGCGGCCATGTAGCCGCGCTCGTGCGTCACCACCTACGGCTCGGCTTCCTCGTGCACGAGCCGCAGCCGCTTGCGCGGCGGACGGTGTTCGCCTACTTGCGCGCGACGCAGCCGGTCGAGGTCAACGTCACGCTGCTGTCGATCGCCGATCGCCTGGCGACGCGCGGCGACCACGCCGAGCGGGCGATCGCGGCACACCTGAGCGTGGCGGAGGCGATGCTGGGCGACGCGCTGCGTTGGCGCTTGGAAGGCCCGCAGATGCCGCTGCTACGGGGCGATGAGCTGGGCGCACATCTCGAGATTGCGCCTGGACCGCGGATTGGTCACCTGCTGGCGGAGCTGGCGGAGGCGCAATATGCCGGGGAGATCACTGATCGCGGGGAGGCCTTCAACTTCGTCGAAGCCCGGGCCAGGGAACTGCGCGACCGATCTGAATAGGCTTGCGCCTATGCGCGATCCAGACTGCATCTTCTGCAAGATCGTCGCGGGCGAGCTGCCGGCGAGAATCGTGGGCGAAGACGAGCACACGATCTCCTTCATGGACATCGCGCCCGGGACACGCGGGCACGCGTTGGTGATCCCCCGCGAGCACTCGCCGGACCTGCTGAGCATCGGACCCGAGGACCTGACCGCGACGATGCTGGCCGCTCAGCGGCTGGCGGCGCGCGCCAAGGAGCGCCTGGGGGCCGACGGCGTGAACCTGATCAACTCCTGTGGTGCGGTCGCGTTCCAGACGGTCTTTCACTTCCACGTGCACGTGATTCCACGCTATGAGGGCGATGCCGTGCGCCTGCCGTGGACGCCGACACCGGGCGACGAGGATGAGATCGCGGCCGTTGCGCAGGAACTCGGGCTCCAGTAGCGAAATGTCGATATCGCTACCTATGGCCTCGACTCGTGTTGAATGGCAATGATGAAACGCATATATCCCGCCATCCTCGCGAGCCTCGCGCTCGTACTCGCGGTTCCGTCGCTCGCGGGCGCGACGATCACCGAAGTGGGCTCAATCCCGCCCACCACGCCTGAAACGACGCCTAGCTGTCCCGCGAGCCCATGTCTTGCGGTCAGCCGCACCACGGGCTTTCAGGTCAAGGTCGCGACCAACACCACGCTGACGAACATCCCGAAAGCGGGCTCGATCGTCGCCTGGACGATCAATCTAGGTCGGCCCAATGCCACCCAGGTCAAGTTCTTTAACGCGAATGAGGGTGGCGCGGCAGAAGCAGGAATCGCGATCCTGCAGCCGCAGAAGAAGCCGAACCTCACCTACAAGCTGATCGCCTCGAGCCCGACGGTCAAACTGGAAAAATACTTCGGCAAAACCGTCCAGTTTCCGCTGGAACGTTCGATCCCCGTCAAGAAGGGCTACATCGTCGCGCTGACCGTTCCGACCTGGGCGCCAGCGCTGGCGCTGGGCTTCGGCAAGGACACCTCTTGGCGCGCGAGCCGCGAAAAGAAGCAGTGCTCCAGTACCAGCTCGCAGAGCACGCAGACTTCGATCAGCTCGGCGGTACAGTACTTCTGCCTTTACCAGACGGCTCGCCTGACGTACAGCGCGACGCTCGTTTCCACGCCCTAGAGGCGACAGGCTCCTCGGAGCGGCGCTGCACCCGGACGGCGGCCTCTTGCCGCCGTCCGGCGGGGCGCTCTTGCAGGGCTTGAGGATGTTGTCTTGGAGCCGATAGAGACCTGTGAGGACACTCCGCTCCTCGTGGCCACTCGGGGGATTGGGCCGCGCGGGGAAGCCTGAGCGCATTCGCGAGCGGGCGACCAAACACATCCCCGCTCGCGCTGCTCGCGCCGGTAACCCGTCGCGAGACAGGGGCGCGAGCCTGCTGTGCGAAGACGACTCGACGCGCCAGCGCCTGCTTGACATGGAAAGCCACATGGGCTCGGCGCGCCTTGCCGTGTTCGCGATGATGAGCACTGGGTTGCTGATTCTCGTCCCGTGGGTCGGCTGGTGGCCGCCGTTGGTGATCCTGACCACGTTCTTCGGCTACTGGCTGGCTGGCCGTCAGATGCCCGCCAGCACCCGTCCGGAGTACTGGTTCATGGGCGCGTGGATGTTCTCGCAGGTGGCTGCTGGAGTCGTCGTGGTGATCACTGGTGGCCCGCGCAGCGCGTTCCTGCCGTGGCTCGCGATCCCCGCCGTGACGCTCAGCTCGCGCTTCAAGGTGCGCGGCGTGATCATGGGGGTGATCTGGACGGCGGCAGTGATGATCGGCGTAACGGTCGGTGTCAGCCCGGCCGCGGTGGCCGAACGCCCGGAGCGACTGATCGTGCCGTTGGTCCTGCTGGGAGGTGTGGTGGTGTTCTCGACGGCGCTGATGCGCTCGGACGTCAAGCACCGAGCAGAGGCGGTGGTCGACCCGCTGACGGGACTGTTCAATCGCCAGGCGCTCACCGCACGTGCCCGTGAACTGATCGAGCAGGCACGCGTCTCGGGCTTGCCGCTGGGAGTGCTGATGGGCGACTTGGACAACTTCAAGCGCGTCAACGATCGCCACGGACATCACACGGGCGACGCGGTGCTCCGCGAGGTGGCGAGCACGCTGCGCGCGACCCTGCGCACCTTCGACTACATCTACCGCTACGGCGGTGAGGAGTTCGTAATTCTGCTGCCAGGGACCGACGAGGCCCGCGCGCTGGCGACGGCCGAGCGCGTGCGCGATGCGATCGGCGCCTCGCACCCAGCCGGCCTAAGGACGACGATCTCGGTTGGCGTGAGCGTTGGCGATGGGCGCGAGTCGGACTTCGAAGACCTGCTGATCGCGGCCGATCGCGCGCTCTACAAGGCCAAGGGCGAGGGCCGCAACCGCGTCTGTCTCGGGCGGGCATACGAGGGCGTCAACCTTGAAATGCCCGATCCGTCGTTGGCGGCCCGTGCGGCGAGTGTGGCAACGGATGCAGAGGCGGTGAAGACCTCAACGCCCGCAGAGGCGTTCGAGTTGGCCCGCAGTGCGTTCATCCAGGGCGAGCCGCTGTCGATGCCGGCGTTGGCCGAGCGCCTGAATGTCTCGCCCGAGACCTTGCAGGACTGGTGCGGTGACCGCGAGTCGCTGCTCGGCGAGATCAATGCCGGCTTGGGCCTGGAACTGCTGCTTCAAGCGAAGGCCGAGCACAGCCACGAGCGCGGCACGGCGCGCGTGATGGCTATCTATGACCAGTTTGCTTGCGGCACGACCAACTTCCGGCCGCTACAGCTGCTTCTGCAGGAGGAGCAGCAGACCGCGCTGCGGATTCTGACCTCGCGCACTGGTCACGTGCACCCGGCGATGGTCAACGCGGTCCACGAGCTGCTGATCGAGGAGCACGAGCTGGGTGCTCTGGCCACGCCGAAGCCGGAGCTGCGTAACCTTGCCTACGCGATTGTTCGAATGGCCGAGGCCTTCCTCTACAACAACGCGGTCCTCGCGACCGAGCCGCAAATCCACCACTCGACGCGGATCGTCGAGCGGCTGATGGCCTGAGTCGCCCCCGCCTATTTGCCGGTGGGCGCCGAGGCTCCGCCCGAGGGGCTCGACCCCGCGGCGGATTTTTCTTCTTCTTTTTCAGCCGAGGCCCCACCGGAGGGGCTGCTGGTTTCTTCTTCGCTGGCTCCGCTTGAGCTGCCGCCGCTTTCGGGTTCTTCGGTGGCTTCGTTGCCGCCCGATTCGTTGGCGGCGCTTTCGCTGGTGGAACTTTTGCTCGTGGAGGTCGAGGTCAACGTCGTCTGCGCCGCGGCCTTTTCGGCGCTGGTGTCGTTAGGCGGCGTGATATCGGGCGTGCTCTTCGGCACCGAATCTGAGGCGCTGCTGCCGCCGCCACAGGCGCCAAGCGTCCCGCCGGTGAGCAGCAGGGCCAGCGCGACCACGACGGCGCGAACTCTCAACGATCGACCTGTGATCCGAGCGGTCCCATGCGCCGGCCGCAGGTGGGGCAGTCGTTGAGGTCCTTCTGGGCCATCTGGTTGCACCAGGAGCAGAAGCGCAGGTTCTCGACCGACCATGGCAGTCGCGACTCCGAAGGGGCCAGCGGCAGCACCTGGCCCACGACCTCTAGCGTTTCGCCGGTGTCCCGGTCTAGATAGACCTCGCCGGGCTCCGCCTCGATCACGATCTCTCGCCCACTTGCGGGGTTGCGCAGGCGGTAGCGCTGATAGGTGCTCACGGAGCGGCACTTTATCGGAGCGGGCGCGGGGGAGGGGCTCGCTAGGCTCGCCCGATGCGCATCCTCGTCTTCCATGGCTATCTGCTCGGTGGCACGGGCTCGAACGTCTACAACGCGCGCTTGGCCGCGGCCTTTGTCAGGCAGGGCCACGAGGTACATCTGCTGTGCCAAGACCGTCATCCAGAGCGTCTTGCGTTCGTCAACGCGGCAGGCGACTGGGATGCCGGTGTGTTGCAGGTGAGGGAGCTTGTTAGCGCGTGCCCCAGCGCGGGGGCTGGCTCTGGCGTCGGCGGGAGCTGCACGACTTATCGACCTAACATCGGCAACCTGTTGCCGGTTTACGTGGCCGATCGCTACGAGGGCATCGAAGCCCGTACGTTCGCCGACTGCAGTGAGGAGCAGGTCGCCGCTTATGTGGAGGCCAACGTCGCGGCCGTGGCGGAGCTGATCGAGCGCGTGTCGCCGGAGCTGGCGCTAGCGAACCATCTCGTGATGGGCCCCGTGATCCTGGCCCGTGCGTCGGGCGGGAGGATTCCCTATGCGGTCAAGGTGCACGGCAGCGCGCTGGAGTACACGGTCAAGCCGAACCCCGAGCGCTTCCTGGGGTTGGCGCGTGAGGGGGTGCAGGACGCGCAGGGCATCCTCGTCGGCTCCCATCACACCGCGGCGAGCCTGTGGCAGACGCTCGCGGACCCAGCGGTGGAAGCGCGCACGCGTCTCGGACCCCCAGGCGTCGACGTCGAGCGTTTCATACCGCGCGAGCCGCGTGAAGCCGGAGCGGCGGTCCAGGCGCTCGCGGCCAGGCTCCAGCGGGCAGACCAGCAGGACGCGGTCGCGGGCGGCGACGCCTTCGCCCGCGACGAGCAGGCCGCCGGCCATGCGCTCGCGAGGCTCGACCCCGGCGAGGACCGGTTGGTGGCCTTCGTGGGCAAGCTGATCGTGAGCAAGGGGGTGGATCTGCTGCTGGCAGCTTGGCCGCTCGTGTTGGCGCAGGTCCCCGACGCCAAGCTGGTCGTGGTCGGCTTCGGCGCCTACCGCGAGGGGCTCGAACGTCTGCGCGACGCGCTCGCGGCCGGCGATTTGGCGCGGGCGAGAGAGATCGCACGTGCGGGTCGCTCGTTGGAGGACGAGGCCGGTGGGCAGGCCGCGGAGGGTGAGATCAAGCCGCTGCGTCATCTGCTCGCGTTCTTGGAGGGCCTGGACGGCGAGGCGCACGATCGATATCTCGCCGCTGCGCGCATGCTCGACGAGCACGTGGTGCTCACGGGTCGTCTCGATCACGAGGAGCTCGAGGATCTGCTGCCAGCCTGCGAGGCGTTGGTTGTGCCCAGCACGTTTCCCGAGGCCTTCGGCATGGTGGCGGCGGAGGCGGCGGCTTGTGGCGTGCTGCCGGTGAGCGCTGCCCATTCGGGTCTGGCCGAGGTGAGCGAGGCGCTCGCGGAAGCGGTCCCCGAGCCGATCGCTGAGCTGCTCTCGTTCCCCGTCGATGATGAGGCCGTAGCGAGGATCGCGCAGCGGCTTGTGGGCTGGCTAGAAGCGCCGCCGGAGCTTCGCACGCAGGCCCGTATCGGCCTGGTGGAGACGGTCCGTGAGCGCTGGTCGTGGGACGGTGTGGCCCGTGGCGTGATCGCGGCGGCACGCGGCGAACTCGACGGGCTGCAGAAGCCCTGAAAGAGAGCGCAGAGCCCGCGCGAGCGGCCGTCGAGGCACCCGCCGGTTCGGATAGTGTTCCGCCCGCTTATGCGCCGCGCCAACCGCTCAGCCACAGATGCCGCAGCCGCCCCGGATCCAGCGATTGCCAATGCCCCCGGCGCCCGATCGCGCAGGCTGATCGTGCGCGCCTCGGTCTTGGGAGGGCTGGCGGTTGTGGGGCTCGCGACTGCGGGTTGCTCGGTCAAGGGCGAAGACGACGCCAACCTGATCGCCGGCAAGAAGGCTTTCGTCGCCAAGTGCGGCTCCTGTCACACGCTGGCGCGGGCCGAAACCAAGGGCGTTGTCGGGCCCAACCTCGACGAAGCGTTCCGCGCCAGCCTGAAAGAAGGCGCCGATCGCAACACGGTGCGGGGCGTAGTTGAAAAACAGATCCAGATCCCGAACCCCGAAGGGGCGATGCCCAAGGACCTCGTCAGCGGCTCCACCGCCAAAGACGTCGCTTCCTACGTCGCGCAGTCAGTCGACAAGTCCGGCAAAGACACCGGCCTGCTCGGCAGCGCCGTGCAGGCGCCCGGCGCCGGCAAGCCCGCGGTCGAGAAGGGCGGCAAGCTGTCGATCGCCGCGAGCCCGAGCGGGCAGCTGGCCTACGTGACCAGCAAGGCCACCGCCGAACCAGGCTCGGTCACGATCGAAATGCCCAACATGTCAGGCGTCTCGCACAACATCGCGATCGAATCCGGCGAAGGCGGCGCCAGCGCCAAGGGCTCAAAGATCGGTGCCAGCGAATTCACGACTAAGAGCACGGCCAAAGTCAGCGTCAGCCTCAAACCCGGTAAGTACACGTTCTTCTGCGAGGCCCCCGGGCACCGCGCGGCCGGGATGTACGGCACGCTTACGGTCAAGTAGCGCGAGGAATTGACCGGCCCACTGCGTCGAGCCGATGCGCATTACGGCACCCGGCTTGACCCTCTTTTGAGGGCCGTCATACGCGTGGTGGGCGGCGCGGCAGCGCTGGCCCTCCTCACCGCAGATCTACACGCCTGGGCAGCGCTCGTCGCCGGCGTGGTCGTGCTACTGGAAGTCAGTGGCCGTCGCTGGTGGTCGCGCAAGACCGGACGAGCGTGGACGTCAATCCCGCCAAACGAATCCGTGATCCAGCGACTGCGCAAGGCACGCGGCGAGCACTAGTTAGGCCCGCAACAGCGGACTGTGCGCGAAGAACAGGAACCAGACGACGAAGGCGACGATCGCGAGGATCACGACGAGTGTCGCGATCGTCTCGACGGTCCCGACCAACCGGCGCTTCTCGGGCTCCATGCCCGCAGGGTACGCCTGTAGGCCTTCTGTCGCCAGGCCGTCCCTCGAGGAGGCGCAGGCGGCCTTACAGCGCCGTTCAAGCGATCGCGCGCACGATCAGCACGATCGCCACGACCACCACGAACACTCCCAGCACGTACAGCAGCAGCCGAAACGCCCCTTCCTCGGTGCGCAGCGGGTTCAGCACGGCCTAGCGACCCGTCAACGCGGCGCGGAGTTGCCTCCTCGGTCGCACGTGTGCGGAGCACACTTCGCTCCCTGCGTCCTTGCTCCGCTTGATCGGCGGGCCGCTAGCGCTCGGGGCACACTGACCCAGGCTCCTTAGAGGATGTAGACGGTGAAATACACGACTAGCCACATGATGTCGACGAAGTGCCAGTAGATCCCGGGTACCTCGACGCCACGATGCTCCTCGGCGCTGTAATGCCCTCGGAAGGCTCTGATCGTCACGAACAAGAGCAGCAGTAGCCCGATGAACACGTGGGCGCCGTGCAGTCCGGTCAGCGAGTAGAAGATCGTCTGCTGGGCCGCGTCCTGAGGGGCGAAGCCGATGTTGGCGTACTCGTTGATCTGGATGAAGAGGAAGGTGCAGCCGAGCAGGAAAGTCGTCAGCATCCCGGCCTTCAGCCCAAAGTGGTTGCCTTTCTTGATCGCCTGCTCGGCCCAGTGGATCGTGAAGGAGGAGGAGACCAGGATCGCGGTGTTCATGCCCGCGACTTCGATCGGCAGTTTCGTCCCGACCGCGGGCCAGGGGTCGCCCTGGGCGATGCGGATGAAGAAGTAGGCCGTGAAGAAGGCCCCGAACACCATCACCTCGGAGATGATGAAAAGCAGCATCCCCAGCAGCGCTGGGTTCGCGCGCGAGCTGACGTTCGCGGGCACCGGCCCGTGGTGCTCGTGCGCGTCCTCGGCGTGGGCGCCCGGGCCGGCGCGGTGGGCGAAGCTGGCTGCCTCCATCAGGGTCCAGTCAGGCGGCCGGAGCCGCGGTCGCGTTGGCGTTGGCGTTGAGGTCTACGACCACGTGCTCGACGGGCGCCGAGGTCATGTGCTGCACGCGCTCGATCAGGTTCGAGCGCATCCAGCCCGAGCGCTCGTTCGGCAATGTGGAGATCACGACGTCGTCGACACGGAACAGCTCCAGCGCGTTAACGGCCGCGGTGTAGGGGTCGGGGTCGCCGATCATGCCCGAGCCCAAGAGGCCTTCGCTGTGCAGTCGGTCGAGCATCGTCGCCAGGCGCGCCCGCGCCAGCTGCGGTGCGCCCCCGCTGCCGTCGGGCTGCGGGACGATCACGATGAACAGTCGCCGCTCCTCGCCCGCCGCCTTCTCACGCAGGCGCATCAGCAGCTCGTCGCCGCCGAGCGTCTTTGAGGCGATCACGAGCGTCACCTTAAATGGCAGCCCCTCCTGCTCGAGGTCGACCACGATGTGCTCGACCGGCAGCCCCGAGGCATTGCGGATGCGCTCGACCAAGTCACGTCGCAGCCAACCCGAGCTGACGGCAGGGTGCGTGGAGATCAGGATCTCGTCGGGACGGCGCTCCGCGATCGCGTCCATCGTCGCCAGGAACGGGTCCGAGTCGCCGACTTCACCCGTGGCATCGATGTTCTCGCCGGCGACCAGCGACAGCGCGAGGTCGATCCGCGCCTGCGCCGATTCACGCACGGCCTCGTCGTAGATCACCAGGCCCGCGGTGGGGTTGCTCTGGGGCACGACCAGGCGAAAGCGAGTATCGCCCTCGGCGGCGCGAGCGCGCACTGCCTCCAGCAGCTTGGCGCCGCCGAGTGTGCGGTTGGCCACAACCAGGACTTCCTTCACGAGCCGACCACCCCGCGCCTCACTCGCTCGGCCCCGCTACCTGTCTGGCGCCCCCGGCACCGGCTGTCACGGGCGCCGGGGTCGTGTCGAAGGTGCCGTGCACCGCACCGGGCACGCCGTACTCGTAGGGGCCGCCCACGACCGTGGGGAGCTTGTCGAAGTTGAAGACCGGCGGCGGCGAGGAGACCTGCCACTCCAGCGTCATCCCGCGCCAGGGGTTTTTGACCGCCTTGGGCCCGCCGCGCCAGCTGGTGACCATGTTGTAGAGGAAGATCAGCGTGCTCAGCCCTAGCGCGAAGCTGGCGATCGAGATGAACAGGTTCAGCGCCGCGAACTTCGAGGCGTAGTCCTCCACGCGCCGGGGCATCCCCTGCAGGCCGAGAATGTGCATCGGGCCGAAGGTCAGGTTGAAGAAGACGAACGTCGTCCAGAAGTGCCACTTGCCCAGGCGCTCGTCGTACATGCGCCCAGTCATCTTCGGGAACCAGTAATAGACCCCCGCGAAGATCGTCATCAGCGAGCCGCCGAACAGCACGTAGTGGATGTGGGCGACGATGAAGTAAGTCGCCGAGACGTGGATGTCAAACGGGATCATCGCCAGCATTACGCCGCTGATCCCGCCGAGCGTAAAGGTGGTCAGGAAGCCAAGCGCGAACAGCATCGGCGTATCGAGATGCAGCACCCCTCGCCACAGCGTCGCCAGCCAGGAGAAGATCTTGATGCCCGTGGGGACCGCGATGATCGCGGTCGTGATCGCCATCGGAATGCGGATCCAGGCCGCCATCCCCGAGGTGAACATGTGGTGTGCCCAGACCGTGAAGCCGAGGCCGACGATCGCCAGCAGCGAGAAGGCCATCATCCGGTAGCCGAAGATCGGCTTGCGGGACTTCACCGCGATCACTTCGCTGATGATCCCGAAGCCGGGCAACATCATGATGTAGACGGCAGGGTGCGAATAGAACCAGAAGACGTGTTGGTACATCAACACGTCGCCGCCCTTCGCCGCGTTGAAGAAGTTGAAGCCGAGCGCTCGGTCGAGCAGCACGAAGAACTGTGAGGCGGCGATAAAGGGCGTGGCGATCACGACCAGTAGCGAGGTCGCGAAGTTGGCCCAGACGAGCAGTGGCATGCGGAAGAAGCTCATGCCCGGTGCGCGCATCGTGATGATCGTCACGAGGAAGTTGAGCGCGGTCATGATCGAGGAGGCGCCCGCGAACTGCACCGCCAGCGAGAAGAACGTCTGCCCCACGGGTGCATCGGTCGACAGCGGCGCGTAGGCGGTCCAGCCGTCGGCGAAGGCGCCGCCAGGGGCGAAGAAGCTGCCGATCATCAGCGCGCCCGCGACGGGCAAGAGCCAGAAGGAGAGCGCGTTCAAGCGGGGGAAGGCCATGTCGGGTGCGCCGATCATCAGCGGGATCACGAAGTTGCCGAGGCCGGCGAACACGGGGATCACGAACAGGAAGATCAGCAGCGAGGCGTGGACCGAAAACAGGCCGTTGTAGGTGTTCGCGTCCACGAACTGCGCGCCCGGCGCTGCGAGCTCGGCGCGCATCAGCATCGCGATCAGCCCGCCGACCAGCAGGAAGAAGAACGAGCTGACCGTGTACTGGATGCCGATCACCTTGTGATCGGTGTTGATCCGGAAGTAGTCCTTCCAGGTGTAGGCGCCGTGACCGGAGTGATCCTCGGGGCGGGTCTTGCGCCCGGCGGCCCAGTAGAACCAGTAGTCGAAGCCGCCGATCCCCACCAGGAACAGCAGCGGCACCGCGATCAGCGAGACGGTCAGGATCGCTTCGCCGTCGATGAAGTGCTTGTACTGCGTGTGACCGTTGGACATGCGCACGACCCACGTCAGGAAGAAGGCGAAGGCAACGCCGAGCAGCATCATCCAGGCCGCGCGGTAGAAGCCGGGGGCGCGAAGTTTCGCGCCGAGCGAGAGCCCAGCCCCGCCGTAGCCGGAGCCGTGCTGAGCGGGAGCTGGAACGGTGGTGGTGGCCATCAGATAGCCCTCCTACCCGCTCCGCTGGACCCGAGGCGCATGCTCATCGAGGACATTATCCCGAACTCCCAGTCGTGCCGGCGGTGGAGCTGCTCGAGCCCGACAGCGCCTCGCGGCTCTTGATCCATTCTTTGAACTTGGCCTCCGGCACGACATGGACCTGCGCGCGCATCAGCGAGTGGCCCACGCCGCAGAGCAGGTTGCAGACGATCGGATAGGTGCCCACGCGGTCGGGGGTTGCGCGGTACTTGACGGTGATCCCCGGCACGACGTCCTCCTGCAGGCGGAAGGCGGGGATCCAGAAGGCGTGGATTACGTCCTTGGAGTGCAGCGCAAACTGGACGGACTCGCCCTCGGGCAGCCACATCTGGTCCGATTCCACGGGCTTGCCGCCCGTCACCGACGGCGGATACTGGAAGGTCCAGGCGAACTGCTGACCCGTGACGCCGACCTGGATCTCGCGGGCGGGCTTCTTCTCGTTGTCGTGCAGCACTACAAAGGAGTAGGAGACGAGACCCAGCAGGATCACGGCGGGGATCGCGGTCCAGAACACCTCCAGGCGCGTGTTGCCGTGGATCGGGGGGCCGTCCTTGAGCTCCTCGCCGGGCTTCATGCGGAACTGCCAGGCGCAGTAGAGCACGACGGAGACGACCAGCACGAAGATCGGGATCGAGGCGTCGACCAGCACGTGGTAGAGCCGGTCGGTGTTGTGCGCCTGCGTGGAGGCCTGCACCGGGAACCAGTGGATCACGTAGCTGAGCACGATCCCGATCGCGACCGCGATCACGGCCGCGACGATCGTGAGCACCATCGGTCGCTGCTTGTTCACGACCGGCCGCCCCCTGCGGGCGCTGCGATGCGGGTGTCTGCGGCCGTCCTCTCCATTGCGAGGCGTGATCCTAATGCCTTCGCTCCCCGAACGACTCGGCGCTCGGGGCCGCGCGTTGGAGCGTGTCCGGTGTGGGCCTGGGTCGACCGGACGTCGAGGCGCTTGACGAGCGCCAATCTGGGTAATAGATTGAGCCAATCGTTGCAAATGCTTGACCAGACTCTGAGGAGAGGCTGGGCGCGGAAAGGAGCGGCGCATGCAGGTCAGCGAAGGCATGAGTCCGACCGTCCTGGCGGTGGGTCCCGACCACACCTTGCGAGCGGTGGCGCAGCTGATGTCGCGCCGCAAGGTTGGCGCGGCCGTGGTGATGGATCCCGACGGCGCGGGGCCCGGGATCATCACCGAGCGCGACATCCTCTCCTCACTAGGCTCCCGGCAGGATCCGGACGCCGAGTTGGTTGCCGATCATTTGACGAGCGACGTGGTGTTCGCGGCCCCAGACTGGTCTTTGGAGGAGGCCGCCGCGGCGATGGTGCGCGGTGGCTTTCGCCATCTGATCGTCGTCGAGAGGGGAGAGACGGTGGGCATTCTCTCCGTTCGCGACGTCGTGCGCTGCTGGACAGAGGACGGAGCGATCTGTCCCGTGCCGGCAAGCGTTGCAGTGGGGTGAATGAGGGTTCGCGCGCGGTGTGGGGACCGCGCGCGGCATCCCCCTGAAGCTTAATCGAGCGGAAGCTCGTCGATTTCGCTGCGCGTGTCTTTGATCCAGCGCACCACGCACCAGATCGTGAGCACCGCGCCCGCGAAGCTAAGCTCGATGAAGGTCGTGAAGCCGATCAGCAGCAGCGTCAGCCCAACAGCCGTCAGTAGTGGCAGGATCGTCGGCCCGGGGAGGTGGATCTCCTCGCCGACGGGCGGGATCTCAGGGTCGAGCGGGCTCACGACACGTACACCGCTGCAACCACGAACGTGATTCCGAACATGAACATGCAGATCGCGGCCACGATCCAGCCGGTGCGGAGGTTCTTGCGTGCGAGACGTCGGTTCATGAAAAAAAGTCTATAGGTGCGCGTCGGCGACCATCGCGCAGAACAGCAGCGCCAGGTAGGCCAGCGAGTAGAGGTACAGACGCAGGGCTGAAGGACGATCCGCACGTCGGTAGAGGCGTACGGCGCCGCCGATGAAGCCCAGCCCCAGCACGAGCGAGGCCACGAGGTAGATCGCGCCGAAGCCGCCCGCGCAGAACGGCAACTGCGTCACGGCGTAGAGCAGCACTGAGTAGAGCAAGATCTGCCGTCGCGTCTCGGCCTCGCCGCGCACGACCGGCAGCATCGGCACGCCGACCTTCTCGTACTCGCCCTTCATTAGCAGCGACAGCGCCCAGAAGTGGGGCGGCGTCCAGAAGAACACGATGAAGAACAGGATCAGCGCGGTGCCGCTGACCGAGCCCGTAACAGCGGCCCAGCCAACCAACGGTGGGACCGCGCCCGCGGCGCCGCCAATCACGATGTTCTGCGGCGTGCGGCGCTTCAGCCAGATGGTGTAGACGAAGACGTAGCCCAGGAAGCCCGAGAACGAGAGCGCCGCCGCGAGCGGGTTCACCGTCAGCGACAGCTCGAGCAGCGACAGCGCCGCGAGCGTGCAGCCGAAGACCAGCGCGGCCGTCGGCGAGACGCGCCCTGAGGGGATCGGCCGCGTCGCGGTACGTGCCATCTGCGCGTCGATGTCGCGGTCGAACCAGTGGTTCACGGCGCCCGCGCCGCCCGCCGATAGGTAGCCGCCGAGGCACGTCAGGAACACCAGCCAGGGCGAGGGATCCCCGGCGACGTACATCGTCGTGATCGTCGTCAGCAGTAGTAGCGACTGGACCTTCGGCTTGGTCAGTTCCGCGTAGTCGCTCAGCAGCTGGCGCGTGCGTGGCGCAAGGCCGACGCGGGGGACATCGAGCGTGGGCGCTGCGCTGGGCACGCTAGACCCCGACCTGGGTGGCGCCCGTCGGCACGATCGCGCCCGAGGCCGGCGCTGCGCCGGTGCGCCGCTCGATCTCGCGGCGAATGTCCTTCATCGGTTCGACCGAGCGCACCACCGGTACCGTGTCGAAGTTATTCACGGGCGGCGGCGAGGTCGTGAACCACTCCAGCGTGTTCGCCTTCCATGGGTCTGGGCCCGCGATCACGCCGACCTTCAGACTGCGTGCGACGTTCACGATCGTCACCAGCACGCCCAGCGCGAGGATGAACGAGCCGACCGTCGAGATCTGGTTGTAGAGCTCGAGGTTGCCGACGTTGTCGTACTCATAGACGCGCCGCGGCATCCCGTCGAGACCGATCACGTGCTGGATCAGGAACGTGCAGAGGATGCCGACGAGCATCAGCCAGAAGCTCAGCTTGCCCAAGCCCTCGCTGAGCATCCGCCCGGTGATCTTCGGGAACCAGTAGTAGATCGCAGCGAAGATCGTCATCACCGAGCCGCCCACGAGCACGAAGTGCAGGTGCGCGACCACGAAGTACGTTTCGTTGAGCTGCCAGTCGACGGGGAACACGGCCAGGAACACGCCCGAGATGCCGCCGATCAGGAACAGCCCGATGAAGCCCGCGCTGAACAGCAGCGGCGTCTTGAATTCGACCGTGCCTCGCCACAGCGTCGCGATCCAGTTGAGGATCTTGACCCCCGTCGGCACGGCGATCAGGAACGAGCTGAGCATCACGAACACCAGCACTGCCTCGGGGATCGGCGCCGTGAACATGTGGTGGGCCCAGGTCAGGAAGCCCAGAAACGCGATTGCCACCGTCGCTGCTGCGATCGCCTTGTAGCCGAAGATCGGCTTTCGCGCGAACACCGGCAGGATCTCCGAGACGATCCCGAAGCCCGGCAAGATCATGATGTAGACCTCGGGATGGCCGAAGAACCAGAACAGGTTCTGCCACAGGATCGGTGAGCCGCCGTTGGCCGGATCGAAGAAGTGCGTCCCGAAGTGGCGGTCGGTCAAGAGCATCGTCACCGCCGCGGCGATCACCGGCATCGCGAAGATGATTAGCACCGAGTAGGTCAGGATCGCCCATATGAACAGCGGCAACCGGCCCCAGCTCATGCCCTTCGCGCGCATGTTCGCGATCGTCGCGTAGAAGTTGATCGCGCCGAGGATCGAGGAGATGCCGGTCAGGTGGATCAGGTAGATCCAGGCGTCCTGGCCGCCGCTCGGGGTGTAGCCGATCGCCGACAACGGCGGATAGCTCGTCCAGCCGGCTTCGGGCGGGTTCCAGAAGACCGAGGCGTAGAAGACGATTCCACCCGCCAATAGCAGCCAGTAGGAGAGCGCGTTCAGACGCGGGAAGGCCATGTCGCGCGCGCCGATCATCAGCGGCACGAAGTAGTTCGCCAGCCCCGCCATCATCGGCACGACGAACAGGAAGATCATCGTCGTCCCGTGCATCGTGAACAGCTGGTTGTAGGTCTGGGGCGTGACCAGCGTGTTGTCCGGCGCCCCCAGTTGCAGGCGCATCATCAGCGCCTCGACGCCGCCGAGGCAGAAGAACACGAACGTCGTGACCATGTACATGATCCCGATCCGCTTGTGATCGGTCGTCGTAATCCAGCTCGTCCAGCCGCGCGCCTCGCGCTGGACGCCGTGCGTGGTTATCTGGGGGACTGGGGCGACTTGGGTGGCCATGTGGTGCGCTTGCTTCCTCGTTGTCCTAGGGGTTTTCGACCTGTCCAGCGCCGGTCTGGGAGTTCAGTTTCGCGCGTGCGACCTTCGCGTCTTCGTCCGCTTCCTTCAGCAGCTTCTTTTGGTAGGCCAGCCATTCGTCGAACTGCGCCGGCGGCACGGCCTTGACGGTGGCGATCATGCGCGCGTGCCCACGTCCGCAAAGGATCGCGCACTGGCCCTTATAGATGCCGGGTTTGTCGATCTTGAACCAGGTGTAGTTGTGGTATCCAGGCACCGCCTGGAACTTGCCGCCCAGTTGCGGGATCCACCAGGAGTGGACCACGTCTGCGGAGACGATGTCCAGCGTGACCGTGGTGTTCGTCGGCACGACCATCTCCTCGTAGGAGTAGGGGGCGCCGAGGCCGTCGGGTTCGTTTGAGCCCGGGTAGACGTACTGCCAGATGTACTGACGGCCGATCACGTGGATGTTCAAGGCTTTGCCATCCGGCGGCAGCTTGCGCTCGGAGCTGGCGTAGAGCAGGCCGCCGCTGCTGGCGAGCTTATCGCCGTCGGGGCCCGAGTTTGAGGGGTCCTGGATCGAGGACAGCTTCGCGAACGTGAGGATCGCCAGGCCGAGCAGGATCACGGCGGCCGCGACCGTCCAGCCGACCTCCAGGCGCGTGTTGCCGCGGATCTGCGCCGGGACTGCGCCCTTGCGCTTGCGGAACTTGAGCAGCGCGTAGACCAGCGCACCCTCGACCAGTACGAAGATCACCAGCGCGATCACCAGCGTGATCTTGTAGAGGCTGTCGATCGAGTTCGCGTTCGGCGAGCCGCCCGACTCGGGGGTGAAGAACGCCAGCGTTGTCTGCAGCAGATGGCCCAAGGCGGCGGGGATTCTATTCAGGCGTGGACGGGAGGCGCTTGATGACGTATGCCACAAGGCCTGGCATAAGCCGAGAAGCCGGCCCGGACGGCCGGCCAGCTGACTGCCGTGGCGGGCGGAGCGGTCTCAAAATGAATCAAAAAGCGGAGCCCGGCTCGGCCTGAAGGCAGGATGCCGTCATCTCCCTTTGAAGCGCGGAGCCCGCTTCTGCAGGAAGGACATTCCGCCCTCGACGAAGTCGTCGCTGCCCGCCATTTCCTGCTGGATTCGAGCCTCCAGCTCCAGCTGCTCCTCCATCCGCGAGTACAGCCAGTTGTTGAGCTGGCGCTTGCTGCCCGCGTAGGACAGCGTGGGACCCGTCGCCAGGCGTGCGGCGAGCGCCTGGAGCTCCTGGGCGAACTCGTCGTCGCCCGCCACGCGGTTGATCAGGCCCCACTCCAGCGCCTTGGGCGCGGGCAGGCGCTCGCCGAGCATCGACAGCTCGCTCGCGCGCGCCATCCCGATGCGCGTCGGCAGGAACAGCGAGGAGCCGCCGTCGGGCACGAGCCCGATGTTCACGAACGCCAACAGGAAGTACGCGCTCTCGGCTGCCAGGATCAGGTCGCAGCACAGCGCCAGCGAGCAGCCGATCCCCACCGCGGGCCCGTTTACCCCCGCCACGACCGGCTTCGGCATCTCGCGGATCGCGTGCATGATCGGGTGGTAGCGCTGGGTCAGCACCTTGTAGACGTTTGGACGACCCTCCGGCGTCAGCTCATCACTCACGTCCTTCAGGTCGGCGCCCGAGGAGAAAGCGCGCCCCGCGCCGGTGATCACCACCGCGCGCACGTCGTCATCCTCGGCGGCCTGCCCCAGCGCGGCGAACAGGTCCTCGCCGAACTGCGCGTTCCAAGCGTTGAGCGCCTCCGGGCGGTTCAGCTCTACGGTCGCGACGCCGCCCGCGACGGTCAGGTTGACGGTCTGCAGTTGTGTGCCGGGCTCGGTCATGGCTCTCCTCGTTTGGGCCGGGGGCGATGGGCGGGGCGGGACCACGCCGACGTTCGTCTGATCCTATGGTGTGGGCGATGAGGCGACCCGTGATCGGACTGTGCGGCGCACTGGAACGGGCGCAGTGGAGTGTCTGGGACCAGGACGCGGTTCTGCTACCGCGCAACTACGTTGACGCCGTGCACCGCGCAGGGGGCATGGCGCTGCTGTTGCCGCCCGACCCGCGCCTGGTGGAACAGCCGGGCGAACTGCTTCAGCTGCTCGATGGGCTACTCCTGGCCGGCGGCGCCGACATCGACCCGGGCGCCTACGGCCAGACACCGCATGCCCAGACGCAGGAGACAGTGCCCGAGCGTGACGCCTTCGAGATCGCGCTGACGCGCGCCGCGATTGAGTGCGATCTGCCGCTGCTGGGCATCTGCCGCGGGATGCAACTCGTCAACGTGGCGCTCGGCGGCTCGCTGACCCAGCACCTACCCGAGCACCTGGGCCACGAAGAGCACCGCAAGGTGATCGGCTCCTTCGACGGGTCCGACCACGATGTCGAGGTGCTGCCGGAGACGCTCGCTGGGCGCGTGATCGGCGCGACACGCCACGCCACGAAGTCGCATCACCATCAGGGCGTGGATCGCGTCGGCGACGGGCTCCTCGTCAGCGCGCGGGCGAGCGCGGACGGGCTAGTCGAGGCGGTCGAGCTGCCCGATCGTCGCTTCGTGCTCGGCGTGCAGTGGCACCCCGAGGCCGACGTCGGGAGCCCGGTGATCGGCGCGCTGGTGCAGGCCGCGCGTGAGCACGCGCTCACGCGGGGAGCAATCTTCTGAGGCTGTCTGCCCAGGCGGGAATCGAGAGCCCTGGGTGCACCGTGGCCGTGGCGGTGTCGCCGTTGACGCGCTCAACACGCAGCAGCGCCTTGCCGTCGGCGCGTGCGATTTCGGCTGCCTGCGCGAGTAGTGCGGAGCCTACGCCGTCATCGAGGCCGCAGGCCTTCAAGAACATCGCCGCGCGCGGGCCGCTTAGCGTCTGGAGGTCGACTTCCAGTTCCTCAACCGGATCGGCGCTTGGCGGCACGGGGGCGGCGGGGGAGACGATGCAGGCGACCATGTCATCAGGGGTCGTCATCGCAGTCTTCCGCACGCGTTCCAGCAGTTCGGCGGCGACGTGCGGCGAGGCGGGCTCGTCTGTTAGCTCGATCAGACGCTCGCGGCCGAGCAGCCCGTCATCGGCCACCCGCGCCTCGACCAGACCGTCGCTGAAGAAGCACACGCTGCCGTTGGCGGGGAGTGAGATCGTCGTCTGCCTGTGTCCCGTCGGCAGTTCGCAGCAGATCGGCGCGGAGTTGCAGATCGTGATCGGCTCGGGCGTCTCAAACCCGATCGAGATCGGCGGTGGATGCCCGGCGCTCGCGTAGGTCAAGCTGCCGCTAGCGCTGTCATGTACAGCGATCACGACGGTTGCGAAACGCTTCGCTCCCGGCTGCGTCAGGACCGAGCTGGCGAGCGCCAGCGCGGCGCGCGGCTCCAGACCAGCCTGTAGGTATGCGCGCAGCGTGTAGCGGGTGAGCGCCGCCTGGTCGAGCGCCTCGTGTCCGTGGCCCGCGACGTCGCCAAGGACAATCGCGACCCTCCCCGGTCCGAGCTCGAACAGGTCGTAGAAGTCGCCACCTGCGGCGGGCCCATCGGCGGGCTCGTAGGCGACCGACACCGACAGGTCGCCGAGACGCTCGGGGATCGCGGGCACGAGTGCCGCTTGCATCACGCCGAGGTCACGCAGCAGCGTCACGCTCTCGCGCTGCAGTCGCCGCGCGCGACGGGCTGCGAGTTGCGAGCGTACGGCGAACCAGATCGCCACCAGGAGCAGCAACAGAATGACTGGCTTGCTCCAGTCCGGGACCGGCAGTGGAACTGGGAGGTGGCGCCCCAGCGAATCGAGGGGATCCGCTGAGGAAGACTTGTGCCTCGGCGTGTGGCTTGCCGAGGTTGCGTCCTGTGCCGCCGACGCGGGCGAGGATGCCGTGGGCTTGTCGGTGGCCGAGCTCGCGGCGACGGGGCGCAGATGGGAGGAGCGAACGGCCCGGGCGCGCTTGTGTGCGTGACGCGGCGTCGGCAGGGTCCGCCTCGATCGCGCGGCGCCCGGCGGCGAGGAGCTACGGCCGACCGCGGTGCTGGCGGCGGCCGTGGTGGAGCCGCCGTTTGAGCTCGCGCCGTCCGCTGTGGCGGAGGCTGCTGGAACGGAGTCCGAGGAGGGTGTCGCTTCGCTTGAGGGTGGCGACGCTTTGACCGCTTCGGCGACCGGCGTGGTTGTGGTCGGGAGTGTGCTCGTTGGGAGCGTGCTCGTCGGGAGCGGCGAGGGGACTTCGACCGTGGGCGGCGAGGGGACGCTCACGCCGGGAACTCTCGGCGTTTGGATCGTCACGACGCCGGGCACTTCGACGGTTAGCGAGGGCGAGACTTCGATGTTGAGCAAGGCCGCCGCGCCGGCATTTGCGGGAGCCATGGCGATCGCGACGCCAAACGCGAGCGCGAGCCGGCCCAGCCCCTGCTTTCTAGACAGCCGCATGCTTGTCGGCCTCCCTGGCCCCATTTCCAAGACGGAGTCCTCGAGCGATGATTCCACACCCGGACGGCTAGGACCGCTCGCGGTGGTCCGAACGTTGAGCATCTTTACGCGGCTTGAGCGCGGCGGCTAGGTGAGCAAACGCGAGTGCCAACCTCGTCGCAAAGGCCTGGGGCGAGCCGAGGCCGACCATATACTCGGCCGAGTGCGGCGGTCCAGGGCGATTCGAGCAACCGCCTGGGCGGTAGTCGCGGCGGGTGTCGCGGCGCCGTTACTGCGCAAGCGTGTGCAGGTCGCGCCGGTCGTGCTGCAGACGGTCGCCTTCGCGGCGCCGCTGGGCCTGTCGGTAGCGATGCGCCGCTCGCGTGTGCGCGACGTAGCGGTCTGCGGGCTGCAGATGTGGGCCTATATCGCGGCTTACAAGTCCCCCCACGACGACCCCGATGCGCAGCAGCAGCGCACCCACTTCCGCTACCCGATCGCCGCCGACCGTCTACTCGGTCTCGGCGAGCTGCCGACAGTTCGCCTGCAGCGCGCGCTCGCGCGGATGGGCCCCGACGGCGCCGAATGGCGCGCGCTCGACCGTGCGCTGGTGTGGGCGCACTGGGTCTGGTTCATGGTGCCGCACGGAACCGTCGCCTACATTCTGCTGCGCCGGCCCGACCACTTCCCGCGCGCCGCGGCGGCTACTTATGCGGTGTTCGATACAGGCGCGGTCTTCTACTGGCTGATCCCGACCGCGCCGCCGTGGTATCCGGGGGAGGCGGCCGAAGCGGCAAACGGCGACCTGGAGAGCATCGGCAAGTATCGCGCCGCCGAGGGTGCCGCGGTGCGGCGCATGATGGTCGAGTACGGGCAGCACTTCTGGCGTGACGGCTGGGGCCCGCTCTACAGTGTTCTGGGGGGCAACCCCCTCGCTGCGATGCCGTCGCTTCACTTCGCCACATCCCTGATGGCCGCGCTTCTGCTCGCAGAAGAGGGGCCGCTGGTGGGCGCACTCGGCTTCTCATATGCGATCACGCTTGGCTTCGCGCTGGTCTACCTGGGTGAGCACTACGTGGTCGATCTGCTGGCGGGCGCCGCGCTGACCGTCACCGTACGGCGGCTCGCACCGCGTCTGCAGCCACTGGCGAGCCGTTTCGCGCGTACGGTCGGCGCTCTGGAGGCGATCGCGCACGAGGGAGGTCTGGCGGGGGCGTGAACGAGCAGCCCAGCGACCCGGAGATGGAGGAGGCGGTGTCGGCAGGGAAGAAAGGCGGTGCGCACGACGACGAAATGCCGCGCGTGGTCGTCACGCGACGGCGCGCGATCGCCTTCGGCCTGTTCGTGCTGGCGATTATCGCCTTCTTCTACTTCGTGCTGCCGAAGCTGACCGGCGTCGGCACGACCGTACATCGGATTGAGCGAGGCGACAGCTGGTGGATCGCGATCGGCGTCGTGTTCGAGCTGCTGTCCTTCGGTGGCTATGTGATTCTGTTCCGCGCGGTCTTCATCCGTGGGCACGGGCGGATCGGCTGGGTCGAGAGCTACGACATCACGATGGCCGGGCTCGCCGCCACGCGGCTGTTCGCCGCGGCGGGTGCAGGCGGCATCGCCTTGACGGCCTGGGCCCTGCGACGCTCGGGCATGGAGCCGCGCGTCGTGGCCTGCCGCATGGTGGCTTTCACGGTGCTGCTGTATGTCGTCTATGCAGGCTCGCTGCTGCTTGACGGAGTCGGCTTGGGCACGGGCCTGTTCCCAGGCGGGGGCTCGTTCGCGATCACCTACGTGCCTGCGATCGTCGCCGCGCTGCTGCTGGCGGCCGCAGCCGCGGTCGCGACGCTCCCTGGTGACGTCGAGCGGCGCCTGCAACGTCGCGCCTCGGGCTCAGGTCGCGTTGCGCGGATGGTGGCCCGTTCAGCGACCGCCCCCGCGCTGGCCGCGAGCGGAGTGCGCACGGCGATCGATCTGATTCGCTCGCGCAACCCAGGCTTGCTCGGCGCGATCGCCTGGTGGGGTTTTGACATCTGCGTGTTGTGGGCGATGTTCCACGCGTTCGGCTCCGCGCCGCCATTCACCGTGATCTGGATGGCCTACTTCGTCGGCACGCTAGGCAACCTGCTGCCGCTGCCAGGTGGACTGGGTGGCGTGGAAGGGGGCATGATCGGCGCCTTCGCCGCGTTCGGGGTCGACTTCAACCTGTCGGTGCTGGCGGTCATCGCCTACCGGGCGATCTCCTTCTGGCTGCCGACGTTGCCCGGCGCGATCGCTTACCTGCAGCTACGACGCAAGGTCGCCCAGTGGCGGGAGGAGCTGGACGAGCCACAGGCCGCCGAGGCTCACGTCGGCGCTGCGGGCGCGCTCAGCGCGAGGTGAGAGTGTGTCGTACGCGCTAGAACAGGCGTCGTCCAGTCGTGAGCGCGCAGCCGGAGCGCGCTATGCAGGGCCCTGTGCCAGCGCTATACTTTACTTAGTGAAGTACCGATTGGAGATGAGAGATGAGCGACGTTGAGAACGTGATCATCATCGGTAGCGGACCCGCCGGCTATACGGCGGCGCTGTACACCGCCCGGGCCAACCTGAGCCCGCTGGTGTTTGAGGGCTTTGCCTGGGGCGGGCTCCTGCAGCAGACGACCGACGTCGAGAACTTCCCCGGCTTCCCCGAGGGCATCATGGGCCCGGAGATCATGCAGAAGTTCCGCGACCAGGCTGAGCGCTTTGGCGCGCGCTTGGAGACTGAGGACGTCGATCGCGTCGAGCTTGCCTCCGAGCCTGGGGCGCTGCACCGCGTGTGGGTGGGAGACACCGAGTACCGCACCCGCACCGTCGTGCTGGCGATGGGCGCCCAGCACAAGAAACTCTGCGTACCCGGCGAGGACGAGCTGTCGGGGCGCGGCGTGAGCTACTGCGCCACCTGTGACGCTGCCTTCTTCGGCGGCGCCGAGACCGTGATTGTCGGTGGCGGGGACTCCGCGATGGAGGAGGCGATCTTCCTCTCGAAGTTCGCCTCCAAGGTGACGGTCGTCCATCGTCGCGCGGACTTTCGCGCCTCGAAGATCATGCTCGAGCGCGCCCGCGCGCAGGAGAACATCGAGTTGCTGACGCCATACACGGTGAACGAGTTCGTGCCCGGCGAGAATGGCGCGTTGGGTCATGCCGAGCTGAAGAACACGGTCACCGGCGAGCTGCGGGACCTGCCGGTCTCTGGCGCCTTCATCGCCATTGGCCACGAGCCGCAGTCGGCCATCGTGCATGGGCAGGTCGACGTCGATGAGAGCGGATACGTCAAGACCGAGGGCAAGTCCACCCGTACGAACCGCCCCGGTGTGTTCGCGGCCGGGGACCTCGTGGACCACACCTACCGCCAGGCGATCACCGCCGCGGCCTCCGGTTGTGAGGCGGCGCTGGACGCCGAGTGGTATCTGCGCGACACTCCCGAGATTCCCACGCCGGCGGGTATGCCCGAGGGCGACCTGGCCGAGGCGCAGTGGGCTGCGCCGGCGGTTGCGGCTGAGGCCGCCGCCGAGACGACGACCTCCTAGAGCGCGCCCTCTAGCTCCAGCAGGAACTGCTTGCGCTCCAAGCCGCCGGCATAACCGCCGAGCGCGCCGCTGCCGCGCAGCACGCGGTGACAGGGCACGACGATCGGGATCGGGTTCGCGCCCAGTGCGTTGCCCGCAGCGCGTGAGCCCCGCGGGCTGCCGGCCTGCGCGGCGACCTGCGTATAGGTGAGCATGTTGCCGTAGGGGATCGCCGACGCCGAGTCGAGCACGCGCCGCCCGAACGGACCCACGAGCCTCCAGTCGATCGGCAGCTCGAACGTCCGTCTGCGCCCGCCGAAGTACTCCTCCAGCTCGCGCCGCGTCGGGTCGAGCTGGGCCGGGGCCTCGACGATCCGCGGCGAGACCCGCTGCGCGAGGCGCTCCAGCACGCCGTCGACGTCCTCCTCGGGGAATGCCAGCCTGAGCAGGCCCTGCTTCGTCGTCGCGACCAGCAGTGACCCGAAGGGCGAGTCCACCTGCGCGTAGCTCACGTCCGCCAGCCCGCTCGCTGCGACGTGCGCGCTCAGGCGCTGAGCCGCGCGTAGCGCCTTAGCAGACTGGCGCTCGCTGGCTCTCTCGCCCTCCGCGCGGGCGTGCGCTGGGCCGCGTCGGAGCCGGCGCTCGACCTCCGCCGCCTGATCGTTGCTGCGCTGTCGCTGTGGGCTCATGCCTCGACCACCTTTCTCAACTTCGTCAGTCCCTCGTGCAGCGAGCGCCGCGCCGCCTCGGGTGAGCACTCCATTGCCGCCGCGATCTCGCGATGTGGCAGGTCGGCCACATAGCGCAGCACCACCGCCGAGCGCTGGCGCTCTGGCAGGGCGCCGACCGCTCGCCACAGCTCCTCCTCGCGCGCCAATAGTTGATCCTGCGCGCTGGGGGTCGAGCTATCACGCCCTTCGCGGCCGGGGGCCGTCTCACGATCAGTCAGCTGCGCTGTGTCCGCGACCGGCCTCGCCCGCCGTGCGCGTGCGCGGTGGGAGTCAAGCGCCTTGTGTTGCGCGATCGTCAGCACCCAGGCGCGCAGGTTCGAATCTGCCCGCAGGCGCGGGTAGGCCCGCAACGCCGCGACGAACGTCTCCTGAAAGCAGTCCTCTGCTTCGGTCGCGCCGACCTGGGAGACCAGATAACGCCACACGGTCTCGCGCTGCTCGTCGAGAAAGCGTTGGAACGGAGGCGGGCTCGTTGAGCTCACCTCTGCATAACGCTTACGGCAGCGCGTTCGTGAGGTGGCCTGGACGCGACCCCCGCGGACCGGCTAGCCCGCGGAATCCGCTCGGTCCTCGCCATCGTGGGCGAAGAAGCCCACTCCGCTTGCACGCCCCAGGCGCCCAGCCTGCACCAGTGCCCGCAGCGCTGGCGCGGGGCGGTAGCGCTCCTCGCGGTACTCCCCATAGAGCGCGAGCAGAATCTCCAGCACGCGGTCGAGCCCGATCTCATCGGCCCACTCCAGTGGCCCGCGGGGATAGCTCAGGCCCAGCACCATCCCGGTGTCGATGTCCTGGGCGTCGCCCACGCCTTCGCCCAATGCAAACGCGCACTCGTTGATCACCTGGCAGACGATCCGCCCTAGCACCAGCCCCGGCGCATCGCCGACCCACTCGATGTGCTTGCCGAGCGCGGCGAAGAAGCGCTCTGCACGCGCCGCTGCCACCGGCGAGGAGTCCCCGCCCCGGGTCAGCTCCACCAACTTCGCCTGCGCCAGCGGGCCCAGCACGTGGAATCCCACCGCGCTGCCATGCGGATCGAGCGTCCCCAGTGAGCCCGCCTGGCAGAGCACCAGGTGTGCCCCGCCCTGGGAGGGCTCGTGCGTCTCCGCGCTCACGCTCGCCGCCGCCTCGGGCGCCCGGCTCGGCACGCGGTCGCACTCCACGACCAGCGCTGGTAGTACACCGCCCGTCGGCTCGTGCCGCGAGCGCACCTCATAGCCTGCAGACTCGGCGGCCTCGCGCAACTGCTGTGCGATCGTGCCCGCTCCCGCGATCACCACCACGCCCGCGCCGCTGGCGGGTGCCTCGCTCGTGCGCGCATCGGGGTCCGGTGGGCGATGGCCCGGGCCGGCGCCCGGAGCCGGGCGCTCGGATGGGTAGGTGTAATAGCCACGTCCCGCCTTGCGACCGTGCAGTCCTGCCGCCACGTAGCGCTCCGCGATCATCGAGGGGCGCCAGCGCGGCTCGCCGAAGCTCTGCGCGTAGAAGCTCTTTGAGATCTCAAAGCCCACGTCCACTCCCACCAGGTCCATCAGCTCGAAGGGGCCCATCCGAAAGCCGCCCTGCATCCGGCAGATGCGGTCGATCGTCTCGACGTCCGCAATCCGCTCCTGCAGCAGCCGCAGCGCCTCCAGGCCGAACGGCCGGTTGCAGCGGTTGACGAGGAAGCCCGGCCCGTCGCTGGCGCGGATCACAGTCTTGCCCATCGCCACGCCCGTCGCCTCCGCCAGCGCGAGCGCCCGTTTCGAGGACTGCTCGCCCGCCACCACCTCCAGCAGTGCCATCAGCGGCGCAGGGTTAAAGAAGTGCATGCCAACCACGCGCTCGGGGTGGCTGGCCGCGGGACCCAGCGCCGTCACCAGCAGCGAGGAGGTGTTGCTCGCCAGCACGCAATCCTCGCTGACTATCTCCGATAGCCGCGCATAGAGGTCGTGCTTTAGCTCGATCCGCTCCGGCGCCGCCTCGATCACGAGCTCGCACGGGGCCAGTGCCTCGAGTGAGTCGACCGCCTCCAGGTTCGCGGCTCCCGCCTCGGCCTGCTGCTCTGAGATCCGGCCCTTCGCCGCTTCTTTTGCCAGCCCGTCGCGGGCGCGCTGCAGACCCTTCTGAAGCGCCTCTCCGATTGGGTCGTGCAGCAGCGTATGCGCACCAGCGCGCGCCGCGAGCTGTGCGATCCCCGATCCCATCGTGCCCGCCCCCAGCACGCCGATCACAGCCGCCGCGCCGCCAACCGGGCCGGCTGTGCCGGCCTTATCCATAACTTCAGCCACGTCGGTCCTTGCCCACCCGCTAGGCGGGGACGAGCGCGCCGATACCGGTCATTTCACGACCGATAATCAGCTTCTGGATCTGCGAGGTGCCCTCATACAGGGTCGTCACGCGGGCGTCGCGGAAGTAACGCTCGACCGGGTGGTCGTCGACGTAGCCGGCGCCGCCGTGCACCTGGATCGCGAGGTTTGCGCACTCCAGCGAGGCCTCCGTCGCGTGGAGCTTCGCCACTGAGGTCTCGAGCGTGTTCGGGCGGCCCTTGTCCTTCAGCCAGCCCGCCCGCCACACCAGCATCCGCGAGGCGTCGGTCTTCAGCACCATGTCCGCGATCATCGCCTGCACCAGCTGGAAGCTCGCGATCGGACGGCCGAACTGTTCGCGCTCCTTGGAGTAGTTCACCGACTCATCGACGCAGCCCTGGCAGATACCCACGCAGCCAGCGGCCACCGAGTAGCGCCCAGAGTCGAGGTTTGACATTGCGACTTTGAAGCCCTGGCCGACCTCGCCGAGTACGTCATCGTCGGAGACCTCGACATCTTCGAGTGAGATCGACGCCGTGTCCGAGGCGTGCAGCCCCATCTTGTGCTCGATCGTCTGCGCTTGAAAGCCCGGCTGGTCGGTATCGACGATGAAGCACGCGATGCCTTTGTGGCCTAGCTCGGGATCGGTCTGGGCGAAGATCAGCGCGACCTTTGCGTAGTTCGCCATCGAGATCCACATCTTCGCGCCGTTGATTACCCACCCGTTCTCGGTCTTCTTCGCGCGCGTCTTCTGATTCGCGGCGTCGGAGCCCGTGTCCGGCTCGGTCAGCCCGAAGCAGCCGAGCCACTCCCCCGAGCACAGCTTCGGCAGGTACTTCTGCTTCTGCTCCTCGGTGCCCCACTTCAGGATGCCCGAGCAGACCAGCGAGGTCTGCACCGAGATCACCGTGCGGATCGCCGAGTCGCCGCGGCCGATCTCCTCGACGATCAGTCCGTAGGAGAGGTAGTCCAGTCCCGCGCCGCCGTACTCCGTCGGCACGATCGCGCCGAGGTAGCCCTGCGCTGCGACCTTGCGCACCAGCTCGACGTCGAAATGGTGGTTGCGCGCGTTTTCGCGCGACTGCAGGACGATCTCCTTGTCCGTGAACTCACGCGCCGTTTCCTTGATCAGGCGCTGCTCGTCGCTCAGTTCGAAGTCCATTTGCGGACCGCTCCTCTCTCAGGCCAGCTTCGGCGTTTTCCACGGCGCCGTCACGCGCCGCTCGATCTCCTCTGCGATCCCCTCTATCGGAACGCGCTCCTGCGCCAGCGAGTCGCGATCGCGCAGCGTCACAGTTCGATCCCCAACGCTCTGGTGATCGATCGTCAGGCAGAACGGCGTGCCGATCTCATCCTGTCGGCGATAGCGCTTGCCGATCGAACCACCGTCGTCGTACTCGGCCTGAACCACAGTGCGTACTGCGCGATGCACCTCTTGGGCCAGCTCGGGCTGGCCTTCCTTCTTCAAGAGCGGCAGGATCGCCGCCTTCACCGGCGCCAGGCGCGGGTGCAGGCGCAGAACCGTTCGCAGCTCTCCGTCTCCGGCGCCCTCGCCTTCGACGACTTCCTCGTCATAGGCGTCTACCAGGAACGCCAGCGTCGCTCGATCCGCACCCGCTGCGGGCTCGATCACGTGCGGGACGTAGCGCTGTCCCGTCGTCTGGTCGAAGTACTCGAGCTTCTCGCCCGAGAACTCCGCGTGACGCGTCAAGTCGAAGTCGCCCCGGTTCGCGATCCCCTCGAGCTCCGACCAGCCGATCGGAAACAGGTATTCGACGTCGCTCGTGCCCGAGGAGTAGTGCGACAGCTCGTCCTGATCGTGCGCGCGCAGGCGCAGGTGGTCGGGGCGGATGCCCAGGTTCGTGTACCACAGCTCGCGCTCCGCGAGCCAGTGCTCGAACCAGCGCTGGGACTCCTCGGGCGGGACGAAGAACTCCATCTCCATCTGCTCGAACTCGCGCGTGCGGAAGATGAAGTTGCCGGGTGTGATCTCGTTGCGGAAGGACTTGCCCACCTGGGCGATCCCGAACGGCGGCTTCTTGCGCGCGAACTGCAGCACGTTCTTGAAGTTGATGAAGATCCCCTGCGCCGTCTCCGGGCGCAGATAGGCCACGGAGCCCGACTCCTTCACGGGGCCGATCGTGGTCTCGAACATGAGGTTGAAGTCGCGCGCCTCGGTCAGCTCGCACTCGTCGGTTTCGCCGGGGTGCTTGGAGGGTTTGCGCCCGCACTCCAGCTCCTGCAGGTGGTCGGCGCGGTAGCGCTTGCCGCAGGTCTTACAGTCCACCAACGGGTCCGTGAAGCCTTCGAGGTGGCCCGAGGCCTCCCATACGCGCGGGTGCTGCAGGATCGCGGAGTCGATCGCCACGATGTCGTCGCGCTCGGTGATCATCGCGCGCCACCACTCGCCCTTGACGTTTCCCTTCAGCAGCACGCCGTAGTGGCCGAAGTCGTAGGTCGAGCCCACGCCGCCGTAGATCTCCGAGGAGGGGAAGACGAAGCCGCGGCGCTTGCAGAGGGCGACGATCTTCTCCATCGTGACTACGTCGGTGGGCGGCGTCGTGCTCATCGCGGGAGCTGATGGTAGTTACTATGCGCCGCCGTGGCGCGGATCCTCATCGTCGGCGGCGGTTGCCCCGGCCGGCGCTTCGCCCAGCGGATGGTGCAGGAGGGCCATGCGGTGCGCATCAGCACCCGAACCGAGGCCGGGCGCGGCGCGATCGAGCAGGTCGGCGGCGAATGCTGGATCGGGACGCCCGATCGGCTCGCGACCCTGCGCGGCTCGCTCGAGAACGTGACGATCGCCTGCTGGATGCTCGCCCGCGCGCATGGGCCCCGCGACGAGCTCGCGGCGCTGCATGGATCGCGTCTGGAGTTCTTCCTCGGCCAGGCGATCGACACCACGGTGCGGGGGCTCCTCTACGACGCGTCGAGCGCCCCCGGCTCCGCCGTCTCAGCGCAGACGCTCGCGGGGGGCGAGCAGATCTTCCGCTCGCTGACCGAGTTGAACTCGATACCCGCGGTGGTGTTGGATGGCGAGGGGTCTGACGAGGAGTCCTGGATCACGCAGGCGGGCGCGGCCGTCAGCTCGCTGCTGGGAGGCGCTCGCTAAACGCGGCACTCCGCGAGGAATGTTGAGTTCCGCGACAGCTGTTCAAGTGCCTGCAGGCGGGAACCGATGCTGAGCGAACATGGGGGAGTCGCGGACATCGGGGGAGTCCAGATCTACCTACGGGCTGCTGACTTCGGCGCTCGGCGCAATCGTGCTCGCAGTGTCCGTATTCCTGCCGTGGTACGGGATCAGCTTCACCGCTCATGGGGTCGCGGTGGCCCAGCAGGTCAACGACCAAGTCAGCGCGGAGTTCGGCAACGCCGCTCTGCAGAGCTACATGGGCACGATCCACGCGGGTCTCACCAGGCTCGTCGGACACGAAGTCACGGCGCTCAGCGCCCATCAAGCGCTCAGCAACCTCAACGTCGTGCTGCTGGTGATCGCCGGGCTCGGAATCCTGATCGCGCTGCTAGCGCTCGCCGGTCCCGCCTCGGCCTCCTCGGATGCAAACCGCGGACCGCTCGCACTGCTGGGTTGCTTCGCGGGGGCATGCGTCGTCTTTCGAATGGTTGACCCACCCTCGCCGGCAGGCGAACTCGTCGCGCTGTCGGTGCGTGAGGGCGCGTGGCTGGCGCTGCTAGGCGCGATCGCCATGTGCGCGGGCGCGTTGTGGCCCCGCCTCGGAACGAGGCCGAGTAGCCCGCGAGCCGACGCCAGCGCCGCCTGGTCGGAGCTATCCGGCTGGACCCCCGAGACCTGAGTTCGGGGACGGCCGCGAGGGAGTGTCGCGGGACCCTAGGAAGGCCGGCGGACGAAGGCCGCTCCGCTATCCTGATAAGCAATTACCGCAAAGCCGATCAGGATTTTGAATGGCCGGCTGAACGCTTCTGGAGTCGGGTCGGTGGCCTGGCGAGAAAGGAAACATCAATGACGCTGAAACTTGGCGACGTAGTCCCTGACTTCGAGGCTCAGACGACCGAGGGTCCGATCAAATTCCACGACTGGATCGGTGATTCCTGGGCCGTGCTGTTCTCCCACCCCAAGGACTTTACGCCGGTGTGCACGACCGAGCTCGGCTACATGGCGAGCGCCAAGCCCGAGTTTGACAAGCGCAACGTGAAGATCATTGGTCTGTCAGTCGATGCGCTCGACAACCACGAGGCGTGGGCGAAGGACATCGAGGACACGCAGGGCACTGCACCTAATTATCCGATTATCAGCGACGATGACTTCAACGTCTCGAAGCTCTATGGGATGCTGCCTGCGGAGACCTCCGGCGATCCGGCCTCACGCACCCCGGCCGACAACCAGACGGTCCGCAACGTGTTCGTGATCGCACCAGACAAGACGCTGAAATTGGTGCTGGTCTACCCGATGACCACCGGGCGCAACTTCGATGAGGTGCTGCGCGTGATCGACTCGCTGCAGCTGACCGCGAAGCACAAGGTCGCCACGCCCGTGAACTGGAAGCAGGGCGAGAAGGTCATCATCGCGGGCTCGGTCTCCAATGACCAAGCTAAAGAGACCTACCCGGACGGGTGGGAGGAGCCGCGTCCCTACATCCGGATCGTTCCGCAGCCGACGAATTAGTACACGGGGAAGCGGGGCGGCGCTGCATTAGCGCTCAACTCAGTCAGGCAACAGCAGGCGGGCGTCCTCGAAGGCGCTCGCCCGCAGCTGCGTAAGCAGGTCTTCAAGGATGCGGAAGGTCGCGCCCCAGATCAGGTTGCCGTCCAGGACGTAGGCGTCGACCTCGAAGGTCATCCCGCGACGTTCGATCTCCGTGCGCGTCCTGCTCTCGCGCAGCGTGTGCAGCGGCAGCTCCAGTACGGCGTCAACCTCGCGTGGGGAGACGCGCCAACGCTGACCGGTGGGGACCAGGCCGACGAACGGATGGATCAGGTAGTTGGTCACGAACGTCGAGACCGCCGGCAGCTCGCCGATGAGCTGAACGCGCTCGCGCGGCAGGCCGATCTCCTCCTCGGCCTCTCGCAGCGCCGTCTGGCGCAGGTCGACGTCCTCGGGGTCGCGCCGGCCGCCGGGAAACGAGATCTCGCCCGCGTGGCGACGCAGGTCAGCACGGCGTCTGGTCAGAACGACCGAGGGCGGTTCGCCCTCGGTCGAGAGGAACAACGGCACCAGCACGGCCGCCGGTGTCTGCTCGGCGGGATCCTTCGCGAACGTCCAGCTGGGCTCTTGAGAGCCGGAAGACAAGCGCGTCTGGTCTTTGGGCTCAGGCGGCCAGGTGGACGCGCTCGATGCGCTCCAGGAACATGACCTCGCCGTCGAGGGCGCGGTGTACCGGACACTTTGCGGCGATCGCGCGCAGGCGTTCTACCTGATCCTCGGGCAGGTCGTCGGGCATCCGCATTACCAGCTCGAACTTCGTCGGGCAGCCGCGCTCGGCCGGGCTGTACTCAACGTCGACCTCGACGTGACCGATGTCCCAGCCCTTGCGAGCCGCGTACATCTCCATCGTGATCGCCGTACAAGAGGCCAGGCTGACCGCCAGGAGCTCCTGCGGGCTCGGACCGTCGTCGTGGCCACCCGCGTCGAGCGGCTCGTCAACCGTCAGCTGATGGTCGCGCATCTGCACGGAGTGCCTAAAGCCACCTCCGTCGCGGCGCGCCGTGGCTTTCATCCGTGTCAGCCCGTCAGATCCACCCATTTCGCTCCTTTCGAGAACCCAGAGAACCCTGGTTTACATGGTACTGCGCGAGCCGGCCTACGAAAGGGGGTTGAACAGCAGCCCGGTCAGCAGCTTAGGGAAGAAGAAGGTCGACTTGGGCGGCATGTTCTCGCCCTCGGCGGCAACGTCACGTACCTGCTCGACGGGCGTGGGGCGCATCAGAAAGGCTGCGTCATACTCGCCGCTGCGCACGACTCGCAGCGCCTCCTCGGTGTCTCGCGCGTAGAAGAGGCCGTTGAAGTGCGAGATGTCATCCTCGCTAAGACCGAGCGCTGTTTTCAGCAGCAATGTCTCCAGTACGCCGGTGTCGAGGTGGCGGTAGGCCTCAGAGTGGCCGGCCAGCGCCTCGTCGGCGATCTTCTGATCCTTCAGCGTCAGACGGTATGCGCGTTCGTCGTCGGTCGTGACGTAGCCCAACTCCAGTGGGCCGCTGCCGGGCTCCGGGGCGACCTCCTCTAGTCCGACCTCGCGCATCTCGAAGTCGCGCTGCAGCGCAGCGGCGAGCGAGGCGCGACGGGCGTCGTCGAGCTTGTTGACGAGACGATGTGTGGGAAAGACCGTCAGCCCTGGGTCCTCGAGCGCGACGAGGCACATCAGGATGTAGCGGTGCTCGTCGTTGGGCGGCGTGCCCGCGGCCTCGACCTCTTCGGCGTAGGCCTGCATCGTCTCGTAGCGGTGGTGGCCGTCCGCGATCAGCAGCTCGGCCTCACGCGTTGCCGCTTGCACCGCGGTGATCGCCTCGGGGTCGACGACACGCCACAGACGGTGCACGGTGCCGTCGGCGTCGGTCACCTCGCCCCATGGCGGTTGTGTCGTGCTTGGCTCCAGGGCGCCCCAGGCCGCGTTGGCGGGGTCGGAGAACAGTGAGAAAATCGGTGAGATGTTCGCGCGGGTGGCGCGCGTCAGGCGCAGGCGGTCTTCCTTCGGGCCCGGATGCGTGCGCTCGTGCGGGCGCACCCGACCCGGCCCGTAGCCCTCGATGCGCACACGACAGAAGAAGCCCCGGCGCGTGCGGCGCTGCCCGTCGGGTCCGGTGTAGTCCTGTGTGTGCGCCCATAGGGCCGGCTGCTCGTCACGCACGAGCGCGCCCTCTCGCTGCCAGGCCTCGAACTGCTCGCGGGCGGCCGCGTAGGGATCGGGCGCGCCCTGTGGTAGGTCAACCGCGACGACGTTGTAAGGCGAGCGCGCAAGCAGCTTCCCCCGCTGCTCGGCGTCGATCACGTCATAAGGCGGCGCCACCACGTCCGCGAGCGGTCCCGCGATCGCGGTGTCGTAGTGGAGAGCGCGCAGCGGTTGGACGTCGGCCATGGGCGGTGGCGGAGGCTAGCAGCGGGTTGGGGCAGGATGCACGAGCCTCCTGGAGGCCTCCTGAAATATCGGCCACTGACCTTCAGTGCATTTGTACGTCGGTGTCTGCGATCGCGACTGAATACGCACCTCGCTCTAGGTCCACGCGATCGCGGAAACCGAGCTGCAGAGCCAAACGCTAGGTCGGAGCCAGGCCTGCGCACCCGGCGGGCCCGATGTGCGAACATATGTTCGTATGGCTCACTCTCGCTACCTCCGGCAGATGGCCCGTCAACTGCGCGTCGAGCAGGGGCTGACGGTCGATCAGCTGGCCGAGCGCTTGGCGCTGCCACGCAGCACGATCTATTACTGGGTACGCGACCTGCCATTGTGCGTGGCGCGTGGGAATGGCCCGGCGGGAGCGGGGGAAGGGGTTGGCGCTTGTGCGGGCGACACCGCCAACAGCGACACCTCGCAGATGTCGCCGACCCCGGCCGAGGTTGGCGGCGACCCGCAGCGGGTTACACGCGCGAGCCGCGACGCGGCCTATGAAGAAGGGCTGTGCTCATTCGAGGAGCTGGTCGCGCAGCCGACGTTCCGCGACTTCGTCTGCATCTACCTCCTGCAGGGATATAAGCGCGATCGCACGCGGGTCGCGTTGACCAACTCCGATCCGGCGGTGATGCGCCTGGTCAGTCGCTGGATCCGACGCCTGACTGATCGGGTCCCGTTCCTGTCGGTGCATTACGAGAGCGATCCGAATCAGGGTCAGAGCCCCAGCGAGATCCGGCGCTTCTGGAGCGAGACGATCGGCGCGGACGTACGCTCGATTCGTGTGAGCGCCACGGTCGCGGGTGACACGCTGGGCGCGACGCGCGTGCTGCCCTACGAGGCCGACTACAGCGCACTCGGCATGACTACTCGCGAGCCGGGCGAGATCCGCCCGCACTTGCGCCACGGTGCGCTGACGGTGACGGTCGAGGACACGCTGCTGCGCGCGCGTCTGCAGGCCTGGATGCACAGAATGCGTGAGAGCTGGCTGTAGAGGTCGCTGAAGGGTGATGTGCCGCAGCCTGTGCCGTGACCGAAGAATAATCTTCAGAAATACTTCCACTAATCGGAACACGGCAGTGTTGGTTCGGGCTAGCCTGCACGAATGGCGACATCACCTGTGGAGTATCGGCACGAGTATGTGAGTGGTCCGGTGGTTGTCGAATGGCTTCCTGCCCGCGTCTTGGTCGGAGTGGCTAATCGCGGCGCGACAGCGGGAAGCGTTCAGGCGCTCGTCTGGGCCTGGGGGGAACGAGTGCTCGACAGCCGCGATAGCGAGATCGGGCTCGTCGAAGCTGAGAATGCGTGGGCCTATGACCAAGAGTTGCCGCCGCTGCCGATCACGGATGGGAACGAGAAGGACAATTGGTTTTGGGTTCAGGTCCTGACGACATCGCCGGACCTCGTTCCGACCGTGACGTTCAAAGAAACCCCGCCATCGCAGGTGAGTCGCGTGGCTGCCTTCGTGGCGCCTGGGGATTTTGCTGTCTTCACTAGACACCCGACCGTGGTGCACCCGCTGCCTGGGCCGGCCGAGGCGCGCGTGAGCTAGCCCGCCATCCAGAGCGCGTGAGAGCTGGCTGTAGACTCGTTCGGCATCGGGGCGTAGCGCAGCCTGGTAGCGCACCTGCTTTGGGAGCAGGGGGTCGTGGGTTCAAATCCCGCCGCCCCGATTGCATTGCAGAGCCAAATGTCGGGCTTTCGAGCCGCAGCGGTGGCGAGCCGGGCGACTGCATGGACTAGATCCCACTTGGTGGAATACGCCGACTGGCGTGACCCGCACGTTGCCACGGTGCGGGTGCCGTGCTTGTTTGATCAACGCTTGCTGCGGAGCTGCCGATGCCGCCGGCGGTTGCTAAGCCAATTGATCGTGTCCTGGATGGCGAGGAGGACTACGACGAACATGGCGTTGCCGATGGTCGTTTCCGTGCTGTGGCCCGTAGCTGCTCCGACCACGCACACGATGACAATGGCCGCTGCGTACCAACGCCATCGCGGCTGTCGCTCGAGAAAGGCGTCCAAGCGGTGGGGAGCGGCGTCTTGCACCACCACGGCTAGCCCTAGCCCCACTGCCAGGCCTGCGAACCCGCTGAACTCGTATCCGGCGACGGGGAGCGCCAGCGCGAGCAGTGCGAGCATGAGCGCATCAAAAGGCCGTTCAATTGACCGCAGCTTATGCATTATTTGGAACTTCATCACGCGCCACTCTTGCGCCCGTCACACGCTATGTCAAGCTGCGGTGCGCGCTGAGCAGACCGGACGTGCGCGGGTGATGTGGGTGTTGCGTCTCAGACGCCAAGGACACGGTGTATGGAGCGTGCTCGGGCTGGGCGTCAAAGAGATGCGAGTAGGTGTCGAGCGTTGTCGCCATGTCCCTTGAGGTGTTTGATCGCACCGGAGCGTTGGCTCGCGCGATGCCGCCGGTCGCGGGGCTCCTGCGCGTGGCGCTACATCAGATAGCCAACCTGACCATATCTCCCCGATTGCATTGCGGAGCCAAATTGCGGCTCCTTCCGGCGCGGACAGAGTTGCGGGGCGAAGCAAGGACGAAGTAGATCGCCAGTGGCCCATGGCGCTAGGACGTGGCGGAGTCGCGTGAGCCGGAGCAGGCTTGCTAGAGACACGCCACGCGCGCGTCGCGTGGTTCATCGCACGCCAGCGTATCTCGGCGACGAGTCTCAGCCGCGGTGAATGCGCAAACGAATCTGGATCTCGAGCTGGGTCCAGCCGCCTCGGCGGACGTGCCAGGCGAGCAGGTGTCGCATCCATAGATCCCAGAGCGCTGCGATCGCACCGGGCACGGCGAGGACGACGCCGAGGACTTCGAGGACGCGCATCTTCTAGGCCCTTCTGCTGCTCAAAAGCGTAATGTTGCAGACAGATGTCAGCACAGCACGGATCATACCCTGTGGGGGAGTACTCCGCAACGAAGTCGAGTTCTTCCTACGAGCGCGAGCGCCCGTCATGGCTTCCAAGAAGTCCGCGGCGAACGTAGCGCTGGGCGCGGCCGCGCGGTCGCTGCGCGTCGAGCGAGGTCTTCCGCAAGAAGCATTGGCGGTGGAGGCTAGTCTCGATCGCAGCTACTACGGGGCGATCGAGCGCGGCGAGTTCAACGTGAGCCTGGACACGATCGTGAAGATCGCGGCGGCCCTCGATGTTTCGGCGGGGGAACTACTGACGCGGGCGCGGCTTTAGGCGCCGCTCAGCGTACAGGGCCGCGCGAGGGGCGCGGCCGCCGCGGCGCGGTGGAGCGCATCTGCGCGGTCCGCGCACGCAGGCGACGCACGAGCTCCCGCTCGGCTTCGGCGGCCTGTCGTGTGAGCGCTCCCGAGAGCTCCTGGGCTCCGCGCTCGACCACCCAATAGTTCGTCGCGGTCTGCTTGACGGTCAGTTGCTGATCATTTTGCATGACCTCCACGCTAAGCATCCTCCTGGGGATCGCAGTTGCCAGCTTGTTACCTGGACGGACGTTTCAGAGATGCCTCTCGCCCGGCGATCAATGAGGCGAGATACGGTGGCGGGATGGCGATCCAGAACGAGGTGATGGTCAAGCGCGTGACGTTGGTAGCGTGCATCCTGGGCTCTGGGATCGCGCTGCTGGATGGCACGGTGGTGAACGTGGCGTTGCCGACGATCCAGCGGGCGCTTGGGGGTGGGCTGGCGGCGCAGCAGTGGGTCGTGAACGGATACCTGCTGACGCTTGGTTCCCTGATCCTGGTGGGCGGCTCGTTGGGCGACCTCTACGGCGAGCGCAAGGTGTTCGCGATCGGCGTGGCGGGGTTTGGCTTTGCTTCGGTGATCTGCGCGGTCTCCCCAAGCATCGGGGTGTTGGTGGCGGCGCGGGCGTTGCAGGGAATCGCGGGCGCGCTGCTGGTGCCGAGCTCGCTGGCGGTGATCGTGAACACCTTCCCGGCGGAGGAGCGAGGCGGCGCGATCGGCACGTGGACGGCATGGGGCGCAATTGCCGGCGTGCTGGGGCCCTTGGCGGGCGGCGAGCTGTTGGCGATCGCCTCGTGGCGCTGGATCTTCGTGATCAACGTGCCGCTGGCGGCGGCGTGCGTATGGCTGATCCTCGCGGCGATCCCGGCGATGCCGGCACGCGACCGCGGCGGCCGGCACGTTGATTACCCGGGCGCATTGCTGTGTGCGCTGGGTCTGGGGGGACCGGTGTTCGCGCTGATCGAGCAGCCGCGCCTGGGCTGGTCGAGCCCGGGCGTCTACTTGCCGCTGATCGCGGGCTTTGCGCTGCTGGCGATGTTCACGTACTACGAGTCCCGCGCAAAGGATCCCATGCTGCCGCTGGTGTTGTTCCGTCGGCGCAACTTCTCGGCCGGGAACGTGGAGACGTTCGCGATGTATGCAGGTTTGGCGATCCTGTTCTTCTTCCTGGTGCTGTTCCTGCAGCAGATCGGCGGCTACTCACCGCTGAAGAGTGGCCTGGCGACGTTGCCGGTGACGGTGGTGATGTTCTTTCTCTCACGGCGCTTCGGCGCGCTGGCTGATCGTTTCGGCCCGCGCTTCTTCATGGGGGTGGGCCCGTTGGTGGGCGCGGCCGGTCTGCTCCTGTTCCAGATGACTGGCGCGAAGGCGGACTATCTCTCGGAAGTGCTGCCGCCGCTGTTGATCTTCTCGCTGGGGCTGTCGATGACGGTGGCACCGCTGACCGCGGCGGTGCTAGCGGGCTCGGAGAAGGCGGCGGGGATCGCATCGGGAGTCAACAACGCGATCGCGCGTGTGGCGGGGCTGCTGGGCACGGCGGCGGTGGGTGCGGCGATCGCGTCCTCGTTCGTCTCATCGATCAACGGCCGTCTCTCGGGGGTCGTGCTGGGGGGCGCGGCGCGTGCGGCGGTCACCGAAGCTAAGCGACTCCCGCTCGGCCTGCCGAACCTGCACGGGATGCCCTCGGCACAGGCGCACGCGGTCAGGTCCGCGGCGGAAGGCGCGTCGTTGCACAGCTTCCACCTGGGTATGGCGATCGCGGCGGCGCTGGTGGCGATCGGTGGCATGGTGGGCGCGGCGGGGATCCGCAACCCACGCAAGGAGGATGAGGAGATCCACGCCCAGAGCTGCCCGGGCGGACAGCTCGTGGGGGCGAGCTCGGAGATCGAGTGGCAGGACGAGCTCGGGGCTGCGGTACAGCCGACGGGCTCGACGGTCTAACGCCGACCGCTGCTAGGCGGGCTCCCCGGCGTATGCCCGCATTGCCTCGATGATGGGTCGCAGTTGACACCCGCGCTCGGTGAGGCGGTACTCGACGGTGGGGGGACTCGAGGGGATCACGGTGCGCTCGACGAGGCCGGCAGCCTCGAGGTCGCGCAGTCGCTCGGAGAGCATTCGCGGTGAGATGCCAGCGACGGCCTCGGCGAACTCGTTGAAGCGCAGCGCGCCGGAGAGCGCGGCGTAGATGATGGAAAGCTGCCAGCGCCGCTCCAGGAGGTCCGCCGTCTGGCGGACCTCCGGGGGAACGGGCTGGCAGCGACTAGGAGACGTGCGCGACATCGCGTGCGGGCTCCAGTGCGCGGTCGAGCACCTCCTGCACGGTCATCACGGGGTGGAAGCTCATCTGCTTACGAACCTCCTCGGGAATGTCGTCCAGGTCGCCACGGTTGCGCTCGGGCAGGATTACGTCAGTGAGCCCGGCGGCGTGGGCGGCAAGCGCCTTCTGCTTGAGCCCACCGATCGGCAGCACCCGACCTTGCAGCGTTACCTCACCGGTCATGCCGACGGTGTGCTTGACAGGACGCCCGGACAGCAGTGAGGCGAGGGCGGTGACCATGGTCACACCGGCGCTGGGTCCATCCTTGGGGATGGCGCCGGCAGGCACGTGCACGTGGAACTCGCGGTTCTCGAAGGCGCTGGGCTCGATGCCCAGCTCCTCGGCGTGGCCACGCACGTAGGAGAGCGCGATCCGCGCGGACTCCTTCATGACGTCGCCCAGCTGACCGGTCAGCACCAGGTTGCTGCCGCCGCCACTTGACTTCATAGCGGTGGCCTCGATGAACAGCACGTCGCCGCCGGTCCCGGTCACGGCCAGGCCGGTAGCTACACCGGGCGTGGCGGTACGGGAGGCGGACTCCTGGAAGAACTTCTGTCGTCCGAGCGCGTCGCGCACGGCCTCGAGGTCGATCTTCACGGGAGCCTCCGCCTTGCCGGAGGCGATCCGTGTTGCGGTCTTGCGCAGCACGGTGCCCAACTCGCGCTCGAGGCTTCGGACGCCGGCCTCGCGCGTGTACTCAGCGATCACGGTCCGCAACAGCTCGTCGGTTACTTCAACCTCGTCCTCGCGCAGGCCGTTGCGGTCGCGCTGGCGCGGCCACAGGTAGCCCTTGGCGATGGCGAGCTTCTCCTCGGAGGTGTAGCCGTCGAAACGGATTACCTCCATGCGGTCGAGTAGCGGGCCGGGAATCGTGTCGGCGACGTTGGCGGTAGCCAGGAACATGACTTGGCTGAGGTCCAACTCGACGTCGAGATAATGGTCGCGGAAGGAGTGGTTCTGCGCGGGGTCGAGGACCTCGAGCAGGGCCGCGGAAGGGTCTCCACGCCAGTCGGCGCCTACCTTGTCCACCTCGTCGAGCAGGATCACCGGGTTCATGGTCCCGGCGTCACGCAGCGCCCTGACCAGACGGCCGGGGAGCGCTCCGATGTAGGTACGCCGGTGCCCGCGGATCTCGGCCTCGTCGCGCACGCCGCCCAGCGACATGCGGACGAACTCGCGTCCGGTGGCGCGGGCGATGGACTCGCCGATCGAGGTCTTGCCGGTGCCGGGGGGGCCGATCAACGTCAGGATTGCCCCCGACTTGGGGTCGGCCTCGATGTTCCGGTCCTGGCGCAGCTTGCGAACGGCGAGGTACTCGGTGATGCGGTCCTTGACGTCCTCGAGGCCGGCGTGATCTGCGTCGAGCACCTCACGCGCGGCAACGGGGTCCAGGCGCTCCTCAGAGCGCTTGTTCCAGGGCACGGCGATCAACCAGTCGAGGTAGGTGCGGATCATGCTGGACTCGCCGGTCTGCTCGCCCATGCGCTCGAGGCGGGCAAGCTCCTTTAGAGCCTGCTCCTCGACGTCCTCAGGCATCTTGGCGTCCTCGATCTTGGCCCGGTACTCCTCGGCCACGGAGGCGTCGTCATCGCCCAGCTCCTTGCGGATGGACTCCATCTGCTTGCGCAGGAAGTACTCGCGCTGCTGCTTCTCAGCGCCCTCCTGCACGTCCTCGCGGATGCGCTTGCGGACCTGCAGCTCGGCGAGACTCTCGCGCTGCAGGCTAACGGCGAGCGCGAGCCGGTCGGCTACGTCGATGGTGCGCAGTAGCTCGACCTTCTGCTCGTAGGAGAGGTTGGGTGAGTAGCCGGCGGAGTCGGCGAGCGCGCCGGGCTCGGCGATCGCGCGCAGGAAGGCGGCGATCCGTCCGTCATCGCCACGTAGCTCGAGGATCTCCTCGACGACGGCGCGGTACTCGCGCTCGAGCTCGCGGGTGCGTTTGTCGACAGGCACCTCGTCGGGGCGCTCCTCGACCTCGACGCGTAGCTCGCCGTTGGGCCCGGTTTGGGCGGCACCGATGAGGGCGCGGTGCTCGCCAGAGATGGCGACGGCGCGGCCGCCGCCGGGAAGGCGGATCTGCTCGGTCACCTCGGCGATCGTGCCGACCTCAAGGAACTCGTTCTCGTGGCGAGGCACGAGCACGACACGCTCATCGTCGCCGACGTCGACCGTCAGCGTGATGCCCATGTTGGGGAAGACGACCGTGTCGTCGAGGGGGATCAGCCGCAGCAGCTGCTTTGGCTGAGATGGCTCTGTCTGGGAAGTGTCTGCGGGTGAGGTCATTGGTTATTGCTCCATATGAGCTTACGAAAGTTTAGTTAGTATAGCGCGCTGTAGTTGCGTACGCAAGTACTTTGGGATGACGGCGGAGATGGCTTGCTAGAGCCAAAAATCAGTGTTTCGGGAAGCCGGCCCCGCGCGCCCGGCCGAACGACGAGGAATCAAATGCGGTCGTCCCTCGATCGATCCGGGCGCGCGTTCTGGCGCACGCTCCGCCGCGAGGTCAGCCAGCCCGATCCTCAAAGCTGACCTCGACATTCTCCTGCTCGACGCGTTCCTCAACCTCGGCCGAGGAGGTGAGCGCCCGCCGGTCGGCATCGAGCAACGGGTCTGAGAAGAAGCTGCGCGGCCACAGCCGCCGCGTGCGTACGACGTTGATCTCGGCGGCGAAGATCGTCAGCTGCGCACCCAGGTAGAGCCAGGCGAGTAGTCCGAGCACCAGCGCGAACACGCCGTAGAGCGGCCCGGTGTGCTTTAGCTCGTGGTCGATGTAGAAGCCGCCAAGGTGCTGCAGTAGCTGCCAGCAAATAGCGGCGACGATCACGCCGGGCATCAACTCGCGCCACCCGATCTCCACGGCAGTGAGCAGTTTGAAGGCCGTGAGGAAAAGCGCGAGGTTGAGCACGAAGGCCAGAAGGATTCCTGCGACTACGGCCGCGGCGCCGTGAGAGCTTGCGCCGACGAAGCCCGCGGCGGTGGTGGAGACCACGCTGATCGTGCCGAGGATCGCGAGCATCCCCAGCCCGCGCAGATGCGCATAGAGGAAGTTAGGGCGATTCTTGAAGGGCACGTTCCAGAGCCGGTTGAAGGCGTTCTGCGTTGCACCGGTAATGCCCATGCCCGCGAGCAGCGAGCCCACTACGCCGATCGCAAGCCCGATGCCGCTGCCGGTCAGGGAGTGCAGTTTGAGCTGGTCGCTGACCAACGGGAACTGTCCTAGGGCGCCGTCGAGGATTTTCTTCTGCTCGCCAGGGTCCCCCTGCAGCACGAAGCCCAGGACTGTTACGAGCACGAGCAGTAGCGGGAACAGGGAGACGAAGCCGTAGTAGGCGATCAACGCCGCGAGCTGGCCCGCCTGGTCATCGCCGAACTTCTTGATTACCGCCGCGATGAAGCGGACGCCGCGCGTCTGTTGCTGGCGCCGGTCCAGCGCGTTGAGATGGTCACCAACGCTCATCGCAGGGGGGCGGCCGACGCCAGCACGCGGCCTCGCAACGCGACTCGGAGCAGATTGGAGGGGGGGCAAACGGCGCCGCGCCACGACATGCCTATGTGTCTACCCGATGCGAGCCAGAAAAACGAGCGGCGCATAGACGATGGCCGGTTGCCTCGACTGGGCGGTGCCGACCTGGACGGGACCCGGTCGAGGAAGTGGCGCTGGTCGCGGCGGCCAAGCGGGAGCTGCTCCTGCGAGTACATCGTCATCAACTGCGTCGCGAGGATCTCGAGGACTGCTACAGCCAGGCGACGCTCGAGCTGCTGGCGCACGTCAAGACCGGTGGGGTGTTCGCAAGTCGATCGCACATAGGTAACACGCTCGAGCTGCGCTTCCTGTCTCGCGCACGAGATCGCAGACGTGCGCTTGGAGGGCGTAGCCCGATGCAGTCGGCAATGGAGCAGGCCGACAGGCTTGACAATGCAGACGCCATTGGCGTCGAACTCGTCGATGACGGACTCGGGGTCGAGGCCCTGGTACTCCTGCGCGAGGAACTACGCAGCATCGGGCGGCTCGTCGGTCAGCTCAGCCTCGACCAGCGAAGCATTCTGGCCTCGCAGGTCTCGGGTGAGTCGTGCGCGGACTTCTGCCGCGTCTCGGGGTGGTCGCGCGAGAAGTACCGCAAGGTCGCCCAGCGCGCGAGAGCGGGGCTCCGCAGCCAGATCGCCGCCGAAGATTCAGTTGTCCCGTCCGCGGGAGCGAGGTCGGAGTTGCCCGCAGGACCGATCTATGCGGATGTCACCCCCCACACATAGCTCGGTCCCGCGAGGCCGCCGGCCGTCGGTTGGTCAGACGACGGAACGGCGATGCCAATCCGCACGCAGGCGGCCGGGGGCCGGGTTTCTCCCCACTTGGCCCCTGGCCGCTCGCGTGATCGCAGAGCGGGGAACCCCGAATACCGAACGGCATTTCCGCATCTACGCGGAGGACGAGTTCTTCGGTGATCAGGCGCTGATCACCGGCGTGGCGCACGACGTGCCGCGCGACGAGGACACGATCGACGTTGCCTCGGCTTTGCCGACTCGACCCCGCCCGACTTCTCCTTCCGGGTCTCGATCGCGGCGTCGAGTGATTCGAGCGACAGCACTACTCGGCGCGATAGGAGCGGTCGGGCTGGTAGTCGCGATCAACGTGATCGGCGCGGTCATGCATCCGAAGCGCAAGCCCCCCGTGCGGACGGCCCGCGCTGGTCTTAGCCGTGTGCGTCTGCGGAATCGCGCCCTACCAGCGTCCGTCAGCCAGCGCGGGCGCACGAGGCGATTTGGTCGAGCGCGGCGCTCGCTTCGAGGAGCTCCGGAGGTCATCGAGAGTCACCGTCGGCCAACCGAGGTGCACACAAGCGGTCACCAAATGGCGAACTCGAAAGGTCAACTACACGCGGCCACGCTCCATCCGCAGCGCACCGAGTTGATCGCACACCAGCCCGAGTCGGGAGCGATCCGCGCGGTCTCAACCGCACCCCAAGACAGCGCGACGGCGCGACCACGCACGGGGGAGTTCGGCTTTGAGCGATGACCGCCCACCGGACTCTCCTGCAGGCGTCGCCGCGACAGTGACGATCACGAGCGTGCCGCTGTGGCGAGTTCGCTTGGTGCGTTCACTGCCGCGCTACCTGCTTTATGCGGTATGCGGAGCAGGCCTAGCGGCGAGCCTCCGTTTCGCAATCGTGCCTCCACAAGCAGTCGTGTTGGCACGCGGTCCAATCCTGCGGTCGGCCGATCCAGGGGCGGAAGGCTACGCGACCTTGTTCGCGCGCAAGTATCTGACTTGGGACGCATCTGAGCCTCAACTCAGCCAGCGAGAGCTTGCGCCGATGATCGGAGCGGGGCTGGCTGAGGATGCCGGGCTTGTCTTGCCGGCGAGCGGCGCACAGCACGTGGAATGGGCGGAAGTGGTGCAGGCACGAAGGCTCGGACCCGGGGCACACCTCTACACGGTGGCTGCGCAAACCGACACGGCTGGGCTCTTGTACTTGACCGTCAACGTCATCCGGCGGGCCAACGGCAGCTTGTCCTTGTTCGGCTATCCGGCACTGGTTGGCGGGCCAGCGCAGGAGCCGCCCAAGCCAATCGAATCAGGTAAAGCTGTTACGGACCCGGCGTTGGTGGCAGTTCTCAGACGCGGGTTGCGCAACTATCTCGCGGCCTCGCCAGAGGAGCTGGATGCAGATCTTTCTCACGGCGCACAGGTGGCTGTGCCGACGCTCGCGCTGACGCTCGAGCGTGTGCAGGAGCTCGTCTGGTCAACGGCTGGGCGCTCGGTGCTAGCCGTGGTCCAAGTGGGCGATGCGCGTGGCGTCCGTTACACGCTCGGCTACGAAGTCAACGTGGTCAACGTCGCGGGCCGGTGGGAGGTCTCGGCCCTTGAGGTGAGTCCCACCGAATGAGCGCGCGAGATCTAGCGGAGGACTGACGAGGGGATGCACACAGGGCAAGGACAGCAAGGCATTTGGATTCTGATGACTGAGGAAGGAGCAACCGATGCACCAGCAACAGCCACGGCAGTCGCGAGCCACCAATGAGTGCGGTCGAGCGGATCGTCGAGATACTCGCGCACGCAGCAGACACGCGACGGCCGTGATGGCCGCTTTGCTGCTCTCGATCTGCGTGCTTGGTTCGTTGGCGCCCCGCACGACTCGGGCAGCCATCTCGACGCGCGCGCAAGTCGTGAGCGCTACTGGTGGAGCGGAACGGGCCCGGCTATCGGGGGACGGCGAAAGCTCGTTGGAATCGGCCGCGGCTAAGGCGGGCGACACCGGACGCGCGGTGGCCATGAGCCTGATCGGCCTGGCCTTCGCTGTGGCGGCGACCGTGCTTGCCTTTCGGCGCGACTTCAGGGAGGCCGCCGCGGTATTCGCCGTGGGCATCGTGTCCGTGCTGCTGGCGACGCCGGCCGGCATCAACCTGCTTCGCGACACTGTGAGCTCGCTGTTCGGGTCGCGGTGAGGTGCCGCTGATGGAGATCCACTCCTACCGGCGCGTGTTCGATCTCGAGCGGCGGATCTACCGCGTCGATCGTGTGCGACTAAATCCCGGTGGCATCCCGGTACGTGGAGTCGTGTACTTCCTCGCGCTGCTTGCCGTTGCCCTACTGATCGCTCGGCTACCGCTGATCGGTGCTCCCGAGCGTGCGATCCCGTGGTACTTGAGCGATCTGGTCTTTCCCGGCCTACTCGCGACGCTGCTGGCGGTTGTACGGGTCGAGGGTCGTCCATTTCACCTCACCGCCCGTGCTCTCCTGCGATACGCGCTTGGGCCCCGCTGTCTAGTGGGACTCGATGACGTACGCCGAGGTGCGGAACTAGCGCCCGGTGGGCTTTGGCGCCCCGCGGCTTTGCTGATGCTTCCCGACGGCTCCGAGGGCAGGCTTCGCCGCCTCCGATATCAGGGTCCCGGTGCGCTGCTGATCGCCGTCGCTCATGAACGCAAATTGAGCTGGGGACCGTTGGTGGCACTCGGTCTACGTGCGCATCTATCAGTGAGACAGATCCCGGAGGTCGAGCGCCCGGCACGCGGCGAGGTCGTCGTGCTCGAGCGCTCGGGACGACTGAGCGTTCGTTGAGATGGCCGTTCCGATTCGCTTTACCTACGGCAATTGCGTGTTTGCTGAAGACCTCGCCGACGTGTGGGCCGCGTTTGCGATCGAGCTGTCCTCCTATCAGTGGCTGGCGGAGGAGGGCAAGCACGCTCGCTTCGTCTCGCTAATGGGCGCGCTCGAGGCGTTGGAGGCCGACGCGCAACTCCTGCGGGTGGGGTCACGCCCCGTAAGTACGGGTCACGAGAACGCCGAGCAGCACGAAGCGCTCGCCCACACGCTCGATGAGCCTCACGCGGGTGCGCGAGCAAGCTATTTGCAGGAACACGCGGGGAGACTGTCGCAGCTGGGCGGCGCGAAGCCAGCGTTGTTCGTGCTGGTGAGCCTGCGCGAGCCGGAGCGCGACGTTGCGAGCTACGTCTCGCGGGCTTTCGAGCGCAGGCCACGCGATTGGCGTCGCGCTCTTGCCGAGGCCTTCGCGCTACGGGAGCGGGCACTGCTAAGACCGTCCGAACTGGAGCGCGTGCGCGTTCGAGCCGACCAGGCGCATGCGCGACTGTCCGGCTTCCTGCCGGCGCGTCCGGCGCGGGGGGTCGAGTTGCAATGGCTGGTCAGGCGGGCGTTCTGTCGCGGGTTGGGCGAGCCGTCGATCGACGAGTTGCACGAGCCTCGTGCGCTGCTGTTCGAGCGCAACGGCGAAGCGGTGTTGAGCCCGCTCGAGGGGGACGTGATGCGGTGGGTCGATAGTCACGTCGAGCATCACCGGCGGTGTCTGCGGATCGAGGCCGAGCAGGGCATCAGCTGGCAGGCGCAGCTGGTACTCGGCGCCCTTCCCGACCGCGTCGAGTTTCCGGGGCCGAGCGCCGAGCTGATGTTCGGACCGCCGGAAAGTCTTCCCTTTGCGATCGATCTGTCGCTGAACGCGCGCTTTCTGCCCAACGAGCTGGCCCTCCGCGTTGCGCGCAGGCGCGTCCAGGACGCGGACCAGATCGTGCGCGCAGAGGCCGACGGCGAGCAGGGCGTGAGCGATCTGGGCTATGCGCGCACCCAGGAAGCACGCGACCTACTTGGCTATCTGCAGGCATCGAGCCGCCCGCCGTTGCTCAGGGCGACGGTCGCGGTCGCGATCGCGGCGACGGATCAGCAACAGCTCGAGGAACGCGTCGAGATGTGCCGACGTGCCTTCGGCGACGTGCGCCTCTACCGCCCGCTCGGCGAGCAACTGCAGCTGTTTCTGCAGCATCTCCCGGCCCAGCGCACGCGAGTTCAGGGCTACGACGACACGCTCACGACCGAGCAGGTGGCGGCGATGATGCCGACCGCGACGCATGAGGTCGGCTCGGGCAGCGGCTTCTATCTCGGCTACACCCTGACGGGCTCCAAACGGCCTGTGAGATTCAATCTGCGCGAGGGGTCGGATAACGATCGAAACGCGACGGTCCTCAGCGTGGGCGCGCTCGGCTCTGGCAAGACCACGCTCGATCAGAAGCTCAAGTACGAGGGCTTTCTGCTGGGCGCGCGCGTGATCGACTGCGATCCAAAGGGCGACCACCGTTTCCACCTGCTCGACGACGTGGCGCCGCACGCCGAGTGCGTCACGTTGCGGCCCGATCCATCGCTTCGCGGTGTGCTCGATCCACTGCGGGTCGCACCGGCCCACTTGCGCCAGGACGTAACCGTCTCGTTCCTGCGCGATCTGCTGCCCAATGGGGCCGAGCCGACCTGGGAGACAGCGGTGGTGGGCGCGGTCGATCGAGTGATCGGGCGGGCCGCGAACCCTACGTGCGTCGAGGTGGTACGGGCACTCTGCGAGGGAGACGGCGTCGAGCGGCAGGTGGGTAAGGCGCTCGAGGTCTATGCCCGTTCCGGGTTGACTCAGCTCGGCTTCGCCGAAGCCGGTTTGAGTCTGCCGCCAGTCGGCCACCGACAGGTGACGTACCTGCCGATTCGTGACCTTCCCGCACCGGAGCCGGGGATTTCTCGTGGCGATTACTCCCAGGCTGAGCGGATCGGCCAGCAGATCGTTCGGCTGATCGCGATGTTCGCGATGCACCTGATGAACGCGGAGCGCGAGCGGTTGAAGCTGTTCTCCTTCGACGAGGGATGGCGACTGCTCGGCGATCCCGCCGGCCGCAGCCTGCTTGCCTCGCTGCAGCGCATGGGCCGCTCCGAGCTGGCGGTGCCGATCATCAGCACACAGTTGGTCACGGACACGCTGATGGGCGGTCGCGAGTCGCTCGAGAACCTGGTCGGCGCCACGTTCGTGTTTGGGATGCGCTCAGACGCCGAGGCGGGGCGAGCGCTGGCGCTGCTCGGGCTCGACCCGGAGGATCGGAGCGCACGGCAACGCCTGCTCGAGTTCGATGCGGGCAGATGCCTGTTCCGCGACCATCGCGGGCGTATCGAGGCGATCCAGGTTGACGTCGTGGCGCCCTCGCTGTTGCGGGCCTTCTCGACTACACCCGTCCGTCGGTGAGCGATCGACCGGCGGAGCTTGGCGGGGCGCGACGTGGCCTTGGCCCCGCACTCAAGTCACGGCTCGCCACGCGCTTCGTGCGCTTGACTCTCACGGCCGCGATTGTGGTGCTCGCGGGATCATCGCTCGCCGCGAGTGCATCGGCTCGTGAGCAGAGCGTGTCGAGCGCGAGCCCTCAAGGCGTCGCCCGGGCATCGGTGCCGCTCAGGCCAGCTGCGCCATCGCGTTTGCCGCTCGTGAGCGCCACCACCGCGGCCCCCACGTCGCCCGGCGAGACTGGCGGAGACGAACCCAGCGCGGGTGGCTCGCCGCAAGCGGAACTCGACCCGTTGGTCAGCAACGGCTTGGGTAGTCCACTGTGCGAACGGGCCACGGTGGGACACGAACTCTCCGCCGCGAGCCGTCGCGACTGCGAAAGCTCAGGCTTTGTCGCGGCCGCGGCGCCGACGGGGAACTTCGGCATCGACGTGCATATCGACACTGGCCTGCTCGGCCTCAGCTCGGCAGGGCTGCTGGCGATCGTGCAGAACCTGTTCGTCACGCCGGTGTGGATGGCGCTGGTGTGGGCGGTTCACGCGCTCATCGTTATCGTTGTCAAATTGAACCTATAACTCGCAGGGTATCGTCACGTTCCCATGCCGCGATCAGATTCGGTAGTTCGTGAGCATCGGCGACCGTCGCAAGCTGCTCTCTGTAGCCGAGCGGTCGTGCGGCATCCTCGATGTAACGCCATGTGCTGACGCCGTGTTGAGCGAGGTCCAGCCACCACAGCGCAACGGGTATGCGCCTGCTGTGATTTCTTAGAAGCATCGTTGCTTCAAGCGTCGGATGGCCGCCACGCTCGCAGTGCATGGCGTAATCAATCGCCCTAAAGCGTCCACCTGACCGCTCTCGAAGGTGGCGTGGCTGCCAAAAGTTCTGCCGTTCCTTCTTCGTCGTCTTAAGCCACGCAGCCGCATCGTCGTGCTTCTCGGCGAACGCCCATGCCAAATACTCGATCTCCACGACCTGTCTCAGTAGGGCCGCCGCCGAGTACAGATTGTCGGCTTCGAGCAGCCCAATACTGCCGCTTACAAGCTCAGCTCCTATCTGAGCAACAAGCGCCAAGCCGACCGTGGCATCGCTGCCAAAGCCGAACGGCGACGGACCTTCCTTCCGGTCCCCACCGATCATGTAACCGCCGACCCACAGCAAGTCGCCGGTCTCGCGCAAGACCGCCGCGAGAGAACGACAGACATCTTCCCGTGCGCTTTCGCCAACGCGATCGCCGATCGCGTTGCTAAGGTCATCGCGGTTGGGCTTGCTAGCCACCGCAGCACCGTAGCGTTGGGCTGCCGCGACGCGCAAGTGCCTCTCAGTTCGTATCAACGCGCTGTCCAACGGGGTATCGCACGCGATTGGACAGGGGTAGGGCCGCGCTTTGCGCGGCAGGCCCGCCACCCACCCCGCCTGATTTACATGGGGAAACGCCTCACGTCCCTGGTCTTTACGGTTGTCCTATTGGACGCCCTTTCGCTCCCGCATCCCACCGCCTCAACATAGTTGAGACACTGGGATGCGGGAGCAGACCAGGAACATGAGGCATTTGTGTTGTTGTGGTGCGGGGTGGGTGGCGGGCCTTGATGTTGATGAACAGCATTAGAAAAGAAATGCAAGAAGAAGAAGTAGAAGTAGCCCAATACGTCACGATGGATGTAGGAAGGTTGGCGCGAAGGCTCGGGCTACTTCATTGAGGGATGGCTGAACGGTCGCCAGCAGCGGCCAGACGCGCGTCTATCGCTTGCGGTTGGCGCGGAGCTGTTTTTCGGTCTCGTGCATGATGGATGCGGCATCGACGCGAAGACCATCGGCGAGCTGCCAGAGGACGCGGATGCTCACGTTGCGTTCTCCGCGCTCGGTGTCGCCAACGTAGTTTTCGCTTAGCTTGCACCGACTGGCGAGCGTGTCCTGCGTCATGCCGCGCGCTTCGCGCAGAGCGCGCACGGCCTTACCGAAGGCACGGTGTTGGGAACTGAGGGCGGCCACACGACCACCCTTGCCCACAACCACCCTGATCGTCTACCAATCATCAGGGTGGTTACTGTCTGCGCGCTGCTAGTCGTCAATCAGCTTGCCTAGATCCGCGAGCGTCGCACCGTACGCGCGGAGCATGGCTCGGATCGTGTCCCAGGAAACGCCACGGACGCCACGCTCGGCTTCGCTCACGAACTGAGAGCGAACCCCGACCTTCTCGGCCGCTTGCTCTTGCGTTAGCCCTGCCGTCTCTCTGAGGCTGCGCAGAGCTTCGCCCAGCTCGCGCTTGTCCTTGGGATTGATCTTCGGCGGCACCGCCGCGAAAGCTATCGCTTGGACTTGCGACGACGGCCCTTCATTGGCCGAATGCGAGGCTCCAGCGCGTTGAGGTCGAGCCCATCGAGTAGTTCCGACGGCGTGATCCCTAAGCCTCGCGCCAGATGGCAGATCGTCTCTAGTCGAACGTCTCGCAAGCCTCGCTCAATGATGCTGATTTCCGTGCGGTGGTAGTCGATCGAATCGGCGAACGCCTCCTGACTGAGCCCCATCGCGTTGCGACGCGCTCTGAATAGTCGCCCGAAGGCGACGGCGCTTTCCATCTACGCGGTTGCGGCTAAGTTGGCGCCGCCCTCGATGAGCCGCAGTCGAGGACGGTCGCGGGCCTGCTCAACGTCGAACGCGGTTAGCTCTGGATCGTCGTAGAAGGGGAACAACCGCGTCAGGTCATCTTGCGCCGACGCCAGTTCCAGAGACAGGCGCAGCACTCTTTTCATGGCTGCATCCTGTGGTGGGGTCAGCTCCATGACGACCACATCCCCTAGACCGCGATCAGCCCTATCTCGTCAAGACGGTTGAGCGCCGCCGATGCTTCGACCGTCTCGCCGTCGGCGACCGCGACGCCTATCGCAAGTAGGCTGTCGAGCGCTGCCGTGATCGCGGCCTCGCTGTTTCGCTTGCGCAGGATGTCGAACAGTTCACGGCGCGTGAGCGGGTCTGCGCGCGCAATCAATTCCTCGACAACGGCCCGCTGTGCGTCTACATCCTCGCCAGTAGGATTTCCCGGCATGACGAACTCGCTTTCGTCGTGAAGGACTGGCCGAGTGTGCAAGCACTCGGCCAGTCCGCTAGCCCATCTAATTCGCGTTTAGCGCTTTGGAATCGTATCGGACTAATGCTCTGAGCACTAGTCCGAATTTCCCGGATGCCCAAACAACCCCACAAAGCCGAGTACGAGCGGCTAGGCCGAGCACTGCGCCAGCTACGGCATACGGCTGGCCTGACGCAAGAGCAAGCAGGCGAACACCTGGGCGCTCGCGGCCAGTTCGTGAGCGAAGCCGAGCGTGGCGCCCGTGGCCTTTCGTGGCACCGGCTCCTAGGACTACTCGACGCCTACGGAGCGACGCTATACGACCTGGCGCGCGCCGTCGAAAATCCCGCGCATCGGTCCAAACGCCGAGCGCGATAGCCGCGAACGCCTGAGTGCGACGACGCGCTCGGGTCCGTCAACCCGCAAGGGGTCGGGACGGCCTCCCTCCATACCGGCCGATCCTCCGGCCGTCCCTGTGACGGACCCGATCGCGCCGACGCTTGCTGCACCCACGGGTGCATAGCACCCATCTGGCACAGGGCCAGCGGGGAAACCTTTGGAGGACAAGGCGATGACGTACGCATCCGTTTCGGCACGAGAGAACGTCACGACGACACCACGCATCTACGTCGCTTGTCTGGCGGCGTACAACAACGGCCATCTGCACGGCGAATGGATCGACGCAGACCAATCCCCCGACGAGCTGCACGAAGCGATACAGCAGATGCTCGCAGCCTCGCCAGAGCCGGGCGCCGAGGAGTGGGCTATCCACGACTACGAGGGTTTTGGAGCGCTGCGCCTGAGCGAGTGGGAATCATTCGAGCGCATATCGGCCATCGCCACGGGTATCGCAGAGCACGGCGAGGCGTTCGCAGCATGGATGTCCTACGACAGCGAGCGCGATCCGGTTGATACGGCGGCGTTCGTGGACGCATACCGTGGCGAGTGGGATTCGTTGCGCGACTACGCGGAGAACTACGCAGACGACATCGGTCTGTATGACATGGCAGAGCGTGCGGCATCGCCTTACGTCGTCGTGGACACCGACATGATGGAGCGAGACCTCGACATCGAGCTATACACGGTCGAGAGCGATCACCACACGATCTACGTTTTCGATCCGAGCGCTTGACGTGCTCTAGTCGCTACCTGGAGCGAGAATAGCCGAGCGAAATCCGGTGGGCCGTCAGATTCCAATTAACGACGCCACGACCACCGCACGCTATAGCCTTGGGCGAACCTATGCAGATCCTTACCCGTAGCAACCAGGAATGGACCGACCTTTCCGGCGATGATGTTGACGAGGCGTCCCGTACCGAGCTGGACGGGCGGCTGCGTCAACTTTTTGGGGCGGAGCGTCTGTTGGTCCTCGCTGGCCTCGGAACGTCGCTGTCCATTGAGGCGCCTGACGGACGAAACCTAGCACCAGCGATGGACGATCTTTGGAACCGCGCGAAGAACCGGGTCGGACAAGATCGCTGGTCGGCGGCGTTGACCGCTGCGGGTTGGCAAGATGAGTTTGCCGACGACATCGAGTTGCTACTTTCTCGTTGCCAAATGGCGCTCTCACTTCATGGAGACGCGAAGATAGAAGGCTTTGTGTCGGATTGTGAGGCAGAGATTGTGGAAGCCTGCCGGTTTATTCACCCCGACACGGAGCTTCCAGTGCATGAGGCATTTCTCCGACGTATAGCGAGGCGACCGGCACGCTTGCCGCGCGCTCAGCTTTACACCACCAACTACGATCTTGCTTTTGAGACGGCCGCTTCGCGGACTGGATTCGCTGTTATCGACGGCTTTTCCCACACTGCGCCACAGCGTTTTGATAGCACCTATTTCGATGTTGACTTGGCTGTTCGTGACCGTGAGCGCGCAGCGACCGCGATCGAGTGGATGCCTAACGTGCTGCAACTACTCAAGCTCCACGGCTCCGTCGATTGGGAGGAGACTAGTAGCGGAGTAGTTCGCACACCGAAACCAGACCGACCGCTTATCGTGTATCCACGAGCGACCAAGTTCGAGGCTTCTTACCAACAGCCGTTTCTTGAATTTATGGCGAAGTTTCAATCGGCGCTTCGCCAGCCGGATACGGGCGTTCTTGTTATTGGCTCAGGTTGGAGCGATCAGCATCTGGCAGAACCGCTGCTCGCAGCGATACGCACCAACGTGCGCTTGTCGATGCTGGTGGTCGCCCCTAATCTCGTAGAAACTAAAAACGAACACCTTCAAAAGCTAACGCAGTTCATTCGCAGGGGTGATCGTCGTCTTGCTCTGCTCGCCGCAACTTTCCAGGAGCTGGTCCCAGAGCTGCCAGAGCTGATGCCCGAGACGGAGGCCGAGCAGCATCAAGTACGCACCGATGCAGATGATTAAGCCACCGAGCTATCTCTTTGAGGCGGATCGCCGCATTGGCACGATCGTTGAAGTCGGTCCAGATTTTGCGAAGGTCAACCTGCCTCTCGCTGCTGCTGACGAGCCGCAACTACGTCACGGCGAGCGCGTCGGTGCAGGTGAGGTAGGCGAGTTTGTGATGATTGAGAGTGGAGACATCGGCATATTTGGCCGTCTTTCCCTGGTGCGTATCCCTGAGCGCGACAGGCTAGCCGTTGAGCCGAGCATGGCGGGTACTGGTAGGCCGCACCCGATGGGCACCGTGCAAATGCTTTGCTCCGTACCTGTCTCGGGCGGAAGGCCTACACGGGGTATCGCGCGCCATCCACGCGTAGGCGCGCGGGTCTACTCGATGCACCCCGACATGGTTAGCTGGATAGCTGAACACGCCGGAGGCGATGGGGATGGCTCAGGTCTACGGTTGCCATTGGCTCATTTGCCGGGTTCCGCAACTACGAGTATCCGAATCACCCCGGAGCGCCTGTTCGGACGCCACTGTGCTGTTCTTGGCGCGACTGGTGGCGGTAAGAGTTGGACGCTTGCGCGTATCGTTGAGCGATGCGCGCAATTTGACGCAAAGGTGTTGTTGCTAGATGCGACTGGCGAGTATCACGCTCTAAACGAAGGTGTCGAGCATGTCAGTCTAGGGACTGCGCCTGACCGACCGGAAGGCGTCTGCCAAGCGGTCTCATTGCCATACCACGCATTGTCTGAGGAAGACCTCTTTGCTCTATTTCGGCCCGCTGGCCAGGTGCAAGCACCACGGCTGCGCGCCGCGATGAAGAGCCTAAAGCTCGCTAAGTTGACTAGTGATAACGAATCACTAGTCCAGGATGGGTGCATTCCAAAGGCTGATCGTCAACGCGCTGCATTTGACGGTGCATATGCAACTCACGCTTCGACTGTGGACGCATCTTATGCATCGTTCGAGATTGAGCATCTAGCTCGACAGATAGATCACGAGTGCGTGTATCCGTCAGCGTTTGGGGCCGCACGCGGAGAACGGGACTACAGTCGGTGGGGTAGTCGAGATGAACAAGCCTACAGCCAGTGCACATCTCTAATCGGGCGTTTGGAGAGTTACCTCAACGCACCAGAGTTTGCGCCGGTATTGCGGCCCGGCCAGCTACCAAATCTGCTCGATATCATCGATACTTGGCTCCAAAATCCGGCTAAGCCAGTTCTGAGAATCTCGCTGCGCTATTTGGCCTTTACATCTGAGGTTAGGGAGATAGTTGCTAATGGCTTGGGTCGCAATCTGCTGGCCTTGGCGCGACAGGGGCGCTTTGCGAAGCGACCGCTTGTTATCTGTCTTGATGAGGCTCACCAATTCATTAATAAGTCGTTGGGAGACGAATACTCACGTTATCCACTCGATGCCTTTGATCTGATCGCAAAGGAGGGGCGGAAGTATTCACTGAGCCTTTGCCTCGCTACTCAACGTCCGCGTGACATACCCGAGGCCGTGCTAGGGCAGATGGGTACGCTCTTGGTTCATCGGCTTACCAACGATAGTGACCGCTTGGTGGTCGAGCGCGCAGCGGGAGATATCGACCGCTCGGCAGCGGCGTTCCTTCCGTCACTGGCTCCCGGTCAAGCGCTCCTGCTCGGTGTTGACTATCCGATCCCACTGGTCGTGGCGGTCACTCCTCCGACCGCAAAGCCCGATTCGCGTGGTCCTGACTTTCAGACGCACTGGCAAGTGCGTAAGCCTTCGCAGGTCGTGGGTGACGTTGGCCCACCAACAACGGAGCATGTTTCATCGCATACTCTCGATGAGAGTACGGCGTAACGGGGTGGCAACCGCCGTCTCGGCCGCCATTTGGTGAGGTACGTTAGGCGTACGACGGGGCCGCACTAAGCGCGATAGCTTGAACGGGAATCACCGTGCATACGTCGTCCGAATCCGAGGAGCCTGACGGGACGCAACGACCTGCGGTGGACCGCCGCACGACGCGGCGCGCTAGTGGCCCTCAGCTCACCGAGCGAGACGCCGAAATCATCCGGTGGATGACGCGACACGGCGTCGTCACGTCCGAGCTTGTCGGCCGTCGTTTCTTTTGGCGCTCCGCGCTCAACGACTACGGCAAGTGGGCGACATACCGCCGAGTTCGCGCCTTGCGCGAGCTCGGGTTGATCCTCACCGACAAGCCATACGCGGATCAACCGGCGGTCCTGCGCGTGACCCGCGAGGGTGCGCGGATCGCCGACATTGGCCTGCGGCCTGCGCCTCTGGTGCTATCGGAGTTGCCTCACTCGCTCGCGCTTGTGTGGCTCACGGAGTATTTGCTCGCAGAACATGCCGGGGCCGAGCTGACTACGGAGCGCGAGCTGCGCGCACAGAGATACCGCGAGCGGCGCGACGGCGCCCGAAAGACCGAACAGGGCCGAGCACCCGATGCACTCCTTCGCCTCCCGACCAAGGGCGCGGGCGCGCAGGGTGTAATGACGGTCGCGGTCGAGCTGGACCTGGCGCGTAAGGACCGGCGCGCGATGGAGCGCATGGTTCGGCAGTACGACCACGAGGCAGTAGATCGCATCTGGTGGTACGTCGCTCCAAAGCGACTCGAGCGGACCCGCGCTCTCGTGCGCGACCTGTGTGCGGACGGCCGCATCGAGGTCCGCGAATGGCGCGGATAGCGATTGAATCGCAGGCCGCTCCCGCAGTCCAAGGACCGATCGAGAATCACGTCCAAGACCTAGCGGCAATGCTCGCCGTTGCGCTGGCGTGTGTTGCGTTGCTTAACCCCGGCGTCGTGCTCGGTGCAGTCGTGTTTGGAGGCTGGTACTGGCTATACCGACCATCGCCTACACGGTGCGTCGCCTGCGCAGTTGTGCTTTCTGCTCCGCTACTTGCGCTGCATTCGTTCGTCGTCTTAGGTTGGCCTTGGCGCAACGGGGTTCCGCAGCTCGTAGACGTTGACGGGTCGCTCGTGCTGCGCAGCTTCTATACGGAAGCGATGGCGGGACCGCTCTGGTTCTGCGGGTTGGGACTTGCCGTGCGATTGAAAGCTCGTCAGACTTACGCACAGGTGCGCAGAGACCACCGCCTCGACAGGCGACGATGGCGGGCGATCGACCGGCGCCGACAGCTCATGTTGCCCGTCTCCCTAACACCCCGCACTGATTCGATCCCCGCGCATTCGGCGGGAAGAATCCGCCTCGGGCTCGACGCTGAAACGAACCGTCCGCTAGACCTACAACTACCTGCCGACATCGCTGCGCATGTGTTCGTACCCGGCGCGTCAGGGAGCGGCAAGACAACGACCGTCATCCGTCTTGCTGATGGCGCGCTCGCCAACGGATACGGCGTAGTCATCATCGACGCAAAGGCGGGCGGTCTCGCAGGGGAGGCCCGCCAGCTTGCCACCCGCTACGGGGTTCCTTTCTATCTCGTGGACCCCGACGCGGCGGATTCGCTCGGCTACAACCCGTGTTCTGGCGACGCGTCTTCGGTAGCCAACAAGCTCGTGGGTGCATTCTCATACGGCCCGGATGCCGAGATTTACAAGAACGTTGCGATGGAGGCTGTCCCCGTCGTCGTGCGTGGATTGCAAGCCGCCGGCGAGCCCGTGACGCTCGAAACCGTTTACGCGGCGTTCGGTCCGCGCGGCATGGCGAACATTGCGCACAAGCTCCCGACAGATGATCGTGTGCGCGCTCGGTTGCTCGACCTCGATAGCGGCGACCGAACTGGAAGCAGTGGACGCGCTGGCCTACAGCGCAGGCTTGGAGCGCTTTTGGAGGGAAAGTTTGGCGAGCTGTTCCGCCTCGAAACGCCGCTCGACTGGAACGCGGCGCTCGCACAGCCGTCCGTGACATATGTCGCACTCAGCACGTTGGCAAGCAGCGAGGACGTAGAGCTAATGGGCCGCGTCATCGCTCAGGACTTGAAGCAGGTGGCAGCGGTGCGACTGCGCGAGCTTGCGAGCGGCGCCCGGCTCGTGCCAGTCCTATCCATCTTCGATGAGTTCGCTGCACTGAATGAGGCTGACCAGCTCGCCGACCTGTTGCTACAGGCGCGACAGGCGCTCATGCCGACGGTGATCTCTACACAGTTTCTTCCGCAGACCGTTTCGCTGCGCAAGGCGTGTCTTGGTGCGGGCCTACTGCTCGTCCATCGCGTTGAGGCCGAAGATTCCGAGTTCATCGCTGCGCAGTTCGGTACGCGGCCGAAGACTGAGGTCACGCATCAGATCGACCATCTAACAGGCTTCTCGGAGAAGGGGAGTATTCGCCGAGTTGAAAAGTACAACGTCAACCCCAACGAGCTACGCAATCTTCACACCGGCCAGGTTGCGCTCAGGTCGGTTCCGCAACGGCGTTACACCATCGTCCAAGTCAACCGAAATGAGTAGACAATGGATGCGACGGTCACACGTAGGCGCGACTTCAATTGGAAAAAGTGGCTAAGGGCGCTTGATAGGCAAGGGGACGGAATCCTCGCCGCGCTGGCAGCAACTTGGACCGGCCTCCCGATCGTCCTGTGGTCGGTCATGCTTGGGGCATTCGCTGGTGTTCTTGTGGGAGGACTAGACAGCGCGACTAGCCCTGTCGCGCACACCTTCGGCATCTGGCAGAGCCTTGGGCTTACGGGTGCCGTCGTCGGCGCCCCCACGGGAGCGTTTGCCGGGTTGCTGATGTTCCTTGACTACATCACAACTCCGAGCGGTGTACTCGCGGTGTTGCTCAACATGGCCGTTGGATTCGTCGTAGGCATCGTCACGCTTCTCGTTTTGGGGCGATTCGAGGACATGACACTCCGGTTGCGTGGATACCGAGAACTCAGCAGACGCGAGAGGCAACTGATAGATCCGATCGTTGATGAAATCCTCGAACGGATGGGCATATCTGGCGCAAGGCCGACGTTCTACATGAGTGACGCAACGGTTCCCGGTGCTTGGACACACATGAACTCCATCACCCTGACGCGCGGGCTGCTCGGCAGTTATGACCGCTCCGAGAACCCGCCTGTGCCCGACATGCGTATTAGCGCGCTAACCGCGATCCTTGCGCATGAGATAAGTCATTGGGACGCTGGCGACGGTGTGGGTGCGCGAGCCGTGTGGGCCTGCTGTTGGCCGCTCGCGTTGGCGTCCGACATTGCTTTTGTTCTGCGACGTAATCGAGTTCTAGTAACACTCGGTTGGGTGTTCCTGTGGCCTGCCTGGGTGTCGATTCATTTTCTCGTCAAGTCAGCGTTGGCGGCAGGAATGCGCAAAGCGGAGTATGCGGCAGACGCTCGCGTTGCATGGCTCGGTGAGGATTTTCGTCTTGGACTTCGCACCGCTCTTGACGAGCTTGAAGATTGGGAGGCGCCGCGCACTGGATGGGAGAGTGTGATCTACGCGACGCATCCACCAATCGAGCTGCGTCAGCAGCAGCTTGAGCCCGAGGTCTTTGCCCCGCATTCTGTGGTCATCGCCTCTCCTGCGGGTTGCTCTGAACTAACAACTTCTGACCCATCTCTCCGTGAGGCCGTGAGGCTGCGTCAATTTGCCGAACGTGAAGGCAATGAGGCGACGCTAGAGGAAAGAGCGCGGGATGAGATAGCGGCGATGCTCAACTGGCTTCGTGCCGTTGAGGCTGCCCTAGCGAGAGGGGAAGCCATCGGCATCCCCAACAGCGTAGCTGACATACATACACGTATCGTCAATCTCGAAAGGCGGCTGTTGGTTCCAGTCAACAGGTCGTCGGTCGTGCTGGAATCTTCGACGCTGGGCAATCTCGTCATTCTTGATCCGGTCGTCGTTGACACAGCGCGGCGAGCTGGATTGGCTGGTGGCGGTAATCGGATACCAACGGCAGAAGCAGCAAATGCGGCGCTGTGGGGGTGGCTGCACCGCGTAGAGGCTGCACTACAGACTGGCGACCCCGTCGTTGATGAGAGTGTGGAGACAATACAGGCACGTATCGCCCAATACGGCGTCACTCCTCTTAATCTCTACGTGTTCGAGCCCTGGGTCACGCCCACGTACAAGCCGGTCGCGCTCGCTGAGTAACAACCGCTATCGCAGCGCTTTCGCGTATGCCGCCAGGAGCACGACAGAAAGGAGCCAAGAAGCCTCCACAGCCGATCGCGCGTCCGGAAATGCCTGGAGCGCATATGCGCCTGTTACTGCCCATTCGGCGCTGATGATTCCGCGCCCGATCGCCACGGCCCATTCCCAACCCCATTCGCGCGGCGCCCACCACCAAGCAAACAGTCCGAGTGGTATCAGCGACCACCATTGCTGCGCTACCACTGATGCAGTCATTCCCAACGGTACAGCGATGTTTGCCAGATGGGGCCGGGGTCTCCGACTAGCTATCTTGTCTAATACGTCAGTGTGCTTATCAGCGCAAGTACGCGCGAAGCCACCGACTATCCTTGGTGTCGCTAACGCATGGTGCAAGCGATTTGTCTTACGAACTTGAACTGTCATTCGGCGCACCTCTTATGAAGTGACGGACGCCGCGACGGGGCTATTGCGACGCCCGTCGCATAAAATATTGCTCTTTATGCCAACAATGGCAGCAACGCATCGGCCTTGTTACGCGACTGAATTTTTACCGTTACGTTTTAGTCGGGGGGCCATTTGCACTAGTTTTGATTAGTGCGTGTTGTTGCAGTAGTACGCAAAGCTCGCCTCCTAGCGAGTGACGCAATTGCTAAACGGTATGGCCTTCGCACCTTGAGGCAGACCCCGCACTAAGGGTTTGGCGTCGCTGGGCGCGCACGAAACAACAGGTCTCGTGCCACTCGGGACACGAGGCGCCTGTCCGGTCGGTGGATGTAATAGGAAGTGCGCGCCAGTCCAAACGACTGACGCCACGCCGATACCAATTAGACGCCTTCGGTAGCTAACTGGTCGTGGTGACCGCGGGGGCATCGGCGCGGGATTAACACGAGCTAGCTCGGCGGCTAGCGAGCGGTTAGCCCTTGTGTCGGCGAGGGAGACAACTTTTCCGCCGGGGGAACTATCCGGTTGCTGGTCTGACACGTCAGAGCGAAGTGTGCCACTAGCACACGGACACATAACGGACAAAGGAACGCGCGCCGGTAAGTCGATCACATTGCTACGGAACCATGACAACGATCAGCGACGTTAATTCCCACTCTATTCTTTGAGATAACGGGGCTTCATTTGCAGCGAGCAAAGCCACGATGACATCATCCGGTCGGGCGATCCGCACGAATGGAGCATGTGCCACGACGTGCAGAGGGGTGTGAATGGGCATCATCTTGCGCGTTGACGTTCTGGCGAGAGAGGTCGCGCGGCGCGGCTGGAATCACGCCGACCTTGCACGAGCTGCGGGTATCAGCAACGCAACGGTCACGGCGGCACACGCCGGTCGGCCGGTGTCGTCAACGTCGATTAGCCGGATTGCCGCCGCACTCAACGCCACGCCGCCGCTAGAGGGAGTGGACGCTCTCCTGGGCGATTAGTCGTCGCGATCATGTCCATCATCGCGTTGTATGCGTCCTCATTGGTCATGTGGCTGTAGATACGCTCAATCATCCGTAGCGAGCTGTGGCCCACGATCTTTGCGACCAGGAGCGGGCTCATGCCCGCTCGCAAGCAGTTCGTGATGAAGCTGTGTCGCATTAGGTGTGTGTAAACGCGCTTTTCGATGCCAGCTCGATCGGCAGCCCGTTTCACGAGTTGCAGCACTCCGCTAGTCGTTAGTGATTCGTAGTCGCCCGAACGTCCGTGACGCAAGCTAATGAAAACCGTCTCGCATCGTGCGTCCTTGGAACGGCCATGCCGCATGTAGCGTTCGAGCCTGCGCAGGAGCGCTGGCGGCAGTGGAACGAAGCGATCTAGTTCGCCTTTGCCGTGGATGTGCAGGTTCGCTTGATGGCCGTGGCGGATAATCTGCTCAGGACGGAGCGAACAGAGTTCATACGCTCGCAGGCCGCAATCACCAAGTATGCGGATCATAAGGCGGTCGCGTTCAGTCTCAGCAGCAGCTTCGAGCACGTCGATTTCGTCGCGGTCGAGCACGTCGAGCAAAAGACGCGGCAAGCGGGGGAGAGACGGCAGCGCCGTTTTGCCTTCGCCTTCGGCTTCGCACCAACGAAGGAAGCTGCGAATGCCACGCGTGTACGAATGGACCGTGGCCTTCGAGAGTGGGCGCCCGTCCTTGCCGCCGTTCTCGAGAACGCTCACGGATAGCTCGTTGACTGTGCGTGTGGTGAGCTGCGATAGCTCGGTCACGTCGTTGCGTTCGCACCAGGGCAGAAAGAGCTTGCGTAACGGATAGCCGTAGGAGCTGACGATTGTCGAACGAGACAGACCGCGCGCACGGCATGCCATGAAGTAGTCATCTACCAGGCTTTCAAGGTGAGAAACGGGAGCAGTTGAGGCAACTCTTAGGTCGGGCATTTCCGGGGTCCTCCGTAAGCCCGTCTTATTGCACGGACTTTGTACAAACCCGCTGCCCCGGAGCGGTTGCATGTCATATGTACCACGGATTTCGCCCCCCGGAGCAGAGCGCTTGCATTACACGAAAGCTCTCTTGCCAAACTCGAAAGTTCTCTAAGCCGGACAAAGTGGAGCCTGGCGGGATCGAACCGCCGACCTCCTGCATGCCATGTTGCCGTTTCGCCGTCCGACCTATCACCTTGAGGTTTCGAGTTTGACTTGAGCGCTTCAGTCCAAAGACACGCTGCATTTCAGCGTGTGCTTTGCAAGTAGTAACCGTGTCATTGCAACGCGCATTGTGCAACACACAGTCACGCAACGTCAATACGGTGGATGCTTGGCCTGCGCGTTAGCTACCGCTTTTTGGTCCTCATCGGAGAGCTTCGCAAAACAGTCCGCACAGTACGACCAGTAAACACCGGGCTGGCTCGTTGGTCCCTGCAACGGTGTTTCGACTTCGCACCCGCAAGCGTGGCAGTGCCAAGCGAACCGCTCACTGCTAGACATCGTGCGGCGATGATATGCCGAGCGAGCTAGGAGAGGCTAGGCGGGGATTACTCCCCGCCAGGCATCGGCAGATGCAGCCAGCGCGCAACGACCATTAGAAGAACGGTCGAAAGTGTGCGCGCAATCAGCGCAAGTAGCCATTGGCCGCAGACCGCGTTGCGGACGCGACGCAGGCGGCGGGAGCGCCGCGAGCGGTGATGAGCCGTGGTTGCCATTGGTTTTCCTCCGTGGTGGATTCGACGCCACCGACACGCCAGAGATAACCGGCGCGGAGTGTCCCGAGCAGAGCGAGTGCATTTAGGACCGCAGCTCAACGGGAGCGCTGGCACAACGGATGGGGCGAACCGACACGCGGGGGAACATGGCGACGGGAACATCAGCGACGAAGGTCTCCCGGCTGCTTCACAATGAGCACAAGAGAGGTCATCGACAACTTAGGAAGTGAAAGTGGGAACCACCGACGAGCGTCGATCATGGCGCGCTAAGGCAGCCCTGATTACGTCAGCAGGCTCACCACTTGCCGCAGCCGGCGGATTCCTCTACTTACAAGCAACGTCATGCACTTCACAACCCCCAACGACAGACGGCTCGGTTGGGGTCGCCTGTGCCGCCGCCGCAGTAGCCTTGGCCGGTTTCATAACACCGGCCGTAGGATGGGGCCAGCACGTCCACCCAACAGCCTTTTTCCTCGGCACTCTCGGTGCATTGTTGGGTTGTGCTCTGTTGCTCGTGTCGCTGTTCGCGTGTACCCCCTAAGCATGAGGTCGTTTGTCGCTAATCAGAGCCTGTGTGCTGCAAACTCAACTCCCTGCTTAACGAACCGCGAATGGCCGTAGCTTGTGTGTATGTGTCGTTCGCTCTCAGCAGCGAAGTCCGCTGGCGAAAACGCACAGATCGGGTCGTGGTCGAGGCAATATGAGCGTGTCCTTGACCACAGAAAGCGCGGCAGGCGCTCGGCAATATGACCAGGCTGTAGGCCACCATCTGAGAGGATGCCGTCGTGAGCGTTTGTGCCCACGTCATAAGGCAAATTGCGCAAGCGAACGGGATTGCCGTATAGGAGTATCGCGCGAATCCGGCTAGTCACAGGGCCAGGCCGACCATCCTGGGCTAGGGCTGTCGTTATGACCTGGGCACCCTGGCTGAGGCCGATGAGAACGATCTTGACATGGGGACACCGGCTAACCAGCCGAGATATCCCCTCAAAGGGCGTAACACCTCCGTCGGCGTTGCGGCCAACGACAAGGAGTTCCGCGCCCACTTCCACGCTTTCGTTGTACTTTCCTTTTCCCATGCCACCGAAAGCTGCGAGCCAAGCGGGGGCAGCCAGATAAGGAACACCAACTTGAAACACGCGATCTTTTGAGAGTATTGCGTGAGCAAGTTGCCCAGCCACCTTGTGCACGGTAGGCCCCATTCCCACCTCGTCTGCGTCGTAGGGCTCACCTGAACCTCGCACCCCATAGATAGCCACGTCGCTGCAACCCGGCGCAGAGGGCGGAGGAGGGGGCCAGGTCGGGAGTGGCGGCCCAGAAGGAGGAGGACTACCGCTGCCTCCGCCTCCGTCGCCCACCGGCTCGCTCACGCTCGCCGGGGTTACGCTCACCCGACCAGGCCCCGTCCCTGCCCCTCCGCTCGAAACGTTCGTTGCCGTTGGCTCCGCGAAGCTACTACCTCCACCGCCACCGCCACCCGATCCGTAGCAGCCACCGCCGCCACCGCCACCGCCGTAATAGCCTCCGCCGCCTCCGCCGCCTCCGCCGGAGGACGTGCATCCCACGCCTGCACCGCCTCCTTCTCCTACACCGCCCTGTTCGCCGCTAGCGAAATAGGATGCCGGACCACCCGCTCCACCAGCGGTTCGTGTCCCGCCCCCGCCGCCTTCGCCGTTGGAGAAGCCCGGCAACCCGCCGCTCGTCGCGCCCGGAAGACCGGCTACGCCTTCGGCCGCGCCCGCAGGTCCGCCGATACCCGCACTTCCGCCGCTTCCTTCGCCGCCTCCACCTCCGGCGACGAGGACGCGATCTTTCGGCTGTACGCCTCCGATTCGGGCATCAGAACCGCCTCCACCAGAGGCTCCGCCGTTACGTCCGCCCGGCCCACCACCGTTGAAGGTCGCTTCGTACTGACTAGAGCTTCCTTCGCCGCCAGCGTTAAGAAGGATGAGCTGACCGGGGGAGACGGGGACTTCTGCCTGCTCGGTCGCGCCCGCTGCGCCGCCACCACCCGAAGCGCCAGCGGCGTTCACCATGAGGGTCTGCACACCGCTCGGCACCGTGTATGTCTGTGTGCCTCCGTTGAAAACGAACGAAGATGGCTGCGCGGTGGCGTAGCTGGGCGTCGTGTCGGACGTGCCGATCAAGACTTGGCCGTTGCCACCCGAGAACCCTGGGACGACTTCAACGACTTCGGCGCCCGGAACGACAAAGCTCGAACCTCCGCCACCGCCGCCCGATGCGCGGAAGCAGCCTCCGCCACCACCACCGCCTCCGTAGTAGCCTCCGCCTCCGCCTCCGCCACCGCCGCTTGTGCAACTCGGTGCTCCAGCTCCACCACTCCCTAGAACGCCAGAGCCAGACGGACCATTGCCTCGGCCTCCGCTGCCACCGCCCGTCGGCGTCGCTCCTTCGCCACCACTGCCAGCAGAGGCACCAGGCAAGCCACCTGATTGCAAGCCTTCCTCGCCACTCTCTGCGGACGAGGCGATCCCACCACCTGATCCACCTTGCGAGTAGCCGAAGGATGCACCCGAACCGGCACCGCCACCTCCGCCAGCGACAACGAGCGGTTCTTCACCTCGCGTTACCTGAGACGCGCCTCCGCCACCGCCCGAGCCTGCGTTGTTTCCGCCCTCGCCGCCGCCTCCATATCCGCCAGTGTTGGTCCCGCTGCCGCCTTCGCCGCCGACGTTGATGGACAGCACTTCACCGGGACTTACCGCCAGCTCGACGGCCACCATCGCCCCAAGGCCAGCAGTTGAAAGTGGGCCTCCGGTCGGCAAGGCCCCCGTGACGGGATCAGGGGTGCCAGGAGTTAGACCTCCGCCTCCGGCGCCCACCGCGTAGATACGCACCTTGCTTATGCCGGACGGCACCGTCCACGTCTGAGGTTCGCCGGTAGAGCTGAACTGAGCAAGCACTCCGGCGTCGGCATGATTCGGGTTCGCGGCCAGAACACCGGCGGCGAATGAGAGCGCGACAGCGCCGACACACAGGCGACGCACGTTCGCGCGCAACGAGAACGGCATGATGGACCTCCCGGCGAGGTACGACCACCCTCATAGTTGGTGAACGGGCGCGGACCTTAGCAAACGATCGCGCTGAGCGTCGTTGCTTCTGCCTCTACTTGCCCAACCTGCTAGCTTGGCAAGTACCGCTATGTGGGATTCGATGCTCGACGGAGGCATCTACTCAAAGATGCCGAAACGCGCCAAGGAGAGGGCGGCTGGGACGCTGGCCGAGGTGCTTCACGCTCGTCATCCCGCGTACAGATTCACGCGACTACCAGGCGTAGGACCGGATCGGCCCATTGCCCCGCCCGTTAGTGGGCAAGTCTCCTTCAAGATCACCGGCCCAAACGATGAGGCTCCGGTCGTCCGCGCCCGAACCACGCCGGATAAACACGGCGTCGATCGCGCCGCCGAGAACCCGTCGCCGCTCATCGACTGAGAGGTCGTCCCAAGTCTCGACCCCTGCGAGGGTTGCCGTGCTCGTTGATAGCGAGCGCAACGCTTCTCGCGCAGTATCTACGCCGTCCGCTCGGCTCTGGATGGCCGCATGGTAAGCGGCTTCGCCCAACGTCTCCCGAACCGTTGTGTCTGCCGCGAACGTTGCCAGCTCCGATTCGAGGCGCGCGAGCTGATCCTGCGCGTGGTCGAGATCGGTGTCTGTCTGCGTGGCGGCAAGGCTTGTTCCTGCCATCTCTGACCGAAACGCCGCTTCGACGTACTCATCAATGCTTTTGCGCGTGATGTAGCTCGGCGACGGACAACGACCGGCGCCGTGGGCACTCCGGCAGCGGTACTGAGGGATGACGTAGGTCTTGCCTGCCTTCTTGACGCGGCCAGCGTTCGGCGTCATCACATAGCGGCATCCTGCGCAGCGGATGATGCCGACCAACAGGTGATCGGATTTGGTTCGCGGCGAGGACTTTTTGTGCGGAATCTGCGCGGCCTGCCATTCGGCCTCGCTGACAAGCGGCTCGCAGGCTTGGGTGTTCGTGACCCCTCGACGGCTCAACTCGCCCCTGTAGATGCGGCGCGCAAAGATGCGGTCCACAGTCGGGGCGATCCACAGACCGCCATTTGGACGCGGCAACTTCTCGTTAAAGAAGTCAACGATGCGCGCCGTTGGTTCACGCGCAATCCGCATTTGCCATGCCTGCTTGACGATCGGTGCATCGGGGCTCAGGTACAGACGCCGGTCCTCGCGCTTGTCCAGCCCCACCGGGACGTAGGGCTCGGTGTAGATGCCCCGCTCCACAGCGTTGCGCTGCACTTCCTCCCACCGTTCGCGCGAGCGGGTCAAATAGTTCTCCGCGATTGCCATGCGGAAGTCGAACATCATCTTGCCGTCCGCCGTGCTGATGTCTAGGTTCTCGTGGACGCTGACGAGCGTTCCTCCGGCTTCCTTGATTTCGAGCAAGAGCATGTTTCCGCCGAGCACGTCACGCGAGTAGCGGTCGAGCGCGAACACGATGATTCCGTCCGATTCGCCATTGCGAATCCGCGCGATGATCTTGTCGAGGATGGGGCGGCGCAGCTTGTCGCCAGAGACATCAAGCTCCTCGGGATTAGCCCGTGCGGTGTGGCCGTGGAGGCGCGCGTAGTCCTCGATTGCTTTGCGCTGTAGCTCAGGGCTCAAGAAGCGGTCGGCCTCCCGACCGCCGACCTGAGACACGCGCCGATATTCGTCTAGCTTCATTCCGCGCCGACCTTTCTGCGCAGCGTAGAGCCGCGCTCGCCGTCTCGCTATCGGTTATAGGCGCTTTTTAGCAACGATAGTGATGCTCGAGTGGTGTTTCACGATCGACCTATTGGATAGCGATTCGGTCGCGAACGGCGTCGCCCGAGGACTGCGCGAGATGCAGGCCGCGATCACGGTCCCGTGGCTGGCGTCGGCGTTGGCGATCGCATCGGTGGCGTGCGCCTACAACGGGCTGATCAGGCGTCGCGTTGTCGAGAGCTTGACCCAGGTGCTGCTCGCGCTAGCGATGATCTCAGCGGGCGTCTGGGTGATGGTTGATCCGAGTGGGACGGTCGGCGCTTTGGGCAGCTGGGCCAACCAGGCAGGCTTGGGAACCCTGGCCGTGTCCTCGCAGGGCGACCCAGCGAACCCGGGGCGGGCGCTCGCGAGCGGCATGGGCGGGGTGTTTGCGGCTGCGATTGAAGTGCCGTGGTGCTATCTGGAGTTCGGCGACGTCGACTGGTGCCGGAACCCGTCGCGTTTGGATCCGCACCTGCATGCGGCTGCTATGGCGCTGGCCGCCACGGAGTTGAGGTCGGTCGGCTGCGCCGACACTGCCGCGGGGCAAACGTCCTGTGGAGGCCGTGCCGACGCCGAAACCAGAGCGCTTGTGAACAGCGCACAGTTGCTGCGAGAGGCGCGTACCAACGGCGCGATCTTCCTAGCGCTGCCGCCCAACGGTCCGGCTCGCAATGCGATCAACGACCCAGCCTCGCTGCTACGGGCGCTATGTCGAAGTGAGGCAGCCACGGACTGTCACGGAGCCGCAGCGGCGCAGGCAGAGTTCCGCACCAACCGTGGCACATGGCCACGGGTGGCAGGGTTGCTGCTGATCGTGGCAGGCGTGCTTGGCATGCTGCTGCTGCTCGGCTTCCTCGCGCTGCGGCTACTGGGATCCGCGATCTTTAGCCTGCTCTATCTGATGCTTGCGCCGGTCGCGGCGCTGGCGCCTGCCCTCGGTGAAGTCGGTCGAGCGGCTTTTCGCAAATGGGCTGCGCACCTGCTCGGCGCCGTCATGTCGAAGCTGCTGTTCGCGTTTCTGCTCGGCGTCGTGCTCGCGATCCTGGGGTTCCTCGAGCATCTTGAAGCGCTCGGCTGGTGGACGCGCTGGCTCTTGATGTCGGCGTTCTGGTGGGGCATGTTCGCTCGACGCCATCAGGCGCTAGCGCTCACGAGCGGAGAGCGCGGCTCCGGGCGGGCGCAGGGCTTCCCTGGAAAGGCGCGCCGCCGCGCAGGCGATGCGCTGGAGGTGAGCGCGAGGGCACAGCGACGTGTGCGTGAGGCGAAAGAGCGCTTCTCTAAACGAGCCCCTGAGGTGGGGGCTGGGCCGATCGGGTATCCGCGGCATACGGGCAAGACCGCCCGTCCGTCCCACGCCAGACACCGCGAGGATGGGTCGGCTCCAGGGACGCTGACGCCCGCCCGGCGCGACGCCGGCGAGCCGAGCGACGTGCCTGCCACTCGGCTCAGAGACTCACCCGAGCTAAGACGGGGTGGTCTCGATCGCTCGGGCGAGCGAGACCCGCAGTCCGCGTCGACGCGCGACTCGACGCCGCCGACGAACCAGGTGAGTCCTGCCGACGGTTCGCCCGACACGCGCTCGGAGCACTCGGCTCGCTTGGAAGCCCTGTCCCAGCAGCGAGATCGGGCTCTGGAAATCGGCAACCGCAGGCGCGCGGCACAATTGGCCTCTCGCGCTCGCCGAATCGAAGCGGAAGTCCGATCGAGCTCAGGCGCCCAGCCCAGGGTGCGCGAATACATCGCGGCGGGGAACGAAACCAGACACGTTCGCTTCCTCAGTGCTCAATTCGCGCTCCCGGCCAGCAGCGAGGCGAGCGCGGACGGTCCGACAAGAGAACGCTGCTACCCAGGGCTGGCCGGGCTTGCGGGATATGGCCGCCGCGAATACACAAGGCTCGATCCACCAAGCAGGCGGGCGGCGCAGTTGCGGATCGACCGCGAGCTGACGCGTGAGCGCGCGACGAACGCCGGACGCCCGGCGAACTTGCCTCGGCCCGACATGGCACTAGGCGGCACCCGTCCCGGTCAGGCTGCCTCGTCGGAATCGGTGGTGATGAGGGACGCCCGTGAAATCGCCGCCAGGCGCAAGCGCCAGCTGGGGAGGGAGGGGCCCTGAGCGCAGGCGGGCTTGTCTCGGGCGCGCGCGCTCGGCCAAACCTGGTCGGGGCGCTGAGCATCACGGCGTTGGGTCTGCTGCTGGGTGCGCTGTTGCTGCTGGCGGTGGCGGCGGCCGTCACCGGTGCCTCGCTCGACGGTGCCATAGGCCAAGAAACACGTTGGCGGCAGGTTCCGCCATCGGCATTGGCCCGTGGGGAGATACCGGCGCGCTATCTGAGCCTGTACCAGCAGGCGGGGCGGCACTATGGCGTTGACTGGGCGATCCTTGCGGGCATCGGCCGGGTCGAGTGCGATCACGGTCTCGACCCGGACCCCTCATGCACACGCGAAGGTTCTTCTAACAGTGTGGGCGCGGGTGGGCCGATGCAGTTCATCGCTTCGACCTGGACGACCTACGGAGTCGACGGTGACGGTGACGGCAAGATTGATCGGTGGGACCCCGCGGATGCGATCTACGCAGCCGCGAACTATCTCTCGCACTCCGGCGCGCCGCGCGACTATCGGGCGGCGATTCTGGCCTACAACCACGAGCCCTGGTACGTCGAAGACGTCGAGCGCTGGGCTGCTCAATACCGTGGGTCCTCACTCGCTGGAGCCTCGGACGCGGTGCTGTTGGCGGCGGGCCGTTCCTCGGAAACATCCGCGACGGGGCCGGATCAGCGCCTGCAGGCTGGGACTTCTACGCGGGTCCGATTCGTCGGGGGTGAACGCGCGGCGCTGCTAGCGAACGATGGCCATCAGGCGCTCGTTCCCGCTGGTGATCCTGAGGTCGTGCAGGCGATGGTGATCGGCGGCAACGAGCTCAGCGATCTTCCCTACGGCCCGGCCGGACACCCGGACCCGCGCGGCGCGCTGGAGGAGGACTGCTCGAGCACGGTCAACTACGTGCTCTTCCGCGCAGGCGTGAGGCCCATCGAGGAAATCGTCGCGGAGAATCCGTTGGCGCAGGACTACGTTCACTGGGGTGAGCCGGGACCCGGGCGCTGGGTAACGATCTACGCCACAACAAGCCCGACGCCGCACGTCTTCATGGTGATCGCGGGCCTGCGACTCGACACCAGTCACGAGGGCACTGATACGGGCCCCAACCGCACCGAAGGCGGGCCGCGCTGGCGTCTGCTCGACCACATTCCGAGCTGGGCGCACTGGTCTGTTAGTCACCCACCCGGGTTGTAGGCTCCGTGGCATGCCCACAGACAAAGCCGACTACCTCCTGATCGGCGGTGGCCTAGCCGCCGCGAACACCGCCCGCTGGCTGCGCGAGGAAGGCGCCGAGGGCGAGATCCTGCTCATAGGACGCGAGCCCGATCCGCCCTATAACCGGCCGAACTGCTCGAAGGGTTATCTGCAGGGCAAAGAGGCGCGCGAGGAGGCCTACTTTCGCCCGAACGACTTCTGGGGAGACCAGGAGATCGAGCTGCTGACGCGCACCAGCGTCATGGCGCTGGACCTGCAGGCACGCACGGCGAAGCTGTCGAATAAGCAAGAGGTCGCCTTCGGTCAGGCGCTGTTGGCCACGGGTGCGAACGTCCGACGTCTGAACGTCAACGGCTGCCACCTGGAGCAGATCCACTACCTGCGCACGCTCGGTAACTCCGACGCGATCCGGGAGGGCGTCAAGGATGCAGAGGAGATCGTGCTGATCGGCGGCTCCTACATCGCCTGCGAGGTCGCGGCCTCATTGACGCTGCTGGGCAAACACTGCACGCTCGTGATGCAGGAGGGGCACACGCTCGAAAGAGGCTTCGGCCCCACGGCGGGCAAGTTCTTCCAGGACATGCTCGAATCGCACGGCGTCACCGTGCACGCTAACGACGAGCTGGAGCGCTTCGAGGGCGAGGGCACGGTCTCGAAGGTCGTGACCCGCAACGGGCTGGAGCTGCCGGCCCAGGCGGTGGTGATCGGCGCGGGCGTCACGCCCGACGTACAGCTGGCGCAGCGCGCGGGCCTCCAGCTCGGCGAGCACGGCGGCGTCGTGTGTTCCTCGCGCCTTGAAACCGCGGCCGAGGGCGTGTTCGTGGCGGGCGACATCGCCGAGTACGACTCGCCCGTGCACGGTGGGCGGCCGATGCGGATCGAGCACTGGGACGTGGCCTTCAACCACGGCAAGACCGTCGCGCTGAACATGCTGGGTCAGAACGTCCCCCACACCGAGGTGCCTTACTTCTATTCGGTGTTCGCCGACTGGGGTGAACTCGAGTACGTGGGCCCGGCCTACGAGTGGGACGAGGAGATCGTCCGCGGCTCGCTGCAGGACGGCGCTTTCACCAATTGGTATCTGAAGGGCGGCGTCGTCAAGGCCGCGCTCACCTTCGGTCGCTCTGGCGATCTCGACGCGGCTCGTGAGTTGATCGTCGAGGCCAAGGTGCTCGACCAAGCGCAGCGCGCGGCACTGGCTGACGTCGATGCCGATTAACTATTAATTAATTAAAAATAGATTCACTTGCCGTTCTGCACGCGCCCCGCGAAGCCGGTCGGCAGCCGGTTCAGCTCGTGCGATGAGATCACCCGGTCGATCAGCCCGTACTCGCAGGCCTGATCGGCCGTGAAGTAACGGTCGCGGTCCATGTCGTCGTGCACGCGCTGCACCGACTGGCCCGTGTGGTGGGCGTAGATCTCATCGATGTGGCGGCGTAGCTCCAGCGTCTCCTTCGCGTGGATCTCGATGTCGGCGGCTTGGCCCTGGAAGCCACCCGAAGGCTGGTGGATCAGGATGCGGCTGTTCGGTAGCGCCATGCGCTTCCCCGGTGCGCCGCCCGCCAACAGCAGCGAGCCCATGCTCATCGCGACGCCGAAGCAGATCGTCCGCACGTCGGGCTTGACGAACTGCATCGTGTCGTAGATCGCCAGGCCCGAATAGACCACGCCGCCGGGGGAGTTCACATACAGCGAAATGTCCTTCTCGGAGTCCTCGCTCTCCAGGTGCAAGAGCTGGGCCACGACAAGGTTCGCCACCTGATCGTCCACGGGCGTGCCGATGAACACGATCCGCTCGTTCAAGAGGCGGGAGTAGATGTCGAACGAGCGCTCGCCCCGTGCGCTCTGCTCGACCACCATCGGAACCATTGGCATCTCGGCTATCCTTTCGACAACTTCACGGTTGTCAAACGACAATAGCAACCACCTGGTTGTCAAGGAGGCGCAAGCGCATGCCAGCACGCAGAGAAGTCGAGGTCGAGGCCTCGCCCGAGGAGGTCTTTGAGGCGCTGGTGACCGAGGAGGGACGCGAAACTTGGCTCCAGGAGCCGGATCGCGAGGTGTATATCGAGGTCGTCGAGGCGCCGAGTCGACTCGTCTGGTGGTGGACCGCCGAGGACGAGCCCACCACGCGCGTCGAGTTTCAGATCGTCGCCGCGCCCGCTGGCGCCCGCCTCGTCGTCACCGAGTCCGAGCCCGCCTTTCCGATCGCGATGCTCGCCGCGAGCTTCGCGGGGGTGCTCGCTTGAGCGACGAGCTCGGGCAGGTGTTCGCCGCGCTCGCGGACCCCACGCGTCGCACGATGATCGAGTCGCTGCTGCGCGAAGGCACGACCAGCGTTCCGCGTCTGACCGCGGAGTTGCCGATCACGCGCCAGGCCGTCGCCAAGCACCTCGCGACGCTCGATCACGCCGGTCTGATCGAGCGCGCGCCCGCGCCCGGACGCGAGGTGCGCTACCGCCTGCGCGACGGTGCGCTCGTCTCCGCGGGCGCCTGGCTCTCGCAGGCCGAGGCCGCCTGGGAGGGTCGTCTCGCGCGCCTGAAGGGCGCCGTCGAGCACGGCGCCTGAAGCTCGCGGCCCGCCTCGACAGTCGAGCCCGCGCCTCGCGTCGAGTACGCTTCACACGTTCAACGGCCGGTGGCCCAGGGAAGTCGGTGCGAATCCGACGCGGACCCGCCACTGTGACCGGGGATGCCAGCCGCGGCGCGCGAAGCGCGCAGCCACCGGGACCGCCTCGCGGCTCGGGAAGGCGCGGGAGGGTAGGCCCGGGAGCCAGGAGACCTACCTCCGGCCGCAAGCCCACAAGCCCTCGTGGAAAGGGGTTGGCTCCATGTCTATATCTCGCCGTGTCTCAAGAACGCTCCCGCTGCTGCTCGTCTGCTCGTTGACGATGCTCGCGCTCGCCTCCGTCGCCCGCGCCGCTGCTCCCGCCACGGTCACGGTCCGGGTCGAGGGGGTCAGCCAGACGTTGCTCCCGCCGACGGCCGTGACCACGAACGGCACCGCGGTCGAGAAGGACGGCAACAAAGAACACACCTGCGCCGGTGGCAGCGCCGCGGGCGCACTCGAGCTGGCCACGTCTGGCAGCTGGGGCGGGGCATGGTTCGAATTCGGCTACTCCGCCGAAACCATCCTCGGCGAGGTGCACGCGTTTGAACCGAGCGCGGCCGCGAACTATTTCTGGGCCTACTGGCTCGACAACAAAGCCTCCTCTGTGGGGATTTGCGAAGGCGAACTCAGCTCCGGCCAGAGCATCCTGTTCTTCCCTGAATGTTTCAGCGAAGTTAACGCCTGTCCGCCCCCGCCCAACCCGCTCGGGATCGACGCCCCGTCTGTGGTCGAAGCCGGCTCGCCGTTCACGGTGACCGTCACCTCCTACGACAACGTCTCCGGCGCGGCCTCGCCCGCCGCGGGCGCGACCGTCTCCGACGGCGGTGTCGAAGTCACGACTGACGCCGCGGGCCACGCGACGCTCGCGTTGCCGAGTACGGGCACCCAGCTCGTGCGCGTGACGGCTCCGAACGCGGTGCGCAGCGAGGCGAGCGTGTGCGTGCACAAAGGCAACGACGGCAACTGCGGCACCGTCAGCCCGACCGGAGTCACGGCCCCAGGCACGACGCCCTTGACCCCCGTCTACAAAGGTCCTTACGCGGTCGTGGCACACGCCACTGGCCTGCTCGAAGGCCACGTCTATTCGGCCAAAACCGCGCCTCAGGTGCTGCGCGGCACGGTCGCGACGCATAGCCGGATCGTCTCCGTGAGCCTGAAGCTGCGCCGCTCCTACCGCGGGCGCTGCTCTGCATACAACGGGGTGAAGGAGCGCTTTCAGGAGGCACGCTGCGGTGTGGGCAGCTTCTTCAACGTGGGCTCCACGCCCAGCTTCTCCTATCTGCTCCCGGGCGCCTTGGCGCCAGGACGCTATGTGCTCGACATCCAGGCCACCGACGCCGCCGGCAACCGCACGAGCCTGGCCCGTGGCAGCACGAGGGTCGTTTTCTATGTCCGCTGAGGACAAACCGCAGGGGCGAGTGCAGCCGTGAAGCAGGGGCGCCGCAGAAGCCTGAGGCTCGGGCTGCTCGCGGCGCTATCTGCGCTCGTGGCGCTCGCCTCGGGCTGTGGGCTCGGAGCGGGCAAGGCGCCCGGCGGCGTGCAGCTGCTAGTCACACGCGACTTCGGCGCTTCGACGCTGCGTTCCTTCAGCGCGCCGCAGACGCGCGGACAGGAAACCGTGATGAGCCTGCTGACGCGCAACGCCAAGGTCAGCACGCGCTACGGGGGCGGCTTCGTGCAGAGCGTCGACGGCCTCGCGGGCGGGCACGAACACGGTCGCCCCGTGGACTGGTTCTACTTCGTCAACGGCGTCGAGGCCGCCAAGGGCGCCGCCTCGACGAACCTGCACCCGGGCGATCACGTGTGGTGGGATAGGCACGACTGGGGCACGACCGACGACGTGCCCGCGGTCGTCGGCTCCTTCCCCGAGCCGTTTTTGAATGGCCTCGAAGGCAAGCGCCTGCCGGTACGCGTCGAATGCGCGAACGCCGAAGGCGACGCGTGCCGGACCGTGACCAAGCGGCTGCGCGCGCAGGGCGTGCCCGCCGCGGTCTCGGCGCTCGGCAGCGGCGCGGGCGCCACGCAGACGCTGCGCGTCGCCGTCGGTCCCTGGCGCGCGCTCTCCGGCGAAGCCGCGCTACGCGAACTGCGCGAGGGTCCACAGGCCAGCGGCGTCTACGCGCGCTTCGCACGCGACGGCGCCACGCTGGCGCTGCTCGACGAGCGCGGTCGGACCGTGCAGGCGCTCGGTGCCGGCGCGGGCCTGATCGCCGCGACGCGCGGCGGCGAAGACGCGCCGGTCTGGGCCGTGACCGGGACCGACGCCGTTGGCGTCGAAGCCGCGGCGCACGCTTTCGACGCCGCCACCCTGCACGCCCACTTCGCGGTTGCGCTCGGGCCCAGCGGGCCGCTGCCGCTGCCGCTGTTCGCTCGGAAGCTGATCATCAAGGGGGAATGAGCGAGTGGGCACGCTGTTCTTTTACCGTCGCCTCGCCAGCCCGCTGCACGCCGCCCGCGCGAGCGTCGGTGCGCTGTGGGCGTTGTCGCTCACGGCCGCGGCGCTGATCCTCTACCAGCCGCTGGCACTGGTCGCGTTGCTACTCGGGGTGCTCGCTGCGGGTTATGGCGCGGGCGTTGGTGGGCGGCTCGCGCGCTCGCTGCGCACCGCGCTAATCGTCGCGGTGCCGATCGTGTTCGTCAACGTGCTCGTCAGCCGCGAGGGGCTGACGGTGTTCGCGCGCCTGGGGGACCTCGGGCCCTTCGGCCAGGGCGACTTGACCGTCGAGGCGCTGGCCTACGGCGGCGTGATCGCGCTGAAGGTCGCGCTGCTGATCCTGATCACGACGCTGGGCGGACTCGCGATCGACCCCGACGAGTTGCTGCAAATCTTCCGCCGGTTCTCGTTTCGCTCCGCGCTGACGGCCACGTTGGCGACCCGCATGCTGCCGGTGCTGGCGGCCGATTCTCAGCGCCTGGCCGAGGCGCAGCGCACGCGACCCGGTGGCGCGCCGCGCGGGGCGCGGGGGCGGGTCGCGCTGCTGAGCGCGGTCGTCGCGGGCTCGCTGGACCGCGCGATGGACGTAGCGGCCACGCTCGAGGTTCGCGGCTTCGCGGCCCCACGCCGAGCTCGCGCAGGCGGGCGCTCTCCGCGACGCGCCTTCTCTCGCCACGACATCGCCTTCGCGGCCTCGGCCGCCGCGGTGTTGGCGCTGGCGATCGTGGGGCGGGTCGCGGGCATCGCCGTCTTTGCGGCCTACCCACGCATCGAAATGCCGCTCGACGCCGGCAGCTTCGCGCTGTGCGCGGCGCTGCTCGCGTCGGTGCTGCTGCCGTTCTGCGATCGCCGGGGGATCGAGCCATGAGCGGCGCGCTGCTGTCCTTCGATCGCGTTACCTACAGCTATCCCGACGCGGAGCGCCCCGCGCTCGCGGATGTCAGCTTCGAGATTGAGCCCGGCGAGTTCTGCCTGCTGGCGGGACTCTCCGGCAGCGGCAAGTCCACCCTGCTACGCGCCGCCTGCGGTCTTGCGCCCCATTTTCACGGCGGGCGCTTCGCGGGTCGCGTCGAGCTGGGCGGGCTCGACACGCGCGAGCATGGCCCCGCCCGGCTGGGCGCCTTCGCGGGCGCGCTGTTTCAGGACCCCGAGACACAGCTGATCACCAGCTCCGTGCGGGCGGAGCTGTCGTTGGCGCTTGAGAGTCGTGGCGACGGCGGCGCGGCGGTGGCGCGCGGGGTTGAGGAGGTGGCGTTGGCGCTGGGAATCGACGCGCTGCTCGACCGCTCCACGCACGATCTCTCCGGCGGCGAGCAGCAGCGCGTAGCGCTCGGCGCCGCGCTGGCGGGGCGCCCGCGCGTGGTGTTGTTGGACGAGCCGACCTCACAGCTGGACCCGGTCGCGGGCGATGAGCTGATCGGCCTGCTGCGGCGGCTGAACCAGGAGTGGGAGACGACGATCCTGCTGGCGGAGCATCGCCTGGAGCGCTGTTTGAGCGCAGCGGACCGTGTGCTTGCGCTGGACGGCGGGCGCGTGGTCTGCGACGGCGCGCCGTCCGAGTTCGTGAGCTGGGCCTCGGCGCACGCGCCGACGCTGCAGACACCGGGTGCAAAGCTGTTCGCGCTCGCGGGCCTGAGCCCGGCGCCCGTGGGCGTTCGCCAGGCGCGCGCGACGCTGCGGGCTCAGGGTTTGTTGCCCTCTGAAGCGGCGTCGGACGCCGTGGCTGACCGAGGCCAAACCGAGGGCTCCACCGAGCCGCGAGCGCAGTTGCGGACACCCGGATCGCGCGTGCTCGGGCGCCGGCGTCGCGACGTCCCGAAGCCTGCGCTTGAGCTGCGCGGGGTCTGGCACGAGTTGCGCGACGGGCCCGCGATCCTGCGCGGCGCTTCGCTGCGGCTGATGGCGGGTGAGACCGTGGCGCTGATGGGGCGCAACGGCGCGGGCAAGTCCACGCTGCTGCGTCACGCCGCTGGGCTGATGGCGCCCACGCGCGGGCAGGTCGAGCACGCGGGGCGGGTCGCGCTGCTGCTGCAGAATCCCGGCGACTACTTCATCCACGAGCACGTCTCCCAAGAGGCCTCGACCCAGGCGCTGGCCGAGGTCGGCCTGAGCGCGTTGGCCGCGCGCCACCCACGCGATCTCTCCGGCGGCGAGCGCCAACGGCTGGCGCTGGCAATCGTGACCGACGGCGAGCGGCCCGCGGTGCTCGCGCTGGACGAGCCGACACGGGGGATGGACCGCCGCGCGAAGACCGAGCTCGCGCAGGAGCTGCGCAAGCGCGCTGAGGAGGGACAGGCGGTGATCGTCGCCACGCACGACCCCGAGTTCGCCGCGGCCTGTGCGGGACGCGCGGTGCTGATGGCAGATGGCCGCGTGATCGCCGATGGTCCCACGGCGGAGCTGCTGGCGGGCGGTTGGTACTTCGCCACGGAGACCGCGCGCATCCTCGGCGGCGCGGGCGGCGCGCTGCTGCCCGAGCAGGGCGCGGAGCTGCTGCGCTCAGAGGCCCCCGTGGAGGCGATGTTGCGATGAGTTGGCCACTGGCGTCGTTCCTGGTTGTGAGCGTGGTGTTGCTACTGGGCTGGCTGGCCTACGAGCGTGCGCGCCCGTCCGCACGGATGGTGGCGGTGGTGGCGACGTTGGCCGCGGTCGCGGCCCTCGGCCGTGACGCGTTCGTGGCGGTCCCCGACGTGAAGCCGATCACCGCGATGGCGCTCGTCGTGGGCTATGCGCTGGGGCCGCTGCCTGGCTTCAGCGTCGGGGCGCTGGGGATGCTGGCCTCGAACTTCGTGCTGGGGCAGGGCCCGTATACGCCATGGCAAATGGCGGCCTGGGGGCTGGTGGGGCTGTTCGGAGCTGCGCTCGGCACGCTGAGCCGCCGCCGCCTGAGCCGCGTGCAGCTGGCGCTGGCCTGTGCGTTGGCGGCGTTCGGAGCCAAGGAGGTGATGAACCTCTACCAGTGGACGCTAGGCGCGAGCCATACGCCTGCGGCATTCCTTGCCGTGGCGGGCACCGGGCTACCGTATGACCTCACGGACACCGTCGCGAGCTTTCTGTTCGGTCTGGCCTTCGGGCCCGAGCTGGCGCGCCTGTTGGCGCGCATGCGCGCGCGCATGGACGTCAGCTGGGAAGCGGCCGAGCCCGCGCCCGCGATTCGCGCCACGGGCCTGTTGGGGACGTCGAGCTCGCTGCTCGCACTGGCGCTCGTGGTCGCCCTGGGCCTCGGCCTGGCAGCGCCACGCCATGCTGATGCTGGGACTTCACTCGGCCGCGAGCTGGGGTATCTGACTAGAGCCCAGAACCCCGACGGGGGCTTTGGCGCCACGACCTCACAGCATTCCAGCGAGCTGTACACGGGCTGGGTCGCGATGGGCCTCGCGGCGGCGGGGCGTAACCCGGCGACGCTGCGTCGCAGCGGTCGTTCGGTGCTCGACTCGCTGCGGGGCCAGGCCTTTACCTTGCAGAGCCTGGGCGACGTCGAGCGCACGATCCTCGCTGCGCGCGCCTGCGGCGTCTCGGCCTATTCCTTCGCGGGGCGCAACCTGGTGGCGGAAGTGCTGCGCGGCCGCGCCTCGGACGGCTCGTTCGAGCATCAGGTGAACCTGAGCTCGTTCGCGGTGTTCGCGCTGCGCGCGGTCGGGCACTCTGCGAGCTATGGTCCGATCGCAAAAGCGGCGGGCTGGATCGAGCGCCAGCAGAACGCCGACGGTGGCTTCGGCTTCGGCGGGCGCGGTTCGCGCAGCGATGTTGACGACACGGGGGCGGCGCTGCAGGCGCTAGCCGACGCGGGCGCACGCGACAGGAGCGTGCTCGCGCGCGCGAGGAGCTACCTGACGCGGGCGCAGAACCCCGACGGGGGCTTTCCACAGCAGGCGGGAGGGGAATCGAACGCGCAATCGACCGCCTGGGCCGCGCAAGGGCTCGCGGCGGTCGGCTTGAACCCGTCGACGCTGCGCCGCCAGGGGAGTCGCTCGCCGTTGGGCTACCTGGAAAGCCTCTTGGCCCCCGACGGCAGCATCCGCTACTCACGCACCAGCGCGCAGACACCGGCCTGGGTTACGGCGCAGGCGCTGATCGCCTTGGCCGGCAAGACCTTCCCGGTCGGCTGAGCCCCGCACATCTGCCTCCGTCGGCTTCAGCGCGGCTTTACCAGTGCTCCTACCCTTGGATCATGCCCGCAGGCGTTCACACGGATGGAGCGCACCCCGCCTCCGACCGCGAGCGCCCAGGAGTAGCGCCCGCGCTGCTAGTCGCGGCGCTATGCGTTCTAGGCCTCGCCGCCGTGTGGGCAGTGGCCTCGCACGTGACGGCGCTTCGCTTGCGCGACGCCCAGCTGCTGCACGACTTCTCCTCGATCGAAGGCCCGCGCATCAACGCGGTCGCGCGCGAGCTCTTGGCGCTGCTGAACCCGGCGCAGTTCACGATCTGGGCCGCGGCGGTGGTGTTGTTCGCGCTCGCACGCGAACGCCCGCGCCTGGCGCTGGCGGTCGCGCTGATCATGGGCCTGGCCCCGTTCAGCGCGGAGCTGCTGAAGCCGCTGCTTGCGCATCCGCACCTCGGGTACGGCGAAACACACGCGATCGGCGCGGCGTCATGGCCGAGCGGCCACGCGACCGCGGCGACGGTGCTGGCGCTGAGCGCGGTGTTGGTCGTGCCGCGGCGCTGGCGCTCATTCGCGGTGGCGCTTGCGGTCGGCTTCGTGCTGGCGGTCGGGGTAGCGCTGCTAATCCGTGCTTGGCACATGCCTAGCGACGTGCTGGGCGGCTATCTGTTGGGCTCGCTTTGGACCGCGCTGGCGGTCGCAGGCGTACGCGCTTCGGAGTGGCGCTGGCCCTCACGCGTGGGGCGCGAGGCCCCCACCAAGCCGCGCTCAGCCCGCCTGCGCGTCCCGGCTTAGGGGCGCTCTTCGGCCTCGTGCGCGCCGGGCTGCCACAGCGGCTCGCCCTGTTCGCCCTCGCCGCCCTCGTTGTTGGCGGCGCGGCTGAGGATGAACAACAGGTCTGAGAGCCGGTTCAGGTAGCGGACGACCTCGGCGTTGCCCCCCTCGCCCACCGCGATCGCGCGGCGCTCGGCGCGGCGGCAGACCGTGCGGCAGATGTGCAGCTGCGCGGCGGCGGGCGTGCCGCCAGGGATCACAAACGAGCGCAACGGCGCGAGCGTGGCGTTGACCTCGTCGCAGGCGGCCTCAAGCCACTCGGTGTACTCGGGCCCGACGCGCAGCCGCTCGCGCGCCGCGGCATCTGGCTCCTGGACGGGTGGCGGCACCGACAGGTCGGCGCCGATGTCGAGCAAGTCGTTCTGCACACGCGCGAGCCACTGGGCGAACTGCGTCGGCATGCCGGGTGCCAGCAACGCGAGACCGATCGTCGCGTTGAGCTCGTCGACCGTACCGTAGGCCTCGACGCGGGGATGGATCTTGGAGACACGGCTCATGTCCCCGAGGTGGGTCTCGCCCCCGTCGCCGAGCTTGGTGTAGATGCGTGTCAGGTTTACGGTCATCGCGGTGGACTGGCGTGGGCGGGTCGCTTCGATGATAGGCGCGCGGCACGTGTCTGTGCTGATGAGCACACCGCTCGTCGTCGCGATGGGATACGTTCTCGCCCTTCATGCGGATAGGTGTTCCGAAGGAGACCGCGGGGGGCGAGCATCGGGTTGCGCTCGTGCCTGAGGTCGTGAGCAAGCTCAAGGCCAAGGGCCTTGACGTCGTCGTGCAAAGCGGCGCGGGCACCGATGCCCTGGTGCCGGACGAGGCTTTCACCGACGCTGGGGCCGAGCTGACCCAAAACGCGAGCGAGATCTGGGGCGCGGACGTGGTCGTGACGATCGCCCCGCCGGACCCCGAGCAGATTCGCTCGCTGGGCCAAGGCTCGATCCTGATCGGCTTCCTGGCGCCGCTGTCGAGTCCGCAGACGACCAAGGCGCTGGCGGACGCGGGCGCGACGGCCTTCGCGATGGAGTCGATCCCGCGGATCTCGCGCGCGCAGTCGATGGACGCGCTGTCATCGCAGGCGAACGTCGGCGGCTACAAGGCGGCGCTCTTGGGCGCGGAGGAGATGGGTCGCTTCTACCCGATGCTGATGACCGCGGCGGGCACGATCCCGCCCGCGAAGGTGCTGGTGCTGGGCGTCGGCGTCGCGGGGCTGCAGGCGCTCGCGACGGCGAAGCGCCTGGGCGCGCGCACGACGGGCTACGACGTGCGCCCGGAGGTGGCCGAGCAGGTGCAGTCGCTCGGCGCGATGTGGCTCGACTTGGGCTTGGAGGCCAGCGGCGAGGGCGGCTACGCGCGCGAGCTGACCGACGAGGAGCGCGCGCAGCAGCAGCAGGCGCTGACCGACGCGATCAAGGGCTTTGACGTGGTGATCACGACCGCGCTGGTGCCGGGGCGCCCCGCGCCGAAACTGGTGACGGCCGAGGCGGTGGAAGGCATGAAGCCGGGATCGGTGATCATCGACATGGCGGGAGAGACCGGCGGCAACTGCGAGCTGACCGAGCCGGGCCAGACGGTGGTCAAGCACGACGTGAAGATCGTCTCGCCCTTGAACCTGCCCGCGAGCATGCCGGAGCATTCCTCGCAGCTGTTCGCGCGCAACGTGCTGTCGTTGCTGGAACTATTGATCGGCGAGGACAACACGCTCAATCTTGATTTTGATGACGAGATAATCGCCGGGGCGTGCGTGGTACGCGACGGCGAGATCGTCAACGCGGCCGCGAAGGCGACCGTGGAGAAGGCGAGTGGCGCCGCGCCGGCGGCCCCGAGCGGAGGTGCGCAGCAATGATCCTGGCAAGCACGCTGACGACCAACCTGGCGATCCTGGTGCTCGCGGGCTTCATCGGCTTCGTGGTGATCTCAAAGGTGCCCAACACGTTGCACACGCCGCTGATGTCGGGCACGAACGCGATCCACGGGATCGTGCTGCTGGGCGGCCTGTTGGTCGTGGGGGCCTCGGGTAACAGCACCTTTAACAAGATCATCCTGGTGATCGCGATCGCCTTCGGCACGATCAACGTGGTGGGCGGCTTCCTCGTCACGGATCGCATGCTGGAGATGTTCAAGTCCAAGCCGAAGCCCCCCAAGGACGGCGACGGCGACGGGGGTGGCGCGGCGTGATCCTCGCCAGCAGCTTCCTGCAGGACCAGAGCTTCCTCGACGTCCTTTACATCATCGCCTTCGCCCTGTTCATCCAGGGCCTACGCGGCCTCTCGGGGCCGACGACGGCGGTGCGCGGCAACCGCATCGCGGGCGTCGGTATGTTGATCGCGGTCATCGCCACACTGCTGAACCAGGGCGAGGGCAACTGGGGCCTGATCGTGCTGGGCGTGGCGCTTGGTGCCGCGGTGAGTGTGCCGGCGGCGCGCCAGGTGAAGATGACCGCGATGCCGCAGATGGTCGCGCTGTTCAACGGCGTGGGTGGCGGCGCGGTGTTCCTGATCTCTTGGTCGGAGTTCCGCCTCACCGACGGCTACACGGGCGTGGCGACGTACATCACGATCTTCTCGCTGTTCGCGGCGATCGTGGGCTCGGTCTCCTTCTGGGGCTCGAACATCGCCTTCGGAAAGCTCCAGGAAATCATCCCTGGCCGCCCGATCAGCCTCGGCTCCGCACAGCAGATCGTGAACCTCGTGCTGCTGATCCTCGCGGTCGCCGCGGGGATCGACATCGCCGCGGGCAATCACTCCGAGGGGATCTTCATCGGCCTCTTGATCTGCTCGGCGCTGCTGGGCAACGCGGTCGTGTTGCCGATCGGCGGCGCGGACATGCCGGTCGTGATCTCGCTGCTGAACGCCTTCACCGGCCTGTCGGCGGCGGCGACGGGGATCGCGCTGAACAACACGGCGCTGATCGTCGCGGGCATGATCGTCGGCGCCTCGGGCACGATCCTGACGAACCTGATGGCGACCGCGATGAACCGCTCGATCCCCGCGATCGTCGCGGGCGGCTTTGGCGGTGGCGGCGCGGTCGCCGGCGCCGAAGGTGCGGGCGAGCACGCGGGGACGGTCAAATCCACAAGCGCATCCGACGCGGCGATCCAGCTCGCCTACGCGAGCCGCGTCGTGATCGTGCCCGGCTACGGTATGGCGGTCGCCCAGGCTCAGCACGCGGTCCGCGAGCTGACCAAGGAGCTTGAGAAACGCGGGGTCGAGGTGAGCTATGCGATTCATCCGGTGGCGGGGCGCATGCCGGGGCACATGAACGTGCTGCTGGCCGAGGCCGATGTGCCGTATGACCAGCTCAAGGAGATGGACGACGCCAACCCCGAGTTTCAGCGCACCGACGTCTCGCTGGTGATCGGCGCCAACGACGTGACGAACCCCGCGGCAAAGAACACGCCTTCATCCCCGATCTACGGGATGCCGATCCTCGAAGTCAACGACAGCCACTCGGTGATCGTGATCAAGCGCTCGATGAACCCAGGCTTCGCTGGGATCGAAAACGAGCTGTACTACGACCCCAAGACCGCGATGCTGTTCGGCGACGCGAAGTCGGCGGTCTCCGAGATCACCGCGGAGCTGGCGGAGATCTAGTGATGTCGCGCCTGGCGACCGCCCTGTTGCTCGCGGTCGTGGCCTCGACGTTGGTCGCTTCGCAGGCACTGGCGGCCGGTGTGCGGCCGCGAATCGTGCACGGCGAACCCACGTCGATTGAAGAAGCGCCGTTCCAGGTCGCGCTGTATGACCCGCAGCTGATCGATTCGCACGAACCGAACAACCTGCTGGCGGCACAGTTCTGCGGCGGCGTGATCCGCGACGCGACGCACGTGGTAACCGCGGCGCACTGCGTCACGCTCGGCGGCTTCGAAGCAGCGGCGCCGGAAGAAATCGAGGTGCTGGCAGGCAGTGCGAATCTCGAAGTACCGGAACTCGGCTCGATCAAGGACCCGGTCGTGGCGACCGCCTACGACCCGGCGTGGGAACCGTTCGGCTTCGAACACGACATCGGTGTGCTGACGCTCGAAAAACCGCTGTGGACCGGCCCGACGCCGCTGATCGGTGGGGTGGGGGTCAAAATTGCGCCGGTCGGCTTCGCGGCGACGGATCCGCTGGCGGGCTCGGCGGCGACGGTCAGCGGCTGGGGCTTCGACAAACCACTCACGGCCGAACAGTTCCCGAGCGAAGCCGAAGAAGAAGCGGGCCACCCGGCGATCCTGCAGTCGGCGGAAGTCCCGATCGTCGCCCGGGCGCAATGCTCGGCGGACTACGCGAGCGAAGGCTTCGAACCGTTCACCGAACAGCTGATCTGTGCGGGTGACGCCAGCTCGGAACCCGCGGACGCCTGCTACGGCGACAGCGGCGGTCCGCTGTTCAGCGGCGAACCGGGCGAGCCCGAAGACGAGCTGCTCGGCCTCGTCGACTTTGGCGCGGGCTGCGGCCAGCCGGGCTCCCCGGGTGTCTACCAGAGCGTGATCGAACCGAAAAACCGCGCCTTCGCGAGTTCGAACCCACCGCAGGCGCCGCGCAACACGAGCGAACCCACGGTCACGGGCACGCCGGTTGTGGGCTCGACGCTCACCTGCAACCCCGGCTCTTGGCTTGGTGCGCCGACGTTCCTGTATCGCTTCTACAGAGACGAATCGAGCATCACGCACCCGTTCGCGGTCAAAGCGCTGACGGCGGCGTTCTCGCCGAGCGCGACGTATGTCGCTCAGCCCAGCGACGCGGGCGCTCGTGTCCTGTGCCTGGTCGCGGCGAGCAACGGCGGCGGCGCGGGCGAGGCGATCAGCGACGAGCTGGCGATCTCCCCGGCGCCGACAGCGCCGGTGCTGATCGGCAGTACGCCAACGCCACAGCCGCCCCCGCTCGGCAAATCGGCGCACCCGACGCTGAAGCTGCTCTCCTCGCGCTGTCGGCGCGGCACGTGCACGGTGCAGGTGCGCGCCTCACAGGGCATCGACGGCGCACCGATCACGAAACTGCAGGCGACGCTCTCGTTCACGCGTCGGCTCGCCTGCCGCAAGCATGGCCGGCGGGCGACGTGCAGGCGCACGTTCACGCGCAAGCTGACGGCGCGCAAGCTGGCGGGCGAACGCTTCTCAGTCCTGGCGGGCGAGTTGAAGCCAGGCGCGTACACGATCACGCTGCTGGCGATCGACCAGCTGGGCGTGCGTCAGGAACGCGCGACCAGGGTCGCTTTGCAGCTGAAGGCCGCGGCGAAACGCGGCTGAGGGAGGGCTCGGCGACGGCGGCGAGCGCCCACTGGGGCGGCCGCGAAGCCGCGCGCCGCCCCGCCTCTGCGAGACTGCGCGCGTGATCGAGCGCAGCCAGGCTCTCGCGGCGTTGACCGAGGAGGAGTTCGACGTGGTGGTCGTCGGCGGAGGCATCACGGGCGCTGGCGTCGCGCTCGATGCGGCCTCGCGCGGCTACAGCGTGGCGCTCTTGGAGCGCGCCGACTACGCCTCGGGCACCTCCAGCCGCTCGAGCAAGCTGGTCCATGGCGGTCTGCGCTATCTGCAGAACTTCGATTTGGGGCTGGTGCGCGAGGCGCTGCTGGAGCGCCAGCTGATGGTCGCCCTCGCGCCGCACCTGGTCCGCCCGCTGCCGCTGGTGGTGGCGGCCTTCGAGGGTGCCCACCCGGACCGGCTGGTGGGCGTAGGCCTAAACCTCTACGACGTGATGTCGGTCGAGCGCGGGCGGCGCCGCTCGCGCCGCGCCAAGCGCGGGCGCGCCTCCGAGCGTGAGGCGGGGCCGGGCGAGGAGGGCGTGGGGGTCGGCGCTCAGGATGACGGAGAGTCGTGGAGTCCCGAGCGCCACCGCATGATCTCGGGCGAGGAGGTGTTGGAACTGCTGCCGGCGCTTGCGCGACGCGAGCCGACGAGCGGCTACTTGTTCTATGACTGCCAGACCGACGACGTGCGTCTGGTGCTGACCGTGCTGGGGGAGGCCGAGCGCTTCGGCGCGGTCTGCGCCAACCGCGTGGAGGTCACGGGTCTGCTCGAGCACGACGGACGCGCCCAGGGCGTGCATGCGCGCGACGGCGAGAGCGGCCATGAGTTCGACGTGCGGGCCGCGAACGTGATCAACGCCACGGGCGTATGGGCCGACGAGCTGCGCCCGCAGGAGCTACATGACGAGGCGGAGCTGCCGCGGATCAGGCCTAGCCGCGGTACGCACATCACCCTGCGCCACGAGGACCTGCCGCTGGTCGGGGGTGCGATCGTGCCCGCGGGCTCGGGGCGCTCGATCTTCGCGCTGCCTTGGCTGGGGCACACGCTGGTAGGCACGACCGACAACGACTATGAGGGCTCGCTCGAGCACGTCGAACCGTCCGCGGATGACGTCGCCTATTTGCTCGACGCCGTGAACGAGTTCTTCGGAGCGGAGCTGGGCTCTGAGGATCTGACCGGCGCCTTCGCCGGCGTGCGGCCCTTGATCTCGACGGGCGACCCCAAGAAGTCGGTGGACATCTCGCGCAAGGCTGAGCTGTATGAGACCTCCTCGGGAATGATCACGATCACGGGCGGGAAGCTCACGACGTGGCGGCGGATGGCGAAGATGACGGTCGACCGCGTGGCGCTGCGTGACGCGAGCGACGCCCCCTGTCGCACACACGAAATCCCGCTCGGACAGGCGATCGCGGCCAGCGAGCTGCCGCGCGTGGAGGGGGTACCCGAGCAGTCCTACACGGCGCTGGCGGCGCGCTACGGTCATGCGGCCCATCAGGTGCTGGCGCTCGCGGCCGAGCGCGGCGAGCTGGCGCAGCCGATTGTCGAGGGCCTCCCCGACCTGTTGGCGGAGGTCGCGCTGGCGGCGCGCCACGAGCAGGCGCGCGGGATCGCGGACGTGCTGTTGCGGCGCACCCGCCTTGGCCTGTTGGCCGCGCGCAGCCTGGCCCCCGGCATGCAGGACGGGCCGGTGGCGCGGGTGGCACACGTATTGGCCGGCGAGCTGGGCTGGGAGGCCGCACGCGTGGCGCAGGAGGTCCAGCGCTTCCACGAGGAGGCGCACGCCGAGGGCCTCGTCGCCTCGTGAGGGCGGCGCCGCGCTACCGGCTGCGGGCCGGCGCCCAGCTACTGGAGTTGGGCGAGCGCCCGCTGCTGATGGGGATCGTCAACGCCTCGCCGGACTCCTTCAGTGACGGTGGGCGCCATGCCACGCTCGACGCGCAGGTGGCGCTGGCCGAGCAGCTACTAGCGGCGGGCGCCGACATCCTCGACGTGGGCGGCGAGTCGGCCACGACGGGTCGCCCGCCGGTGGCGGTGGAGCAAGAGATCGAGCGCGTGGTCCCGCTCGTAGAGCGGCTCGCCGGAGGGTTGGGCGCGCTGGTCTCGGTCGACACATACAAGCCCGCGGTGGCGCGCGCGGCGGTGGCGGCGGGCGCGAGCATCGTCAACGACGTCAGCGGATTGCGCGATCCGGAGCTCGCGATGGTCTGCGGGCAGAGCGGCGCGGCGCTGGTCGTGATGCACACGCGTGCGGCGCCCCGCGAACGGCTGCAGGACCCCGAGCTCTACGACGACGTGACCGGCGAGGTGCTCGCCTTCCTCGGCGGACGCATCGCGCTTGCGCGTGAAGCGGGGGTGGGGGAGGAGCAGTTGATCCTCGATCCCGGCCCTGACTTCGCGAAGACTCCAGCGCAGACGATCCGCCTGCTGAGCGAAGTCGGGCGCCTGCACGAGCTGGGGAGGCCCCTGCTGATGGCGATCTCGCGCAAGGACTTCGTCGGCGCGCTGACGGGGCGCGCGCCGCACGAGCGGCTCGCGGGCACGCTCGCTGCGCTGGCCCACGGCCTCGACGCGGGCGCCCACATCTTTCGCGTGCACGACGTCGCCGCCGCGGCGGACTTTCTGGCGGTGCGCGCGGCGCTGCGAGGCGAAGTGGACCCGAGCAGGGATCTGGCGCTGGCGGACGAGTTGCGCCACGACCGCACCTGAGCCGATTGCTGCGTCCCAAGCTTCGAGGATCATCGGATAGGTGACCTCGGTGCTTGCGAACCTCAGCTATCAGGCGGCAGTACGCGCTCTGGACGTTCAGGAGCGGGATCTCGAACAGCTACGCAGCCGTTCGGGCACACTCCTGGCGGCAGCCTCTCTACTCGCCTCTTTCCTCGGTGCCCAGACGATCCAGCGGGCGGGCGGGGTGGACATGCTCGCGGCGTTTGCGCTGCTCTCGCTGGGGATCTCGTTCTTGCTCTGCGTCTACGTGCTGCTGCCAAAGCAGGGGCTTGTCTTCAGCCTGAGCGCTCCCGAGGTTTTTGAGACCCTGCACGACCTTCGCAAGGACGAGGAAGAGGTTCAGCGACGGCTGATCTATTGGCTGGAGGAGTATTGGAGCGAGAATCAGGAAACGATCGAAGATCTGGGCCGATGCCTGCTCGCAGCTGCGGCTGCACTGACGCTTCAGTTCGCGTTCTGGGCAGCGGCACTGGCCACTACCATGTCCTGACATGACGAATCCGAAGTCCTCATCTGCTCCGCCCCCGCCCCCGCCCCCGCCGGCTCCACCGGGGCTGGCCCATCCAGAGGCGCGAGCCGGCTGGCTTTGGAGGCGACCGAAGTGGCTGCGCAAGCCCAAGGCGACGGCGAGCAGGGATCTGGCGCTCGCCGATGAATTGCGTCACGACCGGCTCGATAGCCGGAACAACAGCTAGGCTGGAACAAGTGCAACGGGTGCCTGTCGCTGTCCAACGCGACGGGACGCCAACCACCCATCCGAACAAGGAGACGATGAAATGGCAGCAGTGCTCGACCGAGCGGAGCTTGAGGCAAGCCCGCTTTCCGACCTTCACGCGATCGCCGACCAGCTCGGTCTCGACGGCTTTCGCCGTCTGCGCAAGGCAGACCTGATCGACAGGATTCTCGGCGACGAGCCGAGCGACGCCGACGAGGCGACGGACGACGGCGAGGAGACAGCCCGCCCCGCGCGTAGTCGCAGGCGCCGTGGCGGCCGCTCGCGACGCTCGTCCTCCAGCGCAGACGATGAGCTCAGCGCGGAAGCCGAGACGGAGTCGGAGACCGAGGCCGACGCGGAGCCTGCCGAGGAGGAGAAGCCTGCGAAACGAAGCCGCTCCCGGCGCGGCGGTGCGGCCAAGGACGCCGGTGCGGCCAAGGACGCCGGTGCGGCCAAGGACGCCGATGTGAGCGAGGGAGAGGAGCGCGAGGGCGGCGACGTGGCCGAGGGCGTGGTCGAGGTGCTGGGCAATGGCTCGGCCTTCCTGCGCATCAATCCGCCCGAGCCCTCCGACGGCGACGTGTACATCTCCGCGGCGCAGGTGCGCCGCTGCGAGCTGGTCTCGGGCGATCGCGTCACTGGCCCGGCCCGCACTCCGCGTCGCTCCGAGCGCTACCCCTCGCTAATCCGGATCGACACGATCAACGGCGAGTCCGCGGATTCGGTCTCGGCGGGCACGCGCTACGAGGATCTGCCGGTCGACTATCCCAGCGAGCGCTTTGAGCTGGAGTCCAAGGACCCGACGCTGGCCGCGATCGAGTGGCTGGCGCCGTTCGGACGCGGCTCACGTGTGCTGATCGTGGGCGCCCCGCGCGCGGGCAAGAGCGAGACGCTGGGCCGGTTGCTGCACGCGCTGGCGGGCCGCGATGGCCTCGAGGTCTCGCTGGTGCTGGTGGGCGCACGGCCCGAGGAGATCGGTCGCTGGCAGGCGGGCGAGCATCCGCCGGTCGCGGCACTCAGCTTCGCGGCTGCGCCCGACTCTCAGGCCCAGGCCGTCGAGCGCGCGATCGATGCCGCCAAGCGCGTGGCCGCGCGCGGGGGCAACGCCGTGGTGCTGATCGACTCGCTCGACGGGCTTCAACCGCACGTGGCGCGCAAAGCACTAGCGTCCGCGCGCAAGCTGCGCGAGGGCGGCTCGCTGACGATCGTCGCGACCGCCACGCAGCCGCTCGGCGGCGAGAGCACCGTGATCGCGCTCGACGTCGCACTTACCTCCACGGGCCGCCAACCGATCCTCGACCTCACCGCCAGCGGCACGATCCGCCCCGACTTGCTCGTCGGCGAGGACGGCGCCGCCGCGATCACCAAGGCACGCGCCGAAGCCTAGGACGCCGCTGGCACGGCGCAGGCCGGCGTCCTCGGTCGCTCGCGTGCTATTCGCACGCCACGCTCCCTGCGTCCTTGGCCTGCTTGGCCATCGACGCCCTGGGGAGCGTAGTTAGTCGATCGCCGTGTCGTCGGTTACCGTCGGTACGCGACCCGGCCCCACGAGGGCTCTGGGGCGAGTTCAATCGGTTCGCCGCCGGCCTCCGTCAGGGGGTCGGTCGGCTGCACGTAGGAGAAGCTGCCGCTGTCTTCGTCGAAGGCCACGCTCAGCTCGCCCTCGTTCACGCGCTGGTCGAGCCACGCGCCCCGGAAGACCAGGCGGCGCAGCCAGTGCACCAGCGAGCGCTCTGCCGGTCCTACAAGCTCCGGCCAGCAGTCGTTCACGTGCTGGCCCAGGGCCGAGGCTGGGTCTGAGATCTCGCCGTTGACCGCGAGGTTCACGAGGTCTTCCAGCTCCTCCTCACCTAGACGGCCGCCCACGAAGCCGACCTTGATCGCCGCCTGCTCACAGCGCTCGGAGAAATCTGCCTCGTTGAAGGTGAAGCGAAGCTCGCCGTATTCGAGGACGAAGTCCTCTCCCGAGTCGTAATTGCCGCGGCGCGAAGTATCCATAGGGAGCAGGCCGGGGACGCTTGCACCCGGGTCGTCGGGATCATACGGCCGGTTCCTTCTAGGGCGGCTGCGATGAATGGGTTCTTGCATGGATTCCAGCCCGCGAAATCCAGCATGAGCATCTCCGCCGCTGTCTGCATGTCGTCGGCTGGGCGTGGGAGCAAGGGTCGCAACGGTTGCCGTGCGCGGCTGATTCCCTCTATACGCTGCGCTGATGGCGCGGCTCTCCCAACACGGGCTCAAGCGCGTGCTCGGCACGAGCGCGCTGTTCTCGACCGCCTACGGCAACGTCGGCTCCTCGATCTACTACGCGCTCGGGCTCGTCGCCTCCTACGCGCTCGGGCTCACGCCGATCGTGTTCCTGATCACCGGCGTGATCTTCTACCTCACCGCCGCGACCTACGCCGAGGCCACGGCCATGTATCCCGAGGCCGGCGGCTCCTCCAGCTTCGCGCGACACGCCTTCAACGAGCTGTGGTCGTTCTTCGCGGCCTGGGCGCAGATGCTCAACTACACAATCACGATCGCGATCTCCGCGTTCTTCGTGCCGCACTACATCGGCGGGCTGTTCTGGCCCGCGCTCGAACACGGCCCCGGCGACATCATCTTCGGGATCGCCGTCGTCGCCGTGCTGTCCGTCGTCAACGTCGTCGGCGTCAAAGAGGCCGCCGGGCTCAACATCGTGCTCGCGATCACCGACCTCGCCACGCAGCTCTTGCTCGTGATCGTCGGGATCGTGCTCGTGCTCTCCCCGCACGTGCTGATCCACAACGTGCACCTGGGGGTTGCACCTAGCTGGAAAGACTTCCTCATCGCGATCCCCATCGGGATGATCGCCTATACCGGCATCGAGACGATCTCCAACATGGCCGAGGAGGCGCGCGACGAGACCAAGACCGTGCCGCGCGCCATCAAGTTCGTCGTGCTCGCCGTGTTTGCGATCTACGCCGCGCTGCCGATGGTCGCGCTGTCCGCACTGCCCGTGCACAAAGGCGCCGACGGCAAGTACACCACGCTGCTCGGGACCGCCGAGGACAAGGGCGGCTTCGCGGGCGACCCCGTGCTCGGGATCGTCAAGCACCTGCACCTCGGGGCGTTGCAGGGTGCAGGTGAGATCTACGTCGGGCTGCTCGCCGCCACGATCCTGTTCATCGCCGCCAACGCCGGCATCATCGGCGCCTCGCGGCTGGTCTACTCGATGGGCCTGCATCGCCAGGTTCCCGACCGCCTCAGTCGCCTGCACCCGCGCTTCTCCACGCCTTGGATCGGGATCCTGCTGTTCGGCGGCATCGCCTGCCTGACGATCATCCCCGGGCAGGCCGAATTCCTCGGCAACATGTACGCCTTCGGCGCGATGCTCTCCTTCACGATCGCGCACCTGTCCGTGATCCGATTGCGGATCAAGGAGCCCGACCGACCGCGGCCCTATCGCGGGCCCGGCACGATCACGATCGCCGGGCGTCCACTGCCCGTGTTCGCGCTGCTCGGGATCCTCGGCACCGGGCTCGCGTTCGTCGTCGTCACCGCGTTGCACCTCGCCGTCGCCGCCGCCGGCGTCTTCTGGCTGGCGTTCGGGATGCTGCTGTACATCAGCTTTCGCAGGCAGCAGGGGCTCGACCTGCGCACCACCGTCAAGTCGCCGCGCCCAGAGCGCCCACCCGACTTCGAGGAGTTCGACTATCGCACCGCGCTCGTGCCCATCTTCGGCAAGGACATCAGCGCCAGCGTGCTCGGTCACGCCGCCAAGCTGATCGGCGAAAACGGCGTCGTCTACGCGATCTTCGTGCTGCCCGTGCCCAGTCAGCTCTCGCTCGACGCGGGCCTCGAGGCCGAGGAGGCACATGGGCGCTCCGTGCTTGAGAGCGCCCGCATCCAGGCGCGCCGCGCGGGCATCAAGATCCACACCGGCCTGATCCGCACGCGCAACCCCGGCGCCGCGCTCGTGCAGGAAGCCGAGCGCGTCGGCGCCGACGTCATCTACTGGTCCACGATCCACGCCTCCAGCCCCGAGCAGCGGATCGGCCCCACCGCCGCATACCTGCTCGGCAAGCGGCCCTGTCGCGTGATCATCGAGACCGAGAACCCGCCCGCGCGCCCGCGCGAAGCGGCGCCCGTTCCGGCCTGAACGGCCGCGGGCGTGAGCCCAGCGCCGCGCCTCACTCGCCCGCCTGCACGGGCCGTCACGCCGTCCATCGAAAATCGTCACAAAATCGTTATGCGCTGCCCGGCGATCGTTATGCGCATGTGATGTGAGCGCATCTAGCGTCGGCGGGGGATGGCACGCCTTACAGAGCACGGTTTGCGCCGTTCCGTCGGCGTACCCGGCCTGTTCGCCACCGCCTACGGCAACGTCGGCTCCTCGATCTACTACGCGCTCGGGCTAGTCGCCGCGCACGCGCTTGGGCTAACGCCGCTCGTCTTTCTATTCGCTGGCGGGCTGTTCGTGCTTACCGCCAAGACCTATGCCGAGGGGGCCTCGATGTTTCCCGAAGCCGGCGGCTCCTCCTCATTCGCGCGTCACGCTTTCAACGAGTGGGTCTCGTTCTTCGCCGGATGGGCGCTGACGCTCGACTACATCATCACGATCGCGATCTCGGCCTTCTTCGTGCCGCACTACCTCGGCGCCTTCTTCCCCGCGCTCACGCACAATCCCGGCGACATCATCGGTGGCCTCGTCACGATCGCCGCGCTCGCCGCGCTCAACATCCGCGGGCTCGGCGAGTCCGCCAAACTCAACCTGTTCCTCGCCGTCGCGGACCTCTGCACGCAGGTATTGCTCGTGCTGCTCGGCGTCGTCTTGGTGCTCAACCCCTCTTTGCTCGTGCACCAGGTGCACCTCGGCACCGTGCCCAGCTGGACGCAGGTGATCTTCGCGCTGTCGGTCGCCATGGTCGCCTACACCGGCATCGAGACCGTCTCGAACATGGCCGAGGAGGCCAAGGACCCCGGCCACGACATCCCCAAGGCCGTCAATCTCGTGCTGCTCGCCGTGCTCGGCGTATACGCTGGCATCTCGGTCGTCGCGCTGTCCGCGCTGCCCGTCGTGCAGCACGCGGGCCACTACACCACCGCGCTCGGCACCACCTACGAGAACGATCCAGTGCTCGGGATCGTCTCGCGCCTGGGCCTGCACGGCACGCTGCTGACCGTCGCGCGCGACTACGTCGGCGTGCTCGCCGCCACGATTCTGTTCATCGCCACCAACGCCGGGCTAATCGGGATCTCGCGGCTGTCCTGGTCGCTCTCTGAGCACCGCCAACTGCCCAGCATCTTCTCGCGCCTGCACGCGAGTTTCCGCACGCCCTGGTTCACGATCGTGTTCTTCTCCGTGCTCGCCGGCGTCCTGATCCTGCCCGGCGAAACCAACCTGCTCGGCAACCTCTACTCCTTCGGCGCGATGCTGTCCTTCACCACCGCGCACGTCGCCGTGATCGCGCTGCGCGTCAAGAAGCCCGACCAGGAGCGCCCGTATCGGATGCCCTGGAACGTACGCATCCGCGGCTCGACAATCCCGCTCACCGCCGTGCTCGGCGCGATCGGCACCTTCGCCGCCTGGTGCGCCGTCGTCGCGCTGCACCCCGAGGCGCGCACGATCGGGATTCCCTGGATGCTCGTCGGGCTCCTCGGCTACGTTGTCTACCGCAAACGCCAGGGTCTTGACCCGCGCAAGCAGTACCGGATCGAGCGCCCGCAGCGCCCGCCTGACTTCGAGGCCTTTGACTACCGCACCGCGCTCGTGCCCATCTTTGGCGCCGACGTCAGTGCCAGCGCCCTGCATAGCGCCGCCAAGCTGATCGGCGAGCACGGCGTCGTCTACGCGATCTTCGTGCTGCCCGTGCCCAGTCAACTCTCGCTCGACGCGGGTCTTCAGGCCGAGGAGGCGCATGGCCGCTCGGTGCTCGAGAGCGCGCGCATCCAGGCGCGCCGCGCCGGCATCAAGATCCACACGGGGCTGATCCGCACGCGTCATCCTGGCGCTGCACTGGTCGAGGAAGCCCAGCGCGTGGGCGCCGACGTCATCTACTGGTCAACGATCCACGCCCCCGCAGGCGAGCAGCGCATCGGCCCCACCGCCGCCTACCTGCTGGGCAAGCGGCCCTGCCGCGTGATCATCGAGACCCAGAACCGCGCCGCGGCACGGTCCTCCAACGGCCCGCCCGCTAGCCGTGTCCGAGTGCCGAGCTGAGCGCCTCGCCCAGCTCCGGGTGCGCGAACTCGTAGCCCAGCACCAGCGGCTTGGCCGGCACCACGCGTGCGCCTGCGGTCACCAGCTCGGCCATCTCGCCGTAGAGCAACTGCAGCGCTACGCCCGGCACCGGCAGCAGCGCCGGGCGTTTCAGCGCCTGCCCCAGCGCTCGCGCGAAGTCGCGGTTGTTGATTGGCGTCGGCGCCGTCGCGTTGACCGCGCCGCTCCAGCGCTCGTCCCCCAGCGCCGTGACCATCATGCCCACCACGTCCTCAGTGTGGACCCAGGAGATGTACTGGCGCCCGCCCGCCACTGGCCCGCCCACGCCGAGCTTGAAGGGGGGCAGCATCTTCTCCAGCGCGCCCCCGTCCTTGTCCAGCACCACGCCCGTGCGCACGCACACCACGCGCACCCCAAGTTCCTGCGCCTTGCGCGCCTCTGCCTCCCATTCCACGCAGATCTCCGCCAGAAAGTCGCGCCCCGGCGGCGCCTCCTCGTCAAGCGGCTCCTCGCCGTGCGGGCCGTAGTAGCCGACGCCCGATGAGCTGACCAGCGTCTTCGGCGCCTGCTGTGCCGCCTCGATGCCCGCCAGCAGGTTTCGCGTGCCCGTCACGCGGCTCTCGCGGATCGCCCGCTTGGCCTGCGCGCTCCAGCGCTGGGCCAGGTTCTCGCCCGCGAGGTGCACCACGCCGTCGCGACCCTCGAGCGCCTCCGCGGGCGCCGGTTCGCTCAGCAAGTCCCACGCGTAGGCCTCGACCTGCGGCTGTCCCTCGCGCTGCAGGCGCGCGCGTGCCTTCTGCGGGTCGCGCGTCAGCACGCTGACCTGCACGCCGCGGTCCTGCAGCGCCGCCACCACGCGCGGGCCGATCAGGCCCGTCGCCCCGGTGACCGTGACGCGCTTGCTCACGAGCTCACTGGGCCGCCGCCGAGTTCGGCGTCAGCGTGTCGCCCTGCGCGAAGCCCACCTCGTGCCCCGCGCGCGCCGCGCCCGTCGTGCGCGCCTCGTCCGCGACTGCCTTCGCCACCGCGGGCGCCACGTCGCGGTTGAAGACCGAGGGGATGATGTAGTCCTCGCGCAGTTCGGACTCGTCCACCGTGTCTGCAATCGCGTGGGCCGCCGCCATCTTCATCTGCTCGGTGATCGTCTGCGCGCGCACGTCCAACGCGCCACGGAACACGCCTGGGAAACACAGCACGTTGTTGATCTGGTTCGGGTAGTCCGAGCGCCCCGTGGCTACGATCCGGGCGTATTTCGCCGCGTCCTCAGGACTCACCTCGGGGTTCGGGTTCGCCATCGCGAACACCATTGCGTCCTCGTTCATCCGCGCCAGCGCCTCGGCCGGCATTGCCTTCGCGCCCGACAGACCGATCAACAGATCCTCGCCGTCGATCACCTCCGCCGGCGTGCCCGCGCGGCAGTCCGGGTTCGTCTGCTCGGCGAACCAGCGCTTGATCTCGCTCATCGAACCGTTCAGATAATCCTCGCGCTCGACGTGCAGCGCGCCACGTGAATCCGCGCCGACAATGTTTTTCACCCCGCCCGCGTGCAGGATCTTCGTCACCGCGATGCCCGCCGCGCCCAGGCCGATGATCAGCACGCTTAGGTCCTCCATGCGCTTGCCCGTCAGCTTCACTGCGTTCAACAGCGCCGCCATCACCACGACAGCCGTGCCGTGCTGGTCGTCGTGGAACACCGGGATGTCCAGCTCGGCCTTCAGCTGGTCCTCGATCTGAAAGCAGCGCGGCGCCGAGATGTCCTCCAGGTTGATGCCGCCGAACGCCGGCGCGATCAGCTTTACCGCCTTGACGATCTCATCAGGATCGGTCGTGTCCAGGCAGATCGGGAACGCGTCCACGCCCGCGAACTCCTTGAACAGGCAGCACTTGCCCTCCATCACTGGCATCGCCGCGCGCGGGCCGATGTCGCCCAGCCCGAGCACCGCCGTGCCGTCGGAGACCACCGCCACCGTGTTGCGCTTAATCGTGTACTGGAAGGCCTTGTCTTCGTCTTCGGCGATCGCCATGCACACCCGCGCCACGCCCGGTGTGTAGGCCATCGAGAGGTCATCGCGCGTCTTCAGCGGGCTCTTGTTGTGCTGTTCGATCTTGCCGCCCACGTGCATCTGGAAGGTGCGGTCGGTCGTGTCGATCACCTCGACGCCGCCCAGCGCGCTCATCGCGGCGATGATCTGCTCCCAGTGCTCCTGGCCCGCGGCGTCCACCACGATGTCACGCAGGCTGTGCGAGCCGTCCACCTCGACCAGGTCGATCGCCCCGACCGCGCCGCCCGCGTCGTTGATCGCGCTCGTCAGCAACCCGAGCGTGCCCTGGGCATCGTTGACGCGGACGCGGATCGTGAGTCGGTACTGCGCGCTTGGTGTTGCGCTCACTGAAGAATTCCCCTCGCTTGTTTGGCGGCAGGGCATGTTAGGGCCAACGCGGCGCGCTCTGCGGAGCGCCACGCCCGAAGCGGCTTACGAGGCTTCGCATCTGCACGTAGAGTGGGCTTTCGATGGCCGCAACCAGCACCAGCGCCAAGCCCGCCGGCAGCAGTGCCGCCGGCGGCGAGCGGCGCCTGTTCCTGATCGACGGGCCCAGCCTCGTCTACCGCGCCTTCTTCGCCCTGCCCGAGTCGATCGCCACCTCCACCGGCGTTCCCACCAATGCGATCTTCGGCTTCGCCTCGATGCTCGTAAAGATCGTCACCGACTACGGCGTCTGCCCCACGGTCGTCGCCTGGGACGCCGGCACCTCCGGGCGCACCGAGGTCTACTCCGAGTACAAGGCCCAGCGCCGCTCGCGCCCCGACCTGCTCAAGCAGCAGTGGCCCGCGATGGAACCGCTGGTCGAGGCCTTCGGCTATGCCAACGTCAAGATCGAGGGCTACGAGGCCGACGACGTGATCGCCTCGATCGCCCAGCACGCGCTCGAGGCCGACCCCGCCGTGCCGGTGATGATCGTCACCGGCGACCGCGACGCCTTCCAGCTGATCGACGGCGACGGCATCGTCAAGGTGATGGCGACCGCGCGCGGCATCACCGAGACCAAGATCTACGACCGCCAGGCCGTGATCGACCGCTACGGCATCCCGCCCGAGTCGATCCCCGACTTCTATGGCCTGAAGGGCGATACCTCCGACAACATCCCAGGCGTCCCCGGCATCGGCGACAAGACCGCCAGCGAGCTGCTGCAGAGCTACGGCACGCTCGAGGACGTGCTCGCGAACATCGATCAGATCAAAGGCGCCAAGCGCAAAGAGAACCTCGAAACGCACGCCGAGGACGCGCGCATCTCAAAGCAGCTCGCCACCGTACAGCGCGATGTCGCCGTCGAGGTCGACATCGCCGCCGAATCGGTGCGCGAGCCCGACCGCTCGCGCGTGCGCGAGGTATTCCGCGAGTACGAGCTGCGCGACCCGCTGCGGCGCCTGGAGGAAGCGCTCGGCGACCCCGAGGTCGCGGCGCCGCTGCCCGCCGCCGAGGTCAAGCTCAGCGGGCTCGTGCGCAGCGGCAGCGCCGAGCAGATCGCGCGCCTCGGGGGCGCCAAGGACGAGCTCGCGCTCGTCGTGCGCGAGACCGAGGTGCCCGAGGGCGAGCTGTTCGCCGAGGGCGCGCCCTGGCGCTTTGCCGCCGCCGTCGCCAAGGACAAGGGCGCCGAGGTGCTGATCGGCGACTGCGAGGGGCCCGAGCAGGTGGCGCGGGCCGCGGGCGAGCGCGCCGTGCTCGCGCACGACGCCAAGGCGCTCGGCTTGGTGCCGCCCGGCCTGGCCCACGACACGCTGCTCGGCGCCTTCCTCTTGGAGCCCGCGCGGCGGCGCTTTCCGTTCGAGGAGCTGTGCGAAGAGCGTGGCCTCGCCAGCGACCTCGAGGACCCGCTCGCCGCCGATGCGCTGATGCTCGGCGCGTTGGCCGCCTGGCAGCGCGGGCAGATCGCCGAGCGCGGCCTGGAGGGCGTGATGCGCGACATCGAGCTGCCGCTCATCGTCGTGCTGCGCGAGATGGAGCTGCTCGGCGTGAGGCTCAACCTTGAGCGCCTCGCCGAGATCACCGGACGCGTGCGCGAGGAGCTGATCGCGCTGGAAGAGGAGATCTTCCTGTTGGCCGAAGAGGAGTTCACGATCGGCTCGCCCCAGCAGCTCGGGCAGATCCTGTTCGAGAAGCTCGGGCTCTCGCGCAAGCGCCGCGGCAAGACCGGCTACTCGACCGACGCGCGCGTGCTGCAGGCGATTCGCACCGAGCATGAGATCGTGCCGAAGATCGAGCGCTGGCGCGAGCTCTCGACGCTGGCCAAGACCTATCTGGACGTGCTGCCCGGCGAGGTCGATCAGCGCTCGCGGATCCATACGACATTCATCCAGGCCGGGGCCCAGACCGGACGGCTCGCGAGCACCAACCCCAACATGCAGAACGTCCCGATCCGCACGCCGCTCGGGCGCGAGATCCGGGGCTGCTTCGAGGCCGAGGAAGGGAAGGTCCTGATCTCCGCCGACTACTCGCAGATCGAGCTACGCGTGCTCGCGCACGCCGCGGATGAGCCCGTGTTGAAGGAGATCTTCGTGCGCGGCGAAGACGTGCACACTGCGACCGCCTCGCGCGTCTTCGGCGTCGAGCCCGAGCAGATCGATCCCGGCATGCGCTCGAAGTCGAAGATGATCAACTACGGGATCGTCTACGGGCTCTCGGACTTCGGCCTCGCCGACCGCCTGAACATCCCGCGCGAGGAGGCTAAGGAGTTCATCGACGCCTACCTCGGGCGCTTCACACGCGTCGCGGCCTTCATGGCCGAGACGATCGAGCTTGCCAAGGAGCAGAGCTACGTGACCACGCTGTGGGGGCGCCGCCGCCAGATCCCCGAGCTGCAGGCGCGCAACTACCAGATGCGGATGCTCGGCGAGCGCCTAGCGGTCAACACCGTGATCCAAGGCACCGCCGCCGACATCATCAAGCTCGCGATGGTGCGCTGCCACGCCGCGCTCGCCTCCTCCGAGATACAGACGCGACTGCTCTTGACGATCCACGACGAGCTGCTGTTCGAAGGGCCGCCCGAGGAGGCCGAGTCGGCGCGCGTGCTGATCGAGCGCAAGATGTGCGGCGTTTGGGAGCACGACCCGCCGCTGGCCGTCGACATCGGCGTCGGACAGAACTGGCTGGCCGCCAAGTGAGCCCGGGGAGACCGCGATGAGTCGCTTTGCCGCGGTACTGCTCGCAGCTGCGGCAGGCGGGCTCGTCGGCATGCAGGCCCCCGTCAACTCGCGCCTAGGTAAGAGCGTCGGCTCATTCGAGGCGGCCACTTTTTCTTTCCTCGTCGGCACCGTTGCCCTCGTGCTGATTTTGCTGATCGCCCGCGGCGGCGTCGGTGGCTTGGGGCAGATCGGACGCGTGCCCTGGTGGGGGCTCGTCGGCGGGCTGCTGGGCGCCGTCTACGTCAGCGTCGCGCTCGTCGCCGTGCGCACGCTCGGCGCCAGCGGGCTGACCGCGGCGGTGATTGCGGGGCAGCTCGTGATCTCCGTGGTGATCGATCGTCTTGGGCTGCTCGGCGTCGCCAAGCAGGGCATCGACCTGGGGCGCGTGATCGGCATCGTGCTGCTGATCGCCGGCGTCGCGCTGGTCGTGCGCAAATGAGCGTTAGTTCAGCGCGGTCTTGAAGCCCTCGCGCCAGCTCCTGTAGCGCGGGCTCCACGACAGCTCCCGCTTGGCCAATGCGTTGGAGGCGCCTTGCGCCCTGGTCATCAGCGCGACGCCGTAGCTGCCCGCGAGCGGCCGCGCCAGCAGCGCGGGCACTTTGCGCGGTCTGCGCGCGCCCAAGCTCGCCGCCAGCGCCGGGATCCAGTCGGCCACGCGCGCGGGCTCGTCGTCGACGATGTTGAACACCCCCGGCTTGCGCGCGTTCAGGGCCGCGACCGTGGCCGCGGCAGCGTCGTCGATGTGGATAAACGACCACACGCCCGCGCCTGAGCCAACGATCGGCAGGCGCCCGCGTGCGACTTCTTCCCCGGTCGAGCCGTCGCTTGCGATCGCGCTGCCCGGGCCATAGAAGTAGCCGTAGCGCAGCACCGTCCCGCCGACATCGAGCGCCGTGCGCTCAAGCGAGGCCAGCGCCTCGGCCGAGCGCTTCATCGGCCCGACGGCCTGCTCGCCCCGCAGCAGCGGGTCTCGCTCACCGTGCACCGTGCCCGGCGGCCCGGGCGCATAGAAGAAGGCCACGCTCTGCGCGATGAAACGCTCGGCGCCCGCGGCCTTGGCGGCTGCAGCTAGGTTGGCCGTGCCCTCCGTCCGCAGGCGATCATTCGTCTTGAAGTCGCGCTCCATCTTGCGCGGATCGATCCGCGCCGGGATTGAGGTCAGCTGGTGGATCACCGCCTCCGGGCGCGCCTCTACGACCACGCGCTTCAGTGTGTCTGCGTCGAAGGCATCAGCAACGACTCCCTCGGCACCCGCGGCGCGCAGCTGCTCCAGACGCCCTGCCGAGCGCGTCATGCCGGTTACCTCATGGCCTTCGGCCAGCAGCATCGGCAGCAGCCGCCGACCGATAACGCCCGTCGCACCAGCGAGGAAGACCCTCATGCGGCGACGGGGGTCCCGATCTTCGGGGCGTCGCTCAGCTCGGGCACGGCGCAGACCATGCCATCGCTAAAGCCCGCGGGCGTCATGTCAAAGGCGCTGTTAAAACGTGCGCGCATGTTCTCCAGTGCGATCACGTTCGTCAGCTCGACCAGTTGGCGCTCGTCGAAGTGCTCGCGCAGCGAGGCGAACAGCTCGTCGCTGACGCGCGCCGGCGTGCGGCTGATCGCCGTGGTGTAGTCGAGCACCAGCATCTCCAGCTCGGAGAACTCTTCGCTCTCGCGGTGGTGGGGGAGAGCGAGCAGCTGCGCCTCGGTGACGCCGTTCTCACGCGAGATTGAGGAGGCGATGTCGCAGCAGAACTCGCAGTTCACGAGGGCCGCTGCCTTGGTCTCGGCCAGCGCCTTCAGGCGCTCATCGACACGGTGCTCCTTCGCGGTCGCCTTCTCAAAGGCGCCGTAGCCCAGCAGCAGGCGAGGCGCGTAGGCGTAAACCCCAATCGGGTCCACCTCGCGCCCGAGCTGGCGACGCGAGGCCCCGAAGGCGAACTTCACGGCGGGGCTCGCTGTCTTCTTGGTGAGTGGTTCGATTCTGGTCATCTTTGAACCCCCAGGGGTCGAGTTGACTCGCGGGCCAGCCACGCCAGCGCGACCGTCGCGAGCGTCAACGAAGCGAAGTCGAAGGGCCCGAGCCAGTAGGGGTGGGCCGCGCCGATATCGAGCAGGTGGTTGAGCGCGTGCAGCGCGAACTGGAGGGCTACACAGCAAAGGATTGGTGTGCGCCAGGGCACGCGCCGGTAGGCGATCAGCAGCGAGACGCCGAAGGCAAGGTTGAAGGTCGCGGTGTCGCGCAGGTAGTGGTCGTTCTGCACCCCGAACGGGCCGATCGCGGTGAAGAATGTGTGTGGCACGAAGATCATCAGGCCCGCGACTACAAAGTGGTAGGCGGCAAACGCCAAAAGTCCGACCTCCACCACCGACATGCCGCGGGCGGCTGTGGCTGGCGAGGCGCCGTCGTGCAGGATCGGCGCACCGTCTGGCGCACCGGCGGTCGATCTGGCTGCTATCCCTCGGGCGGTTGACACGCCCGCTACTCTAGCCCAGAGGTGGCCCCCAGATAGTGTCCAGTCTGACGATAGAAACGGGTACCAGTTATGGGCCCGAGCTGCTGGTTCGCCTGCGCGGCGGACGTCGGCGTGCCCAGCTCGAGGATCGCTTGCGCGAGCTCGTGCGCGACGGCACGCTCCCGGCCGACAGCCAGATGCCGTCTTCGCGCGCGCTGGCCGCGGACCTCGGCGTCTCGCGACGATTGGTGGTCGACGCCTACACGCAGCTGCTCGCCGAGGGCTACCTGGTCGCGAGGCGCGGCGCCGGGACTTACGTCGCGGCCGCGGGCGGGGGCGTAGACGCCGCGCCACCGGCACAGGCACCCGGCCGCCCACGGTTCGACTTCTTCCCAGGCGCCCCCGACCTATCCGCGTTCCCCCGCTCGCTGTGGCTGCGGTCCACGCGAGAGGTCCTCATGGCGGCGCCGGACACCGCCTTTGCCTACCCAGACGCCCGTGGCGCACCCGAGCTGCGCAACGCGCTCTGCAGTTATTTGCGACGCGTGCGCGGCGTGGTCGTCGAGCCCGAGGCAATCGTGGTCTGCGGTGGCGCGACGCAGGGGCTCGCGCTGCTGGCCCGTGCGCTGCTCACGTGTGGCATCAGGGAGATCGATGTCGAGGACCCGGGGCTGCCGCCACATCGCGCGGTGCTCGCCTACGCCGGCATGCAGGCGCACGGCGCGCGTGTGGACGAGCAGGGCCTGGAGGTCGCCTCGGTGCGCTCGCAGGTCGTGCTCTGCACGCCCGCGCATCAGTGCCCGACCGGCGTCGTGCTCTCGCCGCAGCGGCGCGGCGAGCTGGTGCGCTGGGCGCGCGAGGGAGGCCTCGTGATCGAGGACGACTACGACGCCGAGTTCCGCTACGACCGCGCGCCGCTCGGCGCGCTGCAGGGGCTCGCGCCCGATCGCGTGGTGTATCTCGGCACGGTCTCTAAGACGCTCGCGCCGGGGCTGCGCCTCGGCTGGCTGGTCGTGCCGCCGTCGTTGATCAACGCGGTCGCGGAAGCCAAGGCCTTCGACGACATGGGCTGCTCGACGATCGAGCAGCTGGTGCTGGCGCGGCTGCTGGAGACCGCTGCCTACGACCGGCACCTGCGCAAAGCGCGCAGGCGCAACCGCGCCCGCCGCGACGCCCTGATCGCCGCCGTGGCGCGCACGCTGCCGCAGGCGCACGTCAGCGGCATCTCCGCCGGCCTGCACGCGCTGCTGCGGCTCCCGCGCGCGGTCGAGATGCAGGGGCTGCTGGCCGCGGCGGCGGCTCGCTCGCTCGGCATCTACCCGCTCGAGTTCCACCAGATCGACCCCGGGCCGCTGGTCCACGCGCTCGTGATGGGCTACGCCAACCTGTCCGAGCCCGCGATCGAAGAGGGCGTGCGCCGGCTCGCCGACGCGCTGGAGGGTCTGTGAGCACGGCTCGTCCAAGCGCCAACCCTGTGCCGAACCGGCGTCTGCCCGGCGCGCTGCCGAGCGCGCGTCTGGCCGCCCGCACGGCGCCACGCGGCGCGCGCGCGATCGCCAGCGAGCCGCGTACCGGCTCGCCCGAGCAGATTGCGCTGCACAAGCGGGCGCTGCTCGTCACTTATCGCCGTGATGGCACGCCGGTGCCGACGCCCGTGTGGGCCGCGCCGGGTGGCGAGGGGCGCCTGTACGTACGCTCCGAGCGCGACTCCGGCAAGCTCAAGCGGCTGCGCAACGACTCAAGGCTGCTGGTCGCGCCCTGCACCGTGCGCGGCGAGCCGCTCGGCGCGCCGTTCGAGGCCCACGCACGGATTCTCGCGCCGGCGGAAGAGCACTTCGCCGAGTGCGCGCTCGCGGCGCGCTACGGCTTCGGCCGTGAGCTGTTTGAGCGTGCGATGGATCTGCTGCGCGTGGACATGTGCTTCCTGGAGATCACGCCCGAGGCGTGGGAGTCCGGCTCAGGCTGAGACGGCCGCCAGCCGCGAACGCGTCAACGCGCGCGGGCCGTCGGCAACGAACGTGGGCGGTGCGATGTCCAGGTACTGATCGAAGGCCCAGCCGCACACGCGGCGGTTTTCGAAGGCGCGGATCACGCCGGTCAGCGAGCGACTGGGGGTCATGCGCCCGACGGCTTGCTGTACCCGCAGCATCCAGGTGAACTTGCGCGTGTGCGCGGCGGAAAAGGCGCCGTAGCGCTGCAGGGCCTGCTCGCGCGTGCGCCGTCCCTCGACGACCGCGCGTAGCTCGCGCCCGCAGGCAAGGCCGAAGTAGAGCGCGGTGCGGATGCCCTCGGCCGTCAATGGGAGACAGTGCCCCGCGGAATCGCCCGCGAAGAACACGCCGTCCTCAACTGCAGGGCGCAGCTGATGTGGGATCCAGTTGCCCTGGTAGCGCTCGGCAGGCAGGCCCAGGTCGCCGGCGAGCCGCACCGTGGGCTGCTTGACGTGGTGGGAGGGCCAGAAGGACCCGACGCCCACCCGCAGCTCGCCATCGGCGGGAAAGCTCCATGAGTAGCCGGCCCGCACGTAGCGCGGGTCGACCCACAGCTCCAGCTGATCGCCGCTGCCTTCGGGATGTACCTCCAGGCCGCGCGAGAGGCGCGCGTTGGGTGGCTGGATCGTGGGCCCGTTTGAAAGTACGCGCCGCCAACCGAGGCCATCGACGATCAACGGCGCATTCAGCGGCCCGCGGTCGGTGATCACCGTGTCGCCTTCGCGCCCGGTGATCGTCGCGGTCTCGAACTCGACCTCGCCGTCGTCGGCCTGTGCCCACAGCAGCGCGCAAAGCTCGCGGTAGTCGAAGGTCGAGAACGACCAGGGCAGCGACCAGCGCGCGGTCCGAAACTGCGTGTGCACGACCAGCTCGCCAAACGTCTGGCGGTGGGAGTCCTGCAAATCCATCGCGTTCAGCCAGCGCGTCGGCATCGCGCAGGCCGAGGTTTGACGCTCGCCGATCTCATAGCGATCGACCACCAACACGCGGGCGCCGGCGCCCGCCAGCTCGCGTGCAATTGCTAGTCCCGCGAAGCTCGCGCCGCACACCAGGACGTCGCAGTCGCGCTCTAGGCGTGTGCGCGCCGCTCCCCGCGTCGTCGCTCGTACAGGCATCTGTGCGGCAATCATACGTACGGCTGCGCTGTAGCTGCGCTAGGCTTCGCCGGTGCAAACGGTGATGGAGAATCCTCAAGCTCGCGTGGTCGAGGGGTCGAACGGCCTCCTGCTGGAGATCGACGGCGCGATCGTCCCCAACTACGAGGCCACCTTCCGGACGATCGAGGAGGGCGAGGTCGTAACGGGCCACGTCGTCCGGATCGACAAGGATGAGGTGCTCGTCGACATCGGCTACAAGTCCGAGGGCGTCATCCCGGCCAACGAGCTGTCGATCCGCAAGTCGGTCGACCCCAAAGACGAGGTGCACCTGGGCGAGGAGGTCGACGCGATCGTCATGACCAAGGAGGACCAGGACGGTCGCCTGATCATGTCCAAGAAGCGCGCCCGCTTCGAGAAAGCCTGGAAACGGATAGAAACCGCCGCCGAGTCCGGCGAGCCGGTCGAGGGTACGGTCATCGAGGTCGTGAAGGGCGGGCTCATCATCGATCTCGGGGTGCGCGGCTTCCTGCCCGCCTCGCTGGTCGACATCCGCCGCGTGCCGAACCTCGACGAGTACATGGGCACCAAGATCGAGACCAAGGTGATCGAGCTCAATCGCTCGCGCAACAACGTCGTGCTCTCGCGCCGCGCGGTGCTCGAGGAGGAGCGCAAGGAGGTCCGCCAGCAGATCCTCGACCGCCTGCAGCCGGGCCTCGTCGTCGAGGGCCAAATCTCGAACATCGTCGACTTCGGCGCGTTCGTGGACCTCGACGGGATCGACGGCCTGATTCACATCTCCGAGCTTTCCTGGTCGCACGTCAACCACCCGAGCGAGATCCTCACGATCGGCGACACGGTCAAGGTCAAGGTGCTCGACATCGATCGCGACCGCCAGCGCATCTCGCTGGGCCTGAAGCAGACCCAAGAGGACCCCTGGCAGCGGATCGTCGACACCTACAACGTTGGCGACGAGCTGGAGGGCAAGGTCACGAAGGTGGTCACATTTGGTGCCTTCGTGGAGATCCTCGACGGCGTTGAGGGGCTCGTGCATATCTCCGAGCTCGCGCCGCACCACGTCGAGAGCCCACGTGAGATCGTGCATCCAGGCGATGAGATTCGCGTGAAGATTCTTGAGATCGACTCCGAGCGCCGCCGCCTGTCGCTGTCGGCCAAGCGCGTCGAGGACCAGATTCTGCCCGTGTCACGTCCCGGTGAGCCGCAGGCGCAGCCGGTCGGGGCGGACGACGCCGATGCCGTGCCGGCCGCCGAGGCTCCCGAGTCGCCAGTTGCAGAGGTCGCTGCGCCGCCGGCGGAGCAACCCGAGGCCCCGGTCGAAGCGCCGGCTGAGCCAGCCGCCGAGGTGACGGAGGCGCCCGTGGTCGAGCCCGCCGCTGAGGCTGCGGAGGTATCTGTGCCCGAGCCCGCGAGCGTCGAGGAGCAGCCCGAGCCCGAGCCTGAGGCAGCGACGGCCGAGGATGCCGTCGAGCCCGCGCCAGCCGCCGAGGCCCCAGCCGCAGAGGCTGTGGCCGAGGAGGGCGAGCAGCCCGCGGCTGAGCCCGCGCAGGACTGACCGGCGCTGGAGCGCCCCAGCGGAGTGGAGCAGGTGGTGCCCTTCGTCGGCCTGACTGGCGGCATGGGCGCCGGCAAGTCGACGGCCCTGGCCGCGCTGGCGCGTTTGGGAGCGGCGACGATCTCAAGCGACGCGGTGGTACACGAGCTGTGGGCGAGTGATCAGCAGCTGCGTGAGGCGGTGATCGAGCGCTGGGGGCCCGAGGTTGCGCCGGATGGCGTGATCGACCGCTCCGCCGTGGCCGAGCGGGCGTTCGCGAGCGCCGAGGAGCGCGCCTGGCTTGAGGGATTGCTGTGGCCGCTAGTCGGCGCCCGCGTGGGGGCGTGGCTGAGCGAGGCGCGCGCCGATCCGTCGCCGGGCGCCGAGCCTCCGCGCGCGGCGGTCGTCGAGGTGCCACTGCTGTTCGAGGCCGGCCAGCAGGAGATGTACGACGCGACGATCGCGGTCATCTCCGATGAGGAGCTTCGTCGCGGACGCGCCGCTGCCCGCGGACACGCCGCGATCGACGAGCGCGCGGCGCGCCAGCTTTCGCAGGATGAGAAGGCGCAGCTTGCGACCTACGTGGTGCGCAATGACGGCAGCGAGCAGGACCTGCAGCGCGAGCTGTCGGCAGTTCTTGACAAGCTAGGGAGATGAGCCGCCAGACGGCGATGAACGTTCCTCGTGGACGTGCCTCTCGACGGGCGCGGGCGTCCAGAAGGGCCCGTGTGCTGAGCAGGCGAACGCTCGGCGCGGTGGTGGCCTTGGTGGTGGTCGCACTGCTCGGGGTCCTGATCGCCTCTGAGGTTAACCATGCCGTCAGCAAGCTCGGCCTGCCATTGACGAACGCGGAGGTGATCCGCAAGCAGGCTGCGGAAAAGCGCCTGGACCCGGCGCTGATCGCGGCGGTGATCTACGCGGAGTCGAAATTCTCACCGCAGCAATCCTCGGCGGGGGCCGAGGGGCTGATGCAGATCCTTCCCGAAACCGCGTACTTCATCGCGCACCTCTCGGGGGGGTCGAACTTTACGGCCAGCGATCTGGCCACGCCGAGCATCAACGTCGCCTACGGCAGCTACTACCTGCGCTACCTGCTCGACCACTACGACGGCAACGAGATGCTGGCGGTGGCCGCCTACAACGCGGGTCTGGCAAACGTCGATCGCTGGGTGGCAAAGGCGCACGCCGAAGGCGGGCACCTGACGGTCGCGACGATCCCTTTTCCCGAGACCCAGGCCTACGTCGAACGCGTGCTCAGCGCCCAGCAGGACTATCGCTCGGCCTACGCGCGCCAGCTCGGGCTTGGTTAGCTCTCAGCGGCCCTTGAAGCGCTCGCTACGGTAGAGGCGATGCCCGACTTCAAGCTCGACTCCGTGTTCACGCCGACGGCCGACCAGCCGAAGGCGATCGCGTCGCTGGCCGAGGGGGTCGAGGCGGGCGAACGTTTTCAGACGCTGCTTGGTGCGACGGGGACCGGCAAGACGATGGCGATGGCTGGCGTGATCGAGGCGGTCCAGCGTCCAGCGCTCGTGATCGCGCACAACAAGACGCTGGCGGCGCAGCTGTGCAACGAGTTCCGCACCTTCTTCCCCGACAACGCGGTCGAGTACTTCGTCAGCTACTACGACTACTACCAGCCCGAGGCCTACGTGCCCAGCCGCGATTTGTACATCGAGAAGGACTCGGCGATCAACCAGGAGGTCGACCGCCTGCGCCACGCCGCGACCGCGGCGGTGTTCGCTCGGCGCGACGTGATCGTGGTCGCCTCGGTCTCCTGCATCTACGGCCTGGGCTCGCCCGAGACCTATGAGATGAACATGCAGATCCTCCGCCGCGGCGAGGAAATCGACCGCGACAAACTGCTGCGCAAGCTGGTCTCGATCCAGTACACGCGCAACGACCAGGTGCTCTCGCGGGGGAGCTTCCGCGTGCGCGGCGAGACGCTCGAGGTGTTCCCGGCCTACGCGGAGACCGCCTTCCGCGCGACGCTGTTCGGCGACGAGGTCGAGCGGCTGCAGCACTTCGACCCGCTGACGGGCGAGCTCTTGGAGGACGACCTCGAGCACGTGGCGGTGTGGCCCGCCACGCACTACAACGTCAAGGAAGGGACGATCGAGGACGGCGTTGCGGAGATCGGACGCGAACTGAACGAACGCTGCGAGCAGCTCGAGGCCGAGGGCAAGCTGCTGGAGTCCCACCGGCTGCGCCAACGCACGCAGTACGACATGGAGATGCTGCGTGAGATGGGCTTCTGCTCAGGGATCGAGAACTACTCGCGGATTCTCGACAAACGCCAGCCCGGCGAGCGCCCCTACTGCCTGATCGACTACTTCCCCGAGGACTTCATCTGCTTCATCGACGAGTCCCACCAGACGGTGCCGCAGATCGGCGGCATGTACGAGGGCGACCGTTCGCGCAAGCAGACGCTGGTGGACTACGGCTTCCGCCTGCCGAGCGCGATGGACAACCGCCCACAGCGTTTCGAGGAGTACCTCTCGATCACGCCGCAGCTGCTGTTCATCTCGGCGACGCCGGGGGAGTACGAGCGCACGAACTCGACCCGGATCGTCGAGCAGATCGTGCGACCCACTGGGATCGTCGACCCGCGCGTCGAGGTGCGCGAGACCAAGAACCAGATCGACGACCTGATGAACGAGGTGCGCAAGCGTGTCGAGCGCGACGAGCGCGTGCTGGTCACGACGCTGACGAAGAAGATGTCCGAGGACCTCTCGCAGTACCTGCTGGAGATGGGCTTCAAGACGCGCTATCTACACTCGGAGATCGACACGCTGGAGCGGATCCAGATCATCCGTGATCTGCGCCTCGGCGAGTACGACGTGCTGGTGGGCGTAAACCTGCTGCGCGAGGGTTTGGACCTGCCTGAGGTCTCGCTGGTGGCGATCCTGGACGCCGACAAGGAGGGTTTCCTGCGCGGGGAGACCTCGCTGATCCAGACGATCGGGCGCGCGGCGCGCAACGTCGACGGGACCGTGTTGATGTACGCAGACAAGGAGACCAAGGCGATGCGCGCGGCGATCTCTGAGACCGACCGCCGCCGCGAGATCCAGCTGGCTTACAACGAGGAGCACGGGATCACTGCAGCGACGATCGTCAAGGGCATCTCGGATATCGCCGAGTTCCTGCAGGCCGAGTCGAAGGTGCCGAAGGGTCGCAAACGGCGCACGGCCAAGCGGGGCAAGGCCGAGGAGCTGCCTCAGCACGAGCTGGAGAAGATGATCGTGGAGCTCGAGGAGGAGATGGTCGCGGCGGCCGACGAGCTGCGGTTCGAGTACGCGGCACAGTTGCGCGATGAGCTGCGCGAGCTGCGCCGCGACCTGCGCGAGATCCAGACCACCGAGGCGGGAGCGCCTGAGACCCCGAGCGGTGACATCGCCTAGGATTGCCGCCGTGGACATCGACCGTCAAGCGATCGAGCGACGCGACTTTCCCATCGCTCGGCGTGGCTATGAGCCAGCGGCGGTGGATGCGCATCTGCGCGCGCTTGCGAGTGAGATCGAGGAGCTACAGCGCGAGCGCGCCGATGGCGCCGGTGAAGCCTCGCTCGCCTCTACGGCGGGCACTCAAGTGCAGAGCATCCTCGCCGCCGCTGAGGCCGCGGCCGCGGACATCGAGGCGCAGGCGCGCGAGGCCTCGCGCGCTACGCGCGAGGCCGCCGATCGCGACGCGGCGCAGACCCGCGAGCAGGCGATCGAGCAGGCCCGCGCACATGTCGCCGCCGTTTCGCAGGCGACCGCCGCGCTGCTGGAGCGTGTGAGCGCGATGGATAGCGAGGTCAGCGCGTTGGTCGAGAGCCTTCGCGCGGGCGCTAATCGACTCGCGGGCGACCTCGCGGCGGTCGAGTCGAACATGGGGGAGCTGTACGACGCTGCTGCGGGCAAGACCGTCACCCGCGCGGTGGCCGGGGAGACCGCGCAGCCGTCGGTGCCCGCGCCGCCGATTCCGGCGCCGGGCCCGCAGGCGAGGACTGCAGCCGCACCGAGCGCGCCGCCGCTTTCGCCTCCCGAGGCCGCGGAGCCCGATGTGCACGTCGACCCCGAGGCGCCTGCTCCGACGGCCACCAACGGTGGCGCCGACAGCGCCGACCTCGACGGCGCGCGACTGATCGCGCTGAACATGGCGCTCAACGGCGAGTCGCGCGCGGACGCCGAGCGCTACCTCGCCGAGAACTTCAAGCTCGCAGATCGCGGGAAGCTGATCAACGAGGTCTACGCGGCGATAGAGGGCTGACGCCCACGCCGTCTACTGGCCCGCGCTCGGGTCGACTACCTCCAACCCATCAAAGTAGCCTCGATAGAAGCCCCGGTCGCGTGTGAGCAGGCGATCGGCTTGTAGGAGCGCGTGGGCGCCGATCAGGAAGTCCGCGATGATCCGCTCGCGTGTTCCTCGCCGTCGCCGGTAGACGCTCCACATCTGCCCGGCGCAGAGCGCGGCCGGAGTCTCGACGGTCGCGTAGCGCACGCGCAGGGCGGCGAGCCGGTCTGCCGTGGTCTCGGCGTCCGGCAATCCTGCGGCGCACTCTGCCCAGACCACCTCGCACGCCACCAGTTGTCCGTCGTGCAGACATCGACGCAGACTCGCCGCGGAAGCCTGACCGAAGTCCGGGTCGCCGCCGATGACGTCGAGCAGGATGCTCGTGTCGACCGCGGTGATCAACCCGGTTCGGCGTCGCCGCGAAGCTCGCGGATGATCTCGTCCGTGCTGCGCCCCAGGTTCACGCTGCCATACACGGCGTCAACGGGGTCCTGGCGCGTCGACTTCAGTGCGACAAGTCGTCCGCCCTCCTCGCTGAAGTCGAGTTCGTCGCCCGGTCTGATGTCGAGGCGCTCGCGCAGCGGCTTCGGCACTGTCACCTGACCCTTCTCCGAGACCGTGGCTTTCATTCCTACCAATCTAACAAAGATTCCTACTTTCGAGGTATGAATATGGATAGGCCCGCTCATTGCGTAAAAGGTTGACCCGAACGTCTGTTCGGCCTCATAGAATGGGTGCCCGATGCCGACGGGCAACCAAATAGTCGTCTCGGGCGCCCGAGAGCACAACCTCAAGGACATCTCGCTGTCGCTGCCGCGCGACGCGCTGGTCGTTATCACGGGCCTGTCGGGTTCGGGCAAGAGCTCGCTGGCGTTCGACACGATCTACGCCGAGGGCCAGCGCCGCTACGTCGAGTCGCTGTCGGCTTACGCGCGCCAGTTCCTGGGCCAAATGGACAAGCCCGACGTGGACTCGATCGAGGGGCTCTCGCCGGCGATCTCGATCGATCAGAAGACGACCTCGCGCAACCCACGCTCGACGGTTGGCACCGTGACCGAGATCTACGACTACCTGCGGCTGCTGTGGTCGCGCGTGGGCAAGCCGCACTGCCCGATCTGCGGGCGCCCGATCGTGGGCCAGTCGGCGGAGCAGATCATCGACCAGGCGATGGAGCTGGCGGAGGGCACGCGCTTCATGGTGCTGGCCCCGGTCGTGCGCGGACGCAAGGGCGAGTACGGCAAGCTGCTGGACGAGCTACGCGCCGACGGCTTCGCACGGGTGAAGATCGACGACCGCATCCGCATGCTCGAGGAGTCGATCGTGTTGGACAAGCGCTATAAGCACGACATCGCGGTCGTGGTCGACCGACTGGTGATGCGCCACGACGTGCGCAAGCGGCTGGCCGACTCGATCGAGACGGCAGTTGGCCGGGCCGATGGCCTAGTGGAGTTGGAGATTGTCGGCTCGGGCAAAGCCGAGTCCGATGAGCAGGTAGGGACGGAGTACGCGGCCGGCGCAAAGGGAGCAAAGGCTCCACGCGCCGCGTCGGCGCAGATAGTCCCGGGCGAGAGGCCTGAGCCAGGCAGCATCTTCACCTTCTCCGAGCGCTTTGCCTGCCCCGAGCACGGTCCCTCGCTGGTCGAGCTGGAGCCGCGGATCTTCTCGTTTAATTCACCGCATGGCGCCTGCGATCGCTGCACGGGCCTGGGCTCACAGATGGAGATCGACCCGGAGCTGCTCGTGCCCGACCCCACGCTGTCGATCGGCGAGGGCGCGATCGCACCGTGGGCCAACAGCAGCTCCAACTACTACGAGCAGGTCACCGAGGCGATCGCCGAGCGCTACGACGTCGATCTGGAGGCCCCGTGGGAGGACCTCGCGCAAGAGCAGAAAGACCTATTTCTCCACGGCACGAACGGTGAGCCCCTGCAAGTCACCTACCGCAACCGCTATGGCCGTCGCCGCTCCTACGCGACGCGCTTTGAGGGGATCGTAAAGAACCTAGAGCGGCGCTATCGCGAGACCGACTCGGAGTGGACGCGGGAGAAGATCGAGGAGTTCATGTCGCTGCGAGCCTGTCCGGTATGCGGTGGCGCGCGCCTGCGCGCGGAGTCGCGCGCGGTGCTCGTGGGCGGAACACGGATCGAGGACTTCTGCGCGCTCTCTGCGCGGCGGGCGCTCGAGTGGCTGGAGGAGGTCGAGCTATCGGAGACCGACCGCCATGTGGCACGACTGATCCTGCGCGAGATTTCAGAGCGCCTGCAGTTCTTGGAGAACGTCGGGATCGGCTATCTCTCGATGGATCGCGCCGCCGCGACGCTGTCGGGCGGCGAGGCGCAGCGGATTCGCCTCGCGACACAGATCGGCTCCTCGCTGGTGGGCGTGCTCTACATCCTCGATGAGCCTTCGATCGGTCTGCACCAGCGTGACAACTCAAAGCTGATCGCGACGCTTGAGCGCCTGCGCGACCTCGGCAACACGGTGATCGTGGTCGAGCACGACGAGCAGACGATGCGCGCTGCGAACCACCTCGTCGACCTCGGCCCGGGTGCCGGTGAGCACGGCGGCAAGATCGTGGCGCAGGGCACGGCAGCCCAGGTACAGCGCGTGAAAGGCTCGCTAACGGGCCAGTACCTGGCGGGTACCCGCACGATCGAGGCGCCAGCCAAGCGGCGCACTCCGACGGGCTATATCGAGATCCTCGGCGCGAGCGAACACAACCTCAGGGACATCGACGTGCACGTGCCGCTCGGCGTGCTTACCTGCGTGACGGGCGTGTCGGGTTCGGGCAAGTCCACGCTGGTAAATGAAGTGCTCTACAAGGCGGTCGCGAACCGTCTACATCGAGCGCGCCAGCGTCCGGGAGCGCATCGCGCGATCCATGGCCTGGACCAGCTCGACAAGATCATCGCGGTCGACCAGTCGCCGATCGGGCGCACGCCCCGCTCGAACCCGGCAACCTACACGGGGCTGTTCGACGTGATCCGCGACCTGTTCTCCAAGACCCAGGAGGCCCGTGCGCGCGGCTACAAGCCCGGTCGCTTCAGCTTCAACGTCAAGGGCGGGCGCTGTGAGGTGTGTCGCGGCGACGGGCAGATCAAGATCGAGATGCACTTCCTGCCCGACGTGTACGTGCCCTGCGAGCAGTGCCACGGCAAGCGCTACAACCGCGAGACGCTTGAAATTCGTTTCAAGGGCAAGAGCATCGCTGACGTGCTCGACATGCCGGTCGAGGAGGCGCTCAAGTTCTTCGAGCACATTCCAAAGGTCCGCCGTCGTCTGGAGACGCTGAACGCGGTCGGGCTTGGCTACGTGCGCCTCGGCCAGCCGGCGACGACGCTGTCGGGTGGCGAGGCGCAGCGCGTGAAGCTCGCGACCGAGCTGTCGAAGGTCGCGACGGGACGCACGCTCTACATCCTCGACGAGCCCACGACCGGCCTGCACTTCGCCGATGTGCAGCGCCTGCTGGAGGTGCTGCAGCGGCTGGTCGACGCGGGCAACAGCATCGTCGTGATCGAGCACAACCTCGACGTGATCAAGTCGGCGGACCGCCTGATCGACATGGGGCCCGAGGGTGGGGAGGAGGGTGGCCTGGCGATCGCGGTGGGCACGCCCGAGGAGGTCGCGGCCGAGCCGGGCTCGCACACGGGGCAGTTCCTGGCGGAGTTGCTGACGCCGACGGTGAAGCGCGGTGCGGGGGGCGGCAACGGTCAGACTCCTCCTCGGAAGCGGACACCCAAGATCGCCGCTTGAATCTCAGCGCGGGCGCCCGGAATGGAGGTAAGTCCGCGACCGTCGGGTTATATGGACTTGTCGCAAGGAGTGGAACTGTGCTAGCTTAGCCAGGCCGTTTGGCAAACGTCCAGCCACCGAGCGGTGGCTTTGCGCTTTGTTGGCAGCTGTCGGGCGCGGTGAGAGGCACGCAAGTGACTGCACTCCGCGGACCGCCCAAGGGAATGGGTGTACGTCCAAGGAGGTAGGTCGTGTTCCGGCATAGCTCAAACGTGTTGGCGTTCCACGCGCCAGTTGGCGGTGGGCCGGCCCGTGCGAAAAGGCGCGGACTTCGCCACGCGAGGAGTCGGGTCGACCCAGCTGCAATTCTCGACTCGTTGGACCCCGCGGTCGTGGGACAGGACCTGGACGGCGTGATCAGCACGTGCGGTTGCGCAAGGACGGCAGCGAGGCAGCGGTCAGGGTGCACGGTGAGGGATGCGACGCACGCGATCGTCGGCGTCTCGACGATCGAGTCCGCCGTCGGTGCGAGTGGTCGGCCTTCGTTGCTAGCTACTGAGGCCCTGCTGCGCAGCTCCTTCGAGGATGCACCGATAGGTATCGCGCTCGTAAGTGTCGAGGCGAGCTCTGCGGGTCGCCTGCTGCGGTCCAACAAGGCGCTTTGCGAGCTCACGGGGCATTCGCCCGAGTGGCTCGGCGTGGCAAACGTCAGCGAGCTGATGCACCCGGATGATGTCGCCACCGACCGCGCCGCGATGGCTAGTCTGCACGCGGCAGAGATCGACTCCTTTCACCTGGAGCAGCGCCTGCTACACGCAGAGCGTCACGTCGTATGGGTTACGGTCGATGCATCGCTGGTACGCGATGCGGCCGGCCGGCCGCTCTACTGCATTCGCCAGTTGCAGAACATCGAGGAGCGCAAGCGCTATGAGGGCGAATTGGGCTACCTGGTCGAGCACGACCCACTCACGGGACTACTGAATCGTCGGGGGTTCGTCCGCGAGCTGACGCATGAGATGGTCTATGTCCGCCGGTACGGCGGCGGGCACGGACTTTGAGGCATGATGGCGGCGTGGCGCCGACCAGCTCTCCAGACGAAGGCGTGGACCGTGAGTGAGGACCCTCGCCAGGTCGCGCTTGGGGCGCGGGCTCGCCTGTGGGCACAGAAGTGGCGTTGGTATGAGCGCAACTCGCTGCCGTGGAACCGCGTTGGGATCCACTGGGAGCTGATGCGCCGCGGGGCGTTCGCGCGCTGGCCGCTGCACGGCAACGTGCTCCAGGCGATGCGCGAGGGGCGCCTGGAGGTAGGGCCCGAAGTTCTGCTGGAGCCCGGCGTGTGGATCACCGCCCCGGGCCAGGCGCGCGTGCGGATCGGCGCGGGCAGCTTCCTGAACCTCGGGGTGATGGTCGCGGCCGAGCAGCTGGTGGAGATCGGCGAGCACTGCATGCTCGCGAACGGCTGTTTTGTCTCAGATGCCAACCACCGCTTCGATGACCCCGAGAAGCCGATTACGTGGCAAGGCTTTCAGAGCAAGGGGCCGACGCGGATCGGGGACAACTGCTGGCTTGGGGCGAACGTAGTCGTGACGAGCGGGGTGAGCATCGGCGAGCGCTGCGTGATCGGCGCCAACAGCGTCGTCACCCACGACATCGAGCCGTTCTCGATCGCGGCCGGACTCCCGGCGCGCGTGATCAAGCGCGTCGAGTATCGCTAGCGATCAGGCGGGGAGCCGCGGCGCGTGGCGCTAGTAGGCTGGCGCACATGGACCTGAACGAGGCGATGCGCTGCGCGCCGACGAGCCGGCGCTTCACCGATGAGCCGGTCGCCCCCGAGGCGCTGCATCGCGCGTTCGATGCCGCACGCTTCGCGCCAAGCGGCGGCAATCGCCAGGGCTGGCGCGTGGTCGTGGTCCGCGATCCTGGGCGCCGTCGCGCAATCCGCGACCTCTACCTGCCGCACTGGCGCCGCTACATGCAGGAGACCGGAGGCGCGCGCATGCTGGAGGCGCCTGAGGGCTTTGATCCCGTCCGCGTGCGTATGGTGCGGCGCGCGAACGGCTACGCCGAGAGCTTGCACGAGGTGCCCCTGCACTTGCTGGTCGCCGTCCGCATCGAGGATTTGGTCGTGACGGACTCCGAGCTGCCACGCGAGAGCATCGTTGGCGGCGCCTCGATCTATCCGTTCGTGCAGAACCTGCTGCTCGCGCTACGCGGTGAGGAGTTGGGGGCCGCGATGACGACGTTGCTCGTGCCGGCCGAGGCCGAGGTCAAGCGGCTGCTCGACATGCCCGATGACGTGGCGCTCGCCGCTCATATCGGCGTCGGGCACCGCGCCGACCCCTGGCCCAAGCGGCTGGCGCGCCGCCCGGTCGAGGAGTTCGCCTTCGCCGAGCGCTTCGGCGAACCCCTCGCCTGAGGGCGGCGCTTAGCCCAGCTGCGCCTGCAACTCTGCGAGCTCGCCGGGGTCGATCTTGTAGGTGTGCTCAGGGCCCGGATAGCGGCGCATGCGCACGTCCTCCGCATATGCGGAGACGCCCGCGTTCATCTCCTGCTGGATGTTCGCGTAGCGCTTGACAAAGCGTGGGCCGAGTCCGTCGCGGATGCCGAGCAGGTCGTGGAAGACCAGTACCTGACCGTCGGTGGCGGGCCCCGCGCCGATGCCGATCACGGGGATCTCGATCAACGGCATCAGCTCGTCGGTGACGGCGCTGGGAATCGCCTCGAACACCAGCGCGAAGCAGCCGGCTTCCTGCAGCGCCAGCGCCTCGGCCGCGATCTTGGCCGCGGCTGCCGCGGTCCGTCCCTGTGCCTTCCAGCCGCCCAGCGCGGTCGAGGTCTGTGGCGTGAGCCCGACGTGGCCCATCACCGGGATGCCCGCGCCCACGATCGCGCGCGCGCGCCTGACCGAGGCCTCGCCGCCGCCCTCGAGCTTCACGGCCTCGCAGCCGGCCTCCTTGACCATCCGCATCGCGGTGGCGATCGCCTGCTCATCGGAGACCTCATAGGAGCCGAACGGCAGATCGCCGATCAAGAGCGGGGTGCGCAGCCCACGCCGCACGGCGCGTGCGAGCACCAGCATGTCGCCGAGCTCGACCGGTGTGGTCGCGTTGTAGCCGAGCATCGTGGTCGCGGCGGAGTCGCCGACGAGCACCAGATCCACGCCCGCGGCCTCGGCGGCACGGGCGCTGGGGTAGTCATACGCGGTGACCATCACGATCGGCTCGCCGAGGCGCTTGCGCTCCATCAGCAGCGGCAGCGTCATCGGCAGCCGGCCTGGATCGGAGGGGGCCTGTACATCTGGGTGGCTGGACATGGGTGCTTCCTCTCTGGCGCTAGTTGACGCTCTGCGTGAGCAGAGTCGCCACTGCGTCGTCGATGGTGATGATGCGATTGGTCTGCGCCTCCACGTGCACGACGCGGGGCTCGTAGCGTTCGAGGTCGGCCTCGTCGTAGCTGCCGTAGGAGACGACGATGATCGTGTCCCCTCGCTGCACCAGACGAGCGGCGGCGCCGTTGATCGTCATCACGCCCGAGCCGCGCTCGCCCGCGATCGTGTAGGTCTCAAAGCGCGCGCCGTTGTCGATGTCAAGCACGTGCACCTGCTCGTGCTCGAGGATGTCCGCGGCCTCCAGCAGGTCGGGATCGATCGTGATCGAGCCGACGTAGTGCAGATCGCAGTCGGTGACCGTGGCCCGGTGGATCTTGGACTTCAGCATTACGCGTTGCATCAGGCGAGCGCCTTTCTGGGGTGCGGTTGAGGATCGGTGGCTTGCGGGGTGGGGTCTAGGCGGGCTTCGTTGGAGGTGTGTCTGGGCGCGGTCGACGGTCGCAGGACGACGTTGTCGATCAGGCGGGTCTCACCGACCCGCGCGGCGACGGCCAACAGCGACTCGCGCGTCAGCTGTTCGCGCGCCAGCAGCGTCTCGGGGTCGACGAGCTCCAGGTATTCGGGCTCGACGCCGCGGGCGAGCATCGCGGCGCAGGCGACATCCAGCAGCGCCTCGGCCGAGCACTCGCCTTCGGCCGCGCGCTGCGCCGCGGCGCGTAGCGCGTCCGGCAACGCCAGCGCCCGGGCGCGCTCCTCGGGGCTGAGACGCGCGTTGCGTGAGGACATCGCTAGGCCGTCGGTCTCGCGCACCGTGGGGCAGGCCTGGACGCGAACCGGCAGGTTCAGGTCGGCGACCAAGCGGCGGATCACGACCAGCTGCTGCGCGTCCTTCTGGCCGAAGTAGGCGACGTCGGGCTGGGTCATCCCCAGCAGCTTGGTGACGACGGTGCTGACGCCGCGGAAGTGCTCCGCGCCGCGCGAGACGCCCTCGAGCCGCTCGGTCACGCCCAGCACTTCGACCGAGGTCGCAAAGCCGGGCGGATAAATCTCCTCGACGCTCGGCGCAAACAGGATGTCGGCGCCGGCCTGCGTGGCCAGCTCGCCATCGTGGCGCTCGTCGCGCGGGTAGCGCGCCAGGTCGGCCTGCTCGTTGAACTGCGAGGGATTCACGAACAGCGAGACCACGACTACGTCGCACTCGCGCCGGGCGCGGCGGATCAGCGAGAGGTGGCCGTCGTGCAGCGCCCCCATCGTCGGGACCAGGCCGATCGTGCGGCCCTCGCGACGCGGAGAGCTCAGCTCTGAGCGCAGCTCGTCCACGGCGCGCACGGTCCTCATGCGCAGGCGAGAGGTTGGATAGCGATGCTCATGAATTTCGGTCCAGTTCCTTACGGATACCGGCGCGACAGAAGATGTTGATGCGGTTTGGCTCAGGTCCGGCCCGGGCTCACCCGGTGACGGCCTGACACGAATGATACATCTGGTCCGGTCGTCCGCAAGGGCTTTCCGGCCGCAGGCGCCATTGCCAGGATGGGCTGCGCAAAGTAGGCTCGCCAGATGTCAGCGCCAAGTCCCACCAGCGCGCGACTGGCTCGGCTTCGTCCGCGGCTGAACCACGCGACCGTCGTCGCCTATCTCGCCCTGTTCGTCGCGCTCGGGGGCGGGGCCTTCGCCGCGACGAGCCTCGTCGGGGGCAGCGGCGAAGTGCATGCCTGTGTCGATGGCGCGGGACGCCTGACGGTCCTCAAGCCAGGTAAGAGCTGTGGCAAGCACCGGACGCAAATCGCGTGGAACGTCCGTGCGGGGCAGGGAGCCAAAGGGGTGGGAGGCGCGCAGGGACTCCAGGGGCCGCCGGGTGCCACCGGCGCGGCGGGCGCAGCCGGGCCCGCCGGCTCTCCCGGCTCTCCCGGCTCTCCGGGAGGCCCCGGGGAAGATGGCGCGGCCGGTCCGGGCGCCCAGCAGTTCGAAATTGGGATGGCGGCCAAAGACAACGAAGTCATCGCCTCGGCCGGTGGCGTGAACGTGCTGGGGGACTGCGAATCGATCGTCAGCGGCCAGGTTGGCGTAGAGCCGCCGCTGTCGGCCGAACGTAGCGGTCTCTACTGGGTGCACGGCTTCCACGAATTCACCACCGATCTCCAGAGCTACGAGATCGACCCGACGGAAGTGAACATGGACTTCATGGCGCGTGCGAACGACAGCGGCAAATGGGTTCACTTTCAGGTCGTGGGCCACCGGCTGTCGGGCTTCTGCCTGTTCACGGGCGTGATCACGCCGTCGACCTAGCGCGCCCGCTGCGCCCGGGCCGGGCGCTCGACCTCGAACGGCGTCTCACCAGGCGTCAACGTAGGGCCGCGACTTGCCCTCGCGCTGCCACCAGCCGGGCATGCGCTCGTCGAACAGCATCGAGATCCAGCGCGCGGAGTCGGCGGGGTCGATCACGTCGTCGATCTCGCCGTAGGCCGCCATGTTCAGGCCGCGCCCGCGCTCGTAGGCCATCGCGACGAAGGAGTCGAACAGCCGCTCGCGCTCGTCGGGGTCCTCGACGGCCTGCAGCTCACGCCGCATGCCGAGCCGCACCGCGCCCTCCAGGCCCATGCCGCCGAACTCGGAGGTGGGCCAGCCGACGGTGAACAGTGGCGCCTTAAAGCCCCCGCCGGCCATGGCCTGGGCGCCTAGCCCGTAGCCCTTGCGCAGCACGATCGTCCCGCAGGGGACGCTGAGGTTGGCGCCGCCAAGGAACATCCGCGCGAAGTGGCGCACCGTGGCGGTGCGCTCGGCGTTCGGGCCGACCATGAAGCCGGGCGTGTCGCAGAGGAACAGCACCGGCAGTGCGAAGGCATCGCACATACCGATGAAGCGCGCGGCCTTATCCGCGGCGTCAGCGTCGATCGCGCCGCCGAGGTGGGTTGGGACGTTGGCGACGACGCCGAGCGGCCGCCCTTCATGGCGCGCGAGCGCGGTCACGATCCCGGAGCCGAAACCGCGGCGCAGCTCGAGCACCGAGCCCTCGTCGAACAGCCCGTCAACCACGCGGCGCACGTCGTAGACGCGCTTGCGCTGCTCGGGGATCAGTCCGCGCAGCAGCTCTTGGTCGGGGAGCTTCTCGGCGGGGCCGGGCCCGTTGAAGTAAGAGAGGTAGCGCTTGGCGGCGATGACCGCCTCGTGGTCGTCGCCAACACGCAGGTCGACCACGCCGTTTGCGTCCTGCACCTCGATTGGGCCGACCTCGGCGGGCTCGAACACGCCGAGCCCGCCGCCCTCGATCATCGCGGGGCCGCCCATGCCGATGCTGGAGTCCTCGCTCGCGATCACGACGTCGCAGCAGCCGAGCAGCGCGGCGTTGCCCGCGAAGCAGTAGCCCGAGGCGATCCCCACCAGCGGCACGAGCCCGCTGAGCTGGGCGAACAGCGCGAAGGCGCGGCAGTCGAGGCCCGCGACGATCGGCATGTCCACGTCGCCGGGGCGTCCGCCGCCGCCCTCGGCGAACAGCACGACCGGCAGCCGCCGCCGCTCAGCCAGCTCGAACAGGCGGTCCTTCTTGGCGTGGTTGCGCATCCCCTGGGTGCCGGCGAGCACGGTGTAGTCGTAGGACATCGCGACGCAGGGACGGCCTTCGATCTCGCCGACGCCGCCGACCAGCCCGTCCGCGGGCGTGCGCTCGATCAGCTCCTCGCGCGAGCGCCGCTGCTCCTGGGCGGCGAATAGCAGCGGCCCGTACTCGACGTAGCTACCCTCGTCCACCAGCTCGGCCAGGTTCTCGCGCGCCGTGCGCCGCCCACGCTTGCGTCGCCGCGCCACGGCCTCGGGCCGCGCGGCGTCGAGCCCGATCGCATGGCGCTCGCGCACGGCCTCCAGGTCCGCGCGAAAGCCGTTCTCGTTCGACTCCGCGGCGGCGCGCGCCCGCGGGCCGGGCTCACCGTCGGCGGCGGCGCTCATCGTCAGCAACGTTTGACCCTCCTCCACGGCATCGCCCACCGCGACCGCGATGCTCTGCACGACGCCGCCGGCCTCCGCCAGCACCTCGTGCTCCATCTTCATCGCCTCCAGCACCAGCAGCGGCGAACCGGCGTCAACGCGCTCCTGCGGCTCGTGCGCCAACGAGACGACGACGCCCGCGAACGGGGCGCTCACGGCGATCTCGGGGCTTGACGACACGGCCAGATCATTGCGCAGCCGCGGCGATTACCATCGGGCGATGTCCTCACCGGTAGGTGAAATGCCAGCGGCCGAGCGGCGCGAGGCGCTGAAGCAGGTGTTCGCGCAGGCCAAGGACTGCACGCGCTGCCCCGAGCTCGCGGCCACGCGCAAGACCGTCGTGTTCGGCGCGGGCAACGCCGACGCGGATCTGATGTTCGTAGGAGAGGCACCCGGTGCGAGCGAGGACGAGCAGGGGGTGCCGTTCGTGGGGCGCGCCGGAAAACTGCTCGAGACGCTGCTCGGCGAGATCGGGATCGAGCGCAAGGACGTCTTCATCGCGAACGTGCTCAAGTGCAGGCCCCCCGGCAACCGCGACCCGCTCCCGGTCGAGATCGAGAACTGCCAGGAGTACCTGCACCGCCAGGTCGAGCTGATCGAGCCGACCGTGATCTGCACGCTGGGCAACTTCTCCACGAAGCTCCTGCGCGGCGACCCAACGGGGATCACGCGCCTGCACGGCCAGCCCGAGGTGCTGACGCTCGGCCGGCGAGCCGTGCGCCTGTACCCGATCTTCCATCCGGCCGCGGCGCTGTACACGCCGCGGATGCTCGAGACGCTGCGCGAGGACTTCACGCGCCTGCCGGAGTTGCTGGCGATGGGCGCCCCTGAGCAGCCCTCGCTTGAGCAGATCCCGGAGGCAGAGGAGCAGGTGGTCGACGTCGAGGGTGCGAGCGGGGCCACGGCTGCCGCCGAGACCGCAAACGGCGTGGCGGGGGGCTCGGAACCGCCGCTGGAGCCCGACCAGCTTGGCTTGTTCTAGACGGTTCTGGACACTTATTTGGACGATATTTCCCAGCTTTCGCCCGCAAACAGGGAATCTTTGGGAAATGCCGAAATTTTTCCTCCACAGGTCTAAAGTCGGCTCCCACCTCCGCCGATACAGGCCTTGTCTCCATCCCTCCAGAAGTAACGATCGGCCCGCGTCCCTTTCTCCCGCGGGCCGGTCGCTTTTAACGGCTCGCCTTCGTGGGCCAGCGGCTTGGCTCTAGAGTCTCGTCGTGGCAGTGCGCATTGTCGAGACCGCAGACCCCATCGAGACCGAAGCGCTCGGCGCGGAGCTGGCCGCGGGCCTGAGCGACGGCGACGTGGTGCTGGTGCGCGGCGAGTTGGGAGCCGGCAAGACCACGCTGGTGCGGGGTGCTGCCCGTGCGCTTGGGGTCGAAGACCCGATCACGAGCCCCAGCTTTAGCATCGGCCATCGCTACCGCGCGCGCGAGCAGCTGGTGGTCTCGCATCTGGATCTCTATCGCCTGGCGGACCTTGAGCAGGAGGACCCCGACCTACTGGCGGACTATCTGGGCGCGGGGCGGATTGCGTTCGTGGAGTGGCCACCCGATGCCGAGCGGGCGCTTGAGGGGGCGCGTGTGCAGGTTTCGCTCTCCCATCAGGGCCAGGATCGGCGCCGGATCGAGGTCGTGCAGCGATGATCGTGCTCGGCTTCGACACCGCGACCCAGGCCACGGCCGTGGGCCTGTGCCTCGCCGACGGCAGCACGCTTCAGGCGCGCGATGACCCCGCCACCGGCGCCCACCCCGGCCACGCCACGCGCCTGCTCGGGATCGCGAACGAGCTGCTGGGGCAGGCGGGTCTCGGCTGGGATGCCGTGCAGCGGATCGCGGTAGGCCTCGGCCCCGGACGCTTCACGGGGCTGCGCGTCGGGATCGCCACTGCGCGCGGGCTCGCGCAGTCGCTGTCGGTCGAGCTGGTCGGGGTCTCGAGCCTGCGCGCGCTGGCGCTTGGCTCCGAGCGCGTCGCCGCTGCTCCGAGCGCCACGCTCGCGGTTATCGACGCCCGGCGCGGTGAGGCCTTCGCCGCCGCCTACGCCGATGGCGCCGAGCTCGAGTTCCCGCGGGCGCTGCGCCCCCCCGAGCTGGAAGATCTGCCCGCGGAGATCGAGCGCCGCGGCGGCCCGCGCGAGGGACGCTGGCACGCGGTCGGCGACGGGGCCTTGCTGTATGTGGAGGAGCTGTCCGCCGCGGGGGTCGAGGTCCTCGCGCCGGGCTCGCCGCTGCACCTGATCCAAGGCGCCTCGGTCTGCCGACTAGGCGCGCTCGATCCCGCGCCCACGGCGCCGGACTCGCTTGCGGCGATCCTGCCCGACTATCGCCGCTCGCCCGATGCAGCGCTGGCGCAGGGCGATCGGCCGCCCGCGATGGGAATATCGCGAGCGTGAGCGAGCCATCCTCATCTCAACTCCATGACGGAGACCCCGCCTCCTCGATCGAGATTCGGGCGTTGGCCTATCCCGACCTGCCCGAAGTGCTCGCGATCGAGCGGCGCGTGTTCCCGACACCGTGGTCGCTGGCGATGTTCGTGCTGGAGCTCTCGAAGCAGACCGGGATCTGTTTGGCCGCGTGCGAGCGCTTCGAAAGCGAGGAGGGCCTACCCAGCGAGCGGCTCGCGGGCTACCTGATCTGCTCGCGCTACGACACCGTCTGGCACGTGATGAACGTCGCGGTGGACCTGCGCCGCCAGCGCATGGGCCTCGCTTCGCGACTGCTGGCCGAGCTTTACGCGCGCGTGGGGGATGAGAACGCGCGCTTCACGCTCGAGGTGCGCCGCTCCAACACCGTGGCGATTCACCTCTACGAGCGCGAGGGCTTTCGCGCCGCGGGCACCCGCCGGCGCTATTACCAGGACAACGGGGAGGACGCGCTCGTGATGTGGCGTACGCCCGCCACGCGCCTGGGCTCGCTGGAGGACGTGCCGAACCCCGGCCCCGTATGAGCACGCAGTCCGTACCCATCCTTCTGCGACACCCATGAGCATCCTCGCGCTTGAGAGCAGCTGCGATGACACCTGTGCCGCGGTGATCGACCGCGACGGGCGCATGCGCGCCAACGTGATCTCCTCGCAGACCGCGCACGAGGACTTCGGCGGCGTGGTGCCCGAGATCGCCTCGCGTCATCACCTGGAGATCGTCAACGCGATCGTGCAGCGGGCGCTGGATGAGGCCGGCGTAAAGCTGGCTGACCTGGAGTTGATCGCCGCCACCCAAGGCCCAGGCCTGATCGGAGCGTTGCTTGTGGGGCTGTCAACCGCCAAGGCGCTCGCCGCCGCCCGTGAGCTGCCGTTCGCGCCTGTTGACCATCTGCAGGGCCACGTCGCCGCGAACTTCCTGCTCGACGGAGCCGACCCCGATACGGGTTCGCAGCCGGGCCCCTTCGAGCCGCCGTTCGTGTGCCTGATCGCCAGCGGCGGGCACACGCTGCTGGCGCAAGTCCAAGGTCACGACGGCTTTGAGGTCTTGGGACGCACGCTCGACGACGCCGCGGGCGAGGCCTTCGATAAGGGGGCGCGGATGCTGGGGCTCGGCTACCCCGGCGGCGCCGCGCTGGAACGGCTCGCGCGCGAGGGCGACGCCGAGGCTTTCGTGTTTCCTGGTTCGCGCGCCGAGCGCTCGCGCGGGGGGCGGGGCTCGCAGCGCCAGGCCTTTGCCGACGGCCTGGACTTCTCCTTCGCGGGCCTGAAGACCGCGCTGCTCTACAAGCTGCGCGAGCTCGGCGAGCGCGAGGCTGGGGCGCGCGCTGCAGATCTCGCCGCCTCCTATCAGGCCGCGATCATCGACAGCCTGATCGAGCGCGCCGAGCGCGCGCTCACGCATACAGGCAGCGATCGCCTCGCCGTGGGCGGCGGCGTCGCCGCGAACGGCGTGCTGCGCCGGCGTCTGGCTGCGCTCGGCGTCACGCTGCACGTGCCCGCGCGCGTGCTCTGCACCGATAACGCCGCGATGATCGCCAGCGCCGCCCGCTATGGGCCGCAGCTCAGTTATCCCGACTACCTGGGGCTCGACGCCTACGCGACCGGCGAACGGGCGCGCTGAGCACAGCCAAGCGCCAACTGGCCCAGTCCCACCAGCATCCAGCGCAAGTCTCAACCCCCCGATGACAGCCGCAATCACCGTCTACTCACGGCCCGACTGCCACCTTTGCGCCGAAGCCATGACCGCGCTGCGGGCGCTGCAGGACGAGCTGGGCTTCGGCCTGACCGAGTGCGACATCGACCGCGACCCCGCGCTGCAGCGCGCCTACTTCGAGCGCATCCCCGTGATCGCGCTGGATGGGGAGGAGCTGTTCGACTACTTCGTTGACGAGGCGCTTCTGCGCGAGCGTCTAGAGTCACGGCGATGAGCTACGGCGAAACGACCATGCGCCCGCGCGAGCTGCACGCAGACGGTGCGGTGCCCTCTAGTGAGCGCCTATCGCTCGGCGTAGCCGCGCGCCTATCGCGCTATCTGCAGGTGCTCACACAGGCCAAGAAGATGGGCAAGGAGACGATCTCCTCGCAGGAGCTCTCGGACTACACGCACGTGAACTCCACCCAGATTCGCCGCGATCTGTCGGGCTTCGGCAAGTTCGGCAAGCGCGGCGTGGGCTACAACGTCGAGGCGCTGGTCTCGCAGATACGCAAGATCCTGCGAACCGCAGGACAGCACAACATCGCGCTGCTGGGTGCCGGGCACCTCGGCAAGGCGATTGCCTCCTCGGACATCTTCGCTGACCACGGCTTTCGCGTCGTCGCGATCTTCGACGTCGACGAGGACAAGGTCGGCACGAAAGTTGGCCCTCAGGTCGTACGCCACACCGGTGATCTACGCCAGGTCGTCGAGGACGAGGACATCGTCGTGGGCGTGCTCGCAGTGCCTACGCAGGCCGCCCAAGGGCTCGCCGACGAGCTCGTGGAGGCGGGCGTCAAGATCATCTTCAACTACTCCGAGTCCCTGCTGATGGTGCCGCCGGAGGTCACGGTTCACACCTCGAGCCCCGCGGTCGATCTGCTCTACGCGCTCTACTTCTATCTGACCTGACGTAATTCGCGGCCGCGGCGCGCTATCACTGGATGGCGCAGCGTCCAGCGAGCACCGCACGCGGACCAACGCGCTACCAAACGCCGAACGCCATGACCAGCCTGGATCTAGATCGAGCGGCCGAGACGTTTGCCGCGGCGAGCGACTTCACGGTCGGCGTCGAGGAGGAGTTCTCGATCCTCGACCCGCAGACACTCGAACTGCTGCCACGCTTTGAGCAGCTGCGCGAGGCGGCCAGGCAGAGCGACGAGCTGCTCCACGAGCACATCACCGGCGAGCTGATCTCCTCGGAGATTGAGATCATCTCCGGCGCGGGCGCCGACCTGCACGACGCGCTGACGCGCCAGCGCGAGCACCGCAAGCGGCTGTTCGCGCTTGCCGCCGCTCAGGGCGTGGCACTCGGCGCGACCGGCACCCACCCGTGGGCCGACTACCGCGAGCAGCCGATCATCGACACCGAGCACTACCACCGCGTCGAGGACGGGCTGAAGTACGTGGCCTGGCGCAACAACACCTTTAGCCTGCATGTGCATCTTGGCGTGCGCGACCTCGACCGCGCGATCCGCGTCTGCGACCGGCTGCGCCCGGTGTTGCCGCTACTGCTGGCGATCTCCTCCAACTCGCCCTATCTCGACGGGCGCGACACCGGCCTTCACTCTGCGCGCACCCAGAGCTTCACCAAGAGCTTCCCCCGCTGTGGCGTCCCTGACGCGTTTGGGAGTTGGGCTGCTTACCGCGAGTACATCGAGTTCCTCGTGCGCACCCGCTCGATCGTCGAGTTCACCCAGGTCTGGTGGTCGGTACGGCCTCATTTCGCCTTCGGCACTGTGGAGCTGCGGATCTGCGATGCGCAGGCGACCGCGCAGGAGTCCGACGCGCTGGCCTCGCTGATCGCCGCTTGCATTGCGCAGGCGGTGCGCGACGTTGACGAGGGTGTGCCCTTCGAGGACCCCGCGCCTCGTCTGATCGAGGAGAACATGTGGCGCGCGATCCGCTTCGGGCTCGACGGCCGCCTGCTCGATCTCGCAGCTGCGGAGGAGTACCCCGCGCGTGAGGTGATCGAGCGGCTGGCCGCGTGGACCGCCCCGATGCGGGGCGAGCTGGGTATCGAGCTTGTCTTTCCTGAGCGCAACGGCGCCCAGCGTCAGCGGCAGATGATCGAGGCCGGCGCCACGCGCGAGGAGGTCTTCGCTGCCTCCGTCGCCGAGACGCGGCAGACCTACTCACAGGAGGTGGCAGTGTGAGCACTGATCCAGGCGCGATGGCCGGCGGTTCCGGTCCCGGCGGTCCCGCCGGGCCGGGCGGACAGCCGAGCGAAGAGGAGCTGCGCGCTGCCTACGAAGCCGAGTTGGCGCGCATCACGAGCTCCGACATGATGCTGCAGGCTGCGGTCTCGCTGTTGAATATCGCCAGCTACAGGCTCATGCCGCGCCCGGGTCCCGGGGCCGAGGCTGCCGCCGCCGCGGGCGGCGGTCAGGACCTCGAGCAGGTGCGCGACTCCGTCGAACGGCGTGCGCGCGCTGCTGGAGATCCTCGAACGGCGCGTGAGCGCCGACGAGCTGCGCCCGTTGCGCGAGGCGCTTTCGCAGCTGCAGATGGCCTACGCGCGCGAGGTGCAGGCCGCCGGGAGTGCCGCGCCTGCGAGCGACGCCGGTGGCCAAAACGGCGGGGATTCGACCGGCGACGGCGGCGACTCCGGCCAGGGCGGCGAGGGAGGCCAGAGCCCTCCCGGCCGCTCCTCCGGCGGCGCGGGCGGCGGGCAGGGCGGCGGGCAGCCCGGCCAGGGGGAGGACCCCTCTCGGCAGGGACCGACGGGGCCCGGCCCCGCCGAGTCGAGCGGCAGGTTGTGGGTTCCGGGCCGCTGAGCGGCGTCTGAGCGCCGCGCGGACCGCGTTTCGCCGCGCGGCGCGATAGACTGCGCCCGCGTTTGCACCGGACCGCGCTCATGCCGAGCGGTCCGGGCGACAAATGTGCGCGCGACAGATCCTCGCGCGGCACGCCAATCAGACCGCGGAGGATTTCTGTTGAGTAGCTTTCTGACGAACCATGGGGTCGTCGTCGCCCTCGTTTGCGCCGCGTGCGCAGTCGTTTACGGCTTGCTGACCACACGCTCGCTGCTGGCGCTTTCGCCCGGCAACGAGAAGATGCAGAGCATCTCGCTGGCCGTCCAGCAGGGCGCCCGTGCCTATCTGAACCGCCAGTACGCGACGATCGCGGTCGTCGGCGTCGTGCTGTTCGTGGCGCTGATCTTCATCCAGAACATCGCCGTTGCGGGCGGGTTCGCGATCGGCGGCCTGCTCTCGGGCTCGACGGGCTACATCGGCATGAACGTCTCGGTGCGTTCCAACGCGCGTGTGGCCGAGGCCGCACGTTCGGGCGTCTCGCCGGCGCTGCAGGTCGCGTTCCGCGGCGGCGCGATTACCGGGCTGCTGGTCGTCGGCCTGGCGTTGATCGGCGTGGCCGGCTACTACGGGGCGCTGACCTCGATCTTCAACGACAGCCCTAAGACTGCGGTCGATGCGCTGGTCGGCCTCGGCTTCGGTGGTTCGCTGATCTCGGTGTTCGCGAGGCTCGGCGGCGGCATCTTCACTAAGGCTGCCGACGTGGGCGCGGACCTGGTTGGCAAGGTCGAGGCCGGGATTCCCGAGGATGACCCGCGCAACCCCGCGACGATCGCCGACAACGTCGGCGACAACGTAGGCGACTGCGCAGGTATGGCGGCGGACCTGTTCGAGACCTACGCGGTCACCGCGGTCGCGGTGATCCTGCTGGGGGTGCTGACCTTCCACGAGGCCACGCGCGTGGCGCTCTACCCGCTGGTGATCGGCGGTATCGCGATCATCGCCTCGATCATCGGTACCTACGCGGTTCGTACGAAGACCGACAACGTCGAGCGGGCGCTGCTGCAGGGCCTGGTCGTCTCCGGCGTGCTCGCCGCGGCCGCCTTCGCCCCGATCACTTACTGGCTGATGCGCAACCTGACATTCAAGTCCGTCGGCGACGCGGTTAACGCGCCGGCCTGGTGGCACCTATACCTGTGCTCGCTGATCGGAATCGGGGTTACGGCGCTGCTATTCGGACTGACGGAATACTACACCTCGACCCGTTTCTCGCCGGTCAGAAAGACCGCCAAGGCGTCCGAGACCGGGCACGCGACCAACATCATCCAGGGCTTCTCCTCGGGCCTGCAGGCCACGGCGCTGCCGGCGATCGTGATCGTGCTCGGGATCTTCGGCGCCTGGAAGCTCGCGGGCAGTGGCGTGACCGGCATCTACGGCATCGGCGTCGCGGTCATGGGCCTGCTCTCGCTGACCGGGCTGATCGTGGCGCTCGACGCGTTCGGGCCGATCACCGACAATGCGGGCGGCATCGCCGAGATGGCCGAGCTGCCCGAGGACGTGCGCAAGGTGACCGACCGGCTGGACGCGGTCGGCAACACGACCAAGGCCGTCACCAAGGGTTACGCGATCGGCTCGGCCGTGCTCGCGGCCGTGGTGCTGTTCGCGGGCTTCCAGAAAGAAATCGAAGACAAGATCGGCCACGCGCTGTCGTTCGGGATCAACGAACCGCCTGTGCTGATCGGGCTGCTGCTGGGCGGCTTGATGGTGTGCCTGTTCGCCTCGCTTTCGATTGAGGCGGTCGGGCGCGCGGGCGGCGCGGTCGTCGAGGAGGTCCGCCGCCAGTTCCGTGAGCACCCTGGGATCATGGACTACACCGAAGAGCCCGACTACGCCGCCTGCGTGGACATCGTGACCAAGACGGCTCAGCGCGAGATGATCCTGCCCTCGCTGCTGCCGATCCTGATGACGCTGATCGTCGGCCTGATCGACCAGCAGGCGCTGGGCGGCCTGTTGATCGGCGTGATCGTGGTGGGCTTCTTCTTCGCGGTGATGATGACCGCGGGCGGGGGCGCCTGGGACAACGCGAAGAAGCTCATCGAGGATGGCGCCTTCGGCGGCAAGGGCTCTGAAGCTCACGCCGCGTCGGTCACCGGCGACACGGTGGGGGACCCGTTCAAGGACACCGCGGGACCCGCGATCAACCCGATGATCAAGGTCGCGAACATCGTGGCGATCCTGATCATTCCGCTCATAACTTGAGAGAGGCCGCCGGCCCGATTGGCCGGGCGGGCCGCCGACCCCTAAGCTCAGCCTGAGATGAGATGACCGGCCGAACCGTGCACAGCTCGGGCACAGTCGTGCTCTCGGTGCTGATGGCCGCGATCGGCATCGCCCTGATCGGGCAGGTGATCGGCGGCGAGGGCGGCGTGCTCTCGGCGCGTCTGCTGCTGGGCGTGCTGTTCCTGGCGGGTGGGATCGCGCGCCTGTGGCTGGAGCGAAAGCGGGGCCGGCGGGGATGAGCGAGGCCGGGGGGGAGCCGGGCCAGGACGCGGAGGCCGAGGGCCCGCCCGGCGTAGAGCCGCAGGCGCCCCCGAGCGTGAGGCCGCAGGCCGAGCTGGGCCGTGCGGAGGCCGAGCGGATCGCGCTGCAGATCTCCGCGCGCTCGCTGGCCTCGGCGCGGCGCAGCGTGGGCTCGCCGACGCTGTTTGCGATCGTCTACACGCCGCTGGCGAGCGCGATCTACTTCTCGCTGGGTGTGATCTCCGGGCACGCGCTGGGCCTGACCCCGATCGTGTTCCTGGTCTCGGCGCTGCTGTTCGCGCTAACCGCAATGACCTACGCCGAGGGTGCGGCGCTGCATCAGGAGCGCAGCGGCTCGACGGTGTTTGCGCGCTACGCCTTCAACGAGCTGGTTAGCTTCGTGGCGGGCTGGGCGATGCTGCTCGACTACGTGATCCTGATCGCGGTCACGTGCTACACCGCGACGCAGTACATGCGGGTGTTCTGGAGCCCGCTCGGTCATAGCGCCGAGGCGTTGGGGCTCGCGCTGGTGTTCATTTTGCTCGTCGTGCTCGGCAACATCCGCGGCTTCGGCTGGCGGCGCTCGCGGCGCGTGGCGATGATCGTCGTGGCGGACCTCGCGCTGCAGGGGCTGATCGTGGTGTTGGGCCTGGTGCTGTTCTTCAACCCGCACACGCTGCTGGACCCGATCCACCTGGGCAGTGCCCCCAGCTGGTCAAATCTCGTGTTTGCGCTAACGGTCGCCGCGATCTCATTTACGGGCCTGGAGTCGGCCGCTGGTCTTGCGGGCGAGGTGCGGATCTCCAAAGGCCAGCTCAAGCGCCTGGTGGGCACCGGCACCGCGACGGTCGTCGTGATCTACGTCGGCATCGCGCTGGTCGCGGTCACCGCGCTACCCGTGCACGCTGGGCATACGCAGCTGGCGACCCGCTTTCTGGACGACCCGGTGGTGGGCATCGTCGCCCAGATGCACCCCCACTGGCTGGCCGAAACCCTGCGCTACGTGGTCGCGGGGCTAGGTGCGCTGACGTTGGTGGCCGCAGCCAACTCGGCGATGCTAGGGCTCTCGCGGCTGGCCTACTCGCTCTCGACCAACCGTCAGATCCCCAGTGGGCTGGGGCGGCTACACCCGCAGCGCTCGACGCCCTACGTGCTGATCATCTTGGCGGGGATCGTCGCCGCGGGCCTGGTCGTACCGGAGAACCTCAACTTCCTGATCGGGATCTACGCCTTCGGCGCACTGCTGGCGTTCACGATCGCGCACGTCTCGGTCGCTCGCCTGCGCTACACAGAGCCCGAGGGCGAACGCGGCTATCGAATCCCGCTGTCGGTCAGCTGGCGCGGCGGTGCGCTGCCGCTGCCGGCGGTGTTCGGGGCGCTGATCTCGGCCGTGGGCTGGGTGGCGGTGATGGTCGTGCACGACCCTGCGCGCTACGTCGGCCTGGGTTGGATGCTGGTGGGCTTGGCGATGTATGTGATCTATCGCAAGGCCGATGAGACCTCGCTGCTCAAGCGCGTGACCGTGGCGCCGGAGGTGCTGCGCGCGGAGCCGCCACGCGAGCGTGACTACGGCTCGATCCTGGTGCCGCTGTTCGGCACGCGCTTGGACGAGGACATCGTGCAGACGGCGGCGCTGCTGGTCTCGGGCGAGCAGACCGACGAGGCCGCGATCGACGAGGCCACGATCGAGGCGGTGTGGATCTTCGTGATCCCGATGTCGCTGCCGCTGGACGCGCGGCTGCCCGAGGCGCAGGTCAAGGAAGCGCGCCAGGCGCTGGCGCGCGCAAAGGCCGTGGGGGAGGAGTACACCGGGGTGCAGGTCGCCACCGCGACGGTGCGCACGCGCCGCGCGGGTTACGCGATCGTCGACGAGGCCAAGCGCCGCGGCGTGGAGGCGATCGTGCTGGGCGCCGAGGAGCCCTCGCTGATCCGTGGCGGCACGCGCCTGGGCGGGCGCGGGGGGCCGCTTGAGAACTTCGTGGGCGACGTGACCAAGTACGTGATCGACAAGGCCAGCTGCCGCGTGATCGTGACCGCGCCCGCCGCGGGCGATTCGCTAGCCGAGCGCCGCTCGCGCTTGGCCCAGGCGAGTTCCTGAGCGAGCTGGAGCCGGGCCTTGCGCGAATCCGCCCATCGACTAACCTGCGCCGCATGTTCGTCTTGATCGTTGGCGCCGGGCGCGTGGGCTCGGCGGTCGCCAAGTCGGCGCTCGCCGCCGGCCATGAAGTCTCGGTGCTCGACGAGGACCCGCTGTCCCACGAGCGCCTGGATGCGGGACAGACGGTGAGCTGGGAGGACGCCGGCGGTCAGTTCACGGTCGGGACCGCGCTTGAGATCGACGCGCTGATCGGGGCGGGGATCGAGCGCGCAGAGGTGTTCATAGCCTCCACCGACGGCGATAACACGAACCTGATCATCGCCCAGATCGCCCAGCGTCGGTTCGGCGTGGAGCGGGTGATCGTGCGCGTGATGGACCCCGCCCGCGCGAGCTGGTACGGCGAACAGGGCCTGCACACGATCTCTCCGACCAAGCACGCGATCGAGATGTTCGAGCGCGCGCTGGCGCCCGAGCCCGCCTAGACCATGTACGCGATCATCGTCGGTGCCGGCAAGGTCGGCCGCAACCTCGCGCGGGAGCTGATCGACAAGGGCCACGAGGTCACGCTGATCGAGTCCTCGCGCCCCCGCTACCTGGCGATCGAGGAGGAGTTCGAGCACTCGGCTCAGTACGGCGACGCGACCGAGCTGTGGGTGCTCGAGCGCTCGGGCATCCAGCGCGCCGACCTGGTGATCGCGGTGACGGGCGATGACGAGGACAACATGCTGGTCTGCCAGGTCGCCAAGGAGAAGTACCTGTGCGATCGGATCATCGCCCGCGTCAACAACCCGCGCAACCACGACCACTTCCGCCTCTTGGGGATCCAGCCCGCGGTCTCGGCCACCGACCTGATCCTGCGCCTGATCGAGCACGAGGTGCCCCGCTACGGGCTGGTGCACCTGCTGGCACTGGAAGAGGAGCGCCTGGAGATCATCGAGCTAGAGGTCGCCGCCGACGCGCCGACCGTGGGTGAACTGGTCGCGGACGTCAAGCTGCCCGAGGGCAGCTTGATCATCTCGGTGCTGCGCGGTGGCACGGGCTTCGTGCCGAAGGCCGACACCGTGATCGAGGCCGGCGACGAAGTGCTGCTGGTGCTGGACCCGGGCCTGGAGGAGGCGATCACCGCCTACTTCGCGCCCAACGGGCACGCGTTCGAGGGCTGAGCCGACGCGAGGCGCGGCCCGCGGGCGCTCCCCACTATCCTTGGGTCCTGCGATTCGGGCCCGCGCCTCGCGTCTGGCCCTGCGATCCGGGATGGTGTAATTGGCAACACGCCTGCCTCTGGAGCAGGAATTTGGGGTTCGAGTCCCTGTCCCGGAGCTCTGGCTGCGCCGCTAGGCATCACCGTCCCGCGGCGCGTTCAGTCTGGCTGCTTCGTCCTCGCGCCCTCGCCTGTGCTCTCTGCCTTGGCCTCCGTCGCCGCGAGCCCCTTCGTGATCGCATCGAGGTGCTCGCCCATCTTGCGTACGTGCTCCTCGGTGATCTTGCCGTCGGAGGGTACGTGCGGATGGTGCACGTGGCAGAGCCGGTAGTGCCCGTAAGGAAAGCGCCCGCGCCGAAAACAGCCCTTGTGGTGGCAGAACAGCATCGAAACGACGCCGCCGATCCCGATCAGGCTAATCAGGCCGACGAGCAAGCCGATCCATTCGGCGTGCGAGCTGGTGAACGGCAGCGAGGCGAGCACGAGGAGCACGCGATCCTATAGAGGCGCTCGCGACGCGCGTCGCGCAGCGGCTAGGCGGCGGCTGCCTGCGCGGCCCAGTCGCGGTACAGCTCGTAGTAGCGGCCCTCGGCCGCGATCAGCTCATCGTGTGTGCCCTGCTCGGCGATCCGGCCGTGCTCCAACACCACGATGCGTCCGGCCTGACGGATCGTGGACAGGCGGTGGGCGATCACGATCGCGGTGCGCCCCGCGAGCAGCCGGCGCAACCCTTGCTCGATGCGCGCCTCGGAGTGCAGGTCGACGTTCGAGGTGGCCTCGTCCAGCACGAGGATGCGGGGGTCGGCGATCAGCGCGCGGGCGAAGGCGATCAGCTGGCGCTGGCCCGCCGAGAGCTGCGTGCCGCGCTCGCCGATTTCGGTGTCGTAGCCGTTGGGGAGGTCTGAGATGAACTCCTCGGCGCCGACCGCTGCGGCCGCGGCGCGGATCTGATCGGCGTCGGCGTCCGGGCGCCCGAAGGCGATGTTCTCGGCGACCGTGCCACTGAACAGGAAGGCCTCCTGCGGCACGATTCCCATCTGCGAGCGCAGCGAGCTGCTGGAGACTTCGCGCAGGTCGTGGCCGTCGATCAGCACCGCGCCGGAAGTGGGGTCATAGAAGCGCGCGATCAGCTTCGCCATCGTCGACTTGCCGGCGCCGGTCGCGCCCACGAGCGCGACGGTCTGCCCTGGTGGAATCTGCAGGCTGATGTCGTCTAGCGCCAGCACTTGCTCTTCAGAGTCATCACCGCGGCGCTTCTTATAGGCGAAGCACACGTCGTCGAAGTCGACCTCGCCCGTGATTCGTCCGAGTGTGATCGCGTCGGGGCGGTCGGTCAGGTCGGGCTGCTCATCCAAGAGCTGGAAGATCTTCTCCAGCGCCGCCATGCCCGACTGGTAGCTGGCGTACAGCTGGGAAAGCTGCTGGATCGGTTCGAACAGGTTCGAGAGTGCCGCCACGAAGGCGACGATCGTGCCGATCGAGATGTGCCCGTCAATCGCTTGGTAGCCGCCGTAGAGGACGATCGCGCCCACCGCGACGCCCGAGAGCATTTCCACGGATGGGAAGTAGGCGGCGTTTAGCTTGACCGTCGTCATGTTCGCGTCGCGGTTCTCGGCGTTCAGCTCGGTGAACTGGGCTTCGTGCGCGGGCTCCTGGGCGAAGCTGCGCACGACGCGGATGCCGGAGAGCGTCTCCTGCAGGGAAGCGGTGATTGCGCCGATCGTCTCGCGCGTGCGGCGGAAGGCGCCCGCGGAGATGATCCGAAACGCCAGCGAGCCCGCGAGCACGATCGGCAGCACGCAGAAGGTGATCAGCGCGAGCTTGACGTCGAGGTAGAGCAGGATCCCGATCGTCCCGATCAGCGTGAGCCCCGACTGGAACAGCGTCACCACGGAGTCGGTGACCAGCGAGTCCAGCGCCTCCACGTCATTGGTCATGCGTGAGATCAAGACGCCCGCTGGACGACTCTCATAGAAGCCGATCGGCAGCGTCTGCAGGTGCGTGAAGATGCGGATGCGTAGGTCCGCCAACGCGCGCTGGCCGACCCAGCCGACGAGGAACGTCTGGACGTAGGTCATCACCCAGACGATCAGCGCCGAGACGAAGAAGGCGATGACGACCAGCAGCAGTTTGTCGAAGTCGTGGCGCTCGATGCCGTCGTCGATCGCGGCGCGCGCGAGCAGCGGCGGCGCCAGCGAGGCGGCGGTGCCGAGCACCAGCGCCACGACGGTCAGCGCGGCGCGCAGGCGGTAAGGCTTCAGCAGGGCCAGCAGACCGCGCAGGTTGCGCCCGCGGGTGCCTTTGCTCGCGCGCTCGCCAGTCCAGGTCGAGCCGGGGCCACCTCGGCCCACCATCGGGCTCACAGGCCGCTCCCTTGCGGCTCGAGCGGCTTGCGCGTCATGAACACCTGGTCGGGCAGACCCTTTTCGACGATCTCGCGATACAGCTCGGAGACTCCCAGCAGGTGCTCGTGATCACCGTGGGCCACGACCCGTCCGCGGTCGAGCACCACGATCTCGTCGGCCAGCGAGATCGTCGAGAGGCGATGTGCGATCACGAACGTCGTGCGCCCTGCCATCGCCTCGTCGAGCGCGAGCTTGATGTTCTGCTCGGTCGATGCGTCCACGGCGGAGGTGGCGTCGTCGAGGATCAAGACGCGCGGGTCGGCCAGCAGTGCACGGGCGATCGCCAGGCGCTGGCGTTGACCGCCGGAGAGTGAGAGCCCACGCTCGCCCACGCGCGTGTCGAAGCCGTGCGGCAGGCGCGCGACGAAGTCGTAGGCCTGCGCGCGTCGCGCGGCGGCTTCGACCTGCTCGCGGCTCGCCTCGGGGCGCCCGTAGGCGATGTTCTCGGCGACGCTGGCCGAGAACAGAAAGGGGTCGTCGCTGACCACGGCCACGGCTTTGCGCAGCGAGCTCAGCTCGACGGTGCGCACGTCGGCACCGTCGAGCAGCACCGAGCCCTCGTTCGCGTCGTACAGCCGCGAGATCAACGAGACCAGGCTCGTCTTGCCCGAGCCGGTGGCGCCCACGAGCGCGACCGTCGTGCCGGCGGGCACGTCGAGGCTGACGTCGCTCAGCACCGGGCGCGCCTCGCGCGTGGCGAGCTGGTTGCCCTCGCTGTCGTTGTCGAGCGAGAGTTCGCGCGGGCCCGCGTGCACGGCGCCGAAGTCATCGCCCTCCTCGTAGCGCAGCGTCACGTCGCGCAGCTCGACGTGGCCGTTGCCGGGGGGCAGTGGCGGTGCCTGCGGCGGGGCGACGATCCGCGGCTCGCGGTCGAGCACCTGGAAGATGCGTGCGCCCGAGGCCGTCGCGCGCTGGGCCAGGCCGAGCGTGACGCCGAGCGAGCGCATCGGGCCGATCAGCATGTTCAGGTACAGGTAGAACTGCGTGAACTGGCCGAGCGTCAGGTGAGAGTGGATCACGCGGTTGCCGCCGATCAGCAGCACAGCCGCGAGTCCTAGCTGTGGCAGGAAGCCGATCGCCGGGTTGAACTTGGCCTCCAACCGCGTGGCGATCATCGACTGGTCGAACACGCGCGAGACGCTGTGGCGAAAGCGCTGCAGCTGCTGGGGCTCGCGCGCGAAGGACTTCACCACGCGCACGCCGGAGATGTTCTCCTCCGCGTCCGCGGTCAGCTCGCCGATCCGCTGCTGGACCTCCTGGATCGCTGGCCGCGCCGTACGTCCGTAGCGCTGGGAGATCCACACCACGAAGGGGGTGGGCGCCATCGCGATCAAGCCCAGCTCCGGGTTGATCAGGATCATCGCGATGCCCGCCAGGACCAGCGTGAGCAGGGACTGCAGGATGAATACCAGGCCGTAGCCCAAGAAGAAGCGCACCGCCTGTAGATCGACCGTCGCGCGCGACATCAGCTGACCGGTCTGCTGGTGGTCGAAGAACCCGAGCTCCAGGCGCTGTAGCTGCGCGTAGATGATCTCCCGCAGATCGAATTCGATCGCTAGCGAGATGCGTCCAGCGATCATCCGCCGCATGTAGGTGAGCAGCCAGCGCGCCAGCACGATCGCGACGATCACGATCGCCAGGATCAGCAGCGTGTGGCGATCGTGTGAGCGCAGCGCGAACTCGTGGCGGCGGGCGTGGCTGTCTCCGTGTCTGATCGCTTCTACGGCCGAGCCCGTGAAGTGGGGGATCAAGACGGTCACGACCATCGCCAGGGAGGCGAGCGCCCATGATGCGATCAGCCCTCGTTTGTAGGGCTTAAGGAAGCCGAGCAGTCGGTAAAAAGTGTTCATAGTTGTGTGGTCAACGATTATCGCAGGCGGCCGTCGGGCGATGGCGGGCGGCCCTCCGCAGCCGGCCTCGCTGGGCGAGCGGCCGCGGGCGGACGGGCCTAAGCTCTGGTCGATGTCCGAATCGCCGAGCCCACCACCCAGTACCGGCGCTCGAGCGGGGCTTTGCGACACCTGTGCCCACCAGCAGGTAGTGCGCAACACGCGTGGCTCCGTCTTCTCGCTATGCACCCGCTCGCGCGTGGATCCAGCTTATCCCCGATACCCCCGCGTCCCCGTGCTGAGCTGCCCCGGCTACGAGCGTCCAGAGAACTGAGGGCACGCTCAGCCTGCGACGGCCGGGGCCGGTTCGCTGCCTTCACTCTCGGCAGGCACATGCGGGGCTACGAAGTCGCTGCTGCGCACCAGGGCGAAGGCGAACACCGAGCCGGCCAGGGCGATACAGCCGCCGATGATCAGGATGCTGGTGAAGGCCTGGGTGAAACCAATCGGGTAAGAGTGCTGTAGCGCGCCGCGCGCCGCCTGCGGTAGCGAGTGCGTCAGCTCGCGCACTTCCCCCGACACCAGCGCGGTCGTCAGCTTGCCGTGCGCGGCTTTGATCACTTCGCGTCCGGGGGCGCTGGCCGAGAGCTGCGCCATGGTGTCACGCGTGATGTTGTGCTGAAAGACCGCACCTAGCCCTGCGATGCCGGTGGCGATGCCTACCTGGCGAAAGGTGTTGTTGATGCCCGAGGCCATACCGCTGCGCGAGTGGTGCACCACGCCCACGGCGGTCGAGGCCAGCGGCGGGTTGATCAGCCCGATCCCCGCTCCCGCAAGCAAGAAGCCAGGAATCAGCACGGTCCAATCGGAGCCCGCGTTCACGGCGGTCATCGTGAGCAGCCCGATGCCGACAAGGACCAGGCCGCTGCCGAGCAGTAGCCGCACGGGTACGCGCACGGACAGACGCCCAGACAGCGGCGCGACGAAGAACGACAACAGGGTGATGGGCAGGAAGCGCAGGCCGGCCTGCAGTGGCCCGTAACCGAGCACGTCCTGGATGTACAGAGTCAGGTACAGGAACATCGAGAACATCGAGGCCGAGATCGCGAAGGCCACGATGCTCGCTCCCGCGAACGCGGGTCGGCGGAACAGCGTCAGGTCGAGCATCGGGCGCTCCTGGCGACGCTCGACGATCACGAACAGCACGATCAGCACCGCGGAGGCGATCAGGAAGGAGACGATGCGCGTCGAGCCCCAGCCCTTTTCGTTGCCCTGGATCAGCGCGAAGACGAGCAGGAATAGCGAGCCACAGAAGGTGAGCAGACCGAGCCAATCGACGCCGCGTGCGTTGGGGTCACGCGACTCGGAGACCTGTGTGAGCGTGAGCGCGACGGCGCCAATCCCGATCGGCACGTTGACGAAGAAGATCCATTCCCAGCCGATGCCCGAGGTGATCACGCCGCCGACGATCGGGCCCACCGCGACGGCACCGCCGATCACCCCTCCAAACACGCCGAAGGCCACGCCGCGCTCCTTGCCGTGAAAGGCCCCAGCGATCAGCGCGAGCGAGGTCGCGAACATCATCGCCCCGCCCGTCCCCTGCACTGCGCGGGCGAGGTTCAGCGCCAGCGGCGATCCCGCCAAGCCACAGGCGGCGGAGGACAGCGTGAATACGACCAACCCCGTCACGAACACCAGCCGGCGGCCGAAGCGGTCGGCCAGCGCGCCCGCTGTAAGCAGGAAGGCCGCGAGCGTCAGCGAGTAGGCGTTCACGACCCATTGCAGGTCCGCGAAGCTCGAGTGCAGCGAGCGCTGGATGTCGGGCAGCGCCACGTTCACGACCGTGATGTCGAGCAACAGCATGAAGATCGCCACCGAGACTGCGATCAGCGTCCACCACTTGCGCTCCACGACCGCTCCCTTACCCGTTTGACAGCCTGCGGCTAACGTCTCGCACTATATGAACGTGCTTCACGGGCGACGCTGGGTGTCGCTGTGAGACACGGTCGGGCAAGTGCTCTAGCTTGACTGCAGGTGACGGCTAAGGAAGGGCACGATCTCCGCCCACAGCTTCGCCGCGGGCTCGGGTCGGTAGCTGGGCCGGTAGTCGGCAAAGAAGGCGTGGCCCGCGCCCTCGTAGACGTCGACTTTGACCTCCTGGCCTTCTTTGCCGATCGGCGACTGCAGTGCCGCTTCGCGCAGCTCGGCACCCAGCGCGGGAGAGGGGTTCTGATCCTCGGCGCCGACCGCCGCCAGCAGCGGACAGCTGGGCTGGCTGGAGACCATCTGAAGTGGCGGCGTCGGGCGCGCCTCGGTCGTGGCCTCATCAGGCGTCGAGCGGTGGATGAAGCCACCCCAGCAGTCGATCGCCGCGTTGAGCTTGTCTGAGGCGCACGCAAACAGCAGCGTGTAGCGACCCCCCATACAGAAGCCGATGCAGCCGATCCTGGCGCTGACACCATCCAGGCTGCGCAGGTGATCGGCCGCGCCCTCCAGGTCGCCGAGCGCGGTCGCGTCTGACATCGCGAACAGCCGCGCCATCATCGCCGGCACGTCGCTCGTATCCGGCGGCCCGCCTTCGCGCGTGTAGAGATCTACGCCCAGCGCGATGTAGCCGATGTTCGCGAAGCGGTTGGTGACGTCGCGAATGTGATCGCCGAGCCCGCCGGCCTCGTGGATCACGATCATCCCGGGGTGACTCGCCGCGTCGGCGGGGCGCGCCAGGTAACCGTTGACCTGCGTGCCTCCCGCGCCTGGGAAGCTCAGCTCCTCGGCGCTGATACGGGTCGGGTCGGTGACGGCGCCGGGCACTCCCTGTGGGCTCGGCTTAACCTCGATGCTCGGCATCGCTCAGCGCTCCTCGTGGTCTGGGATGGGTGAGTCGGCTGCGGTGGGGCGGGGGCTCTCAAGGGCGCGACTCCGCCGCGGCCTCTAGCTCGGGCTCGGGCGGGAAGGCGCCCTCGGCATGCGCATCCAGCTCGCGGATCTTGCGTCGCGCCCGCTTGCGCGTCTCGCCCAGCTCGTGCTCGAGCTTTGCTAGCTCCTCTGAGCGGTGGCGCACCAACTCGAGCTGACGGTCGATGTGACCCAGCGCCTCCTCCAGCAGTTCGCGCCGGCGCTCCGGTTCCACATCCTCGCGCTGCAGCTGTGCCCGCACTTCCGCGCGCGCCTCCTCGGCGCTCAGCAGGGTCTTTAGCTCCTCCAACGTCAACCCCAGCAGGTCTTTCAGGCGCATCAACTCGCGCAGGCGCTCGACCTCCGCCTCGGTGTAGAGCCGGTGGCGCCCGGACGGACGCGCTGGCGCTTCGGGCAGCAGGCCGATCTCCTCGTAGTAGCGGATCGTGCGCGGCGTCGTGCCGACGAGCCGCGCCACGTCCCCAATGCGCAGGCTCTGGGCTCGTCGTTGGGTGCGCTCCGTCCGCGCACGATCCTTACCCTCAGGTTTCTGTGGCGCGCTCATGCGCGTGCCCCTAGTCGTGCGCCGTCGCCGGGCACGGGGGAGGGGTCCTCCGTCTCGTCGCGACCGGGCACGAAGGCCTCGTCGGCGAGCGCTTCCTCCCAGGGTCTGATCGGCGAGCGTTCGTCGGCCGCGGTGGCGGCTTCGGCGTCGGCGGTCGCGCTCGCGTGGCTCGGGCGCAGCAGGCAGACGCCCGCGCCGAGCACCGAGGTCGCGGCGAGCACCCACAGCGCGACGTGCATATTTTCGATGAAGGGCGCGAGCTTCTCGGCAGAGAGGCCCTGGGCCAGGCCGGAGAAGACCGCGAACAGCGTGGCCTTCGGCACGGCGGAGGTGACGATCGCGAGCACGAACGCGATCGAGAGCACGGCGCCCGTGTTCTGCAACAGCGTGCGCGCGCCCGCGGCGATGCCGCGGCGGTGCGCCGGGACCACGCCCATCATTGCGGCGGTGTTCGGGCTGTTGAACATGCCGGAGCCGACGCCCACCACCGCGAGCCACAGCCCGCTCTGCCAGTAGGCGGTGTGTACGTCGAGCGTCGTCATGCCCGCAAGGCCCGCCGCCGTGACGAGCATCCCGATCGAGGCCAGCGCGCGCGAGCCATGGCGGTCGGCGTAGATGCCCGCGATCGGCGAGGCGATCAGCATCCCGAGCGCGAGCGGGATCAGCTTGATACCCGCGGTGATCGGCGTGTTGCCCTGGGCGCCCTGGTAGTAGAAGACGAACAGGAACATCAGCGCGAAGCGCGCGAGGCCGTTGAGGAAGGAGGCCGCGCTCGCGGCGGCGAACAGCCGATTTTGGAACAGCTTCAGGTCGAGCATCGGCGCGCGCGAGCGGCGCTCGATCAGGACCCACAGCGGCAGCAGCACCGCCGCCACGATCAGCGCGCCGATCACGAGGCTGTCGTTCCAGCCCGAGATCCCGCCGCGCGAGACGCCGTAGACGAGGCCGGTGAGGCCGACCACGAAGGTGCTCGTGCCCAGCACGTCATAGCCGCGCACCGAGTCCGGTTTCGCGAGCTCGCGCAGCACCATCGTGCCCCAGGCGGCACCCGCGAGCGCGAAGGGGACGTTGAACCAGAAGACCCAGTGCCAGGAGATGTCCACGAGCGCTCCGCCCAGCACCGGGCCGAGCACCAGGCCGATCGCGGCGACCATCGTGTTCGCGCCCATCGCCAGGCCCAGTTCCTCCTTCGGGAAGGCGTCCGTGACCAGCGCGGCGGCGTTTGCGAACAGGAACGCCGAGCCGATGCCCTGCAGGATCCGCCACAGGATCAGGACCGTCGCATCGCCCGAGAAGCCCGCCCCCAGCGAGGCGAACGCGAACAGCAGAAAGCCCCCGACATAGGCGCGCTTGCGTCCGAACAGATCCGACAGGCGCCCGGCCATCAGCACCAGCACGGTCGCGGCGATCAGGTAGGCCAGGATCACCCACACCAGCGCCAGCAGGCTCGTGTGCAGGGCGCGCTCGAGGTCCGGCAGCGCGATGATCAGCGTCCCCGAGTTGGTCGCCGCGAGCAGCATTCCAAGGCTCGTGCAGGACAGCGCCCACCACTTGTAGTTCGCATGGCCCGCGTCCACGCCGAAGCGTCTGGCCGGTCCCTGGCTGCGGTGCCCTGTCTGCGCTGTGCCCATGTCCTACGCTCCTCTGGCTCTTAACTTCTATCCATCTAAATTGACGTGAACGTAAAGATCACAATAGCAGGACAGAGGCTGCACGCGGGGGGCGTAAGCGTGGTGCTTGGACGCTCTGGCGCCTGCTAAAACGTGTGTATGAGCGAGAGCGAGCGCAAGATCGAGAAGACCGATGAGCAGTGGCGCCAGGAGCTGACGCCCGCGCAGTACGACGTGTTGCGCAAGGCCGGCACCGAGCCGCCCTTCGCGGGCGAGTACGTCTACAACAAGGACTCGGGCGACTACCGCTGCGCGGCCTGCGGGGCGATGCTGTTCAGTGCGGACACGAAGTTCGATTCAGGCAGCGGCTGGCCCAGCTTCACGGAGCCCGCGGTCGCCGAGGCGGTCGAGCTGCGCCCGGACAACAGCCTGTTCATGCGTCGTACCGAGGTGCTGTGCCGTACCTGCGGCGGCCATTTGGGGCACGTCTTCGACGACGGCCCGGGACCTGACGGCCAGCGCTTCTGTATCAACTCCGCCGCGCTTGCGTTTGACCCGGAGAAGTCCGCCCAGGAGTCTGCGCCCGCCCCGGTGGCGGAGCAGACGGGCGCCGACACGCGCTAGGCTCGCCGCATGATCATGGAGGCCCGCGAGAAGCGGCTCTCGACGCCGCTGCAGTGGGGGCGGCGCGAGAAGACCGCCGTCGCCAGCGTGCTGACCCTGCTCGTGGTGGCGTTGGTCGCGCTGGGCGTGTACGGGCTCACGAGCGGCTCCCCGGCGCGCGCCGACTGTGTGGAGGTCGTCTTCCCGAGCAACCTTGGGGCGGCCAAGCTGCACGCGTGCGGGGCCAAAGCTCGCACCGTGTGTTCCTCTGGAGCTCGCTACAAGGGCATCGCCGAGGAATTGAAGGCCGCCTGTGGGCGCGCCGGCTTTCCGTACATAGCCCGTAGCTAAGGGCTTTTCCGAGGCCTACGAGGCCCTCGAACCGGCGTCTATACAGGTGTCTAAAGGGCCTATCCAACTGTTGGCCAATCTGTCCCTACCCGCTCCCCAAAGGGCCTTGTTTCATACCTCGATCGTTGTGGTGCGCTGCCGCTCGCGTGTGCGGGATGGGGTTTGACACCAGACATAACGAAAGGGGAACTGCACGCAAATGCCTACTTGGGTTCCATACCTTGAAGGGGCGCACCAGTGGCTGAATCCTGGCGACAACGCGTGGCAGATGACGGCAGCGACGTTCGTTGGGCTTATGAGCCTCCCTGGCCTGGCGGTTCTTTACGGCGGCGTGATGCAGAAGCGCTGGTCGGTCAACAGCATGATGCTCACGTTCGTCGCATTCTCGCTGGTGCTGGTGGCGTGGGTGCTGTGGGCGTTCAAGATGGGCTTTGGAAGCCCAATCGGAGGCGGCAAGGGCTTCTTCGACACCTTCTGGGGTAAGTCGGGGACCGTTCTTGGGGCTGGAGAACTCCAGAAGCAGGCGCTGATCCCGTCGATTACGACAGGACCGCCGTTCCACTTCCCACAGGCCTCGCTCATTTACTTCCAGTTCGTGTTCGCGGCGATCACGCCGATCCTGATGCTTGGATCGGTGCTCGGGCGGATCAACTTCAAGGCATGGATTCCGTTCGTGCTGTTGTGGATCACGTTCGTGTACACGGTCAACGCCTTCCTGATCTGGGGCGGTGGGTTCTTCTCCGCGCACGGCGCACTGGACTACTCCGGTGGCTACGTGATCCACCTCGCGGCCGGCATCTCCGGCTTCGTGGCGGCAGCGGTGATCGGACCGAGATTGCAACGAGATCGAGAGGTCGACGCGCCCAACAACCTGTTGATGGTCGCGGTCGGCGCCGGTCTGCTGTGGCTCGGTTGGAACGGCTTCAACGGTGGAGACTCCTACTACGCCGGCGCGAACGCGTCGGTGGCCGTAGTGAACACGAACCTGTGCACCGCGGTGGCGATGCTCGTGTGGATTGCGTGGGACTACATCTTCAAAGACAAGCCGTCGCTGATCGGCTCCGTCAACGGGATGATCACCGGGTTGGTCGCGATCACGCCCGGAGCCGGTTTCTTCAACGGCTGGGGCGCGGCCGCGGTGGGCATCATCGCCTCGACGGTCGTGTGGTTTGCGATCCGCTTCCTCAGTCGCGCGCCCGTCTTCAGAAATGTGGACGACACGCTGGGGGTGGTCTATACGCACGGGATCGCCGGACTCATGGGCGGTCTGCTAGTGGGCATTTTCGCCGATCCGCACATCATCGAGTACATACCGACCGGAGGTGGAGCCGAAGCGCTGCCGGGATTCTCGGGGGTCGTGCACGGCAGCTGGACGCTGCTGCGCTGGCAGGCCGAGACGGCGGCGTTCGTGATCATCTTCAGCGGGATCATGACGTTCATCCTGCTCAAGATCGTGGGGATATTCATCCCGCTGCGACTCTCCGACGAGGAGTTGGAGATCGGGGATCACGCGATCCACGGCAACGAGGTGTACCCCTCGGACGTTCCAACGCTTGGCGGCCCGCACGCGCCGCCAGCGTGGCAGCCCAGCCCATCGCCTTCGGGCGCATAGGTCGGGAGGCCTGAGGCCCAGGGCGCGTCCAGTCCCCGCGGACGCGCCCTGGGTCGGACACGACGGATCGCGGCCCCGCTTCGGCGGGGTCGCTCCGTTTAAGCGCTCTGGCCGCAGGTGGCTGTAGCCAGGGTCGGAGCGCAGGGTTGGATGCTCGTTTTGCGAGCAGCGATAGCCATGGCATATACGGGAGCGGCGCGCGAGCCACCGGGAGCCCGGTCGCCGGGCGCTAGCTGGTGGCGGTCAGCCCGATGGGGCAGCTGACGCCGGTGCCGCCGAGGCCGCAGTACCCGTTGGGGTTCCTTGGCGCATACGTTTCTGACGCTGTACGGGCGCTTTTCGCCCCGATCCCGGTGGCGCAGCAATGACCCGCTTAGGCGCGCCCGCCGTCAGGCAGGCTCAGCGCTTCGCCCGCGAGCCGGTCGATCTACCGGACGCGGAGCCGGTGTGTGCCACCGGCCAGAAGCACAGGCGGTGCGTGTGCTGCGGCAGGCACGGCACGACGCTGCTGCGAGTCCACGTCGAGGCGATTGACGACGGCCAGCGGACGGTGATCGTCGTCTGTCAGCGGTGCGTGGGCGCGGACGGGGCCTGGCGGCTCAGGTGGCGCGTGACGCCGTACCAGCGATGAGGACCGTCCCCGACCGTTCGTCGCGCCACCTCAGCCGAGGCGGCTATAGACTCGCTCCTTAGTGCAAGGCCCCGTCACCCAGAGCTTCAGGCTGAGATGGCGCCCGGAGTTGCGGTACTACGAGCAGCGGGTGTTGATTCTGCGCGAGCTAGAAGAGGAAGGACGCCTTGAGGGTTTCAGGATGGATGATGAGGCGACCCAGGCTCAGCTTCCGGATTGGCGATGGTTGTCGATCTGGCCCAGTGGACTCACGATGAACGTCCTTACGGAACTCAACGACGCGAGCGATCTTTGGCCGGTTGTCGAGATGGTCTGTGGTGCCCTGGCTCCCCTCGAGTTCAGCCATGCTCGTGCGTCCTACCAGCACGTCCTCGAACTTCCGTTTTCGTTCCAGGAGGCTGTCGCGCGCGGTCACGCGCATCTGTATCGGGAGCTCAGTACGGCCGAGGTCGTCCTTGGCGATTGGGCCCTGCTCTCGGACGTCCACTCGCTCGGGCCGCCAGCGTCCAACGGCATGATCGAGTTCGGGATCGTCAAGGCCGACGAGGTACCGCAGCGCCTCCGGCGTTTGGTCGGTCGAGGCCCGGGCATGATGCACATAGGTCAGCGCGACTGGGAGGCCGAGACGTTCAAGGACGTCTCGCTATATGCCGATTCAGACCTGACCTGCCCCGCACAGCCGGGCCGAAAGGAAGCGTTCCTTGAGGACGCCGCGCAGTTCTGGACGACATCGAGAGGCCAGATGACTAGACTGGTAGAGGGTTTGGGAAGCAAATTGGTCGGAGAATCGTGATGGAGGTGACAGATGGCCAGCGCCGTATGCGAACGCGAATCGGCTATTGAAGCCGCCGCGTCGCCCCCGCAGCAGAACGCTGCGAAATCTACGAAGGAGCCGCTTAAGGCGGTTTGGCACATGATCGTGGGACCGCTCACGGATGATGGGACCGACGAGCAATACCTCGCGGCCACACGCAGCCTGCTCAATATTCCTGGGACGACCGCAGACCCGGAGGCGGACGCGGAGTTCAGCGCGATCCTCCGGATGAAGCGCGAGCCGTTGGTGCTCGACGAGGCGGAGGCAGCTGTCTATGCCGGCCTCCGACAGCGACGCGCCCCGCGCGTCGGTGAACCCTTGCCGATCGAGTAGTCCTGCCCGTCTCCCTGCGGGCGCGCGCACTCGACTGCGAGAGCGCCGAGGAGAAGGAGACGTGCCAAGCCTTCGACTTCGGCTCGGAGCAGTGGTCGCAGGACGTCGGCAGGTGGGTGACCGAGTGGCTTTGGACAGAAGCACCCCACAATCGTGGCCACACGATCATCTTCAGTGACGGCGACACGGGCGCTCTCGTCGGCTACATCACGTGGAGGATTCGGAAGCTTCGCCTGCCGCATGACAACAGGCAGCGGAAGGTGATCGAGATGCACTACATCGGCGTTGTCCCCGCGTATCGTGGCGAGAAGTCGACGGGCGGCGAAAGCGTCGCCTCGCAGATGTTCGCCACGGCGGAGGCAGCGGCCCGCGCAGACTCGAAAGCGAGGCCGGACATGCCGGTGGTCCTTGAGGTCGAGGTCGAGAACGCGCACGCTCGGGAGGTTTATGTAGAGGGATGGGGCTTCGAGTCCCTCGGCTTCCGTGAACCCGCTAGCGGTCGCCGCTACGAGGTGTTGGCGCGCGCCGCGACAGAGACGCCAGACGAGAGCGTAAGCGCCTGAGTGCGCAACCGAGCTTGCCCCGCTCGCCGACGCGCCGTAGGTCTCGTCGATCGATTACAGGCCGAACCCGGCCACAACTCCCACGTCGCACTTCTGGCCAGATGGCCGCCGTCGGCAGGTGCAGGCGCCTGCACTTCTCGCCCCCTGTCCAGGCGCCTGGACTCGCCCTCAGCCCGCCAACCCCGGGCACCCGACGCCGACCGGCAGGCTGTCGGCGTGTGACTCGCGGTCGTCGATGCCCCGCTCGAAGTAGCGCACCGCCCAATCGCCGTCGTCGAAGCGCCGACGGTGCTCGGCGAACACCGCGCGCAGCTCGTCGAGCGGTTCGTCAGGCCACGGGCCGAGCGAGAGGGCCATATAGCGGTCCAACGTGAGCGCGTGGCGCGAGCGGCGTTGCCTGCGCGGCCGAACGGGCACTAGGACCGCCCACCGCCGACGCGCGGCACCCTCGACTCGCCGACGTACTCGCCCGCGTCGAGGCTCAGCTCACGAAACAGGCGAGCGACGGCCAGGCGCCCGTCACGCTCGATCGCCACGGCCGGATGCGCGCGCGGCTCACCGAACCGGTTGAGGTAGACCATGCCCTCGGCCTCGACGATCTTGCGAGCGGTGTCCGCGGCGTCCAGCGCCTCAAGCGCCAGTCGCAGCACTTCGCGGGCGTGCGGCTCGCCCGCCAGGTCGTAGTCGTTGACCACCGATCGGTAGATGCGCTTCGAGCGCGCGGTCAGGTGCTTGGGCGCCGTGATTGCCATCGCAGTGATCGTCGGCGACCGGCCGGATGGTCACTCTCGCCGAGTGCAGACGTCTGCACTTCTCACGAGGGGCGCTGCGCCGACGAAAGTTCGGCTCGTTTGGGGAAGGCGCCTCGTGCGGCGCCGAGGAACGGGTGTGCAGCGCTCGGGCCTGCTGACAGGTGGTGGGGGGCTCGCCGAGCGCCCTCTCAGAGACGCAGGGCGAGCCCTCTCGCGGGCAAAGTCAGCGACACCCTACGTGTCTGCGTCCACGGCCGCCAGGAGGGCGTGCGCGAGCGAGCGCGCTTGATCGGGACGCATCTGCCAGCCCGAGTGCTGCACCGTCGGCTTAGGTGAATCGGTGAGCGTGATCGCGAACTGCTGGCGCACGACGTGGAGCTGCCGACCCTCGATGCCGATCGTGTCGATGAGCTGCGCCTCCACGGGTCAGCGTGCGGCTGCGAGCTGCTGCGCGGTGTCAGTGGACGGCGTGCCGAGAGCAGCCAGGCCGGCCAGCACGTCGCCGGTGTGAACGAATGCCGTCCCGCGCGCCTGGCCGCTTGCAAGCTCGACGTTGAGGAGCTGCTGCGCGCTGAAGCCGACCGTGCCAGCGCCAGGCGTGGCGCCGACCACCATCGAGCAGATCGCCAGAGCGCGGCTGCGGCGCTCGTGCAGGCTTGCAAGCTCGGATACGGCCTGCTGCCACTCGGCGGCGAGGGATTGGACGTCTGAGACGACGCTGGCCTGCCACGTCGGCAGGTGCATGTCGAGCGCGTCCTGAAGATCGTTGAACGCGCGGTTCTCTGCGAGCTCGGCAACTCGTTGCTCGTGCGCAGCATCGGCGATGGCCTTCTCGGCGGCGAGAGTGGCCGGACGGCCTTTCAGCTTCGACTTTCCTTCGGCGCGAAGCCGCTCGTCGGCGCGAGCGTCCGCTTGGTGCGCGTTCGGCAACTCCTGCTCAAGCTGCACGAGCGATTTCTTCGCCTCGTCCAGCGCCGCCTTGCTCGCGTCCCAGGCAGTGACAGCCTCGCGGATCGGACCGTTGTCAATCTCGACGTAGGGCGGGAGCTGCGGCCTACGCGGGTGGGGCGACTTCTCCAGCACGATGCGCTTCACGGTGAGACCTCCGGGTCAGATGTTGAGGGTTAGGGTGCTGCCGTCGTCGGCGTTGCGCTCCGCGCGCTCCTGGCGCGCGGAGCTGAAGGAGCGCAGCAAGAGCTGCGCCGAACTCTCGGACACAAGGCCAGGCGTAGGCGGCGATTTACGGCCACGAACGCCGCCGTCAAAGCCCGCGAAGCGGCCATCCTCCTCGCGCGGCTGCTCGCGCGCCTGGCGGGCGTCGTGAATAACTGTGTCGAGCCGATGTTCGGCGAACCCGATCGTCGCGTCGTCGCCTGCACGACGAGCAGCTTCGAGATCGTTCAGAGCGCCGCTAAGCCGCTCTCGCAGGACAGGGTTGCCTGCTGACGCCGACGTCTTCGCGGTGCCGTCCTTTTCGAGACCGACGGCCTCGAAAAGTATCTCGTTCATGGTCTGGGCCATGCGTCAAATGATCCCCCCGGCTGCGGGGGAATGAGCAATTCTGAGGTCGAAACGCCGATGCCCGAGTGACACTTACGCTATGCCCAAATCACCCACAGCCCGCCTCGGCATCCCGCGTTATGAAGACAGTGAAACCGCTGCATTCTCGTTTCAGGTCAACGCCATCTCCGAAGCGATCGACGCGAAGGCGCTGATCTACGAACAGGGCGTTGCCGCCGCTCGGCCGTCAGCAACAACGAAAGGACGGTTGTACTTCGCGACCGACACGAAAGCGTTGTCGTGGGACACCGGGACGGCCTGGGAAGCAATAGGAGCGCTCTCGTTCGAAAGCCACTCTGGCCTGGTGGCCGTCAAAGACGGTCAGTTCATGGAACAGACGAAAGAAGGAGCAGCGAACGAACTCCCGGCGCCGGGGAAGGGAAAGATCGTCGGTGTGTGGGCGGCGAAGTCATGCACTATTGCCGCGACCGCCGGGGCCAAAATCTTCGGTGACTTCCTAAGCAGCGCTGGGGTCACGAACCTCAGTCTCGGCGAAGGGCAGCACGTGGTCTTGATGGCGAACGCCGCCGGGACCGGCTGGCTGATCGTCTCCGGCGAACCGAAGCGCGAAGCGACGTACTCGCGCATAGAACGGGCAGAAGGCACCGAATACGAACCGAGCGCGACGCAGCGCATGCACGTCCTGCTCGAAATGACCACGGGGTCCTCTGCTGCCTCTGCCGAAATCTTCGTGAACGGCGAACGGATCGCAGGGCTAAGCTGCGGCACCTTCTCAGAGACTTCAGTGGGCCTCGTCATCAATCCGGGGCAAAAGTGGCGAATCAAAATGAACTCGGGCGGCGGCGTAAAATGCTTCTCGTCGTATCTTCCGCTCTAGCCTGGTCGTCCCAGCCGACCCGGCTTGCCGCTCCCAATTACTCCCATGTCGGCGTTCACGCGCTTCTGACTTCACTGGAGAGCGCGCTGCGAGTCGGGCACGTCCGCCAAGTACGGGTTCCTAAGCAGGTAGGGCCGGACACGACGGTCGATGCGATCATCGGTCCATCCGCGCTCGTGTAGTTCCTGCATCAACGCCGGGACTTGGCCAGGATGCAAATACGGCACATTCTCGGCGAACCACTTGTCGGTGAAGCGCCCAGGGACGAGCAACGTCGGCGGCGGATCGGCCAGCCATTTGCGTTGCGTCTCGGCCTGACGTTCAGCAAGGAGCCGAGCCTGCTCGGCCTTCTTCTCAGCGTTCGCCTTCGCGACGATCGCCGTCAAGACGCCGATCAGAACCAGCACGGGCACTGCGATGTACCAGTAGGTGACGATCAGCGCGATCACAACGACGATCCCGACTACCGCGGCCAGCGCCGCTCCCCCACCATCACTCGATGACGAGCGGCTGCGGCTGCGGCTTCGCCGCCGCCGGCTGCCGCCGCCGTAGACACTCACCGGACCCGCTTTGACTCCCACGCGACCACGCGAGGACACTCTCACCGGCCCCATGCGCAACCACACGCTCATATTCTCGCCTTCCGTCCGTGTTTCGGCTAGGCGGAATCGTACTGTCTGGGGTCCGTTCTGCCAAGCACGCGCACACGCTCTCGGCACGCCTGCAAGTCTCGACGTCGAGACACCGCAGCAGCACCGCCCGCCGATGGGCCGCGACCGGCTCGCAGCAGCGCACGCCGAGGGCGACTGATCGTGGAGGCGCAGCTCATCGACACGATCGGCATCGAGGGTCGGCAGCTCCACGTCGTGCGCCAGCAGTTCGCGATCACGCTCACCGATTCACCTAAGCCGACGGTGCAGCACTCGGGCTGGCAGATGCGTCCCGATCAAGCGCGCTCGCTCGCGCACGCCCTCCTGGCGGCCGTGGACGCAGACACGTAGGGTGTCGCTGACTTTGCCCGCGAGAGGGCTCGCCCTGCGTCTCTGAGAGGGCGCTCGGCGAGCCCCCCACCACCTGTCAGCAGGCCCGAGCGCTGCACACCCGTTCCTCGGCGCCGCACGAGGCGCCTTCCCCAAACGAGCCGAACTTTCGTCGGCGCAGCGCCCCTCGTGAGAAGTGCAGACGTCTGCACTCGGCGAGAGTGACCATCCGGCCGGTCGCCGACGATCACTGCGATGGCAATCACGGCGCCCAAGCACCTGACCGCGCGCTCGAAGCGCATCTACCGATCGGTGGTCGACGACTACGACCTGGCGGGCGAGCCGCACGCCCGCGAAGTGCTGCGACTGGCGCTTGAGGCGCTGGACGCCGCGGACACCGCTCGCAAGATCGTCGAGGCCGAGGGCATGGTCTACCTCAACCGGTTCGGTGAGCCGCGCGCGCATCCGGCCGTGGCGATCGAGCGTGACGGGCGCCTGGCCGTCGCTCGCCTGTTTCGTGAGCTGAGCCTCGACGCGGGCGAGTACGTCGGCGAGTCGAGGGTGCCGCGCGTCGGCGGTGGGCGGTCCTAGTGCCCGTTCGGCCGCGCAGGCAACGCCGCTCGCGCCACGCGCTCACGTTGGACCGCTATATGGCCCTCTCGCTCGGCCCGTGGCCTGACGAACCGCTCGACGAGCTGCGCGCGGTGTTCGCCGAGCACCGTCGGCGCTTCGACGACGGCGATTGGGCGGTGCGCTACTTCGAGCGGGGCATCGACGACCGCGAGTCACACGCCGACAGCCTGCCGGTCGGCGTCGGGTGCCCGGGGTTGGCGGGCTGAGGGCGAGTCCAGGCGCCTGGACAGGGGGCGAGAAGTGCAGGCGCCTGCACCTGCCGACGGCGGCCATCTGGCCAGAAGTGCGACGTGGGAGTTGTGGCCGGGTTCGGAGAGCACGGGCGGCGAGTTCCCCCCAAAGCGTTAGCCGTAAAGTTCAGCGGATGGGACGGAACGGGCGGCGTCGGAACGTGCTAGCCGGGCTGCCGATCGTGCTCGCGTTGATCGTGCTCTTGGGCGGCTGTGGTAGCAGCAGTAGCTCGACGTCCGCTCAACTAACACCGGCGGAGTACAGCACCGCTCAGCGCGTCGAAACCTATCGGCTGGCACTCGGCAAGATCCTCGCACCGTTCACCCATCCCCAGTCCCACCCAGAGGACCTAGCGCACGCCGATGCGCTGCTCCGGACGTCTGTCGGGGAACTCAGACGGCTAGTCCCGCCGCCGGCCTTTGCCGGGGTTCACGCGGCCCTCACGCACGACACGGAAGCCGAACGCTCAGCCCTGATGCAATTCGGCAAGGCGCGTCGATCGAAAGATGCGGTGGCCCCCTCGAACGCACAGGCAACAGCCGCCCAGGCGACGGCCAAGACGCGCGCCGACATCGTTCGGCTCAACGCGGTGATAAAGCGGTGTAGAGCCGAACACTTCGCCTGCTGAACCTGAGCCACTATGCAGGCCCGCGCAGCACTTCGATGAGCTCGGCCCTGATGCTTGCACCCGGCCCCGGCGCGTCGCTCCACGCGGCCTGCCAGGCATCCTGCGTGTCCTCGAAGACCTCGCGCCAGGATTGCCGCTCGGCGGCGCTGAGACGGCCGAGAACGAACGTCACGGCCTCGGCCCACGCCACGCTGAAGGGAATCCCCCAGCGGTCGCGATCTTCGCGCAGCAAATCGACGAGCAGGCGCGCTGGCGCTGGGTCGCTGGCCGTCACCGGCTCGATCACCGTGCCGTCCTCGGTCCGCGGAGCGGCGGCGCGTTCTTGCTCGGCACGCCGCTTGCGGGCGTTCGAGCAGGACAGGCACTCCCGATAGACCACCATGCGGCCGCGCTTGGTGCTCTTGGTCATGCGCTCGATCGGCACGTCTTCAGCGCCGCAAGCCCGGCAGGCATAGGGCGTCGTCTCTGCGGCGGCGATCTCGAGAACGGGCATCGAGGGGCAGTATCGGCGGCGTCGAAGACGGTCTGTTGTCACCTGGCCGTGGTTTACTTCGAGCCGTAGGGATTGACGAGTTGGCGCCTTCAGCACGCGCTTTCTGAAAGAGCCCCGGCCACATAATGCCGGGGCTCTTTCACGTTCAAGACGTCCGAGGGCGAGCGCAAAATTGGTGGCGTGCTGAAGCGATCCAACGCGTCGAATGTCTCCGTCGCCGACTGAATCACCGTCGGCCGCAAGCCTCTCCAAGCCCTGGCGCTCAGCGCTGGGCGACTATGGCAACCACCACCCCTTCGAGCGGCGACCCGTATGCGCCTCAGGGGTGGTCGTGGCTTGAGTTGCTAGAGCCCCGCGCGCGCTCAGCGATCGAGCGCAGGCCCATACCCCGCCAGGGCCGTCACCTATAGGGGTAGCCAGCCCGAACCCGTCCGCCCGTGCCAATGGCAGGGAGCCCAGGGTTCACAAAGGGTGAATGTGGCGGCCACCGCTTTGAGAGTGGCCGGCAGGGTTAGTACCTCGATTGAGGCGCGGTGCAGTAGCGGCTATTTGGTGCCGCGACGGCTCCAGGCGAGCGCCGAGAGGGATCGTCCCGATTGCGATACCGACGGGTATGGCAAGCGATCGGAGGGACCTCGCTCCTAAGCGGCAGGGGTCCCTCCTGCTCAACCTCAGGGATTGGCAGGCAGGGGATCAGGCAGTAATGCAGGTGTGCAGTAATGCAGTAGGGGAGAGGCTGTGAACCGAGACTTTCGCTGAGGTCTAGCGAAACTACGCGCGTTCGGCTCTAGCTATGAGCTCGGCGGGCGTTACGCCGAGCGTCGTCGCTAGGCGTGCGACGGTGGCGAGCGTTGGCCGGCGCTCCGCGCGCTCGATCCCGCCGATGTAGTTCCGATGGACACCGGAGTCGAGGGCGAGTTGCTCCTGAGAGATATGTAGCTCGTCTCGCAGGTCGCGGATGGCGTTTCCGAGGCCGACGATGAGCGGGTCGCGTGTGGGCACGGTCGGACACGTTGCAGCCCAACCGTGTTAGTTTCTACAGCCCAATCGTGTTCCCGAGACGGCGCCCCGCGTAGGGCGCCGGGACAAAAGACACCAGGAGGTCGAGTCCTGATGCCCCCGAAGACCAGTGCCGCCGTAATCCTTGCGGCGTGCTTGCTGACCGGCTGCGCTTCAACATCTACGCCCACAGCTACCACAACGGCCAAGCCCAAAGCTCACGCTGCGGTCAAAGCCCCGGCCAAGCCTAAAGCCAAGGCCAAGCCCGAATGCGAGCCGTTCCCGAGGTGCAAGCGGGAAGCGGAAGCGGTCGTGGCTGAAGTCGAGAAGGGCGAAGAATACGAGCGGACCCATCGGCCCGAACAGGAAGCGCAGGAAAGGGAATACAAGCGACGAGCTCGCGGTGAACTGACCCTCGAAGAAGAAAAGAACCACGAAGCCAAGGCAAAGGAAGTCGAATCCGAAGTCGAAGCCATCCGCGAAGGACAACGACTCAAAGCGGAAGGTAAGTAAGGGACTCGTAGTTCCCCGCGCGGCCGACGCTAGTCGTGGGTAAGACCCGGGGGCGGCCTTCAGCGACCCGCACTGAGAGGACAACCGAATGAGAGCAGCAGGCTACGTCCGCGTCTCGACTGTCGAGCAGCAGCGCCACGGGTGGAACATCGGCGAGGACCGCGACCGCATCCGCGAGCGCGCCGCTGCCGAGGGATGGGAGCTGGTCGAGCTGTACGACGACGGCGGGCGGCAGGGTGACGACCGGGAGCGGCCCGGTCTGCGGGCGCTGTTCGCTGCGGTCGAGGCAGGCGAGCTTGACGTGCTGATTCTGCGCGACCTTGACCGGCTGAGCCGCGACCGACTCATCTACGCCGAAGCGGTGGCGAGATTCGAGGCGGCGGGCGTTGCGGTGTACGAGTTCGACCGGCCCGAGCCCGTCACGTTCGATCTGGCAAGCGACGTGCGCGCAGCGGTCGCCCAAGACGAGAAACGGAAGATCGGCCAGCGGGTGAAGCTCGCGCGGGCGGGACGTGTCCGCGCGGGGCTTGTGGCTGGCGGTAACGCGCCTTACGGCTATCGCTGGGAGGACAAGGCGCTCGCCATCGACGTCGCCCGCGCCGCTGTCGTACGCCGCATATTCGCCGACTACGCGAGCGGTGTCGGTCAGCGTGCGATCGTCCGGGTACTGAACGCCGAGGGCGTCCCTGGGCCGACTGGCGGCGCCTGGCAGCAGTCCTCAATCTCGCGCGTGCTTTCCCAGCCGATCTATCGCGGCCAGATCAAGAACGGAGACACCTTCGCTGAGGGGCAGCATGAGGCGATCATCGAGGCGGAGTTGTGGCAGCGGGTCGAGGCGATCCGCAATCGCCGCACGATTACGCCCGAGCGGGGTCGGCGCAGAGGAAAGACCGCTGGCCGTACCCCCAATAGTCCGCACCTGCTGACAGGTGGCCTCCTGCGCTGCTCGTGCGGCGCGGCGATGCTCCCGCGCAAGGCCCGGAAGGGCGTCGAGCGCGATCGCTACGTCTGCGCTGGGCGGATCGCCGACCCGAGCTCGTGCTCTCAGGCTTCGATTCGGCGTGAGCGCATCGACCGGCCGCTGCTGGGGGCGCTACTTGACCACTACATCGACTTCGACGGCACACGCCAACGCATCGCCGAGCGCGCCGGGGAGGCGCTGACCGTGGCGAGGGAAGCGGTCGAGCACGCCAAGGCCGAGTCGGCGAAGATCGAACGGGCGGTGATCGCGACGGAGCGAGCCTTCGACGCTGGCGACATCGATGCTCGTCAGTACGGCAAGCGCGAGGCCCGGCTGACGTCAGAGTGCGACGGCGCGCAGGAGGCTTTGCGGCAGGCGCAGAGTCGGGTGGACAGCATCGAGCAGGAGGGAGTCTCTACCGACGCCGAAGCCGTGCTGCTCCAGCATCTCGCGACCCTGAAGCGCGCAGTCGGCGAGGGTGTCGGGGCCGCACCGAATCTGGCGGCAATGCGGAACGTGATCCGCGATCTGTTCGCCGAGGTCCAGTTCGCCCGCAACGGCGACGGGACCTACGTGCTCATGCCGCTGCTGCGCGTCGAGCAGTTGACAGACGGTCGCTGGGACTTCGAGACCGCGGGTCGCCGTCAGCCGTTGTCACTCGCAGACGACGGCACGCCCAACCCGATCGGGCAGGAGACGCCCGTACTGTGGTTCGGACAGTATCCGCCGGGGTTCTTGGACAGGTACTGCTGGTGGTAGTCCTCGGCGTAGTAGAACGGGCCCGCCTTGGCGATTTCGGTCGCGATCTCGCCGTAGCCCTCCTGCTTCAGCTTCGCCTGGTAGGACTCGCGTGAAGCCTCCGCCGCTGCGCGTTGAGCCTCGTCGTGCCAGTACAGCGCCGAGCGGTATTGCGATCCCATATCGTTGCCCTGGCGCATGACCTGGGTCGGGTCGTGGCCCTCCCAGAAGAGCTTCAGCATGTCCTCGAAGCTGGCCTGCTCGACTCGGAAGGCGACGAGCACGGCCTCGGTGTGGCCGGTGCGCCCGCTGCAGACCTCCTCGTAGGTGGGGTTCGGCGTGAAGCCACCCGCGTAGCCCGCGGCGGTCGTGTAGACGCCGGGTGCTTCCCAGAAGATCCGCTCCGCGCCCCAGAAGCAGCCCATGCCGAAGATCGCGGTGTCGACGCCCTCGGGGAACGGACCCTTCAGCGGCGTGCCCAGGACGTCGTGCTTGTCCGGCACCGGCATCTCGGTCTCGCGGCCCGGCAGGGCCGAGGAGGCGTCGACCATCTCTGTGTGTTTGCGCGCGAAGAACATGTTTTTCAGGCTAGTCGATCGCGGGCCGTTTGCGGGCAGGCTCAGCCTTCGGTCTGGCGAGGCGCGTAACGGTGGTGGAGCATGAACCGGTTGCCTTCGGGGTCCTCGAAGAACGCCATGTGACAGACGCCGGTGTCGAGGATCTCGCCGCTGAACTCCACGCCGCGGGCTTCGAGTGTCTTGCGCGCCTGCTCGACGTCCTCGACGTGCAGCGCGATGTGCGTTTGCTGCGGATGGTGCTCGAGGCCCATCTTCTCGGCGTCGATCACGCTCAGCGTCAGGTTGCCGGTCTCAAACTCGGCGTAGTTGCGCTCGGGTATGTAGACCGAGCGCGTCAAGCCCAGGGTCTCGCCGTAGAACGCCGCGGAGGCCGCGACGTCGTGCGTCGGCAGCGCCACGAAGTCGACGCCGCCGATCAGCTGCTCGGTAGAGGTGCTCATGTTCACTCCTAGCTCGTAGTCTGTGGGCTCAACGCGGATCGAGTACGAACACCGCGATGTCGCGCGCGGTATTCGCGTCGTAGTCGTCGAAGCCCTCGTACATCTGGTTCACCTTGCGCCATAGCTCCGCGCGCTCTTGGCCCTCGGCGACGTGTGCATGAACGGCCTGGCGCTTCCCGCGGATCTCGATCTCGGCGTCGGGATTCGCCTTCAAGTTGTAGGACCAGGCGGGCGCGCGCACGTTGCCCGCGTTGGAGCCGACGACCACGTAGCTCTCTCCGTCCCGCAGGTAGAGCACTGGAGCCGTGCGCTTCTGCCCCGAGCGCCGGCCCGTCGAGGTCAGCAGCAGCACGGGGCCGGTTCCCACCTTGTTCATCAGCCGCCCGCGACTGAGTCGATAGACCGGCACGTTCAGCTTGCCTGTCGCCTTCAGCCATGAGTCCGGCATCCTCATCGAGAGTCGCGAGTAGAAGCGGTTGCTCGGCATCGCGTGAGTATTCCATCCGGATAGCATCGCGCGCATGGGCGAGCAACCGATCGTGCTCTATGAGGTGGACGAGCGCATCGCGCGGCTGACGCTGAATCGGCCCGAGCGCGGGAACGGGATCACGCCGCGCCTGATCGCCGAGCTGGTCGAGTGCGTACGTCGAGCGGACCTCGACCCCGCGGTGCATGTGCTGCTGCTGGCCGGCGCGGGGCCCGGCTTCTGCGGCGGCTACGACCTGGTTGAAAGCGCCGAGGGTATGGGTGTCGTCGAGGGGACGGATGCTACCGAGGGAGCGGGCGCTACCGGCGCGACGGGGGCGGGTTCATCGGTGGCTGGTCCGCCGCCGGGCTCGCCCATTGACCCCGCGGTGATGGCCGCGAACCACGACCCTCGCGCCACCTGGGACCCGATGGTCGACTACGCGATGATGAGCCGCAACGTGCAGGGCTTCATGTCGCTGTTTCACTGCGGCAAGCCCGTGATCTGCAAGGTGCACGGCTTCTGCGTCGCCGGCGGCACCGACATGGCGCCGTGCTCGGATCTGCTCGTGATTGCCGAGCAGGCCAAGATTGGCTACCCGCCCGCCCGCGTCTGGGGTTCACCTACGACCTCGCTGTGGACGCATCGCGTCGGCGCTCAGCGGGCCAAGCGCCTGCTGTTCACGGGCGACTCGCTATCCGGCGCCGAGGCCGTGGAGTGGGGGCTCGCGATCGAGGCCCCGCCCGCCGAGCGACTCGACGAGCGCGCCGAGGCGTTGGCGCAGAGGATCGCGCAGATGCCGCTGAACCAGCTGATGATGATGAAGCTGCTCGTGAATCAGTCGCTCTACTCTCAGGGTCTGCACGCCACCCAGGTGCTTGGCACCGTCTTCGACGGCATCGCGCGCCACACCGCCGAGGGCTATGGCTTTCAGCAGCGCGCCGCCGAAAGCGGCTTCCGCGAGGCGGTGCGCGAGCGCGACGAGCCCTTCGGCGACGCCGGGCGCTCCACCTTCAAGGGCTAAGGGTCAATTCAGGCCCTGCCGATGGGCTCCTGACGCGCCCCCTTGCCTAAGGCTAGAATGGCGCTTCCCGCGGATGTAGCTCAGCTGGCTAGAGCGTCGCCTTGCCATGGCGAAGGTCGAGGGTTCGAATCCCTTCATCCGCTTTCGCAAAAGCCCCGGAATCCGGGGCTTTTGTGCGTTTAGGGGTGGAGTGGTCGTGCGCGGGGCGTCCGTGGGTACCACCTGTGGGTACCAAACGAGCGTTCACCGAGCGCGGGCGCGTCCGGTGGCCGACGCTGTCGTTTCGCACTCGAGCATGGTCACGGGGATCCGGGTGGCGCGCTGCGTGCTGCGCCCTCGCGCCGGGCGCAACGCGTGGCGGTTCATCTACGAACGGATCGGCGACGTCTTCGTGATCGGCGCCGTCGGCCCGGAGGCTCAGAAGGACAAGGCCGGGTTCGATGCCGTCGTCAGCGCGGCCAAGGCGGCTCGGCGAGATCGATCCGTGACGAGAGCTATCGCTATTACAAGTTTGATATATTGATCCGGATGAAGCTGTCCGATCTTCCGACCCACGAGGATGTTCTCGCCGCGCATCTCGACGCCGACCCCGAGTACCGCCGGGAGTGGGAGCGCACCGCGCTTGCGCGTGCGGTGGCCGTCAAGGTGATCGCCTACCGTGCAGAGCACGAGCTCAGTCAGACCGCGCTCGCCAAGCGCCTGAAGATGAGCCAGCCGGCCGTCGCGCGGCTGGAGAGCGGGGAGCACAATCCGACGTTTCCGATGCTGCTGCGCATCTCTGATGCGCTTGGGATCGAGCTTGCGATCGACATCGCGCCGAGCGGGCAGGAGCCGCAGCTGATCGGGAGTCGGGCGCGTCGGCATGCACTGGAGTCCTTCGAGGGCAACGGCTATGCGGTTGTCGTTGCGGCTACTTGAGCACGTTCCTCCCTGACGCGGCGCCCAGGCAAGGGTCGTAGATTCAAATTCTGCCGTCCCGATTAGGTTCTTGGTGGATGCTCGTGGGGGCTGGGGGCGGCCTGGGGCGCGGGGATTGGCTCCGGGATCAGGGTTTCGTGTGCGTCGGTGCGGTGCGGTCTTCGCGCTGTCCGCGAGGCGATTGCAGTGCGACCGCCCACGCGGCAGAGCGTGGGCGGCCACGCCGGGTTGGGGCTGGTCGCACGCCCGTCACGCATTCCACGCCGGCAACACCCCGATCTTGCCATCGCGAACAGAACGATCGTAGGCTGCGAACGTTGAGACTGACAGCCAGAAGGTGCCTGAGACCCTCGAGTCGGGGCGGTGCGCTCGGCGGCGCTGACGGCGCACGGCCCGACCAGGTCTCTGGTCGCGGGACGAGGCCCGTCGAACGACCCGGACCCGTGCCGCACTGCCCCTGATCCCGCGCCGCAGAGCAAGCGATAATCGGGCCTGCCGATGACCTCCTACGGACCGCGATCCGACAGGGTGCTGGCCGAGATGCGCGAGGCCGGCCTTCACGGCGACGATGCCGCCCGCGCGCTCGCCGACCCCGTCCGGTATGAGCTTCCGGAGGATTCCGAGCAGCTCGATTCGCTGATGCTGCTCGTTCTCGAGCGCGACGCGTTCCCGCAGCGGATGGGCCGGGTCGCCGCGACCTACGCGGACGTTCTCTTCGGATGGCGGGCGATGAACGCCGCGGTGCGCTCCGAAAGGGACGGCATGGCGAGCACGCTAGCGACCGTGGGACTCTGTTGGGCTCGATGGGCCGTTACCGAGAACGAGCTGCTCGTCGCTGTGTTGACGCGGCCCGGTCGCGCTCGGGGTCCGAAGACGGAGGTAGCCTCGCGTCCGTGTCAAGTCTCGTTGATCGGACGTGCGGCGACCTTGCCTGAAGGCGGATCATCCGGCTCGCCTGAACGACCGATCTTGGGCGAGGCGCGGACGCCGGACGGCACTCGCGTCGTCCTGTTTCAGGACACCTGGCTCCTGCACATCCTGAATCCGGCGAGCGGCCACGCCGAGCTGGAGCCACATCTGGCGTCCGTCTTGCAGGTGTTGGAGCTGCCGGATCACCGCGAACCGGAGCGCTGGCCCGAGCGAGAGCGCTATTTCAAGCGCGGAGTGGGACCCACCGAGTGGCTGATGGTCGTCGTAGACTTCGAGGATGAGCCGGCACGGATCGTGACCGCGTTCGGATACGGACACGGGCGCACTCCCGAAGGATGGAAGCCATGAACATCACGATCGATGACATCACCTTCAACCGCGGCCACTACGACGCCGACGGCGACGTTCTATACCTAGGTCGCGGGGACACGAGCGTGGCTTCGAATGGTGCGCTCACGCCAGAGGGCCACGCGGTGCGCTACGACGAGAACGGGGACGTAATCGGCGTCACGATTATCGACGCCCGGCGAATCATCGAGCACGACGGATATCTGACGATCACGCTGCCACACGCCGTTCGTGTGCCGGCGCGCGATCTCGCCTCGGCGCTTGGCTGATCCGCCTGGCTGTTTGGAAGGCGCTCCCACCACACTCGCTGGCCGATCTTTGCGGCTCGGGGTCATTACGTATGTGGGTCGAGCTGCGCAGATGAAGACATGGGCACAGGACGGCTGACCGCCGACGACGTGCTGACCGGGCGCGACGTCGCTCGGCTGCCCCACGCGCCCGTCTCAACCTCGGCCCGAACGCCGAGCGGCAGTCGCGCGGGTGAGGCCTTCTAACTCTTGACTTACAGCTCCCCGTCGTGGCGAGGAACATGACTGGTGTGGTGGGAGAGATACAGGGTTGTCGGGGCTCGCGCGCGTCGAGGCCGTCGCGCGTCAGGCCCAGCCCCGATCCGCTGTCGTCTCGCAGGCGTCGCCGTGTTTATTTGGGGCCGCCCGTCCCGAATCGATCGAGCGCTACCCAGACATCCTCAGAGCGCTCCGATGCCACTGAGTTCGCCCACGATTTGCCTACAAGGCCCACGCCGGCTCCTGGTTTTACCCCGCATGTTCGGCCCACGACGGTTCGGGTTTGACTTTCGCAAAAGAAATGCTGTAGCGTGCTTGGCAATGTTTATTTGACCGCTCGCGCGAGGATCGCCTGCCTCCGGCAGCGCACTCAGGGCTCGCGGCGGAAGCAGTGGAGGGAGGGAAGTAATGCACCTAGTTGGATCACAGGGAATCTCACGTCCGTCAACGCCCGCCAACGATCGCGAGCCACGCGACGTCTCGCGGGCACCTTCACCCTCCCAGAAGCACGTCGCAATTAAGAAGCACGTCGCGGGTATGCACGCCGCGCCAGGAGCGATCGCTCGAATCACCCTCCTCGTCGGCCTGCTAACCGTCCTCGTCTTGAGCGCGGTCACATCCGCCCAGGCCGCCATCACCCACCCTTACACCGGCACCTCCTTCGGCCCCGGTGGCGTAGGCTCGGGCAGCTTCGGCGAAGCCATCGGCGTCACCGTCGATCAGGGCAGCGGCGACGTGTTCGTGCTGGACCGTTCCGACGGCGGGCGCGTCTACAAGTTCGACGCTGCCGGCGAACCGGCCGACTTCTCAAGCTCGGGCACGAATGTGATCGATAGCGTCGGCAGCGCGAGCGCCGCGGAAGAGGAGATCGCCGTCGATGACTCCAGCGGTCCGGACGCCGGCGACATTTACGTTGCCAACGCACAGGGTGTGCGCATCTACGCCGCCAGCGGCGCCCTTCTCGGCGAACTCACCGGCGGTGAAATGTGTGGCGTAGCCGTTGACCCGTCGGGCGAGGTCTACGTCGGCGTCTACCCGGAAACCATCAGGCGCTATGGGCCCGTCACCAATCCCGTCACAAATACCGAGGAAGACGGCTCGATTGGGGGCGCGTCGGGAGTCTGCAACGTCGCTGCCGATGGCAGCGGCGATGTTTACGCAGCGAGCTTCTCGGGCGGGGTCACAAAGTTTGACGCGCTGCAGTTCGGCTCCCTGACGGCCAGCGGAGAACTCGTCGACACTCGCGGCAGGACACTCGCGGTCGATCCGACCAGCGGTGAAGTGTTCATCGACGGCGAAAGCCAGATTGACCAGTACGACGGCACGGCCGAACCTCCGGTGCGCCTGGGAACCACCGGATCATCGGGAGCCGGCGCTCTGAGCCGCTCTTTTGGAGTGGCCGTCAACCACGCGAGCGGCGATGTCTACGCCGCCAACGTAGGCGTAGTTGAGATCTTCGGCCCCGGCATTGCCGTGGCCAGCGCCAGCACTGGAGCTGCTACGGGCGTGACCAGCACCGACGCCACGCTCCACGGCAGTGTCGAACCAGCGGGCACGGAAGTCACTAGTTGTCACTTCGAATATGGCACCGAAGCAGGAGCGCTCACGCAGAGCGCCACGTGCGCGCAGCCGACCCCGTACAGCGGCAGTACCCCGGTCGCGGTTACGGCGCAAATAACGGGGCTAAACGGGGGCACCACGTACTTTTACCGCCTCGTGGCTAGTGGAGTAAACGGAACCGTCAGCGGCGAACAAGAAGCGTTTACAACAGCCGGACCGATGATCGCTAGCGAGCACGCGCTCGAAGTCGGCCCTGACAGCGCGAGCCTCGATGCCGAAATCAACCCGACTGGCGAAATAACGAAATACCATGTCGAATACGGCGAGACGACCGCCTATGGCTCGAGCACGCCTGTGGTCGAAATGGAAGCCAGCGAAGCGTTCGAAGCGGTCGCGGCGCACGTGGCGGGCCTTCAGCAGCACACGACTTATCACTTTCGCTTCGTCGCCGAAAACACCTCGGGCGCGTCCGACGGACCAGACGTCACATTTACCACAGGCTCAATAGTCGCCGACGAGTCTTTCCTCGAAGTCGGCTCGAGCAGCGCGGCACTCAGCGCTCGGATCGACCCAGATGGTGAACGGACCACGTATGTCGTCGAATACGGCGAAACGACTGCCTACGGCTCGACCACGCCACCTGTCAGCGCTGGCGCCGCAGCGACGCCCGTCAGCGTGCGTGCGCGCCTCGAAGGGTTGCAGCCCGACACCATCTACCACTTCCGCTTTGTGGCCATACAGCCGCGGGGATTGAACTTCGGCGACGATGTCTCGCTCAAGACGCATTCGCTCAGCTTGCCCGGACTGCCTGACGACCGCGGGTACGAACTTGTCACGCCAACCAACACGGAGGGCGCCGAACCGTATAGGCCGGAGGGCGCCGGCGGCTTTGAAGGTGCCAGCACGGTCTTCACTCAATACCCGTCGGTGGCTGCGGACGATGGTGGGGCGCTCGCTTACGTCGGCTCCCCGACCACCAACGGCAACGGCAGCCAGGGCGAGGGCATAGGGAACCAGTTTCTCGCGACACGCCAGTCAGGTGGTGGCTGGACACAGAGCAACATTCAGCCGCCTGGCTATCAGTCGCCGACCTATTGGGCGTTCGCGCGAAATCTCGAAGACGGCCTCCTGCTCTCTGACGAACCGCTGGGGGCCGGCGTGACGGGTGGATACCCCGATCTTTACCTCCGCAACAACACCGACGAAAGCTACCGCCCGCTGTCGACCGTCACGCCACCCAACCGCTCCGCGGGCGAATTCGGCGCTGTCAGAGCCTACGACAACAGTGTGACCGACAGCTCGTTGGGCCAACTCTATGCGGGCGCCTCGGCTGACTTCACCCACCTCCTGTTCGAGGCCAACGACGCACTGGCAAGTCCCGCAGTCGATCCCGGTGCTCGGGCCAACAACTTGTACGAGTACACCGCCGGCTCGTTGCAGACGGTCAATCTGCTCCCCGGCGGTGCCCCAGCGCCGGACGCGACCTTCGGCGCGGTCGTGGACGAACCTGAATCGCCGGCGAACTTCGAGCATGTGATCTCCTCGGACGGCGATCGCATCTTCTGGACGGACATGGACACGGGCTCGCTGTATGTGCGCGAAAACAGCACCAGTACCTCGCTGATCGCCGAAGATGCCACATACCTGACGGCGTCGACCGATGGGTCGTCGGTTCTCTACATGAAGGGCGGCGACCTCTACAAGGATGACCTGAGCACGGGGCTGACGATAGACCTCGCTCCCGCCGGGCACGTGCTGGGGATCGCCGGCGCGAGCGAGGACCTCGAATACGTCTATTTCGTCGCCGAATCCGCTCTCGCGCAGGGAGCTACGGCGAACAAGCCCAATCTATACCTGCTTCACGACGGCGCTACCGTGTTCATTGGAACGCTCGGCTCCTCGTCCGAAGAATCAACCGACGCGGCCTACGGCAACGGCAACACCGACCCGTGGCAGGCCGATATCGGTTATCGCACTGCGCAGTCCACCCCGTCGGGCCAGACCCTCGTGTTTATGTCTCGGCAGAGCCTCACGGGTTACGACAACACCAGTCGCGAAACCGGGCAACCGGAGCGAGAGGTATTCGTCTACGACGCGCCGAGCGGCCGACTCTCGTGCGTGTCGTGCAACCGGTCGGGCGAGCCACCTGTCAGCGGCCTGTCGGCGGTGTTCGCGCTGAGCAAGCACAACACCTATCAGCTGCACGTGATCTCCGAGAGTGGGGATCGCGTGTTCTTCGAGAGCGTTGAGTCGCTGGTTCCACGAGCTGGGAACGGCAGGCTGAATGTTTACGAGTGGGAGCGCGACGGCGCAGGCAGCTGTCGCGAAGCCGAAGGATGCATCTATCTGCTCTCGGGCGGTGTGAGCCCAAAGCCCTCATATTTCATCGACGCAAGCGCCAGCGGCGACGACGTGTTCCTGATGACTCGCGAACGGCTGACTCCCTCCGATCAGAACGAATACAACGACATCTACGACGCGCGGGTTGGCGCCGTGGAAGCATCTGCGCAGCCGCAATGCACTGGTTCTGGCTGCCAAGGCGCTCCAGCCGTTCCGCCGGTCTTCTCCACTCCCGCCAGCACAACGTTCAGCGGCGTCGGGAATTTTCCGCCGGCACCTAATCCTGTGAGCAAACCGAAGCCCAAGAAAAAGAAGCCGAAGAAATGCACGAAACAAGTCAAGCATAAGGGCACCGGAAAAAAGTCGGCAAGGCAGGCGAAGGCCAAGCCTGTCCGTTGCAAGACAAAGCGGGCCGCAACGCGCGCTCCGCGCCGTCGGAACGCGGGAGGGCGACGATGACAAACCTAATCCCTAGGTGCGTACGGTGCTGCGCTGTCGTTGTGAGTGCTCTCGCGCTGTGCGCAGGTAGCTTCTTCACGTCTAGTGCAGCCGCGGCAAATGTAACGCCGGCGCCTGGATGGGAGGTGAACCCCGTCGTCTTCCCTTCGCATCTGACCCCAGACCAGAAAGGTTACATAGTCCTTGCGATTTATAACGTTGGCAAGGCTGGGAGCAGCGGGCCTGTAAGCGTGACCGACACGCTACCGGCCGGCTTGACCGCTACCGAAGCAGGCTACGTGAACGAACCGTTCGTTAACTCGGAAATCGAGGGTGGTCTCGGCACGGGCCGGCAGTGGAACTGCAACCTCGGCGCGGTCGTCTCTTGTACGACCGACGAAAGCGGATTGCCGTCGATACCACCGGGCGAAATGGAGTGGCTGGCGATTGCGGTGGACGTGTCAGCAGGCGCCTCGGGGTTGGCAACCAATGAAGTTGAGGTCTCCGGCGGGGGCTCGCAGGCCACGGCGAATGCCACCAGCGAGATAAACTACGACGCTGGACCAACCAGCTTCGGCTTTCAGCGTATTGATAGCTGGCTCTCGAACGCTAACGGCACGCTTGACGCGCAGGCCGGCTCGCATCCGTACTCGCTGACCACTTCCTTGGCGCTGAACAACTCGGGGGAGGAGCCAGCGGGGGAAGCGCGCGACGTCACGGTCAATCTTCCCCGCGGCGTAGTCGGAAACCCCACCGCGGTGCCGCGTTGCACGCCGGCACAGCTCAACTCCGAAAGTTGTCCTTCCGACAGTCAGGTCGGCGTCAACCGAGTCGTGCTAGCCGGACCGGATGCCTTCACTTATCCCCAAAACGAACGCCCGTCGATCGAAGAACTCGGCCAGCGCTTTTTGCTCGCGCTGCAATTCCCCGTGTACAACATGGTGCCGCCACCGGGGGTCCCGGCACAGCTCGCATTTTCCCTTCAGGGGACCGGCACCCGTATCAACACCAGAGTGCGCAGCGGTAGCGACTATGGCATCTCGGCGGTGATCAACAATATTCCCCAACGCCACATCACCTTCAACACGATCACGGTTTGGGGCGTGCCGGGCGATCCGAGTCACGATTACCAGCGACAGGGAAGCGATGAAGAAGGCGCCTTCACGCAGTACGACCTCCCCTCGCACATTGCTCGCGTTCCCTTCCTCACCCTCCCCACAGCGTGCGAAGGCCCGCAGACGTTTACCGCACTATCCGATCCATGGGCGCAAGAAGGTCTCGAGGCGCCGATCTCCGAAGTCAGTTTCGACTCCCACCAAAACTCAGGCATCCCTGCTGGCGTCACCGGCTGTGACCATCTCGGCTTCAGTCCGACAATTACCGTCGCTCCCGACACGACCCAGGCCGAAACCCCAGCTGGCCTGACCGTCGAAGTCAAGGTCCCTCAAGAAGGCCTCTCAACCGTCGAAGGTCTCGCCACGGCAAACATCAAGGACACGACCGTCACCCTGCCCGAAGGCGTGGCGATCAACCCCGGCCAAGCGCGCGGCCTTGCGACCTGCTCTCAGGTCCAGTCGGCGCTCGGCACCGAAGGCGAACCTTCATGTCCGAACGCCTCGAAGGTCGGCACCGACCAGATCGAAACGCCGCTGTTGCCACACAAGCTCGAAGGAAACGTCTATGTCCTTGACTCAAACCCGCCGAACCTAAAACTGCTCGTCGCCGCCTCAGGTGAAGGCGTCAACCTCAAGCTCGTCGGCGACGTGCATCTCGACGAAGCAACCGGCCGCGTCGTCACGACCTTCAAAGAAACGCCCGAGCTGCCATTCACGAATTTCAAGCTGTCCTTCTCTGGCGGTGCCCAGGCGGCCCTTTACACCCCGCCGAGATGTGGCTCCTACCAGACGAGCTCTGACTTCACCCCGTGGAGCACTCCTTCGGTGGCGGACGCCTTCCCAAGCAGCGTGTTCCAAATCAACGCCGGCGTCGGCGGGGGCCCCTGTCCGAGTGGAGCCCTGCCCTTCGCCCCAACGCTGAGTGCCGGCTCGACCACAGACCAAGCCGGCGGTTTCACCAACTTCTCGCTGCTGCTTACGCGGCCCGACGGCCAGCAGCGCATCTCCACCCTGCAGTTCAAGACGCCACAGGGTCTCTTGGGGATGATCTCAAAGGTCCCGCTCTGTCAAGAACCCCAAGCTGCGGCAGGCACCTGCTCGGCCGCCTCGCAGATCGGGCACACGACCGTCGAGGCTGGCCCAGGCTCAGCGCCGCTGGTGATCCCCGAACCGGGCCAAGCTCCGGCGCCGATCTTCCTGACCGGCGGCTACAAGGGCGCTCCTTACGGCCTATCGATCGCCGTGCCGGTGATCGCCGGACCGTTCAACCTGGGCACCGTCGTAGTTAGGGCTGCGATCGCCGTCGACCGCCACAGCGCGCAGCTGACGATCACCACAGACCCGCTTCCCTCGATCCTCAACGGCGTCCCCACCGACCTGCGGGCGATCAACGCCGTGGTCGACAAGCCAGGCTTCATGATCAACCCGACCAACTGCGAAGCCCAGGTCTTCGCCGGCATCGCCACGAGCATCGAAGGCGCCACGGCGCCGATCGACAGCCACTTTCAGGTCGGCTCCTGTCGAAGCCTTACCTTCAAGCCCGACTTCAAAGTCTCAACCGCCGCGCGGTCAACCAAAGCAAACGGTGCGAGCCTCGACGCGAAGATCCTCTACCCAACCACGCCCCTAGGCTCAAACCAGGCGACATCCCAGGCGAATATCGCAAGCGTCAAGGTCGACCTGCCGATCCAACTGCCCTCGCGCCTGACCACGCTGCAGAAAGCCTGCCTGGCCAAGGTCTTTGAAGAAAACCCCGCCAGATGCCCCAAAGAGTCGCTCGTCGGCAAGGCCACGGCGATCACCCCGGTGCTACCCGTGCCCCTCACAGGCCCCGCCTACTTCGTCAGCCACGGCGGCGAAGCGTTCCCCAGCCTGATCATCGTGCTGCAGGGCTACGGCGTGACCGTCGAACTGGTGGGCACGACCTTCATCAGCAAGGCGGGGATCACAAGCTCAACCTTCAAGCAGGTCCCCGACGTTCCCATCACGAGCTTCGACCTGAACTTGCCTCAGGGCCCCTACTCGGCGCTTGCGGCAAACCTGCCCAAGTCGGCCAACGGCAGCTTCTGCGGTCAGAAGCTTCAGATGCCCACAGCGTTCACCGCTCAGAACGGAGCAGTGATCCATCAGAGCACGCCGATCGAAGTGCTGGGGTGCTCAAATGCCATCTCCGTCATGTCCAAGCGCCTGAAGGGCGGCGTACTCACGCTGAGCGTCGTCGTTCCCGGCGCGGGAAGACTGAAAGTCTCGGGCAAGGGCCTGCGCAGCTCCTCGAAATCCTCAAAGGGTCGGGAAACGCTGACGCTGAGGCTACGTGTCAGCAAGCGGCGGCACACAAAGGCGAAGGTCAGGCTGAGCTTCGCCCCGGTTCATGGGGCGCGACAGAGCAGGAGCTTGGCGCTGCGAGGGTGAGGTGGGGCCGGTGGCGCGTGAGCACTTTGCAGCACGCTATGCCGCAGGAGACTCCTCGTGCCGCAGCCCTTGCAAACGAATCCGGTGGACTTCCTACGCGGATTCATTGGCAAGCAAGTGCGCTAGTCTGCCGACATGGGTGCAGGGAGCGGTAGTGTGCGTGAGCACGCCCCAACGCCGATGCATTCGTCGGTCAACTGGGCGCTACTCGGGCTGATAATCGAACGACCGAGTTACGCGTACGAGCTCGCCCGCCGTTTCGAACGAACCTACGACGGAGCGCTGTCACTCTCCAGTGTTTCGCACATCTACACGGCCCTAGCGACGCTTCGCGACCGCGGCCTGATTGAGGATGCGTTCGACACGCGCACGACGCCGACCTCGCGACGGCGCTATCGCGCAACCGACGCCGGAGTGGCGGAGCACGCCGAGTGGCTGGTCGGTCAGATCGGCGAGGAGCGCCGCCGCCAGCGAGTGCTGATGGCACAGGTCGGGGCGCTGGCCAAGGCGCCACGCAGGGCGCTTGAAGTTCTCGATGATTACGAGCAGGCGTGCCTCACCGAGGTCGCTGCCGCGCCCCCGGCCGGCTCTGAGGGGCCGGGGACGACGCGCTTGGTGGCACGCCTGATCGGCGAGGAGACGCGACTCACGATCGCCGCCAGACTGCGGTGGGTTCAGTACGCCAGAGCGCAGCTAAAGACGCTTGCGGCGAGCGAGGCCCAGGCACAGCAACATCCGCAATGAGTCTGCTGGCCCTCGAGAACGTCAACAAGCGCTACCGCGAGGGCCGACGCGAGCAGGTCGTTCTCAAAGATGTCTCGCTGGAGCTGGCTAATGGCGAACTGGTGGCGGTCTACGGGACGCGACGCTCGGGGCGCACGATGCTGCTGCGGATCGCTGCGGGCATTCAGGACCCCGATTCCGGCACGGTGCTCTTTGAAGGACGCGACCTGGCAGAGAACGCCGAAAGCACCCTGGGTGTGGGGATTGGCTATGTACACAGATCTCTTCGCTCTCGTGAAGAGCAGGGAGTGCTCGAGCAGGTCTCCGCGCCGCTGCTAGCGCGAGGCGTATCGGTTGGAGTCGCCCGCGAGAGGGCGCGGGCAGCGCTTGAACGCGTGGCGGCCGAGCACTGCACTACGCGCGGGGTCTCAGAGCTCGGCCCGGGGGAGAGCATGAGGGTCGCACTGGCGCGGGCTCTGTGCCTCTCTCCTGCACTGCTCGTAATCGACGAGCCGGTGGCAGGCGTGGAACTCTCAGACCGCGACGAGATCCTCGCGCTCCTGCGCTCGCTTGCTGGCGAGGGCATTGCCGTGCTTTTGAGCACCGCCGACCCGGCCGAGCTCGCCGGCGTCCACAGGGCACTGACGCTAAGCGACGGGCAGCTGCGCGGGCCGAGCGCCGCCCCCCTGGCGCCGGTGGTTGCGCTGCGGGCCCGCAGCGTATAGCCCTTCAAGCATGCTCGAACTTCAGCAGGCGGTAAAGCGTTACAGCAGCGTTGGCGAGGACGTGCATGCGATCGACGGCGTGAGCCTTTCCCTGTCGGCTGGAGAGATGCTCGCGGTGCAGGGCCCGAGCGGATCGGGCAAGACGACGCTGCTGCTGCTTGCCGCGGCCGCGCTTCGCGCAGACGCGGGCGCCGTCTTATACGAAGGCCGCGACCTTGCTGGCTTCAGCGAGCAGGACGCGGCACAGTATCGCCTGGCAGACGTTGGGCTGATCTCCCAGGGTGCACACCTGATGGCGCGCGTCTCGGCGCTGGAGAACGCGGCGACGAAGCTGCTGCTCGGTGGCGTCGGTCTCTCCCAGGCGCGCGAGCAGGCGATGCAGTGGCTCATGCGCGTCGGCATGGACCAGCATGCCCAACGCACGCCTGAGCAGCTCTCCGGCGGAGAGCGCCAGCGGGTGGCAGTCGCCCGTGCGCTTGCCGGGCGCCCGAAGCTGATCCTCGCCGACGAGCCGACGGCCAACCTCGACAGCCAGCGCTCTGAGGAGATCGTCGCACTGCTCGGCGCAATCGCCCGCGAGCAGGGCGCGGGCGTACTACTGGTAACCCACGACGCAGAAGCCGCGGCGAGCGCCGACCGCGTGATCAACCTGCGTGATGGTCGCGTGCAGGCCGAGACCCAAGACGCGGCGAGAGCAGGATGAACGGTGCTCGCGGCGCCGGGCTTCGCACACGCCGTCTGTTGCGACTGGCGGCGCTCGTCTACTTCTATCGTCGACGTCTGCGCGCGCATGGGATGCAGGAGCTGCTTGCCGGCGTAGGCATCGCCGCGGCCGTGGCGCTCGTGCTCGCCTCCGGCATCGCCCAGGGCAGCATCGCCGGCTCGACGCGCCAGGTGCTTCGCGCCGTGATCGGCCCCGCCGACCTGCAACTTCACGCCCGCGCACCGCAGGGTTTCCCCGAAGGTCTGCTCGGACGAGTCGAGGGGCTGTCCGGTGTGCGCCGGGCCGCGCCGCTGCTTGAACGCTCGATTCAGATCGTTGGACCGGGCGGTCGGCGCACGAGCGTGTATGTAGCGGGAACCGACGTGAGCCTTGGTGTGCTCAACGGCCTCGGTCGAACGCTGCCGCTGCAGGCTCTGGAGGCGGAAACGATTGCGCTCACTCAAGCCAGCGCCCAAGCGCTCGGGATCTCGCGGGTGGGTGCTGCGCATGCGAGCGTGACGCTGCTAGCCAGAGGCATCAGGCGACGGATGCGCGTCAGCGCGACCCTCGGTAAGGAAAGCGTCGGCGTGCTCGCCGGCGCGCAGGTTGGGGTCATGCAATTGGCGACTATGCAGCGCCTACTCGGTACCCCGGGCAAGGTCACCCGGATCCTCGTCCAGAGCACGCCGGGAGAGCGAGCGTCGGTCGTGCAGGGCCTACAGCGACTGGCCGGCAGGCGGCTGATCGTCAGCTCGAGCGAACAGGACGTGTCGCTGCTGAACCAGGCTCTGCGGCCAAGCGGGCAGGCCAGCGCACTGTTTGCGATCATCGGCGCGCTGTTGGGCCTGTTGCTCGCCTTCAACGCGATTCTGCTGACGGTGCCCGAGCGCCGTCAGGCGATCGCCGACCTGCGACTGTCGGGCACTAGGCGAAGCGCGATCGTGCAGCTTGCAGCCTTTCAGGCCTTGTGCCTCGGGGTGGCCGCGACGGCGGTCGGTCTGGCCGTCGGCTACCTGCTCTCGCGCTGGGTCTTTCACCAGTCCACGGGATATCTGCGCGAGGCCTTCGTAGTGAGCGGCCAAACGGTCATTCCAATGGGCACCGTGCTGATCGCGGCACTCGGTGGGGTGCTCGTGACCTGTCTGGCCTCTTGCGTGCCGTTGTTGGATCTGCGCCGCGGGCGAGCGCGCGATGCGATCTACATCCATCGCGGCGTGGCGGGCAACGCGTTTGGGCGCCGCGGTCAGCGCCTGCTGCTCCTCGGGGCACTGCTGCTCCTCGCGCTGAGCTCTGCGCTCTATGCTGCGGCGCCTTCCAGAGCGCTGATCGCCGCCGTGGCCCTGGCGCTGGCGACGGTGCTCGCGGTGCCGCTGATGTTCGCCGCGGTGCTCACCGGCGCCCGCGCGCTCAGCGAGCGTCTACCGCGGGCGAGCACGCTGGCCATCGCGCTAAGCGGCGTGCGTGCGACGACGCTCCGCTCGATCGCGCTGGCCGCGACGGGCGCCGTTGCGCTGTTCGGCAGCGTCGCGCTCGGCGGCGCGCGCTCAGATCTACTGAGTGGGATTCACGGTTTTGCCCGCAGCTATGCCGCCGATGCTCCGATCTGGGTCAGCGAACCGGGTGACAACCAGGCCACCGGTGAACTGGCCGGCGGCGGTGAAGCGCAGCTAATCGCCGGCCTTGACGGTGTCGCGTCGGTGCAGCGCTTCCAGGGTGCGTTCATGACGCTCGGTCACAGGCGCGTGTGGGTAATCGCGAGGCCTGCCCAGGGCGCGGACAGCGTGCTTGACAGTCAGACGCTCGGCGGCGCGCACGCCGGCGAAAAGGCCGCAGGTCGCCTCGAACAGGGCGGCTGGATCGCGATCTCCCAACAGATCGCAGCAGAACATCGCACGCGTCCGGGCGACTCGATCAGCTTGCCGACTCCTGCCGGGAATAGGACCTATCGGGTCGCGGCCCTGACAACCAACCTGGCCTGGAGCCCAGGAGTCGTGTTCATCTCCACGCCGGATTTCGCCGACGCTTGGGGCACGGTCGCGCCCAGCGCGCTGGCGGTGCGCCCCACCCCGGGGATTACCCCGACGCGGCTGCACGATGAGATCGTGCGAGCGCTGCCGGCTTCAAGCGGCGTCGAAGTGGCGACCACGGCGACGCGCGAGGCGAGGATCGATGCGCTCACAAGCGAAGGGCTGGGCCAGTTGGGGATCATCTCCACGCTGCTCGTACTCGCGGCGATCATGGCGCTCGCCGCCGCGCTGGCATCGAGCATCAACCAGCGCCGCACGGCGCTCGCGGCATTGCGGCTTTCCGGGGCGCCGTCAGGGCGGCTGAGACGCATCCTGCTGGTCGAAGCTGCGCTGATGCTCGGCGCCGGTTGTGTCACCGGGGCGCTCGCCGGTGTTTATGGACAGTTCGTCATCGACGCATATCTGCGTCACGTCACCGGCTTCCCGGTGGCCAGCGTGGGCGCAAGCGCGCGACCGGTTGAGATCTTTGTGCTCGTACTCGCTGCGGCGCTCGCAATCGTGGCGGTTCCCGCGTGGCTCGCTTCTCGGGTCTCCCCCGCGCTGGCCTTGGCGGAGGAGTAGCGGCGAGGCGTCGATGTACGGTGGGAGCACCCATGTCGAGACGCCTGCCTCGCAGACCAGCGGCGTGCTGCGCGCGCTTGCGATCGCGAATGTTCGCTTCTGGCCCACCGTCGCACCTACGGTGCAGCGCGACCTCGCTTACTGGCAGGCCTCAGCGGAGGCAATCGACGACCGTGCACTGCGCGGCCTGGCGGTGCACAAGCTGTCCGATGAGCGTTTCAACGCAGAGGTGGCCGCGACACTCGGCACTCTGGCGCCGGCGGCTCGACGCAAGACCGTGGTACGGGCGATCGTCGCCCTCGAGCTGCTGTTCGATTACCTGGACGGTCGAACGGAGCGGTCGACTGAGGACCCGATCGCTGAGGGCAGGCGCCTGTTCGCCCCGTTCACCGCGGCGCTCGAGACGCCCCGGCCGAGTCAGCACCCGACCGCGGCACAGGAGGGTGGCGATTGGCCATACATGCGCGCGCTGTCTAGATGTACCGGCACGAACTTTGCCGCTCTCCCGGCGTCCGAGGCTGTGAGCGAGACCGCGCGCGGATCTGCGCTGCGTTGCGCGCAGGCCCAGACGCGCCTGCATGCAGCGCCTGCCCTCGGCAAGCATCAACTCGAGCAATGGGCGCTCGAGGGGGCACGTCAGAGCGGACTGGGCTGGCGGGAGTATGTCGGGGGCTGCGCCTCCTCGGTACTAGCCGTCCATGCACTGATCGCGACGGCCGCGCGCCCCAGCACGACCCCAGCCGACGCGGTGCGAATCGACGCGACCTATCTGGCGATCGGCGGGGTCATCACGGCGCTTGACAGCCTGGTCGATCAAAGCGCCGATGGGGCGCGGGGGGAGACGGGCTTCATCGATCTGTTCGAGAGTCGCCAGGAGTTCGCAGAGAGTCTCGTCGCGCTGACGCGGGAGGCGCTGGCGCGCACGCGCGAAGCCCCCGACGCGGATCACCATACGATGACCCTCGCCGGCGTGGTCGCCTACTACACAACCCATCCGGGCGCACGCGAAGCAGACGCGCAGCGACTCTCGGCGCAGGTACGCCGAGAGCTCTCGCCCACGGTGTGGCCTGCCTTGGCCATCATGCGCAGCTGGCGTACAGCAAAGGCGGTTCGGGCGTTTATGCCGAGCAGTGGAGCAAGCGCGCAGGGTCCGCGCGAGCTCGTTGGGAGGGATTAGAATGGATTCGTGGAGAGCGGGCGTGACCACAGCCAAGCCGTCATATGAGTCGCGCCGGGCGGTGCCTGCGCCGGCAATCGGCGACACGCGGGCCGGGGCGCCTCTTGGGGCTGCTCGTGCCGCTACTCGCCTTGGTCGTGCCCTCGTCGCTTGCGCTTGTAGGGCCGACGGCGAGCGCGGCAGCACACACCACGAGCGTCAAAGACGAGGGGCGACTGCGGCTGATCAAGAGCTCTGGTTCGGTGTTGATCGACGAAGGCCCCGCGAAGGGGACGATCCCGGGCAGCGTCAAGGTGCGCTTCGTCTACAACGGCAACCCGACCGTCTCGGCGCAGATCACGATCTACGGTCACGCCGGCACGATCAACGCGCGTGGCACGGGAAGGCTGTCCAGCCCAACGAGTTCGAGTCCGAGCTTCACCGGGACGATGACGATCGACGGCGGCAGCGGCCGCTATTCGCACGCCCACGGCGGGGGCAAACTCTATGGCGTGTTCTATCGACGCACCTACGGCCTGCTCGTGCAAACGGAAGGAACGCTGCACTACTGAGGCGGCTTGGCGCCGCGAGCGTTCTGCTGGCGGCTGTAGTGGCCTCAGCATGCGCCCAAGCTGCCAACGCGAGAACCGGAGTGCGGGCTGACAGCGGGCCGCGCGCAATCCTCGCCGCCGCATTCACGCCCAAGCGACTAGGCGCGCCCACGACGGTGACGCTCGGGCTCATGATCGACTCGCCGGCGTTGACAGCGCCGGCGCCGGTATCGGTGATTGAACTGCGCTTTCCGAGCGATCTCGGACTGGCGACCAGCGGGCTGGGGCTCGCCGCCTGCGATCCACAGGCGCTCGAGTTGGTGGGATCGACGGTCTGCCCGACAAACTCGCGGGTCGGCGGCGGCCACGCGATGGCAGCCGTCGCGTTCGGCCCGATCGTCGTGACCGAGAAAATCGCTCTGGAATCGTTTGCCGCCCCGTCGACAGACGGGTATCTCCACCTGGTTGTCCTCGCCAGCGGCGACTTCCCCGTCTCGGCGCGCATCATCCTGACGGCGGTGCTGCTGCCAGGGCGACTTCAGATCTCAGTGCCCGAAGTGCCGGGTCTTCCCGGCGGACCAAACCTTGCGCTAAGGGCGATCTCGGCGACGCTCGGTGGAGCTCTGACCTACTACGAACGCGGCCATGGACGCAGCATCGCCTACCACCCGCAGGGAATCGGTTTGCCTGAGAGCTGCCCCCGCGGTGGCTGGAAACTCGCGGCCCGCCTCGTCTTCGCCGATGGAACCAAGAGCACCGCTGCGACGGTCATCCGTTGTCCGCCGCGCCGGGCTTGAGGGAGGATGGGGTCAGCCGATCTCATCCAGCAGCTCGCGGCCGGCCGGCGTCACTCGCCAAGATTTGCTGCCCCGGCTGCCGGGCGGCGGCTCGCCGCTCTCGATCAGGCCCACCCGGCGCAGTCGAGCCAGTAGACGTGAGGCCTGCCCCTCGTCTGAGATGCCGGCCGCGGCGGCCACCCTGCGGTTGCTCAGGTCAGGACTTTGAGCGATCGCACGCAGCACCTCGAGAGTTCGAAACGTCGCGCGTAGGCCTCGGCGTCCCGCGGCGTCTGCAGCGACGAGCGGAAGTTTTGGTTCCGGCCGGGCATCGCCGCCCTCTGGACGGGAAAGCTCACCGCGGGCCGCGGCGACTCCAAGGTATGGGAGCGCGATCACACCCATCAGCGACCCGCAAAGCTCCGAGAGGTTAGGCACCGGGTCCTCTTGCAGACGACCATGGAGGATCGCGGCCGCGGTCCCGACCACCGCCTCTGCACCAAACGGCGCTAGGGAGAGCTCGGCGCCGGCCACAGGACGCCCGGCATCCAGTGCTCGGGCGAGCTCCGAGAGCGCGCGCTCTCTGCGCTTCAAGAGAGGCGGTTCAGCGGTGGCGAGGGACTCGACGAGCATGAAGCGGGCGAGTCGGGGCTCCTCATCGAAGAACCGCAGCAGCTGACGCAGCGCTGCGCGCACCCCATCGATCCAGCGCTCGTCAGTTTGATAAGCGGCGATCATCGCGGCGCCGGCGCTGTCGGTCAGCTCATCGAAGACGGCCAAGAGGAGATCGGTGCGATCGGCGAAAATCGCACTGAAGGCGGAGGGTGAGACGCGTGCGGCCGCGGTCACAGCGTCGATCGTGACGGCCTCGCTGCCACGCCTCGCAAGCAGACGCTCGGCGGCCGAGATGATGCGGGCGCGCTTGTCAGGGCGCGGGAGCAGTCGATCTTCGCGAGAGGTCCGGGCTGACACAGTCCTGGCTCTGCTTGGTGTCTGGGCTGGCACGAGGTTGACCGGCGTACCGCCTACACAGAGGCAGGCCGACTCCCTTGCGGTACTCCGGTAGTGGATTCTCCTGGTCGGGGTGCGCCAAGCTAAGTCAAGGGTTAGAAACATCTCGCGCCAGTTCGTCTTTCGAACGGTCAAGATGTAGAAGTTTGTGGGATGAGCTCTCACACTCTGCGCGATCATCGGACGAGCATGCACGCGACCGGAACGACACCCACCCCACTTGAGCCGAAGGCGCGCGAAATAGGTGACGCCGGACGGGTGCGACGCGTCGCGATCGTTAGCGACGGAAATGCGAGGTGGGCGCAGGCGCAGGCGCTCTCGATTGCGGAGGGCCACGAAGCGGCCGCGGACAATGTAGTGGCCAGGATTAGGGACGCAATCGAACTCGGGATTGCCGAGCTCACGCTCTATGCATTCTCTACCGAGAATTGGACGAGGCCTGACGAGGAGGTCCGAGAGCTGCTGGCAATGCTGGCGAGGCGGATACGAGCGGAGACGCCGGGGCTTCATCGTCAGGAAGTGCGCGTCGGGTTCATTGGACGAAGGGATCGTGCGGGTACGGAGCTAACCGGGGCGATGGAGGACGCGGAAGCGCTGACGGGCGACAACGACGGCATTCGGGTGTTCGTCGCCTTCGACTACGGCGGCCGCGATCAGATTCTGCGCGCGGCCGAGCGCTACCGCGGCGGCGGCGAGGAGGAATTTGCCGCGCTCGTAAACGCGCCCGGCATGCACGATCCGGATTTGCTCATCCGCACCAGTGGCGAGCAGCGCCTTTCTAACTTTCTACTGTGGCAGACCGCCTATTCCGAGCTTGTGTTTCGCGATGAGCTTTGGCCCGATTTCGGGAGGGCGGCGTTTGAGGAGTGCCTTGCGGAGTACTCGCGGCGGAGGAGGCGGTTTGGGGGGCGGCGGGATACGTCCGCTCAATCAGCCAAGGCAATCCAAACGCCGCGATTCTGAGGCGCTGACAGTCCTGGGTCTCGCAGTGCGCGATCGTCCACGATGGCGGCAAATTCTCGTGTGACTACTTGGGCATAGCCCGAATTGCAGGGCGCCGTGATCGGCATCAACGGGGACGGCAGCGTCGTGTACGTCGTCTCGGCGAGGGGCGGAGGAGGTAGGTCGTGGAGATGCCTAGGTCTGCACTTGACCGTTGCCTGTTGAAGCGCACTGGACCGCCCCGTAGGCTGCGCGAAAACGTTTATTAATCGGCTAGCGGCAGGCCGTGAGGGAGGAGCCAAGTGGAGTATCGTCTTGATCATTGCTTGGCTTCGCGGCGACAAGCTCGCGTCAGATCCTCGCTGCTTGCCCGTGCGCGCATGTTCATGGCTGTACTCGTCCTCGCGCTGCCTGCCGTAGCTTTCCTTGGTGTAGCGGTATCTGAGGCGGCCGTTGCACACCCGGCGAGGGCACTCACGCTAAACGACACTGGTCGCCTGAAGCTCACCAGCCACCAGGGCTTCACGCTCAATGAGAAGGGAGTTGCCAGCGGGACGATCTCCGGGACGATCTATATCCACGTCAACGTCGTCTCGACGAACTGCGTCACCGCGGAAGTTAACATCTATCCCAGCGGCGGCTCGCTGACGGGCTCTGCCAGCGCGAGCTACCGACCGTCGGGCGCTGTCGCCACCTTCTCCGGCACCATGTCGATAAGCCGCGGCACCGGTCGCTATAGCCGCGCACGCGGCTCAGGTCTCAGCTTCACCGGTGCCGTCCAGCGCTCAAACGACGCCGTCACGGTCCACGTCAACGGCCAGTTGTCCGCTTGACGTCGAGGACGTGGGCCCGGATGGCAAGCGCTCCGGCACTGGTGGCGCTCTCGACTGTCTTGCTGTTCGTGCTCGCGCCGGCCGCCGCCAAAGCGCTCACCGAGCAGGCCAGCCTGCACGCCGGCTTTAGCCCCGAACCGCCTCGGTTTGCCGACAACAATCAGCTTCGGCTTCAACCTCACCACGAGCGAAGGCACCGCGCCATCGCCGCTGATCGGGCTTGACCTGCGCTTGCCCGCTGGGGTCAACTACACAACGACCACCCTCGGCCTGGCGATCTGTCAGCCCATTGCCCTAGCCACGAGGGGTCTTGCCGGCTGTCCGGCAAATTCGCGACTTGGCTATGGAAGCGCACTGGTCAGAGCGCCCATGCGCACGCGGATGAACAGAACGCGCTCAGTCGCCAGGGACTGGAGCGCCTGACGCAGATCGCCACGCTGAGCCTGGTGGTGGCGGTGCTCGCGATCGCGGCCGCGATCGGCAGCATGGTCTGGCAGCGGCGCCCGCGGCTGGCGAAGCTGAAGCTCGAGGGCTTTCCCAGAGCTGAACTGTGGCGCACGATCCTGCTCGAGAGCGTGCTGCTACTGGCCGTCGGCTGCCTTACGGGCGCGATCTTCGGCCTATGCGGACAGCGGCTCCTCGACCGGGCGCTTGCAAACATCATCAACTTTCCGGTCGTCTACGCGCTCGCCTTCCTCTCGGCCCTCGTCAGCCTGGCGATTGTCACTGCAGCGGCGCTGGTGATCATCGCGATCCCTGGGTATCTGGTCGCGGGGGTCTCTCCCGCGGTGGCCCTTCAGGACTAGTAATACGAGTCAGAAATGGGGCAGCACTGTGCCGGGAGGGGTGGATAACTTGCGTCGACCGCGGCACGGCGCAGGTTGACGACGAAGGACCCACGACGCTTCCCGCTCGGATAGCGTGGTGCACTCGGCTCGGCCGACCTCGCGATGCAGAACGGACGTAAGAGCACACAGCGCGAACGCCTGCTGAGCGGGGTGGTGGAGGCCGTCAACCGTGGCGGCTATGCCAGTGCGAGCGTTAGCGCGATCATCGCCGGGGCCGGCGTGTCTCGCCCGACCTTCTACGACTATTTCGCCGATCGCGACGATGCGTTCAAGGCAGCGATCGATGATGTGTCGAGTGAGTTGCTGGACCACGCCAAGGAGGCGCTGGATACCGACCGAGAGCAAGACCCAGCGCGTGTCGTAGTTCAGGCGCTCGTCGCGTACGCAAGCAAGAGCTCGACCCGAGCCCGATTCCTAATGGCAGAGTCGATGGCGGGCGGCCCAGAGGCGTTGCAGGCCCGCGATCAAGGAGTCGCCCAACTCGCGAGCTCTATCGCGAGCGTCCAGAAGACAGTCCCGTCGGACAACCGCCTAGTCGATTTGCCGGGAGAGGTTCTCGTGGGCAGCGTTTACCGCATCCTCGCCACGAGACTGCGCCGGGGTGAGGCTATCTCGAAGATCGCGGAGGAGCTGCTCGGATGGGTCGGGGCGTACGAGCGCCCGGCTAGCGAGCGGCGCTGGCAAGCGCTGGCGCCAGGCGTAGAGCCGGCGCGCTCGCCGCACTTGCCCGACGGCCCGATCCAAGAGATGCCAAGCGTGTTTCCGCCCGGTCGGCCGCGCGTCTCCGAGGAGGAGATCGCTGAAAACCATCGTTTGAGGATCTTGTATGCCGCTGCACGGCTGGCCGAGGAGAGGGGCTACACGGCCACGACCGTCGCCGACATAACCAGGCTCGCTCGCATCGATGGTCGAGTCTTCTACCGCTTGTTCTCAGACAAGCAGGAGGCCTTTATAGCCGTGCACGCACTCGGCTTCCAACAGGTGATGGATGTCACGGGTAAAGCGTTCTTCGCCGCCGAGGGCTGGCCACGGCGCAGCTGGGAGGGCGGACGCGCTCTTGTGCAACTGCTGCAAGAGAACCCTCTGGTCGCACACGTCGGCTTTGTCGAGGCCTATGCCGTCGGCCCTCGGGCCGTCCAGCGGATCGAGGACAGCCACACGGCGTTTATGTTCTTTCTCCAGGAAGGGCTCGTCTACCGAACCCAGGAGAACCCACCATCGCGTCTCGCAATGGAAGCAATCATTTCGGGAGTCTTCGAGATCATCTACCTGCGTAGCCGAGAGCGAGCGAAGCCCAAACTGGCCTCGATGCTCGGCCAGATCGCCCACCTTTGGCTGACCCCCTTCCTCGGCAACGAGGAGGCAGACGCCTTCATCGACTCCCAGCTTCACCCCCAACCCCGCAAACCCGGTCGTCCCGGCAAGCGCTAGCGCCACGTCGCGCATAGTCCCTTGACTCGGTCTACGTCGTCGACACTGCTCCAGAGGCCGCGCTGTAGCTCTCTGCCACCCGCGCCAGCGGCGCGAGCGCCTCTCGGTAGGTCGGGAACTGCGCTCGCCAACCGAGTTCGCGCTTGAGCCGCTCGTTCGACACGGGCAAACGAGGTCGCGACAAGAACATGGCCCCGTAGGGAATCGCGAGCCGCGCGAGCGGATAGGGCACTCTGAGGGGCGGCTTTGCCCCGGCGAGGCGCGCCAGCGCGGCGGCGTAGTCTCGGAACTCAACCGGCTCGTCGTCGACGACGTTGAACACGGAGCCCGGCTCGGCACGGTCGAGCGCATCAGCCACCGCACGCGCGGCATCCGTGAGCTCGATCCAAGGGTGCAATGCTCGCCCATCACCGATCACCGGCAACATCCGTCGGCGCGCCATCTGGAACATGTAGCGACTGCTGGGGGCGCCGACGCCCTGGTACAAACCAAAGCGCAAGCGGATGCCCTCGATGAGTCCTTGCTCGGTGGCGTCTTGAACCTGGCGCTCGGATGAGACGATCGCGTCGATCGCGCGCTGGAGGCCCGGCTGGCGCTCTTTGCCCGGTGGCTGGGACTCAGACACGGATCCCGGTGTCAGATCACCGTAGCCGTAGATAAACACGATGGACTCGCCGACGAACCGGCGTGCCCCCGCCCCGATCGCGGCAGCGAGCAAATTGCGGGTGCCTTCCTCCCGCAGCCGATTCGTCGGCTCGAGATGGCTTATTCGCGTGGGACCGTTCTGGGGGAGGGAGGTCAGCAAACTCACCACCCCCTCCGGCGCCGCATCGCGTACCGCCGCCGTGATGCCCACCCGATCGAGCGCGTCAGCGACGGCTGCGGTTGCCCCGAGCCGCTCGAGCAGCGGCCGCTTTGATGCGGTGCGGGTAAGCCCTGTGACCTCGTGACCGCGTTTGACAAGCTCGCCTACCAACGCTGTGCCAACGGCGCCACTCGCGCCTGCGACAAAAACCTTCATAGATCGCCGGATCCTCCCAATGAGGCTCGGAGCGAACAAGGACCAATCCGGCGGCACACGAGGGGACCACTACAGCGCTGATTGGTCGTTAGCCACACTGCTGCGTCGCAGCCCGGACAGTCTGCTCCAACAGGATCGCAATCGTCATCGGCCCTACGCCCCCAGGCACGGGGGTGATCATCGCCGCCCGTGCGAGTGCCTCCCGAAAGGCGACGTCACCCACGTTCCCCTGGTTGGCTCCGGCATCGATGACGACCCCGCCGGGCTTGAGCCAGTCTCCTCGGACGAATTCGGGTTTGCCAACCGCGGCGATGACGATGTCGGCGCTGCGCACGATCGAGGGCAGTTCCGTGGTGCGTGAGTGGCAGTAGGTGACGGTCGCGTCGCGTGCGAGTAGGAGCATCCCGACGGGCTTACCCAGGATCGGGCTACGCCCCAAGACAACGGCATGCTTGGCGCGCGGGTCAACCTCGTAAGCGTCGAGCAAACGCATGATCCCGCCGGGGGTGCAGGAAAGGAACCCCGGCTCACCAAAGGCCATCGCCGCAAAGGAGTGCATCGTGACGCCATCGACATCCTTTGCCGGCGCGATCGCCTCAAACGCGGCGCGCTCATTGATCTGCTTTGGCACTGGGTGCTGCAGCAGGATGCCGTGCACATCGGGGTCGTGAGACAGCCCCGTGACGATCTCGACCAACTCCGCGGTTGTCGTCTCCTCTGGGAGCGGCGTGTGGCGCGATGCGACGCCTGCTTGCTCGCATCGGTTTCGCTTCATCCTTATGTAGGTAACTGATCCTGGGTCCTCGCCCACGAGCACCGTCGCCAGGCAGGGCTTGCTGCCGGTCCGCTCCGTGAAGGCCGCCGCTCCCTCGGCGCTGTGCTCGACGATTTCACGCGCCAATCGAGCGCCATCCATGATGCTCGCCGTGGGTGGATCTGCTCGCTCGCCGCTAGGTGTGGCCATCTCGGCGCGGACCATAACGCCTGTCCTCCTCGCCGCCCGCTAGGCGAATCTCAGAGTCCGGTCCCGATCGCTCGTCCGAGCGCGACCGCTCCAAGGCCAAGCGCCAGGCTGACGAGCACGTTGAGAGCCGCGGCGGTCCTACGGCGATCGCCGACCGCGCCGCGCCTCCGCTCGGCCAGTCGGTGCGTGTCGAGCATCCAGGTAGAGAAGGTGGTGTAGGAGCCGAGCGTCGCCGTGCCCGCCAGCACCAGGGCGTTTCCGCTGAGCGCCAGGCCCGCCAACAGCCCGAGCAGTAGCGAGCCACTCGCGTTCACGAGCAGCGTCCCGAACGGGAACTCGACCCCGGTGCGCCCGGAGACCAGCAGGTGCACGAGAAAGCGTGCGTTCGCACCCACGCCTCCCAGCAGTGCCACGCCCAACCAGACCCAGGCATTCATGCGCGTAGCCTCGGGTGCCATCGCACTAGCGCCGAGCCCGCGAGAATCGCCAGATAGCCGGCCAGCACGCTCGCGAGGCCGTAGCCGAGCGCCAGCCCATACCGACCGTGATCGAGCATCTGCAGTAGCTCGAGCTGCATCGTCGAGAACGTGGTGTAGGCGCCGCAAAAGCCCGTGCCCACCAGCGGATGCCAGTGTGGGGATTCCGGTTCGAGTTCCCGCACTCCCGTCGCGACCAGCGCCAGCAAAAAGCAGCCGCTCGCGTTGATGATGAACGTCGCCCAGGGCCAGCTCGCGACCGGGGGCGCGATCGTGTGCGTGATCCAGACCCGCAACAGCGAGCCCAGCGCCCCGCCCAGGAAGATCGCTCCCATCTCGCGTTTGTTCAGCCGTGCCACCTGCTCCGAGCTCCTTTCGCGCAGCGCTGCGATCAACTTCGGCGAAAGGGGTCATTAGCCCTTGTGTAACGACGGGCGGTTCGGAGGTCGGTTCTGGCCTCGCGTCAGGACTCCATCTGACCGCCCAAGCCTAACGCAGCGACGCGCCGGCGACCCGTCTCGCCGGCCACGTATCTGCCGCCGTCGCTTCGACCCAGCAGGCCGAGCAGCTCGAGTTCGCTTAGCGCGTGAAATAGCGAGCCCGCCTCGTCGCCGCCCACAGCGGCCATGAGCTTGCCTGGAGTGTCTAGGCCCGCACTGACCTGCGCCAAGATCTCGCGCAGCTCCGGTGCCAGGCTGGGCAGCGCCCCGCTGGGCGGCCGTGTCCCTGCTGGCAGGTGATCGACCCCGTAAAGCAGGTCCAGCACGTCGGTGGCGTCCCTCACCAGGCGGGCTCCATCGCGCAGCAGCACGTGGCAGCCGGTGGAGGCCCGTGAGTCGACTGGACCCGGTAGCGCCATCACCGGCCTGCCAAGCTCGCGCGCGATGCTCGCGCCTCGCAGCTCGCGCGGGCTGTCCTCTGCCCCGACGATCACCGTCACGCCGCCGAGTGCCGCCGCGATCCGTACGCCTGCTGCCACGCCCCAAGCTCGACCGCGGGCATTGGCCGGCAGCTCACTCACCGCACATCCCCGAGCAGCCAGACGCGCGTATGTGTCGCGGCGTTCCTTGCTCGCCGGCACCCCCAGCCCATCGCCGGAGATCGTGATCGTGGCGCCTTCAACCGCGAGTGAGCCCTGTTGGGCTGCAAAGGCGATTCCGGCCGTGCGCTCGGTAACGAGCGTGACGCCGCTCGCCGAGAGCTCGCGGGCGAGGCTGTGTGCGATCCGCCGTCCGTAGTCGGTTGGTCGACTGGTGCCGAGGATCGCAACTAGCGGCTCACTCGCGAGGATCCGCAGTCGCCCCAGACCGCCCTGCACGTGCAGCAGGCAGGGCGAGCCGCGCTGTCGAAGCGCGCGCGGGTAGCTGTGGTCGTGGTGGCAGATCGCAGCGATCCCGTCCGCCGACGCAAGCTCCTGCGCCCGAAAGCCGCGATGACGCCGTTTCAGCTCGGCGCGACGACGACCGCCGAGCGCGCCGATCAACTCGCTGTCCTCCAGTGCCAGCAGCTCAGACAGGCGCCCGTCCGCGCGACAGTTGCGGTCGAGCACGGCGCTTAGCTCCGCGAGCAGCCAGCTGCGGCGCACGCACCTGGCGCACGCGACCCCGGCTTTGAGCTCGGTTCCAGCGCGCACGCTCACGCGGCCTGAGCAAGCCTCACGCCCGCGTCGCCGCGCATCGCGATCGCCTCCCCGAGGTGCTGTGCCGTGATGCGTCTGCTGCCCTCTAGGTCGGCGATCGTGCGTGCCACGCGCAGTACGCGATGCTGGCCGCGTGCGCTGAGCAGCCCGCGCTCGCGCGCCGTCTTCAGCATTCGCTCGCCCTCGCTCGGCGGTCGCGCATGGCGCCGAAGCATGCATGCGTCCATCTGCGCGTTGACGTTCACGCCCTCCTGACGAAGCCTCGCGTTCTGTCGCTTGCGGGCGTCCAGTACCTGCCCCCGCGCGGTGCTCGAGCTGATTCCCGGCGCCGCGCCCATGTCGTGCGCGGCGTGATGCTCGAACTGCGCGAGTAGGTCAATGCGATCGAGTAGCGGTCCGCTCAACCGGCGCCGATGGCGCCCGAGTTCGGCCTCGCTGCAGCGGCAGAGCTCGGGGATGCCGGCGTAACCGCATGCGCATGGATTGGTCGCGGCGAGCAGCATGAAGCGCGCGGGGTAGACCGAGGAGCGGTGCGCTCGCACGATCGACACCCGCCCGTCCTCCAGCGGCTGGCGCAGCGCGTCGAGCGCGGTGCGAGAGAACTCGGAGAACTCGTCCAGGAATAGGACGCCGTTGTGGGCGAGGACCGCCTCGCCCACCCGACCGGGCGCAGCTCCGCCGACGAGGCCCGCCATCGTGACCGAATGGTGTGGCGCACGCAGTGGGCGCTCGCGTGCGAGCTGGCCGCCGCTGCTCCCGGCGATGCTGTGGATGTGCGTGACTTCAATTGCTTCGGCCCGGCTGAGCGGCGGCAGGATCGAGCCCATTCGCTGGGCGAGCATCGTCTTACCTGTCCCCGGCGCCCCGCTCAGCAGGCAGTTGTGGCCGCCGGCCGCGGCGATCACGAGTGCGCGAACCGCGTGCGGCTGGCCGCGTACGTCGCGAAGATCTCCCCGGCGCCTGGATCCGTGGGATGGCGTTCGCGCCGGGTGGGGTGGGGGCGCGTCACCGGAATCGCCGGCGAGTACGCGCGCCGCGCTTCGCAAGCTGTCCGCGACCATCACCTCGAGCCGCTGGACCAGCTGTGCCTCGTGGGCGCTCGGACCGGCCAGGACCAGGCCCTTCAAACCTGCGTTCAGGGTGGCCTGGGCGATCGCGAGGGTGCCGCGGGATCGACGCACACTCCCGTCGAGCGCTAGCTCACCGAGCAGCGCGTGGCTCTCCAGACGCTCGCGGGAGAGCTGCTCGCTCGCGGCCAGGAGCGCGCAGGCCAGCGAAAGATCGAGCGCCGCGCCTGCCTTGGGCACGTCGCTCGGAGCGAGGTTCGCGGTGATCCGCTTCGCGGGGAAATCGAAACCCGAATTGAGGATTGCGGTGCGCACGCGCTCACGCGCCTCGCGCACGGCTGCATCGGCGAGGCCGACGATCGTGAAGCTCGGCAGGCCGCGGCGGACGTTGACCTCCACTACTACGTGGCGAGTCTGGAGTCCGTCGATCGTGAAGCTATGTGCTCGGGCAAGCATCGCTCGGCGCCCCTTCGTAGCTGGTTCGGAGGCTCAGACGCTAGGCGTGTTTTGGGATGGAAGGCTCGCGGGAGTGAGGCGTTCTGTCTATGGCCGGGGCGGAGCGCTGATGCGAACATATGTTCGTATGCGGGCACAGCAACAGCAAGGCGATCGGTTGCGCCTCCCGGCTCGTCTTTATGCCAGATGCGCGGTCGCGAAAGTGCTGGCACCTGGGCTCGCCCGCCCGGCGCGCCAGACCGCTAAGCGGAGGCAGACGCGCCTTGGAAGGGAACTAGCTTCCGGGGACTGCCCGGTCTCGATCCCAGCCCGCCGCGGCGTGGTTGCCTTCGCTGCGCACGACCTGCAAATGTCTTGCGGCTCCCGGACCGTCGATCGGCGCGAAGGTCAGCGCTTCGCGGATCAGCGTCTCGACGTCGACGCCCTGAGCCGCCGCGAGATCGTCCAACAGACGGTGCTCGACGCCGGAGAAGCGGACGGCGATAGTTCGAATATCCGAATCCTGCATGCCGCAGATCGTATGCGGTTGGCGGTACGCGGTCAAACAGTACGTGGTCAAACGCATGGACCGACGGACATGCGACTGCCATGTTTTTGAATATGCCGCGCTCCCCGAAACCCGACCCCGCGCTCGCGACGGCCCTTCGCACGCTGCGCGAGAATGGCGGGCTGACCCGCGAAGCGCTCGCATTTCGGGCCGGCATCACGATCGGCTCACTGGCTCGAATCGAGCTGGGTCAAGCGACGCCGGGCTGGGACACGATCCGGCGGATCGCGGGCGCACTCGAAGTCTCGATTAGCCGGCTGGCGGCTGCGGTCGAAGCAGCGGAAATGACCTCCGCGCCTTGAGGGGAGCGCCCGGCTCTGTGGGGATGTGCTCGGCGCGGCGGTCAAAGGCCGCGCCGAGCGTGCTCGTGCCGTTCGGTTGCCCGGCTCTGGCCGGGCGTGTCATCTTCGCCCGCGGCTACAGTCCGTCGGGGTGGCGCACCACATAGCCGCTGGTGTCGCCGACGGAGTTGGCCCAACGGGTCCCGGTCTCCTGCTGGGCGATCGTGTCAAAGCGTTTGCCGTCGATCACCATGAAGGCGTGTTCGGCGTTGGCGTAGATCGTTATGTACTTCCCGGGGCCGGCTTCGCCATAGGACTCGAGCTCGGAGGAGTCCTCGGGCGCGCTGAGCAGCCCGCCCCCGTGGAGCGCGTAGGAGACGGAGCCCGAGCAGTCATAGCCCGTGGACTCGAAGGAGCCGTGGCCGCCCCCATAGACGTATGGGCGCGTGGCGATTTCATCGCCAGCTGAGATCACCCGGGCGACGACGCTGCTGGAGCCGGTCGAGGATTCGCTGCCGGTGCTGCTGTGGCTGAGCGCGGAGTGGGGCGGGTTCAGCGTTTCCTGGCTGTTGATCCCGAGCACGCTCCAGGTCGCAGGACCAACCACGCCGTCGACGGTCAACCCGTGACGCGCCTGCAGGCGACGCACGGCGGACTCGGTTTCGGGACCGAAATTGCCGTCGGCGCTGAGGTGCAGGGCGCTCTGCAGTCGCGACACGGCATCGCCGCCGCCGGCTGCTTCGCTTTCGCTGCCTTCGGTGTCGGCGACCGTGGCCCGGCCGGAGGAATGGTGCTCAGAGTGCACGAGTGCGGACGCTGGCGGGGTCAGCGTTTCCTCGCTGGAGACCCCGAGCACGCTCCAAGTCGCAGGACCAACCACGCCGTTGACGGTCAACCCGTGACGCGCCTGCAGGCGACGGACGGCGGCCTCGGTTTCGGACCCGAAGTCTCCGTCGGTGGGCAGGTCCAGTGCACTCTGCAGCCGCGAGACCGGGTTGCCGCTTGAGCCTTCTTCACCTTCGGAGGTGATGTTCACGGCGTCACGCCGGACGCCAGAGGAGGGCTGATGCGCGGCGCTCTGCGAGCGCAGGGCGCCGATCGTCGCGGCACCCACGATGCCGTCGGCGGTGAGTCCGTGCGCGCGCTGGAACGAGCGCACGGCGGCTTCGGTTTCGGGGCCGTAGACGCCGTCGGCGGCGATCCCCAGAGCTTCCTGGAGCATTTCCACCTGGCGGCCTTGGCTTTCGGAGCTGATCGTGAGCGTGTGTTCGGTGGTGGTCGTGGGTTCGACGCCGGTCGCGGCGAGGGCGCTACCGCCACCGGCGGCAAGGCCTGCGGCGGGGCCGGCGCTCAGCGCGGCGAGGGCGCCCAAGGACAGTCGTTTGGCGCGCGAGCCGGTGGGGACAAAGCGCAGCTCGGCGGCGCGACGACGAGCGCGCGAGCGTCCGAGCGAGAGCTCCCACGGCTCTTCCGCGGCGAGGTCACGGCGCGTGGGGGGGTCATCGTGCCTGAGCAGTGAGCCGAGACCGAAGGGGTCGAACGAGCGGTTCTGGGTCGCAAAGCGTGGCTTGGAGGCGCTGCGCTTGTGCGGACGAGTGGCGCGGGCGCGGCGTGCGCGCGAGCGCTCCAGCGAGGCGTCCCAGGGGGTAGCCACAGCAAGATCACGTACGAATCCCGGCATGCAAAGGCGTCCTTTCTCACATTGCTTGGCGCCTACGGGGTTAGCTGTCGGGCTCGCGTGAATTACGCTACGCCACAAGTGTGGCGATTCGCCCCCGCAGCCTCTCGGCTGCATTGGGTCCCCCGCTCCCGGACCCCATGAGGTCAAGGACTCGGCACGAACGCGCTGCAAAGTAGCATGTTTTTCTGCAAGGTGCGTCGCATGGGGAGGTCTGCACAGGTTCTTGCCGACGCGAAGCCCCACGGCGTGGAACAGGCGCGCTGATGGGGCGGCGTCGATAAGCTCGCTGCCCGATGCGTCGCGGCGGTTTGAATCCTCGAGTCCTGCTGGCCCTGCTCGTGATCGTGGTGGTGGCGGGCGGTGTCGCGCTGCTGACGGTCGGGGGCTCCTCGGGCGCCAAGAGTGGAGCCGGGGGAAAGACGGCGAAGTCCACGCCCGCGGGTGGCTACCGCGCGGAAGCCCAGCTCTCGCCGCCTTCGCAGGCCCCACCGATTGTGCTGCACAACTACTTGGGCAAGCCGGTGAACCTCAACTCCTATCGCGGCAAGGCGGTATTGGTGACGTTCCTCTACACGAACTGCCCCGATGTCTGCCCGTTGATCACCTCGAACCTACGTGTGGCGCAGAACCTGATGGGACCGAAGGTCGCTTCGAAGGTCCAGATCATCGCGGTCTCGGTGGATCCAAAAGGCGACACGCCCAAGGCGGTGGCGAGCTTCCTGGCTCACCACGAGATGACTGGACGGATGCAGTACTTGATCGGCAATGCGCACGAACTCGCGCGCGTGTGGCAGGCGTGGGGGGTGGGCTCCGAACGCGACGCGCAGCAGCCGCAGTTCATCAACCACTCGGGGTTGATCTACGGGATCACGGCGAAGGGTCTGCGCACGACGGTCTACTCGGCGAGCTTCAAGCCCGCGGACGTCGCCCACGACGTACCGCTGTTGGCGGCGCGCTGAGCGCCTGGGGTCGATGAGCCGTCGCGGCCTGCTGCTGACATCGACGCTGCTAGCGGCGGCGCTGGCGGCGCTGATCGTGTTCGGACTGTCCTCGAGCAAGTCGGGGCCGACGGGACGGCGGGCACCCGGGCTCCCGAAGGAACACCTGGCCGGGCCGGCGGTGACGCTGGGAAGCATGCTGGCCGACGCGCACGGTCGCGCGACGCTGATCACCTTCTGGGCCAGCTGGTGCGGTCCGTGCGCGCGCGAGGCCGGGGCGCTGGAGCACTTCGCCAGCAGCCCCGCGGGCAAGGGTCGCCTGGTGGCGGTGGACTGGAGCGACGGGTTGTCGGGGGCGCGCTCGTTCATCGCCAAGCACGCCTGGACCTTCCCGGTGTTGCGGGACGCTGAAGGCGCGGTGGGCAATAACTACCGCTTGACGGACTTGCCGACGACGTTCGTGTTGGACTCATCGGGCCAGATCCGCTCGGTGCTGCGCGGCCCACAGACGCCGAGCACGCTGGCGCACGCGATGGCGAGCGTTACCCGCTCCTAACTACCGGCGCGGGGCAAGCGAGGAGTCCGGGGACCGCTCGCTGCCCTACGGTGCTTGACGTGCTGCGCGCGGTGCTATTCGACCTGGATGGGACGTTGATGGACCACGACGCGGCCCGTCTCGCGGGACTGCGGGCGCACTTGGCGCAGTGGCTGTCAGGGGAGCTTCAGGAGCCCGAGCGAGTGGAGGAGGAGTGGCGGCGGCTGGAGGCGCTCCACTACGACCAGTACACGCGCGGGGAGTGCTCCTTTCAGGAGCAACGACGACGCCGTGTACATGGCATGTACGCGGGACTGGGGCGGAAGCGGGTCTCAGACGCAGCGGCGGACGAGTGGTTTGAGGCCTATCTGAGTTACTACCGCGCGGCGTGGCGTCCCTTTGAGGACGCGGCCCCCGCTCTAGCCTGGCTGGCCGCGGTGCGGCCGCAACCCGCGCTTGGGGTGGTGACAAATGGCGAGGGGGCGCCCCAGCGTGCGAAGTTGGCGGCGATCGGCTTGGCCGAGCACTTCAGGACGGTGGTGGCCTCGGGCGAGGTGGGCGTGGCAAAGCCGGAGGCGGCGATCTTCGAGCGGGCCTGTGAGCAACTCGGAGTAGAGCCAGAGCGGGCAGCGCACGTGGGGGACCGGCTCGACCTCGACGCGCACGCGGCCGCGGCGGCGGGTCTGCGCGGGATCTGGCTGGATCGGTCAGGCGCATCGCCTCGGGCGCGGACTGCGAGGCAGGCGTCGGGTCTGGCCCGAATCGCCACGCTCCGCGAGCTCCCAGCCGCTCTCGCAAGCTGAGGCGCGCGGAGCACGAATCCTCGATGCCACCTGAGGGCAGCCACGGTGCACGCTTGGGTTGACGCGAGTGATCGGTTTTGTCGGTGAGCTAGAAGGTCTTTCGCCGAGAAGGGACGCGGCTGGCCTCGAAGCCATGGCCTGTGGCACTGTCGCGGCAGGTAATACCCGACGGCACGTCTGAGGGAGGGATCGAGCAAACAACGGCCCCATTGCTCTCTTCGCTCCCGAAGGGAGCTTCATAGCCGGACGCGCGAGAGAGCTGGAGTTCCTGGACCGTGAAAGCAGCACCACCACCGGGCGGAAGGACGAACGTGAGGTTGGCCGTGGCGACAGAGCACCGGGCCCCATCTCCTTGAATCGCGCAGCTGACGTTGCCACTGGGGGCGAAGAAGGCCCGTTCTGCCTCATCGGCCGGAGGTTGCACCGGCTGTGTCTGTGGAACGGTCACGGTCTGCGTGGTGACCGTTCTCGATTGGCCCTTGGCACTCTGCCGCGTGATCGCGAGCTTCGTTGCGTCAGGCGCCGCGCCGGGCGCACTGCCGATCACGTCGATCGTCGTCGTCCCGCCGTGGAGCGCCGCAGTACCCGTAAAGACTCCATTGCCAACCGCGGCGGGTTTGCCCTGTATCTGGACGATTGCATTCGCTGGAGTGACGGTGCCGCGGATCGTGACGTTATCCGCGGCGATAACGCTCCCGCTCGTAGGTGAGGTGACAACAACGGCTACGGCATTGGCAGTGTTGCTGCTGACAGTTTTTGCGGCCGAGGCTCCGCAGCCGGACGCGATGCCCACTGCAATCGCGAGGCACGTAAAGCAGGCTCCGCGAACGATGGCCGACTCTCCCCCGAACCTCATTGCCGGGAAAGTACCAGATGCCAATGATCAGAACATTGCCACGATTCAGTGCATGCCGTCATGGCGTCGGCGTCGCGCGTTCGAGGCTTGCTCGACAGCGGGACGTTGGGGGACTAGGCTTTGAGAATGTGCAGAAACATCAGAACCCTTCACAACTTCGAGCCTCCGGCGGAGCAGGGCGAGGTCCACGACGCGGCGCTTCAGTACGTGCGCAAGATCAGCGGATCGACCAAGCCTTCCCACGTGAACGAGGAGGTCTTCGAGCGCGCGGTGCAGGAGGTCGCAGAAGCGACGCAGCGCCTGCTAGACGGGCTCGTGACCTCGGCGCCGCCGAAGGACCGCGAGGTTGAGGCTGCGAAGCGTCGGGCGCGCTCGGCGGAACGCTTCGCGGCCTGAACCAGCCCCGGAGGTCTGGCTCCTGGACACCGCTCGGCCACGCGGTCGAGTGGTGCGTCCGCGCGAGCGGCAAGCGACGTTTTGATCAAATTAATTAATCGATTGATCGCCCCCGGTGCTCAGCGCACGACCTGGCGGATCGCATCAACGCCCTGTGGCTCGGCCGGGAGGTCGGCGAGCGTGGCTGCGACCTCGGTAGCGAGGGCGATCGTGGTGTCGGGGGTCTCGCGGAGCCAGCGCGCCAGCCAGCGACAGGCCCAGAGGTCGTAGTCGGAGCCCTGGGCGGCGACCAGCGCCACGAGGCGCAGGGCGAGCTCGAGGCCGATGGGTTTGCGCTCGCGCGCGATGTCCTTGGCGATCCCGATCGCGATGTCGAGTTCGCGCCGCTCCAGGGCAGCTTCCAGCTCGCGAACGGGTCGATATGGGCCAACTCCCATCATACGAACGTATGTTCGCCATGGACTTCGACGATTGTCAAGCCAATTGGTGGGCTAATTGGACCGCGCGCGGGTGCTCGCGGCCGATGCAAGCGAAAGGCCCTACGAAAGGCGGCTGGCAGCGGGGGTGGAGGCGAGCGGAAAGGCGACTCCACGGCTCACCAAGCGCGCGGAAGTCGCCTTGCTCCGTCTCTGACTAGATACCGATGGCTCGCCGTACGTGCGAGCGGATCGCTACCCGATACAGCAAGTCAGCCAGCAGTGCGACGATCGTCACCTGGCGAACCTTCACCTGGCGAGTGTGAGTCGCGATCCCCGTTGCCCGGCCGGGCCAATGCGGCGCGGCCGAGCGTGCTTTCCCCATTGTCATCCCTGACTTCCTCTCCCCGCCGCCCGGCTGAGCCGAGCGAGCTTTTGTCTCCCAAGTTGAGTGTAAGTTCGCGGCTGGTGATGTCAAGTCGTGGGCGCGGTCGGTCGTCGGACGGCCGAACGCCGCTCCTGGGGCCCAGGTGCTGCGGCGCGGCTGACCGCTAGCTGCCGCAGTCCGTTGCGACATCGAGCGCGGCGCAGACGTCTCGCATCCGCTCGTCACCCAGGCGCCCGAGACGCTCTACGAGGACGGTGATGCCCACGCTCTCGACAGAGTCGAGGTTCACCGCGGATCGCTGGGGGACCGGATCAAGATCGGGCTCCAGGATCACCTCGCTGGGGAGTCCGCGAATCGTGGTGGTGCAGGGCGCGATCAAGGCACGTCTCAACCGCGGAATCGCGGCGTCTCGGGAAAGCACGACTACGGGGCGTCGGCCGACATCCGGCAACTCACACCACCAGACCTCCCCCCGTGCGGGGAAGGGCTTCACGCTCACGAGCTCGCGGCTGCTTCGCGGAAGGAGGCTAGATCGCCCCAAGCATCGGTCTCCCCGAGTGGAAGGGCCTCGTAGGCCGCGTAGGCGGCGTCGATCTCCGCAGCGCGGTGGCGGTGAAGCAGCGCGGCGAGCGCCTCATCCAGTAGGGCCGCGTCGTTTAGGTCCGCAAGCGTGCGACGAGCGCTCGCGAGCAGCTCGCCATCAACGGTGGTGCTCACTCTGGTTCGAGCCATGCCACGATTATGCCATAGACATGCTGTACTCGATCAGCAGCTAGGTGAATGGCGCATCGTGTCCGGCACGCTTGGCGGGGGTGGCCCCGGGACGTCGGGCCCTGGCGGGGGAGGGCGCGGGTCCGGGCGCGGGACCGGCAGCTCAGGATTCGGGCCCGGCTCGGGTGGCAGAGGCGAGGGTGAGGGCGGCGAGGGGTCACTGCCGAGCATCTGGCGAGGCCTCCCAGAAGTCATCGATCTTCGTGGCGTCCTGGCGGTCGAGTTGGCGCGAAATAGCCCACAGCTCCACGGGCTCCTCACCTTCGTTGCGATGTGAACGTGGCACTGGTCCCGCGACCCGTACCGCCGCGGGGGCCCTGACCTTGCGAATCTCATCGCCGAAGCGCATCGTAAGCGTGCCGCGCGAGAGCAGATACAGCTCCTCGAGCTCCTCGTGGAAGTGTCCTGTCCCCTGCTCAAAGTCCGAGTGGGGCGGAACGCGGATCAAGGTCGCGGCCAGCTGGCGGCAGCCGAGGGCCTGGGTCAGCCGGCGGAACTCTCCGCGCACCTCCTGGTCATCGGCGTAGTAGTCCTTCACCTGGTCGGGGTTGACCACCGCGTAGCCCTCGGCCTCGCCATGCTGGTTCTCTTGCCGCTCACTCATACACCCTCCTTACCCGCCGCCGGGGGATCGTTCACTCGATCTGTATAGCCCGGCCAATGCTCGTGGGCCCGCCCGGCCGAGCGCGTCGCGAGAAGGCCGCAAATTCGAGTCCTTGGTATCAGGGAGATAACAACCGTCCCTGCGGCCGCGAGTAATTTGACCCTGCGGCGCACGACCCTCTCCCGTGCGCTGCTCCGCAGCTCGAGACCGACGCCGGAGTGGTCAACCTCCGGGCGACGGCAGGGAGCCCGCGAAGCAGTGAGGCACTCCGGAGCCCGGCGAGGTAGGCCGGGCTCCGGTCATTTACTGGCGGTATGAGAAGCTATCCACGTGAGCTCCTCACCCACGTACAGCGCCGAAAAGAGGATCTTCGGCACGGTCGAGAGCGTGGGCGCTGCGGGCGTGTTCGGCCAGGTCATGGGCCTGGTCGCGGTCACCGTGGGCTTCTTCACGCTCGGCGCTTATCTGGGCCGGGACTTCAGCCGAGGCGCCGCGCTGATCTGCTTCATCCTCGGCTTCGTCGCGATCATTGGCCTGAACTTCGCGCGACGCTCAGAGGGGCTCGCGATCACGATGCTATTCGCGGGTGGACTGTTCCTAGGGCTCGGTCTAGGCGGCGGTCTGCGGCGCTACGCCGAAGTCGAGCCCCGCGTGGTGTGGCAGGCCGCGGGTGCCACCGCCCTGTTCGTGGGGGGTCTCGGCAGTACGGGCTATGCGATCCGCCGCGACCTCTCCGGCGGCTACCGCTTCCTGTTCGTGGCGCTGCTGGCCCTGATCGTGTTCGGCTTCGTCTCGCTGCTGGTCTCGATGCCACATGCCGACCTGATCTACGCGGTGTTGGGGCTCGTGATCTTTGGCGGCTATACGGTCCTCGACTTCAACCGCATGCGTCGGGCCGGCAAAGGGGAAGTGGTCCCGCTGGCCGCGGGTATCTTCCTGGACGTGCTGAACGTCTTCCTGTTCTTCCTGCAGCTTTTCGGCGGCGGGCGAGACTGAGCAGTTGGGCGCAGGGCGCCCACGATCGGGCATCTGGCCCGATACCCTTGCGGTGCTTCTGGCGACGTGGCGGAGTGGCTACGCAGCGGCCTGCAAAGCCGTTTACACCGGTTCGATTCCGGTCGTCGCCTCTCTCCAGTTGATCATGCGCGGTGGCGAGGAGCGCAGCGGAGCTAGCTCGTTGCCGAGGGGCACTCAACAGGGGTGGTGGAACTCATACAGGCCTACGGCAGACCGATAAGGCGACCTGAGACCAAGTACGCGAAAAGCGGAAGGCTCCACATCGCCTATCAAGTCTTTGGCGAAGGCGACCTCGACCTGGTGCTGGTGCCGGGATTCACCACCCATGTTGAGTTGGCCTGGGAGTACGAGCCGTCGGCGCGGCTGCTAGAGAGTCTGGCCTCCTTCGCGCGTGTCATCACCTTCGATCGTCGTGGCTCTGGTTTGTCGGATCCGGTTCTCGACATCCCCACGCTCGAGCAGCGCATGGACGACGTTCGCGCAGTGATGGACGCCGCGGACTGTGAGCGCGCAGCGCTAGTCGGGCTCTCCGAGGGTGTCCCAATGAGCATCCTGTTCGCCGCGACCTACCCGGCACGGGTCCGGGCCTTGGTTTGCGTCGGAGGGATGGCGCGCTCCACCTATGCCGAGGACTATCCCTGGGGAACCCCGGCTGAGGCTCTGACCGAGGCGGTCGTGGAGCTGCTCGCGCCTCACTGGGGTGACGGGTCCATCGTCGAGGTCTCCTCGCCTAGTCAGGCTGGCAACCCGGAGGCACGCGCGTATTGGGGGCGCATCGAACGCTCGACAGCGAGCCCCGGAATGATGATTGGGCTTGCGCAGATGTTCCTCGATCTCGATGTCCGCGACGTCGTGCCGAGCGTCCACGCACCGGCGCTCATCCTGCACCGCACCCGCGACCGGCTGGTCAACGTCCGCCACGGACGCTGGCTAGCTGAGCACCTGCCGAATGCCCAAATGGTCGAGTTCGAGGGCGAGGACCACCTTTTCTGGTTTCAGGGCACCGAGGAGTGGCTCGGCGCCCTGCAGGAGTTCCTTACGGGGGCTCGCGCGGTCGCAGAGACCGACCGCGTCCTTGCAACGGTGCTCTTCACCGACATCGTCGATTCCACGCGAATGGCCGCAGATCTGGGTGACCAGCACTGGCGCGAGGTGCTGGAGCGACACCAACGCGCGGTGCGCGAGGATCTAGCCCAGTTCAATGGTCGCGAGGTGAAGTCGACCGGGGATGGCTTCCTCGCCACTTTCGACGGACCCGCCCGCGCGATCCGCTGTGCGAGCGCAATCCTTCGATCCTCCGAGGCATCGGGGCTCCACGTCCGCGCTGGCCTGCACACGGGGGAGTGCGAGATCATGGGAGACGACATCGCTGGCATTGCCGTTCACATCGCTGCCCGCGTCAGCGCCCAAGCCGAACCCGAGGAGCTGCTTGTCTCCCGGACCGTCAAGGACCTAGTGGCGGGGTCGGGGCTGCAGTTCACCGATAGGGGCGTTCACGCCCTGAAGGGTGTTCCCGACACCTGGCAGTTGTACGCAGTCCACACTTAGCAACGCCCCTGCGGGCGTGTACCGCTCTTAGCTAGCGAAGCTGAGGCCGCGCTTCGCGTCCGGGCGATTACGAACATTTTGCTCATCCATTAGCTGCGCTTTCAGGTCGGCTTAGCGTCCGCACAGCCGCTACTTCCACGATGACTTCATCCCGTCAAACACCGGAGGTCAATCGTGAAGCGTCTACTCGCACCAGTCCTACTCGCAGCGCTGCTTGGAGCCGCCGTGGCGAGCGTCGCGGTGATCGCCCTCGGCGACAGCGGCTCCTCGCCCACGCGGACCACTACCGCGTCGAGTGCGGCCCTGACCTCGACGGGTAAACGCGAAGAGGTCGCTTCGACGGCCTTGTCGGCGACTCAGATCTACAAGCAGGCCTCCGCGGGGGTGGTCTCGATCAAGGCGGTGACCTCCGAGGGCGAAGATAGTGGCACGGGCATCGTGCTCAACGACAAAGGCCTGATCCTCACGAACGACCACGTGGTCGCTGGTGCTAGCAGCCTTACCGTCGCGCCGAAGGGCTCCTCGACGATTACGCGTTCGGCCACGCTGGTGGGCGAGGAAGCCAACGACGATCTGGCCTTGATCAAAGTCAACCCGTCAGGTCTCGGTCTGAAGCCGCTCAGCTTGGTCAGCTCAAAAGCCGTGCAGGTAGGGGATGCGGTCTATGCGATCGGTAACCCCTATGGACTTGACGAGACCCTCACCCGCGGCATCGTCTCTGCGCTGGGCCGGACGATCTCGGCGCCCGACGGAGCCAAGATCACGGGTGCGATCCAGACCGACGCGGCGCTCAACCCCGGCAACTCCGGCGGTCCGCTCCTCAACGACCAGGGCGAGGTGATCGGCGTGAACTCTCAGATCGCCAGCGAGGCCGCGAGCGTGGCGGGCTCGCAACCCGGCAGTACCGGCGTTGGCTTCGCGGTCTCCTCCGACACCGTGGCCCAGGCCGTGAAGGCGATCCAGGCCGGCAAGGGCGTCTCGTCCAGCTCGACCGGTCGCCGCTCACTGCAGTCAGAAGCCGAAGGCACCCAAACCGAAGGCTATGGCTCGCGCTCGCCTTACCGAAGCGGCTCGCCATATGAATCGGAAAGCGGCTCCGGCGAAGAAGCCGAAGGCGGCAGCCGTGAAGCCGAAGGCGGTCGGCTCGAAGAAGACTCCAGCGGGAACGTCGAAGAAGGCGTCCTCGGCTCGGGCTCCACGAGCGGCGCTCGCGAAGGCCAGGTCACGATCGTGCCGTGATGGGAGGGGGAGACCCGGTTTTGCTCCTTGGCCCGGGTCTCCCTCGCGCGGCGTCTCATCGAACGCGGCTAGTCCGAGGCCGTCCCGCAGGGGCTCTGGTAGGCGCTGTGCGCCCCGATCGTGGCCGTCGGGCGTTGATACGCTTCAGGCCTTCCCAGGGCGATTAGCTCAGCTGGGAGAGCGCCGCCTCGACAAGGCGGAGGTCACTGGTTCGAGCCCAGTATCGCCCATCCGAAGGCCCGCAGCCACGGGCTTTGCTCGCCAGTCGTTCGAGACCAGTTTGCGCGGGGCGCGCGCTACGAGATGCGAGAGTGCTTCCAGCTACTGCCATTGAGCAATTGTACCTGGGGTGCCAAAGCGAGGGTCTGCGTTTCGGAGACGCGCCTGACCAAGGGCTTCTCCGGGCGGACGCGGCCAGGGCCCTATATCAGTCTTTGCCCCAGTCTCGGGCACACCCTCAGCACCCGCGGCGGCTAACGCCGACGGGGGGGACGAGGACGGGGGTTCGATTCCCACCGTCTCCACCCATAGCTCTAAGTGAAATACTACATGTGCCGACGGATACATAACGCGGGCAAGAGAACCTAGGGCGCAGCATTCTGCGCGATCTAAGGGCGGCGGTGGTCATCGGGGTCAGGGAGGGCGCGGCTGACGTACGCCGAACTAGACCTCGTGGAGACGAGGCCCTTCGGGGAGTACCGCGACGACGCGCGTCGCTGGATCACAATCTTCGACACCGAGTTCTACCCGGACACGCTGGAGGCAGCGCTAGCGAGGTATGGGCCGGTCCTCGGGGCGTTTGCGCAGCTGGCCGAGGAAGCTCCAAACTCGGCCGACCTGCTCCGAGATATTCAGGCCGCTCCGAAAGAGGTGCGTGGGCAACTCCTCCGTGTCTTCCGCAAGTATGTGTCGCCCGACACTTCGGTCGAGATGCTGAAGCGCGTGCGAAGAACGGAGGAACTCATCGAGGACTTCGGGGACCGGTTCCGACCGGTCGAGCAGGTTCGGCTCAACCTCGCCGAGCGACCGTCCCCGGATGAGGCTCTGATCGCGCTCCTCGCCGAGTACGGCGAGCGCGGCAAGAAGGGCTACGAACTAACAGAAGCGTTCTTCCTTTGGTTTGAGGCCGAGTTCAGCGACGCGGGCTGGACTGTCGTCGGTCCTCTCGGAGCCGGACGCGATATCGATCTGACGGAGGTCCTACCCGGCTATCCCACCCGAACGCCTGCCGATTTCGTCATTTCGGACCCAGACGGTGTGGTTCGCGTCGTCGGCTTCGCTCGTTACGACTCAGATCGGGGAGGAGCGCAGGAGGACGACAGGATCGGCGGAAACGAGAGGCGGCTGCGCGAGATCCTGCGGTTCGCGCCGGGCGGAGGCATGGTTCCCGTCAAGGTCGTCTTTCTGAACGACGGACCGGGACTTCTTCTGGGTTCGATGTGGGCGGACTACGCGACAATCGAGAACGGCGGCGAGGGTCGGGCGCTCGTTACGACGCTAAAGATGGCTCAGGCTGGTCGCTTCTCGATCAATTGGATCCTGTCGGACCCGTCATAGACAGTTTCGCGCCCGTCGTGGTCGAAAGCGACCAGCTGGTCGCCTGGCGCAAGAGCCAGCGCTCGACGCGCCATTAGGCCAGGTCCGAGAACCTCTCGCACTTCTGGCACCGGGAAGCCGTCGGAGTAGGTCTCAAGAAAGCCAAACTCCGGCTTCGCCGTCGGCGAGGAGTCGCTGCACGCAAGCTCAGGGCTGAAGACCTCGAAACCAGGCGACGCGGCAGCGAGTAGATCTGAGGCGAGGGCAGCTTCCGCGAGGCGCCTCTGCGCGAGCGCGACTGCCAGCGTGCCGCTGTCGATGCCAATCCATCTGCGCCCTAGCGCACCTGCGGCAGCGAGCGTGGTTCCCGATCCCGCATAGCAGTCGAGTACCAGGTCGTCGGGATTGCTCGCGGCGCTTACGATGAGTCGCAGCAGGTCCAGGTTCTTCTCGGTTGGGTACCCCGTTGTCGCGAAGTTCTGGTTGAAGGGGTCTCGGAAGTCGTGCCAGAGGTTCGCGATTGCGGATCCTGGGCTGTCCTCCGCCCAGATCTTCCGGCGCGGAGTGCCGTTGCGCGTCCAGTAGATGTCTCCCTTGGCATCGAACTCGTCCAGCTTGTCAGGAGTCGTCTGCCAGTGCTTGCCAGCTGGCGGCAGCATGCCGCGCCACTCGGCCCCGGTCGCGCCATTTCGCCGACCAGGCGCATGGATCGGGACAAGCGCAAACCGTTTGCCCGTCTTCTTATCGACCTTCGGGAAATCGACTGCCTCTTGCGCCTGATCGCGCACACCGTATTGCCGATTGAAAAGGTAGCTCGCCGTCTTCGAGTAGAACAACACATAGTCCGTTATGTCCCCGAAGGTCTTTCGCGTGTAGTTCTTGGAGGAGCACTTCCGGCGGGAGATCCACGCCCGGAAGTTGCTCGGGCCGAATATCTCATCAAGCAGCAGCTTGACCTCAGCAACCATCGACGCATCGAGATGAACAAAGAGCGACCCTTCGTCGTCAAGTACATCGCGGAGAAGTGCTAGTCGCCGGCGAAAAGCCGCAAGATAGGCTGCGCCCGAGGCAGCGTCGCAGTAGGCGGCGTTGTCAGTCGTCTTGCGGGCGAACTGCTGTTGGGTTCCGTATGGCGGGTCGATGTAGATGCAGCGAGCGGACACGCCCTGGTCCAGAAGGACTGGGAGCACGGCGAGGTTGTCGGCGTGATAAAGGCGGTTGATCGCCGGCGAGGACCCGCACGTCCGGCGGGGGGTCAGTCTCGCGTCGGCGTCCGATGTCGGATCGGCCTCGTCCCCTTGGCGATGTGCGACGAACACTCCGTTCGGGCCGACAGCCTGGGCGCTCTCGGCCCAGCGGAGCAGGTCCTTCGCCAGCGACGGATCCTTCGAGATTAGGTCACTTAGGCGGCGGCTCTCCTCGGCTTCGGCAGTCACGCGTCGAAGATTACGCTCGACATCGGACGGGCGACGCGACCTCGCGACAGTCCTCGATGCCCCCACCCGGCGGAACCAAGTCGTCCAGCGAGGCAGGGCGTCGGAGTCGAGCTCAGAGCCTGAGAAGGTATGACGGTATCCAGTCGCAGTCGCTATCAGGAACGATCCCGTAGCGCTCCGCCAGGTGCGCTCGGTCGCTTAGCTCCTTGGCTTGGGGAAAATCGGCCGAGAACCCGTAGGCGCGGCGAAGGGGGGCGAGGGTCGCAAGCCGGGACGAGATGTACCTGGCGCAGTAGCTCGCGTGTTGGCGCTCGGCGACAACAAGCTTGTTCTGGACGCCAAACCCGCTCTTAACGAGCAGCTCGCGCCATTCGGCCAAGTCGTCGGCGAACCACGGCAGGTGACTGATCCCGTGGAAATGCAGCGTCCCGTTGCGTTGTCGTTGTAGCACCCATCCATACGCTCCGAGATACCCTCGGTAGCGAAGTCGGGCGACGAGAGAGCGCCACGCGCGGTGCGCTTCGGATTCGTCGGGGGCGTTTGCAAGCGGAAACGTGAGCGTAAAGAACATCGGCATTTTGTCAGCTGGCGCGTTCTCAATCCCGGCGATCAGCCGTTGCGTGATCGTCGTCTGCTTCCAACGTGCGCAGCCAGGACAAACGCGCCACCTTTTGCACTGCACGGTGATATCTTCGCCGTGATTCAAGCAAGTGAGCCGGAAGGGATTTGAGCACTCGAACGGTGACTTGTTTTTGCACTTGTTCGTAATGCTCCCTGCGGTCGCATTCAAGGAAATGTTGAACAGGTCATCCGGCATAGGTCGAGCATGCCACGCGCACGGCGTTTCAGGTCTCCTTGGTGGCCGCCCCTTCGGGGCGGTCCCGCCTCGGCTCGGCCTCGCGGCCTCGCCTGCGACGGGCCGTACCACGCCTCACGGTGCCATCAAGGGCTTCGCCCTCGGCTTGGCCGCCCTACGGGTGACAGCTCCGTGACGGCGCGGTTGTTTATCGGTCAGGTTGAGGCAGTAGCCGAAGGTCATTCCACAAGCAGCCCCGACGTGCGAGCTACTTCGTACAGCTCGTCAAGATGACTCTTCGCGGTTCGATACACAGCCTGCCGCTCGTCGTCTTCGACTACGGCTACGCCGTCGGGCATCGCCGCCTCGCGTAGCAGGTCGTAGAGTCCTTCCATAGCCTCGCTGAACTCATCGGACCACGCAGCAGCTACGACCACAACTCGACGCCCCAGTGGTAGCTGGCCTGTTGACGCATGCATGGCGCCGCAGTCGGGACTGGTGGAAGATCACGCCGCCGGGGAAGCGGCGGGCCGACCCGTTCAGTGAGCTGCCCGAGTCGCCACAGCACGCCGCATGGCGACAGGCTCGCGTGCTGGCCGAACAGGAGATCGAGCGCGTGTGGATCCGCGCGCTCGGCTCCGTCGAAGTAGCCGAGGAAGCGCTCAACAACCCGAAGGTCGAGACGACGGCGCGCGCCTACCGCGACCTCGGCACGCGATTGCAGGTCGCGTTCGAGGACTTGGCGTCCGCGACGTACTGTCTGAGCGAGTGGGCCGAGCCGGACGACGAGCAGGCCGACGTCGAAATGTGGGACGTGGAAGGTCTGCGCCGGACGCACGGGCGCAGCGGCGACCGCGACGACGTCGCCCTGCCGTCCAGCCGCAAGCGACCCCTGCTCAGCCTCGGCCTCGCCCGAGCGATCCGCGAGCTACGCACCGTAGACGCCGCACAACTCGGCGTCGAAGCTGGCGTACCTGGCTGGCAGATGCAGGCGTTGGAAGAAGGCCGGTTCAGCCCGGAATGGGGATGCTGTTGCGGCTGACCCGCGCCGTGAGCGTCACGGCGGCTGAGGTGATGAGCCGCGCCGAGGCGCTCGACGGTCCCTAAGTCCGAAGCGTCCGCCGATCCATCTGCTGAACTTCAGAGACCCATCACACTGGGCAGATTGCCACGGCTGACAAACCCATCATGCAACGGAAAGCTAGACGAGAGATCGGATGGAAAGAAGTGGCAAGGACAATCTCAATCCACTACTGCCTCAAGAGTCCTGGTGGCAACTACGCCGCCGTGAAGGACTACATCAAGGGATTCGGAACCTGGGCGCATGTCCACGAGTCCCTCTGGTTCGCCCGTACCAGCAAGAGCGTGAGCACGGTGCGCGACGAGCTCAACCAGATCGTCCGAGTGGGCGACCGGGTCGTTGTACTGGACGTGACCGGCGACAGTTGGGGGACCAACTTCAGCGACGAAATCACGGACTGGATGCACAACCACATGGGCGTCAGCAAGGTGGCTGCCTAGCGGCGTCGAACAGATGTTCGCTATTTCGATAGAAAACCCCCGCAAACGCGAAGGATTTCTATTGCAGTGGTGAGCGGTATGGGATAATCGTCACGAGTCCAATCTGAGGGCTCACCGGGGCATTCCGCCCCAGAAAGGAGGAGGTCATGCCAAAAGGTTCATCGAAAGGTTCAGGCAGCAAAGGCGGGCAGTACCACGACGCCAAAACTGGACAGTTCGTGAAGCCGGGGTACGCGAAAAAACACCCGGGCACGACGTTCAAAGAGTCCCCTAGGAAAAAGTAGAGGGACGACCGTTAGGTCGCCCCTCTAGCTATGGCTGCCGTCGCGTGACGTTCCGGAAGAGCTCGCGCGGCGGCACCTTAGTTTTACCCGACTACCTAGATTCCAGGCAGCCGGGCACAGTCCTTTGCAGGCCCTGTCGGTCGGCGGGCCGCCCTATCAAGGCGGAGGTCAGCCCGCTGTGCTGCCCTGGCAGGCTTGGCCCCGCGTCTCCTACGGCCCTGCTGGACCGCGCCTGGGACCGCCTAGCCCTCCGCCTCGGCGCTACGCGGCGGCAGCTTCGTCACGTTGTCGGGCGGGCTGGCTGCCTCGTCGTGCGCCGCGTCCAGGCCGTCGATCAGCGTGGCGTCCAGGCCGTCGAACAGGTGGCCAGAGCGGTTCATCGTTGCAAAGAACCTCCGCGCAGAAGCTCTATATCCCCAGGACGAGGGCAAGCGCTTCATCGATTGCCTGCAGCTCGCCCGCATCGAGACGTCCTGCCGAGTTCCCCAGGCGCTCGGGGTCGATGACGGTGGTCTGCTCGACCAGAACGCTGGTGGGCATATTGTCGAGCGTGATCACCGGTCTGAAGCTCGCGGCTTTAGCAACGGTAGAGGTAGGTGAGACGAGTACGGTGCTCAGCCCTAGAAACTCATCGGCCTGGACGATCACGGCGTAACGAGATCCTCGCTGCTCATGACCACGCGCCTGCCGCGGGGAGGGCAGTCGGAAGATCTCGCCGCGAACCACGACTAAGCGTCTTCTGGAGCCAGTTCGGCCATCTGCTCGCGAACCACGGCCATCTCTGCTCGATCCTGCTCGTCTGCAGCAAGGCGCTGAACCTCCGCGACGATCGCCGAACGCGAACGCCGCCTGGCTGCCGCCTCCCGTAGCGCTGCTCGAACTGCGTCGGAGTCGCTCAATCCAGCGCTGCGGATCACATTGAGCGCGGCAGCCGAACTGTCGTCCAAGCGTACGTGCAAAGAGCGACCCACCCTCATAGTGTCGCACGTATCGTGCTACACATGCTGGATCAGGCGGCTTCGATAGTTTTAGGCCGACGCGTTGCTGAGCGCACTCGCTAAGGCGGCATCACCGTCCCCGATCCGTTGGCGTGTCTTGGGGGGCGTGGCGCGATCTACAACGGCAAATAGGGGGACCCTCGGGGGATGGCCGCGACGGAAAGTCCGTAATGCTGGGTCTTTTCGGGACTTCATACCAGTATTGCCACTAGTGCCGATTGAGACGTGATGCCGGACGGCTTTGCCCTTGTGGGCGACGGAAATGGGCCTGCTCTGAGCCCGCGAGACGCCCGAACTGGGCCGTGTGGCGGCCTCTGCCGTCTCGTCGTCGTAAGCGGCGTCCCTAGGGCGCTAAGCATCAGCTGGTGCGAGCGAAGCATCGCTGCTTGTTCGGCCGGTAAGGACGAGCGCGAGGGATAGGACACGGCCCTGTTTGCCACGCGCACGGCTTGGATGCTCGCCTACGAGTGCCGCGACAGACAATTTAATCTCTAGCGGCGGATCTTCTCTTGTACTTGTCGTGGATAAATTTGTCGTAGGAAGGATCAAGTATCCCCAACGACACACGGACGACGCCGACGTCTAGGAATTTATCTCCGACGCTTCCGCCTGGGGGCTTGTCTTTCTCGCTCTCTTTGAATTTTTTGTCCGAGCGAGCCAGCATGTCTTCAAGAGCGGAGATGGTTGTATATCCGAACTGCAGCAGCTCGTCAGCTAGCTCTCCTATGGCTCCGCGTGACGACTGAGTGCGATCAGGAAATCGTCGCTCAAGATACGTGGCTAGGGTGTCGAGGTTGAGCGGCACGACGTCATCTTGGGCAAGCGAGGCGCTCGTTCGTGCGCTGAGGCGCTTTGTCTCGTCGAAGAACAGTTCAAAATGCTTGTCCGCAACAAAGAAGAGACCACTGAGCGCATGGAAATCGCGCCGAAGCTCCTCTGGATGCTGAGCTCGTCCTTATACCCGAGAAACTGAGAAACATTTGCCCACGCATCCATAAGGAGCGTTCGCACCTGAACCTCGAACCGGATATCGCCAAGTTCGTCATAGCGAGGGCCGGTCACGGTTTTTGGGATGTATGCCTCGAAGTGTTGAGACATGTAGCCAAAGGTTGAGAGATCGGCTGAACCGACGATGGTGTCCGAAGTATCGACGACATTGAAGATTGAGGCCACGATCTCCGCGACAGTCGCAATATCCGGCATGAAGAGAACGACTGCCCGGATGCCAACGACGTCGGGCGTTTGCTCGAGAGGAGACGAGTAGCCCTTTCGCTCGGCCTTCTCCTCAAGGCTTGCGAGGGACTTGACGCGCGACGTAAGGCTGTGGAGCTTGATGTCCTTTGGGATACGCGACCGGAGCGAATACTCGACCTCCTCGCGGAGACGAGCGTAGTTCGACTCCAAAGCGTCGATAGTCATCCTGCCATTTGGGCTCACTGATCGCCATTTCAGGCGAGCTTAGCCGACGGCGCTGATCGACCTGCAACCTCTCCGCGAAGCTGCGGCGGGCCACGAGAATGGCCGCAGCCGAGCTAGACCACTGCCACGCGGTGGTAAGCGCGGCCGCAGAACAGGAGGAGGAAGCTCTGCAGTTCTTCTCACCAAGAGAGTTTCTCCCTGTTGCTGCGTGGGAGTCGCAACGGGAGGTACTTGCCACACGGCTCTCAGATGAGTCCTGGGACGCAGTCAGGGAGGCGTACCGGCTTGTCGAGACCTTTCGGTTGGCGTCCCCGAGCGAGTTTGTTGATCGCGAGAATGCAGACGCGATCATCGCCACTATTGAAGCTGCGTTCTCAGCACTAAGCGACTAGCCGCTCTCAATCGGGTCGATGAGTCGATGCCGGCGATCGAGGTCGATGCGCTATATACACGGAAATGTGTGAAAATCCGCGCCCAAATGAATGCGAGCGATCGCGATGTCACCAAAACTACCGTTTGTGAATTACAAAACGATGAAGGCCTCAACTACGCGTTGACCGGAAGCGCGCGGAGCATGACCACCCCTATTCGTACTCGAACTTCGCTTCGGGGTTCTTTTTGCTCCTGGCCGGCAGTGCCCCCGTTTTGACATAGGCAGTGCTGGCCTTGATCGCGGGCGGGGTCAGCGCCGTGCAGCTCGCCTCCGAGGCGCATTCCACGGACGTGGCCAGGACTTTGCCAAACAGGAATTCTGTCTTGCCGATGCCGGCCGCAAACCCGTGACCGGAAATCGTCACGCTAGTGCCGCCCGCCAGCGGGCCAGCTTGTGGCGAGATGCCGGTGACTTCGGGTTCTTTGTATTTGTAGTAGCTCTTCACCCGGCAGGGCCCGCGGCGGGCCTGATGGGCGCAGTATTCGACTGCACTCGGCCCGAACGTCGTCTCCACGAACACGTTCGTCCGTTCGACCGTGTGCGAGGGCGCGGTTGCGACGATCTCGGTGGTGCCGAGCTGTGTGAAGCTCGGCGCCGGGACAGAGCCGAAATCGACGCCCGTAACGCCATAGAAGCGCAAGCCCTCGATTGTCACCGAGTTGCCGCCCACGGCGGGTCCCTTGTTCGGCGCGACGCTCGCGACTTCGATCGGTTTGATCGTGTAGCGATATTGATCGCGGGGGTCGATCGGGCTGGTTCCTGCCCCGGTGCTGACGCGCACATCGACCGTCGGGGTGCTGCCCGGCGGCGTGGTCACGCTAATCGTTTCGGGCGTGAGGACTTCGAAGCTCGCCGGTGCCCCACCGAAGGTCACCCCGGTGACCCCTTCGAAGTGTGCGCCCAGGATCTTGACCGGACGATTGCCTTCGACGTCGCCTTCATTCGGCTGAACTTCGACGATGGAAGGGCCGGGAGGCACGTAGGAGAAGTGGTCGGCGCGGCTGATCGCGCTCGTGCCTTCGGCCGTCGTGACCGTCACGTCAACCGTGCCTTCGCTGCCCGGCGGCGACACCGCTTCGATTTTGCTGTCGGACTTGACCGTGAAACTGGCCGGCGTCGTCCCGAAGCGGACTTCGCTCGCGCCGCTGAGATGCTTGCCGCCGATACCCACCGCGGTGCCGCCGGAGAACGGTCCGGTCGCGGGCCCCACGTTGCTTACTTCGGGTTCGTTTGCAGAGGCAAGCTGGGCCTGGGCCAGCCTGCTCGGAAATCTAGATGCGGCGGACGCCGGCTGAGTCGCCGCCAGTCCCGTTGAGAACATCGCGGCTGCCGCGGCGGCCACAGGCAGGTAGTGGAGCGTGCGTGCACCAGACCGGCGCGGCGCTCGGAGTTTCATCTCGCCTCCAGTTCGTGGGACCGTTCCGACTCCCGGCGCAGCGAGTCTACGCCCGCCAACTGGGAGCGGGTGTCCAGGCTGTGAACACGTGTCCAAACCAAGCCCTGCGGATGCTGGCCAAGTGACCCTTTCGGCGTTGGACCACAGCCGCGATCCTGCTCCCATGTCACAGCCACAAGCAATATCTAGCGAGCCTGAGATCATCGGCGGACCCACTCCCATCCAGGCGCCTCGACCTGGTGACACCTACCGCTGGAAGGTCCAGCACGGCACGGCCGAGAAGCACGTCTATGTGCAGATCGCCGATGCCCTGCGGCCCGAGGCGTTCGAGGAGCCGCTGCGCTCCAGCATCGCCACGAAGGGCGAGACCGTGCTGGCGGAGTTGCTCCAGCGCGGCAGCGTGCCGACGCGGATCAAGATCACCTCCGCGGGAATCACCGAAGTGGGAGTCGATCGCCGACCGCGTTCCTGCGTGGTGTGAGCGCCCGCAGGGCCAGCGGCGCCACCCGGCTCAGCAGCAGGTAGACGCCGATCGTGATGCCGGCGCCGGCAACGGCGTCGGCTAGGTAGTGATTGCCCGTCGCCATTACCGCGTAGGTCGTCAGGAACGGATAGACGACCGCGGTCGCTCGTAGCCATCGTGATCGCGTCAGTCGCCAGACCACCAGTACGCTCCACGTTGCCCAGGCGATGTGCAGCGAGGGCATCGAGCAGAGTTGGTTTGACTTCAGCGCCGTCGCGCCTACTTGCCACACCGGTAGGCCGTGCACCTGCGCGACGAGATCGATGTAGCCACCAGTGAGCATCCGCGGCGGCGCGACCGGAAAGCTCCAGAAGACCGCGAGCGCGATCAGGTTCACGATCACGAGCGTGGCTCGCAGCACCCAGCGTGTATCCGCGCGTCGCCACCACAGCCACACGAACGCCGCCAGCGTCACGACGATGTGCACGTTTTCGTACCAGAACACCACGATCTCGCTGAGCGTGTGATGGCGCGCGAGCGAGGTGTTCAGCGCGTGTTCGGGGTCCAGCCCCAGCGAACGCTCGAAGTGAAGGACGCCGCGGCCGTTGCGCTCGGCCAGCCCTTGGCGCACGGGCGCGAGGTTGTTGATCGCGTCGAACAGCCAGATCAGCCAGGCGACCAACAGCAGGTCGAACAGCAGCCGCAGCTGCTCGCCGCGCTCGCGCAGGCGTCCGAGCCGCCCCGGGATCGCCCGGCGAGACCTCGGTGTCTGGCTGGCGACCACCACCCAGCGATTAATACAAAGACCGCCCCGCGCTCGGCTCCCGCTACGCTCCGCACGGATGGACGCCAGCACGATCGCCTCGCTCGCGACGGCCGGCGGCACGCTGGTGCTGGCGGTCGCGACCTTTGCCTCCACGCGTTCGGCCAACCGCGCCGCGCGGATCTCCGAGCAGTCGCTGAAGGTGGGGCTGCGCCCGGTCCTGTTCAACGCTCGTCCGCAGGACCCGCCGCAGAAGGTGGGCTACGGCGACGATCACTGGGTCGTGCTGCGCGACGGTCTCGCGGTCGCGCAAGAGGCACCCGACGGCAACATCTACCTCGCGCTGCCGCTGCGCAACGTGGCCTCGGGCATCGCGGTCCTGCACGGGTGGTACCTCTGGCCGCGGCGCGCCGGCATCGACGACGGCCACCCGGAGCTCCAGCAGTTCCGCACGCAGACGCGCGACCTCTACGTCCCCGCGGGCGACATCAGCTTCTGGCAGGCCGCGCTTCGCGACAGCGAAGACGAGCTCTACCAGCCGGTGCGCGAGGCGATCTCCATGGGCGGGCCGCTCAGCTTGGACCTGCTCTACGGCGATCACGAGGGGGGCCAGCGCACGATCACGCGCTTCTACATGGTCCCCCGCCATCCCTCGGACGGGGATCAGATTGATCAGGATGAGTCCTGGCTGCGGCTCTGTTCGGTCTCACGCCACTGGAACATCGACCGCGCCGATCCGCGCTAGCCCCGCCTCGCCCGGCGGCGATCCGCTGCCGCGAGGCGTTGACGGCCGAGGCTAGACTCGCCGCACCGCCGTCGATTCCAGGAGAAGCCCATGCGTGCAGCGCTGTTGAGTGAGACCGGAGGCCCGGAGGTCCTGCGCGTCCAGGAGGTCGAACGGCCTGAGCCGCAGGAGGGTGAGGTGCTGATCGCGGTGCGCGCCGCCTCGATCAACCCGATCGACTGGAAGTTCCGGCGTGGGATCGTGCCCAAGCAACTACCCGCGGTGCTCGGCAACGACATCTCTGGCACGGTTGAGAGCTCGCGAGGAGAGGGGTTCGCCGAGGGCGAGGACGTGTTCGGCTTCTCGTCAAGCGGCGGTTACGCCGAGTTCGCAGTCGCCCCCGCGCAGGCGATCGCCAAGAAGCCCGCGGGCGTCAGCCACGCCCAGGCCGCTGCGATTCCCGTCTCCGGGCTGACTGCCTGGCAGGCGGTGTTCGACCGCGGCGGCCTACAGAGCGGGCAGACCCTGCTCGTCGCTGGCGCTGCCGGGGGCGTCGGCCACTTCGCCGTGCAGTTCGGCAAGCATGCCGGCGCGCGCGTGATCGGCACGGGCTCTGCTCGCAACCGCGAGTTCGTGCTCGGCCTCGGCGCCGACGAGTACGTCGACTACGCCTCTCAGGATGTCGCGGAGGTCGTGAGCGATGCCGACGTCGTGTTCGACACGGTTGGCGGCCAGACGACCGGGACGCTGATCCCCACGGTGCGCGAGGGCGGGGTGCTGGTCGTGATCGCCGCCGCGCCACCCGAGGCCGAGGCGGCCGCACGCGGCTTTCGCGCCGAGCCGTTGAGCATGACCACGAACGCGGAGCAGCTCGCGAAAGTAGCCGAGCTCGTCGCGGCGGGCGAGGTCAAGGTCGAGATCGCGGAGATCCTCCCGCTCGCCGATGTCGCAAAGGCCCACGAGCTCAGTGAAGCCGGACACACGCGCGGGAAGCTGGTCCTCAAGCCTTAGGCACTCCCGCTAGGGCGAAAACGGCAGCCCGATTGAGGCGGGCTGGGGATCAACCCAGGGCCGCTACCCATTCGGCGCTGTGGAGCTCCGCATGATTGCGGCGCTCCTCGAGAAAGGCTTGAAGCGCGTCTTGGCCGAGCGGGCGGGAGAACAGGAAACCCTGCACCAGATCGCAGCCCTCGCGCTGCAGCTCGTCTACCTGGGCGCGCTCGTCGACCCCCTCGGCGAGCGTCTGCAGACCAAGCGCCTTGCCGAGCTGGATCAGCGTGCGCGTGAGCGCACGCGCCTCGCTCGACTGCGCCAGACCCGTGACGAAAGTGCGGTCGATCTTCAGCGAGTCAACTGGGAACTGGCGCAGGTAGGCGAGCGAGCTGTAGCCGGTGCCGAAGTCATCGACCGCGATCCGCACGCCGAGCGCCTTCAGCTCGGCAAGCAGCCGGGCCGTCACTTCTGGGCTGCGCATCAGCACGGTCTCGGTGATCTCGAGTGTCAAGGCGCTTGCCGCCAGCGTGCTGTCACGCAACGCCCCCCTTACCTCCTCGACGAACTCGGGACGCTGGAGCTGGTGGGCCGAGACGTTGACGGAGATATTCAAGGGATGGCCCTTGGCCCGCCAGCCGGCGGCTTGGGCACAGGCCTGTCGAAGCACCCAGCGACCGAGCGGCACGATCGTCCCGTTCTCCTCGGCGATCGGGATGAACACGTCCGGACGGATTAGACCGCTGGAAGGATGACGCCAGCGCAGTAGTGCCTCGACGCCGACGACGCGCTCACTGTCCAGCTCGAGCATTGGCTGGTAGACGAGGTAGAGCTGATCGGCCTCGAGTGCCCCCGCGAGGTCTCGCTCCAGGTGCATCCGGTCCTGTGCGGCCACCTGCATCGCAGACTCAAACAGCGCGAAGCAGTTCTTCCCGCAGTCCTTGGCCTTGTGCAGCGCCAGGGCCGCATCACGCATGAGCTCCTCGCCTGAGGTGGGCAGGCCGGTAGCGACGCCGATGCTCGCGGTCATGTAGAGCGGCGAGTCGGCCACGGCTGAGAGCTCGATCGGCTGGCGAAGCACGTCGAGGATGCGCTCCGCGACTAGCTCGGGCGCGGCCTGCAGGCCGATTGAGTCGACGATCATCACGAACTGGTCGCCGCCCAGACGTCCGACCGTGTCGTTCTCGCGCGGCACCGTTCGCAGGCGCGTGGCGACTCGGCGCAGCACCTCATCCGCGGTCGCGCGCCCGAGGCGGTCGTTGACCTGCTTGAAGCCGTCGATGTCGACGAACAGTGCCGTGACGGTCCCCCCGGCGCGACGCGCGCGAGCGAGGACCTGCTCGGCGCGGTCGAGCACCAGCGTTCTATTGGGCAGGTCGGTGAGACGATCGTGCAACGCGCGGTAGGCGAGCTCGCCGGTCTTCTCGGTCACGAGTCCCCAGGCGCGGCGGCGCGAGCCGGAGAGCACGCGATAGATGAGGAATATCAGCAGCGTGATCAGCAGCCCAAGGACCAGCGCGAGGATCCCCTGGCCGTCGGCCGCGAGCGGATGGTCGGGGGCGCCGCTGGCCCGCACGGACCAGCCTTCGCCGAGATCGCGCCGCTCGTAGTAGCCGGATGGGCGGCGCTTGGGGTGGGCGCCCTCGCGACCCACAAGCTCCAGCGGGCCGCCGAGGTTCTGGTGGTAGAGCGCTAGCGTCAGCGCTCGATGCCCGGCTAGCACCGAGCGGATCAGCTCGCCGCTGTCAAACGACGTGCTGATCGAGCCGGTCGCGGCGACGCGCCGCTCTGTCACGGTGGCAAGGGGTGCCCCGAAGCGATAGACCGAAGCGCCGATCGCGACCATCGAGCGGCTACCAAACCCGGGCACGCTCGTGACCGTGAACGCTCCCGTGTCCCGCGCCGTGCGGATCAGTGGCTCGATCGGCGCGCGCCCGATTTCGGATATGACCGGCGCGCAGTAGTCCTCCAGGCCGGGAAACAAGCTCAGCTGCGAGGGGGCGCCGACGATCGCGGTGATCACGCAGTAGACGGGACGCTTGCCGGACGGAAGGATCTGAAAGGGCCCTCCGAGGATGCGGCGAAAGGCGGGGTCGGCCTCGGAGCTGCGGCGGAGCGCCGCCAGGCGGGCGTTTGGGATCGGTTGAATCAGCACGGCTGAGACATCGCTCGGATTGGCGCCACCTCGCTGCAATTCGCGATACCAGCGCAGATAGCGGGTCTCGCTCGCGTGGGGCTCGAGCGTCGCGATCGCGCGCATCGTGCGCGTCAGGCGGACGTCGGCGTTCAGCTTGGACTGGAGCGTGTTGTCCAGATCGCTGACCGTCGACTGGAACGAGCGTCGGTTCGTGTCGAGCGCACTGCTGCGCCACTTGCCGGCGAGGAATACCGAAGCGCAGGTCCCGATTACAACGATCAGCCCGCCGATCAACGCCGTCCGTGTGCGACCGGAGAGGTGCGGCCGGAGCCGCGCGAGGTCCATCTATTAGTCGAAGTCCATTCGCTTCGCCATCGCCAGCCGCACGCTCGCGCTTGAGGGCTCGGCACGCTGCTGGCCGCTCGGCGTCGGGATGATCCCGGATGATCCCGCTTGCTAGACGTTCGACGTAGGTGCCCGCATCGAGCTAACGCTGCGCCTCTCAAGCGTCGGGTAGGTAGTAGGCCGAAGAGGCCGGGGATCGGATTCCCCTTCTATCGCGGCGTGTAGTCGTCGCAGTCAGGAGACGCCCATGACCAGTGGCGTCCCAACGACGTACGGGCCGCTCAAGGGCGACTCCCTCGCAGCAAGCCGGCGCTCTCCTTCCAGGACGCGCGGCAGGATCTTCGTAGTTGGGGTTGCTCTCACGCTGCTTTCAGCGATGGTGTTCGCGAGCGGCGCCCTCGCGGCACCCGCGAGCGTTGGCCTCGGAACCGCGGCGAGCTTCTCGGTACTTGGCGGCTCGACGGTGACGAACACGGGCCCGACCACGATGTTCGGCGACCTCGGCCTCGCCCCCGGCTCCTGGGTCACCGGCGCCCCGCACGTACTGGGCGCGACGCACGTCAGCGACGCCGTCGCGATCGAAGCCAAGAGCTCTCTGACCACCGCCTACAACGACGCCGCCTTGCGTCCGACCAACGGCTCCGCGGGGACGGACCTCGCGGGTCAGACCTTCTCGCCGGGGGTTCGCACCGCGAGCAGCTCGTTGCTGCTCTCCTCGGGCAGCGTCACGCTCGATGCCGAAGGCGATCCCAACGCGGTGTTCGTGTTTCAGATCGGCACGACATTGACGACCGGATCGGGCACATCGGTCTCATTGATCAACGGCGCGCAGGCCTGCAACGTCTTCTGGCAGGTGGGCTCCTCGGCGACGCTCGGAACCGGCACCAGCTTCGTGGGCACGGTGATGGCCGCGGAAACGATCACCGCGAACACGGCCGCCACGATCCACGGCAGACTGTTGGCGCAGACGGGCGCGGTGAACCTGGATACGAACACGATCACCACGTCGAACTGCGCATCGAGCTCGAGCGGCGAAGGGGGCGGCAGCGAAGCGACGACCCCAGAAGAAGCCGCAGCGCTCGAAGCCGCCTCGGTGGGCGGCATCGCCACCACGTCGGGCGGCCCGACGCCGACGACCAGCGCAACGGCCACGACCACCGCTGCCCCAGCGCCCATCCCGGCGCCCCTCTCGCAATCGACGGCCGCGAGCAGGCGGGCCGCCGCGCACCGGGCGGCTGTCCGTGCCCGCGCCGCGGCGCGGCGAACCGCAGCCCGTCGGGCCGCGGAGCGCCGCCGTCATCGAGCCGCGATCAGGCGTCACACCCAGGCGCGACCGGCAAGGCCGACTACGCCGGGCGCGTTCACCGGTTGAGTGAGGTCGGGGGTCCGAGCGCAAGCGCCATCGGACCCCCGAAACGCCAGTGACGAGGACACACACATTCATCGGTCTGCTCATTTGCATCGCGCTGATCGGCGTCACCGCCGGCTCGGCGTTCGCCGGCGGCGAGGCGCGCCCCGCGCACCGCGACGCGCCTGCGAGCCAGGCTCTCGCGGTTCTGCTCAGCGGTCATCGCGCCCACAGCCGGCCGACGGCCACCTCACGGGTGCTGGCGGAGGTGCCGGCCACACGGCCGATCACCGGCGAGCAGACGACACTGCCCGTGATCGGGCACACGCGCGAAACAAACGGCATCGGCTGGCTGCGCGTGATGCTTCCCGGACGCCCAAACGGACAGACGGGCTGGATCGCCGCCCAGGGCACACGCCCGAGCGCGACGGGTTGGCGCCTGGTGGTCGACCTGGCCCGGCGCCGTGTCACGGTCTACCGTCACGACCGCGTCGTGCGGGAGCTCGCCGCGGTCGTCGGCAAGCCCTCCACGCCGACGCCCACGGGCCATTTCTTCGTCGAGGAGACGCTGCGGATGAGCGCGGGCGAGCCCGGCGGCCCGTTCGCGCTCGCCCTCAGCGCACGCTCGGATGCCCTGCAGGAATTCGAAGGTGGCCCGGGCCAGATCGCGCTGCACGGGCGCGACGACCTCGGTGGCACGCTGGGCGCGGCGGAATCGCACGGCTGTGTGCGGCTCGCGACCTCGAGCATCGACTGGCTGGCGCGGCGGATCGGCCCCGGCGTGCCGGTCGCGATCGACGCACGCTGACCTTCTTCTTACCCGCGAGTGCGTCTTCTGAAGGTCACCTACCAGGAGCTGTGGGCTGCGCGGGTGCTTGAGCACCTGCAGGCGCTCGCGGCCCCCGAGCCCGTCTGAGCCCGCGCTCGCCCGCCGGCGGCGATCTTCGCCGAGGCGTAGGCTCTCAGCGATGCGCGCCCATCACGTCCACGTCGAGCACGACTTCGCCAAGCCGCCCGAGCTGATCTTCGCCCACCTGGCCGAGCACGAGAATCTGGCTGAGGTGTTCGGCGCCAAGATCACACGCCTGCGCGATGGCGAGCGCGACCGCAACGGCGTGGGCTCGGTCCGACAACTGCAGATCGGGCCGCTGCCCCGGTTTCAGGAGACCGTCACGGAGTTTGACTTCCCGCGGCGGGTCGTTTACCGCATCACGAAGGGCAGTCCACTGCGCGGGCACGTCGGTGTGATGACGTTCGCGCCCACGCCCGGCGGGGGCACGCGGTTCGTCTATGACATCCGCATCGCCTCGCTCGTTCCGGGCCTCGCGCCGCTCGTAAGCGCCTCGCTCACTCGTTCGATCACACGCTCGCTGGCGTCGATCGAGCGCCAGGCCTAGGACGCGAGATGGTCGACATCGTCGCAGCCAACCAAGAGGCCGCGACGGTCCGCAAGGGGACGGCTCTCGAGGTCGAAGCGATGGCGGGTGTGCTGGCGCGAGCCTTCTACGACGACCCGGTGTTCAGCTGGGTGCTGCGTAGCGATGTGCGTCGCATGAAGGTCCTGCGCCGTGGCTTTGCGCTGTTCCTGCGCCGCCTGTGGTTGGCACACGAGCAGACCTACACGACCGCGGGAGCGGTCGGGGCAGCCGTGTGGGAGCCGCCCGGTCAGTGGAAAGCTCCGCTCGGCACCCAACTGCGGCTGTTGCCCGCGATGATCGGCGGCTTCGGTCGTCACATCCCGCGCGTGCTGAGCTCGCTGACGCGGCTCGAAGCTGGCCACCCCAGAGAGCCGAAGTTCAGGCCTCATTACTACCTCGCCTTCCTGGGTGTGGACCCCGTATGGCAGGGGAGAGGGCTTGGCGGGGCGCTGCTCGCACCCGTCCTGGCCCGCTGCGATACGGAGGGGGTCCCAGCTTTCCTCGAGGCCTCCACGCCACGTAACCGGGCGCTGTATGAGCGCCACGGCTTCGAGGTCATGGATGAATTCGTGCTCGGCCGGAGCGCGCCCCCACAATGGCGCATGTGGCGCGAGCCGCGCTGACCACGCCAGCCGCGATGTTATGGCGGCGTGAACCACACAGTCGATTTATTTGACAAGCGGGACTCCGGGGACTAGCTTGCGCCACGGACGAGCCGGAGGGGAACGTCGAGTTTGGGGGCTATTTGCCTCGCGGCGCGAGGCGCGACTCGCTGCGTTCGTTCGAGGATCCCTGGAGGGGGAAAAGGTGCCTGTGGGCCGCATGGCCTCGGGCAAGAGGACGACCATTGGAGACGAGATGACCGAAAGGATTCCTGCGAGGGCAGCCAAGTTGGCGACCTCGCTCGTAGCTGTGAGCGCCGTCTGCGCCATCACGGCCGCGGCTTCAAGCGCAGCAACCGTGGTTTACAACAACCTGCCCAAGCCAATGCCCGGCAACGTGCAGTCGATCGGCTTCCAGGCCGAGTCCGCCGCCGAGCTGGGTGGTCAGATCCAAGCGACGGGTACCGTGACCAACCCGATCGTGACCGTGGGTATGAGCAGCTGGGCGTGTCAGAGCGGCGGTGCGACTGATGACACCTGTGTGTCGGCTCCGGGCTCGAGCTTCAGCGTTCCGATCACGCTCAACGTCTACTCCGTGGGCGCGGGGGGCAGCGTCGGGACAAAGCTGGTGACGGTCACACAGACCTTCGCCGTGCCCTACCGGCCGTCGGCCGACCCGCGCTGCACTGGCAACGGCGGTTGGTTCAAGAAGGGCAACTGCTTCCACGGCAAGCTCTTTACGATCAAATTCGCCAAGTTGGGTAACAACAAATCACCCGTGACGCTGCCCGCTAACTCGATTGTGAGCGTTGCGTTCAACACCTTCACCCACGGGTATCAGCCGACCGGTGTTGAAGGGCCGTACGACTCGCTCAACGTTGCGCTGACCGAACCACTGAACGAAGGTGAAGAAGTGCCTCCGACGGTCGGCTCTGACCCGGCGCCCGCTGACACTTACTTCAACAGCACCTTTGGTGGGTTCTACTGCGACGGTGGCGCCGGCGGTACCGGCACGTTCCGCCTCGACGCGGGTTGCCACACCGGCGAACAGCCGCTGATCCAGGTCAAGTCGGCCAGCTAGGGAATTGCCACTGGCCGCGGTCGGTGGAGCAAGGCAGTCACGGAGGCCCCGCACGGTGCGGGGCCTCCGTCGTTGTGCCTATGCTCGTCGGCATGTGTGGGCGCTACACGAACACGGCTGGGATCCAGGAACTGAACGAACGCTTCAAGGTTCCCTTTCCCGGCGAGGCGGGCACGCACCGTTACAACATCGCCCCCACTGAAGAGGTGCTGACGATCGTCGCCCCCAAGGACGAGCCGCGCGCGGAGCTGATGCGCTGGGGGCTGATCCCCTCGTGGGCGACCGAGCTTAAGGGTGGGCACAGCATGATCAACGCGAGGCTTGAGACCGTCACGAGCAAGCCCGCCTACCGCAGGCTCGTGCCACGGGGCGCGCGGCGCGCGCTGCAGCTCGCCGATGGCTACTACGAGTGGCTCAAACCCGAGCGCAAGGGCGAGCCGCGGCAGCCGTTCCTGTTCCGGGTTGATCAGGGCATCCCGTTCGCGTTCGCGGCGCTATGGACGCCAGCCAAGGTCGAAGGCGAGTGGATTCACAGCGTCGTGCTGCTGACTTGTGACTCCGCGCCCAACCGCGTGGCGGCCTCGATTCACGACCGCATGCCCGTGATCCTCGCCGACGAGGACGCACAGCGGGCCTGGCTCGACGCTGAGCTCGATGCCGAGGAAGCACTCGCGCTGTGCGGGGCGCTGCCCGAGTCCCGCCTATCCGCCACGCCCGCCAACCCCGCGTTGAACAAGCCTGGCGCCGCCGAGGAGGGGCCGGAGTTGTTGCAGGCGCCGGGCTGAGCGGCGCTCCCGGCGTGCCTACGCGGTGTCACACCCCGGTCGACGCGGCCCCTAGGGAAATCGGTCCAACCGGCACAAGAATTGGAAAGCCTGACCGCTTGCCTGCCGATACGCCAGTATGGCCTGCGATCACTCGGCACTGCAGAGCGGCGGCGCACGCTATCTACGTGGTTCAGGGGAGTTGCAACTGGTGCTCGTGTGCGATTCCTGCGGCGCGGAGTGTCGGCAGCTGGGACGCGTCGAGTTCCAACCACGACCGAGACGATTTGTCGGGCACCTGGCCGAGTTGACTGCGCGCGAGCTGGGGCTCGCCGAGCAGCAGATCGCCCGCGTGCGCTTCGCCGCGCTGGTCTGTGGGCAGTGTCGCGACCGGATTCCCAGCCAGATCGTGCAGAAGCGCGGTCCGCTCACGCCCGCGGAGTGGGCCGAGGTGCAACGTCACCCCGAGCTGGGCGCCGCGCTGATCGGCGACGTCAGCCTCGAGGACATCCGCGAATGGATCCTCGCCCACCGCGAGCGCCCCGACGGTCGCGGCTATCCCCGCGGTCTGAGCGCGGAGCAGATTCCCTTGGAGGCGCGCATCCTCGCGGTGGCCGATGCCTACACGGCGATCATCAGCGAGCGGCCCTACCGACATGCGCGCGACCACGATGCCGCCTGTCAGGAGCTGCTGCGCTGCGCGGGCACACAGTTCGACCTCGCGGTCGTGCAAGCGTTCCTCACGGCCGTGGATCGGCGCAACCCGCAGCTGTCACGCGCCGCCGCCTAATCGCGACCCGCGGGCTCCAGGCAGCTAGACCTGTGGGAGGCGGTACTTGCGCGTGCGCGGGCAGCGCTCCAGCAGGCCGATCTCGACGAGCGTCAGCGCATAGCGGTGGGCCGTGCTGGGGCTCATGCCCAAGTCGTCGGCCAACTCCACGATGCCGCGCTCGCCGCCGTCGGGACCGAAGCCCGTAAGCAGCGAGAGTCCCCGCAGCAGCGATCGCGATAGGCGCGGGTCGCTGGTCTCGTTCAGCATGTAGCCACGCGCCGGGATCCCATCCGCGCCTGGCTTGGTCCCGTTGCCGTTGTGCTCCAGCGGCGCGGCGAGCGACTCGCCGATCAGCGTGGAGATGCTCGGCGCACGGCCGCGGGCCGCGGCGCGCACCACGTCGTCGACCTGGGTGGGGGACAGGGTGATCGTTATCGAAGCTGACTCTTGATCGCGCATGCGACGAGGTTCGCATATTCAGACGATTGTCTGAAGCGCTGTTTCTCAGTCGATTGTCTGCAATGCCATGGACTTAGGTTTATGCGGACCTGAGTCCGGGAAACACAGTTGTGTATGCAATCATCATCGCGATGGCTCAAGTTTCGGTAACCCACTTCAGCGATCCTGGTTGTCCTTGGGCGTACTCGGCCAGCCCCGCGCTCGCGGTCCTGCGGTGGCGCTATGGCGATCAGCTGGACTGGCGTCTGGTCACGATCGGCCTGTCCGAGGACCCGAACCGTTACGTGGAGCTCGGCTACACGCCCACGCGCATGAGCGTCGGCAACCTCGGCTTTCGCCGCTACGGGATGCCGTTCGACTTCGAGCCCCGCGCTCGCGGCGCCGCCACGGCTCGCGCCTGCCGCGCGATCATCGCGGCGCGCCTGCTCGCACCTGGTCGCGAGCACGAGGTGCACCGCGCGCTGCAGTTCGGCTGGTTCACCAGCACGCTCGTGCTCGACGAGGATGCCGATATCGCGCATGCGCTCGCGCACGTCGCCGGACTCGATGTCGACGCGGTCGTGGCCGCGATCGAGGACGAGCGGACGATCGCTGCCTACGAGGCCGACAAGGCCGAGACACGCACCGCCGCCGGGGGACCCACCGAGTTCCAGGGTAAGGCGCGCCAGAGCGACGGCCCCGTGCGCTATTCGGCGCCCTCGCTTGTGTTCGAGTCAGGCGACCGACGCTTGGAGGCCGGCGGCTTTCAGAGCATTGAGGCCTACGACGTGCTGATCGCCAACCTCGACAGCACGCTCGAGCGCGAGCCGCCACCCGAGGACCCACTGCCAGTGCTGCGGCGCTTCCCCAACGGGCTCGTCAGCCAAGAGGTCGCCGCGATCATGGCGCGCAACAACCAGCTGCCAGACCGCGCGGCCTCCGAACGCGCACTGATCGAGCTCGTCGGAGCCGGCCAGGTGCGACGCACCCCGCTCGGCGACGACGCCCTCTGGCAAGCCGCCTGACGCCCACGCGCGAGGCGGGTAGCCTCCAGCGCTGAGATGCCCGTGACCGTGACACTTCCCGACGGCAACGCGCTGGAGCTCGACGACGGCGCCACCGGCGCCGACGCCGCCGCCGCGATTGGCCCTGGGCTCGCGCGCGCCGCGCTCGCCGTCGAGGTGAGCCACCCCGAGGCGGGCGAGCAGCCCCAGGCGCGTGACCTCTCGCGGCCGCTGCCCGACGGCGCGCACCTCTCGATCCTCACCAACAAGAGTGGCGACGGCGCCCTGGAGCTGATCCGCCACGACGCCGCCCACGTGCTCGCCGAGGCCGTGCTCGAGCTCTATCCCGGCGTGAAGATCTCGATCGGCCCCGCGATTGCCGACGGCTTCTACTACGACTTCGAGTTCCCCGAGGGCGTCAGTCTCTCCGAGGCGGACTTCCCGAAGATCGAAGAGCACATGCGCGCGCATGTCAAAGCCGCCGAGCCCTTCGAGCGCCGCGACGTGACCCCCGCCGAGGCGCGTGAGCGCTTTGCCGGTGAAGGCCAGGACTACAAGGTCGAGCTGATCGATGACCTCGTGCAGGCTGCCCCGCGGGAGCACCCGCTGCAGAGCGTCTCGCTCTACACCAACGGACCCTTCACCGATCTCTGTCGCGGGCCGCACGCTCCCAGCACCAAGTCGGTCGGTGCCTTCAAGCTGCAATCGGTCGCCGGCGCCTACTGGCGCGGCGACTCCGACCGCACGATGCTCACCCGCATCTACGGCACCGCGTTCTTTACCGACGCCGAACTGCAGGAGTACCTGCAGCGGATCGAGCAGGCCAAGGAACGCGACCATCGCAAGCTGGGGCGCGAGCTGGGCCTGTTTACCTTCTCGGAGGTCTCGCCCGGTTCGGCCTTCTGGCTACCCGCGGGGACCACTGTGTTCAACACGCTGATCGCGGTCTCACGCGCGATGGTGGGGCGGCGCGCCTACAGCGAGGTGAAGACCCCGCAGATCTACGACGCCGAGCTGTGGAAGACCTCGGGTCACTGGGGCAAGTACCGCGAGAACATGTTCACGCTCGAGGCCGAGCATCGCGAGATGGGCGTCAAGCCCATGAACTGCCCCGGCCACGCGCACCTGTTCGGCAGCCAGCGCCACTCATACCGCGAGCTGCCCGTACGCTACTTCGAGCCGGGTCTGCTTCACCGCAACGAGGCCTCGGGCGTGCTCCACGGCCTGTTGCGCGTGCGTCACTTTGCCCAGGACGACGGTCACATCTTCTGTACCGAGGAGCAGGTGCAGGAGGAGGTCAGGGGTTGCCTCGAGCTCGCGTTCGCGACCTATGAGCTATTTGACCTCGACGTCAGCCTCGAGCTCTCCACGCGCCCCGAGCAGCGCATCGGCAGCGACGAGATGTGGGATCGCGCCGAGGCCAAGCTCGCCAACGCGCTTTCGGAGATGGAGCTCGACTACGCATTGAACCCCGGCGACGGCGCCTTCTACGGGCCGAAGATCGATATGCACATGACCGACTCGCTCGGTCGTTCCTGGCAGTTGGGAACAGTTCAGCTCGACTACTCGATGCCCGAGCGCTTTGGCTTGACCTACACCGGCGCCGACAATCACGAGCATCAACCGGTGATGATTCATCGCGCCGCGTTCGGTTCCTATGAGCGCTTCATCGGGATCATGCTCGAGCACTTCGCCGGCGAGCTGCCGCTGTGGCTGACGCCGGTGCAGGCGATCGTGCTGCCGGTTTCCGATCGCTTCAATGAATACGGGGCAAACGTGCGCGATCAGCTGAGCTCGCGGGAGCTACGCGTCGAGCTCGACGACCGCAACGAGTCGGTCGGGCGCAAGATCCGCGAGGCCGAGCTCCGTAAGGTTCCTTACATGTTGATCGTGGGCGAGCGCGAGCAGAGCGAGGGAGCCATTTCGGTGCGCGAGCATCGAGGCGGCGATACTGGCTCAACGACCGTGGAAAAGTTCTCACAGCAGCTCCAAGGGGAGCTATACTCACCCGCCTTGCAGCCCCAAAAATCTCACGAGCGCGACGCTTAGCCGCTTGACGCGCGTTCATCACAGCTAGTGCCGGTTCCACGTAGGTTCGACCGGCGCCCGCCCGAGCGGGACACGACCAGGATCAACGAGCGCATCCGCGTTCCTGAGGTGCGCCTGATCGACGACGAGGGCAACCAGGTGGGTGTGCTCAAGACGCCCGACGCGCTCGCCTTCGCGCAGGAACGCGACCTCGATCTAGTCGAGGTCGCCCCCGAGGCCCGCCCGCCCGTCTGCCGCGTGCTCGACTACTCCAAGTACAAGTACGAGCAGGCACAGAAGGTCAAGCAGGCGCGCAAGCACCAGCAGCAGATCACCGTGCGTGAGATCAAGTTCCGCCCGAAGATCGCCGAGCACGACTACGACACCAAGAAGCACCACGTTGAGCGCTTCCTGCGCCACAAGGACAAGGTCAAGGTCACGATCATGTTCCGCGGGCGCGAGGTCACACACCCCGAGCGCGGCACCGCGATCCTCGACCGCCTCGCCGAGGAGCTCGCCGAGCTGGGTGTCGTCGAGCAGCGCCCGATTCAGGAAGGGCGCAACATGACGATGATGATGGCGCCCTCCAAAGCCGTGCTCGCGGGCACGGTCGGGGAGGGTGAGGCGGCCGACGAGGTCTTCACCGAAGGCGAGACCGGCGACGTAGCCTCGACCGCGCTGCAGTCGCCGCTCGACGAGGCAGCCGTCGAAGCCGTCGAGACGCCGCAGGCGCGGGCGGCGAGCGCCGAGGCTGCCGAGGAGGCCGAGGCCGATGGCGCCGCCGGCGAGCAGCCGGAGCAGGCCGAGCAAGCCTCGGGCGAGACCGCGGACGCGTCCGCGGACACGGCCGTGTCATAATCATCCGCTGCTCATGCCCAAGATGAAGACCCACTCCGGCGCGAAGAAGCGCTTCAAAGTCACCGGCACCGGCAAGGTGCGCGGCCGGCACCCCTTCACGAGCCACATTCTCGAGAAGAAGTCGCCCAAAAAGAAGCGCGCCCTGGGTGGGCCGAAGATGATGAACGAGCACGACGAACCGCGGATCAAGCGGATGTTGGGGGTCGGCAAGAAATGACCCGCGTCAAGCGTTCGGTCCACGCTCGCAAGAAGCGTCGCGCGACACTCGAGCTCACGAAGGGCTTTCGCGGCGAGGCGCACTCCAACTACAAGCGCGCCAAGGAGGCGCTCCTAAAGGCGGACGCCTACGCCTACCGCGACCGGCGCAATCGCAAGCGCGACTTCCGCCGCCTGTGGATCACTCGCATCAACGCCGCCGCGCGGATCAACGGGATGAGCTACTCGCAGCTGATGCACGGCCTGAAGCTGGCCGGGGTCGAGCTGGACCGTAAGGTGCTCGCCGACATCGCCGTCCGCGACGCCGACACCTTCCGACGTTTTGCCGAGGTCGCCCGCGAGGCGTCGGCTGCCTGACCCGGCAATCGACATCGAGAAGCCTCTCGGGCGCCGTTCTCAACAGGACGGCGCTTTTTTTATGTCCGCAGCAGCCCAACCCACCCACACCAGACGATGATCATCAAATCTCCACAAAATCCCCGGCTGAAGGAGCTCAGGCGACTGGCGAGCAGGCGCGAGCGCCAGCGCAGTGGCCATTTCCTCGCCGAGGGCGAGGACCTGGTGCTTGCTGCGAGCGCCGCCGGGCGCGCCGCGGTCGAGGGTTTTCGCCTCGCGGGTTCAAAGCTCGGCGGCGCGGGCTTTCACGACGTCGAGGCCGCGACGTTGCGCTCGGTCTCCACGCTTGGTTCTGGCACGCGGGTGATCGGCGTCTACGAACAATCCTGGGGTGAGCCGCGCGGGCCGCTCTGCGTTTACCTGCACGGCGTCGGCGACCCCGGCAACGTCGGCACGATCATGCGCTCCGCGCTCGCCTTCGGCGCCAGCTGTCTCGCGCTCGGACCCGGCTGCGCTGACCCCCATTCGCCCAAGGCCGTGCGTGCCAGCATGGGCGCCATCTTCTCGCTCGCGCTGGCTCGCGTGGAGGACCTGGAGCTACTGCCCGGCGAGCGCGTCGCGCTCGTGGCCGACGGTCAGGAGGTGCTCGCAGGCTCCGGCGCGCTCGGCGCACCCGCCGCCCCGCTCACGCTGCTCGTCGGCGCCGAGCGTGACGGGCTGCCCGCGGAGGTGCTCGCCGGATGCGCGCGTAGCGCGCGCATCCCGATCGCCTCCGAGTCCCTCAACGCCGCGATGGCCGCGACCGTCGCGCTGTACGAGGTCACGCGTGGCGGCCAGCGCGCCCCCGCGTCATCTAGGGTCCGGGCCTCATGATCGAGCGGATCGGAGAGCTGCGGGCGCAGGCCGAAACCGAGATCTCGACCGCGAGCGGCGGCGAGGCACTAGAGGAGTTGCGCGTGCGCTATCTGGGTCGCAAGGCCGAGCTCCCGCAGATGCTGCGCGGCGTCGCTCAGCTCGAGCCCGCCCAGCGCGGCGCCGTCGGCAAGGCCGCCAACCAGGCGCGCCAGGCGCTCGAGGCGTTGATCGAGCAGCGCTCCCAGCAGCTCGGCGGCGTCGAGCTGGAGCGTCGCCTGCAGGAGGATCGCGTCGACGTCACGTTGCCCGGCGCCCCGCCGCAGCCGATCGGGCGCTTGCACCTGCTCACCAGCACGCGGCGTGAGCTCGAAGACATTTTCCTTGGACTCGGCTTCACCGTCATGGAGGGGCCCGAGATCGAGACAGTGCACTACAACTTCGACGCGCTTAACCACAGCCCCACGCATCCCGCGCGGGCACGCACCGACACCTTCTACGTCGCTGGCGCTCCGTTGGCCGAGGAAGCCCAGGCCGGCGACCCCGCGACGCCGCCGAGCCCGCTCGCCGCTGAGGAGCTCGTGCTGAGGACGCACACCTCGCCCATGCAGGTGCGCGCTATGGAGGCACACCCGCCGCCGCTTTACGTCGTCATCCCCGGTCGCGTCTATCGGCCCGACTCCGACGCCACCCACACGCCGCAGTTCCACCAGATCGAGGGGCTCGCCGTCGATCAGGACATTACGCTCGCCGACCTCAAGGGCACGCTATTGACGTTCGCCCAGGCCGTGTTCGGCGACGAGCGCGACGTGCGCCTGCGCCCGCACTTCTTCCCCTTCACCGAGCCCAGCGTCGAGGTCAACGTGTCCTGCTTCAACTGCGACGGCAAGGGTTTCCTGCGTGACGGCGCGCGCTGCCACCTCTGCAAGGGCGAGGGCTGGCTCGAGGTGCTCGGCGCCGGCGAGGTCGACCCCAACGTCTATTCCTACGTCCCCACCACCGAGGCCAACGCCCCCGGCTATGACCCCGAGAAGGTGCAGGGCTTTGCCTGGGGGATGGGCGTCGAGCGGATCGCCATGCTCAAGCACGGCGTCCCGGACTTGCGGCTCTATTACGAGAATGACCTCCGCTTCCTGGAGCAGTTCTGATGCGCGTTCCGCTCACATGGCTGCGCGAATACTGCGATCCCGTGCTCGACGTGCACCAGATCGAGCAGCGCCTAACGCTGACCGGGACCAAGGTCGAGGCGATCCACCACCACGGGGTACGTGGGGGCGAGGGCTTCGTCGTAGGTCACGTGCTCGACGTGCAGCCGCATCCCGACGCCGACCGGCTGCGGGTCTGCACGGTCGATCTCGGTGGTGGCGAGGCCGCCGACGGGGGTAGGGCTGGGCCTGCGACGATCGTCTGCGGCGCCCCGAACGTCGCCGCCGGGCAGACCGTCGCGGTCGCGAAGCCCGGCGCCGTGATGCCCGACGGCACCAAGCTCAAGCAGGCAAAGCTCCGCGGGGTTACCTCCGAAGGCATGATCTTGGCCGAGACCGAGCTCGAGCTCGGGACCGGAGGGGAGGGGATACTCGTGCTCGATCAGCTCGAGCTCGACGCAGAGTTTGCACCCGGCACCCCGCTCGCGGACGTGCTGCCGATCGAGACCGACGTACTCGAGCTGGAGATCACGCCCAACCGTCCCGACTGCCTCGGTGTCTACGGCGTCGCGCGCGAGCTGCACGCCGCCACGGACGCAGCGCTCGCGGTCGAACCGTGGGGCCAGGACCCTGGCTCTGAGGGGTCCGTGGAGGGCGCCGAGGTGGTCGTCGAGTGCCCCGAGCTATGCCCGCGTTTCACCGCGCGCGTGTTTGAGAACGTCACGATCGCCCCCTCGCCGCCCTGGCTGAAGGCGCGGCTGATGGCCGCGGGGCAGCGCCCGATCAACAACGTGGTCGACATCACCAACTACGCGATGCTGCTGACCGGCCAGCCGCTGCACGCCTTCGATCTCGACCGCGTCGCCGGCGCGCAGCTGACCGTGCGCCGCGCGCGAGAGGGCGAGCAGGTACAGACGCTCGACGGTCAGACGCGCACGCTCGACACCGAGATGATCCTGATCGAGGACGCCGAGGGGCCCACCTCGATCGCCGGGCTGATGGGCGGCGCGCGCTCGGAGGTCGTGCCCGAGACCACGCGCGTGCTGATGGAGGTCGCCACCTGGAGCGGCCCCGCGATCCATCGTGCCTCCTGGCGCCTCGGCCTGCGCAGCGAGGCCTCCTCGCGCTTTGAGAAGGGTCTGCAGCCCGAGCAGTGCCTGCACGCACAGGCGATCGCCGCGCAGTTGATGGTCGAGTGCTGCGGCGCGCGACCCCTCCCGGGGACGATCGACGTCGGCCAGGCGCCCCCGCCGCTGCAGGTTCTGCGCCTGCGCGAGGCGCGGGTGCAAGCGATCCTCGGCGTCGAGGTGTCGCTCGAGCGCCAGGCCCAGATCCTGCGCGCGCTCGACTTCGCCTGCAAGCCTGCCGAAGGGGACGGGCCCGCGGGGGCGGGGCTCGACGTGACCGTGCCCGCCCTGCGCCGCCAGGACGTCACGCGCGAGGTCGACCTGATCGAGGAGGTCGCGCGGATCGACGGCCTGGAGCGCCTGCCCGCGACACTGCCCGCGCGCCGTGGCGCTGCCGGCGCGCTCACCCATGCGCAGCGCGTGCGGCGCGAGGCCGAGGATGCGATGGTGGGCCGCGGGCTGTTTGAGGTCGTCGGCTGGAGCTTCACCGAGCCCGCGCTGCTCGACCGGCTCAAGCTTCCGGCCGAGCACGCGCTGCGACGCGTCGTGCGCCTGGAGAACCCGCTCTCAGACGCGCAGTCGATCATGCGCCCCACGCTGCTTGGGTCGCTGCTGGATGCCGCGCAGTACAACGTCGCGCGCAACGGGCCCGACCTCGCGATCTTCGAGTCCGGCACCGTCTATCGCGCGCTCGCTGGGCAGGGCGACGCCGAGGGGTCCACCGAGCCGCGGATCAAGCGCCGCGGCGCCGAGGAGCACCACGCGCTCGGCGTGCTGCTCAGCGGCGCGCTGGCTCCGCGCTCGTGGCAGGCGACCCCCGCCCGCGCGGACTTCTTCGCCGCCAAGGGACTGCTCGCCGCGCTGCTCGATCGCTTCCACGTGCACTGGTCCGTGCGCGAGGAGCAGTGGCCCTTCCTGCATCCGGGACGCAGCGCCGCCGTGCTCGCGCGTAACCCCGCGGGCGAGCCCGTGAAGCTGGGTTTCCTCGGCGAGCTCCATCCGCTCGTCGCCGAGTCCTGGGGGTTGGAGCGGACCGCCGCCTTCGCCGTCGATCTCGGCAAGCTCGCCCTGGTCGCCCCCGAGGTTGCCTCCTTCCGCGCCTTCGGCTCTCTGCCCACGCTGCGCCAGGACATCGCGGTCACGCTGCCCGAGCAGGTCCCCGCCCGCGAGGTGCTGCATGCGCTGCGCCAAGCGGGCGGCGAGATGCTGGCGGGCGCCGAGATCTTTGACGTCTACACCGGCAGCCAGGTCGGCGAGGGCCGCCGCTCGCTCGCGCTCGCCCTCTCCTTCCGCGCTGAGGATCGCACGCTCACCGATGAGGACGTCGCGCCCGTGCGCGAGCGGATCGTCGCCGCGCTTGGCGAGCTCGGGGGTGAGCTGCGTGGCTGAGCTCGGTCCCATGCGCTCCGCGGCCGGAGAGGCCCCCGCGCAGGTTTTCGCACCCGGCTCGCCGCGCGTGCTCGTCGCGGGCGCCACCGGCTTCGCGGGAGCGCTCGCCGCGCACCTGCTCTGGCGCCACCCGCGCTTTGAGCTCGTCGCCGTCACCGGGCGCTCGGAGGTCGGACGCCGCCTGGACGACCTCTACCCGCGCTACCGCGTACCGCTTACGCTCGGCGAGCTCGACCTCGACGCATACGGCGAGCTCGACGCGGCGGTCGTCGCCTATCCGCACGCCGCCGCTGCGCCCACCGTCGGCGCGCTGCGCGAGCGCGGCGCGCGCGTCGTTGACCTCAGCGCCGACTTCCGCCTGTCCTCGCTGGCCACGTACGAGCGGTGGTACGGCGAGCACCCACGCCCGGACCTGCTCGAGCAGGCGGTCTACGGCCTGACCGAGCTGCACCGCGAGCGGATCGCCGCCGCCAACATCGTCGCCAACCCCGGCTGCTACCCCACGGCCTCGCTGCTCGGGCTCGCCCCGCTCGCGCGCGCCGGCTTGATCGCCGACGTGGTGATCGACGCCAAGCAGGGCATCTCCGGCGCGGGACGTAGCTTCGACGAGACCACGCACCAGTCGATGGCAGGCGAGAACATCCTCCCCTACAAGGTCGCCGAACACCGCCACACGCCCGAGATCGAGGACCAGCTCGCCCCGCTGCGCGCCGCCGCGGGCGCCGAAGACGAGATTGCGGTGCTGTTTCAGGCACACCTCGTCCCGCTCGACCAGGGCGAGCTGGCCGACTGCTACGTCACGACCACGCGCCCCGTCGAGAACGCCGAGCTCGCCGAGCTGCTGCTCGCCGCCTACGAGCACGAGCCGTTCGTCGAGGTCGTCGGCGCGCCGCCCGGGACGCGTGAGGTGCAGGCCACCAACTTCTGCCGCGTGTTCGCGAAGGCCGACCCCCACAGCGGCAAGGTGGTCGTGCTCTCGGCGATCGACAACCTCTGGAAGGGCACCTCCTCCCAAGCGGTGCAGAACCTCAACGTCATGTTCGGCTTGGCCGAGACCGAGGGCCTGGCGTGAGCGCCGAGGGCAAGAAGCCGGCGGGCACGAACGTATTCGGTGGCGTCGCCACCGGCCCGCCGCAGCCGTTCTTCCACTCGCGCTGGGTGCCCGCGCCCGAGCATGTGCGCGACCTCGGCCCCGAGGCCGGGCTGCCGGGCGGGTTTCGCGCCGCGGGCGTCGTCAGCGGCATCAAGCCCAGCGGCAACCACGACCTCGGCCTGCTCGTTTGCGACGCGCAGACGCCCGTCAGCGCCGCGCGCTTCACCGCCACCGGGATGCCCGCCGCGCCCGTGCTCGTCAGCCAGGAGCGCTGTCGCCTCTGCTCGCTGCGCGCCGTGCTCGCCAACTCCGGCTGCGCCAACGCCGCCACGGGCCAGCGCGGGCTGGACGACGCCGCCAAGACCCAGGGCGCCGCGGCGATGGCGGTGGGCTGCGATCCCGCGGAGGTCGCGCTCGCCTCGACCGGCGGCATCAGCCACCACCTGCCGGTCGAGAAGCTGCTCCAAGGGATCCTCGCCGCGCGTCCCGCGCTCGCGCAGGCGGGCGACGCCGACTTCCAGCAGGCGATCCAGACCACCGACGCCTCGGAGAAGCGCGCGAACCTCGAGGTGCAGCTGCCCTCGGGCGCGGTCCGCCTCAGCGCCCAGTGCAAGGGCGCCGGGATGATCTCGCCCAACTTCGCGACGATGCTGTGCTTCGTGCAGATCGACGCCGAGCTTACCCCCGAGACCGCCGAGCTGCTGCTCGGCGTCTGCGTCAAGCGCTCCTTCGACCGCGCCTCGGTCGACGGCCAGCTCTCGACCAACGACACCGCGATCCTGATGTGCTCCGGGGCGAGCGGCGTGCGCGTCATGCCCGAGAGCGAGGACGAGCTGCGCTTGGGCGAGGCGCTCGATGCGCTCCTGCGCCAGCTCGCGATCATGATGGTCGCCGACGGCGAGGGCGCCGAGCGGATCGGGCGGGTGATCGTGCGCGGCGGGCATCCTCAGTCCGCCGAGGCCGCTGCGCGCGCGGTCGCGAACTCGCCGCTCGTGAAAACCGCGCTGCACGGCGCGGACCCCAATTGGGGGCGGATCGTGCAGGCCGTGGGCGGCGCGCTGCCCGGCACCGCGCCGCTGCCCGCGGACCTCACGATCGAGGGCATCCCCGTGTGCATCGCCGGCGCCGCGATCGGCTACGACGAGCAGGCGCTCGCCACCGCGGTACTCGCCCCCGAGGTCGAGTACGAGATCGGGTTGCCGGGGGAGGGGGTCGAGACCGAGGTGTTCTTCTCCGACCTCGGGCACGAGTACATAAGAATCAACGCGGAGTACACGACATGAGAGGCGGCGTATGCCATGCGTGACGTAGGAACGCTGCTCGAGGCGCTCCCCTACATCAGGGAGTTCCACGGCAAGACCGTCGTGATCAAGTACGGCGGCGCCGCGATGGAGGACGCCACGCTGCGCGAGGAGTTCGCGCGTGACGTGGTGCTGCTCAAGTACGTGGGTCTGAACCCGATCGTCGTGCACGGGGGCGGCCCCGAGATCAGCGCCTACATGGAGCGCCTCGGCCTGCCGGTCGAGTTCGTGGGGGGGCTGCGCGTGTCCGACGAGCGCACGGTCGAGGTCGCGAAGATGGTGCTGATGGGCAAGGTCAACAAGGAGATCGTGCTGCGCCTGAACCGCCACGGCCAGCCCGCGGTGGGGCTGTGCGGCGACGACGGCTCTTTGTTTCGCGCCTCGCGCCGCGCCGCTCCGGACGGCCAGGACATCGGCTTCGTCGGGCGCATCGAGCGCGTGAACATCGGCGTGATTGAGCACGTCGCCAGCGACTACATCCCCGTGATCGCCTCGGTGGGGGCGGATCGCGAGGGCAACTCCTACAACATCAACGCCGACGAGGCCGCGGGCGCGGTGGCGGGCGCGATGGGCGCCTACAAGGTGGTCTTCCTGACCGACGTCCCCGGCTGGCTGTCAGACCCCGCGGATCGCGACAGCCGCATCGCGCGCGCGAGCACCCAGCAGGTGCGCGAAGCGCTGCCCGCGCTCGCGGGCGGCATGCGCCCCAAGCTCAGCGCCTGCGTCGAGGCGATCGACGCGGGCGTCAGCGCCGCGCACATCCTCGACGGGCGCGAGCCGCACTCGCTGCTTTTGGAGCTGTTCACCGATGAAGGGATCGGAACCATGATCGAGGCCACGACATGAGCCTCGCCGAGCTGCAGCAGCTCGAGCGCACGAGCGTGATCGGCTCCTACGTCCGCCAGCCCGTGGAGTTCGTGCGCGGCGAGGGCACGAGCCTGTGGGACGAGCACGGCAACGAGTACCTGGACTTCCTCTGCGGGATCTCGGTCACGAACCTCGGGCACTGCCACCCACGCGTCGTGGCGGCGGTGCACGACCAGGTGGGGCGCTTGATGCACACCAGCAACCTGTTCTACACCGAGCCCGCGATGCGCCTGGCGCAGCGCCTGTCGCAGTCGAGCCTGGGTGGCAAGGTGTTCTTCTGCAACTCGGGCGCCGAGGCCAACGAGGCGGCGATCAAGCTCGCGCGCAAGGCGCGCCCCGCGGGCGAGTTCGTCGTGGTCCACGGCGCCTTCCACGGGCGCACGTACGGCTCGCTGTCGGCGACGCCACAGGAGTCAAAGCAGGCGCCGTTCGCGCCGCTGGTGCCGGGCTTTCGCGCGGTCGAGCCCACACCCGAGGCGATCGCCGCCGCGGTTGACGAGCGCACCGCCGCGGTGATCCTCGAGCCGATCCAGGGCGAGAGCGGCGTGCACGTGCTCTCCGAGGAGTGTCTGCAGGCCGCGCGCGCCGTCTGCGACGAGCACGGGGCGGCGCTGATCTTCGATGAGATCCAGTGCGGCATGGGCCGCACCGGGACGCTGTGGGCCTACGAGCAGACCGGCGTGAAGCCCGACGCCCTGACCACCGCCAAGGCGCTCGGCGGCGGCCTTCCGATCGGCGCACTCGTCACGGGCGAGCGCCTGGCCGACGTGCTCGCGGCGGGCGATCACGGCTCGACCTTCGCGGGCGGCCCCACGGTCGCGATGGCGGCGCTGACGGCGCTGGAGCTGAGCGCCGACCCCGGCCTGCTGGCCGCGGTGCAGGAGCACGGGCGGCTGCTGGCGGACGGGCTCGCGCGGCTGCCGCACGTGACCGAGGTGCGCGGGCGCGGGCTGATGCTGGCCTGCGAGCTGGAGGTCTCCGCGCCCGAGGTCATGAGCCGGGCGCTGCTCCAGCAGCGGCTCGTCACCAACGCCACGGGCCCCACGACGCTGCGGCTGCTGCCGCCGCTGACGGTGACGGCCACGGAGATCGACGAGGCGCTGCGGCGACTGGGCGCCGCGCTGGCGGGCTAGGCGTGCGGCGCGAGCTGCCCGGCGGCTTTGAGCTGGACGACGACCGCGCGCGGATCGATATCGAGGCCGTGCACGCCTTCATCAGTACCGAGTCCTACTGGGGGCTCGGCCGTGCGCGCGAGCCGATCGTGCGGGCGGTCGCGGGCTCGGCGCGGGTGCTTGGCCTCTATCGCGAGGGCGTGCAGATTGGCTTCGCACGGGCAATCTCCGACGGCGTGACGCTCGCCTACCTCGCCGACGTCTACGTGCTCGCGCCATATCGCGGGCGCGGGCTGGGGATCGAGCTGGTGCGCGAGATCGTGGAGAACTCCTTCGGCGAGGTGCGCTGGATGCTGAACACCGCCGACGCCCAGGGGCTGTATGCGAAGCTCGGCTTCAGCGAGGGCAAGCCGCCGTATCCGCTGATGGAACGCGCGCCCAGGCGGGCGGCGTCTTCTGAGCCTCGCCAGTAGCCTTCCCGAACCGATGAGCAGCAGACAAATCAACACGACCCCCACGGCCTCCTACGAGGCTGATCCGTCGCAGGTCAGCCGTGTGCTCCTGCTCTACTCCGGCGGCCTGGACACCAGCGTGATGCTGAAGTGGATCCAGGACGAGTACGAAGCCGAGGTCGTCTGCCTGACCGTCAACCTCGGCCAACCCGGCGAGGACTACGGCGTGATCGAAGGCAAGGCGCTGAAGCTCGGGGCGCTGGAGTGCCACGTGATCGACGCGCGCGAGCAGTTCGCGCAGGAGTACGTGGCGCCCGCGATCAAGGCGAACGCGCTCTACGGCGGCGGCTATCCGCTGTTCACGGCGCTGGGCCGGCCCTTGATCGCAAAGCTCGCGGTCGAGCAGGCACGCGCCTCGGGCTGTGACACGATCGCCCACGGCTGTACCGGCAAGGGCAACGACCAGGTGCGGATCGAGGCCACGATCGCGACGCTCGCGCCGGAGCTGAAGGTGATCGCGCCGGTGCGCTCCTGGCAGATGGGCCGCGAGGAGGAGATCGCCTACGCGCGCGAGCACGGGATCCCCGTCAAGGGCGGCACCGAGGCGGCGCCCTACTCGATCGACGACAACCTCTGGGGGCGCTCCTCGGAGGGCCGCTGGATCGAGGATCTGGAGCATGCGCCCGAGGACGACGTGTTCCAGCTCGTCACGCGTCCCGAGCTCGCGCCCGACGAGCCGGAGACGGTCGAGGTCGAGTTCGAGCGCGGCGTGCCCGTGGGCCTGAACGGCGAGCGCATGGGGCTGGTCGAGCTGCTCGAAGCCGTCGCGGAGATCGCGGCGCGCCACGGCGTGGGCATCGTGGACCACATCGAGGACCGGATCGTGGGACTGAAGGTGCGCGACATCTACGAGGTGCCCGCTGCCGCGATCCTGCTGCCCGCCCACGACGAGTTGGAGCGCCTGGTCTGCACGATCCACCAGAACCAGTTCAAGCCCCAGCTCGATCACCAGTGGGCCTATCTCGTCTACGCGGGCCTCTGGTGGGAGCCGCTGCGTGAGGATTTGAATTCTTATATGGATGCTGTCAACGAGCGTGTCAGCGGCACAATCGGTCTGAAGCTCTACAAGGGTCACGCGCGCGTGACCACGCGTTCATCGCCGAACGCTGTCTATGACGCGAGCTTGGCGTCCTTCTCGCAGTCGGGGGGTTTGTTCTCACAGACGGCCTCCCCCGGCTTCATCGAGCTGTGGTCGCTGCAGTCGCGGATGGCTTGGCGACTGCGCAGCGAGTAGGCCTGCGTAGTCGCCGTGCATGCCGGGTAGCATCAGGTCAATGAGCGGAACTGGCTACAAGGTGCTAGGTCTGGTCGTCTGGCGCGGCGGCAAGTGGTACCTGCGCAAGCGACTCCCCTCGCGGCGAAGGATCGCCCTGACGACTGTCGGCGGGCTCTCCGCACTGGCAGGCGCCGGCGTGCTCGCGCGTCGTCTCGCCGGCTGAAAACCTCCCTTTGCGGGGCCTTCGTGCCTGCCCCCGAGCCGTCCGGTTCTGGGCGTAGCTTGGGGTCATCGTGATCGCCGAAGGAAATGAGACGTCGGGCGGTGAGTCTGGCAGCGCAGGCGAGGGTCGCGCCAGGCGCAGCGAGGGCGATCTGCTGGCCGAACGGCGCGCCCGTCGGGCCGCCGAATCCGGCGAGCACGCCCTGACGATGCGCGCCGAGGCCGCCGAGGCTACGGTGCGCACGCTGGAGACTCACGTCAGCAGCCTGCAGCAGCGCCTCGGCGAGGCCGAGGAGGAGCGCCGCCGTCTGGCCGAGCGGGTCGAGCGGACACGGGCCGCGCGCGAGGACGAGCGCGAGCAGAGCGAGTGGCAGCGGGCCGCGGCGTCCCGCGGCGGCGACCCAGCGTTGGAGCGGGAGCTGCAGCGCGCCTCCCAGCGCGAGTACGCCGAGCAGCGGCTGCGGATCGAGGCCGAAGACCGCGCCGGCGAGGTCGAGCGCGAGGCGCGCGCGGAGATCGATCGTCTCGGCCGCCGGCTGGACGCGAGCGAGCGCGACGCGCAGGCGCTCGGCGCGCGCCTAGAGGCGGCGCAGCGCGAGCTGGCTGAGGCCGAGCAGGGCGCGGCCGCCCAGCGCGCGGCGGTGCTGCGCACCGAGCAGACCTTGCGTGAGCGCCTTGGCGAGCTGGAGCGCCAGGCGGTCGAGATCCATGACGGCCTCGCGGCTGAGCGCGCGGCCCGCGAGCGCGCCGAGCAGCTGTTGGCGGCGCTGCAGCAGGCACAACGCGGCGCGCTGCTGCTGCTCGGCGGGCTCGCCGACACGGTTGCCCGGCTGCGCGAGGCTGCGCTGCGCGGCGCACAGGGGCCCGCGTTCGCGATCTCGCAGGCGCGCACCGCGCCGCGGGCACCGGTGGTGCCTCCGAGTGCGCCGGTCGTGCCGAGTCGCCCCAGCGAGGTCGGTCGATCCTCGCACGAGCCGCTCGCGCGGGCGGCGACCCCGCCCGCCGATGCCCGTGGCGATGAGATGGCCGAGGCGTTGGCGGCGGCCGTCGAGCGGTTGCGTGCGCGCGTGGAGGAGCGGCCCGCGGAGCAGCCTTCGCCGCACGTTGAGCACCGCGCGCCGCACAAGCACAGCATGTCGTTGATCGGCCGCACGCGGCTCGCGCTCAGAGGCCGGCGAGAACGACGCAAACAGCGACGCGGCGGCTGAGAGTCGTCTGCGAGAGATCTAAGATCGGAGCCCCTTGAGCACCCAGCAGAATTGCGCACATCTCCACGTCCACTCCGAGTATTCGCTGCTCGATGGAGCGTGCAAGATCGAAGCGCTGGCGGCGCGCGCCGCCGAGTTCGGCCAGCCGGCGCTGGGGCTCACCGACCACGGGGTGATGAATGGCGCCGTGGAGATGTACCAGGCCTGCAAGAAGCACGACGTCAAGCCAATCCTGGGCTGTGAGATCTACCTGGTCGACGATCACACCGCCCGTGGTCCTGGCAAGGTCGAGCGCAATCACCTGACGCTGCTGGCCTCCAACGACGTCGGCTATCGCAACCTGGTCAAGCTCTCCTCGGCCGGCTTCCTGGACGGTCTGCAGCGTGGCAAGCCCTCGGTGGATATGGGCTTGATCGAGCGCTACTCCGAGGGCGTGATCGCCCTAACGGGCTGCCTGGCTTCGCGCTTCTGCCAGCGGCTGCTGGAGGACCGGATGGACGAGGCGCGCGCCCACGCTGATGACCTGCGCAACGTGTTTGGCCCTGAGAACGTCTACTTCGAGGTGCAGAAGAACGGCCTCGCGCCGCAGGACAAGTGCAACGAGGGGATCGTCACGATCGCGCGCGAGTTCGGCGGCAGCCTGGTTGGCACGGGCGATGTGCACTACCTGCGCCGCGAGGACTACGACCACCACACCGCGCTCTTGTGCGTGCAAACGAAGAGCACGATCGCCCAGCCGAAGATGACCTTCGAAACGAACGAGTTCTACCTGCGCGACAGCGGCGAGATGGTGGCGGCGTTCGCCGAGTGGCCCGAAGCGGTCGCGAGCACGCTGGAGATCGCCGAGCGTTGCAACGTGGAGCTGGAGTTGGGCAAGCAGTTGATCCCGAGCTATCCGACGCCGGACGGCAGCGACGAGCGCGAGTACCTGAAGGCGCGCGTGGAAGAGGGGTTGCGGCTGCGCTACGGCTCGCCGCCGCCGGCCGAGGCGCTGCAACGCATGGAGATGGAGCTGGGCGTGATCGACGGGATGGGCTTCAACGCCTACTTCCTGATCGTCTGGGACTTCGTCAAGTACGCCAAGGAGAACGGCATTGCGGTCGGTCCCGGCCGTGGTTCGGCCGCGGGCTCGATCGTCGCCTACTGCCTGGCGATCACGGATCTAGATCCGTTGCGCTACGACCTGCTGTTCGAGCGCTTCTTGAACCCCGAGCGCGTCTCGATGCCGGATATCGACATCGACTTCTCGGTGCGCGGGCGCGAGCGGGTGATGCGCTACGTGACCGAGAAGTACGGCCGCGAGTCGGTCGCGCAGATCGTGACCTTCGGCAAGATGTTCCCGCGCGCGGCCACGCGCGACGCGGCGCGCGTGTTGGGTTTTGACTACGGGATGGGCGATCGCCTGGCGAAGCTGATCCCCGACCCGATCATGGGTCGCGCGCCGTCGTTTGAGGACTGCCTGAAGTCGGGCCAGCCGCTGCGTAAAGCGGTGGATGAGGACCCACAGGCCAAGCAGATCGTCGACGTGGCGCAGGGGCTCGAGGGGATCGTGCGCAACTCCTCGATTCACGCGGCGGCGGTCGTGATTGCGGACCGACCGCTGACCGACATCGTGCCGCTGCAGCTGGCAGACGCGGGTACGGATGAGAACGGCGAGAAAGTGTTCCGCACGGTGACGCAGTTCTCGATGAAGCCAATCGAGACGATCGGCATCCTCAAGATGGACTTCCTGGGGCTGCGCAACCTCGACGTGATCGAGGACGCGCTGGACATCATCGAGCGCTCGAGCGGGCAGCGCCCGGACATGACGACGCTGCCGCTGGACGATCAGCGCACGTACGAGATGCTCGCGCGCGGCGATTCCACGGGCGTGTTCCAGTTCGAGTCCGAGGGCATGCGCGAGGCGCTGAAGAAGGTCTGCCCCGACGAGTTCAACGACCTGATCGCGCTCGGCGCGCTGTATCGACCGGGAGCGATGGACCAGATCCCGACTTACGCGAAGGGCAAGCGCAACCCGGACTCGATTTCCTATGCGGACCAGCGCCTGCGAGAGATCCTGGAGTCCTCCAAGGGCGTGATCCTCTACCAAGAGCAGGCGATGCAGATCTCCAAGGAGCTCGCGGGCTTCTCGGGCGCGAAGGCGGACGACCTGCGCAAGGCGATCGGCAAGAAGAACCGCGCGGCGATGGCCGCGCTGAAGCCTGAGTTCTTCGAGGGATGCCGTGCCTCGGGCACGAGCAACGAGACGATCGAGTTCCTCTGGCAAACGAACGAAAAGGCGGCCGACTACTCGTTCAACAAGAGCCACGCCGCCTGCTACGCGCTGATCTCCTATCGCACCGCCTGGCTAAAGGCGAACTTCCCGGCCGAGTACATGGCGGCGCTGATTTCCTCGGTGATGTCCACGAAGGACAAGGTGCCGTTCTTTGTGGCCCGCTGCGAGGACATGGGGATCGAGATCCTGCCGCCGGACGTGAACCTCTCAGACCACGAGTTCACGGTGGTCGACGGCAACATCCGTTTTGGCCTGGACGCGGTCAAGGGCGTGGGCTATCAGGCGGTCGAGGCGATCAAACGCGCGCGCGAGGAGGGCGGCGAGTTCGCCTCGCTGTGGGACTTCTGCGAGCGCGTGGACGGGCGCGCCGTCAACAAGAAGGCGATCGAGGCACTAATCAAGTGCGGCGCGCTCGGCTCCACGGGCGCCACGCGCAAGGGCATGGTGGACGTGCTTGAGACGGCGCAAGCGGCGGGGCAGAAGATCCAGCAGGACGCGCAGATCGGCCAAGGCTCGATCTTCGATCTCGCGGAAGCAAGCGGTCCCGCGAGCGGCGAGCAAGGCGCGGCGCTGGGCTCGGTCTTCACCAAGCCGGTGCACCCACCGATCACGGGTGAGGAGTACGAACAGGCGGAGTTGCTGTCGGTCGAGAAGGAATCGATCGGGCTGTTTATCTCGGCGCACCCGCTGAAGCCGCTGCGCGAGGCGCTGCGCGCGCGCGTGGATTGCCCGCTGGCAGCGCTAGAGGGCCGTCGTGACAAGGACTGGGTGACGGTCGGCGGGATCATCGTCGAGGCCAAGAAGATCCGCACGCGCAACGGCGACCACATGATGTTCGCGACGCTCGACGACCTCGCGGGCAGCGTGGAGATACTCGTGTTCGGCAAGGCATTGGCCGAGTACGAATCCTCGCTGGCGGTCGACGAGGTCGTGCTGATCAAGGGGCGCGTGGACCACAAGGAAGCCGGGAAGACATGCCTGGTGGTGCAGAGCGTCGAACGCTTCGCACCGACGGAGGAGGAGGTCGAGCAGGCCAACGCGGACGCGGGCAAGCGCGCCGCGACGGCGACCGCGATCGCGGCGCCGGTGCACCTGCGCGTCGATCTGAACGCGCTGGGCGCGGGCGTGATTGAGGATCTGAAGCACACGATCGAGGACTTCCCCGGCCCGGCGGAGGTGGTACTCGACCTCGATACGAGCGGCGGCGTGCGCAGGCTGAAGCTGGGGGAGGCCTACCGCGTGCAGCACACGCCGACGTTGCGGACCGAGCTGGAAAGCCTGCTCACGCCCTCGCTCCCTTCCGCAGCTACGGCCTAGCCGCGAGCGGCGATTCCCTGCTTCTGCAGGCGCATCGCGAGTAGTACTTCCTTGCGCGGCGGGCCTTCGCGATTCTCGCCGGGGGTCTCGAGCACGCAGGGCAGTTTCTGCAACGAAGGGGCGGACAGGAACGCGGCGCAGCCTTTGCGTCCGAGCTCGCCCTTGCCGAGGTTGGCGTGGCGGTCGCGGTTTGACCCGAGCGGGGTCTGCGAGTCGTTGAGGTGCAGCGAGCGCACGACGCCTTTGCCGAGCGTGCGCGAGCAGTCACGCAGTACGGCGCTCATCTTCTCGGGGGTGCGGATGTCATAGCCAGAGGTGAGCAGGTGGCAGGAATCCAGGCAGACGCCGAGCCGCTTGCCGGCGCCGGCAGCTTCGATTAGACCGGCCAGCTCCTCAAAAGAGCGCCCGAGCGTGCCGCCGGCGCCGGCGGTGTTCTCCAGATGCAGCTCACAGCCCTCGCTGTCGCTCAGCGCCTCGGCGATGGTCTTGCCGGCGCGCGCGATCGCCTCGCCGACATGCCCGGTCTTGGCGGAGCCGGGGTGCAGCACGACGCCGCTGGCGCCAATTGCGTGGCCGACGCGCAGCGAATGCGTGAGCGAAGCGAGCGATTTTGCCCGGATTTCCTTGTCGTCGGAGGCGCAGTTGAGCAGGTAGACAGCGTGGATCAGGACCGCGTCGATTGGGCTATCGGCCATCGCCTCCCTGAAGGCGGCGACGTCCTCGTCGCGATACGCGGTGGGTTTCCACATGCGCGGCGACTGGTTGAAGATCTGGATCGCCCGACAGCCGCGCTGCACGCCGCGCTCGATTGCCTTGGGCAGGCCGCCCGCGGGCGAGACGTGTGCGCCGATTAGCATGCGGGCGAGATTATGAGGGTTCGCTTCGCACCATCGCCTACTGGGGCGCTACACATCGGCGGCGCGCGCACCGCGCTGTTCAACTGGCTGCTGGCGCGCCACGCCGGCGGGGAGCTAGTGCTGCGGATTGAGGACACCGACCGCGAGCGCTCGACGCCGGAGAACGTGGAGCAGATCCTGGACTCGCTGCGCTGGCTGGAGCTGGACTGGGATGAGGGCCCGATCATGCAGTCGGATCGGGCCGAGCGCCACGGCGAAGCGCTACAGGCGCTGCTGGCGGCGGACCTGGCCTATCGCTCGAACGCGACGGCGGAGGACGTAAAGGCCTACAAGCAGCTCCACGGGGCGGACCGCGGCTTTCGCGGCGAGCCCGAGCAGGGCGGCGCGGTGCGCCTGCGCGTCCCCGCGGAAGGGGCGACCGTGGTGCACGATGCAATTCGGGGCGACACCCGCTTTGAGCACGTACACATGGACGATCCGGTGATCGCTCGTGCGGATGGCTCGGTGCTTTACAACTTTGCGGTCGCAATCGACGACCTTGACGCTCACATCACGCACGTGGTGCGCGGCGAGGATCACCTCTCCAATACGCCTAAGCAGCTGTTGGCGCTGGAGGCGGCAAAAGCGGTGGGTCTAGGCGGGGGGGCGCCGCTGCCGCAGTATGCCCATCTACCGCTGCTGCATGGCCCGGATGGCAAGAAGCTCTCAAAGCGCCACGGCGCCGCTTCGGTGGGCGAGCTGCGCGAGGCGGGCTATCTACCGGCGGCGGTGCGCAACTACATGGCGCTGCTGGGTTGGGGGGCGGGCGACGATCAGACGGTGCTCTCGACGCCCGAGCTGATCGAGCGCTTCACGCTCCAGACCGTCAGCCGCAACCCAGCGCGCTTTGACGAGGTGAAGCTGAAGTGGTTGAACGGGGTCTACATCCGTGAGCTGCCGCTTTCAGAGCTGGTGGAGGCGATCTCCTCATACCTGGATGCCAGTCCCCATGCGGGATTCCGGGATGACCCGCGCCTGCGGCGGGCGGTGGAGATTAGCCAGGAGAAGATCCACACACTGGCGGACTTCTGGCCCTTGACGGGGCCGCTACTCGACGCGCCGGTAGAGGATCCGAAGGCGCGGGAGCGTTGGCTCGGAGCGCAGGGGCGGACGATGCTCGCGCGAGTGCGCGGCCTCCTAGCGGACCTGACGAGCTTCGAGCAACCCGCGGTGGAAGCGACCCTGGAAGGGCTGATCGAGCGCGAGGGGGTGAAGCCGCGCGAGGTCTACCAACCCCTGCGGGTGGCGCTCTGCGGGACGACGATCTCACCGGGGATCTTCGAGAGCGTGGCGCTGCTGGGGCGCGAGGAAACGCTGCGGCGGGTGGATGCGGCGCTGGCAAGGACCTAGCCTCGCCGGAGCACGGCTGGGAGATTGCTACAGATTGCGCTCAATTTCTCGCGCTTAGCTGCCGATACGGGTGGGGAGCGGCCGCCACGGATGGCCGATTACCCAGCCCGATCGCAAGCATGCAAGCAACCGCCACCAAGTCAAAGCCCAAGAACTCAGTCGAAACCTAAGGCGAAGGCAGCCGTTAAGTCGGCGGCCAAGCCCGAGAAGGCGCTCGCTTCCAGCGGCGCTCGTGGTGCGGCTGCGCCTACGGGTGTTGGGGCGCGTCAGAACGGCTCGGCTGCAGCTCGATCCGCGGGCCAGTCCGGGGGTGAGCGTCACCAGAACGAGGGCCACGGCCGTCGCCTGACGATGGCGTTCGAAGCCCTAGAGGCTTTCCCGGCGCTAGCCGAGTCGCGCGCACGCCTACTGGCGGTGGTCTCCAAAGACCACGTGGCGACGGCCGATGTGGTGACGGCGGTGGAGTCCGACGTGGCGCTGATCATCGCCGTGCTGCGGCTGGCAAACCAGGCGCAGGGTGGACGCGGACGCGTTGATACGGCGGTGGCGGCGGTGGAGCTACTGACCCCGAACACGGTCCAGGGCCTGGCAGGGCGACTGCGGACCTTTGACTTCTTCGAGCGCTCGAGCGTGTGGGAGGCGGCGCCGGAGCGCTTTCGCCTGCACGCGCTGGCGACTCAGCACGCGGCCGACCGGATCGCGGCGGAGGTGGGCTTCGAGCACCGCGACCGACTCACGGCGACGAGCCTGCTGCACGACATCGGCAAGCTGGTGCTGATGCACGCCTACCCGGGCTATCCCTCGCAGGTCCATCGCGGCGCCCGCACGCCCGAGGATCGGATCCATCAGGAGCGCCGCGAGCTAGGGGTGGACCATGCGCTGGTAGGGGGCGTGCTCGCCCGTCGTTGGGGGCTACCCGCCACGATCGCGACCACGATCGAGCGCCACCATAATCCTGAAGTAGAGGGTGAGGCAGCGTTCGTGCGTCTGGCGGACATGTTGGCTCACTACGAGCAGGGCGCACCGGTCTCTCCGGCGGAGATGCTGCGCACGGCGCGCACGATCGGCCTCGGGCCGGATGAGCTGCGACGGGTGATGTACGAACTTCCGAGCGCGCCAAGCCAGCGCCGCCGCCACGTGGACCCGTGCCCGCTGTCGGGACGCGAGCTAGGCGTGCTGCAGCGCCTGGCGGAGGGCAAGGTCTACAAGCAGATCGCGCACGAGCTAACGCTTTCGACGAGCACGGTGCGCACGCACCTGCACAACATCTACGGCAAGTTGGGCGCGGTCGACCGCGCGCAGGCCGTACTTATAGCCACAGAGCGAGGTTGGCTCTAGCGATACCGCCGCCCGCGCCAGGCGTGGGTTCCGTAGCATCGCTGTGAAGCGATGATCTCGATCACGAGCAAGTCCCCCTACGCAGTGCTGGCCCTGGCGGAGCTTGCCCGCAGCGGCGGCACGGAGCCGGTGCCGATTGGCGAGCTGGCGCGTAAGCGCGAGGTGCCGGTGCAGTTCCTGGAGCAGCTGTTTGCGGTGCTGCGTCGGGCGGGCGTGATCAGCTCTCAGCGGGGGGTGAAGGGGGGCTATCGCTTCGCGCGCGAGCCCGGGGAGGTGACGGTGCTTGAAATCGTGGAGCTGCTGGACGGCCCGCTGGGTCGGGATGCCCAGGGCCCGTTCGCGGATGCAGCTGCGGCGGCGCGGAAAGTCCTGGCGGAGACGACGATCGCGGACGTGATCGAGCGCGAGACGCGCGAGGCGGGGGCGAGCATGTACCACATCTAGGGTGTTCGCTGGCGGGCCTTAAAGTACGCCTCGCGAGAGCACCCGAGACGACCCTCTGAGCGCCAATCGAATCCGCTCTCGGACATCAGGCGCAATCTCACTTGTGTGTTTGAAACGCCTGTCTAAGGATCAGTCAACACATTGACTTCGCGTCATATTGGGTTTACTTTGCGTGAGGAGGATGTAAAAACGTTGGTAGGTCGCGACCGTGGGGGAACCGCGAGTTCGGCAAATCGGCGGTAAACGGAGACCAAAACTACCGAGAGAATGGACGCTGGACGGATGACTCCGCCGCAAGCGAAGGATCGCGCAACGGCTGCAATGACTGCTATCTGGACGCCTGAGCACAGCGCGCAGCTCGCGTCTGTCGAAGGCGGGCACATGACACTTGGGTACCACACCCGTAGGTTGGGGTCAGGTCGTAGGCAGGCGGCGCGCTCGCGTGGGACGGCGCTGGGGGCGGCGGTTTTCGCGGCGCTCTTGCTGCTGGCGGCGCTGCTGGCGCCGATGATCCGTGGGGGTGGCGAGGACCAGGGTAGGGGGACACAAGCCGAGCGTCTGGGGTCTGGGGAGGCCCTGTCGGGCGTGCCGGCCTCGGCGCGGGCGCAGGTTTCGGCCGCGCTGGGCGCGGACGAGCCGATGTTCCACGTGCAGGCGACGGCGGGTGGCGGGCTGGAGGCAAGTAACTCGACGCAGGGGCTGCGCGCGAGCTTTACGCGCGCAGGCGTCGAGGTGCGCGTGGGCGGGGCTGAAGGGGCGAGCATGCAGCTGGGTCTGCGCTCGCTGGGCTTCGGGGAGGCACAGCAGCCGGTGCGCGCAAGCGACCCGAGGGTGCAGACGAACCGCGTTACCTACACGCACGGCGGGGTGAGTGAGTGGTACGCGAACGGACCGGCGGGTCTGGAGCAGGGGTTCACGCTGGCACAGGCGCCGGGGTCGTCAACCGCAGCGACGGGGGCGCCGCTGCGGTTGACGCTGGCGCTGGGCGCGAGCGCGGGGGCGAAGTTGGGGGCGAGCTCGCAGAGCGTGGAGGTAAGGGGGCGGGCTGTGCTGCTGCGCTACGACGGGCTGCTGGCGACGGACGCGACGGGCCGCAGGCTGCACAGCTGGCTGCGACTACAGGGCGGGAACCTGCTGATCGAGGTGGACGCGGCGCACGCGCGCTATCCGTTGCGGATCGACCCGCTGGTGCAGGCGGGGAGCAAGCTGACGGGCAACGACGAGCAGGGCACGGGCCTGCTCGGCACGAGCGTGGCGCTGTCGGCGGACGGCAGCACGATGCTGGTGGGCGGCCCGCGGGACACGAACGAAGCACACGGGGCGGCTTGGGTGTTCGTGCGCTCGGGCTCGGAATGGGTCCAGCAGGGTTCGAAGTTGACGGGCTCGGGCACGACGAGCGAAGCGGAAGCGAACGAAGAAGAAAGCTGCGCGGAAGAATCGCCGGAAGAAGCGCTGGAATGCGCGTTCGGCAACAGCGTGGCGCTGTCGGCGGATGGCAACACGGCCCTGATCGGTGAACCGACGGCGACGGCGCTGCCGGGTGGCGCCTGGGTGTTCAAGCGCACGGGCGGCAGCTGGACGCGCGCGGCGGAGCTGAGCGGCGGCAGCGGCCCAGGGGAAGGCCGCTTCGGCAAGAGCGTGGCCCTGTCGGCTGACGGGACGACGGCGCTGGTGGGCGATCCCTCGGGCGTCTCCCAGCGCGGGAGCGCGTGGGTGTTCACGGACACGGGTTCGGGCTGGTCACACCAGGCGACGCTGACGGACTCCGAAGCGAGCCGCCTGGCGCACTTCGGCCGCAGCGTGGCGCTGTCGGGCGACGGCAACACGGCGTTGATGGGGGGGCCGGGCGACTTGAACTACGTGGGTGCGGCGTGGGTGTTCACGCGCTCGGGCGGCGTCTGGAGTCAGACGCCGGGCAAGCTGACGGGCACGGGGGAGAGCGGGGAAGCCCACTTCGGCAAGGCGGTGGCGCTTTCGCAGGACGGCGAAACCGCGCTGATCGGGGGACTGAGCGACGCGGGCAGTCACGGTGCGGTATGGCCGTTCGGCCGCTCGGGCTCGTCGTTCGTGCAGGAGGGAGCAAAGCTGACGGGGGCGCCTGAAGGCGAACCCCGCTTCGGCTACAGCGTGGCGCTCTCGGGTGACGGCACGCTTGGGCTAGTGGGCTCGCCACGGGCTGAAAACGGGGGTGCAGTGACGGTGATTAGCCGTTCTGGCACGAGCTGGTCGCCGTTGGGGGAACAACTGGCGGGCTCGGGTGAGGCGGGCAAAGGTTGGGCGGGCGCGGCGGTGGCGCTGTCGGGCGATGGCAAGGTGGCGGCGGTCGGGGCGCCGCACGACAACGGGCGTACGGGGGCGGCGTGGGTGTTCGCGGAACCGCCCGTGGCGGTCTCACCTGCGCCGACGGTGAGCAACGTGGCGCCGGGCGCGGGTCCGGCGGGCTCGCTGGTGAAGGTGAAAGGCTCGAGCTTCACGGGCGCGACGGCGGTCTTCTTCGGCTCGACGCCGGCGAGCTTCACGGTGACGTCGGGGATCGTGATCGAAGCGACGGCGCCGGAAGGCCTGGAAGGAACGGTGGACGTGACGGTCACGACGCCGGCGGGGACGAGCGTGATCAACTCGGGCGACAGGTTCCGCTACACGACGGGGACGGCGAAAGGCGGGGGCGCGGGCAACGGCGATCCGGAAAACGGCAAAGGCGGGCAAGAACCCGAAACGACGGGCGGCGGGCAGACGGGCACGCAGACCCAGAACTCGACGAGCGGCGCTTCGAAGCCGGGGGCGAGCGGCGGCGTGCTGGGCACGACGAGCGCAGCAGCGGCGGCGTGCCGGCTCTCGCTGCGCAACAAGCACCTGGCGGTCTACAGCTTCCGCACGGTGGCGCTGCGCCTGCTGCGGACGGGCGTGGGCGCCTGCAGCGGCAAGCTGACGCTGAACTTCAACACGCACGCGAAGGGCAAGCGCCGGAGGTCGACGCCAATCGGCACGGCGTCGTTCTCGATCGCCTCGGGCACGAGCAAAGTGTTCAAGCTGAACCTGAACAAAGCGGGCCGGAAGCTGTTCCGCGCCCACGGCGGTCACCTGAACGTGAGCCTCTCGATCGTGCGCTCGGTGCCGACGCCACAACAGGCGCACAGCGCGAGCGTGCGCCTGAATTGGAAGAAAACGCCGAAGCCAGTAATGCTGACGAAGTAGGACGCGGGGTGCGGCCGCACTGGCGGCTTCACTATTGTCGTGGGCCGTATGGCCCAAATTCCGATCAACATTTCGGAGCTGGTCGGCGAGACGCCGTTGGTGGAGCTGCGCGGGATGCTGGCGGGCACTCAGGCGGCGGAGAACGGCGTGCGCCTGTTCGCGAAGCTGGAGTCGTTCAATCCGGGTGGCAGCGTGAAGGACCGGATCGGCGTGGCGATGATCGAGGCGGCGGAGGCGGAAGGGCGGATCGAGCCGGGCCGCAGCACGATCGTGGAGGCGACGAGCGGGAACACGGGGATCGCGCTGGCGTTCGTGTGCGCGGCGAAGGGCTATGACCTGGTGCTGACGCTGCCGCAGGGGATGAGCCGCGAGCGCGAGAGCCTGTTGCGTCTGTACGGCGCGCGGGTGGAGGTGACGGAGTCCCTTGGGGGGATGAGCGAGGCGGTGCAGGCGGCGCAGGCGATGGCGCGCGATGCCGACGTGTTCCTGCCGGACCAGTTCACGAACCCGGCGAACCCGGAGGCTCACCGCAAACACACGGGTCCGGAGATTGCGCGGGCGCTGGATGGCGATGTGGATGTGCTGGTGGCGGGCGTGGGTACGGGCGGAACGATCACGGGGGTGGGGGAGTACCTGCGCGAGCGCAACCCACAGCTGCGAGTGGTGGCGGTGGAGCCGCAGGGCTCGGCGGTGCTGTCGGGCGAGCATGCGGGCCCGCACCGGATCCAGGGGATTGGCGCGGGCTTTGTGCCCCCGGTGCTGAACCGCGAGCTACTGGACGAGGTGCTGCCGGTGACGGACGACGACGCGATCCAGACGGCCTGGAGCTGCGCGAAACGCGCGGGCCTGCTGGCGGGTATCTCCTGTGGGGCGGCGCTGTGGGCGGCGCTAGAGGTGGCGCAGCGGCCGGAGTCAAAGGGCAAGCGGATCGTGGTCGTGATGCCGGACTCGGGCGAGCGCTACGTGTCCCAGGCTTTCTTCGCACCGTAGGCGAGGATTTTGATGCGCCCCTTGCGGGGCGGATGATCGTCAGGCGCGGTGCGAGAAAGTCGCTGCACGGTCAACTATTCATGGTTGGCAGCGCTACGCTTCATGAATGGCCGGCTTCGAGTTCACGCGGGTCGTGAAAGAGGTGCGGCGCGACGTCCAGGCGGCGCGCACGCGCGATCCGGCGGCGCGCGACGTGGGCCAGGTGGAGATCCTGGCGACGTGGCCGGGGATTCATGCGCTGCTGGCACACCGGGTCGCGCACGCCTTGGACGCGGCGGGCGTGGCGCTGCTGCCGCGCTTGATCTCGATGGTGACGCGCATGCTGACGGGGATCGAGATCCACCCGAAGGCGCAGATCGGCAGCGGCCTGTTTATCGATCACGGCACGGGCGTTGTGGTGGGGGAGACGGCTGAGATTGGCGACAACGTGACCCTGTACCAAGGCGTGACGCTGGGGGGCACAGGCTTCGCGACGGGCAAGCGCCATCCGACGGTGCAGGACAACGTGACGATCGGCTCGGGCGCAAAGCTGTTGGGGCCGATCACGATTGGCCATGGGGCAAAGATCGGGGCGAACAGTGTGGTGATCACGGACGTGCCGGCGAACTCGACGGTGGTGGGCAACCCCGGTCATCCGGTGCGGGTGGAAGGTCGCAGGCCCGAGGGCCCAGACGCCGACTGGATCCACCTGCCGGACCCGATCGCGGAGGCGATCCAGGGCCTGGCGAGCCGGATCGGCGCGCTGGAACGGACGGTGGCGGACCTCTCGGAGGACAGCCCGGAGCCCGTGGCGGAAGTGCGCCCGCTAAGGACGGTGAAGGGGCCGAACCCAGCCGGCGGTTAGGCGTATGACCGCTATAGTGGTCATATGTCCAGGCAAGTGACCGCTACGGATGCGAAGGCGAGGATCCTGCGGCTGCTCGACGAGGTTGCGGCGGGCGAGGAGATCGAGATCACCAAGCACGGCCGTACAGTTGCACGCCTGGTGCCGGCGCACGGGGCACGCACGTTGAAAGGCTCGTTCGAGGGGCTCGCGACGAGTGCGGGCGAGGAGCGCGAGTTGTTTTCGACCGACGCGCCCTGGAGCGCCTCCTAAAGTGGGGGCGGTTTTGCTGGACACGCACGTCGTTCACTGGTGGTCGGCCGAGCCGGAGCGAGTCAGCGCACCCGCGAGCGAAGCACTCGAACGGGCGGACGAGCTCGCGGTAGCGGCCGTCACCTGGTTCGAGCTCGCATGGCTGGCGCGTAACGAGCGGATCCTGCTGAATGTTCCGATTCGTTCCTGGTTGGAGGGGCTGGCCGCCCAGCTGCGCACGTTCGCGATAACGCCGGCGATCGCGGATACCGCGGTCTCGCTGCCATCTTCATTTCCCGGCGATCCCGCGGATCGCATGATCTATGCGACGTCGGTGGAGCACGACCTGCCGCTAGTGACGAAGGATGGGGCCATTCGCAAGCACGCCCACTCCAGGTCGCGGGCGGTCTGGTAGCTATTCCGGGGTGGCAATGACCGGCTGAGCTTTAGGGCCTGCCGCGAAGGGTGGCGCCCGCGACGATCGCGCCGCCGCTGCTGTTATCTGCGCCAGTTCACGAAGCCGTCTGTTGTCGATAGTGATGGGCAGGTCGGAGACGATTGTTGTGACTGCTTGACGAAGCCTGCTGTAGGTGGTATCGGTGATAACCGTTATCCCGCTATCTGGGATGACGCCTTGGTCATGGCAACAATGTCGGAGGACAGCTCGCTGCCGACCTAGGCATTTCGGATAAGGAGTTGGCATGGGCCGGCTTGGGGTGTCCGTCGTGACGTTCGTCGATTTCGGCGACGACGGCGAACGCTGCTCCGTTTCACCTCGGCTCGGCCCATGGAGCGGCAGCATCATCCACATCTACGCTCCTCGCGGGAGCTCCACAAACGCGCCGCGACGTCGGTACGAGCGTAGAAAACCAGAGCCCGGCCGGCGCCTTCGTTGGTCAGGCTCATCCTAGACAGGAGTGTCGACATGTTTGAAAGACACGCGCTCAGGGCGACGGTCTCGTCCGCAGCGTCATCCGTCGGTCTCAGCTCGCACGGTGATCGTCATAAGTTACTGGAAGAAATCTCATGAACAGATATCGATGGCTGATACCCGGCATGGTAATGGCGGTCGCCATGCTCGCGGGCAACACGAGCACGGCACTCGCCGGCAACTGGTCGCCCGCTGGAGCCGAAGTGCTGCTGAACAGCACGAACCTTGAAATCACGATCGGGACTGAACAGGTCTCATGCGAAGCGATGGCTGGAGAAGGCACGCTTGGCAAAGCTAGCTCGAAATGGAGCTTCACCCCAGAATTCGTGGAATGTGGGAGCGCGACGATCACGTCGAGCAAATCGTGGTCGGCAAATGACCTCAATAGCAAAGAGGCGACGCTGAGCACTTCCGGCAAAAAAGAAGAATCCGGGACGATAATCGAATTCCCAGCAACGAAATGCAAAGTGTACGTCGAAGAAGCAACTCTCGGCTCAGCCAGCGATTACATAAACGGCAAAAACGGAAGATCCTCGCCGTCGCTGCTGAACCTCAGCGGAGCTGAAGTGAACGTCAAAGACAGCCCGGCCGAATGTCTCAATAGCGCGACGAAAGCGACGGTCTCGGCGACATTGGCGCTGCTGAACGTCACGAGCGAAAGCGAAGCGATCGAAGCCACGGGTGAAACCGAAAAAGAAATCAAAGAAAAAGAAGAAAAAGAACACAAAGAAGAAAAAGAACATAAAGAAAAAGAAGAAAAAGAACATAAAGAAGAAGAAGAAAAAGGAGAAGGGGAAGGCAACCCCCTGATTTTACCGGCGCCCACCTCGAAAGCGCCGCTGGAATTCACAGCAAGCAGCGGAAAAACCGTTTTGGAATCTACCGGCAAATCGAAGATCGAATGCAAAGAAGATACCGCCAGTGGCTCGTTCACGGGCGTCAGGGCAGGCACGATCGCGATCGATCTCCACGGGTGCAAAGCCCTCGGCCTGGCGTGTCAGAGCTTAGGCGATACCTCGGAAACGATCTTAGCCAGTGGCAACGTCGAGCTTGTCGACCTTGAAAAAGCAAAATTACTTCTCGGCTTGGAGATCGCGCCGAAAGAACTTCATGTCGAATGTCCGAGCATTGGGATCTTATTCGTGATGAGGGGCACGACGATTGGCGAAATCAGCGGTGCGGAATCAGGCAAAAAAACAAAAGCACTGACTGGTGTATTTAAACAGGAAGCCGGTAAACAGGCGATCAAAGAATGCCACCTGACGAAAAAATTCTGCGAAGGCAGGATGTTTTCCCTTGAATGGAGCATAGGCGGCGGAGCGTTTGAAGCGGTCGGTCTCGGCGCGGAAGAGAAAGTCACGCTCGCGAAAGAAGCGGTGTTTGACTTTTGATTTGGCAGTACGGGTCTTTGGCATGACCCTAGTTGCGTTAGTCAACCCATCTTTGATAGGAGCCTGTGATGTTGAACAGACGAACGGCTGTAGGAGTGATGATCTTGATGACCTGCGTGTTGGGCGCGATTGCAGCGCCGGCGAGCGCCGGTAACTGGGCGCCGAACGGTGCGACTGTCGTTGGCGACAGCACCGCGTTCGCGATCACGGTGATCAGGCCGGGGATGATATTCGAACTCGCGGGGTGTAACGCGGTCACGATATCCGGCACGACGAATGCGGGCGGCTCGGCGGAATGGACGGCGACACCGACGCTATTGGATTGCACCGCCGTCGCACCAACGATAGTGGGCACGTGGACGATAAAAGACGAAAACGCGACCACTGCGAAGCTGGTGATACCGCCTGGAGGTAGCATCACCGTCGCGCTAACGGCGATGGGGGGCTGTACGGTGACGATCGGACCGCAAACGCTCGGCGCGGCCGGGAATTACACAAACGGCACGGCCGGACGGGGGGGTGGTGCATCGCGATGGAGGCTTTCGCTGTTGTCGCCCGCGTTTACAGCGGTACCGGCGGGTTGTGCAACGTCGGTGGGACTCACTACACGGTTTATCATGAACAACTTCACTGCGAACGCTGCGATTACTGTGAGTTAGGACAGCACGATGAGGATGCGGCGGTGAAGAGAGCGAAGACGCTGGATGGGCCATCGTCCCGAGCGTCCTCCGCCGAGCGGCGCACCGGTCGGCGAACCAGTAGGCATCGCTGACTGCCCGATGGGCACGCTCCCGATGGGGCGTGCCCATCGTCGCTCAGGCGGTATTGCGAGGAGGACGCACGCACGATTGGAGTTTGGAGCGTGGGGCAGGGCGCGTGACCGGTCGGCCGCACCCGCGCCTATCCTGAGTAGATGGCGCTAAACCCCCACGCTGAGCACCTCCAAGAGCTGCTGGAGGGCCTGAACGAGCCCCAGCGCGAGGCGGTCACCCACGGCGAGGGTCCGCTGCTGATCCTGGCGGGCGCGGGCTCGGGCAAGACGCGCGTGCTGACGCACCGGATCGCACATCTGATCTACACCGATGAGGCGCAGCCGAACGAGATCCTGGCGATCACGTTCACGAACAAGGCGGCCAAGGAGATGAGCGGTCGCGTGGAACGGCTGCTGGGCCGCCGTACGCGAGGCATGTGGCTGATGACCTTCCACGCAGCCTGCGCGCGGATCCTGCGGGTGGAGGCCGAACGCTTGGGCTATACGCGCCAGTTCACGATCTATGACCAGGCCGACGCGCGGCGCCTGACCAAGCGTTGTGCGGATGCGGTGGGCGTCGATCCCAAGCGCTACACGCCCGCGGCGCTACACAACCAGATCTCGGCCGCGAAGAACCGCCTGCGCGCGGCCTCGGACTTGCGCGAAGTGATCGCCTCGCCGTTCGAGGAAATGCTCGCGGATGTATATGACCTCTATGAGCGTGACCTGTTGCGGATGAACGCGATGGACTTCGACGATTTGCTGTTTCGGACGGTGAACCTGCTGGAGCTGTTCGAGGAGGTCCGCGAGCGCTATCAGAGGGCCTTCCGCCACGTGTTGGTGGATGAGTATCAGGACACCAACTACGCGCAGTACCGGATGCTGCAGTTGCTGGTTGGCGGTGGGCGCGAGGACCCGGCGAGAGGAAACCGCCTCAGCGTCCCGGGCCACCGCAACCTCGCGGTAGTGGGCGACGATAGTCAATCGATTTACAGCTTCCGCGGCGCGGAGGTAAAGAACATCCTCGACTTCCAGGAGGACTTCCCCGACGCGCGCGTAGTCAAGCTGGAGCAGAACTACCGCTCGACCGAGACGATCCTGCGTGCGGCGAACGCGGTGATCTCCAACAATCGCGGCGGTATCGCGAAGCGACTATGGAGCGAACGCGGCGTGGGCGATCAGATTCACCTGCGCGGGCTGGAGGATGAGCACGCGGAGGCGCGCTTCGTGGTGGGCGAGGTCGAGCGGCTGGTGGACGAGGGCGCCTCGCGCGAGGAGATCGCGGTGCTGTATCGCACGAACGCGATGTCGCGCGTGATCGAGGACACGCTGGTACGACGCGAGATCGCCTACCAGGTAATCGGCGGCACGAAGTTCTATGAGCGCGCGGAGATCAAGGACGCGGTTGCCTATCTCTCCTTCCTGGCCAATCCCTTCGACGTAGTGAGCTTCACGCGGATCGCGAACTCGCCGCGTCGCGGCCTGGGGCAGACCTCGCTGGCACGCGTGCTTGCGCACGCAGACGCCGCGGACATCTCGGTCTGGCAGGCGGCCGCTGCGCCGGAGGAGGTACCGGGTCTCGGCACGGCGGCGATCAAGGCGCTGACGCGCTTCATGGAGACGATGGCCGAATTGCGCAAGCTCGCGGGCACGGCCGCCGACGACGGCACGGTCGAGACGCAGGGGGATGAGCTGGTCTTGGAGCTCGAGGCGGCGACCGATGCGGTGGCGGGCGAGGGTGTGCCGGTCGGCGACCTGCTGGAAGCCATGCTCTCGCAGACGGGCTACGTCGAGGCGCTAGAGGCCGAGCGCACGATCGAGGCGCAGGGCCGCCTGGAGAACTTGGAGCAACTGGTCGAGGTGGGCCGCGAGTTTGATGCGAGCGCGGAACCCGAGCGCGACACGCTGGATGTGTTCCTGCAAGAAATCGCGCTCGTGGCAGACGCCGACGCGCGCAGCGACGATCGCGGTCTGGTCACGCTGATGACGCTGCACAACGCGAAGGGCCTGGAGTATCCGATCGTGTTCATCGCGGGTTGCGAGGAGGGGGTATTCCCGCACTCGCGCGCGCTGGACGAGGGCGGCCTGGAGGAGGAGCGGCGCCTGTTCTATGTGGGCGTGACGCGCGCGATGCGCGAGCTGTACCTGACCTACGCACAGCGCCGCGCGGTATTTGGTGCGCAGACGATAGGGCTGCGCAGCCGCTTCCTGGGCGAGGTACCGGCGGAGCTGCTGGACGAGGTCGAGACCAGCGACCGGCTGCGGATCGGCTCGCCCGCCGGCGGCATCACGGCCGGGCTCGGCCGCGGCCGGCGCGCGAGCGCGCTACAGGGCGCGTCGAGTCCCGGCGGGGGAGAGGGCGGCGGCGAGTGGGCGGACTCCACCGCGCCGGCGACGGGCGTGGCCTTCCGCCTCGGCGAGGACGTGGTGCATGCCGCCTTTGGCGAGGGCGTCGTGACGGGCGTCGAGCCCGACGGCGTGATCGTGGTGCGCTTCGCGGGCGACGGTTCCGAGCGCAAGCTGATGGCCGAGTACGCCCCGGTCAGCCGCCGCTGACCCGCTTCTCGGGTGCGTAGCATCAGGGTCGTGAGCGCGAGCATCATCGATGGCAAGGCTGCGGCTGCCCGCGTGCGGGCCGAGGTCGCTGAGGAGGTTCAGCGCTTCCGCGAGCAAACCGGGCGCGTGCCGGGTCTGGCGACGGTGCTGGTCGGCGAGGACCCGGCTTCCGCGGTCTATGTGGGCGGCAAGCAACGCGCGTGTGCGGAGGTGGGGATGAAGCCGTTTGACGTGCGTCTGCCTGCGGATTCGAGCTTCGAGCGCGTGGCCCACGAGCTGGCCAGACTGCGCGAGGATGGGGAGGTCAGCGGGATCCTGCTGCAGCTGCCGGTACCCCCGCATCTGGATGGGCCGACGCTGACGAACTCGATTCCGCCCGAGAAGGACGTGGATGGCCTGACGCCCATCAGTACAGGGCTGCTGTCGCTGGGCCTTCCGGGCCTGCGCCCTTGCACGCCGCTCGGGGTGATGGAGCTGCTCGCGCAGGCGGGCGTGGAGCTGGAAGGCGCGGAAGCGGTAGTCGTCGGGCGCTCAAACCTGTTCGGTAAGCCGATGGTGCAGCTGCTGCTCGAGCGCAACGCCACGGTCACGACCTGCCATTCGCGCACCCGCGACCTCCGCGCGGTTTGCGCCCGCGCGGAGGTGTTGATTGCCGCGGTCGGCAGCCCGCGGCTGATCGCCGAGGGCTTCGTGAAACCGGGGGCGGTGGTGATCGACGTCGGCATGAACCGCCTGACGCCGGAGCAGGCCCACAACAAGAGCGGCCTGGTCGGCGACGTCGATTTCGCCGCGGCGGTCGAGGTCGCCTCGGCGATCACGCCGGTTCCGGGAGGGGTCGGCCCGATGACGATCGCCTTCCTGCTGCGCAACACGCTGCAGGCGGCGCGCCGTCAAGCAGGAATCGAGGCTTGATGTCGAACAGGAATTGACATGAGCCCTAGGAAGGTCCGTGGTGGCGAGCTGCTCGCGCTGGCGGGCGCTGCCTGCGTGATCGTCTCGCTGCTGGTGCCCTACTACGAAGGCCGCAGCTCGGGCACGCTCGATGCGTGGGATACGTTCGGCCCAGGCGTCGCTTTGCTGCTGGCGGCGACGGCGAGCGCCTTGTGCCTGGTGTTGGCGACGCTGACCGAGCGCAGCACCGCGCTCCCGGTTGCGGCCACGGTGTGGACCGCGCTGTTGGGCTTCATCGGCGTGATCGCGGCGATCGTGCGCCTGTTTGAGCGCCCCCAGCACGCGAGCACGGTGTGCGCGGGCGCGTGGCTCGCGCTCGCGGGCGCGCTCGCGATCCAGCTGGGCGCGTGGCAGGCGATGCACGACGAACGTCGTCTCCTGTACAAGCCCGCGACTCCGACCCCACGCCCGCGACCGGGCGGCGGCGCATGAGCCCCGAGCTTTCACGACTGCGCCTCGGCGACAAGGTCGTGGCGATCGCCGCGCTCGCGCTGTTCGTTTTTCTGTTCTTCTTTCATTGGTATGGAGGCAGCATCGAGGGGCTGCCCGAGGGCGGGCACATCACCGGCGCGACGATTAGCTCCAGCGGCTGGGATGTGTTCACGAGCAGCCGTTGGGTCTGGCTGGTGACGATCATCGTGGCCCTTGGCGCGGTGTTCGCGACGAGCGCGGCCTACCGGCTCGAGGGCCCAGTGCAGCTGGGTGCGCTCGTGTTCGGGCTGGGCTTGCTCTCCAGCGTGCTGATCCTCTACCGCATCATCCACCACCCTGGCGCCTCTGCGTCCGGGCACGGCTTGCACATCCACTACGGGATCAAGTTCGGCATCTGGCTTGGCTTTGCCGCGGCGCTGGCGATCACCGCGGGCGGCTACCTGCAGCTGTTGGCCGAAGCCGCGGAGCGGCGTGGCCCCGAGGAGGAGGAGCCCCAGAAGCCGGTCGCGGCCGCCTTCACTGGCCTGACGGTCTCGGGCGGCGAGCCCCCGTCGGAGGCCCGCGCGCAGGATCGCGCCCCAAGGGCGCCGTAGAATCCCCGACCGTGATCGATCGCGACGAGGTATTGCACGTGGCGCGCCTGGCGCGCCTGGCCCTGAACGAGGAGGAGCTCGAGCCGATGGCGCGCGAGCTCTCGGCGGTGCTCGACCACATCGCAAAGATCGCCGAGCTGGAGCTCGAGGACGTGGCGCCGACCTCGCACGTGGTCGAGTTGACGGGCGCGCTGCGTCCTGACCACCCGCGCCCTTCGCTACCGCGCGAGGTCGCGCTGGAGCAGGCTCCGGCGGTGGGCGGCGACGGCTTCCTCGTGCCGAGCCCGCAGGCCTAGGGGTAGCGAGCGATGGGCGCGGATCTACTGGACTTGACGGCCGCTGGCGCGATCGCCGCGATCGAGCGCGGCGAGCTAAGCGCCCCGGAGCTATTCGCCTTTTACCGCGAGCGCGCTCAGGCTGATGCGAGCGCGAACGGCGCCGGGCTGAATTGCTTTACCTGGGTCGCGGAGGAGGCATCGAGCGCGGATGCGTGGCATGGGGGCGGGAGCGGAGGCTCGGGCGCCGGGCCGCTGGCCGGGATACCGCTCGCGGTCAAGGACCTGTTCTGCACGAAGGGAGTTCCCAGCCAGTCGGGCTCGCGCATCCTCGAGGGCTACCGCCCGCCCTACACGGCCAACGCGGTGCAGGCGCTCACCGACGCGGGCGCGACGCTACTGGCGAAGACCAACCAGGACGAGTTCGCGATGGGCTCCTCGACTGAGAACTCGGCCTACGGCCCGACCCTGAACCCCTGGGACCGCACGCGCGTGCCGGGCGGCTCCTCGGGCGGCAGCGCGGCCGCGGTCGCCGCGGGCCTGGCGCCCTGGGCGCTGGGCACCGACACCGGCGGCTCGATCCGCCAGCCGGCGGCGCTCTGCGGGATCGTGGGGCTGAAACCGACCTACGGCTCGGTCTCGCGCTACGGGATGATCGCGTTCGCCTCCTCGCTGGACCAGGCGGGCCCACTGACGCGCGACGTCACGGACGCGGCGTTGCTGCTGAGGCACATGGTGGGCCATGACCCCTGCGATGCAACCTCGTTGGACTACCCGCATGCGATCGAGTTGCCGCGCGCCGAGCGCCTGGACGGCTTGCGCCTGGGCGTGCCGGCGGAGCTGCGCGCGGAGGTGGGTGCCGAGGGCGCCGCCGCTGGCGTTGAGCCTGGCGTGCGCGAGGCCTTCGAGCGTGCGCTGGGGCTGGCCGAGGGGCTGGGGGCCAGCGTGCAGGAGGTGCGCCTGCCGCACGCGCCGCACGCGCTCTCGGCCTACTACGTGCTGGCACCGTCGGAGGCCAGCTCGAACCTGGCGCGCTTTGACGGCGTGCGCTACGGGATGCGGGCGCCGGACGCCGAGGACCTGTTGGACATGTACACGCGCACGCGTCACGACGGCTTTGGGCCGGAGGTGAAGCGGCGCATCATGCTCGGCACCTACGCGCTCTCGGCGGGTTACTACGACGCCTACTACGGTCGCGCTCAGCGCGTGCGCACAAAGATCGCCGAGGACTTCAAGGCGGCTTTCGAGCGGGTGGACCTGATCGTGACGCCGACCTCGGCGAACGTGGCGTTCGGGCTGGGGGAGAAGACTGCGGACCCGTGGGCGATGTACCTGAGCGACTACTTCACGGTGCCGATGTCGCTGGCAGGTGTCCCCGCGATCTCGATCCCCTGTGGGCTCAGCGAGGGGCTGCCGGTTGGGCTGCAGATCGCGGGACCGGCGTTCAGCGAGAACCGGCTGCTCGATGCCTCCTACGCGCTGGAGCAGGCGCTGGGTTTCGAGGAGGGCACGGCGCGTGTCTGAGAACGGCGCGGGGCCGCGCTTGGAGCCGGTGATCGGCCTGGAGATTCACGTGCAGTTGGCGACGCAGACGAAGATGTTCTGCGGCTGCGAGCTGTCTTTTGGCGAGCCGCCGAACACGCGCACCTGCCCGGTTTGCCTTGGTCTGCCGGGGAGCCTGCCGGTCGCGAACGCGCAAGCGGTGCACTTCGGCTTGATGATCGGCCTCGCGCTGGGCTCCGAGCTCGCGCCGCGCTCGATCTTCCACCGCAAGAACTACTTCTATCCAGACCTGCCGAAGGGCTACCAGATTTCCCAGTACGACGAGCCCCTGTGCCTAGGCGGGAACCTGGGCGAGGTGCGGATCCATCGCGTGCACCTGGAGGAGGACGCGGCCAAGCTGACACACGTGGGCGAGAGCGGTCGTATCCATGGCTCGGACGCGAGCGTTGTGGACTTCAACCGCGGTGGCACGCCTTTGGCGGAGATCGTGACCGAGCCCGACATCCGCACGGCAGAGCAGGCTGGCGAGTGGCTGCGGCTGCTGCGCACGACGCTGCGCGCGTTGGGGGTGAGCGACGTGAACATGGAGGAGGGCTCGCTGCGCTGCGACGCGAATATTTCACTGCGCCCGACCGGCACCGAGGTGCTGGGGGTGAAGACCGAGCTGAAGAACATGAACTCCTTCCGCTTCATCGAACGCGGGATCAAGGCGGAGATCGAGCGCCAGCGCAAGCTCCTTGAAAGCGGCGGTCAAGTCGTCCAGGAGACGCTGCACTTCGACCCGAACTCGGGCGCGATCTCCTCGCTGCGCTCGAAGGAGGAGGCGCACGACTACCGCTACTTCCCAGAGCCAGACCTGCTGCCGGTGGCGATCGATCAGCCGATGCTCGACGCCGCGCGTGAGGCGATGACCGAGCTGCCCGCCGATCGAGCGGAGCGCTTCGAGCGCGAGCTAGGGCTGACGGCGGAGAGCGCGCAGCTGCTGGCATTTCGCAGCGAGTTGGGCGACTACTTTGAGGCGGCGCTCGCCGCGAGACTCGACCCGGCGCCGCCCGCACAGGCGCTGGCGAACTGGGTCGGCGGCGACCTCATCTCACGCCTCGGCGAGGGCGAGGACCCAGCGGATTCAAACGTCGAGCCGGCTGCGCTGGCTGCGCTGGTGGGCCTGGTCGCCGAGAAGCAGGTCAGCGTCGGCGCGGGCCGTCAGGTGCTCGACAAGCTCGTCGCCGAAGGGGGCCAGCCAGCGGCGATCGTCGAGGCCGAGGGTCTTGCCGCGATCGGGGGCGGCGATCAGCTCGCGGAGATCGTGGCCGCAGCGCTTGCCGCGAATGCGGACGCCGCGGAGCGCGTACGCCAGGGAAACGCAAAGGCGATTGGGCCGATCATCGGCGCGGTGATGCGCGAGACGAAGGGACGAGCCGACGGCGGCGAGGTCACGCGGCTCGTGCACGAGCAGCTCGGGATCTGACGGTGTCCCTGTCGGGTCTAGTGGTGGACCAGTGTCGCTTCGACAAGCGGTAGCGAGGCTTGCTGCTCGTCGGCGGTGACGAGCGTGAAGCCGTGCGCAAGAGCGGTGGCTGCGATCCATAGATCGTTGCTCGGCCGCCGGCCGGTGCTTGCGCGAAGCTCCCCATAGCGCGCGGCGACGTGGCGGTCGATAGGGAGCGCCGGTGCCTCGGTGAGCACGGCTGCCAGTAGTGAAACTCGGCGCGCGCGTGTTGCGCCGTCGGGCGCGATCAGGATTCCTGCCTCAAGCTCACCCACTGTGACGACGCTGACGGCCCAGTCGTCGGTGCCCTCTCCGGGGTTATGACCGCCGACGAGGATGCTCGTATCGATCAGGCTGCCCATGGATCACGCGCCGACGCTCGGTCCTGCTTGCGCATCCGACGCAGATCATCGGCGAAACCGGGATCGGGGGGAGTCCCGGCCAGAATCGCGAACAGGCGCTCCGGGGGGGCGAGCGCGCGCCCACCCGCTAGGGGACCGAGTTCGGCCACAGGTCGCCCCGCCACAGTAACGGTGAACCGCTCGCCTCGTTCGGCGCGGCGCAGCACCGCGGCAATCTCGTTACGGAGCTTACCTTGGGGTATGGCAACCATGCAGATGAAAATCGTAGCAGAACTGCTACGGGCGAGGACCGGTTCACGTGCTGAACAGGAAGTCGGTTGGGCCGAGGGCACGCCCGACACTCTGAGACCTCGCGGGCCTAAATTTTGGACCCCAGGCCAATGGCACGCGCCCGTGGCTAAGCCAAGATGCTCGCGATGGAGTCCTCAAACCCCAACAGCAGCCAAGCAACTTCTCCTCGGCGGTTCATCCTGCTGCCGGAGGAGTCGGTGGATGGACACGGTCAGCGACCGCGGATTCGCCGCTATCGCCTCACGAGCGTCGATCGCCGCCCCGGCAGAAGCGGGGTGGATGTCGCAACCGCACGGATCGCCCGCGAGCTCGGTCGGCTCAGCCGGGTGTAGTCGGCGTCCCCACACCGAACCCGCACCGGCTTCCCTCTGGCCGAGGCGGGTGGGTGCAGCCGGACAGGGCCGCGGTTCCCTGTCCGGCTGCACCACCGAATCGCCTTCCGCATGCACCGCTCGCTGCACCAATAGGCCTCGCGGGCGAGTACTCTGGAGTCATGAACGAATCATCCTCAAGACCTCTGGGCAGGACCGTAGTCGCAGGGCTGATCCTGCTGGTTGCGGCGTGGATACTGCTGCACTTCGTGATCGGCATCGTTACCGCGGTTGCGAGCGTGCTCGTGGTCGTGCTGGCGATCGCGGCGATCATCTGGGCGCTGCGCGTCCTGCTGTAGGACCACACGGCGATGGCCTACGTGATCATCGCCGTGTGCTTCGGCCTGGCGGGGGGCATCGTCGGCCGGATCAAGGGCAGCTCGTTCTTCCTTTGGTTCCTGATCTCGGGGGCGGTGCCGTTCTTCGGCCTGCTGGCCGCGATCGCCTACCGCTTCGAGCGCGACGAGCTGCGCCGCGAATGCCCGGGCTGTGGGCGCGTGGTCAAGATCCACGACACGCTCTGCACCCGCTGTGGCACCGAGTTGGACTTCCCCGAGACGGCGATCGCGCCCGAATCCTGGAAACGCGCGCCTGCTCAGCCCCGATCCTCCTGATCGACCATCTCAATCAATAAATTTGATGGCCGGCCTGGCGGCCGGCGTAGCGACCGAAGCCGTGGCGCCTGCAAGGCCCCACGCTCGTCCTTGGGCGGCAAAAACCCACTGGTACACTGGGATTTTTCCCGCTTCGAGACGCTGGAAGGAGGTCGATGAGATGCGCGCGGTAGATGCCGTGATGGAATGTCTGAAGGCGGAGGGCGTCAACGTCGTCTTCGGCCTACCCGGCGGTGCGAACCTGCCGACCTACGACGCGTTCGTGAATGGGGGCCTGCGCCACATCCTCGTACGCCACGAGGCCGGTGGTGGCCACGCGGCCGAGGGCTACGCGAAGGCGACGGGCAAAGTCGGAGTCGCGTTCGCGACCAGCGGTCCCGGCGCCACGAACCTGATCACGCCGATCACCGACGCGATGATGGACTCGGTGCCCGTGGTCTTCATCACGGGCCAGGTCCGCACTGAGCTATTGGGCACCGACGGCTTCCAGGAGGCGGACACGATCGGGATCACGATGCCGATCGTCAAGCACTCGGTGATGATTACGCGCCCACAGGAGATTCCTCGGGCAATCCACGAGGCCTTCCACATCGCCCGCTCGGGTCGACCTGGCCCGGTGCTGGTCGACATCCCGATGGATCTCTCGCGCGCGGAGATCACCTACGAGCCCGTGACCGACGTGCGCCTGCCGGGCTACCAGCCCCGGGTGGAGGGGAACCAGAAGCAGATCCGCCAGGCCGCCAAGGCGCTGGCGGCCGCGCAGCGCCCGGTGATCTACGCGGGCGGCGGCGTCGTCAACGCCGAAGCCTCCGAGGAGCTGATCGAGTTCGCGACCTCCGATCGCTTCCCCGTGACCTGCACGCTGATGGGTTTGGGCGCCTTCCCGGCGCCGCATCCGCAGTGGTTGGGGATGCTGGGGATGCACGGCACCCGCAGCGCGAACTACGCGATGGACGAGGCCGACCTGATCTGCGCGGTGGGCGCTCGCTTTGACGACCGCATCACCGGCAAGCTCTCGGAGTTCGCGCCGCGGGCGAAGTTCATCCACATCGACGTGGACCCCGCGGAGATCTCCAAGAACGTCCCCGCGCACATCCCGATCGTCGGCGACGCCAAGCACGTGCTGGCGAAGCTGTTGATCGAGTACCGCGCGATCGGTCCGGACCCCGAGCGCCTGTCGGCCTGGTGGTCACGGATCGAAGGCTGGCGTGAGAAGTATCCGCTGGCCTATGAGGACTCAACCGACAAGGAGATCAAGCCGCAGTACATGGTCAAGGCGCTGTACGAGGCCACGGGCGGTGAGGCGATCGTGACCAGCGACGTGGGCCAGCACCAGATGTGGGCCGCGCAGTACTACGACTTCCCCAAGCCACGGCGCTGGATCAACTCCGGCGGCCTCGGCACGATGGGCTTTGGCCTGCCGGCGGCGATGGGCGCTGCGGTCGGGTGCCCCGATCAGCTGGTGTGCTGCATCGCGGGGGACGGCTCGGTGCAGATGAACGCCCAGGAGCTCGCGACCTGCGCCCAGGAGCAGATCCCGATCAAGGTGTTCGTGATGAACAACGGCTACCTGGGCATGGTTCGCCAGTGGCAGGAGCTGTTCTGGGATGGGAAATACAGCCACGTCGAGACCGGCGAGTTCCCGGACTTCGTCAAGCTCGCGGAGGCCTACGGCGCGACGGGCATGCGGTTTGAGGACAAGAACACGCTCGTAGCGGACATGAAGCGCGCAATCGAGACCCCGGGTCCGGTGTTCGTGGATGTGCGCGTGACCCGGGAGGAGAACACCTACCCGATGATCCCCGCCGGGCAGGCAGCCCGCGAGATGGTGGGGTGAGCGCCGCCATGGGAGAGCCGGGAACTAAGGAGCCCCTCAGCCTCGAGCAGCTCGAAGCCTCGACGAACATGCGCACGGGCCGCAAGCACGTGCTCTCGATCCTCGTGGAAAACAAGTCCGGTGTCCTGACGCGGATCGCGGGCCTGTTCGCGCGCCGAGGCTTCAACATCGACACGCTGACCGTGGGTCCCACCGACGACGAGCACATCTCGCGCGTGACCTTGACGGTCGACGGTGCGCTACACCCGATCGATCAGGTGACCAAGCAACTGCACAAGCTGGTGAACGTGCTGAAGATCCGTGACCTCGAGCCGACCGACACGGTGGCGCGGGAGCTCGCGCTGTTCAAGGTCTCAGCCGACGGCACACAGCGCGGTGAGCTGATGCAGATCGCGGAGATTTTCCGCGGCAAGGTCGTGGACGTCACGAAGCGGGCGGTGATCATGGAGATCACGGGAACGACCGACAAGATCGAGGCCTTCGAGGACATGGTCCGCCCCTTCGGGTTGATCGAGATGATGCGCACGGGCGAGATTGCGATCTCGCGAGGCCGCAGCGAGACCTGAGCGGTTGCTCGAGAGCGGCGCACGCGCCATCCCTGGTGCCCGCAACCAGCGGGCCCTCCCTGACCGGCCGTTCGAGTTTACGCTTGGCGAGCGGGAGCGCCTGGAGCATCGCCTGCGCGAGGCGGTACGACGCGCGCGACGCAGCGGCGAGCAGACGCTGGCGACGATCTCGCTCGCACTCTCGCCCGCGGTGGACCCCACGGCCGTGGCCTGCACTTCGCGGCGCGCGGGCGAGCCTTGGTTCGTGTTCGAGCAGCCCGACCACGGGCGCGCTGCGCTCGCGGGGCTGGGCCAGGTCACGCGTCTGCATGACGCGGGACCCGAGCGCTTCGCCCGGGTGGCCGAGCGCTGGCGGGCGCTGTCGGCAGCCGCCGTGGGTGGGCAGGTCGAGGGCGACGATGACTTTGACCTCGCCTCTGCGGCGGGGGCTCCGCTCGCGGGACCGATCGCCGTGGGAGGCTTTGCGTTTGCACCCCAGGGTGGCGCCGCGCCGCACTGGCAGGGCTTCGAGCCGGCCTCGCTGGTCGTGCCCGAGCTCGCGCTTAGCCGCCGCGAGCGCGAAGGGGAGACGCATGTCCGTTTGACGCTCACGGCCCTGGTCTCGCCCGACGACTTGCCCGAACAGTTGCTCGAGCGACTGCAGCTTCGCCTGACAGAGCTGCGCCAAGCGCCGCTGCCCCTGCTTGACCCAGCGCCCTCGGGACGCTTTCAGGTCGCGAGCGCGATGCCGCCCGAACACTTCGAGTCCGCGGTCGCGCGCGCGGGGGAGCTGATCGGCCAGGGGCGGATGCAGAAGATCGTGCTGGCGCGCGAAGTCCAGGTGCACGCCCCGCGCGACTACGACCCCGCCGCTCTGCTGGGTGTGCTGCGGGCGGAGTTCCCCTCCTGCTTTGTCTTCTGCGTTGGGCGCGGTGATGCCGCCCTGGTCGCGGCCAGCCCCGAGCTGCTGGTGCGACGGGAGGGACACCGCATCAGCACGCTCGCGCTCGCGGGCTCGACCCGCCGCAGCGCGGACCCCGCGGTCGACGCTCACCTAGGCGAGCAGCTGTTACGGGATGAGAGCTACCGCGAGGAGCACGCGATCGTGGCTCGGCGGATCGAGCGGATGCTGCGTCCGCACGCGGTCTGGGTCGCCGCCGCCCCGGAGCCAACCCTCGTGCGGATCGCGAACATCCAACACCTCGCCACGCCGATTCGCGCCCAGCTCGCGCAGCCGCTGGAGGCGCTGGATCTGGTGCGGCTAATGCACCCCACGCCCGCCGTCGGCGGCGAGCCCCTGTCGGCCGCCGCGCCCCTGATTCCCGCCTTGGAGGGCCTCGATCGTGGCTGGTACTCCGGCCCCGTGGGCTGGACTGACGCCACTGGCGACGGCGAGTTCTGCGTCGCGCTGCGCTGTGCCTTGCTGCGGGGCCCCGTCGCGCGCTGCTTCGCGGGCAATGGGATCGTGCGTGATTCCGATCCAGCGGCTGAGCTCGCGGAGACCGAGGTCAAGTTGCAGGCCCTGTTGCCGCTGCTGACGGCCTGAGCTTCGCTCAGGGGCGCAAAGCCAGCGAGACCGCCTGCCACACGCGGCCATGTAGGGCGCGGTTCTCGGCGCGATCCGTGCGGACTTCGACGATGCACGAGCGCTCGCTTGAGAGCGCTCGCTCCAACGCGGCGCGAAAGCCCGTGAGGTCCTCGGCGCGCTCGTGGCCCAGGCCGTAGAGCCGCGCCGCGTCCGCGAAGTCCAAACCCGTGGGCGTGGCGATGTGGCGCGTGTAGATGTCGCCCTCGGTCCGCGAGCCCCCCACTAGCTCCGCCGCCGCTACCGCGACTGGCTCCTCCACGCCCTCGACCCGCGGTTCTGTCTCGCGCGCGAGCGGGTTCTCGGCGACCGGTAGGAAGTCGAAGATGCCACCCCCGCTGTTGTCAATCAGCACGATCGTCAGCTTCAGGCCCAGCCGCTTCGCGGCGAGCAATCCGCCGATGTCGTGGGCGAGCGCGACGTCCCCGATCAGCAGCACCACCGGACCCCTCGCCGCGGCTGCGACCCCAAATGCGCTCGAGACGATCCCGTCGATCCCGTTCGCGCCCCGATTGCAGAGCACGCGCGGCGGGTCCTCCCGCACGGGCCAGAAGGTCTCGATCTCGCGCACGGGCATCGAGGAGGCGACGAACAGCGTGGACTCACGCGGCAGCAGCACGCCCAGCTCCGCAGCCAGCATAGGCTCAGACAGGCCGCCGTCATTCAGCGCGCCGCGTATCGCCTCCGCCGCGAGCTCGTCGCCGCGCCGCCACTGAGCGAGCCAGCCCTCATCCGCGGACCCAAAGGTTCGGGCGAGCGGCTCGAGCAGACTCGTCGGATCGATCGCGAGCGAATCTGACAGGACCGAAGCCGGGTCTTGCCAGGCGGCCTCGGGGTCCAACGCGATCTGTGGCACTCGCTCCAGTGACCCGAGCCACGAGCGCAGCGACTTTGAGACGGGTAGGTCGCCTACGCGAAGCACCACATCGGGCGCTAGCCGCGCCGAGAAGCCCGCGTCGCGCAGCAGTGCGTCGTAGTGGGCAATCGCAGCTCGACCCCGTCGCGCCCCCGACATCGGATCTGCGAGCAGCGGCCAACCCAGGGCAGCCGCGAGCGTCGCCACACCCTCGCCTGGCGAGCACCCCTCGGTTATCCGCTCCTCACGACCCGCAACTATCACGCCGCGGCGCGCGGTGCGGATCGGCTCGGCGAGCCGATCCAGGTCGTTCTCCGCCCCGCATCGACCGAGCTCGTGCGGCCTAAGTGGGTGGCGACGCACGTAGGGGGTGTCATCGGCGCGGCCAGTGTTGTCCGTCGGCAGCGGCTCGTTGGTCACGAGCGGCTCGCGTAGCGGGAAGTTCAGGTGCACAACGCCGGGGCGGCCTTCGAGGGTCGTGGCGTAGGCGCGACATGCCAGCGTCCGCATCCAACGCAGCCGCTCGGGTGTGGCCTCGTGCGTGCCTACTTCGAAGAACCACTTCGCCGCGCCGCCGAACAGCTTTAGCTGATCAATCGCTTGTCCCGCGCCGTTCTCGCGCAGCTCCGGCGGTCGGTCGGTGCTCAGCAAGAGCAGCGGCACGCGTGCCTCGCGTGCCTCGATCGCCGCCGGCAGTAGCTCGGCGACGGCGGTGCCCGATGTACAAGCGATCGCGACCGGCAGGCCCGAGGCCTTGGCGAGGCCAAGTGCGAAGAAACCCGCGCAGCGCTCGTCGACGTGGGAATAGCAGCGCAGTCGCGCCTCGCGCGCGAGCGTCAGCACAAGGGGCGCCGAGCGCGAGCCGGGCGAGGTGCAAGCGGCGCGCATGCCGCTGCGGACCAACTCGTCAACGAAGGCTCGCAGCAGCAGGTAGGTGTCGGTGGCGGCGCTCATACGGAGTAGTGGATCACGGGCTTAGGATGTCTGGGTGTCGGAGACTTTGGTCCTGCTGCATGGCTTCAGCGGCACTCGCCACGCGTGGGACGGCGTCTCGGCGCGTTTGGACCCGACACGCTATCGCCCGCTCGCGCTCGATCTGCTCGGCCATGGCGAGCGAAGCAAGCGGAGCCGTCCGATCACCTTCGAGGCATGTGTCGAGGCTGTCCTCGCTGCTAGCCCCGAGCGCTTTGTCCTGTGCGGCTACTCACTCGGCGGGCGGGTCGCCCAGCACGTGGCGCTGGCCGCCCCCGAGCGCGTGGCGCGCCTGGTGCTCGTCTCGACCAGCCCCGGGATCCAGGACGCGCAGGAGCGTGCCCGGCGCCGCGTGGATGATCGCCGGCTGGCCGACGAACTTGAGCGCGTCCCGTTTGAGGACTTCATCGAGCGTTGGCGCAAGCAGCCGCTGTTCGCAGACGATCCCCACGGAGTCGGTGCGCTGGCGCGCGAGGATCAGCGCCGCAACGATCCACGCGCGCTCGCAGCGGTTATGCGCGGGCTCGGCACTGGGGAGATGAAGCCCTTGTGGGGCAGGCTGGGTGAGCTGTCGATGCCGGTCACAATCGTCGTCGGCGATCGCGATACAAAGTTCGGGACGCTCGGCGCGCGGATGCTGGCGCTCGTCCAACGCGGCGAGCTGCTGAGCCTTCGCGGAGGCCACAACCTGCCATTGGAGAATCCCACCGGCCTCGCGGAGGCGTTGCGCCCGCGCCCGCGCCAAGGCGCTTCCCGATAGGTCGTGCGATTCGAAAGCCAGAAACAATGCTTGCGTCTCGGTATCCCGAGGATAGCCTGGGTCTCCGTGGCTTGGGGACAGCGCACGCCTGCGCAGCTCGGGGCATCCGAGGACCCGGCACAGCGCGGGCGCTTCGCTGTGCTCCAGGTGTGAACTAGGTGAAGGTGTGAAGTGTCGTCGATCGGCAGGAGTGCCGTCGTATCAAGCCGTGTGCGGTAGGCGAACGGATTCGAGGAGTTAGAAACGATACTTTGCGTTCCCATAGGTCACGGATAGCGTGATCAGGTTGCACCACGCGGCGACTATCCGGCCGCGTGTCAAGGCCGATCTGCCATATGGCGAGACAAGAGAAAGTGGGATGACTCATGCTGCCAAACCGCACTAAACGTCCAACGGGGGTACGTGGACGAGCACTGTTCGTCGTAGCCTCGCTCATCGCGACGATCGCCGCGATGAGCGTTGCTGCCCCCGCGTTTGCGACGCCCAAAGGCGAATACGCCGTATTCGCTGATTGTCCGCTGACGACAGCGAGCATCTGTATTCACGCGAGCACCGAAAGCGGCGAATTCATCGTCGGCAAAAAGACGGTGCCGATCACGAGCACGATCACGCTTCAGGGTGGTCTGAACGAAACCGAAACTGGCTTCGCGTTCGTCGCCGCCAAAGACGGCAACACGCTGAGCAAAACACCGCAGAAAGTTCCCGGCGGACTGTCGGGCCTTGTCAACTGCACGGCGATCAAAGGCAACGGGCTGCTCGAAAAAGCCGAGCGTGGATCGTGCGAAGCGATCTTCGAAAACGGCCTGACCGGCGTCAACGCGACGACCGAACTGGCCGCGCCCGCGAGCTCGATCCAGATCAGCCTTGGTGCGCTGCTGGGCGGCGTCGGTACGGCGCTACAGCTGCCGGTCAAGGTGCACCTGGAAAACCCGCTGCTCGGCAGCGGATGCTTCGTTGGCTCCAACGCCGCTCCCGTGGTGCTGCCGCTGACGACGGGCACGACCAGCCCGCCGTTGCCGAATAAACCGATCAAAGGCAACCCCGGCGAACTCACGTTCAACGGCGAAGGCACGATCCTGACCGTGAACAAAAACTCGCTGGTCAACAACTCGTTCGCGGCCCCGGCCACGAACGGCTGTGGCGGGATCTTTGAATTCCTGATTGGCCCGATCATCAACTCCTCGCTCGGCGTCCCCGCGACGGCTGGCCACAACACGGCCATCCTCAACGGCACGCTCAAGCAGGCCGCAGCGGCGATTGTCAAAGAACACGAATAGCCTCACGTAGGTCGTAAGTAGTCGACACCGGCAAGGGCCCGTCGCTCAGAACGGCGACGGGCCCAGGTCGGGCGAGACACGTCGTGCGCGCACGGTCTCGAGGTCAAATCGCCCGCGTACGGCTCGAGCCGCTCCACGCTCCATATTGTCCGCTGCGTGTCTGCGGCCGAATTCCATGACGGCACGAGAGAAAGCGGGATACATGCTCCACCATCGCATCGCACTTCCATCGCGCATACGCGCAAGGACGCTGCTATCGGGATCCCTACTCGCCGTGGTGCTGGCTGCGCTGAGCGTCGCGTCGCCAGCGTCAGCCACGCCTAAAGGAGAATACGAAGTATTCGCCGATTGCCCGCTGACGACGGCGAGCATCTGTATCCATGCGAGTACTGAAAGTGGCGAATTCATCGTCGGCAAAAAGAAAGTCCCGATCACGAAAACGATCACGCTCCAGGGTGGTCTGAACGAAACCGAAACCGGCTTCGAATTCGTGGGCGCCGCAGACGGCAACACGCTCAGCAAAACGCCGCAGAAAGTCCCTGGGGGACTGCTCGGCGTCGACTGCACCGCGATCACGGGTACCGGCTGGCTTGAAGTTGGCTTGCGAGAAGCCTGCGAAGCCATCTTCGAAAACGGCCTGACCGGCGTCACGGCGACGACGGAACTGGCCGCGCCCGCGAGCTCGATCCAGATCAGCCTCGCTGCGCTGCTAGGTGGCGTCGGTACGGCGTTGCAGCTGCCGGTCAAGGTGCACCTGGAAAACCCGCTGCTCGGGGGCAAATGCTACGTCGGCTCGAACGCTGCGCCGATCGTGCTGCCGCTGACGACGGGCACAACCAGCCCGCCGTTGCCGAACAAACCGATCAAAGGCAGCCCCGGCGAACTCGCGTTCAACGGCGAAGGCACGATCCTGACCGTGAACAAAAACTCGCTGGTCAACAACTCGTTCGCCGCTCCCGCGACGAACGGCTGTGGGGAAGTCTTCGAATTCCTCGTCGGACCCATCATCAACGGCGTACTCGGCGTACCCGCCGCGGCTGGCCACAACACGGCCATCCTCAACGGCACGCTTAAGCAGGCCGCCGCGGCGATCGTCAAAGAACACGAATAGCCGCTAGCTGCAGGAGCTAAACCGATACCGGGGCCCGTCGCTAACGCGGCGGGCCCCGGGTCGTTCCGGGTCATCAGCGGCCACCGCGCATTGGACGAGGAGCGCCGTCAGAGACGTTCGTGGGCCTCGAACGGTAGGACACCCGTCCAGTGCGAGCGGGCCGCACCAGTCGGACGTCGGCGTCGGTCCTCAGCGTCGCTGGGCTCTCGACGCCCAGCTGCACGGGGCTTCGGAGCAGGTGGTTGCACATGCACGGATATACCGGATGATTCGGAGGATAGAAACAGCGGTTTTCGCATGCGGCGGAGCCTGTATAGCGTGCGAGAGCCGCTCCGCGTAGTCGTCTCTTCGCTACGCATCCGCGGCTAATTGCCATTGCCGAGACGAACAAGAAAGTGGGATACATGTTCAGAAGTCGCATTGAACCTCGAACGAGCATGCGCGCGAAGGCGCTGCTCGTCGGATCGCTGCTGGCCGTCGTGATTGGGGCCTTGAGCGTCGCCTCGCCGGCGTTTGCCACGCCCAAAGGCGAATACGCCGTATTCGCTGATTGCCCGCTGACGACAGCGAGCATCTGTATTCACGCGAGCACCGAAAGCGGCGAATTCATCGTCGGCAAAAAGACCGTCCCGATCACGAGCACGATCACCCTTCAGGGCGGTCTGAACGAAACCGAAACCGGCTTCGCGTTCGTTGGCGCCAAAGACGGCAACACGCTCAGCAAAACACCGCAGAAAGTTCCGGGCGGTCTGTCCGGCCTGGTGAACTGCACCGAAATCAAAGGCTCGGGCTGGTTTGAAAAAGGCGCTCGCGAAGCGTGCGAAGCCATCTTCGAAAACGGCCTGACCGGCGTCAATGCGACGACCGAACTGGCCGCGCCCGCGAGCTCGATCCAGATCAGCCTCGCTGCGCTGCTGGGCGGCGTCGGCACGGCGCTGCAGCTGCCGGTCAAGGTGCACCTGGAAAACCCGCTGCTGGGTGAAGAATGCTACGTCGGCTCCAACGCCGCTCCCGTGGTGCTGCCGCTGACGACGGGCACAACCAGCCCGCCGTTGCCGAACAAACCGATCAAAGGCAACCCCGGTGAACTCGCGTTCAACGGCGAAGGCACGATCCTGACCGTGAACAAAAACTCGCTGGTCAACAACTCGTTCGCCGCTCCCGCGACGAACGGCTGTGGGGGATTCTTTGAATTCCTGATCGGCCCGCTCATCAACTCGCAACTCGGCGTCCCCGCCGCGGCTGGCCACAACACGGCCATCCTCAACGGCACGCTCAAGCAGGCCGCGGCGGCAATCGTCAAAGAACACGAATAGCCGCAGCTAGTCGCTGACTCTGAAGACGGACGTATCGGGGCTCGTCGCGCGCAAGCGCGGCGGGCCCCCCGTCCGGTTGGAGTCGGCATCGGGCTGGGCGGGGGTGGGCGCCTTGGACTCGATGAATCCTCAACGCTCGACGCGCGCTTAGCGAGGGTCGACGCCCAGCCCCGGCCCGCTCGGGACCTCAATCTCTCCGTCGCGCGCGGGCAGTGGGTTCTCGATCCCTTCGAACAGCGCCAGCGTCGCCAGGCCGCAGTGCGGCACCGGTCCGCGGGAGGCGAGTGCGGCGGCGGCGTGCACCCCCGCGGCGACGCCGAGGGGGCCGTCGAAAGTAGAGGCGACATAGGCCTCCGCCCCCGAAGCGCGCACCAGCGTCGCCGCGGCGATCAGGGCCCCGATGCCGCCGCAGCGTGAGATCTTCAGGCACACCGCGTCGGCGACGCCAGCGCCGAGCGCGCCGTGCTCGGCGGCGGTCTCGTCGATCGCGACCCGTACCGCGACACGCTCGCGCACTTCACGCACCTCGTACAGCCCGTGCACGGGCTCCTCGACCAGCTCCAGCCCCGCCGGCGCCAACGCGTCGATCGCGCGGACGGCCTGCTCGACCTCCCAGGCGCCGTTGGCGTCCAGGCGCAGTTCCACCTCGGGGCCGATCGCGGCGCGAACCGCAGCCACACGACCAGCGTCGTCCCCCACACCGACCTTCAGCTTCAGACACTGAAAGCCCTCCGCAACTGCCTCCGCCGCCTGCCGCGCGGCGCCCGCGCGGTCGAGCGCGCCGAGCGTCGCGTTGACCGGCACCGTCGGAGCGGGCGTGTCGGTGATCAGCGCGGCGATCGGCTTGCCGCTGATGCGCCCGCCGCGATCCCATAGCGCGAGGTCGATCGCGGCAAGCGCCGCCGGTAGGTCATCGACGCGGCGGCACGCATCCACGAGTTGGGCGCCGTTCAGGCCTTTCGCGGCGGCCAGCACTGGCGCGTAGCTTTCCAGCGCCCCCTGTGCCCGCTCGATGCTCACCCCGTCGTAGGCCTGAAGCGGCGCCGCCTCGCCGTAGCCGCTCACCCCGTCCTCGCCGGTCAGCGAGACCGTCAGTAGCTCGCGCTCGGAGAGCTCGCCGTATGAGGTCTGTAGTGGCTGCTTCAGCCGCAGGGTGGTTCGCTCGAACTCGAGCTTCACGAGCCGATGCCGCCGCTGGCGAGGATTCCCGCCGAGAACAGCAAGCAGAACACCAGCTGCGTAGCACCGGTCTTCGCCAGCGCTCCGTTCAACGCGGGGCCGTCGCTGCGCGTGCGCACGACGCGCACGACCCCCGCAGCCAAGGGAATCGCCAGCCAGCTCAAGAACAGCCACGCGGTCATCGAGCCAAACGCCCACGGCAGCGGCGCGGTCACGAAGGCGCCGGCGATCATCGCCGTGTAAAGCAGGCGCGTGCGCTCGCGCCCCAGCCGCACAGCCAGCGTGCGCTTGCCCGCGCGGCGGTCGGTCTCGAGGTCGCGCACGTTGTTCACGACCAGGATCGCGCTAGCCAGCAGACCGACGGGAACCGCGCAGACGAACGCCTCCCATGGCAGCTGCTGGACCTGCACGAAGTAGGAGCCCGCGACCGCGACGATCCCGAAGAACAGGAACACGAATACCTCGCCCAGGCCCTCGTATCCATAGGGCCGGGGACCGCCCGTGTAGAGCACGCCCGCCAGGATTGAGGCCGCCCCCACGGCGAGCAGCTCCCAGCCCGCGACCACGATCAGATACACGCCGCAGGCCACGGCCACCCCGAACGTGACGTACGTCGCGATCAGCACCTGGCTCGGCGGCACCAGGCCGCCTGCCGTCACCCGTACCGGGCCCAGCCGGTCCTCGGTGTCCGCTCCTCGGCGGGCGTCTGAGTAGTCGTTTGAAAGGTTGGTGCCGACCTGGATGAAGACCGCGCCTAGCAGCGCCGCCACGAACGCCAGCGGGTGAAAGTGATCGGCGCCGAGCGCCAGCGAGGTACCGACGAGCACGGGCGCGATCGCCGCCGGCAGCGTGCGCACGCGCGCCGCCATGATCCAGATGCGCGCCGCGCTCACGCGGTTAGGCCCGGCGCGGGAAGCGGGAGAAGTCGGGCTTGCGCTTCTCGCGATAGGCGTCGCGACCCTCCTGGGCCTCCTCGTTGCCGTAGAACAGTAGGTTCGCGTCGTGCGCGAGCTGCTGGATCCCGCTCAAGCCGTCTTCAGCCGCGTTGAAGCTGGCCTTCAACAGCCGCAGCGAGAAGGGGGAGAGCGCCAGCATCTCGCGGCACCACTGCACCGTCTCCTGCTCTAGGCGCTCGAGCGGAACCACGGTGTTGACCATGCCCATCTCGCGTGCTTCCTCGGCCGAGTACTGGCGACACAGAAACCAGATCTCCTTCGCCTTCTTCGGGCCGACCAGGTTCGCGAGCAGGCCCGCGCCGAAGCCGCCATCAAATGAACCGACCTTCGGCCCGACCTGGCCGAAGCGGGCATTGTCGGCCGCGATCGTGAGGTCGCAGACGAGGTGCAGCACGTGCCCTCCTCCGATCGCGTACCCCGCGACCATCGCCACGACGGGCTTGGGCAGGCGGCGCATCTGTATGTGTAGATCGGTCACGTGAAAGCGCCCGACCGCCGCTTTGCCCGCCGCTGGGTCGGACAGGTAGCCAGAGTCTCCGCGCACGCGCTGATCGCCTCCCGAGCAAAAGGCGTCGGGGCCCTCGCCGGTCAGCACGATCACACCCACGTCGGGGTCCTCGCGGGCGTCCTCCAACGCGCGCGAGATCTCCACGATCGTTTGCGGACGAAACGCGTTGCGGACCTCGGGCCGGTCGATCGTGAGCTTCGCGATCCCCGCGTCCTCGCCCTCGGACTTCTCATAGCGAATGTCCGTGAAGTCGAAGTCTGCCTCGTGTGTGGCATCCGTCCAAGTGGTGCTCATGGCGCGAAGGCTAGCCTGTGCGCCATGGTCGTCGAGGCATGGCTGACCCGCGCCGCCGAGGCACGGCCCGATCACACGGCGCTGCACACCCCCGCCGGGGCCTGGTCCTACGCCGAGCTAATGGCGCGCGCGAGCACAGGCGCAGCACAGCTCGCCGAGCAAGGCGTCAGCGCCGGCGAGCGAGTGGCGATCGCGCTTCCAGCCGGCCTTGACTTCGCCTGCGCGCTGCATGCATGCCTGCTGCTGGGCGCGATCGCCGTGCCCCTCGACTTGCGTCTGTCGGTCGCCGAGCAGGGCACAATCGCCGCAGGCTGTGTGTTTCGCCTGGACGCCGCGCTCGATCGGTCTCCGCACGCGGAGGGAGATCGGTTCGCCCAGGCCCACCACGAGCTCGACGCCACCGCGGTCGTGATCCATACCTCCGGCACCAGCTCCGCCCCTAAGCCGATCGAGCTCACCTACGGCAACCTGCTCTGGAGCGCGCTCGGCTCCGCCGTCGCACTCGGCCTTGACCCCAATGAGCGCTGGCTCTGCGCGCTGCCGCTTTCGCACGTTGGCGGTCTCTCGATCCTGGTGCGCTCGGTGATCTACGCCACCACCGCGGTCGTGCACGAGCGCTTTGAGACCGAGCCTGTGCTGCACGCGCTGCAGAGCGAGGAGGTGACGCTCGTGAGCCTCGTCGCCACCACGCTTTCGCGGCTGCTCGACGCTGGCCTACGGCGCCCGCCGAGACTGCGCTGCGCGCTTACCGGCGGGGGTCCCGTGCCCGCCGCGCTCGTGCAGCGTGCGCACGCCGCGGGCGTCGCGGTCAGTCTGACCTACGGCTTGACCGAGAGTTGCTCACAGGTCACGACCACGCCCGTGGCGGCGCTCACCCACGGTGAGCTGGGCGCCGGCCCGCCGTTGTTCTGCACGCGTGTGCGCTGTGCCGAGGACGGCGAGATCCTCGTTGCCGGGCCCACCGTCGCGCCCGCTGCCTACGCGCCCGACGGCTGGCTGCACACCGGCGACCTCGGTGCGCTAGACGAGCGCGGGGTGCTCTGCGGTCACCGGACGCAAGGCCGACACGATCGTCAGCGGCGGCGAGAACGTCGCGCCCGGCGAGGTCGAGGCCGTGCTCGAGGCTCACCCCGACGTGCTTGAGGCAGCCGTCCTCGGCACGCCCGATCAAGAGTGGGGCGAGGCCGTCACGGCGATCGTCGTGCTCCGCGACGGCGTGCCAGGAAACGTTGGCGTGGGAGACGACTCTCCAGTGCTGACGGAGCTCCAGTTCCTGCGCGCCCACTGTGCCGCCGCGCTGGCCGCCTACAAGGTCCCCAAGCGGGTACTGCTCCGCTCAGAGCCGCTACCGCGCACGCGTTCAGGCAAGCTGTTGCGGCGCGAGCTGTGATGAGCTTGCGGTAATGGGGATGATGCTGGCATGAGCTTTGACGCCAACGCCCACCGCGACGCCAGCCTGCAGGGCTGGGAAGAGGCCGCCGCCGGCTGGGTACGCAGCCAGGAGGCGATCCGCGAGTTCGGGGCGCCGGTGTCGCACTGGCTGCTCGACGCCGTCGCGCCGCAGCCCGGCCAGCGCGTGCTCGAGCTCGCCGCGGGGCTCGGCGAGACCGGGCTGCTCGCCGCCGAGCTCGTCGCGCCCGTCGGGGGCGCTGTCATCTCCGACCAGGCCGAGGCGATGCTCGCCGGGGCGCGCGAACGCGCTGCGCAGCTCGGCCTCGCAAACGTCGAGTTCCAGGTGATCAACGCCGAATGGATCGACCTGCCGGTCGCGAGCGTCGACGTCGTGCTGTGCCGCTGGGGCTACATGCTGATGGCCGACCCCGGCGCCGCGCTCGGTGAGACGCGCCGTGTGCTGCGCTCCGGCGGTCGCGTCGGGCTCGCGGTCTGGGACGCGATCGAGCGCAACCCCTGGGCGCAGCTGCCGGGCCTTGAGCTACGCGAGCGCGGGCTGACCCCGGCGCCCGAGCCCGGCACGCCGGGGCCATTCGCGCTCGGGCGCGCCGAGGGCGTCTACGAGTTGCTCGAGCGGGCCGGCTTCATGGAGGTCAGGGTCGAGTCGCTTGACCTGCATCGGCGGCACACGAGCTTCGAGCAGTTCTGGGAGTCAACGCTTGACCTTTCGCGCGCCTTTCACGACGCCGTGCTCGCGCGTCCGCAGGACGAGATCGACGAGCTTCAGGCGGCCGTGCGCGGGCGCCTGGCGCAGTACGAAACGCCCGAGGGGATGCTCGATATTCCCGCGAGCACGTTGGTCGCCTCGGCCGTCGCCTGATCGCCGCTGCCGACGCGATAGCCTGCGCGGTCCAATGATCTATGACGACGACGCAGACCTAAACCTCCTCGACGGCAAGACCGTCGCAATCATCGGCTATGGCTCCCAGGGCCACGCCCACGCACTCAACCTCAAAGACTCCGGCGTCAACGTCGTGGTCGGCTTGCGCGAGGACTCCGCCTCGGTCGCGAAGGCCCGCGAGCAGGGCCTGGAGGTGCTGTCGGTCGTCGAGGCCGCCAGCCGCGGCGATCTCGTGATGATCCTGCTGCCCGACGAGCGCCACCACGACATCTGGGAGCAGGAGATCCGCGACGGGATCGCCGAGGGCAACATGATCTTGTTCGGCCATGGCTTCTCGATTCACTACAACGAGATCGAGCCACCCCCCGGCGTCGACGTCGGCATGGTCGCGCCTAAGGGTCCCGGGCATCTGGTGCGCCGCCAGTTCACTGAAGGCTCCGGTGTACCGGGCCTGATCGCCGTCGAGCAAGACGCCACCGGCAACGCGCGCGCGCTCGCGCTCGCCTACGCCAAGGGCATCGGCTGCACGCGCGGCGGCGTGATCGAGACGACTTTCAAGGACGAGACCGAGACCGATCTGTTCGGCGAGCAGGCCGTGCTCTGCGGCGGCGCTTCCGAGCTGGTGCAGGCCGGCTTCGACACGCTGGTCGAGGCCGGCTACGACCCCGAGATGGCCTACTTCGAGTGCCTGCACGAGCTCAAGCTGATCGCCGATCTGATGTACGAAAAGGGTCTGGCTGGGATGCGCTTCTCGATCTCCAACACCGCTGAGTACGGCGACTACACACGCGGCAAACGGGTGATCACCGACGAGACCCGCGCGGCGATGAAGCAAATCCTCAAGGAGATCCAGGACGGCGATTTCGCGCGCGAGTGGATCGCCGAGAACCGCGCGGGCCAGGAGAACTTCCTGCGGATGCGCGCCGAACAGGCCGATACGCAGGTCGAGCACGTGGGCGGCGAGCTGCGCTCGCACATGGACTGGATCAAGCCCTCCTTCTAGGCGACGGCCGCCCGGGCAACAAGCAGCGGGAGGAGAGCGAGGATGCTGGCCTATATCTCCTGGCATCGCGCCGCCGCGGGCGTCGAGCAGCAGCGCTACGAGCAGGCGCTGGAGCGCTTTCACCGCTCGCTCGCGCACCAGCCGCCCAGTGGCTTTCACGGCTCGGCCGCGCTAAACCTTGCCGAGCTGCCGTGGCTTGACCCGCTCGCCGGGGCCGAGCACGCTCCCGGCTATGAAGACTGGTACCTGCTCGAGGACTGGTCGGCCCTTGGCGTGCTCGAGGAGGCAGCCGTCGCGCACGGGCATCTCACCGCCCACGAGGGCATCTCCTCGCTGGCGGGGGCTGCCACTGGCTCGGTCTATCGCCTCGTCGAGGGCTACCTACAGGTGGCGGACTCGACCCAGCAGCGGGGTGGGTCACAACTCGCAGCTCAGACCGCTGTCTGGATTGCACGCACGCCCGGTCACGAGCACCCGTCGCTTGAGGCGCTGCTCGGCGATGGCATGGACCCGCGGCGCGACGGCTTGTGGCGGCGCTGCCTAGGCCTCGGCCCCGCGCCCGAGTATTGCCTGCTGAGCGCGACGCCGCGCCCGCCCGCCGGCGTCGCGGCGAGTCGCTTGCCCGCGGGCTGGATTGCGCAGACGCTCACGCGGGAAGTGATCTGGCATGGGTAAGGAGCGAGCGACACCGGCGCCGAATGGCTGAAGGGCTGCTCGACGCGCTACTCAGCGGCGAGCTGCGCGACGGCGAGTTCAAGCGCCAGGAGAGCCGCTTTCGCTACTGGGTCGGGCCCGACCCGCGTACGGGGGAGACCCGCTTCCCCGTCATGGCGGGCCGTTATCACCTGTACGTCTCGCTGGCCTGTCCTTGGTGTCATCGTGCCGTGATCCTGCGCAAGCTCGCGGGCCTGGAGCAGGCGCTCGGAATCTCCTACCTCGCGCCATTTCGCGACGAGCGCGGCTGGTCGTTCACCGGCGATCACTTCGACGTGCCCAGCGCGAACGGGGAACCAGCCTGGGGCGATGAGTACGTCGATCGCCTGCACGGCTGGGACTTCGTCAGCGAGGCCTACCGCCTCAGCGACCCCGCCTTTGAGGGCCGGATCTCGGTGCCGGTGATCTGGGACAGCGAGACCAACCAGATCGTCAACAACGAATCAGGCGACATCGTGCGGATGATCGGTTACCCGGGCTCGCTTGGCGGTCTCGGTAAGGCGGCGGCCTTGAGCCTCTACCCAGCGTCTCTGCGCGGTCAGATCGACGAGCTCAACCACCGCGTTTACGAGACGATCAACAACGGCGTCTACCGCGCGGGCTTCGCGCGCCTGCAGGGCGCCTACGAGCGGGCCTTCCACAAGCTCTTCGAGAGTTTTCAGTGGCTGGAGACACTGCTCGGCGAGCGCCGCTACCTCGCGGGCGCGCAGATCACCGAGGCCGACTGGCGGCTGTTCCCGACGCTCGCGCGCTTCGACGAGGTCTACAACCTGCACTTTCGGCTGAACTACCGGCGCCTGGTCGACTACCCCAAGCTATGGGCCTATGCCCGTGAGCTCTACCAGCAGCCGGGCGTCGCCTCGACCGTGGCGATGGAACAGATCAAGCGCCACTACTACACAACGCACGACGAACTGAATCCTAAGAAAATAATCCCGCTCGGGCCCGGCTATGACTGGTCAGAGCCGCACGGGCGCTAAACTCGCCTTGCTCGTCGCGACTGGCGCCCTGAGGTGGAGTTGACCACCGGGAAGCGGGGAGCATTTCCAGCCGCGCGCCTGGGCACCTCCAACAACGAAAACCCCTCGATTTCCGACCGAGCGAGGAGCCCACGATGACGCCGAGCAGCCCCGCAGCAGAGACGCAACTGGTTCTACCCGACGAGCTGAAGCCCAACGACGGGCGCTTCGGCTGCGGTCCTTCCAAGGTGCGCCCGCAGGCGCTCGCCGGCCTCGCTGGGGACGGCGCCGCCGTGATGGGCACCTCGCACCGCCAGAAGCCCGTCAAGTCGCTCGTGGGAGAGATCCGCGCCGGGCTGCGTGAGCTGTTCTCCTTGCCCGAGGGCTACGAGGTCGCGCTCGGTAATGGCGGCGCCACCGCCTTCTGGGACGCGGCTGCCTTCGGCCTGATCCGCGAGCGCTCTGCGCACCTCGCCTTTGGCGAGTTCTCACAAAAGTTTGCCTCCGTCAGTAAGGGTGCTCCGTTCCTCGGCGAGCCCGAGGTGATCACCGCCGAGCCCGGCGATGCCCCCGATCCAAACGCGCTGGCGCACCTCGACGCCGATGTCCTCGCCTGGGCGCACAACGAGACCTCGACCGGCGTGATGGCACCCGTGACGCGGCCAGCCGGCGACGCGCTCGTGCTGATCGACGCCACCTCCGGCGCTGGCGGGCTGCCCGTCGACGTCTCCCAGGCCGACGCTTATTACTTCGCCCCACAAAAGAGCTTTGCCGCCGACGGCGGGCTCTGGCTGGCGTTGCTCAGCCCCGCCGCCCAGGAGCGAGTGGGCCAACTCGACGCTTCTGAGCGCTGGATTCCATCCTTTCTCTCAATAAATACCGCGCTTGAAAACTCGCTCAAAGATCAGACCTACAACACGCCCGCGGTCGCCACGCTGTTTTTGCTGGCCGAGCAAATTCGCTGGATGCTCGAGTCCGGTGGGCTTGAGTGGTGCGTAAAGCGCACGACGCTGTCTGCCGAGCAGCTCTACGGCTGGGCCGAGCGCAGCGGCTACGTCACGCCGTTCGTCTCAGACCCCGCCAAGCGCTCACTGGTCGTCGGCACGATCGACTTCGACGAGCAGATCGACGCCGCGAAGATCGCCGCGACGCTGCGCGCCAACGGGATCGTCGACGTCGAGCCCTATCGCAAGCTTGGGCGCAACCAACTGCGGGTCGGGATGTTCCCCGCGATCGAGCCCGCCGACGTGCAAGCGCTGACCGGATGCATCGACTACATCGTGGAGCAGAGCTCATGAGCGCCGTCGAGAACGCCCGCCCCAAGGTGCTGGTCAAGGAGAAGATTGGCGACTCCGGCGTCGAGCTCTTGCGCCAGCACTTCGACGTCAACCTCGGCGTCGATTGGGAGGACGGGCAGCTGGCCGAGCGGATCGGCGAGTACGACGGGATCCTGATCCGCTCCGCCACCAAGATGACCGCCGAGCTGATTGGGCGCGCCACCAAGCTGCGCGTGATCGGGCGCGCCGGCGTGGGCGTCGACAACGTTGACGTCGAGGCCGCCACCAAACGCGGGATCGTCGTCGCCAACGCGCCGCAGTCCAACGTCGTCACCGCCGCCGAGCACACGATGGCGCTGCTGCTCGCGCTCGCCCGCAACATCCCCCAGGCGCATCAGTCGCTGCTCGAAGGCAAATGGGACCGTTCCAAGTACTCCGGCGTCGAGCTGTATGAGAAGACGCTCGGGATCGTCGGCTTTGGGCGCATCGGTCAGCTCGTGGCCCAGCGCGCGCGTGGCTTCAACATGCGCGTGCTCGCCTTCGACCCCTTCGTCAGCGCCGAGCGCTATCGCGAGCTCGGCGTCGAGAAGGCCGCCGACAGCGACGAGATCTACGCACAGGCCGACTTCATCACTGTGCACCTGCCCAAGACCGCAGACACCGAAGGCTGGCTGAATGCCGAGGCCTTCGCCAAGATGCGCGACGGCGTACGGATCCTCAACGTCGCCCGCGGTGGGCTGATCGACGACGCCGCGCTGAAGGATGCCTTGGACTCCGGCAAGGTCGGCGGCGCCGCGCTCGACGTCTTCCCTTCCGAGCCGATGACCGACTACCCGCTGTTCGACGGCTACGCAAACGTCGTCGTCACCCCGCACCTCGGCGCCTCCACCGCCGAGGCCACCGACCGCGCGGGCTACCAGTCAGCCGAGCAGATCGTCGCCGCGCTCACCGGGGGCGTCGTCTCCACCGCCGTGAACATTCCCTCCGTCGGCGCCGAGGACATGCAGGTGCTCGGCCCGTTCCTACCGCTCGCGCGCCAGCTTGGGCGGCTCGGCATGGCGCTCGCCGAGGGCAGCTCCGTCGAGCGCATCGAGGCCGCCTTTTTCGGGCGGATCGCCGAATTCGACACCCGCCTGTTGACGCTCGCCGTGATCGGCGGCGCGCTCCAGGGTCGTACCGAGGAGCAGGTCAACCCCGTCAACGCCCCCAGCATCGCCGAGGAGCGCGGGATCGTCGTCGAGGAAAAGTCCGTCTCCGAGGCCGAGGACTTCAACGAGCTGATCCGCGTCACCGTGATCGCCGGTGGCGAGCGCGTCGCCGTCGCCGGTACCGGCATCGGCGCGAAGCAAGAGCCGCACCTCGTCGAGGTCCAGGGCCGTCGCTTGACGATCGAGCTCGAGCCGCACGTGACCGTGTTCCGCTACGAGGACCTGCCCGGCATGATCGGGCGCGTCGGCACGAGCTTCGGCGCGCATGGGGTCAACATCTCCTCCGCCGCCGTCGGACACACCGCCGATGGAGTCGCGCTTGGCGGCGAGGGTGAGGGCGGGGGCCAGCGTCTCGCGGCGATGGTCGTCACCACCGACGCGCCCGTACCCGATGCCGTCGTAAAAGAGATCGTGGCCTCTGATGGCTTCGTAAACGGCTGGGCTGTCGAGCTCGGCTGAGGCGTTTGCTGCGCGTAAGTCGCGCTCGGTCACCCTGTTCGGTGCTGGGCGTGCTGAAGGCGTGCAGCCGTTTCGTAATCGGCCTTGGCACTGACGTGATCTCCGAGCCGTGACTCGACGAACGCCCGATTGGCATAGAGCGCGGGCGTGGAGGTCGGGTCCCTCGTGAGGTCGATCGCGCGAGAGTAGTCCGCCTGGGCCTGCAGGTAGGCGCCTCTGCGGTCGCGCTGGCGGCTTCCAGGAAGTGCGACGATCGCCAAGTCAGCGAACGCCTCCGCCGCGTCGTCGCGGAGTAGGACATCGCGGTGATAGGAGGACGTCACGATCAAGAGCTCCCGTTCGGCGTTCACCCAGCGAGCCGCGAGTTCGGCCTGGCTCTGGCAGAGGTATATGCGGCCCAGGCCGAAATGGGCCTTCGTCTCGAGCAGGCGCCGCTCGGACGGCGGCGCCTGTGGACTCAGCGCGAGAACGGACTTGAACTGCGCCAAGGCCTGTTCGAGGCCGCTGCGATCGGCACCTCGCTTCGTGCAGTCGCCATGTGCGCGCTGGAACGCAATCTCCGCCAGTCCAAGCTGGGCTCGAGCAAACCCAGGAACGTGTGCGAGGGCTGCTCTGTAGAAGGCTTCGGCTCGGTCTAGGCGGGTCTCTTCACCCAGCGGGAGCTTCGCCGTTGCGTTGCCAAGGAACAGCTCGAGCAGTCCCTTCGCACGAGCGGTCTGCCAGCCGGGGGATCGCGCTGCGGCGTGCAGATATCGCACTGCGTCTACGAACCGCTCGAGCGACAAGTAGCCAATTGCGTCGATGAACAGCGCCAAGCCAGTAGCCCGGGTAGTCAGTGCCCTCCTGACAATGCCTACCGCCGGTGCGCTGTTTTCCAGCGGCACGGCTATTTGAATCGGATCTCCTAGTGGGTATGTCCCGGCAAATTCGCTAGCCCCGAGCAGCTTTTGCGATGCCACGTAGACGCGCGGTGTCACGGTCGTGGACGAGCCCTCATTGACGCTGCCGAAGATCACCGCGTCGGCCCCGACCCGCGCGGCGATTGCTGCGGCGAGACGGCTCTCGTCTGCCGGAGCGACTGTCATCAGTGATGCGCTGTTGAGGACCCGAACGTCAGGGACGATTTCAGGGTCTCCACGCTCGAGCGCGCTGCGCAGCGATGTTGCAAACGTCTGCGACATGACGTCGGCGACCAGCTGCCCCTGTCGCGTCTTCTGCGAGGCCTCAAACGGGACGATCGCAAAGTTCAGCTCGCCGCTGAATCGAGGCGGCGATTGGGTCGACGGGAGCAGTAGTGGCCAGATCGTCACAAGCGCAGCCGCGAACCCGACGAGTCCACCGAGCTTGATCGCCATCGTCCACGTGATGCGAGCCCATCGTTGATGACGCGGGTGGTCCTTTGACGCGGCAGGCCTGAGCGAGACTTCAGAGCGCAGCGAGCGGGGGATCTCGCCCTCACCCGTGAGTTCGCAGCTGCTCCTCGCAACCGCTTGCCTTAACAGTCGATGCTCGCGCTCTGTGAGCCGTCGCCTTGGCCAAGGACGCCAGGCGATATCGATGTCCGCGAGCTTTGCCAATTCGCGGACGTCGACCCGCACATTGCCGCCTGCGGCCGTGATGTGCTCTAGCAGAGGGTTGGTCATCGACGTCGAGGGCGATCTTCCGGATCGCCGCCTCATTCACACGGGGGCGTGAACTCGCTGATCGTGTTGTAGAGGTCGTCGAGCCATCTGCCGCGTACCTCGACCTTGGCAACGTAAAAACGGCAGACGGTGGAGCGCCGCCGACCGAAGTCGAAGCGGTATATGCCCTTGCCGTCCGCCCCGACATGCATCGATATCGATGTCACATAGCGCGCCCGTGGCATCACCCCCTCACCGCTGGGGATGCCTTCGTAGAGAGCGATGCGTGCTACCTCATACGGCTTGAGCCCGAGTAGGGCGATGTCCTCCCGCCGGCCATACAACGTCGTCTCGACGTGATACTCCGGTTGCGATGGCGCCCGTAGCGTGAACTCGCGGATGATCCTCCGCGCACCCTGACGAGCTTCGACGGAATAGCGTCCAAGCGGGGCGTCATCGGAAAAGCTGGTGTACCACGGAACTTCCGTTCCTCCCGCCACCCGCGTGGCTCGCTGCGTGCTCCCGCCTGGCCCACGCATCGTGATTTCGACGGGCGTTTCGTGGCCCGCGACGATGCCGACGCATGCCGCGAATGTCTCGCCTTGCTGCGGTTCGCGGCTTTCTCGTTCGGTAGTGGAGTGCACTTGATGCAGCTCGCCCCGTCCGAAGACCAGCGAAAACGGGGGAGTGGGGATCTTCCAGCAGCCAGGTGGGCCGCCCTCCTGAAAGAACTCGACCTGGGCCTTTACGCCGTTTGGCGGGAGGTCATGTCGGTCGAGCAGGCCCGCAGGAGCCTCCAAGAGGCTTCTCGAGGGTCGAGTCGCAGACCGCTGCGCGCTTCCTTGTCGCGGGCTCGTCCCAGTCGAGCGGTGCGCGATCTGTGACCCCGTTGCCGATTGCTCGCCGCCACATCCAGCCAGGCCGAGCACGAGCGTGGCGAAGCCTGCACCGATTGTCGACTTACCGGACCCTATGCGCACAGTTCGTCAGAGGCTGAGAACCCACGGACGGTGACTACGAGCCACCAGCAGGCCGACGAGGTATCCGTCGGGTTTGAGATCGACATGGTGCTCGTGCCGTCGCTCTCAGACTCCGCCGGGAACGAGGAGACGTAGTTCGAATACCGGCCATAGTTAGGCGGACCCCCGGCTTCTCGTCGATACACGTTTACGCGCGTGTCGCTTGCCAGGCCGACGGCGACCACCAATGTGCTGCCAGCTGGATGTTGGGCTTGGCGGATCACGCGCAATCCAGGCCTCGACGCGTGCTTCAGCGTAAAGCTCGTATGAGCTGCCGTGCTTCCTTGGTTCGCCGTCACGTCGTACCTGCCGAGTGGCAGGCCAGGAAGTAGCTGGATCGTCGCGCCCCGATAGTCGTTGGATCCAGCCGGAGCGGACGAGCGGAGTGTTCGGCGAGCGGGTCCGATCGCCGTGACGCTCACCGGCTGGTCAACCGAGAATCCATCGGTGCAAACGACGAGCTCGGCGCCGATTTCAGCCTCGCCTTTGGCGCCGGGCATGCCACCAATGGCGAACGCCGTCAGCCGGGGATGCGTGCGGTGCGGTGTGTCGCAAGGCAGCGGCCCTGCGCCACCGGTGTATTCGACCTGCCGTTGTACGCCGGCGGGCGGCAGATCATGTCGCAGCAGGACGTTGCCGTTGACGAGGTGAGTCGCATCGCTTGGGCGATGCGCCGCCAGAGGGTGCGCCGGTGCTCGAGCGTGCCGGGTTGTCGAGGAGCCGCATCCGAGCAGCCCGGCGGTGCAGCTCGCCGCAACGGCGATCGTCAATCCCCCAAGTCGCATTCGCACGATTCTAATCAGCAGGATCGTCGCGCCGCGCCCGGCACCGCAAATGGGTAGCCGAATTAGGGTGGAGCAAGCTATTAGCGCTCACTAACTAAATCGAGTAGGGTGTCGCCAATGCGCGCGATCGTCATCACCAAGCACGGCGGCCCCAGCGTCCTGCAGGTGCAGGAGCAAGCCGATCCGACGCTCGGACCCGGCGAAGTGCGGATCGACGTCGCCGCGGCTGGAATCAACTTCGCCGACGTAATGGCGCGCATGGGCCTCTACCAAGACGCTCCGAAGACCCCGTGCGTCGTCGGCTACGAGGTCGCGGGCACGGTCCTCGAGCTCGGCGACGGAGTTGAGGGCTTTACGGTGGGTCAGCGGGTGATCGCGGGCACGCAGTTCGGCGGCTATGCCTCACAAGTCGCTGTCCCCGCCGCCGACGTGATCGCGCTGCCCGACGAGCTGAGCTTTGAGCAGGGCGCGGCGATCCCTGTCAACTACGGCACCGCCTGGGCCGGGCTGATCGGCTTTGGCTCGCTGCAGCCAGGCGAGCGCGTGCTCGTGCACTCGGTCGGCGGCGGCGTTGGCATCGCCGCGACGCAGATCGCCAAGCGCACCGGCGCCGAGGTCTACGGCACGGCCTCGCCCGCCAAGCACGCGCGCTGTCAAGAGTTGGGAGTCGACCACACGATCGACTACACCAAGAGCGGCTGGGAGCAGGGCCTGCCGAAGTTCGACGTGATCCTCGACGCGGTCGGCGGCAAGAGCTTTCGCACCGGCTATGACTTGCTGAAGCCCGGGGGCCGTCTCGTGGCCTTTGGCGCCTCGGCGATCGTCACCGGCCAGCGGCGCAACCTACTTACCGCATTGCGCACGGTGATCCGCATGCCGCGCTTCAACCTGATCAAGCAGATGTCTGAATCGAAGGCCGTGATCGGCCTGAACATGCTGACGCTGTGGAAGGATCGCGGCACGCTGCAGCCCTGGATCGGGCCGCTGCGCGAGATGCTCGACGACGGGACCGTCAAACCGGTCGTCGCCGGCGCTTTCTCTTTCGAGGACGCCGGCGCCGCGCAGTCGATGATCACCGAACGCAAGAACCTCGGCAAGGTCGTGCTCACGCCCTGAGTTGTGCGTAGTGGCCGTGGTGCTACCCTGCCACGCAGATGTCGTTTCGCAACTCGCTTCTTTCGCTTCTTCTTCTGCTCCCCCCTCGGGGGGAATAGCGCGTGGCGGCCGCGTAGCCGCATACCCAGCAGAGAGGAACCGCAAGCGAGTTAGAGAAGGAGCACGAACGACATGAGCACTTCGGCAGGCAATGGCACAACTGGTCGCGAGCCCGCGAACCGCGTCCTGATCTTCGACACCACCCTGCGAGACGGCGAGCAGTCGCCCGGCATCTCGCTGAACCGCAGCGAAAAGCTCGAGATCGCTCACCAATTGGCGCGCTTGGGCGTCGACATCATCGAGGCGGGCTTCCCGATTACCTCGCCCGGCGATTTTGAGTCCGTGCAGGCGATTTCGCGAGAAGTCGAAGGGCCGATCATCTGTGGGCTGGCGCGCACGAGTCATCAGGACATCGAGGCCGCCTACAGCGCGGTCAAAGACGCCGAGCGCCCCCGTATTCACACGTTCCTGGCGACCAGCGACGTGCATATCAAGCACAAGCTGCAGACCACCCGCGAGGACGTCAAGGGTCAGGTCCGCGCCGCGGTCGCGCAGGCGCGCGGGCTGTGCGAGGACGTCGAGTTCTCACCCGAGGACGGCTCGCGCTCGGACGTCGAGTTCATGGCCGAAGTGATCCAGATCGCGCTCGATGAGGGCGCGAGCACGATCAACGTCCCCGACACCGTCGGCTACACGATGCCGAGCGAGTACGCCGCGATGTTCACCGAGCTCTACCGTCTGGTGCCCGAGCTGCGCAACGTCGTCGTCTCGGTTCACTGTCACGACGACCTGGGGATCGCCGTCGCCAACTCGTTGGCGGGCCTGCAAGCGGGTTGTAGGCAAGTCGAGTGCGCGATCAACGGGATCGGCGAGCGCGCCGGCAACGCCTCGCTGGAGGAGATCGCGATGTTGCTGCACACCCGCGAGCCCAGCCTGGGGCTGTGGACCGGCATCGAGACCACCGAGATCGCGCGCACGAGCCGTCTGGTCTCGCGCTTGACCGGCTATCAGGTGCAGCCGAACAAGGCGATCGTCGGGCGCAACGCGTTCGCCCACGAGGCCGGGATTCACCAGGATGGCGTGCTGAAGGAGCGCACGACCTACGAGATCATGGACGCCACAACCGTGGGCTTGAACAGCAACTCGCTGGTGTTGGGCAAGCACTCTGGCCGTCACGCGCTGGCCGAGGCGCTGAAGGAGATGGGCTTTCAGATCGACGGGCAGGCCCTGAACACCGCCTTTAAGCGCTTCAAGGAGATCGCCGACCTGAAGAAGCAGGTCACCGCCATGGACCTGGAGGCGCTCGTCACCGACGAGCTGCGCAGCGAGGACATCGGTGGCTACGTGCTGGGTTCTTTCGAGGTCGAGGCCTCCTCGCAGCGCCCGCCGCATGCGCGCGTCACGGTCGAACTCCCCGATGGCGGCACCGCCTCCGGCTCGTTCACCGGCGACGGCCCGATCGACGCGGTGTTTCAAGCGATCAACGCCGCGACCGGGATCGCCGCCAAGCTCAGTGAGTTCACGATCGGCGCCGTGACCGAGGGTCAGGACGCGCTCGGTGAGGTCTCGATCGTGCTCGAGGTTGACGGTTTCACCGGCGCCGGCCAGAGCGTCTCGACCGACATCATCGACGCGGCCGCGCGGGCGTATGTGCGGGCGCTGTCGGTCGCCGTGGGGCGGGCGCGTGCGGACGCGACGCTCGGCTTGCCGGAGGCCGCCGCGCCGTAGTTGGGCGGCGGTCTCATGCGGCTCGGCGTGGCCCGTCGGTGCGCGTTCTCGACCGGCAGCTTCTCGACAATCCGACATTTGGCGGCATTCGAGTTGGAGACATTCCCGTCCGAACGATTGACTCCGAGCGCACCTGCGGCAATAGTGGCGCGTCATGGGATGCAACCAAAGAGCACGGGGGCTAGCAGCGCTCATCCTCGCCGTAGTTGTTGCTTCGCTTGCGGGCTGCGGCGGCGGGTCTTCCAGCGCGTCGTCTGATCGGGGGCAAGCCGGATCTGCCTCGAGCTCGTCGGCGCCGAGCTCGGATGGCGGGGAAGGCGAGACGCAGTTCATCGCCCAGGCCGATGCCGTCTGTACCCGGCTCAGCGCCGAAATCGACGCGGTCAAACCCAAGAACGGATCGCGTGCCGAAGTCGAACGCGTCGTTCCGCGCAATGCAAAGCTCGAGAAAGCGGGACTCCTCACGCTCGAGCAGCTCAGCCCGCCCGCGTCGCTGAAGTCGACCTGGAAGCGCATGCTGCAAATTCGCCGCGAGCTGGCAGTCGGACTGCCGAAGCTCGTCAGCGCCGTCAAGCGAGACGACGGACCCACGCTGACGGCGCTCACCGAATCGAAAAAAAGCCTCCGCGGCAAGCTGCGCCAGACCGGCACGGCGAGTGGCTTCAAGGCGTGCTCGACGGTCGGATAGGCGTGCCGTCGCACCGATAACCGACCGCGCGGGGCTGATCTGCACGCGCTTTTCGTCGGGCGAGTCGACGCATTTGTGTCTGTGATAGCGTACGGACGTATGGCACTCACGACGTTGACGGATGGGACCACGATGAGACCCAACGCGCTCTCATCGGATGTGATCGGGGCGCGTGTAAAGGCCCTGCGCGAGGCGGCCGGCCTGTCGCTGCGCGACCTGGCCGGACGCAGCGGCGTCAGCGCTCCGATGCTCTCGCAGGTCGAGCGCGGCGAGACGAGCCCGACGCTGACCGTTGCCGCTCGCATCGCCGCCGGGCTGGAGCTGCGGCTCTCGCAACTGCTGCGTCTGGACGAGGGAGGAGCCGTGACGATCGTGCGCGCCTCCCAGCGCCAGCGTGGTGGCAACGCGCGGCGCGGACACCGCTTCGAGGTGCTGACCGCGGCTCAGCCCGGCCAGCGCGCGGAGCTTTCCCGACACACGCTGGCGGCAGGCGCAGCCACTGGCGCCGGCGACGACCCGCCGATGCACGAGCCCGGCAGCCGTGAGACTGCCTTGGTCGAGCGCGGTGCCATCGCGCTTATCTGCGATGGCCAACGCTATGAGCTGCACGAGGGCGACTGTGTGACCTTCGACGCTGACCTGCCCCATCACTTTGAGAATCGCACCGATGACGCGGCCGCATTCTTGGCGGTCGTTTCCGCTGGGCTGAGACGTAGCTGACCACCAACGCGAAGGACCGACGACGATGCCACAGACACTGTTCGACAAGATCTGGGAGACGCACGAGGTAGCGCACGGGCTGCTCTACATCGACCTGCACCTCGTCCATGAGGTGACGAGCCCGCAGGCGTTCGACAGCCTGCGCATGGCCGGGCGCCCGGTGCGACGCGCCGACCGCACGCTCGCGACGGCCGATCACAACACCCCGACCGACGGAACGCCGATCGCCGCGCGCATCAAGGACGAGCTCTCGCGCGTGCAGGTCGAAACGCTCGAGCGCAACTGCGCGGAGTTCGGCGTCCCGATCTACTCGCTCGGCTCCTCCCGCCAGGGCATCGTGCACGTGATCGGACCCGAGCTCGGCGTGACGCAGCCCGGCATGACGATTGTCTGCGGCGACTCGCACACCTCCACGCACGGTGCCTTCGGCGCGCTCGCCTTCGGCATTGGCACCAGCGAGGTCGAGCACGTGCTTGCCACGCAGTGCATGGTCCAGCACAAGCCCCGCTCGATGCGGATCCTCTACGAGGGCGAGCTCGGCTTCGGCGTCACCGCCAAGGACCTGATCCTCGGCACGCTTGGGCAGCTCGGCGTGGGCGGCATGACAGGCCACGTCGTCGAGTACGCCGGCCCCGCGATCGAGGCGCTCTCGATGGAAGGGCGTATGACGGTGTGCAATATGACGATCGAGGGCGGCGGGCGCGCGGGCATGATCGCGCCCGACGAGACGACCTTTGCCTGGTTTACGGAGGTCGACCGCCCGGGCGCGCCACAGGGCGAGGACTTGCAGAAGGCGATCGCTCACTGGCGGACGCTGCGCACCGAGCAGGGCGCCGAGTTCGACCGCGAGGTCACGATCGACGCGAGTGCGATCTCACCGCAGGTGACGTGGGGGACGAACCCCGGCATGGTGCGCGCGGTCACCGAGCGCGTTCCGGCGCCCGAGGAGTTCGACAGCCCCGCCGAGCGCGAGGCGACCGCGCGGGCGCTTGTCTATATGGACCTGCAGGCCGGCACGCCAATCGAGCAAATCTCGCTCGATCGCGTGTTCATCGGCTCGTGTACGAACTCGCGGATCGGCGACCTGCGCGCCGCTGCGAAGGTCATCGAGGGGCGCAAGGTCGCGGCCGGCGTCAACGCGATGGTCGTGCCCGGTTCGCAGCAGGTGAAGAAACAGGCCGAGGCCGAGGGGCTGGACGAGGTCTTTCGCGCGGCCGGCTTTGACTGGCGCGTGGCCGGCTGCTCGATGTGCCTCGGTATGAACCCCGACATCTTGCAGCCCGGCGAGCGCTGCGCTTCGACCTCGAACCGCAACTTCGAGGGCCGCCAAGGCCGCGGCGGGCGCACCCACCTCGTCTCCCCACAGATGGCCGCGGCAGCGGCGATCGAGGGCCACTTCGTCGACATCAGGGATTGGAGCTAGTCATGGACCCAATAAGCGTCATCTCAGGACCGGTAAGCCATCTGGACCGTGCCGACGTTGACACCGACCAGATCATGCCCAAGCAATTCCTCAAGCGCGTCGAGCGCACGGGCTTTGGCGAGTTCCTGTTCTATGACTGGGCCAAGGAGCCGGGCTGGGAGTTGCCGGCGAACCCGATCCTCGTCGCGGGCGAGAACTTCGGTTGCGGTTCCTCGCGCGAGCATGCCCCCTGGGGCCTTCAGGACTACGGCTTTCGGGCGATCGTGGCGCCGAGCTTCGCGGACATCTTCTACTCCAACTGCACGAAGATCGGGCTGTTGCCGGTCGTGCTGGAGGAGGAGGATTGCCGGGCACTGGCACACGCAGGCGCAGGCGAGGTCGACCTGCTCGAGCAGGAGGTCCGCTTCGCCGGTCGCGAGGCAGCCTTTGAGATCGATCATGAGATCCGCCACCGGCTGCTGAACGGGCTCGATGACATCGCGCTGACGCTGGAGCAGGCGGCGGAGATCGACTCCTATGAGAACGAACACGACCACGACGGCTTCACGCGCGTCGCGACAACGGCGCTGTAGGGCAGCGTATATATCTTGGTAAGCTGATATATATGGTTTACAGTGAGCAAGCATCTGGTTGATATAGACGAGGCGGCACTGCAGGAGGCGCGAGCGGCGCTTGACGCTCGCACGATCAAGGAGACGGTGAACCTAGCGCTGAAACTCGCAAGCGGAGAGCGCGAGCGCACGGTCAAGCAGACGCTGGACCGCCTCTCCCGTCACGACTTTGAGGACCGTGAGAGCGCTTGGCGCTAAGCCATATCCTCGACAGCAGCGTCCTCACGCGACTGCGGCGCCCAGGGGTTCGCGATGCGATCGAGCCGCAAATGCGGCGAGGCGAGCTGGCGCGCGCGAGCATCAGCGACCTGGAGCTCGGCTACTCAGCCCGAACCGCCCTCGAGTGGGACGAGATTGCGGAGGATTTGGATGCATTTGGACTCGTCGAAACGACCGCCGCGCACGTACGTCGGGCCAGTCAGGTGCAGCGGCTGCTCGCCGCGCGCTCTCAGCGGGGTCGAAAGCTGCCCGACCTGCTCGTCGCTGCCGCCGCTGAGGCAGATGGTCTGACCGTGATGCACTACGACGCCGACTTCGAGCGAATCTCGGCTGTTACGGGCCAGGCCTGTGAGTGGGTTGTGCCGCGTGGTTCGATTGACTGAAAGGACGTATCGGTAATGACACGCCACATAGTCACGCTCCCCGGTGACGGCATCGGGCCGGAGATCATCGAGCCGACGCTCGAGCTGCTCGAAACGCTCGGCGACTTCGAGTTCGAGGAGCACCTGTTCGGCGGGGCCTCGATCGACGCGCACGGCACGGCTTTGACCGATGAGGTGCTCGACGCGTGCAAGCGCGCCGACGCCGTGCTGTTGGCGGCGGTTGGGGGCCCCAAGTGGGACACAACCGACCCGTCGAAGCCCCGCCCCGAGCAGGGCCTGCTTGGTCTGCGCAAGGGGCTCGGCCTGTACGCCAACCTGCGTCCGGTTAAGCCGCTGCCCGCGCTGTATGACGCCTCGCCACTGCGTCGTGAGCGGATCGAAGGTACCGACCTGCTCGTCGTGCGCGAGCTGACGGGCGGGATCTACTTCGGCGAGAAGACGCGCACGGAGACTTCGGCCTCTGACACGTGCGTGTATACGACCGAGGAGATCGAGCGGATCGCGCGGATCGCGTTCGGCGCCGCGCGCTCGAAGGTCGCGAGCGTCGACAAGGCCAACGTGCTCGAGACCTCGCGCCTGTGGCGCCAGGTCGTCTCAGAGCTACACGCGCGCGAGTTCCCGAATATCGAGCTCGAACACGTGCTCGTCGACAACGCCGCCATGCAGCTGGTATCGGCGCCGCGCCACTTCGACACGATCCTGACCGAGAACATGTTCGGCGACATCCTCTCCGATGAGGCGGCGATGTTGACGGGCTCGATCGGCATGCTGCCCAGCGCCTCGCTCGGCGGCACGGGGCCGGGGCTGTTCGAGCCCGTACACGGCTCCGCGCCCGACATCGCCGGAGACGGGATCGCCAACCCGCTGGCGATGTTCCTCTCCGCCGCGATGATGCTGCGCCATGGACTTGGCTTGGAGAGTGAGGCGACAGCTGTCGAATCCGCGGTTGAAGGGGCGCTTGAGGCGGGGCTGCGGACCCCCGACCTGGGAGGCTCAGCGGGGACGGCGCTCGCGGTCGAGGCAGTGCGCGCAAAGCTGTGATCAGCATCTGATCCAGGCTCTCGCTCGGGAGAGAGAGACAGCTTCCTGCTCGAGCAGCGCCCAGCGGCGGGCGTTTGTAGCCGCAGCCCTCCTGCGAGCGTGAGCGCTCTGCACACTGACTACGCTCGCCAGCGATCATGGGCACGAGGGCTTCATCGCGAACTTCGCGCCAAGCGCAATCGAAGCGCGCGAAGCCGGTCGCGCCGAAGCAGGCGCCGGTCCCTGAGGGCCTGCCGCAGCTGGTTGCCGCTGGGATCGTGTTCATCGCCGCCGGCGCGGTGCTCGTGCTTGAGATTCTCTCGGTCCGCCTGCTCGCGCCTTACGTCGGGCTGACGCTCGAAACCACGACCTCGATCATCGGCGCGGTGCTCGCTGGGATCGCCGTCGGCGCGGCGATCGGCGGTCAGCTCGCGGATCGTGTGAACCCCCGGTGGCTGCTCGTCGGCCTGTTCGTGGTCGGTGGCCTATTGGTGCTGTTGACGGTTCCGATCATTCGAGCGCTCGGTCCTTCGGCCAGCGAAGGCGGGAACACGGCGGCGCTGGGGTTGACGTTTGCGGCACTGGTTCCGCTCGCGGCCGTTCTGAGCGGCGTCACGCCCACCGTTGCGCGGCTGCAGCTGCGGGACCTTCGCGCGAGCGGGACCGTCGTCGGGCGCCTGTCGGCGTGGGCCACGGCCGGCGCGCTGCTCGGCACCTTCGGAACCGGCTTCGTGCTGGTCCCGCTGTTTCCCGTCAGCACCACCGTGCTGTGCGTGGGAATTCTGCTCGTGCTCGTGGGCGTGCTGCTCGGCGCCTATATGCGCCTGCTGAATCGCGTGAGGATCGCTGGCGTCGCCGTCGTATCACTCGCGTCGATCGCGCTGGCGCTTGCGCAGCACTCGCCGTGCGAGGCGGAATCGGGCTATCACTGCATTCAGGTCCTAACGGATCCCACCCACGCCAGCGCCAGCGTGCTGGTGCTCGACGGTGGGTATAACTCGGACATCGACCCGGGAGATCCCCGCTATCTCGGATTCCAGTACGAGCACTGGATCGCCGAAGCGATCACGGGGCTCCGTCCGGGTCACCCACTTACCGGAGTGTTCGTCGGTGGCGGCGCCTTCACACTCCCGCGCTGGCTGAGCGCGACCCGGCCCGGCTCGCGCTCCAACGTCCTTGAGGTCGACCCCAAGCTGGTCGAATTCGATCGTCAGCGCCTCGGCCTGAGAACCTCACCCGAGCTCCGTGCGAGCGTCGGCGACGCCAGGCTGACGATCCGTCGCGAACGCGCCCACGATGCCGACGTGATCGTCGGCGACGCGTTCAGCAGCCGCACCGTTCCATGGCAGTTGATGACAAGCGAATGGCTGAAGGAGGTCAGGCGCACGCTGAAGCCGCGCGGTCTCTACGTGCTGAACATGATCGACCTTCGCCCGCTGGCCCTGCTTCGCGCGGAGGCCGCGACGCTGCTCAGGGCATTCAAGAACATCCGTCTGGTCGCGGTTCCCGGGGAAGGTGGCCGCCCGCTCGGTGGCAATGAGGTGATCCTGGCCTCGAACGGCCCGCTGCCCCCGGCCCGCCCTGCCCCGGCAGAAGAAGGCAGCAACTACGATCGCGCGGCGGTCGCCCGGCTGGTGGCGGGCGCGACCCCGCTTCGCGACGATTACGCCCCGGTCGACCAGCTCGAGACCCGGTGAGCCGCCGTGGAATCGCTTGGAAAGGGGCTGCGGCCCTGTAGAATTCACCGCTGAAGGGCGCTGGAGGCGGGATCGCGGGCGCGTCGAGTTCGTAGGCTCGGCGGCCGTGATGCAGGCCACCGCGGCAGTGTTCGCGAACATCGACTAGGAGCGCAATGAAAGTGGACCCCACCGACCTCATATGGATGAATGGAGAGTTCGTCGCGTGGGAGGACGCCAAGGTCCACGTCTTGACGCACGGGCTGCACTACGGGACAGGTGTGTTCGAGGGCGTACGCTGCTACGACACCGAGCTGGGCCCGGCGGTGTTCCGCAACTCAGAGCATGTCGATCGCCTGTTCCGCTCGGCCGAGCTCTACTACATGGAGATCCCGTTCTCTCCCGAGCAGCTGCGCGCCGCGACGCTCGAGCTGGTCGCTCGCAATGGCCTGCGCTCCTGCTACATCCGCCCGATCGCCTACCGCGGCTACGGCTCGATGGGCCTGAACCCGCTGGACTCGTGCGTGGATGTGACGATCGCCTGCTGGGAGTGGGGCGTATACCTCGGCGAGGAGGGCAAGAACAACGGCGTGCGCGCCAAAGTCTCCTCCTGGCGGAGGATCAGCCCGGACTCTCTGATCCCGCACGCGAAGGCCTCGGGTCAGTACCTCAACAGCGTGCTCGCGAAGGTCGAGGCGGTGAAGTCGGGCTATGAGGAGGCGATCCTGCTCGATGATCACGGCTACGTCTGCGAGGGCACGGGCGAGAACATCTACATCGTCCGCGACGGCGTGATCGCGACGCCTGGACAGAACAACTCGATCCTCGATGGAATCACGCGCCGCTCGGTGATCCAGATCGCGCGCGATCTCGGCTACACGGTGGTGGAGCGCGACGTTGCGCGCGCCGAGCTGACGCTCGCCGAGGAGGTGTTCATGTCGGGCACCGCCGCGGAGCTGGTGCCGGTGCGCGAGGTCGATGATCATCCGATCGGCACGGGCAAGCCGGGAGAGATCACGCGCGTGCTGCAGGCGGCTTTCGACGACGCGATCCACGGACGCACCGAGCGCTATCGCGAGTGGCTGGACGTCGTGCGCCCGAGCGATCTGGAGACGCCCGCCGGCGAGGCGCCATCCGCGAGCGCCACCACCGCGGGCTAGACGATGACCGACATACAGCTATACGACGCCACCCTGCGCGATGGGATGGGCGGCGGTGGCCTGACCCTCACGGCGGAGGAGAAGCTGCGCGTCGTGCGTGCGCTGGACGAGCTCGGCGTGCACATGATCGAGGCCGGCTTTCCGGCGTCGAACCCGAAGGAGCAGCAGCTGTTCGAGCTGCTCGCCTCAGAGCGTCTGGAGAGCGCGGAGATCGTCGCCTTCGGGATGACTCGCCGCCGCGGTGTGACGGCCGCCGAGGACGACGGCCTGCGGGTGCTGGCCGAGTGCTTTGCGCCGGTCTGCACGCTGGTCGGCAAGGCCTCGCTGCTACACGTCGAGAAGGTCGTGCGCGTCTCGCGCGAGGAGAACCTGGCGATGATCGGCGAGTCGATCGCATTCCTGGTGGGGGAGGGTAAGCGCGTGCTGTTCGACGCCGAGCACTTCTTCGATGGGTTTCAGCTCGACCCGGGCTATGCGCTTGACTGCCTGCGGGCGGCGGCAGATGCCGGGGCGGAGCGCCTCGTCCTGTGTGACACCAACGGCGGCTCACTACCGACGCAAATACGCACCGCCCTCGCCGTGGTGCGCGAAGCGCTCCCTGGCGTAGCGCTCGGGATCCACTGCCACGACGATTCGGGCTGTGCCGTGGCGAACACGCTGACCGCGGTCGAAGCGGGCGCGACGCAGGTGCAGGGCACGATCAACGGCATCGGCGAGCGCACCGGCAACGCGAACCTGATCACGATCGTCGTCGACCTGCAGCTAAAGATGGGCGCCCAGCTGCTGGAGCCGGCGCAGCTCGCGCGGCTGACGGAGACGGCGCACTTCATCGATGAGCTGCTGAACCGCGCTCCGAACCCGGCTCAGCCATACGTGGGCAAGCACGCCTTCGCGCATAAGGCCGGCCTACACGCGGCCGGCGTGCGTGCCGACGCGCAGACCTTCGAGCACGTCGACCCCGAGCTGGTGGGTAACGGCCGCGACGTCTTGATCTCAGAGCTCTCGGGCAAGGGGACGGTCGTGGAGAAGGCGGCGGAGGCGGGCCTTGAGCTACCGCAGGGCGAGGAAGGTGACGCCTTTGCTCAGCGCGTGGTCGAGCGGGTCAAGGAGCTGGAGCACGAGGGCTTCCAGTTCGAGGCCGCCGATGGGTCCTTCGAGCTGCTGATGCGCAAGGAAGCCGGCTCGTATGAGCCGCTGTTCCGCCTGGAGTCCTGGCGCGTGCTCGTGGAGAAGCGCACCGACGGCAAGGTGATCACCGAGGCGACGATCAAGGGCTGGGTCAAAGGCGAGCGCTTCGTGCGCACGGCCGAGGGCAACGGGCCTGTACACGCGCTGGACGCGGCGCTGCGCGACGCGATCGGCGAGTTCCATCCCCACCTGCGCGATATCGAGCTGGTCAACTTCAAGGTGCGGATCCTCGATGAGACCAAGGGCACCGGCGCCGTCACACGCGTGTTGATCGATGCTTCGGACCGTCATGACACCTGGGGCACGATCGGCGTCTCCGAGAACGTGATCGCGGCTTCCTGGGACGCGCTGGTGGACTCGCTGGAGTACGGCATGCAGTCCGGGCGTCGTCCCGAGGTTGGCTCTGAGCAGGACCCGGCTCCCGCGAGCCCCCGCGGCGAGGCTTAGTGGCAGAGGCGACGATCCCGCTGGCCAAGCCTGTGCTTGGCGCGGCGGAGGAGCGGGCCGTGATCGAGGTGCTGCGCTCGGGGCAGCTCTCGCTTGGGCCGAAGCTGGGCGAGTTCGAGCGGCTGTTCTCCGAGCGGGTGGGGGCTCCCTACGCGAGTGCCGTGTCGAGCGGGACGACGGGATTGCACCTGGCGCTACGTGCCGTGGGCGTCGGACCGGGCGATGAGGTGATCACCAGTCCGTTCTCGTTCGTCGCTTCCGCAAACGCGATCCTCTACGAGGGCGCGAGGCCGGTGTTCGCAGACATCGACCCGAGGACGCTTAACCTCGACCCGGCCGCGGCCGCGGCTGCGATCACGCCGAGCACCAAGGCGATCCTGCCGGTGCACATCTTCGGCTACCCAGCCGACATGCCGGCGTTTGAGCAAATCGCCGAGAGGCACGGGCTCGCTCTCGTCGAGGATGCGTGCGAGGCGCTTGGCGCGCGCCACGCCGACGGCATCGCGGTCGGCGGTCGAGGACACCCCTCGGTGTTCGGCTTCTACGCGAACAAGCAGATGACCACGGGAGAGGGGGGGATGATCGCGCTCGGTGATGGCCCGATCAAGCAGCGGATCGACTCGGAGCGCAACCAGGGTCGGGCGCCAGACATGGGCTGGCTGGACCACGACCGACTGGGATTCAACTACCGGCTGTCGGAGATCGCGTGCGCGCTAGGCATCGCGCAGCTCGACCGACTCGACGAGATGCTCGCGGAACGCGCCCGCGTGGCTGCCCTCTATCGCGCTGCGCTGGGCGACATCGACGGTCTGGAGCTGCCCTGCGCCGATCTCGACGGAGATGTGCGCGGCTGGTTTGTGTTTGTGGTGCAGCTGCCGCGCGGGGCCGACCGCACGGCGACGATCCATACGCTCGCGGCTAACGGCATTCAGAGTAAGCCCTATCTCCCGGCGATCCACCTGATGAGCCTCTATCGCGAGCGCTTCGGACACCGCGAGGGCGAGTACCCCGGCTGTGAGGATGTCGCCGCGCGCTCGCTGGCGCTGCCGTTCTTTCCCGAGATGGCGGAGCAGCAGGTCGCGCGGGTCGCGGCTGCGCTGGGTCAGACCCTGACAGCCTAGGCTTTGGAGGTCTTCGACCGCGAGTGACCGCGGACGTGGGTGCGCTGCTGGCGGCCACGGATTCGGCAGACGAGGAGCTTCACGATCTCTGAAAGTTGCCCAGAAGCAGCCTCTCGGTGATGCGCAAAGGGCAGTACGACTAAACGCGTGACGTCGGCGACGGCAGCGCTTGCCAGGCGACGGTGGGGGCGGGTCGCTCAGTTGGCCCCCGAGCCTCGCACCAGCCCTCGAAGGATCGAGTCCGGCGTCGGCTGGGGAGGGGAGGGGCCTCGATATTGCTCGCAGGCGGGGATCACGTAGCCGCGGCTGCAGCTGGTCCTGGCGACCAGATCGCCACGATGTCCCATGGCGAGCGCCACAGAGACGGGCTGCGACTCGTCGCCGATACCCTCGCTGCTGCCTCGCGGGTGCGAAACCCGGTCTGAGAGTAGGCGCGCTTTGAGCTCATAGAGTAGGTCGGATAAGGACCAGTGGCGTTCATTGAGGTACTTGCGCAGATCCTGTTCGGTTGGATAGCGCGTGGGGCGAGTGCTCGCGAACGCGCGACGGACGTCGGCATTCGAAACCACAATGCCTTGTTCGGCGGCTTCGGCTATCGCCCAGCGGACCGAGATCAGGAAGGCGAGGGCCTGGGTCTTGAGCGCTTTGTGGAGTTCGTGGCATCGTCGTTCGATCTCGGGGCGGCTGAGGCGCAGCTGGTTGAAGAACGAACGCGGCGCGACGAGCTTCGCGGCGGCCAGGCAGCGCGGATAGTCGGCGGGCTCCGAGGCGAAATCGGTTGGACCTTCGACGCCTATCAGTCGGCGAAAGTCCCCGCCCGCGAGCGCCCGCATCCAGTGACTCAGCGCCGCCCGGCTGATCGAGGCGCTGGACGGTCCCTCGAAGCGGACGATGCTCGTGCCGCCGCTGCAGCCGCCGAGCGCGAAGACCACGCCGATCATCGCAAGGATCAGCGCCGGCGAGCGATGAGTACTCAGCATGGTCAGCCAGGCAGATCAGTTGACACGAGCCTGGGTAAACTGTTCGAGGATGTTGTCCGGTGCCGGTAACGTCTTCGTGCTTTCGTTGTACTCCTTGCAATCGAGCACGACGTATCCCGGAGCGCAGACGGTCCTCGCCACCATGCGCTCATAGCGTTTTAGTGCGAGCTTTGCATAGGCCTCCTCGCCGCCGCCTGAGCGCTTCGCCTGCTCGTGAAGCTTTGGCAGCAACCGGGCTACCAAGACGTTGCGTTTGAGCTGATACAGGATGTCTGGTAGCGTCATCTGCCGTTCGGTCAGGTACCGCTGCAAGTCCTCTTCGGTCGGGTAGGCACCCTTGCGAAAGCGGGCGAACTGCTCGTGCAGCAGCGCGTCGGAGATGTGGACCCCCGCTTCTTCACCTTCCGTGACTGACCACTGCACCGAAATCAGCAGGCCGAGGGCCTGGGCCTTGAGCGCTTGGTACAGCTCACGACATTTCGAGTCGATCTGCGCGTTGCTCAGCTTCGCCTCGCCGGTGAACGTTCGTGGAACGATCTTCTCGGCGGCCGCGGCACATTCGGAGTAGTTGGCAGGCTCAGAGACAAGACCCCGAGGGCCTTTGGTGCCGATCGTCTGGCGAAAGTCACTACCGGCCAGCGCGCGCATCCAGTGGTTGAGTGCGGTCTTGTCGATTTTTGTGGAGCTACCTTCGATGCGAGCAACGGTGTCATCGCTGCTCTGAGTGTTCCCGCCGTTGGTCGTACCTTTACTGCTGCTCTTGCCGCAGCCGGCGAGCGCCAGCAGCACCAACGACGCGAGCAGGGCACATGGAAGATAAAAAAGCGTTCGCCTGCACGTGGCCTTAGGAGTATTCACAGGACTGATCCTTACTCGACTCGGAATTGAAAAGTGGTGCGGGAGGCCACCACAGCGAGCCTCCCGCACCGGATCATCGGTCTCCGACGGTGGCCGTCAGGCCAGCGTGACCCTTAGGCCATCGCCGTCTGAGCGACCGCGAAGACGATTTTGCCTCCAGCGGCTTCCTCACCTGACTGGACGAATGCGCCACCATTCGTGGACGTTTCGAGTTTCTGTTCTTCGCCGCCTTCGCATTTCGGGATGCCCTGTTTGCCTTCTTTTTGAGTAACGGCGAGCGAGTATTCTTTGGTTGAGGTTTCGAAAGGCGTAATTTCGGCGATAATGGCGCCCTTCACGTTCAGTAACTGGCCGACCGACGGAACTTTGATGTCGAGCGGTAAGATCGCGATTTTGATACCACGGTGCCCCGGGCTGATTAAGCAGTTGTGTAGCTCGAGGTGGACTTTGATGACCCCGAGTTCGGAGCCTTCGCCTTCGACTGCCAGACCGGCGGTGGTGCAGCGTGATTCAACCGGTAAGTTTTTACCGAAGGTGATAGTCGCTAAACCTAACGTTAATTCGGTTGTGATTTCGCCATTGGTAGTTTTGGATTCCGTGCAGTTGATGGAAGCGCCGCCTTTGACCTGTAGCACGGCTTTACCGCTGCTGCCGGTGAAGGTCGCTCCTGCGGCTCCCGGTAACCAGCGCCATAAGGATTCCGCCGCCGATGCGGTGGCGACGGCAACTGCGGAGAACGCGAGCACCACAACGATGGCGCTGACGAGCTTGAATACGCGCATGTAGAACACTGCTCCTTTGTAAGGCTCAACCACTTGATCGAGCGATGGTGTGAAGGACCCCGCTTAGTGGGTATCCGCCGCGAGTATTCGCAGGTACGGCGCGTAACGTCAAGTGTTTCGCGGGATTGTTTTCTATTCGCAGTCCTCGAAGGATTGACACGAGTAGACGCACCTACATACGCAGATGAGCCCCGATGCCGCGGGTGAATTTGGCGGCTCGACGCGCGACACACTAAGTAAGAAACGTTGCTTGCGGCCAAACGAGCCCAAACCTATTGTCGAGTCTCGCGGGTGCACCACGCATGCATCGTCGAGCGGCAACTGTGCGCGAACTGTGGGGAGAAGAGGGTGTCGGAGATGAGAGGGCATCGCATGGAGCGGCGTTTTCGTCGTGCCGTCCTAGGGTTGACGGTTGCGGGGCTCCTTCTGCTCGCGGGCTTTGGCGCGGCCCCTGCCGGAGCGCTGCCGGCGAGCTTTGGTAGCGAAGGCAGTGGGGCCGGTCAGATTTCCGATGAACCGGCAGGCATTGCGATCGAACAGGAAGGCGGCGATGTCTACATCGCGGATCGCAACAACAACCGCATCGACAAGTTTGATGCGAACGGCAAATTTCTGCTGGCCTGGGGATGGGCGGTTGCGGATGGCAGCACCGAAGCACTGCAGACGTGTACCACCCTGTGCTTCGGTGGCAACCTGCCTCCGTTCAAAGGGTCGGGTACGGGTCAATTCTTTCGCGCGGAAGGCATTGCGATCGACAACGACCCGCTGAGTGCCTCGCACGGAGACGTGTACGTGGTGGACGCGGAAAACCGGAGGATCCAGAAGTTCGGGCCCGGTGGCGAATTCCTGCTGATGTTTGGGCGCGACGTAAATGCGGGCAACGGCAGCGACATCTGCCGTGCAGGGGAAGAATGCAAGGAAGGTACGACGGGTGATGGCCCTGGCCAGTTCGAAGGCCTGAACGGACGCTCGATCGCGGTGGACTCCGAAGGCCACGTCTTCGTGGGAGATGAAAACCGCGTTCAGCAGTTCAGCCCAGAAGGCGCGGTTGAAGCACAAATCGCGCTGCCCGGGCTCGGCTTTATCGAAAACCTCGCGATCGATCCGAGCAAAGACCTCTACATCAAGAGCAGCGCTCTGCCCGGTGTGCGCGAGTACGACCAGACCGGCACTGAATTGCCTCCGCCACGTGACGAAACGGCTCAGCCGGAAGCCAACGCCCTGACGATTGGACCAGGGGGTGACCTGTTCGTCAACGATCTTCAGGAAAGCGGCCGGCACCACATCTTCACGTTCGACCCCACAGGTACGCAACTGGCGAGCTTCGACGCCGCAGGAGAAGCCCAGGACGCGGGCAAACACGGCCTCGCCTACGGCGAAGCGAGCGGTGCACTGTATGTCGCCAACAAAGGTACGGTCCGCGTGGTTGTACCGCCGCCGTCCGGACCGCTGGTGCTGGCCGGTAGCGAGCTAGCAAGCGATATCCAACCGACGACCGCGACGCTCGGGGCGATGGTGAATCCCGAGGGCCCCGAAGTGACTAGCTATCACTTCGAATACGGCACGACGGACTCCTATGGGGAAAGCACTTCCTCGGAACCGCTACTCGGTGCGGCCTTTGAAGATCAGCCTGCGAACGCGCCGATCGTCGGTCTGCAGCCGCGCACGACCTATCACTTTCGAGTGGTCGTGACGAACGCGGCGGCAGAAACCACCGCGGGTCCGGACGAGACCTTCACGACGCTTCCACCGGTCTCAATCGATGGCACCTCGGCCTCTCAGGTCAACGCCACGAGCGCGCGTCTTGAAGCGACCCTGAATCCTCACGGTCTGCCCACGGAATACCATTTTGAATACGGGCGCGATACGTCATATGGCGCGACCGCGCCGACCCCCGACGCGAGCGCAGGGTCGGGAACGGTTGACGTGACGCGCAGCACCCTGATCCAGGAACTGCTCCCGTCGACCACCTACCACTATCGGGTGGTGGCCAACAATTCGCTCGGCATCGTGATCGGTCCGGATCGGTCGTTGACGACCCAGGGCGCGTCGTCTTCGTTGCCGGACGGACGTGCCTGGGAACTGGTCTCGTCCCCGAACAAGCACGGCTCGCCGCTGGAACCGATCACCGAAGAAGGCGGCGCGATCGAGGCGGCCGCCCAGGGCGGCGGTATCGCCTACGTTGCGCTCGGACCGACCGGCAGCGAACCGATGGGGGTCAGAAGTCCACACGACAGCCAGTTGATCTCGCAGCGGAGTACGGAAGGGTGGAGCACGCAGGACGTGACGACGCGGCACGAAGAAATCTCGAAGATCCACCCAGGCTTCCCGGCGGAGTACAAGTTCTTTTCCGAATCGCTCTCGGCGAGCTTGGTCGAACCGGAGGGCATCACGCCGCTCTCGCCGGATACGACCGAACGAACGCCCTACCAGCGCGAAGTTGACGGCAAGTTCGTGCCGCTCGTGACCTCCTCGAATGTGTTGCCTGGAGCAAAATTCGGGGGCGAAGAAATCGAAAACACCTTTGGCCAGAGCGGCTTGTGGGCAAACGGAGTCCAGTTCCGCACCGCGACGCCCGATCTCGGGCACATTCTGCTGTCCTCGCCGCAGGTGCTCGCCCCGGGCTTTGCGCCCGGCTTTATCCCCGAAGGGCAACCGAACCTCTACGAGCTCTCGGGGGGCGCCCTGCGGCTGGTCAGCGTGTTGCCGAGTGGAAAACCCGTTTCTGAAGAAGACCTGTCGACGGGTACCGGCGACAACGACCTGAACATGCGGGGGGCGATCTCCAACGACGGCGATCGAGTGATGTTCTCGGCCGGTGGGCACCTATACCTGCGCGATCTCGACCTTGGGCGCACACTACAGCTCGACCAACGCCAGCCGGGCGCTCCCGGTGGGGCTGCAGCTGGGATATTCCAGATCGCCAGCAGCGATGGCTCCAAGATCTTCTTCACCGATGAAGCGCAGCTGACGACCAACGCGACCGCCCAGCCGAACAGGCCGGACCTCTACATGTGCGAAGTCGCTCGCGGGGCCGGTCCACTGTCCTGCGTGCTCTCGGACCTAACGGTCGATCACAACGAAGGCGAATCCGCCGATGTGCGCGGCGAGGTAGTCGGTGTGGACTCGGCCGGGGACCGCGTGTACTTCGCGGCGAACGGCGTGCTGACGAGCGACGCGAATGCCAGTGGCGAACATGCCGTTCCGGGCAACTGTGCCAGCGAAGGGGAAGCCGACTGCAACCTCTACGAGTACGACACCGACTCCCACCGCACGAGCCTTGTCGCGGTGCTGTCGAGCCACGACGACCCGGACTGGGCCGAAGCCACTTTGCACGTACTCGGCAACCTGACGGCGCGGGTCTCGCCGAACGGGCAGTACATGACGTTCATGTCCCAGCGCAGCCTGACCGGCTATGACAACCGCGACGTAAGCAGCGGTCAGCCAGACGCGGAGGTCTACCTACTAGATGCCAACAGCGGCGCGCTGCACTGTGTCTCGTGCGACCCGACGGGGGCGCGCCCGCAGGGGATTCTCGACAACGTGCCGTTCCCTGGGCTGCTCGTTGACCACCCGCACAGCTGGCGCGGCCGCTGGCTAGCCGGATCGATTCCGGGCTGGACGCTGGTGCCGAATCTCAACCTCGCCCTGTACCAGTCTCGCTATCTCTCGAATTCAGGGCGCCTGTTCTTCAACGCCTCAGATGCCCTCGTGCCACAAGACACGAACAACGTCGAGGACGTATATGAGTACGAGCCGCCTGGCATCGGCGACTGCAGCTCCTCGAGTAAGACCTTCTCGCCGGCTTCTGGCGGGTGCGTTGCGCTGATCTCCTCGGGTAGCTCCAAAGAAGAATCGGCGTTCCTAGATGCCTCCGAAAGCGGCGACGAGGTTTCTTCTTGACGGCGTTGCGGCTCACCTCCAACGACGTCGACTCGGCATTCGATGTATACGATGCCCACGTCTGCAGCAGCGCGTCGCCATGTGTACCGCCGCCGCTACCGCCATCGCAGGCGTGCCAGGGCGATGCTTGCCAAAACCCAAGCTCGCCGCCGAACGACGCGACGCCCAGCTCGCTCACCTATCACGGCCCCGGCAATGCTGCCCCGCCTGCGCCGGTCGTGAAACCGAAACCGAAGCCACTGACGAAAGCGCAATTGCTAGCGCGTGCTTTGAAGAAGTGCAAGAAGGATAAATCGAAGAAAAAGCGCTTGACATGCGAACGGCAGGCGCGGAAGCAGTACGGCCCGAAGAAGGTCAAGGCGAAGGCAAAGCGCACGGCGCGCGCAAGGAAGTTGACCCATGCGGCCCGGAGGACGGCACGATGAAGCCGATTTCACGCGAAATATCGGTCACCGTCAAAACCCCGCTTCCGATCGAACTGGTAGCGCGGACGCGCTGCTCATCGAACCCGTCGGCTGGGAAGTTCGACAGCATCAAGCGGCGATTCGGCGGCGACAAAGCCGCCAGACGCATTCGCTGGATCGGCACCCTGACGCTGCTGCTGATGGCATTTACCGCCGGGGCGGCAGCCAGCCCCGCGATTGCGGCCCAGCCGTGGTGGCACGTCACCTCACGCGTGGTCCCAACCCACCTGGCGCCGGGCGGGGAAGGGACGATCATCGTGCAGGCGATCAACTTGGGAGATACGAGCACCGCGGCGCCCTACAGCTTCACCGACACGCTGCCGCCTGGATTGACGCTGCAGCGGGTGTCCTTCTTCGCGCCGAGCCCGCTCGAAGAATCGCCCCGTCCGGACCTTGGCCCTAACGGAGGGGACGGCTTCCTTGAACTGTGCAGGACAACTTCGAGCAGCGTCACCTGTTCGAGCGAAAGCGCCGCCTTCGGCTTTGAATTCCTGAGCGCCGTGCTTCCGTATGACAACCTGGAAATGCGTCTGACCGTGAAAGCGGAAGCTGGTCTGGAATCGGGCGCCCCGAACAAGGTGGAAGCCACGGGTGGCGGTGCCTCATCGGCGACGATCTCGCGGCCGGTGCCACTCGACGCTACGCCGGCGAGCTTTGGTATCGAACACTTCGACCTGATTCCCGAAGAAGAAGGGGGAGAAGCTGACACGCGCGCCGGCTCGCACCCCTACCAGCTCTCGAGCACCGTGGCTTTCAATGGCGACAATGCCGAAACGCTGAATCCGCCGGCGCTCCCGCGCAATCTGGCCTTCAAGCTGCCTCCCGGGCAGATCGGCAACGCGACGGCACTGCCGCAGTGCAACGACCAGGACTTTGCGCACGTGCCGGCGGGCGGGGAAGTCAATCTCTGTCCGAGTGATACCGCGATCGGTGTGGCGGTGGTGACGGCCTCGATCAGCCCGGGCGAAGAAAACCACTTCACGGTTCCGATCTTCAACCTGACCCCGGCGACGGGCGAGCCCGCGCGCTTTGGCTTCGAGGTGCTGCGCAACCCGGTGATCCTCGATACATCCGTGCGCAGCGGCCCGGGCGAAGACTACGGGGTCACGGTCAGCGTCAACAACATCACCCAGATTGTGAACTTCATTTCGACGACGGCTGTGTTCTGGGGCTCGCCGGGCGATCCCAGCCACAATGAATCGCGCGGCTGGGGATGCTTGCTGGGCGGGCGCTTCTCGCAGGCCGCGAATCAGGTCTGCATCCCCTCGGTCGAACAGCATCCGGGGGCGTTCCTGACGTTGCCTACAAGCTGCTCGGCAGTCTTTAACCCGATTCTCGAAGGCGTCTCCTGGCCGAGCAAAGCCGCCCCGCAGGGGCTTGGCTTCGAAGCTAACGAATACAAGTTGAAAGACAGCGCGGGCAAGTCGCTGGGAATTACGGGCTGCAACCAGCTCGCGTTCGCTCCGACGATCAGCGCGGAACCAAGCGCCATCAGTGCATCCTCGCCAAGTGGCCTGGACTTCAACCTGAACTTTGACGACGAAGGGCTCACCGACTCGCGCGGCGTCGCACAGTCGCAGCTGGAGGACACCTCGGTGACGCTGCCCGAAGGGCTCACGATCAACCCCTCGGCAGGCGTTGGGCTTGGTGGTTGCACGGAGGCCGACTATGCCCGTGAGACCGTCGAATCGCTGGCAGGCGCAGGCTGTCCGAACGACTCCAAGCTGGGCACGGTCGAAATCACGACGCCGCTGCTGTCGACGGCGATCCACGGCTCGGTGTTCGTGGCGCAGCCGTATGAAAACCCATTCAGCGAACCGGGCCACCCGAACGGATCGCTCGTGGCGCTCTACATCGTCGCGAAGAATCCCGAAACCGGAATCCTGATCAAGCTCGCGGGCAGAGTCGACCGTAATCAGGCCACGGGGCAACTGACGACGACCTTCGAAAACAACCCACAACTACCCTTCGATCACTTCAACTTCCATTTCCGAGAAGGCCAACAGGCGCCGCTGATCACTCCATCGACGTGTGGGACCTACACGACCAGCGCGTTGCTCACGCCGTGGGCCGAACCGCTTGCGCCGCTCACGGACACCTCATCGTTCTCGATCGGCGAGGGTTTCGACGGGGGCGCTTGCCCCGGCGCCGTCCCACCGTTTGGGCCCCGGATCGAAGCGGGCACGGTGAACAACGTCGCGGGCGCGTTCAGTCCGTTCTACCTGCGCCTCTCGCGCAACGACGGCGAAAGCGAAATCACCTCCTTCTCGACTGATCTGCCGCCTGGGCTCACGGGCATTCTCACGGGGATTCCGTTCTGCCCCGAGGCGAACATCGCGGCCGCGCGTACGAAGACGGGCGCGCAGGAGGAAGCCGAACCCTCATGCCCGGCCGCGAGCCTGCTCGGACACTCACAGGTCGGCACAGGCGCAGGTGCGGTGCTGGCTTACACACCAGGCAAGATCTACCTGGGCGGACCGTACAACGGGGACCCGTTCTCGCTCGTGAGCGTGACCTCGGCGGTGGTGGGTCCGTTCGACCTCGGGACCGTTGTGATTCGCTTCGGGCTGCGCCTCGATCCGCACACGGTGCAGGTGAGCGTCGATCCGACGGCCTCGGAACCGATACCGCACATCATCGATGGGATCGTGACCCACGTACGCGACATTCGCGTGACGATCGATCGCCCTGGCTTTACGCTGAACCCGACGAGCTGCACGCCGATGTCGATCTCGAGCACGCTCGGCAGTAACCTCGGACAAAGCGCGACGTCCACCTCGCCATTCCAGGCCGCCAGCTGTGCCAGCCTCAAATTCGCCCCTCAGTTCAGCGTCTCGACCGCGGGCAAAACCTCGAAAGCCGCCGGCGCGAGCCTGTCGGTGAAGCTGGCCTATCCGAAAGGCCCGCTCGGTACCTACGCGAACGTTGCCAGAGTCAAAGTCTCGCTGCCAAAACAGCTGCCCTCGCGTCTAACCACGCTCCAGAAAGCCTGCACGGCGGGGGTCTTCGACGCCAACCCTGCGAACTGCCCGGCCGCCTCGGCCGTGGGCCACGCCAAGGTCGTGACCCCGGCGCTGCCAGTTCCGCTGGAAGGCCCCGCCTACTTCGTATCCCACGGCGGCGAAGCCTTCCCCGATCTCACGATCGTGCTGAAAGGCTATGGCGTGACCGTTGATTTGGTGGGCTCCACCCAGATCAAGAACGGCATCACGACCAGCACCTTCAAGGCGACGCCCGACGTGCCCTTCGACACGTTCGAACTGAACCTGCCCCAAGGGCCCAATTCGGCACTAGCCGCGAACGTCAAGCTGTGCGGGCAGAAGCTGACGATGCCCACCGAATTCACCGCTCAGAACGGCGTCGTGCTGAACCAGTCCACGCCGATCAAGATAACCGGCTGCGCCAAGCCCAAACCCCTCACCCGCAAGCAGAAGCTCGCGAAAGCGCTGAAGGAATGCCGCAAGAAGAAGAACAAGGCCAGGCGGCAGGCTTGCGAAAAGCAGGCGCGGAAGAAGTATGGGGCTAAGAAGAAGGCGAAGGGTAAGAGGAAGGGCGGCGGGAAGAAGTAGGTGGTTCGGGGGCTCGGGCTCCTGAGGGAGGCGGCATGCATGGGCCGGGAGGGGGCACGTCAGCCGTTGAACGCCAGGTTCGAGACTGCTTGCAGGTAATCGAAGTGCCGGCAGACGCGAGGACGTTTGCCGACACTGACGATCTTTAGCAAGAAGCGCGACTAGCCGCCCGTGGCTTGGTCTGCAGACTACTCAGGAGTCCATCAGTTCCTGTTCTTTTTCGAACACAATCTCGCCGCCTGCGATGTTCTCGCTCGCGACTTCGTTGACTTTGGTGAGGCTCGATTCCATTAACAAGCTCTCCGGTTTGGTTTCAGTACCATCTTTGCATTTGGCGACTACTTGTTTGCCTTTTTCGCCGGTGAATGCGACTTTAAATTCCGATAATTTTTCGCCGGCTTTAGCTGTTACTACGCCAATAATGGTACCTTTGAGTTTGAGTTTCTCACTGACCGACGGCTCTTCGATGGTGATCGGACCTTTGTCGATTTCAGCAGCAATACCAAATTCGCCGAGCACTTTACCTTCAGAGTTTTCGGGTTTTAAGCAGACTAATAGTAATACTTCAATTAATATCGTTCCGCTCTGACCTTTGTCGTTTTCAGAGTTGAACGAAAATCCGGCGCTTGTGCATTTTAACCAATTGAGCGCGACCGTGGCGTGTTTGGCGTTGGCGAGAGTGCCTTTGGAGGGGTCGAGTGAGGAGCAGCTGAGAAGTAAGCCCCCCGCGGTGTTAAGAGTGGATAGCCCACCTTCAATCGTAAATTTCGGGTTGGTCCGCGGTAAGAAGCCCGCTTCGGCGGACGCCGTGGCGGCCATGACTGCGCTGAGCGCGAACAGCGCTAGCAACGTGCAGCCCATGATCCTGATGCGTTTCATGTCTTTGTCTCCTGTCTGTGGTTGTGGGATCGAACGACCCGCGGAGCTCCAGCGAAAAGGGTCCATGGCTACGCCCAGTTGCCGCATCGCGAGGGTGCGACCGCGAGCATGATGTTTCGAGGGTCTATCTAGGCTCTCAGGACAACTTGGGAGGAGTCAAGGGACTTGGTGGGATGTGTCTGTCAGCAGTCGCAGCGCGCAGCCAACGGGACGACCGCTCATCTGGCTGCGAGGCTCAAGGTCATCACGCCGCTGCTGCCAGTTCCGCTGGAAGGCCCCGCCTACTTCGTATCCCACGGCGGCGAAGCCTTCCCCGACCTTACGATCGTGCTGAAAGGCTATGGCGTGACCGTTGATTTGGTGGGCTCCACCCAGATCAAGAACGGCATCACGACCAGCACCTTCAAGGCGACGCCCGACGTGCCCTTCGACACGTTCGAACTGAACCTACCCCAAGGGCCCAACTCGGCACTAGCCGCGAACGTCAAGCTCTGCGGGCAGAAACTGACGATGCCCACCGAATTCACCGCTCAGAACGGCGTTGTGCTGAACCAGACTACGCCGATCAAGGTGACCGGCTGCGCCAAGCCCAAACCCTTCACTCGCAAGCAGAAGCTCGCGAAAGCGCTGAAGGAATGCCGCAAGAAGAAGAACAAGGCCAGGCGGCAGGCTTGCGAAAAGCAGGCGCGGAAGAAGTATGGGGCTAAGAAGAAGGCGAAGGGTAAGAGGAAGGGTGGCGGGAAGAAGTAGCAACGGGGCTGGGAGCTCTGTAGAGCAGGCGCCACATCGCATGGCATCGGCAGCCGGGGGATCGTCGTATGGCGTTGACGCACGGCAGATGTCGAGCGACGAGCTGAGCGAGTCAACGGCGTCGGCTGACGAACTTTGCCCGCCGACGCCGACCATCTACTAGAAAGTACCTGAGATTTGCATGTGACTCAGGAGTCCATCAGTGCCTGTTTTTCTTCGAACACTACTTTACCGTTCGCGACGTTCTCACTTCCAACTTCGTCGGCTTTGGTCAAGCTCGATTCCGCTAACAGTGTGTGCGTTTTTGTTTCTTCACCGGCTTTGCATTTGGCCACTTCTTGTTTGCCTTTTTCGCCAGTGAAGGCAACGTTGAATTCCGATAATAGTTCTTCAGCTTTAGCTGTGACAACGCCGATTATCTGGCCTTCGATTCTAATTTTCGCGCCGATCGACGGAGCTTCTATAGTGATCGGACCTTTGACGATTTCGGCGGCTATCCCAAATTCGCCGAGAACGGCGCCTGCAGCGTTTTCTGGTTTTAAGCACACTAATAGTAACATTTCGACTAAGATCGTTTCACTCTGACCTTTGTCGTTTTCAGAGTTGAACGGGATCCGCCGACTGTGCATTTTAACCAATGAAGACTGATCGTCGCGTGTTTATCGTTCGTGAGAGTGCCTTTACTCGGGTCAAGTAACGAGCACACGAACGGTAAGTTGGCGGCGGTATTGAGCGTCGACACGCCACCTTCTATCGTGAATTTCCCCTTCGTCCGAGGTAAGAACCACTCTTCGGCCGATGCTACGGCTGCCATCGCGCCGCTGAGCGCGAATAGCGCAAGCAGGGCGCATCCCATGATCCTGGTGCGTTTCATGTTCGTGTTCTCCTGTCTGGGGTTGTTGTTGGCCAAGCGGTAGGTGAGCTGTGATGAGGGGCTCTCGGGCTCTTGTGGGCGGTGGTTGGGCTAAGCCGCCGGTGTCGACGGCGAGTCGCGCCAACCGTGAGACGCAGAGGTCCAGGGTGGACAAGGGAGGGCGAGCGACGGACACCTCGTGCAAGTGCGCGATGTGTGTCTAGGTTCTCAGGACGCCTCAGGTGAGTCAAGGGATTTGGCGAAGTGTGTCTTTCGGTAGTCATGCTGCACGAACGTGTCAAGGCCGCTCCAAAACTGACCCCGTAGCGCCGGTCGAGAATTGACCCCCCTCGGGTGAGTGATCAATCCTGGGAGGACTGCTCAGCCGGACGCGCACCGAGGTCGTGGTTCTTCAGGCGATAGCTATCGCCCTTCAGCGAGAGGATCTCGGCGTGGTGGACCAGGCGATCGATCATCGCCGCTGCGGTGGCGTCGTCGCCGAAGATCTCACCCCAGGCGCTGAAGGGCTTGTTCGAGGTCACGATCAGGCTCGCACGCTCGTAGCGGCGGGAGACGAGCATGAACATCAGGTTGGCGGCGTGCGGATCAAACGGGATGTAGCCGACCTCATCGCAGATCAAGAGCGGAATCCGCTCCAGTCGTTTGAGCTCCTCATCAAGGCGTCCCTGGCGCTGGGCATCTGCAAGCAGCGCGACCCACTCGGTGGCGGTGCGGAAGATGACGCGCTGTCCGGCCAGGCAGGCGCGGATCGACAGCGCGATCGCCAGATGCGTCTTGCCGGTGCCGGGTGGCCCGAGCAGGATGACGTTTTCCTTGCCATGCAGGAAGTCGAGCTGGCCGAGATGCTGGATCACCTGCTTCTTCACCGAGCGCTGAAAGGTGAAGTCGAACTCCTCGAGCGTCTTTCGGGCGGGGAAGCGCGCAGCGCGGATCCGGGCATCGCCGCCGTGGGCCTCACGGGCTTGAGTCTCAGTCGATAGCAGCGCCTCGGCGAAGCGCTCATAGCTCCACTGCTCTGAGCGGGCGCGCTCGGCGAGCTTCGGCAGCGCCTTGGCCGCCGCCGGGGACTTCATCACCCGGAAGAGGTGGGAGAGCTCTGAGGTGGCGCTCACGCGATCAGCTGGTCATAGACCGAGAGGGGGCGTTGCTGCACAACAAGCTCGGCGTCGGGCTCTGGCTCTCCGCGTCGCTCTCTGAGCGTCCTTGCGTGCTCCAGGGCCGTGATCGTGCGGTGCTTGGCAAAGCTTCGCTCGTGCCGGCACGCAAGCTCACCGCTATCCAAGGCGATCGCGGTGATCTCGCGCTGGGCGGCGCGGACTTCGACGCGTCGCCCGACGAGATCGGGATTCAGCGAATAGTCGTTGGTGTCAAAGCGCAGATAGGGGTCCGGTGCCACCCTGATCACCCAGCGGCGGTCGAGGTCGGGCTCGCGTCCTGGCAATGGGCGCATCACCTCGCGCTCTTGCACCAGGCGGTCGATCGGCCGGGCCCTGAGCATCTTGTGCGCCCGTGCGTTGGCCTTCTGAAACCACGCGTCGAGTTGCAGTTGGAAGTCGAGGTGATTGGCAAAGCGCCGCCCCGGCTCGAAGTTCGTCTCAAGGTATCCCTGCAGTCGCTCGACGACGCCCTTGGCCTGCGGATCGGCGGCTTCGCAGAAGTACCAATCGACGGGGAGTTGCCCACAGAAGGCCGCATAGGCTTCGCTCGGGCGCCCGCCGCCAGCGTGCAGGCATCCCTCACGGTCCCAGACCATCATGCGCGGCAACGCGCCAAGCGAGTGAAGGCAGCGGCTCATGCCCCACAGCACGTCCGGTGCCTCCTTGCTGAAGATCAGCGCTCCAGCGCCGGCGCGTGAGTAGCCAAGGCAGGCGACCACGACCCACGCGCGACGAAGCTCGCCGTGACCGACGGGCACGTGCGCCGAGGGCTCCCACAAGTCCCATTGGCAGATCTCCCCCGGTCGATAGATCGTGCGCTGGTGGGTTCGCTTGCGCACAAACAGCGGGCGCACCTCGCGCAGGTAGTCGTCGACGATTGTCTTTGAGCCCTCGAAGCCGAGCGGCTCGATCAGCTCGCGGACCCTGACTCCCGGGAGCTTCGGATCGCGGCGCAAGAGCGCGTGGATCTCCTCCTTGAAGGGATCCAGTTTTGACGGGCGCTTGGGCACGCGAAACGCTGGCGGGGCATCTGAGCGCAGCGCCGCGCGGATCGTGTTGCGAGCCAATCCCGTGCGGCGCTCGAGCTCCTTGATCGGGACCCCACGAACGAAATGCTCCCGGCGCAGCTCAGCCCAGCGCTCCACGTCAAGCACGACCCTTCTCCCGGTCTCGGTGACAGCGACCGAGCCAGGCTCACCACGACCCCGGACGCCTTCGCCACCGCCCGTGGGGGTCAATTCTCAGCCGGCGAAGGGGGGTCAGTTTTGCACCGGCGCCGACATGCGCCAAGCCCAAACCCCTCACGCTCAAGCAGAAGCTAACTTTGCACTGAACCTCCTCACGGCCAACGCGAACCGATGCAGGTCGAAACTCAACGATGCCGACCGAATTCACGGCTCAGAACAGGACGTGCGCAGCACGTTCCTCCCGCCTGAATGTACATTGGCAGCTCTACGGCCTCACGTGGCGCCGAGCTGCACGGTGTGCAGCGTGCTATCGGCGACCTGTAGCGTTGTTCGCGTGGCGGCGGCGGTCCTGCGGCGTCATGTGCGGAACGGACAGAGTGGCTCTTGGCTGCGCGCCATATACGCGGGACGATATTTTCGTGCGTTGACAGGATGTCAACGGGCGCAAGAACGTCCGTCGACATTAGCTGTCCTCAAACGCGGAGTCTTGAGTGAATTGAGACCTCCGATTACTTAGGTGTCCATCAATTCCGATTCTTTTTCGAACACGACCTTGCCGCCAGTGACGTTCTCGCTCGCGACTTCGTCGGTTTTGGTCAGGCTTGATTCAGCTAACAGGCTGTGTTCTTTGGTTGCTGTGCCTTCATGGCATTTGACGGCTACCTGTTTACCTAATTCCCCCGAGAACGCAGTAGGGAATTCCAGTTTTTTCACGCCTGCGCCTGCGGTGACCGTACCGATAACCAAACCTTTCACTTTGACTTTCACGCCAAGCGATGGAATTTCAAGGGTAATCGGTGCTTTGCTGACTTCAGCGGCTATACCGAATTCGCCTAGTACTTTTCCTTCGGAGTTTTCAGGTTTTAAGCAAACTAACAGTAAAACTTCGATTAATATTGTTTCGCTCTGGCCTTTATCATTTTCGGAGTTGATGGGAATTCCACCGACGGAGCATTTTAACCAGTGAAGACTGACCGTCGCGTGTTTGTCGGTGTTAAGTGTGCCTTTGACGGGGTTTAGTAAGGAGCAAACGAAGGGTAAGTTTGCTTTTGTGTTGAGCGTCGATACCCCGCCTTCTAGCGTAAAGGTTCTAACTGTTTCGGGTAAGAAGCCCTCTTCAGCCGACGCCGTCGCAGCCATGGTCGCGCCAAGTGCGAAGAGCGCCAGCAGGGCCCACCCCGTGAGTATAAGGCGTTTCATAATGGCCTCCTGTTTGGAGTTGATGTAGAGCGATCGCTGATCGCCGCTATAAACCGCGTTACGCAACTCATCGCAATAGCGGCGGCCTAAAGCGACTGGAGTTGGCTGTGGCTTGCCTGATTTCAAGTCACCGTTTTGAAAGCGAGATGTCGGCGGACGGGTGTCCGCCGACATCTCTTAGTTATCTAAGGGCTCGCGAATGTCCGAGACCGTAGACGACTCAGCTGTCCATCAATTCCACTTCTTTGGGGAAGACGACCTTACCGCCAGCGACGTTCTCGCTCGCGACTTCGTCGGTTTTGGTCAGGCTTGATTCAGCTAACAGGCTGTGTTCTTTGGTTGCTGTGCCTTCATGGCATTTGACGGCTACCTGTTTGCCTAATTCACCCGAGAACGCGGTGGGGAATTCCAATTTTTTCACACCGGCACCTGCAGTGACTGCGCCGATAACCAGACCTTTCACTTTGACTTTCACGCCGAGCGATGGAACTTCGAGGGTGATCGGCGCTTTAAGGACTTCGGCGGCGATGCCGAATTCGCCCAAGACTTTACCTTCGGAGTTTTCAGGTTTTAAGCAGACTAACAGTAATACTTCGACTAAGATGACTTCGCTTTGTCCTTTATCGTTTTCAGAGTTGACGGGGATGCCGCCGATAGTGCATTTTAACCAGTGAAGAACAATTGTCGCGTGTTTGTCATTAACGAGAGTGCCTTTGATGGGGTCCAGTAAGGAGCAAACGACGGGTAAGTTGGCTTTTGTGTTAAGGGTTGATACGCCGCCTTCTAGCGTAAATTCCCGAATGGTTTCGGGTAAGAAGCCCTCTTCAGCCGACGCCACGGCGGCCATGGTTGCGCTGAGCGCGAAGAGTGCTAGCAGTGCGCACCCCATGATCTTGATGCGTTTCATGTTGGGCTCTCCTGTCTGTGGTGGTATTGGATCGAACGCCCTTGACGACCCGCGAGTGCGGTCGTCATTTGCGCCGAGGCGGCGGTGCGGCTCGGATCGATCCAAGCCGCCGCAAGCTCGGCGTCGAGCGTTTGCGCAGGGTCTCAGAATGCTTGGCGATAAGTCAAGGGAGTCTCTTAGAGATTTGGGGTGAGTGGGCCCTTGGGGAGCAGCAGAGGAGGGCGGAAAGTCCTAGGACTGGGTAGCGGGGCAGGGAGGGCGAGTAAGCGACGCTAGTGAGAGACGGTGCTTGCTGGAATAGCCGATGGTGCGGAATAGTTGGTGCCGACGGCGCTCAGGAGAGGGTGCTGCGCAGACCGTTCGGCAAGCGTAGATGACACGCACGTACGTACGGTAGGTCGAGAGGTGAGGGTGGATCATGAAGGGGAGTCGAATAAGGGTTCGGAAACCACTGCCAGTGGCTCGCGGTTTCTCGGCGGTTGTCGGCGCACTGTGTTTTATGCTGTGCTTGGGCGCAAGTCCGGCACTCGCTGCTGTCGGGCAGTTTGGCAGTGAAGGGGAAGGGGCTGGGCAGTTTGAAGAACCGATTGGGATAGCGGTCAATCAACAGAGTGGCGACGTTTACGTCGCGGACACGAAAAACAGCCGCGTCGAGCAGTTCGATGCTGCGGGGCAGTTCATACGTGCCTTTGGCTGGGGAGTCAGCGACGGTAGCACTGAAGCGTTCCAGGTATGCCAAGCGCCGGGGCCGTGCTTCCCTGGGATTCAAGGCGCTGGTGGTGGGCAGTTTAACCGTCCGGTCGGCATAGCGGTCGACAATTCATCGGGGCTGACTCAGGGCGATGTGTATGTGGAGGATGCTGAAAATCATCGGATCGAGCGCTTTGAATCTGATGGGAAATTTGTGCTCGCGTTTGGACAGTTCGGCTCATTGGCGGAGAACACGATTGCCGTCGGCTCCACGGGGACCGTCTATGTTGGGGGGGTCGGCCACGTCGAAACATTTAGCGCTGCGGGAGTCGCCGAAGGTGAAATTGCTCTTCCGGAAGCTGGCGAAATACGGGCGCTGGCGGTGGACTCGAGCGGCGGGCTGTACATCCACGGCCTACAAAGCGGGGTGCGCAAGTACGACGGCGCAGGTGTGGAACTCGGGGATCCGCGTGATGAAGAGAATGCGGGCGACTTGTCGTTGGCAATCGGCCCGAGCGATGAACTCTTCGTGAGCGAACCCGAACGCCAGCACGTCTACGCATACGACGCAAGCGGCACGCAGTTGGCGAGCGTCACCGGCGAAGTCGCGAGCGGCGCAGGAGGAGGTATCGCGTTCGGCAACGGGATCGGAGCCCTGTACGTGCTGCATCGCGCGCCCGCGAGCGTGCGTCTGCTCACGCTGCCGCCGCCGGGCCCCGTCGTGCTTGAAGGCAGCGAGAGCGGGAGCGAACTCCTGCCGACGAGCGCGAAGCTGAACGCCACGATCAACCCCGAGGGCGCCCCCGCCAAATACCACTTTGAATATGGCACCAGCACAGCGTACGGCGAAAGCACCGCTATCGCGACGCTGAATGCCGTCAACGAGGTCCAGTCTGTGAGCGTAGTCGCCGCCGGCGGCGGCTTCACGCTTGCCTTCAACGGCGAAGAAAGCGCGGAAATTCCTTTCAACGCGACGTCGGCCGAAGTCCAAGCCGCACTCGAAGGGGTCCCCAGCCTCGGTGCGGGCCAAATCGCTGTGAGCGGCGAACCGGGCGGTCCCTGGTCAGTTGAATTCACGGGCACCCGCGGAGGCGAACATGTCGCCGAACTCAGCCCTAACCCAGGCAATCTCACCGGCCCCCCTGAACCAAGCGCCTCAGTCACTGTCACGACCTCCGCTGTCTCCCTGTTTGACGATCGCGAAGTAAACTCTCCAATCACAGGTCTTCAGCCCGCCACCACCTATCACTTCCGCGTGGTGGCGACGAATGCCCTGAACCAGACGACATTCGGGCCCGATGAGACCTTCACGACGCTACCGCCAGTCTCGATTGAAAGCGAGTCCTCCTCAGGGGTGACAGCGACGAGCGCGAGGCTAAACACGGTGCTAAACGCTCATGGGCTACCGACCGAATTTCACTTTGAGTACGGTCTAAGCAGCGCCTATGGCAGTAGTGCCCCAACGAGCGACGCCGAAGCCGGCGAAAGCTCAGAACCTGAAAGCTTCAGCCTCACCGTCCAGAACCTTCAGCCGGCCAGCGTCTACCACTACCGCGTAGTTGCACACAACGCACTCGGCACAACTGACGGACCTGATCAGATCTTCACGACGCAGGCCGCTGAACCCACTGGATTGCAGAGAGTCGAATCCCCTGGATTGCTCGATGGCCGCGGCTGGGAACTGGTATCGCCGGCGAACAAGCACGGAGTGTCGCTGGAATCAATCACTAAGGAAGGTGCCCTGATTCAGGCCGCCCAAGACGGCGATGCTCTCGCCTACATCGCGACTGGCCCGACGGACTCCGAACCGCCGGGCAACCGCAGCGACGAGCCCCAGCAGCTGTTGAGTGCGCGCACTGCGGCGGGCGTGTGGAGTACGCAGGACGTGGCTGTGCCGCACCGTGCGGTGGTTGGCTACCAGCCCGGCAACCCCTCGGAGTACAAGCTGTTCTCCTCAGACTTGACGCTCGCCGTGGTCGAACCACTGGGCGCGACACCGCTCTCGCCGCAGACGACCGAACGCACCCCTTATATGCGCGAAGCGGACGGGAGCTACCGACCACTCGTCACCGGGGCGAACGTGCCGGTGGGCACCAAATTCGGAGGTGAAGAATCCGCACCGGAACTCTTTGGGGGAGGAGTAGAATTCGTGACCGCCACCCCGGATCTTAGACATCTGTTGATCAAGTCGCCGACGTCGTTGGTGGAAGACTTCGAAAGCCCCGGCGGGGGGGCGGAAAGCCTGTATGAGTGGAGCGAAGGCAGGATCGAACCTGTCAGCATCCTGCCGGGCGGAGTGGCGGCGGAAGGGGCGGCGAGCGGTGGCGACCGCAATCGCCAGGAGCGGAATGCGATCTCGGCCGACGGGAGCAGGGTGTTCTTCACAGTGGGAGAACGCCTATATATGCGCGACATGACGAGGAAGGAAACCGTGCACGTCAGCGCCGCGGCCCCCGGCGTCAAGGAATCGGAACTGCCCGCGAGGTTCCAGTTTGCGAGCAGCAACGGGAGTAGGGCCTTCTTCACCGACGAAGCGAGGCTCACGAAAGGCGCCAAAGCGAAATCGCTAGCGCCGGACCTTTATGAGTGCACGATCGCTGTTGTGGAAGAAGAACTGCAGTGTGAGCTGCGGGATCTGAGCGTCGATGCGAATACAAACGTCGGCGAAGCCGCGAGCGTGCAGGGCGCGATGCTCGGTGGCGATGAAGGCGGCAGGAATGTGTACTTCGTGGCAAAGGGCGCGCTCGCGCCGGGAGCAACGAGCGGAACATGCCCGGACGCGAGCGAAGGGGCATGTCTCAACCTATACGTCTATGACACAGAAACGCAGAGCACGCGGCTGGTGGCGGTGCTCTCAGAACACGACAAGCCAGATTGGATCGCGACGGAAGGTGAAGGCATCGACCTCGGGGACGTCACCTCACGCGTCTCCCCCAACGGCCGCTATCTAGCATTCATGTCCCAGCGCCCGCTCACAGGCTATGACAACCGCGACGCGCGAAGCGGGGCGCGCGACGAGGAGGTATTCCTCTATGACAACGACACCGGCAAGCTGAGCTGCGCATCGTGTGACCCCACGGGGCAGCGACCCTCGGGAGTGTTCGACGAAGGCGTGTTTCCGGGCCTTCTGGTCGATCGCCCGCTGCTGTGGGCAGGGCAGTGGCTTGCCGGTTCGATCCCGGGTTGGACGCGCATAGAACTTCCGCGAGCGCTACACCAGTCGCGCTATCTATCAGACAGCGGCAGGCTGTTCTTCAACAGTCCAGGGCCACTGGTGGCAGCCGACACAAACGGCACTCAGGACGTCTATGAGTACGAGCCGGACGGCGTTGGCAGCTGCAACCTCGCTCCGGCCTGTCTGGGCTTGATTTCCTCAGGAAGCTCAAGTGAAGAAACAGCATTTCTCGATGCGAGCGAAACCGGAGACGACGTCTTCTTCCTGACGGCCGCACAGCTATCGACCGCCGATCAGGACAATGCCCTCGACATCTACGACGCTCATGTCTGCTCACTAGCTCCCGGCTGCGCGTCGCCGGCGCCTGGCGAACCGCCGCCGTGCGTCTCAGCAGACGCCTGTCGCTTCGCACCAACGCCACAGCCCGGCATCTTCGGTGCGCCCGCCAGCTCCACTTTCAGTGGAGCCGGCAACCTCGCGCCTCCCAGTCCGCCGAAGGCGAAGCCGCTGACGCGTGCGCAGAAGCTCGCCAAAGCACTGAAGGCGTGTAAGCGAAAGCCAAAGAGGGAGAGGGCGAGGTGCATAAAGCAGGCGCGGGCGCGTTACAGCCAGAGGCAAGCTGGAAAGAAGAGCTCCAGATCCGCTGGGAAGAAGAAGAAGACGCAGAACAGGCCAGTCGGGAAGAAGAAGGGGAGTACGAGCACCAGAGCGACGGGGGGCAGGTCATGACGCCGCCGCCCTCGCGGAGATCCTATGCCCGCATGCGAAAGCTCTCCGCTGCGCTGTGGATGGTCGGTGCGTTGGTTCTGGCTTGCAGCCTTTTCAACGTCGCGCCCGCGGCCGCTGCTTCTCCCTGGTGGCATCTTGCGACCAACGTACGGCCGGCGAGCATCCCCTCTGGTGGTGAAGGTACGATTGTGGTGCAAGCTGTGAACGTCGGTGACGCCGTGACGTCGGGTCCAATCAGGCTGAGCGACGTCCTGCCGCCTGGTCTTAAGGTACAAGAGAGCGAAGTCGAAGGAAGCCTCGTTCCGCAAGTATCGCTCTTCGCATTCTCCGCCTTTGCTGGACAATTCGATCTCGCGCTTATCCCCGGTACGTGCGAAGGTACGACGAGTGGCGTCACGTGCCTGGTGCCGGAATTCTTCCAAACGCTGCAGCCTTATGAAGATCTCGAAGTGCGTATCGCGGTGAAGGACGAAGGCGCCAGCTCCGGCGTCGAGAACAAGGCGGAAGTCAAGGGCGGCTCGGCTCCCGTCGTCTCGGTCAAGCGGCCCGTGAATATCGGCGGGACGCCGTCCTTCGGGGTGGAAGACTTTGCGATGGTGCCAGAAGAAGAAGGTGGCGGCATCGACGTGCAGGCAGGGTCTCACCCCTATCAGCTGACTACGACCTTTGCGCTGAACCAGGGCACCGATCCGAAGAATCCGCCGGCGCTTGCGAGGAATCTGAAGTTCAACCTGCCGCCGGGTCTGATCGGCAACGCCACCCTGCTGCCACAGTGCAGCGACTTGGACTTCAAGCACGTCCCTCAAGGGGGCGAGGAAAACCTTTGCCCGGCCGACACGGTCATCGGGGTGGCATCGGTCACGGTCGACGAACCCGAGCACGTAGGGCTCTCTACGCTTCCTGTCCCACTCTTCAACCTGGTCCCGGAAAAAGGCGAGCCCGCCCGCTTCGGCTTCTCAGTCGTCGCCGCTCCGGTGACGCTTGACACTTCGGTGCGCACAGGCTCTGACTATGGCGTGAGCGTCAGCGTCAGCAACATCTCCCAGCTCGCCGCGTTCCTCTCCTCCACAGTCACCTTCTGGGGCGTGCCAGGGGACTCCAGCCACGACAACGCCCGTGGCTGGAGCTGTCTAGTCGGCGGCCATTGGACGAACACTGCGGGACGCGGGTTGCCCTGTCTGCCGACGTCTCAGAGTCAGCCGGCGCCGTTCTTGACGATGCCGAGCTCCTGCGCGCTTCCGTTCATCGCGAGCGTCGAAGGCCTCTCCTGGCCGACGGCAGCAAGCCCTACAGGAGTCCCCTTCTCCCAACGCGAATACCACCTGACCGACAACTTTGGTCGAGCGCTCGGCGTGAGCGGTTGCAACCAGCTCGCCTTCAGCCCGACGATCGAAACGCAGCCCGACGTACAGAGCGCGAGCACGCCGACGGGCCTTTCAGTCCACGTGCGCGTGCCCCAAGAAGTCAACCACGGCGCGGGGGGGATTGCGAGCTCGAGCATCAAGAACACGACCGTTACGCTGCCCGAAGGCGTCGTTATCAACCCGGCCGGTGCCGATGGGCTTCAGGCCTGCTCGGAGTCCGAAGTCGGCTTCGGCTCGGTCAGTGGCGATGGCACAGACCTATTCACGCCGACGCTCCCCGAACCCTTCTGCCCGACCGCCTCGAAGATCGGCACCGTCGAATTCAAGGTGCCGGTGATTGAACACCCACTAAAAGGCGCCGTCTACCTGGCCACGCAGAACTCCAACCCGTTCGGCTCGCTCGTCGCGATGTACGTGATCGCAGAAGACGAAACCTCGGGCGTCCTCCTGAAGCTCGCCGGCGAAGTCAAACTGAGTGAAAACGGCCGGATCACGACGACGTTCACGAACAGCCCACAGGCACCGCTCGAAGAAGCGACCTTCAGCTTCTTCGGCGGCGATCGCGCGCCGCTGGCGACCCCATCGCGCTGCGGTGACTACACAACCGAAGCGACGTTCACGCCGTGGTCTGAATCCCCCGCGGTCAATGCCTCCTCGACCTTCCAGATCAAGACCGGTCCCAATGGCAAGCCCTGTCCCAACCCGCTGCCGTTCTCACCGACGCTCGCGGCTGGCACGACCAACATCCAGGCCGGTGCCTTCAGCCCGCTCTCCACGACGATCTCTCGTGAAGACGGCAACCAGGACATCCAGACCGTGCAGCTGAACATGCCGCCCGGACTCTCAGGCATCCTCGCAGGCATCCCGCTGTGCCCAGAAGCACAGGCCAACGCCGGTACCTGCTCTCAAGCCAGCGAAATCGGCAAAACAACCGTGAGCGTTGGCCTCGGCGGCGACCCCTTCACAGTCGTTGGCGGACAGGTCTTCCTAACCGCGGGCTACAAGGGCGCCCCGTTCGGCCTGTCGATCGTCAACCCCGCCAAGGCCGGCCCCTTCGACCTCGGCAAAGTGATCGTGCGGGCAAAGATCGAAGTCGACCCGCATACCGCGGCGCTAACCGTCACGACCGACCAGATCCCCCACATCCTGGATGGCATCCCACTTCAGATCAAGCACGTCAACGTCACGATCGACCGCCCGGGCTTCACGTTCAACCCGACGAACTGCTCCAAGTTCAAGCTCTCTGGTGGCATCGGCAGCGTCGAAGGGGCCTTCTCGCCGGTCGAAGTGCCCTTCCAGATCACCAACTGCGCAGCCCTGAAATTCGCCCCCAAATTCAGCGTCTCAACGGCCGGCAAGACCTCCAAATCCCAGGGCGCGAGCCTGGCGGTCAAACTGACCTACCCGAGCGCTCCCTCCGGCACCTACGCGAACGTCGCCAAAGTCAAAGTCTCCCTGCCAAAGCAGCTGCCCTCACGCTTGACCACGCTTCAGAAGGCCTGCACGGCGGCCGTGTTCGAACAAAGCCCGACGGGGACGAACTGCCCAGCTGCCTCGATCGTCGGGCACGCCAAGGTCATCACGCCGCTGTTGCCGGTTCCGCTTGAAGGCCACGCCTACTTCGTATCCCACGGCGGCGAAGCCTTCCCCGACCTCACGATCGTGCTGAGGGGCTATGGCGTGACCGTCGATTTGGTGGGCTCCACACAGATCAAGAACGGCGTCACGACCAGCACCTTCAAGGCCACGCCCGACGTGCCCTTCAATAGCTTCGAACTGAGCCTCCCGCAGGGGCCGACCTCGGCGCTCGCCGCCAACGCGAACCTGTGCAAGTCGAAACTCACGATGCCCACCGAATTCACCGCTCAGAACGGGACGGTGCTGAACCAGGCTACGGCGATCAAAGTGACCGGTTGCGCCAAGCCCAAGCCCCTCACGCTCAAGCAGAAGCTCGCCAAAGCGCTGAAGGAATGCCACAAGAAGAAGAACAAGACTAAGCGCCAAGCGTGCGAAAAGCAGGCACACAAGAAATATGGGGCTAAGAAGAAGGCGAAGGGCAAGAAGGGGAAGTAGGGGGCGGCGGTCTCGCTGTCGTTGCTGGAACTCGGCAGGGATTGTCCGGCTGACTAGAGATAGTTGGTGAGCCCATGTTGGCATCCACGCTGGCAGTCGCTGCGCTTCTCCTTTCCGGGCTGGCGGCGGCTACCTCGGTCCGTCAGCTGCGGGAGGCAAGGAAGGCAAATGCCTTCCCTGCAACCGTTGATCTCTTCCGGGAGTACCGAAGCGAGCAAATGGTCGCGGCTCGACGATTGCTGTCGAGGCGACTGGTGGACCTCGATCATGGGAAGGGTATTCAGGGCATGCCCGATGACGTTGCTCGGGCTGCATTGAAACTCGCTCACTATTTCGACAATCTTGGCGTGCAGGTGGAGCACGGGCTCATTCCCGCAGACATTGTGGCCGGCTTCCTCGGGGATAGCGCACTTAGGCTGTGGTTGCAGTTGGAGCCGTTTATCTTCAGCGAGCGCCAGCTTCGCTCCCCAAACAGCTATCTCGAGTACTTTGAGCATCTCGCTACCGTCTTGCATGATCTGCAGCCGACGCGTGCACGGGCTGGACTGCTGGAGTGGCACGAACGGCAGCGGTGCACTCCGACCCCTTCACAGTCCTCGGCGGCCAGGTCTTCCTAACCGCGGGCTACAAGGGCGCCCCGTTCGGCCTGTCGATCGTCAACCCCGCCAAGGCCGGTCCCTTCGACCTCGGCAAAGTAATCGTGCGGGCAAAGATCGAAGTCGACCCACATACCGCGGCGCTAACCGTCACGACCGACCAGATCCCTCACATCCTGGATGGCATCCCGCTTCAGATCAAGCACGTCAACGTCACGATCGACCGCCCGGGCTTCACGTTCAACCCGACGAACTGCTCCAAGTTCAAGCTCTCTGGTGGCATCGGCAGCGTCGAAGGGGCCTTCTCGCCGGTCGAAGTGCCCTTCCAGATCACCAACTGCGCAGCCCTGAAATTCGCCCCCAAATTCAGCGTCTCAACGGCCGGCAAGACCTCCAAATCCCAGGGCGCGAGCCTGGCGGTCAAACTGACCTACCCGAGCGCTCCCTCCGGCACCTACGCGAACGTCGCCAAAGTCAAAGTCTCCCTGCCAAAGCAGCTGCCCTCACGCTTGACCACGCTTCAGAAGGCCTGCACGGCGGCCGTGTTCGAACAAAGCCCGACGGGGACGAACTGCCCAGCTGCCTCGATCGTCGGGCACGCCAAGGTCATCACGCCGCTGTTGCCGGTTCCGCTTGAAGGCCACGCCTACTTCGTATCCCACGGCGGCGAAGCCTTCCCCGACCTCACGATCGTGCTGAGGGGCTATGGCGTGACCGTCGATTTGGTGGGCTCCACACAGATCAAGAACGGCGTCACGACCAGCACCTTCAAGGCGACGCCCGACGTGCCCTTCAATAGCTTCGAACTGAGCCTCCCGCAGGGCCCGACCTCAGCGCTCGCCGCCAACGCGAACCTCTGCAAGTCGAAACTCACGATGCCCACCGAATTCACCGCTCAGAACGGGACGGTGCTGAACCAGGCCACGGCGATCAAAGTGACCGGCTGCGCCAAGCCCAAGCCCCTCACGTCCAAGCAGAAGCTCGCCAAAGCGCTGAAGGAATGCCACAAGAAGAAGAACAAGGCCAAGCGCCAGGTGTGCGAAAAGCAGGCACACAAGAAATATGGGACTAAGAAGAAGGCGAAGGGCAAGAAGGGGAGAGACCGGTGCGCCGTGGCTCTGCATCGAATTTCGCCCGGTAAGCGGTGGTTGACAAGATGTTGGCGGATGCAGGCGTCCGCCAACATCACTGCCTCAACCAGGAGCTTCGAGCGGGGTTGAAGTCCCGGTCTTACTTAGGAGTCCATCAGGGCCTGTTTTTCTTCGAACACCACTTTACCACCTTCGATATTGTCACTCGCGGTTTCGTCGACTTTAATTATACTGGATTCTGATAACAGGCTCTGCACTTTGGTTTCTTCACCAGCTTTGCATTTCGCGACTTCCTGTTTGCCGTTTTGGCCGGCGAGGGCGACTTTGAATTCCGATAATTTTTCTTCATTTTTGGCTGTGACTACGCCTATCAATGTGCCTTTGACTTTAATTGTCTCGCCGAACGAAGGCACTTCAAGCGTGATCGGCGCTTTATTAACTTCGATGGCGATGCCGAATTCGCCAAGAGCTTTACCTTCAGAGTTTTCCGGCTTTAAGCAGACTAACAGTAAAACTTCGATTAAGATGGTCTCGCTCTGCCCTTTGTCATTTTCGGAGTTGACAGGGATTCCGGCGACAGTGCATTTTAACCAATGAAGGGCGACTGTGGTGTGTTTGTCGCTAGTGAGAGCGCCTTTGACTAGATCGAGTAAAGAGCAAATAATGGGTAAGTTTGCTGAGGTGTTGTACGTCGATAGGCCGCCTTCTATAGTGAATTTTCCATTGGTCCGAGGTAAAAAGCCCTCTTCGGCGAGTGCTACGGAAGCCATCACTCCGTAGAGTGCAAACAATGCGCATCCTATGAGGCCAGCGCGTCGCATCGTGTCTCCTGTCTGTGGCTGTGTTAGTGTGAAGCGCCTCTGTAGATTTCCGAGGAACGGCCGATCTTTACACTAAGCTGCGGCGCTGCTGAAGTGCCAGAGCCGCCCGAGTTCAGTGTTTGATATATGTGTGTCTAGGTTCGCAGAACACCTCACGTTGGGTCAAGGGATTGGGCGGATTGTGTCTCTCGGCTTCTCCAGTGTCGCGTCTGTCGTCCCCATCTTTTTCCTGATGGCACCTGTCCGATCGCGGTGGCCTGACGAGTATTCCTGCCAGCCAGCGAAATCGGCAAAACAACCGTGAGTGTCGGTCTCGGTGGTGACCCTTCACAGTCCTCGGCGGACAGGTCTTCCTAACCGCGGGCTACAAGGGCGCCCCGTTCGGTCTGTCGATCGTCAACCCCGCCAAGGCCGGTCCCTTCGACCTCGGCAAAGTGATCGTGCGGGCAAAGATCGAAGTCGATCCGCACACCGCGGCACTGACGGTCACGACCGACCAGATCCCCCACATCCTGGATGGCATCCCGCTTCAGATCAAGCACGTCAACGTCACGATCGACCGCCCGGGCTTCACGTTCAACCCGACGAACTGCTCTAAGTTCAAGCTCTCCGGTGGCATCGGTAGCGTCGAAGGGGCCTTCTCGCCGGTCGAAGTGCCCTTCCAGATCACCAACTGCGCAGCCCTGAAATTCGCCCCCAAATTCAGCGTCTCAACAGCCGGCAAGACCTCCAAATCCCAGGGCGCGAGCCTGGCGGTCAAACTGACCTACCCGAACGCCCCCTCCGGCACCTACGCAAACGTCGCCAAAGTCAAAGTCTCCCTGCCAAAGCAACTGCCCTCACGCTTGACCACGCTGCAGAAGGCCTGCACAGCGGCCGTGTTCGAACAAAGCCCAACGGGGACGAACTGCCCGGCTGCCTCGATCGTCGGGCACGCGATCAAGAACGGCGTCACGACCAGCACCTTCAAGGCAACGCCTGATGTGCCCTTCAATAGCTTCGAACTGAACCTCCCGCAGGGCCCGACCTCAGCGCTCGCCGCCAAGAAGCCCAAGAAGAAGGACTAGCTCGTCCCTTCCTTGACTTCCTCAAGCACCTTAGCCGTCGAAGGCGAGAGGTTCGAGGAGGATCGATACTGCTTGCATTGCCACGTCGTGTAGCCCGGACTGCAGCTGGTCCTCGCAGTCCATTTGGCCACGCTTTCTTTTACGACCCGGGCCAGTGTCTGGTTACTGCCCCCAAGCTGTGTGACACGTGCTTTGAGCCTCAGAGCGAATTTGTTGGCCAGGATGTCGCGCTTGAGCAGATAGCGGTAGTCGCTGAGGGATAAGTCCGTATCGGCCAGGTACTTGCGAAACTGCGCTGGGTTCGAGTACTGGGTCGCGATGGTCCGGTTGAGTTCCTGGGTCACTTCGCGATCGCTCACGGCTACTCCGAGTTCGGCGCCTTCCTGGGTGCGCCATAGCGCTGAGATCAGAGCGCTGAGCGCCTGTTCTCTGATCGCCGAGTTCAGCTGCGCGCATTTGACGCGAAGCTGGCGTGAGCTAGGCGTCGGCTCGGCTGGGGCGCTGAGCGCTATGGCCTTGCCGACCGCCGAGGTGCAGGTCCTGTAGTTCACGGGATCGGAGACCAATCCGGCAGGGGCCCTGGAACCGATGATCTGAAGGTAGGCGCTCCCGGCGACTCCCGACATCCAATGGTTGAGGGTGCTTTGCGTGATCGTGCTCTTGCCGACCACTGCGACCGTCGAGTGCGCTCCACCGCTTCCGCCACACGCCGCGAGTCCGGTCGCAAGGACCACTGCTATGCCAAGGCCGACGAGCTTTTGCCCAAGTCCGAACATGGTGGAAGAACCTAGCAATCGGATTTGGAGATAGCTACCGATGTCTCTAGGTGGTTCGGGCGATTAGCAAGGTGTCGGCGAGTACCGGGGCATCCGCCGACACCGGCTGCTTCAACTAGAAGTAGCCAACAAGGCTGAATCCTGTGAGCTACCTAGGCGTCCATCAGTGCCTGTTTTTCTTCAAAGATAAAGTTCCCGTTTACAATATTCAAGCTTGCAACTTCGTCGACTTTGGTCAAGCTTGATTCCGCTAACAGCGTGTGCAGTTTCGTTTCTTCACCGGCTTTGCATTTGGCAACTTCTTGTTTGCCTTCTTTGCCGGTGAACGCGACTTTGAATTCCGACAATTTTTCTTCAGCTTTCCCTGTGAGCACGCCGATTACTTGGCCTTTGACTTTGACTGTTACGCCGAGTGCCGGTATTTCAAGCGTAATTGGGCCTTTGACGAGTTCGACGGCGATACCAAATTCGCCGAGGACTGTACCTGCAGAGTTTTCAGGTTTTAAGCAGATTAATAGTAAGACTTCAATTAATATTGTTTCACTTTGGCCTTTATCATTTGCGGAGTTGATCGGAATACCGGCGAATGTGCATTTTAACCAATGCAGTACGATCGTCGCGTGTTTGTCGTTGGTGAGCGTGCCTTTGACGGGGTCAAGTAAAGAGCAGACGATGGGTAAGTTCGCTCCGGTATTGAACGTCGACAAGCCACCTTGGTGCGTGAAATTCCCATTTATCCGAGGTAAGAAGCCCTCTTCGGCCGATGCCACGGCGGCCATCGCTGCGCTGAGCACGAACAGCGTCAGCAGCCCGCTTCCTATGATCCTGATGCGTTTCATCGTGTCTCCTATCTGTGGTGTATGGGTCGCCCTGCGGAGCTCCCCGGGAGACGGCCCATCGCTACATCAAGTTACATTAAGTTGCGGCATCGCTACGCGTCTGAGTACACCGCACATCGAGTACCTGATGCGTATCCAGGTTCGCAAATGACCTCGCGACGAGTCAAGCAATTTGGCGAAATGTCTCTCGGCAGTGACCGTGTGGAGATCGGTGGGGTTGCACTGGCCTAGCTGCGACGTCACGAGATGAGTTATCGGCTGGTGAAGTAGCCGCGCGGCCACGATGAATTGGGTTCGCTCCCGCCACTTCGCGTTGATGTCACTTATCGACAGGCGGACAAACGTTATCGGAACGCGTCCCTCTCACACAGGCGCCCAGCCTTGTCGGCAAGTGAGGGTTTGGGGAGGTGCAATCTTGCGAAGGTGTTCGCGAATCAGGGAAATAGTCGATGCCACGAAACGACCGCCCGCGGAGCGAGGACGGCCGGACTGGGGACTGCATGGGGGTCAAGGAGCCTCAGGAAGGGGCGGAACCGTCGCTGACGGGCTGGCTCATACGGGCGTTGCGGGCGGGGTAGGGCTTGAAAGTGAGGGTCTGCGTACCGAGAGGGTCACGCGAGAGAGAAACACGGCCCTGCGAGTTACTGTCCGGGATACGGGTGATGGCGCGGCTCGGTGCAGCTTGTCGTATATGCCGATTCGCGAATAACTAACCTGGGCAAATGCATGCGCTTGAGCCCGAAAGCGCGAACTCGAGACCATCCGGGGCGGGGGGGAGGAGATCGAGGATCGCCGGTGCCATCGCGCTGGGCATCGCCATGCTCTCGGCGGCGGTCACGATCGCTTCATGTGGGTCCGGCAAGTCGAGTCCGGCGGTAGCTCAAGTCGGGGGAGCTTCGATCGACAGGACTACCGTCGATCACTGGGCCAGCGTGATCAAGCGTCAGAGCGCCCTGGGTGCGTCAGTCGGACGATCTACGGGCACCTACCGCGAACGAGCGCTTGGCTTCCTGATCTCTTCGGACTGGCTGGTCGGCGAGGCCGCCGCACGTGGACTCGAGGTGTCTGACAGCGAGGTGGAACGCGGGTTGAAGGACCGGATCGAATCGGTGCCGAACGGGCGCTCTGAATTTCAGGCTGAACTCGCCTCAACCCATCAGACGATCCGCGACGTCGAACTTGAAGTCAAGGCCACGCTGGCGATGGAAAAGCTGCAGGAATGGCTGTCGAGACGCGTTTCGGACGTGAGCGAAGCGGAAGTAGCCGACTACTACAGGCACAACCTGCGGAAATTCCGAGTACCGGACCAGCGTGTCGTTGACCTCATCGAGGACCTCCCGAGCCGTGCCGAGGCAACGGCGCTTGGCGATCGTCTCGGCCCGGGTCAACGGTTTACCAAGAAGGCCATTCGCGAGATCGTCCCCCGCCAGACGCCCTACGAAGCCGCCCACAGCGAAAACCATCAGCTGGTCCACGCGATCTTCGCCGCGGAGCCTGGCAAGGTTGGTGGTCCGGCGAGCTTCAATAATCACTGGGTTCTGTTGGTCGTCAGAAAGCTCGTTCCCGGCAGCGTTAAGCCTCTGGCGAGTGTCAAGGCGGAAATTTCCAAGCGTCTGCTCGACCGGCGTCGGCAGGTAACTGTCACGAACTACATTGCCTCATATCGCCGCAAGTGGACTTCGCGGACGACCTGTCGACCTGGATTCATCGTGCAGAAATGCTCCGAGTACCGGGGCCGTGTCGAACCCGAAGGAAATCCGCTTTCGAGCGGGTAGCCGATTGACCGCCGCGCCTCGCCGCGGCGTGCTTACGCGCGAAATAGACTCCACGACGTGTCCCGCTTCCGCGAGCCCCAGCACGCGAACTTCCATCGCCTGAACGCTTCGATCGCGTTCGACCGACGCCTGTGGCCGCAGGACGTCGCCCAGTCGCGTGCGCACGCGCGCATGCTCGCCGCGCGGGGGATCATCTCCGGGGCCGACCGCGACGAGCTGCTGCGCGGCCTGGATGCGGTCGAGTTGGAGTTCACGATGGAGCGGTTCGCGTTCGGCCCGGAGGACGAAGACATCCACATGGCGATCGAGCGGCGCCTGACTGAGATCGTCGGCGCCGTCGCCGGGCGCCTGCACACCGCCCGCTCGCGCAACGACCAGGTTGCCACCGACCTGATGCTCTACACGCACGAGCGCGCCGCCCACGCCTGGATGGAGATCGGCGAGCTGATGGGTGTGCTGCTCGCGCGCGCCGAAGAGCACGCCGACTGGCCGATGCCCGGCTACACACACTTGCAGCGTGCGCAGCCCGTCTACCTCGGCCATCACCTGCTCGCCTACTTCTGGATGCTCGCCCGCGACCGCGCCCGGTTCGCCTTCGCCGAAGCGCAGGCCGGCTCGCTGCCGCTCGGCGCCGGCGCGCTCGCCGGCGTCAACTTCGACATCGACAGGGGGATGGTCGCCGCCGAGCTCGGCTTCGGCCAGGTGGCCCCCAACTCGATCGACGCCGTCTCCGGGCGTGACTTCGTGCTCGACTACCTAAACGCCGCCGCCACCTGCTCCACGCATCTCTCGCGTCTGGGCGCCGAGCTCGTGCTGTGGTCAAGTGCCGAGTTCGGCTTCTGTGAGCTGCCCGACTCCTGGAGCGCGACCTCTTCGATCATGCCGCAGAAGAAGAATCCCGACGCCGCCGAGCTCTTGCGTGCCAAGGCGCCGCGGGTCGTCGGTCATCTCGCCGCCTTCCACGGGGTCATGCACGCGCTGCCGCTCACCTACAACAAGGACCTACAAGAGGACAAGGAGCACCTGTTCGATTCCGTCGACACGCTCGAGCTCACGCTCGCCGCCGCCACCGGCATGCTCGAGGGCGTGCGCTTTCGGCGCGAGCGCATGCGCGAGGCCGCCGCCGATGAGATGATCGCCGCCACCGACATCGCCGACCTGCTCGTGCGCCTCGATGTGCCCTTCCGCGAGGCCCACGGCATCGTCGCTGGCCTCGTGCGCGCCTCAATCGAGGGCGGCCAGGCGCTCTCGGAGCTCAGCGATCAGCAGCTCGCCGCCCACAGCGAGACGCTCGCCGCCAACGGTGAGCGCTATCGCGAGGTGCTCGTGCAGAGCTCCTGGCTTGAGTCCAAGGTCTCTGAGGGCGGCACCTCTTCCGAGCGTTTGGCTCAACAGATCGCCGCGGCCCGCGCGCTGCTGGATGAGAGCACTTCCCGCTGACTTCTACGCGCGGCCCGTGCTCGAGGTCGCCCCTGACCTCGTCGGCTGCACCGTCGTGCACCAGGGCTGCTCCGGCGTGATTGTCGAGACCGAGGCCTATCACGAGTCCGAGCCCGCCTGTCACGCCTATGCCGGGCTCACCCCCCGCACCGAGGTGCTGTTCGCCAAGGCTGGGCTCGCCTACGTCTACCGCTCCTACGGCATCCACGCCCTGCTTAACGCTGTCTGCGAGGACGTCGGCGTCGGCGCTGCCGTGCTGATCCGCGCGCTCGCCCCAGTCGATGGGATCGAGCAGATGCGCGTCAGGCGTGGGCTCGTCGGCGGGCGCCCCGCCCGTGATACCGATCTCTGCTCCGGGCCCGGCAAGCTCACGCAGGCCATCGGCGTCTGGCTCGACGAGAACGGGAGCTCGCTCTCACGTGGGCCCGTGCGGATCTACGAGCGTGGCGGAGCGTGGCGTGAGCCCGCGATTGCGGTCGGCACGCGTGTCGGCATTACGCACGCCGTCGAGCTGCCCTGGCGCTTTGCGGCCGCCGGCGATCGCAATGTCTCGCGCCCGCGACTCTGAGATCGACGAAGGTCAACGGCTCGGCAGAGCCCTGAGGCAGTGTCACCGTAATACAAGAGCTCCACAAGGTTACAGCGACGTGAACAAGTGGACACGCGGGCGGCGCTTAGAGCGCGGGAAGGGTGAAGCCGGCCGGCAAACTCGGCTGGAAACATGACAACAGGCCTAGGCGTGCAGTCGCTAGGCTCGCGCAATGCCGAGACATCTGCTTGCCGCGGCGTCAACCTGCATAGTCATGATCGTCGCTTCTTCGTGCGGGGGAGCAAAGGTATCGCCCGGCGTCATTTACGTTAATGATGTGCCTATAACGAAGCACGCGATCCAACACTGGATGTCGGCGCTGTCACTTGGCGGCGCTCGTTACCGATCATTGCGAGAAGATGAGACCCCGCGTCAGCAGACGATTAGCTTTTTGATCACGTCGCACTGGCTGGTAGACGAAGCTCGCAAGCGAGGACTAGCGGTATCCGGTCACGACGTCGATCGGGCGCTGAAGCAGGAAGAAAACACATACCCGACCCATTCGGAATTTGTCGAATACCTGAAGGTCGCCGGCAAAACGGGCGCTGACCTCAGGTTCGAAGTCGAAGTGCAGCTGGCGTTTACGGCGCTGCGCCGGATGCTGGCCCAACAGGAACGGAAGGTCACGTTGACTCAGATCATCGATTACTACAAGCAGCATCTCAAGGACTATACGAGCGGGGAGATCAGGGCTTTTGACGTCGTTGAACATCTGACTGCCGCGCAAGCGCTCGAGTTCAAGGCGAAGGTAGATCAGGGGAAGGGCTTTGGACCCCATGCGCTGCACGAGCGCCTGGAACGTCCGGATGGTCCGATCGACGCTCACACGATGGCTCCTCAGAAAGTCGAGATCGCGCGGGCAATCTTCAACGCAACGCGGGGGTCCGTCGGCGGCCCGGTGCCGTCGAACCACTCCTTATCGGTCTTCATGGTCACGAAGGTCCAGCGTCCGACACATCGCCCGCTGAGCGCAGTGCGAGGAGAAATCGAAGAACGCCTCGCGGCCGAAGCGCGTCGCCGGATGCTGGCTAGGTTTCTCGAAAACTGGATGAGATCTTGGAAAGCGCGGACGGACTGTCGCGTGGGCTACGTCGTGGACAGCTGCAAGCAGCACGCTGGGCCGATGAAAGTCGAATACCCATTCTCGGTTGACCTTTAGCGCTTCGGGAATCGCGTCTCGCAGGCGTCCGCCGGGCTCGCCTGCGAGCGGCCCCCGGTCTTGAGTGCCAGATCGAAGGACGTCGAGAGCGATCGCTCGCTACACGTCGCGTATTCGTGTAACTAAGTAGGAGAGCTCGCCCTCGGGCCGCTGCAGGGAAGCCCGGATTTGCTGGGCGCTTGTACTCAGCAGGGCTCGAATCGTCGGCTCAGGGCGGTAGTTCGGGCCGACAAAAACGCCTAGAGAGAAACGACCAGGAGTGAACTCCATGACATCAGTTCAGGCAGCTTCCAAGACAGCGCTCCCCGCCGGGCCCCCGATTCCCTCTGCGCTGCAGGCCGCGATCTGGGCGCTGCGCCCGCTCGAGTTCATGGATCGCTGCGAAGCGCGCTACGGCGAGATCTTCACGCTGCGCGTGCGCCGCAAGCGACCCTGGGTGCTGCTCACCAACCCCGAGCACGTCAAGCTCGTCTTCACCCGTGCCTCAGAGCTGATGGGCGCTGGCGCCGGGGAGGCCAACCCGTTGCTTGAACCGCTGCTTGGCTCGCGCTCGGTGATGCTGCTCGACGAGCCCCAGCACATGGGCGATCGCAGACGTCTGTTGCCTTCCTTCCACGGGCAGCGCATGAAGGACTACGGCGCGATGATGACCGACGTCGCCGAGGGTGAGGTCGCGCGCTGGCCCACCGGCGAGCCCTTCGAGCTGTGGCCGCGGATGCAGGCCATCAGCCTCGAGGTCGTGATGCGCTCCGTGTTCGATGGCATCGACCAGCAGCGTGCCGAACTGTTGCGCCGGCGCCTGGTCGAGCTCACCAACTGGATCAACTCGCCCCGGCGGCTCGCGTTGCTCGCCGCGGTCGGCTCGCGCTCGATCACCGCCAGCTCCGGCTTTCGTGAAGCGATGGGCAAGGTCGAGTCGGTCGTGCTCGACGAGGTGCGCCTGCGTCGCGCACGGGGCGTCTCGCCTGAACAAGAAGACATCTTCTCGATGCTCGAGCGCGCCCACAGCCAGGACGGGCAGCTTGCCAGCGAGGAGAAGATGCGCGACGAACTCGTCACCATGCTCTCCGACGGGCCTACCGCCACCTCGCTGGCCTGGGTGTTTGAGCGCCTCTTGCGCTATCCCCGCAAGCTCGGGCGGTTGCGCGAGGAGGTGCTGCGCGACGAGGGCGATGAATACCTCGATGCCGTCGTCAAAGAGACGCTGCGGCTCTGCCCCGCCGTGCCGCTCGTCATGCGCCGGCTCGCCGAGCCCATGGAGCTCGGCGGCTACACGCTGCCCGCCGACACGATCGTCGCTCCCTGCGTCTATCGCATGCACCGTCGCGCCGACCTCTACCCAGACCCGCTGGAGTTCCGCCCCGAGCGTTTCCTCGATGGCGCCGACGCCGGCGCCTACACCTGGATTCCCTTCGGCGGCGGCGTGCGTCGCTGCGTCGCCGCCAGCTTTGCTCAGCTGGAGATCAAGCGCGTGATCGCCGTCGTGCTGAGGGAGCTGGAGCTGCGACCTGCCGTGGCTGGATCAGAGGGGGCGGCGCGCAGCTCGGTGTCATTTGCCCCGGGGGGCGGAGCACGGGTAATTGCCTCGCGTCGAACTGCTGGGCCTGGGCCCGCGGATAGGGAGCCGCTCGCGGCTTGAGCCACCGGTTGCGAAGGTCGGCGGTTGGAGACATTGACTACCGATTCGTTGACTTCGTACCCGACCGCCGTGATAGTGCCGCGATATGGAATTCACCCAGCGATTTCGCCTAGGCCTGTTGTACGCATTCACTGCTGTCGTGCTCACCGCGATTGCGTTGTCCGTCACGGGGTGCGGCGGTGGGTCAAGCTCTGCGACGCCGGATCGGAGTGGGACTTCTAGTTCCACCACAACCGCGGCTAGCGATACGACTTCGACTTCTTCGGGGGGACAGCTGTCGAAGTCGCAGTTGATAGCGCAGGCCGATGCGATCTGTAGCCGTCTCAACGTCGAACTAGCCGCCCTCAAGCCGAAAGGGCAAGGCCTGAACGAAGTGCTTCGGATCGTCCCACACAACGTCGCTAGCGAGCGCAGGGCCCTGGAGCAGCTCGGCAGGCTCGAGCCGCCCGCGGCACAAGCCGCGGCGTGGCAGCGCATTCTCGGCTATCGACGGACGCTCGCAAGTGAACTCGCGAAGCTGGTTGTTGCCGTCAGACGAAGTGACGCGTCAGCCTTGATCGGTCTCAGCGCGTCGAAAAAACGTGTGCACGGAGAGCTACACGCCGCTGCTGCGAGCAGCGGCTTCAAGGATTGCACGAAAGTCGGCTCTCACTAGCCCCGATGGCGCTGGCTGTCGCCAGCGCGCGCTGTCACTGCGACTAGCCGCCGGGGCTCACTCCGCCTGTCGGCGAGGAGGATGAGGGCGGAGAAGCTGAGGGCGGCGTTGCGGAGCTGGGTGCCGGGCTTTCCGCCGGGGCTGGGGACGATGGGGAGGGGACGTGTTCGGATTCTGCCGCCCCTTCGCCGCCGCCCGTATTCGATTCGGGCGTCGCGTTTGATGGCGAGGGGGAGTGCCCGCCTTTGCTTGATCCACCTGCGCCAGAGGAGGAGGACCCTGAGCCGCTGCCCGATTCCGCCGGCGCGGGTTCGGGTGTGCCGGCGCTCGTTTCTTCCCCACTTTCTTCGCCCGAGCCGTGCTTGCTCTTACCTTCCTTGCCTTCCTTCTTTTCCTGCGCGCTCTGCGCCGCACGTTCGGTGCGGTCCTTGTCGATGCCGAGCGCCGAGGTCATGAAGTCGTGCCAGATCAGCGCCGGGAAGGTGCCGCCCAGCACCGGATCGCCCCCGAACTGGGTCGTCATCGGCACGAGCTTGTCGGGATAGCCGACCCAGACCGCGACCGTGTACTTCGAGTCCCAGCCCACAAACCAGGCGTCGCCGTAGTTGGAGGTCGTGCCCGTCTTGCCCGCTGCGAACTGGCCGATCGCCGCGGCCTTACCGGTGCCGTATTGCAGCACCGTCTCGAGCATCGAGGTCTCCGTTTCGGCCACGCTCGCCGGCAGCACGGCTTTCGTGCGCACATGGTTGACATCGTGGTGGTTACCGTCCGGCAGCACGTGGGAGCCCGCGTCGACTTCCTGAATCGCCACCGGCTGGCCGTTCTCGGCCAGCGTGCCGCTGACCCGCCTGCCACCGTGGGCGATCGTCTCATAGGCGTGCGCCATGTCGATCGGCGTCACGCCCACCGTCAGGCCGCCGATCGTCATCGCCGGGTTGGTCGACAGCGGCGTCGTGATCCCCATCCGGTGCGCTAGGTGCGCGATTCGTTTCGTGCCCACTTTCAATCCGACTTCCGCGTAGATCGAGTTATCGGAGTAGGCCGTGGCCCCCGTCAGCGTGTTGACGCCCGTGTAGTTGCCTTCGTCGTTATGGACCACGAACTTTTCCTTGCCGTGCGTGCCGGGCACGATGAAGATCTTCTGCTTGGAGGTCCACTCCGAGTCCGGGGAGACGCCGTCCTCCAGCGCCGCCGCCAGGTCAAACGCCTTAAACGAGGAGCCCGGTTGGCGCTGGCCGTTCGTGGCCAGGTTGAAAGGCGTCGTTGAGTAGTCGCGCCCGCCCACCATCGCGCGTACCTCGCCGGTTGAGTTTTCGATCGCCACCAGCGAGGCCGTCGGGCCTTCGGGGTTTTCCAGGTAGGCGTCCACCGCGTGTTCGGCCGCGTGCTGCAGGTCCAGGTCCAGCGTCGTCTTGATCTTCAGCCCGCCGTCGAACGCCCGCGGCGCCCCGTAGCGTTCGATCACCTGCTGCTGCACCCAGCTCGTGAAGTAGCCCGCATCCACGCCTTCAATCGTCTGCTCAGTCGGTACCTGAATGTCCTTTGCCGCCGGCAACGCCTGGGCCACGCTCTGTTGGTAGACCGTTTGCGTCAGGTAGCCCTGCTCCAGCATCTGGCGCAGGACCGTGTTGCGGCGGTTGCGCGCGGCTTCCGGATGGTTCGCGGGGTCATAGGCCGTCGGCGACTGGATGATCCCCGCCAACAGCGCCGCCTCCCAGGGCTGCAGCTGCTGCACGCACAGCTCGTGGCTCGGCATACCGCAACCCAGGTGGTTTACGTCTTTGCCGAAGTAGGTCTGCGCCGCCGACTCGATCCCATAGGCGCCGTTGCCGAAGTAGATCGTGTTCAGGTAGGCCGTGATGATCTTTTCCTTCGACCACTTGTGCGAGAGCTGGAAGGCCAGCGCCGCCTCCCTGAGCTTCTCGAAGATCGTGCGGTGCGACTGCGCTTGTAGCGCGTTCTTAATGAACTGCTGCTCGATCGTGGAGGCGCCCTGGACGCTGCCTTTGTGAAGGATGTCCTGGACGAAGGCTCGCCCGATCCCGCGTACGTCCACGCCGCTGTTTGACTCAAAGCGCTTGTCCTCGATCGAGACCACGGCCTCCTTGACGATCTGCGGAATCTGCCCAGGCGTCACGATCACGCGGTTCTGCTGGCTGACTACTCCCAATGGGCGGCCCAGGTCGTCGAGCAGGATCGAGCTCTTGGCGTCCTTCAGCGTCGAGAACTTCGTGAGCGACGGCAGGTCCGAAGCCACCGAGATGAAGATCCCGAAGATGAATGAGACGAAGCCGAGCACCAAGACCGCGGCGAGAATCGCCACGAAGCGCAGGCGCTTCAGCCGTGGCTTGGGACCGTTCCCGCGGCCGTCCGGCTCGGGGGCCGGGGCGGGGGGTATGTCGGGGCGGACCTCAACGCTCATCGGCGATTCGGCGCAGAGGCGGCTGGTGCCGAGTCGCGGACATCAGGCTGTGCGAGCCGCGAGCTGGCGCGGCACCGAGGACCCTTCGCGCGAGCGAGAGTCTAGCATTGGCCCCGATGCCGAACGCCACCAGCGCGGGGGCGGGGGAGCCCGCGGGGGGCCCCTCCGAGCCGTCCGCCTCCGAGCCCTCACCCGGCGCGAAGCAGCTGGCCGCGAGGCTCGCCCGCAACGCGGTCGACTGCCTACCTGAGGGGGCACTGGCCAGGCGCTTGGCCGGCGCCGAGCAGCAGGGCAGACGCTTGCGCGTAAAGCTCGGCATCGACCCCACCGCGCCTGACATCCACCTCGGTCATGCGGTCGTGCTGCGCAAGCTGCGCGAGTTTCAGGACGCCGGCCATCGCGTGGTCCTGATCATCGGCGACTACACCGCGCGCGTGGGCGACCCCTCCGGGCGCTCGAGCCTGCGCCCGATGCTCTCCGGCGAGGAGATCGACGCCAACGCGCTGACCTTCCAGCAGCAGGCGCTGCGGATCCTCGACGGCGACCCCGAGCTGCTTGAGCTGCGCCACAACGGCGAGTGGCTAGACATGCCGCTGACCGAGCTGCTTTCGCTCGTGCGCAGCACGACCGTGGCCCAGTTGCTAGAGCGCGACGACTTCGCCAAACGCTTCGCCGCCAACGAGCCAATCTCGTTGCTGGAGTTGCTCTACCCGCCGCTGCAGGGCTTTGACTCCGTCGCGATCGACGCCGACGTCGAGCTGGGCGGCACCGACCAGAAGTTCAACCTGCTGCTCGGGCGCGACATCCAGCGCGCCTACGGCAAGCCCGAGCAGTCGATCCTCACGATGCCGCTGCTCGTGGGCACCGACGGGCACAAGAAGATGTCCAAGTCGCTCGGCAACCAGATCGGCATCACCGACCCGCCGCAGGAGATGTACGGCAAGGCGATGTCGATCCCTGATGAGGCTGTCGCTGAGTACCGGCGGCTGCTGCTCGATGGCGATGGCGACGGCGGTCCCGGGGCTGACGAGGGACGCGGCGGGGATGGCGAGGCACCTGCGCTCGCCGAAAGCCCCGCGACCGGCAGCGCCGCGCGCGACGCCAAGCGCGCGCTCGCGCGAGACCTCGTGCGCTGGCTTTACTCCGAGCAGGACGCGCAGGCCGCCGAGCAGCACTTCGAGCGTGTGTTCGTCGCGCACGAGGCGCCCGCGGAGATCGAGGAGGCCAGCGTCGCCGCGGAGCAGGGGAATGTGCACCTGCCTGGTGTGATCGCGGGCGAGTTCGGGCTCTCAAGCTCCGAGGCGCGGCGGCTGATCGATCAGGGCGGCGTCACGCTCGGCGAGGCGGCCGTCGGGCCCGGTGAGTACGATGTGTCGGTCGCGCGTGCCGATGGGCAGGTGCTGAAGGTCGGCAAGCGCCGCTTTCGACGCCTGCGTGTGGGCTAACGCGCTATACTTCGTCGTTCGCGCTAAACGCGTCTGCGGACGTGGCGCGAGTAGGTCTCCTCAGAAGGAAGCACCTTTCGAGAGGCTTGACGGTCTTTGAAAACTCAACAGCATGCGCATCTACGATCGATCTTCGATCGTGGTGTGCGTCCAGGTTCGACCCGTCAGCGGGAGCGTTTTGCGCATCCGCGTGACGGCAAAGAGTCAAGTAGAGCAGTACCCCGTCATGGTTCGAGACCACGGTGTATAGGTCTCGTGCAGTTCCATGACAGCTTTTCGTGAAGTTCTTCACGGAGAGTTTGATCCTGGCTCAGGACGAACGCTGGCGGCGTGCTTAACACATGCAAGTGGAGCGACGAACCAGGGCTTGCCCTGGGGCAGAGCCGCGAACGGGTGAGTAACACGTGGGTTACCTGCCTCGATGACCGGGACAACCCGAGGAAACTCGGGCTAATACCGGATGTGCCCGCAAGGGGAAAGGAAGCTTCGGCCTCCGCATCGAGATGGGCCCGCGGCCCATTAGCTTGTTGGTGAGGTAACGGCTCACCAAGGCTTCGATGGGTAGCTGGTCTGAGAGGACGATCAGCCACACTGGGACTGAGACACGGCCCAGACTCCTACGGGAGGCAGCAGTGGGGAATCTTGCGCAATGCGCGAAAGCGTGACGCAGCAACGCCGCGTGGGGGAAGAAGGCTTTCGGGTTGTAAACCCCTTTCAGTTGGGACGAAGCTTCGGCGGTTAATAGCCGTTCGGAGTGACGGTACCTTCACAAGAAGCACCGGCTAACTACGTGCCAGCAGCCGCGGTAATACGTAGGGTGCAAGCGTTGTCCGGAATTATTGGGCGTAAAGAGCGTGTAGGCGGCCCCGTTAGTCCGCTGTGAAAGTCCAGGGCTCAACCCTGGAATGCCGGTGGATACTGCGGGGCTAGAGTCCGGAAGGGGCGAGTGGAATTCCTGGTGTAGCGGTGAAATGCGCAGATATCAGGAGGAACACCAATGGCGAAGGCAGCTCGCTGGGACGTGACTGACGCTGAGACGCGAAAGCGTGGGGAGCAAACAGGATTAGATACCCTGGTAGTCCACGCTGTAAACGATGACAACTAGATGTGGGGGGTGTCGACTCCCCCCGTGTCGAAGCTAACGCATTAAGTTGTCCGCCTGGGGAGTACGGCCGCAAGGCTAAAACTCAAAGGAATTGACGGGGGCCCGCACAAGCAGCGGAGCATGTGGTTTAATTCGACGCGACGCGAAGAACCTTACCTGGGCTTGACATGTGAGTGACCGGCGTGGAAACACGTCTTCCCTTCGGGGCACTTTCACAGGTGGTGCATGGCTGTCGTCAGCTCGTGTCGTGAGATGTTGGGTTAAGTCCCGCAACGAGCGCAACCCCCGTCGCATGTTGCCAGCATTTAGTTGGGGACTCATGCGAGACTGCCGGTGACAAACCGGAGGAAGGTGGGGATGACGTCAAGTCCTCATGCCCCTTATGTTCAGGGCTACACACGTGCTACATTGGCGCATACAGAGGGCTGCGATACCGCGAGGTGGAGCGAATCCCTTAAAGTGCGTCTCGGTTCGGATTGCAGGCTGAAATTCGCCTGCATGAAGGCGGAGTTGCTAGTAATCGCGGATCAGCATTGCCGCGGTGAATACGTTCCCGGGCCTTGTACACACCGCCCGTCACACCACGGGAGTGAGCAACACCCGAAGCCGGTGGCCTAACCCGCAAGGGAGGGAGCCGTCGAAGGTGGGGCTCGTGACTGGGGTGAAGTCGTAACAAGGTAGCCGTAGCGGAAGCTGCGGCTGGATCACCTCCTTTCTAGGGAGCACCTAGCGGTGCCCCGATTCCAGGACCGTCCCCGGATGGTCCGCGCGGTCACCGGCCCTTGAGGCTGGTGATGTCTAAGCGGAGTCGGGCCTAGCATGTCGACCGAACCTGGCTGGATGGCCGTCCGCTCTGCGAACGCGTTACTACTTGCGGAGTTCGCTTAGCAAAGGCCGCAATCAACCCCAGCATGCTGTTGAGTTTTGAGAGACCGGCGTCCGCCGGTACCGCGAGGGAAGCGCCAACGTGCGCGACCAGCAATGCGCGGGGCCGGCCGACGTTACGCCTCTTTACGGTCCTTGAAAACTGCACAGAAGCCACATTCAGCCGCCATCGATAAGCGGCGGCTGAAACGGGTATCACCGGGCCCTCTATGTCCGGAACGTCTCGCAAAGGACGTTCATGGACAGATTGGGCCAGATCACCGTCAAGATAGTAAGGGCACACGGTGGATGCCTTGGCACCAAGAGTCGATGAAGGGCGTGAACGGCTGCGATAAGCCACGGTTAGGCGCTTAATAGCCTTTGACCCGTGGATTCCCGAATGGGGAAACCCAGCGCTGGTAATGCGGCGTTATCCCCGGTTGAACACATAGACCGGCGGAGGACAAGCAGGGGAAGTGAAACATCTCAGTACCCTGAGGAAAGTAAATCAACAGAGACTCCCTGAGTAGTGGCGAGCGAAAAGGGATTAGCCCAAACCTGGCAGATGTAAGCAGACACGCGTTGTCTGTCGGGGGTTGTAGGGCGTTTGTTCCGGGCCGTGTCTGGCTCGGCGGAAGTTACAAAGTTATGCGGTAGTCGAAGCGTGTGGAACCGCGCACCATAGAGGGCAACCGTCCCGTAGACGAAACTGCATAGCCTTCCGTCAGACGTTCCTGAGTAAGTCCGCGCCCGTGAAACGCGGACTGAACCTGGGGGGACCACCCTCCAAGGCTAAGTACTCCTTGGTGACCGATAGCGGACTAGTACCGTGAGGGAAAGGTGAAAAGTACCCCGGAAGGGGAGTGAAATAGTACCTGAAACCGCGTGCCTACAAGCGGTGGGAGCAGACTCGATCTGTGACCGCGTGCTTTTTGCATAACGAGCCGGCGAGTTACTCGTCTGCGGCAAGGTTAAGCGATGAGCGGAGCCGTAGCGAAAGCGAGTCCTAATAGGGCGACATAGTCGTAGGCGGTAGACCCGAAACTGAGCGAGCTATCCATGGGCAGGCTGAAGCGGGGGTAAGACCTCGTGGAGGGCCGAACCGACCTAGGTTGAAAACTGGGCGGATGACCTGTGGATCGGAGTGAAAGGCTAATCAAGCTCAGTGATATCTGGTTCTCTCCGAAATATATTTAGGTATAGCCTCGGATAAATTACGTGGTGGCCGTAGAGCACTGTTTGGACTAGGGGCCCTACCAGGTTACCGACTTCAGGCAAACTCCGAAGACCATCACGTTTACTCCGGGAGTCAGTTGCTGGGGGATAAACTTCAGCGTCAAAAGGGAAACAGCCCAGACCGCCAGCTAAGGTCCCTAAGTACTAGCTAAGTGGGAAACGATGTTCGAGTGCATAGACAACCAGGAGGTTGGCTTAGAGGCAGCCATCCTTGAAAGAGTGCGTAACAGCTCACTGGTCAAGTGTTCGAGCGCGGACAATGTAACGGGGCTCAAGCTAGTCACCGAAGCTGCGGGTGCGTGAGACCTTCGGGTCGATCGCGCGGTAGGAGAGCGTTCCTACGCCGATAAAGCGGCGGCGTAAGCCAGCCGTGGAGGCGTGGGAAGTGAGAATGCCGGCATAAGTAACGAAAGAGGGGTGAGAATCCCCTCCGCCGATTGCCCAAGGATTCCTGAGTAAAGTTCGTCTGCTCAGGGTTAGTCGGGACCTAAGGCGAGGCCGAAAGGCGTAGTCGATGGCTAACAGGTTGATATTCCTGTACCACGTCGCTTCCGTTTGACCGATGGGGGGACGAGGAAGGCTAAGGGAACCCAGGCGATGGTTGTCCTGGGGTAAGCATGTAGGGGCGGTCCTTGTTAAATGCGGGACTGCATAACCTGAGGTGCGATGCCAGCTGGCAATAAGCCGGCGAGTCCCCGACGCCATACCTCCAAGAAAATCCTCTAGGGAGGAAGCGCGTGCCCGTACCAAAACCGACACAGGTGGGCAAGTAGAGAATACTAAGGTGATCGAGATAACCCTCGTTAAGGAACTCGGCAAAATCGCCCCGTAACTTCGGGATAAGGGGCGCCCTAGTAGGGTGAAGCGCTTTACGCGTGGAGCCCGAGAGGGCCGCAGTGAATAGGCTGAAGCGACTGTTTACCAAAAACACAGGTCTCTGCTAAGTCGTAAGACGACGTATAGGGGCTGACGCCTGCCCGGTGCCGGAAGGTTACGTGGAGTTGTTAGGACTTCGGTTCGAAGCAGCGAAGCTAAGCCCCGGTAAACGGCGGCCGTAACTATCAGTTGACCGAGGTAGTTGTAAAACCTGGCTATATGCTGGAACATCCGAGTATCCCGCGCTACGAATACCGTCCCAAGTGGGCGGTACCGTGAAAATGTGTCGGGTGCGGACAATCAGCAGGAAAGGCCATCCATAGGGGCCATACCGGCCTCGCTCGGTAGCTTCTTGTCCGGATTCGCTATGGGAGAGGCGAGCTTCATGGTCGTCTGCCGCAAGCGCGGTAGTTCACCACGGGGCTTCAGACTCTCAGCCGCCTTCAACGTCTCGCAGCACGATCGCGAGCCGCTGGATCTCTTTAGGGAGACCCTCGGCTGCGGGAACATGCGGCGAGCCGGCAACGATGGCTGGTACTGGGAGGTCAACCGCAAGGCTGATCTTCAGGGCCGCATCGTGCCCTTCTTCTACCGGTTTCCGGTTGTAGGAGCGAAGGCAGTCGACTATGGACTCTGGAGAGAGGCAGTTTGCCTGCTCTCGAAAGGTTCAGTCAGCGACCAGGACTACCACAAGGTTCTTGCTCTCCGGGAACGGATGAACCGTGGTGGGAAGAGAAGTCATCGGATGGATGGAATCCTCAGAGACTATACGCCGGGCTCGTGGACCTAGAGCGGTCCCGAGATGAGATAGTCCGCTCTCATGGGCGACCATGAGAGGTCGGCAGAAATGTCCGGCCCGCCTGCGCGGAGTGCGCAGGTAGTAACAGAAGGAACGGTCCTAAGGTAGCGAAATTCCTTGTCGGGTAAGTTCCGACCTGCACGAATGGCGTAACGACTTCAGCGCTGTCTCAACGAGGAGCTCGGTGAAATTGCAGTCTCGGTGAAGATGCCGAGTACCCGCGGCTAGACGGAAAGACCCCGTGAACCTTTACTACAACTTGGTATTGGAGTTCGGTGCATTTCGCTCAGGATAGGTGGGAGGCTTTGAAGCGCTGGTTGCGGCTAGCGTGGAGCCAACCTTGAGATACCACCCTTGGTGTATTGGATTTCTAACAGCATTCCGTGAATCCGGGTGCTGGACAGTTCCAGGCGGGTAGTTTGACTGGGGCGGTCGCCTCCCAAAATGTAACGGAGGCGCACAAAGGTTCCCTCAGCACGGCCGGAAATCGTGCGTAGAGCGTAAAGGTAGTAAGGGAGCTTGACTGCGAGACTGACAAGTCGAGCAGGTGCGAAAGCAGGTCTTAGTGATCCGGCGGTAGCAAGTGGAAGTGCCGTCGCTCAACGGATAAAAGGTACTCCGGGGATAACAGGCTTATCGGGCCCAAGAGTCCACATCGACGGCCCGGTTTGGCACCTCGATGTCGGCTCGTCGCATCCTGGGGGTGGAGTTGCTCCCAAGGGTTGGGCTGTTCGCCCATTAAAGCGGTACGCGAGCTGGGTTCAGAACGTCGTGAGACAGTAAGTTAACCGTTGCTGTCTATAAATTCGGCTATATGCTGGAAAACCCGAGAATCCGACGCTACTCGCCTCACTGAGGCAGTAATAATGCGTTCGGTGCGGACAATCAGCAGGAAAGACCGATCAAAGTGATCGGAATCCTCAGAGACTATACGCCGAACACAGAGAGTGATGCCTCTGTGAAGATATAGTCCGAGCTGCATGGCGACATGCAGAGCCAGGCAGAAATGACCTGGCCCACGCGGCTCCGTTGGAGAGCCGGTGGTAACAAATCTGTCGGTCCCTATCTGCCGTGGGCGTTGGAGAATTGAGAGGATTTGTCCCTAGTACGAGAGGACCGGGATGAACGCACCTCTGGTGTATCTGTTGTCCTGCCAAGGGCATTGCAGGCTAGCTACGTGTGGATCGGATAACCGCTGAAAGCATCTAAGCGGGAAGCCGGCCTCAAGATGAGTTCTCCCATCCCCTAGAGGGAGTAAGACCCCTGGTAGACCACCAGGTTGATAGGCCAGATCTGGAAGAACGGTGACGTTCGTAGGAGACTGGTACTAATGGGTCGAGGGCTTGACGGATTTTTTTAGTGGTACCCGTGTGGCGCTGTGTAGTTTTGAAGGACCGAAGAGGCAGGTCTCTCGCCTTTTTCCGGTGGCTTTGGCGAGGGGGAAACACCTCTTCCCATTCCGAACAGAGCAGTTAAGCCCCTCAGCGCCGATGGTACTTGGCCCGCAAGGGCCTGGGAGAGTAGGACGCCGCCGGTTTATTTCATGACACGGGCCGCCCCAGGGTGGCCCGTCGTCGTTCCAGATTCGGAATGATTTGACAGGGCTTCACATGCACGTGGCGGGTGTCTGAAGAGGGGGTGGCGACCGAGTGAGTAGGAGACGCCCGTGGAACATGTCTCCGCCATCCGCGATAGTGATAGAGGTGGGTGGCGTGCGTCATCGTCACCGCGTCGCGAGAGGGGAATGAGCATGGGCGTTATGGGTACAGGAGCGGTGGCAGTAGTCGTGCGTTCGCGGTCGGTCGCGAGGCGACGGGTCGCGGGACTCAGGGGCTTGAGATATGGCGCTGGCCTGTTCATGGCGAGCCTGCTCGCGGCCTCGCTGATCTGCGCTGCGCTAGGTGTAGGAGTCCCGGGCGCGGCAGACGCCGCTCAGGCTTCCGCGAAAATCGCCGGCACTGTCTCGCTGAACGAGACCGGGCATCTACGCCTGACAAGCAAGAAGGGCTTCACGCTCAACGAGCGAGGCACCACATCGGGCACGATCACCGGCTCGATGTACATCCATCTGCACCTCGTGTCGAACAGTCGGGTGACAGCAGAAGTCAATATCTATCCCCGTAGCGGCTCGCTTTCGGGCAGCGGCTCGGCGAGCTACCACGTCGAAGGCGGTTACGCAGTCTTCGCGGGAACGCTGAGGATCACCTCGGGCAGCGGCAAGTATGCGCGCGCCCGGGCCTCCTCCCTGCGGTTCACCGGGACCATCCAGCGTAGAGACGACGCGGTGGTGGTCCAGCTGAGCGGACCGCTGTCGACATAGACGCGAGATCGACAGTGAGTATGTACACAGGTTCGACCCGGAGGCTGATTGCCCTCGGCGTCACGCTCGCGGTGTCGGTAGGCCTGTCCTGCGCGGCCAGCGCGGCGGCTTCGCCGGCGAGCCCGACGGTCGTCCTCAAGACGTCGTTTTCCCCCAACCGCCTTGGCGCCAGCACGACGATCGGCTTCGGCTTCGATATCGCGGGCCCGGGCGGCGCCGTGCCGCCACCGCTGCAAAGCGTGAGCCTGAAGCTGCCGGCTGGGATCAACTATCTGACGACGACGCTGGGCCTGGCGATCTGTCAGCCGGCACGACTCCTGGAACAGGGCCTGGCCGGCTGTCCACCCAACTCACGCCTTGGCTTTGGCAGCGCGTATGTCGAAGTGCCGTTCGGGGAAACCTCGGGCCATGAGATCCCCGATATCCAGGCGCTGATGGGACCTCCGCACAACGGCAACATCGTCGTCCTGTTCTACGCCGACGGACGCGAACCCGTCTCCGCGCAGCTGGTCTTTGAGGGTGAATTGATCGCCGGGTCCCAGACGCTTGGCGGCAGCCTGAACGCCACGATCCCGCTTGTCCCGAGCGTGACTGCGGGACCACCGGTTTCGATCGTCAGCGTGCGTACGACGATCGGCCCCGCGCATCTGACCTACTACGAACGCAAGCACGGTCGCACGATCAGCTTCCACCCGACCGGCGTGTCGTTGCCGTTGCGCTGCCCGCGCGGTGGCTTTGCCTTCTCGGCAGCATTCTCCTTCGCCGACGGGACCAGCACGACCGCGCAAAACTCGGTCCCGTGCCCGCCGCCTCGGAAATCGCCCGCGAAGCGTCCCAATCGGACGCACTAGCACCAATCGGAGAGCGCGAGCCTTGCGAGCAGCCCTCAGCCGCCAGGTCGAGCGTGTGTTGTCCGTCTCGACGTTCCTCGGCGCTGCCCTACGCTACTGGCTCATAGTGTTCCCGCAAGTCCGCCGCGAGCTACGTGATTGGCGCGGCCGCGCCTCGCAGATCCCAGACCCGGGGCTCCGCCGAATCGCCCTGGATGCACTGGCCAAGCGCAGCAATATGGAAGGCGCCGCGGCGTTCGCCACGTTTGTCCCCCGCCGACGGCGTCGTGACACGGTGCGGGCGCTGGTCGCTTTCCAGGCGCTCTACAACCACGCCGACATGCTGGCCGAGCAGCCGAGTGCCGACCCGGTTGGCGAGGCCCGACGCGGACACCAGGTGCTTGGGCTCGCACTGGGCAGCGGTGGCGATCAGGGCGATCCCGAGGACCCGGCATGGAGTCAAGGCGTAGGGCCCGAGCCCGCTGATGCGACGGCAGGCGTATCGGATGATGGGGGTTATCTCGCCGAGATGACCGCGGCCTGCAACGGGGCGGTCATGCGGCTGCCGTCGTGGGGGATGGTGGCTCTACCCGCGCGTCGCCTGGCCGCGCGGATCATCGACTTTCAGAGTCTCAGCCTCGGCCCGCGCGAGCAGCTCGAGCACTGGGCGCGCGGACTGCCCACTTCGGGAGGGAGGTTCGAGTGGTGGGAGCTGACCGCGGCCGCGGGCTCCTCACTCGGCGTGAATGCGCTGATCGCAGCCGCGGCCTCACCGATGCTCGCCGAGCGCGATGTCGTTGCGATCGAGGCTGGCTATTTTCCCACGATCGGTGCGCTGCACTCGCTGCTCGACAGCCTCGTGGACGAGGCCGAGGACGCGGCCACGGGTCAGCTGCGCCTGCTGGACTGCTACTCCTCGCGCGAGCAGGCCGCCACTGGGCTGCAGCATCTCACCCTCGCATCGCTAGACGCGGCCCGCGCGCTCCCGCGCGGCAGGCGCCACGTGCTGCTGGTGACCGCGATGGCCTGCAGCTATCTCGCGGCGCCAGAGGCCTCGGCGGCGAGTGTCGCGGCGGTCGCGCGCAGCGTACGCGACTCGCTGGGGCCGCTCGCGGGTCCGATGCTGCTCATCCTCCGGCTGCGCGGCCTCGCGGGCGAAACGACGGAGCCCACCGCGAGCGCCGCGGGCCAGTCGCCACAAGCGGCTGCGAGGGGACCCGAGACGCGGAGCGCAGATGCTCGAGCTGCGTGAGCTCGTCAAGCACTACGAGCTGATCGGGGGCGAGACGGTGCGGGCGGTTGACGGGGTCTCGCTGTCGGTCCCGACCGGGGAGATGCTCGCGCTCTACGGCCCGTCCGGCTCTGGCAAGACGACCCTGCTGCTGATGATCGCCTCGCTGCTTGAACCGACCTCGGGTTCGGTGCTGGTCGACGGACGCGACATCTCCTCGCTCTCTGAGCGCGAGGCCTCGCGATATCGACTCTCAGAGCTGGGCTTCATCCGACAGAGCTTTGATCTTCTGCCGGGCGTGAGCACGCTCGACAACGCGGTGCTGAAGCTGCTGAAGAACGTCCCCTGGCGCGAGGCGCACGCCCGGGTGGCGCCGCTACTTGAGCGTCTCGGGCTGGGCAAGCGCTTGCAGCAGCACGCCGAGACGCTGTCGATGGGCGAGCGCCAGCGCGTGATGATCGCCCGCGCCCTCTCGACAGAACCGCGCCTGCTGCTGGCGGATGAGCCGACCGGCAGCCTGGACACACAGCGCAGCCATGAAGTGCTCAGCCTGCTGCGGGAGCTGTGTCGCGAGCGTGAGGTGGCCGTCGTGTTGGTCAGCCACGATCCGCTCGCCGCGGACTACGCCGACCGGGTGCTGGCGCTGCGCGACGGGCGCTTGGGCGACTATCAGCCGGGCGCGAGGTTCGTGCCCGGCAGCGCCGGATGATCGCTCAGCCTCGCGTGCGATGAGGCCTGCGAACCTGCTGCACCTCTACCGGGTGCGCCTGCGCTCGCGTCTGCTGCAGGAGTGCTTCGCGGTGCTCGGGATCGCCGCTGGGGTCGCGCTGTTGTTCGCCTCACAGATCGCGACCGGCAGCCTGTCGAGCTCGGTCGCGCAGCTCTCCCGCGGGATCGTTGGCAGCGCGAGCCTGCAAGTGACCGCGCGCGACCCGCACGGCTTCGATCAGCGCTTGCTCGCGCAGGTCCGCCGCGTCGAGGGAGTTCGGGTCGCGGCGCCGCTGCTGGAAGCCAACGCAAACGCGGTCGGCCCCCGCGGGAGTCGGTCGGTCGAGCTGATCGGCGCAGATGAAAGCCTCACTCGACTCGGCGGCACGCTCGTGCGCCACACGAAGCTGGCCCCGTTTGGTGGCATCGGCGCGATCGTGTTGCCGGCGCCGCTCGCGCGAGGCATCGGCGTCACGAAGTTCGGGGCCGAAGCGACGCTTCAGATCGGCGGGTACGTCAGCCAGGCGCCGCTCTACAAGCAGCTCTCCGCGCATGAAATCGGAGCGCTGATCGACACGCCGATCGTCGTGGCACCGCTCTCATTCGCCCAGGAAATGGCGGGCCTGGGGGGGCGCGTGACCCGCATCCTCGTGACGCCAAGGCCCGGCCGGCAGGCCGCGGTGCAGTCGGCCCTGATGCGCCTCGCAGGAGGGCGATTGAGCGTGACCTCGACGAGCTATGACGAGCGCCTGTTCGCGAAGGCCGCCGCCGCCAGCAATCAATCGACGGTCCTGTTCGCGGTCATCAGCGCGCTGGTCGGCTTCTTGTTCGCCTTCAACGCGATGCTGTTGACGGTCGCCCAACGTCGGCGCCTAATCGCGGATCTACGCCGCGACGGGTACACGCCGAGGGATGTGATTTCGGTGCTGCTGCTCGACGCTTTGCTGCTGGGCGCGGTCGGCACCGTGTTGGGGCTCGCGCTCGGCGACGAGCTCTCGATCCAGCTGTTTCACTCAAATCCCGGCTTTCTCTCCTCCGCCTTCACGGTCGGCTCCGCGCGGGTGGTCAGCGCGCAGAGCGTGGTAATCGCCGTCGTGGGGGGGATGCTCGCGGCGACGATCGCCGTGCTGAGCCCCTTGCGCGACATCCTCTCGCACGACCCGCTCGCGGCGATCGCGCCGCGGCCCGGTGGCGCCGCGAACACGACCGCGCTGCGCCGGCGCACGGTCGCGGGGTTCGTCTGCTTGGCGGTCGCGCTCGTCACGTTGGTGGCGGTCCCCGCGGCGGCGATCCTCGGCATGGTGGGCCTGGTGTGCGCGCTGCTCTTGTGGTTGCCGCTTCCGCTAGAGGCGACGCTCGCGCTGGTCACGCGCGGCGCGAGGAAGGTGACGAGCGCAGTTCCACACGTAGCGGTCAGCGAGCTGCGGGCGGGGCGCTCGCGCGCGATCGCGATCGCGGCCACCGGCGCGATCGCGGTGTTCGGCAGCGTTTCGATCCAGGGCGCCCACGGCGATTTGCAACAGGGCCTTGAAAACGCGGCGCAGGACATGAACGCCTTTACCGACGTGTGGGTCTCGCCCGCGGGTAGCTTCAACCTGCTGATGAGCCAGCCGTTTCCCGCGAGCGCGCTCGAAGGGCTCCGCGCCCTGCCAGGTGTGCGCGCGGTCCGCGTCTACCGCGGCGGGCTGCTCGACTGGCGTGAACGGCGCACCTGGGTGATCGCGCCCCCGGCCGCGGCGGCACCACTAATTCCGCCGAGTCAGCTGGTGCAAGGCGACCTGCGCCTGGCCGACCGGCGTCTGCGCGCCGGCGGCTGGGCCCTGCTCTCGCAGGCGCTTGCAGCCGAACACCACCTGCAGATCGGCGATGCGTTCACGCTGCCCGCGCCACGTCCCTCGAGCTTCCGGCTGGCGGCAATCTCCACGAACATTGGCTGGGCCCCTGGGGCGATAATCATGAGCGCCGCCGACTACGCACGCGCCTGGAACAGCGCTGAGCCGAGTGCATTCAACGTGCTGCTCTCGCCGGGGGTCTCGCCCACAAAGGCCCGCGCGGAGCTCCAGCGAAAGCTCGGCCCCGGCTCGGGACTGACGGTGCAGACCGCCGAGCAGCACGCCGACAAGCAGCGCGCGCTCACGCGCCAGGGTCTCGCGCGGCTTACGCAGATCGCGACGCTGATCCTCGCCGCCGCCGTGCTGGCGACGGCGGCGGCTATGGGCGCGATGGTCTGGCAGCGCCGTCCGCGTCTGGCGAAGCTGAAGCTGGAGGGATTCTCACCCGGCGAGCTGTGGGGGACGATCCTGCTTGAGAGCGTGCTGTTGCTGATCGTCGGGTGCGCGAGTGGCGCCTTGCTCGGCCTACTGGGCCAGCAACTTCTGGATCGGGCGCTCAGCACGGTGATCAATTACCCGGTTGTGCATTCGGTCGCGATCCTCACCGCGTTCGCCAGCCTCGCAGTTGTCACGGCAGCCGCGCTGCTCGTCCTCAGCGTGCCGGGCTATCTCGCCGCGCGCGTACCAGCCGCGCTTGCGCTGCAGGACTGACGGCGACCCGTAGCGCCTGCGACGCTCCGCTAGGCGCCGAGCACGACGCTGCCGTCCGCGGTGAGCGTCCAATGCGGGTTGTGCGCGACCTCCCAGGGGTGCCCGTCGGGGTCGACGAATACGCCCGAATAGCCGCCCCAGAAGGTCTCACCGGGCTCTCGCGCGATCGTGCCACCGGCAGCGCGGGCCTGCTCGATCGCCTGGTCGACCTCGGCCGGCGAGCCAACGTTGTGCGCGAGCGTCACGCCGCCGTAGCCGCTGCCGAGCTCCACGCCGCTGTCCTCCGCCAGGCGGGCGCGGTCCCATAGCGAGAGCACGCTGCCGCCGATCTGAAAGAACACCACGTCGTCATCCTGGCCAGCGCGGCTACGCCAGCCGAGCCCTTCATAGAACGCGCGTGCGCGCTTTAGGTCGCTTGTCCCGAGCGTGACGACGCTCAACCGCTGCTCCATCGACGGCCTCCGTTCTGTGGCTTGACCCCCCGACGGGGGAGATGCAGTGTTGCGAAGTGCTTGCGAGCGCCCCCGGCCGTCGCTTCGCGCGCCGGAGGGATAGCCCCCCGGGCCCGCGCAGCGACGCTCGGTGCGGATGATGCGTCTGCGTCAGGGACTCGTCCAGGTCGACCTCCCAGTTGACGTCATAGTCGTCCTCGAGCAATAGGAACGAGCGAGTGAGACGCAGGGCGCCGAGCGTGCGCTGCGCGAGCGCTGATTTCTTCTCTGATGAGAACATCTGTTCGTACGGTAGGCAGGGGTGCGGACGGACGCCCTTGCGAACGTATGTACGCATCGCAGGCCATGTCTAGAACCCGCATTCCAGAGCGGTTTATGGCCCCAGCGCGCTGCAACGGGAATTGCAGGGTGGTGTGCGAAGAGGGTCGCAGCGAGGCCCTCACAGTGACCCAAACGTAGCGGTTTTGCGCGTCGGTGCAGGTGCCCGGCCGCGGGCCTCGAACTTGACCGCAGATGGCTGTTACGCTTGCCAGGCGCGATGCGAAAGTCCCACCGTGGGGCCGCCGGCGACGCGCTCAGCTCATGGAGAAGTTCGTCATCGAAGGTGGCGTCCCGCTGTCCGGCACGATGGTCCCGGCCGGGAATAAGAACGGCGCGCTGCCCATCCTGGCCTCATCGCTCCTGACGGAGGAGGAGGTAGTGGTGCGCAACGTGCCACGGATCCGCGACGTCGAGGCGATGCTGAACATCCTGCGCGCGCTGGGCGTATCGGTCAACTGGCGCGGGGCGAATGAGCTGGTGCTGTGCGCGGCGACGGCGCGCGAGATCGAGGTGGAGCAGGAGCTGGCGGAGCTGATCCGCGCCTCGTTCCTGCTGGCGGGCCCGCTGCTGGCGCGCTTCCGCCGCGCGGTGATGTCACCGCCGGGCGGCGACGTGATCGGCCGCCGCCGCCTGGACCCACACCTAGACGCGTTCCGCGCGATGGGCGCGGAAGTCGAGTGCAACGGCACGATCGCGCTGCAAGCTCCGCGGGGTCTGCGCCCAACGGACGTGTTCATGGACGAGCCCTCGGTAATGGCGACCGAGAACGTGCTGATGGCCGCGGCGCTGACCCCGGGCACGACGGTGATCGGCAACGCTGCCTCCGAGCCTCACGTCCAGGATCTGGCGCGGATGCTGGTGAAGATGGGCGCGGATATCCAGGGGATCGGTTCGAACCTGGTGACGGTCAACGGCGTGGATCGACTCCACGGCTGCGAACACGAAGTGGCGCCGGATCACATCGAGATCGGCAGCTTCATGGCGCTGGCGGGGGTGACGGGCGGCGAACTGCGGATCAAGGACACAGTCCCGGGGGACCTGCGCATGATCCGGTTGGTGTTCGAGCGTCTAGGGCTGCGCTCAGAGCTCGACGGCAACGACGTGATCGTGCCGGGTGGGCAGAAGCTCGTAGCGCAGTCAGACGTGGGCGAGTTCAAGAGCAAGATCCAGGACGGCCCCTGGCCCGCGTTCCCGGCCGACCTGACCTCGATCGCGGTCGCGTTGGCTACGCAAGCGGAGGGCTCGATTCTCGTGCACGAGTGGATGTTCGAGAACCGCCTGATCTTCACGGACAAGTTGATTTTGATGGGTGCGGATATCGTAATGTGTGATCCCCATCGTGCGATCGTCACGGGGCCGCGGCGCCTGCGCGGCGAGCGCGTCGAGTCACCGGACATCCGGGCAGGCATGGCGATGCTGCTCGCGGCCCTATGTGCCGACGGACGCAGCGAGATCGGCAACATCCGCCAGATCGACCGTGGCTACGAGCGCATCGACGAGCGCCTGCGCGAGCTCGGCGCGCGGATCGAGCGCGTCGCGACAGAGCCCGTCCACGCGTAGCGAGGACGGCCGTCCGAGTCAGCGTCAAGCAGCCCGCACGACAGGAGCACCGCCGGCCTGGGCCGGCCGGTCAACGCACAGGCTTGGCGCAGCCACAGCCGGCCCGGATGGCCGGCCCGTAACGTGTCGTGGCGGGCGGAGCGTTCTCTGCAATCGTGGAGCGGAGCCCGACACGACCCAAGAGGCTGGATGCCGTTTATTTTCCCCGAGAAGAACCGATGATCCACCCAATCCCCTCAGGCACCCGCGACGTCCTCCCCCAAGAGACCGGCGAGGTCCGAGCGATCACCGACACGCTGCGGCGCGTGTTCGACGCCCACGGCTACGGCGAGATCTACACACCGGCGCTCGAGTACGAGTCGGTGCTCGCGCGCGCGGACATGGCCGAAGCGCGGCCGGCCTATCGCGTGTTCGATGAGACCGGCGCGGTGTTGGTGCTGCGCTCGGACATGACCGCGCCGATCGCGCGCGTGGTCGCGACGCGCTACGCGGATAGCCCGACGCCGCTGCGCTTCTGCTACTTCGCCCACACCTACCGCGGCGTACGCCCGCAGCGCGGGCAGCTGCGGGAGATGCTGCAGGCGGGGATCGAGCTGATCGGCGCGCCGGCGCCCGAGGGCACGGCCGAAGCGCTGAGCGTGCTGTGTTCATCGCTCCAGGCCGTGGGCCTCAAAGACTTCCGTATCGGCGTGGGGGACGCTTCGCTGTTCCCGGCGCTGATGGAGAGCCTCAACGTGCCGGAGGAGGCCCGCGAGGACCTGCTGAAAACGCTCGTGCGGCGCAACTTCGTGGAGCTCGAGCAGCGCCTGCACGAAGCTGGCATCTCCGACGAGGCGACCGAACTGCTGCTGGATGTGCCGCAGCGCCGCGGCGGCCCCGAGCTGCTGACCGACGCCCCCGAGCCTGCGGTAGAGGCGGTCACGGGCATGCGGCGCGTGTATGAGCTACTGGAGCCCGAGGTGGCCGAGCGCGTGATCTTCGATTTGGGGCTAGTGCGCAACATCGGCTACTACACCGGCGCGGTGTTCGAGGTCTACGACCCCGCCCTCGGTGCCCCAATCGGTGGGGGCGGTCGCTACGACGAGCTGCTGGGACGCTTCGGACGCAGCCTGCCCGCCGTGGGCTTCGCGCTGTACGTCGACTCGCTGCACCAGGCGCTAGCGGGGGAGGAGCGAGGCACGGGCGCGCTGGCCGAGCTGCGCTCCACGGCCGCCGCGGGAGGCCCGGCATGAGCTCGACGCTCGGCCTCACGGTCGCGGTCCCACGCGGCGCGCTGTTCAACGGCACGGTCGACCTGCTGTCCTCGTTGGGCCTGGACACCGAGGAGCTGCGGGGCAACGACCGCAAGCTGCTGTTCGAGGACATCGGCGTGGTCACGATGCGCCCTTCCGACGTGCCCACCTACGTCGAGGCGGGCGCGGCGGACATCGGCGTCACGGGCAAGGACGTGCTGCTCGAGCAGCTGTCCCACTCTCCGGGCGAGCGTGGCCGCGACGTATACGAGCTGATGGACCTGGGCTTTGGGCGCTGCACGATGGTGCTCGCCAGCAAGGCGGGTCCCGACCCGGCGCTCGAGTCGCTGCGGCGCCTGGGCGTGATGCGCGTGGCCACGAAGTACCCGCGGATCGCGACGCGCTACCTGGAGGAAACCGGCCGCCAGAGCGAGATCGTCGAGGTCAAGGGCTCGGTCGAGCTAGCGCCGCTGACGGGCATGGTCGACGCGATCGTGGACCTGACCGCGACGGGCACGACGCTGCGCGAGAACAACCTGGTCGAGCGCGAGCAGATCGTGGTCTGTACCGCGCGGCTGATCGCGAACCCCGTTTCGCACAAGCTAAAGGCCGCGCAGATGGATGCCCTGCTCGAGCAGCTGCGCGCGCTCCCGGCCGCCGGCGTCGCCTGAGATGCAGATCGAGCGGGTCGAGATCGCCGAGCTCGAGCGCCTCGGCGGCCCCAGCGGCGTGGCGGCGCACCTACGCTCACTAGTGCCCGACGGGGCGTCGGTCGAAGACCCCGTGCGCGAGATCATCGCGACGGTGCGCGATCGCGGCGATGCCGCGGTGCTCGACTACACGCGGCGGTTCGACACCTCTGGGGTCGAGCCGAGCCCGCTGCGCGTGGCGCCGGAGGATCTGGATGAGGCGATCAAGCGGCTGCCCTTGGAGTTGGTGGCGGGTCTACAGGTGACGATCGCGAACGTCGCCCAGGTCGCGGACGCGGGCGTGGGTCGCGACGCCACGGTCGACTTGCCCCAGGGCCAGCGGATCGCCCTGCGCGAGCTGCCCGTGGACTCCGCGGCGATCTACGTGCCCGGCGGCCGCGCGCCATATCCAAGCACGGTCGCGATGGGCGTCGTGACCGCGCGGGCCGCGGGCGTATTCGACGTGGCTGTGTGCAGTCCGCCGGGACCCGAGGGCGAGATCGACGCCACGATCCTCGGCGCCTGCCGCTTGTGCGGGGTGGAGCGTGTCTACCGCATGGGCGGGGCGCAGGCGATCGCCGCGCTGGCATACGGCACCGAGAGCGTCGACCGCGTGGAGGTGATCGTCGGCCCGGGCAACCTCTACGTACAAGAGGCCAAGGCGCAGCTCTCGGCCAAGGTTGGGATCGACGGCTTCGCCGGCCCCAGCGACCTGCTGGTCGTGCTGGGCACGGAGCTCGGCGAGCGCGACGTCGAGTTGGCGGCGCTGGACATGCTCGCGCAGGGCGAGCACGGCGAGGGCAGCCTCGTCGTGGCGGTGTCCGCGGGACCCGGCGTGATCGAAGCCCTGGCCAACGTGTTGGCGCGCCTCGGCGCAGAGGGTCCTGCGGCGGACGGCACCTTCGCGCTGGTGGCCGCGCTCGACTCCCCGCAGGCGCTGCAGATCGCAAACGAGTTCGCACCCGAGCACCTGCAGCTGATCGGCGCCGACGTCGAGGCGCAAGCGTCGCGCGTGCGCGCGGCCGGCTGCCTGTTCGTCGGCCGCGAGAGCGCCACGGCGTTTGGTGACTACGTCGTGGGCTCAAACCACGTCCTGCCCACGGGCGGCGCGGCCCGTTTCGCCTCGGGGCTCTCGCCGCGCCACTTCCGCCGGCGCATGGCAGAAGTCCGGGTGACGCCCGAAGGCGCGGGCAAGCTCGCGAGCGCCGGTGTGCCGATCGCCCGTGCCGAGGGCTTTGAGTGGCACGCGCGCTCGATGCAGGCGCGCATCCGCGACAATGGCAGCGATGGCTGACCAGCGGACAGGCAGAAGCGCGAGCATCGAGCGCCGCACGGGCGAGACCGACGTGCGGCTTGCGTTGGGGCTCGAAGGCACGGGTGCGGGCACACGCGAGACCGGCGTGGGCTTCCTCGACCACATGCTCGATCTGCTCGCGCGCCACGGCCGCCTCGACCTGGACGTGCAGGTCAGCGGCGATCTGGAGACGGGCGCGCACCACACGGCCGAGGACACGGCGATCGTGCTGGGCCAGGCGCTGGATCAGGCACTCGGCGACCGCCGCGGGATCGTCCGCTATGGCGCGGCGACCGTGCCGATGGACGAGGCCCGCGCCAGCTGCGCGATCGACATCTCTGGTCGGCCCTTCACGGCCTTCGAGGCCGAGCTTCCTCCCGGCTCGACGGGCGGCTTCGAGCACGAGCTGACCGAGGAGTTCTTCCGCGCGCTGGCGAACGCCGCGAAGCTGACGCTGCACCTGCGGGTGGAAGTAGGCACAAACGCACACCACATGATCGAGGCGGCCTTCAAGGCCTTCGCTCGCGCGCTGCGCCAAGCAGTCGCGATCGATCCGACGGAGACCGGCGTGCCGAGCACGAAGGGGACGCTGACCGAATGAGGCGTCCCGCGCGATGAGCCCGCTGATCGAGCAGCCCGTGAAGATTGCCGTGGTCGACTACGGCATGGGCAACCGCCGTTCGGTCGAGAAGGCGCTGGCGCACGTGGGCGCACAGGCGAGCGTCAGCTCCGATCTGGAGCACCTGCGCGGTGTCGAGGGGCTGGTCGTGCCCGGTGTCGGGGCCTTCCCACGGGCGATGGAGAACCTACGCGCGCTCGGCCTGGACCGGCTGCTGCGCGATCGGGTCGCGGCGGGGACGCCGGTGCTCGGTATCTGCCTGGGCTTGCAGTTGGCGTTCGATCACTCCAGCGAGCTGGGCGGCGCGGATGGGCTGGGGATCATCGAGGGGGAGGTCCACGGCCTGCGCGCTGGCACATTGAAGCTGCCCCACATCGGCTGGAACGAGGTCGCCTTCACGAAACCCGAGTCGCCGCTGATCGAGGGCCTGCCGCTGCAGTGCGCCTTCTACCACGTGCACTCGCTGGCGGCTGAGCCCACGCGCGAGCAAGACGTGCTGGGCACGGCGAGCTACGGCGCACCGTTTGTGACCGCGGTGCAAAAGGGCTCTTTTTACGGCGTTCAGTTCCACGCGGAGAAGTCTTCGGCCGCGGGTCTGCGCCTGCTTGCGAACTTCGCCAGCATCTGCATCGCCGCGCGCGAGCCGAGCGCAACGGGCGCACCGATCGCTTCGTGAACTTCTATCCGGCGATCGACATGCTCGGCGGCAACGCCGTGCGCCTCGTGAAGGGCGACTTCGAGGCGAAGAAGGTCTACGACCAGGACCCGCTCGCGGCGGCGCGGGCGTTCGCCGAGGACGGCGCGCGCTGGCTGCACGTGGTCGATTTGGACGGGGCGAAGACCGGCACCCCGGCGAACCTGAAGCACCTACGCAAGATCGTCGGCGAGCTGGGGCTGCCGGTCCAGTTCGGCGGTGGCCTGCGCTCGGATCTCGCGGTCCAGGAAGCCTTCGAAGCCGGCGCGAGCCGCGTGATCCTGGGCACGGCGATCTTCACCGACCCCGAGTTGCCCTATCGCGCGATGGACGAGCACGGGCACGAGAACGTGCTGATCTCAATCGACGCGCGTGACGGATATGTCGCCACGCACGGCTGGCTCGAGGCCTCGCAGCTACCGGCGCGGGAGGCGATCGAGCGCTGGAGCGAGGGCAAGGACGGCGTGAAGCGGTTCGTGTTCACGAACATCGACCACGACGGGATGCTCGAAGGCCCGGATCTCGACAGCTCGCGGATGGCGGTGGCGGCCGCGGGCGAGGGCAGCGTGATCCACTCCGGGGGAATCGGTGAGCTCGAGCACCTGCGCTCGCTCGCGGGGCTCGGCCTCGATGGCGTGATCGTCGGCAAGGCGCTGTACGAGCGCCGCTTCACGGTGGCCGAGGCGCTGGCCGTGCTCGACGGCTAAGCCTGCCGCGAGAGAATTGTCTCCCCGGCGAGCGCTACCTTAGTTCGCGTGCACTTCAAGCGCATCATCCCGTGCCTGGACGTCGACGGTGGACGCGTCGTAAAGGGCGTCGAATTCCTGGACATCCGCGACGCGGGCGACCCCGTGGAGCTGGCGGCTCACTACGACCGCGAGGGCGCGGATGAGCTGGTGTTCCTCGACATCACGGCCACGCACGAGAAGCGCGACACGATCGCCAAGCTCGCGCGCGCCACGGCCGACGACGTGTTCGTGCCGTTCACGATCGGCGGCGGCATTCGCTCGACGCAGGATGCCCAGGCGGTGCTCGACGCGGGCGCCGACAAGGTCTCGGTCAACTCCGCAGCGCTGCAGCGCCCAGGGCTGATCAACGAGTTGGCGGAGGTGTTCGGCTCGCAGTGTGTGGTGCTGGCGATCGACGCCAAAGCCGACCCGTTCGTGGGCGGTGGCCTGGAGGACCCCTCCAAGTGGGAGGCCTACCTCGCAGGCGGACGCACGCCCACGGGACGCGACGTGGTCGAGTGGGCGCGCGAGGGGGTGGAGCGCGGCGCGGGCGAGATCCTGCTGACGAGCATGGATCGCGACGGCACCAACGACGGCTATGACCTGCCGCTGATCGCGGCGGTAAGCGAGGCGGTGAGCGTGCCGGTGATCGCCTCGGGTGGCGCGGGCAAGCTGGAGCACCTGGCGCAGGCGCTGCGCGCGGGCGCCGACGCAGCGCTGTGCGCTTCGATCTTCCACTACGGGCGGCACACGATCGCCGAGGCCAAGCAGCACCTCGCCGACGCGGGCATCCCCGTGCGCGTGGGCTGAGACGCGGGGAGGAGGTTCGCGGTGGCGAGCGTTAGCCAGGCACGCGAGCAGGGGATGGCGCTGCTCGACCGGGTGTGCGAGCTGCCGGGGGGGCGCGAGCTGTGCGTGTTGACCGAGACGCACAGCGGTGAAATCGCAATCGTCGGCGGCGCGGTGCGGGATCTGCTGCTCGGCCGCACGCCCCGGGAGCTCGACGTGCTGGTCAACGCGGACGCGGCCGGGTTCGCCCGCGAGCTCGCGTCCACGCTGCAGGCAGGCACAGGCGCGGGCGCGCAGGAGCAATTCGAGACCACGAACCACGAGCGCTTCCGCACCGCGACGGTGCGCTGGCCCGGCGGGGAGATCGACGTGGCGACGCGCCGCTCAGAGCACTACCCGACACCTGGTTCGCTACCCGAAGTCGAGGCCGGCACGCCCGAGAGCGACCTTCAGCGCCGCGACTTCACGGTCAACACTTTGTCGATCGCGCTGAGCGGCCCAGATCGAGGCGTGCTGGGCGGGGCTCCGCAAGCGCAAGCGGACCTGGACGCGGGCCTGCTGCGCGTGCTGCACGATCAGAGCTTCCGCGATGACCCCACGCGCCTATTGCGGATGGCGCGCTATCAGGCGCGGTTGGGCTTTCAGATCGAGCCACACACCGCCGAGCTGGCAGCAGAGGCGCTTGCCACGGGAGCGCTCGCGACGCTCTCGCACGCCCGGATCGGCGCCGAGCTGCGCCTGGCGCTCACCGAGCCCGACCCCGTCGCGGCACTCGAGTCGCTACAGCAGCTTGGCGTGCTCGCGGCGCTCGACCCCGCGCTCACGCTGGACCCGACGCTCGCCCGCGCGGCGCTCACAGCGTTGCCGGTCGACCCCGACGCCTGGCCTGAGGTGCTGCTGCTCGCATCGCTGCTGCTACCAGGGCGTGCCTACGACACGACCAACTACGAGACACGCCTGCGGGTACTGCTCGACGGCTTCGAGCTGCCGGCGGCGGAGCGCGAGCGCACGGTGCACAGTGCGATCCTCGCGCCGCGCCTCGCGGAGCGTCTGCGCGCTCTGCACGGCTCGCCCGCGCGGATCTACGAGGTCGCGCACGGCGAGCCGCTGGAGGCGGCGGCGCTCGCGGCGGCGCTCGCGGCAGCCGAAGGCCAGTCAGACGCCGCCGAGGCGGCGCGAAGCTGGCTCTCGGAGATCCGCCACGTGCGGCTTGAGATTGGCGGTGAGGACCTGCTCGGCGCGGGAATCGCCGCAGGACCGGAGGTCGGGCGCCGTCTGCGCCAGGCGCTGATGCGCAAGCTGGGCGGCGAGCTGGACGGCGGGGGCCGCGAGGCAGAGCTGCGCGCCGCGCTGGAGGGGTAGCCCAACCAAAGTGGCGCCAAAATGGCGCTACACTGGGCCCGTGCCGAGCGTGCAGATCAAGAACGTGCCACCCGAGGTCCATCGGACCCTGCAGCGTCGTGCGGAGGCCGCAGGTCAGTCCTTGCAGGCATACATGCTCGCGCAGATCACAGAGCAGGCGAGCAAGCCGACGATCAAGGAACTGTTCGATCGGATCGGTCGGGAGCGCGGAAGTGGGCGCGTATCGCTGGAGTTCGCCGCGAAAGTGATCCGCGACGAGCGAGACGCACGTTCTAAGTGATCGTCGTCGACGCCTCGGTATTGGCTCCCGCTCTCGCCGACGACATTCCTGAAGGAGACGCCGCGCGTCTGCGGCTGGATCGAGAGGAGCAGCTGTTCGCACCGGAAATCGTTGATCTCGAGCTGGCGGCGGTGTGGCGAAGCGCAATCCGCGCGGGGCGACTCGACGACCAGCGCTCTGAACGGGCGCTGAACGACCTGGCCACCCTCAGGCTCGTCAGGGTCGGGCACCAGCTGCTGATGCCTCGCATTTGGGAGCTCCGCCACAGTCTGACCCCGTACGACGCCGCCTACGTCGCCCTGGCAGAGGCGCTCGATGTCACGCTGCTGACGGCCGACGGTCGCTCGAGTAGAGCCCCGTCGCTGCGCTGCGAGGTCGAGCTCCTGCGATGACTCGCGCCGGCGAGACCCACGTGCTCGAACACGCCGAGGGCTTTTCCTGCGAGCTGAGGGGCGGCGGGCGCGTGCTGTTCAGCTCGCGCGCGCACGGCAACCTCTCCACTGGGCGCGGCGACCGACACGAGCGCGGCAGCGAGCTTCGCGAGCGACTGTGCGACGCGCTCGGGCTGGACTGGCTGTGCGCGAGCCGCCAGGTCCACGGCACGAGCGTGCAGCGCGTGCGCGAGCGCAGCGGCAGCGGGGGAGAGGCGGTGGCGCTCGATGCCGACGGGCACGCCACCGCGCTGCCCGGGCTCGGCGTGATGGTGCTGACCGCGGACTGCCTGCCCGTCGCGCTGGGTGCCCAGGGCGCGGTGGCGATGGTGCACGCGGGCTGGCGCGGCCTCGCGGATGGCGTGCTCGAGCAGGGCGTGCGCGCCCTGCGTGAGCTGGCGCCCGGCGATCGGATCGAGGCAGTTATTGGGCCTGGGGCAGGCGTCTGCTGCTACGAGGTCGGCCCCGAGGTCCACGACGCCTTCGGCCAGGCCACGCCGCAGGCCGAACATCGCCAGGGCCAGAACATCAACCTGCGTGCAATCGCCCGCGAGCGGCTGCTCGCCGCGGGGGTGACGCAGGTGAGCGACGCCGAGGCCTGCACGATCTGCGACGAGCGCTTTTTCTCCCACCGCCGCCAGCGCGAGCTTGCCGGACGCCAGGCCGGGGTCGCGTGGCTCGCCTGATCGAGGATCTCGAGGTCGAGCGGATCGCCGCGAACCTCGCCGACGTGCGCGCGCGGATCGCCGCCGCCGCCGAGCGCTTCGCCGCCCGCCACGCCGCGGGTGGCGTCCGCCCGGTGGAGCTGCTCGCCGCGATCAAGTACGTCGCTTGCGAGAACCTGCCGCTGCTGGCCGAGGCCGGAATCCGGCTCGTGGGCGAGAACCGCGCGCAGGAGCTGCAGGCCAAGCACGCCGCCCACGGCGAGCTGTTTGAGTGGGACTTCATCGGTCAGCTACAGAGCCGCCGCGTGCGCGAAATCGCGCCCTGCGTGCGCATGATCCACTCGGTCGCCTCGGACTCCGCACTGCGCGCGCTAGAGCGCTACCTGCCGCAAGCCAGGCCTGGGCTGCGGATCCTAATCGAGGTCAATATCGCGGAGGAGGAGGGCAAGGCTGGGGTGAAGCCCGAGCAGCTAGGCGAGTTCATCGCCCGCTCGCCCGTGCCCGTCGCCGGGCTGATGACGATGCCACCGCTCGCCGCAGAGCCCGAGCGGAGTCGCCCCTGGTTCGCCGCGCTGCGCGAGCTGGCCGACCAACACGGGCTGGAGCACCTTTCGATGGGGACCTCGCAGGACTATGTGGTTGCCGTCGAGGAGGGCGCGAGCATCGTGCGGATTGGCACGAAGCTGTACGATTAGCGCACGCGTTGGCGGCGGACGTTCGCGTTCGCCGCCGAGGCGACCTCGGCTCAGCGCTCGTCGTCACTAGCGCCTTCGCGCGTTCCGCGGGGGCGATGACTAGCATGAGCAGGGAATCCGGCGGGAGCAGGGAAATCGGCCCCGCGGGCGAAGACGCACCTACTGCAATGGCTTTCCGGGACTCCTGGCACAGCGCGCTCGTCTACTTCGGCCTCGCCGAGGAGTATCACGACGACTTCGAGGACGCCCCGCCCGAGGCCGAGATCGAGGATCGCTACCGCGAGCGCCCCAACGTCCGGCGCCTGCGTCGTCGCCGCGACGAGTTCGACGACATCTTCGCCGAGGACGAGCGCGAAAGCTCGCGTGGCAGCGGGCGACCCACGACCCAGCTGAAGGCCGTCGCCCGCGGCAACGGCGACGTCCGGGTACACCTCGTGATCCCCAAGTCCTTCAACGACGCACAGCAGATCGCCGACAAGTTCAAGGACTCGATCCCCGTGATCCTGAATCTGCAGTCCTCCGAAACCGACCTCTCTAAGCGCCTGATCGACTTCGCTTCCGGCCTGACCTACGCGCTCGACGGCGGGATGCAGCGGATCGCCGACAAGGTCTTCATGCTCACGCCGCGCAACGTCGAGATCTCCGCGGAGGAGCGGGCGCGCTTGATCGAGAAGGGCTTCTTTAATCAAAGCTAGTCGGGCCCAACGGGCTCGGCCGGCCTCTAGTCTGGAGCCGGTATGAAAGTTGGACTCATCGGCGCAGGCAACATGGCTCGTGCGCTCGCGCGTGGGTGGGGAGAGCCCGTGGTCTGCGCTGACCCTGTGGCCGAGCGCGCCAAGGCGCTGGCCCAGGAGGTCGGCGGGCAGGCGGTAAGGACCAATGCCGAGGTCGCCCAGGCCGTGGATCTGGTCGTGCTCTGTCACAAGCCCGCGCAGCTGGCGCAAGTCGCCGCCGAGGTCGCGCCGCACGCCAAGGCCGTCGCCTCGATCCTCGCCGCCACGCCGCTGTCTGCGCTGCGCGAGGCCTATCCCGGCAAACCCGTCTATCGCTTCATCCCCTCGCTGCCCGTCGAGGTTCGCCAGGGGGCCGTCGTGCAGGGTCGCGACGCCGAGGACACCGCCCAGCGCGAGCACCCCGACCGCGACGCTTCGCTCGACGCCCAGGTCGCCTCGCTGTTCGCGGGGCTCGGCACGCTCGTCGTGCTCGATGACTCCCTGGTTGACGTCGCGATGGGGCTGATGTCCTGCGCGCCCGCCTATGTCGCCCTCGTCGCCGAGGCGCAGATCGACGCCGGCGTGCGCAGGGGGATTCCCGCCGAGCAGGGCGCCCAGCTCGTCGTGCAGACCCTCGCCGGAACCGCGGAGCTTCTGCGCCGACGCGACTACGACACCGTCGCCGTGCGGCGCGAGGTCTCCTCGCCCGGCGGGCTCACCGCCCGTGGCGTCGACGCTCTGGAGCGTGCCGGGCTGCGGGCCGCCTTCAGCGACGCGCTCGACGCCGTGCTGGCACCGAAGGCCGGCTGAGCCATGCTGATCGCCAGCGCGCGCACGCAGATCGCCGACTACCTCTCGACGCTGATCTATGTCTACACGCTGCTGATCATCCTCTACATCGTGATCCAGCTGCTGTTCTCCGTCGGCATCCGCCCGCCCTACTCGCGCGCGCTCGATGCCGTCGTCGGCTTCCTGCGCGACATCTGCGAACCCTTCCTGCGCCTGTTCCGGCGGGTGCTCCCCTCCTTCGGCGGGCTCGACTTCAGCCCAATCCTCGCGATCATCACGCTGCAGATCATCAACACCGTCGTCGTCAACGACCTGATCCACGGCTAGGCCGTCCATGCGGAGCCCCTGGCTGCGTGCCGCGCTCGTGCTCGCGCTCGTCGTCGCGCTCGACCAGCTCTCAAAGCACGCGGTCAACCACTCGATCGCGCAGGGCGAAGAACGCAAACTGCTCCCCGGCATCAACCTAGTCAACACGCGCAACAACGGCATCGCCTTCGGCTTTCTGCCCGGCAGCGACGTGATCGTCACGATCCTGATCGGCCTCGCGTTGATCGCGCTGCTCCTCTACTTCGCCCACCACAGCCGCGACCCGCTGATCTGGCTGCCCACCGGCATGCTGATCGGAGGCGCTGTCGGAAACGTGCTCGACCGACTGCGCGACGGTTCCGTGACCGACTTCATCAAGCTGCCGCTCGGCTGGCCGCCCTTCAACCTTGCCGATATGTCCATCACGCTCGGTGTGTTGGCCTTGTTTCTAGTGATCGATCACGCCCGCCATACGCAGCGGCGTGTCGAGGCATAGATGTCCTCCCGCGGGTCTGAGCAAGGCGACGCCGCGACATCCGCCCCGGGCGAGCCCTTCACGATCGCCTTTGAGGACGAGCACCTGCTGGTCGTGGACAAGGCCGCCGGCGTGGTCGTGCACCCCGCCAAGGGCCACCGCCAGGACACCCTCTCGCAGCTGCTCGCCCACAGCGCGCGCGGCGGCGATCCCGAGCGCGCGGGGATCGTCCATCGCCTCGATCGCGACACCTCCGGCCTGCTGGTCGTCGCCCGCTCACAGCTAGCCCACGAGCGCCTGCAGCGCGCGCTGGCCGAGCGCAAGATCGAGCGCGAATACCTCGCGCTCGTACTCGGGCGCCCGCCCGCCCGCAGCGGCACGATCGAGGCGCCGATCGGTCGCGATCCACGCGTACGGACCCGCATGGCCGTCGGCGGCGCCCACGCCCGCGAGGCCCGCACGCATTTCGAGCTGGACCGCGCCTTCGCCGAGCACTCGCTGCTGCGGCTGAAGCTCGACACCGGACGCACACACCAGATTCGTGTGCATCTGCAGGCCATCGGCCACCCCGTCGCCGGCGATCCCGAGTACGGCGGCGCCGACGCCCTGGGGCTCGAGCGCCAGTTCCTACACGCCACCAGGCTCGCCTTTGCGCACCCCATCACCCGCGAGCCAATCGACGTCAATTCGCCGCTGCCCGCCGATTTGCGGACCGCGCTGGGCCGCGCCGAGCGGCTATCCTGAGTCGTTCAGAAACCGTCTACCCGTCCGCCCTCGGAAGCGGCCCTGCCCGGCAAGCGACATCCGTCGCAGAAGCCGGGTCCGCGACACCCGACCGGACGGCATCAATTAAATAAATAAAGGGAGTACTCGTGGCTCAAGTAGGCATCGCGGAGCTGCTGGAGGCCGGCGTTCATTTCGGCCACCAGACGCGTCGCTGGAACCCCAAGATGCGCCGCTTTATCTTCGGTGAGCGTGGTGGCAACTACATCATCGATCTCGTTAAGACCTCCGCGCTCTTGGATCAGGCGCAGGCTTTCGCCTCCGAGCTCTCACACCGCGGCGGCACCGTGCTGTTCGTCGGCACCAAGAAGCAGGCCCGCGACACGATCAAGGACGTCGCCGAAGCCGCCGACATGCCGTTCGTCAACCACCGTTGGCTCGGTGGGCTGCTCACCAACTTCCAAACCATCAGCCTGCGGATCCGCCGCCTGCACGATCTCGAACGCTATGAGACCGAGGGTCAGCTCGCGCTGCTGCCAACCCGCGAGCGGATGGCCGCCCAGGCCGACCTCGCCAAGCTGCGCGCCAACCTCGGCGGCGTCAAGAACATGCAGCGCGTCCCCGACGCCATGTTCGTGATCGACCTCAAGACCGAGGAGATCGCCGTCAAAGAGGCGCGCCGTCTGCGGATCCCGATCATCGGCCTGGTCGACACCAACTGCGACCCCGACGGGATCGACTACGTGATCCCCGGCAACGACGACGCCATCCGCTCCTGCGCCCTAATCACGCAGGCCATCGGCCAGGTCGTCCAGGAGGGCCACTCGATCTTCCGCGCCGAGGAGGAGAAGGCCCGCAAGGAAGCCGAGGAACGCGCCAAAGTCGAGGCCGAAGCCCGCGCCAAACGCGAGGCCGAAGCGCAGGCCAAGCAGGAGGCCGAAGAAGCCGCCAAGAAAGAGGCCGAGGAGAAGGCCGCGGCTGAGAAGGATGCCGCCGAGAAAGCGGCTGCCGAGAAGGCCGCAGCCGACAAAGCAAGCGCCGAACAGGCAGCAGCCGCGGCCGCTGCCGCGGCGCCACCGGCCGAGTCGACGCCCGTCGCCGAGACCGTCGTTGCCCCCGACAGCGAGCCAGCCGTCGAGTCCGCCGTGCCGATGAGCGCCGGCCCCGACGCCCGCCAGCCCGCCAACCCGCAGTCCGCGCCGCCCGAGACCGCCGCCGAAAGCGAGACCGACGGCGCCGTCGAGACACCAGCAGAGCCGGCCGCCGAGCCCGCGGCGGCCGCCGATGAGACACCAGACGAGAGCGCGCCGGCCACCGAGCCCGCGAAGGAGGCATAGAGCAGCATGAGTACCACCGAGATCTCCGCTAAGGACGTCAAGGCGCTGCGCGAGCGCACCAGCGCCGGGATGATGGACTGCAAGAAGGCCCTCGCCGAGGCCGAGGGTGACATGGACAAGGCCGTCGAGATCCTGCGCCTGAAGCAGGGCAAGAAGATCCAGGACCTCGGCGAGCGCGTCGCCACCGAGGGCACCGTGCAGGCCTACATCCACGCCGGCGCGAAGGTCGGCGTGCTGATCGAGGTCGACTGCAACACCGACTTCGTCGCCAGCAACGAGGACTTCGTGCAGTTTGCCCGCGACGTCGCCCTGCAGATCGCCGCCACGCCTACTGTGCAGTACGTCAGCCGTGAGGACGTACCCGCCGAGGCGCGCGAGGCCGAGGGCAAAATCTACGAGCAGGAAGCCGCCGACAAGCCCGAGAACGTCCGCGAGAAAATCGTCTCCGGCAAGCTCGACTCCTGGTACGAGACGATCGTGCTGCTCGAGCAGGAGATGCACAACCCCAAGTTCGACGGCAAGACCGTGCAGCAGCTACGCGACGAGCTCACCGCCACCACGGGCGAGAACGTCGTGATCAGGCGCTTCGTGCGATTTGCCGTCGGGCAGTAGCAGGACGACGAGGGGCGGGTATCGATTTGCGAGCGGCGATAGCAGGGGTATATACGGCGGCGTATATACCATCGCTATCGCTCGCCCAATTTCAGCAGTCGGTCACGGTCCGGCCGCCTGGCCCGCCCAGACCGCCTGGCGAAATGGCGACGGGATAGGCTCTCGCGTCGATGGCTGAGGCCCCTGCCTTCAAACGGATCCTGCTGAAGCTCTCGGGCGAGGCGCTGATGGGGTCGCTGGAGTTCGGTACCGACCCCGCGCGCCTGTCTGCCGTCGCGCGCCAGGTCACAGCAGTCCGGGCCGCAGGCGTCGAGGTCGCGATCGTCGTCGGCGCCGGCAACATCTACCGCGGGATGCAGGGCGCCGCCGCGGGCATGGACCGTGCGACCGCGGACTACATGGGGATGCTGGCCACGGTTCTAAACGCGCTGCCGCTGCAGGATGCACTGGAGAAGATGGACACCGACACGCGGGTGCTGTCCGCGCTTGGCGTGGCCGAGGTGGCCGAGCCCTACATCCGCCGCCGCGCGATGCGCCACCTGGAGAAGGGGCGGGTGGTGATCTTCGCGGCCGGCACCGGCAACCCGTTCTTCACGACCGACACCGCCGCGGCGCTGCGCGCAGCGGAGATCCACGCGGAAATCATCCTGATGGCCAAGAACGGCGTCGAGGGCGTCTACACCGCTGACCCAGCGGTCGATCCCACGGCGAAGTTCATCCCCGAAATCACGCATATGGAGGCGCTCGAGCGTCGCCTGCGGGTGATGGACTCCACGGCGCTGGCGCTCTGCATGGAGAATCACATGCCGCTGAACGTCTTCAACATGGACGACGACACCGCGCTGGCGAAGATAATCTCCGGCGAGCGCGTGGGAACGCTCGTCTCGACAGCTCAAGGAGAGGCCGATGGCAGCTGACAGCTTGATCGACGAACTGCTCGCGGACGCGCGCGACCGGATGCAGAAATCCGCCGAGTCCGCGCAGCACGAGTTCTCCACTGTCCGCACCGGCCGCGCCAGCCCGGCGCTGCTCGACCGCGTGGTGGTGGACTACTACGGCGCGATGACGCCGCTGAACCAGCTCGCCACGATCTCCGCGCCGGAAGCCCGACTGCTGAGCGTGCAGCCATACGACAAGTCCTCGATCAAGCTGATCGAGAAGGCGATCAACGAGTCCGACGTGGGGCTAAACCCCTCAAACGACGGCAACGTGATCCGGCTCGTGGTGCCGGAGCTGACCGAGGAGCGCCGTCGCGAGCTGGTCAAGGTCGTCAAGAACCTCGCGGAGGAGGGGCGCATCGCGATCCGCAACGTGCGCCGCGACACAATGCAGCAGCTGCGCGAGCTGAAGTCAGAAGGCGAGGCCTCCTCCGATGATGAGCACCGCGCGGAGGTCGAGCTACAGAAGCTGACCGACGGCCGCGTCGGCGACCTCGACGAGGTGCTCAAGGCCAAGGAAAAAGAGATCCTCGAAGTCTGATGGCGGCGGACGAGCCGAATGCTCGCTACGTCGCGATCATCACCGACGGCAACGGGCGCTGGGCGCGCGCCCGTGGCCTGCCCGTCAACGAGGGGCACAACGCCGGTGCCAACACGGTCAAGGCGCGTCTGCGCGACGCCACCGAGCTGGGTGTTAGGGAGCTGACGGTCTACTCATTCTCGACTGAGAACTGGTCGCGACCCCCGGAGGAGGTCGCGGGGCTGATGGAGATGTTCTCCGCGCGGATCGCGGGCGAGACCCCGGAACTGCACGAGGAGGGCGTGCGGATGCGCTTTATTGGCCGCCGCGAGGGAATCTCTCAGCAGCTCGTGGAGCGGATGGTCTGGGCCGAGGAGCTGACGGCACAGAACCAGCGGATCACGTTGTTCGTGGCCTTCAACTACGGCGGGCGCGCCGAGATCCTCGACGCGGCCAGGCGCTTTGAAGGCGGCAGCGAGGAGGACTTCCGCGCCTGCCTGTACGCGCCTGAGATGCACGATCCCGACCTGATCATCCGCACCAGCGGCGAGCAGCGGCTGTCGAACTATCTGCTGTGGCAGTCCGCCTACGCGGAGCTGGTGTTTCGCGATGAGCTGTGGCCCGACTTCTCGCGCGAGGCGCTGGAGCAGTCGCTGGCCGAGTTCTCCCGGCGCCGCCGGCGCTTCGGCGCGCGATGAGCCCAGCAGCCGTGCGCAAGCGCAGGCGGGTCGGAGCCCAGCAGCCGGGGGAGCGCCAGCGCTCGGACCTCGGTGCGCGTCTGATCGCCGCGGTGCCCGCGATCGCGGTCGCGCTGTTCCTGGTGATCGAGGGGGGCGCGATCTTCACCTTCGGCCTGTTCGTGCTGGGCTGCATCTGCATGCACGAGCTGTACGGGATGTTCGAGCGCGCCCACCCCGTGCGCCTAGCCGGCTTCCTCGTGCTCGCGGGCTTGTTGCTGGCGGCGAACTATGGCGATCAGTTCCAGGTCCTGCTCGTGCTGGTCGCGGCGCTGCCGCTGTTGTTCGGCCTGACGTTGCTGCAGCCGCGCCCCAGCGTGGGTGGGCTGTCGGTGACGCTGCTGGGGATCTACTGGATTGGCCTCGCGCTCGCGCACGCGGTGCTGCTGAGAGGCTTGCCACACGGTCTCGGGATCGTGCTCGACGTCCTGGTCGGCACTTTCCTCGGTGACACCGGCGCCTACTTCGGCGGGCGTCTGTTCGGCAGACGCCCGCTGGCGCCGAGGATCTCGCCGAACAAGACCGTGGAGGGTCTGTTGATCGGGATGCTTTGCACCGTGCTGGGCGTTTGGATCGCGGGGCGCTACCAGGAATGGCTGCCGGGCACGCACGCGATCGTGATCGGTATCGGGGTCGCGCTGGTCGCGCCGATCGGCGACCTGTTCGAGTCCTTTGTGAAGCGCGAGGCCCGCACCAAGGACTCGGGCGGCCTGTTCGGCGCGCACGGCGGGGCGCTTGACCGGTTGGACGCCGTGCTGTTCGCGGCGGTGGTCGGGTATTACATCTGGGCCGCCTACGCATAGTTACGCACAGCGGCGGGGCAAAGCCCTCTCCGTGGTCGAGGTGCGCCAGCGCCGCATGTAGGGTCCTCTCGATCTTCAGGACAACCACGCGCGGCGCCGGAGGCCCCGCGCAGATCGGGGGAACGATGCGTCGAATCATGCTGATGGCACTCGTGGCCTGTACCGCCTTGGTCTTCACGACCGGCGCGGGCGCAGCCACTAAGAAGAAGAAGCACCATGCTGCGGTACCGACGATCAAAGTCGGTACCTACAAGGCGAAGGCCGGGACCGTGGCGTTCAACATCACGCTGAAGAAGGCCAGCTGCGCGGCGGCGGGGCCGGGGGGGAGCGCCTCGCACCTGTGCGTCTCGCTACCGGTCTCCCCGGAAGTCCAGTGCACAGGCGCGGTGCCGAGCGCTAGCCAGATCGGCGACTACTCCAAACCGATCGCGCTCTCGCCCGCGGGCACGGCGCTGGCGCACTCCACGGTGCCCGGACTGGTGTCGGTCCCGGGCGCGGCTGTCGGACCCCCCGGCAACTCGGTGTTCTCGGTGGCGTTCACGAAGAAGGGCACCGCCACGGGCTACCTGGAACTGAACATGACGATCGTCTTCGGCAGCGCGAGCGTCCCGTGCGCGAGCGGCAAGGTGCCGTTCACGGCCAAACTGGGCTAGGGGAGGAGGGCGAATGGGTCGAATCAAGTATGTGCTGCTGCTGTGTATGGGCGTTGTCGCGCTGAGCGTGAGCGCCACGGCGGCCGCGAAGTCAGCCGCGTTCAAGGTCGGTACCTACAAGGGCACGGTGGGCTCGCAGAAGATCGCCTTCACGGTCAAACGCGCCCGCTGTGGCGGCAAAACGCAGCTGTGCGTGACGCTGAGCAAGGCGCCCACGAGCATCTCCTGCACGGGCCCCGCGGCGGAAGGCGGGGGGCCGTTCGGCCCACTGACCGCGGCGGTGGTGCTGCCGTCGAGCGGGAAGGTCAAAGCCTCCACGCCGGTGAGCGAAAAAATCTACCCGCCGCCCGCGAACCTGAAGGAAACCAAGCAGACGGGCTTCACGGCGACTTTCACGAAGACGGGCACGGTGAGCGGGTTCTTTGAAATGCACGTGGTCCAGGTCGAAGAAGGCGGGTCCTCTCCCTGCACGGGCAAGGAACCGTTCAAAGCAAAGCTCGGCTGAGCGTCAGGAGCAACGCTTACTGTCCTACGCATGGGGACAGCCGAGCGGGATAGCGCCGCCGCGCCGGGAGGGCCCACCCAAAGCGGGCACTCCTACGCGCGGCGGCTGCTGGTGGAGAAGCCGCTGACGGTGGGCCGGGCGGCGCGGATCATCACGACGTTCACGCTGCTGATGACGGTGATCGGCGGGGTGGTGATGCACTTCGCAGACACGCACAACTTCCCGAACGTGTGGGATGGCCTGTGGTGGAGCGTGCAAACGGTGACGACGGTGGGCTACGGCGATCACGTGCCAACCGATGCGCTGGGGCGAATCGTGGCCTCGGTGGTGATGCTCGTGGGAATCGGCTTCTTGACGGTGATTACGGCGACGATCACTTCGGCGTTTATCGAGTCCACGCGCAAGCGCCTGCAGGGCGTGGAGCTGAGGACGCTGGACGCGAAGCTCGACACGCTGGCGGCGCGCCTGGACGCGATCGAGTCGGGCATGGCGGAGCTCGCCTCGCGCCCGAAGCAGTGAGCGGCCCCGCGACGCATCGGCGATTCTGGGCATAGTCTGCGCAGATGCCCAAACGCATCCTGATCCTCGGTTCGACGGGCTCGATCGGCACGCAGGCGCTGGACGTCTGCGCGCGCGAGCCGGAGCTGGAAGTGGTGGGGCTCTCGGCGGAGCGCTCCTGGGAGGAGTTGATCGCCCAAGCGCGCGTCTGTGGGGTAGGACGGATCGCGCTGGCAGACGCGGAGGCGGCGGCGCGCGCGGCGGAGGCGTGGATCGACGGCGAGGTGCTGGCGGGGGCAGAAGGGCTGGTGCGCCTGGTGGTGGAGTCGGGCGCGGAGCTGGTGCTGAACTCGCTGGTGGGCTCGGCGGGCCTGGCGCCGACGGTGGCGACGCTGGGCGAGGGGATCGACTTGGCGCTGGCGAACAAGGAGTCGCTGGTGGTGGGCGGCGAGCTGGTCATGGCCCTGGCAGAGGCGACAGGGGCACGAATCGTGCCGGTGGACTCCGAGCACACGGCGCTGCACCAGCTGATCGCGGGTCAGCCGCCGGGGGCGCTGGAGCGGCTGACGATCACCGCGAGTGGCGGGCCGTTTCGCGGGCGCACGCGCGCGGAGCTTCAGGAGGTGACGGTCGAGCAGGCGCTGGCGCACCCGACCTGGGCGATGGGAGGCAAGATCACGATCGACTCGGCGACGCTGATGAACAAGGGCCTTGAGCTGATGGAGGCCCACCACCTGTTCGGGACGCCCTACGAGAAGATTGACGTAGTGGTGCACCCGCAGTCGCTGATGCACGGCCTGATTCAACTGGCGGACGGGGCGATGCTCGCGCACCTGGGGCCAAAGGACATGCGGATCGCGATTTCCTATGCGCTGCACGGCGGCGAAAGCGCGGACCTGGGGATTGCGCCGCTGGACCTGTCGGCGATCGGCGAATTGACCTTTGAGCCCGTGGATCTGGAGGCGTTTCCGTGTCTGCGACTGGCGGGGGAGGCCGCGCGTGCGGGCGGGACCGCGCCGTGCGTGCTGAACGCGGCAAATGAGATCGCGGTCCACGCTTTCCTGGAGGGCCGTCTGCGGTTCCTGGAGATCGCGGAGGTGATCGAGCAGACGCTCTCGGAGCTGGGCTCGGAACCGGTGCGCGCGTTCGAGTCGCTGTATGAAGCCGACCGCCAGGCGCGCGAGTTGGCCTCGGGCCTGGTGCTCTCCCTCAGCTAGCGGCTCTCGCCTCTTTTTATTGATGCTCCGCACGATTGGTTGCGGGCTGGGGCTGCACGGGCGAGCGCCGGATTCGCGGTGAGTGCCTGCCAAGATGGTCCGATGAGCTGGGTCCTGACGATCCTCGGAATCATGGCGCTGATCGTGCTGCACGAGCTGGGCCACTTCACGGTGGCGAAGCTCGTGGGGATGCGCGTGGAGCGCTTCTCGCTGTTCTTCCCGCCGACGATCGCTCGGATCAAACGCGGCGAGACGGAGTACGCGCTCGGCGCGCTGCCACTGGGCGGCTACGTGAAGATCACGGGGATGAACCCGGAAGAGCTCGAGGACCTCGACCCGGAGGTGACGCGTCGCGCTTACTACAGCCAGCCGCCGTGGAAGCGGATCGCGGTGATCGTGGCGGGCCCGGGCGTGAACATCGTGATCGCGTTTGTGATCTTCTGGGCGATCCTGCTTACGGGCAACGTCACGGGTTCGGCCTCGCTCGGCAACCTCGATCCCTCGCTGAATCCGATCGAGACGACGACTTCGGTGCTCGCGGTCGAGCAGGGCACGGCTGCGTCGGGCGTGCTACGCCAGGGCGACCGGATCACGGCGATCGATGGGCACCCGGTCACGGTCGAATCGGCGCGCGCGCGGATCGACGCCCACACCTGTGCGGGCGGCAAGCTGACCGACGGTTGTCACGCCTCGACCCCGGTGCGCCTGACGATCCGTCGTGACGGCAGGACGCTGAGGCTCTCGCTATTTCCGCGCTACAGCCAGGAAGCCAAGCGGATGCTGGTGGGCGTGGGCTTCGGCTCGGTCAAGTCCTATGGCGCGCTTGGCGCGGCGGGCGGCTCGATTGGCGCGATGTGGCACGCGACGTGGGGCACGCTAACGGGGTTCTTCAAAGCGCTTACCAGCTCCAAGACGCGCCACGAAGTCAGCAGCATCGTTGGCATCACCAAGGACGCACATGAAACCGTGGTCGCGGGCCCCGGGATCGCGCTGGTTTTCCTCGGCTACATCTCGTTGGTGCTGGCGGTGATCAACCTGTTCCCGTTCTTGCCCCTCGACGGCGGGCACGTGCTGTGGTCGGTGGCGGAGAAGGTCCGCGGCAAGCGAATCTCGCTGATGGCGATGTACCGCTACAGCTCGATCGGGATCGTGCTCCTGCTGTTCTTGGTGATCAACGGCGTGAGCAACGACATCGGTCGCCTCGGCGGCTGAGCCCGCGCTCGGCTCAGTTCGCGGCCCGCACGCAGACCCAGCTCTTGACGAGCGGGCCGAGGCGCTCGGGCAGCGCGGGAGTACAGAACAGCGCCTCGACCTCGCGGCGGCGAAGCAGTGAGATTTGCTCCCACTCCCCGGCGGCACCCAGTCGCCAGTAGCGCTTGCGCAGCGCGACGGGCAGCCAGTGCGCGAAGGGCAGCAGCGCGTGCGGCTCGACGGGGAAGGAGAAGGCGGGGGTCTGCACGTAGAAGCCGCGACCCACGCGGCGCAGCTCGGCGGCGAAGGCTTGGCGCCGGGGCGGCGGCACGTGCTCGATCACGCTGGAGCAGTAGACCAGGTCAAACTCGCGGTCCTGAAATGGCAGCCCGGCGGTGGCGTCGGCTTGCACGAAGGGGCCCGGGTAGTCGGGTCGCGGCTGCAGGTCCACGCCGGTGATGTCGAGCTCCGGCTCCAACGCGCGCAGGCCGATGCTTCCGCAGCCGAGATCGAGCACGCGGGCGTCGGGAGTAAGTCGCGTGAGCGCGAAGAAATCGTGGTGGCGGCGCGCGCGGGCGCGGGTGGCGAGCGGCGAGGCTAGGCGCGCGAGCGGGCCGCGTGCGGTGTCGTAGACCCCCGGCATCTAGAATCAGCCTATGGCCTCAGAGCGTCAGATCACGGTGGGCTCCGTGCCGGTCGGCGGCGGTGCCCCGGTCGCGGTGCAGACGATGACCAAGACCGAGACGGCGAACCTGCCGGCGACGATGCAGCAGATCCGCACGGTGGCCGAGGCGGGCGCGGACATCGTGCGCGTAGCGGTGCCACGCGAGCAGGACGCGGAGGCACTCAAGACGATCGTGGCCGAGTCGCCGATCCCGATCATCGCGGACATCCACTTCAACCACACGCTGGCGCTGAAGGCGATCGAAGCGGGGGCGCACTGCGTACGCCTGAACCCGGGCAACATCGGCGGCCCGGAGAAGGTCGCGGAGGTAATCGCGCTGGCCAAGCAGCACGGTACGCCGCTGCGCGTAGGCGTGAACTCGGGCTCGCTGCCTAAGCACCTGCGCGAGCTGGAGTACGAGAACCCGGTCGAGGCGCTGGTGACCGCGGCGACGGAGACCGTCGAGCTGATGGAGCGCCTGGAGTTTGAGAACTTCAAGGTCTCGATGAAGTCGACCTCGGTGCCAAACACGATCGCCTCAAACAGGTTGCTCTCGCAGCGGATCCCCTACCCGCTGCACCTGGGCGTGACCGAGGCGGGCACGAAGTGGTCGGGCTCGTTGAAGTCCGCGGTCGGCCTAGGAACGCTCTTGGCGGACGGAATCGGTGACACGATTCGGATCTCGCTGTCGACCTTCCACGCCGAGGAAGAGGTCAAGGTCGCCTGGGAGATTCTCAAGGCGCTGAAGCTGCGCGAGCGCGGTCCGGATCTGATCGCCTGCCCGACGTGCGGCCGTCTGCAGTTCGACATGGACAGCGTGGTCGTGGAGGTCGAGCGGCGCCTGGAAGCCTACGAGGACCCGATCGAGGTCTCGGTGCTGGGCTGCGCGGTCAACGGCATCGGCGAGGCGCGCCACGCGGACTTCGGGATCACGGGCGCGAAAGATATGGGGATGATCTACTCCAAGGGTGAGCCGCTGAAGAAGGTTCCGACCGAGCAGCTGGTGGATGAGCTGTTCAAGGAGATCGATCGCTACTACGCGGCGGGCAAGACGGTTCAGCGCGATGAGACAGCGGCGGCAGAAGCGCGCACGTGGCTCGAGGAGAACGAGGACGCCACCGCGATGACGCCTGAGCGGATCGCGGCGCTGGAAGCGGCGGCCGCCGAAAACGACGAGAGCGCCGCCGCGGTGCTGGAGTCGATGCTCGAGCCCGCGGGCGCCGGCGCGGCGCCGGCGAACGGGAGTGCGGCCAACGGTGCCGGCTCGGTCCCTGCGCTGGACGAGGCCGTCTCGCCGGTAGCGGGGCGACGCTTTCAGCGGGGCTAAGAAGCCTCCTCGCGCAACCCTTTTGCGCAAGGAGGCTTCCGGCAAGAGCTACCAAGAGCTGCTGACGGTCGCTGATCAAGCGAGCCGAGGACGCAGGTCGCGTGGTGTGCCTCTGCACACGAGCGACCGAGGACGCAGGCTCGCGCCGTGTCAGCGATCGTCAGGCGGCCGCGAACCGCTCGGCAACCTTGTCCCAGTTGACGACGTTCCAGAAGGCGTCGATGTAGTCGGGACGCTTGTTCTGGTACTTGAGGTAGTAGGCGTGCTCCCAGACGTCAACCCCGAGCAGCGGCGTCTTGCCGTCGGAGATGGGTGAGTCCTGGTTGGCGCTGCCGACTACCGCGAGGCCCGAGCCGTCATGCACGAGCCAGGACCAGCCGGAACCAAATTGGTTGACGCCGGTTTCCTTGAGCTTGGCCTGGAAGCCGGAGAAGGAGCCGAAGGTGGAGTCGATCGCGGCCGCCAACTCGCCGGACGGCTCGCCGCCGCCGTTCGGGCTCATGCTCTCCCAAAACAGCGAGTGGTTGTAGTGCCCGCCGCCATTGTTTTTGACGGGACCTTTCTTCTCACCGAGGCTATCGAGGTTCTTCAGCACCTCCTCGACAGGCTTCTCAGCCCACTCCGTGCCCTCGAGCGCGGCGTTTGCCTTGTCGACGTAGGCCTGGTGGTGCTTGTCGTGGTGAAATTCCATGGTCGCCTTGTCGATGTGCGGCTCAAGCGCGTCGTATGCGTAGGGGAGAGGCGGTACGGAATAGGCCATATCGGGGGCTCCTTGTCGGGTGTCCGGTCGAGTTCGGTCGGTGCTCGCTGTTCTATCAGAGGCCGGAAAGCCGCAGGCATGCGTGGGCGGGCGCAAATTGCTTCGCCAACGGGCGTGAGCACGACTGCGCGGGCTCCCGTAGACCCGAACTGGCTGTACGGCTAAAGTCAGACGATGGTGCGCGTGGCAACCGGCCGACCGGGACGCCCGCCGGCGGCGACGCAAGAGGCGGCGCTAGCGCTGGCGACGAAGCACTTCCTGGCGGGTGAACGGGTCGACGTACAGGCGATTGCGCGCGAGCTGGGTCTGGCGCGCGCGACGATGCACCGCTGGTTTCAAACGCGCGAGGTGCTGCTGGGCGAGGTGCTGGCGACGCTCGGCGAACGACGGCTGCTCGCGCTGCGCGAGCAGACCCCGGACGTCGGGGCAAAAGCGCTGCTTGAGACCTTTGACGCCTTCAACCGCGAGCTGGCAGCCTCGCAGGGGATGCGCTCCCTGCTCGCGCACGAGCAGGAGCGCGCGCTGCGGATCCTGACCTCGAGCGGGGGTTTAGTGCAGCCGCGGATGGTGGGGACGATCCAGCGGATCATCGAGACTGAGCTCGAGGCGGGGCGCTACACCTCCAAAGTCGCGCCAAACACCCTGGCGTACACGATCGTGCGCCTGGGCGAGGCGTTTCTCTACAACGACGCGATCGCGGGCATTCGTGGCGACACCGAACGCCTGCGCGAGCTCGAGGGAGCGCTGCTCGGCATCTGACCCACGCGAGCTCGCGAGGGCGGATCCCCTCGCGAGCTGATGTAGCGCAGCAGGCTCTCGGTCCGGCCCACCCGCAACGAGCCGGGCCGGGAGTCCGCGCTTGGCGACGGGGCCGTATACGCTCGGCGCCGTGACACGTCTCTCCGAGTACCTGCTGCCCACCGAGAAGCAGCCGCCAGCCGACGCGGAGGCAATCTCACACAAGCTGATGGTGCGCGCGGGCTTGGTGCGCCAGATGGGCGCGGGCATGTGGACCTGGCTACCGGCGGGTTGGCGCGTGCATCAGCGCGTGGTGGCGATCGTGCGCGAGGAGATGGACGCGATCGGCGCCCAAGAGATGCTGATGCCGGTCCTGCAGCCCGCGGAGCCGTGGCGCAAGACGGGCCGGATCGAGATCGAGGAGCTGTTCAAGCTCCTAGACCGCAAGGGCTCGGAGCTGGTGCTGGCGTTGACGCATGAGGAGGCGGTCACGTTTCACGTCTCCCAGATCGTGCGCTCCTACCGCGACCTGCCGCTGATCCTCTACCACTTCCAGGTCAAGGAGCGCGATGAGGCACGCCCACGCGCGGGCGTGCTGCGCACGCGCGAGTTCATCATGAAGGATGCCTACTCCTTCGACCGCGACCAGGCGGGCATGGAGGAGCGCTATGCGCTGCACGTGGGCGCCTACGACCGGATCATGGAGCGCACGGGGCTGCGCTTCTATCGCGTGGAGGGCGACGTGGGCGTGATGGGGGGCTTGGGCGCGCACGAGTACATGGCCCCATGCCCTGCGGGCGAGGACGAGGTCGTGCTGGGCGATGGCTACGCGGCGAACGTCGAGGTGGCGCTGAACACGCCGGGGGTCGAGCGCACGGCCGCAGGCGGCTATACGCGCGACGGGGTGGCGCTGGCGGTCGAGCCGGCGATCGAGATCGGCAACATCTTCAAGCTGGGCACGCGCTACTCCGAGCCGCTGGGCGCGAGCTTCCTGGACGAGCACGGCAACGAGACCTCGATCTGGATGGCCTCTTATGGGATCGGGCCCGCGCGGATCGTGGCGGCGGCGGTGGAGCAGTTCGCCGACGAGCACGGGATCTCCTGGCCGAAGGCGCTGGCGCCGTTCGCGGTCCACCTGGTGGCACTGGGCAAGCCGGGTACACCGGAGCGGGAGGCGGCGGATGAGCTGTATGCGACCTTGTACGAGGGCGGCGTGGAGGTGCTCTACGACGATCGCGACCTCGGCCCCGGGGAGAAGTTCGCCGACGCCGAGCTGCTGGGCTGCCCGCTGCGACTGACGGTCGGGCGCCGCTCGCTTGAGTCTGGGGAGATCGAGGTGCAGCTGCGCCGCGGGCGCAGGGACGGGCCTGCCCTGCCGCTCGCCGGCGAGCGGCAGGAGCTGCTGCGAGCGGTGGACGAGCTGTGGCGGAGCCTCCCGTAGGAGATACGCAGCGGCCGCCGAGCGCCGAGCGCCGGCCGTTGACGGTGGCGCGCCTGTTCGGGCTCGATCGCTCGGGTCCGGCGCCGTTGGCGACGCAGGCGGGCAGCCCGCTACGTCCGTGGACGATCCCGAACGCGATCGGGTTCACGCGGCTGGCGCTGATCCCGGTGTTCCTGGTGGTGGCGCTGTCGAGCAAAAACGGCGTGGACGCGCTTGCGGCGACGCTGTTTGCGGTGATCGGCTGGGGCGACTACGCAGACGGGATCGCAGCCCGCGTTACGCGTCAATACAGCCGCCTTGGTGCGCTGATGGACCCGGTAACCGATCGGCTGCTAGTGGTCTCCGGCGCGGTGGTGTGCTGGCGCTTTGATTTGCTGCCGCGCTGGGCGCTGGCGGTACTAGCGGCACGCGAGCTCTTGATGCTGGCGCTGGGGCGCTTCGGCCTGCGCCGGGGGGTGGAGCTACGCATCAACTGGCCGGGCCGGCTCGCGGTGGCGCCGGTGATGGGCGCGTTCTTTTTTTCGATGGTGGGGCTAGAAGGCTTCGGCGAAGTGCTGTTGTACATCGGGCTGGCGCTGGCGCTCTATGCGACCTTTCTATATCTGCGCACGGGGATCGCTGAAGCGCGCGCGGCGGGCGAGACCTAGGCGTGTGCAGGTTCAGGCTGCGCGTCCGCTGAGCCGCCGTGAGACCTTCACGCAGTGCTCTGCAGGAACGCCTGCATAGTCTCAAGCTCAGCCTGACCTTTTGGTCTATACTGCCCGCTCCTGCTGGCCGCACGGAAGCTCTCGTGCAGGACCGGCGAAAGCCCGTACGAGGAGAGAGCCCACGATGGACGAGACGTTTCCGGACCTTGGCTCGCTTTCGGATGTAGAACTGAAAGACGTCATCCGTCAGCTGACCGAGGAAGAGACCGAGGTGTCCTACAAGCGGCGCATCTTGCACGGCAAGATCGACATTCTGCGCGCCGAGCTGGTGAACCGTCTGCGCAAGAAGCACGATGGCGGCGAGGTGTTGATCACGGGCGACGACGTGCAGCAGCTGACAGACATTCTGGCCCACCGCCAGCCCGGGGACGCTGCGGGATGAGCCGCAGCCGGAGCCCGCGGGCTATGCGCACCGGGCGCCGACAGGCCGCCTAGGTCGGACGTAGCCAGATGGCTCTGCACTGCACGGAGTGCGGCTTCCTCAACGCAGAGGGGGCCAACTACTGCCAACGCTGCGGGGCGCTCTTGGAGCGCGCTCAGGAGGCGGGCGAGCCCGTCACGGCGACCTACCGAATCGATGAGACCGGCGAGCTGGTGCCGGTCGAGATCGAGCAGGTCACGGCGCGCGGGCCGGCGCTGGTGATCCGCGCGGGCGGCGGCCGTGTGGGGGAGAGCTTCGCGGTGGATCGCGAGCGCACGGGCATCGGACGCCGGCCAGACGCGGAGGTTTTCCTGGACGACGTGACGGTCTCGCGCGACCACGCGCTGCTGATCCGCCGCGGCGAGCAGTGGCACTTGGACGACATGGGCTCGCTGAACGGCACCTATGTGAATCGCTCACGGATCGAGTCTCAGCGCCTTGAGGAGGGCGATGAGGTACAGATCGGCAAGTACAAGCTGACTTTCCACGTACGCTGATGGCGACGCGCGCGCCACACGTCAACGTCGAGGAGCTTGAGCGGCAGACCGGCGGCGCGGGCGCACGCACGCGCCCGGGTCGCGGCGCGCCAGACGACGCCGAGGGCGACGGCGCGGCGCGACAGAAGTCACTGACGATCGGGGCGGTCTGCAAGGCGCTGGCACAGGAGTTCCCGGACATCTCGATCTCCAAGATCCGCTACTTGGAGGATCAGAAACTGTTGACGCCGCGACGCACGCCGGGTGGCTATCGCCTCTACGGCCAGGGCGATGTGGCGCGGCTGCGCACGATCCTGCGGATGCAGCGCGACGAGTTCCTGCCGCTGCGGGTGATCCGCCAGGAGCTAGCGGCAGGCCGCTCAGGGGGCGAGGCCACGCCGGCGCCGGGACGCGTGGCCCGCGAGGGTATGCGAGCGCTGCGGCCGAGCGTGAGCGTGCGCGAGGCGACGGGGGCGCTGTACTCGCTCGAAGACGTGCTGGAGGACACGCACGCCGAGGAGAAGCTGGTGCGCGAGCTGGAAGAGTACGGCGTGGTCAAGGGGGAGATGCGCGGCGGAGTGCGCTACTTCGACGAGACCGAGCGTGAGATCGTCGCGGCGGTGGCAGAGCTCGCGCGCTACGGCGTGGGCGGGCGCAACCTGCGCGTGTTCCGCTCCTCCGCGGATCGCGAGGCGAACCTGCTGCAGCAGATCCTGGCCCCAGCGCTGCGCTCGCGCAACCCGGAGCGGCGTAAGGAGGCGGTTGAGGCGCTGGAGAACCTGGCGGCGGTGGCGACGCACCTAAAGCACTTGCTGCTGGTGCGCGACCTGCGCAAGATCGTGCGCTGATGGCCGCGGTGCCGGACTCCGCATTGGATCAGAGCCTGCGCGGCCTGATCCGCGAGATCCCGGACTTCCCTCGCGCGGGAATCAGCTTCAAGGACATCACGCCGTTGCTGGCTGCCCGCGATGCGTTGGCGGCCTCGGTACGCACGCTGGCGGAGCTGGCGCGCCCGCTGGAAGTCGACTGCGTGATCGCGGCCGAGGCGCGTGGCTTCCTGCTGGGTCCCGCGCTGGCGCTTGAGCTCGGCGCGGGCTTCGTGTTGGCGCGCAAGCCGGGCAAGCTGCCCTACGAGACGATCAGCGCGGAATACGAACTGGAGTACGGCACGAATCAGCTGGAGCTACACACCGACGCGGTGCAAGACGGCCGGCGGGTGCTGGTGCACGACGACCTACTGGCGACCGGCGGGACCGCGCTGGCCTTGTGTGAGCTGGTGGAGGCGCTGGGCGGCGAGGTGGTGGGCTGCGGCTTCCTGGTCGAGCTGGCATTCCTGAACGGGCGTGAGCGGCTGGCGCCGCGGCCGATGCACGCGCTGCTCAGCTACGACGCCTGAGCGCTGGGCGAGGGTCGAGAAGATGCCAAGCGCACGCCGCAGCCGCACGCTGAGCGCGCCGGTGGCGCAACTGTGGGAGCTGATCGGCGATCCGCATCACCTGCCGCGCTGGTGGCCGCGCGTGGATCGTGTAGAGGACGTGGAGGGTGGCGCCTTCACGGAGGTGATGCGCACCGCGAAGGGCAAACTGGTGCGAGCGGACTTTCGCGTCCTGAATAGCGACGAGCAGACGCACTCGCTGAGCTGGGAGCAGCAGCTCGAGGGGACGCCGTTCGCGCGGCTGTTGAGCGAGGCGCGCACGCACCTGAGGCTCGAAGGCGTCGCACAGGGCACGCTCGTGACGATCGAGCTGCATCAGCGCCTGACGGGCTTCTTCCCGCGCTTCGGTGGCTTCATGGTCAGCCGGGCGGCGACAAAGACGCTCGATGAGGCGTTGGACGGGTTGGAGCGGATCGGTGGCTGACGCGGAGATGGGCGAGCCGATTCCGCCACCAGCTGCACCCGACCCGGCTACGTCGGACGCGCCGGCACCCCAGATGCGCTGGTGGGGCTGGGGCGATCCACAGCACCCGCCAGGGCTGCCGCCGCAGGCGCTGAGCTTCTTGGAGCATGCGATCGGGGCCGCGGGCGTGCCGCGGGCGCCGGTGGCGCTGTCGGCGGTGCGGCTGGCGCCTTCCTCGCTCGACCGCGCGACGCTCGACTCGTTGCGCGCGATCGTGGGCGCGCAGCAGGTGCGCGACGGCCACGAGGAACGCGTGTTGCACGCGGCGGGCAAGGGCTATCCGGACTTGGTGCGGATACGCGCAGGTGAGCCCGAGGGCGCGCCGGACGCGGTGGTGTTCCCGGGCGATGCACAGCAGCTGGCGGCTTTGCTGGATCTGTGTACGCGCCACTCGCTGGCGGTGGTGCCATTTGGCGGCGGCACCAGCGTGGTAGGTGGCGTAGAGCCGCTGCGCGGCGGGCACGCGGGCGTGATCGCGCTGGACACGAGGCGCATGTGCGAGGTGTTGGAGCTAGATGAGCAGTCGCGCACGGTCAGGGTTGGGGCGGGTATCCGCGCGCCGGCGCTCGAGCGCTGGCTGGCGGCGCGCGAGCTGACGCTGGGGCATTACCCGCAGTCGTTTGAGTACGTCTCGTTGGGGGGTTGTGCGGCCACGCGCTCGGCGGGCCAGGCCTCCAGCGGCTACGGCGCGATCGAGAAGCTGATCGTCGGCCTGCGGATGGCGAGCCCGAGCGGCGAGATCGCGCTGCCGGCGCAGCCCGCGAGCGCGGCGGGCCCGTCGTTGCGCCAGCTACTGATCGGCTCCGAGGGCACGCTGGGGGTTATCTCGGAGCTTTCGCTGCGGGTACGACAGGCGCCGCGCGAGCGCCTCTACGAGGGCTTCTTCTTCAAAGACTTCGCCGCGGGCGCACAAGCGCTGCGAACGCTCGCCCAGCGCGGAGCAACGCCGGAGGTCGCGCGGCTCTCCGACGAGGCCGAGACGCGGATGTCGCTCGCGCTGGCTGGCACCGGTGGCGTGAAGGGGCGTCTCGGGCGTCTTTACCTGCATGCGCGCGGCTATGGCCAGGGGTGTCTGGCGATCTTGGGCTACGAGGGCGAGCCGCGCCAGACACAGGCGCGCCGCGAGCGTGGGCTTGAGATCGTGCGCGAGGCAGGCGGCCTGAGCGTGGGACGCTCACCGGGCGAGGCTTGGCTGAAGGGGCGCTTCTCGGCCCCCTATCTGCGCGATGAGCTGCTGACGCACGGCGTAATGGTCGAGACGCTGGAGACCGCGACGCAGTGGTCAAACCTGGCGCGCCTGCACGCGGCGGTGGGCGGCGCGATCGCGGCGGCGCTGCGCGACTGCGGCACGCCGGGCCTGGTGATGTGCCACGTCTCACACCTGTATGAGACCGGGGCTTCGCTGTACTTCACGTTCGTGGCCCGTCAGCGCGAGGGCGAGGAGCTCGCGCAGTGGCGTGCGGTCAAGGAAGCAGCGAGCCGCACGATCGTGGAGGGCGGTGGCACGATCACTCACCACCACGCGGTGGGGCGCGACCACGCGCCGTGGATGGGCGCGGAGGTGGGCGAGCGCGGCCGCGCGGCGCTGCGCGCGCTGAAGGCGGAGCTTGACCCGAGCGGGATCATGAACCCCGGCAAGCTGCTGGGCGAATAGCGCCGTCGCTAGTGCAGGGCGAAACTGCCCCGCAGCACGATGGGGCCGGGTTTGGTGGGACGCGAAGCGGTCTCCCGGGTGAGCAGCATCGTGTGGTACTTAGCCGCGTCTTTTGGCAGTAGCGCGCCACCCTGCACGCTGCCGCTGGCGGTGACATCGGGCGCGCGGCTGAGGGCCTCGAAGCTGGTGGGCGAGTTATAGAGCCAGACCGCGTAGAAGAAGCCCTTGCCCTTGGACTGGGGCAGGCGCTGGGCCGCGAGGTAGACGGCGTACTGGTTGCCTTCGGAGAGAACCTCCGCGACGCCCGCCGCCCTGCTGGTGGGGTCGGGCGGGGTCAGCGTGATCCGCTTGTCTTCTTTGGCCTGGGCGGTCTGGGTGCCGGTGGAGCCTTTGCCGGTCGACGTCTTGGTTTCGCCCGTGGAGCTTTCGGAGTCGGCGCTGGTGTTGGAGTTATGCGAGGAGCCGCCGCCGGCGAGCAGCACGATCGCGACGATCACCCCGGCGAGGATGATGCCCAGCAACACGGCGCCGCCGACTCGTGATCGGGAGGTCGAGCTGCGGCGCGGAACTGCCACTGGCGTTGACTCGCGAGCCGGCTGGGTGTCGGCGGGCCGCGTCGGAGGCTCGGCGGGCGCGGCCCCGTCGGGGATCGCAGGCAACGGCGCGCCCGCGAGCGGCGCGAGCTCCTCGGCAATCGCCCTGGCCCACTCGCGCGCCTCGGGGGAGCTCTCTAGATATGTACGGGTGGCCAGCCGCTCGGCGACGCCGCCACGCTGGGAGAGCAGGTAGTCGCCGACCTCTTCACGCTGGGCGGCGCTGAGCGCGCGTGCCTGTGGCGCGGCGAGCACGGCCAGCGCGGCGTGCGCGCGATCGTGCACGGCACGCTCGTCGATGTCCAGCATGGTCGCGACCTCGGCGTAGCTCTTGCCCCGTCGCAACAGCAGCGAGAGCGTGGCGCGCTGGTCGGGGGGAAGGTCGTCCAGTCGGCTCATGAATTTTGATTACGACCCCTGGCAATGGCTTTCGCTTGGACCAGGGCGAGGCCCGTAGGCTATCGTGGCGCCGCGATGAGCAAGCCGACTACCGCCGAGCTGGCGGCCTCGATCCGCGGCTTCGATCGGCTCTATGGGCTGGAACTGCTCTCGCACGACGAGCAGCAGGTCACGGCCCAGGTCGAGGTTCGCGAGGAGATCAAGCAGCCTGCGGGGCTTGTCCATGGCGGCGTCTACGCCTCGATCGCGGAGTCAATGACCTCGCTGGCGACGGCGCTGGCGGTGCTGCCGGGTGGCGAGACGGCGATGGGCTTGGCGAACAACACCAGCTTTTTGCGCCCGATCACGCAGGGCACGATTCACGCGCAGGCGACGCGCTTGCATCGCGGGCGCACGACCTGGGTGTGGGACGTACGCTTCACCGACGACGAGGGTCGCACTTGCGCGATCACGCGCATGACGATCGCGGTCAGGCCGGTTCGTCAGGATGCCGCCGCGCCAGCCGCCGGTTGAGCGTGTCCGCTGGCAGCTAACGCGCCAAGCCAGCCCTCAGCGCAGCGCCCGCAGCGGCGAGGGCACTTGTGAGGGCAGCGGCGTTGAGCCGAAGCCGGTGTCGGGCAGGCGCGCGGGTAGCGATGCGCCGGGTTCGCCGAGGTCGTTGATCGGCACGAGCGTGTGTGCGGCGGCGGCGGCGAGGCGCGCGCTGTCGGCGTAGACGCCGACGACGACGCCGCCGGTGGGAATCTCGACCGTGTGCCCGTGCTGGGCGAGCACGGCCTGCACGCCGCGCAGCACGGCGGTGCGCTGCGGCGTGGTGCCCCCGGGCACAAAGCTGTTGTCGGGCGAGGTGACGACGCGAATCGCGGGCACGCAGGTGCTCTGCCCGCCCTGGACGCAATCGCCGTACTGCACCCTGAAAGCGCCGCTGGGGTCGTGCGCGGCTTCGGTGATGTTCAGGCCTCGAAATGAGCGCCCGAGCCAGTAGACGGGATAGGGGGCGACGAGCAGGCTCTCAAGCGTGTTGTGGGGAAGCGGCTGGTCCTGCAGCGTGTCGCCGCAGGCGTCCAGCGTGAAGGCGAGCGCGCCGACGGCGAGCAGGGTAGCGAGCATGCGCATCGGCTCAGCCTCGGTAGCGATTGGTGATTGGCATACGTCGGTCACGCCCAAAGGCCAGCTCGGTCACCTTGATCCCGGGCGGGGCTTGGCGGCGCTTGTACTCGGCTAGGTCGACGAGCCGGATCACGCGCTCGACCTCCTCGCCCGGCAGCCCTTGGGCGATCAGCTGCTCGCGGCCTTGGTGTAGCTCGACGTAACCGTGGAGGATCCGATCCAGGAGCTCATAGGGCGGCAGCGAGTCTTCATCGCGCTGGTCGGGCCGCAGCTCGGCAGAGGGCGCGCGCTCGATGATCGAGGCGGGGATCGGCGCGGGCACGCGCTCGCCGGTGGCGGCCGGCGGTGAGTTACGCCATGCGCACAGGCGGTAGACCAACGTCTTGGGCACGTCCTTGATCACCGCGAAGCCCCCGGCGAGGTCGCCGTAGAGCGTCGTATAGCCGACGGACATCTCGGACTTGTTGCCGGTGGTCAGCACGAGCCAGCCAAACTTGTTCGACAGCGCCATCAGCAGGTTGCCGCGGATCCTGGCCTGCAGGTTCTCCTCGGTCAGGTCGTGCTCCAGGCCCTCGAACTCCCCATGTAGCGTGGCGTCGTAAGAGTCGACGACCGGCTCGATCGCGAGCTCATGGGGGCGCACGCCTAGTGCCTGCGCGAGCCCGCGGGCGTCGTCCTGGGTGGCGGAGGAGGAGAACTGCGAGGGCATCACCGCGGTGCTGACGCGCTCGGGGCCGAGCGCATCGACCGCGAGGCAGGCCACGAGCGCGGAGTCGATCCCGCCCGAGAGCCCGAGCACGACGTGCTCGAAGCCGTTCTTCTGTACGTAGTCACGCAGCCCGAGTTCGAGCGCCGAATAGATCTCGGCCTCGATGGGCGCCAGCAGCGCGGCGATCGGGCCACCGGGTTGGACCTCGCCCGCTTCTGGCTTGGCGGGGAGCGCCAGTCCTGGCAGCACCGCGGCTCGCGCGCCGCCCCCGCCGGACAGCGGCGAGCGCTGTGAGGCGCGATGGCCGGAGTCACGCAGCCGCGCGGCGGCCGCGGCCTCGAGGTCGACCTCGCAGATCAGCAACTCCTCGCGGAACTGGGCGGCGCGGGCGATCGTGGCCCCGGTGTGGTCGACGACGAAGGAGTGACCGTCGAAGACCAACTCATCCTGGCCGCCGACGAGCGCGCAGAAGGCGACGCAAGCGAGGTTGTCACGCGCGCGCTGAGCGAACATCTGCTCGCGCTCCAGGCCCTTGCCGGCGTGGTAGGGGGAGGCAGAGACGTTCAGCAGTAGCGTAGCCCCCGCGAGCGCCTCGTCGCTGGCGGGTGGCCCGGGCTCCCAGATGTCCTCGCAGACCGTTAGTCCCGCGCGCTGCTCGCCGATGTCGATCACGGCGCCCGCGCGTCCGGCCTGGAAGTAGCGCTGCTCATCGAACACCCCGTAGTTGGGCAAGTAGACCTTGCGGTAGATCGCGTGCAGCTTGCCGTCGGCGAGCACAGCCGCGGCGTTATAGACGTCCTCGGCGCGCTCGGGGAAGCCGACGATCGCGACGATCCCCTGCGTCTCGGCGGCCAGCGCTTGCAGCGTGGTGGCCGCGTCGCTGAGGAAGTGCTCACGCAGCAGCAGGTCCTCTGGCGGGTAGCCGGTGAGCGCCAGCTCGGGGAACAGGACCAAGTTGGCGCCGGCATCGAGCGCGTCGGCGCGTCCGGCGCGGATCAGCTCCGCGTTGCCGGCGATGTCGCCGACGGTGGCGTTCATCTGGCAGAGGGCCAGGCGCAAGTCAGCTGGCGCTTGCGTCTTGCACGGCGGCTTTGGCCGCGGCGGCGGTCTTGCGTTTGCGCGGCGCGGCTTTCTTGGTGCTCCGCCGTTTAGCGGGAGCGCTCACGCCCGCGGCGCGGGCCAGCGAGGCGATCGCCCACTTCAAATCGCCGGCGATCGACTCGAGCTCGGGCAGCGCGTCAAAGTCACCGAGCAGGCCGAAGCCGAGGTGACCGTCGTAGCTCATCACCGCGATCCCGAGCGCCTGGCGCTGGGCCAGCGGCACGACGGGGTAGAGCACGCGTAGGCGACGCCCCAGGACGTAAAGGGGGAATTGCGGCCCGGGCACGTTGGTAACCACGAGGTTGAAGAAGCGCTGGCGGGCCTGCAGGCGCGCGGCCTGGCTGAGGATCGTGGGCGGGGCGAAGCCCGCGAGGTTCGTGAGCACCTGCGCGCCGACGGCCTGGCCCGACTGCTTGAGGTTCTCCATTGAGCGGGTGATCTGCTGTAGGGACTCGGCGGGGTTCGTGACGCCGACGGGCAGCGGCGCCCACATCGCGGCGACCTGGTTGCCGAGCGCGCCGCGATCGGAGTCCGCGCGCACGGAGACAGGAACCATCGCCTTCAGCTCGAGTCCCTCCGTATCGAAGCCTTCGCGCCGTAGGTAGCGGCCGAGGCCGAGGCTGACCGAGGCGAGCACGACGTCATTGAGCGTCCCGCCGAGTGAGTCCTTGATCGCTTTGAACTGCTGGAGATCGGCGTCGATGAACGTGTAGCGGCGGTGTGGGCCGATGTCGACGTTGAAGGGGCTATCGGGAGCGGGCGCTTTGATCCCGGCGATCGTGGTCGCGCCGATGCTGGTCAGCCCATCGATCACCTGCGAGGCGGCGCGGCGCGGCGCGCGCAGCAGGCGACGCGCCCCGCGCGCGATCTCCGATGGCACGGTGGTGCGTTCGCGCAGCGCCTCGCCGAGCAGCTTGGCAGGGCCGGGCAGCGGCTTGGCCGTCCAAGGGATCGGCGGTCGCGAGGTGGGCACGGGGTCGGGCGCGGTGTCGAACAACACCGTGGTGATGTCGACCCCAGAGATGCCGTCCACGAGCGCGTGGTGGGTCTTGGCGATCAGCGCGAAGCGTTCGCCTGCCATGTGCTCAACTAGCCAGATCTCCCACAACGGCTTGGAGCGGTCCAGGCGCTGGGAGAACAGCCGCCCGGCCAGCTGCTTGAGCGCCTTCTCATCGGCGGGCTTCGGCAACGCTGTGTGGCGGATGTGGTAGCGGGGGTTGAAATGCGGATCGTCTGACCACACCGGGCGGCCTTGGCCGTAGGGGACGTAGGTCAGGCGCTGGCGGTAGCGCGGGACCAGGTGCAGGCGGCTGACGACGTGATCGACCAGCTCCTGGGGGGTGGGCGATTTGCCTTCAAAGACCATCACCGAGGCGACGTGCATGTGCGCGGTGGAGTTGTCCTCCAGATGTAGGAACGTCGAGTCAAGCGCCGTCAGGCGATCCGGGTTGGCCATGGACCGATTGTCGCGGTTTGACAAGCCGCCGTCAACGAGGCGCGTCTCCTGGGCAAATAGCCGGGCCCTCGCGACGAGGCTCAAGCCTCAAGCGGCCGCGGCCGAGAGGTCACTATGGCCAGCTCGAAGCTCGGGATCGTGGCGCTGCGCGCGTTCGTGGACCCAGACCATCGGACACCGGCGGACCCGCGCGCGGCCGATGAGCTGATGCGCTGGGTGGGCGTGGCGATGTTCATCCTCGGCTCGGCCACGCTACTGGCGACGCTGCCGATGCCGGACCCCAACACGAGCGATCACCCGGCGATCAGAATCGTGGCCGGGCTGCTGGTGGCGGGCGCCGCGTTCGTGTGGGTGTTGCGCCCCGGCCGTCGCTGGGTCTCGCGGATCACGGTGATCTACGGGATCTTGCTGGTGAGCACGCTGATGGCGGTCACCCGTCCGATCGAGGCGACGCCATTCTTCTACCTGTGGCCGATGGTGTTCTCGGCCTACTTCTGTTCCCGCCGAGAGGTGCTGGGCGACCTGGTGCTGATGTGGGTCACGCTTGGTCTGGCACTGTTCATCTGGTCGCACGACCCGATGAAGCCCGGGCTGTTCATGGGTGTGGGGATCTCGGTGACGCTGACGACGCTGGTGGTCAAGCTGCTGGCCGAACACGTGGCGCAGGTGATCGGGCAGTTGGTCGAGGCCGCGGATACCGATTATCTGACGGGTTTGCTGAACCGCCGCGCCTTCGATCTGGAGTTCCATCGCCAGTCAGAGCGCGCGCAGCGCAGCGAGCTGCCGCTGGCACTGGCGATGTTCGATCTAGATCACTTCAAGCAGGTCAACGACCGTCACGGGCACGCGGAGGGCGACCGCGTGCTGCGCGACTTCGCAGCGCTCTTGCGGCGCGAGCTGCGCGGCGGCGACACGCTGGCGCGTGTAGGTGGGGAGGAGTTCGCGGTCGTGCTGTTCGGCGTGGGTCTGCAAGACGCCGTGGTGTTCGCCGAGCGGGTCGGGCGCGAGCTTCAGCGCAGCGGCGACGCGGGCCTGGCGCTGAGCGCGAGCGCTGGGGTGGCAGCGCTGAGCGAGACCGAGCGCGACCCCGCGGCGCTGTTGCTGGCCGCGGATCGTGCGCTGTACGCGGCCAAGGCCGCGGGGCGTCGCCGCGTGGCCGCCTGGGAGGACGGCCGCACCCATGTGGAGGCGTACATCTCAGACGGCCGCACGCTGCTCGCGCAGGCCGTCTGAGAGTTCGCGATGTGGCTCAGCCGCCCTTGCCGGCGAACTGGATCTTCTTGCCACCCGACTTCGTGCAGATCTCGGGCACGCTGCCGGGGGGCACTTTGAATTTGCCGCCCGCGCATTTGAAGCCTTCCGGTGTTTTGCCGGTTTTCGTGGTGTAGAGGCCGTTCAGGAATTTGTAGGCCGAGGCGCAGGTCACGCCGTTCGTGACGATCTGCTTGACCGGAAGTTTGTATTTGGTCTTGGGCTTACCGGGTTCGCTTTCGAATTCGAGCACGACGGTGTGGCTCCCGCAGGCGTGTGTCGCCGCCAACGAGGCGCTCGGCACCAGCGCAAGCGCGCCAACCGCGAGCGACAGGACGGCTCCCAGCGTGGCAAGTCCCTGCCATTTGCGTACAGCTTTCATCCAGCCTTCTTTCGGTCCGCCCGGCGCCCCCTTGACACCGATGTGCGCCGAGAATACTGGGCGTGCGGCGCGAGCGAAGGGTCCGTATGCGTAGCTAGTACGTACTCGTACGCCATCTCGCTCCCGGCTCCGGGCCACCTGCTGGAGACAAGGCGACCGGCCATGAGCTGCGCAACGGGCCGCACTTCTGGGGGAAACCCCAGTCTGTGCGCTCCGTCACAGAAAACCGTCTACGGGAGCGACTAGGGTACGAACAATTGTTCGACTCTGCCGAGTCATGGCCATCAATGGCCGTGAGCGGGGGAACCACTGCCGGGCTGCCGCACAGGCCCGGATGGGGCGAATCGCCCACTGATGTGGACGTAACGCCCGGCTGACGCGCGGCTGTTCGCGTGGCTTCCGGTCGTGAGCCCGACAGCTAACCCCGTAGGTGGAACCACAAGGAGGTATGGATTCCAATGTATGTACCCGCGCCACCGGCGCAGCATGCGCTTGCGCTGCCCGTAGTCGATGTGGTCTCGAGCGCGTCGTCGCTCGGCGCCTCTCCGCTGGGCCGCACCGCTTCAACGACGCTGCACGTCCGCAAGGCGCGCCTGAACGTGCTGGATGGCCGCCAGGTCAACGTTGCCGGCGTGCTGAACCCCGGATTGTCCGGGCGCACGGTCGAGTTGCAGGCGATGGGGCGGCATGGCTGGCACGACGTCGCCCACACGCACACCGCGGCCGGCGGACGCTTCCATCTGCACTACAAGCCGCGCAAGACCGGTAGCGAGCGCGTGAGGGTGCGCTTCGCTGGCGACGCCTACGACCTGGCCTCACACCGCGCGCTTGGACGCCTGAACGTCTATCGCCTCGCGGAGGCATCGTGGTACGGGGGCGGCGGAAGCCTCGCCTGCGGCGGCTCCCTGACGGGCGGCACACTGGGCGTCGCGAACAAGACACTGCCATGCGGCACGCTGGTCACGCTGCGCTACGGCAACCGCTCGATTCGCGTCCCCGTGGTCGACCGCGGCCCCTATGTCGCGGGACGCGAATTCGACCTGACCGAAGCCACTAAGTACGCGCTGGGCTTCGGCGACACCGGTGAGGTCTGGAGCACCCGTTAGGGCGCGTAAGGGGTTGCGCGCGTTTGGGCAGGTTCGTGCAGAGCTTGGGTTTCGCGGCCGGCGTTCGTTGAATCTCATGGATGTCCGCCGCGGTTAAGCAAACCCGAGTACAGGTCTGGATGGATACCCCGGGCGAATGGAGCTGGCCGGGGCGTGCCGCCGAAGCTGTGGAAGCGCTGCCGCTGCCACCTTCGTGGGTGCCCGCGTTGCCCCCGCGCCTAGAGCCTGCCGCCGCGGGAGGCGCGTCTGGAGCTGGAGATCGCCCCGGCGGGCAAGGTGTAAACCCGCGCCTGGTGCTGCTGGCGACGCTGATCAGCGGCCTGATCGCGGCCTGCTGCGCGCTGTTGCTGCTGCACGGGCCGGGGGGCTTCGAGCGCGTGCTGGGCACATCTTCCTCGGTCCCCGCGCCCAGCCCTGAGCCGGCGCAAGCCACGAAGGCGCCTGTGCCGTTGCCAACGCTCTCAACAGACAGCCGCGACGCCGCAGGCAGTTCGATCGACTCGGCCAGCTACCACTCGGCCGCGATCGACGGTGAGGGCTCTTTTCACGTCTACCTGCCGCCCGGCTTTGCCAGCACGGACGCGCGCTACCCGGTGCTCTATCTGCTGCACGGCAACGATCAGCCCGCAACCGCGTTCCTGGCGCTGGGGCTGCAGGGCGAGCTGGACCGACTAATCGCCGCGCATCAGATCCCGCCGCTGATCGCGGTGATGATCCAGGGCGGTCGCGGGGCGAACAACTGGCGCGACCACGGCACGCATGGCTATGAGAGCTACGTGATCGAAGAGCAGAACCTGATCGACCGGATGCTGCCCACACAGGCGAACCGCGGCGCCCGCGCGATCGCGGGCGACTCGATGGGCGGCTACGGGGCGATGAACGTGGCGCTTGGCAACCCGCGGCGCTTCTCGGTCGTGGAGAGCTGGCTGGGCTTCTTCAACGGCCTGGAAGACGAGCTGCACGCGGCGCGGCCGGTGATCGAGCGCCAGGGGCTGCACGCCTACCTGTACGGCGGTGCCTCCGACGATATCGCCGACCCCTCGGAGAACGCCCCGTTTGCGGCGCAGCTACGTAAAGCGGGCGCTAGCGCTCACAGCGCGGTCTACCTCGGCGGCCACACGATGGAAACCTTGGAAGCACACCTGCACCACATGCTTCTGTATGTGGGCCGCTCCCTACAGGAGAACGCCAAAGAAAACACGGCGAGGAGCGGTGCGGCCAAACCCACTACCGGGACGACCGCACGGTGATGCGCCGCCGCCGTGCTGCACGAGGCCTTCGCGTTCACGCACGGCTGGCCGGTGCCCTGGGCTCGGCCTCCGTCGGTGCGATCGCAGTTGGTGCGATCGCGGGTGGCGCGGTCGCGATCGGTGCGCTGGCGATCGGGCGCCTGGCGATCGGGCGCGGCTCGATCGGTGCGCTCGAGGTCAAGCAACTCAGAGTCGCCGAGCTGGAGGTCGGGTGCCTGAGCGTTGGCGAGCTCAGCGTCACGCACGATCGCCGCGACGGCGGCGAGCAGCCGTCGCAGTCCGGAGCGTAGGCCGATGCTCGCCCTGACCGTCATCACCGCGCTGGGCGGCTTCATGCTCGGCGCCTACCTCACCTACCGGTACGCGCCCCCGCTCGCAGGCGGTGCCGCCTCGATTGCGCTGGGCCTGGTCGTCTGCGCGTTGGTCGGCGCCGCGGTCGGTCTCCTCTGCATGTACATCTACATCGCGATCTACGAGCTGGTCAATCAGCCGCAGCTCGACATCGGCCTGTTCGGCTCGGGCAGTCGACACTCGATCTCACCTGACGCGAACATCTTCGTCAGCGCCGTCTACTCGATCGCAACACAGTCTGGGGTCCTGCTCGCGCTTGCGGCGGGGATCTTCCTGCTGGCCCCGGCGTCTCGGCAGACGAGGCCTGGCTGAGATGGGCGCACTGGCGATCGTGATCCTCGTCACGCTGCTGGGCGCGCTGAGCGGCGGTCTCGGTGCGTTCCGCCTAGCGCGGGTACTCGGCCCCGAGCCCCGCGCCAGGCTCGCGCGTTGCGTCGTGGCGTTGCTCGGCGGCGCGGCCGGGGCTCAGATCGCCGCGCAGCTCTACGACCTCGTGCACCAGCTGCAGCTGGACAAACGCTACGACAGCCTCGGTGCGGCCGGGCGCAACCTTCACGCGATCACGGTCATCGCGTTCTTCCGCGAAGTGTTCTTCTACGGCACGCTGCTGCTCGGACTCGCCGCGGCGGTGGGCTTGATCGCGCTGCGCGCCGATCGCGGCAGAGCAACCTAAACGCCGCGCAGCGCCGCTCAGCTCAGCGCTCGCTATCCAGAACCGCCATCTGCTGCTCTGGATAGCGCGCACCGCGCGCGGCGTCGGCGGGGACGGCCGACTGCAGGGCTGTGAGGTCCTGGTCTTCGAGCTCGATCTCCAGCGCGCCAAGTGACTCGCGCAGGCGCTCACGCGTGCGTGCGCCGATCAGCGGGATCACGTCCTCGCCCTGCGCCAGCACCCAGGCGATCGCCAGCTGCGCGACGGTTACACCCTGGGCTTCGGCCAGGTCACGTAGCGCGTCCACGAGCGCCAGGTTGTGAGCCCGATTCTCACCGCTAAAGCGTGGCGCGCGGGAGCGGAAGTCGCCTGCTGAGAGCTCGCGCTGGGCATCGAAGTGCCCGCTGATCAAGCCACGGCTCAGCACCCCATAGGCCGTGAGCGCGATCTCCAGCTCGCGGCAGGCAGGGAGCACGCTCTGCTCGACCCCGCGCGAAATCAGCGAGTACTCGATCTGCAGATCGCAGATCGGGTGGACGGCCGCGGCGCGCTTGATCGTCTCGGCGCCCACCTCCGAGAGGCCGATGTAGCGGACGTAGCCTGCCTGCACGAGCTCTGCGATCGCGCCCACCGTCTCCTCGATCGGTACGTCCGGATCCAGTCGGGCCGGGCGGTAGATGTCGATGTGCTCTACCCCCAGGCGCGTCAGCGAGTAGGCCAGGGCGGTCTTCGTGGCCGCAGGGCTCGCGTCGTAGCCGAGCACCGCGTTATCCGGGCCCCGTTGCCCGCCGAACTTCACGCTGAGCAGGTAGCTGTCGCGGCGACGGCCGCGCAGCGCTTCACCCAGCAACATCTCGTTGTGACCCATCCCGTAGAAATCGCCCGTGTCGAGCAGGTTCACCCCGGCGTCGAGCGCTGCGTGGATCGTCGCCATGCCCTCCGCCCGGTCAGATGGCCCGTACATCCCCGACATGCCCATACAGCCAAGGCCCAGGGCCGAGACCTTGGGTCCTGCGGCTCCCAAGCGGCGATAGTTCACGCGCGCAACACCGTCGATCAATATACGAAGGCGATCCAGGCAGGACGGGATCGCTTGGCTACGGTAGGCCGATGTCCGAGCAGCCCGACTCATCTGGGCGTGTGTACGAGTACGAGCGCCTCGGCGTCACGCCTACGCCCGACGACGGCACGCGCTTTAGCGAGACCGCCGCCTGGGATGAGGCAACTCGCCCGCACCGCGAGCCCACCGGGCCCGAGGTCCTCTACACCGACACCGGGCGCCAGGTCGGTCAGCATCTGATCGACGTACACGACATGCTGCGACGCGAGCTCGTGGAGTTGCGCGACCTGCTGGCTCAGGTGCGCGACGGCGCGCTCAGCGCCGGCGAGGCACGCTCGGCCTTGAACCAGATGGCGATGCGCCAGAACGACTGGGCGCTCGGCGCCTTCTGCGCCCGCTACTGCCGCGCCGTGGCTCAGCATCACGGCCTCGAGGATGACGCGGTGTTTCCGCATCTCGCGCGCAGCGATACGAGGCTCGAGCCCGTGATCGATCGGCTCACCCAGGAGCACCTGGTGATCGCAGACGCAATCGAGGCCGTGGATGCTGCGCTGGTGCAGCACATCAACCAGCCGGAGGACTTCGAGCCGTTGCAGCGCGCCCTGGATCTGCTGACCGACGCCTTGCTCTCGCACCTCTCCTACGAGGAGCACGAGCTGGTCGAGCCGCTCGCGAGGCTCGGCTTCTACGCCGGGCAGATGTAGGGGCTCTGGCTGCGCGGCCAGAGTATGATCGCGACAGCGATCCGCGACATAAGGAGGAGGACCTGATGGCGTCCGTTGGCAGCGATCTCGACCACACGCTCATGGCAGAGCGCGACCTGTGGAAGGACGGTCCCCCGCACGAGGTCTTCAAGCAGATGCGTGGGGAGTGCCCGATTCATTGGACCTCCGGCGTCACCGAGTACCCCGAGGAGCGCGGCTTCTGGTCGGTTACCACGGCGGATGACATCCACACCGTCAGCCGCGATTGGCAGACCTACTCCTCTGGCACCGGCGTCACCGCGGTCTCCGACGTGTTCCCGCTCGAGCTGACCCAGGCGATGTTCATCGGCATGGACCCGCCCAAGCACGACCGGCTGAAGGCACTGTTTCAGGCGGGCTTCACGCCTAAGCGGATCGCCGACCATGAGGATGAAATCCGCGAGATTGTGATCGGCGTGCTCGATCGGCTCGAGGGTCGCGAGAGCTGTGATCTTGTTGGCGAGGTCGCACAGCCCGCGGTCTCGCGCGTGATCGGCAGCTTTATGGGGATCCCACCCGAGGATGATGCCGCCTGGGCGCGGCTGATGAACTCGACGCTCGCGGGTGATGACAAAGACCTCAACCCCGACGGCATCGACGGCGTGCTCGAGAAAGACATCCCCGAGATCTTCGAGCGCTGCAACCAGATGATCGCCGAGCGCCTCCAGAACCCCACCGACGACCTGACGACCGTGCTCGTGAACGCCGAGGTCGATGGCGAAAAGCTCGAGCAGCACGAGATCGTGATGGGCTTCTTCCTGCTCGTCGCCGCGGGCAACGACAGCACGAAGGCGACCTACTCGAGCGGGATGCGCGCGTTGATGGAAGACCGCGAGCAGATGCAGAAGCTGCTCGATGACCCGTCGTTGATCCCCAGCGCGGTCGAGGAGGCGCTACGCATGTTCCCCGCCTTCGCCCACTTTCGCCGCACGGCCACGTGCGACACCGAGCTGCACGGGCAGAAGATCAAAGAGGGCGAGAAGGTCGTGATGTGGTACGTCTCATCCAACCGCGACGAGACGCGCTACGAGGATCCCGACCACTTCGACGTCGAACGCAACCCCGAGCACCAGGCCTTTGGCGCGGGCGGGCGTCACTTCTGCCTCGGCACCGCGCTCGCGCGTCTGGAGCTGAAGATCATGTTCGAAGAGACGCTCAAGCGCTTTCCGAATATCCGCCTCGACGGCGAGCCCAGCTACGTCGAATCTGGCTTCCTCAACCAGATGAAGACGCTGCCGGTACGGCTAGCGGGCTAGGCGATGGGCGACGCTGCGCCTCGCGTGCGTCTGCGCCAGGCGGTGTTGGCCGCGGCTGAGCTCGAGCCACTAGCCGAGCAACTGAGCGGCGCTCTCGGTCTGGGCGAGCCCTTCCGCGACCCCGGCGTCGGGATGTTCGGCCTGCAGAACGCGGTCTTCGCCCTCGGCGACTGCTTCCTTGAGATCGTCTCGCCCACGCAGCCCGACACCGCGGCGGGTCGCTACATCGAGCGCCATGGCGGCGACTGTGGCTACATGGTGATGTTCGACCTCGAGGATCTAGACTCGGCGCGCGCCCGCGCCGTCGAGCGCGAGATCCGTACTGTCTGGGAGATCGACTTGCCAGACATCTCCGGGACGCATCTGCACCCCGCGGACATAGGCGCGGCGATCGTCTCGATCGACGGCTCCCGGCCCTACGGCAGCTGGCGTTGGGGCGGACCCGAGTGGACGGGCGTGATCGGCGCAGGCGGTGCGCCGGGGCGCCTCGCCGGGGTCACGCTCGCGGTCGCCGAGCCCGCCGCTGTCGCCGCGCGCTGGTCACACGTGCTGGGGGTGCCGCTCAGCGGCGACGGGGCCGTCGGCGGCGATGCGGTGCTGGCGCTACAGGGCGCCGAGGTGCGCTTCGTGCCCGTGGCCGCGGGGGAGAGCGAAGGGCTGGTCGAGATCGCCGTCGCCGACGTGCCCTCGCTCGGCGAGCTGGACCCGTGTGTCGAGATCGGCGGCGTGCGCTTTCGCGCTGAGTTGTCGTCCGTTTGATCGGACATAGCTGGCAGCGAATCCGCATTGAGCCGAAGAAGTGACCGGACTCAAACATCCGGATCGGTTCCTACGGTTTAGCTGTGCCCCGTTTGGAGGAGCTCACCTATGACGCAGGCCGTCATGCGCTCGCCGATCAGGAGACGGTGGTCTCCGGAATCAGACAGCGGACGGGCACGCTCCTAGCTGCGCATGCCCTCGTGGCCTCGTTTCTAGGCGCCGCGACGATTCGTGCGCAAGGACTCGAACTTTTTGGCTGGCTCGCGTTGGCTGCGCTTGTATTGGGCCTCGGTGTGTCGGCTGTGCTGCTCGCACCATGGAAGCTCAAATTCGCGATCGATGCGCCAAAACTCTACGTCGAACTCTACGAGCAGGCATCCGCTGAAGCAGACGCCGATACGCTCGGTTGGCTTGCGGCGGCAGGATATGCCTATCAAGGCCTGCGAGAACTCAACGCTGTCAGGGTGAGGCGTATGTCGTGGTTGTCCGGTGCGGTTGGCGTGCTGATGATCGCTCAGACCATTTCCTGGTTGGCTGCTCTGGCGGTACAGTGACATCATGCCCCCGAAGCCGCTGCCACCTCAGGAAATCAAGCCGCCTTCGCCGTCGATCGGAATCGATGAGGGTCGCGGAGGATCGACTCCTCGCCCGCGGCCCTCGGGCGGCTCGTCCAAGTAGCCGTGCCTCGCGCTGCTCCAGCGCTTAATGTCGGTCCACTAAACCCTGTTTGCAGATCTCAGCCCGCCAGCCCCGCAAACCGTGGCTCGCGACGCTCGATGAAGCTGGAGACGCCCTCGGTGAAGTCGTGCTGCCCAAAGGAGGCGAGCATCAACTCGTCTGCCTCGGCCTCAGCTACCGACAGCGACTGCGCGAGCGCGGCGTAGACCTGGCGCTTCATGGTGGCCATGCTCGCGGGCGAGCACTGCGTCGCGAGCTCGCGCGCGTAGGCCAGCGCCTCCTCCAGCACGGTCTCGGGTGGCGTGGCGCGGTTGCACAGACCCAGCTCGACGGCCTCGCGCCCGAGCACGACGCGACCCGAGAGCAGCAGGTCCAGCGCCCGCGCGGGGCCCATCAGGCGCGGCAGGATCCAGGAGATGCCGTGCTCGGCCACGAGCCCGCGGCGCGCGAAGGCCGTGGTCAGCTTGGCGTTCTCGGCCACGAAACGGATGTCGCACATCAGCGCCTGCACCAGGCCGATGCCTGCACAGGGTCCGTTGATCGCGGCGATCACGGGCTTGGGCACGCTGAGCGTGAAGGTCTGCGGGGTGTGCTCGAATTCCGCGGGCGCCGCGCCGTTGCCGCCCGAGCCCTCGGCCGTGGCTCGGCCCTCGGCCGCGGTCTGCCCATCGTCTCCCTGCGCGGCGTCGCCGATCGCCTGCAGCGAGTTCATGTCAGCCCCCGCGCAGAAGCCGCGACCCGCCCCGGTGACGACGATCGCGCGCACGTCCTGCGATGCCGCACACTCCTTCAGCTGCGTGAAGTAGACCTGCTCCAGCTCGGCCGTCCACGCGTTTAGCCGCTCGGGGCGGTTCAGCGTGAGCACCGCTACCCCGTCATCGTGCACCTCTTTCAGCACCAGCTCAGCCATCTCCCGCTCCTTTCGCCTTTACAGGCGAGCCTAGCGCCGCGGGCCAGGCTCAGGCGGGGGCGGAGGCGCTGACCTTGTCGGCCAAGATAGAGGCGAGCTGCGCGCGGTGGCGCTTGGCGCCGCCGAGCAACGTGGCGTCGAGCTGGGCGCGCTTGAACAGCCAATGCACGTCGGCCTCCCAGGTGAAGCCGATGCCACCGTGCATCTGGATCGCGGCGGCGGTTACGTCGCGCCCAGCGTCGGAGGCCGCGGCCTTGGCCATCGCGGCGGCCTCGGCCAGGCTCTCGGGGTCGGCGTCCGCGGTCCAGGCGGCGAAGGCCGCGGTCGAGCGCGCCTTCTCGGTGTCGAGCAGCATCTGCGCGCAGCGGTGGGAGACCGCCTGGTAGGAGCCGACCGGGACGCCGAACTGCTTGCGGTCCTTGACGTACTCGACGGTCATCGCGAGCGCGCGGTCGCAGACACCGACGAGCTCGGAGCTGACGGAGATCAGCGCGCGGCCAAGGCCTACGCAGCCGTCGGGCAGCCCGCCCTCCGAACCGGCGGCGCTGACGGCGGCGGCGGAGCGGGTGGGGTCGATCGACTCGATCACCGTCAACTCGGCTTCCTCGGCGGCGAGCACGCGAGCGCCGCCGTCGCTCTCGACCAACACGATCACCTGCGCGTCGGGGGCACCGATCACGAGCTCTGCGTTTCCATCCACGGCCGCACCCAGAGCGCCGACGAGCTCACCGGAGGCGAGCCCCGGCAGCCAGCGCTCGCACTGCTCCTCTGAGCCCCCGTGCTCGATCACGGTGGCGGCGATCGCGCTGGGCAGGAAGGGCACGGGCGCGAGCGAGCGGCCAAGCTCCTCGCACAGGATCGAGAGCTCGATCTGGCCGAGGCCCTGGCCGCCGTACTGCTCCGAGACGGCGATCCCCGGCCAGCCGAGCTCGCTCAACTCACCCCACAGAGCCTCATCGACCGTGCGCGCCTCGGCGTGCTCACGCACCCGCGTGGGCGTCGCGCGTTCGGAGAGCAGGTCGCGGGCGGTGCGCTGGATCTCGCGCTGATCGTCGGTGAAGCCGAAGTCCATCAGACGGCCACCTTCAGACGCGGGAGCCCGAGCACGCGCTCGGCGACGATGTTCTTCAAGACCTCGGTGGTGCCGCCCTCGATCGTGTTGCCGCGCGCACGCAAGAGCTCATAGCCCCAGCCCTTGCCGAGCGTGAGCGCGTCGGGGCCCACGATGTCGACGGCCAGTTGTGTCAGGCGCTGGTTGGTGTCGGACCACAGCCACTTCACCAGCGAGCCCTCGGGGCCGGGTTGGCCGTAGCGCTCGACGTCGGTCAGCCCCTTCCAGGCGAGCAGCCGGATCGACTCGCAGCGCACGTGCAGCTCCGCGAGCGCGTCGGCGTTCTCCTCGAAGCTGCCCCGCTGCACGGCGGTCTCGATCAGGTCGTCGAGTAGTTGACGCAGGCGGATCTGCAGCGCGAAGCCGAGACCCGCGCGCTCGTTCATCAGCGTCGTGAGCGCGACCTTCCAGCCGTTGCCGACGCCGCCGACGACGTTTGCGTCGGGGATTCGCGCCTCCTCGAGGAACAGCTCATTGAACTCGGCTTCACCAGTGATCTGGCGCAGCGGTCGGACCTGCACGGCGTCCTGCTCCATGTCCATCAGGAAGTATGTGAGGCCCTTGTGCTTGGCGACCTCGGAGTCCGAGCGCGCGACGAGCATGCACCACTTGGAGTACTGCGCGCCGCTGGTCCAGACCTTCTGGCCGGTGACGACCCACTCGTCGCCGTCCTTGACGGCGCGGGTTTTCAGCGAGGCGAGGTCGGAGCCGGCGTCGGGCTCGGAGAAACCCTGACACCAGATCTCCTCGCCGGAGAGGATCGGAGACAGGTAGCGCTCCTTTTGCTCCTCGGTGCCCCAGACCATCAGCGTGGGGCCACCGAGCAGCAGCCCGAGCGTGTTTGCGGCCATCGGCACGCGCGCGCGACCCAGCTCTTCGAAGTAGATCGCCGATTCGGTCAGCGAGGCGCCACGGCCGCCGTACTCGGTGGGCCAGGCGGGGGCGGCCCAGCCGGCGTCGTAGAGCTTGCGCTGCCAGTCGCGCCGGTAGGCGTAGTGGGCGTCATCGCCGCTCTCCGTAGGCTCGGGGCCCGGCTGGTTCTCGGCCAGCCACTCCCGCAACTCGTCGCGGAAAGCGATCTCCTGCTCGCTGAAGGTCAGGTCCATAGGAGCCCTAGCCTACCCCAGGATCGGCTCGCGCGGCAGTGCGACATAAGTAGCGGCATGTTTCACTTGACCGACGCAGGCGCCGACCTCGGGAGTAATTTTTTATGAGTTGATGAACGTCGAGGACTCCAGCCCGCGCGTCGCCCATCTGGATGCCGATGCCTTCTATGTCTCGATCGAGCTGACCCGTCGACCGGAGCTGCGGGGGCAGCCGGTCGTGGTCTCGGGCACGGGGCCGCGGGCGGTGGTGACGACCGCGAGCTATGAGGCGCGCAAGTACGGCGTCGGCTCGGCGATGCCGGCCGCACGGGCGCGGCGGCTATGCCCGCAGGCGGTATTCCTGGCGCCGGACTTCCCCACCTACCGGGCGGTCTCGCGCGAGGTGATGGAGCTCGTGCGCGCGCACGTGGAGCGGGTCGAGGTCGTGGGTTTGGATGAGGCCTACCTCGACCTCACGGGCCTGCACTCGCCGAAGGCCGCGATGCGTCGTCTGCTGGCGGAGATCAAGCGCGCGACGCGGCTGACCTGCTCGGTGGGGATCGGCCCGAACAAGCTGGTCGCGAAGGTGGCCTCGGACGCGGAGAAGCCCGCAGGCTTTGTGGTGCTCACGCGCGAAGAGGCCTGCGCGCGCTTCGCGGGCTCGCCGCCGGGGCTGATCCCAGGGATCGGCCCCAAGACCGCGGCGCGCCTGGCGGAGCTGGGGCTGGACACGCTCGCGGCGGTGGGCGCCTGTTCAGAGCAGCGGCTGATCGAGCGCTTTGGCCCGAACCTTGGGCGCGAGCTCGGCCGCCGGGCGCGCTTTGAAAGCGATGGCCAGGTAGGCGCGGCGCGCAAGGTGGTCTCGGAGTCGCGGGAGCGCACCTTCGACTACGACGTACGCGACTTCGAGCGGCTGCGCCAGGAGCTACGGACGATGACCGAGCGACTGTGCGAGAGCCTGCTCGCGCATAATCGGCGCGGGCGCACGATCGGGATCAAGGTGCGCCTGGATGACTGGACCACGATTACGCGCTCACGCAGCGTGGCCGAGCCGACCTGTGACCTGGAAATCGTCAGCGCGGTGGCACAGCGGCTGCTGGCGGAGAACGCGCCGCAGCGGCCGGTGCGGCTGCTGGGCGTGCGCGTGGCAGGGCTGACGCACGGCGTACCCGAGCCGGCGGTTGAGCAGGGCACACGGCGGGCGCCCGGTGAGCAGCCGCAGATGGCGCTACCGCTCTAGGAGTACGATCCGCGCATGAGCCTGGTCGAGGTCGGCGAGATCCAGCTGGACTACGAACGCAGCGGCAACGAGTCGGGCCCGCCGCTGCTGTTGATCATGGGCATGAGCGGCACCTCGTTGAGCTGGGGCGAGGAGTTTCTGGAGCCCCTGCGCCGCGACTTCGACCTGATCGCCTACGACCACCGTGGCGTGGGCGCGAGCAGCAAGCTCGACGGGCCCGTGACGATTCCTCAGATGGCCGAGGACGCCGCGGGGCTATTGGCGGCGCTGGAGCTCGACTCCGCGCACGTGCTGGGTATCTCGATGGGCGGCATGATCGCCCAGGAGCTGGCGCTGAACCACCGCGAGCGGATCCGCACGCTGACGCTGGGCTGCACCTACTGCGGCGGCGAGGGCTCGGTGCTTGCCTCCGAAGCCACGATGCTGAAGCTGCAGGCGGGGATGGCCTCGGGCGAGCGCGAGCAGGCGATCCGCGCGGGCTGGGAGGTCAACGTCTCGCCGGCGATGGCGGCGGATCACGAGGCCTACGCGCGCTTTCGCGAGATCGCGAACCGCCGCGCGGTGGCGGTGGCGGTGATCCTGCAGCAGATGCAGGCGATCGCGAGGCACGACACGCAGGCGCGACTGCCGGAGTTGGCGGGGTTGCCGACGCTCGTGATCCACGGCACCGAGGACCAGCTGCTGCCGGTCCAGAACGGCCGCCTAATCGCCTCGCGGATCCCCGGCGCGCAGCTGGAGATCCTCGAGGGCGTGGGCCACCTGTTCTTCTGGGAGCGCCCCGAGCGCTCTGCTGAGCTGCTCCGCGCGCACGCAGCGGTACCCGCCTAGGCCCGCGCGAGGAATGTCGGCCCCCAGCGGCGCGGAGCTCGCGGTCGAGCACGCAGGCGTCACGCTCTCGGGCGAGCGCGGGGGGGAGGGTCTTCCGGTGGTGCTGCTGCACGGACTGAGCGCGACCCGGCGCTACGTGGTGATGGGCTCGCGGGGGCTGGAGCGCTCGGGCCACCTGGTGGTCTCCTACGACGCGCGCGGGCACGGGCGCTCGACGCCCGCGCTATCCGCGGACGCCTACGGCTACGAGCTGCTGGCCGAGGATCTGCTGGCCGTGCTCGACGGGCTGGAGCTCTCGCGCGCGGTGCTGGCGGGCGCCTCGATGGGCGCGCACACCGCGCTGCGCCTCGCGCTCGCGCACCCCGAGCGGGTCGCGGGGCTGGTCCTGATCACGCCCTCGTTCGATCCCGAGGACCCGCGCACCGTGGGGGAGCTCGCGCGCTGGGACGCGCTGGCGCGCGGGTTGCGCGAGGGTGGGGTGCAGGGCTTCATCGATGCCTACGAGCTCCAGGAGGTGCCCGAGGCCTGGCGTGAGACCGTGGCGCGGGTACTGCGCCAGCGCCTGGGCGCGCACGAGCATCCGCTGGCGGTGGCGGATGCGCTTGAAGTGGTCCCGCGCTCGCGCCCGTTCGAGCGGATCGATCAGCTGGGGGCTCTGGAGGTGCCGAGCCTAGTGGTTGGCAGCCGCGACGAAGCCGATCCCGGTCACCCGCTCGCGGTGGCGGAGCTCTATGCCACGAGGATTCCCGGCGCGCAGTTGCTAGTCGAGGACGCAGGCCCACCGGCGCGCTCGCCGCTCGCCTGGCAGGGCGGGCAGCTCTCCCGGGCGATCGCCGAGCTCGCGGGGCGATCATCCATCAAATAAATACGTGATAACGTACGCGCGTATGCCAGAGTCGCGGACGTGGGATGGAGGGAGTTATGACCGGATCTCTGGTCCGATGGAGGCCCTTGGACGCGAAGTCCTCGCGCGGCTAGAGCTCGTGGGCGATGAGCTGGTGCTCGACGCGGGCTGCGGCTCGGGGCGAATCACCGAAGCCCTGATCGAGCGCCTGCCCCACGGGCACGTGGTCGCGGTCGATGCCTCGGAGTCGATGGTCACCGCGGCGCGCGAGCGCCTGTCGCAGGCCGATGTGCGCTGCTTGGACCTGCTCGAGTTGGACCTGGGCGCGCTCGGGCTGGATAGGCCGTTCGACGCGATCCTTTCGACCGCGACGTTTCATTGGATTCTCGACCACGAGCTGCTTTTCCAGCGGCTGCACGCCGCGCTCGCGCCTGGCGGGCGGTTGGTGGCGCAGTGTGGCGGAGCGGGCAATATCGAGGTGCTGCGCTCGCACGCGAAGCAGGTGCTCACGCGGGAGCCCTACGCCGCCGCTTTTGTGGGCTTCAAACCCCCTTGGAACTACGCCGGAGCAGATGAGACGCGCCGGCGGCTGCTGGACGCAGGCTTCACCGAGGCCGAATGCTGGCTGCAACCCGCACCCAAGCAGCCCGAGCACCCGCGCGAGTTCCTCTCGGACATCGTGCTCGGACCCCACTACCAGCACCTGCCCGCGGAGTTGCGCGAGCGCTTCATGGACGACGTGCTCGCGGCGTTGGGCGAGCCCGTGGTGGTCGACTACGTGCGCCTGAACATCGACGCCACCGCCTAGCTCAGGCGAGCGCGGCGGAGGGATCGTCCTCGGGGCGCTCGGCCTCCAGGCCGACGTCGGCCCCGCGCAGCAGCTCCGCATAGCGGCCGCCCAGCTCGACCAACTCCTCGTGCGTCCCGCGCTCGACGATCTGGCCCGCGTCGAGCACCAGGATCTGATCCGCGTCGCGAATCGTCGAGAGCCGGTGGGCGATCGCGATCGTCGTGCGCCCGCGCGCAAGCTCGTCCAGCGCGTGCTGCACCGCCCGCTCGGTCTCGTTATCCAGCGCCGAGGTCGCCTCGTCCAAGATCAGCACCGGTGGGTTGCGCAGCACCGTGCGCGCGATCGCCATGCGCTGCTTCTCCCCGCCCGAGAAGCGATAGCCCCGCTCGCCGACCGGCGTGTCATAGCCGTTGGGCAACGAGGAGATCAGCTCGTGGATTTGCGCCGCGCGGGCCGCATCTTCGATCTGCTTGTCGCTCGCGTCAGGGCAAGCAAAGCGCAGGTTCTCGCGGATCGAGGCGTGGAACAGATAGGTCTCCTGCGAGACGAGCCCAACCGTGTCCGCGAGCGAGCCGAGCGTCACGTCGCGGATGTCGGTCCCGTCGATGCTCACGCAGCCGCGCTCGGGCTCGTACAGGCGCGCGACCAGGTACGCCAGCGTCGTCTTGCCCGAGCCCGTCTCGCCGACCAGCGCCGTGCGCGTCCCCGCCGGGATCTCCGCCTCGATCTCGCTCAGGGTCCAGGGCGCGTCGGGCGCGTAGCGGAAGAACACGTCCTGCAGGCGCACGTCGCCGCGCACGTCTGAGAGCGGCTGGGCGCCAGGTCGTTCCTCGATGTCGACCGGCAGGTCCAGATACTCGAAGATCCGCCCGAACAATGCCAGCGAGGTCTGCACTTCAAGGCCCACCGACAAGAGCGACTGAATCGGGAACAGCACCCGTGTCTGCAGCGTCGTGAACGCCACAACCGTGCCGATCGAGATCGCATGCCCGCCCGAGGCGATGTTCTCGCCCGCGAACCAATACACCGCCGCAGGCATGATCGCGAAACTCATCTGCACCGAGGCCATCCGCCAACGCCCCGCCATCCGCGCGCGCACCTCGAGGTCCGCCAGCTCGCCGGACTCACCGCTGAAGCGCCTGACCAGCTCGGGGGCGCGCCCCATCGTCTTGCCGAGCAAGATCCCCGATACCGACAGGGACTCCTCGACCAGCGTCGACATGTCGGCCAGGCGACTCTGCCTCACCGACTGAATCCGCCTGCGCTCCTCACCCACGCGGCGCGTGAGCCACACAAAGAACGGCAGCAGCACCAGCGAGAACGCGGCCAGACGCCAGTCGAGCAGGAACATCGCGACCACGGTTGCGACCACCGTTGTCACGTTCTGGACGATCGAGGTCGCCGTCGAGGTGACGACGCTGTCGATGCCGCCGATGTCGTTAGCGATCCGCGACTGCACCTCGCCCGTGCGCGTGTGCGTGAAGAACGCCAGCGACATCCGCTGCAGATGCGCGTAGACCGACGCGCGCAGATCGTGCATCACGCGCTGGCCCACCTGGTTTGAGATCCACGTCTGCGCCACGCCGATCACGCTCGTTAGGATCGACAGCGCGATCATGCCGCCCACCAGCAGGCTCAGCAGCCTCGTGTCGTGTTTGGGGATCGCGGTGTCCAGCACGCCGCGCAGCAGGAACGGGCTGACGACGCCGAGCCCCGCCGCGAGGAAGATCAGCGCGAGCAGGGCGCTCAGACGGGCGCGATAGGGGCCGAACAGGCGCCCGACCCGGCGCAGCGAGACCGGGGCGGAGGGGATCTCCTCGGGCCGCAGCTCGGGACGCTGTGAGTGGCGTCCTTCCCCGGAGCGGCCCTGCGAAAAGGGCTGACTGCTCATTGATCGAGGGTAGCGGCGGCTTGGGAGGCGAGGCTCGCGCGCAGCGGCGCCGAGCCGCTGCTACTCGTTGTCTTCGCGGCGGCGGCCTTCGAGGAACCGGCCGATGCTGAAGTGCGGTCCGCCTACGAGCTCCCAGGCGCGCTCGATGCCGATCAGGAAGCAGACTACGACGACCACGCAGATCGTCTGCAAATCACCGCTGCTCGACTCGTTCTGGTCGAGTTTGATCGCCGCGACGAGCTGCACGATAAACAGGATGAACTGGCCCACCAGGAAGCTGAGATCCCGCCACTGGAAGCGCCCGGCGCGCCAGGACGGGGTCACGCTGAGCAGCGCGCGGAGGATGAACACCAGTCCCACCAGCGCCACCGCCGTGGCGGGACCGCCGACGTGAAAGCCGGGCACCAGCGCGAACAGCGAGACCGTCAGCGCATTGCTGAACGCGGTCAGCGTCGCGGCCGCACGCACGCCGTGCACCTCCGAGGCCTCCGGGCCGAGCACGCGCTCGGGGGCGACTGAGATCGCCACGAACAGCAGGCCGATCAACGCGCCCGCGACGCTCGCGGACGCGACGAAGAAGTCATGCGCGGCCTCGAGCGTCATTGCCCGGCCCCCTTTGGTGTCGCCGCGAATCCCACCGCCTCATTATCGTGGGGTCACGTGAACCCAGGAACCCAGGCATTTGCGGCAGGCGGCGCGCTCCTCTCAAGCACCGAGGTGCGCGTGCTGGGGTGCCTCTTGGAAAAGCAGCGCACGACGCCCGACCAGTACCCGCTGTCGCTGAACGCGCTGCGCCTGGCCTGCAACCAGTCCACGAACCGCGATCCCGTCGTCGACTACGACGAGGCGACGGTCCGCGACGCGCTGCATCGACTGGAGCGACGGCACCTGGTGCGCTTCGCGAGCGGCAGTCGCGCCGCGAAGTACCGCCATCTGCTCGAGGAAGTACTGCCGCTTGACCGCGGTGAGCACGCCGTGATGGCGGTGCTGTTGCTGCGCGGCGCGCAGACCCCGGGCGAGCTGAAGCAGCGCACTGAGCGGATGCATGCCTTTAGCGAGTTGGCAGACGTACACGAGACGCTGGCGCAGCTGGTTGAACGCGAGCTGGTCAGGCGCTTGGATCGGCGCCCGGGGCAGAAGGAGGAGCGCTATGAGCAACTGCTGCAGGGCGAGCAGGGGGAGGGGGCGCCTGGCCCAGACGCCGCGCCCGTGAGCGAAGCCCGGCCCTCGAGCGCGAACGGCGTGGGTGCGGCGCGTTCGCGGCCTGCGCCTCGGGACGGCGAGCCGGTCGAGGACGAGCTGGCCGACTTGCGCGAGCGCCTCGAGCGTCTGGAGCGCGAAGTGGCGGAGCTCCGTGCCGCGATGCGCCATCATTCACCGAGCGGGCCACCCGCCCCTACGGTCCCGCAGCCAACCGAGGCCCAGCCGAGCCATGATCCACGCCGCTTCGATCCTCGCCTCTAGCGACACCGCCACGGGCGTCGGCATCCCGCTGGCGTTGGCCGCGGGCTTCGTCTCGTTCCTCTCGCCCTGCGTGCTGCCGCTGGTGCCGGGCTATCTCTCAACGGTGATCGGCGTCACCCCCAACGACTTGAAGGCGGGCGTTGGCATGCGCCGCGTGCTGGTCCCGAGCCTGCTGTTCATCGCGAGCTTCTCGCTGATCTTCATCCTGCTGGGCCTGTCCGCGACCGTGATCGGCTCGACCCTCAACGACCACAAACAGCTGCTCGAGCGGGTTGGGGGCGCGGTGATCATCCTGCTGGGCATCGCATTCCTGGCGAGCCCCTTCATCGGCATGCTCAACCGCGAGTGGCACTCCGAGGCGCTCTTGCGGCTAGCGGGGAAGGGGGGACCGCTGGTGGCGGGGGCGGCCTTTGCGATCGCGTGGACGCCTTGCACGAGCATCACGCTGGGGGCGATCCTCACGCAGGCCGCGGTGTCGTCCTCGGCCGCGCATGGGGCGCTGCTGCTGGCGTTCTATTCCGCGGGCCTGGCGATCCCGTTCCTGCTGATCGCCGTCGCGTTCGAGCGAATGACCGGGGCGCTGGCCGTGGTCAAGCGGCACTTCCCCGTGATCATCGGAATCGGCGGGGCGATCATGATCGTGCTGGGGGTGCTGATCATCACGGGAGAGTTCACCGTGCTCAATGCGCAAGCGAATAGCTGGCTACAGGGGACGGGTCTCGACGTTTCCGGGATTTGAGCGCCGCGCGCCGCGTCCTCAAAATGCTGACGTTTAATACGTCTCGTCTGCTTGCAGCCATACCTGAGCGCGGGCAAGTCAAAGTAACATCCGTTCATGAGTTCCGGAACTCGCACGGAAGGATATGAACAGGACTTCTCTCGCACGCGGGGACATTTCGCAGACCTAACGAATGCCTTGGAGCGTCTCGTGAAGCAGCTCCTGGACGCCGAGGGCATACAGGTCGCTCAGCTAGAGGCGCGGACAAAGACGATTCGAGGCTTTGGTGAGAAGATCGAGCGGAAGCGATTTAAGTACCAGGACCCGTTGCGGGACGTCACTGATCTATCCGCTGTTCGCATCATCCTTTACTACGTTGCGGATGTAACACAAGTCGGCAGGATGATTGATCGGGAGTTTGACGTGGATTGGGATAACTCTCTACGCCACGACACTGATCGCGACCCTGAGCATTTCGGGTACCGGTCTGACCACTATGTCGTCAAGGTAAATGCACAGCGCTGTAAGTTTCCAGAGTGGACGCGGTTTGCTGGCGACAGAATCGAGATTCAGGTCCGCACCGTCATGCAACACGCCTGGGCGGCGGTGGATCATCAAATCCGCTACAAGCAGGACGATCTTCCACGCGAATTGCAGCGTCGGCTCTCCAGACTCAGTGCGGTGCTTGAGGAGGCGGACGAGCAATTTGCTGGCATCAAGGCCGCCGCTGAGAAGTTGGCGGTTAGGTACGAGACCTCCGTCGAGCGAGGCGAGCTTCGGCACGTAGGCCTTGACGCGCTGTCATTGCGCGCCTATCTAGATCAGACCAAAGTCGGTGAGGACTGGGCGGAGCAGGCCGTCGCGGTCGGGTTTCATCCAGTCACGATGGCTGCAGACCACTTCTTCGGAGGGATTGAAGATAGAACGCAGGAGTTGCTAGACAATCTGCAACGGGCGGGAGTGACGACGCTTCGCCAGTATGTGCGGCGACTCGAGACCGTAGCGGCATGGGGCCAGCGCGCCCTCGCGATGGTCAGTCAGCAGGTGGGTAGCGTGCAGCAGACGCCGGTGATCGCAATTCCGGAGCACATACTCCTCATACTTCTTGAGATCGAAGTGGCCGATGAGGCGTTTGTTCGCGAAGCACATTGGCGAGATGACATTGAGCAGGCGATCCTGGCGACGATCGCGCTCGGCCCGTGGACGTGACCTACTGTGCGCCTGCCCGGAGGTTTCCGGAGCGTGGTTCCCGAATCGTTCACACGCGGGCATACGCCCACGAATAGCCTGAGGGCTCGGAGATGAGCGCCAAGAACGCAGTCGTCAGCCGAGCAGCAGCGGTGCTCGCCTTGCTTGGTGTGGCGTTGTCGATGCTGGGCGGCCGCGCGGTCGCCTCGTCGCCCAGCGTCGGGCTTAAGGCAGCCTTCATTACGACGCCCGGAGCTACGCAAGCCCCCGGCGGGACAGGCGCAGTCCTGCAGGTCGAATACGCGATCTTCGGCTCGGGCTATGGCGTGACTCCTCGCCGTCCGACGGGTGGCGTGCCGCCGCTCTCGGAGATCCACCTTTCGCTCCCGGCGGGTGCAACGACCAACGCCGCAGGCTTCGGGGTCTGCTCGGAAGCGGTTCTGCGCAACACGGGTCCGTCGGGCTGTCCGCGCGGCTCTGTCGCCGGCCCGACGGCAAGCGCGCTCGCGGAAGCGTCTCGGTCGAACTCAACGGCCGCGGCGTGAAGGTCCTCAACGGACCCCACAGGAGCGCGCAGGTGGATCTGCGTGGGTTGCCGAAGGGGCGATATGCCGTGAGAATCACGGTTCTGACGAGCACGGGACGACGCATCAGCGGGATCCGCGCCTACCACACGTGCGCGCGTAAACCGCTCCCGGGAGGCAATCCACGGCTATGAGGTTGCGATCCCACGGGCTGACTCGCGCTTTGCGCCAGACGATCGCATGTCTGGCGCTTGCCGGCGCAATGTCGAGCGTCGCTCCAGCACTTGCCACGGAGGCGCCCGTGTGCGCGGAACCGGCCTACCTGGTCCTCGGGTCGGGCACGGTCGGCCAACCGTTTCCGTTCTCAGAACAGATTGGCTGCCTGCCGGCGGGACACACCTTCTCGAACGCGGTGATCAGCTGGGGCGACGGCACGACGAGCCCTGGCGCGCTCACCGCGGCGGGTGGCGAACCGCTCGCGAGCGTGTCTGTGAGCGCCGAGCACACCTACAGGTGGCCCGGCTCGTTCAGCATCTCCGTGGAAGTGACAGATGACCAGACCAAAGAAGTCGTCCACCACCTCGCCCACGTAGTGGCCTCGATTGCAGCTATTACGGCGCCTCAGGAAACGCCTCCAGCCCCACCACCACCACCCGGCGGTGAAACCGGGAAGTCGAAAGTGCCCACGAACAGCCCGGGTGCCTTTGCGCGCCTGCGGGCACGTCGCTTCATCGCATATCGCGACGTTTCCCGCGCTGGCGTCGTGGCGCTGTTGTCGACCTCGTTGTCAAAGACGAGCCTGCGCACGGTGATCCACTGGGGCGACGGCACCTCAGGCCCCGGATATCTGATGGGCTCGGATGGCGCGCTGCGCATACGTGCTCGCCACCGTTGGCGTCGCGCCGGTAAGTATCGGATCGCCGTGGGCGTGACCAACGCCCGTGGACACTTTCTCGCCAAGACGGTCAGCGAAGTGATCGTGCGCGGCGATCTCCTCAAGCGCTAGGGCAGGACGTTTACGCGCTTAGATGCCTGAGCGCCCGCGTCAGAGGACTGGCTGTCTGGCCGTCTGCACGGCGCGGCTTCGCTCCCGATAGCGGCGTTCCCAGGCTTCCTGGTTGCGTTTGGCGTCGAGCACGAACGGCGAGTACCCGATCACCTTGACGATCAGGCGATTGATCATGGACTCGGGCTCGGGCAGCGGCCGCAGCACATCCACGAACAGCACGACCCGCGTCTCATCGGTGTCGTTCCAGACCTCATGGTTATAGGTGTCATCGAAAACCATGCTCTTGCCGGCCTCCCAGTGGCGGAAGTCCTGACCGACGCGGATGCGACACGACTCGGCGTCCTCTGGCACGACTAGCCCCAAGTGGTAGCGCAGCACGCCCTTGTAGGGGCCGCGGTGGTCGAGGATGTGCTTGCGCGGCGAGAGGATCGAGAACATCGCGGTGGTCATGCCGGGGATCTCGCGCATCAGCGCCGCCGTCTTCGGACACATCTCGATGCCGAGCTTGGCCTGGAAACCGTAGCCGTAGAGAAAGAAGGTCTTCCAGCGATCGTCGTCGGTTATCTCGAGCTGGTCCTTGGAGATGTCCTGGAAGTTGGCGAGCTCCTCGCGATCCTCGAGCAGTCGCTCGGCCTCCTCGCGGATCACCTCCCAGTTGCGCTCGATGTGTTCGACCCAGGGGAAGCGATCGAGCTCAAAGAAGGTTGCGTCGCCGACCAGCGAGCGCTTGCCGATGAAGCGCTCGACCGGCGCGAGAATCCGTTCGCCGAACGAGATCGTCAGATCGACGGTTCGCTCCCACAACGACTTCGACACGTTGATCGCCTCCCGTGCTGGCCGTCATCACGACGGACCACGGCCTCGGCCCGTCGAGCGCCAGCCTAGCGAACGACCGCGTTGGGCCTGGTGCAAGCGCCGTGTCGTGGGGTCGTGCGGGCGCAGATGCTGAGCCTGGCGTAGAGCGCGGGCAACGTCAGGTCGCAGGCAAATACTGCCTATAATGTAGGCATGTCAAGAATCCAGTACACGATACGCCGCGTGTCGCCTGCCCTTGATGCCGAGCTTCGCCGTGAGGCGAGTGAGACCGGCCAGACCCTCAACGCCGTGGTCGTGCAGACACTTGAGAACGCCAAGCTGGCCTCCGCAGCCAGCGAGCACGATGACCTCGACTGGTTTATCGGGCGCATGCCGTCTGGTGCTGGTGACGAAGCTGACGCGCAAGCATGGCTCGACGCACTTCCGGTCGAGCCTGCCGCGTGAAACTCGCGCTAGACACGAACGCGTATAAGGCTCTCGGCGAGGGCAACCAGCAACTGGCCGAGGAAGCGCGCACCGCCGAGGCCGTTGGTCTACCTGTGATCGTGCTCGGAGAGCTTTGGTTCGGCTTCATGAACGGAACCAAGCTACGACAGAACGCCGCCACGCTCGAACGCTTCCTCGCCACGCGACGCGTTCGTGTGCTCGAACTCGACCGCCAGACAACTCGTGTCTTCGGCGAGATCGCAACCCTACTCCGGCAAGCTGGCATTGCGATACAGCAAAACGACATCTGGATCGCGGCTCTGTGCAAACAACACGGATTCGCTCTCGCAACCCGAGACCGCGGCTTCCAGCAAGTCCTCGGACTCGAGGTGATCGAGTTCACGGTGCACGTGCCAGAGGCTCCTGTCAGATGAGAAGCACGATTTGACGCGGGCTTCGGCACGGGCTTTTGCCGAGGAGGGAGTGCGGGCGTTCGATGAGAAGCGCAAGCCCGACTTTGTCCCCTACCGAGCCCCCGCCTCGCAGGTCATCTAAAACGCAAGAGGGCCCCGCCGTGAGGCAGGGCCCTCTTGTTACGTCTTGTCTTGGCTTGGTGGCTTACGCCGCCTCGCGCAGCGCCGCCAGCTCAGGCGACTCGGCGAGCTTCTTCAGGGCTCGCTGCTCCAGCTGCGAAGCGCGCTCGGCCGAGAAGCCGAGCCTTTTGCCGATCGCCGTCAGCGTCTGCGGCTCCTCGCGGCCGGTGCCGAAGCGCAGCGTCAAGACGGTGCGCTCCGTCTCGGGCAGCTCGGAGATCGCGCGGTGCACGATCCGCTCGCGCTCGTTGTCCCAGGCCGTCTCCTCCGGCGCCTCGGCGTCGGAGGGGAGCAGGTCACCCAGGGCGGTGTCGCCGTCTTCGCCAATCTGCTGGTCGAGCGATACGAGCGCGGCGCGCTGGTGGCGCACCTCCTCGACCTGCTCGATTGGCAGGCCGGTCTCCTCGGCTAGCTCCTCGATCGTGGGCTCGCGCCCGAGCCTGACCGACAGCTCGCGCTCTACTCGGCCCACCTTGCGCGAACGCTGCGCCACGTGGACGGGCAGGCGGATCGTGCGGCCGGAGTTCTCCAGCCCGCGCTGAATCGCCTGACGGATCCACAGGGTGGCGTAGGTCGAGAAACGGAAGCCCTTGCGCCAGTCGAACTTCTCCGAGGCGCGAATCAGGCCGAGCATGCCCTCCTGGACGAGATCGCCCAGCGGCAGGCCCTGGTTCTGATAGCGCCTGGCGTTCGAGGCCACGAGGCGTAGGTTGGAGTTGACGAGCAGTTCCTTAGCGTGCAGGTCACCACGCTCGATGCGCTGGGCCAGGTCGATCTCTTCGGCCGGCGTGAGCAGCGGGTAGCGGCGCGAGTGCGCCAGCAGCTGGTCGACTGCCTCGGGGATGAATGTGTCGGGCGTGCTCAGGTCGAGACGCTCGATTGGGCTGTCGAGCCGGTCCGGCGCAACTGTCGTTGCGCCGTCGACGACGGCCTCAGACTCCTGCTCCGCGCCGGGCGCGGTAGCTGGAGCGTCTATCGTGGGGGTTGAACTTACTGGGGAATCTGGCATGTGAACCTTCTAATCCGATGCTTGGAGTCGGAATTATACGCCGGGATAGTTGCGTTGTCAATTATTTCTGAGGCGCGCTGAATCCTGGGTCTCGTTCGACGTTCCCTGTGCAACTACCTGCCCGTTGGGGCACGAAAGTATGCGGCGCCTACGGGATCAGAACACGCAGCGTGGGCGATCGGCGCTGTGTGCGCGAAAACCATCGCACCACCGACCGTCCTGGTGCGCCTATCGGAGACTACTCCCGCGAGGCTGAGTCACGCGCCGGGAAGCTCGGCGAATGATCGTCGGTCCCTACAAGCGCCTGCGTCCCGCGACTCCCGGCTGTTCCGGTCGCACGTCTCCAGGGGAAGTTTAGCCCCACATCGGCGTCTCAGGGGTTGAGCGCGAGGCAGATCGCCGCGCGTCTGACCCAGATCAGGAGGCACGACAAGTGAAACGACCCCCAGTTCTCGCCGCAGCAGCGATCACGGCTGCCGCGCTGTTCGCCGGATGCGGAAGCAGCAGCTCGAGCAGTTCCAGCTCGACCGCGGCCTCCACGCCGGCCAGCACGCCGACTCAGAGCACCGCCGCGTTGACCAGCACGACCGCCGCCGCGAGCTCCGGTGTGACCGTGGAAACCAAGCACGGCAAGCTCGGCACCATCCTCGCGGCCGGTCCGAAGAAACTGACGGTCTACCTGTTCGAGAAGGACCAGGGCACCACCTCGGCGTGCGAAGGCGCCTGCGCGAAGGCTTGGCCGCCCGTGACGACCGAAGGCAAGCCGCTGGCGGCGGGCAGCGCGGTGAGTGCCGACCTCGGCACGACCAAACGTTCCGACGGCACCGAACAGGTCACCTACAAGGGTCACCCGCTGTACTTCTTCGAGGAGGACAAGGACTCCGGCGACTCCTATGGACAGGGATCGACCGCGTTTGGCGCCGGTTGGTATGTGATGAAGCCGAGCGGCAAGAAGGTCGACGACGACAGCGACTCTGGCGATGACAAGGGGGATAACTCCTAGCGCGCTACATAAGACTCTCGCGGCGACTTGAGAGGGACGCCGTGGGTGAGGTGGGGAGGGCAGCAGCCCGGCGGGTGCTCGCAACTGGCAGCGACCACACCCGTCGGGCTTCCCCGCTCGTAGCGGCGCTGGCTACCTAGGTCGGCGCCGGCCCGGCGATGGGGCGCTACTCGACCGGCTGCCCGTTCGCGCTCAGCACCACATTGATGTTGCCGCGCGTGGCGTTTGAGTAGGGGCAAACCTGGTGCGCCGCCCGCACTAGCTTCACGGCCTCCTCCGCGTCCTCGATCGAGGGCAGCGAGACGTGCAGCTCGACCGCGACCGTGAAGCCACGCTCCTCGGTCGTGATCAGCGATACCTTCGAGTCGATCGCCACGTCGCCCGCCTCGAGCTTGGCGCGCCGCGCCACGGTCCCGAGCGCGCCCTCGAAGCACGCCGCGTAGCCGACCGCGAACAGCTCCTCGGGGTTGGTGCCCTCGCCTTCCCCGCCCATCTCCTTCGGCAGGCGCAAGTCCACCTCCAGCTTGCCGTCCGAGGTGCGCCCATGACCCTCGGCGCGTCCGCCCGTGACGTGCGCTTCGGCCGTGTACAGAGCTTTGCTCATCGCTTCTCCCTCCGGGAGTTCATCGTTTATCAATAAATAAATAGACGGCTCAGCGAGTGGCGCCCGTGCTCCGCGCCGGCTCGATCTCCAGCAGCTCGCCGCCGACGTGGTCCACCTGCAGCGTCGTGTGGTCCAGCCCGAAGCGCTCGTGCAGCATCGCCTCCATCGCACGCCGCGCCGCGTGGCAATTGCAGTCGCTGCCCACCAGCACGTGCGCCGACAGCGCCGGGAAACCGCTGGTGATTTCCCACACGTGCAGGTCGTGGACCTCGACCACGCCCGACTCTGCCACCAAGGCGCGGCCGATCGCCTGCGGGTCCAGGTCTTCGGGCGCCGCCTCCATGAAGATCCGCCCCGAGGCCTTCAACAGCGAAACGCCCGAGCGCGTCATCAGCGCCGCGATCAGCAGCGAGACCAGCGGGTCCGCGCGCTGGAATCCCGTCGCCAGGATCACCGCCGCGGCGATCGCCGTGCCGATGAACCCGTAGAGGTCGGTCAGCAGGTGCTGGAAAGAGCCCTCCACGTTCAGGCTCTCGCGGTTCGCGCGCGCCAGCGTCCAGGTCGCCAGCAGGTTCACCGCCACGCCCACCAGCGCCACGGTCAGGATCAGCCAGCCGCGCACCACCGGGGGATCGAACAGGCGGCGGATCGCCTCATACGCGATGAACGCCGCGAGGATCAGCAGCGTCAGGCCGTTGGCCTGCGCCGAGAGGATCTCCACGCGCTTGAAGCCGAACGTCATCGCGCCTGTGGCGGGCCGCGCCGCCAGCGTGATCGCGAACAGCGAGAAGCCGATCGCCGCCGCGTCCGTGAGCATGTGGCCCGCGTCGGAGAGCAGCGCCAACGAGTGCGCGATCACGCCCGCGGCGATCTCTGCGGCCATGAACGCCACGATCAGGCATAGCGCCGTGGCCAGCTTGGCGCGGTCCGCGTCCGCGCGAACCCCGTGTGAGTGCCCTGCATGCGAGTGCCCGGCGTGATCGTGGGCCATTGGCTCACATTAGTCTCTAGCGATGGCGTCGGCTCCCGAGGGCGACGTGGCGTTCGCGAGCACCCCCGACGCGCACGACACACTCACCCCACAGCGCACCACGCTCGTCTCGATCGCCGCCGCCGCGCTGCTCGTCGCGCTGAAGCTCGGCGTCGGCCTCGCCACCGGCAGCCTCGGCCTGATCTCCACGGGGATCGAGTCGAGCGGCGACGTGATCGCCGCGGTGCTCACGTTCTTCGCCGTGCGCCTCGGCGGGCGCCCCGCCGACCCCGAGCACCCCTACGGCCACCGCCGTGCCGAGAACCTGGGCGCGCTCGGCGAGGCCGGGATCCTGCTCGCGGGCGGGCTGTTCGTCGCCGTCGAAGCGATCCGCCACCTCGCGCGCGACTCCTCGCCGCCCGGCATCCACTGGTACCAGTTCGCCGTGATCGCCGTGGCCGTCGTGGTCGACCTCAGCCGCACGCTCGTCTCGCTGCGCACCGCGCGGCGCTTCGCCAGCGCGGCGCTGCGCTCGAACGCGTTTCACTTCGCCGGCGACATGACCGCTTCGCTGGCCGTGCTGCTCGGCCTCGTGCTGGTCGACGCCGGCTTCGCCCAGGGAGATTCCGTCGCCGCGCTGATCGTTGCCGTGATCGTCTGCGGCGCCGCGGTGCGTCTGATCGGCGAGAACGCCAACGTGCTGATGGACCGCACGCCCGTCGAGGCGCGCGAAGCCGCCGAGCGTGCGATCGCCGCGCTCGGCGCCGACATCGAGCTGAGCCGGCTGCGGCTGCGCGAGTCCGCGGGGCGCTACTTCGCCGACGTCGTCGTCACCGTGCCGCCAGGGCAGGCCGTCGTCGAGGGCCATCAGTCCGCGAACCTGATCGAGGATGCCGTCGAGTCCGCGCTGCCCGGCAGCGACGTGGTCGTGCACGTCGAGCCGCGCCGCCGGGGTCTTGACCTGCGCGACCGGATCCTCGCGATCGCGCTGGCCGAGCCGCAGGTGATGGAGGCGCACGACGTGACCATCTTCCAGCAGGACGACGGCGTGAACGTCTCGTTGCACCTGAAGTTCCCCGACGAGCTCGACCTGCGCGAGGCCGCGCAGGTCGCAGATCGCGTCGAGCGCGCGATCTGCGAGCGACCCGGCGTCGCCACCGTGCAGACGCATCTGGAGCCGCTCGAGCGCACGCTCACCGCGCGCGCCGTCGACGTCAGCGCCGACCTGCACGCCACGCGTGAGATCGAACGGCTCGTGCGCGAGCGCACCGGCGAGGCGCCCCAGCGCGTCAAGTTGCTCTCCACCGATTCCGGGCGGGTCGTGTTCCTGACGCTCGCCGTCGACCCCCGCGAGTCGCTGACCGCCGCGCACCGGCTCGCTTCCGAGCTCGAGGAGGAACTGCGCCAACGACTCCCCGACATCGCTGACGTCGTGATTCGCACCGAGGCCTGAGCGGGCGATCCGCCCGGAGTTGCACGGGAAACTTTTGCGCGCTTTGGCGTCTAGGTGGGCAGTGGATCTCGACCGAGCGAAAGGGAGCACATGTCCAAGCCAGCGTCAGCAGCCCAAGCCTCACCGCGTACCCCCACCCGCCGCCGACGCGCGTGGCTTGGTCTTGCCGCGCTCGTCCTCGTGGCGCTCGCCTCGCTGGCGGCCGTGGCGCTGGCCGCAGGCTCGGCGGTGACGCTGAATTCCGCCTCCAACTCGACCCTCGGCAAGTCGGTCGTGGTCAACTCACAGGGGCGCACGCTCTACCGGCTGAGCCCTGAGACCAGCAAGCACCTGCTCTGCAAGAGCAAGGAATGCCTCGGCAACTGGCCGCCCCTGACGGTCAGGTCTGCGAGCACGAAGTTGAAGGCGGGCTCAGGCGTCAAGGGCAAGCTGGGGATCCTGCGCCGCAGCAACGGCAGCCTCCAGGTCACGCTCAACGGAATGCCCCTGTACCGCTATTCGGGCGACAGCGGCAAGGACCAGGACAACGGCGAGGGCATCGAAAGCTTCGGCGGCACCTGGCACGCGGTGATCGCCACCGGCGGCGCGAGCGCGAGCAAACCCACGACGCCCCCGAGCACGACGACCTCGCCGAGCATGCCAACAACGAGTCCCGAACCGGAACCCGCACCCTACAAATACTGAGCTCGATAGCCATCGTATATACGCCGTAAATACCATGGCTATCGCAGACCAAAAATCGCAATCCGCCTCGCCCGTCCCGCCGTTGGCCGCCAGGCGAGCGGTCTCGGCTGCCGGCTACTCGCGTTCGAGCTCAGCCAGCTGCGCGGGCACGATCGCGAGAAACCCGGTCCCCAGGAAGCCGAGCAGCGCGGCCATCCCGATCGCGTGCGCCCAGCCCGCTTCGGCGACGGTCAAGAGGCCGAAGCCCGCGAGCAGGCAGGCGCCCGCGATCCGCGCGAGCAGGCCCGCGGAGGAGACCGCGAGCAGGCCGGAAAGCCCCGCATGCACGGCGGGGGACCCAGGTTCGTCTTCGCCGTCCTCACCGTGGTCGAGTCGCCCGCGCAGCACCAGCCGAAACAGCAGGGCGAGCGAAGGGAACAGGATCAGCCCGCCGCCCAGCACCGCCACGATCACCAGCACCAGCGTGTCGTGCGGCGCGGCGGCTTGCTGCACGGTCAGCCCTTTCAGCAGCACGGGGCGCTGCGCGAGCGCCCAGCCCGCGATCACGGCAGCAACCGCGAGCGCCGCGCTGTAGCGGGCGAGCTCGAAGCGGCGGCTGAAGACGAGCACGAGCGTCAGGAGCCCCGCCAGCGCGGAGAGGGCTACGGCCGCGAGCGCAGTGCCGTGTAGCAGCCGGGCATAGAGGAAGTGCGCGTCGGAATGCAGCACGATCAGCCCGGCCAACGCGACGGCGCCCGCGATCAGCCCGGCGATCAGAGCGCGCACGCGCAACGCGTCCTGCAGCTCGCGCGAACGGCCGGTGCGCTTGGCGTCGGCGGCGAGAAAGACCGCGGCGATGTAGGCGCTGTTCGCGACGGCCAGCGCTCCGATCAGCAGCGGCGTGGCCCCGGTCCAGCTGGTGAGGATCCCGCCCGCGGCGTTGCCTACAGGCACGCGCTGGGCTGCGATCGCGCCGATCACGGTGCCAAGCGCGAACGGCGTGAGCACGGAGGAGAGCGCGAACACGAGATCAACCCTGTCCTGCTCGCGCACGCTTGAAGTCCCGGCTCTCAGCGCGTAGGCGGCGCCGCGCATGACGATGCCCAGCCCGGCGATGAACAGCGGCACGCACAATGTCGAGGCGATCGCCCCGAATGCGCTGGGGTACGCGGTCCAGGTGACGGTCAGCACGAAGATCAGCCACACGTGGTTGGCCTCCCACACCGGCGCCATCGCCTCGTGCGCGTGATCGCGGATCGGCGCCCCGCGCTTGCCGGGGCCTGCGAGCAGTTGCCAGAAGCCGGCGCCGAAGTCGGCGCCCGCGAGCACGGCGTAGAGCACGAGGCCGACGAGCACGAAGATCAGCGGGACCTCGTAGAGGTGCATCTCAGGTGGCGGGTGCGGTTGTCGGGGGCGGGGGAGGGCTCTGACCGCCGAGTGGCGCCCGCGCCAGGCGGCGCAGGATCCAGACGACGCCGCCCGCGACGCCGAGGTAGACGAGCGCGAGCGCCGTGTAGCCCACGACGATGCCGCCCGCGCCGGTAACGGCTTCGGAGGTGAGCATCACGTGGTAGACGACCCAGGGCTGGCGCCCGACCTCGGTCGTGACCCAGCCCGCGATCAGCGCCACCAGCGACGCGGGCCCGGCGAGCGCGACGGCGCGGTAGAACCAGGGCGAGGAGGGCAATCGCTTGCGCCTGATCCGCACGGCCAGCAGCCACACGCCGAGCAGCGCGAGCAGCGTGCCGATCCCGACCATCGTCTGGAAGGCGAAGCGCACGACGTTGATCGGCGGTTGGCGGTCCTGGGGCACGGTGTCGAGGCCTTGAACCGTGGCTTCGGGGTTGTGGAAGGCCAGGAACGAGAGCAGTTTCGGGATGCCGATCCCGTATTTGACCTTTTCGTTTTCATACCAGCCGAGGATGTGCTCATCCGCCCCCTTGGTCGTGTGCGCGAGCCCCTCGAAGGCCGCGAGCTTGACGGGCTGCTGCGTGGCCACGTCGCGCGCGGCCCAGTCGCCGACCAGCACCTGCACGGGCGAGGCAAGCGCGGCGATCGTCAGCGGGATCGCGAGCGCCGTGCGCTCGTAGCGGCCCCATTTGCCGCGTAGCTTGCCGATCGCGTAGGCGCCCGCGACCAGGAAGCCGGTGACGATGTAGCCCGCGATGTACATGTGCGTGAGCTCGGGCCAGAGGAAGCTGTTGTCGAACAGCGCCTTCAGCGGGTCGACGTCGACGGCCTTGTGGCCCACCATCCGAAAACCGCCGGGGTGGTTCATCCAGGCGTTGACGGCGATCACCATCAGCGAGCCGGTCACGCCCGCGATCACGATCGGGATCCCGCTCCAGAAGTGCGCGCGCGGGGACAGGCGGTTCCAGCCGTAGACGTAGATGCCGATGAAGATCGCCTCCATGAAGAAGGAGAAGCCCTCGATCGCGAAGCCCAGGCCGAAGACGCTGCCGAAGGTGGCGGTGAAGTTCGGCCAGAGCAGACCCATCTCGAAGCTGAGGATCGTGCCGGTGATCACGCCGACCGCGAACAGCGCCGCCATGATCCGCGTCCAGCGTCGGGCCAGCGTGCTGTAGAGCTCGTCGCCCGAGCGCAGGTACAGCCACTCGCAGAACAGCACCATCGCCGGGAACGCGATCCCGAAGCAGACCAGCGGGATGTGCACCGAGAACGACAGAGCCTGCATCTGTCGCGCCTCCAGCAGGTAAGCCTGATGCGCGGCGCCCATCGCCCGTTGGTATACCGCCGCGGCCGGTCGGCCGTCGTGCGGGGGCGCGCTCGCGCTAGTTCTCGCTGAGTCGTTCGATCAGCTCGAGCGCTTCGGAGAGCAGCCGCTGCTCCTCGGGCGAGAGGTCTTGCTTGATCCCCTGCGCCAGCCAGCCCTCGCGGTGGCGGCGGTCGGCTTCGAGCGTCTGCAGCCCGGCCTCGGTCAGTTCGACGAGCGTGCGCCGCCCATCGTCGGGGTCGGCGCGGCGCATCACCAGGCCCTCGGACTCCATGTCGGCGACGGTCTGGGTCATCGACTGCGGGCGCACGCGCTCGGCGGCGGCGAGCGTCCCGATCGAGCAGGCGCCTTCGCGATCCAGGCGTCCGAGCACGGCGCCCTGGGAGAGCGAGAAGCGATGCTCGGAGCGCATGCGACGAATCAGATGGCCCACGACCATTCGCAGCCGGCTCGCGAGCAGCGTGGTGTCGACGGCGCCCGACATGGCTGGACTATACAGGTGTGCAGGCAAACTGCGCAGTTTTCCTGTATATTTTTATATATATTGATGAAGAACGAGCGCTACAAGTGGATCGCGCTGTCGAACACGACGCTCGCGGTGCTGCTGGCGACGCTGGACGGATCGATCACGCTGATCGCGATGCCGGCGATCTTCCGCGGCATCCACCTCGACCCGCTGCAGCCGGCGAACAGCTTCTACCTGCTGTGGATGATCCTGGGCTTCCTCGTCGTCACGAGCGTCTTGATCGTCAGCCTCGGGCGCCTCGGCGACATGTATGGGCGCGTGAAGATGTACAACCTCGGCTTTGTCATCTACACGGTCGCATCGCTGATCCTGACGGTCGACTGGCTGACCGGGCAGGCCGGCGCGATGTATCTGGTCGTGTTCCGCATCGTGCAGGGCGTCGGCGCCGCGTTTTTGCTGGCGAACTCGGCAGCGATCCTGACCGACGCGTTTCCGCCGAACCAGCGCGGGATGGCGCTGGGAATCAACAACATCGTGGGCGTCAGCGGGGTGTTCGTCGGGCTCGTGCTCGGCGGCCTACTCGCACCGATCGACTGGCGGCTGGTCTTCCTGATCTCGGTGCCCGTCGGGTTGTTCGGCACCGTCTGGGCGTACCTGAAGCTCGAGGAGCACTCGACGCCCCGCCGCGCGCCCGTCGACTGGTGGGGCAACATCACGTTTGCGCTCGGGCTGGTCCTGATCATGGTCTCGGTGACATACGGAATCCGTCCGTACGGCTCGTCGAGCACCGGCTGGGGCAGTCCGCGCGTGCTCGCGCTGCTCGCAGCGGGCGTCGTCTCGTTGATCGTGTTCGCGGCGATCGAGGCACGCATCGAGAACCCGATGTTCCGACTGCCACTGTTTCGCATCCGCGCGTTCACGTTCGGCACGCTCTCGACGTTCCTGTCCGCCGTCGCGCGGGGCGGGCTGATGTTCATGCTGATCATCTGGCTGCAGGGCATCTGGCTGCCGCTGCACGGCGTCGACTACGTCGACACGCCGCTGCGCGCGGGCATCTACATGCTGCCGCTGACGCTCGGGATGCTGATCGCCGGGCCGACCTCGGGCTTTCTCTCGGATCGCTTCGGCGCGCGCTGGTTTGCGACGGGCGGGATGCTCGCCACGGCGCTCGGCTTCGGGCTCTTGTTGCTGCTGCCGATCGACTTCGACTACTGGCCGTTTGCCGCGGTGCTGTTCCTGATCGGCGCGTCGATGGGCCTGTTCGCCTCGCCGAACCGCGCCGCGGTGATGAACAGCCTGCCGCCCGAGGACCGCGGTGCGGGTGGCGGCATGAACCAGACCTTCCAGAACTCCGCGCAGGTGCTGTCGGTGGGGATCTTCTTCACGCTGATGATCATCGGCCTCTCGGCCAAGCTGCCGCACGCGCTCGCCTCGGGCCTGCAGGCGCACGGCGTCGCCGCGACGACCGCGCACGGCGCGTCGCAGATCCCGCCGGTGTCGATCTTGTTCTCGGCGTTCCTCGGCTACAACCCGATCGAACACCTAATCGGTGCGCACGCGCTGGGCGCGCTCTCGCCCGCCAATCACGCGCTGGTAACCGGGCGCTCGTTCTTCCCGCACCTGATCTCCTCGCCGTTCAGCTCGGGGCTGCACGAGGCGTTCGTGTTCGCGATCGTCGCCTGCCTGATCGCGGCGGCGGCGTCACTGCTGCGCGGCGGCATGTACCACCACGGCGACATCACGGACGGCGCCGCGTCGGACGGCGGAACGGGCGGGAACGAACCTGTGGCCGTGGGCGTCAATGGGAGCGGCACGAGAAATGGGCGCCCGACGGGCGCGGGCCGGGTTCCGGCATCGAGAAAATCCAGAGAGGAGCAGCATGCGCGTTGAGTGGTTTGGCCAGTCGGCGTTTCACCTGAGCGGCGATGAGGGGTCGGTGGCGATCGACCCGTTCGGCGACATGTCGGCGCTGAGCGGCGCCCGTGGGATCCAGTGGGACTACCCCGCGATCACAGGCGTAGAGCCAGATCTGCTGCTGGTGACCCATGAGCACGGCGACCACAACGGGGTCGAGGTGATCGAGGGAGACCCGGCGACGCTGCGCTCGACGGCGGGCACGCACGACTCGCCGATCGGGCAGGTGACGGGTGTCGCCTCCGAGCACGACGACACCGCGGGCACGCAGCGCGGCCCGAACACGATCTTCTGCTTCACGCTCGACGGCGTGCGCGTCTGTCACATGGGCGATTTTGGGCAGAGCGAGCTGCGCCCCGAGCAGGCGGCTGCGATCGGTGAGATCGACCTGCTGTTTGTGCCGGTGGGGGGCGGGCCGACGCTCGGCGCCGAGCAGGCCGCGCTGATCGTGGAGCGCCTGAAGCCGCGCTGGGTCGTGCCGATGCACTACCGCACCGAGCGCATTGGCTTCCTCGAACCGGCGGACGCCTTCCTGGAGGCGGCCGCGGAGGTGGAGCGGGTCGCGAGTCCCGCATTCGAGACGGACTCGCTGCGCCCGACGGACGGCCCGCTCGTGGTCGTGCCCGCCGCGCCCTAGGGGCCGGGCCGGGCGCGGCGCGTCCTAGAGTGGACCGAGGTCCGTTACGGGGTGTACGGACTGGACAGTCCTCGAAACCCGCACCAGAAAGGCTTTGCCATGAAGATCGGACCTCTGCTGCTTCGCACCGCCGTCGGCGGCTTTTTCATCGGACACGGGACGCAGAAGCTGTTTGGCTGGTTCGGGGGCAATGGGCTGGAGGCCACGGCCAAGGGCTTCGAGGGTCTCGGCCTGCACCCGGCGAAGGCGAACGCCGTCGTCGCGGGCGTCGCGGAGGCGGGCGGCGGCGCGCTGATGCTCGCGGGCCTGGAGACCCCGCTCGCGGCTACGGTGCTGACCTCGACGATGCTGACCGCGATCAAAACCGTGCACTTCAAGAACGGCCCCTGGGCGGGCAACGGCGGCTACGAGTACAACGTCGTGCTGATCGCGGCGGCGTTGACGATTGCCGAGGTCGGCCCCGGCCCGCTGTCGCTGGACGCGGCGCGCGGGCGCGAGCGCCACGGCTCGGGTTGGGCGCTGGCGGCGCTCATCGGCGGCGTGATCGGCGCGGTGGGGGCGCACCTCTCGGCGGCGTCGAACCGGCCTGCGACGGAGCCCGCTGCCGCCGCGGCGAACGGCGGGTCGCCCGCGAGCGCGCAAGCGGAGTCGACACCCGCGCCGCAGGGCGCCTGAGCGCGCAGGCTCAGTCGAGCCAGCTGACGAACTCGCTGGGGGCGGCGCGCTCGGGGACGCGCTGCTCCTGTACGGGCATGCCGAGATACAGCAGCCCCACGGGGCTCTCCTCGGCGCCGATCCCCAGCAGCGCGCGCCCGCGCGGATCGTCGAGCAGCGGCACGGTGCGCCAGTAGCCGGCCAGCCCGCGCGCGTGCGCGCCGAGCAGCACGATGTAAGCGGCGACCGCGGTCGCCAGCAGATCCTCGCGCCGCTCTGACTCCTCGCCGCTGAGCAGCGTGCTAACCGCGACGAGCGTGGGTGCGCGCTGGAGCTTCACGGCCGAGCCGGGCTGCAGCTCCTCGGCCAGCGCCATCAAGCGCTCGCGCGTGTGCTCGCCGAGCACGCGAAAGCGCCAGGGGTTCGTGAGATGGTGGTTGGGCGCCCAGCGCGCCAGCTCGAATAGCTCCCGAAGCAGCCCTGGGCCGACGGGCTCGGGGCCGTAGGCCTTGTGCGTGCGGCGCGTGCGGATCGCTTCCTCGACATTCATCGCAGAGAACGGTAGAAGGCCCGGCCCAGGCGCACGCTGCGGGATCGCCTCGCGGCGTATGCTCGTGGCTGCGGCGCCCCGCGGCCAAGACGCTCGGGAAGGATCCATGCCGGGCGGTGTCGTAACAAGCGACGACCCCGACTACTGGAGGATCCGATGCGCTCGAAGGCCCTGTTCTCGATGCTGGCACTCCCCGCGGCGCTGCTCGCGCTGGCAGGCTGTGGCAGCTCGTCATCCAGCTCCTCCACGTCGGCGAGCACCGCCGCGGAAACGCCGACCACCAGCTCGGCGAGCACCTCGACGCCGGCGCCCGCCAGCGAATCGGGCGGCTCGGAAAAGGTCAGCCTGGAAGCGAATCCAGAAGGTCAGCTCGAATACAACACGAAGTCGCTGAGCGCGAAGGCGGGCAAGGTCTCGATCGACTTCACGAACTCCTCCTCGCTGCCGCACAACGTCACGATCGAATCCTCCTCGGGCGAAAAGGTCGGCGCGACGCCGACTTTCAGCGGCGGCTCAAAGACGCTCGCGGTCAACCTCAAACCCGGCACGTACAAGTTCTTCTGCTCGGTGCCCGGTCACCGCCAGGCGGGGATGGAAGGCACGCTGACGGTCAAGTAGCGCTCGGTCGCCGCTCGCGCGATCGGCGTCGGTGCGCTCGCTCAGTTCCTGGTCCAGTTCGCATCAGACCGGGAGAGCGCGCCGGCGCTCGCGGCCAGTCCCACGCCCAGCGCGAGCGCGACGCCGAGCGTCGCGGCGATCGACACTTTCAACACCAGCAGCGCGCCGCCCAGCGCCCCCAGCAGGATCGCGGCGATCGCGACCCCGCGCCGGCCGAGCTGAGAGCCGGGACCACCGACGAAGCGCGCCTGCGAGGCCAGGCCCGTGAGCGTGCGGGTCAGCACCGTGGTCGTCAGCTCTGGTACGGCCAGGCGCAGGGCGGCCGCGTTCTGCACGCCCATCGCAACCGCCAACGCCACGATCAGCTCGTAGCGCGCCGACTCGGCGAGCGGTTCGCTCGCCAACAGGCTGAGTACGAACGCGATCAGGATCAGGATGGCTTGGGCTACGGTCGCCGCACGCAGCAGTCGCCCGCGGTGGTCGGTGTACCTGGAGCCGAGCCAGCCGCCAGCCAGCGCACCCAGCAGGAATGAGCCGAGCGCCACGAGCGAGGCGACCGCCGAGAGCCCGCCGGCGCCCGCGAGCGCAAAGCCGAGGAACACGACGTTGCCGGTCATGTTCGCGACGAATACATGGCCCAGCTTCAGGTAGCTGACCGCGTCTACAAGGCCCGTCAGCACGCTCAGCACGAGCATCATCGGCACCAGCGGTCCGTGCCGCTCATCCGCGCGGGGATTCAACGTCACCGTGACGTCGTGCAGGACGCTCACGCGTGATCTGAGGAGCGCTCGCTGGTGCGCAACTTCATGCCTGCGAGTGTGGCCCGCGAGTCGGACGCATCGCTCAGCGTGAGCTGAGCAGATTCTCACCGCTGCGAGCGTCGCTCGAGCGCTGGTCCGGATGCTCCGGGGCGCGCCCGCTGGCCTTCGCGCGATAGAGGGCGAGGTCGGCCTCGCGCACGAGGTCGTGGGGGTTGGAGTGAACGCCCGTGGCGACGCCGACGCTGAGCGCAACGCCGTTCGGCAGGCCGATGTCGGCGAGATCGATCGCGCGTGCGGCGCTTTGCAGACGCGCGGCGGTGGTCTCGGCTCCGTCGTGGTCGGTATGGGGGAGGGCGATCAGAAACTCATCTCCGCCCCAGCGCCCGAAGATGTCGCCCGCGCGCAGAACCTCGCGCATGCAGTCGGCGATCGTGCAGAGCACCTGGTCGCCCGCCTCGTGGCCGTAACTGTCGTTGGTCTGCTTGAAGCGGTCGAGGTCGAACATCAACACCGACAGCGGCTCGCCGTGGCGACGCGCCCGGGCGGAGGCGCGCGTGAGCTGCTCGGTCAGCGCGCGGCGATTGCGCAGACCAGTCAGGGAGTCGGTCTGGGCGTTGCGTTCCATCGTCGCCGACAGCACCGTCAGGCGAGCACGGTCTGCGAGCGAGCGCGCGAACAAGAGCACCAACAGCGCCCCGAGCACGCTGACGAGTGTGAAGACGAGCCAGGGCACGAACTGCGCCCCGCCTGCCGTCGCCGCGTACAGCTTGTGGTCGGGCACCTCGATCACCAGGCGCCACGGCGTGCCGGGCACGGCGGCGGTCGTAAACGTGCTCGCAGCGCCTCGGCCACGGACTCGACCGCGCCTGCCGCCCGCGAGGGCTCGCGCCAGATCGGGGTTGGCTCGCATCAGCGTAACCGCGCCCGTACGCGGGCTCGAGGTGACGATCCGTCCGCTGGAGTCGACCAGGAAGACCTCGTGCTGGGGGTAGGAAATCGTCTGGTCGACCAGCGCGTTGAGGCCGAGGATCGAGGTCGGGTAGTCGGCGCTGATCAGACGAGGGCCTACGCTCGTCTCGAACGGAACCGTCACGGCGATCGAGGCAGCCCCGTCGTCGGGGGCATAGAACAAATCCGAGATCGCGACCCGTCCCTGCTGGGCCCGCGCCAGATTCGAGTAGGCGGAGACGACCGCGGTGCTGCGCCGCGAGGACTCGGAGGGGTGAGCGGCGAGTACGTGGTCGGAGCCGTCCAGCAGCACGGTGGCGTCACTGCCGAGCGTCGCGGTGATGACCGCGAGGTTGTGCGGGTCGACCTGCGCCGAGGCGAGGAAGCGCTCGGCGGCATCCCGCTCGCGCGCGCCCTGTTCGGAGAGGTAGGTCGCGACGAAGCCGGCCGAGGCTTTGCTGCGTGCCGAGAGTGAGGAGCGCAGCTGCGAGCGCGTCGATCCCTGCGAGAGCAGGATCGCAGTGGCGAGCGCGCCGAGCACGAGTACCAGCGCGACGGCGGCGGCGAGGATCGCCGGCCAGGGTCCACGGCTCGGGGCAAGTCCTACTCCGTCTGATGTCGCGGGGGTCATGGTGCGCTGATGGACGCCGATCGGACCGTGCTACGGATTCCTAGGAGGCGAATCGGCGCAGGATCGCGTCGACTTGAGCGGGTTTGCTGGGATGCAGACGGATGCTGGACGCGGGCGCGCCGAGGTAGTCGGCGTCCAGGGGCCGGCTCCGCACAGCTAGGCTCGCGCCTGGCATGGGCGCTGGAGAGATCATCGCGATTGCCGCTGCAGGGATTGCGGCGGGCACGATCAACACCGTGGTCGGCAGCGGCACGCTGATCACATTCCCGGTGCTGCTGGCGTTTGGCTACGCGCCCGTAACCGCGAATGTCTCGAACACGATCGGTCTGGTGCCGGGATCGATCTCGGGCGCAATCGGCTATCGCCGCGAGCTCACCGGACAACGCTCACGGGCGCTGCGACTCGGCGCGTCCTCAGTGCTTGGCGGCATCACCGGGGCGGTGCTGCTGCTGGTGCTGCCCGCCTCGGCCTTCAAGGCCGTGGTGCCTGCGTTCATCGCGGTGGCGCTCGTGCTCGCGGTCGCACAGCCGAGCCTGAACCGGCGTCTCGCGGGTCACGTGGCGAGCGGCGCGTTGCGAGTAAAGCTGTTGCTGCCGCTCGCGGTTTACATAACTGGCGTCTATGGCGGCTACTTCGGGGCGGGGCAGGGGATTATCCTGCTCTCGATCCTCGGCGTGACGCTGCCGCAGAGCCTGCACGACTCCAACGCACTGAAGAACGTGCTCGCAGGGCTCGTCAACGGCGTCGCGGGCGTGTATTTCGTGTTCGCGGCACACGTTGAGTGGGGGCCCGCGGCGATCATCGCCGCCAGCTCGATCCTCGGCGCCCAACTCGGGGCGCGCTATGGCAGGCGGCTGCCGCCCGCTGCACTGCGCGCGCTGATCGTGATCGTGGGTCTGACCGCGATCGTGCGGCTGCTGAGCGAATGAAGCATGGTTCGAGTGGGGTCGGCGCTATTCGAGCAGCAGCTTGCCGAGCCAGCGCTGCGCGTCGGGGACGATCGCCGGCGGGATTTCGTGCCCGCCGGGGAACTCGCGGTAGTCGACCTCCAACCCGCCCGCCAGCAGCGCCTCGTGTGCGCTGCGGCCAAACGCCACATCGATCACGGGGTCCTGGTCGCCGTGTGCCACGAACGCGCGCAACGCGTCGCGGTCATCAAAGCTGGGCAACCAGCCCTCGACCGTAGGGATGAAGCCCGAGAAGGCCATGACCCCCGCGGGCGCCGGGCGCTCCGGCCCGAGCGCCAACGCGTAGCTCATCACCGAGCCCATCGAAAAGCCGCCGAGCACCGTCTGCTCCGGCCCGAGTCCTGTGCGCTGCCACAGCTCGTCGTGAAAGGCGCTCAGCAGCGCGTAGGAGGCGGTGAACGTCTGTGGGTCTGGGTAGCCGACGCGCGGCACCACATACCAGTGGTGCCCGCTCCAGCCCGGCAGCGTCAGCGGCGCGCGTGGCGTGACCACGTGCAGGCGGCGCTCCGGGTCCAGCGCGTCGGCCAACCCCAGCAGGTCAAGCTCGTCGGTGCCGCGGCCGTGGTGCAGGACCAGCAGCCCCTGCGCCTCGCCCCGCGCCGGGCGCTCGCGAAAAACCGGTTCGCTCACCGGCCAAGCGTAGTGTCCGGCTGCTGCTCGATCCAGGCGAAGATCCCCTTCGCGTGGGAGATCACCCTCCCGTCCGCGAGCTTCAGCGTCGGCAGCTTCGTCGTTCCCGTCGCCGCCTGCAGCTCCTCGCGCGAGCCTTTGCGCAGGAACGGGATCGGGTTCCCGTGCGCCGCGATCACCTTCTCGTACTCGATCCCCGCCGCGCGCAGCGCTTCCTGCACGCGCCGGCAGGGATGGATCTTCGGACCCCCGTCGTCGCCGTGGCAGACGTACAGCGTGGGCTTCTGGGACTCGGGCACCGCGTTTGCCATCTCGTTCCTCCAGTTCGTCGTTCGCTCAAGCGCTTCGACCGCTTGGGTTGGATCTTCCTATGAGGACGGCGCGGCGGCGGCCGACTCATCGGTCGGCCTTCGGGGGCTCGGACTTTACCCGAGCCGTTGACGCAGGGTCCCGAGCTGCAGACGCACGAAACGGACCACGCCGGCTTTGCGTGGACCAGAGTTTTCGGCGAAAACGCCCTCAGGCCGCGAACGCGGAGGGGTGGAGCTCGACCGGGTATCCCGCCCGTAGCGCCGCGAGCGTCGCGGGCGGTGTGATCGCCGTCGCTTCGCCGCGAGCTGGGCGAGGACGCCGCCCGCGATAGCCCTCGCGTGTCCATTGCACCAAGTCGGAACCTGCCACCACGAAGGGAAAGCCCTCCAGCTCGACGAACGCGCCCTCGGGGAGACTGCGCCACGGTTCTGCGTGCAGTCGCCGGCGATGTGTGCCGCTCACGATCCGCTCGTCGTGCAGCCGGCGGTTCATCGTTTTGGCCGAGGGCGGCTCGCCGTCTCGTGCCTCGGCCCAAGCGGCTTGGTAGCGCTTGTAGCTCGCCCAGCGACACTCTGCGCACGGCCGGTGGCCCGCCGCGAAGGAGACCGCCTCGTCGTAGAAGTAGAGCCAGGTGAAGTGATGGGGGACCCACTGCTCGCTCCAGCGGTCCTTGAAGCGCAGCGAGCACGCGACCCAGGAGTCGTGCGCGTGGAATCGCACGATTTCCCTGCCTGAGTGCAGGATGCCGCGGTTGCCCGTGAGTGCCCCGCGCAGGGGAAAGGCCTCAATCTCGCCGTGGGGAGTGACTCGGTTGCGGGCAGGCATCTCTTTCGTCTCACGTTTCGCGCCGGGGCTGCGTTAACAATGACGATGAGCATGAGCACCCACGATTGGACCTGTCGATTTGAGACCGCGCTCGGCGCGTGTGGCGTGCGATGGAGCGAGGTTGGGATCGCCGAGGTGTGGCTGCCGAAAGACCAGGCGCTCGCGCGTGGGCCCGGTCTCGCTTCGGTGAGTGGGGTGCCCGAGGCGGTCCAGGAGGCGATCGCGGGCGTCGTCGCGCTGCTCGACGGCGAGCCCCGCGATCTGCGCTCGATCGCACTCGACCTCGAAGGGGTGGATGCGTTTCGCCGCAGCGTGTATGCCGCCACGCGCGAGATCCGCCCTGGGGAAACCGCGACCTACGGCGAGATCGCACGCGCGATCGACGCCCCCGGCGCCGCCCGCGAGGTCGGCGCTGCGCTGGGGAGCAATCCCGTGCCGATCATCGTGCCGTGTCACCGCGTCCTCGCCGCCGATGGTGCCCTACACGGGTTCTCGGCCCCTGGCGGAATCAGGACCAAGCGCCGGATGCTCGAGATCGAGGGCGCGCCCGGCTTCACGCAGCAGGCGCTGTTCGCCTAGGCGTTCGGCCTAGAGGATCGCCTCCGGCGGGATCCGCGCCTCGGCCATCACCACGCGCTGTCCGCGGATCGGGACGTCCTCCGCAAGCAAGCGCTCGCGTTGCTCAGAGCCCTTCGGCCAGGTGCCGTCGCTACGGACCACGCGCCACCAGGGAACATCGCCCAGCATCTGCGAGAGCGCGTGGCCCGCGTGGCGTGGGGCCCCCGGGGACAGGTCTCCATAAGTCGTCACGTAGCCAGGGGGGACGCGACGCACGCGCTCGTAGATCGTCTGCGGGTCCAGGGCCATGGGCTCTTTGCGAACGTGTCGCCGCGAGTCTAGGCGCCGACGTAGGCTGTGAGGTGCTCGCCCGTGAGCGTGGCGGGGCGGGCGGCGATCAGCTCGGCGGGTGTGCCCTCGAAGACGATCCGGCCCCCGTCGTGGCCGGCGCCGGGACCGAGGTCGATGATCCAGTCGGCATGCGCCATCACGGCCTGGTGGTGGGCGATCACGATCGCCGACTTGCCGGAGTCGACCAACCGGTCAAGCAGGCCCAGCAGCTGCTCGACGTCGGCGAGGTGCAGGCCCGTAGTCGGCTCGTCCAGGACGTAGACGCCGCCTTTCTCAGCCATGTGGGTCGCCAGCTTCAGCCGCTGACGCTCGCCGCCCGACAGCGTGGGGAGGGGCTGGCCGAGCTTGAGGTAGCCGAGCCCGACGCCCGTGAGGCGCTCGAGGATCGGGTGCGCCGCCGGCGTCTGCGCCTTGCCCTCGTCAAAGAACTCCGCCGCTTCGGAGACCGACATCGCGAGCACCTCGCTGATGTCGCGGCCGCCGAGGCGGTGCTTCAGCACCGAGGCCTCAAAGCGCTTGCCTTCGCAGACCTCGCAGGTCGTGGTGACGCCGGCCATCATCGCCAGGTCGGTGTAAACCACGCCCGCGCCGTTGCAGTTTGGGCAGGCGCCCTCGGAGTTGGAGCTAAACAGCCCCGGCTTCACGCCGTTGGCCTTCGCGAACGCCTTGCGGATCGGCTCGAGCAGCCCGCTGTAGGTCGCGGGGTTGCTCCGTCGTGAGCCGCGGATCGCCCCCTGGTCGATCGACACCACGTCAGCGCTCGCGGGAATCGATCCGTTCACCAGCGAGCTCTTGCCCGAGCCTGCGACGCCTGTCACGACAACCAGCACCCCCAGCGGGATGTCCACGTCAACGTCCTGGAGGTTGTGCGTGCTCGCGCTGCGGATCTCCAGCGCGCCGGTGGGCTCGCGCACGGTCTGCTTGAGGGTCGCCCGGTCGTCGAGGTGGCGGCCGGTGATCGTGTCGCTGGCCCCTAGCCCCTTGACGGTGCCCTCGAAGCAGACGGCGCCGCCCGCCGCGCCCGCGCCGGGACCGAGGTCGACGACGTGGTCGGCGATCGCGATCGTCTCCGGCTTGTGCTCCACGACCAGCACCGTGTTCCCCTTATCCCTGAGCTGATAGAGCAGGTCGTTCATGCGCTGGATGTCGTGAGGGTGCAGGCCCGTCGTGGGCTCGTCAAAGACGTAGGTGGCGTCCGTCAGCGAGGAGCCCAGTTGGCGGATCATCTTCGTGCGCTGCGCCTCACCGCCCGACAGGCTCGCCGTCGATCTGTCGAGTGAGAGGTAGCCCAGGCCAATTTCCACGAACGACTCGAGCGTCTGCTGCAAGGCTTCGAGCAACGGCGCTACCGATGGCTCGTCAAGGCCTCGGACCCACTCGGCCAGGTCGCTGATCTGCATCGCGCAGGCCTCGCCGATGTTGATGCCCTTGATCTTCGAGGAGCGGGCGCCCTCGCTGAGCCGAGTTCCCCCGCAGTCGGGACAGGTCGTGAACGTCACGGCGCGGTCAACAAAGGCTCGGATGTGAGGCTGCATCGCCTCCTTGTCCTTCGCGAGCATCGACTTCTGGATCCGTGGGATCAGCCCTTCGTAGGTCATGTTGATGCCCGCGATCTTCATCCTCACCGGCTCGTGGTGGAGGAAGTCGTGCAGCTCCTTCTTGGAGTACTTGCGGATCGGCTTCTCGGGGTCAAAGAAGCCTGAGGAGCTGTAGAGCCGGTAGTTCCAGCCGCCTGCCTTGTAGCCCGGCACGGTGATCGCGCCTTCGGATAGCGACTTGCTCTCGTCGAACAGCTGCGCCAGGTCGAGGTCGGTCACGCTGCCGATGCCCTCGCAACGTGGGCACATGCCGCCGGTCACGCTGAAGCTTCGTTTCACCGTCCTCTTGGAGCCACGCTCGACGGTAATCGAGCCAGAGGCTTTGACCGAGGGGGTGTTGAAGGAGTACGCCTTGGGCGAGCCGATGTGCGGCTTTCCGAGTCGGCTGAAGACGATCCGTAGCATTGCGTTTGCGTCTGTTGCCGTGCCGACCGTGGAGCGGGGATTGGCGCCCATTCGCTCTTGGTCCACGATGATCGCCGTCGTCAGCCCCTCCAGCAGGTCGACCTCCGGCCGCGCCAGCGTCGGCATGAAGCCCTGCACGAAAGCGCTGTAGGTCTCATTGATCAGCCGCTGGGACTCCGCCGCGATCGTGCCGAACACCAGCGAGCTCTTGCCCGAGCCCGAGACGCCCGTGAACACCGTCAGCCGCCGCTTGGGAATCTCGACGCTGACGTCCTTCAGGTTGTTCACCCGCGCGCCCTGCACGCGGATCAAATCGTGGCTGTCGGCCTCGTACGGCAAGCGCTACGCGGCGGGCGGCTGGTCGATCCGCACCATGTTGCCGGACGGGTCGCGCACTGCACAGTCGCGCGTGCCCCACGGCTGGTCGGTCGGCTCCTGCACGATCTCGACCTCTGAGGAGCTCAGCTTCTCGAAGGTGGCATCGAGGTCGTCTGTTTGGAAGTGGACGCCGTTCAGCGCACCCTTCGCGATCAGCGCGGCGAGCGCGTCAACGTCTGCAGGGCTGCCGTTCAGGTAGTTAGTGAGGACGATTCCCACGCCGGGCTGAGAGTCGGCGCCGACCGTCAGCCAGCGGAAGTCCCCGCGGGCGACGTCGTTGCGCAGCTCGAGACCGAGCGTGTCGCGGTAGAAGCCCAGCGCGAGCTCGGGGTCATGGACAAGGACGAAGCAGGTGGAGAGTTTGAGGTTCATGCCGCCAACACTAGGGAGCCATCGCCCCGACCGTTTCTCCGATCCTGCTCGGTTTGCGACTCGGGCGGGTGAGGTCCTTGGCGATGCAGCCCGGCACGCTCGCCAGGGCTTCGTGGTCGCGGGACCGGTAGGCCGTGGGCGTTTCGCCGACCAGCTCGGTGAAACGGGCGCTGAACGAGCCCAGCGAGGAGCACCCGACCGCCATGCAGACGTCGGTCACCGATAGCTCGCCGCGGCGCAGCAGCGCCTTCGCCCGCTCGATTCGCCGCGTCATCAGGTAGGAGTAGGGCGTCTCGCCGTAAGTCGCGCGGAACTGCCGCGAGAAGTGGGCACTCGACATCAACGCAGCGCGCGCGAGCGCGGCGACGTCGAGCGGGCGCGCGTACTCGCGGTCCATCAGGTCACGCGCACGGCGCAGATGCGCGAGGTTGGCAAGCTCATCCGGCGTCACCTTGTGAGCGTAGCGGCGCGCTAACGGACCTAATAAGCCTTTCGCGCTGTCACAAGACAGGCGAGGGTGCTCGAGCAAATCGGTCGCCCAAGCCGCTCGTGTAGCGCTCGGTTCTCGAGCTGGAGCGCTGTTTGCTGCGTCGGCGAGAGGCGCGACCAAAACGACATCGTGCCCAGCAGCGAGTTGAGCTCCTCGGCGGTGTGCTCGATCGGTGTGGGCAGCGCGGCGATCTGGGCGTCGGCGAACAGGCCAGCGGCATAGGCCCGCGCCAGGTCGTAGCTGCCAAGCCAGGCCCAGACCTCTGAGAGGTTCTCGCGGCGCTCGTAAACGCCTGCGAGGGTGCTTTCGAGGTCGCGGTAGCTCGGCCAGCTCGCCGCAATCTCTGGCGCGATCGCAGACATCGCCTCCAGCAACGCCCGCTGGTCCTCGGCGCTGCGCCGATCCTGCACTCCGAGGTACTGGATCAGGGCAAGCGTTCCGCCGGGCTGGAGCACGTCGGCCGCTCGCTGCCAGCTGACGTCGGGATCGGTCCAGTGGAACGCCGATGCGGAGAGGACAGCCGAGAAATGCTCGCGGGGGAGCCGTGCCTCCTCGAAGCGGGTGTTCAGGAACTGAACATCGCCGCTGCCCACGAGCTTCGCTCGTGCCAGCGCCGCCAACCGATCACCGGGCTCGATCGCCGTGACGCGCAGTCCTCGGGTCAGAAGACTGCGCGTCAACTGTCCGCTCCCGCAGCCGATCTCGAGCACCTCATCGCCGGCAGCGATGCCCGCGACTTCGCAGGCGCAGTCGATCAGTTCCTCCGGGTAAGACGGGCGGTGGCGATCGTAACTGGCGGCCACACGGTTGAAGACCTTGCCGTAGCTGCGCTGGAGCGTCCCGTCGGGCATTGCCACAAGGTAGGCAAGGCACCCGACGCTGCCGCCTCTGGCGCTTCTGCGCTCACGCGGATGCGCCAGCTCCCGAAGTGATGTGGGCGATCACCGGCCGGAACTCCTCGGTCGGCGAGAAGTCGACGTATTCGGAGTCCTCGAGTGCCTCAGGAGCATGGCCAGCCGCCCAGTAGAACGCTTCACCGGCGGCGAAGTCCTGGTGCCCGTCCAGCGTGTGCATACGCACGCAGCCCTTGATTATGTACCCCCAGTGCGGACACGGGCAGAGGTCGTGCGGCAGGCCTTTGGTGGCAGGGCGGAGGTCCGCGCCTGCCGGCAGCCGTACGAACCCGACAGAGAGGCCGTCCTCATCGCGCAAGCGGAGCTCGACGCCGTTGTCATCGATCACGATAGGTACGTCCTCGCGTGGAATGGATCTCATGGTGTGGCCTCCGTTTAGTTGATTAGCTCGGCAATGTGACGGGCAGCCGTGGCTGCCCCGTCGGTCTCCACGTCGCGGTAATCGACCCGGCGGCCGATCTCCTGTGCGATCGCGGCCGCGATCGCGCCTGGGGGAGAGCCGTCGTAGTCCATGCGGCGGCCGGCCCCGTAGCGTTCGAGCCGGTGGCGGACGTGGAAGTTCTGCTCGAAGTGATGGCGGAGGGGGAAGTAGAGAAATGGCCGCTTCTGCGCGGTCAGCTCCATCGAGGTGGTCAGGCCGCCCTGCACGACGGCCAGGTCGCAGGCGGCCAAATGCCGGTAGAGGTTGTGCACGTAGGGAACCACCTCGAGGCCGGCGTGGGAGGGGAGCGACTCGGGGTCGATGCGGGGCCCTGCGACGACGATCATGCGCAGCTCCGGGATGCGCTCCTTCGCCTGTGGGAAGGCGGCGATGACCCGTCGCAGCAGCTCAGCACCGACGCCTGAGCCGCCGACGGTGACGATGCACACCTGCTCGTCGTCGCCGTAGCCGAGCTCCCCGCGCAGCTTGCTGCGATCGCCCAGGTCCGCGGGATCGAAGCCGGTCACGTAGCCGGTGAAGGAGTAGTTGCGTTCGGTCCAGTCGCGGATCATCGGCAGTTCGGGCCCGAGGCGCTTGGGGACGATGTCCTCGGGGTTGCCCACGAACAGCGAGAGGTCGCGGACCTCGGGGTGCTCGGCGATGTGCTCGACCTTCTGGGCGTTGTGGTCGGCGGCCAGGAAGCGCTCGTGCGCGTCGCCATCGTCCATCGGCAGGAAGCCGACGAAATCCGACAGCCACGCGTACGGCGCGCGCTTCTCGCGCGGGTTCTCGTGCAGGTAGTAGTCGAGCTCCCACGCCTCGTCCCCGATCCACAAGTCGTAGCGCTCCTCGCGCACGACGTCGTGGAAGAGCATGAAGTTGGCGGCGAGGATCTCGTCCATGCGACGGATGGCATGGAAGCAGTGCAGATCGTGCTCGGCGGACTCCGACTCGATGTGCTTGGACTCGTTGGCCAGATGAGGACTGGCTGGGTGGATCCGCTCGCCCTCCGCCTCCAGCATCCGCGTGACGGGGTCCTGTGCCAGCCAGTCGACTTGCAGGTCGGGGTGCAGACGGCGCAGCTCGCGGGCGATCGCAACGTCGCGCTGTGCGTGGCCGAGCCCGATCGGCGAGGAGACGAACAGCGCGCGAGGACGGCCATCGGGCCGGTACACCGTCGGATCACGCGGCGTGCGCGTGCGCCCGAAGGCATCCTCGGCAAAATCGCGCAGCGCCAGGTTGAACCCGACCGGCTTGCGCGCATGCGGCAGATGGCCTGCTCCCGCGACGGCGTTCAGCTCGCCTCCGCTCAGCCGCGCGAGCGCCCGGCCGTCGCGGGTCGCTGAGATCTTGTCGCGCTCGCCGTGGACGACCAAGACCGGACAGGACAAGCTCCTCGCCGCTCGACGCAGGTTGCGCCGGCCGCGCAGGAACTCGCCATGCGCCACCGTGGCCGTGAGCGTGTGGGGATCGGTGTCGAGCATCCAGCCGACGCCGTCTTCGATGGGCTTGGGGGAGTGGGGCTCGGGCAGGCATCGCGCCATGAACCAGTCCGCGAACCGGCGGTGGTCTTGGCGCCAGTAGACCGGGTTCATGTGCGCCAATGAGACGGGCTTGGGAAGATGAAGATTGCGGGTAACCCTTTGCATCAGCGGATCGGTGAGCACCGTGTTCTGAGAGAGGGTGTAGGGAAACAACGGGCCGAGAAAGACCGCGCCCACGATCCGCTCCGGCGCCAAGCGCGCGAGCTCGAACTGGTACTGCGCGCCGGTGGAGAGGCTCGCCATCACAGCCCGCTCGGTGCCTGTCTCATCCATCACGGCCAAGCAATCACGAGCGAACTCCACGGGTGCGTAGCGCTTCGGGTCCCGGCAGCGATCGGAGCGACCGTTGCCGAGACCGTCCATGCTCAGTACCCGAAAGTGGCGCGCGAGGTAGGCGATCTGCATCTTCCAATGACGGGAGTGAACGATCGACCAGGTCGGCAGCAGGAAGATCGTCTCCTCGCCCTCGCCGTAGAGCTCGTAGAAGACCCGTTGGCCGTCACGCTCGACGAGGCCTTCACGATCGGGATAGCGGGCGCGGCTCTGCTCACCGTCACGGCCGATCGCTCGCTCGGCTGGCACGGGTGCGAGTGCCGTGTTCGTCGCGGTGTTCATGCGTTTGCCCCTCGATCGATCGTAGAGCTCAAGGCCGCGCCTCGAAGACGAGGTTGAAGGGGGTTTCGGCCGCGCGTCGGAAGCGTTTGAACCCGCCACCTGCGACGACGTCGCCGATCCTGGCCTCACCGGCTTGCGCGCCGAGCGCGAGCCCGACCTCTTGCGAAAGCGACGCCGGCGTGCAGAGAAATGTCGAGAAGCCGTAGAACGCACGTCCGACCGGGTTGAGGTTGTCCTCGACGCGGTCGCCGGCCATCGGCTCGACGATCAGCCAGGTCCCGTCCGGCGCGAGCATCCTGTGGACCTGACGCGCGGCGCCAACCGGATCGCCCATGTCGTGCAGACAATCGAACATCGTCACCAGGTCATAGTCCTCGCCGTGATCGCAGGAGGCGGCAACCGTCTCGAAGCGCACGCGATCGGAGACCCCCGCATCTTGCGCGCGCTGGCGGGCGGTCTCGATCGAGCCATCGTGGTAGTCGGAGCCGACGAACGTCGAGGACGGAAACGCCTGCGCCATCAGGATCGTCGAGGACCCGTGGCCACAGCCGATGTCCGCGACCTTGGCGCCGTCCTCTAGCTTCTCGACAACCCCGTCGAGCGCCGGCAGCCACGCCGGGATCAGGCTCGCGTTGTAGCCGGGACGGAAGAAGCGCTCGCAGCCGTCGAATACGTCGTGGTTGTGCTCGTGCCAGCCCACGCCCTCGCCGCTGCGGGCTGCCTCGGTGATCCGCGGCGAGTCGATCACGGTGCCGAGCGCGAGCTGGAAGAACCCGGGTAGGAAAGCGGGGCTCGACTCGTCGGTGAGGGCGACTCTCTGCTCAGGCGGAAGCGCGTAGGTGCCGCCAATCGGGTCGTACTCCACGTAGCCGCCTGCGGCCTGCGCGTTCAGCCACTCGCGGGTATAGCGCTCACTCACCGCGGTCCGTCGCGCGAGCTCGACCGGTGTCAGACTCCCGGCGTCCGCGAGGGCGCGGTACAGCCCGAGCTTGTCGCCCATCACGACAAGCGCCGCGCCCAGGGTCGCCCCGACCTCCTCGACGGCGCGGAATACGAACTGCTCGAGCTTCTGGCTGTCTACCTCGACGGTTGCCATGGCGGTCTCCTTAGATCGATTGATGCGACCGTAACCCGCACCGCTCGGTGTCGCATCAGGGGGGGTCGCCTAGTTATCTCGGGGGCCGAACCCGGCCACACACCCGGGGTGCAAACCCGTCAGAATCGGCTGATGCTGCTTGGCCGCAAAGACGAGCGGCTGGCGCTCGATCGGCTGTTCGCGCAGGCGCGCGAGGGCCGTAGCGGCGTACTCGCGCTCGTCGGCGAGCCGGGGATCGGGAAGACGGCCCTGCTCGAACACGCAGCCGAGCGCGCCGATGGGATGCGAATCCTGAGAGCCCGCGGGGTCGAGCCCGAGGCGGTGATCCCGTTCGCGGGACTGGCCGAGCTGCTTCGCCCGGTTCTGGGCGAACTGGATCGGATCCCGGCGCCACAGGCGACCGCGCTCGCCGGCGCGCTCGCGCTCGGCCCGGCGCGCGCCCAGGACCGCTTTACCGTCGGCGCCGCGACGCTGAGCCTGCTTTCCGCGTGTGCAGAGGAGGGTCCACTCGCGCTGCTCATCGACGACGCGCACTGGCTCGACCGCTCCAGCGCGGAGACGCTGCTGTTCGCCGCACGACGGCTTCTGGCAGATCCGATCGCGCTCGTTCTCACGGTACGCGAGGGCCAGCCTTCGCTGTTGGACGGCACCGATATGCGGACACTGCGCATCGCGGGGCTCGATCGCTCAGACGCCGCGGAGCTGCTGTCCGGCGCGTCTGTTCCGGACGATGCAGTCGAGCGCCTATACCGCGCCACCGGCGGCAACCCACTGGCGCTGATCGAGCTCGCGCCGCAGGCAACCCGGCTCCTCGCCCTGCCAAGCGATGCGCCGGTCCCGATCTCGACGAGCATCGCCGGCGCGTTCCTCGGCCGCTTCGGGCGCCTTCCCGAGCGGAGCCGTCGCGTGCTCGTGCTCGTGGCGGCAAGCGATCATTGTGGCCTTGGCGTGCTGGCACGCGCCGCCGCCCGCATAGGTCTCGACCTCGACGATCTCGCTCCGTCGGAGGAGGCGGGCCTGGTGAGGGTCGGTCTCGACACGGTCGAGTTCACACACCCGCTGGCGCGCTCCGCAGTGTTCGCCGAGGCGTCTGCGCCCGAGCGCCGCGAGGCCCACGGGGCGCTCGCGGCGGTGCTCCCCGACCGAGATCTCGATCGGCGTGCCTGGCACCTGGCGGCAGCGAGCCTCGGCCCCGACGACCGAGCAGCCGACGCGCTCAGGCAGGCGGGCGCGCGAGCGCGCGAGCGCAGCGCCTATGCGGTCGCCACGTCGGCGTTCGCACGCGCCGCCGGCCTCTGCTCAAGCGACTCCGCACGCGGACAGTCACTGTTGGCAGCAGCGCAGACGGCATGGCTGGCAGGCGACGTGCCGCGCGTGCTCGAGCTGATCGAGGAAGCGAAGGTGCAAGAGCTCGCTCCCGCCGTTGCGGCAGGCATCGACCACGTCCGCGGGCAGGTGGCGATGCGATGCGGACCGGTCGCGGCCGCCTACCCGTTGATGGTCGGAGCGGCCGAGAGGATCGCCGAGGCCGATCCGGAGCTGGCTGTCGTGATGCTGGCTCAGGCAGTCCAAGGGTGCTTCTACACGGGCGATACGCCGGCGATGATCGCTGCCGCTGAGCGCGCCGTCGCGCTCGTTGCCAACGGGCAGGGCTCTCGCCGCGCGAGGTTCTTCGCGGCAATGGCGCATGGCATGGCGCTTGTCGCAGACGGTCAAGGCGACGCCGGCGCCGCTTCGGCACGCCAGGCGGTCGAGATCCTCGAGCAGTCGGATGAGTTGAGCGGTGACCCAGGCCTGCTCGCCTGGGCGGCGCTCGGACCGCTGTGGCTGCGCGAGGCCGACACGGGACGAGGACTGATCGACCGGGCATCCGCGTTGGCGCGCGCCAACGCGGCCCTTGGCACCTTGCCGAATCTCCTGCACATGCTCGCGCGCGATCAAGCGACGACCGACCGGTGGGCAGCTGCCGAGACCAGCTATGACGAAGCGATCGGACTAGCGCGGGAGACCGGCCAGCGAGTCGAGATCGCGGCCTCGCTGGCCGGGCTGGCCGGGCTCGAAGCACGCCGCGGGCGCGAGGCAGTCTGCCGCGAGCAGGCCGCCGAGGCGACGAGGCTCTGTGACGAGCTCGGCGTCGCCCTATACGCCGTCTGGGCAATCCAGGCTCTGGGTGACCTCGAGCTAGGGCTAGGTCGTGCCGCGGCGGCAATCGAGCATTACGAGGCCCAGATCGATGCCCTGCAGTCGCATGGCATCGCCGACATCGACCTCTCGCCGGCGCCGGAGCTGGTCAACGCGTTCCTGCGCCTCGGCCGCGAGCAGGACGCCGCTCGCGTCGCCGCCGATTTCCTCACGCACGCGCGAGCGAAGGGCCAGCCGTGGGCGCTGGCCCGCGCTGCCCGCTGTCGTGGGCTGCTGGCGGACGCGGACGAGCTCGAACTCTGCTTCGAGGAAGCGCTGCGACTCCACGAGCGGACACCGGATGTCTTCGAGACTGCCCGCACCAGGCTGGCGTACGGGGGATGCCTGCGTCGTGCGCGCAAACGCACACGGGCACGCGAGCAGTTGCGAGCAGCGGCCGGGACCTTCGAGCGCCTCGGTGCGCAGCCGTGGCTCCGGCAGGCAGACGCCGAGCTTGCGGCTACAGGCGAGTCGGCGAGACGGCGCGACGTGAGCACGCTCGACCAGCTGACTCCTCAGGAGCTGCGCATAGCCGGCCTGCTCGCCGACGGAATGACCACGAGGGAGGCCGCCGCAGCCATCTTCGTCAGCCCGAAGACCGTCGAATACCACCTCGGACACGTCTACCGAAAGCTTGGGATCCACTCGCGGGAGGAGCTGGCGGCCGCCTTCCAACCTTACGCTCGATAATGCATGTTATGTCAACAAGCAAGAAGAGACGGCTCAAGCTCAGAGAGCGTGCGAGCGTTCGCGCTCGGCGATGACACCCCCAGCCCAGGCACGAGCTCGCGCGCTGAGCGGACGCCCCAGCAGTGATCGGTGCGCCGCGACCCAGCTGTAGGCGCGCGCGGTCGTCCGCGGAAATCGTGAAGCAACTCGGGCGATTGGCGTTCCGTATGGCAGCACCTCGAAAACCGCGGGAACCGCGGCACCACCCGAACGGAGCACGCCGCGGTTGTCTAGGAGATGCCACGAGCTAAGCCGAGCCTGGAGCGGCAGCGCGGCAAGTAGCTCCTCTCCCCGCGCACTTTGGATCGCCACTGCGCTCAGGCGCGCGGCTCGATCCCAGCTCAGCAGCGTCGCCAGCATTGCGCGGCAGAAGCCACAATCGCCGTCGTAAAGAACGATCAGGCTGCTCACTGTCGATCGAGCTGGCCGGCCCGAGCCTCCCAGACCCGCTGGATCTGTCGCATCATCGCCGGATAGACGATCAGGTGCCGGAATGGTCCGATCAACGACATGTATGCCTCACCGAGCCTACCCCGCGGCTTTACATAAACGCCCATCTGACCGCGGTACCGACCCTCCCCCTGATCTACCCAGCCCAGGTGCAGCACGCCATGCACCGTTCCGTTTGAGATCTCCGCGGCCCACTCGTTTGCGGTCCGATAGATCGGTATGAAGGTCGTTGAGCTCACCGCCTTCACAGGCGTGGTGTCGTCTCGCAGCTGATCGGGAACGCGAGCGCTCAGGCTCGTCTCGCTACAGCCGGGAATCGGAAGCTTGCGGTCGGGATCATCCCAGCCAAACCACGCTCCCATGCGGTAGCGCAGCGAGAACAGCGCGCGGGTAGGCCAGGAGGTGCTACCGCTCGACGGATCCAGGGAGCCCATCAACTCAAGTAGTCCCTCGAAGTCCTCCGCGCGCCCTTGCGCCGGCAGAGCCCAGGCATCTAGGAGCTTGAAGTCGGGCGCGATCTGCGCGATGACCCATGGGTGCTTTTCGTGCTCATGGTTGGGGAGTCTCATCTGGTGAACCTCCAGCTCGGCTTCGGGGGTGTTCGTGGTGTCGCTCATTGCTCGTGGGCCGCAGGCGCTGACGCTGCGTCCAGTCCGAGCGCCCCGGCGGCGACCCGCGCCGCGAGCAACTCGTCATAGGGCGCCTGCCCGGCCAGCTCGATCACCGCGCCCTCCAACGCACCAAAGAAGGCCAACGCCACGACGCGGGCGGGCGGGCCGGGCGGGATCGAACCGACCCTCCTCCCCGCCTCGATCAAGCGGGCGCAGCGCTTGAGGAGCGTCTCGGCGACACGCTTGACCTCGCGTCCGACCGAGTGATCCTGCCCGCTGAACTCGAGCCTCAGCGCGATCGCGACGCGCGCGATGTCGCGCCGGCAGAAGACGGCATGGCCGCGTGCGAGCGCGATCAACGCGGCGACGGGGTCCTGCTCCTGTTCTACTGGCTCCCCCACCTCCTCTCGCCAGGTCTCGTCCACCCAGGCCACGACCGACAGCGCCAAGTCCTCCTTGTCCTCGAACTGGTGATAGAGCGCGCCGCGGGTATAGCCGGCTTCGCGGGCGACCTCCTCGAGCACCAAATTTGCGTATCCGTGGCGCGAGATGCCCCGTGCCGCCGACTCGAGCAGCGCGCTGCGAGTGCGGGCACTGCGGTCGGCCTGGGTTGGGCGGCGTCCCCCGTCCGTCGAGCTCGACGTTGCTTGCTTTCCCTCGTGCGTCCTTGAGATACGTACAGACATGTACGTATGTTAGCCAATTGGCACGGTGACTATCTGAGGATGCTGCCCTCCGCTGTACCGCGACAGGTCGGGAACGACAGATCGCGAGGGCCCGCGATAATCGCGCGATGGCAAGCGTCGAAGCCAGCTCCTCCTACAGCGGCCGCACGGCCTGGGCGCGCAACCTGGCGGCGCCGGTGCGCGACTTCCTCAGCACTGAGACCGGCAGCGCGATCGTGCTGCTGGGCGCGACGATCGCCGCGCTGGTGTGGTCGAACTCGCCGTGGTCGGACTCCTACGAATCGGTTTGGAGGACCCACCTCTCGATCCATCTGGGCGCGAGCTCGATCTCTGCGGATCTGCGCCACTGGGTCAACGAGGGCCTGATGACCTTCTTTTTCTTGGTCGTCGGGCTGGAGGCAAAGCGAGAGTTCGATCTCGGCGAGATGCGCGAACGAAGGCGCCTGGCGGTCCCGGTGCTCGCGGCGCTCGGCGGAATGGCGGTGCCGGTCGCGATCTTCCTCGCCTTCAACGCCGGCGGCGCCGGCGCGGGTGGCTGGGGCGCGGCGATGTCAACCGACACCGCCTTCGCGCTCGGGGCGCTCGCGCTGCTGACGCCGCGCGTGGCCACGCGTCTGCGCGTGTTCCTGCTGACGCTCGCCGTCGTCGACGATCTTGGCGCGCTGATCGTGATCGCCACGGCCTACACCAAACACCTCAACATGGTGGCTTTGCTCGTGGCGATCGGGCTGTTCGCGACGCTCCTTTTGCTGCGCTTCGCTCCGGCCTGGCGCAGACAGGTCTCCGTGCTCGTCGGCATCGCCCTCTGGGTGGCGATGTTCAAGTCCGGCATCGATCCCGTGATCGCCGGCCTCGCGGCTGGCCTCGCGACGAGCGCCTTCCCGCCCGCTCGCGAAGACCTCGAGCGGGTCACCGAGTTGACGCGCTCCTTCCGTGAGCAGCCCACGCCCGAACTCGCGCGCTCCGCCCAGCTCGGCGTGCTGTCGGCGATCTCGCTGAATGAGCGCCTGCAGTACGACTTGCACCCATGGACCAGCTACGTGATCGTGCCTCTGTTCGCGTTGGCGAACGCCGGCATCCACGTAACGGGCTCGCTGCTCAGCCACGCCCTCACCTCCCCGATCACGCTCGGCATCGTGATCGGCTACGTGGTCGGCAAGCCGGTTGGCATCGTCGGCGCCTCGTGGATCGCCTCGCGTCCGGCGCTGCGCGGGCCGAAGCCGCCGATCAGCTGGCCGCTGATCTTCGGCGGCGGCGCCGTCGCGGGGATCGGCTTCACGGTCTCGCTATTGATCTCGGGCCTCGCCTTCACGGGTGAGCGACTGGATGAGGCGAAGCTCGGCGTGCTCGGCTCGGCGATCATCGCGCCGCTCGTGGCGTTTGTCATCTTCCGCCTCGTTCGGCGTCTGCCCAGCAGCGTGCGCGCACGGCAGATCAGCGCCACGGCCGAGGATCTGATCGACCTCGCGGAGGACATCGATCCCAAGCGCGATCACATCCGCGGACCCGACGACGCGCCGGTGACGCTGGTTGAGTACGGCGACTTCGAGTGTCCCTTCTGCGGCCAAGCCGAGTCGATCGTGCGTGAGCTGCTGGCCTCCTCCGAAGACGACGTGCGCTACGTCTGGCGCCACCTGCCGCTCAACGACGTGCACAGCAGCGCCCAGCTGGCCGCGGAGGCCGCGGAGGCCGCCGGGGCGCAGGGCGCGTTCTGGCCGATGTACGACGCGTTCCTCGCCCACCAGGAGGCGCTGCAGCCGCAGGACATTGGCCGCATCGCACACGAGCTGAAGCTCGACGTGGAGCGTTTCTGGTCGGAGGTCCGCCGCCACGAGTACGTGCCCCGGATTGCCGAGGACGTGGCCAGCGCAGACGCCAGCGGTGTCTCCGGCACCCCCACGTTCTTCATCAACGGGCGTCGCCATCAAGGCGCCTACGACATCGACACCTTGAAGGCCGCCGTCCGCGCCGCGCGCAACCGCACGCGCTTGACGACCGCCGCGACCCCCTGAGCCGGGTGCCGTCTCGGACGGCCCCGCCCCTACGCACGCCTGCAAATCGTTGGAAATCGCGGGTAACGCTTTAGAAATCTGGGCGCGGGCCGACTAAATCGCATGCGGCTAGCGCGCGCATACCGCCGGCTGGTCGGGAGGCTCAGCCTGACCCAGCGCGTCGCCCTCTCCAGCCTCGTGCCGATGGTGGTGCTTGGCTTCGTGCTCACCACCGTGATCGAGCGCCAGGTCGAGACGCACAGCGTCGCCGACGCGAGCCAGTCCGCCCGCCTGATCGCGAGCATCGGCATCCAGCCGCGCTTGACGCCGCGCGAGGTGCGCGAGGGACTTTCGCCCGCCGAGATCGAGGGGCTCGATCACCAGCTTCGCGATCGCTCGGCGACCGAGAATCTGGCCCGAATCAAGATCTGGAACGCGGCCCACGAGGTGATCTACTCCGACGATCATCGTCTAATCGGACGCCACTTTGAGGATGTCGATGACCTCGAAGCCGCTTTGCACGATCGCCCCGGCAGCACCGAGGTCGTCAAGCCCCAGCGTGGAACCGAGACCGCCAGCGAGGTCGGTCTCGGCGAACTGGTGGAGGTCTACGTGCCCCTACGCTTCGCCGCCGGCGGACCGCCGGTGGGAGTGTTCGAGATTTACCTCAGCTATAAGCCGATCGCCGCGGCGATCGCGCACGACAAGCGCGTGATCGTGCTCGTCGTCGCGATCGGCCTGGCCCTGCTGTGGGCCGTGCTATTCCGAATCGTCGCCACGGCCTCAACGCGCCTGCGTCGCCAGGCGCGCGAGAACGATCTGCTTGCGCGCTACGACCCGCTTACCGGGCTGCCGAACAGGACCCTGTTCCGCGAGCGCGTGGAGCGGGAGTTGGCCGAGGCGAGCCCCAGTCGCCGTAGCGAGGTCGCGGTACTGCTGATCGATCTCGACGGGTTCACCGCGATCAACAACGCGCTGGGCTATGCCACGGGCGATGAGGTGCTGCGCGAAGCCGGACGGCGTTTTCGCAATCAGCTCGGAGACGAGGCGTCGATCGCTCGGATCGGTGGCGATGAGTACGCGGTGCTCTGCCCGCACGCCGACGGGGTGTCGGGGGCGCTACGGACGGCCGCCGGCATCCAGGCGAGCATGGAGCCCCCGATCGCGGTCGACGGGGTCGCTCTGAACGTCGAGGTCAGCATTGGCCTGGCAACGCCGCTCGGCGAACGAGAGGGCCTCGACGAGCTGTTGCAGCACGCCGACGCGGCGCTCGCGCGAGCGCGCTCGCGGCATAGCCGTGTTGAGGTGTTCTCCGCCCAGCTGGACCGCTTTGATCCCGAGCGCCTGCGGCTGCTCGGCCAGGTCCGCCAGGCGCTCGAGCGCGGGGAGTTCGAGCTGCACTACCAGCCCAAGGTGGATCTGCGCGACCGGCGCGTATGCGGCGTCGAGGCCCTGATGCGCTGGCGCCATCCCGAGCAGGGGCTGCTGATGCCGGCGACGTTCATTCCGCTGGTCGAGCAGACCGCCCTGATCGGGCCGCTGACGCCGCACCTGCTCGACACGGCGCTCGCGCAGATGGTTCGTTGGCGCAGAGCGGGAGTCGACTTGAACGTGGCCGTGAACCTCTCGGCGCGCAACCTGCTCGACCTCGACCTGCCGAGCCAGGTGGCCGCGGCATTGCACCGGCATCGGATCCCGCCACAGCGCCTCACGCTCGAGGTGACCGAGAGCGCGACGATGCTCGATCCGACTCGCGCGACCGAAGTGCTGTGCGCGCTGCGCGACAGCGGCGTGTCGGTTTCGATCGACGACTTCGGCACGGGCAACGCTTCGATCGGCTACCTCTCGAGTTTGCCTGCCGACGAGCTGAAGGTCGACCGCTCATTGGCGGGCAGGGTCTGCGAGGACGAGCACACCGCCTCGATCGTCAGGTCGATCGTCGATCTTGCACGGCACCTGGAGCTGCGCGTCGTGGCCGAGGGGATCGAGACCGAAGCCGTGATGGAGCAGCTTGGCGAACTCGGCTGTGACGTCGCGCAGGGCTATCTCATCGCCCGACCGATGCCCGAGCGGGCGCTCGGCGAGTGGCTGGCGTCCACGCCTTTCGCCGCGGGCGGCCCCGCACGGGTCTCCGCCACGCGCACGGCGATCGCCGGCCCCCGCTGAACCGCGCAGTTACTGCTCCAGCCCCGCCAACTCCCGCGCTCGCGTCAATACCACGTCGATCATCGGCGCGGTCAGCTTGCCGGTAAAAGTGTTCTGCTGGCTGGGGTGAAAGCAACCAAGCAGCGTGTAGGGCCCACTGACAGCCTCGGCGCCGTGCCCGAAACGCGGCTTCGGACGCAGCGGACGCGCGTCGGGGCCGCCGGCTCGGAGGAGCAGGCGTAGCGCCGCATCCCAGGCAAAGGCACCCAGACACAGAAGTACGCGCACGTCCTGCATCAACTGCAGTTCGCGCACGCTCCAGGGCAGGCATGCTTCGCGCTCCTGTGGTGTGGGGCGATTCGCGGGCGGTGCGCAGCGGACCGCGGCGGTGATCCGTAGGTCGCGCAGCTCCAGGCCGTCGCCGAGTGCGGTCGCGTTCGGCTGGTTGGCAAAGCCCGCGCGTGCCAGCGCCGCATAGAGGAAGTCGCCCGAGCGATCGCCGGTGAACATCCGCCCCGTGCGGTTGGCCCCATGAGCCGCGGGTGCCAGCCCGATGACCAGCACCCGTGCGGCGGGGTCACCGAACGCCGGCAGTGGCCGTCCCCAGTAGTTCTGATCCGCGAACGCGGCCCGGCGCTCGCGCGCGACCTGCTCGCGCCAGGCCACGAGTCGGGGACAGCGTCGGCATTCGCTGACCGTCTCCGAAACGGCGTCAAGGCTGCCCAGCTGAGCCGCCACGTCGAGATCTCCGACTGTCTTGACGTCCACGCGTGTACCCGCGCTCACGGGGCAGTAGTAGCATCGTCAGGGCCATGCCACTGTGGACGCTGATCATGTTGCTCGCGCTGATCAAGCTCCCGATTGCGGCGCTGATGCTGTGGATGCCGTTCCGCAACGACGCCGCCCTCAACACGGGCGAGCCACCCGATCGCAGCGATGATGACGGCGGGTCGCGCGCGCTTCCCGCGGGACCGCTCGATCCTAGGCCGCGACGACCGCTCCCCTCCGGGCCATTCCCGCGCCGTCCGCGCCGCGGCCCCCACGCCTCGCCGCCTCCTCCCTCTCCGCGTCGCGTGCGGGTCGCATCGCGCAGCCCGCGTCGCGTGCGGGTCTCGCACTAGCTCACTGACGATTTCGTTTGCGCTGCTGGCGGGCCGCCTTCGCTTTGGCGCGTCGCTTGCGCAACGCCTCGGCGGAGTCATGCGCCGAGCGGGCTTCGGCCAACTGCGGATCTCCGGCAGGTGCCGTTTTGCGCGCGTCGCGCACGATCACGTAGGCGATCGCGACTAGCAGGGCGACAGCCGCAATCACGATGATGATCACGGTTTTCTTGGAATTGCTGGTCGCTTCCGTGGTTGTGGCGCCCGTTTCCGTTTTCTGAGTCTGCGTGTTTTCGTTTTCGGCCGCTTTGCTCAGTTCGTTGAAGGCACCTTCGCTCCCCGCGGCACCCGCGCCAAATGCCACGGGCGCCGCGGCGCCCGTGAAAGCGAGCAACAGGACCGCGCAGGCGAACAGACAGCTCGCGCGCGTGCGCCATAGATGCAGGCGATGACCAACCACGAGCCGAGCATACCTGCTGGGATGCGGCGCGCAACAGGATCGCGATTGCATATCGACGCCGTTGATCGCCGCCCGCGCGGCCGCTTCCCAAGCCATAGAATGACGGCCGATGGCACCTAAACAGCGGCAGATCCGAATCGAGCAGCGCGGCGGCCTGGAGGCGATCCAGGCGCTTGAGACGCGTTCTGATGAGGAGCTGGAAAGCGAGACCAAATACAAGTCGGCGGCGCTCGCGATCCTCGGGGCGCGCGCGGCCGAGCGCTTTGACGCCGAGCAGGCGCGCGGCTACTTCCAGCGCGCGATCGCCGCGGCCCGGCCGCAGGAGCGGATGCAGCTCAGGCGCATGGCCGACGCCTCACTCGCGCTGGCCGAACGTCGCGCCGGTGATCTGAAGAGTGCGGTCGAGCGGCTGGGTCAGGCGCCGCCGAGCGGGCGCCAGATGCTGGCGCTGCGGGCGATGGGCCTGCTGATCCCCCCCGCTTCCGCTGGAATCCTCGCGCGCGTGCGCGGGATCCTCTTGATCATCGTGCTAATCGTCGTGCTGCTAGCGATTGGCTTGGGGATCGTCGAGCTGATCTCGCTGCCGTTCGGCGGCCTCGGACTTGCCCCAAGCGTCCTGCTCGGGCTGTTCGTGGTGATCGCCGCGCTCGCGATAGCCGCCGCGATCGGGCGACGTCGGCGCGACCGCGCCAAGGCCGCCGCGGGCTAGCGCCCGTCTGCGCTGCAGCTAGCACTACCTCGCCACCGCCGACGCGCACTACGCTTGGCGCCGTGCCCGAGACCGCCGCCTCCGAGAGGAGCCCCTCGATCTGCCTGCTCGTCAACCCCTCGGCGGGCGGCGGCAAGGCGGCACGGCTGGCGCCCCAGGCCGAGCGTTCGCTGCGCGCCCACGGGCTACAGGTGCGCCGCGAGGACACCCGCGACTTGGAGCACGCACGCGCGCTCGCGTTGGAGGCCGCGCGCGCCGGTGAGACGGTCGTAGTGCTGAGCGGCGATGGAGCGATCGGGGTCGTTGCCGAGGCGCTTCGGGAGGTGCCGGGCGCGGTGCTGGGCGTATTGCCGGGCGGCCGCGGCAACGACCTGGCGCGCGCGATTGGCATCTCCCAGGAGCTCGAGCCGGCATGCGCGACGATCGCCGAAGGGATCCCCCGGGCGATGGACGTTGGCGAGGTCGAGTCCGGCGAGTCCGGCGGGGCGGGCGCCCGCAGCTTTGTGGGTATCGCCTCCGCGGGGTTTGACAGTGATGCGAACCGGATCGCCAACGAAGCGCCGCCATGGCTTGGCAACCTCGTCTATGCCTACGGTGCGTTGCGCGCCCTGCTGGCCTGGCGTCCGGCGCGCTTTCAGATCGAGCTCGACCCCCCGGGCGAGCGCCATGAGTTCGTGGCCTACACGGTTGGTGCCTGTAACTCCCGCTCCTATGGCGGTGGTATGCGCGCGGCGCCGGATGCACTCCTGGACGATGGGCTGCTGGAGGTCGTGGTGCTGGAGAACGTCAGCAAGCTCGCGTTCCTGACGAAGGTGCTGCCGCGGGTGTTCAGCGGCACGCACGTACGCGACCCGCGCGTGCACGTGTTTCGCGCGCGTGAGGTCTCGATCGAGGCGGACCGCCCGTTCACGCTATACGCGGACGGCGACCCGATCGGGGAGCTGCCGCTGCGCGTGCGGGCGGTGCCTGGCGCGGTCAAGGTGCTGGTACCGCGCGATCGCTCCGTGGACTCGGCCTTCACGCCGCTGCCCGAGGACGACGGCGGCGACCCCGCGAAAAACCCCGGCCCAGCCTGATGGCCGACACGCTCGCCCCGAAGCTGGCCCTCGCGCGGGCCGTGGCGGTCCTCTCGCGTCTGCGCGGCGGCGGCGCGACGAGCGCTCCCGGCAAGGTGCTGCTCCGCCTGGACCGCGACTCGATCGGCGCACTAGGGGCGCGGCTGCGTGAGGGCAGCGTGTTGGTCTCCGCGACCAACGGCAAGACGACCACGACGGCGATGGCGGCGGGCATCTTCGAGCGGGCGGGGGTCGAGCTGGTCCACAACGCCGAGGGCGCGAACATGGCGGGCGGCATTGCCACCGCGCTGCTCGCGGCGGCGCGCCGGCGTGGCGGCATCGCGGGGCGACTGGGTTTGTTTGAGGTCGACGAGCTGTACCTCGACACGGTCGCGGCGCAGCTCCACCCGCGCGCGATCCTGCTGGGCAACCTGTTCCGCGACCAGCTCGACCGCTACGGCGAGCTCGAGACGATCGCCGAGCGCTGGGCGGCGGATTTGCAGACGCGCCAGCTGGTGCTGAACGCGGACGATCCGTTGATCGCGGACTTGGGGCGCGAGCACGCGGACGCGGTTTACTTCGGGATCGAGGATGACTCGCTGGCGCTGGCGGGCATGTCTCACGCGGCGGATGCCAAGCACTGCCGCCGCTGCGGCGCGCCCTACGTGTTTGACGCGATCTACCTGGGCCACCTGGGCCACTACCACTGTCCCAGTTGCGGACAGCGCCGCCCGCAGCCGAGCGTGTGGGCCAGCGACGTGGTGCTCGAAGGGGTGCGCGCCGCCGGTTTCAGGTTGCACACGCCAACCGGCGAGGCACATGTGAAGCTGGCGCTGCCAGGGCTCTACAACGTCTATAACGCCGTGGCCGCGGCGGCGCTCGCGAGCGCGCTGCAGGTGCCGCTGCAGAGCATCGTCGAAGGGCTGGCGCAGACGCGGGCGGCGTTCGGGCGCGCGGAGACCGTCACGCTGCTGCCGGGCGTCGCCCCACGCGAGCTGCGCATCCTGTTGGTGAAGAACCCCGCGGGCGCAAACGAGGTGCTGCGCACGTTGGCGCTGGAGCCGGGCGAGCACGACGTGCTGGGCGTGCTGAACGACAAGATTGCCGACGGGCGCGACGTCTCCTGGATCTGGGACGCGGACTTCGAGCTGCTTGGCGGGCGCATCCGCAGCTTCACCTGCAGCGGTAGCCGCGCACCGGAACTGGCGGTGCGGATGAAGTACGCAGGCGTGGCGGAGTCGCGGATTCGTATTCAGCCCGACCTACGCGCCGCGCTGGAGCAGGCCGCAGCCGATCGACCCGATGCCCAGGCGCCGCTGTACGCGTTGCCGACCTACACGGCGATGCTCTCGCTGCGGGAGCTGCTGCACGCGCGCGGGGAGCTGAGCGGATCGTGGTCGTGAGCAGCGCGCGCACGCCGAGCGAGGTTGTCTGGCATGAGCTGGAGTGCGGCGCCTATCGCGTGGATCTGCCGCTGTGGCTCGAGCTGGCGGCGGACTGCTCCGGGCGCGTGCTCGACGTTGGCGCGGGCAGCGGTCGCGTCGCGCTGGAGCTGGCGCGGGCCGGGCATTCGGTCACGGCGCTCGATCGCTCGCCCACGCTGTTGGCGGCGCTGCGCCGGCGCGCTGTGAGCCTCGAGATCGAGACAGTGGCCGCCGACGCTCGCTCGTTTGCGCTGGCGCGTGCGGACTACGCGCTGTGCGTGGTGCCGATGCAGACGATCCAGCTGCTGGGTGGAGCAGCGGAGCGCATCTCCTTCCTGCGCTGTGCCCGCGGCCATCTGCGCCGAGGCGGTGTCTTGGCCTGCGCGATCCTCGCGGATCTGGAGCCGTTTGACGTTTCCGCCGGAGGCATCGGTCCCGCGGCTGAGCGGACCCAGCTGGAGGGGCTGCTCTACCTCAGCCGTGCGATCCGCGTGAGCGAGTCAAGCGAGACCGTGACGATCGAACGCGAGCGGCGGATTCTCTCTGATGTAGGTGAGCGTGAGGGTGAGCAGCCCTCGCCCGAGCGCAACCTGATCGAGCTGGCGCGCGTGACGCCCTCGATGCTCCACGGCGAGGCCGCGGAGGCCGGGCTGGGGGTCGAGTCAACGCGTGAGATCCCAGCGACCGACGAGCACGTAGCCAGCCGCGTGGTGGTGCTCCGTGCCTGAGCGCGAGCTGCGCGTGTGCGCGCTCTACCCGGACCTGATGAACATCTACGCGGACCGCGGCAACCTGCTGATGCTGGAGCGTCGCTGCGAGTGGCGCGGGATCGGCTTTCGCCTGACGGCGAGCGGCTTGGGCGAGCAGCTCGACCCCGAGGCGCACGACCTGTTCTACCTGGGCGGCGGCCAGGATCGCGACCAGCGCCTGTGCGCGGAGGACCTGCTGGCGCTGAAGCGCGAAGCGCTGCAAGCAGCGGCGGCGCGCGAAGCGGTGGTGCTCGGGATCTGCGGGGGCTATCAGCTGCTCGGCCACTCCTACCGGCTGGGCGATGAGGAGATCGAGGGCGTGGGCCTGTTGGATCTACGCACGACGCGCGAGGACGGCCCGCGCCTGGTGGGCAACGTCGCGATCGAACCCGCGCTCGAGGACGGGGTCTCGGCCGCGCCGCCGCGGCTGCTGGCGGGCTTTGAGAACCACGGCGGGCGCACGCGGCTCGGCTCGGAGCAGGCGCCGCTGGGCCGCGTGCTTCGCGGCCACGGCAACGACGGTCATAGCGGTTTCGAGGGCGCGCGGCGAGGCAACACGATCGGCACCTACCTGCACGGGCCGCTGTTGCCGAAGAACGCCTGGTTCGCAGACTGGTTGATCGCGCGGGCGCTTGGGATCCAGGAGCGCGAGTTGGCGCCGCTGGACGATCGGCTAGAGCAGCAGGCGCACCTGGGCGCGCGCCACGCGGCCGGGGTCTAGGCCCCGCACGCCTGCTCGCAAAATCGGCGATTGCCCTCCCCCGCCCTCCGATCCGATCCATACGATCGAGCGATGGATCTAGCGGAGTATCAGCGTCTGTCGCGCAGCACCGCCCAGTACCCACGGACCGAGGCGCTGACCTACCCCGCGCTGGGCCTGGCTGGCGAGGCGGGCGAGTTCGCAGACCACGCCAAGAAGGTGATCCGCGACGACGGCGGCGAGGTCTCCGACGAACGCCGCGCGGCGATGTCAAAGGAGCTGGGGGACGTGCTCTGGTACGTCGCACAGCTCGCCACGGAGCTCGAGCTGGACCTCGATGAGATCGCCCAGCAGAACCTGGAGAAGCTGCTCTCGCGCAAGCGGCGCGGCGTGCTCGCAGGCAGCGGCGACGAGCGCTAAGAGGTCGCGGGCCGCGGCGGGGCTGAGATCGCGAAGCGCTCGAAGCGCTGGGCGAGGCGCGCGGGGACCAGGGCGCGGACGCGGACGCCCTCGGGCGTGTCCTCGCGGCTGACCTCCCCCGCGAGCTCGTGCAGCTCGGCGAGGCTGCCGCCGTCGGCATAGGGAACGAGCAGCTCGAGGCGGCGCAGGGTGTGCCGCAGCTCATGCTCGATCCGCTCGCCGAGCTCGTCGAGACCCTCGCCGCTGACGCCGCTGACGAGCACGGCGTCGGGGTAGCGCAGGCGCAGCTCGCGGCGGGCGTCGGCGTCGATCAGGTCGATCTTGTTGAGCACTAGCAGCCGCGGCCGATCGCCGGCGTCGATCTCCTGCAGGGTCTCTTCGACGGAGCGGCGCATCAGCTCGACCTGCTCCTCAGGGGCGGAGGCGTCGAGCACGTGGGCGAGCAGGTCGGCGCGGCGCGTCTCCTCCAGCGTGGCGGCGAAGGCGTCCACGAGTTGGTGGGGAAGCTTTGAGATGAAGCCGACGGTGTCGGTGATCAGGTGCTGGCGACCGGACAGGCGCAGCGTGCGGATGGTGGGATCGAGCGTGTGGAACAGCCGGTCGCGCACGCCGACCTCGGCGCCGGTTAGCGCGTTGAGCAGCGTGGACTTGCCGGCGTTGGTGTAGCCGACGAGCGCGATCGTGGGCAGCGAGGCGCGCTCGCGCTCGGCGCGCTGCACGGCGCGGGTGCCCTTGACGTGCTCGAGGCGACGGCGCAGGGCGGCGATGCGGTCGCGCGCGAGGCGGCGGTCGGTCTCGATCTGGCTCTCGCCCGGGCCCCTGGTGCCGATCCCGCCGCCGAGGCGCTCGAGGTGCGTCCACAGCCCGCGCATGCGGGCGAGGTTGTACTCGAGCTGGGCGAGCTCGACTTGGAGCTTGCCCTCGGCGCTGTTGGCGTGTGAGGCGAAGATGTCGAGGATCACGGTCGTGCGATCGATCACGGGCATGCCGAGCGCCTCCTCGAGGTTACGTCCCTGGCGCGGGGTGAGCTCGTCGTCGCAGGCGATCAGGTTGGCGTCGGCGGCGAGCGCGGCGGCCTTGGCTTCGGCGACCTTGCCGGGCCCGAGGTAGGTGTTGGGATGTGCCTGCTCGCGCGACTGGACCATCTCTCCGACGACGCCTACGCCCGCGGTGCGCAGCAGCTCGGCGAGCTCGGCGAGGTCATCGCCCTCCTTTAGCGCGGCGACACAGAAGGCGCGCTGGCGAGCGCGCGGCGCGTCCTCAGCGGGGCTGTAGCCGTTCTGCATCTGCCATCCAGTCTAGAGCCGGATGGCGCGGCAGCTGTGATCACTTGGCGAGGGCGCCGAGCCGCCCGACGGCCTCGGCGAGGCGCTCGTCGGGAGTGGTGAGCGAGATCCGAAACCAGCCCTCTCCGGCGGGACCGTAGACGGACCCGGGCGTGATCACGACGGCGGCCTCCTCGAGCACGTGCTCGGCGTAGGCGGCGGAGCTCTCATAGCCGGCGGGAATCGGCGCCCAGACATAGATCGTGGCGTGCGGCGGGTGGACGTTGACGCCGATCTTGCGCAGCGCGTCGCAGACGAGGTCGCGGCGTTTGCGATAGAGCTCGACCATCGAGGCGACCTCGATGTCGGCCTCGGGCGAGAGCGCGGCGATGCCGGCGAGCTGCACGGCCTCGAACAAGCCGGAGTCGATGTTGGTCTTCAAACGCCAGTAGGTCTGTAGCGCCTCGGCGTTTCCAACCAGCACTGCACAGCGCCAGCCGGTCATGTTGTAGCCCTTGGAGAGCGAGAAAACCTCGATCCCGACCTCCTTGGCGCCAGGCGTGGCCAGGAACGAGGCGGGCTTGTAGCCGTCGAAGGCGATCTCGGAGTAGGCGTTGTCGTGCACGACGAGGATGTCGTAGGCGCGGGCGAACTCGACCACGCGCTCGAAGAAACCCTCGGGCGCGAGCGCGCCGGTGGGGTTGTTGGGGTAGTTGAGGTACATCAGCCGCGCCCGCTGGGCGACCTCCTCCTCGATGGCGCCGAGGTCGGGCGTGAAGCCGAGCTCGGGCTGCAGCGCGATCAGCACGGGCTCGGCGCCGGCGAGCCAGGGGCCGCCGGTGTAGACGGGATAGCCGGGGTCGGAGGCGAGCGCGTAGTCGCCGGGGTCGAGGAAGGCGAGGTTGAGGTTGAAGATCGCCTCCTTGGCGCCGATCGCGGGGATGATCTCGCGCTCGGGGTCAAGCGTGACGTCAAAGCGCCGTGCATAGAAATCGCGGACGGCCTCGCGGAAGTCGGCACGGCCGCGGTTGGAGGGGTACTGATGGGTCTGGGCCTCGGTCACGGCCTCCTGCATGGCCTCGACGATCAGTGCTGGCGTGGGCCGGTCGGGATCGCCGATCCCGAGGCTGATCACGTCGACTCCAGCGGCCCGCTTGTCGGCGATCTTGCGCTCGAGCTCGGCGAAGGCGTACGGCGGTATGCGCTCAAGACGCTTGCTCGGTCTCATCCAACTCCTTGAAGATTTATTTGATTCATTGACTGCTTACCGGTCGTTCCTGCGAGCGCCCAGGCACTCAGACTTCCTCGCGCAGCTGCTCTAGAAGGGGCTCGCTCAGCTCCCCGCTGAACACCGGCAGCGCCCAGCCTGACAGGTGCACGCGCAGATCCGGGTCCACCTCGACCTCGAGCTCTCCCCCATCTAGCACGACGATCACGCGCGAGGGCTGCGACGGCGGACCGGGCGCACGTTGGGCGGATCCCGCGACCAGGTAGGCGATGGCGGCCCCGCTCGCGCCGGTCCCGCTCGAGAGCGTCTCCCCGACGCCGCGCTCGAAGATCCGTGCGCGGATCTGCGGGATGCCGCCGCCCAGCGTCGTGGGCGTGCCCGGCTCGACGAGCTGCGGCTCGATCTCGGTGTACCACGAGACGTTGGTGCGATTGGGGAACTCGGCGTGGGCTTCGACGGGCGGGCCGATCAGGGGCAGGTCGAGCGACGCGAGCTCGTCGAGCTCGCCAACGCGAATCGCGCATTGCGGATTGCCGATCGAGACGTGCTGAAAGCTCCAGGCGCCCGAGGGCGGCACGGCGGCTGCTGGGAGTCCAGCGGCGTCGATCCGCAGCTCCGCGGCGCCGTCGGGCGGGCCGGAGGGAAAGTCGCGCGAGACGAGCGCGGCGCGGCCCATGTCTACCCGACAGCTGTACTCGCCGGTGATCTGTGGGCTGATGGTGCCGGCGACGGTGTTGATCGAGAACTCATCGCGGTCGGTCCAACCGCGGCGACGTAGGTAGAGGATCGCCTCGCGCGCGCCGTTGCCGGAGAGCTCGGCCTCGGAGCCGTCGGGGTTGAAGATCCGCAGGTCGGCGACATGACGCTCAGGATCGGCGGGCGGCGCGAGCAGCAACAGGCCGTCGGCGGACACGCCGAAGTGGCCTTCACAGAGCCGCTTGACGCGCGGGGGCGTGAGCTCGAACGGGAGTGCCTCCTGCTCAAAGATCAGGTAGTCGTTGCCGAGGGCCTGCCACTTCTCGAATCTCATGGGGCGGCGGAGTCTAGGATCTCGCGCGCGACCTCGCCCGGCGCCCGGTGGGTGACGTCGATGCTGTGCACGCGGGCCAGCTTGCGCATCCAGGCCAACTGCCGGCGCGCGTAGTTGCGCGTGCGCTGCTTCATGGTCTCGACGTCATCTTCGAGTAGTTCCTGAAAGCCGAGTGCCTTGCGCGCTGTGGCGGAGGCGCCGGCGGCGTCCGCGCGCAACACCTCCTGGCGCGCGCCGGCGGCGAGGATGGCATCGACGCGGTCCTCGATCTGTGCATAGAGCGCCTCGCGCTGCATGATCAGCCCGACGAGCAGCGTCGGGTGGCGCAGCTCCTCACTCCAAAGCTGGGAGGGGCCGGTGGGCGGCTGTAGCTCACCGGCGTCGAGCGCCTCCAAGGCACGCAGGATGCGTCGGGCGTTGTTGGGGTCGATCTGCTCGGCGGCCCAGGGCGCGCGGCTACTGAGCTCGGCATGCAACGCGGGGGCTCCAAGCGCCTGCAGCTGCGCGCTCCAGTGCTCGCGTGAACCCTCGGGGGGCGCGGGGCGCAAGTCGAGGTCGGCGAGCGCGGCGCGCAGATAGAGCCCGGTCCCGCCGACGACGATGGGGCGCTGCCTGCGGGCGAGCAGGCGGTCGATCTCGGCATGGGCGAGCTTGGCGTACTGGCCGACGCTGAAGGTCTCTTGTAGCGCCAGAAAGGCAACCATGCGGTGCTCGAGCGCGGCGCGCTCGTGGGCAGAGGCGACGCCGGTCAGCGTCTCAAGGCCGGCATAGACCTGCAGCGCATCGGCCGAGACGGCCACGGGCTGCTCGCCCCGCGCGCGCAGCAGCTCTGCGAGCGCGACGGCGATCGCGGTCTTTCCCACGCCGGTGGGTCCGAACAGGGCGATGATCTGCGGCTGGGGCCGCTGCGGGGCAAAGCTCACCCCGGCAGTATCGCCAGGAGTCGCCTCTAAGGTGGCCCTATGGCAGCTGAGCGCACCGGGCCCGGGCGACTCCCCTCCTCGCTGATCGCGCTGATGGCGGTGGCCGCGGGAGCGGCGGTGGCGAACATCTACTACGCGCAGCCGCTGCTCGACACGATCGCGCACGACTTTTCGGTCTCCGACGGCACGGCGGGCTTGCTGGTGACGGCTTCGCAAGTGGGCTATGCGGCGGGGCTGGTGCTGCTGGTGCCATTGGGGGATCTGATCGAGCGCCGCGGCCTGATCACGGCGATCTTGCTGGTGACGGCGCTGGCGCTGGTGGCGACGGCGCTCTCCCCCAGCTTTAGCTTGCTGGCGGCGGCGCTGCTGGTCGTGGGGGTGACTTCGGTCGTGGCCCAGATCCTGGTTCCGCTGGCGAGCACGTTGGCGCCAGAGCACGAACGGGGCCAGGTGGTGGGCAAGGTGATGAGCGGTCTGCTGGTGGGGATCCTGGTGGCGCGCACGGCCAGCGGCGTGATCGCGGAGCTGGGCGGCTGGCGGCTGGTGTTTGGGATCTCGGCGGCGCTGATGATCAGCCTCAGCGCGATCCTGCGACGCGCGTTGCCGCAGGTGCGCCCGGCGACGGACCTCTCCTACCCGGCGCTGCTGCGCTCGGTTTTGGAGCTGGTGCGCGAGCAGCCGAAGCTGCGCCTGCGAATGGCCTACGGCGCCTTGGGCATGGGTCAGTTCAGCGTGCTGTGGACGACGATCGCGTTCCTACTCGCGGGCGCCCCCTACCACTACGGCGAGGCGAGGATCGGGCTGTTCGGCCTGGTGGGGCTCGCCGGCGCGCTGGCGGCGCAGGTGGCGGGACGGATGGCCGACCGTGGCCATCACCACCGCTCGACGGGCCTGTTCTTCGCGACGATGCTGCTCTCCTGGGGCGCGATCGCGGCGGGCAAATCTTCACTGGCGGCATTGATCGTGGGGATCGCGGTGTTCGATCTAGGCGTGCAGGGCGCGCAGATCACGAACCAGACCGTGATCTACGCGCTGGCCCCCCACGCGCGTAGCCGCTTGACGACGGCCTATATGACCACGGTGTTCGCCTCGGCCGCGGTCTTCTCGGCGCTGGCCTCGGCGATCTACGATGCCGAGGGCTGGGATGCGGTCGCGATCCTGGGTGGCGCGCTGGCGGCGATGGGCGTGGCGATCTGGGCGACGGAGCAGTTGATGCTGCGTCGCAGTTCGCCCTCGCAGGGTGGCAGGCCGCTTCCGGAAACGCATTAACCGCAGCGGCTGCGCTTCGCGTAGGCTGCACGACATGCAGATCTCGGGCGCAAAGGTATTGCTCACAGGAGCAAGCGGCGGCATCGGCCACGCGATTGCACGCTCGCTGTCCGAGCGCGGCGGCGAGCTGATCCTCACGGGCCGGCGTGTGGACGTGCTGGAGCCGTTGGCGGCGGAGTTGGGTGCCCGCGTGATCGCCGCAGACCTCGCGGACCGCAGTGCATTGGATCGCCTGCTGGCCGACGCGGGCGAGGTCGACATCCTCGTGGCGAACGCGGCGCTGCCCGGAGTCGGTGCGCTCGACTCATTCACGGTCGAGGAGATCGACCGCGCGCTGGACGTGAACCTGCGCGCGCCGATCATGCTGGCGCACGCGCTCGCGCCCGAGATGGTCAAGCGCGGCGAGGGCCACCTGCTGTTCATGTCCTCGCTGAACGGCAAGGCCGCGACACCGCTGACCTCGATCTACAACGCGACGAAGTTCGGCATGCGCGGCTTCGCCTCGGCGATCCGCGAGGACCTGCGCGCGCACAACGTGGGCGTCTCGACGATCTTTCCGGGCTTCATCAGCGACGCGGGCATGTTCGCCGACAGCGGCGCCAAGCTCCCGACAGGCGTGGGAACGCGTACGCCGCAGCACGTGGCACGCGCGACGGTCAAGGCGATCGAGCACAACCGCGCCGAGACCGACGTCGCGCCGCTGACACTGCGGCTGGGGTCGAGCTTCGCGAGCCTCGCGCCGGAGATGGCGGCAAACCTCAGCCGCCGCATGGGCGCCCACGAGATCGCGGGCGACCTGGCGAGCGGCAACGCCGGCAAGCGCTGAGGCTCCGCAGCCCGCCGGTCGCTCCGCGGAGCACCAGAGACCCCGCTAGAACAGACTTCCCTGCGGCGCCACGGCCGGGGCGCGGGGCTCGCGGCCCGTCGCGATCGGAGGTCGGGGCTCGACGGCGCGAAACCCGCTCGGCCACTCCGCTCCACGCACCATCCTCGACAGTCGGCGACGTTCCTCCTGCGGCGCGTAGGCGCCGCGCCGGTAGAGCTTTTCGTAGCGTGGCACCAGATCGGGGCGCTGCGTGCGCAGCCAGTCCATGAACACCCCGCGCACCTCGCCGCGCAGGTGCAGCGCGACGCCGCCGACGCTGCTCGCCCCCGCCTCGGCGACTTGGGCCAGCAACTCCTCCACCTGCTCGGGCGAATCGTTGATGCCAGGCATCAGCGGCGCGATCAGCACGCCCGTGGGAATGCCCGCGCGATTCAACTCGGCCACCGCCTCCAGCCGCGCCTTTGGGTTCGGCGTGTGCGGCTCGGTTTCGCGCCATGCGTTCTCATCGAGCGTTGGAATCGACAGGCTCGCGCTGAAGCTCGCTCGTTCGGCGATCTGCAGCATCAGCGGGAGGTCACGCAGCAGCAGCGGCGACTTCGTGAGCACCGAGCAGGGATTCGCCGCATCGCGCAGCACCTCCCAGATGCCCTCCATCAGGCGATAGCGCCCCTCGACCCATTGGTAGGGGTCTGTGTTCGTGCCCAGCGCCACGTGCTCGCGTTTCCACGAGCGCTTCGCTAGTTCGGTGCGCAATACCTCCGGCGCGTTGACCTTGACCACGATCTCCTTTTCGAAGTCACGGCCCGCATTGAAGTCCAGATACCGATGAGTTGGGCGGGCGAAGCAAAAGGTGCATCCATGACTGCATCCCCGATAGGGATTGACTGTCCAGCGGAACGGCATGCGTGAACGCTCGGGCACACGGTTGAGCACCGAGCGCGCCCGCACCTCGTAGAACCGCGTCTCGAGCGCCTCGGGTGCATCGAAGCGGCGCACGATCGCCTCGTCGCGATAGCCGGGCAGCCTTCGCTGTTCCTCCTCGGACAAAGTGAGATTGCTCCAGCGCACGAACATATGTTCGCATAGGCTTCGGCTGCCTCGAAGGATTTGGCTTTGGATCTGGGTTTCAGGGGTGATGTGCAGGACGAAGGCATCCCCTACATCCCTCTTAGGCCGCGCTCGGGATTCGCTTAGCGCTCGTCGTCAGCATTGCTCCACGCAAGCCAACGACGACCGAGGAGGTCGAGTCAAATGAATATCTCCAGATTGCTCGCAGCCACGATGGTGGTCGGCGCGGGGCCGCAGTCAAGCCAGCTCAAGCCGGCCACGAAGGCCGCGCCGAGCTCGCGTCGGGAGCCCGCATCAAAGTCCGCGAAGCCTGGCGACAGACGGCCTTGGCGGCCCCTCAAGACAACTGCACGTTGACAACGTTTGTCCACGTTCTCTGCCCCCGGTAATCGTGCATTTGGAGGCCGTCGAGCACAGGCTTGATGAAGACTGACCGTGCGGACTCGCAAGAGACAAGGCCCGGCATCAGATCCTGGTTGTGCCGCGATGAGTTCGATCGCGAGCGAATGCTCGACATGGAGGGCCGGGTGCGTCCGGTCAGGCAGCGCGCACTGGCGATCCTGGGTCTCGCGCTGATTGCCTCCGGGCCCTGGCTGGGTTGGTGGCCGGCGCTGTTCTTGATTCCCGCCGCGATCTTCTTTGGCCTGGCGGACCTGCTGATGCCGCGCGTGGCCAAGCCGGAGCTGCTGATGTTCGCTGCCTGGATCGCGAGTGGGCTCGTGATCGCCGGCGCGGTCGCGCTGAGCGGCGGCGCCAGTGAGCCGACGCTGGCCTGGATGGCGATCCCGGTAATCACGCTCAGCTCTCGTTTCCCTATGCGGGGCGTGGTCGTGGGCGTGGTCGTCAACATCGCGATTTTGCTTGCGGTCGCATTTATCGTCGACGCTGGCCAGGTGCTCGACAACCCCGTGCTGGTGATCGCACCCGTCGCGCTGCTGCTGTGCGTGGCGGTACTCTCGACGCCGCTGATGCGCTCGGACATAGAGCACCGCAACGACGCCGTGATCGATCAACTGACCGGGATGCTGAACCGCAAAGCGCTCAGCACCCGCGTCGTGGAGTTGGCGCAGCAGTCGGAGCTGACCGGCGAGTCGGTCGGCATCATCGTCGGCGACCTCGACCACTTCAAGGACGTCAACGACACACGCGGGCACTCCGTGGGCGACGTGGTGCTCAAGGAGGTCGCCTACCAAATGCGCAAGCAGCTCCGCGCCTTTGATCTGGCCTACCGCCTCGGGGGCGAGGAGTTCTTGATCCTGCTGCCGGGCTCCAACCTCGAGCAGTCGGCCGCGCTCGCGGAGCAGCTTCGCCGCAGCGTCGCGCATGACAGCGTAGCCGGCGGGGTTGCCGTCACGATGAGCTTCGGCGTCGGTGCCTCGCGCAACGGCGAGCCCTTCGACTACGCCAGCGTCTTCAAGATGGCCGACGCCGCGCTGTATCGCGCCAAGGGCAACGGGCGCGATCGGGTGTGCCTGTCCGAGCCGGTCCCCGCCCCAAGCACGCTCGCGGTCCCCGCCTTCGCCTAGGCGCGCCGCTCAGGCGCCGACGCGGGCGAGCAGTAGCTCCTCACCCGCGAGCGTCTGGCTGGTCGCTGAATCGATTCGCACCGGCGTCAGCTCGCCTGGCGCCGCCAGGCCCGAGAAGTTGACCACTTTGTTGTGGCGGGTGCGCCCGCGCAGCCGGTCGGGGTCGGTGCGCGAGGAGCCTTCGACCAGCACGTCCAGGGTACGCCCCACGAAACGCTGCGCGCGCTCGCGCGCGCGACGCTGGACTACCTCCAGTAGTCGCTCCATGCGCGCCACCTTGAGTGGATGAGGGACTTCCTGCTCGGTCAGCTTCGCCGCCTCGGTGCCGCGTCGAGGCGAGAACACGAACGTAAACGCCGCGTCGTAGGCCACCTCCTCGACGACCTCGAGCGTCTGCGCAAAATCCTCCTCGGTCTCGCCCGGAAAGCCCACGATGATGTCGGTGGTCAGGGCCACATCCGGGACGTGCTCACGGATCATCGCCACCCGCTCCAGATAGCGGCGGCGGTCATACGTGCGGCGCATCGCCTTCAGGATCCGTGAGGAGCCCGACTGCAGCGGCAGGTGAATGTGCTCGCAGACGCTCGCAAGCTCCGCGTGCGCACGCACCACGTCTTCGCGCATGTCCTTCGGATGCGGGCTCGTGTAGCGGATGCGATCGATCCCCTCCACCCCATCCACCACCCGCAGCAGCTCCGCGAATGTCGGGCGCTCCGGCAGGTCACGCCCGTAGGAGTTCACGTTTTGCCCCAGCAGCGTCAGCTCCCGCACGCCGTCCGCGCTCATCGCCTGCGCCTCCGCCACCAGCTCGGCCAGTGGACGACTCACCTCGCGTCCACGGGTCGAGGGCACGATGCAGTAGGAGCACGCGCAGTTGCAGCCCACGCTGATCTGCATCCAGCCCTGGAACGGCCGCGCGCGATGGGCCGGTAGGTGGCCCGTGAAGCCCTCGAACTCGAAGTAGCCCTGGGCCGTCAGCGAGTCGCTCGTCAAGAACTCCGCCAGCTTGTGCACCTGGCCCGGCCCGAACGCCACATCCACGAACGGGAAGCGTTCGAACACCTCCTCCTTCACCGACTGCGCCCAGCAACCTCCTACACCGATCGTCACGCCCGCGCGTTCGGACTTAAGCCGTTTCGCTTCGCCCAGATGCGCGATGAAGCGGCTGTCAGCCGACTCGCGGATCGAGCACGTGTTGAACAGGATCAGGTCCGCCTCCGCGCGCTCCGGCGCCTCGCTGTAGCCCAGCGACTGCAGCATCCCCTTCATCCGCTCCGAGTCGTGCTCGTTCATCTGACAGCCGAACGTGGTCACGTGGTAGCGCTTCATGTTCGACAGGGTATCGGCCGTATGTCAGGCGGTTACGGCGATGCCCGCAGGCACGTAATGCTCGAAGGCAAGATCCGTCGGGATTGGGCGCCCTTGCTCCTCGGCGACGCAGCTCAGCGTGAACCTCGCCGCCTCCTCCGCGTGCGGCGCGTCGTAGTCGTCTGCGCCTCCTGTCAGTCCCGGCAGGTCGGGCGAGTCGAAGCTCCAACCGAACCCAGGCGCGTGATGGTGGAGGATCCTGATCGTTGTCATCGGTGTCACCCCTCAGAGTAGACGCGGCGCCTCGTCTTCGGCAAGGCCCACGTGGTGGACGAGCACGCGGCGCACCTCGCCCGGCGAAAGCGTTCTGCCGTCGTGGAAGGCCCAAGTCAATGCCGGGCGGTCAACCGCCTGGAGTCTTCGATGCGAGCCGGACTGGCGCACGATTCGGTAGTTCAACGGATCCGAGGTGAGGACCCACAGGAGCCGCTTTGCCTTAGTGGATGGGAACCGAGCCACGACGGCGAAGCTACGGTCTCCTTAGGACACAAACATCCAGGGCGCTGAGCGACCCGCTGGCCACTTCTGCCACTTCTGTCTAGAACCCCGCGCCGATCCCCGACGCTCCGGCGTCGCCGCCGGGAATCCGCTCCCATTCCACGATCAGCCAGCAGGCGAAGATCAGCATCGGGATCGTCTCCAGCGCAAGCGACAGCGGCTCCTCGCAGGACAGCACCAGCGCCGGCATCGCGCTGCTCGCGACCAGCGTGAGGGGCCCCTGGCCCGGCTCGCGCCGTCGGCGCCCGTGAGGCCTGTGCGAGACCGCGATGGGCGCGCGCCCCGGACTTGAAATCGCCCAGGCGCTCGATCCCAACAGCTTCGAGCGCAGCTTCATCTGCGTCGCTCCGCCCGCGAGCCTCCCTCCCTGGCGCACCAGGTACTGGTGAAACTCGCAGAGCATCATCGGGCCGGACTGGTCCATCAGGCTGAAGTGCCAGCCGCGGCGCCCCTTGCGCGCGATGTCGTAGCAATGCTCGCCAACGACTATGCCCATGTAGGCGCCCGTCGTGCTCGGGGCGACTCGGCCGAGCTCCTGCTCGCCTTCGCGCAGGACGTCGGCCCTGTCGAAGCTCAACGTCGTCGGCATTGGGGGAATTGAACCAGCCCCCACCCGGACATCCCCAGCGACCGGACGATCGCTGGGGTGTCGGAACGGGTCTAGTCGAAGACGATGTAGAAGCCGGCGTTTGTCAGTTCTCCCTGCGGCCCCGAGGTGATGTAGTAGCGGACGAGTACCGCAGCCTTCACGGGTGCGCCCGTGGAACTCGCCGGGCATCCGCTGGTCGCGCTGCTGCTGAAGCCGAGGTCCTGGACGAACTCGTTACCCGAGCCTTCGTCGTAGTCGATGTCGGCGGTCGCCACGTGAGGCGTGAAGTTGCCGTACAGGCAGTAATACCCCGCGGAGAAGCCGGTGTTGCGCCTGACGTCGACGACGCCACGGCTGTTAGCCGCGTCCAGCGTCGCTTCTTTCGTCACGTGCGCGTAGGCGAGGGCCGAGCCCTCCACGCCCTGTATGCCTTGACCGCCTTGGGCGCCCTGCGCGCCTGCCGCGCCCGGCGCACCTTTTGCGCCCGCCGGTCCCGTCTGGTTCCAGCTCACCGATTTCGTGCCACGTTTGCAGTGCTGTCCTGACTTCAGGAGTTTCAAGCGGCCTTCTTCGTTCGCGCATGCGCGCAGCGTGCCACCGGACGAAAAGCCGCCCGTCGCGGCAACGGCTCCGCCGCTCATCGCCAGCACGAGCGCCAGCGTCGCGGCTACGTTCGCGTAGCTGACGTGCCTAGTAATACGTTTCATGGGGCCTCCTCAGGCTCAGTTCGATCGCGTGATCCTAAGCGTTGCGCCCGTGCTCGTCGGCCTCGCGCGCCCCGGATCGGGTCCGAGGCGTCAGGCGACCGCTGCCACCGGTTCGCTCGCGATCGGCGTCGGAGTCTCCGACTTGTCGCGGTCGATCGGCGTGACCAGGTCCTTACCCAGGCCTAGTGCCGCGTAGATCTTGTCTTCGATCTCCTTGGCCATCTCCGGGTTTTGGTCGAGGTGCGCCTTCGCGTTGCCGCGACCCTGGCCCAGGCGGTCATTGCCGTAGGAGAAGAACGAACCCGACTTCGAGACGATGTTGTGCTCCAGGCCCAGATCGATCAGGCAGCCCGATGTCGAGATGCCCTTGCCGTACTCGATGTCGAACTCTGCTTGGCGGAACGGCGCCGCGACCTTGTTCTTGACGACCTTCACGCGTACGCGGTTGCCGACCGCCTCGGTGCCGTCCTTGAGCGTCTCGATGCGGCGGATATCTAGGCGCTGGGAGGCGTAGAACTTCAGCGCGCGACCGCCGGGCTGAGTCTCGGGCGAACCGAACATCACGCCGACCTTTTCGCGGATCTGGTTCGTCAGGATGCACAGCGTCTGGGTGCGGTTCAGGTTGCCCGCGAGCTTGCGCATCGCCTGGGACATCATCCGCGCCTGGGCGCCAACCGTCTGGTCGCCCATCTGGCCCTCGAGCTCCACGCGCGGCGTGAGCGCCGCGACCGAGTCGATCGCCACCACGTCGACCGCGCCTGAGCGCACCAGCATGTCCGCGATCTCCAGTGCCTGCTCGCCGTAGTCCGGCTGAGAGACCAGTAGCTCGTCGATGTCGACGCCGATCTCCTTCGCGTAGAGCGGATCCATCGCGTGCTCGGCGTCGATGAACGCGCACACGCCGCCGAGCTTCTGCGCCTCGGCGAGCACGTGGTAGATCATCGTGGTCTTACCTGAGGACTCTGGGCCGAATACCTCGACGATCCGCCCGCGGGGCACGCCGCCGATACCAAGCGCGAGATCGAGCGACAGCGCTCCTGTGGGGATCGCGTCGCAGCGCACCTGCGCGCCCTCATCGCCCATGCGCATGACCGTGCCCTTGCCGAACTCGCGCTCGATCTGCGTGAGCGCGCCCTGAAGGGCGGCGTCGCGCGCCTTTGCTGCCTTCTCCTGGTCGGTCACGGGCATGGTCTAGCTCCTCTATCGCGGGTGAAGCGGGAAATGTAGGGATGACATCGGACGGAACGTTTGTTCGTATTGGACTGGTCTTGAACCGCCGCAGGCCTGGCCGTTGGGGCCGCCTTTCGTCCAGCTCATCCTGCGCTTTTCATCCGCGGGCAGGTGCGCGACGAAAAGAACTTGACCGAACCCGCCTGCCGATTTGGAGAACCTTGACTCCTAGCTTCGCCCACCGCCCCATGACGCTGCTCGTGCTCGCCCTGGCTGCGCTCGCGGCGCTTCTGTGCTCGCCGGCGCCGAGCTTCGCCCATCACGCACGCGCGACCCACGCGAGCACGAAGTCAAAGACGAAGGGTCACCACGCAAAGCACAAGCACCACGGGAAGAAGGGCAAGAAGCACAAGACCGCGGCTAAGCACCAGGCCGCGCACGTCCAGGCGCCCGCGCTGACGCCGGCGGTCTGCGAAGACGGCTCGCGGCCCGTCAACGAAGGCGAAGGCGGCTTCTCCTGCGCCAACGGCTCAGAACCGGTCTGCGCGAACGGCGCTGAACCTTCGCCCGCGCACGGGGGCTCAAAGCTCCTCTGCCCTGCACCCTCGAAGTCGACGACCGAATGGGAAGAAGCCGAATGCGAAGACGGCAGCGCGCCGGAACGCTCCGAGGGCGCCAGCTTCGTCTGTGAAGACGGCTCGCGCCCGGCTTGCGAAAACGGGGTCGAGCCCACGCTGTCCGACGACGGTTCGATGCTGGTCTGCATCACTCACGGCGCGACCTCGCCGTCCCCACCCTCCTCAGAAGAAGTTGAAGAAGGCGAAGACGAAGGCGACGTGGCGCCGGTCAGGCCGCACGTCGCCACGGGCTCATAGCTCGCGCCCTGTGGCGCCAGCCAGGAGCGGTAGAGCACGAGCGTCGCGGGTACGAACGACAGCTGCGGCGTCGCGGGCAACGGCGCCGGGATGGCGGGCTCGTGTGCCTCGCGCCCGCGCGCCCCACGACCGCGGCGCCTGCTCGGCGTGCCACCCCGCCCGATCCGGGCGACCGTGACGTGTGCGCGAAAGCGCCGGCGCTCGGGCTGCCAGTCGACGGCCCGCGCAAAGGCCTCGCTGAGCGCCGACTGCAGCCGCGCGAGCCAGCCGTCGCGATCGTGGAGCTCGAGCGCCAGCGAGCGCGGGTTGCGGGGCGGCAGCCACAGCGGGGCACCCAGGGATAGTTGATCGCCCTGGGTGGCGCAGCTGTCGAGCGCACGAGCGAGCGCGTCGAGCTCCTCGACTGCTCGCGCGCCGAGAAAGCAGAGCGTGATGTGCATGGTCTCGGGCGCCAGCAGCCTGACGGAGGCGTCCGCGCCGAGGGGCGTGCCGCCGCTGCGGATGCTCCCCGCGGCCTCCCGCGCCCACGAGGCCAACTGCTCGCACACCACGGGCGGCGGATCGACCGCCGCGAACAGCCGTGCTGTCGCCCCGCGCGACACGGGCGCTAGGGGCTGAGCGCGCGCAGCAGCATGTGCATCGCGACGGTGGCCGAGCGCTCGCGCACGTCGACGCGCCCGCCGGGCAGGTTGACCGAGCGCGTCGCCGAGGCCTCGCCGGGCCCGGAGATGCTGAGCCACACGAGTCCCACGGGCTTCTCGGCACTGCCGCCGCCGGGCCCCGCGATGCCGGTGATGCCGACGCCGATCCCGGCATCGAAGCGCTCCCGCGCGCCATGCGCAAGCGCCTCGGCGACCTCTTCGGAGACGGCGCCGTGGGCCTCGATCAGCTCGACCGCCACGCCCGCCTGCGCGACCTTGGCCTCATTGCTGTAGACGACCATGCCACCCTTGACGTAGTCCGATGAGCCGGGCCGGTCGGTCAGGCGCGCGACCAGCAGCCCGCCCGTGCAGGACTCCGCCGTCGCGATCGTGTGCCCGGCCGCGAGCTTCGCGGCGACGAGCTCGTCGATCGTGCTGCCGTCCGTCGAGAACAGCGTGTCTGAGTGGCGCTCGCGGACGAGCCGCGCCAACGCGTCGTAGGCCGGCTCGGCGTCGGGCTCGTAGCGCGTGACGACCTCGATCTCGCCGCGTTTTAGGCAGGTCGTGACCTCGAGGCGGTCCAGTTCGACGCCCTCGCGCTCGGCGACCCGCAGCGTCTCGGCGATCTCGGACTCGGGCATCCCGAACAGGCGCAGCGTGCGCTGCTCGTAGCTCGTGGCGGCGGCGATCGCGAGCTTGAAGGGCTCGGTCTGGAGCGCCTGGCCCCACATTGGCTGTAGCTCGCGTGGTGGGCCAGGCAGCACGACGATCGTCGGTCCCTGTCTGCCCTGGGGCGGCGGCACGACGAGCCCAGGCGCGGTGCCGACGGGCTCGAGCACGGTCGCCCCCGCTGGCACCATCGCCTGCTTGCGGGTGCCGACTTCGATCGCGGCCACGTCCAGGTTGGGCCAGCGTTTCGCAAGCGGTGCCACGATCTGTGCGATACGGCCCTCCAGCGCCTCGTCCAGCGCCGGCTCGCGCCCCTGAAAGCCCCCCACGACCTTGGCGGTCAGGTCATCCGCGGTGGGCCCTAGGCCGCCGCTGGTGATCACGAGCTCCATCCCCTGCTCAGCCATGAAGCCGAGCGCGGCGTGCATGTCCTCGGGACGGTCGCCGACGATCGCGATGTGGGCGAGGTCGACGCCGAGCTCGCGCAGGCGGTCGGACAGGAACGGGCCGTTGCGGTCGACCACGCGGCCGGTAAGCACCTCCGTGCCCGTGACGACGATCCCGGCGCGCGCGCTCATGCGCAGACCCTAGATCAAGCGCGGCCGATGGTCCGGCACTCGCGGGGCTTATTTACAGGTCGGCAGGTTGCCGAGCGTGAGCCGCTTGCGCCCGTCCGCCCGCGTAATCGAGTAGCCGATCGCCTGGCTAGAGGCCGGCACGGTGCGGGCTTTACCGTCGATGTACAGCTTCACCGAGCTGTTGCCGAGCGTCAGCAGGAAGCGGTGCGCGTGGTAGGTCGGTGTGCTGCTCCCCGGCTGCAGTTCTTCACCCGGGATCGCTTTGCGGCCGTTGTCGCCGATCAGGCACACGTACACCGGCGCCGACGGGCGCAACGAGAGCGCCACGAGCGAGCTGCTTGAGCGAGCTTTCGACGCCCCCTTCCCGTGTTTACCCGCATGTGTTTTGGGACTTTTATTTGATGAATTAATCGATTTAGAACTCGTGGAGGTGCTGGAGTTGGAGTTCGATCCCCCACCTTTGCCGAGCAGTCCCACGACGAGCAAGATGATCAGCACGACGACCACGCCAACGATCGCCAGATAGCCGCGTGAGGGGCCGCTGCCGCCAGCTTGGCGTCCCGGGCCACCCGAGCGGCTGCGCCCACCGCGATCGGGGCGCGAGACGATCGGCTCCAGCAGCGCGTCGCTGGGATTTTCGTTGTTCAGGCGGTACTCCTCGACCAGCGCCTTGCCGTCGAGATCGAGCGCCTCGGCATACGTGCGCAGGAAGCTCTTTACAAACGTTGGACCCGGCAGCAGGCCCCACTCTTCGTTCTCCAGCGCGCGCAGGTACTTCGCGCGGATCTTGGTCTTGGCCTCGATCTCCGAGACGTCGATGCGCGCACGCATACGCGCGTCGCGTAGCGTTTCACCGATCTCGGGCATATCGCTAAAGGAGGCTAGTCGCTCGGTGGCCCCGCGGCGGACTCCACGGGCTCTGCGGTGCCGGCCAGCGCGGCGAGCACGCGCGGCAGGTCGGCCTCGGTGACGAGCACCTGACGGGGCTTGGAACCCTCATAGCCGGAGATCACACCGCGGCGCTCGAGCATGTCGATCACGCGCCCGGCGCGGGTGTAGCCCAGGCGCAGGCGGCGCTGCAGCATCGAGGTCGAGGCCGTCTGCATTTCGGCCACGAGCCGAATCGCATCCCCGAGCAGCGGATCCTCGTCGGGGTCGAACTCATCCGGGCCGGACTCCGGCTCCTCGGGCTCGACCTCTTGGAGCAGCTCCTCGCGCAGCTCGGGTTCGCCCTGCTTGCGCCACATCGAGGTCAGCTTCTCGATCTGGCGCTCGTCGATGTAGGCGCCCTGGATGCGCTGCAGGCGCGAGCTGCCCACGGGGCTGAACAGCATGTCGCCCTGACCCAAGAGCGACTCCGCGCCGTTCTGATCGAGGATCACGCGCGAGTCGGTCTGCGAGGAGACCGAGAAGGCGATCCGCGAGGGTACGTTGGCCTTGATCATCCCCGTGATCACGTCCACGCGCGGACTCTGGGTCGCGAGCACCAGGTGGATCCCCACGGCGCGTGCCTTCTGCGCCAGGCGGATGATCGAGTCCTCGACGTCGGCCGGGGCGACCATCATCAGGTCCGCGAGCTCGTCGATCACGCAGAGGATGTAGGGCAGCGGCGCTTCGCCGCGCTTCGCACGCGCCTTGTTCAGCTCGACCAGGCCGCGCGTGCGCGCCATCGACATGATCCCGTAGCGACTCTCCATCTCCTTGACGAGGTTCTGCAATGCGTTCGCGGCCATCCGTGGGCTCGTGATCACGGGCGTGAGCAGGTGCGGGATCGACTCGTAGTGGTTGAGCTCCACCTGCTTGGGGTCCACCAGCACGAGGCGCACCTCGTGCGGTGAGGCACGCAACAGCACGCTTGAGAGCATCGCGTTGATCGCGCCGGACTTGCCCGCGCCGGTCGTGCCTGCGACCAGCAGGTGCGGCATCTTTGCGAGGTCGGCCCCGATCGCCTTGCCGGCCACGTCCTTGCCGAGCCAAACCGTCAGCGGCGACCAGTCCTTCGGCGGCTCCTGGAAGACATCCCCCAGACGCACCATCTTGCGGTGCACGTTTGGCACCTCCACGCCCACGGCCTGCTTGCCGGGGATCGGCGCCAGGATGCGGATGTCGGTGGCAGCCAGCGCGTAGGCGAGGTCGTCCTTCAGCTGGGCGACCTTCGCGACCTTCGTGCCGGGTGCGAGGCGCAGCTCATAGCGGGTGATGTGCGGACCCGCGACCGTGCCGATCACCTTGGCCTGCACGCCAAAGTGGCCCAATGCCTCGACCAGTGCGGTCGCGGTCTGCGCTTGGCCCGCGGTGTCGGGGCGGGTCTGCTCGTTGGTGGAGCGGGTAAGGAGTTTGCTCGCGTCCGGCAGGTGCCAGACGAAGTCGGGGTCGTCGGTCACCACGTCGCGCAGGCGGCCCTGCGGGGTGAGCTCGGTGGCGTCGGTACGCGCCACGCCCGTGACTTCCTCCTCCTCGGCGTCTTCGCCCTCGGCGGGCTCGAAGCCATCGGCGTCGAGTGTTGGGGGCTGTGTCGCGGGCTCTGGCTCGAGCTCCTGATCCGCCGCTGCGTCGGTCCCTGGCGCATCACTCGACCCGGGGTCCTCCTGCGCGGGCCCCTCTACGTGTGTGGCACGCACCACGAGCTCATGCCCCTGCGGGTCGGGCGGCTGCATGAAGGCGTCCTCGGCGAAGGAGTTGAGGTCGAAGCCTTCGGGTGAGGTCTCCTGCTCCTCCTCGTCTTGCGCGCGATGGCGCTCGCCGAGCGCGCGCATCATGCTGGTGGTTTCAGCCACGGCGCTGCCGGTCGCGCGCAGCGTGCCCCCGAGCGTGGCACCGGTCACGAGCGTCGCGCCTATCAGCAGCAGGAAGATCACGAGAATGTCGACGCCGACGTCCTGCACGAAGCGGTGGGCCAGCTGGTAGAGCGCCTCGCCGAGCACGCCGCCGTGGGACTGCATGAAGCCGGAGGTCCAGGCGGTTTCGCTGGTGCCGGCGCCGTGGCTGAGACCGAAGGTGCCCGCGGCGAGCGCGAGCGTGGCCGCGAGGAACAGGCAGATCGCGCCGATCGCGCGGGGGTCGCGCAACGCCGAGGGGCGCGCGGGCAGCACTTCGCGCAGCAGTAGCGTCCCGCCCATGGCGATCAGCGCCAGCGGCGCGAGCACGCGCGCGCGGCCGAGCGTCCAGCCAAACGCCACCGCCAGGCCGTGGCCTGCGCGGCCGCCGTCCCAGCCACCCCACAACACGAAGCCCATGAACACACCGAGGGCGATCAGCGCGAGGCCGATCACATCGCGGCTGCGCTGCTCGAGCGCGAAACCGCCGAAGCCGCGCGGCAGTAGCCCCCCGCCCCAGGAGAAGCCGCCCGCGCGCGCGGAGCGACCGCGGGCAGGGGCGCGCTTGGAAGCCGGCTTGCGAGTTGTGCCCGCGCGGGCTCGCTTGGGCCTCGCGGCCGTGGATCGGCGCGCTGGGGCACGCTTACGGGTGTTGGGCATACCCGCGCAACTTCGACATCGAGCGGCGTGAACCTCCCCGGGATATAGATCCCCGGCGGTTTGTCCGTGGGGTCATCCGCCCACGGCGGCTTAGCATCGGCGCGCTTTGGCCTTACCATCGCTTTAGTGCCCCTCGGTACATAAAGACGATGAACGACTTCTCTCGTGCACCCAGAGTCCTGGTCGTCGAGGACGACGAGGACATCGCCCAGGCGCTACAGCGCTCCCTACGAATGGAGGGCTATGAGGTGCGCTCGGCGCCCGACGGGCCCTCTGCCCTGGAGAACGGACGCTCCTTCGCCCCCGATCTCGTGATCCTCGACCTCGGCCTGCCGGGTATCGATGGCGTCGACGTGGCCAAGACACTACGCGCCGAGGACGATGTGCCGATCCTGATCCTGACCGCGCGCGATGCGCTCGAGTCACGCGTAGAGGGCCTCGACGCAGGCGCGGATGACTATCTGGTCAAGCCGTTTGAGCGCCAGGAGCTGCTGGCGCGGATGCGCGCGCTCTTGCGACGGCGCCCGCCGCGCGGCTCGGCGCCGCTGCGCGTGGGCGACCTGTCGCTGAACGTCGACACGCACGAGGTCGTGCGCGGCGAGCGGACCGTCGATTTGACCCAGCGCGAGTTCGAGCTGCTGGAGTACTTGATGCGCAACGAGCGGATCGTGATCTCGCGCCAGCGATTGCTGGATGAGGTCTGGGGCTATGACCCGTTCTCGACAACCAACACGATCGAGGTATTCGTCTCGAACCTGCGCCGCAAGCTGGAGGCCGACGGCGAGCCGCGCCTCCTGCACACGATCAGGGGAGCCGGCTACGTCCTTCGCGCGTAGGCGCGCGAGCGCCGTGCGGCGCGCGTTCGCGCGCGTCTCGGCCGCCTTCGACCGGCTGCCGATCCGTGTGCGCTTGGCGGGCGTCTCGGCGCTCTTGACGTTCGTGATCCTGTGCGCGTTCGCGGTCGCGATCGGCTCTTTTACGGTTCACCGGATCCGCTCGGACTTCAACCGCCAGGTCACCGACACTGCGAACGAGCTGCCGACGCAGCTGAACATCAAGATCTCGGGCTCGGGCTCGCATCCGGTCTCGATCACCCCCGCGCTAGCGGCCTACGCGGCGCCGGCGGACCACGCGATCGTGCGGATCTTCACGCTGGGCGGCACGGTCGTGGCGCAGGAACCGACCAAAGCGATCTCGCTGGGGGCGCCAAGCGCACAGGCGCGAACCGTGCACGGCTATCGGGTCGTGAGCCGCTCGGGGATCGTGCGCCTGGCCAGCAGCGATGAGCCGATCGGCCAGGTGATCATCCAGTACGGGCGCAAGATCTCAGACACCGAGGCGACGGTCGCGCGCGTGGAGCTGTTTTTGCTGTTCGGCGTGCTCGCGGGCTCGGGTCTGGCGCTGTTGGCGGGGATGGCGATCGCGCGTCGCGCGATGTCGCCGATCGCGGCCCTGACGCGCACGGCGGCGGAGATCGCCCGCACACGCGATCCCTCGCGTGGCGTGCCGCTGCCGGAGGCGGACGACGAGGTCGCGGAACTGGCGCGCACGCTGGAAGGCATGCTTCGCGAGCTGGACGCCGCGCGTGGCGAGACGGAGGCGATGCTGGCGCGCCAGCGCCGCTTCGTGGCCGACGCCTCGCACGAGCTGCGCACGCCGCTGACGAGCGTGCTGGCAAACCTGGAGCTGCTGGCGGAATCGCTGCGCGGCGACGAGGGCGAAGCGGCGCGCTCAGCGCTGCGCTCCTCGCAGCGGATGCGTCGACTCGTGGCGGATCTGCTGCTGCTGGCGCGGACCGACGTCGGTCGCGTGGTCCCACGCGAGCCGTGCGACCTCGCGCAGATCGCGGTCGAGGCCGCGGCAGAGCTGGGACCGGTCTCCGAGCAGCACGAGATCGTGCTGGACGTGCACCCCGCGGTGGTGGACGCGGCGCGCGATGAGGTTCACCGCCTGGCGATCAACCTGATGGAGAACGCGTTGCGCCACACGCCGGCCGGCACCCGCATCCGCGTGGCGACCGACGTGCGCGACGGGCAGGTGACGCTCGTGGTCGAGGATGACGGTCCCGGCGTGCCGGCGGATCTGGCGCCGACGCTGTTCGAGCGCTTCGTGCGCGGCGCAGGTGATCGCGGCGGCTCATTCGGCCTCGGCCTGGCGATCGTCAAGGCCGTGGCGGAGTCCCACGGCGGCAGCGTCACGCTGGAGTCACCGCAGTCCGGTGGCGCGCGCTTCGTGGTGCGGCTGCCGGCAGCGGGAAAAACGCCGTCCGGGATGGACGGCGATGTAATCGGTCACGGCGAGCGGAGCGGTCTCGTTCACTCCTGAAGCGGAGCTCGACGGGACTTGAAGGCAGGATGCCGGCTATACCTCGACGACGACGGGCAGCACCATCGGCCGTCGCTTGAGGCGGTCATAGACTAGCTTCGCCATGTCGTCGTGCAGCATGTCCTGTACGACGTCGGTCTCGGTGATCTTGTCCTTCGCGGCGCGTTCGATCGTGTCCTCGACGGTCTCGCGAATCTCCTCCATGAGCTCGTCGGCCTCGTCGAGGAACGGCACGCCGCGGAAGATCACCTCGGGGTCGGCCATCGAACGACCGTCCTGCTCGGCGATCGTGACCACCACGATGAAGATTCCATCCGCGGAGAGCATCCGCCGGTCGCGCAGCGCGACGTCGGCCATCTCGCCGATCTCGACCCCATCCACGAAGATCATCCCCGACTGCTCGGCCGAGCCGAAGCGGGCGCCGCGCTCGTCGATCTCGAGCGGCAGCCCGTTCTCGCCCTGGTAGGTGTTCTCGGGCGGAACTCCCACCGCCTCGGCCAGCTGGGCGTGTAGGCGCAGGCGCTTAAAGTCGCCATGGAACGGCATCACGTAGCGCGGCTTGGTCAGGTTCAGCATCAGCTTGATCTCCTCGGCATAGCCGTGGCCCGAGGCATGCACGGGCGCGTCGCGCGGCGTCACCACGTCACAGCCAATGTGGTAGAGCCGGTCGATCGTCTCGTTGACCGCGCGCTCGTTGCCGGGGATCGGCGTGGCGCTGAAGACAACCGTGTCGCCCTCGCGCAGCTCCACCTGGCGGTGGTCGCGGTAGGCCATGCGCCGTAGCGCCGAGAGCGGCTCGCCCTGTGAGCCCGTCGAGATGATCACCACACGCTCGTCGGGGAAGTCGTTGATCTCGCGCGGGCCCACCAGCATCCCGCCCGGCACGTCGATGTGCCCGAGCTGGCGGCCGATGCCGACGTTCTTGCGCATCGAGCGTCCCACCAGCGCGACCTTGCGGTCGAGTGCCGCGGCCGCGTCGACGACCTGCTGCACGCGGTGGATGTTCGAGGCGAAGCTCGTCACCACGATCCGACCCTCACAGCGCGCGAATACCTCCTCCAGGTGTGGACCAACGACCGACTCCGAGGGCGAGAAGCCCTCGCGGTCGACGTTCGTGGAGTCGCCGCACAAGAGCAACACGCCCTCGCGCCCCAGCTCCGCCAGGCGCGAGACGTCCGCGGGCGGGCCGTCGACCGGGGTCTGGTCAAACTTGTAGTCGCCCGTGATCAGGATCGTGCCCAGCTCGGTGCCGAGCGCCACGGCGCTTGCGTCGGGGATCGAGTGGGTCATGTGCACGAGCTCCAGCGAGAACGGGCCGATGTCGAGCATGTCGGCGATCTCGACCTCGTTCAGCTCCACCTCCTTGAGCTTGTGCTCGTCGAGCTTGGAGCGTGCCATCGCGATCGTCAGCGCGCCACCGTAGACCGGCGGCAGCCGCGTCTCGCCCAGCTCGCGCAGGACCCAGGGCAGCGCGCCGAGGTGATCCTCGTGGCCGTGCGTGATCACGATCGCCTCGATGTCCTTGGCGCGTTCGCGCAGGTAGCTGAAGTCCGGCAGCACCAGGTCGATGCCGACCATCTCGGGCGTCGGGAAGCGCAGGCCGGTGTCGACTACGACGATCCGCCCGTCGTGTTCGACGACCGTCATGTTCTTGCCGATCTCGCCCAGGCCTCCGAGCGGTAGGACGCGTACGGTGCTCACGCGGTGTGTGCCTGAGCCGAGGGCGTCCCGGCGGCCCCGGCGTGCTGCGTTTCGTCCTCGCCCGCGAGCAGGCCGTGGCGCGCGAGCATCGCGCGGACCGCGTCGAGCTCCTGCTCGGTCGCCTCCACGAGCGGCAGACGCAGCCCGCCGGCCCTGTGGCCGAGCAGGTTGAGCGCGGCCTTCGTGCAGGTGGGGCTGGCGGTCATGAACAAGGTCTCGTATACGTCGCGCAGCGAGGCGTCGATCTCGGCGCGGTGCTCGGGCTCATGGACCATGCGCTGCATCTCATCGCCCACGACGTGGCTGGCGACGCAGATGCCGCCCGCCCCGCCCAAGTCCAGGGTGCGGGCGAAGGTGGCGTCGTCGCCCGCGTAGAGCACCAGCCCGTCGATCAGCTGCAACTCCTCGGGGTTGGCCTGCTTGACGCCGTCGATGTGCTCGATCTGCGCCAGCTCGGCCAGCAGGTCGGGCGGCATGTTGGTGGCGGTGCGGCCGGGGACGTTGTAGAGCAGTACGGGCTTGTCCGTTGCCTTCGCGACGGTTTCGTAGTGACGCACGATGCCCAGACGACTCGGCCTGTTGTAGTAAGGATTGACGACCAGCGTGGCGTCGACACCGAGCTCGGTCGCCCGCTCGGTCAGGTGCACGACCTCTTTCGTGTCGTTCGTGCCCGTGCCCGCGACGATCGTCTTGCCCGCGGGCCGCTCGGCCAGCGCCAGCTCGATCAGACCGAGCTGTTCCTCATCGCTCATCGTCGAGGCCTCGCCGGTCGTGCCCGCCACCACGAAGCCGTCAGAGCCGCGCTCGGCGAGGTGGTGCATCAGCGCGACGAACGCCTGCTCATCAACCTTCAGTGAGTCCTCGTCAAACGGCGTGACAATCGCCGTCAGGATCGTGCCTAGCTCAACCATGGTCCCAGTATCCCACGCGCTCGCTCATCAGAAAAGCAACGTCTCGAGGCCGACGGTCAATGGCTCGGGCAGGGCGGCGACGCCGCGCACCGCGAGCAGCACCCCAGGCATGAAGGACTCGCGCCCGATCGTGTCGTGGCGGATGCTGAGGGTCTGCGCCAGATCGCCGAGGATCACCTCTTGATGGGCCACGAGGCCCGGCAGACGCACGGAGTGGATCGGCGGCTCGGGCTTGCCGCTGGCAGCCGCCATCAGCTGCGCGGTGCGCGCCGCGGTGCCGCTCGGGGCGTCGAGCTTGCGGTCGTGGTGCAGCTCGATGATCTCGGCCTTCTGCATGTGCTTCGCGGCCTCCGCGGCAAAGCGCATCATCAGCACGGCGCCGATCGCGAAGTTCGGCGCGACCAGCACGTTCGCGCGTGGCTCACCCTGGGCGAAAGCGGCCTCACGCAACGCGTCGAGGTCAAAGCCCGTGGTGCCGATCACCGCGTGCACACCCGCCTCGATGCAGGCGAGCGCGTTGCCGAGCGCGGTGTCGGGCTGGGTGAAGTCGACCAGCACCTGGACTTGCGCATCGACGTCGTCGAGCACGTCCGCGAGCGTGATCCCCAGCAGCGGGTCGGCGCGGCCCACCAGCTGCATGTCCTCGGCGCCCTCGACCGCGCCGCAGACGGTCTGGCCCATGCGCCCGGCGGCGCCCGCGACCGCGACGCGAATCATCGCGCCGCCTCCTGCGTGACTGCGCTCCCGGCGCGCCCTCCGAGCGGCGCGATCGCGGCGTCGAAGGTGCGCTCGTCGGGCCCAACGCAGGCGACCGACAGCCCTCGCGGCTCGAACAGCTCACCCGCGAGCTGCTTCAGATCCTCAAGCGAGACCGCGTCGATCCGCTCGATCACCTCGTCTAGCGAGAGGATCGGCATCTCGTGTAGCAGCGCTCCACCCAGATGGCTCATGCGCGCGGCGGTGGACTCCATCGAGAGCACGACACGTCCCTTCAGATTCTCGCGCGAGCGCGTCAACTCCTGCTCGTCGGCGGGGCGCTCGACGCAACGCTCGAGCTCGGTGGCGATCACCGATAGCGCCTGCTCCAGGTTGTCGGGTCGCGTCCCCACGTAGAGGCCGATCTCCCCCGCGTGCGCGTACATGTTCGAGAAGCAGAAGACCGAGTAGGCCAGCCCGCGCCGCTCACGGACCTCTTGGAACAAGCGCGATGAGGACGTCCCGCCAAGCACGCCTTCCAAGACACGCAGCGCGAAACGCCGCTTGTCTTCGCGCGCGAGCCCCGCGCCGCCCAGGCACAGGTGGTACTGCTCGGTGTCTTTCTCCGCAAAGCGCACCCGCCGTGCGAAGTCGGTGGCCGCGGGCGCAGCCAGGTGGCCATTTTCCTGCTTGGAGCTGGAGATCGGCAACGTGTTCGCCATCGCTACCAACGCGTCGTGCTCGATCGAGCCCGCCGCCGCGATCACGATGTCCTGTGGCCGGTAGCGGCTGGCGTGAAAGGCCGCTAGCTGCTCCAGCGTGACCGAGCCCACGACCTGCGCCGTACCGATCACCGCGCGCCCGAGCGGGTGGGCCCCGAACACGGCCTCCCCCAGCACGTCGAAGACCTTGTCCTGCGGGTCATCTTCGTACATCGCGATCTCCTCCAGCACGACCTCGCGCTCGGTCTCGAGCTCCCCGAAGCGGGGCTGGAAGACCATCTCACCCATCACCTCGAAGGCGCGCTCCAAGTGCCGGTCGAGCACGCGGGTGTAGAGCGAGGTGGCTTCCTTGTCAGTGCCCGCGTTGATTTCCGCGCCCATCGCATCGAAGATCTGATCGATCTCCTCTGAGCCGAAGTGCTCGGTGCCGCGGAACAGCATGTGCTCCAACAGGTGAGAGATCCCGGCCTCGCCGTCGTGCTCGGCCACGGAGCCGGTGCCGATCCAGAAGCCGAGCGCCACCGAGCGCACGCTGGGCACGCGCTCGGTGACTACCCGCACGCCTGAATCAAGCGTGGTTATCTGATGCTCTGGGTGCAGCGGACCCTCAGTCGCGGTCGCGGCGCGGGCGGCCCGAGCCGCGGTCGCCCTCGCGACGCGGGCCACGCGGGCCGCGGTCGGAGCGTCCGTTGCGAGCGCCGTCACGCGGCGGGCGCGAGCCGCCGCCGCCACCGCCGCCCGTGCCGACGCCGGCCAGTTCCTCGACCGACTTGCCCGCGATGTCCGGGTCATCAGCGAGGCGCAGGCCGATACGGCCGCGCTCACGATCGACCTCGACCACCCGCACGTTGATCTCGTCGCCTTTGTTGAGCACGTCCTCGACCGTGTCGACGCGTTTGCCCGGTGAGACGTTGGAGATGTGCAAAAGACCGTCGGTGCCCTTGGAGAGCTCGATGAACGCGCCGAAGGTCGTCGTCTTGACGACTTTGCCGAGGTACTCGTCGCCGACCTCGACCTCCTTCATCATCACCCGGATCCGCTCGACCAATGCGTCGCCGAGATCGCCGTTGGCCGAGTAGATCAGCACCTGTCCATCGTCGTTGACGTCGATCTGCGATTCGAACTCCTCGGCCAGGCCGCGGATCGTTTCGCCGCCCTTGCCGATCAAGAGGCCGATCTGCGAGGGGTCGATCTGGACCGTCTGGATGCGCGGCGCGAACTGCGAGAGCTGCTCGCGCGGACCGTTGATCGTGTCGGACATCTTGCCGAGGATGAACGTACGGGCGTCTTTGGCCTGCGCGAGCGCGTCGCGCAGGATCTCGAAGGTCACGCCCGTGATCTTGATGTCCATCTGCAGCGCCGTGATCCCGCGCTCGGTGCCCGCGACCTTGAAGTCCATGTCGCCGAGGTGATCCTCGACGCCGGCGATGTCAGTCAGCACGATGTAGTCGTCGCCCTCCTTGATCAGGCCCATCGCGATACCGGCGACCGGGCGCTTGATCGGCACGCCCGCGTCCATCAGCGACAGCGATGATCCGCAGACCGAGGCCATCGAGGAGGAGCCGTTTGACTCAAGGATGTCCGAGACCACGCGGATCGAGTAGGGGAACTCCTCGATCGAGGGCACCATCGGCGCTAGCGCGCGCTCGGCCAGGGCGCCGTGACCGATGTCACGACGCTTGACGCCACCCATGCGACCCGCCTCTCCGACCGAGAACGGCGGGAAGTTGTAGTGGTGCCAGTAGTACTTTTTCGTCTCCAAGCCCAGCGTGTCGAGGCGCATCTCCTCCTTCAGCGTGCCCATTGCGACGACGCTCAGCGCCTGCGTCTGCCCGCGCGTAAACAGCGCCGAGCCGTGCGTGCGCGGCGTGACGCCGACTTCAATTGAGATGTCGCGGATCTCGTCCTCGGCGCGGCCGTCCGGGCGCTTCTTGTGGACGGCGATGCGCTCGCGGATAATCGACTTCTCGAGCTTGTCGAAGGCCAGCTGCACCGCTGCGCGCTGCTGCTTGGCCGCGAGCAGCTGCTCCTCGGATGCACCCTCGGATGCCGCGGGCGCGTGCTGCTCGAGGATGGCCGCCTCGACCGCCTTGGTCGCGTCCTGGCGCTCGAGCTTGTCCTCGACCTGCGTGGCGTCGTCGAGCGCCTTGCCGTGCGAGGCGCGAATCGCCTCCAGCACCGCGGGGTCGACGGAGATCGTCTCGAAGACTTTCTTCTCCTTGCCGACCTTCTGTGCCAGCTCGCGCTGCAGCGCGCACAGCTTCTTAATCTCAGCGTGGGCGATGTCCAGCGCGTCAAGAATCTCGGCCTCGGGGATCTCGTTGGCGCCCGCCTCGACCATCAGGATGGCCTCCTCGGTGCCCGCGACGATCAGGTCGAGGTCTGAGGCATTCTCAGCGTCAGCCAGCAGATCCGCCTCGTTGGGGTTGACCACGAAGTTGCCGTCGATCTTGCCGATCCGCACCGCGCCGACCGGCGTCGGCAGCGGGATGTCGGAGATCATCAGCGCCGTGGAGGCGCCGTTCATCGCGAGGATGTCGTAGGGGTGCTCGTGGTCGATCGACAGCGGGATCGCGACCAGCTGCGTGTCGTAGCGCCATTCCTTGGGAAACAGCGGACGAATCGGGCGGTCGATCATGCGCGCGGTCAGCGTGCCCTTCTCGCCGGGGCGCCCCTCGCGCTTGAAGAATGAGCCGGGGATTTTGCCCGCGGCGTACATGCGCTCCTCGACGTCTACGGTCAGCGGGAGGAAGTCCACGTCGCGCAGGCTGCCTGCGACCGCTGTACAAAGGACCATCGTGTCGCCCTGGCGGACAACCACGGCGCCGGAGGCCTGCTTCGCCATCCTGCCGGTCTCGAACGAGATCTCGCTACCTGCAATCTCCACGGAGACCAGGGTCACGTCACTACTCATATTCACTACCTTCCTGTTCCGCCCGTCGGTCGGCGGTCTGTTTGCTTTTCTCTTTCCGAACGGAAGGAGCTTAGCGAACCGCGCCGGCTCTCAGGCCGCTGCAGGATCGCCGCCGAGGGCGCTCTGAACGCCCGCGCGCAACAGCTTCAGCGCTGGCAGCTCGCCCGGCGAGGCGGCCTGAAAGCTCCAGCGCACCACCCCCTCGGGGTCGATCACGACCAGCGCGCGCTCGGGAAAGCCGCCGGGGTGCAGTACGCCAAAGGCGGCGCAGGTCGCACCCTTGGGCTCGAAGTCCGAGAGCTGCTCGCTTGAGACGCCGAGCTTCTCCTTGAACGCTTTCTGCGACCAGGGCGCATCGCAGGAGACGCCGTAGAGCTTCACGTTTTTCTCCGCGAACTCGCCCAGCGCGTGCTCATAGAGCTGCAACTGGTCGGTGCAGACTGGGCTGAAGGCGAAGGGGTAGAAGACAAAGACCGTGTACTGGCCCTTCAGATCCTCCCGCGTGAAAGGCTCCCCCTCCTCGCGGGCGAGCTTGAACTCGGGAGCCGGAGTGCCGGACTGAATCACGGTCATCGGTGCTGCGTACTACTTGCGCAGCCCGAGCTCTTTGATTAGAGCTCGGTAGCCGTCGAGGTCCTTTTTCTGGAGGTAATCCAGAAAGCGGCGGCGGCGGCCGACCAACATCAAGAGCCCGCGGCGCGAGTGGTGATCTTTCTTCGCCGCGCGCAGGTGCTCGGTGAGGTGGTTGATGCGCTCGGTCAGCAGCGCGATTTGGACCTCGGTCGCGCCGGTGTCCTGCTCATTGGCGCCGAACTTCGCGGCGATCTCGCGCTTGCGGTCTGTCGTGATTGCGGTCATCGGCGAGACAAGGTAGCAGACGGCATTTCGAATTTAGACATTGATAGCAATGGTATATACGGTGCGTGGGCTCGCAGCGGTGGGGCCACAGACCCTTCTCGTAGCCGTATATACCATGGCTATCGCTCGCTGGAAACGACGAGCCCGCGTGTCTGCTCCACGTCGCGGTGCATCTGCTCGATCAGCGCCTCCGCTGTCTCAAAGCGGCGCTCGCCGCGCAGGCGAGCCAGGAACTCCAAGCACAGCGTCTGGCCGTAGAGGTCGCCCTCGAAGTCCAACAGGTAGGCCTCGATCAGCTCGCCGCGGCCCGTCTGGAAGGTCGGGCGCACGCCGATGCTCACCGCTGCGGCGCGGCCGTTCGCGAGACAGGCGTAGACGCCGTGCCCTGGGCACACGAACTCCTCCTGCGGGATCAGGTTCGCGGTCGGGAAGCCCAGCTCGCGCCCGCGCTCGTCGCCGTGCACGACCTCGCCGCACAGCTGGAAGGTGCTGCCCAGCAGGCGGTTCGCCTCCGCCAGCTCGCCCGCCAGCAGCAGCCCGCGGATGTGGCTGGAGGAGACGATCTCGCCGTCGACCTCCAGCAGCGGGTGCACGGTCGTCTGGAAGCGCCCGTCCGCCTGCAGCAGCGCCGGGTCGCCCTGGGCCTTGTGACCGAAGCGGAAGTTCTCGCCGATCGCCACACGCGCGGCCCCCAGGACGCCGACCAGCACGTCCTCCACGAACTCCGCCGCCGAGCGCTTGGCGAACTCGGCGTCGAACGGGATCACGACCAGCTCCTGCACGCCCAGCGAGGCGATCAGCTCGGCCTTGCGTGCCGGCGTCGTCAGGAGCTTCGGCGTGTGCTGCGGCGCCACCACCGAGACCGGGTGGGGGTCGAAGCTCAGCACCGTGTCCGAGCCCGCGATCACCTCGCGGTGGCCCAGGTGCACGCCGTCGAAGGTGCCAACCGCCACGCTGCGCCCCTCGCTGCGCTCGACGTCCGGCAGGAGCGTGACCTTCACAGCTCCACAGCCTAGTGAGCGCGCGCGCCGGGGAGCATCGCCAGCGCGTGCTGCAACTCGATCAGCGGCGGATCGGGCCATTGCAGACCGCGCGCGGGTGGCGGCACCGCCTGCTCGACCGTGAACGGGCCGATCGCCGTGCGCCTTAGCTCCAGGCAGTAAGCGTCGCCCAGATCCGCGATCAGCGAGCGTACGTAGGTGCCCGAGCCGCATTCGATCCTGTAGCCCGCGCGTTCCAGGCCCGGCTGCTGCGCGTCGGGCTCGCGCCAGCTCTGCTCGAAGCTATGAACCGTCACGATCCGCTCCGGCATCTCCAGCTGCTCGCCACGGCGCGCGCGCTTATAGGCCCGCTCGCCTTTGATCTTCACCGCCGAGTAGGCCGGCGGGCGCTGGCGCACCTCCCCCGTAGGCAGGCTCGGCGGGTCGGGCGGCAGCTTGCCGGTCTGCACGACCTCGCCCTCGGTGTCGCCCGTGCTCGAGGTCGCGCCCAGCTGCGCCACCGTCTCATAGCGCTTGGGCAGCGCCATCAGCCGGTCCTGGGACTTTGTCGCGCGGCCCACGAGCACCAGCAACAGGCCCGTCGCAAACGGATCCAGCGTCCCCGCGTGCCCCGTGCGCGCCCCGCCCTGCGAACGTCGGACCGCCGCGACCACGTCGTGCGAGGTCATGCCCGCGGGCTTGTCGATCAGCAGCACGCCGTCCATCATCGAATCATCAAAAAAGTGGTCGTCCAGCCATAGCGCCGCGAGCGGGCGCCGCGTCGCTCAGGCGATGCTCGCCGTGGCGTGACCGTCGGCGCTCGCGTGTAGTTGCGCCGCCACCGCTGGGCGTAGGAAGGCGATCAGATCCTCAAGCGCTAGTGAGGTCGAGAAGCCCGCCGCGCGGCGATGGCCGCCTCCACCCTGTTCGCGCGCGATCACCGACACGTCCACCTCGTCGTCGGTCGCCCGCAGCGAGACTTTGCGCATCCCGCGGCGCTCCTCGCCCGTCAGCTCGCGCACGAACACCGCCACCTTCGTGCCCTGCACCGCGCGCAGCTGATCCACGATCCCCTCTGAGTAGTGTTCCTCCGCGTCGATCCGCTCGAAGTCCTCCGCGCTCAACGCTGCCAGCGTCAGCTCGCCGCCGTCAAAGCGCTGCAGGTGTCCTAGTGCCCGTGCCATCAGCGTCAGCTTCTGCACCGGCATCTCCTCATACAGACGCCGATACACGTCTGCCACATCGACGCCCGCTTCGATCAGCTCCGCCGCCATCATGTGCGCGCGCGGGCCCGTGTTCTCGTACATGAAGCGCCCCGTGTCCGTGATCAGCCCGATGTACAGCGCCTGCGCCGCTACCGGCGAGGGGCTCACCTCCAGCCCGTGCATCAAATCCCAGACGATCTCCGCCGTGCACGAGGCGTCTGGCACGACGTGGTTCAGCGTGCCAAAGCGCGTGTTGTCGTGATGATGGTCGATGTTCAAGAGGTGCGCCCCGTCCCGCAGCACCGAGGCCGAGTTCCGGTCGATGTTCCCGCAGTCCAGGAACACCACCGTGCGCTCGGCAATGTCCGCCGGCGGCTCGTGGATCGCCTCGTCCAGCAGGAACACGCGGTACTCCTCTGGGAGCGGTAGGTCGCCCGGCGAGACAAACATCACCGAGTCCTTGCCCAGCGCTTTCAGCAGCTCGTTCATCGCCACCAACGATCCCAACGCGTCGCCGTCGGGGTGCTCGTGTGTCGCCAACGCGAAATGTGAGTCCTGCAGGATTCGCGCGAGCACCTGCTCACGCGTGTCCGCCACGATCTGTGCCGCGCTCATACGGGACCGATCTCGTCGAGGATCTCCTCGACTCGAAGCGCGCGATCCGTCGTGTCGTCGTAGGAGAACTCCAGTGCCGGCGTGCGCTTCAGGCGCAACTCTGCGGCGACACGACCCTGCAGAAAGCCGTGGGCGCTGCGCAGGCCTTCCAGGCTAGCCTCGCGTTGCTCGGGCTGCGAGGCCCGACCGCCCTCGCCCAGCACGCTCACATACACGCGCGCATGGCGCAGGTCGGGGCTTGTCCTGACATCGGTCACCGTTACGAATCCCACCCTTGGGTCCTTCAAGTTCAAGGCTACGGCGTCGCCGATCACCTGGCGAATCGCCTCGTCCACTCGACGCATCCGTCCTGTGCTCATCCTACCCACCTGCCCCTGCCGCGAAGAAGCGCTGATCGATTTCTCTCACGTCCACTGCAAGCCCTGCAAGCCATGGTGCCGCACTCGCGCGGCCGGTGTGTCGGACGCTCCAGACGGCGCAGCTGGAGCGTCCCCCGCTAAGAGGACAGCTCCCGTTCCTGCAGCCGCGTCTCGTAAGTCTCCAACACGTCGCCCTCGCGCAGGTCCTGGAAGTTCGTCAGCACGATCCCGCACTCGAAGCCGCTCGTGACCTCGCGCGCGTCGTCGTTGAAGCGACGTAGGCTCTCGATCGTCGTGTCGTAGATCACCGTGCCCTCGCGCACCACCCGCACCTTTGCGCCGCGCGTGACCTTGCCCTCGGTGACGAATGAGCCCGCGATCGTCCCGATTTTCGAGGCGCGGAACAGCTGGCGAACCTCGGCCTGGCCCAGGTTCGTCTCGACCTCCGCCGGCTCCAGCATCCCCTGCATCGCCGCGCGGAGCTCGTCGATCGCGCGATAGATCACCGCGTAGGAGCGAATCTCCACGCCCTCGCGGTCTGCGACCTGGCGTGCTTCCCCTACGGGGCGCACGTTGAAGGCCAGGATCACGCCCTCCGAAGCCGCCGCCAGCATCACATCAGACTCGTTGATCCCACCCACGCCGCGGTGGATGATGTTGACCGAGACCTCTTGCTGGGGCAGCTTCGCGATCTCGTCCTCCAGCGCCTCCAGCGACCCAGCCACGTCGGCCTTGACGACCAGGCTCAGCTCCTTGACCGTGCCCTCTTGCGCCAGCTTGAAGACGTCCTCCAGTGAGACCTTGCGACCCGAGCGCCGGGCCAGCGCCTCGGTCTTTAGGCGATTCGCGCGCTCGCCCGCGAGCTGACGGGCGCGGCGCTCGTTCTCGACTACCCGTACGATCTCGCCCGCCTCCGGCACGCCGTCGAAGCCGAGCATCTCCACCGGCTCGCCGGGGGTCGCGCGCTTGACCTTCGTGCCGATGAAGTCGTGCATCGCGCGCACCCGGCCAAAGTGCGCACCCGCTACCAGCGCGTCGCCCACGCGCAGTGTCCCGCGCTGGATCAGCACGCTCACCACCGGGCCGCGACCTGGGTCGAGCTTGGACTCGATCACCGTGCCCGAAGCCTCCGCGTTGCTGTTTGCCTTCAGCTCCTCAAGATCCGTCACTACCTGGATTGTGTCCAGCAGGCTGTCCAGTCCCTGGTGGGTCTTCGCGCTCACGTCCACGAACTCGATTTCCCCGCCCCACTCCGCTGGCTGCAGACCGTGCTGGGTCATCTCCGTGCGTACTCGTTCTGGCTGGGCGCCCTCCTTGTCGATCTTGTTCACCGCCACGATGATCGGTACCTCGGCCGCGCGCGCGTGGTCGATCGCCTCTTCGGTCTGGGGCTTTACGCCGTCGTCCGCCGCCACCACGATCACCGCCAGGTCCGTCACGCGGGCGCCGCGGGCGCGCATCGCCGTGAAGGCCTCGTGGCCCGGCGTGTCCAAGAACGTGATCTCTTTGTCGCCGTGATGTACCTGGTAGGCGCCGATGTGTTGGGTGATCCCCCCGGCCTCCCCCGCCGCGACCTCCGTCGTGCGGATCGCGTCCAGCAGCGAGGTCTTGCCGTGGTCGACGTGGCCCATGATCGTCACCACCGGGGGGCGCTCCACCATGTCCTCCTCGGCGTCCTCGAACACCGGCTCGACCTCGACGTCGTCGGCCGCGTGGACGATCTCAATCTTCTTTTCGAACTCGTCCGCCAGCACCTGGATCGCCTCGTCAGAAAGCGTCTGCGTCAGCGTCGCCATCTCGCCCAGGGTCATCAGCTTCTTGATCACCTCCGGCACCGGGACGCCCAGATACTCCGCCACGTCCTTGACCGTCGAGCCCGAGTTCACGCGGATGTCGTCGGTCGCCTCCATCGCCGTGCTGTCGATCGGGGCGATCGTGTCGTCGTAGGTGCCGCGGCGACGCCGACCACGGCGCGGCCGGCGCTGGGGCTGGTTGGCCGGCCCGCCCTGCTGGCGGCGTGAGGCCTGTGAATCGATCACCACACGGCGCCGCCCACCCGGCCCGATGTCGCCCGGGGTGCGCTCGCCCGTACGTGAGTCCCGCGTCGGGCGCACGCGCTCGCCGGCGGGACCCTGCTGGCCTGGGGCCGCAGGGTCGCCTGCGGGCGCAGCCGGTGCAGCCGACGCTGCGACAGGCGCCGCCGTGGTCGACGGCGCCGCCGCGGGCGCAGTATTTGAGGCCGCGGGGACAGCCGGCGCGGCGGGTGCAGCAGATGCGGGAGCGCTGGACGCCGGAGGCGCGGCCTTCGGGGTCTCGGCGGGTGGCGTACTCGCGGCGGGGGCCTCGGCCTTCGCGGGAGCCGCGGGGCTTGCCGGCGCTGCGCCGTTGGTCGCGCTCCCCGCAGCTGCGCCACCGAGCGCCTTCAGCGCCTGCGACTCCTCCACCGAGGAGGCCGCGGCCTTAGCCTCGATTCCGGCAGCGTGCAGCTTCTCCAGCAACTCCTTGCTGGAAAGGCCTTGCTCCTTAGCGATTTCGTGGACGCGCTTCTTGCTCATGGGCCCACCGATTCTACGAGCTTGACGTCGTTCGGTAGGAAGCCGCCGGGAATCGCACGCCGCAGCGCACGGGCAATCGCACCGCGGCGCGTGGCCTGGGACAGGCAGTCCTTCGACGGCGTCTGTGCCCCCGCCTCACGGCAGAGGTAGGCACCGCGACCGGGCATCCGCGCCAGCGGGTCGGCCAGGGCGCACGTCTGCTCGCGAGCGCCCCCCTCAGCCGGCGGCGTGCGTGCGGCCGCGACGATCCGCAGTAGCTCGGACTTCGGCGCGATCCGTCCACAGCCGACGCAACGGCGTCGGGGAACGTGAACGCCTATGGCGCCGGCTCCTCGGCGGCCGGCTCCGTGGCCTGATCGGCAAGCGGCTGCTCCAGCGCCTCGGCGGCTTCATCCTCGACCGGCGCCGCTGTTACTGACGCTGCCACCTCGATTGAGTCGCCGTTGCTCGGGGCGCCACCGTTGAGGTCGGCGACGTTGTCGCTGTCGATGTTCGCCAGCGCCTGGTGACTCTCGATCCCGCAATAGCGCGAGTTCGGCAGCGACGCGTTCGGGCAGCGGCGGCCGTTGGAGAGGACCGCGGCGCAGCGTCCCTGCACCTCCTCCTCCTCGTAACCATGCTCGGCCTCCTCGGCGGCGAACTCGGTCTCCGAGCGGATGTCCACGCGCCAGCCCGTCAGGCGCGCGGCCAGGCGCGCGTTCTGACCCTCGCGCCCGATCGCTAGCGAGAGCTGGTCGTCGGGCACGATCACCGTCGCCTGCTTGGCGTCGTCGTCGACCAGCACCTCGCGCACACGCGCCGGCGAGAGCGCCTTGGCGACGAAGCGGGCGGGCTCGTCGTTGAAAGGAATGATGTCGATCTTCTCGCCGCGCAGCTCCGAAACCACCATCCGCACGCGCGAACCGCGTGGGCCCACGCAAGCGCCGACCGGGTCCACGCCATCGGTGTGCGAGATCACCGCGATCTTCGAGCGGTAGCCGGGCTCGCGGGCGACGTTGGCGATCTCCACCAGGCCGTCGGCGATCTCGGGGACCTCCAGCTCGAACAGCTTCTTGATCAGCTCGGGGTCACGCCGCGAGACGATGATCGCGGGACCCTTGGTCGAAGGCGAGACCTCCTTGATCACGGCCTTGATCCGCTGTGAGTGGTCGTAGCGCTCACCCTCCACCTGCTCGGACTTCGGCAGCAGCGCCTCGACGCGTTCGCGCAGTTGCACGAGCGTGTAGCGCGAGTCCGACTGCTGCACGATCCCCGTGATCAGCTCGCCCACACGGTCGCGGTACTCCTCGTACATCATGTCGCGCTCGGCCTCGCGGATGCGCTGCAGAATTACCTGCTTGGCGGTCTGCGCCGCGATCCGCCCGAAGTCGTCGGGCGTCACGTCGCGCTCGTCGATCTGGTCGCGATATTCGGCGAACTTCGCCGGGTCGATTTCCGGATCCTCCGGTTCGCGCATCTCCCCCGTCTCGGGGTCGACCGTGGTTTCCTCGTCGATCGTCTCGACGATTAGGTGCGCCTCCAGGCGCTCGGGGATGATCAGTTCGATCACGCGGAAGTCTGCGGTCTCGCGGTCCATTTCAACCCGTGCGTACTTGGCGGAACCGGGCTGCTTCTTATAGGCGGACAGCAGCGCGTCCTCGAGCGCGATCATCAGCTTCTCGGGCTCGATGCCCTTCTCGCGCGCAAGCGCATGCATAGCCTCAAGGATTTCGCGTGACATGGGTTACTCCTCGACCAGGTTGGATCGGCGGATCTCCGAGTACGGGATCGCGATTACTCCCCCTTCGGCGGCCAGCGTGACCTCCTCCTCGGAGGCTCCTACCAACTCACCGGTGAAGCTCTTGACCGCCTGAGTCACTGACTCGGGGCGAGCGTCGCGCTCGCGTACGATCGGGCGCGGATGACGCGTGCGCACGCGCGCTCGGCGCCCGACGAAGCGCCGGAAGTGAGCGGGCTTGGTCAGCGGGCGCTCGCTGCCGGGCGAGGAGACCTCGAGTGAGTAGCGCTCGCGCAGGTCGGTCAGCGCCAGCGTGACGCGCTCACATAGCTCCAGCGTGACGCCCTCGGGGTGATCGATGAACACGCGCAGCGAGCGGCCGCCGAGAATCTCGGCTAGCAGCACCTCGACGTCGGGCTCGCTGAGCGCGAGTCGTCGTTCGATATCCGCCTGGATTGGTGTCATCAAATTGCTCCTTTACGCAAAAAAAGCGGGCCTGCGCCCACTTTCGGTACGACCGCCGGCGCTCTGCACACCGGTTCGAAAGTTCTCAATCGAGCATAGCATTGGGCTGTCTGCACAGAGCAGCTTTCCCTGCAAGGGGCGCGTTCCCGGAGCTTCAGGCGCGGTGGGCGTCGCGCCTGGCGCGGTCGCGATACTTGCGATAGTCCTCGCGCTCGGGGCGCAGCGAGCAGGCCAGCGCTAGCGGCTGACAAGCCTCGCGGTGGCGTCCCAACAGCTGCATCGAGCGCCCTAGGCAGAACAGCGCGTAGTCGTTGGTCGGCGTGTTCTGAGCCACCGCCTCGAACTCCGCCGCCGCCCCCTCGTAGTGCTGCGCGTGAAACAGCGCACGACCCAGCGCCTCGCGGATCGAGGCCTTCTCTGGCTCGAGGTCGCGGGCTTTGCTCAGCGGCACGATCGCCGCCTGGTAGTCGCCGTGGTCGAGCAACTCGTTGCCACGCTGATAGAGGTCATAGACGCTGTCCATCGGGCAGCATTTCAACGAGCGCCGCGCGAGATTCGGCGGCCCGAGGGCGGGTGGGGTCGGGTCTCAAACCGTCTGCGGTTAGGCGGCTCGGACGGCGGCTCGCAGCGTCGCGACAACGTCCAACACCGCTTCAGCGACCTGCACCTTGGATGCGCGATCGACCTTGTGCACGCTGTCGCCCTGTGGATCGCCCGACCCCACCGCGGTGAGGATCGTGACCTCGTTGGCGTCGACGTCGAAGCCGATGTCTGCGCGTGAGATGTCGTTGACCACGATCGCGTCCAGCCCCTTCTCCGTGAGCTTGCTTCTACCCAACTCGACCGCCCGCTCACCGTGCTCGGCCGCGAAGCCGACCAACGTCTGATCTGGGCGACGATGGGCCGCGAGACCCGCGAGCACGTCGTTGGTGGCCTCGAGCTCGAGCGACATCCCTGTCTGCCCGGCCTTCTTGATCTTGTCCTCGCGCGGAGCCAGCGGACGAAAGTCGGCGACCGCGGCGGCCATCAGCAGCACGTCGCAGGTCGGGAACTCCTCCTGGCAGGCAAGCTCTAGCTCGGCCGCCGTGCCTACCCCGCGCCGCGCGATCGCCGGGTCGCTTACCAGCGAGACGTTGGCCGCGATCAGCCTCACCTCAGCGCCCCTCGTGCGCGCCGCCTCCGCGAGCGCCAGACCCATGCGACCTGAGGAGTTGTTGCCCAGGAAGCGCACGCTGTCGATCGGCTCGCGCGTGCCACCCGCGGTCACAAGCACCCGCACCCCGCGCCAGTCCGAGTGCGGCGTGTGCCCGTTGCGCGACGCGGGCTGCTCGACCGACGGCACCGGCTCCGCTGGCGGGGAGGGCATAGTCGAAGCGGGGTCAGCGAGGAGCGCAGACTCGCACGCGGCGAGTAGCTCTGCGGGCTCGGCCAGCCTGCCTACTCCGTGCTCGCCCTTGGAGGCCAGTCGGCCCACGCCTGGCTCAACGATTCGCACGCCGCGCTCGCGCAGCGTCTGCAGGTTCGCACGCGTCGCCGGGTGCTCGTACATGTGGTTGTTCATCGCCGGAGCCACGACCAGCGGGCAGGTAGCCGCGAGCGCGCAGCTACTCAACAGGTCCTCAGCCAGCCCGTGGGCCAGCTTCGCGAGCGTGTTCGCCGTCGCCGGCGCGATCAGGTACACCTCGGCGTTCGCCACAAGCTGTAGATGGCCGATCGGTTCGTGCTCCGGCGGCGTCTCGCCCGGGAACGCGCCCCGCGCGGGGTCGCGCTCAAACTCGCTGCAGAGCACCGGCGCGCCGGTGAGCGCCGCAAACGACGCCTCCCCTACGAACCTGCGGCTGTTCGGCGTCTGCACCACGCGGACCGCGTGACCCGCATCCGTTGCCAAGCGCACCAGCTCCAGGGCCTTATATGCGGCGATGCCGCCGCTAACGCCCAGCAGGATGCGCGCCATTACTACGTTGTAGAGCGCTTAGGACGGGCTAGCAAGCCCTGGCGCGGGTGTTGCGTGCAGCGCCCTAGCGGTAGTGGTACTTGATCTTGCCCGCCGCGACCTCCTCGAGGGCAATGGTCAAGTAGTTTTTCGAGCCGGTTTCGATCATCGGGGGCGGGAACTCATCGAAGGTTCCCTCGCCGAGGTTGTGGTAGTAGCTGTTGATCTGGCGCGCGCGCTTGGCGGAGACGACGACGCTCGCGTAGTTGGAGTCCACGTTCTCGAGCAGTCGGTCGATGCGGGGGGAGATCACGGTTTGCTGTGCCTTTCCTCGGGGACCCTCAGTGTAGTAGGCGCCGCTCAGTCCAACTCATCAGCGACGATCCGTGCGAGCTGCTCGAGCGCGTCTTCCAGGCGATCGTTGACGACCACGTGCGCGAACTCGGGCTGAGCCGCGAGCTCCGCTTCGGCCACGCGCAGCCGTCGCTCGACCTCCTCGGCGTCATCGGTGCCGCGTCCGATAAGGCGCGTGCGCAGCGCGTCGAGCGACGGTGGGGCGATGAACACTTGCACCGCCTCGGGCATCGCCGCGCGCACCTGGCGTGCACCCTGGACCTCGATCTCGAGCACGACCGGCGTGCCTGCATCCACGCGGGTGTCCAGCTCCGAGCGCAGGGTGCCGTAGCTGCGCCCGGCGTAGTCGGCGTGCTCGACGAAGTCGCCCGCCGCCACGCGCCGGTCGAACTCCTCGCGGGTAAGGAAGTGGTAGTGGACCCCATCCTCCTCGCCTGGCCGCGGCGCGCGCGTGGTTGCCGAAACCGACAACTCCAGTCGCGGATGGCGCTCCATCAGCCCGCGGATCAACGTCCCCTTGCCGACCCCCGACGGCCCTGTGATGACAAACACGCGTGCCACGGCGCGCAACCCTAATGCCGCGGTCGGGGGAAGCGGTCGCTTAGCGGTGGAGCAACGAAATGAGCTCAGAACGCTGGCGTTCTGACAGGCCACCGATCGTCTTGCTCGGGGCGATGCGGCAGTGCACGAGGATCTTGTTGACCTTCACGCGCCCGTACTTTGGGACCGCGAGCAGCATGTCGAAGACCTTTGCGGTCTCTACGTACTCGGGGGGATTTAGCAGCAGCGCGTGGATCGAGAGGCGTCCCGACTTGAGATCGCGCTTGAGCTGCGCGCGCTTGATTCTGATCTGATTGGCCCTTGCGAGCGCGTCCATTCTCTGGTTGAGGGATCGCTCTGGGGCCATTGATGTGTTCGAGGACGTCGTGCTGGTCGCCGTCGCCATGGGCGGCGAGTCTACACACCCGAAGGCGGCGATCAAGACAAAGTGAGTGAATTCATCTGAAGCTCAACCTGAGGTGCAGGCGTGTCGAGCCTGCTGGACGGTCATGGCTCGCGTTTACACGGGTTTTCAGGCGCCGCCCGGTCGCTCTGAAACGCCCGCTCGTTGCGAATTAATGACGCAAGCCGGCGCGCGCTTCAACACCCGGGGCCAGCTGTCGCAGCTCAACCGCGAAGCCCGCGGGCGATGTCAGTTGCCACAGTCGGGTTGCGGAAGCTCTCGCTGCCGACCGCGACCAAAGTTGCGCCGGCGTCCAGCAGATCTCGTGCGTGTGCCGTCCGCTGAACGCCACCCATACCGATCACGGGGACGCCCACACGCTCAGCGACCGCCCTCACCTGGGCGAGCGCGACGACGCGGATCGCGGGGCCGGACAGCCCACCGGTGCCGCCGCCCAACCAAGGTGCGCGACCAGCCTGCGTCTGGCGGCCGCGATGACCCGCGGGCGCGAACGCCATCGCGCGCAGCGTGTTGATCAGCGAGACGGCGTCTGCGCCCCCGGCCTCGGCCGCCTGGGCGCAGCTTGCAACGTCGGCGGTATTCGGGGTCAGCTTCACGATCAGCGGCTTGCGGGTGTGCGGGCGGCAGGCGCGCACAACCTGCTCTAGCTGTTGCGGGTCTGCGCCGATGTCCAGGCCCGTCTTCACGTTCGGGCACGACACGTTTAGCTCGATCGCCGCGATCTCCCGGCGCTGCTCACAAGCCGCGACAAGCCTCGCGAGCTCCTCGCCCGTGGAGCCCATCACGTTCGTGATCAGGGGCACCGGCGAGCGGTTGTCGAGCTCGGCTTCGGCCGCCCGCTCGCCGACGGCGGTCGTGCTCTGTGCGAGCAGCTCCGCCAGCCGGGGCAGGTCCTCCGCGATATAGCCCGCCAGGCCCTTGTTGGGCAGCCCGATCGAGTTGATCATGCCGCCCGCGGCCTCCCACAGCCGCGGCGCCTGGTTGCCGGCGCGCGGCTCTAGCGTGATCGTCTTGGACACGTAGGCCGCGAACGGGAACTCGTGCGCGAGCGCCGCGCCGAACACGCGCCGCGCCGCCAGCGCATCAAATGTGCCCGAGCCGTTAATGATCGGATGCGCGAGGCGCAGGCCGCAGAACTCGACCTCCGCAGCGAGCGCTGAGCCGCCGTGTCGCGCCGTCTCGGCCCCGTCGCTCACGCGGGGGCACCCGCGTGCTCTGAGACGTGCTCGAGCTCGGCGGCGTCGATCACGGGCCCGTCCAGGCATACGCGCAGGTAGCCACCGCCACGCTTGGGGACCGCGCAGCCAAAGCAAGCTCCGAAGCCGCAGGCCATACCGGCCTCGAGTGCCAGCTGCGCGGGGACACCGGCCTCGGCGCACAGCGCGCGCACGGCCTCCAGCAGGGGGGCGGGCCCGCAGGCGTAGACCACGGCGCGGGGGTCGCGCTCGAGCTCGGGCGCGAGCAGGTCGGTCAATAGGCCTTGATGTCCCACCGAGCCGTCGTCGGTCGCCACGCGCGCGCCGCGCAGCAGCGCCGCGCCTTGCGCCCGCGCGGCGTCGCGGAAGCCCAGCAGCACCGTGACCTCGGTCGCGGCCTCGGCCTCCAGCGCGTCCTGCAGGATCGCCAGGGGCGCGATCCCCACACCGCCGCCGACGAGGATCGCGCGGCGGCGTTGCGTGGGTGCTCGAAAGCCTTGCCCGAGCGGCCCCAACGCCCACAGCCCATCGCCCTCGCGCAGCTCGCACAGGTGCTCGGTGCCGGGACCAACGTCCTCGAGCAGGAACTGCGACTCCCCCACGCGGCGCCGGGCGATCGAGAAGGCGCGGGCAAGGTAGGGCCGCTCGTCCTCGCCTCCCCCCCAGCGCTCGGCGCTCGCCAGCATCGCGAACTGCCCCGGGCGCGGCTCGGGCGTGTCGACATCGGCCACGCGCAGCACGCGGTAGGCGCCCAGCTGATCGACGCCAAGGACCGTCAGCAGCCGGCGCGCCAGCGGCGCGGGCGCTGCGCTCCACTCGCTCACGCCGTGGGCACCTCATCGGCCTGGGCGCGATCGGTGCTGCGGCGGTCGAACTGGCGTCGCTCAGAGAGCGTCTGCAGGCCGCGTACGCCATGCAGCTCCTGCAGACACAGCACCGCGGGCTCGCCGTCGCGGCGCGCGCTGGCGATCGCCCGCGCGGCCGAGGTTCCGGCGGCGAGCGTGGTCAGGCACGGGATCCCGTGCGCGACCGCGGCGCGACGGATCTCATAGCCGTCGGTGCGAGCGCCGAACCCGGTGGGCGTGTTGACGACGAGATCCACGTCGCCGCGCTCGATCCAGTCGACCACGTGCGGGGAGCCCTCGCCGAGCTTGTTCAGGCGCGTGACGGGTACGCCCATGCGCGCGATCGTCTCGGCGGTGCCGCGCGTGGCGAGGATCCGAAAGCCGATGTCGTGCAGCATCTGCGCGATCCCCGAGGCGGTCTCCTTGTCGGCGTCGGTGACCGTGATGAACACGGTCCCCGAGCTCGGCAGTGGCACGCCGGCGGCGGCCTGAGCCTTGGCGAAGGCGGTGGGGAAGTCGCGCGCGATCCCCATCACCTCGCCGGTGGAGCGCATCTCGGGCCCGAGCACGGCGTCGGAGCCTTCGAAGCGATCGAACGGCAGCACGGCCTCCTTGACGGAGATGTGATCGCCGAAGCCGAGCCCTTCCCGCTCGCGCGGCAGTGCCAACTCGGCGATCGACTCCCCGAGCATGATCCGGCAGGCGAGCTTGGCCAGCGGCAGGCCGACGGCCTTTGAGACGAACGGCACCGTGCGCGAGGCCCGTGGGTTGGCCTCGATCACGTAGAGCTCGCCCGCGTAGACGGCGTACTGCACGTTCAGCAGCCCAACCACGCCGATCGCGAGTGCGAGATCGCGGGTGGCGGTGCGGATCTGCTCGAGCATCTCCTGGCCGAGTGAGTGCGGCGGCAGCACGCAGGCGGAGTCGCCGGAGTGGATGCCGGCCTCCTCGACGTGCTGCATGATCCCGCCGATCCAGACCTCGCGTCCGTCACACAGCGCGTCAACGTCGACCTCGGTGGCGTTCTCAAGAAAGCGGTCCAGGAAGATCTCACCTGCACCCGGCGTATCCACGGTGGCGGCGACGCCCTGGCGCTGCAAATAGTCGGCCAGACCCTCGCGTGAGTAGACGATCTCCATCGCGCGTCCTCCCAGCACGTAGGAGGGCCTGACCAACAGCGGGTAGCCAACCTGCTCGGCGCAGTCGAGTGCTTCGGCGACCGAGCGCGCGGTGGCGTACGGCGGCGCCTTGTAGCCGAGACGCTCTAGTAGTGCGCCGAAGCGCCCGCGGTCCTCGGCGAGGTCGATCGCCTCGACGCTCGTGCCGAGCAGCGGCACCCCAGCGGCCTGGAGCCCCGCGGCGAGCTTCAGCGGCGTCTGCCCCCCGAACTGCAGGATCAGCCCGCGGGGCTGCTCGGCCGCCACGACGGCCAGCACGTGCTCGAGCGTCAGCGGCTCGAAGTACAGCCGGTCGGAGGTGTCGTAGTCGGTGGAGACGGTCTCGGGGTTGCAGTTGACCATCACGGCTTCGCAGCCGGACTCGCGCACGGTCATGGCGGCGTGGACACAGCAGTAGTCGAACTCGATCCCCTGGCCGATGCGGTTGGGACCCGAGCCGAGGATCACGACCGATGAGCGCTTGGGTTCGCCGTGGCCGTTCTGCGGGCGGCTTATCTCACTGCGCGCGGAGCGCTCCCAGCCGGAGTAGAAGTAGGGCGTGCGGGCGGGGAACTCCGCGGCGCAGGTGTCGACCGACATGAACGAGCGCTCACCCGCAAACGGCGCCTGCGGGTCGAGCGCGATCGCGCGTAGCTCCGCTAGGAACCAGGGGTCGATCTTCGTGAGCGCGTGCACGGTCTCGATGCTCGTGTCGCGGCGCAGCAGCTCTAGCACGACCTCATAGCGGTCGGGCCAGGGGCGCTCCAGGCGCGCGAGCAATTGCTGCTCGCTCAGCTCCGCCACGGCGGGTGGCTTGTCGAGCTCGCGCGAGTGCAGTGCCTTGGCAAAAGCCTGCTGGAAGGTGCGCCCGATCGCCATCGTCTCCCCTACGGACTTCATGTGCGTGGAGAGTTCGGGATTTGAGCCGGGGAACTTCTCGAAGGCAAAGCGCGGCCACTTCACGACCACGTAGTCGATCGTGGGCTCAAAGCACGCGGGCGTGACGCCGGTGATGTCGTTGTCGATCTCATCCAGCAGATAGCCGACCGCCAGGCGCGCGGCGATCTTCGCGATCGGAAAGCCGGTCGCCTTGGAGGCGAGCGCAGAGGAGCGCGAGACCCGGGGGTTCATCTCGATCACGAGGATCTCCTCGGTCTCGGGGTTGACCGCGAATTGGACGTTGGAGCCCCCGGTCTCCACGCCGACGGCGCGGATCACCGCGAGCGCCTGGTCGCGCAGCTGCTGGTAGAGGTGGTCAGTGAGCGTCTGCTGCGGCGCGACGGTGACGGAGTCTCCGGTGTGCACGCCCATCGGGTCGACGTTCTCGATCGAGCAGACGATCACGACGTTGTCGGCGGCGTCGCGCATCACCTCGAGCTCGAACTCGCCCCAGCCGATCACCGACTCATCCAGCAGCACCTGCCCGATCGGCGAGGCCTCGATCCCTGAAGCGACGATTCGCTCGAACTCCTCGGGCGTGCGCGCGATGCCCCCGCCGCGCCCGCCGAGCGTGAAGGCGGGGCGCACGACGCAAGGCAAGCCCACTTCCGGGAGCACGGCCAATGCGTGTTTGAGTCCAAGTGCCACATTGATCTCGTGCGACGGTCCGGCGCCAGCCGCTTCGGCAGCTTCGTCGCGCATCACGCCACTTACGATCGCGCTCTTGGGCATCCGCAGCCCGGCCTTGGCCATCGCCTCGCCGAACAGCTCGCGGTCCTCGGCGCAGGCGATCGCCTCGTAGTTGGCGCCGATCAGCTCGACCTCGAAGCGCTGCAGCGTGCCGTCGTCGTGCAAGGCCTTGGCGAGGTTCAGGGCGGTCTGCCCGCCGAGCGTGCCGAGCAGCGCATCGGGGCGCTCGCGTTCGATCACCTGCGTGACGGGGCCGGGGAGCAGCGGCTCGATATAGGTGGCCTCGGCGAACTCGGGGTCGGTCATGATCGTGGCGGGGTTGGAGTTCACGAGCACGACCTCATAACCCTCCTCGCGCAGCACCTTGCAGGCCTGCACGCCGGAGTAGTCAAACTCGGCGGCCTGGCCGATCACGATCGGACCGGAGCCGAGGATCAAGATCTTCTTGATGTCTTCGCGCTTAGGCATCAGGCGGCGGCCTCGATCCTCTGCAGGAAGCGGTCGAACAGGTAGAGCGAGTCGTGCGGGCCGGGGCCAGCCTCGGGGTGGTATTGGACGGTGCCGCCGGGCACGTCGAGCAGCTCCAACCCCTCGACGGTGCGGTCGTAGAGGTTGACGTGCGAGAGCGCGGCGGCGCCGAAGTCAGTTTCCCAGCGCACGGGCTGATCGGCATCGATCGTGCGCGCGCCGCCTGGGCCGACGGCGGCGAAGCCGTGGTTCTGGGAGGTGATCTCGACCTTGCGGGTCTGCAGATCCTTGACGGGGTGGTTGGCGCCGCGGTGGCCGAAGGGCAGCTTGAAGGTCTCAAGCCCCACGGCGCGGCACAGCAGCTGATGGCCGAGGCAGATGCCCCAGACGGGCTTTTTGCCGACGACGGCGCGCACGGTTTCGACCACATAACCGAGGGCGGCGGGATCACCGGGGCCGTTGGCGAGGAACACGGCGTCTGGGTCATCGGCCAACAGTTGCTCGGCGCTGGAAGTGCAGGGATAAAGCGTGACGCGCGCGCCGCGCTCGACGAGCTCGCGCACCATCGAGGCCTTGATGCCGGTGTCGATCACCGCGATGTGCGGGCCGCCGCCGCTTTGACCGTGGTGGGTGACTTCCTTGGGCGTGACGAGCGCGGCGAGGTCCTGGCCGGCCATCGACGGCTCGGCGGCGATCAGCTCGCGGGCTTGAGCTTGGGTGACCCCCGCGGGGAAGACGCCGCCGCGCATGGCGCCAGCGTCGCGGATGTGGCGCACCAGCGCGCGCGTGTCTACGCCGGAGATGGCGCTAACGCCGCAGTCGGTGAGCCAGTCCAGCCAGCCGCGCTCGGCGGTGGGTGCGTCCTCGCGGTTGCAGGCCTCGCGCATGATCGCCGCGCGGGCCCAGGGGCGCTCGGACTCCATGGCGGACGTGCTGACGCCGTAGTTACCGATGTGCGGGTAGGTGAAGGCGATCAGCTGGCCCGCGAAGGAGGGGTCGGTCATGGACTCCTGATAGCCGGACATCCCGGTCGTGAACACGACCTCGCCGAGCGCGGGCTGCTCGGCGCCGCAGAACTCGCCGTCAAAGCGCGTGCCGTCCTCGAGCAGGACGTAGCCGTCTTGGTAGCTCATGAGATGGTCATCTCACAGGATGAGTTTCTGGACTTCTTTGAACTCAGGGGTTCCGGCGCGCTCCAGCAACTCGAACAGCGCGCTCTCGACAGTGCTGACGACGGCCCCGGCGCGCTCCAAGCGCTCCAGCCCGCGCTCGTAGTCGAGCTGGTGGCGGGAACCCACGGCGTCGGCCGGGACGTGCACTTCGACGCCCTGGCCGAGTAGGTCATGGGCCGTCTGCGAGACGCAGACATGCGTCTCGATGCCGCAGACGATCACCTGCGGGCGGGATTTCAGATCGAAGCCCTCGGCGCGGGCCGCGGAGAAAATCGTCTTCTCAATCAATATCTCCCCTCCACCGAGCTCCAACTCGGGTGCGGTCCGTCCCAGGCCTTTGGGGTACTGCTCGCTAACGAGCGTGGGCAGGCCGAGGATGCGGGCGCCGGCCAAGAGTCGGCGGCAGGACTCGGCGACGCCTGCGAACGAGGCGTAAGGGCGAAAGCCCTCCTGCACGTCGACCACGACCAGCGCGGCCTGCTCGCGATCGAGCAAAGCCATCAGGCGCCCACCACGGAAAAGGCACGCTCGCGATAGACGATGGCCCCGCCGGAGAGCGTGAGCAGCACCTTGCCCCGCAGCTTGCGACCGGCAAAGCAGCAGTTCTCAGAGCGACTCTCCCAGCCGCGCTCGCCGGCGATGAACTCGGCGTCGAGGTCCAGGAGCGTGAGGTTGGCGGGCTCGCCGGGGGCGATCATATGCGTGGGCAACTCATACAGCGCGGCGCCCGCGGTCATCCGCTCGACGACGAGCTCCAGCGGCAGGATCCCGGGCAGCACGAGCCCGGTGTAGATCGCGGCGAAGGCGGTCTCTAGGCCGGTGGTGCCCATGGGCGCCTGCTCGAAGGGCACCTCCTTCTCCTCGCGCGCATGCGGGGCGTGGTCGGTGGCGATGCAGTCGATCGTGCCGCTGCGCAGTCCCTCGATCAGCGCCTGTCGATCGGCCTCGGTGGCGAGCGGGGGGTTCATCTTCATGCGGGTGTCCATCCCGCGCACGTCCTCCTCGGTGAGCAGCAGGTGGTGTGGGCAGACCTCGGTGCTGACCTTGAAGCCCTTGGCCTTGGCGTGGGCTACGGCCTCAACCGAGGCGACGCAGCTGAGGTGCTGGAAGTGCACGCGCGCTTCCTCGTAGCCGGCGATGGCGGCGTCGCGCGCGACCATCGTGGACTCGGAGATCGTGGGTATCCCGCCGATCCCGAGTGCGGCGCTGACGGCACCCTCGTGCATGGCTCCGCCGTGGGAGAGCGTTGGGTCCTCCTCGTGCAGGGCGATCACGCCGCCGCACAGGCGTTGGTACTGAAGCGCCTTGCGCAGCATCCCGGCACTGGTAACGGGACGGCCGTCGTCGGTGAAGCCCACCGCGCCCTCCTGGCGCAGCTCGGCCATCTCGGTGAGCTGCTCGCCCTGCAGCCCGCGTGTGATCGAGGGCAGAAATCCGATTGATATGCGCGCTTCGCGCGCTGCTGTGTCGCGTAGTGATCTAAGCAACGGCGCGGAGTCAAGGACCGGGTCGGTGTTGGGCATCGCGAGAACCGCCGCATAGCCCCCGGCGGCCGCGGCGCGCGTGCCGGTGTCGAGGTCCTCCTTATGCTCCTGCCCCGGGGTGCGCAGGTGTACGTGGGGGTCAAAGAAGGCCGGCAGCAAGTGGTTGCCCCGGCCCTCGATCAGCTCCTCCTCGGGCTCGTAGGAGAGCGCACCGGGCTCGCCCAGCTCGGCGATCTCCCCGGCCCGCACGCGCACGTCGCGGCGCGCGTCAATGCCGCTGCGCGGGTCGAGCACATGCACGTCCCGCAGCAATAGATCGACCGCGTGTAGCGGTCCGTGTACGAGCGGCTGCGCGGCCATCACGCGGGCTGGGGCTCGCCGGGAGTTGGGTCGGCGGGCGGGGCAGCCTGCAAACGGCCTGGCGCAGTGGTCGGCGCCGAAGGTCCTGACGCCGAGCCCGGTATGGGCGGCGCGAGCGACGAGGGCGAGCCTGTGGCCCTGGCGCCAGCAAGTAGCTCGTAGAGCACGGCCATCCGCACCACTACACCGGCCTCGACCTGCGCGGTGATAACGGCCTGCGGCGAGTCCACGACCTCGCCGGAGAGCTCGACGCCACGGTTGACGGGTCCCGGGTGCATCAGCACCTGGCGCGGCGAGAGGCGACGGCCGTTGACCTGATACCAGGTGGCGTACTCGCGGATCGAGGGGACCCAGGTCTGGTTCATGCGCTCGTTCTGCATCCGCAATGCGTACACGACATCGGCGGCGGGGAGCCCCTCGAGCGTGTAGCGCACCTCGCAGCCGAGGGCCTCGATGCCGCGGGGGATCAGCGTAGGCGGGCCGGCGACCGTGACCTTGGCCCCCATGCGCTGGAAGGCGATGATGTTCGAGCGCGCGACGCGCGAGTGCGCGACGTCGCCGACGATCCAAATGTTGGCGCCGTCGAGCTCGCCGAGCCGGCTTTTGAGCGTGTAGACGTCGAGCAGCGCCTGCGTGGGGTGCTGGCGCTTGCCGTCGCCCGCGTTGACGATCGCTGCGCTGCACCATTTCGAGACCAGCTCCGAGGCCCCGGCCCATGGGGTGCGCAGCACGATCGCGTCGGGCTTGTGGGCGCTGAGCGTGAGCACGGTGTCCTTTAGCGACTCGCCCTTCTCCACGCTCGATCCGCTAGCCGCGAAGTTCACGACGTCGGCGGAGAGGCGCTTGGCTGCTAGCTCGAAGGAGCTGCGGGTGCGCGTGGAGGCCTCGTAGAAGAGGTTCAGCACCATACGCCCACGCAGCGCGGGCACCTTCTTGATCTCGCGGTCTGAGACCTCAGCGAAGCGCGCGGCCTGCACGACGATCCGCTCGATCGTGGGGCGGTCAAGGTCCTCGATTGAGAGGAGATGATTCACACGCGCGTCTCCTTGCTCTGGGGCTGGATCAGGCGACTCTTACGAAGGCTCATGCGACCTCCAGGGCCGCGGGGGCGATCGCGACCTCGTCGCGGCCGTCCAGCTCGCTTACGCGTACATATACGTGCTCGGCGCGCGAGGTTGGCAGGTTCTTGCCAACGTAGTCGGGGCGGATCGGCAGCTCACGGTGCCCCCGGTCGGCCAGCACCGCAAGCTGTACGCGCTCGGGACGGCCATAGTCAAACAGGGCCTCGATCGCGGCGCGCACGGTGCGCCCCGTGAAGAGCACGTCATCCACAATCACGATCGTTCGGCCGGTGAGGTCAAAGTCAATGTGCGAGGCGTGCACCACCGGGGCGTCGGGACGGCTGGCGACGTCGTCTCGGTAGAAGCCGATATCCAAGTCCCCAAGCGGGATTCCGGTATGGAGTAGGTCTTCGAGCAGGTCGCGAAGACGGTTCGCGAGAAAGGCTCCGCGGCTGTGAATACCGACGATAGCGAGACTCTGCTCGTCGGGGTTTCGCTCGGCGATCTCGTGCGCGATGCGCATGAGCGCTCGCTGTATGTCCCCCTCGCGGAGGACGACCTTCTCACTACTCTCGTCCATCGGTTCCTTCCTGGCCTCACGGGACCGGGTTAAGGATCTTCAGGAATGTATCAGGGGGTTGTGATGGTTCTCTCGCGCGCGGGGTCCGTCTCCGAAGGCGTGTCGATGTCCTCGGCTTGGTCATCGGTATCGCCCCGGGATTGGTTGAGCCCCGCGTCCGCATCGGTCGCCTCTGCTGCGCCCGCTTCGGTCCCAGCGCGCTCGCGCGCCTGGCGTTCTGACCAGCGCTCGAGCTTGGCTGCCCCCCGCTCGGGGAATGGCACCTCGATCGTGTCGAAGTCGCGGGGCGCCTCGGTGTCAGGGAACACGGCGCGGGCCTCATCGCGCAACTGCCCGCCGGCATAGCGCGTTGAAATGTGGGTCAACGCGAGCAGCCTGACCTCGGCGTCGCGGGCCAGCTCGGCGGCCTGGCGCGCGGTGCTGTGTGCGGTCTGGCGGGCGCGGTCGGACTCCTCCTCGGTGAAGGTGGCCTCGTGCACGAGCAGATCCGCTTGGTGGGCGGCGATCCGAAGCGCCTCGCAGGGCTCGGTGTCGCCCGAAAGTACGACCTTGCGTCCCTCGCGTTCGGGGCCCATCACCTGCTCGGGCGAGACGTCGCCGACGGTCTCGCCCCGCTGCAGGCGCCCGAAGTCGGGGCCTGGCTTGACGCCTAGTTGCTCTGCCAGCAGCGCGTCGAGGTGCCCGGGGCGCGGCGGCTCGACGATCGCGTAGCCGAAGGCCGATGGCGTGCGGTGGCTGACCGGAATCGCAGCGATCAGGTAGCCGTCGCGCTCGACGGTCTGCGCCGGCTCCAGCTCGACGATCTTCAGCTCATACGGCAGGCGGCCGTAGACGACGCGCATGTCCGCCATCAGCTCCTTCAGCCCGCGCGGGCCGTAGACGGTGAGAGGCTGCTCGCGATCACGCAGACCGAACGACTTCAGCATGCCCGGCAGACCGAGCCAATGGTCGGCGTGGAAATGGGTGATGAACACGCATTCCATGTCCACGAGGCCGATCGAGCGTGTCAGCTGGCGCTGCGTGCCTTCCCCGCAGTCGAACAGGATGCGGTCACCGCCAAGGCGGACCAGGATCGCGGGCAGACCACGACGGGCCGACGGAACCGAGCCACCGGTGCCCGCGAAGAACAGGGACATGTCCATGGGGCTACGGTAGCGGCGGGTTGGGGTGGAATGTTCGGTGAGCCGCGTGGCGGCCTGGTCTATCGGCGGCGGTAAGCTCCGGTCAGCCGAGGCACGGTCACGCGTGCCCTGTGCGCCCGTAGCTCAGTGGATAGAGCGCTCGCCTCCGGAGCGAGAGGTCGCAAGTTCGAATCTTGCCGGGCGCGTCATCCCTTTAGCGCGCGCTAGAGATGCTCCTGAAAGGTGCGACGCTCGGTCGCCGAGCGTTTGCTAGACGGCAGCGAGTGCCGGAGCCAGCTGCTCCGCCGTCGTCTCAACGATATCTGGAACCGTGATCACCACCCGTCCGTCTCGATCAAGGATCTCGCGGGCACCAAGAACCGTGAGACCAACTACGTGTCTTGTCCCTGGCGCGTAACGAATCACATGACCCTCCGGCGTCTCCTCGCCCTCCCCGGCCTGCGGCTCGCCAACGTGGAGATAGAGCACGTCCTGTTCCGAGTCGTAGTCGGCATGATCGAAGCTCAATGGTCCGATCATTATGTTCACGCGCTCCATGATCGTGGGTGCCTCCGGGTAGCGAAAGCCGACACGATTCGTGCAGGCTCCTGCTCATAGCTTACGACCACCATCAGCCACCGGCTCGGGCCAACGCCACGTGCGTAGTAGCGGGTGCGCCGGCTGAATGCAGGATCGGGCACGGCATGGTCGAGCTCCGCCACAGCCGACAATGTCTCTCTTAGGAAAGGCGCTACCTCTGGATGGCCGCGAACGATCTTGTCTTGCCAGATCGCATCCGGCAGAACGACGCGCCGAGCCCGCGGATCGATCGTCTCTGCAGTGATCGAGTCAGTGCTCATTGCTTCAGGATGGCTCTCGGTGCGGATGCGGCACGCTTGTCGACAGTTGGAGACGCTCTCGCTCTGGCTGGCATCGCCGTTTCCCCTGCAAGTCCGGCTCGCCCGGAGCTCTGTGTCCAGGACTCCTCGCGGCCCTTTAGCTCTCCCGGCTATCACCCGCCGCTGCTCAAACCCGACACGGAGGTAGATATGCGCTTAGTTGCAAGGCTCACAACGGCGGTCTTGGCCGCCCTGCTCGTGCTGGCGGTTGGAGGTGCCAGCACGGCTCTCGCCACGCCGACGGTAACGAACGTCTCCCCGAACTCGGGGTCAACCTCGGGCGGCACGAAAGTGACGATCAAAGGCACTGAATTCGTCACCGGCACCACCGTCAAATTCGCGAGTACCGCCGCGACTGAAGTCGTGATCGGCTCCTCGACCTCGCTGACCGCAACCAGCCCCAAAGGAACGGGAACGATCAACGTGACCGTCAGCAACACCAAAGGGACCTCGGCGACGAGTACCAAAGACCTGTTCGCCTACGAAGCTCCCTCCACCGGGCATTGGCTGGGCCTAAACGGCAACACTGTCAGCAACGCGTTTGACGGCGAATGGCTCGGGCCCGTGAACGAGTTCTCCAAAGAAGGCATCGTCTGGGACCGGGACTTCGAGTACACCGCCGGCGAACTGCCCAGCAGCGGCGAAAAAGACGCCGAAGGCACGCCCTGGCATGAAGTCGGGCTCAAACTCGACCACGAAAACAGCATGATCCCGCTGAGCGTCGTCGAGTATCAGGGCTATGAAGGCCAGTTCAAATCCGACCCCTGGTTCCCGACCGCGACGCGCACCACCAAAGAAAAAGAAGAAGGCAAGACCACGATCAACGAATACGCGGAAGGCTTCGTCAAATCGGTCAGCGCCTACATCAAACTAATCAACGAAAAATACCCGGGCATGCCAATCTACTTCGAACCCATGAATGAGCCCTGGGGCTACACCACGCCGCAGTACAACGGCACCCAGTACGCGCCCGTGGCGTCGGCTGTCCTGACCAAGTCCAAAGAAGCAGGCATTCCCTTGACCGACATCTACGTCGCCGGATTCGGCGCTGACTTATTGGTCAAAGAAGGTAAAGAAGAATGGTACACGCCGGGTTGGATTCCGGCCATGTATAAAGCCGTGCCGTCGCTGGAAACCGAAGTCAAGGGCTGGTACTTCCACCCCTATGGTCCTCCCACTGGATCGGAATTCAACAACAGCGAGGGAATCCAGTCGCTGCCCGAAGTGCGCAAATCTGTCAAATCTGGCTCTAGCAACTTCATCGTTTCCGAGGTTGGCTACTGCGCGCGGGCGGTCGGCAACTGCTTCGGCAACCCGCAGGTTGAAACCGGTGCCGAAGCCGCCACACTGCTCAAAGAAATGCTGACCAACGCCCTCCCCTATCACGAAGCTGGTTGGCTGAAGTCACTGGTCGTCTACTCGCGCAACGACAGCGGCTGGGCGATGCAGGAATACCCCAGTACCGAACTGAGCCCCTCCGGCAAAGCACTCGATGAATTCGCCGCGCTACACGGCTAGGTAAAGCTGGCGAGCCCGCAGCGGCTGTCGCTGCGGGCTCGGCTGGCGCTGCCGGCCGTCGGACTCCCGGCGTGGGGCTGGGCCCCTACCACTCCACGCGCACGTCGTAGGCGCACAGACGCTCATCCCCCGACACCAAGACCGCCCCCTCGATCGCAGCCTGAGCCACCAGCAGACGATCAAACGGATCGCGGTGGTGCCACGGCAGCGCTCGTACCGCCTCTGCGTGCTCGATCTCCACCGCCAGCGGCACCGCACCGGCTTCCACCAGCAGGCCCGCGAACCCGTCGGGTACATCGAGCTTCCCCAGCGAGCGCTTGATTGCGACCTCCCAGACCACCGCGGCGCTCAGCAGCACCTCGTTAGCCGCGGTGCTCAGTAGCCGGTTCGCACGTCGGCTCAGCCGCTCGTCATCGCCCAATAGCCAGAGCGCCGCATGCGTGTCAGGCAGCAGTCTCATTGCCGCCGAACCCAACCGCGACGTCCTCGGGAAGCTCATCGAAGTCCGCGGCTATACGCACACGACCACGCCACGCCCCCCTTACCGCGGCCAGCGAGCGCGGCTCATCGTTGACCGCGACCAGCCGTGCCACCGGCTTGCCGTTGCGCTGGATCACCACCTCCTCGCCGGCCTCCGCGCGCTCGACGAGCCGCGAGAGCTGGGTCTTGGCTTCGTGCATGCCAACTCGAGGCATGTCGCTACCGTAGCATGGATTAGCTAAGTCTAGTCCGGTCGAGCGTCGAGGTCTCATTCGCACCTGCTCCGACGGTGAGCCCTCGCCGGGACGACGGCAGATCGCGTCGGCCAACCCGCTGATCAGGACCTCAGCCGCGACGATCCGGCGGTCAACGTTGTGAATCTGACGGACGCAGGTAGCTGTTGCCAGGGCCGCCTGCGACACATATTTCCCGCCCTCGACAGCCCCCGAAGACCGCGCGCGAGTGGCTCGAGCACTGGTCGTGCGACCCGTCCATCCGGCTGTGTCTGACTCATGTCAACCCACCCCCGGGCCGATACCCGAGCAATCGATCTGCCAGGAGAACGCGCGAGCCGGCGCAGGAGGACGAATGTCGAGCAGCGACACAGCACACCGCGACCTGACTGTCGAGCGCGCGGCCGAAGCGCTCCTGCGCGAGCACCCCGACGCGCTCGTATGCGCGCTCTCCAGCAGCGGTCTAATCGTGCCAATTCCAGGCAGCTTGTCGTTGTCTGGCCAAGCCGCGATCGAGGGCCGCGCGGTGATCGACGGCGTGGTCGCCGCCGACCGTGCCGAGGTCATCTCGCTGTGGACGCGCCTGGAGGACGAGCTCGCAGTCAATGGCAAAGTGCGGATGCTCGACAAGCCCTCGCGCTGGGTGACGCTGCACTTCTTGGACCTTCGCGATGCCCATGGCGTGATGCTGTGCGTGATCCTGCCCAGCAACCAACAGGCACCCGAAGGCGAGCAGGACGCCGAGGAGCTACCCGCCGCCCCGCGCTTTGCCACCCTGCTGGAGGACGAGGGCGCCAAGGTGATCGAGAGCGACGAGGCCTTCACGCAGATGTTCGGCTACACGCCCGAGGAACTGATCGGCCAGTCTGTGCTCGACCAGATCCACCCCGACGACCAGGGCCGCGCTGTCGAGGGCTGGCTAACCACCCTGTCTACCCGCCGTGATCAACAGACGCGGCTGCGCCGCCGGCGCAAGGACGGCAGTTGGGTATGGGTGGACACCACCCTGCACAACTACCTCAACCGCGGCGATCGCAACTACGTGCTGGTCGAGCTGATCGACGTCTCGGCCGAGATGGCCGCCCAAGAGGCGCTCGAGGAGCGCGAGGAGCTGCTGCGTCGTCTCACCGACGCGATGCCAGTCGGCCTGATGCAGATCGACCGCGAGCGAAACGTCGTCTACTGCAACACGCGCTTGGAGCAGATCCTCGGTACGGGCGACGAGGCGAAGCGTGAGGCCAGCCACGACCCCGCCGACACCCGTAATCTGGATCAACCCAGCCCGTCGGTGCGCTCGATCTTGGGGACGCTCACGCGCGAGGGCGTTGCGTCCTTCGAGCACGCGCTCGGCCATGTGCTCGATGCCGGCGTTGACGAGGACGTCGAAGTCGACATCGTGCTCGCGGACGGCGAGTGGCGACGCGCGTTGCTGAGCATCCGCACCCTGCGACGCTCCGGCGGCGAGATTAGCGGCGCGATCACCTCCGTGCTCGATGTCACCGACAGCGCCCGCGCGCACCAAGAGCTCGAGCGCCGGGCGACCTTCGACGCACTGACCGGATGCCACAACCGCGGCTCAATTCTCGAAATGCTTCAGCGCGAGCTCGATCGCGAAGACGACGCGATTACCGGCGTGGTCTATGTCGACCTCGACCGCTTCAAGCCCGTCAACGACAGCTACGGCCACGCAGCGGGTGATGAGCTGCTCGCGATCGTGGCCGAGCGTCTGCGGGCGCTCACCCGCCGCGACGACGGCGTTGGTCGCCTGGGCGGCGACGAGTTCATCCTGCTGCTGCCCCATATTCGTGCCTGTGAGGTCGCGATGCGTGTCGCGGAGCGTGTCTGCCGCTCGCTCAACGCTCCGATTGAGCTGTCGCTCGGCACCGTGGAGCTAAGCGCGAGCGTCGGCGTCGCCTACGCCGAAGCCGGCGCGCTCAGCCCCGATGAGCTGGTTAAGCGCGCCGATGGCGCGATGTATCGCTCCAAGGAGCAGGGTGAAGGCAAGCCGGCACTCGATGAGCAACGGCCGCTGTCCCGGTTCGGTTCCCGCTGAGCGCTCCGAGTACTACGGGTCAGTCGGAGAAGCCATATGGTCGTTGAGCGAGCTACTGGCGCTTGCGACCTTCGAACACCGCAAAGCCTCGCTGCGGTCGGATCTCCACCGCTTCGAACCCCGCCTCCAAGAGCCAACGGCCTAGATCCGCGACACGCGGGGGCAGAGCGTGACCCTGACGGCGCCCCACCTCGAACAACAGCCGCTGTCGACGCGAGCCCTCGCGCAGAAAGGTCGTACCCACGAGCCTCCCACCCGGCTTCAGGCAACGGGCGATCTCATGCACCGCACGCTCGGCCCGATCGAGCATGTGCAGTCCGCTGTAGGAGATGAATACGTCCGCCTGTGCGTCGCCGAATGTCAGGGCGAGCATGTCTGCGAGCACCAGCTCGACCTGACGCAGAGAGCGCGCATCGGCCCGTCGCCCCGCACGAGCCAGCATCTTCTCCGATAGGTCGCCCGCGATGTAGCGGACGTCTTGATCGGGTGCCAGCGCCCGCAGCGCCACGCCACCGCCACACGGCACGTCGAGAATCGTAGCGCCGCCTCCGAGCTGCGGAATCGTCGTGTTAATGCTTCGGTAGAGCAACGAGACGTCGACACCCCAGAGCAGACGACCCAGCCGCCGCATTAGCTGGGGGCGCTCGATGTAGAAGTCGTAGGCCGCGCCAAACGGCCCGGCGCATTGATTGATCGCCTCTGGCATCTCGGCTATCCGCCAACGATGCCAGATGTAGAGTCGGGCCAGATCCGCCGCTTGTCCCATCGAGGCTGGCGTATCGTGCAAAAGCCCGATGAACCTCAGAGACTTAGAACCGGCCGATCACGCTCGGGTGCTCAGGCTGAACCAGGACTCCGTGCAGGAGTTGAGTCCACTCGATGAGGAACGCCTGAACTACATCCTCGCGCTGTCTCATCGAGCGCTCGTGGTCGAGCGCGACGGTGATCCCGTCGGCTTCGCGATCGCGGTCGCGCCCGAGACCAACTACGACAGCCGCAACTACGCCTGGCTCTCGGAACGGTTTGAGAGCTTTCTCTATCTCGACCGCATCGCGATCGCCGCCGAGGCGCGTCGACAGGGGCTCGGGGCGATGCTCTACGACGCGATGGAGACCGCCGCGCTCCCGTTCGGGCGGATGGTCTGCGATGTGAACATAGAGCCTCGCAACGACGCCTCGCTCGCGTTCCATCGCGCCCGTGGCTACGAGCCCATTGGCGAGCTTCGGCACGGCGATACCAAGAAGGTCCTGCTATTCAGCAAGCAGCTCTAGGCGGGGCCCAAAGCGCGGCGGCCGAGGCCGCGGGCGAGCCATCGCGGATGGATCAGGGCCCCACGCCGCGCCTATTTAGAGCACCTTTGAGAGGAAGGCGCGTGTGCGCTCGTGTCGCGGGTTTGAGAGCACCTCGCCTGGGACCCCCGACTCGACCACGACCCCACCGTCCATAAACGCCACCGTGTCGGCTACCTCGCGCGCGAAGCCCATCTCGTGGGTGACGACCACCATCGTCATCCCATCGCGGGCGAGCTGCTGCATCGCCGCGAGCACGTCGCCCACCAACTCGGGGTCAAGCGCCGAAGTGGGCTCATCGAACAGCATCAGCTTTGGGCGCATCGCCAGAGCCCGCGCGATCGCCACACGTTGCTGCTGCCCGCCAGAGAGCTGAGACGGGTAAGCCTCAACCTTGTCCTCTAGTCCCACACGGGCAAGCAGCTCGCGCCCGTGCGCGCGTGCCTCATCACTGCCTTCGTGTTTGACGCGGATCGGCGCGCAGGTGACGTTCTCGAGCGCCGTCATGTGCGGGAATAGGTTGAAGTGCTGAAAGACCATGCCGATCTCCGCACGCTTGCGGGCGACCTCGGCTTCGCGTAGCTCGTGCAGCTTCTCCCCCTCCTGGCGATAGCCCACGAGCTCGCCGTCGACCGACAGCCTGCCCGAATTGATCTTCTCCAGGTGGTTGATGCAACGCAGAAACGTCGACTTGCCAGACCCAGAAGGTCCCAGTAGGCACAGCACCTCCCCCGGGCGCACCTCCAGCGAGATCCCCTTCAGCACCTCCAGGCGACCAAAGCGCTTGTGCACGCCCTCGGCCTTGACCATCGGTGCCTGCGCGCCCACCGCGCTCATGGCGCGTCGCCCGCATTCGCGCCCACCCGCCCGCTCATTGGTCCAGGCCCTCGTGGCGGAAGGACAGGAGCCCCGCGCGAATCCGCTGCAGCGGCGTGTCCTCGCGGACCCGCGCGCCACGGCCGTAGTAGCGCTCGAGGTAGTACTGCCCGACGTAGAGTACGCTTGTGCAGACGATGTACCAGATGCTCGCCGCGATCAGCAGCGGAATCGTCTTGAAGTTGACCGAATAGATCAGCTGGGCCGCATACAGGAGCTCGGTCACGACGATCACGCTCGCCAGCGAGGACGTCTTCAGCATCGAGATCGTCTCGTTGCCCGTCGGCGGGATGATCACCCGCATCGCCTGCGGCAGCACGATCCGGCGCATCGTCTGCAGCCGCGTCATCCCCAGCGACTGCGCCGCGTCGGACTGCCCCGGATCGACCGAGATGATCCCAGCCCTGACAATCTCGGCCATGTAGGCGCCCTCGTTCAGGCCCAGGCCCAGGATCGCCGCCGCAAACGGCGTGATCAGCGTGTTCGCGTCGGCGTGGATCAACGACGGGCCGAACGGGATCCCGAGCGCGATCTTCGGGTACAGGGCGGCGATGTTGTACCAGAACAGCAGCTGCACCAAGACGGGCGTGCCGCGGAAGAACCAGATGTAGAACGAACTGGCCCCTGAGACGAGCCAGTTCGGCGACAGCCTCATTACCGCCAGCAGCACGCCCAACGCGATCCCGATCGCCATCGCGATCACCGTCAGCTCGATCGTCACCCGCAATCCGTGCAGGATGCGCCCGTCGAACACGTATTCGCCAACGACACCCCATTGGAAGTTGGGGTTGTCGATCACCGAGCGGACGATCGCGACCGCCACGATCAGCACGATCGCGGCGATCACCCAGCGCCCCGGACGCCTGACCGGGACGGCGCGGACGTCCTCGGGCCGCGCGCCCACGTCGGGGGTCACTTCGCCCGAGGACACCTACTGCTACTCGATCGCGCTCATCTGCGCCACACGCCGCCGACCGCGACTAGCCGATCGCGCCGTTGATCGTCGGTGTCTTGATCGCGCCCGGCTGCTCGCCCCATTTGGCGAGGATGCTCGTGTACGTACCGTCGGCGATGATCGCCTTCAGCGCCGCCAGGATCGGCGCCGAGAGCCCGCTGCTCTTGGGGACCGCGATGCCATAGGGGGCGACTTCGTACTCCTTGCCGATCAGCTTGAACTGGCCGCCCGACTGTTTGACCTGGTAGGCCGCGATCGGCGAGTCGGCCATGCCGAGTTCCGCGCGGCCGCTTGAGATCGCCAGATTCGCGCCGTTCTGGTCTGGGTAGGTCAGCACCTTCACGCTCGGCTGACCGGCTTTCGCACACTTCTTGCTCTGCGCTTCGGCTTCTTCCTGCTCGACCGTGCCCTTCTCCACCGAGACGCTCTTGCCGCACAGGTCTGCGACCGTTTCCACCCCGAGACTCTCCGAACTCTTCGCGTAGAAGGAGATTCCCGCCGTGAAGTAGTCCACAAAGTCCACGGTCTTCTCGCGTTCCTTGGTGTCGGTGAACGACGACACGCCGAGGTCGTACTTGCCGGCCGCGAGACCCGGGATGATCGTGTCGAAGGTCGCGTTCACGAACTTGACCTTCAAGCCCATCTTGGCGCCGATCGCGTTCATCAGGTCCACATCCATGCCCACCACCGTGTGGCCATCCGGCGCCACGTACTCATTCGGCGCATAGGTCGCATCCGAGGCGATCGTGAGCGTGCCTTTGGACTTGACCGCCGCCGGCACCTGGGCGACGATCGATGCGTCGGCGCCGCTCGTCCCACCTGAGCCGGTCAACGTCGAGGCGCTGGTCGAGGAACTGCTGCTACTGCTGCTGCCACACCCTGCGAGCACGACGAGCACGAGCACGACCGCACCGACCGCGGCGACCAGCTTTCTCATGTGGACCCCTCCTGCGTGGTTTGAGATTGAGCGCCCTGCCCCCGACCGGACGACGAAGCCGGAGTATAAGGCGGACCATGGTCCCGCCGCACCTCGACGGGGCTTTGCTGTCCAGCCCCCTACCGGCGAGCAGTCTCTAGAGCGGCTAGGCAGGCTAAGCGGCGTCGCTAGAGCTCTAGGTAGCGCAACACGACGCGCCCCAGCAACAGTACGTCGCCGTTGTGCAGGTCGGCCTGCACGATCCGCCGGCCGTTCACGAACGTGCCGTTGGAGCTGCGGTCATCCAGCAGGCGCGGGCCCGTCGGACGGTGCACGAGCATCGCGTGACGGCGCGAGACCGACTTCTCATCCAGGTGTAGGTCCGCGGATAGGCCACGACCGATGTGCATCACGCCCGTACCGAGCGGGATCAACAGTGTCTCCCCCGGCCCCTGGACCTCCAGGTAGCGGCCGTGACCGCTGGGACGCTCGGAGATCGCCTTGCGGCGCATGCTCTCATCCAGGCAGGCGATCGCGTCGACCCGCTCGGTGAGGCCTTCCGCAGTGGCTGAGTGAATCGGCGTCTGAATGGGTGTCTGCGTGGTCATAAGGGCAGTCAATCCGGTGCTGGTCAGTTACCCCTGAAGATCTTCGAAGAAACTCCTAAGTCGAGGATTTTCGGGTCCGCGGCCGCCGAGGCCGTGGTTTGTAGATCTCAGCGTCTAGTTGCCGGCGGTATCGAGCGAGCCACCACCGGGTCCCCCGCGCCGGTTCTTCGACATCCGCCTCGCACTCCACCAGCCCCAGCCGCCGACGGCGAGCACCGGAACCACGTAGAGCAGCGAGATGTACCAGTGGGTAAGGCAGCCAAGCACCATCTCCCACAACGCTACCACGCCTCCCGGTGAGCCGAATCCTGGCCGGACGCCTCGGCGGCCGGCGTCCCCGGACGCTTGCCCGAGCGCCGGCGCCGGACCATCAGCACGAGCAGCAGCCCCAACACCACAACCGTCCCCCCGATCACGATCGCGGCGACCGGCGCCGAGGAAGAGTTCGGCGTCCAGAACAGCTGCCCTGCGACCTCACCCTTCTGGGCGCCCACTGCGATCGGCACGTGCCAGTTAAAGATCAAGGTGCGCTTGCCCTTGTCCTTGACCTGCGGCGGCAAGGCCGGCGACATCCAATGGATGCGGTGGTCGTGCCATTCGAACTGCCCCGTGCGGTCGACCACCGACCACTGCGGCGTGGCACCGGCGCTCGCAAACGACGGCACCGTCACGTTGCCGTAAAAGCTCTGGTTCAGGTAGTAGGCCGGTGAGTGCTTATTGACTTCGACCGTCCCGTTGGCCCGGATACGCGCGTACGGTTCGCCTTCATAGCCCTCAATCGAGACGGTGCGGCCAGTGTGATTGCGCAGCTGCAGGCGGTCTGAGAACTGCAGCACCTGCAGGCTCAGCCCCGGCGTCGCGGGCGAAACCGCGCGGATTAGCGAGCGGTAGTTCGGGCTAGAGCCCTGGTCTTCCAGCGGGCTCTGCTGCTCCTGAGTGCTCGCAGGCGAGGCCGCGCCCATTGCCTGGCTCACCGCGGGAGTCGTGACACACATGAAGGCGCTCGCGAGCAGCAGCGAGGCTGGCCAGGTCAGGAGTCGCCGCAGACGCGGGCGGGCTGGCGCGTGGGCGAGACCGAGCATCGCGCCAGACCGTAGCGGAGCGCTAGGCCCGCGGCGCCGGGCCGGCCGCGAGCGGTTCAGGTGCCAACGTCAGAGAGCAGCCACAGGCCAAAGCTCGTGAACGCCACCATCACCGCCAACATCCAGTATTGGCTGCGGACGGCTTCCTCCGGGTCGCGATACATCACCAACGCGCGGTCGTGGGCCAGCGCCAACCCGCCCACGTGCCCCGCGATCAGGGCTGCCACCTGCACGTACCAGATCGCGGCGTAGGAAATCACCTGGTAGTCGATCTGATAGCCGCTCGTCCCGAACAGGTTGCTGCCGTCGCCGAGCGGGTCTGAGGCCAGATAGCCGATCGCCTGACCCTGCCACAGCAGTAGCGAGAAGTAGTGGGCCAGCACGTAGGCGAAGGCGATCGGCACCAGCGTGTGCACGAACGCCCGCGTCAGCTCGCCCGTGTCATAGCGCGCGCTGACGCTGCGCACGCCGAGGATCCCCACGCGGTAGACGGCCACGATCAAAGCGATGCACAGCACCAGGCCCAGTGAGTAGGCCAGCTCCTGTGCCGGAGTCGGGCCCAGGCCCAGATCCGCGAACACGCTCTGCAGTTCGGGCTCGGCTTTGCGCCAGATGCCGCCGTTTGAGAGACCGTCGAACGTGGTGGTGCCGATCAGCGTGCAGATCAGCGTCACTGTCCCGGGGCGGACCTGAAGGCCGGTGATCCCGCTCAGCGGGCGGCGCAGACAGAGCGAGCCGTGCTCGTCGCGCACCAGCGGCGAAAGTCGGCCGAGCAGGTTGAAGTAGACGCCGAAGCCATCCGCCGAGTCGCCCCACCGCTCGACGCCGAACAGCAGCATGCCTCCGAACATCACGACGAAGTAGCCCAGCGAGAGCGCCGCCAAGACCGATGGTTCGTCGCGATTGACGAACACCAGCTCCAACCAGGCAAAGCCGACCAGACCCGCGATCGCCGGCCACACACCCAGGCGATCGGGGTAGCGCAACGGCGCGCGGTGACTGGAGCCGCGGGCCAGGCGCAGCGCGCCATGACACACCCGAGCACAGGTACGCCAAGGATTGAACGCCGCGAACACGTCTCCGAACAGCACGCTTAGCACCGGCAGCCCCACCCAGAAGATCACGTAGATGAAGGTCACCGAGAAGTTCGCGCTCGCCACCTGGGCACCGTCAAAGCCGCTGTAGAGCACCAGCGCGAACAGCCCGAGACCAATCACGCCCGCGAGCGACTCCAGCGCCGCCATCAGCGAGTGCCCGACGCCCGGCGTGCGCGCGACAGCGCTCGCCTGCCCCCCGCTTGCGACACGCGCTCGGCGCAGCAGCGGGCGACGGTGTTCGCGCTGCAGCTGCGGCGTGCGCCACAGCGTCGAGAGCGCGACAAAAGAGACCACCAGCACGATCGCGGCCGTCCAGCTGAACAGCCATACCGGGATCGGCAGGTCGGCCTTGCCGACGATTCCGTGCGCGTCTGCACTCGCCGGGAGCGCCAGCGCCAGGAGGCCGGAGCCGCCGAGCAGCAGGGGCAGCATGCGGCGAAGCGGGGCTCTCATGCTCGCGGCAGTCTATGCAACGGCCCACGGCCGCCCGCCGGTAGGCTGGAGACGCCATGTACCCGCCGCCGCTCGCCGTCTCAACCGATCTCGAGGCCGTGCTGCAGCTGGGCCCGCTGCTCGTGATCGCAGTCCTCTATGCGCAGCGCGTTCGCACGCTAGCTGGGACCCGCAATCCGGTACCAGGATGGCGCCAAGCCTGTTTCTACACGGGCTTCGTGGTAATCGCCGCCGCGCTGACCTCGCTTGGTTCGGCCAGCCAGGACCTGCTGTATATGCACATGGTCGAGCACCTGCTGCTCGGTGACATCGCGGCGCTTTTGATCGTGCTCGGCCTGACCGGACCGCTGATCGCGCCGATCCTGAAAATCCGCGTGTTTGACCGCCTGCGCGCGCTCTCGCACCCCGCGATCGCCTTCCCGCTATGGGCGATCGACCTGTACGTCTGGCACGCCCCCGTCTTCTATCAGGCCGCCCTGCGCCACTCAGGCATCCACGCCCTCGAGCACGCGATGTTCCTGGCGTTCGGCATCAACATGTGGATGTGTTTGGTCGGCCCGCTGCCGATGCCCGGCTGGTTCGGCAACCTCGGCCGTCTCGGCTACATCGTCGCCGTGCGCCTGGCGGGCACAGTGCTAGGCAACATCTTTCTGTGGTCGGGCACCGTCTTCTACCCCTTCTACAGCCACGGCGACGCCATCCACCACATCTCGCCGCTGGCGGATCAAAACATCGCCGGGGCGATCATGATGGTCGAGGAGTCTTTCCTCACGCTCGGGCTGTTCTGCTGGCTGTTCTTGCGCGCTGCGCGCGAGGGCGAGGAGCGCCAGAACCTGCTCGACTACGCGCAGCGTCATGGCCTCGAGCTGAGCGAGGCGCGCGCCGCGCGCGCTGTCGCCGCGGGTCGCGGCGCCGAGCTAAAGCGTCGCCTCGAGGGCCGCGTCGAGCCCGTCGAGCCCGCCTGAGCGCGCCGAGGCGCTCAGGCGACCATCCCCCGCCCGAGCCTGCGCCTCATCCTCTCCGCGGCGCTACGCTGCGTGCATGTGCGCTGGTTGCGCAATGGCCGCCGCCTCGGCTGCCACTGGCTTTCGGACCTGGCTTCAGACCCACCACTTCGGCTGGCTGACGCCCAAGCGCATGCGTGCGTTGACGCTGTCGGCGATGGTCGCCGCGGGCCTTGTCTCTACCGTGGGCATCAGCGGCTCGAGCGCCCCGCCCGCCCAGGCCGCGGCGCACCACGCCGCCGCCGCGCACGTCGCCTCGCGCTAGCCGCCCGCGACCGCCGGCAGGATCGTCAACTCGGCGCCGTCTGAGACCGGCGTGGCGAGCCCGTCAAGGAAGCGGATATCTTCGCCCGCGACGTACACGTTTACGAACCGACGCAGGCCGCCGTTGTCGTCGTACAGGCGCGCGCGCAGCTCATCATGGCGCTCGAACAGCCCGTCGAGCACCTCCTGCACGGTCGCACCGTCGACCTCGGTCTCGGCCTCGCCGTTCGCCGCAGCGCGCAGCTGCGTGGGGATCTTCACGACCACCGACATCAGAAACTCGCCGAGACAGCTGAGGATCGAGCAGAGGTGTGACGCAGGGAGCGAAGTGTGCTCGGCACATGAGCGACCGAGGACGCCGCTATGCGAAGGTCCTCAGCCTCCTCGAAGGCCTCGACCGACGGAGCGATCGTGTGCGTCTCAAACGTGCCGCGCACCGCGTCGAGCGTCTTCAGGCCCTCGCCCGTGATCACCAACACCACGCGCTCGTTCGCGTCGATGTCCCCGCGCGCGGCGAGCTTCGCCAGCGTCGCGGTCGTGACCCCACCCGCGGTCTCCGTGAAAATGCCGGTCGTCTCGGCCAGCAGCTTGATGCCCGCGCGGATCTCCTCGTCGGTCACCGAGTCCACGCCGCCGCCCGTGCGTCGGGCCAGGTCAAGCGCGTAGGGGCCGTCGGCTGGGTTGCCGATCGCTAGCGACTTCGCGATCGTGCTCGGCTTCACCGGGCGACACACGTCGTGGCCTTCGGCGAAGGCGCTTGCCACCGGCGAGCAGCCTTGTGCTTGGGCGCCGTTCATGCTCGGCAGCTCGCCCTCGACCAGCCCGAGCTCCGCGAACTCCTCGAAGCCGCGTGCAATCTTCGTAAACAGCGAGCCCGAGGCGATCGGCACGACGCAGCGATCGGGAAGCTCCCAGCCGAGCTGCTCGGCGATCTCAAAGGCCAGCGTCTTGGAGCCCTCGGCGTAGTAGGGACGCAAGTTGATGTTCACGAACGCCCAGTCGCGATCCGCGCATAGCTCTGTGCAGAGACGGTTCACGTCGTCATAGGAGCCTTCCACGCCGACAAGGTTCGTGCCATAGATGCCGGTCGCGAGCACCTTCTGCTCCTCGAGGTCGGCCGGGATGAAGACGTAGGAGTCGAGGCCCAGCGCGGCGCCGTGGGCGGCCACGGAATTAGCGAGGTTGCCCGTGGAGGCGCAGGCGATCGTCTTGAAACCCAGCTCCCGGGCGCGCGTGACCGCGACCGAGACCACGCGGTCCTTGAAGGAGTGCGTCGGGTTCGCGGCGTCGTTCTTGACCCATACCTCCCCGAGCCCCAGGCGCTCGGCCAAACGGTCGGCACGAATCAGCGGCGTGCAACCGGCGGGCAGGCCCACGCGTGAGGCCAGACGGCCCGAAGGCCCTGGTGGTCCGCCGGCGAGCGGCAGGAAGTCCGCGTAGCGCCAGATGTTCTGCGGTCCGCCCTGGATGCGGCGACGCAGCTCGCCGACATCGCCGACCGTGCGGCTGTGGTCGTAGACCACCTCGAGCGGGCCGAAGCACTGCTCACAGACGAACAACGCCTCCAGCGGATACTCCGCCTTGCACTCCTTGCACTGAAGATGACTCACAGCCATTGGGGCTCCCTTCGCATTTGATCTCTTCGCCGTCACGGTGTGGCGAAGGGCGCGAAGCCCGCCACACATCTCTCTGGAATTGGCACCTTCCCGTCCGTGACATTGACGGTGGTTGCCGGGGTTTCATCGGGCCAGTCCCTTCACCCCTCTGGATGTGTCCAGCTATGTGTGCGGCAGTCTAGCAATCCTCCCGACGGACGCAAGCCGCCTGGACTACTCGGCGAGCGCTCTGCGGCGGGGAATTACTACCCCCGCCAGTCGCAACGGTAACGCCGTTAGCGATCCTCGGTAACGCGAGCGCAGCTGCGGTGTAGGCCGAGTAGATGGAGACGCGTGCGCGCGAGCAAGAGCGGCGTCTGGCCGGCGAGTCGCCGAGCCTGCAACCCTACGAGGCCGCCAGTAAGCGGCGCATGCTGCTGATCGTCAACCCCTACGCCGCCACCGTCTCAGATCGCCTACGCCACCTCGTGGTCTACGCCCTGAAAGGCCGCTACGAGGTCGATGCGGTCGACACCGAGGCCCGTGGGCACGCCACCGAGCTGTGCCGCGAGGCCGCGCACGAGGGCTATGACGTGGTTGTGGCCTTCGGCGGCGACGGCACCGTCAACGAATCGGCCAACGGGCTGCTCGGCTCGGCCACGCCGTTGTGCGCGCTTCCTGGCGGCTCCGCCAACGTCTTCGCGAAGATCCTCGGGATCCCCGGGGAGCTCGTCGACGCCACCGAGCACATGCTCGCGATGGCTGATGACTGGCGCGTGCGTAAGGTCGACGTCGGCGTCGTCAACGGTCGCCTGTTCACGTTCAACTCCGGCGTGGGCCTGGACGCGAGCGTGGTCGAGCAGGTCGACGCCCGCCCGCACCTGAAGGCGCGCTTCGGGCCCTACTTCTTCACCTGGAAGGCGTTCGGCGCAGCGCGCCGCTATGTCCTCAAAGCACCGCGCATGCAGGTCGAGACCAAGTACGGCACGCTACCCGCCGTCACCGCGATCGTCCAGAACGGCGCGCCCTTCACCTACTTCCACGAAAAACCCATCAACATCGCTGACGGCGCGCGTCTGGACTCGGGCGAGCTTGTCGGCGCCCTGCTCGGACGTGCCACGCCGCTGGCGATGTCCTCGATTGCGCTGCGCGCGCTCTCGCAGCGCGCCAGCGTCGTCGGCAACCGCCAGATCACCGACCTTCAGGGAATGACCGAGCTGACCGTGCGCAGCGCCGACGGGCGTCCGTTGCCGCTACAGGTTGACGGCGACTTCCTCGGCGAAGTGCACGAGGCGCGCTACTCGATCAAGCCGCGCGCGCTGAGCGTCGTCGCCTAGCCGGCTCCGCCCGGCGTCACGCGATATGCGTCGAACACCGAGTCGATGTTGCGCATGCGGGTGATCGCGCTCTTCAGTGTGTGCGTGTCGGCGACCTCAATCACGAAGCGGTTCTTCACCATCGGCGGCGCCGACATGCAGCGCGCTTCGAGGATGTTCGCGCCCGACTCGCTGAACACGCGCGAGAGGTCCTCCAGCAGGCGGTGGCGGTCCCAGGCGTCGATCTGGATTTCGACCACGAACGCCGTCGACTGATCGCCCTCCCAGAAGACGCTCGTGAAGCGCTCCGGGTCCTTGCGCAGCAGCGCCGCGTTCGGGCAGTCTTCGCGATGGATCGTGATCCCCCGCCCGAGCGAGATGTAGCCCACGATCTCATCGCCCGGCACCGGGCGGCAGCACTTCGCCAGGCGCAGCATCACGTCCTCCACGCCCTCGACCCTGATCCCGTACTGGCCCGAGGACTTCGTGGGGCGCCGACGCTGGCGCCCCACCCGCAGCAGGTCCGCCGCCGCCGACTCGCCGTCCGCGGCCTCGCCCTGCTTCAGGCGCTGCATCACCTTGCCCACCACCAGCTTCGGCGAGACCTTCCCCGCGCCGAGCGCGATGTAGAAGTCGTCCGCCTTGCGGTAGCCCACCTCGCGGATCACGTCCGCCAGGATCGCCGAGCCCGTGATCTTCTGAGCGGGCAGGCCCGCCTTGCGCAGGTGCTCCTGCAGCAGGTCGCGACCCGTGTGCTCGGTGTCCTGGCGCGTCTCCGCCTTGAACCAGGCCTTGATCTTGTTGCGCGCACGGGTCGTCTTCACCATCGCCAGCCAGTCGCGTGAGGGACCGCGCTCGCGCTTGGAGGTCAGGATCTCCACGATGTCGCCCGAGCGCAGCTCGTAGTGCAGCGGCACGATCTTGCCGTTCACGCGCGCGCCCACGCAGCGGTGGCCGACGTCGGTGTGCACCTCGTAGGCGAAGTCCAGCGGCGTCGCACCCGCCGCCAGCGACTTGACCTGGCCCTTCGGCGTGAACACGAACACCTCTTCCTCGAACAGGTCCGTGCGCAGCGTCTCCATGAACTCGCGCGGGTCCGACATCTCCTTCTGCCAGTCGAGCATCGAACGCAGCCACTTCATCTTCGCGTCCTCGCCCTTGACCTCGCCCTCCAGGGCTTCGGGCGCGCCGTTCGGGCCCTGCTTGTAGACCCAGTGCGCCGCGACGCCGAACTCCGCCATCTCGTGCATCTCCTGCGTGCGGATCTGGATCTCCAACGGTCGGCCCTCCGGCCCGATCACCGTCGTGTGCAGCGACTGGTACATGTTGAACTTCGGCATCGCGATGAAGTCCTTGAAGCGACCCGGCAGCGGCTTCCACAGCGAGTGGATCACGCCCACCGTGCCGTAGCAGTCCTTCACCGAGTCGACGATCACGCGCATCGCCGTGAGGTCGTAGATCTCGTTGAACTCGCGGCCCTTCTTCGTCATCTTTGAATAAATTGAATAGAAATGCTTCGCGCGTCCGGCGATCTGCGCCTGGATGCCCAAGTCGGCCAGCTCCCGTGCCAGGTATTCCCCGGCCTGGCTGACGTAGCCCTCGCGGTCGTCGCGCTGCTGGGCCACGAGGCCCTTGATCTCCTGGTACTTGCGCGGGTGCAGCGTCGCGAACGCCAGGTCCTCGAGCTCCCACTTGATCGCGTGGATGCCCAGGCGGTGGGCCAGCGGCGCGTAGATGTCGAGCGTCTCGCGTGCCTTGTCCATCTGCTTCTGCTTGGGCATCGCCTCGATCGTGCGCATGTTGTGCAGGCGGTCCGCCAGCTTGATCAGGATGACCCGCACGTCAGTGGCCATCGCCACCATCATCTTGCGGTAGTTCTCAGCCTGCGCCTCGTCGTGGGACTGGAACGTGATCCCCGTCAGCTTCGTGACGCCGTCCACGATCGCCGCGATGTCCTCGCCGAAGCGCTCGCGCACCTCCTCGATCGAGGCCGAGGTGTCCTCCACCGTGTCGTGCAACAGCGCCGCACACAGCGTCTCCGTGTCCAGGCGCATGCCCGCGCAGATCCGCGCCACGCCCACCGGATGCACGATGAAGTCCTCGCCCGACTTGCGCCGCTGCGCCGCGTGGTGCTCACAGGCGAACACGAACGCGTCCTGCACGCGCGCGCGGTCGATCTCCACCGCCGAATCCGCCGCGTGCTCGGAGACGATCGCGAACAGGTCCGCCAGTAGGCGGCGCTCGGGCTCGCTCAGATTCACGCGCGGCAGCGCGCTTGAAGACATCACGCTCACCGCAGGCGCAGGCGTGGGTCGCGGCTGCTCTGCTAGCTCCGTGCCCTGCGGGCTCTTTGGATCCTTCGCTACGGCCATACCCATAGGTTAGGGGACCGCCCCGCGGGATTGAAGCGGATCGGCTGCGCTCAGCAGAGGGCGAGCTGACCGTGCGCGCCCGCCGGTACCGGCTCGCCTGGGTCGCCCAGCTTGCCCGCCCGGATCGGCGGCTGCACCGCCCGCGCCTGGCGCAGCACCAGGCGTGGCTCAGAGACTCCGTTCCACTCGTTGACCTCGAGCGTGAACGTCGCTTCGACCGGCACGCCGTCCTCCACCGGCAGGCTCGCGCCGCCGCCGAAGGCCACCGCGCGGGCGCGGGCGCCGCTCGATTCGACGGTGAAACGCACGTGCTTGCCTTCGCCCATCGGGCGCGCGTCGCGAAAGCAGGCGTCGGCCAGCATCAGCGAGACGCCCGGGTTGCCGTGTCCGAACGGCGCCAGCCGCTGCAGCTCCTCCGCCAGCGTCATGCCCAGCTGATCTCCGCCCACCACCGCGTCCACGCGCTCGCTCGCCACCGGCGGCTCGGATCCCAGCATCAGCTCCGCGTGCTCGGCCAGCGCCCGCGCCAGCGCGGGCACGCAACCGCGCTCGATCTCAAGGCCCGCCGCCGCGCGGTGGCCCCCGTAGCGGAGCATGTGCCCCGCGCACGCCGTCAGACCTGCCAATAGGTCGAAACCCGCGATGCTTCGCCCCGAGCCCTTACCCGTCTCACCATCGAGCGCGATCAGCACGACCGGACGGTGATGGCGCTCGGCTAGGCGTGAGGCCACGATCCCGATCACGCCCGCGTGCCAATCCTCGCCCGCCAGCACGTAGGCCGCGCGCTCACCGAGCTGCGCCAGCTGCGCTTCGGCCTCATAGCGAATCCGCAGCTCGACCTCGCGGCGCTCACGGTTCGCGCGATCCAACTCGTCCGCGATCTGCGCCGCGCGCAGCGGGTCCTCGGTCAGGATCAGCTCCAGGCCCGCGTCCGCGCGATACATGCGCCCCGCCGCGTTCAACCGCGGCGCCAGCGCGAAGCCCAGCGCGCGCTCGTCGATGCGGCTCGGCTGCACCCTCGCGACCGCCATCAGCGCTCGCAGCCCCGGCTTGCGCGTCGCCGCCAGCACCCGCAGGCCACGGCGCACCAAAGCGCGGTTCTCGCCCACCAGCGGCACCACGTCCGCGACCGTCGCCAGTGCCACCAAATCGAGGTCCTGCTCGAGCTCGCGCGGATCGCGGCCCGCCGCGGCAAACACCGCCTGCGCGAGCTTGTAGGCCACCGCCGTCGCGCACAGCTCTGAGCAGGGATAGCCGCACAACGCTGGGTGCACCAGCGGCGCCTTCGGCAGCACGCCGTCCGCGCGCGGGGCGTGGTGGTCGGTGACGAGCACCTTCATCCCCAGCTCGTGCGCCAGCGCCACCTCCTCGACCGCCGTCACCGCGCAGTCAACCGTCACCAGCAGGCGCGTGCCGCGTGCAGCTAGCCGCTCTACCGTCTGTGCGTTCAGCCCGTAGCCGTCGCTAGCGCGGTCCGGCAGATATGAGTCGACTTCGACGCCGAGGGCCCGCAGCGCGCGAACTAGGATCGCCGTCGAGCACACGCCATCCACGTCGTAGTCGCCGTGAATCGTGATCCGCTCGGCGCGCGAGGCGTGTTCCAACACGAGCGCGACGGCCTGCTCGATGCCGGCAAACGCGCTCGCCGGATGCTCCTCATCCGCCGCCAGGAAGGCCCGCGCGCGCTCGGGTTGCGCAAAGCCACGGCGCACCAGCACTTGCGCGAGCGCGTCGCTGACCTCAAGCGCCTCGCGCAGGCGCAGCACCTGCTCGCTCGAACAGTCGGGGATCTCGAAGCGTGGCCGCAGCATCGAGGCCACACTACGGCCAGGGTGGGACGGAAGCGTGCTGGCGCTCAGGCGTCCTCGAGCAGCTGCGCGCTCGCTCGTTCGCGGCGCATGCCCTCGAGGTAGACCAGCGCCATCCCGATCAGCGCCCCTGGGATCGCGTACAGCGCCACGGCCACATCCGTGGCGTGTTCGCCTGGGATCTTCAGCGCCGAGACCTTGACGCCGTAGATGATCAATCCGACCACGATCGCCCCCACGAGCGATCCCACGAACGCGCCGACGATGCCGCCCCAGAAGCGATCGGGCAGGAAGATCGTGAAGTGCCAGATCGCGAGCCCCATCATCACCCAGGCCAGAAGTCCCATCAGCGCCTCCCGTGTCGCTTGTTGCGCGCGCGTTTGCGTTTCGGCGCCGGTTTGTCGTCCTTGAGCACCAGATCCTCCGGCGTCAGGTCGGCCGCTGGGTCTTGCCGGGGCTGCTCGGCCGGAGGCTCCGACTGTGTGGGCTCCGTGCGCTTGGCGCGACGCGGCTTCTGCGCCACGCCCGCGCCGCTCGCGCGTGTCGAAGCCCCGTTGCCTTGCTCCACGTCGAGATCGCGCACCAGCTCCTGGAACTCGTCGTGTGAGACCTCAGCGCCCGGAGCGCCCGGCGTCGTCACACCCGAGCCGAAGATCGAGACGCTGCGTTTGCCTTTCTTCTCGGGCTCCACGTCCACCGGCGCCCCACCGGCCGCGGTCGCGTAGGCCGGGACTGAGCCGAGTTCGCGCACGATCCGTGCACGACGGCTGCGATAGCCACCCTCGCGCTCCTTCCAGTGCGTCAACACGGGCGAGGCGATGAACACCGAGGAGTATGCCCCCGAGGCCACGCCGACCATCAAGGCGAACGCGAAGTCCTTCAGCGTTTCGCCCCCAAAGAACAGCAGCGCGACCACTGGCAACAGCGTGCAGAAGCTTGTGGCCAAGGATCGCGTCAGCACCTCTGACATCGAGCGGTTGACGATCTGCGAAAAGGCGGCTCTCGGCATACGCGGCACGTTCTCGCGCACACGATCGAACACGATGATCGTGTCGTAGAGCGAATAGCCCAGGATCGTCAGCAGCGCCGCCACGGTCGAGGTCGTGACTTCGCGTCCCGTCAGCGAGTACACCCCCGCCGTTATCAGCAGATCGTGCATCAGCGCGATCAACACCGGGATCGCGTACTTCCACTCGAAGCGCAGCGCGATGTATGCCGAGATCACCAGCAGCGAGGCGATGATCGCGATGATCGCGCTGTTTGCCACGGTCTTGCCGAACGTCGGCCCGATCGAGGTCGAGGAGAAGTTCTTCGTTCCCCCCGTGTTGCCGCTGCCGAACTTGGCGTCGAGCGCCGCCCTGATCGATTGGACCTTGTTCGGCTTCAGCGTCTTGGTCGAGATCTGATAGCCGGCGCCGCCGATGCTCTTGTTGTTGAATTTCTGGATCTCGGCGTTGCCGTAGCCCGCTGCCGACATCACCTTTGAGATTTCGCTCTCGCTCACGGGCTTCACGAACGCGGTCTGGATGCGCGTACCCGACTTGAAGTCGATGCCGAAGTTCAGGCCGTTGCCGCCGATCGCCAGCGCGCCGATCAGCAGGATCGTGCCCGACAGCGAGAAGAACCACTTGGAGGCGCCCATGAAGTCGAACGTCCAACCCTTGCCCCGCCGCTCGGCGCCGAGCGCCGCGGGGTGGGTCACGAATTTGCTGCGGCTCATCGAGCCGAGCGCCGCCTGCGTGGCGAGCACCGCCGTGAACAGCGAGACCAGCGTGCCGATGCCAAGCGTCAGCGCGAAGCCCTTAACTTCTGCGGTCGCGAGCGCGAACAGGATGAAGGCCGTCATGAACGTCACCACGTTCGCGTCGACGATCGCCGCAAAACCGCGTTTGTATCCCGTCGCGATGCCCGAGATCACCGATCTGCCGCCGCGGATCTCCTCCTTGACGCGCTCGAAGATCACGATGTTCGCGTCAGCCGCGACGCCGATCGTGAGGATGTAGCCCGCGATCCCCGGCAGCGTCAGCGTGATCGGGATCAGCTTCACCAGCGCAAAGAAGTAGATCCCATAGATCACGAGACCGCCGATCGCGATCATCCCGAGCACGCGGTAGAACATCAGCAGGAACAGGCACACGATCCCGAAGCCCACCAGGCCCGCGATCAGGCCCTGGTTGAGTGCCGTTTTGCCCAGCGTCGCGGAGACCTGGGAGTTAGAGATCAGTTCCAGCTTGATCGGCAGCGCGCCCGACTGCAGCTCCTGCGCCAGTTCCTGCGCCGAGCTAATCGTGAAGCCACCTGAGATCTGCGAGCCCGTCGAGGCATCGATTCCTTCGGGGTACTTCGTGTAGTCGATCGATGGCGTCGTGATCAGCTGTCCGTCCAGTACCACCGCGAAGTGCTGCTGGGCCGCTTCCTTGCCCACCCCCGGAAGCTGTGCTTCCTGGCCGCGGTGGGCGATTTCCTTCGTCACGTTCTGGAACACGCTCTTGCCGTGGCCCGTGAATTCGAACGTCACATTTGGCGCGCCCGTGCCACCCGCGCCTTCGTCGAAGCTCTGGCGCGGGTTCTTGACGTCCGCACCCGTCAGCACCGGGTTGTCCTTGATCACGAACCAGCTGTTCGGGCTTTTCTGCGTGACCTTGCCCGAGGCGCCTTCGATCGGGCGTGCCTGCACCAGCACCGTGCCGGGGTTGATCCGCACCGCCTTGACCTTCGCGCCCCTCGGAACTTTGTAGTCGGCGTAGAGGTTCTTTTCAGTTTCCTCAGGTCCCCGCAGCACCTTTTCGTGCTTGGGTTCCAGCAGGTACCAGCTGCCGTAGATGCAGCCGCCCGTCTGCGCCGGCGTGCAGCCTTTGCTCCAGGTCGTGTCCGTCTTGCGCAGTTCCGGCTTGCGCTTTTCCGCCCGCTGCACCGCCTGGTACTCCGGCAGGCCGAACTGGGCCGCGCCTGCCTGGGGACCACCCGTCGCCGTACCTTCTTTCGGCGAGGGCTGTCCGTTGGCGCCGATCACGTTCGACTCCCAGTCGTAGAAGAACAGCTGGGCCGTCTTGCCAACCTCCTGTTCCGCGCGCGCCGCATCTTTGACTTCCGGCAGCGCCACGTCGATTTCGTCCGAGCCCGAGCGCTGGATTTCCGGCTGGGATACGCCCAGCTGGTCCACACGCTTGCGCATGATGTCGATCGCGCGGTTCAGCGATTCCTGGTCGACCTTCGACTGCGCCGTGGGCTTGGCCTGGTAGACCAGCTCGACGCCGCCCTTCAGGTCGAGCCCCAGTCGCGTCTTTTTCGTCGCGATCACCGCGAAGGATGCGGCGATCAACCCAGCGACGAGCAGAAGAATTAGTGCGTTGCGGCGGCGGTCGGTCATCGGAACCTCTCGCAGCCTACTTGTCAGGAGTCAGCACGAGCAACAGCCCGCCGTCGTCGTCATAGGCCGGAAACATGTCTGCTTTCGCCGTCGCCGCCACGTCGCGTTCGCCCGAGACCTGCACCGGGACCTCCATTTTCCGCACGCCCCACTCCAGCACCGTCTCCACGGGATCATCGCCGTTTGCGAAGCGCAGGCCCAGAACCTGCTCCACGCGCTGGCCAATCACCTCTTCCTCCTCTAAACCCGTGAACGCGAAGGAGTTCTTCCCACAGCCGATCACGCGGCCCTCGCCGTCGCAGACGAAGAACGCGGCGTCAGGCGCCGGGTAGTAGTCGTCCAGCAGTTCGAACAGAAACGCGAAGCCGCACTTCGCGCAGCCCTTCGGCTGGCGCGTGAAGCCGATGTTGCGGTCGACCTCGGTCGTGCGGTGTCCGCAGTTTGGGCAGATGAACGGGTGTGCCATGGATCGCTACAGACTACGCAAGCCGCGAGCTGACCGGCCCCGCTGACGCCGAGCGTTCACGCATTCATACCCCGAGCGACGGCCAGGCACCGCTCAGAACAGCGACTGCCCGGCGCTCGCCGGCGGTTCGAGTCCGAGGTGCGTGAACGCCGCCGCCGTCGCCGCCCTGCCGCGCGGCGTGCGCTTGATCAAGCCCTCCTTCAGCAGGTAGGGCTCATATACGTCCTCGATCGTGTCCTGCTCCTCGCCCACCGCCACCGCCAGCGTCGAGAGGCCGACCGGGCCGCCCTCAAATTTCACACAGATCGCGTGCAGGATCTCGCGATCCAGGCGATCCAGGCCGCGCTCGTCAACCTCGAGCATCTCAAGCGCGCCCTGCGCCGCCGCCGACGTCACAACGCCGCTCATCCGCACCTCCGCGAAGTCGCGCACACGCTTGAGCAGGCGGTTGGCCACGCGCGGGGTGCCGCGGCTGCGCTCCGCGATCGCGATCGCTCCCTCCTCCTCCAGCTCGATCTCCAGGATGCCCGCCGAGCGGCGCACGATCCGCGTCAAGTCCTCAGTTCCGTAGGGTTCCAGACGCGCTTGGATGCCGAAGCGATCGCGCAGTGGCGTCGTCAAGAGACCCGTGCGTGTCGTCGCGCCCACCAACGTGAACGGCGGTAGCTCCAGCGTCACCACGCGCGCACCCGCCCCTTGGCCAACCGTAATCGGCAGGCGCCGATCCTCCATCGCTGGATAGAACGTCTCCTCCAGCGTGCGTGGCAGGCGATGGATCTCATCCACGAAGAACACGCTGCGGGGCTCAAGCGCCGTAAGGAACGCCGCGATGTCTCCCTTTCGCTCCAGCGCCGGGCCCGCCGTCTGCACGAACGGCACGTCCAGCTCCCCCGCCACGATCTGCGCCAACGAGGTCTTGCCGAGGCCCGGCGGTCCCGCCAGCAGCAGATGATCCAACGCGTCCCCGCGCGCGCTCGCCGCCTCGATCGCCACCGCCAGCTGCTCGCGCAGCGACTCCTGACCCACGAAGTCCTCAAGGCGCCGCGGCCGCAGCGAGCGATCGAGCTCGTCCTCTGCGACTAGATAGGGGGTCTGAATGCGCGCCGTCTCCGCCTCCGCGCTCGTCTCCACACTCATCGCCGCTCACCCATCGCGCTCATGCCCCGGCCCGCGCCAGGCGCAGAGCATGCGCGATCAGCTGCTCGGCGTTCTCGCCCTCCGCGTCGAGCAGCAGCCCGTCGACTTCGCCTGGCGCAAAGCCCAGCTCGATCAGCCCAGCCCGCGCGAGACTGCGCCCGCCATCCCCCGGATCGTCTCTCGGCGTGCGTCCCGGGCCGCTGCGCGCGGCGATCATCGACTCATCAAGATCATCGCTCTCGCCGCGCACCACGACCTTCTCTCGCAGCTCCACGATGATCCGCTCCGCCGTGCGCTTGCCGATCCCCGGCACCGCCTGAAAGCGCGCCGCGTCGCCCGCCGCGATCGCCGCGATCAGCTCGCGCGGCGCCCCGCCCGAGAGCACCGCCAGCGCAACCTTCGGCCCTACTGCCTGGACCGACAGCAGCATCAGGAATAGGTCCCGCTCCTGCTCGGCGTGAAAGCCGTACAGCGCTAGCGCGTCATCGCGCACGATCAAGTGCGCGTGCAGCATCACCTGCTCGCCCACTGGCGGCACATGGCGTAGCGTCTCAGCCGAGACCGCCGCTCGGTAGCCAACGCTGTCGCACAGGATCACCACGTGGTCCGCGCGGCGCACCGCTACCTCCCCACGCAGCAGCGCAATCATGCGCCCACCTTCGCCAGCGCGTGCGAGAGCGGTGCGCGGTTTACATGGCAGATCGCCACCGCCAGCGCATCCGCCGCGTGATCGGGGTGCGGGTCGCGTTCCAATCCCAGCAGCGTCGTCACCATCCGCGTCACCTGTCCCTTGTCCGCGCGACCGTTGCCACAGACCGCACCCTTGACCTGCTGCGGTGTGTAGCCCGTACACGGCAGCCCTCGCTGGCCCGCCGCCAGCATCGCCACGCCGCGCGCGTGACCCACCGCGAACGCCGTGCGAACGTTCTGGCCGAAGTACAGCTCCTCCAGCGCCATCGCGTCCGGCTCATGCGTCGCGATCAGCTGCTCGAGCTCTGCGTGGATGTTGGCCAGGCGGCGCTCCCGGGCCAGCTGTGAGGAGGTCTCGATCACCCCGCCATCCAGCGCCACCAGCCGCCCGCCACGGCGCGCCACCACGCCATAGCCGGTGTTCGCCAGGCCAGGATCTATCCCGAGGACGATCATCACTCAGGGGATTCTGCGCCCGGCTTCGGACGCCTGCCTCGCCCACGGCGTACGCTCCCAGCCGATGGACGCCGAGCAGAAGCCGACGGGCGCCGGGCAGATCGACTTCGACGCCGAGGGCCTGCTCGACGGGCTGGAGGGGCAACAGCGCGCCGAGCGCCTGACGCTGCTGCGCCAGCTGGCCGACAACGGCGTCCCGCTCGCCGAGCTGCGCCGCTCGACCGCCGCCGGCTCGATCATCTACCTGCCCGCCGACCGCGTGATCGTCGGTACCGAGCGCTACACAGCGCGCGAAGTCTCAGAGATGAGCGAGGTCGAGGAGAGCTTCCTGATCGCCGCGCGCCGAGCCATGGGCCTGCCGATCCCCGAGTCCGACGAGGCCGTCTACACCGAGGCCGAGGTCGAGTCCACGCGCATGATCCACGTCGCGCGCGACGCCGGGATCTCCGACGACGAACTGCTCGACCTGCTGCGCGTGCTCGGCCGCGGCCTCTCCCAGGCCGCGGAAAGCCTGCGCGCGCTGCCGCTCAAACTCGTGCTCGAGCCTGGTATGAGCGAGCCCGAACTCGCCTATCAATACGCGCAGGCCGCCGCCGCGCTCTATCCGCTCGTCAACCCGCTCGTCGCCAACATGCTCGCGCTGCATCTCAAAAACGCCACCCAGAGCACCGTCGTCAGTGCGCTGGAGCGCAGCGGCGGTCAGCTGCCCGGCTCGCGCGAGGTCAGCGTCTGCTTCGCCAACCTCGTCGGCTTCACCCGCCTTGGCGAGGAAGTCTCACCCGATGAGCTGGGTCGTCTCGCCGTGCGTTTGGAAGCCCTCGCCTCCGAGGTCGTCGAACCGCCAGTGCGGCTTGTCAAGACCATCGGCGACGCCGCCATGCTCGCTTCGCCTGACCCCGAACCCCTACTCGGGGCCGCGCTCAGCCTGATCGACGCCGCCGATGCCGAGGGGCCCGAGTTTCCGCAACTGCGCGCTGGCGCCGCGCTCGGCCAGGCGCTGCCGCGCGCCGGTGACTGGTTCGGGCGGCCCGTCAACCTCGCCAGCCGCATCACCTCCGTTGCCCGTCCCGGCAGCCTGCTCGTCGAGCGTGAGCTGCGCGAATCGGTCGACGGTGGCTATCGCTGGTCCTTCGCCGGCGAGCGGCGCCTGCGCGGCATTCGCGGGCCCGTGCCGCTGTTTCGCGCGCGGCGAGCGGTCACGACCTAACTCGCAATCTGTTCTAGGACCTCGGCGGGCGCGTCGAAGTTCGCGTACACCGATTCGACGTCATCGCTCTCTTCCAGCGAGTCGATCAGGCGCAGCAGCGATCCGGCGTGACTCTCATCCACCGGCACCAGCACCGAGGGCCGGTAGACCATCTCGGCGCTCTCGAACTCCACCCCCGCCTGTTCGAGCGCGTGGCGCACCGCCGTGAAGTCCGCGGGCTCGGAGATCACCTCGAATACGTCCTCGTCGACCGAGATGTCCTCGGCGCCCGCCTCGACCGCAGGCAGCAAATCATCTTCGGAGTAGCGCGTCGCGTCGATCACGATCGTGCCCTTCTTGTCGAACAGGTAGGCCACCGAGCCTGGCTCACCCAGGCTGCCGCCGCTCTTGGAGAAGGCATGACGGACGTCGGCGCCGGTGCGATTGCGGTTCTCGGTCATCGCCTCGACCAGCAGCGCCACGCCGCCGGGTCCGTAACCCTCATAGAGGACGGTCTCGATCGCATCAGCCTCACCGCCCTCGCCCGTGCCCTTCGCGATCGCGCGTTCAACGTTGTCCTTCGGCATCGAGGCTTCTTTGGCCTTGCGCATCGCCAGCTCTAGTGCCGGGTTACCCGCCGGGTCGCCGCCGCCGTCGCGCGCCGCGACCATGATCGCCCGCGTCAGCTTCGAGAACTGCTTGCCGCGGCGCGAGTCCACGATCGCCTTCTTGTGCTTGATGCTTGCCCACTTGGAGTGTCCTGACATGTCTCTCAGTCTACGAGCCAGGGGTGTGCGAAGGCATCATCCCCGGCCCCTCGGCGCCGCGGCCCCTCCCCATCGCCACATAGGATGGATCGCAGCGTGAGCACCCTCTCCCCTGAGATATTCAAGGCCTACGACGTCCGCGGCCTCTATGGCGAGCAGATCGACGGCGGCATCGCCGAGCGCATCGGCCGCGCCTTTGCGCAGGTGCTCGCCGGACTATCCGGCAAGCCCGTGGGCGAGCTACGCGTCGGGCTCGGCCGCGACATGCGCCTGACCGCACCAGAGCTGGCGGGGCGCTATCGCGATGGCTTGTTGCAGGCGGGCGCCAACGTGATCGATGCGGGCCAGGTGGGCAGCGAGATGCTGTATTTCCTCGTCGGCTCCCGCGAGCTGGACGGCGGGCTGATGTGCACGGCCTCGCACAACCCCAAGGCCTACACCGGCGCCAAGCTCGTGCGTGAGGGAGCGATCGCACTCTCGGGCGACACCGGCATCCAGGACGTGCGCCGCCTAGTCGAAGCCGAACTGGCCTCTGCGGAGGGAGCAAACGGGGACGGCGCGCACGGCACGCTCGAGCAGGTCGACATCTACGAGGAGTTTCAGGCCGCCGCGCTGCGCTTCATCGACCCCGATGTCGTGCGCTCGGCCGCGCGACCGCTGAAGGTCGTGCTCGACGGCGGCAATGGCATGGCAGGGCCGATGGTCGGGCCGCTACTGGAGCGGCTCGGGCTCGACCTAATCGAGACCTACTGGACCCCCGACGGGAACTTCCCCGACCACGAGCCCAACCCGCTGCTGCCGGAGAACCGCAAGCTGATCATCGAGCGGGTGCTCGACACCGGCGCCGACCTCGGTATCGCCTGGGACGGCGACGCCGATCGCTGCTTCTTCATCGACGATCAGGGCAGATTCGTCGACGGCGACTTCCTCACCGCGCTGCTGGCCGAGTCGCTACTCGGGAAAAGCCCCGGCGAGGCGATCCTCTACGACGTGCGTGCCTCCTGGGCGGTGCCCGACACCGTCAAGCGCGCCGGCGGCACGCCGTTCATCAACCGCGTCGGGCACGCCTTCTTCAAGACCCGCATGCGCAAGGAGGGCTCGCTGTTCGGCGGCGAGGTCTCGGGTCACTACTACTTCCGCGACTTCTACTGCGCCGACTCCGGCACGATCCCGGCGCTGCTCGTGCTCGAGCTGCTCGCGCGCGAGGGCAAGTCGATGTCCGAGCTGCTGGCCCCCTACCACGAGCGCTACTTCATCTCCGGCGAGATCAACTCCGAAGTCGCGGACGCCGACGCGAAGATGGAGCGGATCGCCGAGCGCTACTCCGACGCGCGCCAGGAACGCCTCGACGGAATCTCGATCTACTACGAGGACTGGCACTTCAACGTGCGCTCCTCAAACACCGAGCCGCTGCTACGCCTGTGCCTGGAGTCGCTCGTCTCCGCCGAGGATATGACTCGGCGGCGCGACGAGGTCCTGGCGTTGATCCGCTCGTGAGCGAGGACGAGCAGCGGCGCAAAGAGCGCACGCGCGCGGAGCTGGCGGCCGCGGCCGAGGTTGGGATCCATCGCCTGGCGATCCCTACGCCGTTCCAGGTCGGTCGCGTGAATGCCTACCTGATCGAGGATTCGCCGCTGACGCTGATCGACTCCGGGCCGAACTCCGCCAAGGCGCTCGACGAGCTGGAACAGGCGCTCGCAGAGCGCGGCCACAAGGTCGAGGACATCGAGCTGCTGATCGTTACCCATCAGCACCTCGACCACTTCGGGCTGGCCTCGATCCTCGCACGGCGCTCAGGCGCCGAGGTCGCGGCGCTCGACCAGCTCGCGCCGTTCCTGGCCAGCTACGGCGAGCAGACCAACCTCGACGACGCCTTCGCGCAGAATTTGATGCTGCGCCACGGAATCCCATCCAACGTCGTCACCGCGCTGCGTGCCGTGTCCGCGAGTTTCCGCGGCTGGGGATCCTCGGTGCAGGTCACGCAGCCACTCGCCCCCGACAGCGAGCTGCAGCTACGTGACCGCACGCTACGAGTCCTTCACCGACCCGGCCACAGCCCTTCTGACACCGTCTTTCTGGATCACTCCTCATCGATGCTGATCGCCGCCGACCACCTGATCGCTCACATCTCCTCCAACCCCCTGCTCACGCGCCCGCTCGGGGTCGAGCCCGATCCACGCGCGCCACGCCCGCAGGCGCTGCTCACCTACATGGCGTCGCTAGAAAAGACCCGCGAGATGGAGCTCTCGCTCGTGCTGCCGGGCCATGGCTCCCCGATCTCCGATCACGCCGCGCTGATCGACGAACGCTTCCGCATGCACCGCCGCCGCGCCGAGAAGATCCGCGGGCTGATCGAGGCGCGGCCCCGCACCGCACACGAGATCGCGCACGAGCTGTGGGGCAACATCGCCGTCACGCAGGCCTTTCTCACGCTTTCGGAGGTACTCGGGCACGCCGACCTGCTGCTGCAGGAAGGCAGCGTCGTCGAAACGGAGTCCGAGGGCGTCGTGCACTTCCGCGCGGCCGGCTGAGCCTTCGCCGGGCCGGGCCGGCGGGCTCAGGACCCCGCGCCGCCCTCGAGCTCCGCGAGGTGCGCGAGGTTCGCGCGATCCTCCTCCTCCACGCTCGGCTTCCCCGCAAACCACGCATCCAGGATCTCGCCCAGCTCCGCGGCCGAGGTGCTGCGCAGGCTAAGCGCCAGGACGTTGGCGTCGTTCCAGTGCCGCGCACCCTCCGCCGTCGCCGCGTCCGAGCACAGCGCCGCGCGAATCGAGGCGACCTTATTGGCCGCAATCGAGGCGCCTGTACCAGTCCAACAACAGACGATCGCCTGCTCTGCCCTCCCCTCGGCCACGTCGCGCGCCGCGGCCTCGCTCGCCCAGGCCCAATCGTCGCGCTCCTGCGGCGCCAGCGCGCCGTGAGGTAGCGTCTCGTGGCCGCGGCGCTCGAGCTCCCCCACCAGCAGCTCCGCAACGCCGGTCAGCTCGTCGGCGGCGATTGCGATCCGCATGCCGCGAGTATCGCCCATCAGTCAAGACGGCCGGATTGCCTGCGAGGCTTGCCGGACCGGAGCTATCGCCCCGATGAGCAATCACCTCCCCGATCCACCCGGCACCAAGCCGCCACGTCGCTTTCGTCCCCGCCTTCATTGGGAGCTGGTTGTCTGCAGCATGCGTGGGCATGCGCTGGTGGGCACCCACGCCCGAGCGCTGCGCGCCCAGGACGCGATCTTCGTCCGCGAAGACGCGGCCGGCGTGCGCTGGTTTCGCTGTCTGCGCTGCGACAGCTGGCTGCCGCTGCCACCACCCGAGCAGACCGCACAAGCGCACCCTCCCTCGCGCGAGGAGATTGAGCTACCCCTGCGGGGTAAGCCGCTGCGCGACAAGGTGGTGCTGCGGCTGATTGCGCTCGACCGGGCATTTCATTTCATCGTGCTCGTCGGGCTCGGCGTGCTCGTGCTGCTGTTCGCGGCCGACAGGGCAACGCTACGCGACACCTTCTACAAAGTGATCACCGACCTACAGGGCGGCGTCGCGGCAAGCCAGTCGCGCGGACACGGCCTCCTGCACGAGATCGACAACGCCTTCACGACCTCCTCCTCGCACCTGCATTTGGTCGGCGGAGTGCTGCTCGTGTACGGCGTCATCGAGGCGGTCGAGGCAGTCGGCCTCTGGTATCAGCGTCGCTGGGCCGAGTACCTGACCTTCCTGGTCACTACCTCGCTGCTGCCGCTGGAGATCTACGAGCTCGCCAATCGCGCCACCGTGTTCAAGGCGATCGCGTTCGTGATCAACCTAGCCGTCGTCATCTACCTGCTGCGCGCCAAGCGCCTGTTCGGGTTGCGCGGTGGCGTCGCCGCCGAGCATGCCGAGAGCGCGCTTGACCAAGGCTGGGAGGCGCTCGAACGCACCGCGCCGCCCACTGCAACCGCGGGCGCCGCGCCGGGCGTGCCGACAGGCTGAGCACGCCTCGCGCCGCCAGCGAGGCTCGGGCACCTCACGTTTCACCCCCGGACGGCGTTATGCCATCCATGACAACCTCACGCAGAGACCTCCGCTTCACCTCGTGCGCCGAGCAATGCGCCGCGTGGCTGTACCCGGCCGCCGAGCCCATCACCGCCACCGCTGACTCCGACACGAGTACCCGCGCTACGAGCGGCGCGTCGGACCCCACCGCTCCGTTGATCGTAATGGCGCATGGTCTGTCCGGCACGCGACGCGATCGCCTGGGCGCTTTCGCCGAGCGCTTTGCCGCCACGGGCATCGCGGCGCTGGTGTTCGACCATCGCGGCTTCGGCGACAGCGAAGGCGAGCCGGATCTGTTTGACCCCGCGCGGCAGCTCGAGGACTGGCGTGCGGCGATCGCCTTTGGGCGCTCGCTGCCAGGGATCGACGCCGAGCGGGTGGCGACGTTTGGATCCTCGATGGGCGGCGGCAACGCACTCGCCGCCGCTGTCGAAGACAAGCGCATCGCGGCTGTCATCAGCCAGGTGCCGTTCCTCGACATCGTGCAACAGGCGCACCGCTCCTCCCCACGCGTGACCGCGCAGGTGCTCGCGGCGGCCGCGCGTGGCCGTCATCTACCCGTACTTGGCGAGCCGCACGAGGCTGCGCTGTTGAACGCTCCGGGCGCCGCCACCGGCTGGCGCCATGTCGTCGCGATCGGCGAGGACTCGCGCTGGCGCGATCGTGTCTCCACGCGCTGGCTACTTGGGCGCCCTTACCGCCCGGCGCTCAAAGCCGCGAAGCTGCATTGCCCGTGGCTCGTCTGCGTCGGCGAGGCCGATCGCGTCGCTCGGCCCGGTCCAGCGATTGCAGCTGCCCAACGCGCACCCCTGGGCGAGCTGTGCACATACCCCGGCGTCGACCACTTCGACGTCTACGACGGCCCCGCGCACGAGGCGCTCCTCGTCGATCAGCTCGCCTTCCTGCGCCGGCACCTGCTCGGCGAGCGCGCGGGTACGGCGGCGCAGCTCAGCTCCGCCTAGCCTCGACCCACTCCAGCAACAGTCGGTGCAAGCGGTCGTCCTCACCGAGCTCGCTGTGGAACGCGACCGCCAACAGATCGCCCTCTCGCGCAGCGATCGGGTGCCCGTCGACCTCCCCAAGAATCTCGATCCCCGACCCGTACTCGGCGATCCATGGCGCGCGGATAAAGACCCCATGCAGCGGTCCGCCCTCCAGGCCCGCGAGCTCCACATCCGCCTCGAAGCTCCTGATCTGACGCCCAAAAGCGTTGCGCTCCGCGCGCATGTCCATCAGCCCGAGGTGCTCGCGATCGAGCATGATCAGCCCAGCACACGAGCCCAGCACCGGCGTCCCCGCCTGGGCCAGGGCTCGAATCGGCCCGGCCAGTCCCTCGCGCTCGATGCCCAGCGTCATCGTGGTCGACTCGCCCCCCGGGATCACGAGACCCGCGATCCCTTTCAGATCCGCGACCGTGCGCACCTCGCGCACCCGCGCACCCAGCCGTTCGAGCACGCGCCGGTGCGCCTCGAAGTCACCCTGCAGGGCCAATACGCCGATCAGCGCCGACTCAGACTCATTCATTCAGCATTCGTGGCAGTCGAGGGGTCAAGCGGATCGAAGATGCCGAGGCGCGCCGGCCGTCGGCTGTCTCGCTACCAGCCGCGCTGCGCCAGGAGCTGCTCGCCCTGCAGCTTCGAGCTCTCAAGGCTCTCCATCGCGGGGCCGAGCCCGCGCGAGGCCGATGCGATACGAGCTGGGTCCTGCCAGTGCGTAGTCGCCTCGACGATTGCCCGCGCCCGCGCGGGCGGGTCCTCGGACTTGAAGATGCCCGAGCCCACGAACACACCTTCAGCGCCAAGCGACATCATCAACGCGGCGTCGGCTGGCGTAGCGATGCCGCCCGCACAGAACAGCACCACCGGCAGCTTGCCGTCCTGAGCAACGCGCTGCACCAGCTCCAACGGCGCGGCGAGATCCTTGGCGGCCGTGGCTAGCGCGCCCGGCTCCAGCGTGCTCAACCGCCGGATCTCGCCGGTGATCATGCGCATGTGCCGCACGGCCTCGACGATGTCGCCGGTGCCAGCCTCGCCCTTAGAGCGGATCATCGCTGCGCCCTCGCCGATCCGCCGCAGCGCCTCGCCGAGGTTGGTGGCGCCGCACACGAACGGCACCTTGAAGGCCCACTTGTCGATGTGGTTGCTCTCATCCGCGGGCGTCAGCACCTCGGACTCGTCGATGTAGTCGACCTCCAGTGCTTCGAGCACCTGCGCCTCGACGAAGTGCCCGATCCGCGCCTTGGCCATCACTGGGATGCTCACCGCCGCCTGAATGCCCGCAATCATCTCGGGGTCTGACATGCGGGCGACGCCCCCGTCGCGGCGGATGTCCGCGGGTACGCGCTCCAGCGCCATCACCGCAGCGGCACCCGCCTGCTCGGCGATCGTCGCTTGCGCCGGGGTCACGACGTCCATGATCACGCCGCCCTTCAGCATCTCCGCCAGGCCGGTCTTGACCTGGAAAGTGGACTCGTCGCGCATGTGGCTGAGTCTATCCGGGGATTGCACGCTGCCGGGGTCGATGCATGCACGGCTTTGACGGCATCCTGCCTTTTAGTCGAGCCGACCTCCGCTGCCTGCTACAGCTTGGGGCGATTTCGTCCGCCCTTTGGCGGCATCCTGCCTTTCAGTCGAGCCGACCTCCGCTCCTGGCTACAACTTGTGAACGCTCTAGTCGCCACGACCAGTACATGGCCGGCCATCCGGGCCGGCACTGCTCCGGCCGAGGGCTACTTCAAGCGGAACGCCTTGATGCGGTCGTCGTACTGGGCGGTGTCCTGCGCGTAGACGCCGTAGGCGAGCGCTTGGATCAGGCTCAGCAGGGCCGTGTGCGAGCGCACGTAGGCGGGGCTGTTGGATGAGTAATAGAGCTTGATCTGGGCGAGCTTCGCGACCTCGGAGAGCGTGGCGTCGGTGATTGCAGCGGTCTTGGCCTTGCGATGGCGCGCGAGCTTCATGGCGCGCACGACCAGCGGATGCGGGCGACCCGCGGACAGCCCGATCACGAGCGTCGAGGAGTCGATCCGTCCTAGCCGGCTGAGCGCCTCCTGAGAGGGGCTCGCAACGACGTCGACGCGAAGGTCGAGCAGCATCAAAAGGTGGCGCAGATAGCTGGCGAAAAAGGCCATTTGGTCAGTGCCCGCAACCAGCACCTTCTCGGCGGAGACGATCGCCTCGATCAGCGACTCGACCTCACTGCGGGAGACCTTGCGCGCGGTCTCCTCGACGTTCAGGTGGTCGGCGGTGAGCGCTGTCTCGAACTCGTTCTGGTCGAGCGAGAACAACGGCGCGGACGGAGCCGCGGTACCGACGTCGGACTTGGCGTGGACGCGGCGATATTCCTCGCGCGCGGCGGCCTGTAGCTCAGGAAAGCCCTCGAAGCCGAGCGCTTGTGAGAAACGGACGACCGTGGAACTCGAGGTGTTCGCGCGTCGCGCGAGCTCCTCCGCGGTCTGGAAGGCGGCCTCGTCGAGGTGGTCGACGATGTACTGCGCTACGTCCTTCTGCGAACGCGAGCACTCCTCAAAGCGCGCGCGAATGTACTTGGACAGGCTTTGGTGCTCGCTGGTGCCGTTGATCGGCGAGCCGTTAGTGGTGTGAGGCTCTGTGGTTGGAGTCGCTGTGCGCTTCATCGGCGCATTGGTTCGACGTCTCGGCCTCCCACTCCTGCCAAGGAGTCACACTCTCCTTCGAAGAAGACCCGGTACGCATATCTAGGCAGGTGGCGCAAAGGGCTGACAACCGCGTCGGCGCAGTGCCCAAATGATCCGCCCCAGCCGGACCCGACGTACATAAGCTCACACGATGCGACGCGCTGCCGAGATGCAAGGGGAAAAACGGTGAGGGTCGCGATCGTCGGCGCCGGCGTCTCCGGACTCGTCGCGTCACACCTCCTGCACCGCGAGCACGAAATCGTCGTCTATGAGGCGGGCGCCTACGCGGGCGGTCACACGAACACGATCCGGGTCGACACCGCGCATGAGACGCATCACGTGGATACGGGCTTCATCGTGATGAACGACCGCAACTACCCCAACTTCACGCGGCTGCTGGACCGCCTGGGCGTCGCGCGCCAGCCGACGCACATGAGCTTCTCGGTCAAGGGCGAGGAGCAAGACTTCGAGTACAGCGGCACCCCCATGGGGCTGATCTGCCAGCCGAGCAACCTCTTGAGCCTGCGCTTTCAGCGGATGATCTTCGACCTGCTGCGCTTCAACCGCGCCCTGCGCGCGCTGCTGGATGGCGGGCCTGAAGGTGTCTTCAGCGAGGAGTCGATGCAGGACTTCCTGGGGCGCCATCGCTTCTCACGTGCATTCGTCGAGCACCTGATCGAGCCACAGCTTTCGGCGGTCTGGTCGGCGGACCCGCGCCAGGCCGCCTCCTTTCCGGCGCGCTTCATCGCGGAGTTCTTCGCCAACCACGGCATGCTCGGCTTCCGCGACCGTCCACGCTGGTCCACGGTCGTGGGCGGCTCGGCGCGCTATGTCGAGGCGCTGACAGCGCCATTCAACGACCGTATCCGCCTGAACGCACCGGTTGACTCGATCACGCGCCACGAGGACCACGTGGAGATCGTGGCCGCTGGAGCCGGCGCCGAGAGCTACGACCAAGTGGTAATCGCCACCCACTCCGACCAGGCGCTGCGGATGCTGCGCGACCCCTCCCCGCGCGAGCGAGAGCTGCTCTCCTCGATCGCCTACCAGCCCAACGAGGCTGTGCTGCACACCGACAGCACGCTGCTGCCGCGACGCCGCGCGGCGCGCTCGGCGTGGAACTTTCACCTACTGCGCGAGCCCAAGCCGCTCAGCACCGTGACTTATTACATGAACCATCTGCAGCGCCTGCGGGCAGACCGCGACTTCTGCGTAACACTGAATCGCACGGAGGCAATCGACCCGGCGAAGATCATCCGCACGATCTCCTACTCGCATCCGATGTACACGCCGCGCGGCGTGGCCGCGCAGTCACGACACGCGGCGATCAGCGGCTATGCAAGCCGCACGCACTACTGCGGCGCCTACTGGGGATGGGGCTTTCACGAGGATGGCGTCAACAGCGCGCTGCGCGCCTGCGCCCCGTTCGGGGTGGGCCTGTGAGCACACTCGCACCAGCCGACGCACGCGCCCGAGCCGCGGCGAGCAGATACGCGGCGAGTGCAGCGGGCAACGTCGTCGCCCCGGCTTCCGTGGGTGCCTCCTGTCTATATGAGGGATCGGTTCGCCACCGCCGCCATGGCGCGCCGAGCGACGAGTTCCATCACCGCCTTTGCATGCTCTACTTGGACTTGGAGGAGCTACCGGCGCTGTTTGACGGGCATTTGTTGTGGTCGGCGCGTCGCCCGGCCCCGGCATGGTTTCGCCGCGCTGACTACCTCGGCGACCCCATGACGCCACTGCGCGAGTCGGTGCGCCAGCTCGTTCGCGAGCGCACGGGTATCTCGCTGCAGGGTCCGATCCGCCTGCTGACACACGTGCGCTTGCTGGGTCACTGCTTTAACCCCGTGAGCTTCTACTACTGCTTCGACAGCGCGGGCGAACGCGTGCGCGCGGTCGTGGCCGAGGTCACGAACACGCCCTGGGGCGAGCGCCACGCCTACGTGCTGCCGGTTCCCGAGCGCTCTGCCGACGCGCCGGCGAGCTCGGGCGTGCTGCGTGGCCAGTTTCCCAAGGCGCTGCATGTCTCACCGCTGATGGGCATGGAGCACACCTACGACTGGCGCCTGAGCGAACCGGATCAGCGCCTGTCGGTGCACATCGAGTCCGCGCGCAGCCACGACGGCGAGCTGATCTTCGATGCAACGCTCTCGCTGGCCCGACGTGAGCTGAGTGCGCACCAGCTGCGTCGGACGCTGCTGCGCTACCCGCTGCCAACGCTACGCCTGACGGCGAGGATCTACACACACGCGCTGCGGTTGCGCTTGCGCGGGGCCCGCTGGCATCCACATCCCGCGAAGATCACCGACGGCAAGGGACGGCCATGAGCGCGTTGCGACCGAGCTCAGCAGCAGCGGCCCAGCCAGAACAGACCCCGGCAGCGACAGCCCTCCACCACTCGCCGCTGGACGCGGTAGCGCGCTGGATCGTGCTCGCCCTGCTGGCACGAATGCGCCGCGGTGAGCTGGTGCTAATCGAGGGCTCACGGCGCCATCGCTTTGGCAAGCGCATCCCCGCCAAGCCGCTGATGGCCGAGCTGCGGGTGAACTCGCCGAGTTTCTACCGCGCCTTCTTGCGCGGCAGCCTCGGGCTCAGCGAGTCGTTTGTGGAGCGTGCCTGGGACAGCAACGACCTCGTGGCGCTGACGCGAATCGGCGCGCTGAACGTGGGCGCAATCGACGGCGCGCGCCGTCTCTTTGCCCCCGTGCTGGCCCCGCTTCAGCGCGTGGCTGGGTGGCTACGACGCAACACGCCGGCGCGCGCGCGCAAGCAGATCGCGGCCCACTACGACCTCGGCAACGAGCTGTTCTCGCAGTTCTTGGATCGCACGATGATGTACTCCTGCGCGGTATTTGAGGCGCCCGAGTCCTCGCTGGAACAAGCGTCGCTGGCGAAGCTGGAGCGGATTTGCCGGAAGCTGAAGCTGACCGCAGAGGATCATGTGCTGGAGATCGGCACGGGCTGGGGTGGCTTCGCGCTGTATGCGGCCGAACGCTACGGCTGTCGCGTGACGACGACCACGATCTCGGCCGAACAGCACGCCTACGCGAGCGAGCGGATCCGCCAGGCGGGCTTGCAGGAGCAGGTGACGGTGCTGCTGGAGGACTATCGCAACCGCGCGTTGGACCACCACGGCCCCTACGACAAGCTGGTCTCAATCGAGATGATTGAGGCCGTCGGCTGGCAGTACTTCCCGACGTTCTTTCGCCGCTGCTCGGAGCTAGTCTCAGAGCACGGCGCGATGCTGCTGCAGGCGATCGTGATCGAGGACCGCGCCTACGAGGTGGAGAAGGCGGGGCGCAGCTTCATCAACACGCACATCTTCCCGGGCGGCTGTCTGCCCTCCCTACAGGTGATCTCGCGCAATGTTGCACGCGTGACGGACTTCCGTGAAGCGCACCTAGAGGACATCACCGCGCACTACGCGACCACGCTGGAGCGCTGGCGCGAGCGTTTCCTGGCTGCGACGGGGCGCGTGGGCGAACTCGGCTACGACGAGCGCTTTCGGCGCATGTGGGAGCTGTACCTGAGCTACTGCGAGGGGGGTTTTCGCGAGCGACGCATCCAGGACGTGCAGCTGCTGCTGGCGAAGCCACGATTTCGCTGAGGCGCTCGCGGCGCGAGACCCGCGATAGGGTCCGCGCGATGCGACGCAACCTGTTCGAAGACGTCCACGAAGACTTCCGCGCGAGCTTTCGCACCTTCCTAGAGCGCGAGGTGCTGGGCGAGGAGGGCCGCTACGGCGAATGGGAGCGCGAGGGCTTGATCCCGCGCGAGGTGTTCGAACGGGCGGGCCGCGGCGGCTTTATGGCGATGGCCGCGCCCGAGCGCTACGGCGGCGCGGGCGCGGAGGACTTCCGCTTCAACCTCGTGATCGGCGAGGAGTGCCAACGTGCGGGCGTGGGCAGCTTCGGCCTGGGGATCACGCTGCACAACGACATCTGCCTGCCCTACTTCCTGACCTACTGCAACGCCGAGCAACGCGAGCGCTGGCTGGGAGGGATCGTCTCGGGCGAGCTGATCACCGCGATTGCGATGACCGAGCCCGGGATTGGCTCGGACCTGGCCTCGATGAGCACGCGCGCGAAGCGCGAGGACGATCATTTCGTCGTGGATGGCTCGAAGACGTTCATCACGAACGGCATCAACGCCGACCTGGTGATCACGGCGGTGAAGACCGACCCCTCGCAGCGCCACCGTGGCATCAGCCTGCTGGTGATCGAGCGCGGGATGGAGGGCTTCGAGCGCGGGCGCAACCTGGAGAAGATCGGCCAGCACGCACAGGACACGGCGGAGCTGTCGTTCGCGGAAGTGCGGGTGCCGGTGGAGAACCTGCTGGGCGAGGAGGGCGAAGGCTTCCGCTACCTGGTCTCGAACCTGCCGCAAGAGCGCCTGTCGATCGCGGCGGTGGCCGTGGCGGCGGCGGAAGCGGCGCTGGGTTGGACGCTCGCGTATGTGCGCGAGCGCCAGGCCTTCGGTCAGTCGATCGGCTCGTTTCAGGCCTCGCGCTTCACGCTGGCGGAGGTGCGCGGCGAAGTCGACGTCGCCCGCGCCTACATCGATCGCTGCGCGCAGGCGCTGGACGCGGGCGAATTGACGGCCGAGGACGCCGCGACCGCCAAGTGGTGGTGCACCGACCTCCAAGGACGCGCGATTGACCGCTGCCTGCAGCTGTTTGGGGGCTACGGCTACATGTCGGAGTACCCGATTGCGCGCGCCTACGCGGATGCCCGCGTGACCCGCATCTACGGCGGGGCCAATGAGATCATGAAGGAGATCGTCGGGCGCTCGCTCGGGCTGTGATGCCTCGAATGCAGCCCGTCGAGTCGAGTTGGGTCGCCGCGATCGGCTATGACCCGAGCGCGAGCGAGGTGTACGTCGAGTTGCTCGCGAGCGGCACCTACGTCTACCGGCCGGTTCCTCCGTCGGTCTGGCGAGCCTTCGCAGCCGCCGAGAGCAAGGGCAGCTTCGTCAACGAAGTGCTCAAGCCTGAATATGACTTCCGCGAGGTCCCGGCCCGCGGCTACGCCGCGGGTGATCCGCCGGGGTCGCCCGGCGCGAGGTCCAGCTCGCGGGCAAGCTCCACGAAGTAGGAGAGCGCCGCGGGATTTGCGAGCGAGTCGACGCTCGCGGCCTCGCGCGGCGGGGTGCCCATCAGGATCCGCTTAACCGGCACCTCGAGCACCTTGCCCGAGAGCGTGCGCGGGACCTCTTGGATCTGGCGTATCTCGTTGGGCACGTGCCGCGGCGAGCAGTCCTCGCGGATGTGCCGCTTGATCTGGGCGCTCAGCTCGTCATCGAGCGTTGTGCCTGGCGTGAGCACGACGAACAGGACCATCCGCAGTTCGTCCTCGCCCGGCCGCGCTGGGATGTCGACCACGAGTGCGTCGAGCACCTGCGGCAATGAACTGGCAGCGCGATAGATCTCGCTGGTACCCATGCGCACGCCCTGGCGGTTGATCGTGGAGTCTGAGCGCCCATAGATCACGGCGCCGAAGCGCGGCGTGATCCGAATCCAATCGCCGTGGCGCCAGACGCCGGGGTACATCGCGAAGTAGCTCTCGTGCAGGCGCTCGCCGTCGGGGTCGTTCCACAAATACAGCGGCATCGAGGGCATCGGCTCGGTGATTACGAGCTCGCCAACTCGGTCGATGTGCCCGATCCCCTGCTCGTCCCAGGACTCCACAGCGCAGCCGAGGATGCGGCACTGCAGTTCGCCTTCATAGACCGGCAGCAGCGGACAGCCGCCGACGAACGCGGTGCAGACGTCGGTGCCACCGCTGGTGGAGAACAGCCAGATCTGTGAGCCGACGTGTTCGTAAACCCACTTGAAGCCCTCGGGCGAGAGCGGCGAGCCAGTGGAGCCGATTGCGCGCAGCGCGCCGAGGTCGTATTCGCGCCCTGGCTCGATCCCCTCCTTCTCGCAGCTCGCGATCAGCCCAGCGCTCAGACCCATACAGGTGATCCCCGCCCGCTGGGCCAACCGCCACAACGCGCCGAGGTCAGGATAGGCGGGGCTGCCGTCATACAGCACGATCGCCGCGTCGGAGAGCAGGCAACCGACGAGGAAGTTCCACATCATCCAGCCGGTGGTCGTGAACCAGAACATGCGATCGCCGGGCCGCAGCTCCATGTGCAGACGCTTCTTCAGTTGCTCGATCAAGATCCCACCGTGACCTTGCACGATCGCCTTGGGTAGGCCCGTGGTACCTGAGGAGTAGAGCACCCACAGCGGGTGATCGAAGGGCACCTGCTCAAAGTGCAGTTCCGCGCCTTCACCACGCTCTGCGAGCTGCGCGAAGCTCAGCGCATTCCCCGCCAGCTCAGTGGGCGCGGCCTCGGCGGACAGGTAGGACAACAGCACCGCGTGCTCGACGCTCGGTAGCTCGGCGAGGATCGTCCTGGCGTTCTCCATGCGGTCGAAATCCTTGCCGCCGTGGCGGTAGCCGTCGACCGCGAAGAACACCTTTGGCTCGATCTGCGCGAAGCGGTCGATCACACTGCGGGCGCCGAACTCGGGTGCGGCACTGGACCAAATCGCGCCGATTGAGGCCGTGGCTAGAAAGGCGATCAACGTCTCGGGGATGTTGGGCATATAGGCGACGATGCGGTCCCCGCGGCCCACGCCCAGCTCGCGCAACCCGCCCGCGACCTGTGCGACCTGGGCCCTCAGCTCAGCCCACGTCAGCTGCTGCAGCTCGCGCAGCTCTGAGCAGTGCATGACCGCGACCGCCTCGGGGTCGCGCCCGCCCGCGGCGCCGTCGTTGTGCACGGGTCCAAGCAGCATGTTCTCGGCGTAGTTCAGCTCCGCCCCCTCAAACCAACGCGCGCCCGGCATCGTGCGCTCAGCCAGCGGCTGCTCATAGGCGCGCGAGCTGCGTACCCCGAAGAACTCCCAGATCTCACCCCAGAACTCCTCGAGCTCCTCTACCGACCACTCCCACAGCTCCTCGTAGTCGAAGAACTCACGCCCGCGACGCTCGCCGACCCAGCGCATGAAGCGCGTCATCTCCGCGCGCTCGCGATCGGCCTGGCTTGGTTCCCACAGCGGGATCTCGCGCGGCGTGCCGCCGGGGGTCTGGCCGGGTGCGCTGGACATGGGGGTATTCTCGCGGTTTGTGGACCTCTTTGGCTTGCGCGCGGAGTTTCCCGTCCTTCGGAAGCTCGCCTATCTGAACGCCGGCACCGACGGGCCACTACCGCAAGGCGCGGTGCGTGCGGTAGCGCAGGAGATGGAGCGCGAGGCGGCGGACGGGCGCACGTTCGCGCACTTCGAGCGCCGCACCGAGCTGAACGGCTTTCTGCGCGGCGCCTACGCGCGGGCGCTAGGCGCTAAGCCGAGCGAGGTGGCACTGACGACCTGCACGAGCGACGGCATGGCGCAAGTAATCGCGGGCCTGTCGCTTGGCACGGGCGATGAGATCCTGACCAGCGACGAGGAGCATCCCGGCCTACTCGGCACACTGGGGGCGTCGCGGGAGCTTCACGGTGTCTCGATCCGCGAGGTTCCGCTCGCGGAGCTCGCCGAAGCCGTGGGAGCAAAGACGCGACTGATCGCCTGCTCGCACGTGGGCTGGATGAGCGGTTCCTATGCCCCGGCGGCGCTAGGCGAGGTCGAGGTGCCGGTACTGCTCGACGGCGCGCAGGGTGTGGGCGCGGTACCCGTGGACGTGAAGGCGCTGGGATGCGACGCCTACGCGGGCGCCGGACAGAAGTGGCTCTGCGGCCCGGACGGGCTGGGAATGCTCTACCTCAAGCCCGAGCTCTTGGAGCAGATCGCGGTCTCGCGCCGCGGCTATGCCAACCTCGAGGACCCCAACAGCGGCATCGAGGCGAGCCTGCACACGGACGCGCGGCGGCTGGACACGATGTCGCTGAGCGCCGAGGCCGTGGCCTGCGCGCTGGCGGCGATCGAGCTGCTGGAGTCGGTGGGCTGGGATGCGGTGCACGAGGCCGCGAGCACACGGGCGACGCACCTCGCGCAGGCGCTGGCCGAGCGCGGGCGCGCGGTGGCCCCGCGCGACTACACGACCCTGGTCTCGTTTGAGAGCGAGGACCCCGAGCAGGAGCGCGCGTTGCTGGCGGAGCGCGGCTGCGTTGTGCGCAACATCCCCGGCCGCCCCTGGCTGCGGGCGTCGGTGGGCGCCTGGAACGACGAGAACGACCTCGAGCGGCTGCTCGGGTCGCTCTCCGCATGAGCGCGACGCCGCAGGCGGCCACACTGCCGAGACCGCGCGGGGCGCTCGCGAGAGTGCTGGAGCGCCTGCGCCTGCACCACCTCGCGCTAGCGGCGGTGCTCGCGCTGGCGGCGGTGCTGAACACGCACCGCCTCTCCCAGAACGGCTACGGCAACATCTTCTACTCCGCGGGCGTGAAGTCGATGCTGCGCTCGTGGCACAACTTCTTCTTCGTGTCCTTCGACCCCGGCGGGCTGATCACGGTCGACAAGCCACCGCTGGGGTTGTGGGTGCAGGCGCTGAGCGCGAAACTGTTCGGCTTCTCCTCGCTCAGCCTGCTGCTGCCAGAGGCGGTCATGGGCGTGCTGTCGGTGGCGCTGCTGTACCTAGTGCTCGCGCGACGGCTCGGCGGCTGGGCCGGCGTGGCGGGCGCCCTGGCGCTGGCGATCTTCCCCTCGTTCGTGGCGATCTCGCGCACCAACAACGTTGACGCGCTGCTGATCCTGCTGATGATCCTCGCCTGCGAGGCCGGGCTGCGGGCCTGCGAACGCGGGCGCTGGGGCAGCCTGCTGTGGAGCGGTGCGCTGGTGGGCCTGGCCTTCAACACCAAGACGCTCGCCGCCTACCTGGTGGTCCCCGGACTCGCGCTGGGCTTCCTACTGTGCGCCCCAGGATCGCTGCGCCGGCGACTACTCCAACTACTGGCGGCAGGTGCGGTGATGCTGGCAGTCTCTGCGGCCTGGATGGCGGTCGTGGAAGCGACGCCCGCCTCGCAGCGCCCGTTCGTGGGTAGCTCGACCGACAACACTGAGACGGGCCTGACCTTCAGCTACAACGGCTTCGGCCGCGTGGGCGGGCAGACCGGCGGGCCGGGCCAGATCCCCGTGGGCGCGGGCGGCGTCGCCAGGCGCGTGAGCCCCGGCAACGGGACGGGCACGGCGCCGAGCCCCGTGCATACCGTCAAAGCCCCGAGCGCGCCGCCGACGTTCCTACCCAACGGCCGCGAACGCAACCCAATCGCCTTCGGCGAAGGCGTCGGCCCGCTGCGGCTATTTCAGCGCGGGCTTGGCAATCAAGGAGCGTGGCTGCTGCCCTACGCGCTGCTCGGGCTAATCGCGCTGGCGGCGCTCTTGCTGTTCGGTCCCGCGCGAGCGCGCGAGGCCGGGGGATTCGAGCGCCGGGACCCGCGGCTCGCACTACTGATCGTGATGGGCGGCTGGTTCCTAGCCGAGGCAGCGGTGCTGAGCCTCTCAAAGGGGATCGTCCACCCTTACTACGTCTCCGCGCTTGGGCCTGGGACCGCGGCGATGGTGGGCGCGGGTACCTACGCTTTTGCGCAGCTGGCCAGGCGCCGCGACTGGCGCCTCGTGCTGCTGGTGATCGCTGCCGCCGCCACGGTTCCCGCCCAGCTGGTGCTGCTGAGCCGCGACCACTACATGGCCTGGTTCACGGCGCCGCTCGTGGTTGCGACGATCCTGGCGTTGCTACTCGTCTGCGCCCTATCGTTGCTGCCGCGGCTGCGCAGCCTGGCCACACCGGCAATCGCGCTGGTGCTGGGCGTGCTGGCGATCGCGCCCGCGGTCTACGCCGCGAGCAACTGGCTCGCGCCCGTGCAGTCGACCTTCCCGGCTGCGGGGCCGCGTGCGGCGAGCGGACCCGGTAGCTACGGGGTCAACGACGAGCACGTGAAAGTCGACCGCGCGCTGTTGAGCTACGTGGAGGGTCACGACCCCGGCCGCCGCTGGTCGGTACTGGCGGACGCCTCGAACACCGCCTCGCCAATGATCCTGCTCGGCGGCCTGGCAGGTTCGCTGGGCGGCTTCAGCGGCACCGACCCCGCGCTCGATGGCCCAGGACTCGGCGTGTTGGTACAGACCGGCCAGGCTCGCTACGTGATCCTCGGGGGCGAGTTCTCCACGCGCGGCGGCACCAAGGCCACGGAAGCGGTCCAGCGGCTGTGCAAGGTCGTGCCGACCCGTACCTGGCTACCGCGACCGCTGGAGCCGAACGGGCTGATCTTGTTCGACTGCAAGGGTCGCGTGCGCCAGTTGATCGACGCCTAGTGAGCTCAGGCGGCGACCGCGAGCTCGCGATGAAACGCCCGCGCGAACAACTCCCGCTCACGGTTTGCGGCCCAGCGCGGCACGATCGACTCGCCGTCGGCGATCAGACGCAGCTGCACCTGGTCCTTGCGCAGCTCGATCTGAGTCCCGCGCACGAGCTGGTCGCGCGATCGCTCGAGATCCTCCGCTAGTCGCAGCAGTACCGCACAGCGGTCTAGGCGCTCGGCGTCACCCTCACCGAACAACGCCCGCAGTGGCCCGGGATCGGGCATGCCCTTGCGGTGATAGCGCGCCGCCTGCGCCACGATCGCGACCTCGACCGGCGTGAAGCCGGGCAGGCCCGCGTTCAGGATCAGGTAGCGCGAGTGCTTGTGGTGGTCGTCGTAGTCCACGGACATACCGATGTCGTGCAGGATGCTCGCGGCCCACAAGAGCTCGCGCTCGCGTGGGTCGCCTTCGTGCAGCCCGAGCGCCGCCAGCTCGTCAAACATTCCCAGCGCGAGTGCCGCGACGTGCCGCGTGTGCGCGACGTCGAGGTGATACTGACCCGCGAGGTTGAGCACGCTGGCGCGACGCACGTCGGCGAACAGCGCCTCCCCCGCCATGCGGGCAGCCGCGCCGTCAATCGTGGCCTCAGCACCGTTCCCGTTCAGCGCCGCGGGCGATCCCTGCTTGAGCAGTCGCTCAAAGAACACGCCCTCGCGCAGCCCCGCCTCCGTCGTCTCTAGTCCCTCGAAGGAGCCTGCTTGCAGCACTCCCTGCACGACCACCGCACCCGCGAGGATGATGTCCGCGCGGGCGGGCTTGATACCCGCGATCGTGGCTCGCTCTGCCGCTGGCAGCTCCGCCAAGCGCTCGACCAGCTGGTCGAGCGCCGCACGCTCCAGCACCATCCCCTGCACGCCGTTGGAGGGCAGGCCCGCCGCGCGCTGTGCGGCGGCGGCGAGGTTGCGCACCGTGCCCCCGATACCCACTAGCCGCCCTTCGCCTGAGGCGGTTACCTCGCCCAGCCAATCGGCTTCTGCCAGTTGCTCGGCGACGTGCTCGCGCAGCGCCTCCAGCTGCTTGCGCTTGGCGGGTCCATTGGGCGGCAGAAAGCGCTCGCTCATCCGCACCGTGCCAAGACGCCAGGAGCCCGACCCCTGCGCGAGGCGCTCGATCACCCGCACCAGCTGCAGCGAGCCACCGCCAAGGTCCAGTACACAGCCGTCGCCTAGCGTGGTCGAGTTGACCGCGGCCAGGTAGCCGTAGCGGGCCTCCTGCTCGCGCGAAAGTACCCGGATCGACAGGCCCGTACGTTCGCGCGCCTGCCCCAGGAAGTGCTCAGCGTTGGCGGCGTCACGGATCGCGCTGGTCGCCACCGCGTCGATCGAGGGGCCCCGCAGCCCGCTGGCCTTCGCGAACTGGGCAAACACGTCCAAGGTCGCCAGTGCCCGCGCCATCGGCTCCGCGCCGAGCTCACCGCTGCTTGCCAGGCCCTCGCCGATGCGGACGGGCTCGTAGATCTCGTCGGTGCGCTTCCACCAGCCCTCCCCCGCCATGAATACCACTAGCCGGAAGGAGTTCGAGCCGAGGTCGATCACGGCCAGGCGCTCGTCGGGCTTCATTGGCTGAGCGTATTCACCGCGGCGGCGGGCTCAGACGAAGCGCTGCGGGACTGGCGCGCAGGAGCCGCCGGGAGACTTAGACGACCTAGACAGGCAGGTCGTCGGGCGAGGCGAGCACCTGCATATGCTCCGCAACGCTCGTGATGCTTAGCAAGCGCTGGACTTGCGGTGAGCCCTGTGTGATCGCGAACTCCTGCCCACGAGCGCGCGCCCCCTCGTGTGCCATCAGGATCACGCGCAGGCCCGTGGAGTCCACGAACTTCAGCTCGTCCAGATCGAGTACCAGCAACGAGCTCGCCGTCACCTCCGGCTGCTCCAGCGCGCGTTCGAAGATCGACGCGCTTGCGAGGTCGAGTTCGCCGGTTAGGCGCAGCACAACCCGATCCTCCGAGCTTTGCGCGTCCACCCGCAGGTGCTCCTGAGCGCCCACGCTGGAATCCTACCGCACGGGATTTGGCTGGCGGTCCGTCTGATCCACCGGGCGATCCGAGTCGTGCGCGGCCCTGCGATACAGCGGCGCGACAAACCACAGCAGCGCGAAGGGCACCGCCAGCAGCACGGCCGTGACCACCCCAGCGGTCGCGCCGAACAGCTTGGTCGTGACGAGCAGCAGGCTGCCGCACATCGCCACCGCCAGGAACCCCAGACCCGCGATCGAGACGCGATTTGCCAGGAACACCACGTGGCGCTTGTCGTCGTGACGGAACAGCAGGCGGTGATAGGCGGCCGGCGCCAGCGTGCAGACCGCAGCGAGCGCGGCGCACAGCAGCGTGACGAAGTACACGCCCCGCTCGAATGGCCCCACGCCGACGAAGCCAGTGTTGAACGGGACGATCAGCAGAAACGCGAACAGCACCTGCACACCCGTGACGACCACCCGTAGCTCCCCCGTCATCTCCTCCAGGTTCCGATCCAAACGCTGCAACGGCGTCTCGGGGCGGCCATCGCCGCTCTGGGGTGTAGCTGTCGTGGCTGGGAGGTCGGGCATCGCGGTGGCTGACGTGGCTCATAGCTGCAGCCGCTGCGTTGCGGCTCGCCTCTCGGATACCCCTTCCTAAGCGCGGCAACCGCGCCCCGCTCCGCGTTTGCACGCCGGGTGGCTCGGGTACAAAGTCACGAAACCTTCCAACGAGCGAGGAGCTAGCGACGATGCCGCCGCGTGGGGTCAAGCAAGGCAGCAAGCGCGCTCGTCAGTACGAGCACGTCAAGCAGAGCGAGCGCGAACAGGGCGCCTCCGAGCCGCGCGCCGAGGAGATCGCGGCGCGCACCGTGAACAAGGAGCGCGCCCGCAGCGGCGAATCGCGCACACGCTCGCGGACGTCCACAAACGACATTTCCTCGGGCCGACGCGGTGGGCTGCGCTCGGGCAAACCTGGACCTCGCGGACGCACGCGCGAGCAGCTCTACCAGGAGGCCCGCGGCCTCGGCATCCAAGGCCGCTCCAGCATGAGCAAGGCGCAGCTGCAGCGCGCGGTCGAGAACAAGAAGCGCTGAGCTCTACCCAGGAAGCTGCATGTGAACCCTGACCACGGTGCCGTCGGGGCTCGAGCGGATCTGCACCAAGTCACACAGGTGGTTCACCAACCACAGGCCGCGTCCTCCGTGCTGATCCACCGGCGGTGGCAGACGTCCCACGAGCGGGTCGTGGATGAAGCCGCGATCACGCACGTCGCAAACCAGGGCGTCTGGCTCGAGCCAGATCCGCAGCGTGCCACCGCCGCCCCCGTACTGCACGCTATTCGTCACCAACTCGTTCACTGCGAGTACCAGATCTTCGCGTGGCGACTCCCCCAGCCCTGCCTGCGCGCCGCGCTTGGCGACTAGGCTGCGTATCGCCCCGAGGCCGTGGGCGGTAAAGGCCAACTCTTCGCGGTCCGTGGGTGGGTTCGGCAGCGAGCCGCCGAATGGGCCCGGCGCGCGGTGCAACGGGCGGTAGGCGGAATTGCGACGGCTAACCCCTTCGTGCATCAGCGCTGGGTGCGTCATGCGGGCGGCGCTGATCACGTCGAGGCCTAGCGCGTCGAGGTCATATGGACACAGCAGCCGCCACGTTGGGCCATCCGCGAAGGCCTCGTTCAGCAGCGCCTCATGACGCTCGCACTCCCCAAGCTCGGCCTCCGAGCGTCCCGCCCATACCGGTTCACCGATGCCACGCACCGCCCGCCCATCGGCGGCGTGCTCAGAGAGGAACTTGCGCCACGCCGGGATCACCCGTGCGGGGTTGCGGCCCAGCTGGCGCATGTCCAGGAAGCGGACGCGCTCGGCGTCCTGGCCGAGTGCGCGTTGCAACAGCTCGGCTCGCTCGGGGACGACCGCGACCAGCACCGCTTCTCCCGCTTCGAGGGCTTCGTTTACGAACGGGAGCGTCCCCTCTAGGAAGCCCTCCTCGCCGTTGTAGAACAGCGCCTCATGACGAAAAGCATCCTCCACCAGGGCGACCCTTACAGCCGCCGCGGAGGATACCTCGCGCCTCTTCGATTCGGGTGTCGCGAATTTTACGTCAGGCATTGCAAATCTCACCTTCTGTGCGCCGGCGCTACCGGCGCACAAGCGCTACCGGCCTAGCGTCCGTACCAGCGTCGCCCCCCACCGTCGGCGACCCCACCGACGAAGAATCCGATCAGCCACAGCAGGACCGCGATTACCAACACGATCCACAGCAAATGCACGGCAAAACCAAGTCCTCCAAATATCGCCAAAATCAGCACCAGAGCAATCAGCGCGGCCATCTTGTCCTCCTCGTTTAGGCCCGCTGCAAGTGTCTCGGGCGGTTGCTCAAGGTCTACCCCCGATCCCGTGCAACCAATCTGTCGTTCGGCAGGCTGGGCGGAGCGCTGCAGCCTCCGAGGTCGAGTTGGACGCTTATTTTTCGCTCAAATCGTCCGGGTAGCCCGCCTTCGCGTAGGCGCTCAAGGCGTCCCGGCCGGTGTCGGGGCGGCCGTGGGCGGACTCGTCGCCGAGTGTGGGCCCGCGGCCGTCAGCGGTTTCGCGATCTCCTCCAGGCTGCGACGCTCGGCCTTCACGCCAAAGGCCAGCGCCCGCCCGAGCCTCCTCTTCCGCCTGGGTAGCCATGTGCCCCTCTCTCCGGTGCTACTCGCCAACCGGCGAAGGCCAGCGGCGCCTGCTTTTGGGACGCCAAACTGCAAGCCATCAATCAATTTAAAAAAAGATGTTTAGAGCCCTATGGAGCGGGCACACACAGACTGGAGTTGTCCTCCCTCAGGCGGCGATCGCTACCCCCGGCGGTCGCCGCCTCTTTTTGTCCCAGCGCTCAGCGGCGATCGAACAGCCGCAACTCCAGTAGCTCGAAGGGGCCTTCGCTGTGCACGCGGCGCTCGTCGGTCAGCCTCTCGATCACGGGCCCGACCTCATCATCCGTGCCCGCGATCAACTTGCCCGCACTGCCGCCACCCAGCGGGCCCACTCGCAGTGCCAGCTCGCGCGTCCCCACCTCGACTGCGATCGTCAGATGCTCGCGCGCGCTGGAGTCAAAGCCCTCCGCCACCAGCGCATCCGCCAGCAGTTCCGCGTCGGAGATCCGATCCGTCGTGAAACGAGCGCGCGCCGCCAGCACGCACATCACGCGGGGCAGCACCTTGCGCGCCAGCACGCTCGGCGCCACCGACAGGCCCGTGGTGCTCGCAAGCGACGAGAGTGCCACCGTCGGGGCTCGGAAGCCGTCGCGTTCCAGCGGCTGTACCGCGGCGGTGTTCGGCGTTGCGAACTCCATCCGCACCTCCGTCCCCCCGCCCGCTACGTCCTTGAACTCCACGCGCGGCGCCAGCGCCTGGATGATCGACAGCCCGATTCCCAGCGCCGCTTCTTCCTCGCTGCGGATATGCGGCTTGATCCCCGTGCCGTGGTCGCGAACCACCACTTCCACCGTCCCCGAGCCCAGGTATAGCTCGACCTGCAGCAGCCCTTCCTCACCTTCGTAGGCATGCAGCACCACGTTGTTGCAGGCCTCCGTCACCGCGGTGCGGATGTCATTCAGGTCCACCCCGTCAACCCCCACCGTCTCCGCCATGCCGCTCAGCGCCTCGCGCACCAGCAACACGTTCTCCGGCTGGTTCGAAAGCGTCAGGCAGACGTTGGGGGCTTCGGCCATCAGCGCATCACAATCGTCGCTATGGGCCGATTTACGAGCTTTTTGTCCAACCGATGGATCGGCAGCGGTCGGGGCCTTGCGGCGCTCTTTAGCTCTTTGAATCCGTAAGTGCCCGCAGCTGATCCAGCGAACGACGCAGCAGACGCGAAACCTGCATCTGGGAGATGCCCACGCGCGCCGCGATCTCCGTCTGCGTCAGATCATCCACGAAGCGCATCCGTAGGATCTGGCGCTCGCGCTGGGGAATTCGGCCCAGCACCGCGCTCACCGTCGCGTCGAGCTCCACCAACTCGTAGCGCTCGTCCTCCTCGCCCATCGCGTCGCCGTAGGACGTCGCTTCGTCGGTCGCGCCCGGACGCGGTGCGTCCAGCGACAGCGACTCGTATGCCTGGATCGCCTGCAGCGCGTCGATCACCTGGTCCGTGCCGAGCTCCAGGTACTGCGCGAGCTCGTTCACCGTCGGCGCCCGGCCGCGCGTGTTCGCAAGACGCTCTTGGGCGTCGCGGACCTTCAGCGCGCGTTCCTGGGCGCCACGCGGGACGTGTACCGACCAGCCCGCATCGCGGAAGTGGCGGCGCATCTCACCCAGGATCGTCGGCACCGCGAAGGAGGCGAACGGGTGGCCCAGCTCCGGGTCGAAGCGGTCCAGCGCCTTCAACAGACCCAGCGAGGCCACCTGCAGCAAGTCCTCGAACGGCTCCGATGAGCGGTCGTAGCGACGCGCCAGGCTGCGCGCCAGCGGCATGAAGCGCCGCACCAGTTCCTCGCGCGCTACGCGGTCGCCCTGCTGATCCCGTGCAAACAGCTGCGACTCCTCGCTCACGCCGGGAACGAATCTGGGTTCGCGAGTCGACGCGCGTCGCGCCATGTTCGTAACCGTCATGTCGTTCCTCCGTCGGTTCGCTTACAGGTCTCCGACTTACTACTCCCCCGCAGCTTACTACTCATACGCCAGGAGCGTTCGGTCGCTTTGAACGTGTTCGGCCTATCCCGCTTGCTTATTCGGAGCTGATTGCGTCTTGGATCAGTTCAGTACCCCAATCTGGACCAAATAAACGCCCGTGTCGCTATTTCTCGATTTCTCCGATAGCCGAGAAATGCCCGGTATTGGCTCTGCAATGCGGGATCGCGGCATGCGGTCGGGCTCCCCGGATTTCGGCGATTCGCAGCCCTTCCATGGAAACCACACCCCCACCAGTGGCACGTGGCGGGCGCTAGCGAACCGGCGGGTCGAGGATCAGGAGGCCCTTGTCGTAGTCCACCGCGATCTTGCCGTAGCGGCTCATCACGTCCGAGCCCAGCAGCCCCACCGGACCCGCGACGCGATGAACCGGCGCGTTGGGAGGCCGCGTCCCGTGTCGCCCTTCTTCCGCTGTCGCGGTCGGTTCCGAGTCCGCCATTGCCGAGAGCAGCGTCGGCGGTAGCGACACCGATCCCGCCCGCCAGTTTCCAACCCGCACCCGTACCGCCTGACTTGAGCCCGTGATGCCCGAGACCGTTTCCGGCGAGCCGACTTCCGGGAGCTTCAGCTTCCGCGCCAACGAGGCCGGGATCAGTGAGCTGCTTGCGCCCGTGTCCAGCGCGAACGGGTAGGGACCATGGCCGTCGATGTAGACCGGGACCAACGCCATCGCGCTGCGTTTCGGCCCCTTGTCCGCCACCACCTCCACCTTCACGGTTTGCCCGCCTTTCGGCGTGCCCGGGGTGCTCAGCTTCCCGATCTGCTGCCCCGCCCTGGAGACCGCGGCCACTTTCGTCGTAGGGGCCGCGCTGGAGGAGGTCTTGCTCGCGGTGGTGCCACAGCCCGTAGCGGTCAGAGTCGCCGCGGCGAGGGCGATGACGAGCGTCGCGGCGGTACGAAGCCTGTGGGCGACAGGTTTGCTCGCGGGCATGTGACAGGCAATGCCCGTGCTCCGGTCGAGGTAAACAGCGCTCGGGCTTGATTTGCGCAGGACGGAGAGCTCGACGAGGCGAACAGCTGCGTCCAAAACCTCGCTCGCCTCCGGTCCGATTTCCTGCCGGTGAGAAACGATCCCCTTCATGTACGCCCCATCAGGACGCGGCGAATGGCCTCGGATTTGGCTCTAACACGGGCGGCGAGGGGTGCGGTGGAAACGGTGCCTACAAATCCCCGTCGGTGGCGCGCCGGATATCTAGGATGCCCCGCGCTTCGCGCCATCGACAGGCGCCCGAGCCCCAGACGCCACACGAGGAGGAATCGATGACATCGGAGTCCATTCGCATACGAGCACGATCGCTGGTGGGCGCCGTTGCAGTGCTCGGCCTGATCGCATTCCTCCTGCTTGGGTGCGCGCGCGCCTTCGCGATTCCCCCTTCGATCATCATCGGGCTCAACGACGGGTCCGGTTGGGGATCGCCCGACTCGGCGAAGTTTCACGAACGGGGCTTTACCTCCGAGCGCATCGAAGCGGGTGGCCCCTTCACGAAAATCAAAGAATCCTCCGAACTGGGCTGGAAGAACGACATGGTGATCGTCGGCAACACCAACGACGAAACCCCGCTCGCCAGCATCAACGTCGCCGAATGGACCAAAGAAACCGTCGCCCAGATCAAAGAACAGATGACCTACGGGGTGACGCTGTTCGAGGTCGGCAACGAGGTCTTCCTCAAGGGCTACTGCGGTGAAGGCTGCTACCAGCAGAAGGAACCCGCGAAGTACGCCGAAATGTTCGTCGCGCTCTCCAAAGCGCTCGAAACCGAAAAAATCACCGGCGCCAAACTGCTGTTCGACAGCTACGGGGACTACGAGACCTCAAACGGCGGCCCTTGGTCTCAGGTGTGCTGCGGCGGAGGCTGGCTCGCCACGGCCGCGAAAGCTCAGCCTGAACTGCTCAAACGCGTCAGCGGCTTCACGATGCACCCATACGGCGAAGCGGGCGGCAACCAGGAAAACGACTGGGGACCCGGTGCACTGAAAGTCGAGCACGAACAGGCCGTCTCGCTGGGCTTCGAACACACCGACTACTACGCCACAGAGTTCGGCGTCAAGCTCAACGAAGGGGGCACATCCGGCTCGAGTTCGCTCGCCAATCAAGCCGAACGGATCACGGCCGTCTACAGCGAACTGATCGGCTTCGGCTACGTGAAGGGCATCTGGTACTACCAGAGCCACGACGATGGCAGCGGCAAATGGGGCCTGATCGAACCGCAGGCAGGAGGCGAAAGCCCATTTGAACCGCGCCCCGCGCTCGAAGCGGTCGCGAACTTCGCCCTCACCTACGAGGGGCCAAACACCGAAGCCGCCACGAGCCTCACCTCGAGCGGCGCGAAACTGAACGGGAGCGTCAACCCCGAGGGCAGCGAAACCCACTACCACTTCGAATACGGCACCAGCAAAACGTACGGAACCAGCGTGCCCAGCGTGGAAGCCAGCATCGGCTCCGGAACAGCGGGCGTCGAAGTCAGCCAAGCGATCTCCGGGCTATCCCCTTCGACCACCTACCACTACCGGCTCGTCGCCAAGCGCGGTTCGTGGACCGTCAACGGACTCGACCACACCTTCACGACCTCCTCCTCCGCCCCGGTCAACACCGTGCCGCCCGCAATCTCGCCCACGAGCCCGATCGTCGGCGTCGCCGAGAGCTCGACGACCGGCACCTGGACGAACAGCCCGACCTCCTACAGCTATCAGTGGAAGCGCTGCAACGCCGCCGGAGCAGAATGCACCAGCATCTCCGGCGCGACCGCCTCGACCTATACGCCGGTCGAAGCAGACGTCGAACACGCCCTGCTCGTCACCGTCACGGCCACGAACGCCGGCGGCTCGACGCCCGCCTCCTCAACCGCGACGAGCGTCGTCAAGCCGGCCGGCTGGCTGACGATGGCGCCCGTCTACGCGAGTTCCTTCGGTAGCTCCGGCTCGGGCTCAGGCCAGTTCAATCATCCCGGCAACGTGGTCGTCGACCCGAAAGGCAACCTCTGGGTCCTCGACCGCGAAAACAACCGCGTCGAGGAGTTCAACGAAAAAGGGGAATACCTCAAAGCCTTTGGGACCGTCGGGTCCGGGAGCGGCCAACTCAAACGGCCCTGCTCGCTGGCCCTCGACTCGAAAGGCGACGTCTGGGTAGCGGACACCGAAAACACGCGGATCGAGGAGTTCAACGAAAAAGGGGAATACCTCAAAGCCTTTGGAACCGCCGGCTCCGAACCCGGCCAGATCGGCGAACCCGAAGGCGTCGCGGTCAACTCGCACGGCAACGTCTGGGTCTCCGACACCTACCACGGCCGGGTCGAGGTCTTCAACGAAAAAGGCGAATACCTAAAAACCGTCGGTTCGAAAGGCACGGGCGCCGGGCAGATCGGCGAACCGCAGGACCTAGCGATCGATGCCAAAGGCAACGTCTGGATCGCCAACTGGGTCAACAGCCGCGTCAACGTCTTCAACGAAAAAGGCGAATACGTGCGTGAGTTCGGCAGCGAAGGCTCCGGCGTCGGGCAACTGGTCCATCCATATGGCATCGCCATCGACCCAGCCGGCAACGTCTGGGTCGCGGACACCGGCAACAACCGCATCGACGTCTTCGGCGAAAAAGGCGAATACGAGACGAGGTTCGGCACCGCGGGGTCCGGCACGGCGCAGTTCCTTTTCAGCTTTCCCGTCGGCGTGACCGTCGACGGCAAAGGCGATGTTTGGGTCACCGACACGAGCAATTCCCGCGTGCAGAAGTGGGTTGCCCCGTCCTACCCGCCGAGCTATCTCGGAGCCTTCGGGAGTGCCGGCTCCGGCTCCGGACAGTTCAACCACCCCGGCAACGTCGTCCTCGATCCGAAAGGCAACCTCTGGGCGATCGACCGCGGCAACAACCGGATCGAGGAGTTCAACGAAAAAGGGGAATACCTCAAAGCCTTTGGGACAGTCGGCTCTGGTGCGGGACAACTGACGAGACCGTCTTCGCTCGCCCTCGACGAATTCGGGGACCTCTGGGTCGCCGACACCGGCAACAGCCGGGTCGAGGAGTTCAATGAAAAAGGCGAATACCTCAAAGCCTTTGGTACCCCCGGCTCCGAACCCGGTCAGCTCGGCGAAACCGAAGGCATCGCCATCGACTCGCACCGCAACGTCTGGGTCGCCGACACCTATCACGGCCGGGTCGAGGAGTTCAACGAAAAAGGGGAATACCTCAAAACCGTCGGCTCGAAAGGCACGGGCGCCGGGCAGATCGGCGAACCACAGGATCTCGCGATCGACGCCAAGGGTGATTTGTGGGTCGCTGACTGGCCCAACAGCCGGATCGAGGAGTTCAACGAAAAAGGGGAATACGTCCGCGAGTTCGCCTCCGAAGGCTCCGGCAACGGACAGCTCTCACACCCCTACGGGATCGCCGTCAACGCCGGCGGCAACGTCTGGGTCGCCGACAACGGCAACGATCGCGTCGAGGTCTTCAGCGAAAAAGGCGAATACGAGACCAAGTTCGGCTCCGTGGGCTCCGGCGCTGGTCAGTTCAGCTTCAGCTTCCCGATCGGGCTCGCGCTCGATGGGAAAGGTGATGTCTGGGTTACCGATCCTGGGAACAGCCGCATTCAGGAGTGGGTGCGCTAGGAGTGGTGGCCGGTTCGGCGTCCGCGGAGTCTCCGGGGGCGCCCTAACGCTGCGTGCCACGGTGTGCGATGAGGGCCGGCTGCCACCCGTTGCCGGCGACGAACGCTCAGAACGGAGTGTCCGACCAGGTTCCGTTCTTGAGCTGGTACACCTCTTTTGCAGCCTCCATCGTTTCTAGGCGGCGGAGCACAATCGCAGAAGGCGCGTTCGTTTCTTCGACGATCTCCTCGAAAGTGCAGGGCTTCCCTCCGACCCCTGTGACCAGGCGGCGGATCCTGTCATCGACCACTATCTGAGCCGCGGCGGCCTCTCGCAGGCGACGGGTCGCGTCACCCGGTGGAGTCACCCTTCGATTGAGGGTCTGTACTTCATCCCGAAGCTCATTTACCGCGGCCAGGACCTCCCCTACCTCGCGAGTCTCGGGCTCCTCGCTTTCACGAAGAATCGCGACATTCCGGACGGAGGTGATCGGGTTGGGGGCAGCCTTCCATTGGGAGTCCTCGATTGCCTTGACCTTTTCCTTTAGCTCCTTTTGGGCTTCCTCAAGCCGGTCGGGGTCATCAAGCGCGTACTGCACCGCCCGCATATTCGCGACATCGAACGGGATCGACACACCATGCGTGATCAGATGCACGATTGGCTTGCGCGCTGCGTGGCGCACCGCCATCTCGTAGAACACGTTGGGATTCAGGCCAGTGAGGTCGGCAACGACGAGATCGTCCTCGAGCAGGTGTTCGATGATGTGGTTGGTGATCAAGCCTTCATCTGCGATTTGATCGGCACGCACAACGTCATACCCGCGAGGGCTCAACACCTTTCCGACAAGATGCTTCAGCACCTGGGTACGAGCTCGCTTGTCCTCTTGCGTCGTTCCGAACGCCGAGATAACGAAGCAGCTCAGCTTCTTTGAACCGCCGGAATCTGCTGTCGCGGTACCGTTGTCGTCGGACATGCAGATGACTCTACGCGAGGCAGAATCATTCGTCTAGCCCGATCTTGAGCGCGGTCTGCGTTGAGTTCGAGCGACGCGCCGACGTCGCCGAGACCGCTACGCAGACTCGTTGGAAACGAAACAGCCCGAGATTCCGGGCTGGTTCGCGATGGGCCCGCCTGGACTCGAACCAGGGACCTACCGATTATGAGTCGGCAGCTCTAACCAACTGAGCTACGGGCCCGCGCGCATGCGGACACAGGGCCCGAGCGCGGCCGGCCAAGGCCGGTCCGCAGAAGCTACCAGCGAGATGTGGAATGCTCACGACCGCCGTCCGTGGGGCGGCGCCGAGGCGGCGCGGCCGGTCGGGACGCGACGTGCGAAATCTGGAGGAAGGGACAGCAAATGGCAGAGCGTGCAGCGATCGTGACGGGGGCCTCGAGCGGGATCGGACTGGCGATCGCGAGGGTGCTGGGCGAGGAAGGCTTTGCGATCACGATGGCGGCCCGTCGCCCCGAGAAGCTGGACGCCGCGGTGGCGGGGCTGGCGGAGGACGGCTTCGAGGTGCAGGGCGTGGCCGCGAACGTGGCGGACGAGGCGGAGATCCAGCGGATCGTGGCGACGCACCGCGACCGCTACGGGCGCCTGGACGTGCTGGTGAACAACGCGGGCGTGGGCGTGGGCTCGCTGGTGGGCGAGATCGAGACCAAGCGCCTGGACATGCAGCTGGACATCAACCTGCGCTCGATCGTGCTGTTCTACCGGGAGACGGTCGCGATGCTGACGGAGGCCGCGGCCGAGCACAAAAACGCCCTGGTCGTGAACACCTCCTCGATCTCGGGCAAGCGCGCGGAGGGCTGGCTCGCGGTCTACTCGGCCACGAAGCACGGCGTGGTGGGCTGGACCGAAGCGATGAACAAGGAACTCGGCAAGCAGGGCATCAAGTCCACGGCGCTGTGCCCGGCGTTCGTGGACACGCCGATGACGGAGTTCATCAAGGGCCAGATCTCGGCGGAGGAGATGATCACGCCACAGGACATCGCGGAGTCGGTGCGCTACCTGCTGAAGACCTCGCCCGCGTGCGTGGTACCGGAGATCATGTTCATCCGCCCCGGCGACTCGCTGTAGGCGCCTATCGCGCAGAGACCGGCGACAGCGGGGACTGTCGCTCGGTCTCGCTCGTGGTGGCGTCTCCCCCATGCTTGTTGCGCCGGAAACGTCTCCCTCTGCGCCGTACCACGATCTCGCCGCTGGGATCACGCGCATCGCGCTGGCGACGACGGACGACGCCGCGGTGCTCCTGGATCGCCCGGTCCAGATCGACATCTGCCGCGCACATAAGGCTGCCTTCGAGTTGGCGCACGAGAATCGAGCGCTCGCGCCGTGTCGCGGCACGGGCACTGCGGCCCGCGTGCGTGAAGCGATCCCAAGCGCGGGCGAAGGAAAGGAAGTTGGTGCGCCCTCCACGACGATGCGCCGCGAGCATCGGGCAGACGCCCCCGTGGCCGTCGGTATACGCGCCAACGATGATGGTCTGCGCGCCGCGCACGCCCTCGAGCATTGCTTCGCGGGTCGCGACGGGCAGGCAGTCGATCGTCAGGCGCAGGTCCTCGATGCGGCGATTGGAGGATTGATGACGAATTCCCATAGGGTGTGGCGCTGTCGGCGGTGACGATCAGCCGCCGGTGGGCGCGCAGCCAAGCGTAGGCGGCGCGTCTTCACCCCGCAACGAAACCCTCGGGCTGAAAGGAAATTTGCACATGAAGCTCGGCGTGCACATTGGCTACTGGGGCCTGGGCCTCAGCTCAGAGGACCAGCTGAACATCGTCCAAGAGGCCGAGCGCCTGGGCTATGACTCCGTTTGGGCGGCAGAGGCCTACGGCTCAGACACCGCCACCGTGCTGGCTTGGCTGGCAGGACAGACCTCGAGGATCCGCCTGGGCTCGGGCATCTTCCAGATGCCTGCTCGCTCCGCGGCGATGACCGCGATGACCGCGGCCACGATCGACCAGCTCTCGAACGGGCGCATGATCTGCGGGATCGGCTCCTCGGGCCCGCAGGTCGCCGAGGGCTGGCACGGGCAGCGCTTCGCGAAACAACTACAGCGCACCCGCGAGTACGTCGCGGTCGTGCGTATGGCGCTCTCGCGCGAGCGCGTGGACTTCCACGGAGAGACGCTGGAGCTGCCGCTGCCCGACGGACCCGGCAAGGCGCTGAAGCTGACGATCTCCACGGTGCAGGAGCAAATCCCGATCTACCTCGCGGCGATCGGCCCCAAGAACACGGCGCTCGCGGGCGAGATCGCCGACGGTTGGATCCCCACGCTGTTCAGCCCCGAGCACGTCTCGGAGCTGCGCCCGCTGCTGCAGGAAGGCGCGGAGCGTTCGGGCAAATCGCTCGAGAACTTCGACATCGCGCCGACGGTGAACGTGTTCGTGACCGAGGACCTGCAGGCCGCGCGCGATGCGATGCGGCCGTTCATCGCCCTCTACGTGGGCGGCATGGGTTCGCGCAAGCAGAACTTCTACAACCAGCTCGTCTCCCGCTACGGCTTCGAGGCCGAGGCCAAAACAGTCCAGGACTTCTACCTGGAAGGTAAGCGCGAGGAGGCCATGGCGGCGATTCCAGATGCGCTGATCGACACGGTCTCACTGTGCGGCCCGCCCGAGGTGGTGCGCGAGCGTCTGGCGGTCTATCGCGACGCGGGCGTAGGCACGCTGGGCGTGACGCCGATCGCCTTCACGGCAGCCGAGCGCCTGGAGCAACTGCGCCTGGTCGCCGAGCTGGCCGCCTGAAGCAACGGTGCCCGGCCTGACCGAGGCCCAAGCGTCTGGAGCGGGCAAGGCAGATCGCCCGAAGCCCAAGCGCCTGCTGCTGGGCGCCTTTGGCGACCCTGGCCACGCCTTCCCGATGATCGCGTTGGGCCGTGCGCTCGTGGCGCGCGGCCACGATGTGACGTTGCAGACATGGACGCGTTGGCGCGAGCACGTCGAGGCCGAGGGCATGAAGTTCGCGAATGCGCCCGAGTATCAAGTCTTTCCGCAGGGACCCGAGCCGCTTGACTTCTACGAGGCGGTCGTGCACGCCACGCTGGACACGCGCCCACTGGTGAGTGAGCTGCGCCCGCACGCGGTGGTCGCGGACATCCTCACGCTGGCGCCCGCGCTGGCTGCGGAGTTGGAGGGTGTGCCGCGCGCGACCCTGATCCCCCACGTACACCCACACAGCGCGCGCGACTTTCCGATCTATTCGCTCGGCGCGCGCATGCCCCGCAGCCGACTCGGGCGCGCATTCTGGCGACGAGCACAGGGGCAGGTGGATCGCGGGTTGGAGCTGGGGCGCAACGAGCTGAACGACGCGCGAGCGCGGGTCGGGCTGCCGCCGCAGTCCTATGTCCATGGCGGTCTCAGCCGCGAGCTCACGCTGGTGGCGACGTTTCCGCAACTCGAGTACCCCCGCACCTGGGCCGAGAACCAGCATGTGGTTGGCCCGCTGATGTGGGAGCCGCCCACCGCCGAGGTGCAGCTGCCGCCCGGCAATGACCCGTTGGTCCTGATCGCGCCCTCGACGGCCCAAGACAGCGAGCACAGGATGCTGACCGCGGCGCTGCGGGGCCTCGCGGACGCGCCCGTGCGGGTGCTGGGGACTTGGAATCGGCGGCTGCCACCCCGCCCGCTGCCCGTGTCTGAGAACACCCGCCTGGTCGACTGGGTCTCCTACGCGCGAACCATGCCCATGTGCGATGTCGTGGTCTGCCACGCGGGTCACGGCACGCTCGTGCGCGCACTCTCCAGCGGCTGCGCTGTCGTTGCCTGTCCCGCGATCGGCGACATGAACGAGAACGCCGCCCGCCTGGACTGGTCCGGTGCGGGCGTACGGATCCCGCGGAGATTCGTTACGCCCCGTGTGCTGCGACTCGCCGTCGAGCGGGCGCTGGCCGACCCTTCGATCGGCGTTCGCGCGCGCGAGCTGGGCGATTGGGCGCGGGTACACGATGCGGGCACAACGGCCGCGCGGCTCGTGGAGGGGCTTGCGAGCCCGTGAGAGAATCCGCCTATGCACTCGGCTGAGCACGACCAGAGCGAGGCATGGCAGACGACTCTCATCGAGGGCCACGGCAGCATGAACATGGCCGGCCGCTTCTGGCGCCACGTCCCTTCGGCGCGGGCTCACGGAGGGGGTCGGCGCCGGCGACTACGCCAAGCTCTTGAATCGGTTCCACAGCACCGCCACCGAGGCGATCCTGCGCCACGACGGCCTGATCGACAAGTTGATCGGCGACGAGGCGATGGCGCTCTTTACCCCCGGGGTCGCCGGCCCCGACTACCGGCGTAAGGCGCTCGCCGCCGCGACCGACCTGCTGCGAGCCGTTGGCTATGGCTCGGCCGCGGGGCTCCTGGCTGCCGGTCGGCGTCGGCCTCAACGCGGGCCACGCCTACGTCGGCAACGTCGGCTCCGCCGTCGTCGACTTCACCGCCCTCGGCAACGCCGTCAACGTTGCCGCGCGGATGCAGTCCAACGCCAAAGCGGGCCAGCCGATCGTCGCCGCTGACCTGCTCGACGATCTAGGCCAGCAGCTGCCCGACGCGCAGCGCCTCGAGCTCGAGGCGCGTGGGCGCGAGGAGCCGGTGCCCACGCTCCTCGCCGACTACTCGCGGCCACTCGGCGCTGCTGCGTGACGAACTCCGGGGGTGGGACTCGAACCCACAACCGTTCGGTTAACAGCCGAATACTCTGCCAATTGAGCTACCCCGGATCGGGCGGATGCTTCGCGACCCGCTCCAGCCTAACGACTGGAATGGAGACGGCTCCATCCTCTACTTCAGCATGGCAATTAGAGCACAGAAGCACGCACTTGCGAGCCTCGGCGCGGAGGCTCTCCAATGCGAGCGCCACCCCCTTGGCGTTGATTTCCACGCGCTTCTCGGCCGGGTTCACGTGGTGGAAATGCAGAGCCCGCATGTTCCCTGCATAGCCGCAGATAACGCACACGCCGCCCGCCTCGCACACCAGAATCTCCTTCATCCTGCGACGACGACGCGATACTGCGTCGGCGCGGCAGCGACGGCAACGGTAATAGCCGCGCCCGTCGAGCACGTATGGGGTCTCACCGTGCCTGCGGCAGATCATCGTTACGACCACCAGTCCTGCCTCCCTGGCCGCGCGCGCCTGCGGCGAGCGTCGACGCCCGCGCGTGCTCTTCGTCGTCAGCCTGTGTCGTTGCAGCCAGTGACGGACCGTTGTCCGACTTCGATCCAGTTGATCCGCGATTTCGGCGATCGTAAGCCCGCGGTCAACCAACGGCTCCAGTTGCGCCCGCGTCAATTCGCCTCTGGCAGCCTGCCGAGGCGCGTTGTTGGCCTGTAGCCCATACCTCCGCAGCCAATACGCCACCGTCGATTCATGCCGCCCGACCCGACGGCCGATCTCCGCCAGCGACAGGCCCTCCCCCAGCAACCCCTCCAACATCGCGCGATCCATGCACCGGATTGTCTACGGCGCTTGGGACACAACGCTCTGACGGGCGGGTCGCCGGGCCTCCTCAGAACTCCTTCTCGCCCGTCTCCTCCAGCACACGGCCGTAGGCGCGGTCAAACTGGCGCTTAAGCTCTGCGCGCTCGCTCGCCAACGCGCTCACGTCACCGCTCTGCTGACTGCGCGCGCGGGCGATCTGCCGGTCTAGGCGCGCGACCTCGAGCTGCAGGCGTTGCGCCTCGAGCTTCGCGGGCTTGGCCACGGTCTCGCGCCCGCCTTCCACGATCAGCTCCGCGATCAGGCGCTTTAGCTCGGGGTCCTCGTCCAGATTCGTGTCGCCGTTTCCCGGCGCCAGCGGCTCGCGCAAATCGCCCGCCGCCAGATGGCGTGCCGCGCGCCGCAGTAGATCGCTGGAAAAGTCTTCGGAGACATCGACGCTCGCCAGCATCGCCGCCCCCTCCTCCGGTGCCGCGAGGCACAACGCCAGGAACGCTCGCTCCGCATCCCCGCGACCCGACGACGATCGGCTCCGCCCGTTGCCGGACCGCTTCTCGCTCGGTCCGCCCCCGCTGCGCGTGTCCGCCTGTGCCTCGACCGGCTGCGAGCCCTCCCTACGCCTAGGTGTAGTCCCTGCTGCGGGCGCGGCGGGTGCCGCCGCGAGCCGCTGCTCCAGCACGCTCTCGGGCACTGCCAGGCGCCCCGAGACCATCCGTGTCAGCTCCATCCGCATTGCCCCCGGCGCCAGCTGCGCGAAGACCGGGCGTAGCTCGTCGATCATCCGGTCTTGTCCCTCCGGGCTTGAGTGATCGCCGCTGGCCAGCACCCGTTCCACGCGGAAGCGCACGAACGGCACCGAAGCCGCCACCGCATCCGTCATCGCCTGCGCACCGTCGCGCTGCAGCATCTCCGCGGGGTCCGCGCCCGCCGGCAGCGGCACCACCCGCAGCTCCAGGTTGCGCTTCGCCGCCAGACCCGAGGCCCGCAGCATCGCCTCCTGTCCCGCGCTGTCTGCGTCCAGCGCCAACAGCACAGTCTGCGCCATCCGCGAGAGCTCGCCCACCTGCTCGCCCGTCAAGGCCGTACCCATCAGCCCCACCGCGTTGCGCATCCCCGCCTGATGCAGGGCGATCGCATCGGTGTAACCCTCACACAACATCACCGACCCCGCCCGCGTCGCGTGCGCGCGGGCCAGATCTGAGCCATACAGATGCAGGCCCTTGTGGTAGATCTCGTTATCCGAGGTGTTCAGGTACTTCGGTTTCTGATCCTCGCGCATCGCCCGCGCGCCGAAGCCCAGCACGCGCCCGCGCACGTCCGTCAGCGGGAACATGATCCGCCCCCGAAAGCGGTCATAGGCCTGCCCGTTCTGCTTCGAACGCTGCGCCAGGCCCGTGTCGTAGAGCTCGCGCTCGGAGAAGCCTCCCCGACGCGAGGCCAGCAGCACGCGATCCCAGGCGCTCGGGGCATAACCCACGCGGAACTCGCGCAGGATCGCCTCGCCCAGACCCCGCTCCGCCAGGTACTCCCGCGCGCGCTTGGCCTCGCTCGACTCCCACAGGTAACGCTCGTAGTAGGCCGCCGTCCGCTTCAACAGCTCCAGCAGCCGCTCGCGGCGGCGGCGGCGCTCCGCCTCGCGCGGGTCCTCCTGCTCGCGCTGCAGCTCAACCCCGTAGCGCTCCGCCAGCAACTCCAGCGCGCCCTTGAAGTCCACGCCCTCGGTCTCCTGCACGAACGTAAACACATCCCCCGAGGCCTGACAGCCGAAGCAGTGGTAGACCTTCTGGCCCGGGTCGATCCCAAACGAGGGCGTGCGCTCATCGTGAAATGGGCACAGCCCCTCCATCCGCGCCGGACCCGAGCGGCGCAGCTCCGTGCGGGCTGAGACAAGCTCAACGAAGTCCACCGCCTCGCGTACGCGATCCTTCGACTCGTTCGTATACAGCGCCATCTACCGCACGCTAGCGGGCAAACGCCTGTGGCACCTCTAGCTCCGTGAAGCGCCTGATGCAGTAGCGATCCGTCATCCCCGCCAGGTAATCCGTCACGCCCTGAGCCAGCTCGCGCTCGCTCGCGAAGCCACCCTCCGGGGCCCCCGGCAGCTCGCCGGGCTGCTCCACGTAGTGCTCGAACAAGCGTCGCACCACGCCCGCGATCCGTCGATGCTCCGCGCGTACCGCAGGACCCAGGTAGACGCGCTCGAACATGAAGTCCCGCAGCGCCATCATCGCCGGCCCCGCCCGCGGCCCTTGGGCGATCTCGCCCGCTCGCTCGGAGTGCTCCACCATGTCGTGCACCAGCGCGTCGATCCGCTCAGAGCCGCTCTCCCCCAGCACCGCGATCGGCTCCGCGGGCAGGTCCTGCTCGCGCAACAGGCCCGCCCGTACCGCGTCGTCGATGTCGTGGTTGATATAGGCCACGCGGTCGATCACCCGCACGATCTGGCCCTCGAGCGTCTGCGGAAGCGGCGCGCGGCTGGAGTGCCGCACGATCCCTTCGCGCACCTGCTCCGACAGGTTCAGCCCCCGCCCCGCCCGCTCCAGATCGTCCACCACCCGCAGCGAGTGCTCGTAGTGGCGAAAGTCCAGCCCGAAGCGCGCTTTCAGGCAGTCATCCAGCACCTCCTCGCCGATGTGCCCAAACGGCGGATGCCCCAGGTCGTGACCCAGGCCGATCGCCTCCACCAGGTCCTCGTTCAGGCGCAACGCTCGCGCCACCGTGCGCGAGATCGTCGTCACCTCCAGCGTGTGAGTCAGACGCGTGCGGTAATGGTCCCCGCGCGGCGCCACGAACACCTGTGTCTTGTGTGTCAGGCGGCGAAACGCCTTGCTGTGCACGATCCGATCGCGGTCGCGTTGAAACGGCGTGCGCAGCGAGCAGTCCTGCTCCGCATGTAGGCGCTGCGCCGGGTAGGAGCGCGCCGCCAGCGGCGAGAGCAGGCGCTGCTCCTGCTCGCGCACCCGCCCCGCGAACGCGCTAGCCACCGTCTCGAGCTGCTCGGTTGCGCTCATCCTTCGATTCTGGCAGCGTGCGCGGCCGTCCAAGGACCCCGCATTCCGAACCCGCCACCCCACCACCCGCGAGTGGCCTCCAGCGATCTCGGCGACGTTGTGTGCCACCGCCCGCGCAAGCGCGAGCAACCTGCGCTCAGCGTGCCCCGCGATCCCAGTCGCCGCGGCCCGTGAGCGCGTTTACCCAATGGCGCCAGCCCTGCTGCTTGGACGGGTCCTCGTCGTAGACCGGGGCCGCGTGCTCAGGCGGCGGCAGCGCCGCCGCCGCATCGGAGTCGATCCGCAGGTCGACCCCGCGTTCGTGGATCGAGGCGATCGAGGCCGCCTCCAGAAAACGGATGCCGTGCTCGGGCATCTTGATCAAGAGGCCGTGGAACACATCCTTCTCGGGCGCGCTCAAGACCGCGCCCACGGTCCCAACCTGTTTGCCGTCCGAGGACAGCACCGGCACGCCCTCCTCGAGCATTTGGTATGCGATCGGCTGACCCTCCTGCACAGCGGGCAAGATACCGGGCGCTCAGGCTGCGCGGGCCGTGGCCGGCATCAACCGCAAATGCGCGTGGTGCTCGAGCGTCGCCGAAATCGCGCGCTCCACCTGTCCCAGCGCCGGCTCCGGCGCCTGCGGCGCCTGGTTCAGTGGCGCCCCGAAGGCCTCGGTCATGAAGCGGTAGGCCTGCTCCTCCAGCGGGAACGAGGCCGCCTCGCAAGCCCCGCATACCACCCCACCCGCCGCGCCCGAGAAGCCCACGAGCCCCTCGGGCTCGCCGCAGGAAGCGCAAGCGCTCAGCTGGGGCGCCAGGCCCGCCGCGAGCAACAGCTTCAGGCGAAACGCCAGCGCCCCCGAGCGCGCCGCGATCGGCGCCCCCTGTGCCGGCGCCCTGCCCCCCGCCTGCTCATCTAGCAGCGAGAGCACGCGGCACAGCAGGTTAAACACGCCCGGGTGCGGCTCAGTCGTCTCGAACAGGCGACCCACCGCGTCGCACGCCCGCGCCGCCGCATCCAGCGCGCGCGCGTCTTCGCGCAGGCGCCGGTAGCCGTCCACGGTCTCCGCCCCCGTCACCGTCAACAGCTCGCCGCGGCCTTCGTGCAACTCGATCCGCAGCCTGAAGAACGGCTCCAAGCGCCCGCCGAAGCGACTGCGAGCCCGGCGCACGCCCTTCGCGATCGCACCCACCCGACCACGCCCCGGCGTGTACAGGTGCAGGATCCGATCCGCCTCCCCGTAGCGCATCGAGCGCAGCACCACCGCCTCCGTCTTGACCGCTCTGCCCATGACCTATCGAGTCTAGGCGCCTCCTCGGCGTTGACCGAACCCGGATGCGGGGATACCCGTGGGGTCCTGAATTCTCCCTATATTTAATGAAGTAATGCGCAAGGTCACCGTATACACGACCGACCCCTGCTCCTTCTGCACCCGCGTCAAGGGACTGCTCAAGGCGCGCGAGGTCGAGTTCGCGGAGGTCAACCTCTCCAAGGACCCCGCCGGCCGTGTCGAGCTCGCGCGCAGGACCGGGATGATGAGCTTTCCCCAAGTGCTGGTCGACGATCGACTCATCGGCGGCTACGCCGAGGTGCAGCGGGCCATCGACAGCGGCGAGCTCGACGAGCTGCTCGCCGCCTAGCGACCCGCCCCCAGCACTCGTGCCCCCATCCGCGTCCGACGGGGCCGCGGTTGGCAGGTCTCGCACACATAGGTCCCGCGCCCGCCCACCACCATCTTCACGATCGTGCTCCCGCAGCGCACGCATGGCTCGCCCTCGCGCAGATGCACCAAGAACTGGTCCTGGAAGGCGCCCTTCACCCCATCGACATGACGGAAGTCATCGATCGATGCCCCGCGCGCGTCAATTCCCGCGCTCAGCGCCGCCACCACGCCCTCGCGCAGTAGCCCGTACTGCTCGCGCGTCAGCTTTCCCGCCGCGCGCAGCGGGTGTACATAGGCGCGAAACAGTGCCTCATCCGCATAGATATTCCCCACCCCCGCGATCCGCCGCTGATCCAGCAGGAACGCCTTGATCGGGGCGCTGCGCCCCCGCGCCAGCGCCTGTAAATGCTCGGCCGTGAACGCCTCGTCAAACGGCTCCACGCCCAGGCGGGCATCCAGGAACCGATCCAGCGCCTCGCTCCCCAACAGCAGCTCCCCCGTGCCGAAGCGCCGCGGGTCCACGATCACCAGACGACGTTTCGGCTTCAGGTCGATCCGCACCCGCGTGTGGATCGGCTCCGGCTTCGGGTCAAGCAGCACCGCGCCCGTCATCCGCAGGTGCTGAGCCAGGTGCACGTCCCCGCCGAACTGCCACAGCAGGTACTTACCGCGCCTGCTCAGCGACTCGATCTTGCGGCCCTCCAGCGCCGCCGAGAGTTCCTCCGGGGCCAGTGGCCGCGGCCAGCGCGAGTCGAGGATCTCGATCCGCCGCAGCGTCCTCCCCTCCACCAGCGGAGCCAGCTGACCCCTGATCGTCTCGACCTCTGGAAGCTCCGGCACCTGCCTAGCTTATGAACGCCTCCCCCGGCAGCTCCCGAGCGCGCCGTCCACTCAGCCACTGCAGCACGCTGGCGCCCACATCCGCGAGTGGGCCGTCGTGGCGCAGCCCGACCCGGTTTCGATCTTGATCTCGATCTCTCCTACCCCCGTCTCCGCCCAGTGCCAGACCCGTAACCAGCTCACCCGTAATCGCCAACAGCGGCGCGTGCTCGCGCGTGTGATCGGTGCCCGCGTGGCTTGGGTCCACCCCGTGATCCGCCGTCAGGATCAGCAGATCGCGCGCGCGCAGCCGCGGGAGCCAACGAGCTATCTGCTTGTCCAGTTCTCGCAACGCCGCCGCGAAGCCCTCCACGTCCTTGCGGTGTCCATAGATCTGATCCGTCTCGATCAGGTTCGCGAACACGAACCCGCCCTCCAACTGCTCCAGCAGGGCCTCCACGTTCGACAGCGCCTCCGCATTCGAGGCGCCCGGATGGGTATGTGTCACGCCCACCCCCGCGAACAGATCGTTGACCTTGCCCACGCCATGGACCTCCACCCCGTCGCGCTCGAGCTCCTGAAGATAGGTCCGTCCCGGCGGCTTAAGCGCGAAGTCATGCCGGCCCTCCGTGCGCTCGAACGCCCCCTCCTCGCCCGCGAAGGGTCTCGCGATCACGCGACCCACCCCGTGCTCGCCCCTCATCGCCGCACGCGCCGCTTCGCAAGCTCGATACAGCTCCTCTGCCGACACGCGCTCGATATGCGCCGCCAGTTGCAGCACCGAGTCCTGGGAGGTGTAGAGGATCAGCGCGCCCGTGCGCAAGTGCTCGGAGCCGAAGTCCTCGATCGCCGCGATCCCGTTGTAAGGCTGGTTGCAGATCACCTCGTAGCCCATCGCTTGGGTCAGGCGGGCGATCACCGCCGGTGGAAAGCCCTCGGGGTAAGTCGGCAGCGGATACTCCAGTACCGCCCCCATCAGCTCCCAGTGGCCCGTCGCCGAATCCTTGCCCGGGCCCAACGGGTGCAGGCGGCCGTGGATCCCCGGCCCGGGGGTAGGCGGCACGCCCAGCAGTGGCACGATCGAGCCTAGCCCCAGCGACTGCAACGCTGGCAGCCGCAGGCCCCCCACCGCCTCGGCCACGTGTGCCAGCGTGTTCGTGCCCGCATCGCCGTAGGCAGCTGCATCCGGCAGCGCGCCCACCCCGCACGCGTCCATCACCACCACGATCGCCCGCGCCGGTTGCATCTCGCTCAGCGTGAGGAGGCTCGCGGGTGCGCGCTGAAGTAGGCGTCCTTCAGCCGCTCCGCTGAAAGGTGCGTGTAGACCTGCGTCGTCGCCAGGTCCGCGTGGCCCAGCATCTCCTGCAGCGAGCGCAGATCGCAGCCACCCGCCAGCAGGTGCGTTGCGAAGGAGTGGCGCAGCGTGTGTGGGCTCATCCGATCCTCCAGGCCCGCCCCGCGCGCGTGGCCCTGCACGATCTTGTAGAGGCCCTGGCGGGTCAGCCCCCCGCCCCGGCGGTTCACGAACAGCTTCGACTCCGTGCGCGTGCCCAGCAGCGGCGGGCGCCCACGTGCCGTGTAGGCGTTCAGGGCCGCGATCGCCTCCCTGCCCACGGGCACCAAGCGTTCCTTCGAGCCCTTCCCCCGCGCGCACAGCATCCCCTCCCGCACGTCCACGTCCGCCAGCTCCAGGCCCGTCACCTCCGACACGCGCAGGCCGCACGCGTACATCAGCTCCAAGATCGCGCGGTCGCGAAGCGCCAGCGGCGCCGTGCCCTTCGGCTCCCGCAGCAGCTGCGTCACCTCGCCGCGCGTAAGCACCCGCGGCAGGCGCTGGGTCTTGCGCGGGCCGTGCAGATCCGCCGTGGGGTCGTGTTCGATCAGGCCCTCACGACGTAGGTGGCGATAGAAGGAGCGCAGGCACGCCACCTTGCGCCCCAGCGTCGCCGCCGCCGCGGGACGGGGCGCTTGCGCCGATGCCGCGCCCAGGCCAGGCCGGCCGCCCGAGAGCCCTGAGATGAAGGCCGCTAGGTCACCGTGCGTAGCCTCGGTGACACGCACGCCCCCGCGCTCCAAAAAGCTCCCGAACTGCAAGAGGTCAGAGCGATAGGCCTCCAGCGTGTTGCGCGAGAGACCTCGCTCCAACTCCAGGTAGGCCAGGAAGTCCAACAGCAGCGACTCGATCCCACCGCGTGCGGAGGCCTCGAGCAGCGGCGGAGAAGCAATTGATGGTGCCGCGCTCACCCTTGGAGCTTCGCGTCTGAGCGCTCGCCTCCTTGGTGGTGCAATCAGGCGTTCAGCCGGCGCGCCAGCCAGCAGAGGCCGATCAGCGTCTTTGCATCACGACACTCTCCTAGCGCATCGTCCAATTGCGCAAGTGACCACGGCACCAGCTCGATGCGCTCGTTCTCCTCGCTCTCCGCGTGTGCCTCGTGCAGGTCGGTGGCCTCGAACAGGTGCACCCGCTCGTCGGTGAAGCCCGCGCCCGTGTAGTAGGTCACGATCGACGCCCAGCGCTCCGCCCCCTTGCCGATCTCCTCCGCCAGCTCGCGCTGCGCCGCCGCCAGCGGCGCCTCCCCCGGCACGTCAAGACGGCCTGCGGGGATCTCCAACAGCGCCGGCTCGTTCACGGCCTCGCGCGGCTGGCGTACCAGCCATACCCGCTGCTCGTCGTAGGCCACCACCGCCACCGCCCCCTGGTGGCGCACGATCTCGCGCGTGACCTCCTCACCATCGGCGTGGCGGAAGCGCTCCACCCGCACGTCCACGATCTTGCCTTTGTAGAGGCTCTCGCCCCCTAGCGCCTCAAAGCTCATGGCCGTGCCGCCAGCGCGGCAAGCTCCACCAGCGCCCCGCCCCCCGCGAGCGCAGCCCCGAAGAACAGGGGGTCCTGCGACAGCGTGCGGTTCATCGTTCTCGCCGGCAGCCCCGAGGCCGCATAGGCCGGGAGATCCACGGTCGCCCGACGCCAATCGTGGCGCGTGATTCGCGCCGGGCGCTCGACGTCGGTCGCGAGTGCCGGGCGGCTGCGGGTTGCCGTCGCCGTGTCCGCGCCCCCCGCCCCGAACACCGCCCCCAGCCCCGCGCGCAGGTCCGAGCCCACGGGCGAGCGCATCCCCGCGGGTAGCGCCACCGTCACGGGCTCCAGCAGTAGGTCCAACACCGTCAGCGTGTGATGGGAGATACCGCGGTGGCGCGGGCGCTCATCGCCCGAGGACATCCGCGCCACGATCAGTGTCCTCGCCCCGAGCGCCAGCGCCGCGTGTGCCGAGTCAAGCGCCGCGATCCCGCCGTGCCCCAACGCCGAACCCGAGCCCACGATCCCCGGACCCGGGCCGCAGATCGCAGCGTCCCAGCCCAACACCCGCAGGCCATGGTGCAGCGCGCCCGCGGTCGTGATCGCCTCGCCCTCGCCCCCGAATGCCGCGCCCGCGGTCACGTGGCCCGCCAGCAGGCCGCGTTCGCGCAGCTCTACAACCGTGCGCGAGTGGCCGCCCGGCAGCGCCCCACCCTCGGTCTGCACATAGCCCAAGGTCCGTCCCGGGGCGCCCTGCGCGAAGGCCCAGGCCACCGCGGCGAGCTGCCCGTGCAGCGCGAGCACGGCCACCGGTCGCTCAAGCGGCAGCTCCAAGCGTCCTTCGCTCGCCGGAACCCCCTGCTCCTCCACCGGCGCCACCGTGTGCTGCAGGCTCGTGTAGTTCAGCTTCATCACGTGCGCCGACTTCGCCGGCGTGGCGTCCAGGCCGCGTGTGAGGTTTACGTGCACGACGTCAAAGCCCCCCGAGCCCAGGCCCAGATCGAGCGCCTGCACGTTCACGATTAGCTCGTCACCCAGCTCCGCCGCTCCCAGTAGACCCACGTCGGCGATCGCAGCCCGGCCCGCGCCGGGCGCATCGGTCAGCTCGACCGTCAGGCGCTGCTCGGCACCACTGGCCATCCCCACATCGACCACGATCGCGCGGCGCAGCTTCAGCATCGTGGGTCGAACCTAGCGCGCCGCGTCCCGCGATGGCTCAGCCGCCGCGGACTCCGCTGCCGCCGCGTCCAACAGCGCCAGCCCGACCTCGAGCATCCCTTCCAGCGCCTGCACGCTAACGCGCTCCTCTGGCTCGTGGTTGCGCTCGGTGCCGTTTGCCAGGTTCACGACTTCTACGCCCTGCACCAGCAGCTCGTTCGCGTCAGAGGCGCCCCCACTTGCGATCCGCACCGGCTCATAGCCACAGGCGCGCAGCGCCGCCTCGCCCGCGCGCACTGCGCGTCGCGAGGGCGAGAGGTGAAACCCCGAGAACGTGCGCTGCACCGCGACGTCCACGTCGCACTCGCACTCCGGCAGGTTCGCCGCCCGCTGCATCGCTTCCACCACCTCGGCCACGACTTGCTCCGCGCGCTCGTCCTGCATGCTGCGCACCTCCGCCACCACCGTGCAGCGCTCCGGCACCACGTTCATCGCCGTGCCGCCCGCGATCGTGCCGACGTTCACCGTCGTCTGCTCATCCAGGCGCCCGACCCGCAGCGAGGCGATCGCCCGCGCCGCCGCCAGGATCGCGCTGCGCCCATCCTCCGGGCGGATTCCCGCGTGTGCCGCCGCGCCCCGAAAGTCGCCTTCGATCCGAAAGTGCGTTGGCGAATCGAGCACCACCTCGCCGATCGGCGTCGCGTGGTCGAACACGTAGCCCAACTCACTACGCAGCCGCGAGGTCTCAAATGCCCGCGAGCCTGCCAGCGCGACCTCCTCTCCGACCGTGAACAGCAGCTCGAGATCTACCGGCGCCCCGTTGGCGCGAACGTGACGCGCCAGCGCGAGCAGCACCGCGACCGCGGCCTTGTTATCCGCTCCCAGCACGCCTTCGTGCTCGTTCTCCCAGAAGCCCTCCACCAGCACCGGCTCCACCGGCGCGAGCAGCGGCACCGTGTCCAGGTGCGCGCACAGCAGCAGCGAGGGTCGGGAAGTGTCGCCGTCGGCGCTTGCCGAGCTCGCAGGGTCACCCGGGATCCGAGCAAGCAGATTGCCGCAGTCAGCCCCCGCTCGTGGCCCCGCGTCGTCCTCGTGGACCTTCACCTCCAGCGCCCGCAACTCCGCGATCACCCGCTCAGCGCAAGCGCGCTCGCTGCCCGACGGGCTCTCGATCCGGCACAGCTCCGCGAAGGTCCCGTTCAGATAGCGGCGCTCCAGCTCGCCGACGCGCGACTGGACCGCGTCGATGCTCACAGCACGTCGGCGCGCGAGCGGTCACCGTGACCGTCGCCGGCACCCGCGTGCGAGTCTCCATCGCCCTCCCCCGCTCTCTGCAGCGCGGCGGCGATGAAGTCGCGAAACAGCGGCGCAGGGCGCTCGGGGCGCGACTTGAACTCCGGGTGAAATTGGGAGGCCACATAAAACGGGTGGTCGTCGAGCTCGACCACCTCGACCAGGCGCTCATCGGGCGAGGTACCCGAGGCGCGCAGCCCCGCCGCCTCCAGGCGCTTGCGCAGCAGGTTGTTGACCTCGTAGCGGTGGCGGTGGCGCTCGTAGACCACGGCCTCGCCGTAAATCTCTCGCGCCTTGGAGCCCTCGTGCAGCTTGATCGGGTCGGCGCCCAGGCGCATCGTGCCGCCGAGGTTCGCGACCTCCTTCTGCTCGGGCAGCAGGTCGATCACCGGATAGGGCGTCTCGACGTCCATCTCCGTCGAGTTCGCCCCATCCATCTCGGCCACGTGGCGCGCGAACTCCGCCACCGCCACGTGCATCCCCAGGCAGATCCCCAAGTAGGGGATCCCGCTCTCGCGGGCGATCTGGGCCGCGGTGATCTTGCCCTCAATCCCGCGACCGCCAAAGCCTCCCGGAATCAGGATCCCGTCCGCCCGCTCCAGGCGATCGCGCACCGCCGCGCGATCGGTGCCCTCGACCTGCTCGGAGTCGATCCAGTCGATCTCGACCGTGCTGTCGCGTAGCGAGGCGGCGTGGCGCAACGCCTCAGACACCGACAGGTAAGCGTCCTCGAGCTGCACGTACTTGCCGACCAGCGCGATCCGCACCGTTCGTGTTGCACGCTCGGAGCGCTCGATTGACTCTTCCCAGCTCGCTAGGTCTGGGGCCGGGGCTTGCATCGCGAAATGTTCCAGGATGAAGTCGTCCACGCCCTGTTCGCGGAACGTCAACGGCACCTTGTAGATGTCGCTCACGTCGCGCGCCGAGACGATCGCCTCCATCGGCAGGCTCGCGAACAGCGCGATCTTCTTGCGGATCTCCGGCGAGAGCGAGCCTTCTGAGCGACACATCAGCATGTCGGGCGCGATCCCGATACGGCGCAGCTCGTTGACCGAGTGCTGCGTGGGCTTGGTCTTCAACTCGCCCGCGTGGCCGATGTAGGGCACAAGCGTCAGGTGGATGAACAGGCAGCGCCGGCGCCCCACGTCGACCGGGAACTGGCGGATCGCCTCTAGGAACGGCAATGACTCGATGTCGCCGACCGTGCCGCCAATCTCGGTGATCACGAAGTCAACATCGCTGGACTCGGCGATCAGCGCGATTCGCTGCTTGATCTCGTCGGTGATGTGCGGCACAACTTGCACGGTCCCGCCGAGGTAGTCGCCGCGACGCTCGCGGCGGATCACCGTGTCGTAGATACCGCCCGCGGTCACGTTCGAGGCGCGGCTGGTGTTGGCGTCGGTGAAGCGCTCGTAGTGACCTAGGTCGAGGTCGGTCTCGGCCCCGTCCTCGGTCACGAACACCTCGCCGTGCTGGTAGGGCGACATCGTGCCGGGGTCGACGTTGATGTAGGGGTCAAACTTCTGCAGCCCCACCGTCAATCCGCGCGCGACGAGCAGCCGTCCGATCGAAGCCGCCGCGATGCCCTTGCCCAGCGAGGAGACGACGCCACCGGTCACGAATATGAAGCGCGTGTCGCTCGGAACCTGGGCGTGTCGATCTGAGTATTGCGAGGTCATGCGGGCCTGCCCAAGGAGTCTAGATGGCGCAGTCCCGGAGTCCGTTCGACGAACCCGGAAATTGAGCGGAACTCTCCGTAAATGGTCAGCGCGAGCAGCAACGCGAGCGCGACCGCCTGGCCGGTTCCAGACAGCGCCAGCACCAGCCACAGGCCCGCGAGAGCGCCGAGCAGGTTGGCGCCCGTGTCGCCGAGCATCGCCCGCTCGCGCAGGTCATACAAGCCAGCGACGAGCGCCGGGGAGGCAAACAGGCCAAGCGCCCACAGCTGACGGGGCCCGCCCGAGCCTATGCCTAGGCCAAGACCCAACAGCACGAACGCCTTCGTCGAGCGCCCTGGGCGCAGGTCGAGCAGGTTGAAGAAGTTGGTCGCGAGCACCAGCACGGCGACCGCGAGTAGCCAGCGCCCGTCGGAGAGCCCGAGCCAGCTCATCGCCAGCAGCGCTAGCCCGAGCGAGCCCGTGGCCTTCAGCACGCCGGTCGAGAATTCGCCTCGCAACAGCGCCTCACCGTGCCCGCGCCAGCCCCGGGGGGCGTCGCGCCCGCCGGCGTCCAGCGCGCCCTGTGCTTGGCCGGCGCGCGAGGAGCGTTCTCCAAGCGTGTCGTCGATCAGTCCCAGCGCCAGCACGCCCAGCGCGTAGAGAGCGATCGGCCAGACCTCAGGGTGAAAGACCTCGGCCGAGGCCAGCACCTGCAGCAGCATCAGCGGAATCAGCGCCAGCAGCGCGGCGCCAAGCACCAAGACACCGAACGGGAACGGGAGCTCGCGCTCGCGGAAGTTGAGCTTCATGTGGCCGCCGTCCACGAGCATTCGCAGTAGCGCCGGGGCCAGCAGCGCCGCGCTCGCGAGCGCCAGCAAGAACGGGAGGGCGTGCATCGCTCGAAACTAGCGATGAATGCGGATGGGACGCTCGGCCGCCGCGCTAGGGCTGCGCGCTCGCGCCGACGACGTTCGGCAACAGCGAGTCGGCCGTGGACTTGGTGCCGTAGGCGCCGTGGGAACCGGTCAGCGCGTAGATCAGCGCGGCCTGTCCCGCGGTCATGTCGAGGTCATCGACGCTCGAGATGTCTTTGCCCTGATACCAGGGCACCTGAGACGGTTCGGTGCTGCTCAGCTCGACGCCCACGGTCGGGACGCCAACAGTCGCTACGCCGCCGAGCAGGCCGGTGTCGAACTGCGCGGAGGTCTTCGCCTGCTCGGGCGTCAGCGTGCTCGGCTCGTTGCGCATCACGACCAGCGCGTCGAGGCGTCCGAGCTGGCCGTCGAAGGCGGTCAACAGTCGCGGGCGCACGCGGCTAATCAGCTCGCGATCGACGTTTGCACCACCGCTGACGAGCTGCTTGCCGACGATCGTGGCGAAGCCTTCGAGCAGTTCCCCCGACGCGGGGCTCGACTGCGCTTCGGGGGCGCCTTCGGCCGCTTCGGTGGTTTCCGCGACGGGCGCCAGCGCGGCAAAGCGCGTACCTTCGGCGAGCCTGGCGAGGCCCGCGAGGTCGAGCGGCTCACGTACCGCGATCACCGTCGCAAGGTTGCCGCCTGCCTCGGTGACGGCATTACGTACGAGCCCATTGACGCGGTTGGAGGAGTCGCCCAGGAACACGAGCCCGACGTTGCGGCCGCTCAGCAGCCCGTGCACCGCGATCGGATACAGGTCGTTGGCGAAGGTTTCTTCGCTCTGGAGCTGACCGCTGAGCTGGCTGGCGTGCTGCTGTGCCTCGCCGACTTCTTCTTTGAGCTGGTGCACGATCCCGCTCTTGGCCGAGGAGACCAAGTCGGAATCGCCGATCGCCACGCCGATCACGACGCCGACCGCGAGCGCGAGCAGCACGGCGGCGAGCGACAGCGCGTGGTAGCGAAAGTCGAACACGAAGTTGAGGTCTGCGGCTCAGCCGCCGAGCAGCAGCTGGAGCTTGAGCCAGAGCAGGTTCGCGACATCGCGAAGCGCCGGCGTCATCAGTACGACGGCGATCAGCGCGATCAGCCCCGCGGCGATCACGACCAGCAGGGGCGTCAGGCCCGGGCGCGGGCGGTACAAGCGGCTCACGCCCTTGGCGTCCACCAGGATCTCGCCGATCCGCAGACGCGTCAGAAAGGTCGAGGACATCCCCTGGCGGTTGCGATCCAGAAACTCGACTAGATTGAATTGAGATCCCACCGACACGATCAGCCGCGCGCCCTTCTCGGCGGCGATCAGCATCGCGACGTCCTGGCTCGTGCCGGGCGCGGGCACGAGTTTGAAGGGCAGGCCCATCCGTTCCAGGCGCGCGCGCCCCGGCGCGCGTCCGTCGGGATAGCTGTGCACAACCAGCTCCGCACCGCCCTCGTGCGCGGCCATCAGGGCGGCCTCGCCCGCGGAGTCCATGTCCCCGACGATCATGTCCGGCTTCAGCCCCTGCTCCAGTAGCGCCTCGGCGCCGCCGTCGACCGCCACGATTACGGGGCGCATGTCGCGGATGAACGGACGCAGCGCCTGCAGGTCGCGCTGATGGTCGACGCCGCGTACCACCACCAGCGTCGAGCTGTCGCGGAAGTCGGTGGCGAAGCGCGGCAGCTCGATCCGCCCCGCGAGCAACTCGCGCTCCTCGCGCATGTGCTCGATCGTGTTGTGGGCAAAGCGCTCGAGCGCCTCGCCGATCTCGGCGCGACGCGCCTCCGTTTCCGCGCGCACGCGCTCCAGGCCCAGCACCTCGCCACTCGCGAGCAGCTGTCCCTTGCGCAGCACATCGGCGTGGGCGTCGCTCCCGCCCTCGCCGGCTTCGACCACGATCGTCACGGGATCGCCGTCAGAGAGCAGATCGAACAGCGCGTCGTTAGGCAGGTCAACCAGCAGGATGCCCGCTTCGACCAGCAGTTGCGGACCCAGGTTCGGGTAGGTGCCCGAGGAGGAGGTGTCGCAGTTCAGCACCGCCGTAACGCCCGCTGCGACTAGCTCCTCGCCCGAGACGCGATCGACGTCTCGATGGTCGATCAGCGCGATATCGCCGCGCCTCAGGTGTTTGACGAGCAGCTTCGTGCGTCGGCCCGTGCGCACCGACCCGCTGACCGTGCGGGCGAGCGCCCGCCGCTCGACCGGCACGATCGGGCGCGGGGGTCCCACACGCGCGCCGTCCGCAGAAATCGGCACGGAAGGTCTCGGTCGTGTCGAGGCCATCCAATCGAGAGTAACGCCCAGGGGCGTCAAGCGCACCCGGCGCAGGCGTCATGGCAGATGCCCTCGGAGGCTGGTTCGGTCGCCGCGAGGCGGCTCAGCCGGCGCTCACGCCGCCTTGCGCAGATCTCGCGCGTGGCGGCGGGCCGCTGCGTCCTCGGCGTCTGCGCCGAGCATCCGCACCAGCTCAGAGACCACCTCGCGCTCGGCGAGCTGCACGACGCTGGTGCGCGCAAGCTCCTCCGAGGTCTCCTTCACGATCGAGAAATGGCGGTCTCCCAGCGAAGCGATCTGTGGCAGATGCGTAATGCACAGCACCTGGCGAGCCTCGCCTAGTTCGCGCAGGCGCGCGCCCACAGCGCGTGCCGCATGACCGCCGATCCCGGCGTCGATCTCATCGAAGACGAGTGTCTCCCGCGGGAGCGGATCGGTCGTGGCGGCTTTCGCCTTGGCCTTGGAGGCGCGCTTGGGCGCCGGGACCGCGCGCCGCGCCGCCGTCACGAGCGCGAGCATCACCCGCGATAGCTCGCCGCCCGAGGCGATCTCGCGCAGCGAGCCCGCCGGTACGCCGGGATTGGGGGCGATCAGAAAGTCCACGGCGTCGCCACCCGAGGGCCCGGGCTCGCGCGGAGCAAGCGTCACCGCGAAGGAGGCATCTCCCATCGCTAGCGAAGCCAGCTGCTCGCGCACCCCCTGCTCCAGTCGCGGCGCTGCACCTTCGCGCGCCTTGCGTAGGTCCTGCACGTGTCCTTCGAGCACCGCCTGCGCCTGCGTCAAATCCTCGTTCGCCTGCTCCAATGCAACCTCAGCGCCGGCCAGCTCATCGCGCCTGGCGCGACTGCGCGCGGCGTGCTCGAGCACCCGCTCGATGCTGCCGCCGTGCTTTCGCATCAGCCGCTCGATCGCCGCTAGGCGCTCTTCCAGGCCGTCGAGCGTCAGCTCCTGCTCTGAGTCGTGCTCTTCAAGCTCGGGGCGCTCACCGTAAGCGCGCAGCTCCGCCCCGAGGTCCTCGGCCTCGATCCCGAGCGCGCGCAGACGCCCGGCCAGCGCGTCCAGGAGCGGGTCGACGCCGCTCAGCGCCTCCAGACCCGAGCCGGCGCCGGCCAGGCGGCTGCCCACGCCGAGCGCTTCGGGCGAGTCGGGGGCGAGCGCCTCTGCCGCCGCGCCCGCCGCCGAGACGAGCGCGTCGGCGCGGCGCATGCGCTCGCGCCGAGCCAGCAGGCGCTCATGCTCCTGCGCGTCTGGCTCCGCCGCATCGATCTCCGCCAGCTCGAACTCGAGCAAGTCCAGCTCGCGCTCGCGCGCGCCGTCGAGCTCGTGTAGCTCCCGTAGGCGCTGTTGCAGCCGGCGGGCCTCCGCGTAGGCCTGCTCGCAGGCGCGCAGCCGCAGCGTCTGCTCGGGGCCGCATAGCTCGTCGAGCAGCCCGAGCTGCTTGGAGGCGATCGTCAGCTTGCGATGCTCGTGCTGCCCGTAGAAGGACATCAGCGTGCTTCCCAGGTCGCGCAGCTCGCCGACCGTGGCCGCGCGCCCGTTCAGGTAGGCGCGCGTGCGTCCGTCTACGCCGACGCGGCGGGCAAGCACGATCTCCTGGGCATCGGGCGGCAAACGCTCCGCGAACTGCTCGTCCAGCACGGCCGGCCGATCGAACACGCCCTCCACGTAGGCCTCCGCCGCGCCCGGGCGCACGATTCCGGTGCGCGCACGCCCGCCGAGCAGCAGATCCAAGGCGTGGGCGAGCACCGTCTTGCCGGCGCCCGTCTCTCCGGTGAGCACGTTCAACCCCGCGGATAGGCGTAGCTGCGCCTGCTCGATCAACAGCAGATTCTCCACACGTAGCTCCAGCAGCATCGCTGCAGGTCTAGCAGCGACCGCCGACGGATCGCTCAGGCCGCCGGGCACTGTAGAGGTCGCCGCCGGCTGACGATAAGGGACGTAACCTGTGGCAACGGGGGGACGGCGCCTGGATTGACGCCATCCTCAGCGCACGTCCGCACAAGGCATGGCTGCCAGCGAGAACAACCCGAGCACGCGAGCGCCCTCCCCGGGTGCGATCCGCTGCCTGTCCGCACAGGCCCTGCAACTGCGCCTGCAGGAGGAGATCAACCGCGCCGGGCGCCACGGCACGCCGCTGAGCTGCCTGCTGGTGACGATCGGCAACCTCGAGGAACTGGCGCGCGAGCACGGCAGCGAGCTCTCCGAGCAGACCTTGGCTTACGCCGGAAAAGCACTGGCGGCACAGGTACGGGGCTTCGATCGCATCGGTCGCCCCAGCGAGGGCGAGCTGCTGCTGATCCTGCCCGGCGCCGACGGCCCCCGCGGCGAGATGGTCGCCAGACGCGTGCTGGAGCGGCTACGTACGGTCAAGGTCGAAGCGGATGGGGCGCGGCGGCCGCTGCGCGTCTCGGTCGGGCTCGCGGCCTGGCAAGAAGAGCTCGGCGCAGAGGATCTACTGGCGCAGGCCCGCAGCGCCGCGCGCCGCGGCAACGGCGCCGATGTTTCCTCGACACTACCCGGCTCCTCGCCGCCCGTGCTAGGACGGCCGCCCCGACCTGCATAATCAAACCGTGCTTACAGGATCAGAGCTCTGGCTACTGCGCTTGATGGCCGACCGCGGGCTCGCGCTGCTCGACGCTGACGCGCTGCTGATCCTGATCGAGGAGAAAGGCGAGCTTCGCGCGGCGGGCTCAAGTGGCTCGGTAACCGTGCGCCTACGGATCGTCCCCGTCGAAGGCAGCGCGCTGGGCGATCTCTACCGCGCGGGACAGCCGGTCGCGGTCGACAAGCCCCGGGGCCAGGAAGCGGCCTGGCTGCACGAACTTGGCGTCGAAGTCCGCGCGGGCCTGGTGGAGCCGCTGGCGATGGAGGGTCACGGCGGCGGCATGGTGATCGCGCTGCGCGAGAAGAACGCTTTCAAGGGTCACGACAAGGAGGCGCTGAAAGCCTTCGCGACCAGCGTTTCGCAACGCCTCGCGGCGGAGCGCTCGGTCGAGATCGAACGACTGCGCTACGGCATGGAGGCGCGTGAGCGCGAGCGCACCCGCTGGGCCCGGGAGATCCACGACGAGAGCATCCAGGGCATGGGCGCGCTGAAGCTACGCCTCGCCAACGCCCGCGACATCGACGACCCCCAGACTTTGCGCGAGGCCGTGGACATGGTGCTGGATGGCCTCGGCAACGAGATCGACGGCCTGCGCCACTTGATTACCGAGCTCCGCCCCGCGGCACTCGACGAGCTGGGGCTGGCGGCCGCGTTGGAGGCGCTGGCGCGGCGCGCGCAGGCGATCGACGGGCTCGACGTGCAGATCCAGGTCGAGCTCGGCCAGGATGCCGGCCGGCGCCTGGACGGCGAGCTCGAGAGCACGATCTATCGCATCGTGCAGGAGGCGCTCACGAACGTCAGTCGCCACGCCGAGGCCACCAGCGCGCTGGTCAGAATCGGTGAGCGCGAGGGCGCCGTGGTGGCCTCGGTCACCGACGACGGCAAGGGCATGCCAGGCGCCGACCGACTCGGACCACGTGGCGACGGCCTAGAGGGCGGCTTCGGCATGGGCGGCATGCGCGAGCGCGCCGAGCTCGTCGGCGGCGAGCTGGACTTCGCGCCCGCGCCCGAGAAAGGCACCACCGTGCGCCTGATCGTGCCGCTCGCGGGACGGCCCTCAGCCGAGGACGAGGCCGCGGCGGCCAGCGGAATCGGCGGCGAGCTGGCCGGGCAGCGTTGACGGCGCGCGCCGTCCGAGTCTCCGAGATGACATAGCGCGGCGCCGAAAACACCGGCGCGCGCGGCCTGAGCCGCCAGACGGTCGAGAGGCAAGCGTGCCAAGGACGCAGGGAGCGTGGCGTGCGGACGCACGCGAGCGACCGAGGACGCCGGCACGCGCCGCCTATCGGCCTGGCCTGGTTACTCGACGAGGCCGATGCGGCGCACGTAGGCGGTGATCTCCGCCCGCGAGGAAAAGCCCAGCTTCTCGATCGCCCGTGCGCGGTAGGTCTTGACGGTGCGCTCGGCCACGTGCAGTTGGTCGGCGATCTGCGGGTTGGTGTACCCGTTGGCGATCAGCCGCACGACCTCGCGCTCGCGCTCTGAGAGCACGACGCCGTCGGAGGAGCCTTCCTCGCCGGTCGCCATCAAGGCGCCGAGGCGCGGGTGAAGGTAGTTACCGCCGGAGACCGCTAGGCGGAAGGCCTGCAAGAGCTCGGCTGGCTCCGCCTCCTTGAGCACGTAGCTGCGCGCGCCGGCGCGCAGCGCCTGGCGCGCGTACTCGGGGTCCTCGCGCATCGTCAGGATCGCGACCGCGAGGGTCGGATGCGCAATGAAGCATGAGGGCAACGCCGCGAGGCTCGAGCCGCCCGGCATCGTCAAGTCCAGCGTCAACAAGTCAGGTTTGTGCTCGCGCACTTCGCGGATCGTGCTGGGCACGTCCGCAGCTTCGGCGATCACGCGGAACTCGTCCTGCTCGCGCTCGAGCACGGTCCGAATCCCGTCACGCACGACGGTGTGGTCGTCGGCGATGATCACGCTGATCGGCCGGTCGATGCCGGGTGTCCCGGCCTCTGACTCAAGTTGCAAGGTGCCTGCCTCCATGTGAGGAGGTATCGGCAACAGGTGCCGCAAACCTTGAGGGTCGCATGGGACGACATGAATCTGCCCTTTTAGGACGACAAGATCGGCACTATTCGGACGGCAGACAAATGCCCCGCGAGGGCGCATCATGTCGTACATGACAAGCATCGCCGTACAGCCAGGAGGACTTCTCGACGCGCCGCGACTGCGGCTGCTGCCCGCGCACAGCGCTGCAGCTAAGCGCTCGACCGCCACGAAAGAGGGCCACGCCCTGCGCCCGCTGCGTCTGTTCAACCGCCCCGCGGCCGAGGAGCGCCCGGTACTACTGGCCGGCGGCGACTCGGCCAAACGCCAATCGGTGCTGCGCGACCTGACGCGCTCGATGTCCGCGGGCGCCGTGATCGAGCAGGCCGGCGCCGTCTGGGAGGTGCTGGCACGCGCCGGCGATAGCAGCCTCGTGATCCTCAGCGGCGAGCTGGAGGAGGTTTCGGCCGATGCGCTGATGCAGATGCTCGCGCACAGGCACCCTGGCCTGCCGGTCGTCAGCCTCGACAGCCCGGGCTCCACGCCGCCTGAGAGCGCCCGCATCGCCTGCTGAAGTCGGCCCGCTGACACGCAGGCTGCACCTCTAGCTCGCGCGACTGGCAGCGGATAGCGTGGCGCACGTGGGAGCGATGAAGTCGCCGCAGCTGCGCCGGATCATCGGCGCGTACGCCGTCAACCGGGTGGGGACCTGGTTGGGCATCGTGGCGATGCTGGTCGCGGTCTTCGACCACACCCATAGCGCGCTGGCGGTCTCGGCCTTCCTCCTGGCGGGGCAGGCGCTGCCGGCGTTCATCGTCCCGGTGATCGTCGCCCGCGTCGAGGCCTCCAAACGCCGCAGCGAGCTGAGCGGGCTGTACGTCTTCGAGGCGGTCGTCACCGCCCTACTAGCGGTACTGCTGTGGCATTTCTGGCTGCCGGGCGTACTGCTGCTGGCCGCGCTCGACGGCACCGCCGCGCTGACCGCGAGCGCGCTCCTACGGGCCGAGGTCGCTAAAGCGGCACGCGCCGAGGTGGAGGGCCAGGCCGAGCGGACGAAGCCGGTAGGCGTAGCCGCCACGCACGCCGGGCGCGAGAGCGCAAAGCTCGCGGGGCCGCGACTGGAGGAGGCGGTCCAGGAGGCCGAGCGCAAGGCCAACGCGGCGCTGAACGTCGCCTTCTCGGCCACGTTTGTGCTAGGGCCTGCGATCAGCGGCGCGATCGTCGCCTCCGCGGGCGCCTCCGCCGCGCTGTTCATCGACGTGGGCTCGTTCCTGATCTGCGGCGCACTGCTGCTCGACCTGCACCCCCACGTCGAGGAGGCCGCGGGCGAGTCGGTGACCGCGCGCCTGCGGGCCGCCTGGCGGCACATCAACGAGGTGCCCTCGCTGCGCGGCCTGCTGCTACTGGAGACCGTGGCGCTGATCTTCTTTGAATCCGCCGGGCCGATCGAGGTCACCTACGCGAAGGCCACGCTACACGCGGGCGATCGCGGCCTGGGCCTACTGCTGACGGTCTGGGGCTCTGGCGGCGTGCTGGGCAGCATCGTGTTCGCGCGGATGGTCAAACGCTCGCTGGGAATAATGCTCAGCGCGGGTGCGCTGGCGATCGGGCTGGCTTATGTGGGCTTTTCGGCCGCCCCCTCACTAGGCCTTGCGTGCGGCGCCGCGTTCATCGGCGGCATCGGCAACGGACTGCAATGGCCCTCGTTGATCAGCCTGGTACAGAAGCTCACGCCGCCGCAGCTGCTCGGGCGCATGATGGGGGCGGTCGAATCGATGGGAGCGCTATGCCTGGCGCTCGGCCTGCTCTTGGGCGGCGCGCTCGCGGCGCTCAGCTCCCCGCGCATCGCCTTCCTCGTCGTGGGCGCGGGCGCCGTAGCGACGACCGCGGTGTTCCTGCGCCTCGCGCCCGGCGGGGTCCACGCCGAGGATGACGAGCCACACTCCGAGGCCGTGCCCGGCGACCTGCTCGAGGCGCACGAGCCGTTGCCGCGCGAGACCTCCAGCATCTGAGCGCCGCCTAGGCGTAGGTGCCTAGGCCGTGGTGCAACTGTGCCTGTCGCCCTTTTGGGGCGCATTCGTTCGATCTGCGCGTCACTCGAAGGATTCGGCATGCCTAGCACTCGCGGCCAGTCAGCACTCTGCACCTTAAGTGCTACCCGCCAGCGGTCGTTAAGCCCTACAGAGGCAACCCACGACCAGCGCCAGGCCTCGGGAGGGACCCCGCGCAAATGCTCGACCACCAACTCACTAGACGGGCCTTCTGGGCGATCGAGGCGCTGCTGCTGGCGGGCGCCATCGGCGGCGCGGTGCTGCTCTCCAAAGGCAACGAATGGCAGCCGCTCGTGCTGGTCGGCCTCGTGGGCGGCCTGGCCTTCGGTGCCGAGTGGTTCACGGTCACCACGCGCAGCGGCGTCTTCAGCGCCTCGATGGTCGCGCTCGTGATGGCCATGAGCCTGCTCGGCCCCGCGCCCGCCGTCGCCGCTGGGCTCGTAGCGATGATCGTCAGCTCCGGGAAGCGGCGGCTGTCGACGAGCCTGTGGCTCAACAACCTCTCCACCTTCGCCTTCTTCCCGTTCGCCGGAGCCCTGACGGTGCGACTGCTCGCGGGCGACGTGCACGCCGCCACCAATCATCAATTCATAAAAAGCGTCACCTTCGGCCTGATCGTGTTCGCGGCCTTCCTCGTGACCGTCGCGGTCAACTTCGCCATGGTCGCGCTGGACGTGCGCTTCGACGAGGGTCGCTCGCTGCGCCGCCAGGTCACGGAGCTGTTCCTGCCCACGCTCTCCGGCCAGCTCGCCACGGGCGCGCTGGCGACGATCCTCGTCGTCGCCTACGCCAACCTCGGCCTGCCCGTCCTGTTGGGCTCCGTCGCGGTGCTCTTGATCTTCCAGCAGCTCACCGTCGCGCTGCTGCGCTCCGAGGACCGCGCCGACCAACTCGAAAAACGCTCGATCCAACTGGCCTCGCTGCAGTTCGGGGTGCTCGCCACGCTGATGGACGCGCTCGCGCTACGCGACCGCCGGACCGCCAGCCACGCCGCCGCGGTCGCCCGCTACGCCAAGGCGCTCGCCGTCGAGCTCGACTGCAACGAAGAGGAACAGGAGGTCATCCACACCGCCGGCCTGCTCCACGACATCGGCAAGTTCACCTGGTCTGACCGCGTTCTGCACCCCGAGACCCTGACCGACGAAGACATGGCCGTGATCCACCGCCACCCCCAGGACGGCGCCACGCTCGTCGGCAAGCTCGACGGCTTCGGCCCCGTCGCCGACGCGATCCTCTATCACCACGAGCGCATGGACGGCGGCGGCTACCCCGCGGGGCTGATCGGCAACGAGATTCCGCTCGCCTCGCGGATCGTCGCGATCTGCTCGACCTACGACACCATGACCGCGCGCGAGACCTACCGTTCGCCAATGCCGCCCCGCGACGCGATGGCCGAGCTGCGCAAAGCCGCCGGTGGCCAGCTCGATCCCGAGCTGGTCGAGAAGTTCATCGCGATGCTCGAGCGCGACGGCGTAGGCGGCTTCGCCAACGGCGAAGAGGCCAGCTTCGAGGCCGAGCTCGCCTTCGAGCAGCGCGTGCGCAAGATGGCCCAGCCCGCCGTCCGCTAAAGCGGATTGTCCTTAGGGCGAAAACAAGAGAGGGCGTCACGCCTAAGGCGCGACGCCCTCAAAGCTTTGGTCGTTCTTGACCGAAGCGTAAATACGACTCTTAACGAGCGTGGTATTCGGCCATAATTTTTCCTATCTCCTGTCGCGCCGCCCCAAGAAGGGCAGCACTGGTCGTTTCCATCCTGCGGAGCTTCGATGAGGATCTTATCCGTATCAGTAGATATGTCCAGTTTGCGTAGGTTTGTGCAGCGAACCTTGCACATCAGCAGCTCCGCATAGGTTCATACCCGATTTCGCCGAACGTCCACAAACCTGAGCGCCGCTCAACTTCTCGCCCCTAGTTGCCGAAGCAGGACAAGAAACAGCTCGCGGCCCTGGGCCGACAGAGCCTGCCACCGCGATCTACGAGGTTTCCCATGACCGCCACCCTGCCCCGCAACAGCCGTCAGCTCGTGTTCACGAGCTCACAAGCCGCCAGTTATCTCGGCATCTCGCTCGCGACCATCCGTCGCTGGACCGACGCCGGGCACATCAGCTGCTACCGAACCCCCGGTGGCCAGCGCCGCTTCGCGCGCCAGCAGCTCGAGGAGTTCATGACCTCCATGCACCGCGATGGCCCCGCCGAGCACGTGCACGAGGAGGGCCCCGTCGTCAGCCGCGGCCCCGGCGCCAAGGTCGCCTGACCTAGCTGGCCAAGCGCCCGAACTTCTCGCGTAGCCGCCGGTAGAAGGAAGAGCCCGGTAGCTGCGCGATCGTGCCGATTTCACGAACGAAGCGGGCATCGAGCTTGCCGCCCGCGGCGATCTCCCCCACCGGGCGCCCATCGACCGCCACGTCCAACGACTCTAGCGAGCGGTTGTGGATCGTGAGGCCGTCGCCCGGGGCCACCACCAGCGCGCGAGCCGTGAGCGAGTGCGGCGCGATGAACGAGACCACGAAGCCTTCCACCCCCCACGCCATCACCGGACCGCCGTTCGCGAGGTTGTAGCCCGTCGAACCCGCCGGGGTCGCCACGACCAGGCCGTCGCAACGCACATTGCCCACGATCTCGCCCTCGATCTCATAGGCCAGCTCAGCCACACGCTCGCCCACCTTGCGGTGGATCGCCACGTCGTTCACAGCCGCCTGAGCCAGCGGCGCCGTCGGGCGCTCGGTCTCGCTGGAAGCCGCGGGCGGTACGTGGCCCAGCGGCGAATCCAGCACGATCGCCGGCAGCCGTAGCAACTCGAAGTCCCCATCCAGCGCCCGGCGCATGCCCGGCTCCAATTCGCTGGGCTCCACCGTCGCCAGGAAGCCAATCTCCCCGAAGTTGATCGCGAACACCGGCACGTCCGCGTCGCGATATAGGCGCAACGCCCGCAGGATCGTGCCGTCGCCGCCCAGCGCGAGGCACAGCTCGACGTCGTCCTTCAGCTCCGCATTCAGCTCCAGCCCGGGATGGCTCCCACTCAGGCCGTGGCGGCGAGTCTCGCGCTCGTCTAGGCGCAGGCTCACCCCCGCCTGCGCCGCCAGCTCCGCCAGGCGCAGCAGCGCCGGGGTCGTCTCCTGCGGGCGGCGGTGGGTCAACACCGTGAACTCCCTCATCGCTCCACCTCCCGCGCCAGGCGCTCAAGCTCCTGGGTGCGCCCTTCGCCCTGTGGCTCGGTCGGGGAGATCGCGGCGGGGGCCGACTCCGATGCCGCTCGCGGATCCGCGAGCCACACGAACGTCTCGCGGTTGCCCTTCGGGCCCGGCAGCCCCGAGGAGTGAAATGAGCGCACCGCCGCGCCGAGCTCAAGCGCCGCCTCGCCCACGGCCACCAGCGCCGAGCGCCGGGTGTCCGCGTCGCGCACCACCCCGCCCTTGCCCACGCGCTTGCGCCCCACCTCAAACTGGGGCTTGATCAGCGCCAGGACCTCGTAACCCGGTGCCATGCAGCTCAGCACCGCGCCCAAGACCTTCTCCAAGGAGATGAACGAGACATCCATCACCGCAAGGTCTGGTGCATAGGGGAGTAGCGCCGGCTCCAGCGTCCTGGCGTTCGTGCGCTCCAGCACAGTCACGCGCTCGTCGTTGCGCAGGCTCCAGGCCAGCGTGCCGTAGCCCACGTCGACCGCGATCACCTCGCGCACGCCTCGTTGCAGCAGGCAGTCGGTGAAGCCACCTGTCGAGGAACCCACGTCAACCGCTCGGCGACCCTCGACCTCGAGGCCCGTCGAGGCCAGCGCGTTAGCCAGCTTGATCCCCCCGCGGGATACAAACGTCGGGCGATCTTCGACATGTAGCGGCTCGCCGTCGTCCACCAACTCGCCCGGCTTCTGGGCCCGGCGCTCGGAGACCCCGACCCGCACCTCACCAGCCATCACCGACGCCGCCGCGCGGCTGCGCGAGGCGAACAGCCCCCGCTCCGCAAGCAGCGCATCTAGGCGTCGCTTTCCCATGCCACAAAACCCTTACACATCCCGCAGCACTTCACGCGCACGCTCCAGGTCCGCCTCCTCGACGTAGATCCAGCGATGGCCGCCCGCGGCCCAGCCAAGACCACGACTCCCGGTCCCGGGTTTCGTCAGGTTTCGGATCCCCGCATCTGAGAGCAGGCCGCAGATCATCGCCGCCTGCATCTCGTTCGAGGCACCCGCCGCCACCTTCAGCTCCGGGTGCGAATCACGCTGATCGTGGTCCGCGCCCATATTGAGAACCTAGCTTGGTGCGCACCCGGGCACAGAGCCCGACCCACGGCTTAAATGAAACGGCCCGCTGGGGAAGCGGGCCGTTTCGAGGGAGGAGGGATGCTGCAGTGCTACGGGGTACGCACAACATGATGGGACCTGACGCAACGCTTCTGTGTGATGTTGCTCACAGTTGGGTAGCGACTGTAGAAGTGCCTACGACAGCGTTTTCCGCCGTGGCCTGCCCGTCGAGACGGGTAGCGGGATCGGCTTGTCTTGACTGCCGATGGCGTTCGTCAGTCTGCGGATCACCTCGACCACGGTGCTCTGCATATCCAAAAGGCCAATCGACGCGCCGCCCGCGTATTTGCCCGCGCCGAGGGACAACATGCCGGTGATTTCGCCGTCCACGCCCACTTTCGCGTGCGGGGGATCGCAGGCGATGTTCAGGACTATTGCTCCGTCGTGGCGAAGCCGCCCATCGAGCCCGAAGACGCAATCTCCCACGACCCGCTTGTCCACGCGCACGTCTGCGTTGCCGAATCGCATCCCCCAGATGTGGACAAGGCGGTGCTTGTCCTGGTTCCAGAGGTCGTGCAGGAGCCGAAGCTCAAAGCAATAGGACCGCCGATATCGCTGTGGATAGGGCTGCAGCGCCTCGATGAATGCCTGTGGGCCGGGTCCGAGGCCCCTGATCTTGTGCATCCCTCCACTGCTACTCCAAGTCCCTTTCCTGTCGCGCTGCGCGAAGTTGGCGCGACGCGTATAGACGGGAAACGAGGTGCCCTTGAGCGGCTTCCGGTTCCAGTCAACCGTGAGCCAGTAAACGGTCTGGTCGAGAGCCGACCGAAGATTATGGACGGACTCGCCGAGCACGACTGCCCAATCGATCGGGATCGGCTCATGCAACCTGAGCCGCCAGAAGTGCTTGCGTCCATGGTCGTGTACCTCGGGCATCAGAGCCCATGGCTTAGCGTTCTGCCACGCTTCCATTTCGACGTAGAGGGCTGCGAGGTGCTGTTCCGCTCGCGCGATCTTTCGCTCTATCCCGGCGAGGGCACGCGGGTCAACCTTCAAGACGTGATCTTGGAGCCGGAGACCATGCGCCCGGAGCCTACCTGCGCCTAAATATCTCTGTCAAGACGCTTGACACCAGCCGATGTGTCAAGTATATTGACACTATGGCCGCAGGAAACCGACACGATCCGACCCGGACAGCTTGTTCGGACTCGTCGTTCTCGCTCATGGAGTTCATGCGCGACTACCCCGACGATGCCGCCTGCCTTGAGCACCTGTGGCGCTCGCGCTTCTCGCCCGATGGCGAACACACCGAGTGCCCGAAGTGCGAGCGCGAGCGTGTGTTCAAGCGCTACGCCACGGCGCAGGGTCGCCAGTCATGGACCTGCACGGGCTGTGGGCACCATGTCCACCCCACGGCCGGGACGATCTTCGCCAAGTCCTCGACCTCGCTGCACCTGTGGTTCTACGCGATGTATCTCATGGCGAGCACTCGCTGCGGGATCTCGGCCAAGCAGCTAGAGCGCGAGATAGGCGTCTCCTACAAGACGGCGTGGCGGATGCTCAACCTGATCCGCAACGAGTTGATGGCCGACGACGGGGAGCCGCTGAGAGGCGACGTAGAGGCCGACGAGACCTCCGTGGACGGCAAGCCTCGCAAACCCCACGGCAAGCACCCGCAGATCGCGATAGGCCCGCCTGTGAATCGGCGCTCGGAGGCGATGAAACTGCGCGAACGTAGTAGAGCAACAGTGTTCGCCGCTGTCGAACGCGGCGGGCGCGTCAAGGCCACGGTGCTGCCCTCGCGCAGGGGACCGGCGCTTAAAGCGAAGCTCATCGAGTGGGTCGAACCCGAGTCGATCATTATCACCGACGAGTGGCCCGCCTATAACGGCCTGGACCAGCACTTCATCGCCCATAGTCGGATCAACCACTCGACCGGCATCTATGTCGAAGGCGACACCTACACGAACACCATCGAGGGCTTCTTCGGCCACCTGAAGCCTGCGATCCGCGGCACCTACCGCAAGGTGTCCCACCGCTGGCTCCAGGGCTACCTGAACGAGTTTGTGTGGCGCAGGAACGCGCGCTACGCCCCTGCATCGATGTTCGAGACGCTGCTCGATGAGGCGATGGGATGAGCGAGTCCGAGGCCGTCAAGGGCATCCGGCGTGCTGCCAAGCGCCGGGAGTACGCCGAGCGCCTGCGTGTCGCCGCGACGAACGACCTGCGCGACTGCTGCCTACGGGCGCAGTCCGAAGGCGTGTCTATCGCTCAGATTGCTCGGGAGGCTCGTCTGTCTCGGCAGGGCGTTTACGACCTCTTGGCGGTGGCGCAACCTTCTTGATGAAGCGCTCGAACACCTCCCGCGTCGGGATCGGAATGCGATGGCCCGCTGGCGTGGTCTGTTTGGGCTCGTCGGGCTTGTCGGACATCGGCTTAGGCTAGCCAGCGGCGCAACGAACGGCTACCAGACACGGGGCAGTGGCCTGAATCCACGCTTAAGCTACGAACGCTACGCTGTCCTTCGGATGGCAACTCGGCCCGAAACCATCATCAAGCTGACGGATGAGACGGATGCCGATGCCTGGGTGGTAGACCGCGTGTTCGAGCGTGCGATCATCCTCGGTCCCGCCGTCATGCTGCCCGTCGAGAAAGTCGCGTTCGAACGTGTGGGCTTTACGGGAAGCATCGATGCGATGCTCATCGAGATTCCTGAAGGCAAAGCGGCACAAGGGGTCGTCGGCCTGCGGAACGTGTCCTTCATCGATTGTCTGTTCCAAGACATCGCCATCATCGGCACCACCGAGACTCTCGCGTCGATCCGGGCTGCGTTTACGAACCGCTCGGGGGAGTCTCCGGCGCAGGGTTCGGCGGCGGCTCCAGCCGAGCCTGAGGCTCACGCTGCGGCTCGTTAGCCGCCTCCGCCTCGCCTACTTCGAAACGGTCGATGAGCTTTGCGGTAAGCAGTTCTGCTTGCTCGCCATGAAGCTCTAGCCTCTCAACAGTGCCTATTGAAATTTGTTGGCGAGGTTCGGTCGAGGATGCCTCGGCGCTCGCTAGGGATTGCACTCTTGTGGTCAGCTCCGCGATCTGCTCGTTCTTTTCGGCAAGTGCTTTGCGCGCCTCATTCCGCTGTTTCGTAGGCGTGTGCCATCTGATCGCGCAGAAGATGACGAGGCAGACGAAGGCCGGTGGGCCGATGAGTCCGGCTACGCTCCACTCACCTATTGCCAGCGAATCGAGGTGTTCGCTGTTCGCCAGGATGCCGCCCGCTACGGCTCCGACGCCGCCCAACAGGTAGAAGACGGGGAACTGCACCCTCAAGCCTCGAAAGTGCCGTGCAAAGTCGCGGCAGGCTCGGTGGAGCTTCGACTCGGCGTGAGGGTTTGGCTGGTGCCAATGGCGACGCAGCCATCCGAGAAATCGTCGCAAAGGGTGCCGAAAGATGTTCGGCTGATGCGCCTGTCCCGGTGACATCGAGCGGAGCCTACCCACAAGTGTCTATCGTCACGACCCGCGTGTGCGCGCCGCACGCACGTCTGGTGTGTCCCCGCCATAGTGCCCCCCTCACGTGCCCGAACTGCGGGGCGGTTCCACGGAGCCGGTTGTTCCCTAGAGTCCGGCCCGCCTGAATAGCTCGCTAAGCGTCGTCCGCAAGCCAGCCGCGACCTTCACGGCCGTGTCCACGGACACGTTGAACTCCCCCCGCTCAATTGCCCCGAAGTAGCTCCGGTCGAGCCCTGCAAGAGCCGCGAGCTGTTCTTGCCCAAGCCCGCGTTCCAGACGTGCGGCGCGGATCGCTCGCCCGAGCGCCTGATTGGCCTCCGACTTCTTGATAGCCACATCAGGCCCCGATGAGGTCCAGCAGGTCGATGCGCTCCAAAGCGCTCGACTGCCGGACCGACCGTCCGCTCAGGACCACCACGCCGACCGCCGCGAGGCTGGCTATGGCGTCATCTACGCGCTCGCCTCCAAGGTCGCTCAACGCCCGATGAAGCTGCTCACGCCTTTGTCCTCGCTCGACACCCGCGACCTGGAGGACCACAAGATGCTCTGCACGACTGTCTATCCAGCCCTCGCCCTGCTTCGATGCTCCGTGCATGGGAGTTCACGCTCCTTTGCCACGGCCGGGGGGCAGTCACCGCTGTCGCCCCGGCCAACTTATGAATTGGGCCGGGGAACGTAGACCTGTCGAACGACGGAATCGCCTACGGAATCGGGCTTATACAGAGACTGCCCAACTGTGATGTTGCTCACAGTTGATGTTGCTCACAGTTGGGCAGCCTCTGTAGCTCGCCCGGCGGCCAAGACCGGGGGGGCGCGGTCGTGAGAGCGCTGGCGAGCGTCTACGGCTGCTCAGGCGCGCCCTTGTTCAGCTTGTCCGGGCCGACGAAGCGGGTCCAGATGTCATCGACCATGACGACGGGCGGGGGCCATCTGTGGCCGGAGACGCTGGGCCAGATCGTCAGCAGGAGACTGCCGATGTCCCCGGTCTCGCGGATGACCGCCCCGGGGTCGTCAGCAACGACGAACTCGGCTACTAGCTGACCTATTCGGATGGCCGCACGGTGCGCCTGCGGCGCGCCCGGGGATACCGGATCGTCGGGAACCTCTGAATACAGCCCGTCGTAGATCATCTGGACGAATTCGGGCGACTCGCCTTCGTAGCGGGCCAGCCTGACTCGGCTCCCGGGCGGCGGGAGCCGGTGCTTGTAGAGCGCCCGGCATAGCTCCAGGGGAAATAAGCGCCGGTTGGGAGGCTGGCTTTGATCCCAGGTAAGCGCCGTCTTGGCGACCCAACCGCTGAGAAGCGCCTGCTGCTCGACGCTGAGATCCCGCGCCTTGCCTTCAATCATCGGCACCAGCAGCGGAGAAGCTTGGGTCTCCAGGTCGCTCATCCACTTGTGGTTGCACTTGGCGCAGACGGTTTTCGCGGTCAGGTCGAATTTCTTCGACTGGTAGTCCGGGACGGCCGGCGGGTACTCCTTGTCGCCGCGTATCTCAGGGCGCTCGGTGTGTTTGAACACCGCGCCCTTGGGTCGGAACCTCCGCCCCAGCCATTTGGGGAGGACGTGCTCGGGTGGAGCACCGGCGGATATCTCCGCGTCGCAGAAGACGCAGTGTCGCTCCACGCTACCGTCCAACTGGATGCTCGATCCCAAGCAAGCGTCGCAGCCTACCCGGCTTGCACGAGCCCCAGTCGCCGCCAACAAGATTTATCGATGATCGATCAAGTAGCGGCTGTAGAAGCGGCCCACTCGCCGCAGCGCCTCTAGGCCTCGACGATGGCCGACTGGCGGTCGGAGACCGCCGCCGCGACGCGCTCGGCGATCCGCTCAGCAGTGAAGCCGACCTCCTCGTGCAACAGCGCGGGCTTGCCGTGCGTGACGTACCGGTCCGGCAACCCCACGCGCAGGATGCGCGGGGTGGCTCCGGCCTCGTTCAGAGTCTCCCAGACCGCAGAGCCAAAGCCGCCCGCCAGGACGCCCTCCTCGACCGTGACAAGCAGGTCATGCTCGGCTGCAAGCTGAGCCATCAGGCCCGCGTCAATCGGCTTTGCAAAGCGCGCATCAACCACCGTCACCGAGAGGTCCGACCCCGCGGAAAGCTCATCCGCCGCCGCTAGCGCCTTGCCGACGCCGCTGCCATAACCAATCAGCGCCACGCGCCGACCAGCGCCCTCGCTCGCGCCGCCCTCGCGCAGGATCTCTCCCGTGCCGATCGCGATCGGCCGCGGCTCCGCCGGAAGCTCGACGCCCGTGCCCTCGCCGCGCGGATAGCGCAGCGCGATCGGGCCGTCGAACACCAGCGCCGTGCGCAGCATGTGCACCAGCATCGCCTCGTCGCGGGGCGCCATCAGCACGATGTTCGGCAGGCAGCGCAGGTAGGCGATGTCGAACGCGCCGTGGTGCGTCGGGCCGTCGTCGCCGACCAGCCCCGCGCGGTCCATCGCGAACACGACGTTCAGCTTCTGCAGGCAGACGTCGTGCACGATCTGGTCATAGGCGCGCTGCAGGAACGTGGAGTAGATCGCCGCCACCGGCTTCGCGCCCTCCAGCGCGAGACCCGACGCGAACAGGATCGCCTGCTGCTCGGCGATCCCCACGTCGAAGTAGCGCTCCGGCATCGCCTTCTGCAGGATGCTCAGGCCCGTGCCGGAGTTCATCGCCGCCGTGATCCCCACCACGCGCGGGTCGCGCTCGCACTCCGCCACCAGCGCCTCGCCGAACACCTGCGTGTACTGCGGCGCCGGGCGCTTCGCGGGCTTGGCCGTCACGCGGTTCGAGCGCGCCGCCGGTACCGCCGGAAGGCCGTTCACGATCGAGTTCGGCTTCGCGGCATGCCACTGCTCCATGCCCTCCAGGCCGCCCTCCTCCGCCGGGGCGAAGCCCTTGCCCTTCACGGTCGCGATGTGCACCACCACCGGCCGTTCCGCCGCCAGCGCCTCTCGCAGGGCCTCGCGCAGGGCGCGCACGTCATGGCCGTCCACGACGCCCATGTAGGCCCAGTCCAGCTCCTCCCACCACAGCCCCGGCGCCCAGAAGGCCTTGATCGACTCCTTCAGCTGCGGGCCAAGGCGCTCGAACGCCGCGCCGATCCCGATCGGCAGGCGCGTCAGACCGCCCTCCACGCCCGAACGCGCATGCCACAGCTTCGGGTTCAGCCGCACGCGGTTGAAGTAGCGCGACAGCGCGCCCACGTTCGGCGCGATCGACATGCCGTTGTCGTTGAGCACCACCACCATCGGCGTGCCTAGCCCGCCCGCCTGGCCGATCGCCTCGAACGCCACGCCGCCCGTCATCGCGCCGTCGCCGATCACCGCGACCACCTTCCCGTCGGCCTCGCCCTTCAAGTGGCGCATGCCCTCCTTGATGCCCACCGCATAGCCGATCGAGGTCGAGGCGTGACCCGCGCCCATGATGTCGTGCTCGGACTCCTCGCGTGAGCAGAACGGCGCGATGCCGCCGTATTGGCGGATCGTCTCCAGGCTGTCGCGCCGTCCCGTGAGGATCTTGTGCGGGTAGGCCTGGTGCCCTACGTCCCAGAGGATCTTGTCCTTCGGCGACTCCAGCACCGAGTGCAGCGCCACCGCCAGCTCGCAAGTCCCTAGGTTCGCGCCGAAGTGCCCGCCGATCTCACCCACCGTGTCGATGATGTGTGTGCGCACCTCCTGGGCCAGGGTCTGCAGCTGCTGCTCTGAGAGCCCGCGCAAATCCTCCGGGCCCTCAATCTTGCCTAGCAGCGTGTCGGTGGCGGGTGGCTCTTGCTTGCGCGCGCTCATGAGGTCCGTGTGTAGATGAAGTCTGCGATCTGCTCCAGCTCGCTGGTCGCTTGCCCGACTGGGCCGTGCCCGGCGCCACCGGCGGCCACCGCGACCGCAGCAGGGGCTAGCGCGGCTGCCTCGCTCAGCGCCTGCAGCGCCATCGCGTGCGATTCCGCTGCCAAGTCCTTGGCGCGGTCGATCCCGAACTCGCTCACGTATGTCCGCTTGCCATGACGCTCATCACTGCCGCGCGGCTTTCCCAGGGCATCGTCGGTGCCCGTTACGTCGAGTATGTCGTCGACGATCTGAAACAACACGCCCAACTCGGAGGCAAAACGACGAAAGGGAACGGCCGCGGGTCCATCCGCGACCCCTCCCAACAGTAGTACGCAAAGCACCGATGCGCCGATCAGACGTCCGGTCTTTAGCTCGTGCAGTCGCCGCAGCGCCGCATCCCCCGCGCGGGTGCCGGCCTCGATGTCGACGTACTGGCCGCCCACCATGCCGTTCACGCCCGTGGCCGATGCCAGCTCCGCCGCGGCCAACAGCACGCGCTCGGGCGCCGAGCGCTGGTGCGTCAGCAGGTGATGGAAGGCCTCGGCATAGAGCCCATCGCCCGCGAGGATCGCCACGCCCTCGCCGAACTTCACGTGACAGGTCGGCTGCCCGCGCCGCAAGGCGTCATCGTCCATCGCCGGCAGGTCGTCGTGGATCAGCGAATAGGTATGCACTAGCTCCAGCGCCGCCGCCAGCGGCATCACGTCGTTGGGTTCGAGGCCCACCGCGCGCGCAGTTGCCAGCGCGAGCACCGGGCGAATCCGCTTGCCTCCGCCCAGCAGCGAGTAGCGCATCGCCTCCTCTAGGCCCGAAGTCAGCGCCTCTTCGGAGAAGCGCAGCTCGGCCAGGTAGCGCTCGACGTCTTCGCGCAGGTTCTCTGGGTAGGTTGCGCTCACGGGCGGCCGTGGACCCCTACAGCAGGGTGTCCTGGCCGGGCGGGGGCGCACTGGCCTCGGCGCGCGTCAGCTGCTCTAGCTCCGAGGCCGCCTGCGTAGCGAGCGCCGCGCAGTCCTCCACCATCGTTGCCGCGGCGTCCTGGGAGAGCTCGCCCGAGCGCAGTTGCTCCGCCGCCCGCTCCAGGCGCGTGATCAGATCGTCGAGATTCTCGGTGCTCGTCATTAGATTGCTGCATTCTCGCGTACGCCCCGGAGGACTGCCGCCAGCACGCCGTTGACGAAGCCAGGCGCATCTGCGCCGCAGAACGTCTTCGCGCTCTCCACCGCCTCCTCGATTGCCCCCTCGGGCGGGATCGGCTCATCGCCAGGCGCTGCATCAGGATGGAGCATCTCGATCAGTGCCACGCGCATGATGCTCCGCTCCAGCGGCTGGATCCGCTCCACGGCCCAACCGTGGGCATGGCGATCGATCACTTCATCGAGTTCTGGCGCACGGTCGGCCGCGGCGTGGGCCAGCGCGCGCACGAACAACGAGTCGTTGGCCGACAGCGTCTCCGCCAGCGGCCGGCCGGTCAGATCGTGTTGATAGAGCGCCACCACCGCCGCCCTGCGCTGCTCAGAGCGGCGCATGCCTACGCGCGCGCCACGTACGCGCCCGAGCGCGTGTCCACACGGACCCGCTGGCCCGGCTCCACGAACAGCGGCACCTGGAGCACCGCACCAGTCTCGAGCGTCGCGGGCTTCGTACCCCCGCCCGAAGCTGTGTCGCCGCGCAGGCCCGGGTCAGCCTCCGTCACCTCGAGATCCACCGTGCTTGGCAGCTGCAGCTCCGCTGGCTGGTCGTCGATGAACAGCACGTCCACCTCGGCGCTCGGCTTCGTCCAACGCAGGGTGTCGGCGAGCGCCGCTTCGGGCACCGCCAGCTGCTCGAAGGACTCGGTGTCCATGAAGTGGGCGTCCGAGCCGTCCGCGTAGAGGAACTGCATCTTGCGCGCCTCCGTGCGGACTTCGCGGAACTTCTCACCCGCGCGGAACGTGCGGTCGATCACGTTGCCGTCCGAGGCCCGGCGCAGCTTTGTGCGCACGAACGCGCCACCCTTGCCGGGCTTCACGTGCTGGAACTCGAGAATCTTGAAGATCGTCCCCTCGACCTCGATGTGATTTCCGTTTTTGAATTGGTTCGTTGAGACCGTGGCGATCAGCCCTTTCTAGAGCCAAATTTCGATACGTATGTGCGGTGCTCTCGGCAAGGCTCGCACATTCGCGGGGTCAAGAAGAGTTGCCATCACGCAGAGTTGCCATCACGCCGAGCTAACGATCCTAGCCCAGCTAAGTCGTGCTCTCACAGCCGATCGTTTGCTTAGCCGATCGACCTCCCCCTCCTGCCCTTGTGACCCGAGACAGCCGCCCGGGTGAGACAGCCCAGGCAGCTTGTTGCCTTGGCTTGGCTGAAGCCGGCGCCGGGGCGCCCTGCCCGATCGTGTCATCTATGATCGCAGACATAAGTCAGCCATAGGCGACGGCCGCCCTTCGTTCTCTGTCGCGCGCCGATAGCGCCCTACCCGCGCCCGCACCCTCCACCGTCTGACTGCCCGACGAGAGCTTGCGCGTCTGACATGCGGCGAACGCCCGCATACGCACGCTCGATCGCGGCGGGGAACTCCAGTACGTCCTCAGGCTTGCTCCAGTTGAGGACCTCAGCGCCCTCCAACCCGGCCGGGACCTCGGCGTCTGGGGTGAGCTTTATAGCGAGTAGGCCGTTGGGCGGATCCTTCTCACTGCTCCAGCGAATCTCGTTCTCGATCCAGAACACTGTCGGCGGTGCTGTCACCGAGCAGCACAATCGTGACGGAGGTGCCCCGCAGGCGCTCCTTGATCTGCGTCTCTATGTAGCGAGGATCCTGGCTTTTGACGGGATCAAGCAGCCCGCGGGAGACGAAGTTCATGCCAAGCGGCTTGTTGTAGCGCATCAGGTTCAAGCCCTTGGCTTTGAGCTGGTCGTCGTGCTGGTAAGAAATGAATACCCGGTATGCCCTCATAGTGGTTGCACCTCTTGGGGACGAAGGGTCAGAACCGCACCGCAATGTGGGCAGCGCTTGAGTCTGGCGATGCTGATGGATCGCCTCGAGCAGACATTGCACACCCATAGGTCCCCAGGCGCTTTGTTGAGGACGGGCCTGCTGCTCTGGGTCGGAGGCGCCACCAGATAGGTCGCAGCGTCCTCCCAGCTCCAGCCATCGGTGCGTCCCCAAGTGGGGTAGCAATATCCCGTGTGCCGCGCACTGAGCTGCTCGAGACGCGCGATCTCGCGGGTGTAAGTGGCCGTGAGGTCGAGGCTCTCGTCTATCAAACGACGTAGCTGGCGAGCCTGTTGCTCGTCAAGACCCATGTAGCCACGCCTGACTTTGACTGCCTGCTGCGATGAGCCTATGATTGTCTCGGCGATGATAGGCGCGACGAATCTCCACGTCTTGGCTGCCAGTGCGTAGTCCTGGTCAGGTCCGGGGGTGTACCAGGCGACCTCGTAGTAGCCGCTAAGGATGCGTCCGCCACGGTGAGTGGAAACGAAGAAGATCAGCGGCACGCCTTTCTGGACAATGCTCTTGCGCATCCGAATCTGACAGGTGGAGAACATGCCGTAAGTCCCGGTCTCGATGTTGGGATCGCTCTTATTGTCGCGCGGCTTGGTGACAGCGCGGACGGGGTAGCGGCCCAGCGAGTCGCTGAGGTAGGTGGAGACGTAACCGTAAGGACCGGTGCGGGCGGGTAGCGGACGCCACGGCGAAAGGGGTGGACGTAGCGCTCGCTGCGAGGGGCGTGGTGCCGTGACTTCGGTCGGCGTTGACGCCATAGCTCTGAAGATAGCTCTGGCAGCGGCGGATAAAGCGAACGAATGTTCGCTCTTAGGCCGGTGAGGCTCCGATGGCGAGTGCGAACCCTCGCATCGTCAGGTCGGATAGCGGCTCCGCCGGGAGCCTCTCGCCACTTACGGTCGAGAGTTTGATGCCGAACAGCAGCATGTCGGGCACGCGGCGAGAGAGCCAGTCCTCCGTGGACACATCCCGGCGTGCGACAGCGGCGGTTGCAGCGGCGAGCTTGATCAGGTGAAGGGTGTGGTGGTGCAGCTGGTCCCACTTAGACATGCCGACCACGTTGGGGTGATAGACGCGGTCGTGCTCAGCCTGAATCAGCTGAAGCTCGCGCCAGCTCCCCGCGCACCGAACAGCGTAGGCCCCGTCGTAACTGCCGTCGTGTGCAAGCACGTTGCGAGTCTCGATGTTGGCGAGCCGCTCGGCGAAGAGCTCGCGCAGGTCGGCCTTGAACGTCGCGGCTATCTCCTGGGCGATGAGCCGAAGCTCTCGCGCGCCAGCTCCAATAGCACCGTGGTTGACCGTCTCGTTGTGCTCGACATGGTCGCAATAGTTGGCTATTGCACCGCTGAGCAGGGCCAGCCGTAGCGACCAGTCATTCAGCTGCGTATTGTCGGATTGCATACGGAGTCAGGCTCGCAGACCGATCGGACAGGAACGATCACGTCACAAGTGCGCCTTTCGCGCAGGCCCGCACCGCCGCCATGACCTGCTCTGCATCGTTGCGCAGTTCTCGTGACCAGTAGCCAGCTCGCTGCGGGCTCGGAGGGTTGCGGATAGACTGCTCGCCGAGCGCTCCCTGCGCTTCTCGCGCGCGTTCAGCCAACACGTGCAGGCGCTCTGCCAGAGTGGTCACCTTCGCAGAAGTGCGCCCGAGCGCCCGTATCAGGTCGACTGCCGCGATCAGCCGTTCCGTTCCAATCGAGGGCACAAGGACGAGGTTCTCGCTGACGGTCCCGATGTCGCCGAGCGCGCGTTCCCACACCGGGATCGTTTCCGCGCTCGGCTGCATCGCCAGGTAGGCGAGCCGCTGCATGAACGCGGGCTCAAGGTCGATCGAACGGTCGAGTGTGGTGCCGGCAATCTGAGGTAGTACGTTCTCCTTGACGCCGTTTGAGGTCATCGCGATCAAGCGTCCGGCATTGAGTGGCTTGGGAAGGCTCGTGGTCGCGCCCGCCTCGAGCGCCTTGCGCTGGATATGGGCGAGCTCTGCCATATTCACGGGCCACCAGAGCTTGAGGTCCTGCTTACGGAAGATTCCGAGCACATCGATCCGCGTGCCAGAGGCATCGCTGCGCGACTGCAGTTGCACCGCGGTCAGGGCGGGGTACTCGCGGTCAGGATCGGCCGCCTCCTGGCGACTAATCAGCAGCGCAATCGACTTACTGGACGGGAGTGCTCTAGCGGCGGCGGCTATCGGGTCAGGGTCGCCGTAGAGCCGTTCGCCGTGGTTGTACTTGGATCCAAGGTACGCCCGAATCGCCTCGGGACGCGGGTGCTGCCACCACTGCACGAGGTCCGACAGCCACTGCTCGTCGTGCCCTTCGGGATAATTAGATGGGAGGGTCGCGGTTGACTCGGGATCCTCGACGATGCTGATGATCTGGCGCGGGCGCTCGTGCACTCGCAGGTCACGCAGCTGCTGGTAGGCGGCGTCGGCTGTGCGAGCCCGTACGATCCACGGCGCGGCTGGATTCTCGGATCGCGCGAACGGCTGAGCTAGACAGATGGGCTGCTCGTCGAGGTCACGGGGGAGGCGCTGACCGGGGCCGACGCCCTTGACGCTCAGGAAGCTGAAGCGAGGGGCGCCTGCGACGGGCCGATCGCCTCCCGGGCGGGTGTCGATCAGTCGGCACACGGTGTCGCCTCGGCGGAATCTCCCTGGCGAGCAGATGACAAAGGTCCGCCACTGCGTCGTTGCCTGCTCGTCGCTGGGTTCAGCCAGCCAGTCCCAGCCGACATAGCTTTCGTGCTTGTGGCCGTGCAGGACGATGTGAAAGTTGCGCCGGAGCAAGAAGCTGCGCACAGCGGAGAGGTTCGTTATCGAATCGAACGGCTTGATCTCCTCTTCCTCGAAGACGGGCCCGATTGGATGATGAAGGACGGCGATACGCACTCGCGGGTCCTCGTCCGCGTCGTTCGGAAGTACGCTGTCCAGCAGCCCGCCGAGCTCTTCAAGCTGCCGAGGATGGACGCGCGCCATGTCGGCTACGCGCAGCCGGCGTAGCTCATCGTCGGCCTGCTTCCATCGTTTCTCGGCCGCGTCCTTTTCGGCGATATTCCCGCTCTCGCGCTCCTCGACCAAGTAGCCATCGAGGAGCCGTTTCCAGTCGGTCTTCGTGCGGTCCTCCTCCACACCGCAGAAGTCCGCGGAGCTGATCGCCACGACCACCGCGTCGGGGAGCTGAAGGACGGGTTTCGCCTTTTTGTATCCGCCGCGTGGCGCTTTGCGCCCCTCGGTTTCATAGTCGATGCCGAGCATCAGCGGCGTGCAGTACCCAATGCGTACAGCCTCGAGAAAGCGGCGGAACTTCTTTGGCTTGCTCGGTTGCACGCTCCAGTCGGCATCGTGGTTCCCAGGAGTGATCACGATCCGCTCGGGCGGCGGCAGTGCGTCACCGAGCAGACCAAGTAGATCGCCAAAGGCGGCGTAGCCGTCGGGCTTGTTGGCATTCGTCAGGTCGCCACTGACGATAACCGCGTCAAGCGGCCGGTCTAGCTGGCCCAAGCGTTTGGCAAGGGCGCTCAGTGTCCGTCGGAGGTGGTCGGTGCCGGTGTCGCCAGCACCCACTCCGAGGCCAAACTTGTCGGTGTAGGCGTACTGGGTCTGTCCCGAGCTGCCGAGATGGAGGTCAGAGAGATGGAGGATCAGCGACATCTAGGCTGCCTCTGGCAAGCTCGCCGACCCGGGGTCAAGGTGCCACTTCGGCGGGTAGAAGAGCTCGAGCGGGGCATGGTCAGGGGTAAAGCGCTGCTTAATCCGGGTGCGGCTACTTGTCAGCTCGGGGAAGCGTGCGCGGGAATACTTGTCGACCTCGCAGAGCAGGTTCTGGCAGTCGATCGCCTTCAAGTTGCGCCCGAACAGTGTGGGTGGCGTGATGCCATGGCGTTCTTCAACAGTGTGCTGGTAATCCACGAGCCAGTGCACGGCATCCGCCGGCTGCAGGTCGCCCAGGTCCAGGAAGATCTTGCGGAGTCCGCGCATCGCCCCGGGCCCCGGGACGGTGAAGTCATCCTCGTCGAAATTAAGCATGGTCGTGTAGTTCAGATCGATCGCGAGCTGGTAGCTCATGAACGGGCCGAGCAGCGGCCAGCGGTGGAGCTCTTCAAAGACCGCGCGTAGGGACTGCGCACGACTAACGCGATCCGGCGCATCGTCGGCCAACATTGCCGCAACGAGGGCAAGGTGGTTGCGGTGCTTGCGGGCATACCCGAACGCACGGGTAGCGCAGAGGATGAACGCACCGGTGTAGAGCTTCCTGCCGGCCGCTTGCTCCTCGTCGAGCAGCTCGCCGAGCAAGTGCTGATCAAAAGTGTCGGCACTTAGCCCGCCACTTGCCTGGTCGATCAGCGCCCAGGTCTCGGGCTTACTAAATAGACGATGAATGATCACGCCCACGAAGATGTCCTCAGGCCGCCGTGTAGGGGTGCTGTAGGCGATACGGATAAGGTCCTGTGTGACCCGGTTGCTCGCGCGGAACGTGTTACAGAAGCGGAAGCTGGCGAGTATGTCGTCCTGCGTCCAAGGCCCGATGGAGTCCTGCTGACGCGCTTCAAAGATTCGCTGGCGCTCGGCGGCGAACCACCAGTACGTCTCGAAGACTTCGGGCCGGGGCGTCGGGAGGCGAAGCGTCCCCGACCACTGCGTTCCAGGGCTACTCACGGCCGTCCCGCTAGGCGTCCGCGGCGTGCTAGCCACATCACGTGCTCACGTGACATCGCCGCCTCGGCGTCCTTGGCGAACGCGGACCACTCGCTCTCGCTGCAGTCGGTAGGGATGTCTTCGCGGACGGCATCGAGGTCTCGTGCCGTCAGTTGGTAGGCGCGGGCGAGCGTCGCGTGGTCGCGCGTCCTCAGCCATGCCGTGATCGCGGCCGCCAGGGCGGCACCGACCCCGAGGAGGTCGAGGTCGATCGTGCCGGTAGCCCGCAGAATCGCTCCGGCGATCCCGACTATCTCGGCCACGACTGTCGCGGCCCTGAACCGTCGCGCGTTGACCTGATGCTCGATTCCGCGGCGACGATAGTAGCTGGCCTGGTCCCCGATCCGCTCCCGGGTGTATAGCTCGCGTCTGGCCGCGAGCGGTTCGGCGCGCAGAGCGCGCATCCGGTCGCTGACCTCAGGTCCAGAGGCGAGGACCGTGAAGTCGAGATGCTCCAGCTCGTCGCGCAGGCCTGCGAGGCGTGCTTTGAATCGGTGGTCCGGCTCGGGTGTGTCCGCGAGATCACCGCCGCGGGCGATATAGAGCCAGGTCAGGGACTTGGCCGACTCGGCGAGCGCGCGTCCGTCATACCAGGTGCGCTCGAGGTTCTGGGTGACGGCGAGGACGCCGATCAAGATTGCAACAGTGAACGCGCCGGCCCCGACCCAGCCCCCCCACGCAGCTGTGATTGCCCCCATGCTTGCGGCGAGGACGATCAACACGAGCGATGCACCGCTGGCCTTCAGAAAGCGTCCCTGCGCGTTCGTGGAGGAGATGTCCGCCGTCCGATAGACGGACGGGTAGTCCTCGGGACGGAGCGGGTCAACCACAGCGTTGTCCATGTCGGGCAGTCTTTCCACGGCAGCGGACGGATGGCCTCTTAGTCGTGCGACCATGCAGCCATGCGCGTGGCAATCACAGGGGCCCACGGCGTCGGCAAGAGCACGCTGGCGGGTAGGATCGCGGATGCCCTCGGCGTTCCAGAGCTCACGACACCGGGTCGCATTCTCGCAGGCGAAGGTCTGCCCGTCAACGAGGCGGCAACCACGACCAGCCAGGCAGTCGCGTGGCTGATGCAGTTGCGTTTCGAGCGAGAGTCTCGGGCCTGGGTGTCATCCCGATCGCTAATCGACGTATGGGCCTATACCTCACTCGCGGGCGGCCGGGGCGTGTCAGGGCCGGTTGAGGCTGCGTTGTTGCGTGAGCTTGAGCGCGCAACCCCACTGGCGGTCGCCAACGCCTATGACGCACTGGTGTACGTGCCGCCAACCATTCCGCTCGTTGCCGATGAGGTTCGTGGCGACGACATCGCGTTCCAAGCTGCGGTGGACAAGCGTATTCACGAGGCGATCATCCGCTGGAGCGTGCCGCACGAGATCCTGGATGTGAACGACGCGCCCGCAGTTGACCAACTAGTAAAAAATCTAGTTAGCCGCACCGGTTGAGCAATACGTTCTAGACACGAATCTCAATTGATTTGTGCTGATGGCCATCGGCACCGCATCATAGGAGGCGACCGGCGTCATCTCCTCAGTGCGGTCGAACGCCGGCGTGGCGAGGGCCTGGTTTCCTGGTGCCGGCGCGACGTCCCCTCCCGGCAGAGCTGTAGTCGCGCTTAGGCATTAGCCGCCGATCGCGCCGGGCTCGAAGCTCTGATCCAGGGTTAGTGCCCGCGGCGCACGCCCCCGAGCCTCAAGCAGCATCCACCCCGCGTCGATGCCTACATATGCGGCGCATCGCACGCGAGAACGCCCCCTGCGCCTTGGCGGCACTACTGGGCTGCGCGCTCCTGGCCTACCTCGGCCTGAAGAGCTTTGCCTGGAGCGATTACGAAACCGAGGCCAGACCCGCTTTCGACGCGCTCACGCATGGTCACCTCGACGACTTCCTGCGCCTGGCGCCCGCCTACGGCGGCTCGCTGGTCGAGCGCGCACCCTTCGCGCTGATCCCCGAGCTTTGGGGAGGCGGCGCGCTCGCGGTCTACCGCACCGTCGCGCTGCCCTGCCTGCTGGCGGCCGCGCTGCTCGGGATCTGGCTGGTCGCCCGGATGCGCAGCGAAGGCCGCCCGCGCTTTGCCCGAGCGCTCGCGCTCGCGGTCTGCGTCGCCAACCCGCTGACGCTGCGTGCGCTCGAACTTGGTCACCCCGAGGAGCTACTAGGTGCCTGCCTATGCGTAGCCGCGGTGCTGCTGGCCGCCGGCGAGCGGCCACTGTGGGCGGGGCTCGCGCTCGGGCTCGCAATCGCCAACAAGGAGTGGGCGCTGCTCGCCGCGGGACCCGTGCTGCTGGCGCTGCCCGCACGGCGCAGGTTGCCCTGCGCCGCGGCTACAGTCGCCGCCGCGGGCGTCGTGCTCGCGCCGCTGCTACTGATCCACGGCGGCGGCTTCTCCGCGACCGTCAAAGCCAGCGCGAGTCCCGGCACGGCGCTGTTTCACCCATGGCAAATCTGGTGGTTCTTTGGACATCACCTCAGCAACACACCCGGAGCCCCAGCGTCGGTGGCGCTCGGCTATCGCGTCGGCCCCGCCTGGACCGGCTCGCTCACCCATCCCCTGATTCTCGCCGTCGGGCTCGCGCTCACCGTCGCGCTCTGGCTGCGAGGGCGAATCGACACCGCTCGCAGCCCCTCCCCAGAACGCGGCGTGCGCCTGGACGCTCGCACCGCGCTACTCGCGCTCGCGCTGCTGATGCTGATGCGCTGCCTGCTGGACACCTGGGACACGGGTTACTACCTGCTCCCGTTCCTGTTTGCCCTGCTCGCCTGGGAGGTACGCGGATCGATCGCCCGCCCGCCCGCGCTCGCCGCCGTCGCGTGCGTGCTCGGCTACGTCAGCTTCCTGTGGCTTTCGAACCACGCCTCCCCAGACCTGCAGGCCGCGTCGTTCTTGATCTGGTCGCTCCCGCTCGCGACGCTGCTCGCGCTGCGGCTGTTCGGACCCGCCCGCAGCCGCTCAAGCGCGCCGGATCATCGTCCGCGAGCGCTCCCTGGCGGCGGTGCTCAGGAGATGACGGTCAGCGCCTTCTCCAGGCCGTTGAGCACTTCCTGACCGTCCTCGCGCACCACCAGCAGGTCCTCGATCCGCACGCCTAGCTCGCCGGGCAGGTAGACACCGGGCTCGACCGTCACCACGTTGCCCGCGAGCAGCGACTGCTCGCTTTCGACCCGCGACAGGCGCGGCGCCTCGTGGATATCCATCCCCACGCCGTGGCCTAGGCCGTGTCCGAAGTGCTCCCCGAAGCCAGCCTGTTCGATAATCGAGCGCGCCACCGCGTCGACCTCGCGGCCTGTAGGGCCCGCCTGCACCGCCTCCACCCCGGCCTCCTGGGCCGCGAGCACCAGCGCGTAGACCTCGCGCGCGCGCTCGGAGATCCCCTCGCCCGTGGCATATGTGCGGGTGCAGTCAGAGCAGTAGCCGTCGTGCAGGGCACCCCAGTCGATCGTCACCAGCACGTCGCGCGCGATCGGCTCAGCCCGCGGCTCGGCGTGTGGGAGCGCGCCGTGCGGTCCCGAGGCCACGATCGAGGAGAAGCTCGGGGCCTCCGCGCCCAGACGGCGCATCCGCAGCTCCAACTCGATCGCCACATCGCGCTCGCCGCGCCCGACTAGGCCGGCTTCCAGCACCGAGCGCAGCGCCTCATCCGCGAGCTGCGCCGAAGCCCGCATGCGTTCGATCTCACCGGCGTCCTTCACCGCCCGCAGCCGCTCGACCGCGCCCCCGTACTTCACCAGCTCCCACCCTTGCGGCAGCGCTTCGGCCAGGCGCGCGTGGTCGGCGACCGTCACGCTCGCCTCGTCAAATCCCAGCCTGCCACCCGCGCTATCGAGCGAGCGGACCGCCGCCTCGATCAGGCTGCCCGTCACGATCTCGCGCGCGAACCTTGGCGAGACCTGCTTGGCGGACTGGGTCGTGTAGCGGAAGTCCGTAAAGAAACGGTCACCTTCTCCCTCCGCAACCGCGCCCAGCAGCGCAAGCCCGTTGCTGCCCGTGAACCCCGTCAGGTAGCGCAGGTTGATCGGTGAGGCCACCAGCAGCGCGTCCAGCTCGCGCCCGCGCAGATCCGCCGCCAGTCGCGCGGCGCGCTCGCCCTCGGGCGCCGCGCTCCCCGCAGCTTCCGCGTCGTTCGATGGCGATGCTGAACCCGGGCCCATCATTTGCCCTCCTGCTGAAGGCGCTCGCGCAACAGCCCAAGCGCCTCGTCGTAGCCCTCCGGGCCGCGTCCCGAAACGGTCGCGAAGCACAGTTCACCGATCACCGACACCCGACGCCAGGGCTCACGCGACTGCACGTCTGAGAGGTGCACCTCCACCGCGGGCAGTTGGGCGATCTCAAGCGCGTCGCGCAGCGACCAGGCGTAGTGCGTCCAGGCCCCGGGGTTCAGCACGATCCCATCGGCCTGATCGCGCAACGCGTGCAGTCGCTCGACGAAGGCGCCCTCGTGGTTGCTCTGAAAGAAGCTCACTTGCAGGTCGAGCTCGCTCGCCCGGGCCGCGATCCGTTGCTCGAGCTCGGACAGCGTCAGAGCGCCGTACTGCTCAGGGTCGCGACGACCCAACTGGTCCAGGTTGACCCCGTGCATTACCTCTATGCGACCGCCCATCGCGCTCATCGTGGCGACATCATCGCGGCTGGGCCAGCTCCTCGACGGCCGCCTGCAACTCCTCCTGGGCAACGACACAGCCGATCCGCGGCTGACCGGGCTCCTCCAGCAGCACGAACGGCAGCGTCCCCCCCACCCGCTTCTTGTCCCGCGCCGCCGCCGCGACGATCTGCTCGGCGCGAGCGCCGTCCAGGCTCACGGGCAGATCGCGGGCCAGCAGCAGCTCGCGCACCTGCTCGCGCAGCGCCTCCGCGCCCGAGAGCCGCAGCGCCGCCAGCAGCCCGAGCCCCACGGCTTCGCCATGGCGGTAGCGCTCATAGCCCGTCGCGGTCTCGATCGCGTGTCCGATCGTGTGGCCTAGGTTGAGCACCTGCCGGCGGTCGCCGTCGCGCTCATCCGCCGCCACGACCTGGAGCTTCGTGCGCGCACACGCGAGGATCGTCCAGTCATCCAGATCCGCTCCTGCGGCCACACGCTCCCACAGCTCGCCGCCCGCGATCAGCGCGGTCTTCAGCACCTCGACCCAGCCCGCCGCCAGCTCCGGCGCGGGCAGGCTCGCGAGCGTGTCCGGGTCGACCAGCACGCCCGCGGGCTGGTGATAGGCGCCGACGTAGTTCTTCGCCTGCGGCAGATCCACGCCCGTCTTGCCGCCGTAGGCGGAGTCCACCTGCGCCAGCAGCGTCGTCGGGATCTGCACCACCGGCACGCCGCGCTGATAAGTCGCGGCGACGAAACCCGCCAGGTCCCCGACGACGCCACCGCCCAGCGCCACCAGATGATCGCCGCGATCGACCGCCGCCGCGATCAGCCCGTGCCACACGGCCTCCGCGCTAGCGAGCGTCTTGTGCTGCTCGCCCGCGCGGATCGCGATCGTGCCCGACAGGACTTCTAGCTGGTCGCCATACAGCGGTGCGACCGTCTCGTCCGTGACACAGAAGGAGCGCGAGCGCGAGCGATCCAGCGGCCAGATCGCAGCGCCGTCGATCCCCCCAGCCGCGCGCAGGATGCCGCGACCGATCAGCACCGGGTAGTCCCCCGATGCGCTCTGCGCCCACAGCATGCGCGTGCCCGGCTGCGCCGCCGCCAATGAGCGCAGCGCGCCGAGCACCTTCGCAGAGCCACCCAACGCCAGCGGCGCCAGGAAGGCATCCGCGGCCTGGTCATACAACGAGCGCCGTTCGCCGTGCAGGGCGATGAACGCCTCGCGATCGCGTGCAAGCGGTCGCCCGAGCGCGCCCGCCGAGGTCTCGACCGGCCCGCCCACGCGCTCCCACGCCTGCTCAGCCTCGATGTCCAACAACACCACGACGTGCGGCTCAAGCGCGGTGCGCACGCGCGCGGAGAGAATGCTGCCGCCGCCCAGCGCGATCACCGCGCCGGGCTCGGCGCGATCGAGTAGCGCGCACACCAGCTGCTCCTCGGCCTCACGGAACGCCGCCTCACCGTGTAGCTCGAACTCCTCGGCCGGGGAATGGCCGAAGCGCTCGCTCAGCAACGCGTCGCTGTCCAGCGCCGTCGTGCCCAGCGCCTGCGCCAACTCGACCGCGACGGTCGACTTGCCCGCGCCCATGAAGCCGATCAGAACCAGCGCGCGCCGCGGCGCCTGCTCTACGCTCGCCATCCGATCCGCTCCGCATACGCATCGAGCGCTTCGCGCACGTCGTCGATGTGGTCGCCGCCGAACTTCTGCCGGTAGGCGTCGGCGAGCACCAGCGCCACCATCGCCTCCCCGACCACGCCCGCGGCTGGCACGGTGCAGGAGTCGGTCCGCTCCCGCAGCGCCTGGGCCGGCTCATGCGTGGCGGTGTCGACCGACTGCAGCGGCTTGGTCAGCGTCGGTAGCGGCTTCATCGCCCCGCGCACGATCAGCGGTAGGCCATTGGTCATGCCGCCCTCCAGCCCGCCAGCGTGGTTGGTCTCGCGGTAGTAGCCGCGCTCTGTGGAGTAGAAGATCTCATCGTGCGCCTGGGAGCCCGGCAGGCCCGCGACCGTGAAGGCGTCGCCCAACGAGGCGCCCTTCACGGCCTGGATCGAGCAGATCGCCATCGCTAGACGCCCATCTAGGCGCTCCTCCCAGGAGATGTGAGAGCCCAGCCCCGGGACCAGCCCGAAGGCCCGCACCTCGAACACGCCGCCCAGCGACTCGTTTGCCTTGCGCAGATCGTCGATCTCGCGGACCATCGCGCGTGTCGCGTCGGCGTCCAGGCAGCGCACCGGCGAGCTGTCAACCTCCGCGAAGTCCTCCAGCGCCAGCTCGCGACCCGGCGCGGGCGCGTGCACCGAGGCGATCTGCACCACGTGCGAGCGGACCTCGACGCCCAAGGCCCGCAGGAACGCCTTGCACAGTGCCCCGCCCGCGACCCGCGCCGCCGTCTCGCGCGCCGAGGCGCGCTCGAGGATGTTGCGGACGTCTGACTGCTTGTACTTCTGCGTGCCCACCAGGTCCGCGTGACCCGGACGCGGCAGGTGCACCTCCGCGATCTCCGCGTCAACCGGCCACGGGTTCATCCGCTCCTCCCAGTTGGCGTAGTCGCGGTTGGCGACCTGCAGCGCGATCGGCCCACCCAGCGTGCGCCCGTGGCGGATGCCCGCCGTGACCTCCGCGGCATCGCGCTCGATCTTCATGCGCCCGCCGCGGCCGTGGCCGAGCTGGCGGCGTGCCATGTCCTCGTTGAGGTCCTCGGGGCGAACCTGCAGCCCCGCGGGCAGGCCCTCGACGACGCACGTAAGCCCGGGGCCGTGCGACTCGCCGGCGGTTATCAGTCGGAGCGCCACGGCCCCTAGCTTATTTGCTGCGCCGCTTAGCCCTTAAGTGCGGCGCCCCACGCAGAGGCGTGGGCGCGCGCCGCGAAGGCATGGTCGCTGCCGGCGAACACCAGCACACTCCCATCGCGCGAGTAGCGCAAACCCGGCAGGGCATTGAGCCCAGCCTGGCGTAGTAGCTTCAGCCCGGCCTTCGATTCACCGCTCAGCGCCAGCTTGCTCGCGGCCTTTGCCTTCAGCGGCGTGATGCTCACGACGTGCAGCTGATAGGTCACGGCCGTGCCGCCGAGCGGCACGTATTCAAGTTCCTCGGTGTCACCCGGCTTCAGGTCGATCGCCTGGCACTGCGAGGCGTTCGGCAGGCAGCTCGCGTTCCCGCGCAGAATCGCTTCGCCCACGAGCGTGAAGGTCACGCTCTTACCTCCCGCGATCACACCGCGATAGACGATCAGCGGCTGCGTCGCCGAGGGCAGCGGCTGCTGGCGTTTGAGGTCTTCATACGTTTTCAGTTCCGCGCTCAGCAGCGGCGTGGCCGGTGCGGCGGCGCCGAACAGCACCGAGACCGCGTAGGCCGCCTTCGGCTTCTTCGGCTTGGAGGTTTTTTCTCCTCCAGAGGAAGAGCCGCCCTGGGAGGAGTTCGATTCCGAGCTCGCGGGAGACCCCGAGCCGGTGCTCGATTCGGTGCTCGAACCGGCGCTCACCGAGCCGCTGATCGTCGAAGGTGTGCTCGCTTCGCCGGCGGCCGCGGTCTTGGCGGCCGCCTTGACGCCGGGCACAGGCGCGAAGGGGTTGTGGCTCGATCCGCCGGTCTGCTGCGCGGAGCCGCTCGTCGTCTCGGCCGCGGAGGCCGTCGTCGCGTCGGTGCTCACCGCGCTCACCGCGATGCCCGAGGTGCTCGTGCTGGGCGCGGGCGCGCTGGCCGACGGAGCCGTCGAGGAGCTCGAGCCGGCCATCGCCGCATAGATGAGCGCGCCAATCAGCGCTAGGCCGAGCAGCGCCAGGATCGGCGTCAGCCGCCGGTCCAGCAGGTCTGCCTTCAGCGAGCTGAAGAAGGCGCTCATCGGACCGCTCCAATCGTCGCCGCAGGCGTCGGGCTCGAGCTAGAGCTTGTGGAACTGGAGCTGCTGCTCGCGGCAGTGGTCGCGCCCGCGGCGCTCGTGGGCGACGTCGGCGTTGCACCAGCCGTCAGGCCCTGGCTTGCCGGCAGTACGTAGGCGGTCGCCGTGATCGTGCCGGTCAGCTGTTCGCCCGCCGACGGTTCGCCCGCGGCGGTCGGTTCGAGCTTGACGTCCTGCAGCGTCAGCAGCCGGCCGCTGACCTGCAGCCCGCCCGAAGACTTGCGCACGGTCGCCGCGTTCAGCTGCTGGAACAGGCGATAGAGGTCGGAGAAGCTCCCGCTGAATACAAACGTGAAGGGCATCTGGGTGAAGCCCGCGGTCGCGGCGGCCGGGGTGGCGGCGGCCGCCGCGCCCGTGCTAGCGCTCGCACCGCTCGCGCCCGACGAAATCGAGTTGAAGTCCACGTGCTTCTTATCGGAGGCCTGTGCCAGCTGGTACATCAGCGACGGCACTTCTTCACTTGGCGGAACGGCTTTGCCGAGGTTGACCACCGACGCATACGCCGAGGCGTAGCGCTGCTGCGCCGAACGCGCATCGGCGGCCTGGCCTTCAGCCGCAGCTAGCGCCGCGCTCGCGGTGCTAACTTCGCTGTTTAGCTTGCTCGCCTTGCTGCGCTCGGGCGAGACCAGCAGCAGCCACATGACTGCCAGCACGGCCAGCGCCGAGATCCCTACGAGGACGAGACGATCGCGGTTGGTCACTTTTCGGCTCCTGTCGATGCCGTGAGTCGGGTGCTTGAGCCACTCGTCGAGGACGGTGTGGGAAGCGGGTCAAAGGTGATCCGCACGCTGAAGTCAGGACTCCCAGCCGCGCAGTGTCCGTCGCCCGAGGCGGCGGATGAGCCCGCGCCGCTACTACCCGTGGCGGCCTTGGCCGAGCTCTGCAAGCTGACCGCGTTGACGCCATCCATCAGCCGCAGTCGCTGCAGCGTCAACGCGACGTCAGCCTGACTCTTGGCGCAGCCGCTCAGCGTCATCGCCGGCACGCTGCCGGGAGGGGTGGCCGAGCTTGGCGCCGCGGCGGCCGAAGCAGTCGTGGATGCGGTCGAGGGCGTGCTACTGGCGGCGGGCGCCGCAGTCGTGCCGGCTTCACCACCCACGGAACCGTCGAGCGAGGTGATCGACGCGTCGCGCGGAAGCACGCGGCCTAGCTCATGGAAGGCGTGCGCCCAGTCAAAGCGCGAGTCCACGACCTGCTCGACTGCCTGCATGCGCTGTTCGCGCAGCGCCATGAAGCTCGTGTAGGGCGTCAGCTGCGAGGCCGAGGCCTGCGCCTGCTGAGTCTGCGCTTCGATCGAGGCCAGCTTGCTCTTGCGGTTGGAGACCTGGTGGCGCGCGAGGCCATACAGCCCCGCGAAGATCGCGAGCAGCGCAAGCATCCCCAGCACGATGTAGGCGGCGCCGCCGGAGCGGCCCACGCCGACCGACGCGCCGCGCCGCTCGTCAGAAGGAATCAGGTTTACGGCCCTCATCGAGGGGCCTCCGTCGCGGCCAGCCCCGCTGCGACCGCCAGGCGGTGCGTGGAGACCTTGCCCTCCAGGCTCGCGTCAACCAGTCCGACGACTTCCCGACGGACCTCGACGCCCAGCGAACTCTGCAGCGCGTCGGCGAAGCCAGGGAGATCGAGCACCGCGCCGCTCAGCGACACGTGCGAGATTTCCCCGCCCTGGTCCTGCGTGCGGTGGAAGTCCAGTGAGTTGCGAACCTCGCCCGCGATTTCGCGCACGCTGTTCTCGAGCACGGTGCGGATGTCCGCATCCGAGGACGTCTCGGGCGGCACACTTGGCTCGGGGCTGGACACGGGCGCTTGGGTAGCCGCGATCGTCTCCGCGTATCCCATCGAACGCTCGCGCTCTTCGTGCTCCCGCAAGCTCAGCTCCGGTGCCTCGACCTCAGCCGCCGGCCCGGGCGACTGAGCCACGTCTGCCGGGACCGGCTGCTCTTTGGACGGAGCCGGCTCCAGCGCCTGTTCGATCGCCGTCACGGCGTCGTCAACCGGCTGCGCGGGACGAGCCTTCGCGAGCGCCTCGGTCCCCGCCAGCACCGGGACGCCAAGGTCAACCGTTGCCAACAGCGCGCGAGCATCGTTCAGCGAGATCTCGCGACGAGCCGCCAGCTCACCGGCCATCGCCTCGACGCCGCCACCGATCACACGCGTGAAACGACACGTGGTGCCCTCGGCGATCGCCAGGTTCGTGAGACCGTCAACGTTCAGATACAGCACGCGACCGTCCTCACCTTCGGCGCGATCGTGCAACGAGCGGATCAGCGCGAAGGCCGAAAGGTCAACGCCCTCGGGCGTCAGGCCCGCGCCGCGCACCGCGGCGAGCAGGCGCTCCACCATGTCACGCTGGGCCGCTACGAGCACGACGCGCTGACGCGCGCCAGTGGGCGTGTCGAAGATTCCGAGCGGATGAAAATCGAGCACCGCGTTGGAAAGCGGCATCGGCACCTGGTCCTGGGCCTGGAAGCGCACCGCTGCGGCCAGCTCCTTGCGATCGGTCACCGGCGGCAGGTCGATCGTGCGCATCACCGTGCGCTGATTGGCGATTCCCACCCGCACGCGCTTACCGAGCCCGCTGCCGTTGAACAGCTCGCGCAGCGCCTCGGTCAGAGCCTCGACGTCAACGACCTCGCCCTCGCGAACCGTGTCCGCGTCCAGCGGCTGGGCCGCGGCGCGTTCGGCCAGGATCGAGCCGTTCACGCGCGCCTTCACCGCCGCCACCAAGCCAGGCTGCACGTCCAGGCCCACGATCTCGGTGCTGTGGGAGCGGTGCGGCAGCTTCGGCAGCTTCAGCGAGGTGGAGGGAAGGGAAGGAAGTGAGGGAAGTGAAGGACGCATTTTGTGCTTGGTGCTGAGGCGACCCCCCGGGGCCGCAGGAGGGGTATCGGCGCGAGGCGATCAGCGCTTTAGGGTTGGGTCGCGACTAGAGAAAGTGATGGACGTAGAGGTGCACGATTTCCGGCCCCACGAACGTCGCCACGACAGCGCCAAAGGCGAGGAACGGGCCGAACGGGACCTTCGTCTTGCGCCCGGCCTGCACGCCCTTGCGCGCGAGAATCACGCCGCCGAGCAGCGCGCCTGCAAACAGCGCGATAAAGATCGCTGGCACGACCGCGCTGCCCAAAAACAGGCCCATCACGCCCGCGAGCTTCACGTCGCCCATGCCCATGCCACCCGGGTAGGCAAGCGCCGCCAACAGCAGGAAGCCCCCTGCCCCTCCCCCTGCGATCAGACGGCCGGGCTCGCCGCCCGGGTCCAGCGCCAACCCGAGCGCCAGCGCCACTACCGCCCCGAGCGCCGTCAGGCTGTTGGGGATGATCCGGTGCTCCAGGTCGATCAGCGCCGCGGGAACCACGATCAGGATCAGCGCCACGCTTAGCGCGATCGTCGCGGCCGAGTTGTGGGCGAGCACCGCGCCCGCACACAGCAGCCCGGTCAGCGCCTCTACCAGCGGATAGCGCGGCGAGATCGTCGCCGAGCAGCTGCGGCAACGTCCGCGCAGCAGCAGGAAGGAGAGGATCGGGATGTTGTCGTAGGGCTTGACCGGCGTCGCGCACGAAGGACAATGCGAGGCCGGGCCGAGCAGCGACTCGTGGCGTGGCAGGCGATAGGCGACGACGTTCAGGAACGAGCCGAAGATCGCGCCGAGCACTCCCGCGAAGGTTGCAGTCTCCATGTTGAGTTCATCGGTCAACGCGGCGCGGCGCTTGAGAGCCCGCCCGGCCGGCGGCTGGACGGACGCGCGCGTCCGCCCAGATCCGCGCTACCAGCTGCTGCTCTTGCAGCCTCCGCCGGTGCCTTCACAGGTGCGCGTCACGACGCCCGCGGCGTTCGTGATCGTGAATTTGTCGCCGGTGCTCGGAGCGGTCGCGGTCACCACGTACCCGGTTCCCGAGCCCGTCGCGCTGCTGATCCAGGCCGCGTTCGAGCTCGAGGCGATCGGGATCGTTTTTTCAAGTTCGTTCAGCTTCGTCGCGCTGAGGCTCGCGTAGCCGCCGTTATTTTCGGTCGCGTAGGACTCCGCCGTCGTCTGGGCCGTGCGGGCAAGCTCCTTGGCCGAAGCGTCGTTGGCCTTGCCCTTTTGGTTCAGGAACGAGGGGATCGCGATCGCCGCGAGGATGCCGATGATCAGGATCACGACCAGCAGCTCGATGAGCGTAAAGCCGCGCTGGTCGCGCAAACGGTGTTGAAGGTCTCGTCTCATTTTGATGTCACCCATATCGGTTAGGCGGCATCCGCCGCGGTTGGTAAGTGCCCATCGGCATCGATTGTCGGGTTGTTGAGGATTAACCCGATGTGAAAGAGATATTCCAGATTCGAGTAGCGACGATGGATTGGCGTGAACAACGAAAAAAAGGGGCGGCCAGTCGGCCGCCCCTGATTCGTTCACACGTCATCGCGTCGTGCGGGTACAGACACCAGCACGACGCGATCTACTACCAGCCGGCGCTGCCGTTGCAGCCTCCGCCAGTACCTTCGCACGTGCGGCTCACGACGCCCGCGGCGTTCGTGATCGTGAATTTGTCGCCGGTGCTCGGAGCGGTCGCGGTCACCACGTACCCCGTTGCCGAGCCCGTCGCGCTGCTGACCCAGGCGTTGCTCGAGCTCGAGGCGATCGGAATCGTTTTTTCGAGTTCGTTCAGCTTCGTCGCGCTGAGGCCGACGTAGCTGCCGCTGTTTTCAGTAGCGAACGTCTCCGCCGTTGTCTGAGCCGTACGAGCAAGCTCCTTCGCCGAAGCGTCGTTAGCCTTGCCCTTCTGGTTCAGGAACGAAGGAATGGCGATCGCGGCAAGGATGCCGATGATCAGGATGACGACCAGAAGCTCGATAAGGGTAAAACCACCCTCATTGCTCAAGCGCTGGCGCAGTCGATACAGCATGTGAATCCTCCTAGGATCCGGTTTTAGAGCGCCAGCTCTTGGCCCATCGCCCATAAGCGGCGATGCGGTCCCCCGTTCGGTCGATCAGTGAAGATCGTCTACTTTGAGAGCCGCCGGCTTTGCTACGCACCCTGTTACAGATGCTGCCTTGGCGCCTCGACACTGGCTTTGTCAGCCGGTGCATCGACCTGCACGCGAATGATCTTTAGTACTGCACCCTGCTTGGACGCATGCACTACTCAGCTTCGGCGCTCTGCGGCTCCTCGCCGTCGTGCCATTTGGCCTGTGCGTCGATCTCGGGCAGACGCACGCCGCCACCTTCGCACCAGGGACACGTCACCGTGCTGGGGCTGCCTCCCAGATTGGAGATCAGCTTGCCGCTGCCGCGGCAGGGCATACACTCCCGCGGCTGGTGGGCCTCCTCCGTACGATCATCGCTGTCGGTCTTCTCGCTCGCCACGAGCCGATGAGACTAGCGTCCCGCCGATGAAAAGGCCCATCCGGCCTTGGCAGTGGGCGATTCTCGTCCTGATCACGCTCGGCGCCGCGGCGCTGCGGCTGCTCTACGTAGGCAAGGTCGCGCCTGACCCCTTCTACGACGCCGCGGTGCGCAGCATGGGGTTGTCCTGGCACAACTTTTTCTTTGGCGCGTTCGAGCCATCGGCGAGCGTCTCAATCGACAAGCCACCCGTCAACCTCTGGCTGCAGGTGCTCAGCGTCAAGCTGTTCGGCTTCTCCTCAACCACGCTGAAGCTGCCCGAGGCGTTCGCGGGCATCGCCTCGGTCCCGCTGCTGTTCCTCGCGGTTCGACGGATGTGGAACCCGAGCGCCGGGCTCGCCGCCGCCGCGGCGCTGGCGGCGCTCCCGGTCGACGTGATCACCTCCCGCAGCGACACGATGGACGGGGTGATGATGCTGCTGATCGTGCTCGCGCTCCTGTTCGTGGTCAGGGCCTGCGAAAGCGGCGCGATCGGCTGGCTGCTGGCGGGAGCCGCCGCACTTGGGCTCGCCTTCGACGTGAAGATCCTCGAGTCGCTTGTCGCGCTGCCCGGCCTGGCGCTGCTGGTCCTGCTCGGCTTCCCCGGGACGCTCACAAAGCGCGTGCTGAAGTTGGCGGCGGCGGGTGCCATCTACCTCGTGGTCGCGCTGGCCTGGCTGACCGCCACGCTGCTCGCGCCCGCGCACGAGCGACCGTGGGCGATCGGCTCGACCAACGGCAGCGCCTGGAACGCGGTGTTCGTCTTCAACGGCAAAGACCGACTCGGCGGGAAATCGCCCGAACCCGGCGGCACCGAATACGAGCCGGGCCATAAATACCCGGTCGCCACGCAGTCGGAGCGCGACCACATCCCGATCCTGCCCCCCTCGCCCACGCGTCTGCTCGCGCGCGTGGGTCCGCTCTCGGGCGAGCGCTTGGGGCTGGAGCTACTGCTCGGGCTGCTACTAGGGATCCCCGCGCTGCTGTGCAGCGTGCTGCGACGGCGCTTGGCGGATCCCGAGGAAGACGAGGAAGAAGCGCAGACGGCCGAGCAGACCTCTTCGCAGGCGCACCGGCCTCAGCGACTGCGAATCGCCTATGCCGCGGGGCTCGGCCTGTGGCTGCTGACCGGCATCGCGTTGTTCAGTCATATGGTCCGCCTGCATCCGCGTTACGTCGAGGGGCTCGTGCCACCCGTGGCCGCCATGCTCGGGATCGGCAGCGCCTGGGCGGCTGAACCGCGCGGGCGCCTGCGCCCCCTCGCACTGCTCATCGCGTTGGCTGCAGCCGTGTTCTACGGCGAGCGCCTGCTCTACGGCACACCGCTGGTCTGGTGGATCTCGCTTGCTGGCGCCCTCGGAGCGCTGCTGGCGGCTGGGCTCGCGCGAGTTCCGTCGTTTCCCGCGAGAGCGCGCCCCGTGCTCGCACCCGGCGCCGTGTTGGTGCTTAGCCTCTGCGCGATGCTCGCCATCTCCGTCAACACCGACATCCGCGCGATCAACGACCACGTCAGCGACGCCGGCGAGGTCGGCGTGCTGCCGGGCGCGGTGCTGCAGCCGCTCAGCAGCTACCTGCGTGCCCACCAGGGCAACGCCCGCTACGAGGTCGCCGCCCAGTCCGCGACCCAGATCGGCGCGCTGATCGTCCACGACGCGCGGCCGGTCGTGATCCTGACCAGCTACGCCGCGCGGGTGTTCACCACGATCGATGAGCTCAAGCAGAAGGTCGCCGCGGGCGAAGTCCGCTACGCCTTCTTGAACTCGCCCTGCCCGCACCATCTCTCCCCCAAAAACCCCGCCTGCTCATCGCCAGCGAAGTGGATTCGCGAACACGGCACCGACGTCTCGCGCGAAGCCGGGCTCAAGCACAACAAGGTGCTGTGGCGGCTGCCCGGGGTCAAGCCATGAGCGACGAACAGACAGTGGCACTCCAGGACGCGCTGCTCGCCGACGCACGGGCCGCCGGACGGCTGGCGCTCGACACCGAGTTCGTGGGCGAGGGTCGCTATCGCACGCTGCTGTGCCTGATCCAGCTCGCCGTGCCGAGCGCGGAGGGCACGGACAAACGGATCGCCGTGCTCGATCCGCTCGCCGAGGGCTTCGACGGCTCCTCGCTAGCTGCGCTCTTGGCGGACCCCGCGGTCGAGATCGTGGTCCACGCCGGGCGCCAGGACATCGCGCTGGCGCGGCGAGTGCTTCAGACCGAGGTCACCAACGTGTTCGACACGCAGATCGCCGCCGGCTTTGCGGGCATGGGCGCGCAGTCCTCCTATGACTCGCTGCTCGGCGAGGTACTCGGCGTACGCGTGGCCAAGAGCGCCAGCTTTACTCGCTGGGACCGCCGTCCGCTCTCGGCCGAGCAGCTCTCCTACGCCCGCGAGGACGTCGAGCACCTGCTCGAGCTCGCCGCCGAGCTGCAGCGCCGTCTGCAGGACCTTGGGCGCCTGGAGTGGGCGCGCGAGGAGTGCGCCGCGCTGCAGCGCTCAAGCGACGAGCGCGACCTCGAGACGATCTTTCAGCGGCTCCCGCGTGTGCGCGGCCTCAGCCCCTCCTCGCGCCCGATCGCACGCGCGCTGGTGCAGTGGCGCGAGCAGACCGCCGAGCGCCAGGATCGTCCCGTGCAGGGCGTGCTGGGCGACGCCGCACTAATGGAGATCGCCAAGCGCAAGCCCAGCTCCGTCGCCGAACTCGAGCAGATCCGCGGCGCCGGCGCCGCCAACTTGCGCCGTCGCGGCGAGGAGCTGCTGGCGCTCATCGCCCGCGCCCGTGAGCTGGCGCCCGAGAAGGCCCCAGCAGAGACTCGCCCACCCGCCCCCAAGGCCGAGGACGCGCCATTGATCGCGCTCGGCGAGGCGCTGCTGCGCGCCCGCGCGCGTGAGGCCGGTCTGGCTTACGAGCTGCTGGCCGCGCGCGCCGACCTACAGGCGATCGTCGCCGCGTGGCGCAGCGGCCGCCAGGAGGCGGACGTGCGCACATTGCGCGGCTGGCGGCGCGAGCTCGTCGGGGCCGAGTTGCTGGCACTGCTCGACGGCCAGCTCTCGCTGTCGGTCCTCGACGGCGCGCTGCGCATCGAGCGCCCGCAAGCCGATTGAGCCGCGCTCACAGCGCGCGTGGCTATTTGATGCTGTTGTAGACCGAGAACAGCGGCAGGTACATCGAGATCACGATGAAGCCCACGATCCCGCCGATGAAGATGATCATGATCGGCTCGAGGATCGAGGTCAGCGCCTTGACCGAGGCTTCCACCTGATCCTCGTAGAACTCCGCCACCTTGTCCAGCATCGTGTCCAGGGCGCCCGTTTCCTCGCCAACGCCCACCATGTGCGTGACCATCACCGGGAAGATCGGGGCCTGCGCGAGCGGCGCGGCGATCGTGCCGCCACGCTTGACCGAGGCGATTACGCCCTCCATCGCCTCCTCGACCGCGACGTTGCCGCCCGTGCGCCCCGTAATGTCCAACGCCAGCAACAGCGGCACGCCCGCGCTCGTCAACGAGGACAGCGTGCGCGACCAACGCGCGACCGCCACCTGCTGCACGATCGCCCCAATCTTCATCGGGATGCGCAGCCGGAAGTGATCCCACTGGGGCCGACCCCAGGTGGACTTCTTCCACTTCAAGAACGCGAAGATCGAGCCGCCCGCAAGCGCAAAGATCAGCCACCAGTAGCCGGTCACCGCGTGCGAGAGGAACACCGACACCTGCGTGATCTTTGGCAGTTCTCCGCCGAAGGTCTTGAACACACCCTCGAACACCGGCACCAGGAAGGCGACCAGCGCCATCATCACCCCGACCGCGAAGGTGATCACTAGTACCGGGTAGACCATCGCCGAGCGGATCTGGCGACGCAGCGAGGCGTCCTTCTCAAGCTGATCGGCCACCCGCATCAGCGCATCCTCCAGCACACCGCCGGCCTCCCCCGCCTGCGTCATCGCGACGAACAGGGGGTTGAAGACCTTCGGGTGACGCCCCAACGAATCGCTCAGCGAGAGCCCCGCCTCGACGTCCTTGCGGACCGCCACGATCGTTTCCTTGAGGAACTTGTTCTCCGTCTGCCACTCCAGCACGTAGAGCGCACGCAGGATGCTCATGCCCGAGTTAATCATCGTCGCCAGCTGACGTGAGAAGACCGCCAGCTCGCTCGCGTTCACCGACTTCATGAACGCGAACTCGATCTCGCGTGAGGCGTGCTTGTCCGCGATCTCCAGGACGATCAGGCCGCGCTGCTTGAGCTGGTCGGAGACTGCCTGCTTGGAGTCGGCCTCCAACTCGCCGCGCGCCTTCACGCCGGCGAGGTCCATGGCCTTGAAGACGTAGGTGCTCATTAGCCCGGCTCCCGCCTACGCCGCGGCGCGCTGGCCGATGTCGAGCGTCTCCGCGCCCAGCAGGCGGCCCAACTCCTCCGGTGTGGAGGAGCGCGATTCCGCCAGCTTGCGGCTGATCTGCCCCGAGCGCACGAGCGTCGCCAGCGAGGCGTCCATCGTCTGCATGCCCAGCGAGGAGCCCGTCTGCAGCACCGAGTAAATCTGGTGCGTCTTGCCCTCGCGGATCAGGTTGCGAATCGCGGGGTTCGGCACCAGCACCTCGGTCGCAACCACGCGACCCGAGCCATCCGCGTTAGGCAGCAGCTGCTGGGTCATGATCCCCTGCAGCGCCACCGAGAGCTGCACGCGCACCTGCCCCTGCTGGTGGGCCGGGAACACGTCGATGATGCGATCGATCGTCTGCGCCGCGTCCTGCGTGTGCAGGGTCGCGAACACCAGGTGGCCTGTCTCCGCTGCCGTCAGGGCCGTCGAGATCGTCTCCAAGTCACGCATCTCCCCCACCAAGATCACGTCCGGGTCCTGGCGCAGGGCGGCCTTCAGCGCGTCGCCAAAGCTCTGCGCGTCCGAGCCCAGCTCGCGCTGGTTGACCAGGCACTTCTTGTGCCCGTGCAGGAACTCGATCGGATCCTCGATCGTCATGATGTGCTCCTCGCGCGAAGCATTGATCTCATCGATCATCGCCGCCAGCGTCGTCGACTTGCCCGAGCCCGTTGGGCCCGTCACCAACACGAACCCACGTGGCTTGCGCGTGAACTCGTGCACCGCCGGGGGCAGTCCCAGCTCGTCAATCGAGGACAGGCTGTAAGGGATCAGGCGGAACGCCGCGCCCAGCGCGCCGCGCTGGAAGTAGGCGTTCACACGAAAGCGGGCATGGCCTGGGATCGAGTAGGCGAAGTCCAGCTGCCAGTTCGTCTCAAGCCGCTGGCGTTGATCGCCCGTCAGGATCGAGTACACGATCTCGCGGGTGTCGGTGGCCGATAGCTTCGGGTAGTCCTCAAGCGGCGTCAGCCGACCGCGGACGCGGACCGTCGGGTGCGCGCCGGCGCTCAGGTGCAGGTCGGACGCCCGACGCGAGACGACCTCCATCAGCAGATCTGCGAAATCTATGTCCATGGTCCGGCCCATCGGTCGCCCGGCGCCAACAATCGCGCTCGGCGGGCCGGAATGGACAAAGGTTGGAGTGCCCTTGAGAGATCGACCGGACGCTGCTAGAGGACCGAGCGCGCCGCCTCGCGCATGGCCTGCAGCGGCGCCGCGTGGCCCGTCCACAGCTCGAAGCTCAGCGCGCCCTGCGCCACCAGGATCTCCAAGCCGTCCACCGTCTCCGCACCATGCTCACGCGCGACGCTCAGCAGCTCTGTGGGGCCGCCGTCGCGATAGACCAGGTCTACGACCTGGGCGTAGTCACCCAGGCGCGCGCTGCTCAGCCCAAGACGCCCGAGCTCGTCCTGCTCGGGCTGCAGGCCTACCGCGGTGCAGTTCACCAGCAGATCCGCGGGCCGCGGCGCGGTCACCGCCTCGCCGCCCAGCTCGTGCGCAAGCTGCTCCGCGCGCTCGCGCGTGCGGTTGTAAATCATCACCCGCGCCGCGCCCGCCTGCGCCAGCGCCCAGACCGCCGCGCGCGCGCTGCCGCCCGCCCCTAGGACCAGCACGCTCGCGCCCTCCGGCCGCTCCTGCAACGCCGCGATTAGGCCCGGGGCGTCGGTGTTCTCCGCCGCGATCGCGCCATCGGGCCGGAACGTCAGCGTGTTCGCCGCGCCGATCGCGCTCGCCGCCGCGCTCGCCGAGTCCGCCAGCGCCAGCGCCGCCCGCTTATGCGGGATCGTCACGTTCGCGCCCACGAAGCCCGACTGCCCCAGCGCGCGCGTCGTATCCGCAAACAGCTCCGGCGGCACCGGCAGCAACTGATAGCGCCAGTCGCTCATGCCCAGCGCCCGTAGCGCCGCGTTGTGCATCGCCGGTGAGCGGCTGTGCGCCACCGGCCAGCCCAGCACGCCCAGGCGCGAGCTCACTTTCTCTTGCACGGCGGCGGGTGGCCGCCGTGCTTCTTCACCGCCGCGTCGTAGGCCGCGACGTGCTTTTCGAATTCCGCATACGTCTTCGAGAACACCTGCTCCCCACAACCGTCCGCGCCCGCTACGTAATAGAGGTAAGGCACGTGCGCAGGGTGCGCCGCCGCGTGAATCGAGGCTTCGCCAGGGTTTGAGATCGGCGTCGGCGGCAGCCCTTTGTGGGTGCGAGTGTTATACGGCGAGTCGATTTTCAGCTGAGATTCCGTCAGTTCGCCCGTGTAGGTCGCAATCCCCATCTGCTGCTCCACCGCGTAGTAGATCGTCGCGTCGATCCCCAACGGGATCCCTTCGTGTAGGCGGTTGTAGATCACCGCCGCGATCAGCGGCCGGTCGTGTTCGGTCTGCGCCTCGCGCTCCACCATCGAGGCCACCGTCAGCATTTCGTAGGGCGTCACCCCCAGCGCGTGCGCGCGTCGGACATCCGCCGAGCCGAAGCGCCGGCGAAACGCGATTAGCTGTTCATCAACCAGCTTCTGCACCGGCGCGCCCGCGCGCAGGTCATACGTCGCCGGGAACAGGAAGCCCTCCAGATCGCGCGTCCCCTTCGGCGCCCCGTAGCGGCGCGGGCTCAATAGGCGCGAGCGCTTGCTCGCCGCCAGATAGTCCCCGCTCAATGCGTCTTCGTGCACCAGGTCCGCGATCTGGCGGCGCGTGTAGCCCTCCGGGATCACCAGCTTCACCGCGATCACCTTCGGCGGCGGCTTGCTCAGCGCGTCGATCGCCGCCGAGTAGCTCATTCCTTTCTTCAGCTGGAAGCGCCCCGAGTGCAGCGAGCTGCGCTTGCCCTCTAGCAACGCGCGCAGGTTAAGAAGAAGCCCGAAGAGACCACGCCGTCGTCCGCCAGGATCGAGCCGATCTTGCCCGAGCTCGCCCCCTTCGGGATCTGCACGATCACCTTGCCGCTGCCCTGCCCCGTAAACGGCTGGAACAGCGAGACCAGGAACCACACCAGCGCCACCGCGAGCGCCAGCGCCACGAGCGCCGCGATCCGAGCGCGTGTGAAGCGGCGCCCGCCTCCCCGATCCGCGCTCCGCGGGCGGGACGAGGCGCCCCGCGCCGCCCTGCGAGGGTCGCGACCGCCGCGCGCGGGCGGCGGCAGCGGGGGCGCCGCCGCCCCCCCAAGGTCCACCGCGCGCCTCGTCGCCGACGGCTGCAAGGGCTCGTAGGGCTCGGGCTCGGGCTGGACCGTGGGCTCGGGGAGCGGGTCCGCCAGAGGCGGAGGCTCTGCGCTTGCGACCGGCGGGGGCACGGGCTCCGGCGTGAACGCCTCGAGCTCCGGCGCCGGAGGCTCGGCCTCCGGCTCGGACAGCGCGTGCTCCGTCGTGACCGGCTCAGCGGGTTGCTGCGGCGGCCGTGGCGGCGGCGCGACGCCTTCGCGCTCGGCGCGGCGGCGTTCGCGTTCCAGCCGGTCGCGCTCGCGCTCCTCTGCCGTGCGTTCGTGCCCTGCCTGTGATCGGTCGCCGCGACTCAAGAGCTGCAGACCTTAGTGCGCTTGCGCCGCCATCCAGCTCTCCAGCATGTGCGCCGCCGCGCGCGAGTCCTCGCTCGTACTCGCGGGCCCGTCCAGGCGCTGGGCCATGCGCGTCGTGAAGCGCTCGTCGTGAAGCTCCACCGGCACCTCCTGGCCCAGGCGACGCGCCAGACGTTCGGCGAACTCGCGTGTCTCGCGTGTCTGCTCGGTCTCACCCCCCGCTAGCGACAGCGGCAGCCCCACGACCACCCGCTGCACCTCGCGCTCGGCCACCAGCTGCACCAGCGCCGCCATACCCCGCTTGCTGTTCGGGCGCAGCACCGCCTCGATCGGCGTCACGATCGTGCCCGTCGGGTCGCTCAGCGCGCAGCCGCAACGCGCGCTGCCATAGTCCAGCGCCAGCACCCGCATCAGCCCGCTAGCGCCGCCGCGATCGCGGCCTTCGCCGCCTCCATCGCCTCGCCCAACTTCTCGGGCTCGCGCCCCCCTGCCTGGGCCAGCGTGTCGCGCCCGCCACCGCCACCGCCGACCTCCGCCGCCGCGGCCTTCACGATCGCGCCCGCCTTCAGCCCGCGCTCCACGAGCGCTGGCGGCACACCCACCAGCAGGTGCGCGCGCCCTTCGACCGCCGTGCCGAGCACGATCGCCGCCTCCGCCAGCTTGCCGCGCAGGCGATCCGCCAACTCCAGGAGCGCCTTGGCGTCGGGCAGCTCCACCACGGCCGCCAGGACGCGCGCGCCGTCGATCTCCACCACGCCATCCATCAACTGATCGAGATCCATCGCCGCATCGGCCCCGCCCCCCGCGGCTCCCTGCTTCAGCTGCTTCTCGAGCTGCTTGCGCTCCTGCTCGCGCGCCTTGACCAGCTCCGCCGCTTGCTCCGGGCGCGTGCGCAGCGTCTGCGCCACCTCGCCGAGCACGCGGTCGTGCCGGCGCAAGAGCTCCACCGCCGCCGGACCCGTCAACGCCTCGATGCGGCGCACGTTCGACGCGCTCGAGGTCTCGCTCGTGATCCGGAACGGACCGATCTCCGCCGTCGAACGCACGTGCGTGCCGCCGCACAGCTCGCGCGAGTACTCGCCCTCGCCCACCTCCACCATCCGCACCACCTCGCCGTACTTTTCCCCGAACAGCGCCATCGCCCCGAGGCCCTTAGCCTCCTCCAGCGTCGTCGTGATCGGGCGCACCGGGTCGTTGCGGGCGATCCACTCATTCACGCGATCCTCGACGTCGCGCAGCTCCTCCTCGCTCAGGCCCTGCCCGTGGCTGAAATCAAAACGCAGCTTGTCCGGGCCCACGTAGGAACCCGCTTGGCGCACATGGCTGCCCAGGCGCTCGCGCAGCGCCGCCTGCAGCAGGTGCGTCGCCGTGTGGTTGGCCTCCGTCGCGTGACGTGCAGCGTGATCGACCTGCGCCAGCACCTGCTCGCCCGGCTGCAGCGCGCCCTGCTCGACTTCGACTGAGAGCACCTGATCGTCACCCAGACGGAACACCTCACGCACGCGCGCGCGACAGTCGCCGTGCTCGCACTCGATCGTGCCCACGTCCGCCACCTGCCCGCCCCCCGGCGCGTAGAACGGGGACTCCGAGAGCTTCACCAGGTAGGCCCCTTCGGCCTGCTCGACCGCCCCCACCGTCGTGTGCTGGCGCTCGGTCTCATAGCCCGTGAAGCGCGTCTGGAAATCCGCCTGACCCGCGAACGCGCTCGCCAGCGTGCGCGGGTCTGCCGCGCCGTTGCTTGCCTCGCCCGCCCCAGGCTGGCCATCCGCGCGGCTGCGCGCGCGCTGCTCCTCCATCAGCGACTCGAAGTCCCCTTCGATCGCCAGCTCCTCCTCGCCCAACAGCTCCTTCGTCATCTCATACGGAAAGCCGAACGTGTCGTGCAGGCGGAAGACCTCGTCTGCCGGCACGTTCGCGCGGCCCTCCATGCGTGCTTGCTCGATCAGCGCCTGCAGCGTCGCAAGGCCCTGCGTCAGCGTGCGCCCGAAGCCCTCCTCCTCTGAGGCCAGCCACGTGCGGATCGCCTCGCCCTGCTCGTTCAACTCCGGGTAGACGCCCCCCATCAGCTCCCGCACGCGCTCGGCGTAGCGGTTCAGGAAGCCCGGCTCCAACTCCAGCGCTCGCCCCTGCTGGATCGCGCGGCGCATCACCCGGCGCAAGACGTAGCCGCGGTCCTCGTTCGAGGGCACCACGCCGTCAGCCACCAGGAACGTCATCGCGCGCGCGTGGTCCGCCAGGATCCGCAGCGCGCGATCGCTCGCGAAATCCGCGCCGTAGCGCGCGCCCGAGAGCTGCTCGCCCAGCTCGATTAGCGGCTGGAACTGATCGGTCTCGAACACCGAGGGCTTCTCCTGCAAGATCGCCGCCATCCGGTTCAGCCCCAGGCCCGTGTCGATGTTGCTGGCCGGCAGCGGTTTTAGCGCCCCGCCTTGCTGGTCGTACTGCATGAACACCAGGTTCCAGTACTCCAGGAAGCGCTCGTTCTCACCGCCCGGCAAGTCCTCCGGCGTGCCGAACTCCACGCCGCGGTCGAAGTACAGCTCCGAGCAGGGGCCGCAGGGACCCGTGGGGCCCGCCTGCCAGAAGTTCTCAGAGCGCGGGCACAGCACGATCCGCTCGCGCGGCACGCCTCTCGCCAGCCAGTGCTCAATCGCCTCCTCGTCCGGGCCGAGGTCGAGCCACTCATCGCCCTCGAACACCGTCACCCAGATGTCCTGCGCCGAGAAGCCGAACACCTCCAGCGAGAGCTGCCACGCCCACTCGATCGCCTCCGCCTTGAAGTAGTCCCCGAACGAGAAGTTGCCCAGCATCTCGAAGAAGGTCAGGTGCCGTGCGGTGTTGCCAACGTTGTCGATGTCGACCGTCCGAAAGACCTTCTGGCAGTCGGTCAGGCGGGTCGCGGGCGGCGTCTCCTGACCAAGGAAGTAGGGCTTTAGCGGGTGCATCCCCGCGACCGTCAACAGCGCCGAGGGGTCGTGCGCCGAGGGCACGAGCGAGGCCGAGGGTATGCGTCGGTGCCCGCGCTCCTCAAAGAACGCCTGGTAGCGCTCGCGGATCTCGTCAGAAGTCATCATCGTGCTCGAAGCATCTCAGTTGCCGAGGTCGCGGCTCGCGGTGGCCTCGCCCGGGGAAGGTGGGTGGTTAGCGAAATCGGATGAGCGATAGCAATGGTATTTACGGCGTATATACGATTGCTATCGCTCGCCGAAATGGAGAACCCACCCGTCCCGTCCCGCCCCGCCCCGCCCCGCCTCAGACCGTCGCCGTTCACCCACCAGAGGCGATCGTCCCGTAGCCGACGACCACGTCGCCCGCGTACAGACAGGCGACTTGGCCGGGCGCGGTGCGCTCGGCAGGCTCGGCGAGCTCGATGTTCGCGCGCGTGTGGCGTCCCGCGGGCAACCCGCGCTCCACGCGACAGGCAAAGCGCCGTCCGTGCGAGCGCACCCGCACGCCGTTGACGCAGGCGCCGTCGCGGTGCAGCATCAGCTCGTCGACGGACAGGCACTCAGCGAGCAGCGCCTCGCGCGGCCCAACCGTGACGGTGTTGGCCTGCGCATCCGTGGCCAAGACGTAGAGCGGCTGCGGCGCGCCGATCCCGAGGCCGTGGCGTTGGCCGACGGTGTAGGCGTGGGCCCCGCGGTGCTCGCCTAGCACCGCACCCTCGCGATCGAGGATCGGGCCAGGTTTCACGCCGAGCCCCCCGTGGCGCTCGAGAAAGTCGCCGTGGCGTGTGCCGGCCAGGAAGCAGAGATCCTGAGAGTCGGGCTTGCGCGCCACGCTCAGGCCCGCCTGCGCGGCCAGCTCGCGCACCTGCTGCTTGTGCATCGCGCCCAGCGGGAAGCGCATCCGCGCCAGCGACTGCGGGGTCAGCGCCGAGAGCACGTAGGACTGGTCCTTCGCGGGGTCGGCCGCCATCCGCAGGACCGGGGTCTCGCGGCCCTCCGCCGAGGCCGAGCCACGATCAACGCGCGCGTAATGGCCGGTCGCCAGGGTCTGCGAGCCGAGGCGCTCACCGAGCGCAAGCATCGCGTCCAGACGCACGTTGCCGTTGCAGCGCACGCAGGGGTTGGGCGTGAGCCCAGCGCCGTGATCGGCCAGCCAACCCTCGACGACGCCGGCGCGGAACTCGGCGCGCAGGTCGATCGAGAGGTGCGGCATACCGAGGTCATGCGCCAGCGCGCGCGCGCCCCGCACGGCCTGCGCAGAGCAGCAGCTGGACTCGCCGTCGTTCTCGGGATCGGACCACAGCTCGAGCGTCACCGCCACGGCTTCGGCGCCGTCGCGGGCGACGAGCAGCGCGGCCACAGCGCTATCAACGCCGCCGCTCATCGCCACGAGCGTGCGTGTGTCCGACGGCGCGAGCTGTGCCTGCTCGCGCGCGGCCCAGCCCAGCGCGCGGTGCAGCGCATCGGCAGCCAACTCCGCGGCGTGACGCTTAGGGGGGCTGAGCCCTCCGAGCTCGGCTTCGATCTGCGCGGGGCCAATCCGCGCCGCGTCGAGCAGCGGCGTGCCGCGCAGCAGCTCCACGACCGCGCTGCCCGCGGCGATCACGGCGCCGCAGCCGCTGGCGTCGAAGCCCGCGTCGGCGAGCTCGCCGTGCGGGCTGGCGGGATCGAGCGCGAGCGAGATGCGGATCAAGTCGCCGCAGGCGGCGCCCCCCGCGGCGCCAGTGTGCGCGCCGAGCGGCATATGTCCGCGGCCGAGCGGTCGTTCTAGGTGCTGCTGCAGGCTTTCGGAGGCAATCCCCACACGCCCGAGTTTAAGCGCAGCGAAGCGGCTTTCGGGACTACTTTGCGGACTTGACTTCGCGCACGGCCTGCTCGATCGAGAAGGCGTCGGTGAGTCCGGTGAGGCTGGAGGTCTGGCCCTTGGTGTTGATCAGCAGGATCGTGGGCGTGGAGTAGACCTGCACGGTATGGGTGAATGAGCCGAAAGAACCGACTTCGCCCGAGCGCGCCACGTGGATCGCGAGCTTGCCGTGGGAGTCGTGCTTGGCGGCCTGCAGTTCCCGGCGCACGACCGCATCGACGGAGCCCTTCGGGTTCCAGAAGAGGACCGCGACGATCTTGCCGTGCTGCAGCTCGCCTTCGACCTTGACCTGCATCGTGGGAGCGCCGCTGGCTGTTTTCGTCTTGGCCTGTGCAGAGCCGTTGGCCTGGGTTTTGGTGGTCGTCTTGGCCGTTGTGGAGGGCTGCTGGCCGGCGTGGGTCTTTGACTGCGAGGCGCCCTGCGACTGCGCGGAGCTTTGGGTCTGCGCGCCCTGCTGTTGAGCGCCGCTGGAAGCCTGTTCGGATTTCTTTTGCAGCTGCTGGGCATTCTGCTGGGACTGCGCGACCGCGCCGCGCGCACGCAGGATCGCCCGCGAGAGCCCATCGACGCCGGGCGCGGAACTGTGCTGGGCGCCGCTGGCCTGCGACGCGGCGGTGCCGCCGCCGGGGGCGGTGCCGCTTGAAGCGCTCTGCGAGGCCGCGGACTGCGCGCTCGAGCCGGAGGCGGGCGTCGAGGAGGCGGAGGAGCCCGAGCCGGAGCTTCCGGTGCTGGAGGAGTGGCCACGCAGCACGGCGAACCACACGGCGATAAACAGGAGCAGCGCGACGAGCGCGATCTGGAAGGGGCGCGAGATGTGCGTCATTGCTCCCTCCTTCGGCATCTGCGCCGCAAGAGTTGAGCGGCGCGAGGCGCGACGGACGGCTCAGGCGCCGTTGCAAGATCGCTGTCAGCGAGTCTTCAGAGCGTGCGCAGCCCGCGCAGCACGGCGTGCACCACGGTGTCGGTGGCGATCTGCTCCTGCCCGCCGTCTTGCATGTCCTTCAGCGTCGTGTGGCCGTCCTCGACGATGGCGAGGTAGCGCGCGCCGAGTGCATCGGCGTGCTTGAGCTGGCCTTTCAGTGAGCGGCCCGCCAGCTCCATCTGCGCGTGCAGTCCAGCGGAGCGCGCGGCCTGCAGCAGCCCGAAGGCGACGCGTCGAGCATCGGCGCCGTCGAGCGCGAGGAACAGGTCGACGGGACTCGCGGCGGCGTGCTGGCCCTCGCCGGCGAGCAAGATCCGCTCGACCCCAGCAGCCCAACCGATGCCGGGCGTGGGCTGGCCGCCGAGCAGCTCGATCAGCCCGTCGTAGCGCCCGCCGCCGCCGACGCCGCTCTGGGCGCCGAGGGCGTCTGAAGTGAACTCGAACACGGTGCGGGTGTAGTAGTCCAGGCCGCGCACGAGCGTGGAGTCGAGCTCATAGCCGACGGAGGCCTCGTCGAGCAGGGCGCGGACCTCGGCGAAGTGCTGCGTGTCCTCGGCATCGAGTTGGTCGAGCAGCCGCGGCGCGCTGCGCATGACCTCGCGGGTGCCCTCGTGATCGGCGTCAAAGGCGCGTAGCGGGTTGAGCTCGATGCGGCTACGCACGTCCTCGGAGAGCTGGGCCTGGTGCGTACGCAGGTGCTGCTGCAGACGCTCGCGGTACTCGGCGCGGGTCGCGGGGCTGCCGAGGCTCGAGAGGCGCAGCCTGACCTCGCGTACGCCGCTGTCGGAGAGCAGGGTGGCGAGCAGCGCGATGGACTCGGCGTCGACGGCAGGGTCCTCGGAGCCGATGGCCTCGGCGCCGATCTGCCAGAACTGCCGGTAGCGCCCGGCCTGGGCGCGCTCGTGGCGGAAGAAGCTGGAGAGGTACCAGAGCTTGACGGGCTGGCGGCGCTTGTGCATGCCGTGCTCGACGTAGGCGCGGCAGACGGGCGCGGTGCCCTCGGGTCGCAGCGTGAGCGAACGCTCGGAGGCGTCCTGGAAGCTGAACATCTCCTTGCGGACGATGTCGGTGGACTCGCCGACGCCGCGGGCAAACAGCTCGGTGGCCTCGAAGGTGGGCGTCTCGATGCGTTCGTAGCCCGCACCCTCAAGAAGCGTGCGGGCGCGGTGCTCGAGCGTGGCACGCTCCTGCGCCTGCTGACCGAGCACGTCGTAGGTGCCGCGCGGCGCTTTGAGCTTGGGGGCGCTCAAGTTCCCGGGGGAGTCAGCTTCCGGCGGTGGTCGCGTCGGGAGCGGCGGCGCGGGGCACGCGCTCGCGCAGCTCGATGAGGAACGGGTTGGTGTCGCGCTCGCGCCCGAGCGTGGTGATGCCCATGTGCCCGGGATAAACCACGGTCTCGGGGACGAAGGAGCGGATCAGCCCACCGATCGATCGCTCGAGCGTGGGCCAGTCGCCGCCGGGCAGATCGACGCGACCGACGGAACCCTGGAACAGCACGTCGCCGGAGAGCAGCGAGACCGCCTGGCCGGCGCCCTGCTCGCCGCCCTCCCCCGTGCGAGCCGGCGCGATCGCGTAGGTGACGTGGCCGGGGCTGTGTCCGGGGGTAAAGATTATTTTGATGTCGAGATCGGCCAGCGTGATGTGCTCGCCGCCGGCGACTGTGTGCTCGGGCTCGTAGCTCTCGAAGGGCCCGAAGCCGGGCGGCACCCAGCTCATGACATCGGTGAGCAGGGGACGCTCGATCTCGGGACAGTAGACGGGGGCGCCGGTGGCGCGGGCGAGGGGCGCGACGGCGCCAATGTGATCGAAGTGGCAGTGCGTGAGCAGGATCGCCTCGATCCGCACGCCTAGCTCGGCGATGGCCTGCAGCAACCGCTCGGGCTCATCGCCCGGATCGACGATCACGGCGGGGCGCAGCCCGTCCGCGTCGGCGGGCCGGCCGGGGTCGCTGACGATGTAGCAGTTCTCCTGCACGGGGCCGACCGTGAAGGAGCGCACGTCGAGCGCGCTCATCGCGGGCTTGCCTTGCCGCCCGTCTTGGCTTTGGCCAGCCGACGCCGATAGAGCCAGCCGTCGCTGTAGTAGCTGATCGGCGTGTAGGCGATCAGGCCGACGAAGAAGTAGGCCACGGACTGCCCGGCGCTGGCTTTGAGGATCAGGCCCGAGAGCAGCACGAGCGCGGCGGCGGCGATCAAGGCACGCAAGAAGGCGCCCCGCCAGGTGGGCGGGCGGTTGGCCTTATCGAGTCGATCCTGCTTGGAGCGGGCGACCTCGGCGGCCTTGCCGCTCTTCTCGGCGGCGGTGGGCTTGCGCCCGGTGCGACCGCGGGACTCGACGACGCCGGCGGCGTTGCCGCGATGCTTGGTTTGACGCTTGCGCTTGGTCTGGGCCATATCAGGAGCCTAGTGCGTTCTCGATCACGTGGCGAGCGGGATCGAAGCCGGGCATCTCCAGCTCGGCGGGGAAGCCGTCGAAGGCGGCGCGCGGGGCCAGGCCGACGAGCTCGGCGCTCACGACGGGAGCGTGCGCCTCAACGGCCCGGACGACTTCGAATAGCGCCAGCTCCAGTGGCCGCTCGACGTTCATGGAGACCTGGGCGACGCCGCCTTGGAGCTCGACGCCAATCGCGCGCAGGCCGGGTAGGCCCTGCTCGCCGCCTTCGCGGATCAGCGCGGCGATGCGGCGAGCGTCCGCCGGCGTCGCGGGTGGCCGCAGCTGCAGATTGAAGGCAACGAGTGGCTCGCGCGCGGCGAGCAGCGTGGCGCCGGCGCTGGGGTGCAGGACGGCGGGACCGAAGTCGGGTCGGATCTCAGCTGCGGCGATACGCGAGGCGAGGCCGCGGATCCCGCCGCGCCTGAGCTCGGCGCGCGTAGCGCCTGAGCGCCCCCCTGCGAGCTTGCCATAGACGAAGACCGGCACGTCCAACTCGCTGCCGATGCGATCGCCGACGAGCAGCGCCTCGGCACAGGCGACGCCACGCGCGTGCTGGTCGAAGTAGACGAGCGGGACGACGTCGATCGCGCCGACGTGCGGGTGTGCGCCACGCGCGGCGCGGTCACCGCTCGCGCGGGCGAGGACGTCGACCGAGCGCACCGCCTCGGCCGCGCCGCTCAAAAGCGCGTCCGCGAGCCCTAACGGCGGACCCGCGAGCGTGAAGACCGAGCGGTGGTGATCGACGTCGGAGTGGACATCCAGAAGACCGACGGAGCTCCCTGGGGCTGTGGAGGGACCGGGCGCCACGAAGGCGGCCGCGATGCGGTCGATGACCGCGGGGTCGCGGCCCTCAGAGACGTTGGGTACCGCGAGCAGAATCGGTGGAACCACGGCCACGAGATTAGACCGCGCTGAACCTTGACTTCCGCACCGTGGCGATGGAGAGTGTCGCGATCCGATCGGAAGCGTCCTCGGTCATACGCGCGGCCGGGAGCACGTGCCCGGCGCCAGCAACGGGACGGAGGTCGAGATGAGCGGTGTCGATGTGAGCAGCGAAAGCACGGCGGGCGCCCCGCCAGTTAGTGCCGGGGAGTTCAAGCTCGAGGTGGTGGTGCTCCCGGTCGCGGACGTCGATCGGGCAAAGCGCTTCTACGAGGGGCTGGGCTGGCGCCTGGACGCGGACGTCTCTCCTACCGAGGACTACCGCATCGTCCAGTTGACGCCGCCGGGTTCGTTGTGTTCGATCCAGTTCGGCATCGGCGTCAGTTCCGCGGCGCCCGGCTCGGTGCAGAGCCTGTATCTGGCGGTCGCCGACATCGCGGCGGCGCGCCGGGAGCTGATCGCGCGTGGCGCAGAGGTGAGCGAGGTGTTCCACGAAGGGTCACCGGGCGCTCGCTTTCGCGAGTCCGACCACGCCGCTGGGTCCTCGCCCGACCCCTACAGCTCATTTGCGACGTTCAGCGATCCCGACGGCAACGGCTGGCTACTGCAAGAGATAACCGCTCGGCTTCCGGGCCGCTGAGAGGAGGAGCCATGGATACGAAGTACGACTCCGTCGAGGACCTCGCCGAAGCGCTCCGTCGTGCGGCCGCGGCGCACGGCGAGCATGAGGCGCGGATTGGCAAAGCAGATGAGAACTGGCCGGACTGGTATGCGCTGTACATGGTGCGCGAGCGCGCAGGTGAGGAGCTGCCGAAATGAGCGACTACGACGTGATCGTGCTGGGGGCGGGCTCCCCGGGCGAGCACTGCGCGGGGGCGCTCGCGGAGGGCGGCCTGCGCGTGGCGGTGGTAGAGCGCGAGTTGGTGGGAGGCGAGTGCTCCTACTGGGCCTGCATCCCCTCAAAGACGCTGCTACGACCGGGCGAGGCGGTCCACGGGGCGCGCGAGGCCGCCGCGAGTGCGGAGGTAGACGTCGAGGCAGCGCTCGCCTGGCGCGACTTCATGGTCTCCGACCACACCGACGCCGGACAGGAGCGCTGGCTTGCCGATCACAAGATCGACCTACTACGGGGCAGCGGCCGGCTGGCGGGACCGGGTGTGGTGGAGGTCGAGGGCGTGCGACACACGGCCGAGCACGTGGTGCTCGCAAACGGAGCCGATCCGGTCGTGCCGCCCGTGCCGGGCCTGCGGGAGCTGGAGGGCGTTTGGAGCAACCGCGAGGTGACGGCGATGAAGGCGGTACCGCGCCGCCTGCTGATCCTGGGCGGCGGGCCGGTGGGCGTGGAGATGGCGCAGGCCGTAGGCCGACTCGGCGGCGAGGCGGTGGTGGTCGAGATGGCAGAGCACCTGCTCGCGCGTGAGCCCGCGCCGCTGGGCGAGGCGCTGGGCGAGGTCCTTCGCCGCGAGGGCGTCGAGCTCGTCCTGTCGGCGAACGCAAGTGGGGCACGGCGCGAGGGCGAGGAGTACATATTGGAGCTCGACGACGGGCGCGAGCTGCGCGGGGAGAAGCTGCTGGTCGCGACGGGGCGGCGTCCACGGGTCAGCGGCATCGGCCTGGAGACCGTGGGCGTGGAGCCGGACGCGCACGGTGTTCCGGTGGACGCGCACCTACGCGCGGCCGAGCGTCTCTGGGCGATCGGGGACGTCAACGGCCTGTGGCCGTTGACCCACGTGGGCAAGTACCAGGGAGAGGTGGTGGCGGCGAACATCCTCGGCCAGCCGCGTAAGGCCGACTACGAGGCGGTTCCGCGGGTGGTCTACACCGATCCGCAGGCGGCGGCGGTCGGCGCTTCGGCGGGCCGCTTCAGCGCGATGGTCTCGCTATCGGGGGTGCCGAAGACCGCGACCTACACGCGCGCCTACGCGAAGAGCAACGGCTTCCTGACGCTGCTGAGCGACGGTGAGCGACTGACCGGCGCCTACGCGTTGGGCCCGGAGGCGGGCGAGTGGCTGCAGCAGGCGACGCTCGCGATTCGCGCCCACATCCCGCTCGAGGTGCTGGCCGACACGATCCAACCGTTCCCAACGTTCTCGGAGATCTACGTCGAGGCGCTGAAGTCGCTGCGCAGTGAGATCGCGAGGAAGTCCAAGGCCGTCGGCGCAGGTCCGCCAATGGCGAGTTGAGCGAGTCGAGGAAGGAGCAGGAGATGAGCACCGGAACAGCGCCGGCGGCCGCGCGCGAGCCCGAGCTGAGTGGCCAGACCGTCTTGGTGATCGGCGGCAGCGCCGGGATCGGGCTGGAGACCGCCCGCCGCGCACGGGCCGAGGGGGCCGAGGTGATCCTGACGGGGCGCAACCCCGAGCGGCTGCAGCGCGCCGCGCAGGAGCTCGGCGCACTGAGCAGCGCCGCCTTCGACGCGACCGACGAGGGACAACTCGAGCGCTTCTTTGAGGAGCTTCCAAAGCCGATCGACCATCTGATGCTCTCGGGCAGCGGCCCCTACTACGCGCCGCTGGCGGAGCTGGACTTCGAGCAGGCGCGTCAGGACATCGATCGGCACGTGCTGCTGCCGGTTCGAGTCGCCCGCCATGCCACGGAGACGGTGCGACCCGGCGGGTCGTTGGTCTTCATCGGCGGCACAGGAGGCCGCCATCGCGGCGTGGGCCTCACGCTGATCGGGGCGATCACCGCGGCGATGCCGGCGCTGGTGGCGAACCTCGCCCTGGAGCTCGCGCCGATCCGGGTGAACCTGATCGCTCCCGGCTTCGTCGACACGCCCCTGTCGGCCTCGCTGCTGGGCGATGAACTCGACGCTCGCCGCGAGCAGCTTCGGAGCACGCTCCCAATCGGTCGCGTCGTGGGTCCGCAGGACGTCGCGGCGCTGGCGGTGCAGCTAATGTCCAACACGGCGCTCACGGGCGCGACCTACGATGTCGATGGCGGGCAGCAGCTCGTCGCGTAAGGAAAGGCGGTCCAGCATGCGCTCCGACATCGTCCCCGGCGCTACGTTTCCCGACTACGAGTTGCCGGACCACACAAAAACCCCGCGCAAGCTCAGCGAGCTGCAGGGCGAGGACCCGCTGATCCTGACGCTCGCGCGGGGCCACTATTGCCCTAAGGAGCATCACCAGCACCTCGAACTCGCGGCGAACTACCCGAAGATCGCCGTGGCCTACACGCAGATCGCGACGATCTCCACGGACGAGGACCACGCGAGCAAAGAGTTCCGCGGCTCTGTGGGCGCGGTGTGGCCGTTTCTCTCAGACCCCGGACGGATCGTGCAGAAGGATCTGGAGATCCAGGAGTACACCGACCCCGAGAACGACCCGATGATCCCGCACACGCTGGTGCTGAAGCCGGGCCTGGTGGTCCACAGGGTCTACAACGGCTACTGGTTCTGGGGGCGTCCCTCCTTCGCGGAGCTGTGGCGCGATCTGCGCGAGGCCAGCAGGGAGATCCGCCCCGACTGGGAGCTCGCCACCCCGGGACTGCGCGAGACCTGGGATAAGGGCGAGCGTTCGCCCTTCCACGGCTTCGAGTAGCGCCTCCCAAACGCAAGGGCACGCCCTTGCCCGGGCTTGCCGCCCCGGCTAGAGGCCCGGTCTAAGTGGGGGGTCCACGTCGTCGTAGATGCGGGCCGCGGCAAGCCTGCCGCCGGCGCCTCGCACATAGACGGCGACCCCGGCCTGCGGCGGCAGCTCGGTCTCCCCCCAGCGCACGACGTTGTACTCCAGCGCGCACGCGCGTCCGTCATCGATCATGGCGCAGTGCTCCAGCGGGATGCCGCCCCCACCCGAGAACAGCAGCTCATAGAACGCCCGCAGGCGGTCGTGGCCCTGGTGGACGTGCTCGCCACCTGCGGGCTCGCGGGCGTAGCCGTCGGCTTCGAACGCCGCGAGGACCGCATCGATCTCGCCCACGGCGAGCGCACGCTGATACTCGCCCACGACGTCTGACTCGCGCACCTCGGGGTCCGGTTGAAGCAAGGGCGGCCGGTTGGCGTGGCGGCCGTTCAGAGGCCAGCTGCTGAAGTAGATGCGCAGCTCGGCGAGGCGCCCGTGGGAGTCGTGGTCGGCGACCATCGCGTGCGGAAGACCAATCCGCCCGGCCTGGGTGTCGAGCTCGAGAACCACCTCCTCGAAGCCTCGGTGCTCCATGACGACGCGCTCGACCTCACGCACCGAGACGTTGCGCCGAGCGAGCCATTCGTTCGTCTCGGCCACGAAGGCCTCGAACGCGCGCACGCCCTTGATGCGTCCGCGCACGGGATGTTGCAGCTGAGGCTCGCCAGCAAACGACTCCACCAACGCACCCAGTTCACCCGCTATCAACCCGTCGAAGTACGGGACCTCAACGACCTCCCGCTGCTGCTTCTCTTCGAAGTGCTCGAGCACGGGCGCAGAGAACAGCTCGGGGAGCCATGGCATCCGAGAAGCGTCTCACAACGCCACCTCAACGACGGCCGCGAGGCTAAACTGCACCGCCCCGCCGGAGTAGCTCAGCTGGTTAGAGCAGCGGAATCATAATCCGCGTGTCGGGGGTTCGAGTCCCTCCTCCGGCACTAAAAAGCGCCTGCAAACAGGCACTTTAGGGGATACGCGACTCGGCACGCAGTGGTGTGGTGCTCGGTGGCTCGCTGCCGCCGCGGGCTCTGAGGCTGGTGCGAGCGTGGCGTCGCAGCACGAGGCCGAGCTGATGCGTAACTGGGTGCGGGCACGCCAGCACCAGAGCCTAGATCCGGTCAACCCGCTGCCGTAACATCGAGTCGATGGTCGAGATCCCCCCTCTCGTTCACGTGACCGGCGTCGAAGTGATCGGCGATCACGAACTTCGTTTGTCGTTCGAGGATGGGATGGTCGGTGACGTGTCCTTCGACGACCGGGAGTGGACCGGCGTGTTCGAGCCGCTGCGTGACCCGGCTCGCTTCGCAAAGGTCACACTCGATGGGCAGTTCGGCACGATCATCTGGCCCGAGGACGGCCTCGATATGGCGCCTGAGCCGCTGTACGCGGACGCAAAGCGCCGGCAGGTTACGCGCCAGCCGTAGACGCTCCTGCGCGCCGGTTCGGCACGCGCCGGCGTTAGTGGATCTGACAAAGACCTTCACAAGAGCACCTAGATCGTTCGTGCAGCCGATAGCGCCTCAATCAGACGCGGAATGCGAACCTGGGCTTTCGACCTTCGTCACGGTCGTTCGGTCAGAATGGATCTAGCCCGAGCGCGTCTCAGACCCGGTTCGAGCAAGTCCCCAGCGCCTGCTGCCGTGCTCGGCGCGAACAGGGTCGAGCAGGGCCTCAACCAGACGATCCAAACGTGTGTTCGAGCTTCGTTCGGGTTCCGCTTCCTGCGCTACCGCAATGCCAATAGCCAAGCGATTTTGGTGTATCGGCGCTTACGGACGAGGCGCTTAATTTCCCCAGTGCCAAGACGAGCTGATCTACGAGGCCGCAAGGGCGGGCCTCTTCGGTGTCACCGAGTTGGGTGACATATCCGCTTCACACGTCCGAGGTTTGACGACTGGCTCTGAGCGACCGCGACAGTAGACCGCCTTCCGCGACGCTGGAGCGTGCTGCCGGACAGCCTCTTGCTCGTCGCACGAGCCGCGATCAGCGCGCCACAATGACTGCGGGAAAGACTCCGCACCTCTGCGTGGGACTACGGATTCCGGGCCGGACCCTCGGACCTAGCGTGCAACTGCATCCCAACGAGAGTCCAAGTTGAGAGGAGCAGATCGTGTCAAGTACCTGGGCACCCACTGACAGTGCCGCACAGGAGCCGAGTGTGGCAGCGAGCGATTCCCGCTCAGCCAGCGAAAGGGTGGGCCAGCGGCTAACGCTCGTGCTGTTCGCCGGGATCATCGCGCTGGCGATCGTCGGTATCACGGTCAGCGTCGTCGCCAATTCGGTGATGCGTCACGGCCGGCACGCCACGATGATGGGTGCGTTGACGACCGCGAGCGCGCAAACGCAAACGAGCCTGTACGTCGCGCCGAGCTGGAAGCCCGGTCCGAACGGCGAACGCCGCGACGCCTTCTCCAAGACGAACTTCATCGTCAAGGTCGGTCAGCCGCTGCAGCTGACGATCGACAACAAAGACACGGCGGTGCACAGCATCACCGCCGCCAAGGCGGGTGTGAACATCGTCGTGATGCCGGGCGTTCACACCTATACGCTCGTCGTGAACCGAGCTGGACGCTTCAAGTGGGTCTGCGCATATCCGTGCGATCCATACTCGATGGCCCACGTCGACTACATGCAGGGATATATAACGGCGAGCTAGCGCCCCATTATGCGCGCGGGCGGAGGATCACCCCGCGCCGTCGCAGCGTTAGCGACGCGCCGCGCTCAGCATCGTTCCTACCTGCACTTCGCCCGATCCGGCGAAGCCGGGCAGCGTCAGCTCCAGCCTCGCACCGCCCTCCGCGGACTCCGTCAATACAACCGTGCCGCCGTGAGCCTCGGCGATCGCGCGCACGATCGCAAGGCCGAGACCGGCACCTCCCCTGCTGCGATCGCGCGCCTCGTCGGTTCGATGCAGGCGGTCAAAGACACGCTCGCGCTCAGCAGCGTCGACACCCGGTCCGTCATCGTCGATCCTGAAGCGAACTGCTCCCGTCGGGAGCGCTGTCACGACCAGACGGACCAGGCCGCGATCCTCGGCGGTGTGGGCGATCGCGTTCTCGATCAGGTTGCGCAGCGCTTGCGCCAGGCGATCGGGGTCGGCGCTCAGGGTACCCCGCGGTATCGATCCGAGCTCGAAGTGCCGATCTGCGATCAGGCTCACTCCGTCCCACAGCTCTGTGACGAAGTTGGCCAGCTCGATCGGCTCGATCCGCAGGAAGTGCGTCTCTTCGCTCTTCGCCAACAGCAGCAAGTCATCAACGAGCCGGGTCATACGAGCGATCTCGGCCTGCACCAAGCGCTCGACGCGACGCACCTCCTGAGCCGAGGGCTCGCGCTCCGCGGCGAGCACCTCGAGCTGGCCGCGGATCACCGTCAGCGGTGTGCGCAGCTCGTGCGTTGCGTCTGCGATGAACGCCTGTTGGCCGGCGAACGCCTCGGTCAGGCGATCGAGCATGTGGTTGAAGGCGTCGGCCAGCACGCGCACCTCATAGCCCTGCCCGCCCGCGTCGTGAATCCGCGGATGCAAGTCGCCCGCGTCCACCCGGGCGGCGACCGCGGCCACGCGGCGCAGCGGCCGCGAGACGCGCGTGCCGATCAGGTACGAGGCCAGCAGCGCCAGCGTCAGCGCGATGGCACCGGCAAGGATGAACGCTCGTGCGACGCCTGCCTGGGCATGCTTGATGCTCGACAGCGGCTCGCCCACTCCGACGGTCGCGACGAGTCCGCCATCGAACCGCATCGAGCGCTTCAACACGCGCAGGTCGCCGACGTCGGGAAGCGTAAGCGTCGCGTAACCGTCGGGCGCCCTCAGCAGGTTGCGCGAGAGCGCGTTCTCCTGCGACTGCTCTGCCGGCGTCTCATCGTTGTCCGGGACCGCCTGCGTGAACAGCTCCGGTCGGTTCGTGCTCGTTGCTGCGCCTGGGATCAGGACGAACAGAACGGTTGAGCTCGCGGCGAAGGATTGGTCACGGACGTATTCGCCCGCCGCATGCGCCGCACGCCTGACCGTCGTGGGATGTGACCGAGCGAGGTCGTGCGCTAGGTCGCCCGCGTCGCTCGCGAGCTCCTTGTCGATCTGTTGGCGAACTTGCATCCCCGTCCCTCGGTAGACAGCGACGAAGGAGATGCCCGTGCACAGGAGCACCACCAAGACGACCCAGCCCGCCAAGCGCCAGCGCAGACCCGCTGTGGCGAGGCGATCGCGCAGCGCGCCCATCGCTCAGCTCGCGCCGCCGAGGCGGTAGCCCACCGAGCGCACCGTGAAGATCGGAGCCGGGTCGCCGGGCGCTCCCAGCTTTCGCCGCAGATAGCCGATGTATACGTCCACCACGTTTGTCGCGGGATCGTGCTCATAGCCCCAAACGGCGGAGAGGATCTGCTCACGTGCGAGCACTCGGCCGTGGTGGCGCAGCAAATAGGCCAGTAGCTCGAACTCGGTACTCGAGAGCGCGACGGCGCGCGCGTGGCGATGGACCTTACGCGTAAGCAGATCGACTTCGATGCCATCGGCGCGCAGCGTGCTCCCCGAAACCTGCGAGACGACCCGCAGATGCGCGCGGATTCGTGCGACGAGCTCCGCGACCGAGAATGGCTTGACCAGGTAGTCGACCGCCCCGGCGTTCAGGCCCGCGATGCGATCCTCGATCTCTCCTCGCGCGGTGAGCACCACGATCGGCAGCGTCGGTTTCGCGCGCTGCAGTGTCGCGAGGATCTCCATCCCGGAGCGCCCAGGCAGCATCAGATCCAGGACCACCGCGTCAAAGCCGCCGCCGATCGCGAGCTGCTCGCCTGTAAGCCCCTCTAGGGCCGCCTCGACGATGAACCCCTCGCCCTGCAGACCTCGTTTAACGAAGTCGACGATCCCGGGCTCGTCCTCGATCAGCAGCACTCGCCGTGGCGGCGCAGAGTCTTTTTGCGACGGCGTCGGCCTGCTCGCAGGTGGCGAGGACTCGCCGAGGTGGGCGCCGGCCGCCGCTCGCATCGTTCAAGCATATGCCCTGCTCATGGGCAGTTTTCAGCCATGCCGCCATTACGTGAGGTTTCTCATCAACGGGTTAACGACGACTTAGCGAGTAGACCCAGACTCGCCTCATGGCAGTCCAACCCCGAGCGTCGCGCTCGATGCGCTCAGCATGGTCCTCGCCCCGTCGCCTGCTCGGCGGCGGAACCACCGGCAACGAACGGCTCACCGGCGCCGTCGGCGCCGTCCTGATCTTGCTGCTGGCGGTGATCGGTGTGACGATCATTCGGCTCGGACAGTTGCTGTCGGTCCATCTGTTCGTCGGTGTGCTGCTGATCGGTCCGCTGCTGCTGAAGCTGGCCAGCACCGGCTACCGCTTCGCTCGCTACTACACCGCGAACCCACGCTACAAGCGTAAGGGCCCTCCCCCACTGCTGCTGCGGCTGATTGCGCCGATCGTCGTGCTCAGCACGCTCGTTGTCTTCGCGAGCGGCGTCGCGCTGCTGTTCATCGGACCGAGCTCGCGCGGCACGCTGCTGCCAATCCACAAGGTGAGCTTTTTCGTCTGGGTTGCCTTCACCGCCGTGCACGTGCTCGCGCACCTGCCAACTGTCCTCAGCTCGCTGCGCGCCGATTACATGCCCCCGACGCGACCCAGCACGCTCGGCGGCGGTGACCGCGATGGCAATGGTCGCGCGGGTCGCGTGATTTCACTCGCGAGCGCGCTGACGCTCGGGTTGGTGCTTGCTCTACTTGCGATTCCCCAATTCGGCCCCTGGCTGGCCGCCCACCATCACTGAGATGCGTCCTCACCACGCGCACAGGCGCGACAGCTCGCTACGCAGGCTTAGCGTCATCAACCGCTGGCTGCTCGCCGCGAGTGTCACGCTCACGGCAGTCCTGACGGACATTGCGGCGCACGCCTTCCCGAGGAAGACCTCTACGCACAAAGACATCAGCTCAACCCGGGCGCGCTCTAAGCATCGGCGTTCCGCTCAGCCGGCCAGACACATCTCGAGCAGCGCGCCCAAATCGCTGAGCCCGCCTGCCGAAGCGCCCCGCGCCGCGCCGGAACCCTCGACGGGCTCACAATCGACGCCAAGTGAAGAATCCACCAGTACGCCGACGCCCGAACAAAGCGCGCCAGCCAGCGAAGCCGCCACGCAGGAGCCTGAACCGGCGCCCGCCCGCGAAGCACCGCCGGCCGAAGAAGCGCCGGCTCCGGTCGTCTCGGGGGGCTCCTGATGTCCTCATCGCGATCGCGCGCCGAGTGGGAGGCGCTCGGCACGAGCGTCGTGCTCTGCGTAACCCACACCGATGCGCTCGAGCAGGCGCGAGCGAGCGTTGAGCGCGAGCTCGCCGCGATCGACATCGCCTGCAGCCGCTTCCGGGCAGACTCCGAGCTCTCGCGTCTGAACGCATCGCCGGGCCGCTGGACCCAGGTCAGCCCGCTGCTCGCCGAGGCGCTGGCGCTCGCGCTCGCCGCAGCTCGCCTGACCGACGGCGACATCGACCCGACGCTCGGGCGATCGCTCGAGCTGTGCGGTTATGACCGCGACTGGCGGCTGCTGTCCGAGCCGCGAGGAGAGCCCGTGCCGCTGGCCGTCAAGGCCCACGCCCGCAGCGGCGTGCAAACGCTGGAGCTGGACGAGGCGAGCGCGATGGTCCAAGTTCCTCGCGGCGTATCGCTGGATCTCGGCGCAACTGCGAAGGCCTGGGCTGCCGATCGCGCCGCGCGAGCTGCATTTTCGAGCACTCAGTCCGGCGTGCTCCTAAGCCTCGGGGGTAACCTGGCGGCGGTTGGTCCGGCACCCGCTCCGGGCTGGCAGGTCCGCGTCACCGACGATCACCGCAGCGAGCTCTCGGCAGCGGGTCAGACTGTCGCGATCCACTCCGGCGGGCTTGCGAGCTCGAGCACGACCGTGCGGCGCTGGAGCCACGACGGCAAGACGATGCACCACATCCTCGATCCTCGAACGAGACTACCGGCACAAACCCCGTGGCGGACCGCGAGCGTCGCGGCCGCCGACTGCGCCCAGGCCAACATCGCGGCGACGGCAGCGCTGGTGCGCGGCCATGAGGCTCCGGGGTGGCTCGAGCAGTTGCGGCTGCCGGCACGCCTCGTCGCCAACGACGGGCGCACGATCACGGTCGGCCCCTGGCCCGCGCAAGCTGTTCGTCGCGAGCAAGGGGAGCGGAGCGAGTCGTGAGCTTGCCGCTCGCAGCAGCCGGAGGCAGCGCCTACTGGTATCTGACGCGCTCGACCGGCGCCGTAGCGCTGCTGCTCCTGACGATCGCGGTGGCGCTCGGCGTGACCGACGTGCGCCGCTGGAGCTCGCCTCGCTGGCCGCGATTCCTGATCGACTCGCTGCACCGCAACGTCTCACTCCTGGCGATGGCGTTCCTCGGCGCGCACATCCTCACCTCGGTGCTCGACAGCTTCGCGCCAATCTCGCTGCTCGATGCCGTCGTCCCGTTCGCCGGGGCCTACCGGCCGCTCTGGCTCGGGCTCGGCGCGGTGGCGCTGGACCTGCTGCTGGCGGTCACAGTCACCAGTCTGCTGCGCCAGCGAATCGGCTTTTCGAGCTGGCGGGCCATCCATTGGCTGACCTATGCGAGCTGGCCGATCGCGCTGATGCACGGCCTCGGCAGCGGCAGCGACGTCAAAGCGACATGGCTGCTCGGCCTGAGCGTACTTTGCCTGCTGATCGTGCTCGCAGCGGTGCTCGCCCGAGTCGCATCGGGCTGGCGTGAGCAGCGACGCCTGCGGGGAGCCGTGATCGGGACAGCGGGAGCCTTCTCCCTGTTCCTGGCGCTGTGGCTTCCCGCCGGGCCACTTGGAGCCGAATGGCCGCGACGCTCGGGCACGCCGAGTTCCTTGCTGCACGGCTCCCATCACGTCAAGTCCGTGAAGGCGAAGACGCGATGAGCGAGCGAGGCGAGCAGCCGCATGCAGGCCGACCCGCGCTCGAGTCGCGCACATCGTCGGAGCTTCCGCGCCTGTTGGCCGGCGTCGGCTTGGGCGGACCGATGACGTTGGCCGATCACCTCGCCGTGCACGGCGAGCTGCCTGTGCGTCGACGAAGCAGACGCCGCACTGAGCATCCGCTGATCGAGCAGGCCGAGCGCGCTGGGCTATGCGGCCGAGGCGGAGCCGCCTTCCCGGTCGCGACCAAGCTGCGTGCCGTCGCCGCACAGCGACGGAGGCCGCTCGTCGTCGTCAACGCCACCGAGGGCGAGCCCGCGAGCCGCAAGGACCGCACGCTTTGCGAGCTGGCGCCGCACCTGATCCTCGATGGAGCCGAACTCGCTGCTACAGCAGTGGGCGCCGAGGAGGCGATCGTGTGCATGTGTGAGTCCGCGCCCGACGCGGGCGCGAGCATCGTCGCCGCGATCGAGGAACGCGAGGCTCGCGTCGAGCGCCCAATCAGGCTGCGGACGAGCTGCGTCCCCGCCGCCTACGTCTCAGGACAAGAGTCAGCGCTTGTCAACCACCTCAATGGCGCTCGGGCGATCCCGACGTTCACACCGCCGATGCCCTTCGAGCAGGGCGTCAGGCGCCGCCCGACGCTGATTAACAATGTCGAGACGCTGGCCCAGCTCGCGTTGATCGCGCGACACGGCGCGGACTGGTATCGCGAGTTCGGCACGCCCTCTCAGCCCGGCTCGACGCTCGTCACGCTCTCGGGCCCAGTCGCGCATCCAGGCGTATATGAGATCGAGTACGGCGCCTCGCTCGCCTCACTGATCGAGGCCGCTGGCGGCATCACAGCCCGTGCGCGTGCAGCGCTGTTCGGCGGATACGCCGGAGCCTGGATCGACAGCCGGCTGCTGTGCGGCGTGGCGTTGTCCGACGAGCACCTCGCAGTCCACGGCGCCTCGCTCGGCTCCGGGATCGTACTGCTGCTCTCCGAAGAGGCTTGCCCGGTCGCCGAGACGGCCCGGGTCGCGCGCTGGATGGCGGGGCAAAGCACGCGCCAATGCGGGCCCTGCCTGAATGGGCTCGACGCACTCGCGAGCGCAGTCGAGGAGCTCATGCAGGGAGTCGCCCAAGGTAATCCGGCACTACGGCTGGAGCACCTGGCTTCACTTACGCGTCGCCGCGGCGCATGCGCGCATCCCGACGGAGCCGTGCGCTTCACCCTCAGCAGCTACGCGACGTTCGCGGTCGAGTTCGCCGACCATGCACGTCACGGAACTTGCGAGGCGTGCTCCGCAAACGGCGAGCTGCCACTCCCGCGGGGCGCTCGCGCCGTACGAACTTCACTACCGAGAGAGCTCGGCCTGCGATGAGCCACCGTTTGCGTCTGAACCCGATCGCCTGCGAGGCGCATGGCATGTGCGCCGAGCTATTCCCCGAGCGAATCACGCTTGACGACTGGGGCTACCCAGTGCTCGACGGAGAGCCGATCTCTTCCGAGCTGATAGGTCACGCCAGGCGCGCCGCGCAGTCGTGCCCGACCTTTGCGCTCCGGCTTGAGCGCAAGCGGCCAGCTCCAGGACGTCGTGACCAAAGGACCGTCGAAGATCGCGGGCACCCCGACTCGATCGCCCGAGTCGGGGACTCGGTGTGATTCGCACGCTCATGTCCTACGCTCGGCGGTCGAGCGGCTACGTAGTTATCACGCATCAAGAGGCGTGCTTTGTACGGCTGCCAAGGCCTGCCCGCGAACCTAGCCTGCTGGACATGACCACTCAAGACACCCACCCAGAGAAGTTCAGGGTCTTGATCGCCGGCGGCGGCATCGCGGCAATCGAGACGGCGCTTGCCCTGCAGCACCTCGCCCCGAATCGCGTCAAGGTCACGATGCTGGCCCCCAACGAGGAGCTCGTGTACCGGCCCATGACCGTTGCCGAACCGTTCTCCTTCGCCGGCGCGCGCCGCTACCCGCTCGCACCAATCGCCCATGACGTAGAGGCCGAGCTCGTCAAGGGCACGCTCTCCTGGGTCGATCACGACGAGCGGATAGCCCACACCGCCGAGGAGCAGGAGCTCCCCTACGACGCGCTCGTGCTCGCGCTCGGCGCGCAGGTCTGCCCTCGCTACAAGCACGCGCTGACGATCGACGACCGCACGATGGAGCAGACGCTGCACGGGCTGGTCCAAGACGTCGAGCTCGGCTACAGCAAGAGCATTGCGTTCGTCGCCCCTGGGCGCATGGCGTGGCCGCTGCCGCTGTATGAGCTGGCGCTGATGACCGCCGGGCGAGCGTTCGACATGGACATCGAGATGCCGGTGACGATCATCACGCCCGAGGACTCGCCGCTTGCGATCTTCGGCGAGGAGGCCTCGCGCGGCGTCGCGCGGCTGCTGGAGAAGGCGGGGATCAAGACGATCACCTCGGCCTACGCGGAGATCCCCGAGCAGGGCGAGATCGTGATCCACCCCGAAGACCGCCGCGTGCACGCACAGCGAGTCGTCGCCCTGCCCGAGCTCTACGGCCCTTCGGTCCACGGCTTCCCACTCAGCGCCGAGGGCTTCATTCGCGTCGACCGCTTCGGGCAGGTACCCGACTGCGGGGCGCTGTTCGCCGCCGGCGATGCGACCGACTTCGCCGTCAAGCAGGGCGGCGTCGGCTCCCAGCAGGCCGACGTCGTCGCCGAATCGGTCGCGAAGCTCGCCAGTGCGCAGATCGAGCCCGAGCCGTTTCATCCAGTGCTGCGCGGGATGCTTATGACCTACGAGCAGCCCTACTTCATGCAGGCACAGATCACCGGCGGGCACGGCTACAGCTCGCAGTTCTCCGCCGAGCCGCTGTGGTCTCCGGTCGCGAAGATCGCCGCGAAGTACCTCTCGCCCTATCTGGACTCGCTCGATCACGAGCGCGCCGCGGCATGAGCGCCGTCTCGGCAGCGAGCCCCGGCGAGCTGATCGAGCGCTCGCCCGTTCCGGTCACGGTCGTGCCTAGCGAGACCGAGCAGGTGTCGCTGACTGGCAGCTAAGTCTGCTTCTGGACGATCAGCACGGCACGAACGACGTTACTAACTAGTAGACCGCCGAGCACGCACGACTCTGAGCGTCACTGAAACGCTGGCACCGTCCGCAAGCTTCGTGCCGCGCTCGGAGCCCTGTCGTGCGACCCGTAGCACCCCGCGATAGCGACGCGGCCGGCGCACCTTGCCGAGGCGGCAGTGCGCCCTCGCAAGCACACGTCGCGCTGTGCCCACCCTGTCGCCTTTCAGCGAGGGCACTATGCAGCGGACATGCGGCCTCATGGCTGCTGCCGCTTCTTCCTCGCGCTGCTTCAAGGCCGCGACTTCGGCGGCGAAGATGGCTGCCTGTTCTCGGGCGTGCCGTTCTTCGCGTTCGCGCGCTTGCCGTTGTCGTGTTGCTTCGGCTTCGGCGAAGACTGCTTCCGCGATCAGCCTCGCCGATTCGTATTCCGCAAGAGAAATGCTTGACTCAAGCGGGCAACTACCGCTGTGACAGGAGCCGAGCGGCGCCGTGTCAAATGCGAGCGGAAAACCCTCCTCTACTCGGCCGAAGACGTTGGACGCGGCGACGCGATAGATATACACGAACCCCGGCTGCAGCCCAGTCATTTCCAGAGTGATGGTCTTTGTGCCAGCATCGGCCGCGATCTGACCGTTTTGCTCGTGCGGACCGCCCGTTGGCGGTTCGCATGCAGCCGAGCTTGGCGTCGGGCGTTGGCATTCCAGCCAGAGTTCGTACGTGGTGTCGCTGCCTTGCGGGTCGATCTGCACTTCGATCGTGGCTCCGTCTTCAGTCATGTCTTTCGCCTGGGCGTTGACGATCCTTGGCAGTTGTCCTTCGGAGGCCAAAGCCCGCGCTGCCCAGATTACGTACGCGAGCGCCAGGGCCGCGCATAGGCACAGTGCGGGCCAAAGGATGCGCGTCTGATTCCCTGTCGTGCTCCGCACATCTGCCTCCACCACGCCGAGTCTTGAATGGCGAACTATAAATCGAAATCCGATCTGCTGGAATCCCATCGTGGCTCAGTTGGCGCAGACGGCAGGCGATCCTGGTCGTTAACGCCACCGAGGCGAGCTCGCGAGCCGCGCAAGCCGGCCGAACCAGCTCCTAGCTGAAGCGATTAATTCCGAAAACTGGAAAGCGCCTCATATCCGGCTCAGGCTAGGAGCCGCACCCGGCGAGCTATCCCGCCCCCCGCCTGGCGCAGGGCTCACCCAAGGCTCACCGCCGCCCAGGGATCCGGGGGATGTTGAAGTGGCGTTCATCCGGGAAGCGCTGTCACAAGGGCCAGAAATCGGTCTCCCGGAATCAGACCGGTCCCAAAGGGGGCGACCGGAGCTGCTGGAACGACCGGAGCCGCTGGCGCCCAGGGGCCTCAGGGAGCCCAGGGGGTGCAGGGACCCCAGGGACCGAGCCAGGTATTCGAAGCCAGTCACGAAGGCCCAGATACGCTGGCGAAATCGACCAAATTCGAACTGAAAACGCTTGCAACGCTGGCGGTACCCGCAGGCGACTACGCGGCGAGCGCGACAGCGACGGCCTCAGGGTCAACGACGTTGGAAGAGGAACTCATCTGTCATCTCGACAACGCGCAGACCGGCGACGAAGCATCTAACGTCATCACGCTGATTCCAGGAGGAGCCTTCCGCGCGTTCGACACGGTTGCGCTCGAGACGAGCGCGAAGCTTCCCTCGGGGGGGACCTGGCGGTTTCGGTGCAGCACCGAAATCCGGAAGTCAAGATTGAAGAAATCCACATGCAGGCGGTGCAGGTGGGCAACGTGACGAAATCGGCAAGCTGAGCGAAACCGAGCGACGGAGCGAGCGCTGTGCTCGCTCCGTCTGCGCGGCTTGGGCGCAACGATGCCTACGGACTTAGCTCAGCTAGCGCTGCGCGCCCGGTGCGCGCGTGGAAGGGTCGGCGAAGTACTGGGTCTCGTGCGTTACGAGACCGTCGGTGATCTCCATGACGCTGAGCCAGTATGTCGGCACACCGTCATAGGTGATTACGCATTCGCTCACCCACAGGTCCTCGCCGCAGAATCCGGCGGACGGTGAAGTGGCGTTCGGCTGGGTGCCCGCCGCGTTGCACTTGAATCCTTAACCGGCCGCCGAAGCGCTCGCCGGACTGGCGTCATCCCCACGTGCGGATCCCCCCGGCTGATAGCTTGCGCGAATGGTGCTTGGGGGATGCGCCCTGACCGATCAGATCGCCACTCACCGGCTTCGCGCTGTGGCGAAATCCTGCGGAGCACTCGCGGCGACCCTACTCGCCCTTACAGGCGTCACCCTGGCCGAAACCGCGACCGCCTCGGCCGCGCGCCTACCCCCGGTACAGATCACCTACTCGGGAAAAATGTCGCTGGAGGTGTTCCCGACCAAAGGCAAGCCGAGCCATCAGCTGCGCACGACTGCCTGGACCGCGACCTCCAGCTCGGCGGGTTCAGACGGGGCCTTGGCGCTCGACTTCTCCTCGGTGAGCGGGTCTGCTTCAAGTGAAGGGAACGGGAACTGTTACGACTCCACGGCCACGCTCTCGCTCGCGGCCGCGAAGAACCCGGTCGCGGGAGGTTGGTCGCTGAATGAGAGCAGCGACTTTCCGAGCCCAGGCTGGAAGTACATCGCCATCGGCGTGCCCACGCTCGTGCCCGTTCTCGAAGCCCTAACTGGGCGCTGCAGCTCGGTTCAGACCGAAGATCTCTTGCAGCCGAACGAGATGCTGCTCACACAGGAAACCTTCTCGCCCACCCAGATGAAGGAATACGAAGCGATTCTCGAGCCGCTCGAATTCTCGCCGGGCAGGCCCGCGAGCAGGACCCGTACGTTCTCCTTCGACGGCGTCAGCCACTGCACGTGCCTGCCCGAGGAAACCCACGTCAAGGAGAGCATGACGCTCACCGTCAGCGCGACCAGCCCAGCGTCGGGGAACAACCTCAAAACCAACCCCGCCCCGGGCGGCGGAGGCCAGAGCCCAAAAGGCGCGCCCCCGCAACGGAAAATAAGCGAAGCGCGCCGAAAGCAGCTCAAGGAACAGGCGCGGGAAGACCTCGGGCCAGCGCTCGAAGAGGCCTGGAAGGCACACGGCCTGTCGGTCGCATTGGGATTGAACTCTGGGCTCGCCTTGTCCACCGTGTTGGATGAACTTGGCGCCGAGGGCGCGCTGCTGGAGAGCAACGACGCGACGGCCAGGGTGATCAACGACTTCCGGATCATCAACGACCCGCCCGATCGCCGGTTCCACCAGCTTGCAAAGCCCCGTGCATCTAAGCGGCCAGCTCTGCCTTCCTGTGCCGCGACGGCTAGTGCGGAACGAACGCTGTGCACGAGCCTTCGCGACGCCGAGCTGGCGATGCTGGTCAACAGCGCAAAAGCGACTGCTGTCACCGAAGCATTGCTCCTCACGATGAATCGGGACAGCACGGCCATCCGTGCGCACGACTATTCAGCCGCCCAGCGCCAGTACGTTCATTCCCGCAGCCTCCACAGCCAGTTGCAAAGCGTGCTTAAGAGCAGGGCCTCCAACGGTGCGCGGGTCGCCACGGCTCTCCGCGGCATGAACGTGAGCGGCGTGCTCTCCAGCACGCAGTCCGCGGCCGCGATCAGCGCCATCCAAACGAAACTGAGCCGAGCCCGAGTCCCCGCCGCAAAGCTCGACTCACTGGCCAAGGACGCGCTTGAAGCCCGGGAAACGAACGCACTGGAGAGCCTCGCCAGCCCGAACGGCTGACGAGGCTGCCAAGCCCCCGCTAGCAGTAGGCTCGCGGGCCTTGGCGCATCAGGGCATTCGGCACTCCCGCGGTTGGGGCGTGATGCTCGCGTATGCGGGCGTCTGTGCCTCCACGCAGGTGCTGTGGCTCAGCTTTGCGGCAATCACTTCCGAGACGGCCAGGCGCTACGGCGTCTCGGAAGGGTCCGTCGGCTGGCTCGCGGAGATCTTCCCGCTGCTGTACGTGGTGCTCGCGCTCCCGGCGGGTGCCCTGCTCGACCGCTGGTTCCGTCCCGCGCTCGCGGCTAGCGGCGCGCTCGTCGCGGCCGGAGGGCTGGTGCGCCTCACCGGAGAGAGCTACGGCTGGGCGCTCACCGGGCAGACGCTCGTCGCCGTCGCACAGCCAGTCGTGCTCAGCGCCGTCAGCAAGCTCGCCGGTCAGTATCTGCCGGCCGAGCAGCGCGCCACCGGCATCGCTGTCGGCTCGGCCGCGGGCTTCGTCGGGATGCTGCTCGCCCTACTGCTCGGCCCCACCGTGGGCGCCCACGGACATCTCGAGCGACTGCTCGTGCTCGAGGCCGCGATCGGCGTCGTCACCGGGGTGGCGCTCGCGATCGCGATGCTCGCCCCGGGCCACGCCCGCGAGGAACACGTCGCGATCGAGGGCAGCGCCGCACGTGCCCTGTGGGCGCTTCCGATCATGCGCGTGCTCTGCGCGCTCGTCTTTGTCGGCTTCGGGATCTTCGTCGCGCTCGCCACCTGGTTGCAGACGCTGCTGCAGCCTGCCGGCGTCTCCGAAGCGACCGCCGGGGGTCTACTCGTCGGCATGGTGCTCGCCGGGACGATTGGCTGTGCCTTGATCCCCGGCGCCGTGATTCGAGCTCACGCCGAGCGGCGCTTCATGCTCGCCGCGGTGACGCTCGCCTTCCTCGGATCCGCGGCGCTCGCCGTGCCGTGGCTCGTGGGACGTGGGCTTGCGCTCGTCGTGATCGGGGCAGCGCTCCTGCCCGCGTTGCCGATCGTCTTGACCGCGGTCGAGCGACTCGCGGGCGCCGCGGCGGGAACCGCTGGCGCGATCGTCTGGCTCTCCGGCAACCTCGGCGGGCTCCTCGTCGCGCTGCTCGTCCAGATCCTCGTGCACGAGCCGGTCGCGGCATTCCTCGCGCTCGCCGCCGTCGCGCTCGCGGGGCTGCCCGCCGCTGCTCGCATCGGCCGCTAGTCCATCGCTTTCATCATGTGAGAGGAGGCAGGCGAGCCCGGTCGCTCTCACCAGCTGCCGCGACCACGGCTCAGACTCCTTCGTATTCGTCGTGGCGACGCCACCAGATGCCGCTCTCGTTGCGCCCGAGCGGGGCGCGATCGAGCCACGAGTACATGCCCCAGACACCGTTGACCCCTCGCCCGTAGGCCGAATAGGTGTGAAACACGACGCCATCCTCAAGCGCGAATGCGCTCATGCCCGGCCCCTCTTTCCTGAAGGTCACGGGATCCGTGCCGGCGCCCTTGGCGATCTCGATCAGCCCGGAGCTCCCCTCGGAGGGCCGGAAGTCGGCAGTTCGAAAGTTGTAATCGACCGCGCCCGACTGCCATTCCTGCTGGGTGTGCGAGGTATGAAAGTCGTAATTGAAGTCGCTCTCGAACGAAGACGCCCACGGAAAGCTCCAGCCCATTCGCCGCTTGTAATCCTGCAGCTTTACCAGCGGTGCCCGCGACACCGCCGTGAAGGCCACGTCGTGATTGACGAGGTGCGCCACCGAGCCCGAGAAACCGTCCGCGATAGCCGAGCAGGACGGACACCCGGCCGTGAAGTCGGGGCCGAACATGAAGTGATAGACGAGCAGCTGTGAGCGCCCCTGAAAGAGGTCGGGGAGCGACGCGGTTCCCAGATCGGTCTCGAAGCGATACTCCTTCTCGATCGGGACCCACGGCAGCGCCCGTCGCTGCCGTGCCAGCTCATCGCCGCGGCGCGTCAGCTCCTTCTCGGCTGCGAGCAGCTGCAGCCGCGCCGACAGCCACTCCTCGCGAGTTCCAGTCTTGTGATCGATCATTGCTTTTCTCCTCGTTGCCGTTGGGAATCGATTTCTGTCTCGGCCTGCACGGACTCGGCCAGCCGCTTGATCCGCGCCAGACGCCTGTCCCACCGCGCGGCCACCCGCGCCATCGCCTCGGCGGCGTCGTCCAGCCGCTCGGCCCGCACCGCGTAGCGCACCTCCCGCCCACGCCGCCGGCCCGCCACCAAGCCGACACGGTCCAGCACCGCCAGGTGCTTAGCGACGGCCTGTCGGGTCACCGGCAGTCCCTCCGCCAGCGTCGTGGTGTTCGCCTCGCCGTGCTCGAGCAGCGCGTCGAGTACACGCCGTCGCGTGGGGTCGGCCACCGCCGCCCAGAGTGCGTCCTCCTCGGCGAGTGCGGTGGCCATCAGTGCGTCTCCCCGCGCGCCTTCAAAGCTAGGTAATCGAGCAGTTCGCCGAAATGCTTGCCCCAACCGTGTTCGTGCTCCGCGCGATAGCGGGCCTTGCCCTCCGCGCCATGTGTAACGAGCTCGATACCGCTCTCGAGCACCCGCAGCCGCGTCCCGCGGGCCTCCTCAATCAGGCTGAACTCGACCAATGCCGAGTTGCTCTCATCCGCTCCCGCGCCCTGCGGATGGTTCCAGCGAAAGGAGAACCGGCGAAACGGCTCGGCCTCTACGACCCGGATCGGCACGACCAGGTCGGAGTCCTTTTCTCCACCCCGCCCTCCGGGCTTCCACGTGAGCGTGCCCTCGGCACCGACGCGCCCTTCGAACTCCGCCTCGTCGCTAAACCAGCGACCGATCTGCTCGGGCTCGGTGATCACGCCCCAGACGACCTCTGGGCTCGCCTCGATCAGGATCTCTCGTTCGACGCTGTCGGCAGCCATACTGGCTCCTTCCGCTGTTATGCAACCGATGGTTGCGCGATATGCAGCATAGCAACCAACGGTTGCGCGTTGCGCCAAACCCTTGACGTAGTGACCGCAAGTCCTCCAGCCCAACAGCTGCGCGGTCCGCGTGGTCGGAGGCTAAGGTTCCGGGCCCCAATTCGCCCGCGATCATATGCTCCGGCACCGCGCCCCCGAGGGCCCTCAGATAGCCATCGACGCAGCCCATCCCCGCCCGACCCAGGCCACGCTCGCGCCCGATCATCTCGGCGTGCTCGCCGACGCGCAGGCCCGCATCGAGCAGACCCTGGAGCTGGCCTCACGCCACCTCGACCCCTCGCTCGTCGACGTGCTCACGATCCTCGGCTTCGACAAGCAATACGCCTCCGCGCGCGGCTCATACCTCTACGACCTCGAGGGCCGCGCCTATCTGGACTTCCACACCGGCGAGGGCTTCGCGAGCCTCGGCCACAACCACCCCGACGTGCGCGAGACGCTGCAGGCCACGCTCGCAGCGGAACTCGCCGACGGCGTGCAGATCCACTACTCGGCGCTGGCGGGAATGCTCGCCGAGGCCCTGAGCAAGCTCCTGCCCCAGGGCCTGGATGCCGTGTTCTTCGCGAGCACCGGCGCCGAGGCCGTGGACTCGGCGATGAAGTTCGCGCGCGCCGCCACCGGCCGCCCGCGCCTGGTCTCCTGCGATTCGAGCTTCCATGGAGTAACGCTTGGACCGCTCTCGCTCGTGGGCGATGAGTTCTTTAAGGAGGGCTTTGGCCCGCTGCTGCCCGGCTGCGCGCGCGTCCCCTTCGGGGACCTGCAGCGTCTGGAGGCGGAGCTGAGCCGAAAGGACGTCGCGGCTTTCATCGTCGAGCCGATCCAAGGACGGATGGTGACGTTGCCGCCCGAAGGCTATCTGCAGGCGGCCCAGGAGCTGTGCCGGCGCCATGGCACGCTGTTCGTAGCCGATGAGATCCAGACCGGGCTCGGGCGCACCGGCAAGTGCTTCGCCCTGGAGCACTGGGACCTCGAGCCGGACTTCGTGCTCGTGGGCAAGGCGCTCAGCGGCGGCTACATGCCCGTCGCGGCGATGGTCACGCGCCGGGAGATTTTTCAGAAGGCGGTCGGCACCCTTGAGCGCTCCTACGTGCACCAGTCGACCTACGGGCGCAACCGCCTCTCGATGGCCGCGGGCCTCGCGACATTGCGCGTGATCGAGCGCGACGGCTTGGTCGAGCGCGCCGCCCGGATGGGCGCGCTGCTCCGCGATGGGCTGCTGGAGCTGAAAGGTCGCCACGAGATGATTAAGCAGGTGCGCGCTAGCGGGCTGATGATCGGGATTGAGCTCGGCGCGCCCAGCACCCGCGTCGCGCGGCTGAACTGGCGCCTGATCCACATGGCCAGCGAGGGCCTGTTCCCACAGCTGATCGTGATCCCGCTGCACCGCGACCACGGCGTGATCACGATGGCCGCGGGCAAGAACGACGTGATCAAGCTGCTGCCGCCGCTCACGCTTTCCGAGCAGGAGGCGCAGAGCTTCCTGGCCGCGCTCGACACCGTGCTCGGCGAGTGCGAGGGCGCGGGCGGCAAGAATTGGGGCGTCGTGCGCGACATCGCGACCGCGACGATGCGCCGTCGGGCCGCCTCCACGTTTCGGTGAGCCTCTGCCTGCTCACGGGCGCGAGCGGCTTCATCGGCGGGCGCCTGGCCACCCGCCTGGTAGGTGAGGGCCACTCGGTGCGCTGCCTAGTGCGCCCCAGCAGCGAGATATCCAGACTCCGCGAGCTGGACGTAGAGCTGGCGCTGGGTGACCTCCAGGACCCCGACTCGCTCGCCCGCGCGGTCGAAGACGCCGAGTACGTGTTCCACTGCGCCGCGCTGGTCTCCGACTGGGCGCGTAAGCAGGAGATCATCCAGGCGAACGTGATCGGCACCCACAACCTGCTCACCGCCGCCGCGGCCGCCGCGACAAAGCGCTTTGTCCATTTCAGCAGCACCGACGTGTACGGCTACCCCGACCAGCCCGGAACCGAGGAGACCTTTACGGCCAAGCGCTTTCGCAACTGGTACGCACAGACGAAGCTCGAGGCCGAGCGCGAAGTTCGCGCCGCGGAAGCGACGCACGCGATCGACTGCGTGATCCTGCGCCCCGCCACCGTCTACGGACCCGGCTCGACCGACGTCGTGGGCGAGATCGCCAGGGCGATCCGCGGACGTCACATGCTCCTAATCGGAGGCGGCCGCGCGAACGCGGGACTCTGCCACGTCGAGAACCTGCTCGACGCCGCGCTGCTCGCGCTACGCCACAACGCCGCGCGAGGCGAGGCCTTCAACGTGACCGACGGGCTCGACATCACTTGGAGGCGCTTTGCCGACGACCTGGCCGCCGGGCTCGACAGCCCACGGGTCCGCTTCAGCGTGCCGTTTTGGCTCGCGAACACGCTCGGCTTCTCATTCGAGCACGGCTACCGACTACTGCGCAGCGCCACGGGCCTCACGCTCCCGCCGCTGCTCTCGCGCCAGGCGGTACAGGTGCTGGGCGAGAGCCAGGACTTCAGCAACCGCAAGGCGCGAGAGCTGCTGGGCTGGGAGCCGCGGGTCGACTACGCCACCGGCCTACGCGAGACGCTGATCTGGCTGCAGGAGGAGTATCTGAGCTAGGAGCGCTTCACGACCACGATCGTCGGCGCGAGCGCCCGCTCGAGCCGACGATTCAGCACGCCGATCGCGATCCCGACTGGCAGCAGCCACAGGTTGTTCACGGCCGGCTGAACCGCACCGTCGGCGCGGCGTTGCTCAAACTGCTGGCCGATCGCCTCCTGTAGCTCTGGCGTACCCTCACCGTGCTCGGCCCTCAGCAGCTTCAGCCGCTCCGTCAACTCGCGCTGGTGCGCCTGAGCCGCGGCGTTGTTGGCGTTCATCACGCGGTTGCGCAGGAGCTCAGACGCTCGCGCAATGACGATCAGCAACAACCGCCGGCGAAGCGCCACCGGGCGGCCGGTACGCGCATCGACCGTGCGCAGTCCCACGATTCGCTGGCCAGGACTTCCATACTGCTCGCCCGCGGCGCGCAGAGCGTCCCGCGCCGAGCCCAGCAGCAACGTCTTGTTGCCCTGCCCCGGCATCCTCAGCGCCGCGAGCCCGAGCCGCCGCCGCTCTGGCGCGGGCACGCGCAGCCACGCCACCAGCGCGTACACAGCCGTGGCCGCCGTCAGCAGGCCCGCGTCGATCGCCCTCGCCCTCGCACGCAGCGCGCGTGGTGCCTGCTGGGGGTGCTCTGCCCGCCGCAGCTTCGTGGCCCACCAACGCATGCTCGGATCATTCCACGGCGGCCCTCATATCGCGATCCGTGCGGGTTTCCCAAACGCCAAGAACGAGCCAAACGTCCGACCACGCGATCCGCCCGGAGCGCGCCGATAGTGCGTTTGTATCTCAGAAGGCGTAATCTCAAATCTCAGAACTAATCCAGTGATCCAATCTGAACTGGCATTCGTATACCGACCATGGACCCAATCGAGGGAGGCCCCACTGAGGGCCGGATCGTCCTCGAACTATCGCGCACTCAAGTCGCGAAAGTTCTGCGCGCGGCCAACGCGAGCGGCGCGCCATCGACGCTACTGTCCGGCATGCATGGCCAGGGCGCGTCTGTGACGGCCGACGTCGATGAGCTGATGGCGCTCGCGGCCGTCGAGGAGCGCCGCCTATCACGCTCGCTGCTGTCGGGGCTCCTGGTGCTGGCCTGTTTCCCGCTGGACGGCGCCTATATGGGCGTGGCGCAGCTCGCGCGGCGGCTGAACATGAGCCCGAGCGCGACCCACCGCTACGTCAGCACGCTGGTCGCGGCCGAGCTACTGGAGCGCGACGGCGACACGCGCCGCTACCGTCTCGCCCGCAAACTCACGCCGCAAGCGCCGGCCAAGGAAGATTCCTAGGACGCATCTCGCGAGCAGTAGCCCCCTCGGCGTGGGCGCGAACGGGCCGATCCGAGCGAGACAGGCGCCCTATAGTCCTGAGCGTGGGGGCAGAGGGAACGACAGGACAGCCGCAGAGCGCGGCGATGCCCTCCCCGTTCCCACCGATCGCGGAGTATGCCTTCCTCTCGGACTGCCACACCGGCGCGCTGCTGGCGCCGGACGGCAGCGTTGACTGGCTATGCGTGCCGCGCTTTGATTCCCCCAGCGTGTTTGGCGCCCTGCTGGATCGCCAGGCCGGCGACTTTCGCTTCGCGCCATTCGGCGTGAACGTGCCCTCCGCGCGCGTGTATGAGCCCGGCACCAACATCCTGCTCACGACCTGGAAGACCCCGACGGGCTGGGCGATCGTGCGCGACGCGCTGGTGCTGGGGCCGCGACGCGGCGAGGACAGCGTCACCCCACACACGCGCCCGCCCACCGACGAAGACGCCGAGCACCTACTCGTCCGCGTGGCGATGTGCCTGGACGGCGAGGTCGAGCTGGAGCTGACCTGCGCGCCGGTGTTCGACTACGGCCGCACGCCCGCACAGTGGGCGGTCAGCGAGGACGGCCACGCCGCACAGGCGAGCGGCGAGGAGCTGACGCTCGGCCTGCGCACCGACATGGCGGTGGGCGTAGAGGGCGACCGCGTCAGGGCGCGCCACGTACTAGCCCAGGGTGAGCAGATCTACTGCGCGCTTTCCTGGGAGGAGGGGCTGCGCACGCCGCAGAGCCTGGACGAAGCCAACGAACGCGTCGCGGCAACGGCGCACTTTTGGCGCAGCTGGTTGGCCCGCGCGCGGATCCCCGACCATCGCTGGCGCGAGCCGATGCAGCGCTCGGCGCTGGCGATCAAGGGCCTCACTTACATGCCCACGGGCGCGACCGTCGCCGCGCTGACGACCTCGCTGCCGGAGACCCCCGGCGGCGAGCGCAACTGGGACTACCGCTACACCTGGCTGCGCGACTCAACCTTCACGCTGAAGGCGCTGCACTACCTGAACCTGGACTGGGAGGCCGAGGAGTTCATGCAGTTCGTCGCGGACCTCGAGTGCAACCAGGACGGGGCCCTACAGATCATGTACGGGATCGATGGAAAGCGCGACCTCACGGAGTCCACGCGCGATGACCTCTCTGGCTACGCGGGCGCGCGCCCGGTGCGGATCGGCAATGGTGCCTTCGACCAGCGCCAGAACGACGTGTTCGGCGCGGCGCTGGACGCGATTCTGCTGCACACCAACCGCAGCCAGCGGCTGCCCCGTAGGCTGTGGCCGCTCGTACAGGCGCAGGCGCAGTGCGCAAGCGAGGTCTGGCGCGAACCCGACCAGGGCATCTGGGAGGCACGCGGCGCCCCGCGCCACTACGTCTCCTCGAAGCTGATGTGCTGGGTGGCCCTGGACCGCGCCGCGAAGCTCGCGGTAATTCGTGGCGATGAGCAGGCGGCGAGCACGTGGCAGGCGACGGCGCAGGAGATCCGCGAGGACATCCTGCAGCACGGCGTGCGCGAAGACGGCGTGCTGCGCCAGCACTACGAGACCGAAGCACTCGATGCCTCCAACCTGCTCGCGGCGCTGTTCGGCTTCCTAGCTGGCGGCGACGAGCGGCTGCGCGCGAGCGTGCTGGCGATCGCCGAAGATCTGACCGAGGACGGCTTCGTGCTGCGCTACCGCACCGAGGAGACCGACGACGGTCTCTCCGGCAAGGAGGGCAGCTTCCTGATCTGCTCCTTCTGGCTGGTCTCCGGCCTGGCGATCATCGGCGAGCACCAGCGCGCCCGTGACCTGATGGAAAAGCTCTTGAGCGTGGCCTCGCCGCTGGGGCTCTATGCCGAGGAGTTCGACTCCAGCACCGGCCGACACCTGGGCAACTTCCCCCAGGCCTTCTCGCATCTGGCGCTGATCGAGGCGGCGGGTCGCATCATCGTCGGCGAGCGCCTGGCCGAGGTCTCCTGGTGAGCTGAGCAGTCGCGGTGAGCCACTGCTAGATGGCTCCCGCGATTCGCTTGGCGCGCTCGTGCTCCGGGCGCACGCGTACGACGTCCCACGCCAGGCGACAGCGCTCGAGCCCGCCGATCAGCCATGCACCAGGGTCGGGCTGACGGCGCCCGAGGCCATGGCGCGCCGAGGTGGGGAAGGCGTGGTGATTGTTGTGCCACGCCTCGCCGAAGGTCAGCGGCGCCAGCCAGGCCAGGTTGCGCGATTGATCACCCGTCGCGAACGGACGGCGCCCGAAGAAGTGACACAGCGAGTTGATGCTGAACGTCGCGTGATGCAGCAGGAAGATGCGCACCGCGCCGCCCCACAGCAGACCCGTCAGGCCGCCGATCAGCGAGCCCGTCAGCGCGACGCCGAGGCCGAACGGAAACGCCAGACCGACGAGCACCCACAACGGGAACGTACGGCTGATCAGGCGCACGTCGCGATCCGCCAGTAGGTCCTTGGCGTAGCGGCGTGGGTTGGCGATGTCCTCACCTCGGAACATCCAACCGACATGTGCGTGCATGAGGCCGCCCAAGGCTCCGCGCCAGCCCGGCCCACGCTCGGCGTGTGGGCTGTGTGGGTCGCCCGACTGATCGGAGAACTGGTGGTGCTTGCGATGCGTGGAGACCCACTCGAGCAGCGGCCCCTCGACCGCCATCGAGCCGAGTACGGCAAACGCCACCCGCAGTGGACGGCTGGTCTCGAAGCTGCGGTGCGTGAACAGGCGGTGGAAGCCGACCGTGATCCCCATCCCCGTCAGCAGATAGGTGATCACCAGCACCAGCAGGTCCTGCCAGCGCAGGCTGCCACCCCACGCCAGCCAGGCCGCCACCACGACCGCCGCCAGCGGTGCCGCGATCACGACGACGTTCGCCACCCGATCCGCGCTTTCGTGCGGGATCGCGACCATCTCGGCCTCTTTTTGCGGTGGGGCCGCGGGCGGCGCGGCGCCCCGAACGCGGTCGCCGGACATGTCAGACATGCGAACCTCCTTGATCGCCCCCGGACTGCCCAACGAAGGGCCCTCCGAGTGACTCTCGTCGTATACGGCTCTATGTCGCTAGGGAGAAGCGGTCCGTGAGGTCGCCGTGAGCATTGCGGCCGGCGGTGCCTATGCAGGCTGATTCGCAGAAGCGGAAGTGGCCTTTAGCCAGATCGATGCTACGCCCCGCGTGCGGCGAAGACAAGCGGGCATGGATCAGTCGCTCACGCCGCCATCGCTCGCGCGGATGCTGGCCCCCGTGGCCCGCTCGACCAACTTGACGATCTCGGTGCAGTCGGCGCCCGCGGCGGAGGCCGACTGCGCATCGCGCCAGGCGCTCGCGACGGCCTCTCCGACCGGCAGCTCCAGACCGATGGCGCGTGCCTGCTCGAGGCAGATCTGCACGTCCTTGTTCATCAGCGCCAGCGCGAAGCCGAAGTCGAACGTACGCGGCAGCACGGCCTGTGGGAGCTTCTGTGCGGTCGCGGAGTTGCGACCGCTGCTCGCGTTCAGCACATCCAGCAGCAGCTCGGCGTCGAGGCCGTTGCGCACGCCCAGCGCCATCGCCTCGGCCGTAGCGATCAGCGCCGTGGCGGACAGCAGGTTGTTGATCACCTTCGCCAGCTGGCCCATCCCGGGGGTCGAGCCGACGTGCAGGATCTTGCCCGCAAGCTCATCTAGCAGCGGGCGCACCTTGGCGATCGTGTCCGCGTCGCCGGCAGCCATCGCCGTGAGGCTGCCGGCCTCCGCTCCCGTCACGCCGCCGCTCACAGGAGCGTCGACAAATGCGATACCCGCCGCAGCCAGCAGCTCCGCGACTTCGCGCGCGAGTGCCGGGCCGCTCGTCGACAGATCGACGACCGTGCGAAGCGCCGAGCCGTCGATTAGGCCGCCGCGCGCGACTCCCCCTTCACCACACACCACTCGGCGCACGGTCTCGGGGGTCGGCAGGCTGAGCAGCACCGTCTCGGCACGGTCGGCCACCTCGATCGCCGCGCCCGCGGGCTCGGCGCCGAGTGCGAGCGCCCCTGCCATCGCCGCCTCGCTGGGGTCGTATGCCACCACGGGATAGCCCGCCGCCAGCAGCCGCGCGACCATCCGCCCTCCCATCGCGCCGAGCCCCAAAAAGCCAACGGGCGTTGCCGGCACCATCTCAGCCTTCTGTGTCCGCGAACACCTGACGCGCGATTCTGGCCGCGCCGATCGCCGCGGGCACGCCGCAGTAGATCGCGCTGTGCACGATCGCCTCCACCAGCTCCTGCTGGGTGCAGCCGTTGTTCAGCGCGCCGCGCAGATGCAGCGCCAGCTCCTGCTCCTGCCCGCGCGCGATCAGCATCGCGACCGTAAGCAGGCTGCGCGTGCGCGGCGCTAGCTCCGGACGCGTCCAGACCGTGCCCCAGCAGTATTCGGTGACGAGCTCCTGCAACGGGCGGAAGATGTCCTCGGGGTCGGAGGTCGCCGAGCGCACGTACTCCTCGCCCAGCACGCGCGTGCGCATCTCAAGGCCCTGCCGCCACAGCTCCTCCTCGCTCACAACGCCGTCCAGACACATCTTTGGAGACCCGCGCCGAGCGCATCCGGCAGCCGACTTGCCTCGGTAGCGCTCTGCGAGCTCACGGCCTCAGCACGATCTTCAGCGCTTCACGCCGATCGAAGATTTCATAGGCCTCGGGCGCTTCGTCTAGCGACATATGGCCCGTGACCAGCGCCGTCGGGTCCAGGCGGCCGTCGCCGAGCATCCTCAGCACCGGGTCCAAGTGCGCGATCACGTTCGCCTGTCCGCCCCGAACCGTCAGCGACTTCAACCACGCCAAGCCCAGGTGAATCTCGCCGCGCTCGGCGTAGATACCAATGCACTGCACACGCCCACAGGCACGCGTCAGACGGATCGCCATGTCGAGCACGTCGGTGTGGCCCACGGCGTCGATCGAGACGTCAACGCCGCCGCGGCCTTCGGTCAGCTTCTTGACCTCGCCCCGCACGTCCTGCTCGGTCAGGTGCAGCGGCGTCGCGCCGAAGGACTCCGCCACCGCAAGCCGTTGCTCCACGGAGTCGATCGCGATCACGCGCGCGCCCGCGAGCTTCGCCGCCTGCACCGCGCACAGCCCGACCGGCCCGAGCCCCAGCACCGCCGCGACCTCGCCCGCTTGCAGACCGCTGGCCGCGACGCCGTGGTAGCCCGTGCCCATCACGTCGCCCGCGAACAGCGCCATGTCATCGGACACCGCATCCGGCACGCGCTGCAACGTCAGGTTTGCGTGCGGAACCAGCGCGAACTCCGCCTGCGTACCCTGCAGCGAGCCCATCGTCGCGCCCAGCCCGAAGCTACGCGACTCCACGCAGCGCTGGTACTCGCCGCGCATGCAGTGAAAGCAGATCCCGCAGGCCGTCTGAAAGCAACCCGCCACGCGGTCTCCGACTTTCACGCGCGTGACCGCCTCGCCGGCCTCGACCACCGTGCCCACGTACTCGTGGCCGATCGTGAAGCCCTGCTCGATCTTCAAACGCCCGTGGTAGATGTGCAGGTCCGAGCCGCACACGCCGGTCGCGTCGATCCGCACCAGCGCATCGTCGGGTGCCTGGCGCTCGGGCATCGGACGCTCCTCGATGCGCACCTCGCCCGGTGCCTGGAACGTCAGCGCTCGCATCGCCACATACCGGTCAATCGATCATCAATCAAAAGATGCCCCCAATATCGACCAGTCGATATGTTATTCGAAGCGGCAGCGAAACGAATCGTCGGCTCGCTAGCGTTCTGCCCAGATGAGCGCTCCCTTCGTGCACCGACTACGGGTTCGCTACGGCGAGTGCGACCCGCAGGGCATCGTGTTCAACGCGAACTACCTGCTCTATTTCGACGTCGCCTTCACCGAGCTGTGGCGCGAGGCCGTCGGTCCCTGGCAGGCGATGCTCGAGCACGGCGTCGACGCCGTCGTGGGCGACGCGCGCCTCAGCTTCCGCGCGCCGGCTCGCTATGACGACGAGCTCGACCTGCGCGCGCAGGTGACGCGCCTGGGCACGACCGCGATCACGACCCAGATCGACGTACTACGCGGTGAGGAGCTGCTGGTCACGGGCGAGTTGCGCCACGTCTGTGTCGAGGCCGAGACCTGGCAGAAGACCGAGCTGCCCGGCTGGGTCCGCGACGGCCTGCGACGGTTCGTCAGCGACGAGGCCGAGCAGGCGGTTTAAAACCAGCCGATCCGCATCCGGATGTGCATACGCTGCGCCCAAGCCGCGCGAGGCCTACGATAGAGATGGAACCACGAGTAGGGTCCTGTCATTCGGAGCGTAGTGCTCTGAAGATGGGCTATGGGGGAGTGAGAATGACGGACGCTGGTGTGAGATCGATCACGCCGGAGAGCGAGGTTGCAGAGCAGCCGCTGAGCGGCCGTGAAGTGCGCGCCGCCATCCTGTCCTGCGCGGCCCTCTACGCCGTCGGCGGGGCCCTGTGCGCGACCGCGCTGCTGCTCCCGCACGTGCGTGCCCCCGCTGCAATCGCCGCTGTCGGCGTCAACGCCTACCTCGTCGCCGCCGCGCTCGTGCTCGCCGCCCGACGGGGACACGCCAGGCTCGGGCTCGCCTTCGTCGCCGACATCTGGGGGATCGTGCTGATCGCAATCCTCTGCGCCGGCTCCGACGGCGCCAGCAGCCCCTTCGCGCTGATCTACTTCTTCGCCCTCGGCCACGCCGCCGCCTTCCAGCCGCCATCGCGCTTCATCGCCGTGACGCTGATCGGGCTGATCGCCTTCCTGCTGCCGCTCCTCTACGAACACGTTTCCCCCGCCTTCGGCGCGATCGCCTGCGTCGGCATCGTGCTCGCGCTGCTGACCACCGTCGTGCTTCACCTCGCGCTCAACAACGTGCGCGAACATCGCCGACGGCTCAATTTCTTGATTGACGCCACCGCGCGCCTGGACACCTCGCTCGACCCCGCCGAGGCGCTGCGCAACCTTGCGCGCGCCGCGATTCCGGACTTCGCGGAGCTGTGTGTTATCGACTTGCTCAACCGCGACGGCACGATCGCCGACACGGTCGCCGCCTCGATCGAGCCGAGCGTGGCGAGCGGGCTCGAACAGCTACGCGCCAAGGTGCCGCTCGACCTCGACGGCAGCCATCCCGTGGCGCGCGCGCTGCGCAGCGGCACCCCCTGTGTGGTCGCCGACCTGACCGATACCCAGGAGCTCGCGCAGGTCGCCCAGAGCGACGAGCACCAACGCTTTATGCAGGCCGCGGGCTACCGCTCCGCGGCGGTCTTCCCGATGATCGCTCGCGGGCGCACGCACGGCACCATCTCCTTCCTGCACGTGCGCAGCAACGCGCGCTACGGGCGCGCGATGCTCGACGTGCTCGAAGACCTCTCCGGGCGGGCCGCGATGGCGTTCGACAACGCGCGCCTGTACGCCGAGCGCACGCGTGTAGCGCAGACCCTGCGGCGCTCGTTGATGCCCTCGGTTCTGCCCCGGATCCCGGGCCTCGAGCTGGCCAGCTTCTTTCGCCCGCTCGGCGCCGGCAGCGAAGTCGGCGGCGACTTCTACGACGCCTTCGGCGACGAGCACAGCTGCTGGCTGGTCGTCGGCGACGTCTGCGGCAAGGGCGCCGAGGCCGCTGCCTTGACCGGCTTCCTGCGACACACCACCGTCGCCTACGCGCGCGACGCCGTCTCGCCCGGCAAGGTGCTAACGCAGGTCAACCGCGTGATGCTCGACCAAGACTTCGAAGGACGCTTTGCCACCGCGATCCTCGTCAACCTGCGCTTCGACCGCGGCCACGTCGCGGTCACCGTCGCCTCCGCCGGACACCCCGCCGCGCTGCTCACGCGCCGCGACGGCAGCGCCTGCGAGCTGGGCGAGCGCGGCGCGCTGTTGGGGGTGTTCGCCGACGCCGAGATCCGCGAGACCTCCGCCGTGCTCGAGCCGGGCGACTCGCTCGCGCTCTACACCGACGGGCTGCTCGAGGCGCACGCGCCCGCACAAACGCTCACTGCCCGCGAGATGATCCAGGGCCTGGAGCGCAGCGCTCCCAGCGCCGCAAGCGAGTCGATCGACGCGCTGCTCGGGCTCGTCGAGCTGGACGAGCGGGTGCGCGACGACATCGCGATCCTCAGCGCACGCGTGACCCGGGCCGCGGGGCGGGTCACGAGCCTGAACCGGATGATCGACGTCGAGCAATCAGCGCCGGGTAGCGAGCCCGGGCTCGCCGCCCCCGTAGGGCAAGACCGCCAGACCGGCTGAGCGGCTCCCGCAACCGTCTCTGATAGACCCCGCATAATGGGCGCGAGCGAGCCGCCGTCTCCCCGGCGATGGATCAGGCACCGGCGCGCGGGCGTGATCGTCGCGGCGATCCTGCTCGCCGGCCTGCTCGCGTTCGCGCTCTCGCGCCTAGGCCTGCATCGGATTGGCCACGCACTCGTGACCGCAAGACCCGGCTGGGTCGCGCTGGCGTTCCTGCTGATGGCGAGTTCGCTGGTGCTGCGCTCGATCTCCTGGCACCAGGTACTGCGCGCCGCGCTGCCCGAGACCCATATCCCCTGGCTCGCGGTCACGCGCGCGACGATGATCGGCGTGATGGGCTCCGCCGTCGTGCCGGGCCGCATCGGCGAGCCCGCGCGCGCGGTCGTGATCACGCGCCGCTTGGACGGCTCGACGCGTCGCCAACTGCCGATCGTGGCCGGCACCGTCTTCTCGCAGACGCTGATCAACCTGCTGGCGCTGGCGATCCTCGCGGGCATCACGTTCACGAGCGTGCCGCTGCTCAGCGGCCACCCCGCGGGGATCGCCACCGCGATCGCGATCCCGCTGCTGATCGCCGCGCTGGTCGTCGCGGGGCCGCGCCTGCTCGCGCTCGGCCAGCGCGCCCGCTCGCGGCGCATCGCTAGGTGGTCGGATGCGCTGGCCGGGGTGTTCGCGCTCGCGCGGCGCGGCCTGGTCGTGTTCGCGCGACCACGCTACGGCAGCACCGCGATCGGTGCCCAGCTACTCGCCTGGGCGCTGCAATGGCTCGCCTGCTACGCGGTGCTGCTGGCGCTCGGCCTGCAGCACAAGGCCGGGCTCGCCGCCGCCGCCGCGATCCTGCTAGCCGTCAACGTCAGCGCGATCCTGCCCGCGACCCCCTCGAACGTCGGCGTGTTCCAGGCCGCCTGCCTGGTCGTGCTCACCGCCTATGGGGTCGGCGGCGGGCAGGGTCTGGCCTACGGGATCATCCTGCAGGCCGTGGAGGTGCTGACCGCGCTCGGGCTCGGTATCCCCGCGCTGCTGGGCGAGGGCCTTACCTGGCGCGACATCCGCGCCGAGTCGCGGACCGAGGCCGAGCGCGCACGCACCGAGTCGATCGAGCTCGAGGCCTCAGAGGGAGCGCCCGAGGAGGCCGAGCCAGACGGAGTCTCAGCCGGCGATCGCGCGCAGTGACTGACGCAAGGAGCTGGTCGTCTGCAGCACGGCAGTCGGCTCGTAGCCGCAGTGGGCCATGCAGTTTTCGCAGCGCGGGTCCTTGCCGCGACCGTACTTGTCCCAGTCGGTCGTCTCGATCAGCTCTTTGTAGGTCTTCGTGTAGCCGTCGGCCATCAGGTAGCAGGGACGCTGCCAGCCGAACAGCGAGTAGCTCGGGATGCCCCAGGCGGTGCAGTCGAATTCCGCCTTGCCCTCCAGGAAGTCCAGAAACAGCGGGCTGTGGTTCAAGCGCCACTTCTTGCGCCGGCCTTCGCTGAAGGCCTCCTTGAACAGCTTGCGAGTCTCGGTCACGCCGAGGAAGTGTTCTTGGTCGGGCGCTTTCTCATACGCATAGGCCGGCGAGATCATCATTTCGTCGACTTCGAGGTCGTCGTTGAGGAAGTCGAGCACCTCGCGCACGGTCTTGGGCGAGTCCTGTGTGAAGAAGGTCGTGTTGGTCGTCACGCGGAAGCCTGCCGCCTTCGCGGCCTTGATCGCCGAGACCGCCTTCTCAAACACGCCCTCGCGCTCGACCGAGGCGTCGTGGCGCTCCTGCAGACCATCCATGTGCACGGCCCAGGAAAAGTAAGGGCTCGGCTTGAAGTTTTCGAGCTTCTTCTCCAGCAGCAGCGCGTTCGTGCAGAGGTAGACGAACTTCTTGCGTTTGATCAGTTCGTCAGCGATCACGTGAATCTCTGGGTGGATCAGCGGCTCGCCGCCCGCGATCGAAACCATCGGGGCGCCGCTCTCCTCGATCGCCCCGATCGCCTGCTCGACTGGCATCCGCCGGCGCAGCTCGTGCTCGGGGTGCTGGATCTTGCCGCAGCCAGAGCAGGCCAGGTTGCACTGGAACAGCGGCTCGAGCTCGACGATCAGCGGGAACTTTTCGCGTTTGGCCAGACGCTGGCGCATCAGGTACCAGCCCATGCGCGTGCTCTGCCTGACTTTGGCTGCCATCGTTCGTACCTTAGCCCTCTGGGTCCCAGTCCTGAAGCGCGACCCTCGCAGCGTGGCGCAATGCCTGCGCCGCCTTTAGCGCCCCGCCTACGGCCTGCACCCGAAAAAGCTCATGGCTGGGGCTGTCCAGCACGACCCGCACGACCGCGAACGGCCGCCCCGCCGCGCCGTCCGCGAGCCACGCCGACTCCATGTCGACCGCGAGCGCGCCCGCGGCGCGCAGCTGTTCGCGACGCTCGCCCGTGGCGATCTTACCCACGCCCACGATCGGCCCCGTGCGCACGATCAGCCCCGCGCGGTCGAGCGCGTCGCCGAGGCGTGCGGCGCCATCGCAGCGCGCCCGTACGGGGTCGCGGCCTTCGTCGCCGCTCGCCATCACCTCGTCGGCCACGATCACTTCACCCGGGCGCGAGCGCTCGTCCAGACCACCGCAGAAGCCGAGCACCATCAGCGCATCGCCGCGTTCGCCGCGCAGCCGCTCCGCGGCGGCCAGCGACTTCTCGGGCCCCATCCCGGTCTTACGCACGTGCGCGCCGCGCGCGCCCGAGCGGATCAGCGCCTCCTCCACGCTCAGCGGGGCGGCTACCAGCACGTTGCCAATGCGGGGGGGCGACTGGCTCACGACGCTCCCACCGTCTCGGGCTCCAGCGTGCCCAGCGCGGCGCTCGCGGCCGCGTGCCCGCTCATCACCGCGCTCTCGAGCGTCGCCGGCCAGCAGGTGTCGGTCCACGTGCCCGCCAGTGCTAGACCCGGCACGCGCGTGCGTGAGCTGGGGCGCAGCGCCGCGGTGCCAGGGCCCGCGCGGAACGTCGCCGCGTGCTCGCGGGTCGCCAGGAAGCGCTCCACCGTGGCGCCTCGCGCTCGCGGCAGCAGCTGCTCGATCGCGGGCAGGTAGCGCTCGCGCAGCGCCTCGACGCTCAGCTGCATCTCGTGCGCGGCGCCCGACAGCGAGACCGCGAGGTACTGGCAGCCCGGCGGCGCCTCCGCGGCGGCACTGCGATCAAACAGGTACTGCACGGGCGTATCCACGCCCGCCGCGAACGGCTGCTCGCACACAACCCGGTCATAGACGACGTGCAGGTTCACGATCGGCGAGCTACCTAGGCCTTTGATCGCGCCGGCCGTCTCCGGCAGGAGCGGCTCGATCAGGCTCGCGGCGCGCGCGTGCGGCAGCGCGACGATCACGGCCTCGGCACTGAGGCCGTCACCGGTGTCAAAACCCTCCCCCCAGCCGCGCCCTCGTCGTCGGCCTCAGCATCGAGATGCCCTGCGGCTGGGGCACTTGGCGCGCCGCCCGCCCGGCCCTGGCCACCCTGCACCTCAAATCCACCCTCCGACCGTCGCAGCCGCTGCGCTCGCCAGCCGAGGCGAAACTCGACGCCGGCCTCGGCCAGCGCCGCCTGCGCCGGATCTCCAATCACGTCCGCGAGCGTCCCCACGTGGAACCCGATATCACCCGCATCCGCGCTCCCCAGCAGGCCGGTCTGGAACACGAACGCGCCGAGCGCCAGGGAGGCCTCGGCGGCGGGCAGGTTGAGCGTGGGCAGCGCGATTAGGTCCCACAGCGCCGCCAGCGAACGCTCGTTCTGGCCGAGATCGGAGAGCCAGTCGCCGAGCGTTCGCTGATCGAGCGCCGGATCGCTCAAATCGAGCGCGCCGAGTGCCCGCGCCGCCAGCGCGGCGCTGAAGCGCTGCGCGGGGCTCAGGTGCGGATAGCGTGCCAGCGCGCCCGCCAGGTGCAGCGGCGGCGGCAGCGTGCCCCGACGTAGCACCACCGTCGGCTTGCCTGGGCTCAGCACCGGGATCTCCAGACGCTCCTGAACCGAGACGTGGTGCGCTGAGCCCAGCCGCTCCAGCAGCGCGCGGTAAGCAGTGCAGCAACGCAGGAACACGTGCTGGCCGTTGTCCAGGCGCATGCCGTCGCGCTCGAAGGAGTAGGCCGCGCCGCCCAGTCGCCGCCTGACCTCCACCAGCGTCACCTTCGCGCCCGCGTCCGCGCAGTCGAGCGCCGCGGTAATCCCGGCGAGGCCGCCCCCGATCACGACCACACGATGAGCGCTCACGTGCGGCCTCCCGCGATGCTGCGAAGCGCCACGAGCAGCTTCTCGCCGCCCGACAGCGAAGTGCGCGAGCTCAGCGCACGCGCGGGGTCCGCCTCGATCCGCTCCAGCAGCCGGTGGTAGATGCCCGCCATCGCCGAGACGCAGGCCGCGCTGCGTCGGTCAAGCAGCGGCACGAGCTGCAAGCCCCGGTCAAACCACTCCTGTGCACGCGCGGCCTGAAAGTGCACGAGTTTCGCCAGCGCATCCCCCTCCCGGGCCGCCAGCTCGGCCAGCAGCCGCGCCGAGCGCGCCATCTCGACGGGCGCGACATCCTCGTCGTTGCCGACCACGACGCCAAACCGGCGCAGGTCCTCCGCGGGTAGGTAGACGCGCCCGTTCTCCGCATCCTCGCGCACGTCGCGCAGGATGTTCGTCAACTGCAGCGCGACGCCGAGCTCGTCGGCGAGCCGTTCCATCTCCTGCTGCTCGACCCCACCCTCGGCTCGCTTGGCGAAGATCGCCAGGCACACCCGCCCGATCGCGCCCGCGACCCGTCGGCAGTAGAGCACGAGATCCTCAAAGCGCTCGTAGCTAACCCCTTCGACGTCCATGCGCACGCCCTCGATCAGCTCCCCCAACGCTCCGGGCGGCAGCGAGAAGCGCCGATGCGCGTCCGCCAGCGCGATCAGCACGGGGTCCTGCGCGGGGACCGCGCCCGAGCGTTCGAGCTCGGCTAGCTGCTCCGCCCCCTCGTCCAGCAGCGTCAGCTTGCGACCGCGCTCGAGCTCGCCGTCGCCGATGTCGTCGATGCGGCGAGCGAACGCGTAGGCGGCGCACATCGCGCGCCGGCGCTCACGCGGGAGCAGGCGGATTCCGTAGTAGAAGTTGGCCGCCTGCGCGCGTGTGATCGCCTCGCAGCGGTCGTAGGCCTCGCTGGTGGAGATCGCGGGGCTCACGCGGTAGACGGACCGCCCCCGGCGCGCGCGGCGCGGCGTCCGGCGAGGGTCGCGACGAGCGCGAGCAACCGGCGCGTCGAGGACGCCCGCGGCGGCCCTGAAAGCACTTCGTAGCCCGCGCGCTCGATCGCGTCGAAGGCCGCCCGCCCGCCCGCGGCGAAGGCGGCGACCGCCAGCCGCTCGCGACCACGCAGCTGCCCGATCAAGGGCGCGCCCTGATCCAGCAACCGCCGACCGCGCGCGACCTCAAACGCGAGCACCGCGCGCAGATCGCCGCCGCCGGATGAGCTGGCGGATGAGCCGCCGCCGACCTGCTCGGCCTCGCAACCGAAGCGCGCGAGGTCCTCGGCGGGCAGGTACACGCGCCCAGCGTCGTAGTCCTCGGCCACGTCCTGGCAGTGCTCGGCCAGCTGCAGCGCGGTGCAGATCGAGTCAGACAGCGCGATTCGCTCGGGGGTGGCGGCGCCGAAGACGCCGAGCACGATCTCGCCCACAGGGTTGGCCGATAGCGCGCAGTAAGCCCGCAACTGCTCCCAGGTCTCGTAGCGGCTAACGCGCTGGTCCATGCGGTTGGCCTCGATCAGCCGCCGAAACGGCTCCTGGGGCAGCCCACGGGCCCGTATCGTGACCGCGAGCCGCTGCATCAACGGATGCTGAGCGGCGCCCGCGTAGGCACGCTCCAGTTCGTCTTCCAGCCAGTCGAGCGCGACAAGCCGATCGCCCTCGCCGCTATCGCCCAGCTCGTCGACCAGCCGGGCGAAGCCGTAGACCGCGAGCAGATGCCCCCGCACGCGCCGCGGCAGCGCCCTGCTGGCGACGGGGAAGTTCTCGGTCTCCGCGCGCGCCATCACCTCCCGCGCACTCGGGCCCGGCGGCGCGGCGTCGGCCAGCAGCATCATCTCCGCCGCGCGGTCATCCCCGACAGCGGCCGAGCGCCATGATCGGGAACGCGAGACGGTACAGGTGATAGTTGATGTAGTAGTCAGAGGGGAAGCCCGTGCCGGTGTACTGCGGCTCGTCCCAGCCCCCGTCCGCGCGTTGGCTGCCCACCAGCCAGCTAATACCGCGCTCGATTGACGCCGCCGTCGCCGCACTCGCGGCGCCGATCTGCCCGTTCGCGCCCGACGAGCCCATGCCCGTTGAGGCGACCGCGTGCAACGCCAGCAGCGCCCAGCCGGTCTGCGAGGCGGTGCTCGGCCCGCGTCCGATCCACTCAACCTCGTCATAGGAGCGCGGATCCTCGCCCCAGCCGCCGTCTTCGTTCTGGTGCTCGAGCAGCCAGCGCACGGCGCGCGTGATACAGGGGTCAGATGGTTCGAGACCAGCTGCGATCAGCGCGGGCAGCGCGGCGCCAGTCCCGTAAACGTGGTTGACGCCCCAGCGCCCGAACCACGAGCCGTCGTCCTCCTGCTGCTCGATCAGCCATTGCACGCCGCGGTGCCCCACAGGGGTGTCGATCCCGCCAAGCATCGCGAGCGCCTCGATCGCGTGCGCGCTGACGTCGGCGCTGGGCTCATCGATCACCTCGCCGAAGTCCAGGAACGGCAGCTCGCGCACGAGCGCCCTCGTGTTCTCGGCGTCAAACGCGCCCCAGCCGCCGTTCGCGCTCTGCATGCCCACCAGCCAGCGCGCCGCGCGATCGACCGCCGCGTCGAGCTTCGGGGTGCGGTTCAGACGGCGCAGTGCGAGCACGACCTCGGCGGTGTCGTCGACGTCGGGGTAGTTGTCGTTCTCGAACTCAAACGCCCAGCCGCCAGGCTGAAGCTGCGGTCGGGCCACCGACCAGTCCCCGCGCACGGTCACCTCCTCGCCGAGTAGCCACTCACCCGCGCGCACGAGCGCGGGGTGGTCGGCAGGCAACCCCGCGTCGCTAAGCGCGATCAGCGACAGCGCCGTGTCCCAAACAGGTGACTGACACGCTTCCAGGCGGCGACTGGCGCCCACGGGCGCACCGACGCCGTGCTGGTCGTCGTGGTCCTCGACCATGAAGCGGTCAATTCCCTCCAGGCCACGCCGCATTACCGGGTGATCGATCGGGTAGCCGTTCAGGTGCAGGGCAATCAGCGAATAGACCCACGGCGGCTGGATCCCGCCCCAGGAGCCATCCGCCTCCTGGCGGCGGACGATCCAGCGCTCGGCGCGGGCGACCGCGAGGCGCTGCAGCGGACGGATCGGATGACGCTCATAAAAGCGCGTGACCGAGTCGAGCACCCGCAAGGCGCGCGAGCGCTCGGCACGGGCGTCAGCGCCGCCGTAGTCGAGCTCGTCGAGGTCGAACGGGAGTCGACGCGCCGGCCGGTGCGCTTTCACGAGCGACAGCGCGACGATCGTCTGGCGCGCCCAGCAGGCGAAGTCGTAGACGTTCAGCGGTACCCACGACGGCAGCAGGATCACCTCCGGCGGCAGCGCCGGCACGCGGTCCCACGACCACAGCCCGAACAGCGCCAGCCACAAGTGCGTGAACACCCGCGCTCGCGCGACGCCACCCTGAGAGCGGATCCACTCGGCCGCGATCCGCATGTGCTCATCCGCGGGTGAGTCACCCGCCAGCCGCAGCGCCCAATAAGCCTCGATCGTCGTCGACAGCTCGCCCGGAGCCCCGTAGAAGTTTGCCCATGTGCCGTCGGCCCGCTGCTGCGAGCGAATCCAGGCCGCCGAGCGCTCGGTGCCCTCAGCCTCGCGCACGCCGAGGAACTCCCGCAGGAGCATGTCCTCGGCGTCCATCGTCACGTTCGTCTGCAGCTCTCCCTGCCACCAGCCGGCCTCGTCCTGAAGGGAGAGCAGGTACTCGCAGGCCTGCTGCAGCGCCACCTCAGCCTCGTTTCGGGCCTCTACTGTTGATGACGCCATGTAGGGAACTTAAATGTTTTGATCGGACGACGACATTTGCAGGTGCAACGGGCTTATGCCCGCGACCAACCTAGAGACGTCCGCGCCGCTCGGCACGAGCACCTCCGGATGGGCCAGCGTGATCACATGGCGGCGCAGTTCCGCCTCAGAGACTGTGCGAGGGATCGAGGATACGAAGCGATACACGATCAGCCCGTCGACGTTTCGCCGTTCGCGCAAACTAAAGCCGGGCGCAGGCGGAGAACTAGCCCCCTCGCGCAGCGGCGCGTAGCCCGTCTCATCGATCTCTGAGACCCTCACCGAGTCGTGTCGGGAAAGGTTTCGCAGGTGCATCGGCGCGAGGTAGAACTCCAGCGGCGCCGCTCCCAGCTCGACGGTCGTGAGCACCCGCTGCGGGCTCGCGGCGCCCTTGGGCGCGCCCTCGCGCAGCGCCTTAGCCACGTCACGCCAGTTGCCGCGCTGTAGACGGGGACTCAGATCGACGTCGATCGAGATCGCCAGGAACGCGGTGATGCTCGCCGCGAGCAGCAACGCGCCGAGCGGACCCTCGATCGCGGCGAGCAGGATCGCGAGCAGCACGCTGAGGGGAATCATCGCGCCGACGAGGTTGCGCGGCGCGAGATAGTCGGCACCGAACGCGGCTAGCACGATCGGCGCGAGCACGGCGAAGGCCGTGATCGAAAAGGCAATCCAGGCCGCTTCGTGCTGGGCGCCAGGCGGACGCACGAGCAGGCGCCAGAGGCCGTAGGCCGCGCCAAGCAGGAGCGGCAGCGCGACCAGCAGCTCGACGCCGTGCCCGAGCGGCCCGCCGGAGTAGCCGGTGAGGTAGTACTGCGGGATCGCCTGCAGGCGGCTCGACAGCGCCCAGCGGCCGATCCACTGCGTGCCGTGACCGCCCTGCGCTGAGATCAACGGCAACAGCGCCAGGCCGACAAGCGCGAGCGCGCCAAGCGCCGGCAGCGCGGCCCTGCGCGTGGCCTTCTCGCGCAGCAGCCAGAGCGCCATCGGTAGCAGCAGGAACACCGCGAAGTAGTGGGTCAAGAGCGCCAACGCGCCGCTCAGCGCAAACGCCGCGATCCGCCCGCGCGTTGGCTGGTGCAGCGCGCGCGCGAAGCACAGCATCGCCAGGGCGCTCATCAGCACGAACAGGCCATAGGCTCGCGCCTCCTGCGAGTACCACACGAACAGCGGGTTGACCGCGACGATCGCAGCGCCGATCAGCGCCACGCGTCGGCCCGCGAGCTCTTTGCCGAGCGCCCATACGGCCGGCACCGTGGCGATCCCCGCCAGCGCCGAGGGCAGCCGCAGCGCGAGCGCGCCGTCGCCGAGGAGGCGCACATCCACCCACGCCAGCAGGTACCACAGCGGGGGCGTGTTCTCGCTGTGCACGATCGAGTGCAGCGTCGCGCCGAGGCCCGCGTGCAGCACGTGCACGGGCGTGAACGCCTCGTCGTACCAGAAGCTCTGCAGTGTCAGCGTGCTCAGGCGCAGCGCCGCGGCGAGCACGATCAGCGCCGCCAGCGGCCACCACGACGGCGTCTGGCGTTCGCTCCTCGCCGCCGAGGGCGGCGCGGCGGCGGCAACGGCGCTCACCGCGTACAGGCCCCCTCGGCCTTGGCGGTGCCGAAGCAGCCATAGCGGTAGCGGCGCAGGTCTTCGTGCTTGGGTGGCAGATACCAGCCGCCCCGCGCCTTGCGATAACCGTGCAGGACCGGCCCTGTCATCTGCAAGCAGATCTGGGTGCGTTCTTTCGGCGGCCCCGGCGTCGTGTTGCCGCATACGGAGTCCGTCGTCGTGAAGTGCTTGACGTCCTGTTCGGTCGAGACGTTTTTGTAGTCGTGGCCCGTGTAGGCGCGCCAGGTGCGCAAGTCGGCGCTGAGGCGGTGGTTGACGTGCGTGCCGAGCACCACGTCGTTGACGGTCGCGACCGTCAACAGCAGCCCGACGATCAGCAACACGGCGGTCTCGATCCGCCAGCGCCGACCGCCGCCGTGGAGCTCGGTCTCGCGCGGGCGCAGCCGCGGCGGCAGCCACTGCCAGCCGCGATCGGAGGATGAGCGCCCCGCGGGCTGGGCGGGCGGGGTCGCAGATGTGGGCTGCGTGCTCATGCGACGGGTGCGAACAGCGGCGTGAGTTGGTGGACGATGAACAGCGCCTGGATAGCGAGCGTCGCGACCAGCAATCTGCGATCGCGCGAGATCGCCGCGAGCGGCAGCGGCCAGAGGATGTACCAGGCGAGCAGCCAGGTGCTCGTGACCGAGATCGCCAAGAGCGCCCAGCCCGACGCGGCGACCCAGTCATAGCCGCGCCAGGTGCGCCACAGCAGGTGCAGCACGATCACGACGAGCGCCAGCTTCAGCAGGTCGTGGTCCACTGGAAACACACCCGGCTTGCCGAACAGGTGCGCGATCTCGGTGGCGAAGCTGTCGCTTGAGACGAACGCGGCGTCGCGGTTCAGCGCGGCGACGATGTTCACGCCGTCGACGCCGAACACCGCGTAGGCGAGGACCGCGCCCGCCACGAGCGCCCCGAGCGCGCCGAGGATCTGCGCGCGACTACGGCGCGCGACGATCATGAATGGCAGCAGCGCCGCGACCGTCGCCTTGACGAGTGCCCCCGCGACGACCATCGCCGCGGCGGGCGCGTCGCGTCCGGCGAACGTCAGCGCGACGGCCGCCATCATCATCAACATCATGATCAGGTCGTTGTGCGCACCGCCCAGCGCATAGATCACATACAGCGGGTTCGCGCCGACGACCAAGAGTGCTGCCACGGGGTCGCGCCCGCGCAGACGTGCGCAGCGCCAGGTAAGCACGAGCGTGCCGGCGCTGGCGAGCATCGCCACGATCTTCATCCCCCACAACCCGCCGGTCACGCCGAGCAGGCCAAAGGGGTAGGAGATCAGCGTGTAGAGCGGGCCATAGGCGGTCTCGACCTTCTTCCAGTCCTGCCCGACGTAGTGGTAGATCGGATCGCTGGTGATCGCAATTGGGCCGTGGGTGTATGGGTTCAGGCCATGCTCGACGCCCATCCGCGCGTAGGCGATGTAGCTAAAGACGTCCGTCGAGAGCAGGATCGGACCGACGAACACGATCACGTGCAGCGCCACGACGAGCGCAACCGCCCAGCGTTTGGAGAAGCTGCGCGCGAACGCGATCAGGCCCGCGTAGCCCGCGGTGAACGCCAGCAGCGCGATCAGGAAGACGCGATAGCCCAGGCGCTCGCCGACGCCCGACAGCCAGCCTGCCAGCTGCGGGGACTTGGGAATCAGGATCGAGTGGCCGACCGCTCCATCGAGCACGACCTCGGCGGTCGCGGCGAGGATCACCAGCGCGCACGCGCCGGCCAGCAGTGGCGCCCACTGCGTGGTGCGGGTGCGGGCCAGCGGGACTTCGCTCTGCGCGGCGACGTTCACGACGCCGCGCAGCTCACAAGGCGGTCCAGACGGTCTTCGTCTCCAGGTAGGCATCGAGGCCATCGTGGCCGTGCTCGCGCCCGAGGCCAGAGGCCTTGAAGCCACCGAACGGCGCGGGCGGCTCGACGTTGCCCCAGGTGTTCACGTAGATCGAGCCCGCGCGCAGCATCGAGGCAAGCTTGTGCGCGCTTGAGAGGTCGCGCGTCCAGACGCCCGCTGCGAGCCCGTACTCGCCCTGATTGGCGCGCTCGGCGACCTCCTCGAGCGAGTCATAGGGCGAGGCCACGAGCACCGGGCCGAAGATCTCCTCGCGGGCGATCTTCAGCTCATCGGAGGTCGTGCTGAACAGCGTCGGCGCCACGTAGTAGCCGCCGCTGTCGGTCAGCACGGTCTCGCCGCCCGCCAGCAGCTCCGCGCCCTCATCCTTGCCGGAGTCGATGTAGCTCATCACGCGGTCACGCTGCTCGGCCGAGACGAGCGGGCCGAGCTGGGTCTCGGGGTCGAGGCCCGGGCCCAAGCGCGAGCCGTTCGCGGCCTGCGCCAGCGCGCCCATCACCTGGTCGAAGCTCTCCGACGGTACGAACAGGCGCGAGCCGGCGTTGCAGGCCTGTCCCGAGTTGAAGTAGATCCCCTGGAAGGAACCCTTGATCGCCGCTTCGATGTCGGCGTCGGGGAGCATGATGTTCGGCGACTTGCCGCCGAGCTCGAGGGTCACGCGCTTGAGCGCTTTGCCAGCCTTCGCGCCGATCTCGCGACCGACCGCGGTCGAGCCCGTGAAGGCGATCTTGTCGACGCCGGGGCTGTCCACGAGCGCGGCGCCGGTCGCGCCGTCCCCGGTCAAGACGTTGATCACACCCGGCGGGAAGCCCACCTCGAGCGCCAGCTCGCCGATCCGCAACGCGGTCAGCGGCGTCTGCTCAGCGGGCTTGAGCACGGTCGTGCAACCCGCGGCGAGCGCCGGGCCGAGCTTCCAGGCGGCCATCAACATCGGGAAGTTCCACGGCACAATCTGTCCGCACACGCCGACGGGCTCGCGGCGCGTGTAGCAGAGCATGTTGGGCGCGGTCACCGGCAGCACGCCGCCCTCGATCTTCGTGGGCCAGCCCGCGAAGTAGCGCAGGTGCGCGGCGGCGCCACGCACGTCGACGTACTTGGCCAGGCCGACGGGCTTGCCATTGTCCAGCGACTCGAGCTCCGCGAGCTCCTGGTCGTGGTCTTCGATCGCCTGCGCCAGCGCGTGCATCAGCTGCTCACGCCCGGTCGCCGGCAGGCTTGCCCACGGCCCGCTCTGGAGCGCCTCGCGCGCGGCGCGCACAGCACGCTCGACGTCCTGGGTGCCGGCCTGCGCCACGGTCGCGAGCTCGCGCCCGCTCGAAGGGTCGAGCGTCGTGAAGGTCGCGCCATCGGCGGCGTCGAGGCGCTCGTCGCCGATCAAGAGCTGCTGCGGGCGCGCGAGGAACTCGCGCGCGGCGGCGCCTAGCGCATCGGGCAGGGCGGTTGCGGTGTCGGCGGCGGCGGTCATAGCGGCTCCTTGTGCGCGACTTTACGGTTGTGCGCGGCTGCGCGCGACCCTAGGGTTGCAGGACGATCTTAAGCGCCTCGCGGCGGTCGTACAGAGCGTACGCCTCGGGGGCGTCTTCGAGGCTCATGTGATGCGTCACCAGCGGGCTGGGGTCGAGCCGTCCGCTGGACATCAGCTCCAGCACCTGGTCGACGTGCCCGATCACGTTGGCGTGTCCCGAGCACATCTTCAGCGCCTTGATCCAGAACAAGCCCATGTGCACCTCGCAGCGCTCGGCATAGACGCCAATCGTCTGGATCGTGCCGCACTTGCGGGTCAGGCGAATCGCGAGCTCAAGCGCGCGTGGATCTCCCACGGCGTCGATGCACGCATCCACCCCGCGCCCCTCGGTCAGCTCCCGCACCGCGGCGCGGGGGTCTTCCTCGGTCAGGTGCACAGCCTTTGCGCCGAACGAGGCCGCCATCTGCAGGCGCTCGGGAACGGTGTCGACCGCGATTACGTGGGCCGCGCCGACGGCGAGCGCCGCCTGCACGGCACACAGCCCGACGGGGCCGAGGCCCAGCACCGCGGCGCTGTCGCCAGGTTGCAGCCCGCTTTCGACGGCGGCGTGATAGCCCGTGCCCATCACGTCGCCCGCGAACAGCGCGGTCTCATCGCTCATCCCGGCGGGTACCTTGCGCAGTACCAGGTCGGCGCTCGGCACGAGCGCCGAATCAGCCTGCGTACCCTGTAGTGATCCGAGCGCCGCGCCGTGGCCGAAGGTGCGCGAGGAATCGCACTTGTGAAACAGACCGCGGCGGCAGAAGAAGCAATGTCCGCAGGCGGTCTGAAAGCAGCCGAGCACGCGGTCGCCGACGGCCACGTTGCGGACCTCCTCGCCGACGGCGGTGACGGTACCGACGTACTCATGTCCAATCGTGAAGCCGGGTTCGATCTTCACGCGGCCGTGGTAGATGTGCAGGTCCGAGCCGCACACGCCGCTGGCCTCGATCCGCACGATCGCGTCGGTCGGATCGACGAGCTCGGGCTCGGGAACCTCCTCGACGAGCACCTCGCCCGGGGCCTGGAAAGTGACTGCGCGCATCGGCGCCCACCCTAGAGGACCAACGCCGGTTTATGCTGCCCAGATGTCCGAACCATCGAAGGCGGTGCTGATCACGGGCTGCTCAACGGGGATCGGCCGTGCGACCGCGCTGCGCCTAGCCGGCGCGGGCTGGAACGTGTACGCGACCGCGCGGCGGCCGGAGACGCTCGCGGAGCTGCAGGCCGCGGGCTGCGAGACGCTCGCCCTGGACGTGACCGACGAGCAGTCAATGCAGGCGGCGGTCGCCCACGTCGAGCAGGCCGAGGGCGCGGTCGGGGTACTGATCAACAACGCGGGCTACAGCCAGAGCGGGGCGCTCGAGACGGTGCCGATGGAGGCGATGCGACGGCAGTTCGAGACCAACGTGTTCGGGCTCGTACGGCTGACCCAGCTGGTGCTGCCGAAGATGCGCGCGCAGCACTGGGGCAAGATCGTCAACCTCGGCTCGATGGGCGGACGCCTGTCGTTTCCGGGTGGAGGGCACTACCACGCGACCAAGCATGCCCTGGAGGCGATCTCCGACGCGCTGCGCTTCGAGCTACGCGGCTTCGGCATCGACGTGGTGCTGCTGGAGCCGGGCCTGATCACGACCGAGTTCGGCGAGGCCGGGGCCGCCAGCATCGCAGAGGTGCAGATGAGCGGCGAGGACCCCTACGCGAAGTTCAACACGACCGTGGGCGCGGTCACAAAAGGCGCCTACGAAGGCCCGATGAAGCTGCTTGGCGGCGGCCCCGACCGCGTTGCCAAGGTGATCGAGCGCGCAATCAAGCGCCGCAACCCTCCCGCGCGAATCACGATCACCCCCTCGGCAAAGCTAACCCTTGGCATGCGCAAACTCCTGCCAGACCGCCTCTGGGAAGCCGCCATGCGCGCCCAGTTCCCCCAGCCCCGGTAGGCACAAGCACAAGCGCCCCAGTTGCCTTAGCCACGCTAGGCGCAACCACAGCCGGCCCGAATGCCTTCGCCACGCTAGACGCAAGCACAGCCGGCCCGGATGGCCGGCCCTGTAACGGTCGTGGCGGCCGGAGCGTTCACAAGTTGTAGCGAGAAGCGGAGGCCGGCTCGACTAAGAGGCTGGATGCCGTTCACAGGGCGAAGCACAGGGCGGGTCTCGTGTCCAGATGCCGTTCACGGGTTTCGAGCAAACCCCGGCCCCGGCCGCCCAACCTCAAACCCCTGCGCGTAGTCCACCCCGTACTCCCGCAACAACCGCAGCGTCTCCTGATCCCCAACAAACTCGGCGATGGTCTTCTGGCCCATCTCGCGCACGAGCCCGACGAGCGCCCGTACGACGAGCTGGTCGTGGCTTGAACGCGGCAAGCCGCGGATGAAGGCACCATCGATCTTCAGATAGCTGAAGGGCAGATGCTTGAGGTAGTGAAAGGAGCCAAAGCCGGCGCCGAAGTCGTCGAGCGCAACGGCGGCCCCGAGCCGCTCGACGCCGGCGCAGAAGGCTCTGGCTCGCTGCATGTCGGAGATCGAGGCGGTCTCGGTGATCTCGATCACCAGCCGCGCGGGATCGGCGCCGTGGTGCTCGAGCGCGCGCTCGATCTGGCCGAGCATGCCGCGGTCGGTGACCGACAGCGCGGACAGGTTCATCGCAACCCCGCCGGCGCCATCGCCACGATCCTCGCCGAGTAGCGTCGCGACCTTCTCGACCACCATCCGGTCAATCTCTCCAATCAGCCCGTAGCGCTCGGCCGCAGGCAGGAAGCTGGCGGCGCCGACCACGCTGCCGTCGTCTTCATCCGCGAGCCGCACGAGCGCCTCGTGATGGGAGACGCGCCCGTCGAGGAGCGAGACGATCGGCTGGTAGTGCAACACAAACAGGTCCTCCGCCAGCGCGCGGCGCAGGCGCGCAAGCCATGGCCTCCGCTGCAGGCCCGCGGGCGAGCAGATCCGCTCGGCGCCGGGCTGGGGTACCGGCATCCCGCGATAGCGCTGCTGGGCCGAGCGACTGGGGGCACGCATCAACAGTCGTGGTTTGGCCCGGGCGATGGTCGAGGTCCGCATCTCGGCGGTCCTCTTCGACGGGGCGCGCGCGTCCCCTGCGGCTGAGAGGTCGCGCCCGTGAGGCCTTGACCCTGCGCGGGTCAGGCGCGAGCGCGCGGCTCGTACGGTCGCCGCGCGCGATCTGAGACCACCAACAACAGCGCGAGCAGCACGAAGTTCATCACGACGGAGGAGCCGCCGTAGGCGACGAACGGCAGGGTTACCCCGGTCAGGGGGATCACGCGGGTGACACCGCCAACGATCACGAACACTTGCATCGCGACCACAAACGCAAGACCGGTAGCGAGCAGCTTGGAGAAGGAGTCGCGGGCCAGCACGGCGGTCTTCAGGCCGCGGGCGACGAACAGCAGGTAAACGACCAGCAGCGCCGCCGCCCCGGCAAGGCCGAGCTCGTTGGTGATGACGGCGTAGATCGTGTCGCTTTCTGGGACCGGCAGGATCGGCCCGCCGCCGTGGGGCAGGCGCAGCAGCGACTGGTCAAAGCCGGTGCCGAGCAGGCCGCCGTCGGCCTGAGCGAACAGCGACTGCGCGAGCTGGTAGCTGCCGCCCGCGGGCTTGTTGTAGAGCGCGGGGTCGAAGGGGTGTTCCCAGGCCAGCACGCGCGAGTGCACGTGGCTGACGTGCGTGGCGACGAACCAGGCGCCGAAGGCGAACAGCACGAGGCCGATAAAGGGAAAGGAGAAGCGCCCTGTGGCGACGTAGAGCAGCGCGAGGAAGGCGCCGTAGAACATCAGCGAGGTACCTAGCTCCCGAGTCAGCAGCAGCGTTCCCATCGCGGCGCCCCAGACGATCAACATCGGCCCGAACTGCTTCATCGGCGGGATCGTGAGACCCAGCACGCGTCGCCCCGCGGTCACGAGCAGCTGTCGGTTATCGCGCAGATAGCTGGCGAGGAACACGACGATCGCGATCTTGGCGAGCTCGGACGGTTGGAAGGAGATGCTGCCGATGTGGATATCCAGATAGGCGCCGTTGACTTGCGCGCCGATCCCGGGCAGGCGCGGCAGCACGGTTATGCCGATGCCGATCGCGGCGATCGTGTAGCGGTAGCGCTCGAGCACGGCCACCCCGTTCTTGCGCAGGGCGATGATCGTCGCGGCGAACAGCACCAGCCCAACGACCATCCACTGCGCCTGCTGACGCGCGAGCACGGGTTCGATGCGGTAGACCATCACGATCCCGACGCTGGCCAGCACGGCGGCCAGCGGGAACAGGTAAGGGTCGGCATGCGGCAGCGCGAAGCGGATCACCAGGTGGGCCGCCAGACAGAGCCCGAGGAACAGCGCCCCGTAGGTCAGCGAGACGCTGGAGGCGTGGTTCAGCGTGAGGTTGGTTGCCGCGCCGGGGGCGATGTCTTCGGCCTGGATGAAGATCGCGGTGAAGCCCGCAATCACCAGCAGCGCCGAGGGCAAGAGGCCCAGCAGCTCCCGGTTTCTGGCGCTCAGCACGGCTCCGAGCCTAGCCGCCCACCCGGCGCGGACACGCCGCATGGCTCGGTACGCTTGGCGCTCGGGCGTGCCTCCGGGGGGCTGCGCATGCCTATCGGCCCATATGAGCTGCCCAGAGCTGAAATCCCATGGATGACGGACGCCTGCCATCACCCTCGCGCCGTATGTGGCTGCGTTTCGGTATCGCGGCGCTGTTGATCGCAGCGCTGTCGGGCGGCGCGACGGCGACGATCGCGCTGAACGAGGTCGAAAGCATCGGCGGGGAAATCTTCAAAGCGGACAACACCATCAAAGTCAAAAAAGGCCTGATCAAATACACGGGCGGCCCACAGACCTATCTGATCCTGGGCTCGGACCGTCGCGCGAAATCGAAGGATGCACTCGACCGCACGGACCCGCCCCACAGCGACACGATGCTGCTCGTGCGCTTCGACCCGAGCCAGGGCCAGACCTCGGTGATGTCGATCCCGCGCGACCTGCTGGTGAACATCAAGAGCTCCAAAGGCGAGTACTACCCGCAGGAAAAGATCAACGCCGCCTACACCTACGGCGCGAGGCTGGGCGGCGTCAAAGGCTCGATGGAACTCGCGGCGGAAACGATCGAGAAAGAAGTCTTCCCGGGGCTGGTAATCAACGGCATCGTCGACGTGAACTTCGCGAGCTTCATCAAGATCGTCGACACGCTCGGCTGCGTCTACGTGAACGTCGACCACCGCTACCTGCACATCAACGGCGAAGGCGGGGAAATCTACTCGGAAATCAACCTGCAACCTGGGTATCAAAAGCTCTGTTACAACAACGCGCTCAGCTACGTGCGCTACCGCCACGGCGACTCGGACTTCGTGCGGGTGGCTCGCCAGCAGGACTTCCTGCGCGCCCTGCGCGAGCAGGTCTCCTCAGAAAACCTGCTGAAACAGGTCAGGCACGTGGCCCACGTCGTGGGCAAGGCGATCGTGACGGCGGGCTTCAGCTCGGCTGCCAACCGCGTGATCGATCTCGCGAAGCTGATCGGCTTCTCCCAGGGCAAGCCGTTGCGCCAGGTGAAGTTCCGCGCGACCAGCACGAACTTCGCGTTGAAGGGCGGCTCCTACGTGACGAGCACGCCGGCGATGGAGCAGGCGACGCTGGAGGACTTCCTCAACGGCGATGAAACCGTCGCGGCGGAACCGAAGCCGGCGGCGCCGACGAACAAGGGCAGCCACGGCAAGCACTCACACAAGCACGCCCACCACGCATCGGCCCCCTCCGCGGCCTCGCTGGGACTCGCGCCGACGCCAACCTCGGGTGATGAGGAACTGGCGAAGCAGACGATCAGCATGCCGCTACGCGTGCTTTATCCCTCGGTGCAGACCGCGGTCAGCGAAGAGCAGCCCACGCGCGCCTACGACCTGCGTGATAAGGGCGGGCGCCTGCGCCACGCCTACGTGGTCGTGTGGAAACAGAACACGCTCGGCGGCTATTACGACTTTGAGGGCACCGACTGGCCGAAGCCGCCGCTGATCGCACACCCGAACCAACAGCGCAAAATCGACCACAAGACCTACATGCTGTTCACGGACGGCAGCCACATCCACGTGATCGCCTGGCGTCAGGGCAAAATGCTCTACTGGGTGACGAACACGCTGCTGGAGGATCTATCGAACCAGCAGATGCTGGCTATCGCCCGCTCGGCAAAGCCTCTGCACTAAAGCCGGTTGGCGGCGCGCGCCTGATCCAAGGCCGCGTTGACGAGCGCGTCGGCGTCGGCGTTCTGGGCGCGCGGGACGGTTCGGATCGACCAACGCTCGAACCCCCGGAGGGCGGCGAGTGCCTCGCCGTGCAGGGGCTTGAGCGTGGCGTTCTTGACCTTGTACTGGCCCATGACCTGCTTGGCGATGAGCTCAGAGTCGCCGATCACTTCGATCTCCTCGGCACCGAGCGCACGCGCCTGCTCTAGCCCCAGCAGCAGCGCACGATACTCGGCGACGTTGTTGGTGGCGTGGCCCAGCAGCTGCGCGTGCTCACCCAGCGTCTGCCCGTCGGGATCGGAGATCACACAGGCCGCCGCGGCGGGTCCCGGGTTGCCGCGAGCGCCGCCGTCGACGTGCACCACCACCTTCATCGGGGTGAAGTATGCAGAGCGGCTAGGCGGTTGCCTGCGCGAGCGGGGGGAGGTCCCCCGGCACGCGCGCACGTCGGCGGTCGCGCACGATGCGGCGTTGGCGGTGCTCGCTGGCCTCTGCCGTCGCGACGGAGCGTCCCTGACGGGCGCGCCGGTCGAACTCGCGACGATCTACGATCACGGTGACGTTGTCCTCGTTCTCGTAGTACTTGACGAGCTTGGGATACAGCTCGTCGGCCAGCGGCTTGGGTACGACGCAATAGATCATCGTCGCGGGGATCTTACTCCGTGATTTCCGATAATCAACCCTTGCGGGGCGATCCGAACAAATTCGGCCCACCAGAGAATTCGCCGCGAGGCCTTGCGACGCGGACCTAGGGCAGCGCCAGAGCGCCGCGCTCATCCGCGAGCGCGTTCGCGAGCCGGTCCTCGGTACCGAGTTCTGAGAGCTCGGTGCCCTGCGCGAGGGCGCGAGCTTCGGGCCCCTGCATGTCGTCGAGGTCGACCTCGTAGGTGTACCAGCAGAGCTCCCAGGCGAGCACGATCACGATCGAGCTGGCGACGGCCTCGCCGGGACGCACGGTCACCTCGGGGGCACCCAGCGAGCGTGTGAGGCTGGCGACGCGGCGTGGGTACTCGCCGATGTTGAAGATGTCCAGGGCGTTCTGCAGCGGCCCGGCGCTCGTCGGCTGGGCGGGCTGCTCGTGGGGCCCCGCCGAAGCGCCGTGCGCCTCGCCCGCGTCGAGGAAGTCGAACGGCTGCGCCTCCTCCCCATTCTGCGCAAAGACCGCGCCGCGGTCGCTACCCTCGCCCGCGGTCTCTGCGTCGGTGCGGCGCGACTGGCGCAGGCGTCCGAGCAACGAGCGCCCCCGGCCGGCGCGTAGCGGCGCGTGACCCAGCGCGTGCTGCTCGGAGCCTCGCTTCCAGCCCTGATGGGCGGCACGGGGCGCGCACAGCTCGCAGACGATCCGCGGTTGACCGGCGGCCAGGAAGGTGTCGGGCTGCTCGCCGCGCAGCAGACGACGTTCGCAGACGTCGCAGGCGACGTCGGGCTGCGAGGTGACGATCGATCGGGTTGCCATCCGCGGGAGGGTATCGGGCCGCCGCCCACTCGTGGCGCTTGCATCGGCAAACCCGCGCCATTACCTTGTGCGGCGTGAAGGCGGTTCTGCGCGGTGGGGGGAGGTGGTCGGCGCTCGCGGGCGGCGTCGTCGTCGCGTGCGCGTTGTGGGCGAGCGCGGCGGGCGCGGCGACGATCACGGTCAACACGACCGAAGACGCGATCGCGAACGACGGGCACTGCTCACTGCGTGAGGCGATCACGGCGGCAAACAACGACCAGCCTTCGGGAGTCAAAGCAGGCGAGTGCGCCAAAGGCGAAGGCCCGGACACGATCGTGCTGCCCGCGGGGATCTACAAGCTGACGCGCTTCGGCGCGCACGAGGAGGCGAACTCGACCGGCGACCTCGACCTGACGAGCGCGGTCACGATCCAGGGCGCGGGCAGCGCGAACACGAAAATCGACGGGGACGCCAACGAAGCGGGCAGCGCGAGCGATCGCGCGATGGACATACACGGCGTGCGCGTGACGATCGAGGGCGTAATGATCAACGCGGCTCGTGCTCCCTCGACCGTCGCGGGCGACGAGGACGGCGGCGGCATCCTGATCCATGAAGGCTCGAGCGTGACGCTTCAGGAATCGCGCGTGATCGGAGACGTCGCGGGCAACGGTCCACTGGACCAGCGCGGCGGCAACGGCGGCGGGATCGCAAACGCGGGCACGCTGACGATCGCCGCCAGCGAAATCGCAGAAGACGTCTCCGGCACCTCGAACAGCGGGCCGGGCTTCCCGACGGGAATCGGCGGCGGCATCTGGAACACGGGCACGCTGACGATCGAGGACAGCCTGCTGTTCGAAAACTTCACCGCGATCCGCTCCAGCGAAGACGTGATAGGCGGCGACGGGGGCGCGATTGCGAACAGCGGGCTGTCGCTGACGATCGACGCGAGCACGCTGAGCACGAACGGCACGAGCAAAGGGGGCGCGAACGGCTCAGGGGAGAAGCGCGGAGGAAACGGCGGCGCGATCCTCAGCACGGCAGGCGCGCTCAGCCTGAGCGGCTCGACCGTGACCGCGAATCGCACGGGTATGGGCGGCGGGATCTTCGACGGCGAAGACGGCGGCAGCGGCGGCGGTGTCGCGGTCGAAGGCGGCAGCGCGACGTTCGTGAACGACACCTTCAACGGCAACGCGACCGGGGCGGGCGGCAACGGCGACCTCGCGCCGCCAGAACAACAAGGCGGCGACGGCGGCCCAGGTGCGGCGATCGCGGCCACGGGCGGCAGCGTGCTCTCGCTCGCCAATTTGACGATTGCCGACAACCTGACGGGCGTCGGCGGCACGGGCGCCAAACCCGGCCGGCGAGGCAGTGGTGCGCTAAGCGTGGGCGGCGGCGCGAGCGCGAGCGTGCGGGGAACGATCTTTGCGAACAACGAAGGCGGCAACTGCGCGGGCGCGCCGGCCGACGGGGGTCACAACATCGCCTTCGGCGGCGGCTGCCCGGCGGGCTTCTCGGGCGGCGATCCGATGCTGGCGCCGCTGCAGGACAACGGCGGCCCCACGAGCACGATGGCGCTCGGCGCGGGCAGCGCCGCGCTCGATCAGCTCCCGCTGGGCGCCGAGTGCCCCGCGAGCGACCAGCGCGGCGTGGCGCGCCCGCAGGGCCCCGCCTGCGACATCGGCGCCTACGAGCTCGCGCCGACGCCGCCGATCTCCGCCCCCAGCCCGGTCACGACGCCCGGCACGACGCCGACACCACCGCCGTCGACCGTACGCCGCGTTGCACCGGCGCTGGGGCCGCTGACGCTCTCCCCCACCGCGTTCCGCGTGGCCAAGTCCGGCGCGAGCATCGCGAAACTCCAGCCGCAGGGGACGAGCCTGGGCTACAACGACAGCGACGTCGCGACGACGACGTTCGCGGTGCTGCGCTCCCAGCGCGGGGTCCGCAAGCGAGGCCGCTGCGTCGCCCCGCCGAAGCACGGCGGCGGCGGGCGGCCCTGCAAGCGGTTCGTGAAGGTCGGCGCCTTCACGCACGTCGACAAGACGGGTCACAACGGCTTCCGCTTCACGGGTCGGGTCGGTGGCAGCGCCCTGAAGCCGGGGGCTTATGAGCTTGAAGCGACGCCGCGACTCGGCGGGCTGAGCGGCGCGGCACGCACGGCGCGCTTTACGATCGTTCGCTGAGAGGATCGGAACGAGCACCCGGCGAGGCGCTCACGCGTGCGCCGCGGCCTGCTCCTGGCCCGCCTGTGTTAGGAGCTTCTGCGCCAGGTGCGCGGGAACTTCCTCGTAGCGCAGGAACTCCAGCGTGTAGTCGCCCTGGCCGCCGGTGATCGAGCGTAGGTCGGGCGCGTAGGCGAGCACCTCCGTCATCGGCACCTCAGCCCTGATCTCGGTCATCGCGCCGACGGGCTCCATCCCCTGCGGGTGTCCGCGACGGCTGTTGAGGTCGCCGATCACCTCACCGACATAGGCCTCGGGGACCGACAGCGTGACGAGCATGATCGGCTCCAGCAGCACTGGGTCGGCCAGTTCCAGCGCCTGTTTCATCGCCTGCAGGCCCGCGAGCTTGAAGGCGATCTCAGACGAGTCCACGGAATGATGCGACCCGTCGACGAGGTGCACGCGCACCCCCTTCACCGGATGACCCGCGAGCACGCCGCAGGACATCGCCTCGCGCACGCCCTTCTCTACGGCGGGGATGAACGAACTAGGGATCACGCCGCCCTTGATGCGATCCACGAACTCGAACTCCTCGCCGATGGCGAGCGGCTCGATCTCGATATGGCACTCCCCGAACTGGCCGCGCCCGCCGGACTGCTTCTTGTGCTTGCCGTGAGCCTTCGCGGGCGTGCGAATCGTCTCCTGATAGGGCACGCGCGGCGGCTTCAGGCTGACCTCGACGCCGAAGCGGTCGCGCAGGCGGTCAACGACGACTTCCACGTGCACCTGCGAGAGCCCCGCGACGATCTGCTCGCCGGTCTGCTGGTCGCGATGCAGGTCGATCGTGGGGTCCTCCTCCTGCAGGCGATGCAGCGCTGCGAACACCTTCTCCTCATCGCCCCTGCTCCTGGGCTCGATCGCGAAGGCCATCACGGGCGCGGGCAGCGCCAGTCGCGGCATCTCGATGGGCTCGTCGCGGTCGGCTAGCCAGTCGCCGGCGCGGGTCTGCTTCAGCTTCGCCACGGCGCCAATGTCGCCGGGCCCGAACTCGCCGACGTGCTGCACCTCCTTGCCCGCGAACACCAGCAGTTGCCCGATCCGCTCCTTGGCGTGGGCGTGCGTGTTGAGCACGTGGCTGTCGGCGGACATCACCCCCTGGTAGACGCGCAGCAGGTTGATGCGACCCGCGAAGGGATCCGCGCGAGTCTTGAAGACGTAGGCAAACAGCGGCTCCTCCTCGCTGGCGCACAGCTCTATTTCGCCGACCTGCAGAGCGCCGTGCTTGACCGGCGAAGGAAGGTCCTCGACGATCGCGTCGAGCAGCCGCGTGGTGCCGAGGTTGCGCGTCGCGACCCCGCAGACGACGGGGAAGATCTTGCCGTGGTTGGTGCCCTCCTTCAGCGCGTCGACGATCTCCTGGTGGGAAATCTCCTCGCCCTCCAAGTAGCGCTCCATCAGCGCGTCGGAGACTTCGCAGACCTCGTCCATCAGCTTTTCGCGGAACTCCTGCGCGCGTTCGGCCTCCGCCTCGGGGATCGGGATTTCGCTCCAGGCCGCGCGCTCTGCGGAGTCTTGGCGAAAGGCCTTCATGTCGACCAGGTCGATCACGCCCTGCACGTCGTGCTCTGAGCCGATCGGGATCTCGGTGGCGACGGCGTGCGGTCCGAACGCACGCTTGATCTGCTCCAGCGCCCGGAAGAAGTCGGCACGCTCGCGGTCGAGCATGTTCACGAACAGCATGCGCGCGATGTCCAGCTCCGCGGCGCGCGTCCACAAACGACTGGTCGAGACCTCCACGCCCATCACGGCATTGATGACGAACACCGCCGACTCACACACACGCAGCGCACCCAGCGCGTCGGCGACGAAGCTGGGCTCGCCGGGCGTGTCGAGCAGGTTGATCTTGCGCTCGCGCCACTGAAACGAGCTGAGCGCCGCGGATATCGACATCTGCCGCGACTGCTCGTCGGGGTCAGAGTCTGAGACGGTGCTCGCATCGGGGACCGAACCCAGGCGAGGGATCACGCCCGCCTCGAACAGCAGCGCCTCGTGCAGCGAGGTCTTGCCCGCGCCGCGGTGGCCGACAAGGGCGACGTTGCGAATCCGGTCCGCCGGCAGGCGGTCTCCCATGGGTCGCATGCGATCTCCTCTCTAGCTGTGAGATCACCATACCGCTGCCCGTTGGTAGGCGCTAGCGCTCCGCGCGTGAAGCCTGACTGTGCCGGCACGGCGCCGCGAGCGCAGGCGCTCAGCCGACCGCGAGCAGCTCCCAACCCTCGGGCACACCCTTCAGGCTGTGGACCCCGCGACTGGAGAACGCGTAGTCCGAGCCGGCGACGAGGTCCTTCACCGTGCGCGAGGCGAGCAGCTCGCCGGCGCCGGCGAGCGCCGCAACGCGTGCCGCGATGTGCACCCCGATGCCGGCTACGTCCTCGCCCCTGAGCTCGATTTCGCCCGTGTGCACACCTGCGCGGATCGGGATCCCGGCGTCGGCCAGCGACGAGCGCAGTGTGTCCGCGCAGCGCAGGCCCCTGATCGGGGCATCGAACGTCGCAAGCAGTCCGTCCCCGGTGCTCTTTACCACGCGCCCGCCGCACTCAAGCACCGCGCCGCTGCAGATTCGATCGTGACGGTCGAGCAGCTCGCGCCATGCCCGGTCCCCGAGCGCCGCCGCGCGTGCGGTCGAGTCGACGATGTTGGTGAACAGCACCGTGGCCAGCACCCGCTCAGACGCCTGTGCAGGCCCGTGGCGGCCGGTGAGGAACTCTTGCACGATCCGCATCTCTGCCTCGGTGTCTCCCTGCCACGGCGGATGGGCCTCGCCCTCGCTTTCAAGCAGCCGCGCGTCGCGGATCCGCTCGGCCAGGTAGCGGCCGTATGCAACCGGCACCAGGCGATCCCCGGTGCGGTGCACAACCAGCGTCGGGCACTGGATCGAGTCGAGCACCGGACGCAGATCCATCTCGCGGATCCACCGCCACGCCGCAAGCAGCCCGGCCGGCGTCGTCGTCATCCGCTCGACGCGGTTCATCCAGCGCACATACTCGGCGTCGTCAGCCTTGTGCGGCGACATCACCGGCACCGTCAGCGTCTGAGGCGTTCCCCAGCGTTCGGCCCACTGCGGCACCACCGCGTCGCCAAGCGCCGGGTCCATCCACGCAAACGAGCTGTGCATCACGAGCGCGCTCACGCGCTCGGGGTAGGTCGCCGCGAACATCGCCGCCGTCGAGCCGCCTTCCGAAACGCCCCCGAGCGCGACTCGCTGCACCCCGACCGCGTCGAGCACCGCCGCCAGATCGCCCAGCCGGTCGTCGAGCGTCGGCACCCCCACATCACGATCGGACATTCCCTGACCGCGCTTGTCGTAGTGCACGAGCCGCACGAACGACCCGAGTCGCTGCAGCCAGCGCCGGGCCTCCGGGTCCTCCCAGATCAGCTCGATGTTCGAGACGATCCCAGGCAGGCCCACGAACGTGACCTCGCCTTCCCCGAAGGACTGGTAGGCGATGTGCACGTCGCCATTGTGGGCGTAGCGTGTCTCGGGGACCAGTCCCGACATCTCTGGCATCGCGCCCGGCACCATACGCGTCGGCCGATCCTCCCGCAATTCCTGTCAGGCGAACCCAGCTAGGCCGAAGCTCAAGCCAACCCGAACCAGCGCGCGCGTCGGCTGGAGCCAAAACGCTCCTTCTCGGCCACCAGCGCCACCGACGGCTCCTGATAGGTACCCGTGGGCTTGGGCCCCGAGAGGAAGTCCACGTCCACCCGCCCGACGCGTCCGGCGCCGAACTCGATGTAGCAGGAGCCCTGCCCCTGATAGGCGGCGTCCGAAGCGCCGTTGTGAGCCCGCGCGATCAACTGTTCGGCCACGATCTTCGCCGCACCCTCCGCGAACACGCCCGCTTTCGGGACGCCAACCTGTGCCACGTCGCCGATCGCGTAAACGTCCGGGGAGCTCGTCTGGAGCGTGGCGGGGTCAACGGGGATGTAGGACCCGTCGGTGATGCCGCTGTCGATCACGACCTGCGCCGCGCGATGCTTGGGCACGCCCAGGAACAGGTCGTAGGGCAGCTCCGAGCCGTCGTCCAAGTTGACCACGCCTCGCGCCCCGTCCAGCGAGCTGACGCGCTTCTGAGGGATGAAGGCGATCTCACGCTCGGCGAACGCTGCTTCGAGCGCACTTGAGGTTTCCGGCGAGGGCGGCACCGGAGTGCCCAACGGGATCACAAACGAGATCTCACACGCGTCGCGCACGCCCTTCGCCGAGAGATAGTCGTGCAGCAGCAGCGCCGTCTCGCTGGGGGCGGGCGGGCACTTGAAGGGTGCGCCGCACACGCCGATCACCGCGTGCCCGCTCGTGAAGCTCGGGAGCACACCAGCCAGGCGCTCGGCGCCGGCGACGGAGTAGAACTCGTTGCCGGACTCCAGCAGGCCCGGCGTAGCGTCGTAGTCGTAGTCGGCACCCAGTGCGATCACCAGCGCGTCGGCATCGTGCGTGCCGGCGTCGGTCGTGACCGTCCGCGACTCGGGATCGATCGCGGTCACGGTCTCGCGCAGGAAGCGCACCCCCGGTTTGGCAATCTTCGCGTACGGCAGCCGCACCGCCTCCGCGCTCGTGCGCCCGAACATCACGTCGAGCTTCGAGAAGCCGAACACGAAGGCGTCGCCCTTGTCGATCAGCGTCACCTCGATCTCTTCGCCAAGTGCCTGCGACAACATCGTCGCGAGCTCGAGCCCGCCAAAGCCCGCCCCCAAGATCAGAACACGCCGCGCCATCGCTCAGTCGTCGAAGGACTCCTCTTGCATCCGCGAGCGCAGCCGCAGGACTGCCTTCGTGTGCATCTGCGAGACGCGCAACTCCGTCACACCGAGCACCTCGCCGATCTCGCGCAGGGTCAGGTTCTCGTAGTAGTAGAGCGCGATCACGAGCTTCTCGCGCTCGGGCAGCTTCGCAATCGAGTCCGCGATCCGGTCCTTCAGATCGCCCACATCCAACGAGCGTGCCGGGTCCGGGGCGTTCGGGTCCTCGATCGTGTCCATCAGCGAGACCTGGTCGCCGCTGGAGTCAGACACGCTCCACAGCTCATCCAGCGCCACCATCGAGGAGTGCGAGATCGCCAGCAGCGACTCGTTCAATTCGTCGACCGTGATCCCGAGCTCGTCCGCGATCTCCTGGTCGGTGGGGGCGCGCTGCAGCGTGTTCTCGAGCTTCGCGTTCGCGCGCTCGACTTCACGTGCGCGCGCCCGCACGCTGCGGGGGACCCAGTCCATCGAGCGCAGCTCATCGATGATCGCGCCCTTGATCCGCATGATCGCGTAGGTCTCGAACTTGATGTCACGAGACAGATCGAAGCGCTCAATCGCCGAGATCAGGCCAACGAGGCCGTAGGAGATCAGGTCCGCCTCCTCGACATGCGGCGGCAAGCCGGCCGCAGTGCGGCCCGCTACGTACTTGACCAGCGGCGAATAGGCGACGACCAGCCGCTCACGGACCTTGCTGTCGCCGTCGGACTTGTATCGACGCCACAATTCCCGCAGCTCGATCGGTTTGACATTTGTCTCCAGGGTGCTTCCCCTTGTATCAGGCCCGAGGGTGGCTGCGCGCGTAGGCGCTTTTCAGTCGCGCGGACTCTACCCGAGTGTAAATCTGGGTGCTCGACACACTCGCATGGCCCAACAGCTCTTGGATGCTGCGTAGGTCCGCGCCGCCGTCCAACAGGTGCGTCGCGAAGCTGTGGCGAAGCGCGTGCGGCGAGATTGCGCCGCCCGCGCGCTCGGCCACAGCGCCCGCGCGCGCGGTCCACATCCGCAGGCGCCTGCGGACATCGCTCGTACCTAGTGAGCGGCCGGTCTTCGACAGGAACAGGGAATCAGAGCCACCGTCTTGGCCGCGGGTAGCTCGTGGCTCGGCGGTCAGCGCGCCACGTCCACGGTCGAGATATTCGCGCAGGGCCTTCATCGCTGGCTCGCCCACGGGCACAAAACGCGTCTTTCGCCCCTTGCCCTCCACGCGCAGCTGCTCCCCGTCCCAGTCCACGTCGATCTCCCGCAGCGAGACCAGCTCCTCAGCGCGCAGGCCGCAGGCGTAGGCCAACTCGAACATCGCTCGATCGCGCAGCTCAAGCGAGCCGCCGGCTGGAATCGCGTCCAGTAGACCAGCGGCTTCGCGTGTGCTCAACACGCGCGGCAGATGGGAGCCGCGGCGGGGCGTGGAGACCAGATCGGCGGGGTTCTCCGCGATCGCGCCGTGCTCACGCTGGCTCGCAAACAGCGCTCGCAGCGCGGCGAGCTTGCGCGCGCTCGTGCTCGGCGCCGCGCCTTGCTCCGAAAGATGCGCGATGTAGCGACGCACCGCCTTTGGGTCCACCCCGCCGGGCGAGAGACCCTGTACCCCCGCCCACTGTGCGAACTGCTCCAGGTCCACGCCATAGGCGCGACGGGTGCGCTCCGCCGCATCGCGACGAGCTAGGTCCTCCATCAGCAACCCGATCGCGCCGCGCCAGTCGCCATTCTCTTGTGCGGTCCCCATGACCCCGCTTATTTCGCCGCCACCCCGCTTGCGCCCTGCCCGCTGACCTCGCGCTACATTCACCGGTATGAGCCTAGTGCCAAGCGGCTGCACCCACGGGCATTACCCCGTCGAGGCGTTGTAGATGTACGGGCCCGCCACAAAGGAGCGCTGGCAGGACGTCGACTGGCAGGCACACCAGCGCTGGATTGAGATCGAAGGCACGCCCGTCAATACCGTCGTACTTGGGCCCGAGCATGAGCAGGGCACCCAGCCAATCGTGTTCGTCCACGGCCTCTCGGGCTCCTGGCCCAACTGGCTCGAGCAGCTACCCATCTTCGCGGCCACGCATCGCGTCATCACGCTCGACCTGCCTGGCTTTGGACACTCGCCCATGCCGCGCCAGACGATCTCGATCGGGGGCTACGCGCGCCTACTCGATCAGCTACTCGACCGACTCGAGGTCGACGCCGCGGCCGTCGTCGGGAACTCGATGGGCGGCTTCATCGCCGCCGAGCTTGCGATCGCCTTCCCTCAGCGCGTCGAGCAGCTTGTGCTCATCTCCGCCGCGGGCCTCTCCACCCACCAGCACCGTGGCTCCACAACCGTGCTGCCGGCCTTGCGCCGCGCCGAGCGCGTCCTGACGGCAACCAGCGCCTGGGCCGCCTCCAAGTCGGATGAGGTAGTGGGTCGCGCGCGACTGCGCGATGCCGCGCTCGGCGTGGTCGTGCGCCATCCCGACCGACTATCCGCCGCGCTCGCCGCCGAGCAGGTGCGCGGTGCTGGCAAGCCGGGCTTTATCCAGGGTCTCGAAACCGTGCTCGACTACGAGATCCGCGAGCGCCTGCCCGAGATCGCCTGCCCCACGCTGATTGTGTGGGGCGATCGCGATCGCCTGATCAGCGTGCGGGACGCCGACGTGTTCGCCGAACTGATCCCCAACTCGCGCAAGGTCGTCTTCGGCGACACCGGCCACATGTCGATGCTCGAGCGGCCCGAGGCCTTCAACGCACTGCTAGAGGAATTCCTCGGGGAGTAGCGCTTACGCGCGTCGGGGTGACCTCAGAGTGCTACCGCGCCCTCTGAGGCGCTCCCCACGAGCTTGGCGTACTTGCGGATCGCGACGTCGATGTGTTCGTCCGCGCGCGGCGGGCGCTCGTAGGCCGCAACCCGCGTCGCTATCTCCTCCTCGGCCAGCGCCACGTCCAGGCGCCCGGCATCGACGTCGATGCTCACCACATCGCCGGTGCGCAAGGCCGCGATCGGGCCGCCGCGAACCGCCTCCGGTGCTACGTGGGCGACCATGAAGCCATGGGTCGCGCCCGAGAAGCGCCCGTCGGTGATCAAGGCTACCTCCTCACCTAGACCCTCGCCCACGATCGCGGCGGTCACCGCCAGCATCTCGCGCATGCCTGGCCCGCCGGCGGGACCCTCGGCGCGGATCACCACCACGTCGCCCGCTTCGATCTCGTGCGCCAGCACCGCCGCCATCGCGGCCTCCTCGCCGTCGAACACACGCGCCGGCCCGGAGTGTTTGCGTCGCTCGTGCCCCGATAGCTTGACCACACAGCCATCTGGAGCCACGTTGCCGCGGAGGATCGCGAAACCACCAGTCGGTTTCAGGGGGTTCGACAGCGGGCGCACAACCTGCTGCCCCGCCGTCTCGCGCGCCTCGTCCGCAGCTTCGCCGATCGTTGCGCCACTCACGGTTGGCGCGTCCTCATTGAGGATGCCCGCCTGCTTCAGTCGCGCCAGCACCAACGGCACACCACCCGCTTCATACAGCTCAGTCGCCACGTACTGCCCGCCCGGCTGCAGGTCGCAGAGCAGCGGCGTACGCTCGGAGATTCCCTCGAACTCGTCGATCGTCAGCGGCACGCCCATTTCGCGCGCGACCGCCAGCAGGTGGAGCACGCCGTTGGTCGAGCCGCCGCTCGTCGCCACGGCGGCGATCGCGTTTTCTAGCGCGGGCTTGGTGATCACGTCGCTGGGCCGCTGCCCGCGACGCAGCACGTCCACGACTAGTTCGCCGCACTGCGTCGCCACCTCGAGCTTGCGCCCGTCCTCCGCCGGCACCATCGCCGAGCCAGGCGGGGAGATCCCCAGCGCCTCGAAGGCCATCGCCATCGTATTCGCGGTGAACTGGCCGCCACAGGCGCCCGCACCCGGCGAGGCGGCCTCCTCCAGTTCGTGCAGCTCCTGCTCGGTGATCTTGCCCGAGGCGAACTGACCCACGGCCTCGAACACCTGCTGGATCGTCACCTCCGCGCCTTTGAAGTGCCCCGGCTTGATCGAGCCGCCGTAGAGCATCAGCCCCGGAATATTCAGGCGCGCTAGCGCCATCACCGTGCCCGGGATCGTCTTGTCGCAGCCGGAGATCGTCACCAGCGCATCGAAGGCGTGGGCGCTTGCGACCAGCTCGATCGAGTCCGCGATCAGCTCGCGTGAGACCAGCGAGGCGCGCATTCCCGCCGTGCCCATCGTGATCCCGTCGGAGATCGCGATCGTATTCAGCTCCATCGGCGTGCCGCCCGCGGCGCGGATTCCCTCCTTCACCTTCGCCGCCAACACGCGGTTGTTGAAATTGCAGGGCATCGTCTCGATCCAGGAGTGCGCCACGCCCACGATCGGCTTGGCCAGATCCTCGGCCGAATAGCCAATCCCATGCAGGTAGGCGCGCGCCGCCGCGCGCTCGGGACCCTCGGTCAGGGCGCGACTACGGTGCTTCAGATCGAACTCGGTGGCGGTGCTCACGCGGCGCGCACGATATCTGGTGCACCCTCGCCGCCGGTCTCACGCTCCCAACGCGTGAGCCGCGCTAGGTCGCGCTTGACGCGCTCAGGGTCGATCTGACGACCCGGCAGATGCATGTTCGCCTGCGCAATCAGGCGGCGCTCGTCCGCGTTCAGCGCCATCCACTTTGCCAGCACGTCGTCGGAGTCCGGTAGACGAGCACTGCCGTAGGGGCGCGAGTGATCCGGAAACGCCACGCAGTACTCGTTCAAAAGCGCACCGGTCTGCGGGACGTAAGCCACGATCGGACGGTGCGGGTAGATCAGGTAGGCATAGGAGGCTCCCGCCGCCTGCGCGCGCTCACCTAGGCCGCCCCACACGCGCAGAAACCCCAGGTCGCGATACATCGCCCAGTCGCGCTCCTCGATACAGGAGCGCAGCAGCGCACGCGCACGCTGCTCCGCGCGGCGCTCGCGGCCCGGGTCATAACCCAGCGGTCCGGCTTCGCGACGACGCCGCGCCCGCTCTCGTAGCGTCTGGACCTGTGCGCGGGCGAGCGCGAAGCCGCGCAGAACTCGCGAGCGCGCCAACTCCCACAGCAGCACCACCAGCACGATCGCCGCCGTGCCCAGCGCCAGCAGCATCGGCTCAGCGAGGGGTCCGCGAGGGCGGCGTCAGCGGTGCTCCACCGGCCGCACGCGGGAAGAAGATCACGCGCTCGGCATCCCGCGGCACCTCGCCAAAGCTCTTGACCAGCTCCGCCTCGCGGCGTCCATCGCGACGCTCGGTCGGTACTGCGGCCCACATGCCCGCGTCCAGCTCGCGGCGAAAGGCCTCGATTAGCCGCTGCTCCTCCTCCTGCACCTCGACGTCGCCCTCCGCCAGCAAGATCTCACCATGACCCGGCTTCATCCGCAAAAGCTTCATCGTGCTCGGATTATGGCAAACAGCATCCTGCGTACCGACCGCTCGGCCTAGGACTGCTGCGAGGCCCGCGCCTGGGCTCTGATTCGCGCCAGACCCAGGACGTCAACGGGGCCAGGCCCAGCGCCCACGTCCCGCAGCCCATCACGCACCGCCTCGCCTGCGAGTGCGCGCGCGATGCGAGCCGCCTGCAGCGGCGTAGATCCCAGGGCCAGCTGCGCCGCTAGCAGCGAGGAATGCGTGCAGCCCGAGCCGTGCGCCGCGCCGTCGGGGTGACGCTCGCCCTCGATCTCGACCGGTGCAGCACCTGAGGTCGACTCCAGAAACAGATCTACCGAACGCTGGCGATGACCTCCCGTCACAACAACGGCATACGGCCCGAGCTTCAGCAGGGCGCGCGTCAGCGCTTCGACCTCGCGGTCCTCATCGTCCTCCGGTTCCGCGGCAGATAGGCCGGAGGCGCCGACCAGGACGCGTGCCTCAGGCATGTTAGGAGTCAACACGCTCGCGCGGGGCAGGATCCGTTCGACCAGCACCGACTGCGCCTCGGTCTCCAGCAGCCGTGCGCCGGACTCGGCGACCATCACCGGGTCGACTACGACCGGCACCTCGGCCGGCAGCTCCGCAAGTGCCTGTGCGACCGCGCGAGCGCTTTCGACCGTGCCCAGCATCCCAACCTTGACCGCATCGATCTTGATGTCCGCAAACACTGCACGCACTTGCGCGAGGATCGCCTCGGCCGGTACTGACTGCACAGCTTCGACACCAACCGTGTTCTGCGCTGTGATCGCGGTGATCGCCACGGTCCCGTGCACGCCGCAGCGCGCGAACGCCTTCAGATCGGCCTCAATTCCCGCACCACCGCCGGAGTCCGAGCCCGCGATGGTAAGCGCCGTGGGCGTGCGCTCCTCCACCACCGCTCAAGAAGCCGGCGCCGCCGGACGGTTCCGATCGCCCGGACGCGGTGGGAAAATCGTGTAGCTGCCGATCGCCGTCACCAGCAGCCTGCCGTCCTCGTGGGAGACCTCGCTACGCAGGACCGCGCTGCGCCTGTTGCGCCGGTCGAGCTCCGTGCGACAGACGATCTCACCCTCGGTCGCGGTCTGCACATAGTTCACAGCGATGTTCAGCGTCGCGATCCGCTCCTCGCGCGTGGTCTGCGCCCACAGCGTCGAGCCCATGCAGTAGTCGATCAGCGCATAGGTCGCCACGCCCGAGAGCAGCCCACCCGCATTGATCAATTCGGGACGGATCGTGAGCCAAACCGTCTGTGGGTCCTCCCAGCGCATGCCCATGAACTCCGTAACTCCGTCGAACGCGCCAATCCTGCGTTCGCGTGCGTGGCCCGGGTCCGCCGGCGATTTGGTGTCCTCGCTCACGGGCACGCAGGCTATCGCCCGCGCGAGCGCCCCTTGCATCCCAAGCCACGGCTAGCTTCACTCGACGTGAGCTCCAACCCACGACTTGCCGACCCGCACGAGCAGCAGCAGGCGCTCGGCCGGCGCGGTGAACAGCTGGCTGCCGAACATCTGCGCCGCGGAGGCCTCGAGCTGCTCGCGCGTAATGTGCGCACCGCGCGGGGCGAGATCGACCTGATCGCATTCGAACCCGCCGGCGGGGCGGACGGCGGGGTGCTCGTGTTTGTGGAGGTCAAGACGCGGCGCCTACATGGCCGGAGCAGACACCCCCGCGAAGACCAACTGCCGCTCGCCGGGCTCGGCACCCGACAGCGCGCGCGCCTTCGGCGCCTGGCCGCAGCCTGGCTCGCCGACCGCAGCCGGGTGCGGCCCTGGGCCGCGACGATCCGCTTTGACGCCGTGGGCATCGTGCTCGACCCGCACGGGCGCCTGCTGCAGATCGAGCACATACCGGGTGCGTGGTGAGCCGAGGAATAGGAAAGGGGCCTCGTCGCCTCAGAGCGCGAGCTGCTGATACGCCAGCGACTGAAACGACATGCGGTGCAACGGCGAGACGCCTTGGCGCAGGATCGCCTCGCGGTGCTCGGGTGTCGAGTAGCCCACGTGCTCGGCAAAACTCCAGCCGGGGTGCTCGCCGTCGGCATGGTGCATATAGCGGTCGCGCGTCACCTTCGCCACGATCGAAGCCGCCGCGATTGCCGCGCTGGTCGCGTCGCCGTCCACGATCGCCCGCTGCGGGCGTCCGAAGTCGCGCACCGGAAAACCGTCGCTGAGGCACAGCACCTCGCCGGTGACCTCGCGCGTGACGCCGATCAGCGCGTCGCGCAGCGCCGCGAGGTTCGTCTTGTGCAGCCCGCGCGCGTCGATCCCGCGCACGCAACGGGATACAACGACCACCCGCGCCGCGCTGCGCAGCACCAACGGGAACAGCTGCTCGCGCGCGTCGGCGGTGTGTTGCTTGGAGTCGTTCAGCGCGCTGAGCGCTCGCAGCTCGCGTGTGCTGAGCGCGTCGTAGTCGAACAGTACGCCCGCGGCCACGAGCGGGCCCGCGAGGCACCCGCGCCCGGCCTCGTCGGCGCCCGCGACCAGCGGCACGCCGAGACGGCGATCGAACGCGAACAGGCGTCGTCCACTGCCCTTGCGACGAGCGCGGCGCCGTGCCCGAGCGCCACCCACCCCGCGACTCGCCTTATGCGCCTGTGCGCTCACGACCTCGCCCTCACCGGCTGCGAGCACCTCTGCGACGACGCTAGAGGATGCCGATGCGGTCGGGGGGCCAGTAGGTGGCAAATGCCCCACCGATGATCCATCCGGTGGGGACTGGTCCCCAGAAGCGGCTGTCGTCGGATTCCCCACGGTTGTCGCCCATCATGAACCAGTGGCCGGGCGGAATCTTGATCGGTACCGGGAAGTTGCACTCCGAGACGCCAGGGCAAGGTCGTATGTAGGAGTCCGACTCACGTTTTCCGTTGCGGATCACGTGGCCTTCCACGATCTTGATCGTGTCTCCCGGTCCGGCCACCACGCGCTTGATGAAGTTTGTGCTCGTGTCCTCTTTCGGGACCGGTTCCGAGCAGGCCGATCCGCCCGGAGCGATCCGCGAACTCTGCCCGCACTCCTCTTGAGTAGCACCCTGCGGCGGGTGGAACACCGCGATCTCGCCGACATGCGGCTTGCCGAAATGCATGCCGATGCGGTTCACCAGCACGCGCTGGCCGATCGCGAGAGTCGGCTCCATCGAGCCGCTCGGGATGCGATATGGCTTCACGATCCAGGCCTGAATCGCGAGCGCGAGGCCGAGCGCCACCAACACGATCACCACCAGCTCCACGATCGAGCCCGCCGTGGAGCGCTGGCGTTTGCTGCGTTTCACGCCGGCTCGTCGCCGCCGACGTCCCCCTCGTCCGCATCGGCATCGGGGGAGCTCTCCGCGTCGGACTCGGCGCCGGCCTGCGACTGCGGGCCGGAGTCCGTGGCGTCCTCCGCGAGCGCCTCCGGCTCGATGTCGGCCTGCTCGTCCGTGGCGTCATCGCTGCCCGCCTTGGCGCCCCCGCCGGGCGCCGCTTGTGTCTGCTCAACCTCGGCGCCCGCCTCCACGGTCGCCTGCTCCTCCGCCGTCTCGACGGCGGCGTCCTGCTCAAGCACCGTCTCCTCCGCCGTCAAGCCGTCCGCGTCGGTGGCTCCCGCCGGCTCGTGCAGCAGACCCGGCTCGACGATCTCCTCTGGTCCGGAGTAGCGACGCTCGCGCACACGCGCGCGCTTGCCAACCCGATCGCGCAGGTAATAGAGCTTGGCGCGGCGCACGTCGCCGCGCGCGGCCAGCTCGATCCGCTCGATCTTCGGCGAGTGCACCGGGAACATACGCTCGACCCCGACGCCGAAGGACTGCTTGCGCACGGTGAACGTCTCGCGAATGCCGTGACCCTGGCGCTTGATCACAACCCCCTCGAAGACCTGCACGCGGCGTCGCGAACCCTCGATGACCTGGAAGTGCACCTTCACACGGTCGCCCGGGGCGAAGCTGGGAACGCGGCGCAGTTGCGCGCGCTCGATGGTTTCGATAACGCTGCTCATAACGGTTGCGAGGTGGCGCCGTGTCCCGGGCGGGCTGCTGCTGCAGTCCCCGGCCGGCGCGGCATGGAATGGTAGCGGACCGTCCACCAGCGCAGCGTCACTGCACCGACGCGGCGTCGTCCGTCGGCGCGTCGTACGCGCCCTCGGCCTCCCGCTGGCGCTCGCCTCGTTCGCGGCTGCGCTCCGCGCGCCAGCGCTCGATCTTGGCGTGGTGGCCCGAGAGCAGCACATCCGGCACGCCCCAGCCCCGATGCTCGGCCGGGCGCGTGTAGTGGGGGTACTCGGGATTTCCCTGAAGCGCAGGGCTGAAAGACTCCTCGACCGCTGAGCGCTCATCACCCAGCGCGCCCGGGAGCTTGCGGAGCACCGCATCGCTGAGCACCATCGCCGCGAGCTCGCCGCCCGAGAGCACGTAGCGCCCAATCGAGACGACATCGCTGCAGAAGTGCTCGACGATCCGCTCGTCAAAGCCCTCGTAGCGACCGCACAGGAGCGTCAGCGCCGGCTCAGCCGCGAGCTGATCGACCAGCGCGTCATCCAGCATGCGCCCGCCCGGCGCGAGCGCGATCACTCGCCGCTGCCGCGGCAGCTCCACGGGGTCGATCCCGTAGCGCGCGTGCAGCGCCGCTTCGATCACGTCGATGCGCAGCACCATCCCCGCCCCGCCCCCGAACGGCGTGTCGTCGACCTGTCCTCCGCTCAAGGTCGAATGCTCGCGGATCCCCACCGGGGTCAGCCGCGATCCCGATGCGAGCGCGTTGACGACGTGGCGTTGCTCTGAGAACCAGTCGAACCACTCGGGGAACAGCGTGAAGACGTCGATCTCCATCGCGCCTCGCTCAGGCCCCGCGGGCATCGTCGAGACCCAGAAAGTCCGCGTCTACCGTCACGCGCCGCGCAGTGGCGTCGATTTCATGGATCGCGTCTCTGACCATCGGCACAAGCAGCGGTTCGGCGTCGGTCTCGCGGCGCACCTCCAGCGCCTCGCAGGAAGGCAGCTCGAGCATGCGCGCGACCCTGCCAAGCAGACGATCGCCCGCGAACACCTCGCAGCCCTCCAGCTCATGCGCCCACCACTCGCCCTCTCCCAGTTGCGGCGCCTCGATGCTCTGAACCGTCAGCCGCTCTCCACGCAGCTGCTCGGCTGCCGTGCGGTCGCCCACGCCCTGTAGGCGCACGATCGGATGCGCGTCGGTGCCGGCGCGGCGCACGATCTCGGCGCTGCGTCCGCGCACGATGACGCTCGCGCCAAGCGTTAGTAGACGCGGCACGGGACCGGTCACATAGAAGCTGCCGTCGAGGCCATGCGCCCGCCCAACGCGGCCGGCCGGCAGCTCAGTCGACGATGTCGACGAGCACATGACAGCCCTCGCCGGTCGCGGCAGCTTTCACGACCGTGCGCAGCGCGTGCGCGGTGCGCCCGCCACGACCAATCACTCTGCCGTAGTCCTCCGCGCCCACGCACAACTCGAGCACGATCGTGCCGCGCTCGCCGTCGAAGCGCTCGACCGAGACCTCTTCGGGCTCATCGACCAGGCCTTCGGCCAGGTACTCCAGCAGTCGCCTAGGCACTTCGCCCGGCTGCTCCTGACCCGATGCCCTCGGCTCGCTCATCTGAAGTCGCAGACCAGCATCGCCGCTCCGGCGTTAGCTGCCGTGGACCTCTATGCCTTGAATACGCAGCAGCCTGCCCACCGTGTTCGTGGGCTGCGCCCCGCGCGCCAGCCAGCTGCGCGCGCGCTCCTCGTCGAGCACGATCGTCGAAGGGTCCGTCTGCGCGTTGTAGTGGCCGATCGTCTCGATCACGCGGCCGTCGCGCGGCGAGCGCTGGTCGGCGACGACGATGCGCCAGATCGGGTCCTTCTTGCCGCCCACACGCGTGAGCCTGAGCCTAACCGACACTTTTTCCTCTCTGCTGGATACAGATGACTGCGAAGTTTGCGAAGCAGAGCTTAGACGGTGCGCCACGCCGAAGCGGAGCGAGGAGCCTCGATTAGCGCGCGCCCCGCATCAGCGCGCCGATGTCCGGCATTTTGCCGCGGCCCACCTGGCGCATGATCTTGCGCGTCTGACCGAACTGCTTGATCAGGCGGCTGACGGCCTGCACGCTCGTACCCGAGCCGCGCGCGATGCGCAGCCGGCGCGATCCCTTGATCAGCTCTGGCCGCCGGCGCTCCTCGCGCGTCATCGAGAGGATGATCGCCTGAATCCGGTCCAACTCGCGCTCGTCGACCTTCATGTTCTGCAGCTGATGGCCAGCGAGCCCGGGGATCATCCCAAGCAGGTTGGTGAGCGGCCCCATTTTGCGGATGCTCCTCAGCTGGCCTAGGAAATCATCGAGGTCGAACTCGTTGCGGCGGAGCTTGCGCTCCAGCGCGGCGGCGTCATCCTCGTCGAACTGGCGCTCGGCCTGCTCGATCAGCGTCATCACGTCGCCCATGCCGAGAATTCGCTGCGCCATGCGATCCGGGTGGAAGCGCTCGAACTGGTCGAGCTTCTCGCCCGTGGAGGCGAACAGGATCGGCTTGCCGGTCACAGCCTTGACCGACAGCGCCGCGCCACCGCGGGCATCCCCGTCGAGCTTGCTCATCACAACCCCGTCGAACTTGACGGCCTCGGCGAACTGCTCGGCCACATTGACCGCGTCCTGGCCGGTCATCGCGTCGACCACCAGCAGGACGCTGTGCGGTTTGACTGCGCCTCGCATCCGCACCAACTCATCCATCAGCTCTCGATCGACGTGCAGACGACCGGCGGTGTCGACGATCAGCACGTCCTTACCGTCCTCGCGGGCCCGCTCCAGCGCCCACTTGGCGATCTCCACCGGGTCGCGATCGGTCCCCTGCTCATAGGCCTCGGCGCCCGCCTGGGTCGCGACCTTGACGAGCTGCTCGATCGCCGCCGGGCGATACACATCGCAGGCAGCCACGGCCACAGCCGAGGAATGCTCCTCGCGCAGGTAGCGCGCCAGCTTGGCCGTCGCGGTCGTCTTGCCCGAGCCCTGCAGCCCGGCCATCAGGATCACGGTCGGCGGTTTCGGCGCGAAGCTCAGCCCCGCCGAGGCGCCGCCCATCAGATCGGTCAGCTGCTCACCCACCAGCTTCACCACCTGCTGGCCGGGGTTCAGCCCGCCGACCACGTCCGCGCCCATGCAGCGCTCCTTCAGCTCCGCCGTGAACTGGCGGACGACCTTGAAGTTGACGTCGGCCTCTAGCAGTGCGAGACGGATCTCGCGCATCGCCGCGTCGATGTCCTGCTCGGTCAGCGTGCCGCGGTTGCGGACATCCGTCAGCGTCGCCTGCAGTTTCTCACCGAGCGCGTCGAACATGGGCTACCCGTCGCCGCGCGGGCGCTCGCGCCGGTGCGGCGGGGGTGAGGGACGCCCAGGGCTCTCGGGAGAGCCAGCTGCACCTGGGCCGAGCTGTCCACTGGACTGCTCGTCGCTGGCGCCCGCGCCCGAGGGGCCGCCGGGTCCGTCATCGCCGCGGCGCAGCAGCGCCTCGCCGATCCCGCCGAAGGCCTGCGCGAACTCCGAGGGCACCACGAATACCTTGTTCGAGTCACCTTCAGCGAGCTGGGGCAGCATCTGCAGGTATTCGTAGCTGAGCAGCTCGCGATTCGGTTTGCCCTCGTGGATCGCGCTGAACACCGTGTCGATCGCCTTGGCTTCGCCCTCCGCACGCAGGATCGCCGCCTGGCGCTCGCCCTCTGCATCAAGGATCGCAGCCTGCTGGGCGCCTTCGGCGGTCAGCACCGCGGCCTGCTTGGCGCCCTCGGCGGTGAGGATCTGCGACTGCTTCTCGCCTTCGGCGGTCAGGATCGCGGCGCGGCGGTCGCGCTCGGCACGCATCTGCTTCTCCATCGCCGAGCGGATGTCCGGCGGCGGGTCGACCGACTTGATCTCGACACGGTTGATCCTGATCCCCCACTTGCCGGTGGCCTCGTCGAGCACTACGCGGAGCTCGGTGTTGACGTTCTCGCGCGCGGTCAGCGTCTTCTCCAGCGTCAGCCCGCCGATCACGTTGCGCAGCGTCGTCACCGTCAGCTGCTCGATCGCCTGCAGCGGGTTGGCAATTTCATAGGAGGCCGAGCGTGGGTCGGTGATCGTGAAGTAGAGGACCGTCTCGATGCCGACGACCACGTTGTCTTCGGTGATCACCGACTGCGGCGAGAAGTTCACGACCTGCTCGCGCAGGTCGACTAGCGGCTTCACGCGATCGATGAACGGCGTGATGATCGTCAGGCCCGGCTCGAGCGTGCGGCTATAGCGGCCGAGCCGCTCGACCACGCCCGCCCGCGCCTGCGGGATTACGCGAATCGTGCGCGCGGCGACGACCAGGGCAAAAACGACCACGACGATGATGACGATGAGAGCGACCATGGTGCTAGCTCCTTTCGAGCGCTAGTGCATCACGAGCGCTGTTGCGCCCCGTATCTCGACGACCTCTACCCGCTCGCCGGCGGGAATGACCTCGTGTTCGTCATAGCTGCGCGCGGTCCACACCTCACCGCCGTCGATCTTCACGCAGCCGACGCCCTCGTCGTTGGCGATCCGCTCCAGCACGACGGCTGGGCGACCGACCAGCGCGGCAGCTCCGGTGCGGATCGATGGCGGTATGCGCCGGTGGCGCTGCGCCACCGGGCGCAGCGTGGCGAACACCATGGCCGACGCCACGACGAACACGACCGCCGACAGCGCCGCGCCGACGCCGAGCAGGCCCAGGATCGCCGCGAGCCCGGCACCGAGGGCAAACGGCGCCAAGTAGAAGCCACCCTGGTGCATCTCCCCGACCCCGAGAACGCAGGCCGCAATTAGCCAGATGACCCACACGTCCATAGCTTCAGGTTATCCCTCAGCGCCTGCCGCGGGGCGCATCAGCTCTGCGCGATCAGGGCGCGGGCAAATTCCTCGGAATCGAACGGGCGCAGATCCTCGACGGACTCGCCCACGCCGATCAGCTTTACCGGCAACTCCAGCTCGCGCGCAATCGCCAGCGCGATACCGCCACGCGCGGTCCCATCCAGCTTCGTGAGAACCACGCCGCTGACCTCCGCCGCCTGCGCGAACAGCTTCGCCTGGCGCAACCCGTTCTGCCCCGTGGTGGCGTCGATCGTCAGCAGCGTCTCGTGTGGCGCGCCCTCGAGCTGGCGAGCGATCACCCGACGCACCTTGGTCAACTCACCCATCAGGTCATCCTGGGTGTGCAGGCGCCCGGCGGTGTCGATGATCACCACGTCAACGTCACGCGCGCGGGCCTGCGCGATCGTCTCGAACGCCACCGCACCCGGGTCTGATCCCGGCTCGCCGGTCACGATCTCGCATTCGGCCCGCCTTGCCCAGCCCTCGAGCTGCTCGCTAGCCGCCGCGCGGAACGTGTCGGCCGCGCCGAGCAGCACCGAGCGGCCGAGCTCGTGGCGCAGGTGCCACGCCAGCTTGCCGATCGTGGTCGTCTTGCCGGTGCCGTTGACGCCGACAGCCATGATCACCGTGGGGCGGCTGCGAAGGTCGATCCGAGCCTCCCCCACGCGCGTGGTCTCAGCCAGCAGCGCGACCAGACGCTCGCTCAGCGCCTCACCGCCCTCGAGCTCGCCGTCGGTGGCCTCAGCCTCCAGCGTGCCCACGACCGAGGCCGTCGTGCTCGCGCCGACGTCCGCCATGATCAACGCCTCCTCCAGGCGTTCCCAGGTCTGCTCATCGAGCGGGCCGAATAGCGTCGCCTGCACCTCGGCCCCGAGCGCCTGGCGCGTCTTGGACATGCTCTCGCGCAGGCGCTTGAACAGCCCGCGTTTACGCCCCGGCTCCGCGTCCTGACCCTCGCCCGTGCCGCCGTCCGTGCTCGCGCGCCCATCGGGGGCTGCGTTTTGCAGGATGAACAGGTCGCTCCATTCGCGCGTCACGGGCGGGCGAAGATATCAGCGCTGTCTTGAGCGCTCCGCCTGGATGCCGATACGGAACCATGGACAGCACACAGGGACCGTCGGGCGCCCACGTGCCCGCGTTGCGCCCTGCCGCCTGGCACCTGCCCAGGGTGAGGACGCGACGGCTGCTGTACCTCGGTCTGCTGCTGGGGGCGCCGCTGCTGCCACACCTGAGCAGCAACGTGTTCTTCTTCCCCGCCGTCTCCAACGGCTGGGTCTGCCTGCCCTTCTGCGCGCTGCTGCTACTGCCCCTGATTGATCTGCGCTCGCTGCGGCGCCCCCTGGCGCTCGACCTGCTCGCGCTCGCCGCGCTGTCGATCTGCCTGGTGTGCTGGCGACAGTGGCGCGAGTGGCCGATGGTGCTCGCCTGTGCGCTGCTGCTCTATCTGGCGGCGCGCATGCTCGCGATTGCACGCACGCCCGATCGGCCCAGCGCGGCGAGCGCTCCCACCTCGGGGAGCGCGTCAGGCCCCGCCGACGCGAACCTGGACCGCGCGGCGCCCCAGGCACTTCAGCTCCCCAGCTCCTGGCTGCTGCTCGGCATCGCGGTGCTCGCCGCCGTCCACATTAGCTGGGCGCTCGCAGGGACCGCGCGCGTGGACGTCGGCGAAAGCGGCGTGCAGGGCGCACAGAGCATCCTGCACGGGGGTCCGCTGTACGGACGGCTCGCCTCCGAAGCGCGCGTTGATCGCCATCTGGACACCTACGGGCCCGCCGACTACGAGGCCTACCTGCCGTTCGTGGGTCTCCTAGGGGGTGACTACGGCGCGGCGCGGCTGACCACCGTGTTCTTCGACCTGCTAACCGCGCTCTTGTTGTTCCTGCTGGGACGACGCGTCAGGGGCCCGACGAGCGGAATCGTGCTCGCCTACTGCTGGCTCGCGTTCCCGTTCACGCTGTACTGCGACGCGCTCGGCCTCAACGACCCAATTCTCGCGGCCGCGCTCGTCGGCACGCTGCTCGCAGCCGCCGCTCCGCTTCGGCGCGGTGCGGCGGCGGCGCTCGCGGTGTGGGTCAAGTTCAGCCCGCTAGCGCTGCTGCCGCTGCTGGCAACGCATGGAGCTAGTACTCAGGCCCGAGGCCGCGTACTGCGCTTCTGTTTCGCCCTCCTATTGGTGAGCGCGCTGCTGTTCATACCCGCGCTCCTACACGGCAGCCTCGCGACCTTCGCCTCGCGCAGCTTTGGCTTTCAGACCGGGCGCCCACCGTTCGTTTCGATCTGGTCGGTCCTGATCCAGCGATTCTCAGTCTCCGCACCGTCGATCGTGACCGCCTCCCGCGTCGCCCACGGCGTGCTCGCCGCGCTCACGGGCGCCCTGGCGCTCGCGCTGCCGCGCATTCGCCGACGCACCGATGTGGTTGGCCTGGCCGCGGCCTGCGCGGCGCTGATGATCGCGCTCGAGCTGTGCCTGAGCTACTACGCCTTTAGCTATGTGCTGTGGTTCGCGCCGCTGGTGCTCGTGGCGCTGATTCTCGACGCATTCCCTACCGAGCGCCAAGCTTCGGTGATGCGCGAGGACGCGGGCGGCTCAGGCGACCTCGGCGACCCCGGCCATCTCGGCCACCTCGTCGGCCACCTCCGCGGCCTGCGCCCGCTCAGCGGGCAATCGTCGTGAGAGCACCTTGGAGACGCCGTCGCCGCCCATCGAGACACCGAACAGCCAGTCGGCGGCCTCCATCGTGCGCTTTTGGTGGGTGATCACGATGAACTGCGCACGACCGGCGTAGCGGCGTAGCAGCGCCAGGAAGCGGTCGAGGTTCAGATCGTCTAGCGCGGCCTCGACCTCGTCAAGGATGTAGAAGGGGCATGGCCGCGCGAGGAACACTGCGAACAGGAAGGCCAGCGCGGTCATCGACTTCTCACCGCCGGAGAGCAGCGACAGCCGCTTGCTGGACTTTCCCGCAGGCGTTATCTCGATCTCGACCCCCAGTAGATCCTCCTCGCGGAGCTCCTCGCGCTCAGCCTCCTGCTCGGCCGCAGCCTCCGCCGCCTCGGCATCCGCACCCTGCTCGCCCGCGGCAGCCGCGCCGCCGAGCCCGGAGCCCTGCGCCTTCGAGCCCTGCTCGCCCAACGAAGCGCCGCCGAGCACGCCGCGCGGCGGCTGCTCTTCGCTGACCAGGCGCAGGCGTCCAGAGCCGCCCGGAAACACATCGCCCACCAGCTCCTCGAAGTTTCGTGCCGCCGCGTCGAAGGTCTCCTGGAAGGTCTCCTGGATCTGCCGATCGGTGTCACGGATCACCCCGCGCAGCTCCCTGAGCGCGGTCTCCAGGTCGGCGCGACGGCTCTCCATCTCCTCGACGTGCTCGAGCGCCTCGGCGTACTCCTCCTGCGCGAGTGGGTTTACCGGTCCGAGCTGCTCGCGTCGGCGCGAGAGCCGCTCAAGGCGCGTGCGCAGGGCTGCCAGCTGCTCCTCGTCCAGCCTCGCCGGCGCCTCGGCGACGGCTTCCTGAATCCCGTCAGGCCCCAGCTGGACCGACTGCGGTGCATCCGAGGAGGCTACGGCTACTGGGGGTGCCTCCAGGCCCAGGCGCTCGGCGACCGTCTTGCGCTCGAGTTCCGCGTCGCTCGCCTGGTCGCGCAGTCGCTGCGCGCCGACCTCGGCGCCCGTCACGGCCTCGCCGACCGCGCGCAGCGCCGCCTGTATCTCCGCCTCTTGGGCCGCGCACTCGCGCAGCTCGCCTGCCATCTCCTCGCCCGCGGCGCGATCGGCCACCAACTCACGCTCGAGTGCGGCAAAGCGCTCCTGCACCGCCTCGGCTGCCATCCGCAGCGCAGCCGATAGGCGCTCGGCGCGGGGAACTAGCGCCGCGTCCGCGGTCAGCTGCGCGCGCAAGCGCGCGATCCGGCTGCGCGCCTCGTGCTGCTCGCGCTGCACGCGCTGAGCGTGAGCGCGCTCGGATCCCAGCTCGCCCTCGAGCTCCGCCTTGCGCACCGCCAGCGGACCCTCCGCAGGGGCGGCGCGGCGCTGCTCAATTAGCCACTGCGACCGACGCGCCGCCTCGCCCGCCTCGGTGTGACGCCGCTCGCATCCCCGCAGCTCCTCCTCGGCGCCAGCGCGCGCCTGCTCGAGATTCTGAAGCGCGAGCAGCGTCTGCTCGTGGGCCAGCTTTACTTCCTGCTCGCCTTGCGCTGCCTGCTCGGTCGCGATGATCAGCCGATCGCGTTCGTTGCGTCGAGCTAGCACGCGCTCGGTGCCGCCCTCGCTCAGCTGACGCACCTCGCCCCAGGCCGCGAACAGCACGCGCCCGGCGCGCGTGACTGCGATCCCGGCGAAGTCCGGTGGCAGCAGCTCCAGGCGCTCGACCACCCAGGCGTCGGCCAGCAGCCGTCGCGCCAGCGCGAGCACCTCCGTCGGGCCGCTGACGAGGTCAAGCAGACGCTCGGAGCCCGGCGGCATCGCGGCGCGACCGTCGGGAGCGATCGCGCTAGCCTCACCCGCCGAGGTCCCGGCCAGCAGCGCGGTGCCCCCGTCGGGGCCAGCGCGGTCGAGCAGCGTCTCCGCGCCCGCCACGTCCTGCACGACCGCCGCGTCGAGCCGACCCCCCAGCGCAGCGGCGAGCGCCAGCTCGTAGCCATCGCCCACGCGCAGGTCCTCGCTAAGCGCCTTCACACCCTCGGCGCCGGCGCTATGCACGGCGGCGTGCCCCCGCAGGAATTGATTGGCCGCGGCCAGCTCGGCGCCAACGCGCGCGGACTCACGCCGCGCCTCCTCGACCGCGCGCTCGGCCTGCATCAGCTGCTCGCGCGCCGCGCCCGTCTCGGCGTCGGCGCGCTCCCGCGCCGCCCGCGCCGCCGAGACCTGCTCGGCGATCTCCCGCACCTGCAGACTTTGGCGCTCCAGCTCCTGCTCCAGCTCTGCGACCTCCGCGCCGAGCTGCTGCTCACGCCGCGTCTCGATCTCGGCCAGCTCGGCCTCAAGCGCGGCGATGCGCCCCTCGCCCGCGGGTGCCTGATCCCCGGCGTCGGCCTGCTCGCGCTCGCGATCCAGCTCGGCCAGCTCACGTTCCAAGCGCTCAACGCGCCGGGCGAGCGTCTGCGCGCCCGCCGTCACCTGCTCACCGCGCAGGCCCAGGCGCTCGTGCGCGGAGCGGCCCGCGTAGACGCGCCGCGACAGCTCGTCGTGACGCTCGGCGCGCTCTGACAGCGCGCGCTCGGCGCGGCCACGTCGGTCGACCGTCGCCTGCAACTTCCCCTCGGTCTGCTCGCGTGCCTGGCGTGTCTGCGCGACCAGCGCCTCCGCGCTCGCCAACTCGACGCGGCACGCCTCGGCCGCGTCGCTGGCCAGCTCCCAGCGCACCTCAAGCGCTTGACGCTCCAGACGCTCATGCAACTCCGCGGCTTCCGCCTGGCGCTTGAGCGGGCGCAAGCGCGTACGCGCCTCGCGCTCCACGTCCAATGCGCGGTCCAGGTTCTCCTGCGTGTGCTCGAGCTTCAGCTGGGCGCGACGACGACGCTTGCGGTGCTTACCGAGCCCCGCGGCCTCCTCGATCAAAAGCCGGCGGTCGCGTGCCTTGGAGGTGACGATCGCCTCGACGCGGCCCTGGGAGATTACGGAGTGCGTCTCCTTGCCCAAGCCCGTGTCGGAGAGCACCTCGATCACGTCGGTGAGCCGACAGCGCGCTCCGTTCAGACGGTAGCCGCCCTCGCCGTTTCGCTCCAATCGGCGCACGATCGAGATCTCGCTGAGCGGCAGATCGACCGTCCCGTCGGAGTTGTCGAGCACGATCTCGACCTCCGCCGCGCTGCGCGCCTGCACGCCATGGCCGCCTCCAAAGATCACATCCTGCATCGACTGCCCGCGCACGGCCAGCGGGGACTGCTCGCCCATCGCCCACAGCACCGCGTCGGTCACGTTGGACTTGCCCGAGCCATTCGGCCCCACCACCACGCTCACGCCCGGCCCGAAATCCAGGTGCGTACGGTCGGGGAACGACTTAAAGCCCTTCAGCGTGAGCGACTTCAGACGCACGGGCTGCCTATGCCTCCAATTGCTCGACCGCCTTGCGGGCGGCCTCCTGCTCGGCGTGCTTCTTGCTGCGCCCGCTGCCGCTGCCTAGCTGACGCCCCGCGACGCGCGCGGAGACGGTGTAGGTGCGCTCGTGCGGCGGACCCTCCTCGGCCGTCACCGCGTAGTCGACCTCCTCGCCACGGCGCGCCAACAGCTCCTGCAGCGCCGACTTGAAGTCGACCGGGTGCTCCAGCGCCTCCTCGATCTCCGGCGCAAATGCCTCCACGACCGCCTGCGCGGTGCGCTCGTAGCCCGCGTGCAGGTAGCAAGCACCGATCACGGCCTCGATCACCGACGCCAGCACGCGCTCGGTCTCCACCAGCGCCGCGGCGCTGCCCTGCACGCCCGCGGGCGCTGCAGCACGCAGCCGTTCCGGGAGCTTCAGGCGTTCTGCCACCGCGCGACAGGATGGGCCCGAGACGGCCTGGGCGCGGATCTTCGTCAGCCGTCCCGCGCCAAAGCGCTCGGCTTCCAGGCGTGGATAGAGATGGGTGGTCACCGCCAACGCCAACACGCTGTCGCCTAGGAACGCCAGGCGCGCGTAGGAGTCGCCGCGGCGCTCGCTCCAGGAGGCGTGCGTGAACACCTGACGCGCGAGATCCTCCGGCAGCTCCTCGAGCAGCTCGCCGAGCAGCTTCATGGGCGCCCATTCGCCGCCCCGTCATGCGCGAGCACGAAGTCGACGGCCTGGCCAACGGTCAGGATCTGCGCCGCCTGCTCGTCGGACATGCTCACGCCGTAGGTGTCCTCCAGCTCCTGCACGAGCGTGTAAAGGTCCAGCGAATCGGCCTCGAGGTCCTCCTTGAAGCGCGTATCCAGCACGATCGCGGCGGGCTCGACGTCAAGTTCGTCGACCAGATGCGCCTGGATCAGCGCGAACACTTGCTCGCGCGTGCGGGCACTCATCGCGTCGTGCGCGCGGGCGAGGCAAAAGCCGTCGCACAGGCGCGCGCACGCCACCTCCTCGTGGACGAGATCGAAGGGGTCATTCGCTGTCGGGCAGGCTAGCGCCCGAGGCGGACATGGGCGAGCCCCTGAGCGCGCCCGCGTCGGCCAGCGCGCGCTCGGTGCGCCCGACGATGTCCTCGCGCGCGCCGCGCTGCGCGCGCAGGATTGCCTCGGCGAAGCCGACGCGCGTGAAGCGCCCGTGAGGGACCACGCCGAGGCGACGCAGGCCCAGCAGATAGGCCCCGCCCTGCAGCTCGGGGTCGACCTGTGCGCGGAAGGTGCCCAGGGGACGTCTCAGTAGCAGCCCCCCGAGCTTGCCGCGCGTCGATGAGGTCGCGGCGTCGCGCACCGCGCGCAGCATCGTCTGCGAGGTGGCCTCGATCAGCTTCAGCGCGACGTTCCCGGTGAAGCCGTCGGTCACGACGACATCGACCGCGCCGCCGAGCACGTCGTTGCCCTCAACGTTGCCCACGAACTCGAACCCGGCCTCACCCGTGCCCTGCGCCAACTCCGCGTTGGTTTCCACGACTAGCTCGCTACCGCGAGCGGCCTCCTCGCCGTTGGAGAGCAGCCCCACGAGCGGACGCTCGACGCCAAGCACAGTGCTCGCGAGTGCCGCCCCCATGAACGCGAATTGCACCAGATGCTCGCGGCGCGCTGCGGCATTGGCGCCGACGTCCAGCAGCGTCACGGTTCGCCCGGGAAACGGCAGCGGCAGCGCCAGCGCCGGACGGTAGATGCCGCGCGTGCGTTTGATGTTGAACAGCCCCGCGGCCAGCGCCGCGCCGGTCCCACCAGCGCATACGAGCGCTTGGGCGCGTCCATCGGCCACCGCTCGCGCGGCCTGCACGATCGAAGCCTCGGGATTGGTGCGCACCGCGCTGGCCGGGTCCGCGCTCTTGGCGATCGAAACCGGCGCGTCGATCAGCTCGACGCCTGCAGGTGCGTGGCCCAGCTCGGCCAGCGGCCCAAACAGCAGCGTGCGAGCGCCCCGTTCGGCCGCTAGCGCCGCCCCCGCCGCGACCTCGGCCGGACCCAGGTCCGCGCCGTTACAGTCGACCGCGACGATCGGAGACGTGGGGTCGCCTCCGCCGCTGCGCGGGATCGAAGACAACGGCTCAAGCGCCCCCGGGGCGCTACTCGTCGTGCTCGTGGTCGTGGTCGTGGCCGTGCGCGGTCGAGGACACGACCTCGCGTCCGGCGTAGTAGCCACACACTGGGCACACGCGGTGCGGGCGGCGTGGGCTGTGGCACTGTGGGCACGCGTTTACCGACGGCGTGCCGATCTTGTGCTGGGCGCGCCGCTTGGCCGTGCGACTGTGAGACTGCTTTTTCTTGGGGACTGCCATTAGCAGCACGGAAGGCTACCAGCCGGCAGGACGCCTGCCCGAAACGCCGAACCCGTGCCGCCTACTCGAGCTCGAGCTCGCGTAGCTTCGCCCAACGTGGATCGGGGGGGCGCTCGTGTCTGTGCTCGGGACCGGCCTCGTTGAGATCGGCGGCGCAGATCGGGCAAAGACCAGCGCAGTCCTCGCGACACAGCACCTGGTTGGGCGTCGCAAGCACAAACGCGTCGTGCGCCCACCCGGCCAGGTCAAGCGTCTCCTGCTCGACGTATGGGCTGTCGAGCTCCTCCCCTTCGCCTGGCCGATCGACCTCGCGGGAGTCGACCTCGATCGTCGGGCGCGCTGGCTTCAGACAGCGCATGCAGGGACCGCTCAGCGCGGCCGCGAAGCGCAACCGCAGCGCATAACCACCCCCCATCATGCGCGAGACGTCAAGCACCACCGGCACCTGCGCGGGCTCGGCTTGATAGTGCTCGCCGCCCAGCTCAAACGCCTCGATCGGGACCTCAAGCTCCAGGCGCCGCCCCTCGCCGGAGCTAAGGCGCAGCGCGCCGAGGTCGAATTCATTCCTCTCAGCGACCATCTCCCTCCAGGCTAGCGAGGCTTCGTCGCACTGCGGCTCGCCAACCAGCCAGAACTCGCGCCCGCGTGAGCGTCGGCTAGGCAGCCTGCAGTTCGCGCTTGAGCACCTTGCCCGTGGCGTTGCGCGGCAGCTCATCGAGGAAGATCACTTCGCGCGGCACCTTGTAGCGGGCGAGGTTGGCCTTGACGTAGGCCTGGACGTCGGGCTCGCTGAGCACGGCGCCCTCACGCAGCACGACGAAGGCCTTCAGACGCTGGCCGAACTCCTCGTCGGGCACGCCAACGACCGCGGCCTCCTCGATCGACTCGTGATCGGCCAGCAGATCCTCGACCTCGCGCGGGAACACGTTCTCACCGCCACTGACGATCATCTCGTCGTCGCGGCCGTCGACAAACAGGCGTCCAGCGCGATCGAAGTGCCCCACGTCGCCCGTGCTCATCAGCCCCGCGACGATTTCCTTGTTGCCGCCGCCGGTGTAGCCCTCGAACATCAGCTCGTTCGCCACGAAGATGCGCCCCCCCTCGCCGGGCGCCACCTCGCGCCCATCTGGATCGAGCAGCTTGACGACGGTGCCCATCGGCGGGCGCCCTGCGGTCCCCGGCGCGGCGCGCAGGTCCTCGGGCGTAGCGATCGTCGCCCAGGCGACCTCGGTGGAGCCGTAGAGGTTGTAGAGCACGTCGCCGAATGCGTCCATCGCACGTGTGGCCAGCTCGCCGGGGAGCGCCGAGCCGCTGACCGCGATCACCCGCAGGCTGGTGGTGTCGTAGCGCGCGAGCACCTCCGGGCCCAAGTCGAGGATCCGTTGCAGCATCACCGGCACGACCGCCAGCGCGCTCGCGCGATGCTGGGAGATCGCGCTGAGCGTCTGGAGCGGGTCGAAGCGACGGCGCAGCACGAGCGTCGAGGAGAGCGCCAGACCGAGCGTGAAGTGGGCGTAGCCCCAGGAGTGGAACAACGGCGCCGCGACCACGGTTGTCTCGCGCGCCTTCAAGGGGATCTTCGAGAACAGGGCGGCCGCCGGCTCAAGCGTGTCGGGCTGTTTGCGCGAAGCGCCCTTGGGCGTGCCGGTCGTACCCGAGGTGAGGATCACGACGCGGCCTTTATCCGCCGGCGGCGCCAGCTCGGCGCCCGACCCGGCTGCGATCAGCTGCTCTAGCGTCGAGTCGCCAACTTCGTCACCGGGCTCGCACCACGCGACGAACCGTTTACGGCCCTCCGAGCCCTCGCCGACGAGCTCGGCGAACTCCTGGTCGTAGATCACGGCCGCCGGGTCTTCGCGGCGCAGCACATCGGTGATCTGCGGGCCCGCGAACGCGGTGTTCAGATACAGCGCGCCCGCGCCGAGCTTCGCGCAGGCGACCGTCGCCTCGATGAAGCCACGGTGGTTGCGGCACATGATCGCCACGTCGTGCTCTTCGCGGATGCCCGCGCGGCGCAGCTCGCTGGCGAGCGCGTTCGTGCGACGGTGCACCTCCCGGAAGCTGACCGCACCGCGGTCATCGATGATCGCCGCGCGGTCGGGGAAGCGGATCGCGCCGCCGAGGTAGGCCGCGGGCGAGCTAGGGCCCCAACGCCGCAGCGCACCCAGTGAGCGCAGCGACTTGTCCAGCCGTTCGGGCTGGATGATTCCGGTCCCCAGCAGCGTCCTGGCGACCTGCAGCTTGTAGCGAGCTTCACGCGCGTCCATACCGCGGGGACCCTACCCCAACATGGGCTGAGAGAAGCGTGCGTTTCCTCACACGCAGACGATCCCCATTGGGCGGGCGAAGCAAGATTGAGCGTCACGCGGGCTAGGGCGTCGCTGGGCAAGCGGGACAAGGACGCAGGGAGCGAAGCGTGCGAACAGCACGCGAGCGACCGAGGACGCAGTAGCGCGCCGCTCAGCGACGTCCTAGCCGACTTCGGCAGGTTCGTCCTTGCCTTGGAGTCGCTCGCGACCGCGCTGCACGGCGGCAATGAACTTCGAAAGGTTGACCTCGAGCGTGTTGAGAATCTCATCCGCGTAATCCTCAGCGCCCAGGCGAATCTCGCGCTCGCGGGCGCGAGCGTCCTCAACGATGTCCTCGGCGGCGCGCTCGGCCTGCTTGGTGACCTCCTCCTCGCCGACGAGTTTCTCCTGGCGCTCGCGCGCGTCCTTGATGATCCGCTCGGCCTCTTTCTTGGCCTCTGCGAGCATCTCCTGGCGCTCCTTGACGATCCAGCGCGCCTGCTTGATCTCCTCGGGGATCGTCGCGCGCATCTGGTCGAGGATGTCGTAGATCTCCTCCTTGTCCACACGCACCTGATCGGTCATCGGCACCGATTTCGCGTTGTGCACGAGGTCGTCGAGCTTGTCTATGAGTACGAGGACGTCCATGTTCTATCTAGCTGAGCGTGGTCTGCGGCCGGTGTGCGGCGGAAGTCTGAATGATCACGTGTCGGGGTCCCATTTCGTCAGCGTCGCAACTCTTCCTGCAAGCGTCTAGCGACCTCCTCGGGGACCAGATCGTCGATCCTGCCCCCAAATGTGGCCAGCTCCTTGACGCCGCTGGATGACAGAAAACTGTACTGCGGGCTCGCCATTAGGTAGACGGACTCTATCTCGGGGTCCTGGCGACGGTTGAGTTGGTTCATCTCCAGCTCGTACTCGAAGTCCGAGATCGCGCGCAATCCCTTGACGATCGCGCGGGCGCCGACCTTGCGCGCGAACTCCACGACCAGCGTCGAGAACGGCTCGGCGCGAACCCCCTCCAGATCGACGATCGCCCGTTCGATGAAGCCCATCCGTTCGTCGATGTCAAACAGCGCGCTGCTCTTGCGCACGGAGCGGTTCACGACCGCAACGACCACCTCGTCATACAGGCGGGCCGCGCGCCGAATCACATCGAGATGGCCGTTGGTCAGCGGGTCATACGAGCCCGGACAAACGGCTATTGACTTCGTGGACGGCGTCATTGATGCAGGTGGATCCTGATTGAAGTGTCCCCGTATCGTCGCTCGCGCTCAAGTCCGAGCGCCATCTGCAGGGGCTCGCGTCGATCGCTCTCGACCACCACACGCGCCGCCGGCCGGAGCAGTTGCGGCAGCAGCGCCGACAGCTCGGGCCCCCAGTCACGCGCCTGGCTGTAGGGGGGGTCGATGAATACAAGATCGTATGTCTCTTTACGCTCCCGTGCGCTCCGGAGCGCGTCGAGCGCCTCCGCGCGGCGCGCCTGGGCACGCGGCGGCACGAGCCCCAACGCGTCGAGGTTGGCCTGCAGCGAACGCAGCGCGGCGGCGTCGCGCTCGACGAACACCGCCTGCTCGGCGCCGCGCGAGAGCGCCTCGATGCCGAGCGCCCCACTGCCCGCGAACAAATCCAGCACGCGCGCTTGAGCGAGCGGCCCCAGCATCGAGAACAGCGCCTCGCGCACACGATCGGCCGTCGGCCGCGTGGCCCTCCCCCGCGGTGTCTTTAGGCGACGGCCACCGAGCTCTCCTGCAATTACGCGCATATCGGGACGGTAACGCGCCCCGCACCCGATCCCGGACCCCGCGCGGCAGCGCGGCTGGGCATTTGCACGTCGGAGGTGCCCTTTAGGCGGGGATCGGCTCCAGCGCTTCGCCGCCGAACTCGTTGCGCAGCCGCTCGCCCAGCAGCGTGTTCTCAGGCGCGCGCAGCTGCGGGTCGTCGCCGAGCAGCACCTCAGCGCAGGCCCGCGCCCGCTCCAGCAGGCCCGCATCTTGGGGCAGCTCGGCAATCACAAACTGGCGCAGTCCCGACTGGCGCGTGCCGACGAGCTCGCCCTCGCTCCGTAGCTGTAGGTCGATCTCCGCGAGCCGGAAACCGTCTGCGTGCTCGGCCAGCGCGCGCAGTCGCGCCGAGCCGGGTGGTCCCATCAGGCGGCAGCTGGCGCGATGCTCGCCGCGCCCGATGCGTCCTCGCAGCTGATGCAACTGGGAAATGCCGAAGCGCTCGGCGTTCTCCACCAGCATCATCGTCGCGTTCGGCACGTCGATGCCCACCTCGATCACGGTCGTGGCGACAAGCACATCAGCGCGGCCCGAGGCGAACGCCGCCATCGCCTCCTGCTTCTCGCGCGGGCGCATGCCGCCGTGGAGCAGTACCAGCTCATAGCCCTGCAACTCACCCTCGCGCAGCCGCTGCAGCTCCGCGGTGGCGGCGCGCAGCTCGCCGAGCGCGCCGCGCGCCGCACCAGCGCCCGCGGCTTCGGCGGCCTCCGCGCTTGCACCGCTCGGAGCAGAGCCCGAGGGCGCTGCGGCGCCTGGCTGCTGGGGCTCCTGCTCGATCAGCGGGCACACCACGAATGCCTGACGCCCCGCGCGCAGCTGCTCGCGCAACTCCTCATAGGCCCGCGCCCGGGCGCGCTCGCCCGCGACGATGCGCGTGTCGATCGGCTGGCGCCCGAGCGGCAGCTCACGCAGCGCGCTCGTTTCAAGATCGCCGTAGCGCGCCAGCGCCAGCGTGCGGGGGATCGGTGTGGCGGTCATGTGCAGCATGTGCGGCGTGCCCTTCTCGTGCAGTGCCGCGCGCTGGCGCACGCCGAAACGGTGCTGCTCGTCGATGACCGCGACCGCTAGCGAGCGGAACTCGACGTCGGGCTCGATCAGCGCATGTGTGCCCACGAGCAGCGAGCACTCACCGCTTGCCAGCTTGCCCAGCGTGTCGCGCCGAGCGCGGGCGGCGGTCGATCCCGTCAACAGTGCACAGCTCACGTTTTCGGGGCCGAGCAGCCGCTGGATCGTGGCGAAGTGCTGTTCGGCCAACGTCTCCGTCGGCGCCATCAGCGCCGCCTGCGCCCCGTGCTCGACCGCGCGCAGCATCGCGTACAGCGCTACGACGGTCTTGCCGCTGCCGACCTCGCCCATCAGCAACCTCTGCATCGCCCGCGAGCCCGCGAGGTCCGCGTCGATCTCGGCGATCGCCCGCAGCTGGTCGCCCGTGGGCACGAACGGCAGCACCTCTCTGAGCCAGCGCGCGCTCAGCTCCGGCGCTTGCTCGAGCGCGGGTGCACCCTCGTGCTGGCGCCGGCGCGCGCGGCGCAGCAGAAACACGAGCTGCGTCAGCAGCAGCTCGTCGAAGGCCAGCCGCGCCCGACCCTGCGCAGTGTCCTCGGGATCGCGCGGGAAGTGCATCGCCGCCAGCGCGCTCGCGCGATCGGGCAACCTCTGTTGCGCGCGAGTCAACCCCGGCAGCGGCTCGCTCACGTCGGCGAGGCGATCGCTGAGGCCCCGCACCAGCGTCAGGATCTGCGTCGAGCTGACGCCCTCGCTCGCGGGATAGTGCGCCACCGCCTCCCCCCCGCCTGGCGCCTCACTCGCACCGAGGCCGATCTGCCCGCCGAGCGCGTGGTGTGAGACGCGAAAGCCGCCGCGCTCGTCGGCCTTGCCGTGCAATAGGAGCGTCGTACCCGGCGAATAGCGCTGCACCAGCCAGGGCTGGTTGAAGAACGTCGCGCGCATGCTGCCGGTCTCATCGTGCACGGTCGCCTCGACCAGCGGGCGCATCCCACGCCGCCTCACGGGCCGCGCCGCGATCGCGCGCACGCGCACCGCCACCGTGGCCTGCTCGCCCGGGCGTAGGTTCGCGACCGTGCGTGCCTCGCGACTGTCGCGCGGCAGGTGTTCGAGCAGGTCGCCGACGGTCTGGAGGCCTAGCGCGTCCATCCCTTCGGCGACCTTGCCACCAGGCAGCTCTAGTGGCTCCTGTAGTCGCTGCGGCCGGGGCCAGCGAAGCGGCGCAGCCTGCATCTCGGCGCGTTCTAGCGCGCGCGTCTCGCCAAACGCCCTAGGGCCACGCCAGCCGTCCTCGATGATTCGCTTGACCGACGGCTCCGCGTCCGCGCTCTCACGCTCCGCCTCAATCATCTCGGTCCTCGTCGCGGGCATGCCGCGCCATGATGATCGCCTCGGCGGTCGTTGCGGGATCAGCGGGTCGCCGACCAAGCGGAGCAAGGACGCAGGGAGCGTGGCGTGCTCGCCACGCGAGCAACCGAGGGCGCCGCTCCGCGCAGCGTCGACGGCCCGCGATTACTCCGCCGCGAGCAGCCACCAGTATGCGGGCTGGCCGCCCTGGCGCAACTCGAGCTCGACCCCGCCGTTGACCATACCCTCGATCTCGCCGAGGCCCAGCGGCGCGTCCTCGCCCGCCAAAACGCTGATCAGCTCGGGCTCTCCGCGCTCGCCGTCCCCCGCCGCGAGCGCCTGCAGGATCTTGCGCAGCGTCTCGGTGGGATCGCCCCAGGCCAGCACCTCATCTTGCACGAAGCCGACCGCCTCGCCGCGCGTGAAGCGTCCCTGCGCATCGTCGCGCGCTGCGGGCGCCACCGCGCCCGTGCGCACGTGCGCCAGCGCCTCGTTCATGGCCCGCGCGTTTTGCTCGACGGTGCGGTCCGGCGACAACGCCACCGCCGCGGCCAGGCCCGCCTGCTGGCTGGTCGTGGGCGCCACGTGGACCTCCTTGTCCGATAGCCGCGCCGCGTGCTCGGCAGCCATGATCACGTTCGCGCTGTTCGGCAGCACCACGACCTCCTCCGCGGGGACCTCGTGGATCGCGGCCAACAGGTCGTAGGTCGAGGGGTTCAACGTCGGACCCCCGTCCAGCGTCCGTACGCCAAGCTCGCGGAACAGCTCGGCTAGTCCCTCGCTGCTGACGACCGCCACCGCACCACAGCGAGCGTGGCGCGCGGGTCCGCTCGGGCTCGCGCCGTTCGCGGACGAGCCGATCGCCGAGGCTCCGTTTGGCGACGCACCGTTCCTGCCAGCCACCGCCCCGTTGCTCGCGCCGGCGTGCTCGTACGCCAAGCGTGCGTCGCGATCATGAACCTGCAGACGCATATCAGCGACGTCCAACCGCGAGACCTCGCCCGCATCCGCGAACACCGCCGTGGCGCGCTCGGGCTCGTCGGTATGCAGGTGGACCTTGAGCGTCTTTGCGTCGCCCACCACCAGCACCGAGTCACCCAGCGACTCCAATGGCTCGATGAAACGCCCGGGACTTAGGCCGCTGCCGGTGACGGCGAAGTTCGTGCAGAAGCGGTAGGTGCCCGAGCTGTGCTCGGGGTGCGTGATCCGCGCCGGGGCGTAGTGGTCGAGCTCGGGCGCCTCGTCGCCGCGCAGCGCGGCGACCACGCCCGCGAACATGATCGTCAGCCCGTAGCCGCCCGCGTCGACGACGCCCGCGTCGCGCAGCGCCGCCAGCAGCTCGGGGCCGCGCTTGACGGAGTCCTGGCCCGCGATCACCGCGCGCTCCAGCGCCGCCGCGATCGCCGCGTCCTGCTCGCTGGGTTCGGTCGCTGGGCCCAGGCGCGGGTTCTCGGAGCTGTGCGCGACGTCGGTCACGATCTTGTGCGCCATCTCGCGCGCGACCGTCAGGATCGTGCCCTCGGCGGGTTCGCGCACCGAGGAGTAGGCGCGGTCCGCGGCTTTCGCGAGCGCCGCGCCGATCAGCGTCGCGTCGATCAGCTGGCCCGGCCGCGAGACGAGCTCCTCCGCGGCGCCGCGGATCAGCTGCGAGAGGATCACGCCCGAGTTGCCACGCGCACCCAACAGCGCCGCACGCGCCACGGACTCGACGATCTCCTCGCGTCCAATCTCGTCGATCGTGCGGGGCCCATCGCTCTGTAGACGGTCCAGCTCCTCGAGCACCGCGCGCAGCGTCAAGGCCATGTTGTCGCCGGTGTCGCCGTCGGCCACCGGAAACACGTTCAGGTCGTTGACCTCCTGGCGACGAGATTCCAGATGCGCCAGCGCCCCCGCCACAGCGGTGCGAAAGCGGCCCAGATTCGTATCTGTCACGGAGAACGTCTTATCAGCTTGCGCAGCCGGAACGTCGCTCGCTAGGCGGACATCGGTCCGCCGAAAAGGCTAGACAGCCTTCTGTACCTTGCCCGCCTTGAGACACCGGGTGCAGACGTAGACGCGTCGGGGCGCCTTGCCCACGAGGATCCGCACCTTCTGCAGGTTCGGGTCGAAGCGACGCCTGGTCGCGACCATCGAGTGGCTGCGGCTGTTGCCGAACGCCGGCCCCTTCCCGCAGCTGTGACACACCTTTGCCATCGCGGGCAGTCTAGCCGGTCGCGAGCCGAGCGCGAAGCTCCGCCATCTGCAGCACGGCTTCGGCGGCGTGGCGCCCCTGGTCACGCTTGCCGCCGCCCGAGCGCGCGAGCGCCTGCTCCATGTTCTCCACCGTGAGCACGCCGAAGGCGCAGGGCACGCCGGTCTCCAGCTGCACCTGCATGAGCCCGCGCGCCGCCTCCGCGCAGACGAACTCGTAGTGGTCGGTCTCTCCCCTGATCACCGCGCCCAGGCAGGCCACACCCGCGAAGCGGCCCGAGCGGGCGGCGTAGCTCGCCGCGAGCGGCAGCTCATACGCGCCGGGCACGTCGAACACCTCGACCGCGTGCTCACCGTCCTCGGCGAACGCCGTCTTCGCGCCGTCCACCAGGCGTTTCGCAAGATCCTCATAGAAGCGACCGACCGCGATCGCATAGCGCTCGGCCACTAGCCCTCCTCGCCCTCGGGGCGCTCGCGCTCGGCGCGGTCGTGCTCGCGCTCGGCGTGCAGCAGCTCCGCGTCGAGGTTCAGCCCCTGGTGGTGCAGCGTGTGCCCCATGCGCTGGGCCTTCGTGCGCAGGTAGGACTCGTTGTGCTCGTTCGGCGCGTGCTCGATCGGGATCTGCGCGCTGACCGACAGCCCGTAGCCCTCCAGGCCGCGGATCTTCTTCGGGTTGTTGGTGAGGATCCGGATCGAGGACAGGCCCAGGTCCGCCAGGATCTGCGCGCCGATCCCGTAGTCGCGCAGGTCCGCGGGCAGGCCGAGGCGCTCGTTGGCTTCGACGGTGTCGAGGCCGTCCTCCTGCAGCCGGTAGGCCTTCAGCTTGTTCAAGAGGCCGATCCCGCGCCCCTCCTGGGCGAGGTACAGCAGCACGCCCTGGCCCTCGCGCTCGATCATCGCCAGCGCCGCCTCGAGCTGCTCGCCGCAGTCGCAGCGCAGCGAGTGGAACACGTCGCCCGTGAGGCACTCCGAGTGCACGCGCACCAACACGTCGGCCTGGCCCGCGACCTCGCCCTTCACGAGCGCGACGTGGTGCTTGTCGTCGATCATCGAGCGGTAGCCGATCGCCTGGAAGTCGCCGAAGGTGGTGGGCAGACGCGTGGAGACCACGCGCTCGATCAGCCGATCGTTGCGCCGGCGATAGGCGATCAGGTCCGCGATCGTGACCATCTTCAGGTCGTGGCGCTCGCAGTACTCGGCGAGGTCGGGGACGCGCGCCATCGAGCCGTCCTCGTTCATCACCTCGCAGATCACCCCCGCGGGGATCAGGCCCGCCAGGCGCGCGAGGTCGACGCTCGCCTCGGTGTGACCCGTACGCTCGAGCACGCCGCCGGGCTTGGCCTTCAGCGGATTGACGTGGCCAGGCTGGGTCAGGTCCTCGGGCTTGGTGTTGGGGTCCACGGCGACCTGCATCGTGTGCGCGCGGTCGTGCGCAGAGACGCCGGTCGTGACGCCGTGGCGCGCCTCGATCGTGATCGTGAACGGCGTCTGCAGGGCGGACTCGTTCTTCGCGGTCATCAGCTCCAGCCCGAGCTCCTCGCAACGCTCGGGCGTCAATGCCAGGCAAATCCAGCCACGCGCCTCCTTGGCCATGAAGTTGATCGCCTCGGGCGTCACGAACTGTGCCGCCATCACCAAATCGCCCTCGTTCTCGCGATCTTCGTCGTCGCAGACGACGACCATCTTTCCCTCGCGGATCTCGTCCAGTGCTTCCTCGACCGTCGCAAACGGCGTGGTCGTGCGTGCTGTGCTCATGACACTCCTTCGGTCGTCGGTGCCTGCACCTGCGACCCCATTAGGCGCTCGACGTGCTTGGCCAGCACGTCGACCTCGACATTCACCTCAGCCCCCACCTCCACGTCTGAAAGCCTCGTCCGCTGCAGGGTCTCGGGAATCAGCGAGACCGCGAAGCCCTGCTCGCCGATCGCGCTCACCGTCAGGCTGACGCCGTCGAGCGCCACCGAGCCCTTCTCCACCAGATAGCGCGTGAGCCGCGGCTCGACCTCGACCTCGAGCACGCGCGCGATCCCGTCGGCGACGATCGCCGTGACGGTCCCCGTGCCGTCGACGTGACCCTGCACCACGTGGCCGCCGAGCCTGTCGCTCGCACGCAACGGCAGCTCCAGGTTGACCGCCGCGCCGGGCGCCAGCGCGCTCAGCGACGAGCGCCTCAGCGTCTCAGACATGACCTCCGCCGTGAAGCCCTCCGCACGCACCTCGGTCGCCGTCAGGCAGACGCCGTTGACCGCGATCGAGTCCCCCTCGCCGAGCTCCGCGGCCAGGCGCGTGGCGATGCGCACGCGCGCGCCCGCGTCGTCGAGCTCCAGTGAGCTGACGCTGCCCAGGTCTTCGATCAGCCCCGTGAACATCCGCCGCGCCTTTTTTTATTTCGATTAATCATTAAAAATTCACCACTCGCGCAGTCGTGCGGAGATCAGCAGATCCCCGCCCACACGCTCGCAGTCGAAGCTCAGGGCGCGCATCGCCTCGGAGATTCGCTCCACGCCCATCCCCTCCAGCGGGTCGCGCGCCGCGCTGCCGCCCAGCAACAAAGGCGCCAGGAACAGGCGCAGCTCGTCGATCTCACCCGCGTCCAGGAACGCGCCCGCCAGATGCGGGCCGCCCTCCAACAGCGCCGAGGCCACGCCCATCGTGCCCAGCTGCTCGAGCGCCGAACGCACGCGCGCGGGCTCGTTCTCGCCCGTGGCGACCAGCACCTGGGCGCCCGCGGCTTCCAGCGCATCCGTGTCGGAGCGGGCCGCCGCGCGCGAGACCACCACGGTCAGGGGGATCTCGCTCGCGGCCGAGACCAGCTGCGAGCTTGGCGGAAGCCGCCCCAGCGTGTCGAACACCACGCGCCGCGGCTGCTCGGAGGGGTCCGCGGGCTCGCCCTCGGGCCTCGCCGTCAGCCGCGGGTCGTCCGCGAGCGCGGTGCCAATCCCCACCACGACCGCGTCGACCGAAGCCCGCCAGTGATGCGCGAGCGCGCGGCTGTCCTCGCCGCTGATCCATTGCGAGTCGCCCGTGCGCGTGGCGACCTTGCCGTCGAGCGTCATCGCCGACTTGAACAGCACCCACGGCCGCCCCACGCGCGCGTGCTTGCGGAACGCCTGGTTCAACAGCCGTGCCCGCGTAGCCTGCTCACCGTCGGCCAGCACCACCTCCACGCCCTCGTCGCGCAGGATCCCCAGGCCCCGGCCCGAGGCCTTCTCGGTCGGGTCGTCCGAGCCCACGACCACGCGCCTGATCCCCGCCTGCAGGATCGCGTCCGTGCAGGGCGGCGTCTTGCCCTCGTGGCAGCAGGGCTCCAGCGACACGTACAGCGTCGCCTCGCTCAGGTCCTCAAGGCCACAGGCCTCGATCGCGTTAACCTCCGCGTGGGCGGCCCCGTAGCGCTCGTGCCAGCCCTCACCCAGCACCTCCTCACCGCGGGCGATCACCGCGCCCACCACGGGGTTCGGCTTCACCGAGCCCGTGCCGTTGCCCGCCAGCTCGATCGCCCGCGCCATGTGTGCCCTGTCGGTGTCGGTGCTGATCGTCATCTCAAGCTCTCAGGATAACCCTGCTCAGCGCGCACACCTGCCCCCGCGTAGGCGGTAGATCGTGATCGTGGGCCCCGGCCGGTGGTAGGCCAGCGGGTAGTAGTCGAAGCTCCAGTCAAAGCCGAACGGCACCGGACCCGCGCCGGCGGCGTAGGGCGAGGAGCGGAATACGACTTCGCCGCGTTCTTTCAGCGCGCGGTAGTAGGCGATCGCCAGCGGCACCGCGCGCGGATCCGCGAACGCCCGGCCCGACTGCGTGGAGCCACTTACGACCCAGCAGTAGCCGCGCTGTTCGTAGTAGTCCACCAGCGCCGGGCTCAGCGTGCGCACGTAGTTCTCAAGGCCCACGATCTTCAAGCCGTGTTCGAGCAGCGGGCCCGAGGGATCGCTCGGCGACAGGCGGCTGACGAGGTCCGGGTACTTGCGCCACACGCCGGGGTTCTCGCTCGGCGGCACGCTGCCGGGGTACTCGCGCGCCCACCCGTCTGGCGAGATCGGCTCCGCCACGATCCGCGCGCGGCGCGGCAGGTTCTCGAGCATCCATTCGCGGGTGAGGTTGCGCGTGTCCGCGCGCGCCAGCACGAGCCCGGAGTGGACGCTGTAGACGAGCCCTTGGGCCAGCAGCAGCGCCGCCAGCACGCCCGCCGCCGCGAGCCCCACGGCTCTGCGGTGCGGGCGGATCGCCGCAGCGATCCAGGCCGCGGCCTGTAGCGCGAAGAACGCCGCCAGCAGGCACAGCAGCGGCAGGATCGGCATCAGCCAGCGCCCGAAGTAGCGGCCCTGAAGGCCCATGAACGCCAGGAACAGGATCGGCGCGGGCACCAGCAGCCAACCGAGCGCCTGCCTGCGCCACCAGATCGCGACCGCGCCGCCGAGCGCCGCGAGCGCGGGCAGCCAACCGAGGCCCCAGCTCAGCGACCACAGGTAGTAGACGAGGCCGCCCCGTTTCGGCGCGCCGAGCTTGCCCTGGGCTTCGGCCGAGAGCGAGGACTGGTGGACCAGTTCCGCGTGAAAGGCCTTGTAGTCCAGTAGCCAGAAGGGGTTTGCCGCGAAGAAGGCCGCGAACGCCAGCAGCGCCATCAGCGCGACGCCGAGCGCGGCGTGCAGCAGGGGCTTCGAGCGCTCCTCGGAGTTGGTGCCAAGGCCGGGTTTGGATGCGGGGTCGGGGTCGGAGCTGGAGCCGGGGTTGGCCTCGGGGTCGGGTTCCGAGTCGCCCCGCCACAGGACGCGCGCCGCCACCGCGGCGATGAACGGCAGCAGCACGATCCCCGCGGTGTACTTGGTCGCACACGCCAGCCCCAACCCCACGCCCGCCAGCGCGTAGTCGCGCTTGCGGCCTTTGAGCAGCACCCCCGCGCTGCCCAGCAGCGACAGCGTCAAGGGCGCCAGCGTCGGCACGTCGTTCAGCGCCAGGTGCGAGTAGAACACCGGCAGGAACGCCACGGCCTCGACCGCCGCCGCCAGCAGCCCGACCGCACGGCCGAACAGCCTCGCGCCCGTCAGGTAGAGCAGCCACAGCGCCAGCACGCCCAAGAGGGCCGCCGCGACGCGGGCCAGCGTGTAGACCTCGGTCGGGTGGTGCACAAACGCGTGGCGCACCCCGTCCGCGCCGCCGTAGGCGAGCGCGAACAAGTAGTGCAGGACGTAGGTGAAGCCCGGGGGGTTCGCGAAGTAGTGCGGGTTCAGGTCGTGCCCGAACATCGCCACCGCGCGCGGCACGAAGTGATCGGCCTCGTCGGTGTTATAAGCGTAGGGAAGCCCCTGCTGCACACCCCACAGGCGCAGGCCCAGGCCGCCCGCGAGCACCACCCCCAGCGCGGGCCAGGCCCAGCGGCGGGGGAGCTCAGCAGTTGCCATAGATCGCGTAGTAGCGGCTCGTGAAGATGCGCCTGTAGCCGTTCTGTGGGATCTGATCGCGCGCATCGTCACCCACGTCGACGATCGCCTCGTAGAAGACCGCGCTGCCCAGCGGGAACACCGCGATACTGCCGCGCTTGATGCGGTTCTCCAGCGCGTGCGAGCCCTTGCCCACGTCAGCACGCGCCTGACTGCGGGCGACGATGTCGTGCTGGTTACGGGTGTCGAGGATCCAGCGCGCATCGGGGATCAGCTTGTTGTTCGGCAGCGTCAGCAGCGGACAGCGCTTCAGTTCGCGCTCGACCGCGGGGTCGTGCAGGGCGACGGCGAGGCCCTTGTGGAAGTCCTCGTGGTAGGCCAGCGTGTTGCGCAAGCTCGTCAGGTTCAGGGTCGTGGCGGCGGAGGTCGCGCCGTAGATCACCAGCAGCGCCGCGCCCGCCATCCACAAACGGCGCATCCACGTGCCGGGCTCGAGCATCGCCCAGCCGCCGATCGCCACGGCGCAGAACAGCACCAGCATGATCGCCGCGCCCATTAGGTAGCGGTCGATCACGGAGGCGCCCGCTGCCCCCTCGAGCACGAACACGCCCAGCAGCAGGATCAGCGCCACCAGCGGCGTGCGCGTGCGCTTCGGCGTCAGCCAGATCGCCAGGCCCACGCCGATGATCGCCCCCGCCAGCACCGGCAGCTTGTCGATCCGCACCGCGAAGGTCCAGACCGACCCGATCACGCTGGCCAGCCCCTGCGTGCGCCCGAGTTCCTGCGCGAGGCCCGCGGTCGAGTTCAGCGAGTAGAAGGGCTTGCCGGTCACGATCAGATCCACCAGCACCCACACCACGGGCCCGATCGCCGCCAGGGCCAGATAGGCCACGCGCCGCTGCATCGAGATGCGGTTCGCCTTCGTGGGCCACACGCACCACAGCCAGTAGGCGCCCGCCAAGAGCCAGGCGTCCGGGCGCAGCAGCCCCGCCAGGGCCAGCATCCCCAGCACGGGCCAGCCGCGGCGCGGCCTTTCGACCTCCATCACCACCGCCCAGACGATCAACGCGACGTAGGAGATGTCCAGGTAGCCCTGCGCCGCGAGGTTCTCCAGGAAGAAGCGGCTCAGCACCAAGAGGCCCGCCACGAGCCCGACCACCGGGCCGAAGCAGAGCCGCCCCAAGCGGTAGATGCCCGCGACCAGCGCGACGTAGGAGCCGATCGAGCCCAGCACCATCAGGCGCGCCCCGCCCTGGCCAAAGATCGAGCAGAACATGCCGAAGGCGATCGCCAGCGGGTGCTCGGTGGGCCCCCGGTAGACGCGGAAGTCGGGCAGGTGCGCGTGCAGCAGGTCCCGGCCCCAGAGCAGCGCGTAGAACGAGTCGTAGGTGGGGTAGGTCGGGTAGACGAAGTAGCCGATCAGCGCGCCGACGCACATCGCCGCGAAGGCGAGCTTCGCCCAGGTCTTGGCGCGCACGGCGCGTAGCGGCCCCAGCCGGATCGAGCCCGGTCTGTGCCGGGTGAGCGTCGCGCTTTCCATCGAGACTCGGCCGGCGCGAGCACCGGCGCCGGCGCCGCCCGCACGCCCGGTGTCAGGGACCGTGGTCGCGCTTTGGGATACTGCCGGAAGCCAAGTCTAGGCAATCCAGCCGATGAAGCTCATCATCCAGATCCCCTGCTTCAACGAGGCAGATCAGCTTCCCCAGACGCTCGCCGACCTGCCACGCGAAGTGGCGGGATTCGACGTCGTCGAGTGGTTGGTGATCGACGACGGCTCGACCGACGAGACCGTCGCGGTGGCCCGCGCCCACGGCGTGGACCACCTCGTGCGCCTGACCAACAACAAGGGACTTGCGACCGGCTTTCAGGCCGGCATCGACACGGCGCTGAAGCTGGGCGCCGACGTGATCGTGAACACCGACGCCGATAACCAATACTACGGACCGGACGTCGCGCGCCTGGTTGCACCGATCCTCGCGGGACGCGCCGATATGGTCGTGGGCGACCGCGAGGTCACGGGGATCGATCACTTCTCGCCGCTGAAGAAGTCATTGCAGCGGCTGGGCTCGTGGGTCGTGCGCCAGGCCTCATCGACCTCGGTGCCCGACACGACCTCGGGCTTTCGGGCCTACAACCGCGAGGCCGCGATCCAGATGCTCGTCGTCTCGAAATTCACCTACACGCTGGAGACGATCATCCAGGCGGGCAAGCTGCTCGTGGCGGTGGACCACGTGCCGGTCAGGACAAATCCCAAGACCCGCGAGTCGCGTCTGTTCCCCTCGATGGGCGCCTACGTGCGACGCAACGCGGTCTCGATCTTCCGCATCTATGCCCAATACGAGCCGCTGCGCGTGTTCTGGAGCCTGGCGCTACTGATCGGCCTGGCCTCGATCGCGGTCTGGATCCGCTTCCTGGTCGCCTATATCGACGGCAACGGCAAGGGCCACGTGCAGTCGCTGATCCTCGGCGCCGTGTTGTTCATCGCCGCGGTCGTGCTGTGGGCGCTGGGCGTGATCGGCGACCTGCTGGCGGCCCAGCGCGTGATGACACAAAAGACCTTCGAGCGCGTGCGGCGGATCGAGCTGCAGCTCGGCGTCGCGCCTTCGCACTACGAACCGGGGCAGCCCGAGCGCGAGGAGGCGATGCACCTGTGAGCGGCGTGACCGTCTCCGAGGACGGGATCGTCACCGGCAACACCTACGACAAGTACGGCTCTACCAACCCCGTGGTGCGCCGCCTGATGGGCGGCTTCGAGCGCACGCTGGACGAGCTGATGAGCCGCGCGCGGCCGCGGTCGCTGCTCGACGTGGGCTGCGGCGAGGGCGTGCTCGTGCAGCGCTGGGCGCTCGAGCGCCCAGCGGCCCGCGTCGTGGGCATCGACCTCGAGGAGGAGTCGATCCAGGCCGGTTGGGCCGCCCGTGAGGCGCCGAACCTCGAATACCGCACGATGCCCGCCGAGGACCTGCCGTTCGCCGAGAACGAGTTCGACCTCGCGAGCGCGATCGAGGTGCTCGAGCACGTGCCCAACCCCGAGCACACCGTCGCGGAGATGGCCCGCTGCGCGGAGCGCCATCTGCTGGTCTCGGTCCCGCGCGAGCCGCTGTGGCGGATGCTGAACATGGCGCGCGGGGCCTACATCCCACAGCTCGGCAACACGCCCGGGCACCTCAACCACTGGTCCAAGCGCTCGTTCGCGCGACTGCTGGCGCGCCACGGCGAGGTCGTCGAGCTGCGCTCGCCGTTCCCCTGGACGATGTTGCTTGTCCGGCTCTAGCGCGCCCGTGGCGAATCGGGAGGCCGAGCAGAAAGGGCGCTCATACGGCCGGGGCGCAAGGATCCTCTCGATCGGCATCGCCTCCACGGGGCTGCTGACCTTCGCCTACTTCTCGATCGCCAGCCACGTGCTGGGAGAACAGTCGGCCAAGCGAATCGACCTGCTGTGGTCGGTGATGTTCGTGATCATCTCGGTGATCTACCGGCCGATCGAACAGCTGCTCTCGCGCACGATCGCCGAACGCCGCGCCCGGGCCCGGGCGGGTGGCGCAGCGGCGCACTCGCTGCGCGTGCCGATGCTGATCCAGGGCCTGTTTGCGCTGATCTTCCTGGTCGTGGCGCTAGCGCTACACGACACGCTGATCGACGACGTCTTTGAACACGAAGAAGCGCTCTATGTGGTGTTGGTGGTCGGGACGCTGGCCTATGCCGCCAGCTATTTCGCGCGTGGCTGGCTCGCGGGCCATGAACGCTTCGCGCTGTTTGGTGGTCTGGTGCTGATGGAGTCGGTCTCGCGGATTTGCTTCGCGCTCGCGGTCGCGATCGGGATCGCGAGCGGACAGACCGCGGTGGCGCTGGGGATCGCGGCGGCGCCCTTCGTCTCGCTAGTGGTGGTGCCGCTCGCGTTCGCGCGTGGTGGGGGCGGTGCACTCGATGGGACTCCGATCACGGTCGACGAGGCCGATGCCGCGCTGGCGGGACCGGGCACCGAGGGCGTGCAGGAGACCGCCGCGCACGACGACCTGTCACTGCGTCGTGGCGGCGGCTTCGCGGTGTGGGTCTCGGGGATCATGCTCTCCGAGCAGACGCTCCTGAACGCGGCGGTGCTGACGGTCGACGCGACCTCGCCGAACAAGGCGCTGGCGGGCATCGTGTTCAACGTGCTGCTGATCGCGCGCGCGCCGCTGCAGCTATTCCAGGCGATCCAGACCTCGCTGCTGCCGCACCTGACGGGGCTGGAGGCAACCGCGGGCCATGCCGCGTTCGCACGCGCGATCCGTACGACTGTGCTGGCGATTGTCGGCTTCGCGGCGGTGGTGGCGCTTGGCCTGCTGATCGTGGGGCCGTTCGCGCTGAAGCACGTGTTCTTCGGGCAGAACTTCGACTACAAAGGCACGGGGCTGGCGCTGATCGGCATCGGCATGGGACTGCACCTGTGCTCGGGCGCCCTCAACCAGGCCGCGCTCGCGCGTGACCGCGCCCGCGCTGCCGCGGGCTGCTGGTTGCTGGCTGCGGTCCTATTCGTCGCCTGGATGCTGATCCCCGCGATCTCCGAACAGCTGCTGCGCGCCGAGATCGGCTACGCGGGCGCAACCGCGGTGCTGGCACTGGCGTTGACGCTGCTCTACCGGCAGGGGACTCAGGCCGCGCCGACGGACGCCGCGATCGCCCGGTAGGCCTCGCCGGGATCCGCGGCGCCGAAGATCGCCGAGCCCGCGACGAACACGTTTGCCCCAGCTTGGCGACAGGCGGGCGCGGTGTCGGGCGCGACGCCACCGTCGACCTGGACCGCGACGCCCTCGGGCAGGATCGCGCGCACCCGCGGAAGCTTGTCGAGCGAGTGCTCGATGAAGGTCTGCCCGCCCCAGCCGGGGTTGACCGTCATGCACAAGGCCATGTCGATCCGCCCCGCGACCTCCGACAGCGCACCCACCGGCGTGCCGGGATTGATCGCCACGCCCACACAAGCGTCGCTCTCGCGAATCAGGTTGGCCGCGTAGGCGACGTGGGGCGTGGCCTCGGCGTGGAAAGTGATCGAGTCCGCGCCGGCCTGCACGAACTCCGCGACATGGCGCTCGGGGCGCTCGATCATCAGGTGCACGTCGAGCATCGCACCCGCGTCACGCGCCTGCTGCGCCAGACCCTCGACCACCAGCGGCCCGACCGTGATCGGCGGCACGAAGTGGCCATCCATCACGTCAACGTGGATCACCCGCGCGCCCGCCGCCAGCACCTCGCCGACCTGCTCGCGCAGGCGCCCGAAGTCCGCGGACAGGATCGACGGCGCTACCCGCACCGTGCCCAGCAGCTCACTAGCCAGAGAACTCATATGGGTTGGAGCATGCTGTCGCCGCAGTGATTGCACTTCATGATCGCGGTCGAGGACATGCGCACGATCGTGGAGTGCTCGCCGCAGTTCGGACAAACCGATGTCAGCTCGAAGCGGTGCAGGCAGTAGACGCAGCGGTAGCGGCCCGGCAGGTTCGTTGGGCGCAGCCAGGGCTCGCCGCAGTTCGGGCACTGCGGCCCGAGATCGACGACTGCCTTCGCGGGAGCGTTCGGGGGCTCGCCCTCCACGCCTCAGCTCCTGCGCATTCGCGCGATGAAGAAGCCGGCCGTGCGATCGCGGTGGGGCAACGTCAGCGCCGTGCCCGGCAGGCCATGCTCCGAGGAGCCGTCATCTGCAAACGCGGGCAGCTCGGGGACGAGATCGTCGAGGCTGAAGTCGGCGTGAGATTCCAGGAAGTTTGCGATCACGTGCTCGTTCTCGATCGTTGAGATCGTGCACGTAGAGTAGACAAGCACGCCTCCCGGACGGAGAGCCTCGGCGCCCGCGGCCAGAATTGCAGCCTGCAGACCGGCCATCTGCTCGACGCGCTCGGGGCTCAGGCGCCAGCGCAGGTCCGCGCGCGCCTGCAGCGTACCGAGACCCGAGCACGGCGGGTCGACGAGCACGCGATCGAACTCCACCCCATCACTGCGCGCGACGGCGGCATTCCCCAACTCGACCCGCACGTTGTGGGCGTGCAGGCGCCGCGCGGTGCGCTCGAGCGCACCGGCGCGAGCGCGGTTGCGCTCGATGGCCAGGACGCTGCCCGTGCCCTGCATCAGCGCCGCTAGATGCGTCGCCTTGCCACCGGGCGCCGCACACAGATCGAGTACACGCTCATCCGCCGCCGGCGCCAGCGCATGCGCGACGAGCATCGCCGCGCGGGACTGCGCGATGAACGCGCCCTGGCCCCACAGCGGGGAGTCGTATATGTCCAAGGCACCCTCGAGCACTAGTGCCTCGGGGATCTGTGTGTCGCGGTGCGTGAGCACGGACGCAGTCGCCAGCTCCTGCGAAAGGCGATCGACGTCGGTGACAAGCGTGTTCGCCCGCAGCGCCACCTCGCCCGGCTCATTGTCGTAGGCGAGCAGCGCACGGGCGCCCTCGGCGCCTAGCCGCTCCCACCACAGGCGCGCGATCCACTCCGGGTGGGAATGCATGACCGCCGCCTCGGCGGGGGTCGCATCGCTGAGCGCGCCCAGCAGCGCCTTGGGCCCTTCGCGCGCGGCTCGCCTGAGTACGGCATTGACGAGCCCATGCCCGCCGCGGCCGTTGCGCTTCGCGAGCTCTACCCCGTCGGCGACGACCGCGCGGTCGGGCGAACCAGACAGGTACAGCAGCTCGTAGAGACCCAGCCGCAGGGCCGCCTGGAGCGGCGGGTCCAGGCGCTCTACCGGGCGCTCCGCGAGCTGGCCGATCAGGTAGTCGAGCGTGCCCTTGCGCTGGATCGTGCCGTAGGAGAGCCGCATCGCCAGCGCCCTGTCGCGGCGATCGAGCCGCCCCGACTCCGCCTGCAGCGCCTTCTCCGCGTAGGCGCCGTGCTCGAACACGCGCCGCAGCACCACGAAGGCACAACTGCGCGCGGGTGCGATCGTAGGAGCACCAGCCCCTGATGCGCGACGAGCGGATGGGCCTGGACGTGAAGCTCGTGCGGGCCGGGTGTCGCGGCTCTCGGGCTTTTCGCTCATGGCGCGCATGATCGCGCGATCGAGGTCATCCGGCGCGCGCCGCACGCGCGGGTGCACAGACGTCGGCGAGATCGGTCGCCAGACGCGCAGACTCCTCCTCCGTGAGCGTGGCGATCGTGATGCGAACCGCGGGAGCACTGCCCGCTAGGCGATAAGGGGCGCCGGGCGCGAGCACCCAACCGCGCTCGGACAGTGCGCCCACGACGCCGGTCTCCTCCGGCACGGGAACCCACACGTTTAGGCCCGAACTGCCGGTGGCCTCGATCCCACGGTCGCTCAACGCATCCAGCAGGCACGCGCGTCGTGTGGCATAGGTCTTGCTGGCGCGTTCGGTCAGCTCATGCACATGAGGGTCCTGCCACAGCCCGAGCACCAGACGCTGCAGGATGTAGCTGACCCAGCCCGGCCCACACTGCTGGCGACCCTGCACGCGCGCCAGGGTTTGCGGGTCGCCCGCTAGCAGTGCCACGCGCAGATCGGGGCCGAGCGCCTTAGCAACCGAGCGCGCGGACGCCCAGCGCTCGCGACCGGCAACGACCGCGTGCAACGGGCTACCGGCGACCTCGCCGAGGTGATCGTCCTCGATCGCCAGCACTTCCGGGGCCGCGGCGAGCAGACCGCGAAGTTGCGCGGCACGCTCGGGATCGAGCGCGGCGCCGGTGGGATTCTGCCCGCGCGGCGTGAGGATCACCGCACTGGCGCCCCGATCGAGCGCGGCTCCCAGCTCGCGCGGTCGCATCCCACGCTCGTCGATCGTGACCGGCTCGAGCGCGAGGCCACGTGCGCGCAGCAGATCGAACAGCGCCGCGTAGCCAGGGTTCTCGACCGCGACGCGATCGCCGGGGCGCAGATGCACGTCGATCACGCGCTCGATCCCGTCCAGCGCCCCACCGACCACGGATGGCGCCTCACATACGATCCCATCGGCCGCGAGCCGCTCGCTCGCCAGAGCCGCCAGCTCAGGCAGCGTCGCCGGCTCGCCGTACAGGCGCAGCGGCAGGTTCGTGCCTGCGAGCGCGCGCTTGAGGTCCGGCAGCAGCGTCGGGTCGGGGTTGCCCTGCGAGAGGTCGCGGGCGCCCGGCGGAACCGGCAGCGGCGCCCGACTCGCGCCGATTGGAGGGCGTTCACCAATGCGCGAACCGCGCCGGGGTTCGCTGACGACAACGCCGCGACGGCGCAGCTCCGCCAGCCCAGCCGCTACGGTCACAGGGCTCAAGCCCACCTCGGCGGCGAGTCGCCTGACCGAGGGCAGGGGCTGGCCCGGGGCAAGCCTTCCCTCCGCCACGGCGGCTTCAATACTGCGCGCCAACTCCGCCGCATTCGCCGCCGTGATCCGATACTGTTTCAGATCAGTCACTAATCTGTACTATGACAGATCGGAGAGACGCGTGTCATCTCAGCAGGAGCGGGTGCAGGCGCCCGAGCAGGCTCCCCCTTCCGAGCGCGTTCGCCTGCGTCGTAAGCGCGAACGAGGTAGCCATGATCGCGCGGTCATTGACGCGATCCTGGACGAGGCACTGATTGCCCACCTGGGCATCGCCGACGAGCACGGCCAGCCGTTCGTGATCCCAACGCTTCACGCCCGCAGCGGCGACACCGTCTACCTACATGGTTCACCCGCGAGCCGCACGCTGAGCGCGCTGAAGGACGGCCTGCCGGCGTGCCTGACGGTCTCGCTGCTAGACGGGCTGGTGCTGGCGCGCGCGGTGATGCATCACTCGGCCAACTACCGTTCGGCGATGGTGCTCGGCCACGCGCGACTGATCGAGCGACCGGATGAGAAGCTGGCCGCGCTTGAGGCGATCGTCGAACACATCGTGCCTGGGCGCTGGGCCGAAGCGCGGGGCCCGAATGAGAACGAGTTGAAGGCCACTGCGGTGCTGGCGCTCCCGATCGAGGAGGCCTCCGCGAAGGTGCGAACGGGTCCGCCGTTGGACGACGAGCCCGACTACGAGCTGCCGGTCTGGGCGGGCGTGATCCCGATCGTAAGCGAGGCACACACCGCCGTGGCGGACCCGCGCCTGCCAGCCGAGATCGCGATCCCTCCGAGCGCAACTCGCTATGCGCGTCCCTGCGCACCGTGACCGCGGAGGTAGGCGCTCGCCTCCATCGGACGCCCGCCCGGCGGCTGCACGACGCCTAGCTCCAGCGCACCGTCGGCGCAGGCCAGCAACAGACGACCGTCATGGGCAAGGACACCAAGCGCACCCCCCAGGGCTCGCTTGGTGTCAGCCGGGGCGAGTGAGGCCTCCTGCACGCCCAGCATGGCGCCATCCGCCAGCGCAGCGCGGGCGCCAATATGCGGATGTAGCGCGCGCACCACGCGCTCCAGCTCACTCGCCGGGCGCTCTGGGTCGAGCAGTCGGTCGGAGGGCCCGACCTTCTCGGCGTAGGTAACGCCCTGCTCGTCCTGCTCGACAAACGCCAAGGGATTGCCTTCGGCCATCAGGTCCAGCACGCGCAGCAGCAGCTCGGCTCCGCGCGACTGCAGTCGCGCGGCCAGCGAGGCGTAGGTGTCCTGGGCGCGGATCGGCTCGCGCTCGGCGAGGCACACGGGCCCGCTGTCGAGGCCCGCTGTGAGGCGCATGATCGAGACGCCCGTGCACGCGTCGCCGGCCATGATCGCGCGCTCGACGGGCGCGGCGCCGCGCCAGCGCGGGAGCAGCGAGGGGTGCACGTTCAACAGCTCCTGGGCCGAGAGCAGCGGCTCTCTGATCAGCGCGCCATAGGCACAGACGACAACCGCCTGCGGCGCGAGCGCGGCGATTTGCTCGACGGTCTCGGGGTTGTTGACCTGCTCAGGCTGGGCCAGCGCCAGCCCGAGCGCCCGCGCTCGCTCGGCGACCGGTGGCGCGGCCAGCTTGCGGCCTCGCCCGCGCGGGCGGTCGGGCCTGCTGAGAACCAGCGACGGGCGGTGCTCGGGGCGCTCGGCCAGACGCTCGAGGATCGCCGCCGCGAAGTCGGTCGTTCCCAGAAAGACGATGCTCAAGGCGATGGCGGGCCGCTAGACGGCGCCGGCCGTCTCCTGCGCCTCGCGCATCGCCCGCATCGCCTCCTTGCGCGCCTCACGCGAGATGCGATCGAGAATCAGCACGCCATCGAGATGGTCGACCTCGTGCTGGATTACGCGCGCCGGCAGCCCTTCCGCCTCAATTTCCAGCCGTGCGCCGTGCTGGTCCTGGGCCTTGACGCGCACGCGGGCCGCACGCTCGACCTCGACGTGCACGCCAGGCAGGCTGAGGCAGCCCTCTTCGGCGCTCTCAAGCTCCTCACTGCGCCACTCGATCACCGGATTGACTAGCACGCTCAGTGGATCGTCTGCATAGGCCTGGTAGACGAGCACGCGGTGCAGGATCCCGAGCTGCGTGGCCGCGAGGCCGACGCCCAGCGCATCGTGCATCAACGCACCCATGCGCTCAACCTCGCGCGCGAGCGTCTCATCGAAGCGCTCGACCAGGAGTGCCTTCGCGCGCAGCACGGGGTCCCCCAGCTTGCGTACCTGGCGCAGCGCCGCGTCGCGTCGCGCCCGCGTCTCCTCATCGAGCTCCTCGGGCGCGTCCTGCTCGCGCTCGACCTCCACGTCGGCATCTTCGGAGACCGGGGTCGGAAGCTCGTCGAGTTCCGGAGCCTCTGACTCGTTGCGTGCGTCGCTCATAACGGCCAAGTTTAGGAGCCAGGGCTGCCGATCGCCCAACCGCCGCCCTGGCGGCCCTCAGCGTGAGCGATGGGTCACGACGACGGCATGAATCGTCACGGCGCTGCTGATCGGACGTGCGGTGTCGCTCGCCTGATGCAGCTGCAACGTCGCCAGCGCTTTCAGCCCGTGACCCTTGGCCAGCAGCGCACGAGCCTTGGCCGAGAGGCGCACGACAACGCTCTCGGTCTTTCCCGCCGCGATCGTGAACGACGCGCTCCCGAGCGTCACGAGCTTCTGCCGGGCGCCCGCCGCGTGACCCGCACTCATCGTCAGCGTGACGGTGCCAGAGCAAGTCGCGCCCGAGGCCGCACAGACGATCTCTAGCTTCGCCTTGCCAGCGCTCGCCTTCAGCGAGACGCTCGCCAGCCGCGCGCTCGGTTGCTTCGCGGTGGCGCCCGCGTTGAAGCCGGCTACCCCCTGCGAGCCGCCTCCGGCCGGCGTCGTGCCTGTGCTGCCGCTGGGCGTCGTGCCTGTGCTGCCGTTGCCGTTGCCGTTGCCGGGCGTCGTACCCCCTCCACCGCCTCCGCCTTCCGGTCCACGCGGGGCCTGCGCGACGTTGACGGTCTTCGTCGCGAGCGGGGCCTCGACGCCATAGCGGTCAGTGACCGCGAGCGTGATGGTGTACGTGCCCGGCGAAGCGTAGGCATGCCCGGCGGTAGCGCCACCGCTGCTGCTGCCATCGCCCCAGCTCCACGAAGCCGAGCCGACCGAGCCGCCGGGATAGGGGTCGTTGAAACCGACGACGCTGAAGCTCGCGCCGGTGCCAGCCGTTAGCGCGTCCGGTGCGGAGATTGCGGCGGACGGCGACTCCGGTTCGAACAGCCCGAGTCCCTCCGGCGTGCCGACGCCCGTGGGACCGTCGTAGCCTGCTCCCGCGTCGCACTCCGTGGTGCCTTCGCAGTCGACCCGGCCAAAGCCGAGCGAGTTGATCCCTTTACATTCGAACGCTTCGCCTTCACAAGCGCCGTTTCCGCCTTCGGTGACGTCGAAACGAGCGGCCTGTCCGTACAGCGTCACCGCCGGATAGGGAAGCCCGTGGCCACCGCCCGCGAGCGCGTATAGCGAGCTGATGAACGGCGCCGCCAGCGACGTGCCGCCGATCGTCTCCCAGCCTTCGTCGAGCCCTTCACATTCGGCGCCGCAGTCGTAGGTGTCGTAGATGTCCAGGCCCGTGTTCGGGTCGGCCACCGCGGAGACGTCGGCGTCGAGTCGTTTTTTGCCGCATCCCGTGAAGGCGAAGCCCGCCACGTTCTGCTGCCACTGCTGGGCTTCGAAGACTTTGCTGCAGCCGCCGCCGGCTTCGTCCCATGCGGTCTCGCTCGCGCGAGTGCCGTTGGGGTTGAGCTCGAGGGTGGTCCCGCCCACGGAGATCACCGACGGCAACGCCGCGGGCGAGTTGGCCATCTGGAGTTCCGCGTCCTGCTGGAGGTTCGTGCTGGAGTCGAGCCAGTTGTAGTAGCCGTCGTCGCCGGTCGAGGCAAGAATCGGAACGCCCGGGTGGTCGTAGGCCGAGCGTTCGGAGGCCCCCTCGAAGCTCTCGGGGCCCCCGTAGGAGTTCGAGACCACGCTCGCGCCGAGCGCGACCGCCCTGTTGGTGGCGGTCGCGAGGTTCGCGATGCTGTTGTTGTTGCTCTCGACCAGGAGAATGTGGCAGTTCGGACAGGCCGCGTGCACGGTCTCGACGTCTAGCGCGATCTCCACCGACCAGCCCGAGGTGTCGGCCGCCGGCACCGAGCCGCCCGACTGGCCTACCTTCCTCAGACAGCCGTTTTCCGTCGTGCAGGCGGGGAGCCCGTAGTGCGTGTCGAATTCGGCCAGATCCGAGGCGATGCTGGGGTCGTCGAAGGCGTCGACGATCCCGACCGTCTCGCCCGTGCCGTCAGCCGTGGGCGTGTAGCCGTAGGCGCTGGCAAGATCTTCGGGCGTAAGTCCCCCGGCGGGGCCGACCAGGGCAGCTCCGGCGCCCGCGACGAAAGGCTTCACTTCCGGCGCCGTGGCGCCCGCGGCAGGGCGCGCCACGGGCTTGCGTACGAGCGCGAAGCAGCGGTCGAAGCCGGGCTGGGACTGCGGACAGGCTTCCACCGCCTCCGCGTAGCCCGTCGCGCGGCGGGGCAAAGCGGCCCCCGCGGAGGCCGACGCAGCCGGCGCCAGCAGCAGTGCAGGTATCGCGAGGCCGAGCGCCCAGCGCCTGCACGAGGCCGCGACTCGGGCGAACCCTCGAACCGTCCGACCAGACACGACCGCCTCCGCCAAGTCCTCCATGACACCCCCGAATCGATTTTGAGGATCCGAAAGGTAGCGGGTAATCGACCGTTGGGAAAGGGTCTTCTTCGCTACTGCGGATCGACGTTGACGCTGAAGTGCACGCCGCGATGCTCGCGTGCGCCCGCGACGCGCTCCACGGCCTGGCCGATCGCCCGCACCGCCGGCAGCCGCTCGCCCGCCTTGATCACCAGCGACTCGCGCTCGCGCCCCCGCAGTCGGAACAGCGCCGCCGGGCCGAGCAGGCTCAGCTGCTGGCGGGTATCGCCGGCCACGGAGCTCGATGCGATCGCATCGCGGATCGCCATCGCCGCTGCGTGGGCGGGCCCAGAGCGCTCGGCCGAACAGACGACACGGATGAGGTGAGAGAAGGGCGGGTAGCCCAGCGCGTCGCGTCGCTGCAGCTCGCCGCGCAGGAACCCCTCGCTGTCGTGTCGGGCCGCGTGGCCGATCGCGCGTGCCTGCGGAGCGATCGTCTGCACTAGCACGCGGCCCTCGCGGCCACGGCCGACGCGGCCCGCGAGCTGTGCGATCAGCGCGAATGTGCGCTCCTCGGCGCGAAAGTCTGGAAAACGCAATGTGGCGTCGGCGTCGAGCACTACGCCAAGCGTGACGTCGGGGAAGTCATGCCCCTTGGCCACCATCTGCGTGCCGATCAGCACCCCACAATCGGCGGCCTCGAAGCGGCGCAGCAGTGTGCCGACCGCACTCTGGCCGCCCAGCTCCTGCGCGGGCGCGCCGGCGCCCGCGGCCACATCAGCATCGAGACGGAAGATCGGGAAGCCGCCGTCGTCCAGCACGGCTGCCAACTCGTGCTGCAGGCGCTCGGTCCCAGCGCCGTGGCGCGCAACCGACGTCGAGGAGCAGACGCCGCAGCGCTCGGGCGCGGGCTCGCGGTGCCCGCAGTGATGGCAGGCGAGGAAGCCGCCGCCGCGATGCAGCACGAGCGCGACGTCGCAGGATGGACAGCTCCAGACCTGTCCGCAGGAGCGACAGGAGAGAAAGTTTGACCAGCCGCGCCGGTTCAGGAGCACGATCGCCTTCGCACGCTCGTCGCGTACCTGCGCGAGCGCCAGCGAGGTAGTTGGGTGCAATCCCTGCGTCTGCTCGCGCATGTCGAGCACCTCGACCTGCGGCAGCGGACGCCCGTCGACGCGCCGAGGCAACAGCGAGGAAGGAACACGATGCTCACTCTCCGCGCGCGGCGTGGCGCTGCCCAACAGCAGCACGGCCCCGGCCCGTCGCGCGCGCTCCGCGGCGACATCTCGCGCGTCGTAGCGGGGATCTCCTTCATGCTTGTAGGAGGACTCGTGCTCCTCGTCGAGCACGATCAGGCCGAGATCTTCTATCGGGGCGAACACCGCGGAGCGCGGGCCGACGCAGATGCGAGCCTCACCCTCGCGCAAGCGCCGCCACTCGGCGTAGCGCTCGCCGGGGCGCAGTTGCGAGTGCAGTACCGCGACCGTGTTGCCGAAGCGATCGATGAAGCGCCCCACCGTCTGGGGCGTGAGCGCAATCTCGGGCACGAGCACGATCACCCCGCGATCCTGCGCCAGCGCGGTTTCCGCGGCCCGCAAGTAGACCTCGGTCTTGCCCGAGCCCGTGACCCCGTGCAGCAGACGCTGCTCGACAGTGCGCCGATCGAGCGCGGTCTGCAGTGAGTCGAGCGCGGCCTGCTGGTCCGCGTTCAGCGACAACGGCTGCGGTGCGCGCGTCCCGACCGCGAGATGATCAGTGCGCTTGACGGCGCGTCGCTTGCGCCCGCTCAGCCTGCGCGTCGCTCCCGGCGGCAGCACCAGCGTCAAAGCGCGAGCAAGCGTCGAGCAGTACTCGGCGGCGATCCATTCCGCGAGCGCGACCATCTCTGCGGGCACGCCCAGCTCGAGCGCACGCAGCGGCGCCAGCAGCTTCTCGGTGGCTATCTCGCTTGACTCGGCCAGACCCACGACGACGCCCAGCACCTGCCGGCGGCCGAACGGAACGACCAACATCGAGCCGACCCCGACCGCGCCGCCACTCAGCTCCTCGGGCAGGCGATAGTCAAACGGCCCCCGCAGCGCGCGGGCAGTCGTCATTGGCTCGACCTGGGCGATCGACGGCATGACTCGGACACTAGAGCGATGGTCGGACCGCGCCGCGGGCGGGGACGGCGCAGAGAACGGCATCCTGCCTCCTAGTCGAGCCGGCCTACGCTTCTGGCTTCAATTTGTGAACGCTCCGGCCGCCACGACCATTACCTGGCCGGCCATCCTGGCCGGCTGTGCTCGCGCCGAGGCGACCGTCGCGCCGCGCGCCCTACGAGCCGGCGGCGGCCTTTAGCGCGTCGGCCTTGTCGGTGCGCTCCCAGGTGAAGTCCGCGTCGTCGCGGCCGAAGTGGCCGTAGGCCGCGGTCTTCTGGTAGATCGGGCGGTGCAGGTCCAGCTCCTCGCGGAAGGACCCCGGGCGCAGGTCGAAGACCTCGTCCACGGCACGTGCGATCTGGCCGCGAGTGCAGCCCCCCAACTCGGTACCAAAGGTCTCCACCATGACCGACACCGGGTGCGCGACGCCGATCGCGTAGGCGACCTGCACTTCCGCACGTTCGGCCAGTCCCGCGGCGACGATGTTCTTGGCCACCCAGCGCGCCGCGTAGGCCGCTGAGCGATCCACCTTGGAGGGATCCTTGCCCGAGAACGCACCGCCACCGTGACGGGCCATCCCGCCGTATGTGTCGACGATGATCTTGCGCCCCGTAAGGCCCGCGTCGCCGACAGGTCCGCCGATCACGAAGCGTCCGGTGGGATTGACCAGGAAGTTCCTTCGCAACTTGGTCGCGTCATAGAGATCCTTCGGCAGGATCGGCACGACGACCTGCTCCCAGAGGTCGTCCGGGATCAGCGCCTCCGCACCCTCGGCGTGCTGGGTGGAGATCAGGAGCTTTTCAATCTCCACCGGTTTGCCGTCCTCGTAGCGCACGCTGACCTGCGTCTTGCCGTCTGGCCGCAGATAGTCGAGCGTGCCCGCCTTGCGCACTGCCGAGAGACGCTCGGCCAGGCGGTGCGCCAGCGAGATTGGGAGCGGCATCAGCGCCTCGGTCTCGTTCGTGGCGTAGCCGAACATCATCCCCTGATCACCCGCGCCCGCAACGTCAAGCTCGTCGTCGTCGCTCGCGTCGGTGCGCGCCTCATAGGCCTTGTCCACACCCTGGGCGATGTCGGGTGACTGCTTGTCGATCGCATTCAGCACGGCACAGGAGTCGGCCGAGAAGCCGAGATCGGCGTCGGTGTAGCCAATCTTGCGCACGGTCTCGCGCGCGACCTCCTGGATGTCCACGTAGGTCTCGGTCGAGATCTCGCCCGAGACGACGATCAGGCCGGTGTTGACGAGCGTCTCACAGGCCACGCGGCCGTACGGTTCGTCACGAAGGACCGCATCGAGGACGCCGTTTGAGATCTGGTCGGCGATCTTGTCAGGGTGTCCCTCGGTGACGGACTCGGACGTGAACAGGAATTCGTTGTCAGAAAACTGGGTCATAGGGGCAGCGATTCACTCCAGGATCGGCGTTCGACAGGTCGGGCAAAAGTCGGGAAAGTCTAGGCGAATGCTCGGGCATTGTCGTGGCGCCCGCGCTGTCCGCGTTCCACGAAGTCGATGATCAGCGGCACGCCGTCCATCCCGTAGCGCGCGCGCAGGCGGTTCTCAATGAAGTAGGCGTAGTCGCGGGTCACCCGCGTCCGCGAGTTCACCTGGATCGCGAAGCGCGGCGGACGCTGGGCGATCTGCGTCATGTAGATCAGCTTGAGGCGATGCTGACTTGAGCCCCGGCGGGTGCCTACCGGCGGTTGCCGGGCCTGCACGGCCTCGCCGAGGAAGCGGTTCAGCTCGGCCGTGGGGATGCGCCCGGCCATGCGGTCGCCGAGCACGATCGCCTCGGTCAGGATGCGCGCGACGTGACGCCCGGTCTTCGCGCTGGCGGTCAGCACTCGCGGGCGCAGCCGCAGCTTCTCAGCAACGCGGGCGCGCTCGTAGTCGAGGTCGCTCTCATCGCCCTCGTGGATGTCCCACTTGTTCAGCACGATCGCCGTCGCACAGCCGGCCTTCATCGCCAGCTCGGCCACGCGCAGGTCCTGAGCGGTTACGCCATCGGTCGCGTCGCATACGACCAGCGCCACGTCGGCGCGCTCCGCTGCGCGCTGCGAGCGCAGCGCGGTGTAGTACTCGACCGAGTTGGCCACCTTGGACTGGCGGCGCATCCCCGCCGTGTCGATGAGCGTCAGCTTGCGCTCGCCGACCAGCAGCGGCATGTCGATCGCATCGCGGGTGGTGCCCGCCAGCTCGGAGACGATCACGCGGTCCTCGCCGAGGAAACGGTTGACCAGCGAGGACTTGCCGACATTCGGCCGGCCAATCACCGCCAGGCGGATCGTGTCGTCTTCGGCCTCCTGATCGCCAGGCGGCAAGAGCTCTACGATGCGGTCGAGCAGGTCCCCCGAGCCTAGGCCCTGCGACGCAGAAACGGCGATCGGCTCGCCCAGTCCGAGCCCGTGAAACTCGGCGGCCAGCGGCACGTCGGCGACACCGTCACACTTGTTCGCGGCGACGATCATCGGCAGCGACGAGCGGCGCAGGAGATCAGCCATCTCCTGATCGCCGGGGCGCATCCCGGCCCGGGCGTCAACCACCAGCACCGCGACCTGGGCGTCGGCCAGTCCAGCGCGCGCCTGCTCGCGGATTGAGCCCGCGAGCGGGTCCTCATCCTGGAAGTCAATGCCGCCGGTGTCAATCAGCTTGAACTGACGCCCGTTCCACTCGCAGTCAATCTCGTTGCGGTCGCGCGTTACGCCTGGGCGCTCGTGCACGACCGCCTGGCGGGTGCCGGCGAGACGATTGATCAGAGATGACTTGCCGACGTTCGGGTAGCCGACGATTGCGACCTTCATGCAAAGCAGTATGACCGGGCTGACAGGCCCTTCCGGCGGCCCTACCGCGCAACAGGCGATCCAGCCCGGTTCGCCCCCACGCCTAGCCGCCTGGGCGACTTCGGCGCGCAAGCTCGGCGATGCGCGCAACAACCTGCTCGATCCCAACTCCTGTCGTGTCGAGCACGACCGCGCCCGAGGCCGCCTGCAGCGGGCTGTGACTGCGCGTGGAATCGCGCTCGTCGCGGGCGGTCTGCTCGGCGAGCACCCGCGCGGGATCGTCGCCGAGCTCCGCGGCGCGGCGTCGAGCGCGCTCCTGAGCGCTGGCCGTGAGGAACACCTTCAACTCGGCATCGGGCGCGACCACGGTGCCAATGTCGCGTCCCTCGGCGACCCAGTCGCCCTGACTAAGCAGCGCTCGCTGCTTGGCGACTAGCGCCTCCCGCACGCCAGGGTCGCGAGCCACGCGCGAGGCCTCCTCGGAGACCTCGGGCGAGCGAATCTGCTCGCTGACGTCGCTCCCATCGAGCAACGTGCGCGACGCGCCATCCTGCTCGACGAACTCAACTTGCGCGGCACGTGCCAGCTCCGCGGGCTTGACCTCCGGGGCGGCGAGCGCCAGCAGCGCCACGCAGCGATACATCGCACCGCTGTCCAGATAGGTGCAGCCCAGCTCTCGCGCGGTAGCGCGCGCGACCGTCGACTTGCCGGCTCCAGCCGGTCCGTCGATCGCTACGAGCACAACGCGGCCAGGTCATCGACGAAGCCCGGGTAAGACACCGCGGCCGCCTCCATGCCCAGCACCTCGACCCCCTCGCGCGAGGCCAGTCCGGCGACCGCGCCCATCATCGCCATGCGGTGATCGCCGAGCGCGTCGATCGTGCCGCCGCGCAGCCCACCGGTGCCGCGCACCGCAAAGCCATCCTCTGTCGCCTCGATCTCTGCGCCTAGGCCGCGTAGCCCCTCAACCACGCCGGCGATTCGATCGGACTCCTTCATGCGCAGCTCCTGCGCCCCGCGCACGATCGTCTCGCCCTCGGCAAAGCAGCCGAGCAGCGCGACCAGCGGCAGCTCGTCGATCGCTAGCGGCACCTCATCGGGCTCGACGACCGTCCCCTCGAGCGCACCATGGGCGACATCCAGGTCGCTGACCGGCTCCTCCGCGACGAGCTCGCCGGTCTCGTCCTCCAGATCGCCGAGCACGATCCCCCTCATCCGTCGCACGATCCGCAAAAAGCCGGTGCGCGTCCAGTTGACGCCGACGTCGGCGATCAACAGTCGCGACTGCGGCACCAGCACCCCGGCCGCAACTAGGAAGGCCGCGGAACTCGCGTCGCCCGGGACCCGCACGCCGTCGAGCAGCAGCTCATCGGTGTTGACGACCGTGACGTGGCGGCCGTTGCGATGGATGCCCACGCCCGCGCGCAGCAGCATCCGCTCGGTGTGGTCGCGGCTGCGCGAGGGCTCCCCCAACGTGGTCGCACCGTCTGCGGCAAGCGCGGCCAGCAGCACGCAAGACTTCACCTGCGCGCTGGCTACGTTCAGCTCGTGGGAGATCGCCCGTAGATGCGTGCCGTGCACGATGAGCGGCGTGAAGCGATCCTCGCGAGCGCTCAGCTGGGCGCCCATCAGGCGCAGCGGCTCCGCCACCCGATCGACGGGCCGGCGGCGGATCGACTCGTCGCCGTCGAGCGTGAACGAGCGCCCCTCCTGGGCAGCCAGCCACCCCGGCAGCAGCCGCAGCAGCGTGCCGGCGTTGCCGACGTCGATCGGCCCGTCGGGCTCGCGTGCCTCGCGCAGGCCGGTCCCGCGCACGACGACCTGATCGTCGCGCAGCTCCACGAGCGCACCGAGCGCGCGCACGGCCTCGAGCGTGGAGTCGGTGTCCGCGGCGTGCAAGTAGCGCTCGATCCGTACGGGCTCTGAGGCCATCGCGCCCAGCAGCGCGGCGCGATGCGAGATCGACTTATCCGCGGGTGCGCGCAGCTCGCCGCTCAGGCCACGCACGGGCTCGAAGCGCTGGTTCACGCGAGCGCCACCGGATAGCCCAGCCCAGCGACCAGCTGCTGTGCGCGCGAGCTGTCTTGATCGCCCGCGATCCACAGCGCCACGACGCCCTGGCGATTGCCCTCCGAGGGCGCGAGCGCCATGTCGAGAATGTTTACGCCGGCGCTACCCAGCGCCAGCGCGATCTCCGCGATCACACCGGGTTTGTTGGGCACGGAAACACGTAGCTCGGCAACCGTCTCATCGTCCACGCCGGTACCGAGCAGCTTCTCTCGATCGGCTCGTGCCGCCTCGTTCCAACAGGTGATCGCGGAGGCATCGCGCGCGAGCAGCGTCGCACGGACCTCGGCCAAGCGCGCCGAAAAGTCATCGATCGCCGCGACCAAGGCGTCGCTGTTAGAGGTGTAGATGTCCGTCCAAATCGCGCTGTTCGCCCCGGCCACCCGCGTCGTGTCGCGGAAGCTCGGCCCGACCGCCGGGAGACGACCCTGGGCCGCCTCGCCGAGCGTGCCAGCCGCCTGCGCCACGAGCACATTAGCGAGCACGTGGGGCAGGTGCGAGACCGCTGCCAGCAGGCGATCGTGGGTCTCGGCGTCGATCGCAGTGGGCTGCGCCCCGATCGACGTCAGCAGACGGTGCAGGCGCTCGTAGAGGACACCCGCGGTGCTCTCACTCGCCGGCGTCAGGTACCAGACAGCGCCCTCGAATAGATCCGCCCGCGCATGCTCGACCCCCGAGGTCTCGGCGCCTGCGAGCGGGTGGCCGCCGATGAAGCGCTCATCGGTTCCGGCGTCGGCGAGCACGCGCTTGGTCGAGCCCACGTCGCTGACGACCGAGCCAGATGGGGCGAACTTGAGCGCCTCGCGCACCGTCGCGGCCAGGGCACCAACTGGTGTCGCCACGAACACCACATCGGCCTCGCGCACCGCGCTGGCTATGTCCTCGGCGGCGCTATCGATCGCCCCGAGCTCGAGCGCACGCGAGCGCACGCGCTCGTCGGGGTCATACCCGCAAACGTGCGCGTCCGCGCGATGCCGGCTGGCCAGGCCGATGGAGCCGCCGATCAATCCGACCCCCAGCACTGCCACGTTCAAGGAAGCGGCACCAACCCCATCAGACGGCGCTGAGCGCCTTGCCCGCCAGCTGTGCCGCCTGCTCGACCGCCGTCGCGTAGCTGGCGAAATCCTCGGCACGCAGCGCCTGCGGTCCGTCGCAGATCGCGGCCTCGGGCTTCGGGTGCACCTCGACGATGATGCCGTCCGCCCCGACGGCCGCGGCCGCAAGCGACAGCGGCGTCACGAGGTCGCGCCGACCGGCGGCGTGGCTCGGGTCGACAATCACGGGCAGGTGTGAGAGTTCCTTCAGCACCGGCACCGCCATCAAATCGAGCGTGAAGCGGTAGGCGGTCTCAAACGTGCGAATGCCCCGCTCGCAAAGCATCACGTTTGGGTTGCCTTCCTTGAGGATGTACTCGGCCGCCATCAGCAGCTCGTCGAGCGAGGAGGACAGCCCACGCTTCAGCAGCGCCGGGCGCCCCGAGCGGCCGATCTCGGCCAGCAGCGGGTAGTTCTGCATATTGCGCGCGCCGATCTGGATCACATCGGCGACCTCGAGCACAGCGTCCATGTCACGCATGTCCATCAACTCGGTCACGATCGGCAGACCTGTCTCCAACTTGGCCTCAGCCAGCAGCCGCAGGCCCTCCTGCCCGAGGCCCTGGAATGCGTAGGGCGAGGTGCGCGGCTTGTAGGCGCCGCCCCGCAAGAACGAAGCGCCGGCGTCGCGTACGACGCGCGCGGTCTCAAGCGTCTGCTCGCGTGACTCGACCGTGCAGGGTCCAGCCATCAGCGCGAAGTTCCCGCCCCCGACCTTGCGCCCATCGATCTCCAGAACGGTTCGCTCGCCGTGCGTGATCTGCGCAGAGGCCAGCTTGTAGGGCTTGAGGATCGGGACCACGCGGTTGACCCCGGGCTCGCCTTCCAGGCCCAGGCTCTCGACGGTGATGTCCTGCTCGACATCGCCGATCGCCCCGATCACCGTCACGCGCGCGCCCTTACTGCGGTGGGCGAGCGCGCCCGCTCGCTCGATTTTCTCGACGACCGCCTCGACCTCTTCGTCGGTCGCGGTCTCCTTCATCACGATCATCATGGATTCATCCTTTCAACACGCCAAATCTTATGTGGTGAGGACTGACTGCGCAGCCTTCTGACTCGTGAGTCCCGTGACCGGCGAAGCAGCACGGGAAGGGCTTGAGTGCCCTGGCTGACGGCGCTCGATCTCTTAGCGAGACCCAGTGCGACCCTTTAGCCCGTTCACGTACGGACCCAGGTCGAAGCGCCTAGCTAAATCGCCAGGTGCAGGCGTAATACGACCATGCGGCGCGCGCGGAGTTGCTGGAGTGTGCGTTCGCTTCAGATGACATGATCGATCTCGCAGGTTGTAGCACCTTCACAGCACCTCGGCAAGCGCCCGCAGAAAGTGCTCGTTCTCCTCGGGCGTGCCGTAGGTGACGCGCAGCGCCCCATCGCCACCGAGCGCGGTTCCCGCCCGCACGAGCACCCCGCGCTCCTGCAGCCCTGCGATCACCTCGCGCTCGTCACGCTCCTCGCCTAGTTGAAACCAACAGAAGTTGGCCTGCGATTCGGCCGGGTCGAGCCCCAACGCGCGCAACCGCTCATCGACGGAGATACGCTCGGCGACGTTACGCGCGACGCGATCGGTGACGGCGTCGCCGTGAGCTAGCGCCTCAACCGCGGCGGCCTGCGCGAGCGCGTTGCAGAAGAACGGTTGGCGCACTTGGTCGAGCGCGCGCGGCAGCTGCTCTGAACCGCACAAGGCATAGCCGACGCGTAGGCCACAGAGACCGTGCACCTTGGAAAAGGTGCGCAGCAACATCAGGTTGGGGTGGCGGTCCAGCAGCTCGATCGAGGCGTCGGGGTCATCGAGCAAGTTGAACTCGCAGTAGGCCTCGTCCACGATCACACACACGTGCGGCGGCACTTCATCCAGGAAGTCGGCGATCTGCGCCAGCGGCAACGCGGTGCTGGTGGGGTTGTTCGGGTTGCACACGATCACGATCCGCGTGGCGACCGTGATCTCCCGCAGCATCGCCGGGAGGTCATGACGTTGTTGAGCATCGAGCGGGACCGTCACAGCACGGGCGCCGGAGGCGGCACTCAGGTGCGGATAGACCGAAAACGATGGCCACGCGTACACGAGCTCGGCACCGGGCTCCAGCAGCGCCTCACCTGCCGCTAGCAGGATGTCGCAGGAGCCATTGCCGATCGCGATCCGCGACTGCGGGACTTCGTAGCGCTCGCTCAAGCGTCGACGCAGCAGTGAGTTGGAGGGATCGGGGTAGCGGTTCAGCGAGCCCAGCGCGCGCTCGATCGCGGCGCGCACCTCGGGCAGCGGCGGGTAGGGCGACTCATTGCTGGCGAGGCGTATGAGCGGCAGCTCATCGCCGTAACCACCTGCGGCGGGGTAGGACGGAAGCCGGGCAATGCGCTCTGAGAACTCGAGTGTCACGCGCCTATTGTGCCGTGCCTGCCCGCGCGGCGCGGGGCCGGGGCAGACTGACGGCGAGGCTGCCGAGGCACCAGACAGCGCACGGCCGGGTCATGCGCTGGTGAATGGTCCTGCCGGGCTTAAGCAGCGCTACTGAGCGGCCGTCAGGTCCACGCGCAGCGAGCTGGCCTCGCCCAGGTAAACGTGCTGGGCGGTGTGACCCTCCTCGGCGTAGTAGTGGATCAGCACGCGGATCACACGCGCCAGTGAGCCCTCCACGTCGATCTCTCGCGCGCACAGTAGCGGCACGGCTTCGAAACCGATCGCGCGTGCCGCGGCGGCAGGGAAGGCAGTGTCCAGGTCGTCGGTCGCAGTGAAGATGCAGCTCACGACGTCCTCGGGTCCGAGGCCGTTGCGCTCCATGAGCGCCTCCATCAACTCAGTTGTCGCCGCGAGGATCGCCTGGCTCTCGTTGCGCTCGACGCTGATCGCGCCACGCAAGGCAAACAGTCGCATTGGCCGCGATTCTGTCAGAGCCGTCAGAGGTGGCGCAGCAGGTCGAGCTCTGACTGCTTCAGGAGCCGGTACTCGCCCTCGCCAAGGTCACCCAAAGCCAGCGAGCCGAAACGCACCCTGCGTAGCTCGAGCACGGGGTGCCCCACGGCCGCACACATGCGCCGCACCTGGCGGTTGCGCCCCTCATGAATCGTTAGCTCCAGCTCGTGCGCGCCCAAACGCTTGACCTCGGCGGGAGCGGTGGGGCCATCTTCGAGCTCGATCCCCTCTCGCAGACGCGAGAGGGCGGCGTCATCGAGCGCGGAACCCCCGACTCGGGCGCGATATGTCTTCGGCACCTCGAAGCTCGGGTGTGTCAAACGGTTGGCCAGTTCCCCGTCGTTTGTCAGCAGCAGCAGACCGCTGCTGTCGGCGTCCAGCCGACCAACCGGGTAAAGGCGCAGTCCCGGAGCGGGTACGAGTTGCACGACGGTGGTGCGGCCGTGGGTGTCTCGCGCGGTGGAGAGGACGCCTACCGGCTTGTGCACCGCATAGACCACGCGCGGCTCGGCGCCGCCGAGCCGCTTGCCGTCGACACTCACGCGGTTGGTGTCCTCGACCTGACGGGCGGGGTCAGTGACGAGCGCCCCGTCGACCCTCACGCGTCCTTCGGCAATCAGCCGCTCGGACGCGCGGCGCGAGGCGACACCAGCGTGCGCCAGGTACTTGGCTAGGCGCATCAGCGCCCCGGGGATCCGTGTGTCGCGATGCGATCGACCGCGACGCGATCGACGCGTGCGGGGACATCTGATCCGGGAAAGGAACTCATCTGCTGCAACCATTACCAGGCGATGGACCTGGCCCTCTTGGAGAAGACGCTCGCCGAGCGCGACGAGCCGCGCTTTCGCGCGCGTCAGGTATGGCGCTGGGCAGCGCGTGGCGCGCGTAGCTACGAGGAGATGACAGACCTGCCCGCGGGGCTGCGCGAGGCGCTAGAGCGCGAGCTGCCGTTCTCCAGCCTGACGCTGCGTGAGGAGGCGCGCGCGAGCGACGGGACGGTCAAGGCACTGTTCGCGACCGCGGACGAACGCCCACTGGAGGCGGTGCTGATGCGCTATCGCGACGGGCGCCGCTCGATCTGCGTCTCTTCGCAGTCAGGCTGTCCGCTGACCTGCACTTTCTGCGCGACCGGGCGGATGAAGTTCGCGCGCAACCTGACCGCGTCTGAGATCGTCGACCAGGCGCTGCACTTCCGCAGGCTGGAGTCCGCGCCCCAGGGCGTGACCAACTGCGTGTTCATGGGCATGGGCGAGCCGATGCTCAACCTCGAGAACGTGCTCGCCGCCTGCGAACGGCTGCCGGACATCGGCATCGGACATCGCCACACGGCGATCTCAACCGTCGGCTGGATTCCCGGGATCGAACTGCTCGCCGAACAGGACATGCCGCTGCGCCTGGCACTCTCGCTGCACGCCGCCGACGAGGCGCTGCGCTCGGAGCTGATGCCGGTCAACGACCGCTACCCGCTCAGCGAGGTCATCGAAGCCTGCCGCGCGTTCTACGAGCGCAAGCGCCGGCGCGTGTTCATCGAGTACGTGATGCTCGCCGGCGTCAACGACCGCTACGAGCAGGCGCTCGCCCTGGCAAAGGCGCTGGCGCCAAGGCGCGAGGGCGAGCGTTCGATCTTCAAGGTCAACCTAATCCCCTACAACCCCACCGATTCCCCCTATGGCGGCTCCTCGCGTGCATCGATCGCCGCCTTCCGCGACGCGCTCATCGCACACGAGATCCCCGCCACGATCCGCCTCACGCGCGGACAGGACATCGACGCGGCCTGCGGCCAGCTCGCGGCGAAGGCCGGCTAGCTCGCCCTTGCCTCGCCGGCCTTAAGCAAGCGCTCGCGCAGCTCAGCCTGCTCCTCGGGCGTGGGGTCCCAGCGGGCGACGTCGGGCAGGTCGTCGAGCGAGCGTAGGCCGAACAGCTTCAGAAACTGCGTGCCGGTGCGGTACACGACGGCGCCGAACTGAGAGTGGCCAGCCTCCTCGATCATGCCGCGGTCGAGCAGCGTCGCGACGGCGGAGTCGGCGCTGACGCCGCGAATGCGCGCGATCTCAGGCCGTGAGATCGGCTGCAGGTAGGCGACGATCGCCAGCGTCTCTGCTTGGGCGGGGGTGAGTGTCGACACACGCGGACGGCTGAACAGGCGTCGCGCCGCGCCCTCAGAGGCGGGATCGCTCGCGAACGTCCAGCCACCGCCCAGCTCGCGGAGCGTAATGCCCGAGCGACCTGGGGCGTGCTGCTCGGCGAGCAGCGACAGCGCCGTCGCGACCGCCCCCTCCCCCGCCTCCGTCGCCTCCGCCAGCTCAGCGGTGCTGAGCGGGTCGCTCGATAGGAACAACAGCGCCTCGACGGTGCGCGCCAGCTCGGGCAACTCCGATTCGGCGTCGCTCACCCGGCAAGCCCCTGGGCTGGAGCGCCCGCCAGCGCGACCGCCCGCGCGTTCGGCGCATGCACGGCGATCTCGCCAAAGCTCTCGCCCTGCTCCCAATCGGCCTCGCCGCGCTTATACAGCTCCAGCAGCGCGAACAGCGTGACCGCAACCGTCATGCGGTCGGCCCCCTGCACGGCCTCGTCAAAGCTGAAGGCACCACGGCGCAGGAGCCCCCGCAGCACCGCCAGGCGCTCGGCGACCGCGACGCGAGGCACCGATACGTGGCTCAGACTGATTTCGGGCGGCATCAACAACAGCCGCCCGATCGCCTCGCCCAGCAGCTCCGGATCCTGCGAGCCGTCGGCCGGCTGGAGCACGGTGCTGCGCAGGTGGGCAGGCAGCGGCGCCTCACGGAAGCGCACCCCGTACTGCGCGGCCAACAGCTCGCCCAGATGCGTCGCTGCGGAGCGATAGCGGCGCGCGTCGAGCATCCGTGCAAGTAGCTCCTCGGCAGCCTGCTCGGGCTCGATGTCGAGCTCCTCTTCCTCCTCGCCCAGCAACATCAGACGTGACTTCAGCTCTAGCAACGCCGCGATCAGCACGATGAACTCGGTCGCCGTCTCCAAATCCAGCTCGCCGCGCGCTTCGAGATGATCGAGATAGGCCAGCACGACCTCGGCCAGCTGCAGCTCGAGCAGATCCACCTCTTCGCGCAGAACGAGCGTCAGCAGTAGGTCGAACGGGCCGGTGAAGACTTCGAGGTCCAGCTCCAGCGAGGCGAGGCTCATCTACTCACCGTACCCCCCGCTCCCGACGGGGAGCACCGAACCCCATCAGATCGCGTACTTCGAGGAGCGTCTCAGAGGCGATCGCCTCTGCTTTGAGCGCCCCCTCGCGCAGGATCGACTCCAGCGTGGGCACATCAGCGCGCAACTGCTGATAGCGCTCGCGCACGGGTGTTAGGTACTCGATCACCGCGGCCGCCACCGCCAGCTTGAATTCGCCGTAGCGAGCCTCGGCGAACTCGGATTCGACCGCGGCTGGCTCGACGCCGCGCACGGCGGCCAAGATTTCGATCAGGTTGGAAATTCCCTGCTTCTCAGCCGCGCGGCAGACCTCGCTGCCGGAGTCGGTCACCGCGCTCTTGAGCTTCTTCTCGATCACCTTGGGCTCGTCGAGCACGTACACGGTCCCCTGCTCGGAGTCGCTGGTTGTCGACATCTTGCGTGTCGGCTCCTGCAGATCCATGATCCGCGCGCCGACCTCGGGGATGCGGTGCTCGGGCACGACGAGCACTTCTCGATCCTCGGCGAAGCGCGCATTGAAGCGCCGGGCGACGTCGCGCATCAGCTCCAGATGCTCGCGCTGATCCTCGCCCACCGGCACCTCCTCGGCGCGATAGGCGAGTACGTCGGCGGCCTGCAGAACCGGGTACATCAGCAGCGCGGCCGAGACCAACTCGCGTTGGGCGATCGACTTGTCGCGAAACTGGTGCATGCGCTGCAGCCGCCCCAGCTCGGTGACGCTCGATAGCAGCCACGTCAGTTCGGCGTGCTGCGGCACATCCGACTGACGAAACAGGATGCAGCGCCCTGGGTCTACACCCGCGGCGAGCAGGATCGCCGTCGTGTCGTAGACGCGCTCGCGCAGCTCTGCGGGCTCATAGGACACGGAGATCGCGTGCAGATCAACAATGCAGTAGATCGCCTGGCCACGGTCCTGACCCGAGACGTACTGGGCGATCGCCCCGATGTAATTGCCCAGGTGCTTGCGCCCCGTGGGCTGAATGCCGGAGAAGATCCGCATCAGGCCTCCAGGGTCAACGCCGGCGCTGCGCGGCGTCGGCGAGCCACGGCGGGTCCCAGCCACGCTCGGCCGGGTTGACGTTTAGGCCGGGCGGGACGATTTCATCGATGCGGTCGAGTACGTCCGCGCTCAGCATGCCTTCGAGCGCCGGGAGCTGACTGTCGAGATGCTCTGCGGTTCGTGGCCCGATGATCGCGGCGCTTACGGCGGGGTGGGTGGTGACGAATGCGAGCGCCAGCTCGATCAGCGAGATGCCCGCCTGCTCGGCCAGCTCGCCGAGCGCCTGCGCGGCCTCCAGCTTGCGCTGATTGGCGGGGTCGGACATGTCGTAGCGCCCAGGGATCATTTGGGCGCGGCGGCTGACCGCGGGCGTCTCCCCGCCCTTGCCGTAGCGGCCCGAGAGCCAGCCCATCGCCAGCGGGCTCCAAGGAATCACGCCGATCCCATACTCCTGACAGACCGGCAGCACGTCGGCCTCGATGCCGCGGTTCAGCATCGAGTAGGGCGGCTGCTCGCACATGAAGCGCTCGCGTCCACGCCGCTCGGCGGTCCACTGCGCTTGCACGATCTGATGTGCCGGGAAAGTCGAGCTGCCGATGTAGCGGACCTTGCCCTCGCGGACCAGGTCGCTGAGCGCGCCGAGCGTCGCGTCAATGTCGGTGTCGGGCTCGGGGCGGTGGATCTGGTAGAGGTCGATCCAATCCGTTTTCAGGCGGCGCAGGCTGTTCTCCACCTCCTGCACGATCCAGCGACGCGAGTTGCCGAATTGGTTGATGTCCTCGTCGTGCATCTTGCCGTGAACCTTCGTGGCGAGCACCACTTCCTCGCGCCGCCCACCCGCGAGCGCCTTGCCGACGATTTCCTCGGACTCGCCGCGCGAGTAGACGTCGGCGGTATCGATGAAGTTGATGCCCGCGTCGAGCGCGCGGTGGATGATCCGGATCGAGTCCTCGTGGTCGGTGTTGCCATACGCGCCGAACATCATCGTCCCGAGGCAAAGGGGGCTGACGCTGATCCCGGTCGCGCCAAGTTTCCGATAGTCGATCGCCATCTCGTCCGCCTAGCCCAGCGCTTGTCGGATTACCGGACGCTTCGCGGCGGCAACCTCGTCGAGGCGACGCACAGGGGTCGTATACGGCGCCCCGAGTGCGATCTCCGGATCCTCGACGGCCTCACGCAAAATCGCGGCGATCGCCTCGGCGAAGGCGTCGAGCGTCTCCTTGGTCTCGGTCTCGGTCGGCTCGATCATCAGTGCCTCCTCCACCAGCAGCGGGAAGTAGACCGTCGGCGGGTGAAAGCCGTAGTCGAGCAGACGCTTGGCGAGGTCGAGCGTCTTGAGCTTCAGTTGCTTCTTCATCAGGCCGCCCGAGAGCACGAACTCGTGCATGCAGAGTTCGCCGTAGGCGAGCGGCAGCTGCTCGGCGATGCCTTTCTCGCGCAGGCGGGCGAGCAGGTAGTTGGCGTTCAGGACCGCCGCTTCGGACGCGTCCTTCAGGCCGTCGGCGCCGAGCGAGCAGATGTAGGCATAGGCGCGCACGAAGCAGCCGTAGTTGCCGTGGAAGCCGCGCAGCCGCCCGATCGACTTGGGCCGCTCGAAGTCAAGCGCGAACGCCCCATCCCCATCACGCGCTACAACCGGTACCGGCAGATATGGCGCAATCCGCTCGGAGACCGCGATCGGCCCCGAGCCGGGGCCGCCGCCGCCGTGTGGCTGCGTGAAGGACTTGTGCAGGTTGAAGTGGACGATGTCAAAGCCCATGTCACCTGGGCGAGAGAGCCCCATGACCGCGTTGAGGTTGGCGCCGTCGTAATAGAGGGTCGCGCCGACGCCGTGCACGATCTCGGCGATCTGCTCGATGTTGGGGTCGAACAGCCCGAGCGTGTTCGGGTTGGTCAACATCAGGCAGGCAACGTCGGTGTCGGCCTTGGCCCGCAGATCCTCGACGTCGACGCCGCCGTCGGCGTTGGTGTCGACCTTGACGACCTCGAAGCCCGCCATCGTCACGGTCGCAGGGTTGGTGCCATGCGCCGTGTCGGGCGTCAGCACCTTGCGGCGCGTCTCGCCGCGATCCTCGTGATAGGCACGCGTCAGCAGCACGCCCGCGAGCTCGCCATGCGAACCAGCGGAAGGCTGCAGCGAGACGTGCGCGAGGCCCGAGACCTCCGCGAGCGCGCCCTGCAGGTTGAACATCAGCTCCAGCGCCCCTTGGGCACGCGCAGGGTCTTGCAGCGGGTGAAGGCGCGCGTGGCCGGGCAGCGCGGCGACGCGCTCGTGCAGGCGCGGGTTGTGCTTCATCGTGCACGAACCCAGCGGATAGAAGCCGGAGTCCAGATCGAAGTTGCGCTTGGAGATGCCGACGTAGTGACGGACGATCTCGGGCTCGGAGACCTCGGGCAGGCGCGCGGGCTCGCTGCGGCGCAGGCGCGCGGGCAGCAGCTGCTCGGCCTCCACGGCAGGCACGTCGAGCGTCGGACACTGAAACGCGCGGCGGCCGGGTGCACCCTTTTGAAAGATCGTCCTCGCACGGTCGCGCTGCAGCGACGTCTCGCCGGGTCCACCTGCCGCCACGTGCAGACCATGGTGCGGGTGGTGTCCGTCGATACCAGGGTCGGAATGCAGGTGGTTCTCGTCGATCGCGCTCATACGCCCACGGGCCGTCCTTCCAGTGATCCCCGCCCGCCGGCGATCCGCTCGCGCTCGGGAAGCTCGCGCTCGGCTGCAATCGCCGCGCCCAGCACCTGCGCGAGGCGATCGATGTCGGCGCGTGTCCGCCGCTCGGTGATCGCCACGAGCAGCACGCCACGATCCTCGGGCCGTCCGCTCAGTACGTGCGCGTCGACGCCAGGATTGACGCCCTCGGCGATGCAGCGGCGGCGCACCGCTGCCACGTCGGCGTCGAGGCTCAAGGCAAACTCGCGCACGACGGGCTGGCCGTGTAGCGCCCGAACCCCCTCCAGCGCTGCGAGCGTCTGGCGCGCATAGTGCGTGCGTGCGAGCAGCAGCTCACCAAGCTCGACCAGCCCGACTCGCCCGAGCCAGGAGAGGTAGACAACGCCAGCGAGGGCATTAAGCGCCTGGGAGGTGCAGATGTTGGAGGTCGCCTTCTCACGACGAATGTGCTGCTCGCGCGTTTGCAGCGTCAGCACGAAGCCGCGGCGACCATCGACGTCGAGGGTCTCGCCCGCAATCCGACCCGGCATCCGCCGCAGGTACTCCTCACGCGCGGCGAAGAAGCCGAAGGAGGGGCCGCCGAAGTCGAGGCGATTGCCGAGCGGCTGACCCTCGCCGACACAGACATCGACCTCACACTCGCCCGGCGAGCGCAGCACGCCGAGCGCGATCGGGTCGGCTTGACAGATGACCACAGGCGCGCGTTCGGCGTCGGCGCCCTTGGCCGCGACGCTCAGCGCCTCGGCGTCCTCAACCGCACCGTAGAAGTTGGGCTGGGCGAAGATCGCCGCGCTGGTGTCGCCGTCGATCGCGGCGCCCCATGTCTCGAGGTCGGTGACGCCGTCGCGAAGCGCCACCTCGACGACATTCATGTCGTAGCCATGCGCCAACGTCTGCAACGTCTGCAGCGTGTGGGGGTGCAGACCGGCGCTCACGACGAGTCGGCGCCTGCCGTTGTGTAGCTTGGCCATGTAGGCCGCGGCTGCAACCGCGGAGGGCCCCTCGTAGACGGAGGCGTTCGACACGGGCAGACCGGTCAGCTCGGAGATTGCGGTCTGATACTCGAACATCACCTGCAGACCACCCTGGGAGATCTCGGGCTGGTAGGGCGTGTAGGGAGTTAGAAACTCCGAGCGCTCCATCAGCATGTCGACGAGCGCCGGCACATAGTGGTCGTACATCCCGGCGCCGAGGAAGCTCAACTCGTCTTCAGCGCTCGTGTTGCGCGCGGCGAGGTCGGCGAGGTGGGAGAAGACCTCCTGCTCGGTTTTGCCCTGCGGCAACTCCAACTCGCGGCCCAGGCGCACGGCCTCGGGGATCTGGCGATCGAATATCTCCTGCACCGAGGAGACGCCGATCGCCGCGAGCATCGCGTCGAGGTCCGCGGGTGTGATGGCGGTGTAGCGACTCAAGTGACTGCGTTCAGCCTAGCCACCGAGGCTGGCGACATAGGTGCTCGCATCGAGCAGCGCCTCGCGCTCGCCTGGGTTCGCCAGCCGCACCTTGATCAGCCAGCCCGCTCCGTAGGGATCCTCGTTGATCGTTTGCGGCGAGTCTGAAAGCGCCTCGTTGACCTCGACGATCTCGCCGGAGAGCGGTGCAATTACGTCTGAGACGGCCTTGACGGACTCGACCTCGGCATACGCCTCGTCCTTCTTGATCGTGGTGCCGACCGACGGCGCCTCGAAGAACACGACCTCGCCCAGCGAGTCTTGCGCATACCAGGTGATCCCAAGCGTGGCCTGCGTGTCCTCAGTGGCGTCGATTCTCGCCCAGTCGTGCTCGGCGTGGTAGAGCAGGTCATCGGGGTAGCTGGCCTCGGCCATTCACGAGCCCTTTCGGTAGAGCGGCTTCTGCTTGACGACGGCGCGGCGCATCTTGCCACGAACGTCTATCTGGAGTTCGCTGCCGACGACCGCCTGCTGGGCAGGCACGTAGGCCATGCCGATGCCCACCCCGAGGCTAGGTGACATCGTGCCGCTGCTTACTTCACCGCCACCCACGACCTGGTTGCCCTGGCGGGCAATGCCGGGACCATCGATCTCGAACGCGACCAGCTGCTCTGCTGGGCCGGCCTCGCGCACGGCGCGTACGGCCTCGGCGCCTATGAAGCCGGTGTCCTCCTTGCAGCACCAGCCGAGCCCGGCCTCGATCGGCCCGCGCTCGAGCGTCAGGTCGTTGCCGTAGAGGTGAAAGCAGACCTCCAGGCGAAGCGTGTCGCGCGCCGCAAGCCCCGCGGGCGCGGCGCCGCGCCGAACAAGCTCATCCCACAGCGAACCGGCATGCTCGGGCGCGCAGAGGATCTCAACGCCGTCCTCGCCCGTGTAGCCGGTGCCACAAACGAGCGCCGGCGACCCGCCGAGGCGTCGAGTCGCCGCGCGCATGCGCGTGGGCAACGGCCTGTCGGAGATCGCCTGGACGATCCCACGCGCTCGCGGGCCCTGCACCGCGAGCATCGCGTACTCATCGATGCGGTCACTTACCTCAACCTCCGAGAACTCGGAGGCCTGCGCAAGAAACCAGTCCAGATCACGCTGATGGTTAGCCGCGTTGGTGACGGTCAGGTAGCGGTCGGTGTCGAGGCGATAGGTGAACAGGTCGTCGAGCACGCCGCCATCCTCGCGGCACAGCACGCTGTACTGGGCGCCACCGCCGTCCAGCTCGACGCCGAGCTGGGCCACGTCGTTTGAGAGCAGGCGCTGCAGCAGATCAAGCGCTTGTGCTCCTGCGACTTCGATCTCGCCCATGTGCGAGACGTCGAACACGCCGCAGCGCTCGCGCACTGCCAGGTGCTCGGGGCCGACGCCCTCATACTGCACCGGCATCTCCCAGCCCGCGAACTCGACCATCTTCGCGCCGGCCGCCACGTGGGCTTCGTAGAGGGCGGTACGGCGCAGGGTCTCGGGCACGGCCCGCAGGCTAGCGGGCGAACTCACCGCGAGCGGCCCGGTGATGGAACTTCGAGCTGCCTGCAGATCCGACGCGCTAGACGGAAGTCGATCTCACGATGCCTTGGCACCGTGGAGCGCCTACCCGACGGACCGATCCACCGCGTGTGATTACCACCCTCGTTGAACGCTCGGCACCCGAGGGAGCGGAGGTGTCGCTCGAGGTCGAGTCGCTTCAAGCGGCAATCGTCAGATGCAGCGCCTCACGCTCGCGTCGATCGTCTGCCGACCCGGACTCTGGCTCCGGGGAAAGCATCAAGCGCAACGCATCGATCACGTTCGCCCGCGCGTCCTCGCGGGTACGACCCTGGGTAAACACGCCGGGAACCTCGGGGATCGAGGCCAGAATCCAGCCTTCCTCCCCCGGCTCGTAGACGATCGTCAGATCAAGCTGCTCAGGCACTAGGGACACGATACCTCCTAATCCGACCCAAATTGCCTGACGGGACACTGTTGATCGAGTTCTTTCAGGCAGGCGCATGCGCCGCTGGAACCGCGACAGCGTATTCAGCGCAGGAACGGCGGTACGTCGATGTCGTCGTCGGAGATCTCGAGCGAGGAGCGCTGACGCTCGTCGATCCGCGGTCCGCGGTCGCGTCCACGCGAGCGGCTCTCACGGCGAGCACCACGACCAGGACGATGGTCGAAGCCGGTGCCGATCACGGTCACCCGTACCTCATCGCCCATGCTCTCGTCGATCACCGCGCCAAAGATGATGTTCGCGTTGGGGTCTGCGGCGTTCTGGATCGTCTCCGCGGCGTCGTTGACCTCGAACAAGCCGAGGTCTTTGCCGCCGGTGATGTTCAAGAGGATGCCCGTCGCACCGTCGACCGACTCTTCGAGCAGGGGCGAGGAGATCGCGGCCTTGGCCGCGTCGGCGCTGCGGCTCTCGCCGCCTGCAGTGCCGATCCCCATCAGCGCCGAGCCCGCGTCCTGCATGATCGTGCGCACATCCGCGAAGTCCAGGTTGATCAGGCCCGGGATCGTGATCAGGTCGGTGATGCCTTGTACGCCCTGACGCAGCACGTTGTCGGCCTCTCGGAAGGCGTCCAGCATCGACGTGCGGCGCTCGACCACCGTCAAGAGCTTCTCGTTCGGGATCACGATCAGGGTGTCGACCACCTCGCGTAGGCGCTCGATGCCCTCGGTCGCCTGGCGACCACGCTGGGAGCCCTCGAACTCAAAGGGGCGCGTCACCACACCGACCGTCAGCGCACCGATCTCGTTCTTCGCGATCTCAGCGATCACCGGCGCCGCGCCTGTGCCCGTGCCGCCGCCCTCGCCCGCGGTCACGAACACCATGTCAGCGCCCTTCAGCGCCTCCTTGATGTCGTCGCGAGACTCCGAGGCCGCCCCGAGCCCGACATCCGGGTTCGCGCCCGCGCCGAGGCCCTTCGTCGACTCATGGCCGATGTTCAGCTTGATGTCCGCATCGCACATGGCGAGCGCCTGGGCGTCGGTGTTCGCGGCAATGAACTCCACGCCGCGCAGCCCTGCGTCAACCATGCGGCTGACCGCGTTCGTGCCGCCGCCACCGACGCCCACGACCTTGATCACCGCCAGATAGCTACCGCTGCTCTCCATGATGGTTCTGTCCGAACCCTTCAGTAGAAAATTAGGGTTCGCAGCATACAAGCTGGCGAACCGCCGAGATCGGCACGTTATGCAGGGATCTTCGCCCTGTCAACGACGGCTTGCAGTTCCGCAACGTTAGTTGCAAAAGCGCGATCTCTCGACCACCGCATGAGATTCGTCCACGCCTGGCATAAGCCTCTAGTTGAGCCTTAGGACTCTGGGCCGCAGCTATTCGGTCGATTCAGCCGCCGGTTTCAGTGCTTGAAGCGCCGGGCGCTTCACCCACGTTTTCGGCGTCCGAGGAGTGTTCGGCTTCGTCCGACGCTGCTTCGGAGGTGCCCGAGGAGGCAGGTTCAGAGGCCGAGCCGCCCGCCGCCGATGACAGCCCTTCCGCGAGCGATTCTTCCGATTCGGAGCTGCTCGGAGTAGCGGCAGAGGCTTCGCTTTCACCTTCGCTCGTCGGTGGCGTGACCCCCCCTGGGAAGCCCGCCGCGGGGCGTTCGGGAAGACGCACATCGATGTAAGAGGCCCCGGCCGAGCTGGCATCCGCCAGCACGCGTGCCAGCGACGCCCACTTCGCGTGAGGACGCGAGGCATCGCCGAAGTAGGCCAGCAGGCCGCCGCGCATGCGCAGCGTCAGCCCCTTGCTGCTGCTGTATGCCCGTTCGACCGATTTCGCCAAGGGTGCCGGCGCCGCACCCAACACGTTCAGCTCCCTGAGCAACACTGCTTCGCGCACGTGCTCCCCCGGCGTGAGCTGTACCGCGCTGCTCAAGGTAGGCAGCGAGCTCGACGCATGAGCTGCGCCCAGCACCATCCCGTTCGCCGCCACCGCAGTCTTCGCGCCGCCGGCATCGAGCGTCGCTACCGGCGGCTGTTCGATCACCCGAATACTGAGGCCGTGAGGAAAGCTCGCGTGGACCTGCAGGTCGCCGACGACCGGGTAGCTTGCCACCGCGGCGCGCAGCTGACCCGTGTGCACGTCCAGCGTGCTCATCCTCCGCGCCGCCCCCGTCAGCGCCGCCTCGATCGCGTCCGCCTCCGCGCCGTGCACCCCACTCACATGCACGTGCTCCACTGAGACCAGCGGAGACTGCCGTAGCCAGAGCCAGCCGCCAGCCAGTAGTGGCAGGGCGATCAGCGTCGTGATCAAGGCGATACGCGCGCGTTTGTGCGTGCTTACGTAGGCCCATCCGCCATGCAGCTGATGCGCCAGCGCCCGCACGAGCAGCAGCAACTGCGAGATAGCCAAGTCGATCGCACCAAGGCGCCCGCTCGATCCGCCGCGGGCCTGTTTCCGTCGCGACGCCGCACGCCGGGAACGCGCCTGCTTGCGCGTGGAGGGTTGGCTAAGGCTGCCGATTCCTAGCCGGCCGGCGAACGAGCGATCCATCGGCCTGTTCCTTCGACCTCTGCGCGCGAACCCCTACCAGGGAAAATGAAGCTCGCCCAACGTCTGCACCTCGGGCTCTAGCTCGACCCCAAAGCACTCCAGCACGCGGCGTCGCCCCTCCGCCATTACTGCCAGCACGTCCGCCGTGCTCGCGGTGCCCGTGTTCTCGATGAAGTTTGCATGCTTCGGCGAGAACCGCGCACCGCCCACAGCCAGGCCGTTGCAGCCTGCCTCCGAGAGCAGCAGCCCCGCGCTACGACCTTGCGCCCGCGGGTCGTCCGGGTTCTTGAAGGTCGAGCCGAACGTCTTTATGCCCTGCGGCTGGGCCTCGTGACGACGCGTGCGCATCTGGGCCAGCGTCGCGGTGACGATGGCTGGATCGGAGTCCTGGAGCGAAAAACAGGCCCGCGTCACGATCTCCCCCGGCGCGATGTTCGAGCGGCGATAGGCAAAGCCAAGCTGCTCGGGCCCGCGCCGCTTGCTGCCGCTTGCCGTCACGATCTGCACCCACTGCAGCACCCGCGCCAGCTCGCCGCCGTAGGCGTTGGCATTCATGCGCACCGCACCGCCCACCGTGCCGGGGATGTTCACACCGAACTCGATCCCCGAAAGCCCCGCCCGCGCGGCACTCGCCGCCACCGCCGGTAGGCGCGCGCCACCGCCGCAGAGGATCCGCGGGGTCTGCAGCTCGATCTTCGCGAGCTGGCCGTCGAGCTTCAGCACCAGCCCGCGCACCCCCGTGTCGGCGATCAGCAGATTTGACCCCGAGCCCACGACGCTCACCGGCGCCCCGATCGCCTGCGCCCAGGTCAGCAGTTCGCGCAGCTGATCTTCATCGCCCGCCCGCGCGAAGAACTCCGCGACGCCGCCGGTTCTGATCGTGGACAGACGGGCGATCGAGTAGTCCGCCCGAACCGCACCGGGCCGCGGGGGCGCAGCGTCCCCAGCCGGGGCCTCAGCGCTCATCCGCCCACCAGCCCTCGGCTCAGCGCGTCGACGTCGCCCGCGCCCATCACCATGCAGAGGTCGCCTTCTCTCAGTAGCTCCTCCAACACCAGCGCCGCTGCCTCGATCTTCGGCAGCCAGTAGACCGGGCGCCCAGACGCCGCGTCGGCCACCGCCTCCGCGATCAGCAGTCCGCTCACGCCCGGATAGTCCTCGGCACGCTCGCGCGCCGGGTAGACATCCAGCACCGCGACCAGATCCGCGCGCGCGAGTGCTTTGCCGAAGTCGCGCGCCAACAGCTCGGTACGCGAATAGAGATGCGGCTGGAATACCGCCACCAGCCGCTGCGGCGCGAGCGTCCGGGCCGCGTCCAGCGTCGCCGCCACCTCCGTGGGGTGGTGGGCGTAATCGTCATAGACCTCCGCACCACCCACACTGCGGCCCAGACGCTGAAAGCGACGACCCGCGCCGTGAAACTGGGCCAGCCCCGCGATCGCCTCGTCGAGATCAGCGCCCGCGAGTCGGGCCGCCTCCAGCGCTGCGGCCGCGTTCAAGGCGTTGTGCGCACCTGGCACCGCCAGGCGCACCTGCTGCTCGCGCCACTGAAAGCGCGCGCCCTCTGGCACGAGCGTCGGCGCCGGGACGTCGAAGCGCACGAGCTCGACCCCCCCGGGCATCAGCGCGCTCAGCTCAGGGCGATCCCAGGCCACGACCGCTCGACGCGCGTGGCCCGCGAACTCTGCGAAGGCCGCGCGCAGCTCCGCCAGCGAGGAGAACGTCGCGTGGTGGTCAAGCTCTACGTTCGTCAGCACCGCGATCTCCACCGCCAGGCTGAGCATCGAGCGGTCAGACTCGTCCGCCTCCACAACCAGCAGCTCGCCCTCGCTCCAGTGGGCATTTGCCAGCTCACCGCCGATCGGCGCGCCGATCAGCCAGCTTGGGTCCAGACCCGCGGCCCGCAGCGCGTACACGAGCATCGAGGCCGTCGTCGTCTTGCCATGTGTGCCCGCCACCGCGATCGTCCGCCGTAGCGCGCTGAGCTCGCCCAGGAGCACCGCGCGGGGAAGCTCGCGCAGGCCCCGCTCGCGCGCCGCCGCGCGCTCGACGTTCTCCGCGGGCACCGCCGAGGAGTAGACCAGCTCGACATCTTCCCCCGACGGCACGTTCGCCGCCGCGTGTCCAACCTGCGCTTCGAGCACGCCGTCCGCTCGCAAGCGTTCCAAGTAGGGACTACTCGCTGCATCCGAGCCGCTGAGGTGCGCCCCCAGCGCGTATGCCGCGCGTGCGTAAGCGCTCATGCCCGCGCCGCCCACCCCCACGAGGTGCAGACGACGCCCCTGCCACGGCCGATCCCCGCTCATCCGCGCATCGGCCCGCTCGCCACCCACGGTCATCCGCGCGCGGCCTCCAGCAGCTCCTGGGCCACCTCGCGTGCCGCCTCGGGACGCGCGAGCCCCTTCGACGCCGAGGCCATCGCCGCCAGGGCCGGTCGGTCTGCCAGCAGCTCTGCGACCTGGCGCGCCAGGCGCGGCGCCGTCAGCTCGCCGTCCGGAATCACGATCGCCGCGCCCGCCTCCGACATCCAGCGCGCGTTTGCGCTCTGGTGATCCCCCGCGGCCTGCGGGTAGGGCACCAGGATCGCGGGCACGCCCTGCGCCGCGATCTCGAACACAGAGCCGCCCGCGCGCGCCACCGCCAGGTCGGCCGCAGCGAGTGCGTCGGTGAAGTCTGGGCCGTCCAAATACTCGCGCAGGTCATAGTCCTCGGGCAGGCCACGCGCCAGCAGCTCCAGGTAATCGCGCTGGCCGGAGATGTGAAGCACGCGAAAGGCACCCCCCGCCAGCGCACGTACCGCCGCGCGGTTGATCGAGCGGGCACCCAGCGAGCCACCGAACACCAACACGCAGGTCTCCTCCGGGCCGATGCCCAGACGCTCGCGCGCCCCCGCGCCTCCACGCGACTGCGCCGGGATCGGCCTGCCCGTCACGCGGTAGCGCTCGCCCTCACGCCCCGGCAGCGCAAAGGACAGGCAGACGCGGCGCGCGAAGCGCGCCAGCAGTTGGTTCGTCAGCCCGAGATGACTGTCCGCCTCGGTTAGCACCACCGGGATCCGCAGCGCCAGCGCCGCCAACGCCACCGGACCCGCGACGTAGCCGCCACCGCCCATCACCGCGTCGGGGCGCAACCGCCGCAACAAGCTGAGCGAGCGCGGCACCGCCAACGCCGCGAGCAGCAGCGCGCGCAGCGCCTTCAGCGGGTTTCTGCGGCTCAGACCCTGCACCGCGATCGCGTGCAGCGGGTAGCCCGCCGCGGGCACCAGCCGCGCCTCCGCGCGCCTGCCGCCGACGAACTGGACCTCCGCGCCCTCAGCCCGCAGCGCGTCGGCCACCGCCAGCGCCGGCACCACGTGCCCCGCTGTGCCGCCGGCGGCGATCACGATCTTCGGCGCTGCGCTCACGTCTCAATCCTTCCGTTTCGCGCGCTCGGGCGTCGGCCGAGCGTCGGCGGGGGCTTGCAACTGCGCGCACGTGCGCCGTCCCGCCCGAGGCCACGTTCAGCAGCAAGCCCATACCCGCGAGCATCACGATCAGGCTGCTGGACCCGTAGGAGACAAACGGTAGCGGCACGCCCGTCAGCGGTGCGAGGCCCAGCACCGCGAACACGTTCAACAGAGCCTGGGAGACGATCAGCGACGTCACGCCCACCGCGATCAGCGCGCTCTGCAGGCTGCGCGCGCCCTTCGCCGCGCGCAGCCCCGCGTAGGCGATCAAGCCGTAGAGGAACAGCAGCGCGCAGACGCCCACCGCGCCCAGCTCCTCTGCGATTACCGCCAGGATGAAGTCCGTGGGCGCCTCGGGTAGGTAGAAGATCTTTTGCACCGACTGGCCGGGCCCCACGCCGAACAGACCGCCGGAGCCGATCGCGATCTGTCCCTGTACCGCCTGAAAGCCACTGCTTGAGGCATGCGCCCAGGGATCGAGGAACGAGGTCAGTCGTGCGCGCGCGTACGGTTTCACAATCGCGTACATCGCCACCAGCGCAAACGCGCAGCCGCCCACGATCGCCAGGTTGCGCAACGGGATGCCCGCCGCCACCAGCAGCGAGGTCGTGATGAACGCGATCACCATCGCCGTGCCGAGGTCCGGCTGCGTCACGACCAACAGGCAAGCGCCGCCCACCACCACCAGCAGCGGGTTCACCAGCTCGCGCAACTCGTGCACGCGCTCGGGGCGCTTCGCCAGCAGCGTCGCGCCGTACAGCACCAGCGCGATCTTCATCAGCTCCGAGGGCTGGAACTGGAACGGGCCCGGACCGAGCCAGCGGCGCGCGCCGTTGACGCTCACGCCGATGTGCGGGATGTGCACCGCGAGCACCAGCACGAAGGAGGCAGCCAGCAGCGGCGCCGTGATCCTCTGCACTTTCGCGACGCCGTCGCGCGCCAGCACGCGCATCAACACGAGCCCGATCGCGCCGTAGATCAGGTACTTCACGAGGTATCCGCTGCCCGTCCCCTGCCCCTGCAGCAGCGAGGTCGCCGAGGAGGCGCTGTAGACCATCACCGCGCCGAACGCCAGCAGGCAGAGCGTGGCGGTGATCAGGATCCGCTGCTCCAGCGGCTGGCTCGCGGTCTTGGCGCCTTTGCGCCCTCGCTTTCCCCCTCCCTGGGGCCGTGAGGCCCCACTGGGCCCAACGCGCCGTGCCGCGGCCGATGGCATTGCGGACTGACTTCGCTGCCCGTGCCCCTAACCCTGCAATTTTTCGACCAACTCGCGAAATCGCTCGCCGCGGGCCTCGAAGTCCGGGAACTGGTCGAAGCTCGCGCAGGCCGGCGACAGCAGCACCACCGGGCCCGAGTCGCCCGCGCGTGCGGCCGTCGACATCGCGTCCGGATCGCCTTCCAGGGCCTGTCGCGCGCATGCAAGCGCCCGCTCCAGGTTCCCGCAGTCCGAGACCGGCACGCCACCTAGGTTCGCGAGCGACACCGCGATCGTCGCGGCGTCTTCGCCGATCAGGTAGACCGCCGCGCAGCTCTGACGAACAGGCTCGCGCAGGCTCGTGAAGTCCTGCCCCTTGCCCTGGCCGCCGAGGATCAGGTGCACCGGGCGTCCCGCGAATGCCTCCAGCGCGACCAGCGTGCTCGCGACATTCGTGGCCTTCGAGTCGTTCACGTAGAGCACGCCCTCCAGCTCGGCCAGCTCCTCCAGGCGATGGGTCACGCCCGGGAACGAGCGCAGGCCCGCCGCCACCGCCTCGGGCTCGATCCCCCGCGCCAGGCAGACCGCCGCGGCCGCCATCGCGTTCTCCACGTTGTGGCGCCCACGCAGGCTCATCTGCGCCAGCGAGACCAGCGCCTGCTCCTGCCACCACAGCTCGCCGTCCAGCTCGAACAGCGCCGCCGAGGAGTCCCAGCCAAAGTCGACGCGATGCGCCGCGCCGGGAACCGCCGCCGAGAGCGCCCCGGCGGCTCCTCCCACGCCCGCCCAGGCAAGCCGCTCCGCCAGATCCGCGGGAGCCACCGCCACGTCCTCCGGCCCCTGCCGTGCAAACACCTCCAGCTTCGCCGCCGCGTATGCCTCCAGCGTCCCGTGCCGGTCGAGGTGGTCGGGCGTGATGTTCAGCAGCACCGCCGCCTGCGGCGCGAACTCCAGCGTGTCCTCCAGCTGGAACGAGGACGCCTCGCAGACCACGCACGCGGCGGGGTCTAGCTCGCCCACCAGCGAGCTGAGCGCCGTGCCCACGTTGCCCGCCACCACCACCGCCAGCCCCGCCTCGCGGTAGATGTGGCCGATTAGCTCGACCGTCGTGGTCTTCCCGTTCGTGCCCGTCACCGCGATGAACTCGTTCGCCAACAACCGCCACGCCAGCTCGAGCTCGCCCAGCACCGGAATTCCGCGCTCACGCGCCGCCTTGACCACCGGGGCTCGTGCCGGCACCCCGGGACTCTTGATGACCACAGCGATGCGATCCAACAGCGCTATCCCATCTTGATCATCAATAAATAGATCGACCCCCGCCTCGCGCAGCGCTCCCGTTGTGGGTGGCGTTCCCGCGTCCAGCCCGATGACCTCCTCCCCCCGCGCGCGCAGTGCCAGCGCCGCAGCCGCGCCCGAGCGCGCCAGGCCGAGAACCAGGTAGGGACCCGCAGGAATCCCAGGCCGCGCCTTCACCTCAGCCGATGCTCTGCCGGTAGATCGTGAAGCCGATCGCGCAGCAGATCGCCGCCACGATCCAAAAGCGCAGGATGATCTTCGTCTCAGACCATGCCCGCAGCTCGAAGTGGTGGTGGATCGGCGCCATCAAGAAGACCCGTTTTCGCGTCGTCTGGAAGGAGATCACCTGGATCGCCACCGACAGCGCCTCGATCACGAAGATCCCGCCCAGCAGCACCAGCAAGAGCTCGGTCTTCGTCATCACCGCCAGCCCCGCGATCGCCCCGCCCAGCCCCAGCGAGCCCGTATCGCCCATGAAGATCGTCGCCGGGAACGCGTTGAACCACAGAAAGCCGATGCAGCCCCCCACCAGGCATCCCGCCAGCATCGCCAAGTCGTCCTCGCCCGTGATGAACGTGATCCCGATGTAGGCCAGCAGCACGATCCCCGCACAGCCCGCCGCCAGGCCGTCCAGCCCGTCGGTCAAGTTCACGCCGCTGGTCGTGCCCGCCACCACCAGGTAGATCAGCAACGGATAGGCCCAACCCAAATCGATCTGGTAGTCCACGAAGCGCAGCCGCAGCGTCGGCGCCAGGTGCGCTTGGTAGCGGGCGATGTACCACAGCCCCAGCGAGATCGCGATCGTCACCAGCAGCTTCGTGCGCCCCCGCAAGCCCAGCGAGCGGCGCTTCACAAGCTTCGTGTAGTCGTCCGCGAAACCCACCAGCGCGCACGCGATCATCGCCCCGAACACGCCCACCGAGCGCCAGTCATAGTTGCTCAAAATCAGGAACGGAACGCTGACCGCCAGGAAGATGATCACCCCGCCCATCGTGGGCGTGCCCGCCTTCTGGTGATGTCCCTGCGGCCCGTCCTCGCGAATCTGCTGGCCGAACTCACGCTCGCGCAGGAACTCGATGAACTTGGGGCTCAAGAACAGGCAGATGAGCAGCGCCGCCGTACCGCCGAACAGGATCCGCCCCATCAGCTCTCCCGCGCCGCGCCCAGCGCCTGCGCCACGCGCTCCAGGCCCACGCCCCGCGAGCCCTTCACCAGCACCGTGTCGCCCTCGCACAGCAGCGGCTCCAGCAGCTCCGCCGCCGCCTCTGCGTCCGCGACCGTGTAGGACTCGCCCTCGAACTCCGTGCGCATCTCCGCGGCCAACGGGCCCACCGCGATCAGCAGGTCAAGCCCCTGCTCCGCCGCGTAGAGCCCGATCTCGCGATGCAGCCGTGGCGCCTCGCCTCCCAGCTCCAGCATGTCGCCCAGCACCGCCACGCGCCGCGCCGGCGCCGACTGCGCAAGGTCCTCGATCGCGGCCCGCATCGACATCGGGTTCGCGTTGTAGCAGTCGTTGATCACCGTCACGCCCCTCGACAGCTCCAGGCGCTCGCCGCGCAGCGCCGAGAAGCGCACGTGCAGCGGGCCCCGGGGCTCGGCGCCCAGCGCCAGCGCCGCCGCCGTGGCCGCGAGCAGGTTGCGCAGGTTGTGCGCCTGACCAAACGACGGTTGCAGCTCGAGCTCGCGTCCATGCGCGCGAATCAGAACGCGTCCGTCGGACAGCACCTGCGCCAGCGTCACATCCGCCCGCTCGCCGAACGTGATCGTCTTCAGATCGGCCCGCAGATGCGGTTCAAGCAGCGGGTCCTCCGCCGGGACCACCACCGTGCTGCCCGCCGCCATGCCCGCGATCAGCTCGGCCTTCGCCGCCGCGATCGCCTCCACGCTTCCCAGCAGCTCCAGGTGCACCGGGCCAACGTTCACGATCACGCCCACGTCCGGCTCCGCGATCGCCGCCAGCTCCGCGATCTGCCCTGGACCCCGCATCGCCATCTCTAGCACCAGCGCCTGCGTGCCCGGCGGCGCCGAGAGCAGCGCCAGTGGCAGGCCTATCTCCGTGTTGTAGTTCTCCGGGCTCGCCACCGTGCGCCGCTGGGAGCCCAGGATCGCCGCGAGGATGTCCTTCGTCGAGGTCTTGCCCGTCGAGCCCGTGATCCCCACTACCTTCGCGCCGCGCGCGCCCAGCTCGCGCCGCCACGCGCGTGCCAAGCGCTGCAGCGCCGCGAGCGGGTCCGGGTGGGTCAGCACGGCGGGCGAGCCCGCCGGGCCGTCTGCGATCTCCGCCGCCACCGTACGAGCCGTCTCAACGTGCTCGGGCGAGACCAACACCCCCCACGCCCCAGCCCGCAGCGCCTGGGCCGCGTACTCGCCGCCGTCCACGCGCTCACCTCGCAGGCCCACGAACAGGTCGCCGGCGCCGACCGTACGCGAGTCGATCACCGCGCGCGACGGCCCCATTTGTTGCGCGATGCCCGCCGCGCCGGCGGGTGCCTGCGGCGCAGCCGCCACCTCCGCGTTGGCTGCTTCGGCCAGTCGTCGCGGCTCCCACTCCCTCATCGACCGCGCCCCTGGGCCCGCAGCGCCTTGCGCGCCACGGTCGCGTCGTCGAACGGGAGCTTGCGGCCGCCCGCGAACTCCTGACCCTGCTCGTGGCCCTTCCCCGCGATCACCAGTACATCGCCGGATCGGGCCGCCGCGATCGCCTCGTCGATCGCTACCGCGCGGTCCCCCACCGTGCGCACGCGCGGCGATGCGCTCGACCGCCCATCACTCACCTCCGAAGCTCGCGACGCCGCGGGAACCGCCTGCGCGGCGTGCACGCGCGCGACCCCCGCCATGATCTCCGCGATGATCTGCTCCGGGTCCTCCGAGCGCGGGTTGTCCGAGGTCACGATCGTCAGGTCCGCCAGGCGCGCCGCGATCTCGCCCATCAGCGGGCGCTTGCCGCGATCGCGGTCGCCGCCCGCGCCGAACACGCACAGCACGCGACCGTCCTCCTGCGCGCCCGCCACCAGCCCACGGGCCGCCTCCAGCACGTTCTCCAGCGAATCCGGCGTGTGCGCGTAGTCGACCAAGACCGCGAAGTCCTGCCCCTCTTCCACGGGCTCGAAGCGCCCCGGCACGTGAACACCTTCCTCCAGCGCCGCCAGCAGCTCGTCCAGCTCGCCGCCCAGCGCGTGCGCCGCCGCCAGCGCGCCCAGCGCATTCGCCACGTTGAAGCGCCCCGGCATCGGCAGGCGCACGTCGCGCTCGCCCAGCGGCGTGCGCAGCCGAAACGAGCAGCCCGCGTAGTCGCAGCGCAGCTCGCTCGCGCTGTAGTCCGCCTGCGCCGCGGGCTCCTCGACCGCGAACGTGCGGATCGCAAGGTCCCCCTGCGCAGCCAGTTCCTGGGCCAGACGCCGCCCGTAGGGATCGCCGAGGTTGACCACGCTCACCCCCGGGCGATGTTCTGTGAACAGACGACGCTTCGCCAGGAAGTAGTCCTCCATCGTGTCGTGGAAGTCCAGATGGTCCTGCGTCAGATTCGTGAAGATCGCCACCGCGAAGTGCGTCGCGTCCGCGCGTCCGAGCTCCAGCGCGTGGGAGGAGACCTCGATCGCGCACGCGCTGTCGCCACCATCCAGCATCGCGCGGAAGTCCGCCTGCAGATCGATCGCCTCCGGCGTCGTGCGCGTGACCGGGCGCTCTTGCCCGCCCACGATCGAGGTGACCGTGCCCAGCAGCCCGCACTGCTCGCCCACGGCCTCCAGCAGTGCCCGCAACAGGTAGGCAGTCGTGGTCTTGCCGTTGGTGCCCGTCACCCCCACCACACGCAGCTCAGCCGTCGGATCTCCGTAGTAGCGTGCCGCCAGCGGCGCCATCGCCGCCCGCGCCGAGCTCACCAGCACCTCCGGCGCCCCCAAGCCCAGCGGCCGCTCGACCACCAACGCCGCCGCGCCCGCGGCGAGTGCCTGCGGCGCGAACTCGTGACCATCGCTCTGAAAGCCGCTCACGCAGAAGAACAGCTCGCCCCCACGCACCGCACGGCTGTCGTAAGCCAGACCCGTGACCTCCACGTCCGCGCTCGCGCCGAGGTCGCCGGGGGCTTTGCTGCCCAGGCCGGCGGTCAACTCGTCGAGCCTCATCGGCCGGATGCTATCCAGGCGGGATGCGCAGGTAGGGCAGCGCGAAGCTCATGATCTGCCCGAAGGCCGGTGCCGCCACGGTCCCGCCGAAGATCGAACCGTTCTGCGGTTCGTCCACGATCACCGCACACAGCAGCTTGGGGTGCGAAGCGGGCGCGAAGCCCATGAACGAGGCCACATAGCGGCTTTTGGAGTATTCGCCCGTCGCCTCGTCCACCTTGCTAGCCGTGCCGGTCTTGCCCGCCAACTGATAGCCCGGAATCGAAACCTCGCTCGCCGTCCCCCCCGGCGCCAGCACGCCCTCCAGCATCTGTCGCAGCGAAGCCGCCGTCGCACTGGAGATCACTCGGCGCCCGGCCGGCACCCGCTGGGGTTCCGAGCCCACGCTGCGAATGATGTGTGGCGGGCGCAGGATGCCGCCGTTCGCGATCGCCGCGTAGGCCGTCGCCATCTGGATCGGCGTCACCAGCTGGCCCTGTCCGATTGGGAGGTTGCCCATCGAGGAGCCGGAGTACTTGCTCACCGGCAGCACCTGGCCGATTTCCTCGCTGGAGAGCTCGATGCCCGTGCGCTTGCCGAAGCCGAACTTACTGACCCACTGCGAGAAGTCGTCCTTACCCTCCAGCGCGCCGATCTTGATCGCGCCCACGTTGCTTGACTGGGCCAGGATCTGGGCGGTGGTCAAGGTCTCATCGCCGTGTTCGGTGTCGTCGTGGATCGTGCGGTCCGCGACCTGGATCTGATCCGGGACATAGAAGCTGCTCGTCGGGGTCACCAGGCCCTGCTGCAGAGCGCCCGCGACCGTCACGGCCTTGAAGGTCGAGCCCGGTTCGTAATCGAAGCCCACTGCGCGGTTCTCCAGCGCTTCCGGCGAGGAGGCGCTCGGGTCGTTGGCGTTCACCTGCGGCCAGTTCGCCATCGCCAGGATCGCGCCGCTGTTCGGATCCATCACGATCGCGGTCGCGTCTTTCGGGCTGAATACCCGTCCCACCGCCCCGAGCACGTCTTCAGTGCGCTGCTGGATATTCGCGTCCAGCGTCAGCGAGATCGGCGTGCCCGGCTCCTCGGGGTGGACTTCGTTGATCGAGACCGGCTGGCCCAGCGCATCGCTGACCACGTGGCGCTGGCCGCTGTGACCATGCAGCAGCGCATTGCGCGAGTACTCAAGGCCCGAGAGCCCGTTACCTTCCGTGCCCACTACCCCCAGCACCTGTGCTGCCAAATCACCGCGCGGATAGACGCGCTTCATCACTGGGGCCCCCGCGATGCCTGCGATCTTCAGGGCCATCACCGCGTGCGCCTGCTTCGCCGGCAAGGCGCGCTTGAGGTAAACGAAGCCGCTGTGCTCCGAGAGCTCGCTTAGCACTTCGTCCTGAGGCTTTCCCAGCAACGGGGCGAGCGCCCGCGCCGCCTGCAGTGGGTCCTTCACCAGATACGGGGTCGCCGAGATGTCCTGGGCGGGCTCCGAAACCGCCAGGTCCACACCATTACGGTCGGTGATCGCACCGCGCTGCGCCGGCACCGCTTCGTAGGTCAGCTGCTGGGTCGCCGCCGCCTTGCGCAGGCTGCCGCCCTTCAGTGCGCCCAGATACAGCGTGCGCCCGCCCGCCAGGATCAAGAGGAGGAAAAACAGCCCGAACAGCCCTCCGATCCGGCGCTGGACGATCGTCACCGACTCATTCCCCCGCTGCACTTGCCGAGATTCCGCCCGACGGTTCGGCTTCGCTGGAGGCCGCGCTCGAGGATTCCGCTTCCGCCGCAGGAGAGTCGCTCGTTGAGGATTCACTCGCGCCCGATTCGCTCCCAGCACTGGATTCGACGCTCGCACCCGCTGCTTCTTCGGAGGCGCCCACTTCACTTCCGGCTTCGCTTTCGCTCGAGCCTTCCGCCGCGCCAGCCGCTTCGCCCGAGGCTTCTGTTTCGGCCGCGGCCCGTGATTCTGCCGCGCTCGCTTCGCGCGCCTGGGTCGCCTCGTGCGCGGCGCTCGCGAGCGCCGCGGCCGCCTTGCCCACGGCGCCGTGCCCATCCGCCGAGAGGAAGCGCAGCGCACCAGCCGGGACGAACGCCATGCCGAGCTTCGCCGCGTGAGCCTCTACCCGCGTGCCTGCGACCAGTTCGGAGTTTTCGATGCTCAGCGTCGCATTCTCACGCTGCAGCAGCGCCTCGTGCTCCAACGCGCGACCGATGCCGCCGTTTAGCTTCAACAAGCCGAGCTGCAACGTGACGATCCCGATCAACGCAAACGCCACCAGGCCGATCCACACGCGCCCGCGGATCAGGCGGTCGAGCAGGCGATGCTGAGCCAGGCTCTCCAGGGCCGAGAGAAGACCCACAACCAGGCCGGCTTGGCCCGTGTGGCCAATCGTGCCCGCCTGCGCCTGACGCGGGAGGCCGGTCGGGCGCGCGGGACCCGAGACACGCCGCGGAGAGCGCGGCGTCGTCGGCCGGCGGGGTCTGACCGCGGGAGCCGCAGCGGCAGCCGGAGGCGTCATCGCTCGACCTCAGGGTCGAGGCTCGCGTCTTCTAGATCGAGATCGTCGTCCAGCTCCAGGTCGCCCTGTGCGGGGTCCCCAGGGCCGAGCTTCCGTGCCGCACGCAAACGCGCCGAGGACGAACGCGGATTGCGTTCAACCTCCTCCGCCGAGGGCACCACCGAGCGGCGCGTCAACAGCGCGGCCTCCGGCTCGCGTCTGCAGGCACAGATCGGCAGGTCGGGCGGACATATGCAACCCTGCGCGCGCGCGGCGAGAAAGCGCTTCACGCGTCGGTCCTCGAGCGAGTGAAAAGAGATCCCCGCGAGCACGCCGCCTTCGCGCAGCAGACTCCACGCGAGCGGCAGCGCACGGTCGAGCTGCTCCAGCTCGTCGTTGACCGCGATCCGCAGCGCCTGGAAGGAGCGCTTGGCCGGATGGCCGCCAGCAAAGCGTGCCGGGGCCGGGATCGCGGAGTTGATCGCGTCTACCAGCTCCTGCGTGGTCTCGATCGGCGCCTGCGCGCGGCGACGAACGATCGCCCGTGCAATCGCGCCCGCGTGGCGCTCCTCACCGAAGTCGCGTAGTGCGCGGGCAAGACGACGCTCGTCCCACTCGGCTACCACCTCGCGCGCGCTCAGCTCCTGCGAGGGGTCCATGCGCATGTCCAGCGGAGCCTCATAGGAATAGGAGAAACCCCGCTCGCGTGCGTCAACCTGCATCGAAGACATTCCGAGATCGAAATACGCCGCATCTGCGCGCAGCCCTTCGCGCCCAAGCAGTTCCAGCGCCTCGGCGTACCCTGCGCGGATGAAGCGCAGCTCGCACTCGACCTCCTCCGCCAGCCTAATAAAGCGCTGTTCGGCCAGTGGGTCGCGGTCGATCGCTACCAGCGTGCCCCCAGCGCCAAGGCGCTCGGCCACCAGCCGCGCATGCCCGCCATCACCAAAGGTGCAATCGATCGCCGTCTGCCCTGGCCGCAACTCCAGCAGCTGCAGCAACTCCTCGGCCAGTACCGGCACGTGACCCCTGGCCATACGCGACGCGACCCCAGCCGCGTCTGTGCCCGGGGGCGGGCTGTCGCTATCGATAGCAGCGCGCGCCAAGCCGCCTCGCGCCGAGGCGCCGGTGCTCGACGGCCGCCCGCGCTGAGCGCGTCGTCCAGATCGTCTCATCTCAAACAGTGTCGTCGACATGTGCCGTTATCTCCGCGACGCCGCTGAGCAGCGTCGGTCGATGGTCGTTCCAGCCGTCTTTGCTCCATAGCTCCAGCCGGTCGCCCGCCCCCACTACGACGACCTCCTTCTGCAGCTGGGCGTGCTCTGAGAGAAAGCCCGGCAACATGATTCGGCCGGCCGCGTCGAGGTCCGCGTCCTGGGAGCTGCCATAGAAGAAGCGCTCCAGCTCCGCACGACGCGGCGACAGCGGCGGCAGCTCCGCAAGCGCGCGTCGGCTGTAGTTCTCGTACTCCTCGGGACGCCACACGCCCACGCACGGCTTCTGGTCCACCGGCATCGCCATCACGACCCCCTCCGAGAGGGCCGCGCGGTAACGCGCCGGCACCGTGAGGCGGTTCTTTGCGTCGAGCGTATGGTCGAACGTGCCACGAAAGGGGACCACGGGAAGAGCTCCGAAATTGATTACCGAGCCGAGGTGGAGGAGTGGGAGGAGCCCCTCCACCCCGGCTCGCTGTCGCGAACATACCCCACTTTCTCCCACAACGCAACCCTGGTTGCACATTTCCTCCCACAATCCCGCCCCCAGGCCCGCAAACCTGGGAAAACGCCTGCTCAGCTGGACTTTCTCGAGCTGGCGCTTCAGACGGCCTGGAGCGCTGCCGATGCAAGCGGCGATGCAAATCGACTTTCTGAACCGGGGATTGCACGTGAGGCATACGCGGCACACCGCATACCGTCTGACAAGCGCGGCTCGATGGCCACACCAGCAGGTACGATCGCGCCCGATGACGCGAAGGCTCATGCTCCTGTCGCTCGTCCTGCTGGCCGTGCTCGCGCTGACGATCGCGGGTTGTGGCTCAAGCGCCGAGGGCACCTCGATCGACCCGGCCAAGGCCGTGCCCGCCACGGCAGCGCTATATGCGGGCGTCGTCGTGCGCCCAGAAGGTCAGCTGCAAAAGGCCGCCAGCAGCGCCGGCCGCGCACTCACCCACCAGGCCGACCCCTACTTGCGTTTGCTAGGCGCGCTGCAGACACCAGGCTCCCCGGCACTCGACTTCAAGCGCGACGTCGCTCCATGGCTCGGCCCGCGCGCAGGCGTGTTCCTGAGCGCTGGTGCCAGCTCTAGCGAAGCGGCGATCTCACGCTTGCTGAAGCTGGTCGAGCAGGGGCTGCTCGGCAGCGCCCCGAGCGGGGGCTCCTTCCCGTTTGTAGCGCACTCGGTCCAAGGCGCGATCGTGCTCGACACGCGCGATACAGCTAAGGCGCGGTCCTTTCTGCAGAAGCTGGCCTCGCACGCGCATGCGCAGAGCACTAGCTATCGCGGCGTCTCCTATCAGGCCGCGAACGGGATCGCCTTCGGCATCGTGGCGCGTCTCGCCGTGATCGGCACCGAGCCCGCGCTGCACGCCGTGATCGACACGACGTCGGGCCGCGCCCTCTCGCTGGCTCACTCACCTGGCTACGCCAAGCTGCAGGCTGCGGCGCCCGCGGGTGCGCTCGCCCACGTGTATGCCAATCCAGGGGCGATCAGCGAAGCCGCCGGGAAGGCCGGCGCACAGAGTTCAACCTCGGCACTATCGCTGCTCGCGGGACAACGCCTGCTCGACGCATCGCTGGTGCCATCCGCCGATTCGCTGGCGGTCAACGTGGACGCGGCCGCACCCGACGAAGGCACAGCCGCTGGCGGGCTATTTGCCGCGAGCCCCGACGCTTCGCGCGCGCTGGGTGAACTTCCCGGCGAATCGTGGCTGGCAGTCGGCATCGGCGACATCGGTCGCGCGCTCAGCTCCGGCGCTCAGCCGCTGCAAGGCCTCTCCTCGCTCGGCGATTTGCTCACCGGCTCCAGCGCCTCCGAAGCACCAGCCGCGGGACTCAACGTGAAAGGCCTTGCCGAAGGCCTGTTCACGCCGCTTCGCGCGTTGGTGGGTGACAGCGCCGAGACCAAGCGCGACTTCACCAGCTGGATGGGATCCGCCGGCCTGTTCGCCGCCGGCAGCGGCCTGCTCGAACTGAAGGGCGGCGTCGTGATCGACTCCAAGGACCCGGCGCGCTCGCGCGCCGCGGTCAACAAGCTGGCCGCAAAGCTGCGCCAGGACGGCGGCTCGGTGGAGAGCACCTCGATCGCGGGCACCGACGCCGCTGTCGCCGCACACATCAGCGGGCTGCCCGTCGTACTGGACATCGCCGACGGTCGCGACACCAGCGGCAACACCAAGTTCGTGATCGGACTCGGCGAACAGTCCGTCGAAGCCGCGCTCAGACCTTCCAGCACGCTGTCCGGAGCTGCCTCCTACGGGACCGCGGGCGCCGCGCTCGGCGAAGGCATCGAACCAAGCGTGCTCGTCGAAGTCCCGACGCTGCTCGGCCTGCTCGAAGGCGTGGGGCTTAGCGAAGACCCCACCGTCTCCCCGTTCGTGCCCTACCTGCAATCGTTGGGCACGATCTCAGGCGGCAGCAAGGACCTCGGCAACGGCATCGAACGCTTCCGTTTGGTGCTGGGACTGCAGGGCGGCAGCTAAGCCGCGGTAGCTACCAAGCCGCGGCGAGAAGCGCGAGGCCAAACCTCGGCCTGACCTCGGACCCGCCTCAGCGGGCGTCGAAGGCCCTGTAGAACACGGCCCGTCCGTGACTAACGCGATCGACGCCATACCGTGCGAGCGTCGTTTCGCCGCTGGCCAGCACCGAGTATCGGCCCAGCACCGAGTTGCGGTCGGTCGTGTCGAAGAAACGGTCAATCACGCTCTGGCGGTCGTTGCCATGCTCGCCAGCGCGGCGAATAGCGTCGAGCACCACGCTCATGGCCTCGTAGCCGTACAGCGCATACGGACCCGGCTCCCCGCCGAAGTGGCGACGGTAGTCGGCGAGCACACGTGCCGAGGCCGGTGGGTAGTCGCTGAGCGGCAGGATCGGGGTGGTCAAGTAGGTTTGCGAGGCCGCGGCCCCGATCGCGCCGGTGAATTCCGGACTGATCAGCGCGTTCTCACCCAGCAGCAGGAGGCCGGGGTCGGCACGGTGCAGCGCCCGCCATAGGGCAGCGGCGCCCGGCTGCGGGCCACCGGCGAAGAACACGGCATCGGCTCCGGTCCGCACGATCTTTTCGACCTCGCCCTTGTAGGCGCTGCCCGTCAGCCCCGTCATCGCGATGCTGTCGTGCTCCGCGACTGTGACGCCAGCGCGTTCGGCATCGCCAGCCAGAATTTCCGCCAACGGCACCTCGAAGGGATCCTGATCGTCGAGCACGTAGAGCTTGCGTACTCCCAGCGCTTGCATCAGCTGCACCTGAGCGCTCGCCTGAGCCGGATCGCCGGGCTGCAGACGTCCGAAGTTGCGTTTGCCGCTCGGATAGAAGCGCTCGGGCTCGTCCTGGCCGGCATCGAGCGAGGAGGTGAGCCCGACATACGGGCTGCTCGGGCTGACCTGCAGGATTCCCGCGGCATTGATCAGCGGCAGCGAGACCGCCGTCGCGGCTGAGCTGTACTCGCCGAGATAGGCGATCGTGCTCGTATCCTGCGCCGCGGTCTTGGCGTTGGTCGAGGTCGCTTCCGGGTCGAGCTTGCCGCTTTGGGGATTGGCGTCGTCGAGTGAGACGTAGCCGACTTTAAATTGGCCGACATGCCCACCCGCCTGCGACAGCGCTAGGCGCTCGCCGTTGACGATTTCAGTGGAACTCACCGCGGCCGGCCCCTGCAGCGGCAAGCTCGAGTAGACCGCCAGCTGGTTGCCGGTGGCTTCCGTCGCGCCCGAGACGCCAACCCCACCGCACCCGGCAACGATCGGCACAACCGCGGCGAGAGCGGCCAGACACAGCCAGCGCACACGCACCGGCCGGCTAGCTGCGACGGCCGGGGAGGTAGCCGGAGAGAATCTTCAGAGAAGCACCGACGAGGATGATCACGGTGGCGAGCATGAACGCGTCGAAGCCCTTCGCGCCCAGCGCCCACAGCACGATCCACACGACCAAGCCGGCGGTGACGGTGAGGATGAATCCCATGCCGGCGGAATCCTAGCTGGCCGCTCGCCCGTCGGTCGCGGCGAGACCCGCCGCGAGCTCGGCCACCAGCGCCCCGACGGCGCTCGCGGGGTCCTCGGCCTCGCCCGCCGCGCGGACCAGCCTGGTGCCGACGATCACCCCGTCCGCGCCAGCGTCGGCGGCCTGTGCGGCCTGCTCCGGCGTGCTGATGCCAAAGCCGAGCGCGACCGGGACTTCGGTGCTTGCCTTGGCGCGAGCCACGACCTCCGCGAAGCGATCCTGCAGAGCCGCGCGCTCGCCGGTGATGCCGACGACTGAGACCGTGTAGAGGAAGCCGCGCGCGACGGCGCCGATCTCGTGCAAACGCTGCGGCGGCGTCGTCGGCGCGACCAGCGGCACGAGCGCAAGACCACGCTGCGCGCAGGCCTCGCGTACCGTCGCCGACTCCTCCAACGGCAGGTCGGGGACGATCAGTCCACACGCCCCAGTCCGTGCCAGCCGCTCCAGAAACGCCTCCACGCCTGGCGCGAAGACCATGTTGGCGTAGCACATCAACACGACTGGGACGCTTGCCGCGAGTGCCCGTGCGACCTCGAGCACCCCAGCGACGTTCGCCCCCGCGGCCAGCGCCCGCGTGCCCGCCTCGTGGATCACGGGTCCATCCGCGAGCGGGTCGCTGTAGGGCACCCCCAGCTCGATCAGGTCGGCGCCGCCGCGCACGCAGGCCTCGCCGATTGCTATCGACTCCGCGAGCGTCGGATAACCCGCCATCAGATACGGCATCAGCGCCGCGCGACCGTGTGCGTTCGCGAACGCATCGGCGATCCGCTGCACGCCTGTGGCAGCCTGCCTGCTCGGCGTGCTCATGCGCTGGCGAGGACCTCCGCCAGATCCTTGTCACCGCGGCCCGAGAGGCACACGAGGTCGAGCTCGCCGTCCTCCTGCGCGAGCACCCACGCAAGCGCGTGGGCGGTCTCCAGGGCGGGAATGATCCCCTCGAGCCGCGTGATCTGCTTGAACGCCTGCAGCGCCTCACGATCAGTGACCGCGACGTAGCGCGCGCGGCCGCTGTCGCGCAGATGGGCGTGTTGAGGGCCGGTGCCCGGGTAGTCCAGACCCGCCGAGATCGAATGGGCTTCGACGATCTGACCCTCCTCGTCCTGCATAACCGCCGAGCGCGAGCCGTGCAGGATGCCCGCGCGCCCGCCGACCGTCAGCGGCGCGCCGTGGCGCGGGGTCTGGATCCCCTCTCCACCAGCCTCCACGCCGATCAGCTCGACCTCTGGGTCCTCGATGAACGCCGCGAACGTGCCGATCGCGTTTGAGCCGCCCCCCACGCATGCGATTACGCGCGCCGGCAGCCTACCCTCGGCCTCGAGCAGCTGCGCGCGTGCCTCATCGCCGATCACGCGCTGCAGGTCCCGCACGAGCGCGGGGTAAGGCGCTGGGCCAACGGCCGAGCCGATCACGTAGTGCGTGCTCTGCACGTTTGTTACCCAATCGCGAATCGCCGCCGAGGTGGCCTCCTTGAGTGTTTTGGCGCCAGCCTCCACGGGATGCACGCTCGCGCCGAGCAGTTCCATGCGCTGCACGTTCGGTCGCTGGCGGCGCGTGTCCTCAACGCCCATGTAGACGACGCATTCGAGATCCAAGAGCGCACAGACCGTGGCCGTGGCGACGCCGTGCTGCCCTGCCCCGGTCTCGGCGATGATCCGCTGCTTGCCCATGCGCTTGGCCAGCAGCGCCTGCCCCAGCGCATTGTTGAGCTTGTGTGAGCCCGTGTGGTTGAGGTCCTCGCGCTTCAAATAGACCGGCCGGCCAACGTGCGCCGAGAGGCGCCGTGCGCGATACAGCGGGCTGGGTCGGCCCGCAAAGTCGCGCAACAGCGCTCGCAGCTCGTCCTGGTAAGCCGGATCGGCGCGCGCCTGCCTCCACGCGTCCTCGAGTTCAGCTAGCGCCGGCATCAGCGTCTCGGGCACAAACTGCCCACCGTAGGCGCCGAAGTGGTGCTCAACCGCGGCCTCCGGCGGCTGGCCCGTCGCCGTATCGCTCACGGCTGTCCGCCCGCGATCGCGGGCGCGGGCTTGGGCTCGGCCGAGCGCGCGACGGCCGCGAAGAAGTCGTGTAGCCGCTGCGGGTCCTTGCGCCCAGGCGCAGCCTCGGTGCCACTGGCGGTGTCCACCGCATAGGGCTGGGTCAGTTCGATCGCCTCGGTCACGTTCTCAGCCGTAAGCCCACCGCTGAGGATCAACGGCACCTTCGAGCGGCGGGCTTGCACCAGCGTCCAGTCAAAGGTCTCCCCCGTTCCTCCGCGCAGAGCCCGCCTAGCAGGGTCCTTTGCGCGCGCGTCGAGCAAGTGGAAGTCGACGTGATAGCGCTCCAGGTCGCGCACGTCACCCGCGAGTGACACCTGTGTGGCCTTGATGATCCTGGCCCCCGTGCGGCGCGCGGCCTCGCCACAGAACGCGGGTCCCTCATCGCCGTTGAACTGCAGCAGGCTCAAGTCCAGCGCCTCACAGCGCGCGACCACCTCATCGAGCGGGGCATTCACGAACACACCGCATAGCTCGACCTTCCTGCGCAGCGCCGCCCCGATCTGTTCGGCCTCGGCCGGCGAGCAGCGTCGCGGGCTGTCGGGGAAAAAGATCATGCCCAACGCCCAAGCGCCCAGCTCGAGGCTCAGCTCGGCGTCCTCGAGGCTCGTGATGCCGCAGATCTTGACCTTTGGAGGGGCCTCGCGCATGCCCCAACGGTAGCGGCTGACTACCCTTCCGGAGTGGACGGGTTCGGCACTGAGTTGGGTCGACTACCGAGCTTGACGCTCACCGTCTTGTGTTCGTAGCCGCCTTTGCCATTGCCGCGCAGTAGCCCGACGGAGATCGTGTCGCCCGGCTTCTTCGTCGAGATGTCCGTCGCGACGTCTTCTGAGCTGGTGACGGCCTTGCCGTCGATCGAAGTGATGATGTCGCCACCCACCGCAACCTGGCCGTTTTCGGTGCTGCCGCTGACCGTGCCGCCCCTGATACCAGCCTTTTCCGCCGGCGTGCCCTTTTGCACGCTCTGGACGAGCGCGCCGCTTTTGACGGGCAGGTTGAGCGCCTGCAGCGAGCCGTCAACCGTCAGCGAGGTTAGCCCGATGTAGGCCCCGCGAACCGTGCCGCCTTTCTCCAGCTCGTCGATCTCCGACTTGGCCGTGTTGATCGGGACGGCGAAGCCGATACCAATGCTGCCGCCGCCAGAGCCGCCGGTCTCGATCTGCGAGTTGATGCCGATCACGCGCCCGGCATCATCGAGCAGCGGGCCGCCCGAGTTGCCCGGGTTGATCGGGGCGTCGGTCTGCAGCACGTTGTCAATCTGAAAGCCGTTCGGCGCCGTGATCTGGCGTTGCAGCGCCGAGATCACGCCGGTTGTGAGCGTACGTTCCAGGTCGAAGGGGTTGCCAATCGCGAGCACTGGGTCGCCGACCTGCACGCCGCTGGAGTTACCCAGCGTGAGCGGGTGCAGCTGCAGTCCGTCGGTGTGGATCCGCAGCACGGCGAGGTCATTCGAAGGGTCCTTGCCGACGACCTGAGCGTTGACGGTCTTGCCCTTTTCTAGGCTGACCGTGACCTTGATCGCATTCTCGACCACGTGATAGTTAGTGAGCACGGTCCCGTTGTTGTCGATCACGATGCCCGAGCCCGTCGCCTGCCCCTGACGCTGCTGTTCGCCGCCGCCAAACAGGTTGAAGGGCGATTCGGTTTTCTGCACGATCGTCGAGGTCACGAAGGCGACGCCTGGCGCGTCTTTGACGTAGATGTCGTGAGGCGTCAAACCCTGGCTCTGCTGCGAGGCATTGGACGGAGCGATCGGCGCGGCCTGCACGGTCGTGACAGTTTTTTCATTGCCATCGAGCCCGCCAAAGGCAGCCACGACCGCGACGACGATCGCCCCACCGAACAGGGCTGAGATGAAAGGGATGGCGAAGGAGCGCTTCATTGCGGTCAATGATCGGTAGGGCCTATGAAGGCAAAATAAAGGCTACTGTCGCAACGGCTAAAAACTCGGTGGCCTCTGTTTTCAGGGCTCAGTGGGCAGCCCCGCAGTCTCTGACTCCTGCGCGAGAGTCTCGTCGCGGCCCAACAGCGACAGCAGCGCACGCCTGGGATCACTCGCGCGCATCAGCGACTCGCCGACCAGCACCGCGTCAACACCGTCTCGCTCCAGCTCCCGCAACTGCTCCGCCGAGTGGATCCCCGACTCAGAGACGACCCCGATCTCCGCCGGAATGCCCTCGCGGAGCAGTTTCGTGCGCCCGACGTCGACGCTGAAGTCGCGCAGGTCACGGTTGTTGATTCCGATCAGATCCGGCTCGATCGCCAGCGCACGCGCCAGCTCCCCCCCGTCGTGGATCTCGACCAGCACATCCAGGTCGAGTGCGCACGCCGAGCGGTGGAGCGTCTGCAGCTCCTCGTCGCCGAGCGCGGCGACGATCAGCAGGACCGCATCTGCACCCGCGGCGCGCGCCTCGAGCAACTGGTAGTCGTCGACGATGAAGTCCTTGCGAATCGTCGGTAGATCACAGAGTTCTTGCGCGGCCCGCAAATCCTCCAGCGAACCGCCGAAGTTGGCTTCCTCCGTGAGGACCGACAACGCGCTAGCCCCGCCGCGCTCATACGCGCGCACCAGCTCGCCGAGATCGACCTGCTCACGCAGGACTCCAGCGGAGGGGGAGCGACGCTTGAACTCGGCGATCACGGCAACGCCGGGCTTCATGATCGCGGCGCGAAATTTACGCGGCGAGGTCCCGACAGGCGTCCCGCCCGCGCGCTGCTCAATGCGCTGCTGCAGCGCGACCTGGGGCAGCTCACGCTTACGGCGCTCGAGCTCGACGCGCGTGCTGCGCAGAATCCGCTCGAGCACAGTCGGGGGGGTCGAGGCGCTCATCGAACCACCTCGCCAGGCGCGTTGGCGTGACTGGCACTCACGTAGCGCTCCAGCGCGTCCGTGGCGGCGCCCTCGGACAGTGCAGTGCGTGCGGCCTCGACCCCCTCGGCGATCGAGTCGACCACGCCCGCGGCATAGATCGCCGCGCCGGCATTGATAACTGCAAGCTCGATGCTGGCGAGCATGGCTTGCGGCGGGTCCTGCCCAGCTGACTCCACGTCGGGGTCAGTGTCCCCGCTCGCGACCCCACCGAAGATCGCCCGCGTCACGGCTGCGTTTTGCTCGGGCGTCCCGCCCGCGCAGTCGCGTTCGAACTCCTCCGGCCTAACCTGTCGTATCCCGACGTCGCTGGGCGCGAGCGTATAGCGCGTGAGCTCCTCGCCGTTGACCTCGACGACCTTCGTGGCCGCGGCGATCGACAACTCATCGAGTCCGTCCTCGGAGGAGACCACGAGCGCACGCTCAACCCCCAGACGCGCGAGCGCGCCCGCGATCGTCTCCAGGAATGCCGGGTCCGAGACGCCGATCACCTGACGACGCGCGCCCGCAGGGTTGGTCAGCGGCCCGAGGAAGTTGAAGATCGTGCGCACCGCTAGCTCGTGGCGCACGGGTACCACGTAGCGCGTGGCTTGATGATGGGCGGGCGCGAACATGAAGCCGAACCCGGCCTGCTCGATGCAGTGGGCGACGCCGTCTGGAGCCAGGTCGATACGCGCTCCAAGCGCCTCGAGCAGGTCGGCCGAACCCGAGGAGCTGGTCGCGGAGCGGTTGCCGTGCTTGGCGACCGCACAGCCCGCCCCCGCCGCGATCAGCGCCGCGGTGGTCGAGACGTTGAAAGTACGCCGCCCACCCCCGGTGCCCGCGGTGTCGAGCAGATCCTCACGGGTGCTTGCAACGTGCACGGCGAGATCGCGCATCGTGCGCGCAAGGCCCGTCAGCTCGTCGACGGTCTCGCCCTTCGTGCGCAGCGCGATCAGGAAGCCCGCGATCTGCGTCTCGGAGACGTCGCCGTGCATGATCTCCGCAAGCACCTCGGCGGTCTCGTCCGCGCTCAGATTCCGGCGCGAGGCAAGCGCGTCGATCGCGCTGGTCAGGATCGCGTTCGGCATCAGTGCTCGCCGAGGAAGTTCGCGAGCAGCTTCTTGCCTTCGGCGGTAAGCACCGACTCCGGGTGGAACTGCACCCCCTCGGCGGGTAGTTCGCGATGGCGCACGCCCATCACGACCTCGCCCCCGTGCGCCGATTCCTCGAGACAGTCAGGCAGTTGCGGGTCCACGACCAGCGAGTGATAGCGCCCGACCGTCAGCGGCGAACCGACGCCAGCGAAGATCGTGCGGCCGTCGTGCTCGATCGTCGTGGACTTGCCGTGGACCGGATTGTGCAGACGCACGCGGCCGCCGAAGGCCTGTGCGAGCGCCTGATGACCCAGGCAGACGCCGAGTGTCGGCACGCCCGATTCGGGCATGCGCCGGACGAGCTCAAGCGTGATGCCCGCATCGTCGGGCGTGCATGGGCCCGGTGAGACGACGCAGCGCTCATAGCCGGCGTCGAGCAGCTGATCGACGCTCGCGCGGTCATTGCGCACCGTGTGTACGTCGGCCCCCAGCTCGCCCAGGTACTGAACGAGGTTGTAGGTGAACGAGTCGTAGTTGTCGAGTACCAGGACGCGCGTGCTCATGGCCACTCCGGCTGGTCGCAGGCGAGCTCGACGGCGCGCACGGCGGCGGTCGACTTAGCCAGCGACTCCTCGTACTCGTAGTCGGGCTTGGCGTCGGCCACGGTGCCGCCACCGGCCTGCACGTGCGCGACGCCGTCCTTGACGACCACGGTGCGGATGTGGATCGCGGTGTCGAGATCACCGCCATAGCTGAGGTAGCCGATCGCACCGCCGTAGCCGCCGCGCTTGATTGGCTCGAGCTCGTCGATGATCTGCATCGCGCGCACCTTCGGCGCACCGGACAGCGTCCCCGCGGGGAGCACCGAGCGCAGCGCATCCATCGCGCCCACGTCGGGGCGCAGCTGGCCAGACACCGAGGAGACGATGTGCATCACGTGGCTATAGGACTCGATCTCCATCAGCTCGTCGACCACAACGGTCCCGTATTCGCAGACGCGCCCGAGATCATTGCGCCCGAGATCGACGAGCATTACGTGCTCGGCGCGCTCCTTCTCGTCGGCCAGCAGTTCGCCAGCGATCCGCCGATCCTCCTCCGGTGACGCGCCGCGGTGGCGCGTTCCGGCGATCGGTCGCGTGCTGACATGGCGCCCGTTGACGGTCAGTAGCGGCTCGGGGCTGGCCCCGGCAACCTGAAAGTCGCCGAAGTCGAGGTAGTACATGTAAGGGCTCGGGTTCACGGCTCGCAGCCCGCGGTAGATCGAGAAGGCCTCGACGGGCACCGGCGCCGACCAACGCTGAGAGGGCACGACCTGGAAGGCATCGCCCGCGAAGATGTACTTCACGATCCGCTCGACCATGCCTTCAAAGCGCTCACGCGTCATGTTCGACTGAAACTGCGGATGCTCCCGCCCGGCGGTGCTAACGGCAGCGCCCTTGAGCCGCTCGGCACCCGGCACAGGCCCCGCTAGCCGCTCGCGCACCTCGGCGATCGTCCGAACCGCGGCGACATAAGCCAACTCGGGATCGGGCTCGGCTTGCAGATCGACGTTGGCGAGAATCGTGATCGTGTGCTTGAGATGATCGAAGACCACGAGCAGGTCCGTGAGCATCAGGGCCATGTCGGGCAGGCCGAGCACATCCTCGTTGGGATCGCCGAGCGGCTCGACGGTGCGCACGAGGTCATAGCCGAAGAACCCGACTGCGCCGCCGGTGAACGGGGGCGACTCCTCACCGGCGGGTGCCTGGCTGAAGCTCGCTACGCGCTCCGCGGCGAGCGCGTACGGATCGCCATCGTCGCCCAACGACCAACGCACCACGCCGCGAGGACGGATACCGATGAATGAGTAGCGCCCCACGCGCTGTCCCTGCTCGGCCGACTCCAACAGGAAGGCCGGCTCCTCGGGGGCCAGCTCGCGCAGCTTGAGAAAGGCCGAGACCGGCGTCTCGCAATCGTCGATGAAGCGATGGCGCAGCGGGATCAGGTTGTGCTGTCGAGCCAACTCGCGCACGTCCGCGAGGCTCGGCTCGACGCGCGGCGCGTCGGTCGATGCGTCAGCGACTGCGCTCATCGAGCACCCGCTCAGCATCGGCGAGCGAACGACCCCTGCCGCGCATCAACACGAGCAGGTGATAGATCAGGTCGGCCGCCTCTTCGTCGACGCGCTCATCGGACTCCTCGCGCGCCGCGCGCGCAACCTCCTCGGCCTCCTCCATTACCTTCTCACCCGCCAGCTGCGGATCGTCGAGCAGCTCGACGGTATAGGAGCCAGCGGGTCGCTCCTGCGCGCGCTGTGCGATCGTGCGCTGCAGCGAGGGCAGCACCTCGCCCGGCGACATTGGCCGCAGCTCGCCGCGATGAAAGCAGGTGCGCTCGCCGGTATGACAGGCGGGCCCGGCGGGCTCGACGAGGGCGAGCACGGTGTCGCCGTCGCAATCGATGCGCAGAGCCCTTACGAGCTGCACGTTTCCGCTGGTCGCCCCCTTGTGCCAAAGCTCATCGCGCGAACGGCTATGTAGGTGGAGCTCGCCCGTCTCGCGCGTGCGTTCCAGCGCGAGGGCATTCATATAGGCGAGCATCAAAACCTCGCCGCTATTCCAGTCCTGCACGATGCAGGGCACTAGCCCGCGCTCGTCGTAGACGAGCGCGGCGTCGATTGTCCCCCCTGGCATCGCTGTGTTCATCCGCACGATTGTAGGTCGAGGCTGCGCGGACGAACTTGACGCGACAGGCAGAGCGGCTGTATCGCAACCCGGCGGAGCCGACTGAGCCAGGTCCGAAGACGGCCCCAGATCTAGACGACGGGCTCCACGCGCCGGAGCTTCCGCGCTGGCAGCAACCATTTCAGACAGACTGCGAGTGGCGATGAACTCTGTGTTCGAACGCGAACTCTTGGTAGTGAGTGGAAAGGGCGGCGTCGGCAAGACGACGCTAGCCGCCGCGCTCGGCATGCTGGCAGCGGAACGCGGACTGCGCACGATCGTCGTGGAGGTCGGCGAGCAGCGCCGGCTGGCGGAGCTGTTTCAGTTGAGCAGTGACGGCGGCGGCCATGCGATCGACTCTGAGCCAGGCGCCGAGACACAGTTGGCGCCTAACCTCTTCAGCCTCTCGCTCGACCCCGATCGAGCCCTGTTGGAATGGCTGCAATCGCTTGGCGGCCGCGTCTCGGGACGGGTACTAGCATCCAGCAGCACCTTCCAGTACTTCGCAGCCGCTGCCCCCGGGGCTCGCGAGCTCGTCAGCATGGTCAAGGTCTGGGAGCTGACCCGTGGCAAGCGCTGGCGCGGACGCGGACCCGGTTATGACCTCGTGGTGCTCGACGCGCCAGCAACGGGGCACGCACTAGGCCTGCTCGACTCGCCTCGCACGTTCGGCGCGATCGCGCGGGTAGGGCCGATCGCCGGACAGGCCGAGCGCCTGCGCGAGCTACTCGAGAACCCGCAACGCTCGGACTATCTGGCGGTGGCGCAGGGAACCGAGCTTGCAGTCACGGAGACGCTCGAGCTCCAAGAGCGACTACACGCGCAGTTGGGTCGTGATCTGCGCCTGGTCGTCCTCAACGGCATGCTGCCCCAGCGCTTCACCGCGCCTGAGCTGCAAAACCTCCAGGCATTCGCAGACGGCGAGGGCAGCGCGGCGAGCGCGGATCGCGGCCGTTCGGTCAATGAAAACCCTGCCCTGCCAGATCCCGTCACTACCGAGGCGAAGACGATCCGCTCGGCGCTGGCTGCCGCTCGCGCGGTCTCAGAGCGTGCGCGCTCGCAGCACAACCAACTCGCACGCCTGCGTAGACGCAAATTCGAGGTGGTCGGCGTGCCCTTTCAGTTCAGCGCCGCGCTCGACCTGGCCGGGGTGCGACAAATCGCCGACCAACTGAGGCGCAAGCTGTAGCTGCATCGGGGCGCACGTGACGGCAGCCACGACCATCCCGTCGTGGGGCCACCGGTAGGCCCGCCCAGCAGCTACTGCGCGATGAGCCTGTACTTGCGGGTGCCGGGGTTGCGCTCCAGCAACCCGACCGCCAGAAGTGTCGTGACATAGCGATGTGTGGTGCTCGTGTTCATGTCGAGCATGCGCGCCAGTTCGGCGATCCCGAGATACCCGCCGTCGGCGGGAAAACATGAGAGCACGAGCAGGCCCGAAAGCAGTGAGCGGGATAGCCGACGATCGTCCAGCTGGGCCGGGTAAGCCCACTCGTCAGAGTCCAGCGACAGTGGCCACTCTGGGTCCTTGACCGCCGAGAGCAGCACCGACAACGTCCCACCTTGGCCGGCGCTGCGTACGACCTGGTTGACCTGCGACTTCGATAGCTCGATCAGCACAGCGTCCCCTCCCGGCTCACTGTCGGTGCGAGCCGAACGCCGCGAAGGGCGTTCGGCTCGCTGCCACTGGCGAGACGACGCGGCTTTGGATGCGGCCCCAGAGGCGCCAGCCTTCGCGCGCCGCGAGCGGCGCGGCTTCTCTCTCCTGGCCGGCAGGGTCCCGGTTCCGTTCTCATCCATCATCGCGTTGTTTAGATGATGCACGCGCGCGCGTTCGACGCAAAGGCTGTTCTGAATATTCAGTTCTGACTAGTTCTTGCAATATGCAGGAATTTCTCAACTCTGCCTTCGCGCTCAGGCGTGTTGTGCGAAGACGATTCGCCACAGGCGCAGGATCGGCATCAGCAGCCGTGTCAGCGAGCCCCCGGCCTGGACAATGCTGGCGGTGCTCGCGCGCAGATCAGGCGAGCGCGCGGTGTCCTTGGACAGGTACATGGCGACCATGCAGGCTGCGATCACGGCATGCCGATGACCATGCCTGAGCCGACGTGCCTCGATCGCCGAGCGCGTAACCAGCTCACCGACCCGTTCGCCCGCCAGCGTCGAGTTGGCGTAGTGCCCGATATAGCGGTGATCGCCGTTCACCGCATCTTCGGCCTGATCGACGTAGCTGTCGAGCATCGTAGTCGTCGCCGACATCCATGGAAAGTAGGCCGCTCGCGTCCGCTTCATCTCAGCTTCCGAGCAGGTCGGCTCGGCGGCCAGCGCCAGGAACGCGTGCACTGTCAGTGACGCGCTCGCGGCGCCCGTCAGCTCGAACCAACTGAGTCGCTTCTCACCCGAGAACTCACGCGCCGCCCATCCCTTGAGCGCCGAGTCCCGCCCGCCGGGATCGATGTCGTGGTTGAGAGCGAGGACCTGAGCACGACGCGCTTCGCACACGACGAGCGGGCGGACACGACCGTAGGACGGCAGCGCCGCACAGCCCTTGCGACACGCCTCCACGAGCATCCGTAGATAGCCGCCGTCATCCCGCCATGGGTGGTAGCGGTAGTAGTCAGAGATCGGCACAGCCGGGTCGAGCGCCTCGACCAGCGCCTTGTGCAACTGAAGCCCGTTCGGCGTGCCCTCCCCCGCGCCGCGCTCGTTCAGGCAATCGAGGAAGTCCCAGATCAGCTCGTAGGTGACGAGCAAGCGCAGCAGGTTGAGGTCACGACGACGAGGCAGAATCCAGAAAAGTGCCGCACCGTCGGTGTGGCCTCGCTTCTGCTCGATGGAGCTAAGTGCATCCTCGCGAATCGCTGCATCCGGTATCAGGAGCGCCCGCTCTCGCCACGTACGGATCTCGCACGACACGGCTCGTAGGCCCCACAGCAACTCCCGTGAGGCAGCCGCAAAAAGGGCCCAAACCTGCCTCGGAGAGAGTGGGAGCGGGTCGGGCATCTATCCATGCATCGGAATTTTCCCGGATAGTAGTGACGGCATCGGTCGTCCTTTTGTCCACGGCTCATCACTCCGGCAGACCTACGCTGGGGCGCACTCGCGCGGCGACATAGCCGGGTATCGCGACGATCAATACGGCGACGGTAGTTATCAACGCAAAGCTGCCGAGCGCGGCCGGCAGCGGAGAGGCTTCGATCACGGGAAACCCGTTGACGACCGACAGTGCCCTGGTGAGTAGCAGCTGACCGTACAGGCCAAAGACGGCCCCCAGCGCACAACCGACGCCAAGCAGGATCGCGCTCTCCCAGAGCAGTGCGCGCCACAGCACCAGACGGCTGAAACCATCGACCTTCATGTCGGCCAGCCGGGCTCGCCGTTGCCAGATCATGGCCCCCATCGCCGCGGCCATCGCCAGGACTGCGGCAATGAGTACGAGGCTCCTTATTTGAGTCAGCCGCGAGAGCCCCTGTGCCGCCTGCGCTTCGTGCATGCGCTCGCGATGAGCAGCGGTTTCGACCCGCAGGCCCGTCTCGGTACCGATGACACGTTGCGCCGCGCGACTTACGGCTGCGGCCGATGCGCCGGGCGCGAGTTGCAATTGGTAGGCGCTCGGATCAGGACTGGCCCACGCCCGGGCGTAGTCCTCGGCGTTGAGCACGAGCGCGCCGGGTGACCAGCCCAGGTTCGTACTGAGTGCCGCTACACGCAGACGAATTGGCTGCGGACTCGGCAACGTGAAGGCCTGTCCGATGTGCAGGTGGTGTTCGTCAGCTATCGCACGGGAGACAACAACCCACCCGTCACCGTGCAGGCGCGCCTCAGTAACGGGTGCCGAGCCTTCGACGATCTGACTTGACGCAAGCGGCCGCGCATTCCTCCGAGGCGGCGCGACAACCCATATGCGGCGGCTACCCCAGTCAAGGAAGCTGCCCCGGTAGAGGGCGACGTAGCGCACCCCGGGCAGCGCCGAGAGCGCGGCGCCCGATACATCCCGAAACGAGGTCGTCGCGAAAGAGTTGGAGGCCCCACGGGGCGTGATCCACACTCCGGCGCCCGAGTCGATACCTCGCGCCGAGGCATCTAGTCCGCGTTTCAGATTGCCTCGCGCACCTTGGATCGAGACGCTGCCAAACACGGCGATCGCACCGGTGGCGGCGATCGCGAGTGAGCGCGAGCGGTTGGAACGCGAACGTAGCTCGATCAGGGCCAGGTAGGCGGCGGCGCCTGCGAACAGCCGGTGCATCCTCCCGCCGCCCCGCACCGCAAGTTCCAGCAGCACGGGTAGACACAGCAACAGTGCCACGGTGAGGCTGACCACGCCGACAATCGCAGCCTGTGGCGCGGCCAGGAGAATCGTCGTCGTACCGAGGAGACAGATCGCGGCCCCCGACACGAACCAGCGCGCATGGGAGTGCGACACCCGCGCCGAGGTCTGCGCGATTCGCATCGGCCGCTCGGTGATCGCCGTGCGCAATGGAACCAGGACTCCGGTGGCGGCCGCGAGCAGGCCGCCGAACATTGCCAACAAGACGCTCGACCAAGTGACGATCCGTTGGGTTCCGATCGGAAAGGCAAAGGACAGATAGCCGGGATTCGAGCTGAATAGAGCCACCGACAGGAGCTCGCCAAGAAGCAAGCCGAACATCGAGGCGATCACCCCGAGCACGAGCGCGTCGAGCGCGAGCACCTGCACGATCATTTGACGCGTGTAGCCATCAAGTCGCAGGTCTTCGATCAAGCTCCTGCGCTGAGGCACGGTCAGCATCAGGGCGTTGAAGGCGAACAGAAAACCGACCAGCGCGCTCAGCGCAGAGAACAAGCCGGTCGACTGATCAACGGGCCCCGCGGCTCGCTGGAACAGGGTGGTAGTGATGTTCGCGGGCCTGACATTTAGGCGTCCGGCCGCGAGCCGCTCCAGCTCCGCACGAACCGTATGGTCGAGCCGTGGAGGCGAGCGCACGTAGATGCTGGTCAATCGCCCTCGCAAGCCCGACAGCGCCTGCACGGTCCGCAACGACGCAAGCGCGATCGGGCTTTCGCCGACCGATCCTTCGCTGCTTGCGAGCAGCTGCGTCACGAGCAGCACTTTGGACTCCGTGGAGCCAATCTGCAGCACGACAGGCCTGATCGAGTCGACGCCGATGTCCTTCGCAATCGGCGCGGGCAGCGTGAACACGCGCGTGCCGCCGAGCGGCACAGCGCCGATGTGCTTGGCAATGCTGCCGCCGTAGCGGGCTAGGCGCGGATCGGTCCCCACGAGGTCGACCGACCGTTCGCCGCTGGGGCCAATCACGTTCGCGCTCTGCTCCAGCACCGGGGCGACGGCTTGCACGCCCGGGAGCTTGGCGACTTGGGACATCAGATGTTCGTCAAAGCCTTGACTGTCACGCGAGGCGATCTGGAAGCGCATCTGGCCGACAATCCCGTCGGTAAGCCGTTGCACCGAGCCGTCGAGGCTCGTGTTTGCGACCTGCGAGGCGAACAGCAGCGCCACGCCGATGGCGATCCCCAGGACGGCGAACAGTTCCTGCGTCAAACGTGCGCGCAGGCGAACGCGATAGAGGCGCACGATGCTCGAGAACCTCACCCCCTCACCCCCGTGAATCTCGTCAGCTTGCCTTTAGCGAAGCGCTCAACCTATCCGGCTCATGCTTGGTCAGCCGACCGTCACGCAGGGTGAATACGCGATCGGCAAACGCAGCTGCCTGGGGGTCGTGCGTCACTAGGACCAGCGAGACCTGACGCTCGCGGCAGGTCTCAGACAGCATCTCGAGCACCTGCCGCCCGCGCTCGCTGTCAAGGCTGCCCGTCGGCTCATCGGCGAGCAGCAGCTTCGGCTGGGTGGAGAGCGCACGGGCGATCATCACACGCTGGCGCTCGCCCATCGAGAGCTGCTCGGCGCGATGTGAGCGACGCTCCCCCAGTCCGAGGCGCTCGAGCAGCGGCAGGATCTGCCGGCGCGCCTCGCGCGCGCCCATGTCGGTGCCCATCAGCTTGAGGGCTGCGTTGTCAACCGCTGTCGCGCCGGGAATCAGGTTGAGCGTCTGGCGTACGAAGCCGAGCTCGTGCAGACGGTAGTGAGCCGCGTCGCGGTCACTGAGTGCAGAGATCTCGCGCCCGCCGAGCACGATCGAGCCAGCGTCGGGATGCAACAGGGCCGCGATCAGCATCAGCAGCGTGGTCTTGCCCGAGCCGCTCGGCCCATAGAGGGCGACGAACTCGCCGTCTGCCACCGTCAGCGATACGCCATCGACCGCACGGACAGGCGTTCCCGAAGCTACGGGAAAGTGCTTGACCAGCTCGTGCAGCGCGAGCATCAGTATCTGAAACTAGAGCAGACGGACCTGCCGTCTGCGCACGTGAGCGAGAGCATCTAGGCCGAGCGTTGATAGCCGGAGAGATCAATCACGTTGTCCTCGCCGTCCGGCGCATCGGGAGGAGGCGTCAGCAGCCGCCCGCCGCTGAGCGCCCTGAGCTGATGGGAGCGCAGCGCGGTGGGCATATCCGGCACGGTCATCAGTACCGCCAGGTCGGTGCCGTCGACAAGCGCCCGCAGCAACAGCAGGACCTCCTCGCGCTCGCGCACCCCGAGGTTCGCAGTCGGATCGTCGATCAGCAGCAAGCGCGGCGCGCGCGCGATGCCATGGGCAATCGCCACAAGGGCGCGCTCGCCGTCGGACAGACTCTCCCAACGCTGCCCCGCGCATTGGGCCATACCGACACGCTGAAGTGCGGCGTCGGCACGACGTCTGGCCTCGCGCTGGCCATGCTTGATCAGCAGGGGCAGCGCGACATAGTCGAGCATGCACAGCTCGCTGCGCGGACCGGAGCGCCGCACCCAGCCAAGCTCGCCGCGCCGCAGACGCGCATGCCCCTGTTCGGAGAGCGAGGAGAGATCCTCGCCGTCGAAGCGAACCGTGCCGTGATCCGGCGTCTCGAGGCCGCCGGCGATCCGCAGCAAGGTCGTCTTGCCGGCGCCGCGCTTTCCCCATACGCCCATGAACTCGCCGGCGCGCAGCTCCAGGCACGCATCTGCCAGGACGCGCACCTCTGAGAGCCCGCGCCAATAGCTCTTGCTGACCCCGTCCAGCGAGAGCAGCGCGTCCGACATCAGATTCTCCGCAGCCGGGCCACCTCGCCCGCAGCATCGGCAATGCCTGCCGGCCTCGAGGTCTCATGCTCGTCGCGCAGCTGTTCGAGCAGCTCGCGCGCACTCTGCAGCCACTCGATCCTCGCATTCCAGAATGCGATCTCAGCCTCAGCGGCAAGCACGCCCATTAGTCGTGACCAGTCGCGCGGAGATCCCGGCACTTCATCAGCCAGGTGCTTGAGATCGCGCAGGCGTCCGAGACAGACAAGTTCTTGGCCCGCAATCATGTCGATTAGACGCGGAACATTGCGCGGACGGCACAGCGCGATCTTCATGTGCAGCTCGTCACGCAGCGGGGGCATCGGCGAGGGGTCGAGCATCCAGGCCTCGAAGTGGTCGACGCCCTCCTCGGTCGCCTCATAGATCGTGCGCGGGGCGGCCCGGCGCGCGGGACCGGCGCCCAGCTCTCCGGCGCTGCGGACCAACTCGTCGCGGCTCAACTGGTCGAGCGCGGAGTAGACGCCCGACGGAGCGAAGCCCGAGGAGCCAAAACGCTCATCGAGTCGCTGCGCAAGCTGATACCCATATCCCGGACGCTCGATCACGAGCCCCAGCACCGCATGCTTGGCCGACATTCTCGCCCTTCCTGGTCAACTGGCCTCTACGCAGAAGGTACCCGAATCGACGACCGCCTGCATTCCAATCATGCCATGAATCAGACCGAGTGGAATTTTTGTGCCAGCCGATGGGATATGTCTATCGGGATTTTGCGGCTGATTCCCTCTGAAGTTGATCCCCAGCGACCGGCGCTTAGCCAGTCCCAGGCCAGTCGCGTGCTTCAGGTTATCCCCAGCCGATCGAGCAAGCCCTCGTCAGCGCGCCAGTCACGACGGATCCGCACGGACAGATCGAGGTGCACCTGCTCGCCCAACTCGCGTTCCAGCTCGCGCCTGGCGGCACTTCCGATCGACTTGATCATACGTCCGCCCGCGCCGATCAGGATGCCCTTCTGGGAGGCGCTTTCGACCCACACGAGCGCTCGCACGCGGATCAGCCCCTGACGTTGCGCTTCGACCTCTTCCACGACCACCTCCACCGCATGCGGAACCTCCTGAAAGGTGCGCTTGATCACGGCCTCTCGCACCAGCTCGGCAAGCAGCACGGACTGCGGCTGATCGGATACGGCCTCCACGGCGAACATGAACGGGCCCTCGGGCATGCGCGCGGTCAAGTGCTCAACCAAAGGCGCTACGCCGCTGCCGGTGCGCGCGGAGATCGGAAACACATCCTCACCGACCTCCAGCTCGGCTGCCTGCGTGAGCGCCGCAGCGGTCGCAGCACGCGACAGCCGGTCGATCTTGTTCACGGCGATCGTGACTGGTGTGTTGGCGCGCGCGAGCGTACCCGCCAGGAAGCGGTCCCCCGGACCCACCCCCTGCTCGCCGTTGAGCACGAGCAAGGCGACATCGGCATCCTCCAGCTCCTGCTGGACGCGCCCGGCCATGCGGGTCGTGAGCGGGTCCCGCGGGCGTTGCACGCCGGGCAGGTCGACCAGCACTAGCTGGCACTCACCCTCGGAGTGCACACCGCGGATCGCGCGCCGGGTCGTCTGAGGACGATCGGACACGATTGCCACCTTGTCTCCAACAACCGCGTTAACCAGCGTGGACTTGCCCACGTTCGGCCGCCCGGCAAGCGCCACGAAGCCGCTGCGCGTGGTCAAGCTCGTCCCCGCGCGAGCAGTTCGCCCTGCAGCTGGAGCATCTGCCCCTCGTCGGTCTCGTGATCCATCCCGAGCAAGTGCAGTACTCCGTGCACGATCGCCTCGCGCACGTCGGCGGTGTGCTCTAGACAGATCAGCACGTCCCCCAACTCACGCTCACCGTCAACCGGTTCGACACCGTTGATCGGAAACGACAGCACGTCGGTCGGCTCGGGTTTAGCGCGGTGGCTAGCGTTCAGCTCGGCGATCCGCCGCTCGTCGACGAATTCAATCGCCAAATGTCCCTGTTCGATGCCTACCGATTCGGCGGCGAGCACGCAGAGGCGCTCGATCTCCCCAAGCGAGGGGATTCCCGTCTGCAGCGGGAGCGCGACGGCAGCGGGAGCCTGCGTCCCGCCACCCCGGCTGCGCTCGGTCGCGGGCTCCACCGCCACTGCTGCACTCCCTGCGCTGGCCTCGATGCCGAGGACCTCTACCTCGATCATCGATCTCAGGCTCGGCGATCGGCGGATCTCAGCTCGGGCGCCTCGCGCTTTGCGTGCACATCGTAGGCCTCGACGATTCGCTGCACGAGCTTATGGCGAACCACGTCCGCGCCGCCAAAGCGCACGAACTGGATCCCCTCGATCTCCTCGAGCACGTCTCCGACGACGATCAGTCCCGAGCGCTGATCGCGCGGCAGATCGACCTGAGTAATGTCCCCCGTGACCACCATCTTCGAGCCGAAGCCGAGCCGCGTGAGGAACATCTTCATCTGCTCGGGCGTCGTGTTCTGGGCCTCATCGAGGATCACGAACGAATCGTTCAGGGTGCGTCCGCGCATGAACGCGAGCGGGGCGATCTCGATCACGCCACGCTCGATGTACTGAGACACCTTCTCGGGGTCGAGCATGTCGTGCAGCGCATCGAACAGCGGGCGCAGGTAGGGGTTGACCTTCGCCATCAGGTCCCCGGGCAGGAAGCCAAGGCGCTCGCCCGCCTCGACGGCGGGACGGGTGAGGATGATCCGGTTGACCTCATGGCGTGAAAGCGCCGCAGCGGCCATCGCGACGGCGAGGAACGTCTTGCCCGTGCCGGCGGGGCCGACACCGAACGTGACCGTGTTGCCGCGCACGGAGTCCACGTAGCGCTTCTGATTCACGGTCTTGGGGGCGACGCGCAGTCCGCGGTGGCGCCAAACGACGTCCTCCAGCACACGCGCGGGCGACTCGTGCGCGTCGAGCGCGCCCGTCACCGCTGCGATCGTGCCGGGGCCGATCTGATGCCCACGCGCGATCAACTCCGAAAGCTCGCGCACCACACGCTCGCCCGCGTGCGTCTCGCCCTCCTCGCCGTCAAAGGTCAGCACGTTTCCGCGCAGGAAGACCTTGCAGTCGAGGTGCGCCTGTAGGGCGCGCAGCACTGCGTCCTGACTGCCCGCCAGCTCGACGGCCACGTCGTTTGGAAGCTCGACCTGCGTCCTCATCCCTGCAGGGACGCCCTCACCAGCCCGGAGACACGCTTGCCGTCGGCGCGACCGTCGACAGCAGCCATCGCCTGCTTCATCGCTTGACCCATGTCCTTGACTGACTGCGCGCCACTCTCGCGTACAGCCTGCTCGACAATCGCCTGCAGCTCGGGCTCTGACAGCTCCGCGGGTAGGTAGGCGCCGATCAGCTGGCCCTCAGTCTCCTCTGCTCCCGCCAGGTCCTCACGTCCCGCCTCGCGATATGCCTTGGCGGCCTCCAGGCGCCGCTTACGCTCGCGGCGCAGGACCGCCAGCTCGTCATCCGATCCGTCCTTGACGGCCTTCTGTAGCTCCGAGAGCACGAGGCGCAGAGCACCGACGCGCTGTTTCTCGCCCGCGCGCATCGCCCCCTGCAGATCGGTCTTGATCTGATCGGCTATCGCCATCCCCATCCCAGGATACGCGCGTCGGGCGAAGATCGGGAGATTTTGCCGAGCCGCCTGCGCCCGAGAACGTGATGTGGGCGCGCGACGGAATAAGGTGCGACCCGTGAATGAGTCCCTTTACGCCGAGGCCCTAGCCCCATTTCTGGCGGAGGTGGAGAGCCTGCGCCCAGCGAACGCGGAAGTGATCGACGCACACACCCACCTGGGCCTGGATGAGGACGGTCGCTCGCTGACGCTGGCGCAGCTGCTCGAGCAGCTGGACGATGCCGACGCGCGACGGGCATGCGTGTTTCCGCTACACGACCCGGATCGTCACCCCTCCTACCGCGTGCCGAATGGCCGCGTACTGGACTGGGCCGCCGAAAGCGATGGGCGGCTCGTGCCGTTCTGCCGACTTGACCCGGCGGAAGCCCCAGGCCAAGAGGCGCGGCGCTGCCTGGCGGCGGGCGCGCGCGGGATCAAGCTGCACCCACGGGCGCAGGCGTTTCAATTCGACGGTCCCGAGATGGATGAGGTGTTCGCGATCGCTGAAGAGGCCACGGTACCGATCCTGATCCACGCCGGACGCGGACTGCCCCCGCTCGCTGACGGGCTCGCAGATCTAGCGCTACGCCATCCGGGAGCGACGCTGATCCTGGCGCACGGCGCGATTTGCGACCAAGGCATCCTGACCACTCGCCTGGCCGAACATCCAGGCGTGCTCTATGACATCTCCTGCTTCTTCCCGCTAGATGTGATCGAGCTGTTTGCGCGAGTTCCCGCGGAGCGGATCGTATTTGCCTCTGACCCACCCTACGGAATGCCGGCCACGACCCTGTATCTCGCGTTGCGCGTGGCCCAGCAGGCCGGGCTGGACGAGGCGACCACAAAGGCGATGCTCGGCGACACGATGGCTTTGCTGCTTGACGGTGAGGGGCTGGGAGCGGTCACGCCGCCTCGCCGCGGCCCCTCGATCGCTCTGTCGGGACGCCTGGCGCGCGTCTATGGCTACGCGAGCCTCGTGGGTCCCGCCTTGTTCACCGGCGCGGCCGAACAGGCCCACGCGATGCTCGAAATGGCCCTTGCGGCCTGTCGGGATCCAGAGCCGGGGACCGACGGTGAGGCCCTAGAGACAATCGGCAAAGCGCTGTCCGCGGCTGATCGGCTGGTGGGTGAAGAGGACGGCGTGCGCGCATCAATCGACCTCGTTTACCGTGCAATCGTGCGCGCGGCCACCGAGATAGCCGACCCCGAGCAGTAGCGCTGGGCGCTGGACCAAGGAACAGTCGACCGGTGCTCAGGCGGCACTCAACCACAGCGCAGCCCACTCCCCGCGCTCGAGTCGGCGGCGCTCGCTCAGACCAAAGCGGACGGAGAACGCCTCTGCAACCTGGTCTGCCTGCTCCCGCAGCAGTCCGCTCGCGATGAGCTGATTCGGCGCGGCGCGCATCGTGCGCGCGAGCTCTAGCAGCAGGGGCAGCAACAGGTTGGCAAGCATCGTGATCCCCCCCTGACCGGGCGCGGGCATCGCTGACGCAGACTCCGCCGGCAGATGAGCCCCTGAGCGGCGCAGCCAGGGGAGCTCTTGCCGACGCAGATCGAAGCGCTCGACCGCGATCTCGACGCGGTTGACGACCGCGTTGGCTCGAGCTGCCTCGACGCTCTCTGTCTCGTGGTCGAGCGCGAGCACTGGCGCGAACCCCAGGCGGGCAGCTGCGATCGCAAGCACCCCCGAACCCGAGCCCACATCCAAAATTGGGCCACCCGCAAGCCCGGCGGCCGCCAGATCGAGCAGCAGCTCAAGACACATCCGCGTGGTCGCGTGCGCGCCCGTCCCGAACGCCTGTCCAGGATCGAGCACGATCTCCTCCACGGGACCCGGCAGTTCGAGGCCGGCAGCCTCCCAGGGCGGGCGTACCCAAAGCGCCGGCACCACGCCGCCCGGCCCGGCGCCCGATGATGGAGCCTCGACCAGCACCGGGCGATGGAACTGCCGCCAGCGCTCCTGCCAATCATCGGCCGTCTCGGTGGTCGATATCTCAACCAGCGCATCGCCTGCCGCTGCGCGCAAATCCGGCAGGCTCGGCAGCTCACCTGAGGCGCCGTAAACCGCGTATTCCACGAGCTCCTCCCCAACCTCCGCCTCCTCCACCCCGGCCGGCGCAAGCTCGAGCAATTCGGCTAGCACCAGCTCAGCCTGGGCGCGCTGTACGCGAACCGCGAGGCGTATCACGCAGCTTGACTGCCGAGCGCGCGTCGCAGCTTGGCGAACATCGACTCGTCGGAGCGCAGATTCTCCTCGGTCAGCGTTCCGCTCAGCTGCAGCAGCAGCTCGCGCTGCTCCTCGCTCAGGCGGCGCGGGATCACCACATTTACGACCACACGCAGGTTGCCGCGCCGGCTGCTTCGCCCGAGCGCGGGCATCCCCTCACCACGAATCGTCAATACCTCACCCGGCTGCGTGCCGGGCGACAGCTCAACCGAGGCGCTGCCCTCGAGCGTCGGGACCTCCAGCGTGCTGCCGAGCGCCGCCAACGGAGCCGGGACGTCGAGCGCGGTGATCAAGTCGTCGCCTTCGCGCACGAAGCGCTTGTCCTCCTGGACGCGCACCAGCACGTAGAGGTCCCCGGGCGCCGCACCCAGTTCGCCCGCGTGCCCGCGTCCGCTCAGCCGCAGGCGCTGACCGTTTGCGATCCCGGCCGGTACCTCGACATCCACTTTGCGCTTGGCCGCCCGCCGTCCGCGACCGCGGCATTTGCGACAGGGCTGCTCGGGTACCCGGCCGTCGCCCTGACAGACATCGCATGCCACCGTTCGCACCATCTGACCAAAGGGTGTGCGGGTCGCCGCCTGAAGCTGTCCCGCGCCACCACAACGCTCGCAGGTGTTGATCGGCGTGCCCGGCTCGGCGCCATTGCCATGGCAGTGCTCGCAGCGATCGATCGCCTCGTAGCTGACCTCGATCTGCGCGCCATGCGCAGCTTGGAGCATGTCGATCTCAACCGCCACCGCGACATCACCGCCCGGCGCTGGGCCGCCTCGCCCGCCGAAGGCCCCACCTGCACTGCCACCAAAGAATGCCTCGAACAGGTCGCCGATCGAGCCGAATGAATCGAAGTTAGGTGCGTAGCCACCCGAGCGCAGACCTTCGTGCCCGTAGCGGTCATAGGTCGCGCGCCGCTCCTCGTCGGAAAGGATCTCGTAGGCCTCGGCGGCCTCCTTGAACTTCTCCTCGGCGTCAGGGTCATGTGCGTTGACATCGGGGTGCAGCTCGCGCGCCAGTGCCCGAAAGGCCTTCTTGATCTGCTGCGCGGAAGCGTCGCGCTCGACACCGAGGACTTCGTAGGGGTCGCGCGGCACGTTCGTGGTGTCAGTTCTCGGCATAAGCGTCTTCGACGAAGCGTGAAAGCTCGTGCGCCGCCTCGCGCACGGTCACAATCGCACCTGCGTAGTCCATCCTGACGGGGCCAATCACGGACACTGCCCCGAGCTTTCGCTGCGCCAGGCCGTAGCCTGTCGCAACCAGCGCGAGCGAGCGCATCGCCGGGATCTCATTCTCGCGGCCGATCCGCACGTACACGCCAGACTCGCCCAAGGCCGAGCGCAGGACCCCCAGCAGCGACACGCGGCGCTCCAGCAGGCCGACCAGGCCTTGCAGCTGCGTCGCATCCTCGATCTGCCCCGCCGAGAACAGCCGTGCGGTGCCATCGACATATAGGTCGTCCTCCGCCTCCGCTGCGAGATCGCCGAACGCCGGTACCAGCCGCTCCAGGAACGCCAGCTCAACCGTTGACAGGCTCGGATCAATCAAGCGCTGGTGCAGCATCCGCGCGCCGAGCCCGTAGCCGACCAGCCGCTCACGCAGGTACTCGCCCGCCCAGGCGAGCAGGCCTTGGTCGACCGGGCGATCGAACGTCGCGAATAGCTTCGAGACACCACCCGTCGACGTAATCACGACGAGCATCACTACCTCCGGCTGCAAGGTCAGCACCTCGACATGGCGAATCGTGGTCGAGTTCAGCGACGGCGCCGAGACGACCGCGAGCAAGTTTGTCATCTGCGAGAGTGTCTCCGAGGTTGTGCGCATCGCCTCCTCTACCTCCCGGCGGATCAGCGACATCTCCAGCCGGCGGCGAACCTCAAGACCCCGCCCCGAGTCCAGCATTCGATCGACAACGTAGCGATGACCTGCGTCCGTGGGGACACGTCCGGCCGAGACGTGTGGATGCGCAAGCAGGCCCTGCTCCTCGAGCAGAGCCAGTTCATTACGAACCGTCGAGGGTCCGCAGTCGAAGTCCGGATCGGCGGCGATCGACTTGGACGCAACGGGCTGACCGGTGCGTAGATAGTCGTCCACGACCTTGCACAGGATCTGCTCCTGACGGGAAGTGAGCATTATTGGATTGTAGGCTGAGACTTGACGCCCCTACCGCCGCTTGATGGCTGGCTCAGAGTTCGAGCTCAGCCTCGGCGTTGCGAATGATCTGCTTGCCCGACTGTTCAGCCACCGTGTCGATGAGGGCGCGACCCTCGCCCGCCTCGCGCACCGTTCCCCTCACCACGACCTCCTGCTCGGGCACCCCCATCCCGCGAAACTGAACACTCAGGCGCTTTAGTGCGGCCGGCCCACCAGCCGCCTCAGTTTGCGCTCGCGCGACCTGAGCCATTGTCCACAGTCCATGCAAGATCCGCCCCGGCAGGCCGACCGCGCGAGCAAACTCCTCATCGATGTGAATCGGGTTGAAGTCGCCCGAGGCGCCCGCGTAGCGGTTGGTTAGGTACTTGTCGGGCGTGATGCTCACCTGCGGGATCTGCTCTCCAGTCTTCAGCTCGGTCATTGATTCACACTCCCCGCACGATGTTGGTCCAGGTACCGCGGCAGACCTGCTCGCCGCGCTGATTGGTCGAGATCGACTCAAACACATAGAAGCCCCGACCGTCGGCTTCGGAGATGTCCTTCACGCTCGCCGTGGTCCTCACCTCATCGCCGGCCACCACCAGCGGACCCCACTCGAACTCCTGGCCGCCGTGCACCATCATCGCGAAGTTGAGTTCGATCTCCGGGTCGAAGATCGGTGGTCCTACAGCCGGAGCGCTGTAGACAACCGCGAACATCGGCGGCGCCACGACGTCCTCGAAACCCGCAGCACGGGCAGCCTCAACGTCGAGGTGCAGAGGATTCGTCTCGCCCACGGCACGGGCATACTCCTTGATCTTCTCCCGGCCCACGGCGTACACCACGGGCTCGTAGGTCTTGCCGATCGCTTGCTTGTTGACGGGCACTTGACTCCTTGGGGTCGGAGGCGGGACTGGTTGGCGGGCGCCAGTTTACGCACCGTCCAAAGTCAGGGGCGCGCCGTACTGATGCGAGGTCGTATCGGCTCGCCAGGCAGCCGAGAGGTCATCGCGGCGGAAACCTCGTCGCGGCTTCCGCACGCGCTGACCTTAACCTCGGAAATTCAGGTAGCCGCTCGGCGTCTAGAAGGTGACGTCCAACTCGTCCACACCCACACCCACCAGCTCGCGGCCGTCGTCGTCCAGCCGCCCGTCATCCTCGCCCTCGCCCGTTCGGCCAGCCGAGCTGTCGAGGAATTGCACGAGATCCGCGACGACACTGACGGCTTGGCGACGCTGCTGCTCAGCGGTCTCCCACTCGCGCCACTCCAAGCGGCCGTCGATACCGACGCGACTACCCTTCCGCGTGTAGCGACTGACACTCTCCGCCGACGCACCGAAGACCGATACGTCGAAATAGTTCGGCCGCTCGACCGCCTGACCGTCGTCGTCGCGCCGACTGCCATTACAGGCGATGCGCAGGCTGCAGACGCTCCGGCCCGAAGGCAGGGAGCGCAACTCGGCATCGCGTGTCAGGCGGCCGACGAGCACGACGCGATTGATCGTGAAGTAGGACATCTTGGTCTCCATCTCGATTGGTTGACCCCCGGCAGGCAAGCTAGAGATGGCTTGGGATGCTTTCGCGATTCCGCGACGAGTGATCGAGGCCGTCCGTCAGGGCGTCGAGCGGCAGCACGACGATGCACTCCTCCGCCTGCGCCGCACGAATCGCGCGCCACAGTGCACGTTCAACCCGCTCAGGCGCAAGATAGACCACACCTCCCAGATGGCGCGCTCGCGCCCAGGCTCGACAGATCTCCGCGAGCCGTCTAGGTGCCTTGATCGTCAACTCGACCTCTATTGCGATCGGACCTTCGCCGTCCCCAGCTGGCCAGAGCACCAAGTCCGGACGATGCAGCAGCCTGACGCCGCCCGACCACGACATCACCGCGCTCCCCAGCGGGGTGCCGGCGCGACGCTCGACGAGCCTCAGCTCCGGCTCACCCATCACGAAGTGGCCCTCGTACCGGCGCTGCAGCTGAGCAGCGAGGAGCGCGCAGGCGATCATGTGCCGCGCGTTTGCCGCACTGACCCGAGCTGGCTCGAGTTCGCCTAGCGCCGTCGCGCGTATCCCGGCACGCGTGGCCGTATAGAGCGAAGGCCTGCCAGCGAGCGGTCGATGACGCGCAAGCTGGCCCTGACGCTCGGCAGCTGTGAGCCTGGCGCGGGCAGAGGCGATGCTCCGGCCCTCGCGACAGGCAAGCGCCTCGGCAGTTCCCGCACCGATCCCTGCGATCCATCGCAGGATGTCGAGCCGCTCCGATGAAGACCCTCTCGACATGGATCTCATCGCCGCACCTCGTCTTCGTCTCGCTGCGAGAAGACCAGCCCGGTCTGGGTATTGGCGCCCTCTCCCAGCGCAATGGCAGCAACCCAGCCTGGTGGGAGACCCATCACCTCGGTGGGGTCGAGAACGCCTTCACTTGAACGCGTCCGCGTGACCCTTCCCCGATCCTGCTGGGAGGTGCGCCATACCCCCTTCATCCCCGCCAGTCCGCAGACCAGTTCGGCAGATCTCGGCACAACCTGGCGATGGGCGAGCAGCAAGGTCAGGTTGCCGAGCACCTGATCGAGCACCGCCTCACGCCCGGGGAGGCGCAGATCGGCTAGCTCCTGAGTACTCAGGACAAGGCTCATACCCGCGGAACGCGCCCGCCCGAACAGGCGTACCACCTGCTCGGCCGCCAACGCGGAGAACTCATCGATAACCACGACTGTCGGCGTCGGATCGCCCTGCAACGCGGCGACGGTCGTCTGCAGGTCTTGCACGATCGCCGCGCCGAGCATCTGCGTCAGCAGCGGCCGCCTGTCAGCGTCCAGATCGAAGTAGACGACGGCCCTCGCGCGCGTCGCAGCGAGCAGATCGAATTGCCGCCCTCTCGCCAGCTCGGGGTCGAGCCATTGGCCGACCTCGGACTCGACGAGAATCGATAGACGGTCGCGGACGCCGGCCATATCGCTTAGCTGGCGCGGCGTCAGTGAGTCGAGATAAGCGTGGGTCTCGCGCGCCGCGGGTTCGGGCAAGGCGCGCGCGAGTAGCTCCAGGCCCGCGGGGTCGAGGCTACCGACGATCGCTCGCAGGCTCGTCTCCACACTGCACGCGCGCAGACCACGCACCACGTGCCCGAGATACCGCTGCGCTTGACGCAAGTAATGCGGCTCGGTGAAGCGCTCCCCCGCGAGCACCTTGTCCGCGATCTCCGTGTCGCTCCCGCGAGCCAGTGGGTTGTAGACAGAGGGACCAATCGGCGTCCATTCCACGAATGCACTTCCCGCGCGGCGCGCTGCCCGCACCAGCGCCTCGCGCATCGCGCGATCACCCTTGGGATCGATTACGACCGCGCCCATGCCACGCTCGATTGCGCGGACCGCCAGCCACGTCTGCGTGACGGTCTTGCCCGAGCCGGTCGCCCCGACCAGCAGCGTATGCGTCCCGCCGCCAGTCCCGCCGAACGGCACTGATAGGAGCCGGCCGTCTCGCGTACTGCCGATGATCAGCTTCCCGCCTTGGTCCCAACCCTCCTTGCCGAGCTTGCGCCGTCGTAGTAAGTGCCCGCGCAGCAGGGAGCGCAGAAAGTCGTGTGGGCGACGTCTGACGGTGGCGATCCGGGCGAGGTCGGCTCCTGCTTGTAGGTCTTCGCGATGCCAACGCCGTCCGCGAAAGGCCGCGAACAGTGCCGCCGAGAGCAGCGTCAATCCGAGACCGTGGCAGACCGAGCGGAGCAGCACTACGCCCACTCCCGCCAAGGCGGCCCAGCTCCAATGCAGGTGTTTGACTCGCATCGCTCTTGCCGAGAGCGCTCCGAGCACAAACCCGAGCAGCAGCCCGCTCGTGAGCCCGACAAGCCGGTGGTCTAGCCAATAAAGCGGCGCCAGTGCGTCGCTCGCTGCCAAGCCCGATTCCTGTTGAGACATCGAGGTATCTCCTTTCTGTAGACGCTGGCGAACGAAACCTCGCTAGAGACTCCACGCCAGTCGCCGTCATAGGTGGTGGTTAACGGGCGATGGCGGGCCCGAGGGCCCGCCATCGCGCTCAGCTGTGGAAGACGGGCCGCTGACCCGCCAAAGTCAGTGCACTTCGACCTCGCGCGGGCTCAGACCGAGTCCATCTCGCGCGATCAGCGCCAGAACGTCGCTATGAATCCACGGCGTCGGCGAGTCGCGACCCGCCTCGGGCAGCAAGCCCAGACGTCTCGCGAGCCAGCTCGTCTCGCCACTCTCGCGGCCGGCCGCGTCGCGCTTGATCCGACCGCACCGCATTGCAATTTCGCTCATGCTCTCGCCCCGACGCTCAATCGCATCGAGTGCCGCCGCGCGCAAGGCTCGGTTGAGCACGATCGAGCTTCTCTGTACCCGTGCCAACTCAGCGCGAAGGACCGCGATCGAGATTTCGCGGCGACCGGTGTGCCGTGCGATTGCGCGGCAGGTCAGGGCTCGAATCGGTTCGTAGTTTTCCAGTGAGGCGACCGCCTCACGCACGCTGATTGACTCCCTTTGCAAGCCAGCCCCAGCTCCAGCCCGTAACGACGTTCGGCCCTCCGCACCAGGCCTGGAGCTTAGAGTTCGACTCCAGCGCAGTTCGGGAATCGATAGCCCTCCCAGGAGGCGCTCAAGCCGATAGCTCCTCCCGAGTCGGTCGTACACCTCAGCTTGATCCATGGCGCTCGACCCGGGTGGCTCGACATCAAACTCGCCGTACACCGGAACCGAGTCGAGATCCGAGGCAACCATCGGTCGGCAGACACAGCGCTCCCGACGGACCTGACTCAGAAAGCAGCGACTGACGACCGCGGCGTTCTCGGCTGGCTCGTCGGGCGCGATGTGCGCCAGCAGCCGACCATCCGCCAGCGTCGCAGCGTCACGATCGATCACCAGCACGCTATTGCCGGCGCCTGGACGTATGACGATCTCACGTCGGCGACCGCCCCAGTCGAGATAGCGGCCGAGCGGTTGCCGGGCTCTGCGCGGGACAGACGCACGGCGACCCGCGCTCGTTGCCAAGCGACGACGACCACCGCGAGGCGTGTGCTCCGTCGTGCGATCGTGAGATCGAGCGCCGGCGTGAGAGGTAGTTGAGACAGTGGAACTCATGGCAGCTCCTATCGGGTCATGTGAGGTTTGGGCGCACGTGCAAGCGGCGAATCGGACACCTGCTTAGGCGCCTTGGCAGCGGCTGTCAAGCGCGCCTGGGCGCGCTTGTTTGGGCACAGGAGAAGGCCCGAGAACCCCTTAAGGGGTCTCGGGAGGCGAGACTCAAAAGGCACGAGTCAGCGAAACCTGGCGCGATCGCGCTCGGGGATCGAGCGAACCTCGTCTGGCTTTGCGGCTGGGTCGTACGCCGCTTGCGCGGCTAGGTCAACGGAAGACGCAGAATTGGAATCGTCAGCGTAGTTGTCAACGGCGAGGCCGTGCAAGCCTGCGATGAGCAGAGTCGACCGAAGGTGCGCAAGATCGTTCCGCGAGGCCTGCAGTTCGGCTTTGCGGAGCGGATTGGACCGACCCGCAGCCGCAGTCTGGCGGCCCACGCGACCCAGGGTGACTGCACTCCCCGCGGCCACGAGTACGACCCGACTGCAGCGAGAGGGGTCGCGACTGCATCCGCTGGCAGGCCAACGCGCGTGCACTTTCGCGCCAGGCGCAGCCGCGGTCGCGCTCGACGCGAGCGGATCATTCGAGAATCTGGCGCTGCTCGATCGCCACCTCTGACTGCGCCGGATCGCCATGCGCCCGAGACGAGCGGACCGGCGGCGGGAGACGGGGGACGCCGTACGCGCGGAGCAGTCCCTCGTGGACGTCTCGCTCGGCAACAAACAGAATCTGCCGTCTTCCTATGTATTCCCAGTCACACGGGTACTCGCCCGCGTAGGCACGGCAAGCCCGCAGAGCGGCGTCCGCGTGTTGAGCACAGCGACGTGCGCGAGCCCGATCGCGGCAGACGAACACAAGCAGCGCGCTCGCCTTGCCGTGTTCCCCATAGCGACGTAGATGTGCCGACCAGCCAGTAAGAAAGTGGTCGTAGCGCTCGAGCTTCGCGACCTGCCTGCCAATCGGGAGCCGGTCGTCGAACTCGACCATCAGGTCAACCGCCGGGCTTGCCAACTCAATGATCGCGTCCGGTCGAATCGTCTCGAACCGGTCCACCTCAACCAGTTTGCCCTCCCCAACGGTGCGGACGAAGTCGTGTGGCACGCGAGCACCCGGCAGCTTCAGGTCGACGGGCGCTAGATGGCTCCGCGCCGGCTCCCTGGTCGGCGGACCGAGCACCGACTCCTGGCTCCCTCTCAATCTGGCCTCCACTCCGCTGGCCTGTAGGAACGCCATGACCCAGCCCGTGACGTGAACGTCGTGTCGCGCCTGACGCAGACGGCTGCCGTCCCGCTCGCGCGTGGTCCGTGCTTGACCCAAGCGCCTACCCAGATGTCGCCCCTCGCTCTGGCTCGCGAATCGACCTGACGGCGAGCCCCGATCGACCGTCCCGAGCAGCTGATGCCCGGCCGGGCTGAGGACGTAGCACATGGGCACACCGCCACCGTCGCGACGATGAAACTGGAAGCGTTCGACCAAACCTGCGTCGGACAGTCGCTTCAGGCGCCGCTGCGTCGTCGTGATTGCGCGCCGCGGACTGAAATGACGATGCAGTTGGCTGCTGAGCACGTGCTCAAAGCTTGCGACCAAGGCGAGCATGTCCAGATCCAGTGCATCGGGCTCAAGCGAAACGGGCAACTCAGCACGCCGCGCCCAGCGCACACTCTGCGCGCGGTCCAGATCTGCCAGCTCCCGGTAGCTCTCAGAAGGAACAGCGGGAAGCCCCTGCGAGTCGTCGAATTGCCCCGCTCGACGGGTAGTCCGCAGACGAATCGGCGGCTCAACGTCGGTCGCTTGACCAGCCTGCTGCGCCTCAGCGGGAACCGATCCGGCGCAGCCCTGAGCAGTCGAAGGGACATTTTGGCTCGAAGGAGATACGCGCCGGCTGGACTCGACAACGGCGGTCGGAGGATCGTTCTGGACAAGCCGCGCACTCCCCGCCGCCACCCGGGCACCCGACGCGTTCAACCTGCTCGCGCCGCCGCCAATGCGCCTGCTGGAGGTCGGCCAGGTAGCGCCCACCGCGTTCATGCTGTCGAGCCACATGAAACGCAAGTAGATCGCGATCCACTCGCAGCGGAAGCGTGCGTCCAATGAATGGAGACTGGCGCCCCTCGGGGGTAGTCCAGCTGGCGATCGCGTGGTGCTTGGGCAGATGCAGCCTTGCGTCCGGGCGTGCCAACTTGGCGATATGCCCGATGCCCGGACGCACCGTGTCGGAGAACTCAGCCATCGCTAGGCTCGCGTCACTTCTGGCCTCGCGCGCCGACGCCGTGGCAAAGTAAACGCGATGGGCAAACAGGGCATCGAGTTGATCGCGCACCTCGCGGTCGGTCCACTGCGCCTCGGCCTGCCAGCAGGCGACGGTCTCCAGTCCGGCCGAGCGCTTGAGCGCCATCGTTTCGGCGAAGCCACGGTTAAGCACGAGCGGTGCCTCGTCGACCTTCAAGGCGACCGCGACGCGCTGCTCCTCTCCAATCAGATCCTGCTGACGAGCGAGCGCTGCATCGAGCATGCCGACGAGGAGCTGCATCAGAACAGAAGTGTTCCCGGCGCCCATTACGCCAAGCGCCCCCTTGACGACGAGCACCTCGCCTAACGCGATCACACGGTCGAAATCGATGCTCAGCGAGTCATTCAACAAAACTCGCTTGATCGAGGCCGAGTTGAGCAGGCGGGCCAGCTTGTTCACGGGCGCGTCGAGCTTGGCCGTCGTCATGCTGCGCGCGTCCGCGAGTTGCGCCGTTAGCTCAGATGTAAAAAACGTCGAGATCTCGCTGAACTCGGGCAATGTCCGCACATGTGCGCCCACACTGCGTCTGTAGGCGTAGCCGTCCTCACCGACTGAGAGCAGGCGCGCGACGTCCCACAGCGTGCAGGTGCGATCGAACGCGATCACCGCGATAATCGCATTGCGCAAATATCTGTCAGACGACGCTCTGATATCCGCATCAGAGAAGAGATGCTTCAGCGCGGCCACTACATAGTCCGCAATCACATCCGCAGGAGCATCTACCGCAAGCGGGTTGAAGCCACAGGTGGGATGCGCGAAGTCCAACAGGGTGCAGGTACGCGTCTTGGGGACAAGGCTCACCGCCGCGTCAGCTGCGTCCCCCTTCGGATCCAGGACAATGATCGAGCAGCGTTCGCGTCGCAGATCCTCCGCCACGGTGGCAACGAGGTAGCTGGACTTGCCTTGCTCAACGGCCCCGGGTACCGCGGTGTTCTGCTTTCGCATCTTCGGGTGAATCGACACGGGTCCAATCGAGTCCTGCAGCGTGCCCTCGCCCTTACTCGGTCGCAGGATGCTCGGCGGTGCGGGAGCGATCGGCGAAGCGCTTCGCGCGAATGGAACCCCCAGGTAGTCGATTGAGGGCAGATGCCACAGTGAGGCGAGCTCACTGGTCGCGAAGACCCCACGATGAAAACCGGGCAACGGATTACCCTCCCCGCGTTCGAGCCGGCGGCGATACAGCCCCAGCACACCGTGACGGATGCTCGTGCCGCGCTCGATGAGTCTGTTCTCTGCGCTCTCGACACGCAACTCCGAAGCCACGCGCTCGCATGTGTCGCGGTCACACGCGACGACCCGGATGTCCGCGAAGAACAGCGCTCGATGCTGGACATCGAGCCCCCCGCGAAGCTCTACCTCCTCCACAAGCGAGCGATCACGGGTAACCAGGCGCATCCGCCGCTCACGTGAAAGGTGATCCTCGCGTCGCTTGAACTGACGCCGTGCCATACGCTCGAACCACACCGGCGCGGGCGTAAGCGCAAGCTGGATGAGAGCAGGCTCACGACATGCGCCCATCACCGTCAGCAGCCGATTCATGGCTGGCTCGCGCTCATGCTCGAAGCGATCGATGGCCTTTACACGACGGATGAATTCCTGATCCTTCTTCAGGCGCAGCAACACCGAGCTCGACCTCGACCGCGCATCGCCCCCGGGCGTAATTAGACGGCACTCTTCGGCGGTCGCGAGCCTGCTTAGGTGAGAATTCGGATAGGCCGCCCGCAGTGCCGACTCCACCATTCGCCGCAGGTGAAGCGGGCACGTGACCGCCAGCCACGCAAAGCACGCAACATGTGCCCGCGCGGCATCGCGCGTGCCAGCTTCAGCTCGCATCTCGCCCGGCGCGTGTTCGTAGTGAATCTCCAGCGCCACGGTCGCCTGGCCAGATATCGCACGCCGCCACCAGCGCACCAGCAGCCGCTTATGGAGGGCCCCGAACATCCGCACCACTGCATCTGCCGTAGCTTGATCGGTGCGGTAGGGCTCCACTCGCAAGCGCACATACCGACGCCCGCGGCGGGCCCGCCAGCGCAACAGCGCCGAAGCGACAGCGACCCCAAGCAGCAGCGCACAGATGACTCGGATCATCGCCACCCCACCTAGCGGCGCCCACTCCCACGCGGCGGTCGCGGCGCGCAATGGGAGCCTCAGCAACCAAATTGCGCTCAGATGCACCGCGCTCGTTTGGCTACCGCGCAGCAATCTCCCCGGACCGCCGCCGAGAAGCCAACCGGCCGCAGAGCAGCCCACGAGCAGGGCCAACATGCCCACCAGTCGCCACAGAATGAAACGCAGCACTCCTGGCCCCCTCCGACCGTGCCGGCACGCCGGGACGGATCACGGGCCAGGTGCCTCAATCGCCACCGAGCAATATCGCTCGGCGCGCAGTGCGACTACCTACAGACCAAGGACGGCCTGCTGATCTGCGTCAGCGCGGCCGCGTCGCGCGCTCGACGCGCGCGCCACGCTGGGTCAAACTCCAGGCGTTCGAGCCGCCCTTCTCCTGACCGTCCCCCGTGTTCTCGACTAGCTCCAGTCGCGCCAGACGCGCGAGCAGCTTTGAGATCTGTCCCTGATCGGCCACTCCCGAGCGCTCCGCGATCTCGCGGTTGCTAGCACCTGGATGTTCGCCGATCACCACGAGAACGCGCACCGTGCGATATGTCAGGCGCATACTCAACCCGGCCATTGGGTCGCCGTTTCGCGAGAGCACGGGCGCCATCCCCTCGCTGCGGCGGGTCTCGGGGGCCGGACGGGTCAGTTCGCGGCTCGCCGCGCGCGCTCCCAAGTAGGGAAGCACGATGATGTTCATCAGCGAGCCCAGCAGACAGCTGAAGCGTTCGGAGCCGTCTTCGAGCGCCCGCGTATGCAGCACCGCGAGAACGGCGCCGACCACCCCTTCGGCCGCGACCTCCGGCGGTTCGCGCACAGCGTTGGTCACAAAGCGACCTCGGTCAACCACCTCGGCCAAGTCCTCCAGCAACTCGGCTCGCCGTTCAAGCACGCGAGGCCCAGCACCCAGCGCCTCGACAAGGCACAGGCGTGCAAGCGCCGGCTCTTCGTCGAGGAAGACCAGCAGCTCAGCCAATCCGGCCCGAATCCCGTCGCGCCAACCCTCCTCGCGATCATAGGCCTCGCGGACCAACCTACCCACCTGAGAGACCGCCTGCTCCAGCGCGGCCAAGAAGCAGTCTTCACGGTCGGCGAAGACGTCGTAGAAGGTCTTGCGTGAGACTTTCGCTCGGCTGATCACCTGAGCTACCGTCATCCGGCCGTAGCCAACCTCCTCAACGGCCTCAAGCGCTGCGGCAAGCATTCGACTGCGTTGAATCTCTGTGACCCTCCCCCGAGGGAGACCGGCAGGTCTAGAACGCAGTCGCGCCGGCGCGCTGCGTGTCTGGTGGACATGGGCCATTTCTTCCTCGCGTTCGTGCTTTTCGACTGTAAAGAAAGGTGTTCTTGCCCACTTATTGCGTGAGTGCGACCCGTGCTCCATCCCCAGGAAGCGCCGCAACTCACAGGTTTCCCATAGGAGATTCAAGGATCTAGTGCTTTAAGTCGAGGCGCGTCTCCAACTTTTTTCCCGGTGATTCGAACATTCTCGGCTAACAGGGTGGATTTTTGGGTCAAACGCCGTTTCAGCCCGTAACAAAGCGTGATCCTGCCGTCAACCGGACCCTCATTTCGATCGCAGCGAGACCCCCGGAGGGAAGGACAGCGGCAAATACCCCACTTCCTAAGTCACGCCGTATCCCCGCGAGCCTGCCACGCCCCACCCGACCCCGATCCCCAAGCTCCCAGGCGGCCCCAACCCCACGCGCGAGCTACCTTTGGCGAACCCAAACTGACTTGAGCGCCGATCACGGCGCATTCGATTAGCCTAACCTCCGCAAATGTCGCCAAACCGACAGAGGTCGCTAGCGTCCATCGCGGTATCACTGGCCCTTGCCTCGTCCTGCACCGCCCCGGCTTCAGCGGAGACCTACGGCAAGCTCGTAGTGCGCCACACCGCGGCGTCGGCTGGCTCGCTCGAAACGCACTTCGGTCACGTTCGACCGCCGCGCACATTCGTGTTCGTTGTGACCGAGCCCACCAAGGAACAGCTGAACTTCACGTGGTCCGTGCACTGCACAAGCCCCGGGCGACGCGAAAGTGGTGGCGCCTCCGGGCGGGCGAGCGTAGCCAGCGGGCACTGGGTCAAGCGCGTCCCCGCCAACTGGATCAAGCACCCGAGTTCCTGCTCCGGCAGCATTGTCGGCACAGCGCCAGCAAACGTCGTGCTGGTGCGGGTCTTTACGAACTAGACCAGACCCCCAGCGTCACAACTCCAGCCTTCGAGAAGTACCGCTACCGGGATTCGAAGCCAATGAGCTGCCCCGCGTCTAGGGGCGATTTCGCATTGGAAAGCCAAAACCCGACCGCTGGGGGCTGCTGGGGAAGGCTCCAGGCTGGTGCTGACTTTCGCTCAACTATCGCTCAAATCGAGCTATGCTCCGTGCCCGACAAGGAGGTCAACCGTGGCAAAGCAGATACGCGAAACAGCAGAGCCGGGCGTGCTCAAGACGCACGTACGTGGCTGCCTCGGCGGCAGATGCAAGTGCGCCGTTCGATACCAGGCGTGGGTATACGACCCGCGCGAGAAGCGCGTCTACCGCAAGTCGTTCGACACACAGAAGGAAGCGAAATTGTGGCGCAGCGAACAGCTCAGCGCTCTAGCCGCAGGCACCGTACGGGCACCCAGCAAGCGGACGTTCGACCAGGCGGCTGATGCCCTGCTCGCCGGCATGAAGGACGGTACGATCGAAAGCCGCTCCGGGCGTCGATACAAGCCAAGCACGATCCGCCGATACGAGCTGGCGCTGGTCAAACACCTCCGCCCCACGCTCGGCAAGCTCAAGCTGTCGCAGATCGACCGGCGCCGGGTCAAGCAGTTGGTCGCTGATTGGAAGCGCGCCGGCATGACCGAGCCCAGTTCGATCCGCAACAATCTCGACCCGCTGCGCGTGATCGTGCGCGAGGCGATCGAGGACAGCACCATCGCTATCGACCCGCTCGCCGGCTTGAGGCTCCCGCAAGGCCGCGGGCGCCGAGAACGTGTCGCTGACCGAGCAGAAGCGCAGCAGCTGATCGATGCCCTCGATGCGAACGATCGCGCGCTCTGGGCCTGCGCCTTCTACGGGACGTTGCGCCGCGGCGAGTTGCGTGCGCTGCGCTGGGGCGACGTCGATTTCGATGCGGGCGTGATCCACGTGTCGCGCGGCTGGGATGACGCCGAGGGCGAGCAGGACACCAAGAGCGACGCCGGCCAGCGCGACGTACCGCTCGCGGGCGTGCTGCGCAAGCTGCTGGTGGCGCAGAAGCTCGCCTCTGGCCGCAGCGAGAACGAGCTGGTGTTCGGCCGCACGGCCACCTTGCCGTTCACAAGCTCCACGGTGGGCCTGCGCGCGCAGAAAGCATGGAAAGCCGCTGGGCTCCAGCGGATCACCCTGCACGAGGCCCGCCACAGCGCCGCCAGCTACTTGATCGAGGCTGGCCTCAACGACCTGGAGCTGACGGCCATGGTGGGCCACAGCGACAGCCGCACCACGAAGAACATCTACGGCCACCTCTTCCCCGACAGCGGCGTCAAGGTGGCTGCCAAGCTGGACGACTACCTTGCGGCAAATGGAAATTGACGACGCCGTAGACCTGTGCCATCGTCTGTTGCTCAAGCCCAGTCTCGGTAGCTCCGCAGACTTCGACGGGCCGGCCGGGTGTCGTTTCTTTCGGTCGACATACCGGCCGGCACGTCAATTGGGAAAAATCCGAAAGTTAGGTAGCGCCAGCATGGATGCAGATACAGACGGACCCGGCGAGCGCCTCAACCTGCACACCCGGCGCAAGCTCCAAGATCGCATCGACGCTTGTGAGCAGCGCATCGATGCAGGCGACAACCTGGCCGAGTTCTACACGTACGCGCGCGATGAAGCCGTCGTCCAGCTGTACGCGCCCGTGCGCCTACGACCCATGCTGCCCCGCGCCCGCTCAAGCTGCGTAGGGGGCCGTCGTCGCCCTGGTACGCGCCGCACAAGCCGCTCAAGCAGCAGCAGCGGCGACAGCGGCGATAGCAGCGGAGAACCCGCGCCAGCTGGGCGGCATGTAGCCCAGCACCTCAAGGCGGCGGCATGAGCCCGCTAGCAGTGCGACGCGAGGCAGCCGCTGACGCGATCGGCGTAAGCGTCGAGACCTTCGACAAGCACATTCGCCCAAGCCTGCCCGTGGTGCGGCTGGGCACCGTGCGTGTGTACCCGGTGGCAGAGCTGGAGCGCTGGCTGGCCGAGCACGCTGATAGCCCAGCTGCGGAGCTTGCGGAGATGCGGGCATGATCGCGCGCCCGCCCCGTTCACGAGCCGTGCGCCTAAAGCCTGGCACGAAGAAGCCGCTCGATGCTGGCTGGCCGGTGCTCGAACTACCCGACCGCCTCTACAAGACATCGCGGCGCCAGTGGGCCTGCCGCGCGGGGCACGAGCTGTGGGTGCTCGACTTCGACGCGAAGGAGGGCCACCTAGACTTGCTGGCCGGCTGGGAGGCTGAGCACGGCCGGCTGCCGGGTTGGCGCGTGCACACGCCCTCCGGTGGCTTGCACGTGTACCTGCGCGCACCAGACGCACTGCCCCGCCCAGCACGTATCCCCGTCGAGGGCCACAAGGGCGTCGAGCTGAAGTCGCACGCCGGCCAGTACGTAGTGTGGCCGGGCGCTCGCTTCAAGGGCCGCGCGTATGTCGCAGATGGCCCGTGCTCGATACCGCCTGCACCAGCCTGGCTGATCGCCCTGGCCGGCACGACCCTACCTCCCATGGCCTACTCCGCCTCCTTGGGAGGAGGGGGTCAGCTGCCGGCTGAGCGTGAGCGCTATGGAACCCCAGTCGAGTACGTCGCGCGGATACTTGGCGAGGTGCCCGTGCGCGGGTTGATCTGCTGCCCGGCGCCCGACCACGACGACCGCACGCCCAGCTGCCAGGTGCGCGCTCACAACCTGCGCTGCTGGACACACCCAGGCGGGCCGCTCACGATGCGCGCACGCCAGCTTGCGGCGATCTCGCTCGGTGTAGGCGAATGCCGACGGGGCTCGTGGCGCATCGATGACCCAGACGATCGCGCGGCTGTAGCTGCCCACCTCGCAAAGCTCTTCCCGGAGGTGGAGCGATGACCAAGCCAGCCAAGTTCGTGGCGCCGGCACACGCGCGAGCGCTCGCAGAGGAAACCCCATTCGCCGTAGGTGGCCAGCAGTCGTATGTCTACCGCGACGGTTTCTACCAGCCGGGCGAGCGCTATTTGGGCTTGCAGATCGTTGAGCGACTGGGCGACAGCTGGACTAACCACAAGGCCGAGGAAATCAAGGCGTACCTGCGCATCACCTCGCCCGAGCTGTGGGAGAAGCCGCCGGTTGACGTCATCAACTGCGCCAACGGCCTGCTCGATGTCAAGACGCGCAAGCTGCGCGACCACTCACCCGAGCACCTCTCGCCCGTGCGCATCGACGCGGCATACGACGAGAAAGCGAAGTGCCCGCGGATCGACAAGTACCTGCAGTCGACAATCCCAGAGCTGATCGCCCTGTACGAGGAGATCGTGGGGTACGCGATCACACCCGACAACCGCTACCAGCGCGCATTCATGTTCATGGGGCCGGGCGGCACCGGCAAGACAACCGGACTCGAGGTGCTAGCCGCGCTGCTTGGGCCAGAGAACGTGTCGACGGTGGAACTGCACAAGCTGGAGGAAGATCGCTTCGCTGTTGCAGATCTGTATGGCTGCCTAGTGAACATCTTTGCCGACCTGCCGAGCCACGCGCTCAAGGGCTCCTCGGTGTTCAAGACCATCACCGGCGGTGACCACGTGCGCGGCGAGCGCAAGTACCGCGACGCTTTCACCTTCAAGCCGTACGCGAGGTTGCTCTTTAGCGCCAACGAGGTACCGCCAACAGCCGACAACAGCGATGCCTTCTTCGAACGGTGGACGATCATGCCGTTCGTGAACAAGCACCGCGGCACAAAGCACTGCGATCCCAACCTGCTGGCGAAGCTGACAACGCCCGCCGAGCTGAGCGGCTTGCTGAATCGTGCGTTGGCCGGTCTCGCGCGCGTGCACGAGCAGCACGGCTTCACGAGCGTTGCTGCCAGCGAGAAAGCTGCTGAGCGATTTCGTATCGACAGCGACAGCGCTGCCGGTTTCGTTGAGGAGCGCTGTGAAGTTGTGGGTGACGCGCGTACCGCACGCACGGCGAAACCGGATCTCTTCGAAATGTACTGCCTGTGGTGCAAGGACAACAACCGGCGCCCGCTTGCCTCCGTTCGCTTCAATCGCCGGCTGCGCGAGTTGTACAGCGGTCTCGAAGAGACGTCCTCAAAAGGCCGCGACTACTGGATCGGCATACGGCTGAGGGGCCGGCGATGATTGCCACCCCCACGATTCGTGCCACCCCTGACATTTTGGCACTGCAAAGCCGAATCGGCGCGATCCGGGGGGTGGTGAGGGTGGCACAACACCCCACTCTTACCTTTACTGATTGCGTGCTCCTCGCAGGTAATAAAGGTAAGGGTGGGTCGTCGTGCCACCCTGCCACCCCCTTGCCACCCCAGACAAGGAGGCGACGGTCAGTCGGCGGTTTCAATCAACACGCGACGCCGCAGCGGTCTCCGGTTGTAAACCCGGTCCCAGTCCATCCACGCAGCCTGCAGCGCGTAAACCTCGCCGGACGCTTCCTGCCAGGTCGCGATCACGCAGTCCTTGTCGTCAAGGTCAGTAATTTCGATATGGAATCGCACAGCCGGAGCCTAGCGCGACCCATGCAGCCGCGCCAACCGGCCAGACCCATGGAGCTGCGCGTGGCAACGCTGCTCCGCGCCACGACGCGCGTGCGTGCGTGCGAGGCGCTACCGGGCTGCGTCACCAGTAGCACCGAAAGCACCCAGTGTTTGCGGGCTGGTTCAGCGTGAGCGATAGCCGAGCGATAGCGGTTGACCTGGTGCAACAGCACGACCCAAGCAACTACTGCTGCCCGTGTGAGCGCTGCGACTTGGAGCGAGCGCAGGCAGCGGCGCGTGCTCGTACACGGCCACCCACGGCCGATGATTTCGCTGGGCGCTTGTCGAATGCCTTCAACACCAACAGAGGAAACCAATGACATCGAAACGCTGCATCCGCCACAAGGCGAACGGGGAACCTTGCCCCAACTGGGCGATGCACGGCCAGCAGGTTTGTGGCTCGCACGGCGGGCGGAGCCCGCAAGCTAAGGCGAAGGCAGCCGAACGCCTGGCGCTTGCCAAGGCGCACAAGTACCTCCAGCAGCTCGGCGAGGACGTGCCGCACCGCGATAGCTACGAGGCGCTGCAGGCGCTAGGTAACGACGCCTCGCTGCTGGTCAACTTGCTGCGTGGTGTGGTGGCGAACCTTGAGACCGTCTCCGTGGATGGTGGTGCTGGTGTAGGTGAGCAGATCCGCGGTCAAGTTCAGGCGTATCTCGCCGCGATGACCAGGGCCGAGAGCGTGCACGGCCGCATCCTGTCGCTCAACCTGGAGGATCGCCGTGTGCGCATTGAGGAGGAGAAAGCGCAGTTCATCGCAGACGCAATGAAGGCAGCGCTTGACGCTGCCCAGCTAACGCCCGAGCAGCAGGACCGTGCAATGGTGGTGTTGCGCCAGCGCCTCAACGACGAACCAACCACCACCAGGCAGCGCCTGCTGAATGCCGGCTGAGCCCATCCATATCGACGCTGCCACCGCGCGGCTGATGTTCCTTGCGCTCGAAGCTGCGATCAACCTGCCACAGCTCCAGCTGAACTACGACCAACGGGAAGCCGCTTGTGCTGCCTGCCTGCACGAGCTGACCAGGCACGGTGCCATAGTGGAATTCGGTCCGCCGCCTGTCGACCACGACGTTATCAACGTAGTCGCAATCGAGGAGGAAAAAGCTTGATGGATCTTGAGACAGAGATCAGAGAACTCGTTCGTGAACGAGCTGCCGTGGTGCTGGACGAGGTTATGAAACAAGCGCTCCTCGATGGGGATGAGGACGATGCTGTCGAGGCGACGCGCCTCGCCTTTGCTGGTTTGTGGGTCGAAGCCACGAAGGACATCTACGCTAAGCACGGGCTCAAGCTATCCGCTGAGACAGCTGAGGATACATTCAGGCTCAGCACCGGAGAAACCACCATCGAGGAGCATTGGCAGAAGGTGCTCGCCTGGCTCGACGATCCTTCTGTAGACCAGGACGAGAAGCTGCGAGCGATTGCTAAATGGGAAGCCTCGCGCGCCAAGATCAAGAAAGATATGGAGGAGCGAGGCGATGCCTGAGCCAACCCCTCCCGTGGCAGCTGAGTGGTGCTTTGGTTCCACATACCACCGCTTCCAAGCCGTGCCCGGCTCTGACCAGCTGCGCTGCCGGATATGTGGTGGCTGGGCTGATCCCGGTACTGAACGCGTCGAGGCACCGATTACCCGGCTGCAAGCCTTCAGGGAAGCCATGCGCGGTAAGCGCTGACAGCACTACACGGCCACGCTCACGCCATTCGCTGGGTTGGTCGGCGTAACCCCTCCCCTGAACCGGGAGAACGCCTGCAAATGGCTATTGGAGAGCTGTACTAACTTCGTTGCAAATCCGTTTTGTTTTCTCGGAAACCTGTGCGACGCTTTTCACTGTGTCCGTGATAGCCGCGCTTGCCAACCGTGAAGTGAAACGCCTCTGCCGATCTGGCGGTGCTCGTCAGATCCGCATCGATGCTGACGTTTCACAATCCGCACTTGCACGCCAGCTTGGCGTCAGCCGTTCACTCCTGCACCGCTGGGAGACAGGTCGCGGGATGCCGAACACGCAGCACGCAGCCGAATACGGCGAGGCGCTTCAAGTGCTCGCAGCCAATCCGACTGGAGGTCAGTCAGGACAAGCGGGTGAGCCTACGACTTAGAACTTCGAGCGGTGTCTCGGCCTTCGCCGCTCGTAGACGCCGTGACGCTGACCCTCTTGGTACAGCGGCACGGCGATTCGTTGGGTGGTCTCAGCGACCCCCAGCACCCGGAGCCGGGGGAGGATTTCTAACTCCCCTTCCTCGGCTCCATCTTTTCACTTCGAGCAAGGCTGCGCGGGTTCACCTCCCAGCGCGCCGGCTCGTTGACAAGTCGAGCGTCTGCGCTCTCCGCGCTCGACCCAGGAGCGGGCGGCGACCTCCTAGTCCATGCCGCTCGCTCCATCAACTTCTGCGCACGGGCGGTTCGGTTCTGGATCAGGCCAGCGTAACCCGCCGTGAGGTGGCCCCACATACCACGCCCGTGCGCAGTAGACCCTTCAACAGAAAGCAGATAGCGCCATGCCCACAGTGAGAATCAACCTGCCTATCGACGCGACAGAGATCGATGTGCCCGTTGACGCAACAGAGATCACCGAGCTTCAGGTGCAGAAGGTAAGCGGCGTAGCGGCTGGTGCAAATGGCACTCCGTTTCTACTGATGAAGTCGTCCGCGGCCACGGACTGGCGATCGGTCCCGTTCGAGCAGTGGACGGACGAGACCATCGACGCTCTAGAGGCAGATACCACCGTTACGAAGGATCAAGAAGCCGTAGTCAAGGGCGCCGTCAGCAAGGCGCTCTACCCCGACAAGAAAGCAGAGCCCCCAGTGAAAAAGCACACGAAGGAGAAAGCGAAGGCAGCCGCCCTAGCTGCGATGAAGGGAACCAAACCGCCCGGCACGGTCGGTGTGTCAGATCCCCAGGACGGCGAGGACGAGTCAGCCGAGATGCAGCGCATCGTGACCAAGGCTGCGGCGTCGGATAACCCAGACATCCAGGCCGCGGTCAAGGTGCTGCTCGACCCCAACTCCTCCGACGAGGCCAAGCGCGTGGCGTACACGTTGCTGAAGGAAGGCAACGGCGGCGACGTCCAGCCGGCGCTCCCCACCGCCCACGACGCCAACGATGTCAACGCGGTCCTGCAGCCTGGCGATCTGGCGAAGATGCGGATCGAGTGGGAGCGTGAGACCGACCCGGTGAAGAAGGCAGAGCTTGGCGAGCACCTGACCTTCGAGACGCTCCGTGCGCTTCACCACACCACACCTTCTCCCACGGCAATGAAGTCCGCCGTCGACACCTCGACGGACAGCCCTGAGGTGGCGCGGCTACGAGAGCTGGTGGAGGACCCCAACCTCGACCCGGCGGTGAAGATGCAGGCCGGCGAGGTGCTCACGAAGCACGATCTCGCCAAGAGCGCCTACACCGATTCGCAGGAGGCCACCAACCGGCTCGTAGCTGAGACCCAGGCGCGCGTCACCGCGAACGCCAAGCCAGCCGGTGGCGGTTACAGCGGCGTGGCCGGTGACGCCCTCATTCCCACGACGCCGAAAGAGGATCGGCACGCTACGCAGCGTCTCGCCCCCACCGGCAAGATCGAACCGGAGCCCGCAGCTGTACTCGGTCAGCTCGAAGATGAACTCGCGCAGGTGCAGAAGGAGACCAAGTTGGGCTCCATCACCGACCGTGAGGTGGACCTGCGCGCGCAGATCACGCGCCAGCGCCTGGCGATGACGCACGTATGAAAAAGAAATCAGCCTCACGGAAGAACCAGGCGGCGTACGCCCGTGATCAGCAGCTATTGGAGCAGGCCCGCAACAGAGCGGCTCCGACGGCTAGCACGATCGTGGCGCGCACCGCACAACCGAAGGCTGTTCGAAAAATGGGCAGCCGAGGCAACGCCCGATAACCCACTAGCGATCGAAGGAGTAACACCATGACGGAACCAATTGGCGAAGAAGCGCTTGCAGCAGCAGAAGCGGCGCAGGCCACGGCAGATGACGCACAGGCCCTCGCTGAGACGCCCATCGAGCAGACGGCGGTAGAGAACGCCACCGCAGCAGACGCGAGCGTCGAGTCGAATGAGGAACTCCGCGAGAAGAACGTCCGGGGCCTCAACCAGAACGACGGCGCAGAAGCAGCGGAAGAAGCGTGGCCCGCATGAGCCCTACACGTGTTGTGAATGGACGGGTAGTAGAGCGCGTCGGCAACCAAGATGTCGTGCTAGTGAACGGCGAGGTGGCTGAGGTGATCGAGGTTCTCACACCGCAGCAGCGCCAAGCAAAGCAGGCCGCGAACCGCGAGGCGTACAACGAGGCCCAGGCGGAGCAGGAGCGCAAAAAGCAGGAGGCGTTTGATCACCTCAGACAAGAGCGCGAGCAGCGTGCAGAGCAGGCAGCACAGGCAGCCGCTGAGCTTGAGGAGCGCCATGCACCGTGGCGGTCAGAGCGCGATCGCCTTGCCGAGCTGGTCAAGCGAGCTGAGGTACAGAATCTCAACGCAGAAGCTCGCGCCGTAGCGAGCCCACTCGATGTAGGCCTGGCGACCGATGCGATAGGCGCGGAGCGTTGCCTTGAGCGGCTGCAGAAACGGCTTGAGGAGCACGCGGCACAGGAGCCGGTATGAGCGCCCACACGACGCAGCAGAAGATTCTCAATCGTCATCGCGCCGCTGTTGACAGTGACGGTACGGCGCGGCGACAGCAGCGGGTTGCCAAGCAGCGACAGCAGAAGGTCGCTAAGCAGCAACAGGTTCAGCAGACGCTGGCCGAGCTTGCTGCCATTCGAGACCTGCTCGTCAAGAGCCTCGCAGAACGGCGCCGTGCTGAAAAGAAATCCCGCAAGGCGCGGAAGGGCCGCTCACCTTGGGCGGGGTACCCTGGCGGCGATCCGCGAAGGCGCTCGTGATAGGCCCGGCGACCCAAGCCGAATCGCTGCTCGCTGACGCCGAGAAAGCGCGGGCGCAGATGGAGCTGATCCTGCGGCGCCACTCCGCTGCGCTGGCACGCGACCCGCGCGACCCGGATCTCGAGCGCCAAGTCGAACTCGCCGAGATTCAACGCAGCGCAGCACACCACGCCCTGCGCATGGCGTCGCGCCTGAGCTGACCCTGTAACCGATCCAAGGATGGTGAAGTTGTATCCGACTGCTCGCACATATCGTTGCGCTGCTCACAGTGCTTACGCCGCATCACCACACGCACCACTACACGGTCGACAGCACGTGCTACGCGCAGGGCGGCACGACAGCTAGCGGCCAGCAAGCACGTCCGGGCATCGTGGCGGTCCTGCCAGGCTTCCTGCCGCTGGGCACGTGGATCACGCTCGACCGGCCAGCATTCGGTCGGCGCCGCTACCAGGTGGAGGACCACATCGGTCAAGGCAGCGAACTGGACATCTTCAATCCGAGCGAAGCTGCCTGCCTGCGGTACGGCCGGCGGCGCATCGGGTTCAGCACGCAGCGCCCATAATTCCAAATAGCCGCACGCGCGCGTTGCATGGACTCTTGCCGACCTGGGCTCGGTGAAGCCAGGTGTCGATGGTTCATCACCCGAAAGAAAGGAGCCCAATCATGCTAGCCAGTTCGTCAGGCGGTGGTGCTGCAGTCCTCGGCATTCTCGCCCTGGCCCTCTACTTCTTGCCTACCGTTGTCGCGGTTGCCCGAAAGGTCACCAACCAGGGCAGCGTCGCGGTGATCAACATCTTCCTCGGCTGGACAATGATCGGCTGGGTCGTAGCGCTCGCAATGGCCTGCCGCACGAGCACCACGGCCTGAACGAGAACAACCCCACGTCGGGGGTTGCCCTTTGCTGCTTGCTCTGCTCGGTTCAGTCGGTCAGCGCATCGGCAAGCGCATCGAGACCGTGCTGTCCGACGCGCTTGTAGAGCCGGCGCACGCCCAGCGAAAGGCGCGTGTTGTACAAGACGAATCCGCCATCGCGACAGTCTCGGTAGTACTCGACAACTTCAGGGTTTGCGTTTGCGAACACGTTGGGCTCCTTTTCGGTCGCTCTGTGTATCTAGTATCGCTCAGGTGAGGGTTGCCTCTTACTTCAGCTCGAACATGCCCTTGCCGAGTTTGGTGAAGCGCTCAGGGGCGCCACCCATGCGCGCAGCCATCGTTGCGGCCGGGGTCTTGCCGCCCGTCTTCAGCCCGGCCTTCAGTGCCCGCTCGGTGATGTCCTTTACGTGCATCGGCTCACCCTTGGCACGCAGGATCTTCTCGGCGTGAGCAACGAAGCTGGTTGTTTTCACTGGCTTGGCTTTCGCTGCGGCTGCCTTGCGCCCGGTTTTCGCTTTCGTTGCTTTGCTGGGGGTTTTCGTTTTAGTTGCTACGGCCATAGTGTTCTCCTTGTCGGCGGGTTTCGGACATCTATCACTCACACGCCGTCGGATTTCAAGTCTTTCAGCAAAAAGATTTCCTGTAGGTGAAGCCGCCTGTAAGCGCCGTGTACGGGTTCGAGGCTGCCCAGCCACCTAGCACCTACTCCCATGGCGACAGCGCGCGGTCCTGGGGCGCTGTCAGCCAGGAACGCAACGGGGCCAGCCCCGTGGGCCAGCCCCGTTAGCTTGGTGAGGTTGCTGGTAGCTAGCTGTGCCCAGCCAGTTTCGCGGTGATCGTCAGTTCGGCGCCTTCACATGCCGATTGGTTCACCGCTGCTTCTTCCTTGAATTCGACACGCGGCGAGATGCCGTACAGCGTGTTCACGTTGCTCGTCGTTGCCGCGGGAAAGGTGACCGCTTTGGCGGAGCCCGCGCCCAGCAGAGAGGCAAGTTCGCCGGCTGGCGTTTCGAGTTTGAACCAGCTCGCTTTGCATTCCGGTTCCTTGTTGTCGGTGAACAACACCGTCAGTTTCGCGCCGGCTGCCAGTTTGACTTCGGTCGGTGGTTTGCTGGTGATGCCGAGCGCTTCGGTTTCACCCGGCTTAGCGATCGGCGGGAGAGTGACGGTCAGCGTCTCGGCCGTCGGTGTGGCTGAGCCGACCGTCGATTTCCCGGCCCCTTCGAAGCTGTAGCTCAGCAGGTAGTAGGCGAAGCCAACAGCTGCGCACACGAGCAACGTGCTGACGACGGCCGTGGCGACCTTGTGCTTCTTCGTCCATCTTTTCATCGGTGTTCCCTTCCTTGGTTGGTGTTGCCCCCCAGTCCAGGGGGAAGCCCGCGCAGGCCGTTCGACGGCCCGGCATCACGCCTCAGCGCGGGTTCAGTTGCTTCGCACCACAGGCGCCGTAGCTCGCGCCGCTCCTGCCAGAGCGCTGCAGCTGCGAGCACCACGACCAGCACGGCGGTCATCGCAACATCTCCCGCAGCTGCTCGAACCGCTGCGCCTGCCAGGCCCGTTTGCGCTCGCGTTCCTGCTCGCGCAGCTCCTCGTCGCTGGGCAGCGCGGGCTGCTCCAGGCCGGGCGCCCAGGTGATGCCAAGGTCCGCGATCTCCATCGCCGCGCACACACGCACGGTGGCTGGGTCGTGGTTCATAGCTGCCCCTTGATCTCGTCGGCGATGCGATCGAAGTCCTGCTCAACCGGCACGGCCTCATCGAGCGGCAGGTTCGAGTCGTAGTGGCGGAGCGCCCGAATCACCTTGACCCAGTCCTCCCGGCTTAGGGCAACGAGCGGCTTGCCGGTCATCACGCATCACCATTTGCGAACGCCCTACAGCAGCGCTCTGTCTTGGCCTTCAACCGGGCTAGCGTCGCTTCTTCGCGGTCTAGACGACGCTGCGTCATTGGTCGCAGCCCTAGCCTGGCGCGTATCTCATTCACCCGCATCAACTTGTCGGTCTGCGTCGTCATGCCGCCACCGCGATCCGCGGGCCTTCAGCGGGTACCCCGTGCGACCGGCACAGCTCGCAGTCGGGGTCGATCAGCTGGTCGTGCCCGCCGCGTATGTGCGCCTCAAGCGGACCGAAGAACCCGGCCGTTGCCGCCGCCTCGCTGAAGCGCTTAGCGACATCTTCGTTTGCTGCGCGCTTGCGGTCCTGCCGGCGCTCTAGGTAGGCGCTCAACATGGCGCCACCTCGGCCGTCTCCACGGTTGCGTACAGCAAGCCGCGGGCCACTACCGGGTCGAGCCTGCCGTCAACCACGGCGTCGATCAGCACAGCCTCGATCTCGTCAAAGCAGCTGCCGAACACATCGAGCACGAGGGCCGCAGGTACGTCGCGCGCCGCCGTTGCACTGCTTAGGATCTGCTGCATCAGGGCCTCCTTTACAGGCTCTGGTCACGCCCCCGGCTGTTTCAGCAGCGCGGGGGCACTTGTTGGTGCTTTCGATATCGAAGCTAGCTCAACGCCGCCCAACGATCAAGCACACGGTCGTCAAACGTCCTATCGAGGCTGCTTTAGGACACGTACTGCCGGGTCGGCCTCAGGTGGGCTTCTCTTCCTGCGCTCGCCTCAGGCGTCAAAGTCACGACTCCAGGCGGGAAGCTCGTTGCCTTTGCCGTACGCGGTGCGCTGATGCACCGTGGCCATGAGCACGATGTTGCGCAGCATGTCCACGCTCATGTCCGCGATCTTCCTCTCGGCAGCGCCCGCACTCCCGGTGTGCGCCAGCCGCTCTAGCTCCAGTTGCCCTTTGCGCAGCTTCTCCTTGCGCGCCGGCAGGTCCGTTCGAGGGTCAAAGAACCGCTCTGCTTCCTCGTCTGATGCCTCCATACACCCATGATTGCGCGACCATCGGTCGCAACGGGTGGCCCGGCGGATTTGTGTAGCGCGCGGCGATTCCTCGCTGGGGGGTAACGCAGTCTTTCGCTCAAGCTATCGCTCAAGCCCCCCTAGAACGCAAAAACACCCCATTTCTGGGGCGTTCTGTAGTACCGCTACCGGGATTCGAACCCGGGTTTCCGCCATGAGAGGGCGGCGTCCTAGTCCCCTGGACGATAGCGGCGTGTAACTGCTGCGACGAGGCTAGCAAAGCACTCGGAGCCAGCGCAGCGCGAAGCCTGCAGCGGACGCCCTCACGAGCCACGATCCTCGCGCCCTCCCGACTTTGCGAAGGCGCATCGTGGCCCGCCCCTGATCCTTCAAGCACTTCGGCCGATCGTAGCCCTGGGTGCCGGCGCACACGCGGCGCAACCCGCCATCTGCGATATCTTCGCCTCTCGCTCGCACGCGGATGTGGCGGAATTGGTAGACGCGCACGGTTCAGGTCCGTGTCTGGGAGACCAGGTGGAGGTTCGAGTCCTCTCATCCGCATCATCGGCCTGTGCCTCGCTCAGGCTCGCCGCCAGTGTTCCTCGACGGCCTGTGCGTGAGGTCGTCATTCGCTCCAACGACGTCCTTGCCGATTCAGCGCACTTCTTGCGCGTCAGGTCACGACGCTCAATAGCAATGTCTCATTTCGAGACTCACCGTGCTCGCGCTTAACGAAGAACGGCCGCCGGGAACCCGGCGGCCGTTCTGAGCTACTACTAAGCGTGTGAGCTAGCGCCCTGTGTTGCGGCGCTGGCGACGCTGGACCGTCACGATCGAGAAGCCCATCGCCAACAGAACAACCCCGGCACCGATCGTCCAACGCAGGTCGAAGCCCGTGAACGGAAGCGTCGAGGCTTTCGCCGTCGGTTCGCTCGTCGTCGCAGGTTCGGTCGAGGACGTTTCAGGCGCCGTCGTTTTCGTCGGCGTGCTGCTTTCTTTCGACGGAGAGGTTCCAGTCGTGGGCGTCGGTTTGCTGTTGTAGCCCGACAGTCCTTCTTTTTCGGCCGCAAATGCCGTCGTCGGCACCACGAGCGCCATCATCAGAGCGAAAGCGACCGGCAGCACCGCGAGCTTGCGCAACATGCTGGATGATCCTTTCCTCTTCGTTGCTGCGTTTGCTTTCTGCGGCCTACTCGAGGCCACGACATCGGTCCGAGTCATGCCAACCTCCCGGTGATGGTTTGGGTGAACGCTCCAGCCCTGTGAGGGCCTCTTGCCCTACGTCGGGCGATTCTAGTCGGAAAACGTCTCTCTTGTTCGCCGTTCGCAGGCTATCGCCTGCCTGATCGACTGAAGATCTATCAGCAGCGTCGGTCGACGAAATCCGCCGGCAACGCCATTTCCTCCTATCGGCACCCCCCTGCCGCGCTTGAGCGGCGCAAAGCCAACCGCACTCATCCCTTCACGGCCCAGACCCTGTTAGACGCGCACACGCCCTTCCAACTCACCTTCGTTCAGGCTCCCGCGCAGCACCTTCTTGTCGAACTTGCCCACGCTCGTCTTCGGGATCTCCGCAAGGAATGCGAACTCGTCCGGGAGCCACCACTTGGCCACGCGACCACGCAGATGCTCCACCAACTCGGGTGCCGTCGTCTGCGAGCCTTCCCGCAACACCACGCAGCACAGCGGCCGCTCCGCCCAACGCTCGTCCGGCTTCGCGATCACCGCCGCCTCGATCACGTCGGGGTGGGACATCACCTCGTTCTCCAGTTCCACCGAGGAGATCCACTCGCCGCCCGACTTGATCACGTCCTTGGCGCGGTCCGTGATCTGGACGAAGCCCTTGCCGTCCACCGAGGCGATGTCGCCAGTGCGCAGCCAGCCTGAATCAAACTTCTCCTCTGCCGAGTCGTCGCGAAAGTAGCTCGCCGCGATCCAGGGCCCACGAACCTCGATCTCGCCCGTGGACTGGCCATCCCACGGGACCTCCTCGCCTGCGTCATCGATCAGACGCAACTCCACCCACGGCAGCGGCCGACCTTGCTTTGCCCGATCTTCCCAGTAGGCATCGTCATGCTCGCCCTCAGCCGGCCGTGAGTATGTGGCCACCGGGCTCGTCTCGGTCATTCCCCACGCCTGGAAGATACGAACTCCGTGGCGCTCCTCGTAGTCCTTCATCAGCTGGCGAGGAACCGCCGAGCCGCCGCACGCCGCGTTCGTGAGCGAGGACAGGTCAACCTCCGGGTGCTCGTCCGCGTAGCGCAGCAGGTCCGCGAAGATCGTCGGCACACAGCCCATCAGCGTCGGGCGCTCCGCCGTGATCAGCTGCGCCAGCGGCTCCGCTGCCAGGAAGCGGTTCGGCAGGATCAGGTCCGCGCCCGCCAGCGCGGCTCCGTAAGGAAGGCCCCAGGCATTCGCGTGGAACATCGGCACCACCGCCAGCACGCGATCCGAGCGCGAGAGGCCGTTTCCATCCGTCATCAGCGTCGCCGACGAGTGCAAGCTGATCGAGCGATGCGAGTACAGAACACCCTTGGGGTTGCCGGTCGTACCGCTCGTGTAGCAAAGCGCCGCTGCCTGGCGCTCGTCGAGCTCTGGGTACTCGAACTCGCCGTCCCCCGCCTCTGCCAGCAGATCCTCGTAGCGCAGCGCGTTCGGCAGGCTGCCCGTCCCGCCATCGCCCATCACTACGTAGTGCTCCACCGTCTGAAAGCTCGGCGCCAGCTTCTCCAACATCGCTACCAGCGAGTCGTTGACGAAGATCACGCGGTCTTCCGCATGGTTGACGATGTAGCTCAGCTGCTCCTCAAAAAGCCGGATGTTCAGCGTGTGAAGCACCGCCCCCACGCACGGGATCGCGAAGTACAGCTCGAAGTGGCGCTGGTTGTTCCAGGCGAACGTCGCGATCCGCTCGCCCTGCTGCACATCGAGCTTCGTGAGCACTCGCGCCAGGCGGTCGATCCGCTCCGAGACCTGCGCGAACGTGCTGCGCTGCATCTCGCCCGGCGACTGCAGCGTCACGATCTCCGCCTCTGGACTGCACGCCCGCATCCGACGGCGAACGTGATGCAGCGTCAGCGGAAAGTCATCCTGCATCAGGCCTGCCAGGTTCCCGCCTGGCCGGCCCGCGCCGGCTGCGGCCAGCGCTCCCGGCCGTGTGATCGGCGCCGCCTGCTCCGCGCTCCCCTGCGCGTTCATCCCCTCTGCACCCCTTCCTCGCGTGGCCTCAGCTCAGGCAACTGACTGTAGACGCAACGCGTGCGCTCCGCGATGTCATCCCAATCGAAGCGCAGGACATGCTCAGAGGCCTCCGTCACCAGCCGTTCGCGCAGGGCGTCATCGACCAGCAGACGCTCAATCATCACGCCCAGGTGCTCGGGATCGCCGCCGTTGAAGCGCAGTCCCACACGCTCGCCCACCGGCACCACCTCGCGCAGACCGCCCGTGTCCGCGACGATGCAGGGGCATCCCGAGGCCATCGCCTCAAGCGCGACCAGACCAAAGGGCTCGTAGATCGACGGCACCACGCATAGATCCGCGATCCGATACAGCGAATGCAGCACGTCATCGCCGATCCAGCCCAGGAAGTCGCCATGGGCCGAAAGACCAAGGCGCTCCGCCTGCGCCTTCAGCTCGTGCTCGTGAGTGCCGCTGCCCGCCACCAGATAGCGCACGTTCTCGACCTGCTCCACGACGCTTGGCAGTGCCTCCAGCGCCAACTGGAAGCCCTTCTCATAGACCAAACGTCCCACCAGCAGCACCAGCTTCTCGTGAGGCTGGGCGAACTTCAGCCGCAGCGCCTGCAAATCGCCCGCTGGCTGCAATTCGCTCGGGTCGATCCCGTTCGGGATCACCTTAATGCGCCGCTCGTCGATGTCGAAGATGTCCGCCACGTGGCCGCGCATGTAGTGCGAGCAGACGATCACCGCGTTTGCGCGTGCTGCCATCCAGCGCTCAACCGAGTGGATGTGTGCCTGCGGCTGGTCCTGCACCCAGCCCTGATGGCGACCGTGCTCGGTCGCATGGATCGTCGTCACATAGGGAATCCCCGCGCGTTCCGCCAGCGCCGCCGAGGCCTGTGCCACAAGCCAGTCGTGACCGTGGATCAGGTCATAGTCGTTCTCCTCCGCCAGCGCTTCACCCGCAGCGAGCATGTCGCCGTTCATCTGCTCCACCCACGCCACGAACCGATCCAGATCACGTGGCCAGCCTGGCTCCGGCACGCGATGAATCCGCACTCCCCCGAGCTCATCCACGCCCGGCTGGCCCGTCACCGGTCCATCACCCACACCCCGTGTGAGGACGTCAACGCTCACGCCCTGGCGGACCATCGCCTCGGCGAGCTTGCGCACGTGCCGAGCTAGACCACCCTCGATCACCGGTGGGTACTCCCAAGAGAGCAGCAACACGCGATTGCTCATCCCCCAGACCCTATCTCGCGAACGTCTCAGTCGGCCCATCCGCCTAGGCATCGGCGCGAACCCCCGCTCCCAGGGCCTCATGCTGCGCCTCAGATCCCGATCAGCTCGAGCCCATCCAGCCGGCGCGTCGCCGCCGACGGAAATACGCGATCGCGCTCCTGGTTCAGTACACCCGCATCTAGCAGACGACTCAGAGCCGCCGCTAGCGCATCCTGCTCGACGCCCATGCCCTCCTCCAACTCGACACGCGACCATTGCCGCTCGCCGTCATCCTCGCTCAGCAGGACAAGCACCACCGCGCGTTCGAGCCGCCTGCTGTCGTCTGCTCGGGGACCGCTCGATTCTGTGTTCATTGCGAGCCATTCCTTCCGGTGCCCGGCGCCCGTCGCCGCGCTGCTCGCGCCGGATCGCCCCGATTTCGATCCGCTGGAGAGTACACACAGGTTGGAACGGTTCAGTGCGGTGGACTGCGGGTTCAGGCGCTGCGCATTGTCTGAGCCGCGTCAGGCGCCGTTCTCGAGCTCCGCCCCACCAGCCAGCTAGCACCAACTCGACGCCGTGGAACCACCAGATCCACATCCAGTTCAACGCCCGTAGGTACCCCTCCGGGGTATATTGGAACAAATGCCTCGGCCAAGCTCTCCCCGTTCTCGGCAGCGGCCCACCGGATGAGCGTGCTCGCCACGATCTGGGAAGGACTCTCCAATGCCCTGTTGATGGCGTGGACCGTCTGGTGGGCGCTCGTCTTTGGTTTTGCCATCTCCGCCGTAGTTCAGGCGTGGATCCCGCGTGAGCGGGTCCAACGCGCGCTCGGGGGCCAAGGCCTACGACCCGTCGCGCTCGCAACCGGGCTTGGTGCCGCCTCCTCCTCCTGCTCGTATGCCGCGGTCGCCATCGCCAAGTCGCTGTTCGCCAAGGGAGCATCCGCCGTGAGCGCGTCGGCATTCCAGTTCGCCTCTACCAACCTCGTCGTCGAGTTGGGCGCCGTCATCTGGATCCTGCTCGGGTGGCAGTTCACGCTCGCCGAGTTCCTCGGCGGCCTCGCGCTCATCGCGATCATGGCCCTGCTGCTGCGGGTATTCGTCTCCCCTCGAGCAGAACGACAAGCGCGCCGGCACGCCCAACAAGCCGACGCGGGCCATCAGCACCACGCCGCCGTCACGCAACTGTCCTTGCGCGAGCGACTCACCTCCGTCAACGCCTGGTCCGATGTGGCCCACAACTTCCGCAACGACTGGGGCATGCTCTACCGGGAGATCGCGCTCGGGTTCGTGCTTGCCGGTTTCGTTGGGCTGCTCGGCAACGACTTCTTCAACGGACTGTTCCTCCTACACGCGCCCGGCCCGCTGCGACTGATCGAGAACGTGCTCGTCGGGCCGCTCATCGCAGTGCTCAGCTTCGTCTGCTCGGTCGGCAACGTGCCCCTTGCCGCCGTCCTCTGGTCCGGTGGCATCGGCTTTGCCGGCGTGATCGCCTTCGTCTTCGCCGACCTGATCGTGCTGCCGATCGTCGCGATCTATCGCAAGTACTACGGGACCTCGTTCGCGCTCAGGATCGTCGCGCTGATGCTCATCACCATGGTGATTGCCGCGCTCGCGGTCGACGGTCTGTTCAGCCTGCTCGGGCTGATCCCCCACGTGCGACCCACGCGCGCTGAGATCTTCAGCAGCGTCAAGCTCGACTACAAGCTCATCACCAACGTACTCGGCGGCGCGATCTTCATTGCCCTGTTCGCGCTAACCATGCGCCGTGGCGCCACCGACCCGATGTGCGGCATGAAGGTCGATCGCCAGAACGCCCTCGCGCTGGAGCTGGACGGGGACACCCAATACTTCTGCTCCCAGCATTGCGCCTCGAGCTTCCGCGCCACGCACGACGCCACAGCTTCGGGCTTAGTGTCCACCGGCGCGAAGCAGACGAGTGTCGCCGATACCCCCCTTTAGAGCTCCAGCTCCAGCTGCCGCGGCGACGGGCGCAGCCGCTCGCCGCTCGTGCGTGGGCGCCCGCGCTTGACCCAGTGTCCCACCACTTCCCGACTTCGGCAGCTGTGGTAGCCCACGCGGCGATCTAGTGGCAGCAACGCCAAGCCACCCGGCGCCGGCGCCGTCACGATCGCGTGAAAGCGTCGGCCACCGCGATCGACTTCGACGATGTCGCCCGTCTGGATGCCCTCGAGCCGCATGGCGCCTCCCACTCCAGCACGATCGCGCGCAAAGGGCCGCGCCGGGAGGGATCGACCGGCTGCAGCCCCCTCCTGCCCCCGAACACTAGGCTGGGCGCCGTGCGGTGGTTCGTGGACGGCATGAATGTAATCGGCACGCGCCCCGATGCCTGGTGGAAGGATCGACACGCCGCCATGGTGCGGCTCGTGCACCTGCTCGAGAACTGGGCCGCCACCAGCGGCGAGGAGGTCGTCGTCGTATTCGAGCAGCCACCGCGCCCGCCCATCTCCTCGACCGTCATCGAGGTCACCCACGCCCCACGTCCGCGACGCGACTCTGCCGACGATGAGATCGTGCGTCGCCTCGCCGCCGAGCCCGAACCCGCGACGATCCGGGTCGTCACCTCCGATCTGTGGCTCGTCGATCGGGTGCATGCCGCCGGCGCCACCGTGCAGGCTTCTGATGCCTTCAGGTCATGGCTCGAGGACACTTGACGTCGAGCCGCGCACCGCGGCGCGTCGTAGTCGTGGGCAGACAGACGCCCCCGACTACCGTCACGATTAGCTGATGGCTCCCATTACCCGCTACACCCGCAGTGGCGAGGCCAGTATCGCCTACCAGGTCGTCGGCGACGGCAGGCTCGACTTGATGTTCATGAACGGCTGGATCTCGCAGGTCGAGCAGCTGTGGGAGTCGCCGGGGCTGCGGCGCTTCATGGAGCGCCTTGCCGTCTTCGGCCGACTGATCCTGTTCGATCGGCGCGGCACCGGCCTCTCCGGGAGCGGGGAGCAGCCAACGCTTCAGCAGGAGGCCGAGGACGCGCTGGCCGTGCTCGACGCCGCGGGCTCCGAGCGCGCAGCGCTGTTCACCTATGGCCTCGGCGGGCCCGTCGCCGCACTGCTCGCTGCCGAGCATCCCGAGCGCGTCGGCGCGCTCGTCATGTACTCGTCGATCGCGCGCGTCTTGTGGGCACCCGACTACGACTGGGCTATGACCCGCGAGGAGCGTGCCGAGTGGACCGAGCGCACGGTCGCAGCCTGGGGCGCTACCGATCATCCCGCGCTGAACGTGATGGCGCCGGGCTCGCGGGCCGATCTCTCGCTCGCCAACTGGTTCGCACGACTGCAGCGCCTGGCCGCGAGCCCTCGCGACGCACGCGTGCTGCTCAACGCCGCCGCCGACCTCGACGTACGCGAGTTGCTGCCGCAAATCCGCGTTCCCGCGCTCGTCATGCACCGCGCCGAGGACACCGCCTGGGACCCGCGCCACTCCCGCTATCTCGCCGAGCACATCCCCGGCGCGCGCTACGTCGAGCTCGAGGGCACCGACTCGCTGCCGTTCCTCGGCGACAGCGAGGCGATCGTCGAAGAGATCGAGGAGTTCCTCACGGGCGGGCGCGCCGGGGGCGAGCACTCGCGCGCCCTGCTGACCGTGATGTTCACCGACATCGTCGATGCCACCGCGCTCGCCGCCGAGCTCGGCGATGGTCGCTGGCGCGACCTGCTCGCCCGCCACGACGAGGAGCTACGCAAGGAGCTCCAGCGCTTCGACGGACGCGAGGTCAAGACCGTCGGCGATGGCTTCATCGCTACCTTCGCCGGGCCGCCCTCGCGCGCGCTTCGTTGTGCGCTCGCGATCACCGACTCCATACGCGAGCTGGGCATCGAGGTCCGTGTCGGCATCCACACTGGCGAGTGCGAGCTGATCGGCGAGGACGTCGGCGGCATGGCCGTACACATCGCCGCGCGTGTCAGCGCGCTCGCCGCCGCCGGCGAGGTGCTCGTCTCCGGCACCGTGTTTGGCACCGTTGTCGGTGGCCCGTTCGGCTTCGAGGAACGTGGCTTTCACGAGCTGAAGGGCGTTCCCGGACGCTGGCCGCTGTTCGCACTCCGAGCCTGAACGAAATACGATCGCGACCATGCGGGAAAGAGGGACCGGATGAGGATTCGCGCCGCGCTGCTGGAGGAGTTCGGCAAGCCGCTTGTAGTGCAGGAGCTCGACCTCGCGGAGCCCGCCCCCGGCGAGGTGCTTGTCAGGCTTGTCGCCTGCGGCGTCTGCCACACCGACATGTACACCGCCTCCGGAGTCGACCCCTCCGGCTATGCACCCACCGTGCTCGGGCACGAGGGCGCCGGCGTCGTCGAGGCAGTCGGCCAGGGCGTCGCCGATGTCGCCCCAGGCGATCACGTCGTCACGCTGTTCTCGCCCCAGTGCCGCGAGTGCATCCACTGCCGGAGCCCGCGCACCAATCTCTGCCTCGCGATCCGCGAGCAGCAGAACAAGGGCTTTCTGCCCGACGGCAGCACCCGCCTCTCGCTCGCGGGCGAGCCCATCCGCCACTTCATGGGCACCTCGACCTTCGCCGAGTACGCCGTGCTGCCCCAGATCGCGCTCGCCAAGGTCCACCCCGAAGCGCCGCTCGACCGCGCCTGCCTGTTCGCCTGCGGGCTCTCCACCGGCCTCGGCGCCGCCATCTATACGGCCAAGGTCGAGGCCGGCGCCACCTGCGTCGTCTATGGCGCCGGCATGGTCGGCCTCGGCGCCGTCGCCGGCTGTCGCCTGCAGGGCGCCGAACGCGTCATCTGCGTCGACCTCTCACAGCAGCGTTTGGAGCTCGCGCGCGGCCAGGGCGCCACCGACACCTGGCTCGCCGACGGCCACGTCGTCGAGCGCGTGTTGGAGGAGACTGGGGGCTTCGGCGCCGACTACACCTTCGAGGCCACCGGCCTCGTCTCCGTCATGCGTGAAGCCGTCGAGTCCGCACGCATGGGCTGGGGACTCTGCACCGTCGCCGGCGTCGCCGGCAAGGGCGAGACGCTCGATGTCGTACCGCGCCTGCTCATTACCGGGCGACGCATCTGCGGCTCCTCCTTCGGCGGCGTCAAGGGCCGCGATCAGGTGCCCCAGCTCGTCGAGCGCTACCTGCGTGGCGAGATCGATGTCGACCCATTCATCTCGCACCGGATGCCGCTCGATGACGTCAATCGTGCCTTCGAGCTGATGGAGGCACAGGACGGCATTCGCTCGGTGCTCGAGTTCGGGTAGGGTCGCCTCATGGCCTCGCTCGGTCCGTCAGCCTCAGCCCTCGAGCTCGCCTCCGCGCTGCGCGCCCGTGAGCTCTCCGCCGTCGAGCTGCTCGACGCCTGCCTCGCCGCCGTCGATGCCCGCAACCCCGAGCTAAACGCCGTCACCTGGCGCAACGACCAGCAGGCGCACGCCGCCGCTGCACAAGCGGACCGGCGCCTGGCCGACGGCAACGACCCCGCGCCGTTCCTCGGCGTGCCGCTGCCGATCAAGGACCTCACCCCCGTCGCGGGCTGGCCCGTCACCTATGGCTCCAACGGCGCCCCCGAGGGGCCAAGTCAGGACTCCGAGCTCGTCGTCGAGGCCCTCGCCGCCGCCGGATTCGTGCTCTGCGGGCGCACCAACACACCCGAGTTTGGCGTCATCACCGCCGCCGAGAACAGCCGCTTCGGGATCAGCCGCAACCCCTGGGATACCGAGCGCTCGCCCGGCGGCTCAAGCGGCGGCGCGGCCGCTGCTGTCGCCGGCGCCATGTTCCCCATCGCTCACGCCAACGACGGCGGCGGCTCGATCCGCATACCCGCCTCCTACTGCGGGCTCGTCGGGCTGAAGCCGAGCCGCGGGCGCGTGCCGCGCCTGGCGCAGAGCTGGCTTGGGGCCGTGGTCGAGGGCGTCGTCTCGCGCACCGTGGCCGACTCCGCCGCCGCGCTCGACGCGATCGCCCACGTCGATCCGCTCGCCTGGTACAACGCACCTGCGCCCGAGCGCCCCTACAGCGAGGAGCTCAAGAGCGCTCCCGAGCGATTGCGCGTTGGGCTGATGGCCCAGGCGCCGCTCGGCATCCCCACCGACGAGGCCTGCATCGCCGGCGCACGTGCCGCAGCAGCCGCACTCGAAGGGCTCGGCCATCTCGTCGAGGAAGTCGAGGTCCCCACGATCTCCGCCGAGATGATCCCCTCCTTCATCGTGCTCACCCAGGGCGGCCTCGCCGACTACGAGGGCGTCGACTGGTCGGCCACCGAGCCCCACATCGTTCACCAGCGCGCGCTCGCCGGCGACACCGGCGCCTACGACTACGTGCTCGCCGCGCGTACGCTCGAGCTGCTCAGCCGCCAAGAGGTCGCGCGCTGGGGTCGCGACTTCGACGTGCTGCTCACGCCCACCTCCGCGATCCTGCCCCCCGCCGCCGGATCGATCATGCAGGCCCAGCACGCCACGCCCGAGGCGCCCGTCGCCGACGTCGTCGCCAGCGTCTCCTTCACGGCCTTCGGCAACGTCACCGGTCTGCCCGCCGTCAGCCTGCCGTTGCACTGGACCGACGAGGACATCCCCGTCGGCGTGCAGCTCACCGGCCGTCCCTGGGACGAGGCCGGCTTGATCCGGCTCTCCGCGCAGCTCGAGCAGGCATTGCCGTGGGCCGAGCGCTCACCGCACCTCGCGGCCGGCTCCTAGAATACCTCAAAGGGCGACCCAAGGAGAAGCGAAATGGCGTTCGAGCAGATCATCACCGAGCTGGCCGACGGCATCCTCACGATCACGCTCAACCGGCCCGAGCGGCTGAACGCCTGGACCGCGACCATGGGCCGCGAGCTGATCGAAGCCTTCGACCAGGCCGACGCCGACGATGAGGTTCGCGCGATCGTCATGACCGGCGCCGGGCGCGGCTACTGCGCGGGCGCCGACCTCGCCGCCGGTGGCGAGACCTTCGACTACCGTGCGCGCGAAGCCGACGCCTCGCTACTCTCCGCCCCTGTCGGCGGCGTCCCACGCGACAACGGTGGCCAGTTCACGCTGCGCATCTTCGCCTCCACCAAGCCCGTCATCGGCGCCATCAACGGGCCCGCCGTCGGCGTCGGCGCCACGATGACGCTGCCCATGGACATCCGCCTCGCCAGCGAGGACGCGCGCATGGGCTTCGTCTTCGCCCGTCGCGGAATCGTGCCCGAGGCCTGCTCGAGCTGGTTCCTACCCCGCGTCGTCGGCATCAGTCGCGCGATGGAGTGGGTCTCCACCGGTCGCGTCTTCAACGCCCAGGAGGGCCTCGACGCCGGCCTGCTGCGCAGCCTGCACTCCAGCGAGGAGCTGCTGCCCGCGGCGCGGGCGCTCGCCACCGAGATAGCCGAGAACACCGCGCCCGTATCCGTCGCGCTCGCGCGGCAGATGATGTGGCGCATGCTCGGCGCCGAGCACCCCATGCTCGCCCACCGCGCCGACTCGCGCGCCATGCTCGCGCGCGGGCAGTCCGCCGATGCCGCCGAGGGCATCACCTCGTTCCTGGAGAAGCGCCCCGCGCACTTCTCAGACCGGGTCTCCGACGGGCTGCCCGAGATCATGCCCGGCTGGGTCGAGCCCGAGTTTCAGTAGCTACGGCGCCTGCTGGAGGATCGCGCCGCGCGGCACCTGCCGACGCGACACGCCGATCCCGTCGCACAGCTTCACGCACGCCTCGTAGACCGGTCGGAACCCGAGCAGTTCCGGGATCGTCACCACGCGATAGCCGCGCCTGTGCAGCGTCGCGATGATCCGCGGATAGGCCGCCAGCGTCTGCCCCCGCGGCCCGCCGCCGTCGTGGGAGATGATGATCGAGCCCGGACGCACCTGCGCCAGCACGCGGCTGGCGATCGCGCCCGTGCCGGGCTGCGTGTAGTCGCTCGGGTCCACGTTCCAGCCCACCGTCGCCAGCCCCAGCGAGGAGGCGATGCGGATCACCGCGGCGTTCACGTCACCGTAGGGCGGTCGGAACACGCACGGGGTGTAGCCCGTCTGCGCGCGAATCGCCACCAGCGTTTTCTGAAGCTGCCCGCGCGGGTCGCTCGTGCGCGTCATGTCCGGGTGTGTGTAGGTGTGATCGCCCAACACGTCGCCCGCCCGCAGCTCGTGCAGCATCGTTTCGCGGTAGGTCGAGCTGATCTGTCGCCCGATCATGAAGAACGTCGCCTTCGCGTGGCTGCGTTCCAGCATCCGGACAAACGCCGGCGTGTCCGTGTCGGGGCCGTCGTCGAAGCCGATCGCCACCTCGTGGCGCGCCGGGCCGCTGCGGTAGATCGCATCGCCGCGGCTGCGGCAGCCCACGATCCGATAGAGCCGCCCCGCCGACTTCGGCGAGGAGCCTACGATCGGGGCGACTAACGCCAGGGGGCTGCGTACCTGCCCGGCCGAGCCGAGCGCCGCCTGCCCCGCGCCGCACGCCGCCAGGGCGGTCGCGACGAGCAACATCGCGGCCGTTGAGAGCACCGAGCGCACGGCACAACCTTACGATCTCGACCGCTCCGGGGAAGTCAGCCGGGACTAGCGTCGTACTCACGCTCGTCCTACAAGCCTCAGCCGAGCACCAGCTCCGCGATCGTGCCCAGCGAGGATGCGTCCGCGGAGACCAGCAGCGTGGTCACGATCGACTCTCGCCACTTCGCAAGGTCGTCGCGGATCTTCTCCCGCGGCCCCACCAGCGAGAGCTCCTCGATCAGCTTGCTCGGGATCTTCGCCCCGGCCTCATCCTTCTTGCCGCCGAGATACAGCTCCTGGATCTCCTCGACCTCGCGCTCGTAGCCCATCCGGATCGCCACGTTGGCGTGGAAGTTCGTGCCTTTCGCCCCCATGCCGCCGAAGTAGAGCGCGTAAAACGGGCGCAGCGCGTCGATCGCCGCGTCAACGTCGTCCGCCACCACGAACGGCACCGTCGCGCAAACCTCGAACTCCTCCGGCTTGCGGCGTGCGCCCTCGCGCGCGAAGCCTTCGGCCAGCGCAGCCTTGTTCGCGTCCTGGTGCGTCGGCGAGAACAGCATCGCCAGCCAGCCGTCGCACAGCTCCGCGCACAGCGCCACGTTCTTCGGTCCCTCGGCGCCCAGGTAGATCGGGATTTCCTCGCGTAGCGGATGGATTGAGGACTTCAGCGGCTTCGCCAGCCCCGTGCCCGCAGGCAGCGGCAGCTGGTAGTGCTCCCCGTTAGCCGTGACTGGTCCCTTGCGGGCCCAGATGTCGCGCAGGATCCCGATGTACTCGCGCGTGCGCGCCAGCGGCTTGGCAAACGGCATCCCGTACCAGCCCTCGACCACCTGCGGGCCCGATACGCCAAGACCCAGGATGAAGCGACCGCCCGAGAGGTGGTCCATCGTCATCGCCGCCATCGCCGTCGCCGCCGGCTGGCGCGCCGACATCTGCACGATCGCCGTTCCCAACTTGAGCCGCTGCGTCGAGGCGCCCCACCAAGCCAGCGGCGTCAGGCAGTCAGAGCCATAGGCCTCAGCCGTCCAGATCGAGTCCACGCCCAAGCGCTCCGCCTCCGCGATCGCCTCCGCCGCGCCCGGCGGGGGACCTCCCGCCCAGTAGCCCGTGTTCAGTCCCAGCTTTAGCTCGCCAGCCATCGTCTCGACCCCCCAGATCGTTGGCGTCGAACCCTATTGGATTCGCTCTGATACCCGACTGGCATAGCCCGGCAGCGGCGCCGGGGTATCGAGCATGGCAAGCTCCTCCTCCCGTTCACGTCGACCCGCGGTTGACTCCGGGTCCTGCAGTCGATGCGATAACGCCAGCGCCACCAACGCCAGCGCGATCAGGGCCACACCGTAGACGTCTGCCGTATCGTGCAGCCCGTAGCGCGTCACCGCGATCCCGGCCGCCAGTGCCGGCAGGCTATAAGCCAGGTAAGAGGCCACGTAGACCGCGGCCACCAGCTCCGCCCGCTGGTCGATCGGGGCCCGGTTCGTGATCGCCCTGAACGCCCCCGCGAAGGCCGGGCCAAAGCCGAGCCCCGCGACGCCCGTCGCCAGCAGGAACATCGCCGTCGAGCCTTGGTGCAGAGCCAGCAGCGCTAGCGCCACGCCCACGATCAGCGCGCTCAGCCCGCCGCGCGCCGCCAGCCGCGCGTGCGTGTCGCGCAGCACGATCGAGGTCAGCGAGCTGACGCCCGCCATGATGAAGATCGACAGACCGCCAGCCACGTGGCTTGCGTCGTGCAGCACCTTCGCCGTCAGCGAAGGTCCCAGCGACAGAATCAGCCCGCCCAGCGCCCAGGTCGCCGTCAGACACGGGACCGTCGCGAAGAAGTCGGCGCGCAGCGACGCCGGGACCCCTACCGTCGGGCGCAACGAGCGCGCCCACGTCGCCCGGCGCTCGATCGTCTCCGGGATCGCGCACGCCCCCAGTGCCGCCAGCACGAAGGCGCCCAGCAGCAGCCAGTAGACCAGGCGTGTCGGCTCGGGCCCGTATTCGACCAGCAGACCGCTACCCAGTGCGCCCGCCGCCAGACCCGTCATCGGTGCCGAGGCAGCCAACAACGCACCTAGGCGCTGGCGGTGTGGGGGCTGCAGGTCGATCAGCGCCGCGCTGATCGCCGCCGTTGCGATTCCAGTCGCCACCCCTTGCAGGATGCGTGCCGCGAACAGCCAGAGCACGCTCTGCGCCACAGCGAACAGCAGCATCCCGATCACCTGCAGGAGCAACGCCAGCAGCAGCGTCGGGCGCCGTCCCAAGTGGTCCGAGAGCGAGCCCGCCACGATCAGCGCCGCCAGCAGGCCCAGCGCGTAGACCGCGAACACGCCCGTCAGCACGATCGCCGAAAAGCCCCATTTCGCCTGGTAGACGATGTACAGCGGCGAGGGGGCGCTCGATGCGAACAGGAACAGCGCCAGCGTGCTCGCCAGCAGCCAGAAGGCAGGGCCTCGACTGAGTCTCCTCATCGTGACATAACGACGGACAGTCGCGTTCTGTTTGGACACACGGTCGAACCTCCGCTTGCATCGGGGCTGCGCCACTAGTCTGGAAGCGTGACCTACACGACCGCTGACGCACGACAGGGGCTGCTCGACACCGTAGCGACCGCGATCGACCAGCTCGCCCTCGCGCTCGCCGCGCTCGGCGAGGCGTACGAGCAGCTGGATGAACAGAGCGGCGATCGTCTCGAGCGCGAGCTGTTTCGGCCCGTACAGGTCGCCTACGGACGCAGCCAGCGCACATATGCCGCCTTTGCCGAGCGTCACGCGCTGGCGTCGCGCAGCTTCGCGCCCGCCGCCGCGGTCGCCCCCTCCACCGGCGCGCACGGCCTGCTCGACAACGCGGCCCTGGCCGTCGCCGACGCCGACGCCACGCTGTCAGAGCTGCAGGACTCGCTCGCGCCGGTCGAGGTCGGCGACGCCGAGCTGCGCGATGGCCTGCGCGAGGTGCGCGAATTGCTCGGCCCGCTCGCCCTCAGCACCCGCGAGCTGGTCCGCACGCTCGGGCGCTAGCGGAGCACAGCGCCCACCGTTGGCGCGATCAGCACGCCCACGTGCAGCAGCAACCGTTCGAACACGCCCTGCAACGTCTGCTTCGCGTAGGCGTGGCTCGGGCTATCGGTGATCAACACCGACAACGCCACGCGCGTTGCGCCGTGGCGCAGCAGTACGCTCTGGTGCTCGACTTCGCCCGTGCCCGCGCCCCAGCCGCCCTTGAAGTACAGCTGCCAACCAGGCAGGCGCAAGCGACCGATGCCCCAGCGCTGACTCGGCGTCACGCTCGCCAGCAGGTGCATCGCCTCCGCGCGATGGCGCACCACTACGTGGCGGTCGATGCGCAGGAAGAAGCGCGCCTGGTCTTCCGCGTCGATGCGACTGAGCCCCCAGATGTCCGGGTCCAGCACGAAGCGCCGCATCTGTGCGCGCTCGGCCACCCCGTAGACGCCGCGCGCGCCCACGAACTGCAATACGCGCGTCGCCGCTTCGTTGTCCGAGCGCTGGATCATCGGGTCGATCAGGCGATGGTCCGCCGGCCCCAGCGCCCGACCGCGCACCCGCGGGTCGTCCAAGTAGGCCACCAGCAGCATTGCCTTCAGCACGCTCGCCGAAGGCACCGTGCGCGTCACGCGCCAACCCCATTCACGCCGCGCCGTACGCACCGCGAAGCTGACTGTGCCCGCACGCGTGTGCGCGTAGGCGATCGCCGCCCGCACGCCCGGCTGCCAGGACCCCGCGCTCGCAGGAGCAGCGCTGACGACACTCACCGCGCCGGCGCACAGGCACAGCGCCAGCGCGACCCGCGCCCGCCCGTGTTTAGCGCTTGACCGTGACGATTTCCGCATTGCCCGGGGTCGGGCCGAGCCTGGTTACGAATACATTCGAGGAGCCCAGCGTCGTCGCTCCCAACGACGTCGCCCCGCCCCGCCCCGGACGGCGGTTGGCACACCCGCTCGCGCTGTTGTAGGCGTGCGTGTAGCCCGGCTGGTAGCCCGGATCGCGCGAGACGGTCGAGGGCAGACTCAGCAGCACCCGCCCCTGCAAACCCCGGGCGCCGCCCCGGCGCGCAGCCCGCGCACCGCTCGCGCCCGACGCCGAAGCCGCTGTCGCCGAGCCCGCCAACGGCGCGATCCGTAGCTGCTGCAGACAGCGGGTCGTGCGCTCGAACAGCAGCGCCCCACCCAGCAGCGCCGGGTTGAAGAATGCGGCGTCGCGGCTCGCCGCTTGCAGCGTGCGACGGCGCCCGCCCGCCAGGTCCACCAGCTCGATCGCGCTGCGTCTCGGCGTGTTGCGGGCGAACACGACGCGCGAGCCTTCCAGCGAGGGTCGACCGATCTGGGCGGGCAAGCGCGAGCCCGCGAGGTAGCGCCGCTGGGCCGGATTCGTCAGCGAGACCCCGATCAGGTTTTCGCCGCCCTGCGCCACCTGGTCGCGATATACCACCCAGCCATCTGACACCGCCAGCGCATTTACGCCGCTCGCCGCGAGCACCAGCTTCGGGCGCAGAGAGGCTAGTTCCGCCACCGTCACCTGCGTCGTGCTCGCCCACGCGATCGTCGCCCCGCCGAGCGCCGGATGCGCACCTGGCAGCACTACCGGCGCCGCGCCACCGACTGACAAAAGGCCGCCCGCCCCCGGCTGCTGCCAGGCCAAAGCTGCGCCCGCCGCCGAGGGATCGGTCGCGTGAGAAATCCGCGTCCCGGAAGCACGGCCCGGCGCCCCATGTCTCGGCGCCGCCTGCGCGCTCGCGCCCGCCAGCGCCAGCGCGCACAGCGCGAGGCCCAGTGCGTCCAGCCGGCGCAAGCCAAGCCACAAGCGGGGCTCGACCGCCATCTCATCCAAGCGCTTGGCGCCCGCGCCGCGGCGCAGCCCAGGCGCCATCCACAAGACCGGCAGCGCGCGCCCCACGCCGAACGCCACGCCAACCAGCACGCCCAACAGCGGGTCGCCTGAGGCGAAGCTAATCCCCGCCAGCGCCCACACCGCAAAGGCCAGCACGAACGTCGTGAAACCGAGGCCCAACAGCACGCCGTACAGCGCACAAGCCACGGGCAGCGGCATCGTCCAGCGCCAGCGCTCCGGCACCTGGCGACGGATCTGCGGGGCGATCCGCGCGCCGCGCCAGTCCGCGATCGCAGCCGCCAGCGCGAGCGCCGCGCCGAGCCCCTCGCGTAGACCGGCCACCTCGCCGCCCACCAGCGAGCCGAGCAGCGCCAGGCTGCCGAACGTCAGCGCGCCACCCAGCAGCGTGCCCAGCGCAAACGTCACGCTCGCCGCTAGTGTCGCCCCGCGGCGCGCGTCGCCCAGCGCGCTGCCGATCGTGTCGACCATCGAAAAGCCGCACGGCGACCAGGCGCCCGTAATGCCCGCGACCATCGCCGTGATCGCTGCAGCCGCCGCGAGCCCACCTAGCACCGCGGCCTGCCTAGCACGGCACCATCGTTTCGTAGTACTGCACGCAGAACACGTGCCGCCCGCCGTAGCAGTAGCCCACCAGTGCTTCGTCCCCGTTCACCCGCACGTTCGTGTAGCCGCAGCAGTCCATCAGCCGCCGCACGCGCCCCCCGCAGCAGCGATACCAGGAGCCATCTGTCTGTAGCGCCAGCCCGTTGGCCTTGCCCGCCGCCGGGCAGACCTTCGAGCGCGGCGCCGGAGCCAGCGGCTCGCCGTTGGGGTCGCGCAGGACCTGGCCTTGCGCGTCGACCGGGTAGCCCTGCGCGTCGATCGGCCGGCCCAGATCGTCGACCGGGTGACCGTCCGAGGCGCGCAGCGGATAGTCGTGGCGGTCCACGCGCGGCAGCCCCGTCGGGTGCGGACAGTTGCCGGTCGTGTAGGTGTGACCGCAGAAGTTCGTGTAGGCGTCGGCTTCGTCGGGGAGCACGCCTTGCGCCACCGCGCGCCCGCCCGCCAGCGCGATCACCGCCGCGCCCGCCCACTCCAAAAAGCCGCGCCGGCTGCTGTGGCGCAGCACCGCATCCGAGAAGCGCTCGGCCTCAGGCTCGGGCTCGCCGTGCGCGGCGCCCTCCCCAGGCCCCGCGCCACGATCGGGCTCAGGCGGCAAGCGCCAGTCCCCGTTCGCGGGTGCGCGCCGTCGCTAGCACGCTTTCCAGCTGTGCCAGGCCGTTAAACGTGCCCTTCGCTAGCGCGACCCCGTCGAGGCGCAGCGCAACCGCATACGGACTGCCCGGCACCGACGCCCCCGCCCAGACCGCCGCGTCCTCGTGCTCGTCGAAGCTCCGCACCGCCAGCAGTGGGTCGGCCGCGACGTGCGCCACCGCGGGCGCGACCTGCGCGCACAGCGGGCAGCCCTCCGAGGTGAACACGGCCAGGCGCAGCAGCGTGCGCGGGCCGCGCTCGATCTGCGCCGCCCAGGACTGCGCTTCGCCCAGCGCCGGGCCCTCGGACTCGATCTCTAGCGCCCCGCGGCCGTTGCCCGCCGCCAGGCGCAGCACGCCGACCTCGCGCGCCAGCGCCAGCAGCGCGACGGCCAGCGCCGCGAGCGCGAGGAGCGCCAGCGACAGCCCCAGCGTCAGCCAGCGGTCATAGCCGCTGGGAGCGGCGGGGAACCAGCCCAGCGCGTCGGCGCCCGCGACCAGCGCCAGCGCCCCCGCGCGCGGGGGCGTAGACCAGCCCAGGCGCGAGGCGCCGCCGAAGCAGGCGCATGGCCGCCCGCCACGACCCGCCAGCAGCGCCGCCGAGGTGACCGCCGCGAACAGCGCGAACAGCGCTGCTGCCGCGACCGCGGCCCAGCCCAGGCCGACCAACAAAGCCCCCGCCAGGAGCGTCTCCACGCCCACGAGCAGCCACAGCGCCACGCGCTGCGGCATCGCGCCCCGCACGCCGTAGGTCGCAAAGGCCGTGGCCGCTCCCTGCCGGCGCCAGGCCTTCAGAGCCGCGCCCGCGCCGAGCGCGGCCGCGAGCCAGATTGAGACGAGCGTCGTCATCGGCGCGGACCTTACGCCGCGCCTCGGATCGCTCTGGGCTCAGCCTGCGTACTGGAGCGTAGCCTCGCGGGCCAGCCCCGCGACCGTCGTGTGGCCGCTCAACGCGAGCGTGAGGTCGAACTCGGCGAGCAGGCAGCGCAGCACGTGTTCGACGCCGCCCTGACCTGCGAGCGCCAGGCCCCAGATGTAGGGACGCCCGATGCAGACCGCGTTCGCGCCCAGCGCCAGCGCCTTGAACACGTCGGCGCCGCCGCGCACGCCGCTATCGAACAGCAGCGCCAAGTCCTCGCCCACCGCCTCGCGGATCGCCGGTAGCGCATCGAGCGCGCCCAGCGAGCCGTCGACCTGGCGTCCGCCATGGTTCGACACCAGCAGCCCGTCCACGCCCAGCTCCTGCGCGCGGCGCGCGTCCTCGACGTGTACGACGCCCTTCAGCAGCACCGGCAGCGAGGTCTGCGCTTTGAGCCAGGCTAGGTCCTCCCAGCTCACGGTCGGGTTCGCGAACTGGTAGGCCCAGTGCCCAATCGCCGGGCCCAGATCCTCCTCGGGCGGCTTCTCCAGGGCGGCGCGGAACACGGGGTCGCTGAAGTAGTTCGCCACGCCCTCGCCTTTCAGGAACGGCAGGTAGGCGTTCCTCAAGTCGCGCGGGCGCCAGCCCAAAAACCAGGTGTCGAGCGTCAGCACGATCGCCTCATAGCCCGCGCGCTCGGCGCGGGCCACGAAGCTCGCGGCCAGCTCGCGCTGGCGTGGCCAGTAGAGCTGATACCAGCGGCTGGCGCCGCCCATCGCCTCGGCGACCTGCTCGATCGAGTGCGAAGAGGCCGTGCTGAGGATGTAAGGCACGCCCAGCGCCGCCGCGGCGCGCGCGCTCGCCAGCTCGCCTTCGGCGTGGACGATCGACTGCACGCCTACGGGCGCCAGCAGCAGCGGCGCGGGCATCGCGGTCCCCAGCACCGTGGTCGACAGGTCGCGAGCGGACACGTCGCGCAGCATCCGCGGCACGATCCGGCGGCGCTCGAAGGCGTCGAGGTTCGCCTGCATCGTGCGCTCCGAGCCCGCGCCCCCCGCCACGTAGCCATAGGCCGCCGCGCCGAGCTTCTCGCGGGCGCGCTCCTGCAGCTCGGCCGCCGACACCGGCAGCGCCGGTGTCTGCTCGAGCAGTCCGCCGGCGTACATCTCGTACTGGAAGGAGGCGAAGTCAAGGCCCTGCTCCCGCACCGCCTGCTCCGCCAATTCTGCCTGGCGCTCGTCGTCCTCGCTCATCGCCCGCGCACCCTACTGCGCGCCGTCCGCCGGGTCCTCGGCCTCGACCTCGCGCAGCTCGTGCGAGTCCACGTCGTAGACGAAGCCACGCACGGCATCGCGGTGCAGCAGGAACGGCGAGCGACGCACGCGCAGGATCGACTGGCGCACGTCGGCATCCAGGTCGCTGAAGGACTCGATCGCAAACGGCGGAGCCACCCCCGCCTCGGCCTGCAGCTCCGCGCGAAAGCCGTCGTCCGTGATCTTCATCAGCCCGCAGTCGGTGTGGTGAATCAGCATCACCTCGCGCGTGCCCAGCCGTCGCTGTGAGACCGACAGCGAGCGGATCACGTCGTCTGTGATGACGCCGCCCGCATTGCGCAGGATGTGCGCCTCGCCGTGGCCGAGGCCCAACGCCGCGAACACGTCTAGGCGCGAGTCCATGCAGGTCACGATCGCCAGCCGGCGTTTCGGGCTCACCTCCAGCGACTCGCGGGGAGAGCCGTCGGCGAAGGCCGCGTTGTTGACCAGCAGATCCTCGATCGCGCTCATGCTCGCGCCAGCCTAGTGCTCGCCGCCCACGGACGAGCTTCGCCACCACGCGCCACCGCGCCGTCCGCCGCTCACGCGGCCTCGCGCTTATGCAGGTAGCGGCGCAGGCCCGCATAGCTCTGCTCGGGCGGCAGCGCCTGGGCGTAGGAGCCCGGCGTGCCATCACTTAGCGGCACCCGCACGCGCTCGCGCACCTTTGCGATGAAGCCGTCCTGGTCCAGCTGGCGCGCCCACAGCTCGACCTCGTCCAGGTGCGCCCGCAGCGCCGCCAGCTGCTCGGGCACGTCCTCGTAGGCGCCGAAGTGCGTGACCGCGACGCTGCGCGGCTTCCAGGCTTCGATCAGATCCAGCGAGGCGCGCCAGGCGTCGAGGTCGATGTCGGGCGGCGGCGTCGGCGCGAGCACGACGCCGGCGTCGATCCGCACCCCCGCGACGTCGCCCGTGAACGCACGCCCGCTGGGCTCGTGTAGATAGGAGACGTGGTGGGAGGCGTGCCCCGGCGTATAGGCGATCTGGAAGGCCCCCAGCCGCTCGCCGCCTGCGAGCACGCGTAGGCGCTCCGCGGGCACCGCCAGCACCTCTCCCCACAGCCGCTCCATCTCCGTGCCGTACAGGCGTGTGGCGCTGTCGAGCAGCCTGCTGGGATCGGCCAGATGGTGGGCGCCGCGCTCGTGCACCCACACCTCCAGGTCGGGGAAGCGGCGGGCGAGCGTGCCGGCGCCGCCGGCGTGGTCGAGGTGGATGTGCGTCAGCGCCAGCGCACGCGGCGGGTGCGCTTCGAGCGTCGGCAGCAGCGCCGCCAGGCTGCTGCTTGGGCCGGGGTCGATCACCACGTCGCCTACGCGCCAAGCGCCGATCACGTGCTCGCGCCCCAAGTGCAAGAGGTCGATCAGCTGGTGGGGCTCGTCCGCCGCGCTCACGTCTCCTGCTTAGCAGACGCGCGCAGCGCCAGCCTCTGAAGCTCGGCGTTCTGACGGCAACTCCCTAGGATGGATACGTGGAGAGTTCAGCGGCCCCCGTCACAGAGAACTTCGGTGATCTGGAGCGCCATCGGCGCGAGCTGACCGCGCACTGCTATCGCATGATGGGCTCACCGTTTGAGGCCGAGGACGCGGTCCAGGAAACGCTGCTGCGTGCGTGGCGCTCGCTGGAGCGCTTCGAGGGACGCGCTTCGGTGCGCTCCTGGCTTTACCGGATCGCGACCAACGTGTGCCTGGACATGCTCGACGCCAAGCAGCGCCGTGCGCGCCCGATGGAGCTCGGCGACGCGCGCTCGCCCGACGGGCCGATCGGCGAGATCCTGCCTGAGGTCACGTGGGTGGAGCCTGTCCCTGACGCGCTCGTCACGAGCGACAGCGCCAACCCTGCCGCCGTCGCCGAGTCGCGCGAGAGCATCCGCCTCGCGTTCATCGCCGCGCTGCAGCACCTGCCGCCGCGCCAGCGCGCCGCGCTGATCCTCTGCGAGGTGCTGCACTGGAAGGCCGCCGAGGTCGCCGAGCTGTTGCAGACGAGCACGCCCGCGATCAACAGCGCGCTCCAGCGCGCGCGGGCGACGCTCGACGCAGCCGAAACGCACGATCCAGCGCACGGCGCCCTCTCAGAATCCGACCGCGACCTGCTCGCGCGCTACGTCGATGCCTTCCAGCGCTACGACATCGACGCGCTGACGAGCTTGATCCACGAAGACGCCACGCAGTCGATGCCGCCGTATGAGCTGTGGCTGCGCGGGCGCGATGACATCTTCGCCTGGTGGGTCGGCAAGGGTGCAGGCTGTCGCGGCTCGCGCGTATTCGCCACGCAGACCGCCAACGGCTCGCCCGCCTTCGCCCAATACAAGCCGCGCGAGGATGGCAGCGAGGGCTACGAACCGTGGGCGCTACAAGTGCTCGAGATCGCCGACGGCAAGATCGTCGAGATGACCTTTTTCCTCTCGACCGACACGATCTTCCCGCTGTTCGGCTTGCCGCTCGACTACGCCGAGTTAGCCGCCTCCAGCTAGCTCCTCGCAGCGCAGCACCTCGGCCAGTCCAATCAACTCCACGAGCGCGAGCAGCTCTGGCGAGGCGCCGCGCAGGCGTACCTCGCAGCCGCTGCGCCGCGCAGCCAGCGCAAGGCGGGCGAGCGCGTCGACAGCGACCGCGTCTGCAGCTACGTCCGCCACCTGGCAGAGCAACAGCTCGCAGCCTTGATCGCTGGCGAGCAGCGCGCACGTGCGCGTGAACAGGCCAGGGAGCTGCGAGCGGGCGAGCGGGCTAGGCACCGTCACAGCGACTGTCCGCCGACGCGCGCCCATCTGCCCCCTCCCCTCCTACCGCCTCGCTCTGCTACCCCTCGACTGAGCCTTGAGCGACCGCCTGCGGCGGCCCCTGGACCCGCTGCTGGGCGGGGGCGATGCCGCCGCTCGCCTCGACCGCCTCGGCGAGCTCGTCTTCCGCCGCAGAAGGCGCGCGCTTAGGCGCGTGCAGCGCCAGGCTGATCACGACCGCCAGACCGACGAGCGCAGCGCCGATCAGGAAAGCAACGTGGTAGCCGCCCGTCAGCGCGTCAGCGAATGGCTTGCCGACCTTTTTCAGCGAGCTCGTATGCGTCGCTGCACTCGTCGCGAGCACTGCGAGGCCGAGCGCCCCGCCGACCTGCGCCGAGGTGTTGACGAGGCCCGACGCGAGCCCTGCGTCCTGCGGCTTGGCGTCAGCCATCGCAAGCGTCATCAGCGCTGGGAACGTCGAGCCGACGCCCGCGCCGAGCAGCAGCAGCACCGGCAGCACGTCGATCACGTAGTGGCCGTGCACTGGCACGCGCGCGAACAGCAACAGCCCTGCCGCGACGAGCACCATCCCCGGCGCAAGCAGGCGCTTGGCGCCGAAGCGGACGATCAGCCGTTCTGAGTAGCGCAGCGAGAGCGTGCCCATCACGACCGTCACAGGCAGGAACGCGAGGCCGATCTTCAGCGGGTCGTAGTGCTGCACGCGCTGCAGGTAGAGCGAGCCGAGGAAGAACGTGCCGAACATGCCCGCGACGACGAGCGCCTGGATCGCGTTCGCGCCGGCCGTGTCACGCGAGCGGAACACGCGCAGCGGCATCAGCGGTTCGCGCGCAGTCGCCTCACGCAAGATGAACAGCGCGAGCAGCACGAGCGAGCCGGCGGCAAACGCGAGCGTGGTACCCGAGCCCCAGCCTTTCTCGGCGGCCGGCGAGACGATCGTGTAGACGCCGAGCATCAGCGCGCTGACGATCAGCGTGGCACCCGGCAGGTCGACGCTCTTGCTGGCGCCCGGCATACGCATGTCGTCGAGCAGGCGCAGCGCGAAGAAGCCCGTGATCAGCCCGATCGGCACGTTGATGAAGAAAATCCAGTGCCAGTCGATCGCCTGCGTCAGGATGCCGCCCGCGAGCAGCCCGACCGAGCCGCCGGCCGAGGCGACGAAGCCATAGACGCCAATCGCCTTCGCCTGCTCGGCGGGCTCGGGGAACATCGTGACGATCATCCCGAGCACGACCGCCGAGGTCATCGCGCCGCCTGCGCCCTGTACGAAGCGCGCCACCACCAATAGCGTCTGGCTGTCGGATAGACCGCAGACGAGCGAGGCCACGGTGAACACGACCAGCCCAATCAGGAAGATCCGCTTGTGCCCGACGAGGTCGCCGATCCGCCCGGCGAGCAGCAACAGGCCACCGAAGGCGATCAGATAGGCGTTTACGACCCACGCGAGACCCGACCCCGAGAAGCCGAGGTCGGTCTGGATCGAAGGCAGCGCGACGTTGACGACCGTGACGTCGAGCACGATCATCAATACGCCCGTGCACAGCACGTATAGCGCGAGCCAGCGGTTGCGGTCGGAGCTTGTGTCGGTCATCTCGCGTCTCCTTCGTCGTCGGTCTCGTTGCCTTTGCGATGCAGACGACGCGCCTGCGCGAAACTCATCGCTATCCGTGGCGATGAGATCCGCAGCGAAGCCTCGTCTTAGCAAAGGGACCGGCCCCGAGCCGGCAAATAACGAAAGGAGCTGGACATGTTCGGCCAGACACCGGCCTTCAGCGGCTTTGCCGTGGATGACATCGAGCGCGCGCGGGCCTTCTACAGCGAAACCCTCGGGATCGGAACCTCGGTCACGAACGGAATCCTGACGCTCGAGCTCGTCGGCGGGGCGCGCCCGACGATCGTCTACCCAAAGCCGGGTCACAACCCGGCCGAGTACACGATCCTCAACTTCCCGGTGGAGGACATCGAGCAGTCGGTCGATGAGCTGAGCACGCGCGGTGTGAGCTTCGAGCGCTACGCGGGCATGGAGCAGGACGAGCGGGGGATCATGCGCGGCGGCGGCCCCTACATCGCGTGGTTCAAGGACCCCGCCGGCAACGTGCTGGCGGTGCTCCAGGAACATTGAGCCGCGATTGCGCGCACGCGCGCTGCGGGTAGGGTGCCGGGATGGAGCACCGCTTCCTCGGCCCCCGCTACACGGTGGGCGTCGAGGAGGAGTTGATGATCGTCGACTCCTCCTCGCTGGACCTGGTCAACGCGATCGACTCGATCCTCGGCGAGGATCCACCTTCTGGGCAGATTCAGCCCGAGCTGCTGGAGTCGGTGCTGGAGATCGCGACCTCGCCCTGCGCGAACGTGCAGGCGGCGGGTGCGGAGCTGGTCGCGCTGCGGGCGCTAGCCCGCGACAGGGCACAAGCCAAAGGCCTCGAGGTCGGCTCCGCGGGCACGCACCCGTTCGCGCGCTGGGAGGACCAGCGCGTGGTCAGCGACGACCGCTATCGCGGCCTGATCCGCTCGCTGGGCTTCGTCGCGCGCCAGGAGCTCGTGTTCGGAATGCACGTACACGTGGGCATGGCCGAGCCCGAGGAGGCGATCCAGGTCGCCAACGGTCTGCGCCTGTACGTGCCGTTGCTGATTGCGCTGTCGGCGAACTCGCCGCTGTGGCGCGGCCACCCCACGGGGCTGATGTCCAGCCGCGTACCGATCTTTCGCGCCTTCCCGCGCGTCGGACTGCAGCCGCGCTTTGAGGATTGGCCGGACTTCGTGCGCCGCGTAGAGACGATGAGCGCCAGCGGGCTGATCGAGGACTACACCTACCTCTGGTACGACGTGCGCCCCCACCCCCGGCTCGGCACGGTCGAGGTGCGCGCGATGGACTCACAGACGCGCGTCGAGCACACGCTCGCGCTGAGCGCGCTGGTGGTCTCGCTGGTGAAGCTGCTGGTCGAGCAGTCCCAGCAGGGCGTTACGGAGCCCGAGCCGCCTTGGGAGATCCTCGATGAGAACCGCTGGCTCGCGGCGCGCCACGGCCTGGAGGCGGAGCTGTTCGACCAGGCCGCGGGCGCGCGACGCGGCGTGCGCGAGCTGTCGGAGGAGCTGCTCGAGCGCTTGGCCCCACATGCACGCGAGCTCGGCTGCGGGCAGGAGCTCGAGGGCGTGCGCGACCTGCTCAGCGCGGGCAACGGCGCCGCGCGCCAGCAGATGGTCTACGAGGCCAACCACGATCTGCACGAGCTGGTCGCGGAGATCGTCGCTACTACGAGCGGCTGAGCAGGCGCGCGCACTAGGCGCTCCTGAGCCGTTCGAGGGTCAAGTGAGGCAAGGACGCAGGGAGCGTGGCGTGCGAGAGCACGCGAGCGAGCGAGGACGCCGCCTCGCGCCGACCATCGGACGGCTCAGCCCGCGAGCGGTTCGACGTAGCGCAGGAACGGCTCGACCGCGAGCCCTTCGCCGGTGGCCTGCTGCAGCAGCGGCAGCGTGTCCAGACGCCGCCCGTGGCGGTGCACGCGCTCGGCGAGCCAGGCCTGGATCGAAGCGACCTCGCCGCGGCGCAAGTCCTCCTCGCGCGAGCCGAGGTCACGCTCGATCGCCTCCCACAGCTGCGCGGCGATTAGGCAGCCGAGCGCGTAACTGGGGAAGTAGCCGAAGCTACCCCCACCCCAGTGCACGTCCTGCAGACAGCCGAGCGCATCGGAGGGCACCTCGACGCCGAGCAGACGGCGCATGCCTTCGCGCCAGGCACCGGGGAGGTCGGCGACGGCCAGGTCGCCTTCGATCATCGCGAGCTCGAGCTCGAAGCGCAAGATGATGTGCAGCGGGTAGGTCAACGGATCGGCGGAGACGCGGATCAGCGAGGGCTCAACGCCGACGAGCGTGGCATGCAGGTCGCGGGCGCTGACCTGGAAGCCGCCGTCGGCCAGCTCGCCAACGAGCACCTCGGCAAAGGCAGGGCTGCGCGCGACGTGGTTCTCCCAGAGCTTGCTTTGAGACTCGTGGATCGACATCGACGTGCCGCGCCCGAGGTTGGTGCGGTCGAGCGCGGGGTCAATCTGGCGCTCGTACAACGCGTGCCCGAACTCGTGCAGCGAGCTCAACAGCGACTCGACCTCGCCGTCGCCATAGCGCGTGGTGACGCGACTGTCGCGCGGACCGACCCAGGCGGTGAAGGGGTGCGCGGAGACGTCCACGCGCCAGCTTCCGGCGTCGACGCCGATGCGCGCGAGCGTGCCGGCCACGGCGGCTTCTTGGGCGGCGACGGGCACGGCCAGGGAGCGCCGCGGCGAATGCGCCTGCGCCTCTCCGACTAGCGTCGGCAGCGCCGCTGCCAGCGCCGAGAAGACGCGACGCAGATCGTCGCTTGAGAGCCCGAAGTCGTAGTCGCCGAGCAGTGCGTCGTAGGGGCGCTCATCCTCCTCGGCCAGGCACTCGCCGTAGGCGCGCGCCAGCTCGACGTTGCGCACCAAAGCAGGCGCGAAGGCGGCGAAGTCGTCTCCCTCTCGCGCGGCGCGCCAGCTCTCCTGCCCCTGTGCGCTGGCTTGGGCGAGCTCGACCGCGAGCTCAGTCGGCACGCGCCGGGCGCGCTCCCAGTCGCGCCGGGCCAGGCGCACGACGTCCTCGTCGAGCCCGTCGAGCGGCTGGCCGTCGAGCTCGGATAGCCAGCCCCCGACCTCTTCGCCCGTGGCCCGTTCGTGCGTCAATCGCGCCAGCGTGCCGAGTTGTTGAGCGCGCGCGGCAGCGCCGTCGGCGGGCATCATCACGAGCTGGTCCCATGCGGCCAGCATCTCGGTGGCCGATAGGTCGGATAGCTCTGCCATTCGGTCGCGCAGCTTTTCGAGGGCACTCACGGTGTGAAGCGTATGTGTAGAGCTCCCGGAAAACGGCGAGACACGGCTTCGCGCGGCGCTCTCCGGGTGCAACGCGAGCGCTTATAAGATGGCCGCGCATGCGACAGCAAGCCGAGCGGTCCGGTCAGCGGACGGTGAGACCGTGACGCCCGCAGGTCAGCGCACGGTGGCGCGCGAGCGGATCAGCGTGCTGCTGGTCGAGGACGACGAGGGCGACGCGCGTCTGGTAGAGGACGAGCTCTCAGAACGGCTGCCGCTGGCACAGATCGCCCGTAGCCGCACATTGCGGGAGGCGCTGAGCGCGCTAGGGCCGCAGATCGACTGCGTGCTGCTCGACCTTGGCCTGCCCGATGCGCTGGGCCTGGACGCGGTGGCACAGCTGCGCTCGCAGGTGCCGGGGATACCGCTGATCGTGCTGACGGGACTCGACGACAAGGCGGCGGGCGTGGCGGCGGTCGAAGCCGGCGCACAGGACTACCTGGTCAAGGGCCACGTTGACGGGGAGCAGCTGGCGCGCTCGATCCACTACGCGATCGGCCGCCGCCAGGCCGAGGAGGCTGAGCGTGAGCTGCTGCTGGCCGGGGCGCAAGCGCGCGAGGTGGCGCGCCTGGAACGGGGCCTAGCGCCTAACCCGCTGATCGAGGATCCCTCGGTGTGGGTTGCCTCCTGCTACCGGGCCGGGCGCAGCCGCGCGCTGCTGGGCGGCGACTTCTACGACCTAGTGCAGACCGATGATGGCCACCTGCACGCGCTGGTGGGCGACGTCTGCGGACACGGCCCCGACGAAGCTGCGATCGGCGTCAGTCTGCGCGCGGCCTGGCGGGCGCTCGCGCTAGCGGGAACGGAGCCGGCGTTGGTGGTGCAGACGCTGCAGCGCGTGTTCGAACACGAGCGCCACGTGACCGGGCTGTTCGCGACGCTCTGCACGCTCGAGATCGATCCCGAGGCGCGCTTGGCGATGCTGATTCGGGCCGGCCACCCGCAGCCCGTGCTGCTTGGCGGGGCTTCGATCCAGCCGCTCTCCGACGCGCTGGGCGAGGGCGCGGTCGGCATCAACGAAGGGCAGTGGCTGCCCAAGCAAGTGAGCCTGCCGAGTGAGTGGACGATCCTGCTCTACACCGACGGGATCATCGAGGGCCGCATTGGCGCGGGGCACGAGCGACTTGGTGAACAGGGCTTTCACCGGCTCCTGGCAGAGCGCATCGCGCAGCGACCACGCTGGCGCGATCAGCCAGCAGCACTGCTGGACGAGCTGATCGCCGAGGCGGAGTCTCTAAATGGTGGCGAGCTGAGCGACGACGTCGCGATGCTGCTAGTGGGCGCGCGGCCCGACCTCGACCAGCGATGAGTCGCCCATGAGCACGTCCGGCGGACCAAGCCCACACGTGCGTGCGCCGGGCCCGGGACGCTCGCGGGTGACACGCGTGATCGGGCGTATGGGGGTCGGCCAGCTGCTGGCAGTGACGATCGGCTTGGTGCTCGTGCTCGCCGTCGTAGGGATCGGCCTGGCACTCGGCGCGAACGGACGGCTGACGCACAACCGGCACTTGCTGCTCGACGAGGTGGGACCTGCGCGCAGGACCGCGCTGGCACTGGAAAACGCTCTAGTCAACGAGGAGACGGGCGTACGGGGGTTCGCCCTCACGGGCGAGTCGAGCTTCTTGGAACCTTACGACAGCGGCCTGCGAGCGGAGCGGCGTGCGTATCGGGAACTCGAATCCCACGTTCCAACGGTGGGTCCCCCACTCCCGGGGGACCTCGCGGCGGTGCGCTCGAGCGCGACGGCGTGGCGCAGCGGCTACGTGGCCCCAACGCTGATCGTGCCGAGCACATCCAAGCGCCAGTCGATCGTGGCCGACCGCGAGGGCAAACGGCTGTTCGACGCGGTCCGCAGGTCGCTGACCACGCTCGAGCAGTCGCTCGACGTCAAAGACACGCAGGCACGAGACGAACTCGAAAGCGCGGCGGACAAACTCCAGGCGCTGCTGATTGTGGCCGCGGTGCTGATCCTCGGTGGAGTACTCGCGGCGGGTCTGCTGCTGCGTGGCGCGGTCACGCGTCCGCTGACACGCCTAGGGCGCGAGGCGCGGCGTGTCGCGGGCGGCGAGTTCTCAACGCCGCTGAGCGCCGCGGGCGGCCCGCGCGAGATCGTGGAGGTGGGCGACGAGATCGACGCGATGCGTCAGCGGATCGTCGATGAGCTTGCGATGGTGGAGAGCGCCCGCGCGCAGCTGGAGGAGCAAGCCCAGGAGCTGACGCGCTCGAACGCGGAGCTCGAGCAGTTCGCCTACGTCGCCTCGCACGACCTGCAGGAGCCGCTGCGCAAGATCGCGAGCTTCTGCCAGGCGCTGAAGACCCGCTACGGCGATCAGCTGGACGAGCGCGGCGAGCAGTACATCGACTTCGCGGTAGACGGCGCGAAGCGAATGCAGGTGCTGATCAACGACCTGCTTGCGTTCTCGCGCGTGGGACGCGGCGGGCGCGAGCAAGAAGTGGTCGACCTGGGCGAGGTGATCGCGGCTGCGCAGACGGCGCTGGTGGGTCCGATCGAGCGCACGGGCGCCCGCATTACGAGCGGCCCGCTGCCGCGCATCCGCGGCGATCGCACGCAGCTGGGCTCGCTGTTTCAGAACCTGATCTCAAACGCGCTGAAGTTTCGCGGCTCCGAGCCGCCGCTGGTGCGGTTTGCGGCGCGGCGGATCGGAGCCTTCTGGGAGCTGAGCTGCACCGATAACGGAATCGGCGTCGAGCACGAGTACGCCGAGCGGATCTTCCTGATCTTCCAGCGATTGCATTCGCGCGACGCCTACGACGGCAGCGGCATCGGCCTGGCGCTGTGCCGCAAGATCGTCGAGTACCACGGCGGCCACATGTGGCTTGACAGTGAGTTTTCAAATGGTGCTCGATTTCGCTTTACTCTCCCTGTAGGCGAGGATCCAAGCGAGGGGGATGCCACGATGCTGGCAGGAGTACAAGGTGGTCTGGATGGGACCGACGGCGCCGTGACCGCTTCGAACGCAATCGGGGCGCAACAGCAGCGCGCTGAGCGGGGCGGGAGATGAACGCCGAGCTGATCTCGGTGCTGCTGGTCGAGGACGACCCCGGTGATGTGTTGCTGATCCGCGAGGCGTTCTCCGACCACAAGGTCGGCAACGGGCTGTCGGTCGTGAGCGACGGCGTCGAGGCGATGGAATACGTACGCGGCGAAGGCCAGTACGCGGGCCGCGCGCGCCCGGACCTGGTGCTACTGGACCTGAACCTGCCGCGCAAGAGCGGCGCGGAGGTGCTGGCAGAGATCAAGGCCGACCCCGAGCTCGCGACGATCCCAGTGGTCGTACTGACGACCTCGCAGTCGGAGGAGGACGTGCTGCGCTCCTACCGCAACCACGCCAACGCCTTCATCACCAAGCCCGTGGACTTCGATCGCTTCGGGGAAATCGTGCACCAGATCGACGACTTCTTCATCGGCATCGTGAAGCTGCCGCCGAAGCCACACTAGCCCCCGCTCAGCCCTCGACGACCACGATCACGAGCACGAACACGCCGAGCAGCGCCCCGAGCGCGGTCATGAACGCGATCAAGCGATCGTCAGGGCGCACGAAGTCGCCACGTGCGAGCGCATCGTCGACTTCGCGCCGGCGTATCGCGGCGTAGCCGATGCAGATCACGCCGAGCACCGCGAAGCCGGCGCCGATCACGGTGTAGGGCCAGGTAGCGCCGCTGGTCAGCGCGGGCACGATCTTGCCGGCGCCGATGCCGACGGTGAGCGAGGTCAGGCCGGTGCGCCACCAGGCCAGGTAAGTGCGCTCGCTGGCGAGGTGCGTGCGCCGCGTGGCGTCGACAATTTCCGCGGGCGTCTCGCCTGCGGGGGAAGCGGATCGACCTGCTTGCGGGGAGGCCACGAGCGCCACGTTACCGACGGCGCCCGCCGGAGCTGTGAACGCTTGGGGGCGCAGAGATACCGCTAGTCGAGCAGGAACTCGCCGTCGCGGTAGATCACGCGCTGCTCTCCCCCACGCAGCGTGGCGGTGACGAGGCGGTCTGTGGTGGAGACGATGTCGGTATGCACGGTGGAGTCGTTGAAGCCGAGCTCGGCCCAGCGCTCGGCGTGGACCTCGCTGGGGTCGCCGTCGTAGGCGTCCTGATAGGAGCGCCCGAGCGCGATGTGGGTGTTGCCGAAACGCCCGCCGACGTTCTCGTCATACAGCGTGTGCGCCATGAAGCGGGTGATCCGCGAGAGCCGGCGATCGGTCAGCGAGAACTCCCCCACGCGGTCGGCGCCCGCGGTGGCGATCATCTCGGTGAGCACCTTCTCGTTCTCCTCGGCGCTTGCCTTGACGACACGCCCATCGACGAACTGCAGGCGAATCCCCTTGACGAGATTGCCGTAGCGATAGAGCGGCTGGTTGCAGTAAATCCAGCCTTCGGTGCCGCGCCAGTCGGGGCTGGTGAACAGCTCGAAGCTGGGGATGTTGCGCCCGCGACCGCCGAGCCAGCGGCGCTGCTCGCCGAGTGAGACATGCAGGTCGACGTCCTCACCCTGCACATGCACGCGCTCGATCTGTAGCGAGTCCAGCCACTCGCGGCTGGCGCTGACCTGCTCGCCGACCTCACGCCAGCGGGCGATTGGGTCCTCGGCGTCGAGGAAGCAGGCGTGGATGATCTGCTCCCAGTACTCCTCCAGGTCCATGCCGGCCTCGGCGGCCATCGCGGGCGTGCCGTAGAGCCCGAGCGTCCAGCTGAAACGCCCGGCGTTCTCCTTCTCGCCGCGCCAGTCGAGCATCGGGCGCAGCGCGGCACCCTGGCGCATGATCTTGGCGGGCTCGACCGAATCCAGCGCGTGCGGATCGGCCTCGGCAAGCACGGTGACCTGATGGTCCATCTCCTCGATCAGCCCGTGCATGTAGTTGGCGTTGAAGCGGTCGAGCTGGGCGTCGCTGGCGAGCTCGAAGAAGTCGCGAGAGATATTGATTTGATGATCGTCGTCGGGGCGGTAGGCGCTGAGCACGTGCCCACCCGCACGCCAGACTGCCTTGGCCAACTCGGCATAGAGCGGCTTCGCGCTCTCGGCCGCGGCGATCCGCACGACCTCATCGGGCTGCACGCCCCGGCCGCCGCCGAGCGCGAAGTTGACGAGCACGGAGGCGTAGCGCTCGAGGATCTGCTGCGGCGGGACGTAGCTCATGCGCGCCGATTATGAACACAAACGCCGCGGCGTCTCGCCGAGTAGGCTTCGGCCGATGGCGCCGACGATCACGCTGCACGCGGTCCCTCCCTCGCATCCGTGCATGACGGTGGCGGCGGCGCTGGAGTACAAGGGCCTGCAGTTCGAGCGCATCGATCTGCCGATGACCGAGCGTCTAGAGCAAATGGAGGAGATCTACGGCGAGGGCAACTCGACGGTGCCGGGGGCGCTGATCGAAGGCGAGCCGGTGCACGGCTCGCGCGCGATTCTCGCGCGCCTGGAGCAGTTGCAGCCAGAGCCGTCGCTGTACCCCTCCGAGGAGGTGCGCGAGGCCGAGCGCTGGGGCGATCAGGAGCTACAGGCACTCGGGCGCTGCCTGCCCTGGGGCGCGATGTACTTCCGCCCCGAGTCGATGGGGACATTCGGCGGCCGGGAGCCGCTCGACGGTCCGGGCACGGACTTCGCGATCAAATTCGTGCGCGCGACCTGGCGCTATCACCAGATCACGGCGGCGCGCCTGCACGACGACCTCGCGGGCCTGCCCGCGAAGCTCGCACACATCGAGCAGCTGGCCGAGCGCGGCGTGATCGGCGGCGAGCAGCCCAACGCCGCTGACTTCCAGATCGGGGCGACGATCAGGGTGCTGCTGCCGATCGGCGATCTCGCGCCGCTGTTGGGCGGCACGGCGGCGGAGCGGGTGGCGATGCGCCTGTTCCCCAGCTACCCGGGCGGCGTGCCGGCGGGCGCCTATCCCGCTGGCTGGGTGCCTGCGGCAGCGTAGGCGTGCCGAGCTACTAGCTTTACCGCCTCGATGAAGCACCAGGTCCTCGCATTCACACGCGCGTCGGTCGCCGGCACAGACGAGGTCGAGTTCTGCGTGGACCTCGCGGCGGGCGACGTGGTGGCGGAGTGGCTACTGGACAACCACCAGATCGACGAGCCGATCATGCGCGCATTCCTCGGGCTGGTAGCACCGGGTGCGCGCGTGCTGGACCTCGGCTGCCACATCGGTACCTTCTCGCTGCCCGCGAGCCGCCTGGGCGCCCACGTGACCTCAGTCGACGCCTCGCCCCAGCACGTCAAGCTGATGCGCCACGCCGCGCGCCGCAACGAGTTTCGAGAGCTAGAGGTTGTGCACGGCGCAATCTCGGCCTCGCGCGAGCCGATCGAGTTCATCGAGCTGAGCATCCACGGCCACATCCAGCAGCAGGGCGAGTCGGGCGCGGGCGCGATCACGGTGCCCGCGGTGAGCGTGGATGAGCTGGCGACGGCACGAGGCTGGGACGGAATCGATCTGATCAAGATGGATGTTGAGGGCAACGAGCTGAACGCGCTCGCAGGGATGCAGCGCCTGTTCTCCTCGGGCGCGCGGCCCGCGCTGGTGTTCGAGTGCAACGGGGGGATGCTGCCGGGCTACGGCGCGTCGATCTGCGCGCTGCGCCAAACGCTGGCCGAGCTGGGCTATGAGCTGTTCCTGATCGATCACCTGCGTCCGGGGATGCTGGTGGGAGCGGTGGCAGACGGTGTGCAGCCGGAGTCGGCCTCGGACTACCTGGCGCTCGCGGCGCGACCGCCGCAGCTGGCGGAGCAGTGGCAGATCGAGCCCCCATTCACGCTCGAGCAAACGCTCGTGCGGCTGTTGAGCGCGGCGAGCGGCGAGGGCGAGGGCTATCGCGCCTACAGCGCGGACGTGCTAGCGAACGGGCCGCAGTGGCTGCGCTCGGAGCCACTGGCCCAGGCGGCGCTGGCGGCGCTGAGGGTCGACGTGAGCCCCGCGGTGCGCACCGCCTGCGCCACGCGCGACGTCGACTCGCCGGCGCTCGCCCATGCAGACACGCCGCAGCCATGGGCGGGGTCGCCGCCAAGCGATGTGGTGGTCTGGGCGAGCGGGTTGCACATCGAGGAGCCCAGCGAGGAGCCGGACCTGCCGCCGGGCGTGGAGCGCGGTCCGCTGGCGAGCAGGACGAAGCTGGAAGACCTCTATTTCCACGTGCGCGCGGGCGAGCTGTTGGCATTGCGGATCGCGCCCGAGGAAGGCCGTCTGCTGCTCCACACGCTTGCAGGGCTATGCCCTCCGCGCGTGGGAGCGCTGCGCGTGAGCGGCCCGAGGATCTTGATCTCGGCGCTGGGCGACGGCATGGAGCAGGAGCTGACGGTCGCGGAGAACATCCAGCTGCTGGGCGCCTTCCTAGGCTGCCATGTGCCGGCGCTGGCTGCCCGACTCGACGAGCTGGCGGCGCTAGCGGGCGCGAGCGAGTGGTTGGGCTCGCCGTTGGGCGACACGCCGCCCGCGCTGGCGGCGCGGCTGGCGCTGATGGTGGCGCTCGAGTGCGCCCACCCGCGGCTACTGCTGGTGGACCGGCTACCCGCGCTGGGCGATGAGGACTTTGCCGCGTGGGTCGCGCTGCAGGCGGCATCGCGCGCCGCGGGCGGGCTGGCGATCGTGCAAGTGGTGGACGAGCCGGGGCAGGCGCTACGCGCCCCCGATCGCGCGCTGTGGATACACGAGCGCAAGGTCCGCGCCTGCGGGCACCCGGCCTCGGTGCTCGACGCGGCCTGGCACAGCGAGTTCGACCCCGGGGCGCAGCGGCGCTACCGGGCGCCGGCGCGCGCGGCGGTGAGGCTATGAGCCCGCTACCGCGGTTGCGCGGCCACGACGACTTCAACGACATGGGAATCGCCGCAGGCGGGCGACGTAGGCAGACGATTGCGCTGTGCATGATCGTGCGCGACGAGGCGCACGTGATCGAGCGCTGCCTGCGCTCGTTGGAAGGGCTGATCGACAGCTGGGTGATCTGTGACACGGGCTCCAGCGACGGCACGCCGGAGCTGATCGGCTCGCTGCTGGGACACCTACCGGGCGAGCTGCACCATCGCGGGTGGGTGGACTTTGGCCACAACCGCAGCGAGCTGTTGGAGCTGGCCCGCGGCAGGGCGGACTACCTGCTGCTGCTGGACGCGGACATGACCCTGCGTCGTAGTGGCGAGCTGCCGCGCCTGGACGCGGACGCCTACCTGCTGCGCGAGACCGGCGAGCTCGACTTCGGCGTGGTGCGGCTGGTGCGCGGCGATCGGCGCTGGTGGTATGAGGGCTCGACGCACGAGCACATCGCCACGGACGGCGAGCTCTCGCGCGCGGAGCTGGGCGAGCTGGAGATCGAGCACCACGGCGATGGCTCCTCGCGCGCGCAGAAGCTGCTGCGCGACGCGGGCCTGTTGAAGCGCGACATCCTGCGCGAGCCCGAGAACCCGCGCCCGGTTTTCTACTTGGCCCAGACCTACCGAGACCTCGACCGCCATCAGCTGGCGAGCTCCTACTATCGCCGCCGCGTGAACATGGGCGGCTGGGATGAGGAGGTCTTCTACGCGAACCTGCAGGAGGGAGCGCTGCGGGTCCGCGAGGATCTCGCGGGCGGCGTGCCGATCCTGCTGGAAGCCTGGCAGCGGCGCCCGACGCGGGCCGAGCCGCTGTTCGAGCTGGCGCAGGCCTATCGTCAGCGGGGCGACTTCGCGCTGGCGCGGATGTTCGCGGAGCGAGGGCTTCAGATCCCCTACCCGGCGGACGTGCTGTTCGTGCACCGCTGGGTCTATGACTACGGCCTGCTGCTGGAGCGCGCATTCGCGGCGGGTGGCCTTGGCGAGGTGGATCAGACGCGTGCTGACCTGCGCACGGTGCTCGACTACGCGGAGCTACCCGAGCAGACACGCGCGTATGTAGAGCACTCGCTAGGTGAGCTGGAGCGAGCCGACGGAGGCTCCGCGCCGCGACGGGGATCGTTCGACGCAAGCCCGCACACAGAGGATGTGGCGCTCGCCGAGCGTGCCTCGGCGAGCCCTCGCGCGGAGCGCCCGCGCTCACTGCAAGAGCGACCGACCCGGCAGCGCATCAGCGGCCCGGTGCGCCTGGCGACGCTAGTGCCCACGGTGCGGATCGGCGAGATCAAGCTCGACGTGAAGCCCGCCTGGCCTGCATTCAACCCGAGCATCGCGGCGGACGGCGAGGGCTTTCGCATGATCGTGCGCACCGCGAACTACCAAATCGAGCGCGGCGTGCTGCACGCCGAGGGCGTGCTGCACAACGTCAACTACATGGTCCAGCTCGACGCGGGACTGGGCGTGAGCGCGATCGAGCCGATCGTGGACCGCGCGCCGCGTGCGGAGCTGCACGACAGCCAGATCTCGGGCTATGAGGACTGCCGCCTGATCGAGCTGGACGGGCGCTGGTATGCGAGCGCGACGGTCTGCGATATGAACCCGGCGGAGCGCCGCGAGATCGCGCTGCTGAGCTTCGACGGGGCCGAGGTGACGCGCGCGCAGCCACTGCCGGGCCCAGACCCGAGCCGCCACGAGAAGAACTGGATGCCGTTCGTGCACGAGGGCGAGCTGCACTTCCTCTACAGCTGCTCGCCGACGCTGGTGCTGCGCTGCGAGCCGCAGAGCGGCGCGATGACGCCAGCCTGCGAAAGCCAGGCGTCCGCGGCGGCGGGCTTCCGCGGCGGCTCACAGGGGGTGCGCGTGGCGGACGGCTACCTGTTCGTGATCCACGAGACCGTGCACGAAGAGCACGCGCTGCGCTACCTGCACCGCTTCGTGCTACTGGACGAGGGGCTTCGCCTGGCGGCACTGACGCCCCGCTTTACGTTCACCGCGGATCGCGTGGAGTTCTGCGCGGGGATGGCGGCGCGTGGCGCCGAGCTGGTGTTGAGCTTCGGCGTAAGCGACGCGGCCGCAGGGTTAGCGGTGCTGGAGCTTGAGGATGTGCTGGGGCTGCTGGCGCCCGCGAGCGCGCTACAGGGCGCTTTCAGCGGGAATTAGAGGGACTACCGACTGCGGCTCGTGATAGGTTGCCGCCTCGCTCGATCCGGCAGCAGCTCGACCGGGACTCGGCGTGGCAGCACCTGATGGAGCGGTCATCGGGCCACGGACGGCGGAGCAGCGACAGGGCGAGGCAAGATGACGGACGAGCAGTCGAGGGATCCGCGTGAGGGGCAACAGGCTCAAGGCGACGGCGGGAGCGCGGATGAGCGCCGCTTCACCAGGCGCCAGGCCGTAGCGGGCGGGGCAGCGTTCGGCGCCGCGGTCGTATGGACTTCGCAGTTCCCGTTCGCGGATGCGGCTATCGGCCAGGTAATCAGCGCCCGCACGCTCGGTCCGACCGGCACCACGGGCCCGACGGAAAAAGAAGCCGAAAAACCAGCGGACAAAACCGCTACGCAGACGGAGACGGGCTCGACGGGGCCAGGCGCGACCGGCCCCACGGGTCCGAGCACGACGAGCGGCCCAGTGTTCCGCTTCCCGCAGCTGAAGGTCGAGCCCGACGGCGAGATGGCGCTGACCGTGAGCTTCCCGACGCCGGGCAGCTTCGAATTCCTGGCCACGAACGCGAACAGCCTCTCACGCATCGCCGCGGCGCTGACGCCGGGCCATGGCCGCTCAGCCTTCGCGCGCGCCCATGCGCACTCCAACAAAGCGGGGGTCATACGTTTGAAAGCCAAGCCGACCTCGAAAGGCGTGGCGTTGCTGCGCCGTCGCAGCCGCCTGGGCAAAGCGACCCCGTTGCGCGCCTACGTGCGCTTTACGCCGACGCACGGACAGGCGACGACGCTGTTCCGCTCGGTCACGATCAAGCCCGCGCACAAGTAGACGCGCCAAGCCGACGAGCCGCGGCGATGCGGTGCTCCACCCTAGAGTGTGGCGATCGGCTCTCCGGTGGCCCAGTAGCGCTCCGGGAAGTCGGCGACGGTCTGCTGCAGCTGCTCGACGGAGAGGCTGGACAGCTCGTAGTAGTTGCCGAGTGCCAGGCAAGACCGTGTGCCGTAAAGCAGATCAAGGCACAGGTGCGAGCAGTCCCAGGCGCCGTCGGCGATCGTGCGCGCGCCAACGCCGAACTCAGCGAGGCAGGCGATGTAGCGCTCGGGGTCGAGCGGGCCGTCGGGTGCATGCCCGCGGTCGAGCCTGATCGTGGTGTCGTCGCGGTGGCGCTCGCCGTCTTTGATCGCGAGCATCCGGCGGCTGAGAAAGATGCGCGCGCCGCTCCACTCCAGGCGGATCCCAAGGTTGGAGTCCTCACCGCCGATCGGGTCGCAGAGCTCGTCGAAGCCGTTGATCTGCAGCAGCAATGCCCGCGGCACGCCGAGGCCGCAGCCGAAGAGCTGGCTGCCGACGATCTGTACGAGCGCCTGCTCGTCGCCGAGCTCCCAGCGCGAGTCGCGCGCGGCGGCGCCGGCGCCGAGGCCGTCATCGCCGAGCAGGCGACCGCGCTCAACGCGCATGTTCACGCGATTCTCGTAGGTGCCCGCGAGCACGTAGCCGTTCGCCGCGGCGTCCGCGACCTCCTGCCACCAGCCGTCCGCGAGCAGACAGCAGTCATCGACGAACACAACGTAGGGCGCGCTTGCGTGGAGGATGCCGGTGTTGCGAGCGCTGGAGATCGCGCTGTATGGGCGCTGGGTAAGCCTGTGGGCGCCGTTGTAGGGCGTGGGCTTCGGCGGTACATGACGCATTGGAAAGCGGCCCCCGACGATGCGGGCGAACTCGGCGGCCCGCTCGGGCGAGTGGTGGCCGTCAACGACGATCAGCTCGACGGTGCCGTTCCGACCGGCGCGCTCGGACTCGCCGGCACCCGCGTCGGCGAGCTGGTTGGCGAGGCTGTCGGCGAACCAGTCAAAGCGCGGCCGGGCGCGTTCGGTGATGTAGACGATGCTGAGCAGGGCTCCCACGGGGCCTCATCATCGCGCGTCTGCGTGAGCGCCGCGTCGAATATGTTCGCGCGATGACAAGCGCGAATCTGGATGGCAAGCGCGTGCTGGTCACGGGCGGCGCGGGCTTCCTGGGCGAGCCGGCGTGCAGACACCTGCGCGCGCTCGGTGCGGAGATCACGGCGCCGCGCCGGCGGGAATTCGACCTGACCGATCGCGCGGCGGTCGCACGCCTGTTCGCGCAGGCACGGCCTGAGCTAGTGGTGCACCTGGCGGCAGAGGTGGGCGGCATCGGCGCGAACCGCGCGGAACCGGGACGCTTCATCTATGCGAATCTGAGTATGGGCCTGCACATGATCGAGGCGGCGCGACTGGCGGGAGTCGAGAAGTTCGTGCAGGTAGGGACGGTCTGCTCCTATCCGAAGCTGACGCCGGTGCCGTTCTCAGAGGATCGACTGTGGGACGGCTACCCGGAGGAGACGAACGCCCCCTACGGGATCGCAAAGCGAGCGCTGCTGACGATGCTGGACGCCTACCGCGAGCAGTACGGGATGCGCAGCGCCTTCCTGATGCCGGTGAACCTGTATGGGCCGCGCGACAACTTCGACCCGCAGCGCAGCCACGTGATCCCGGCGCTGATCCGCCGCTGCGAGCAGGCGCGTGTGGCGGACGATGAGCGCATCGTCTGCTGGGGCTCGGGCTCAGCGACGCGCGAGTTTCTGCACGTCGAGGACTGCGCGCGGGCGATCGCGATGGCCTGTGAGCGCTGCGAGGAGGAGCGGCCGATCAACCTGGGCTCGGGGCGCGAGATCTCGGTGTCGGAGCTCGCGCATACGGTCGCGCGACTAACGGGCTTTGAGGGCGAGGTCGAGTGGGACCACTCACAGCCAGACGGCCAGCCGCGGCGGCTGGTGGACACGACCCGCGCGCGCGAGGCGTTTGGCTTCGAGGCCTCGATCGACTTCGAGCAGGGGCTGCTGAGCGCGATCGAGTGGTATCGCGAGCTACAGGCGGCGCGCGAGCACAGCTCTCCCCTATCGCCGGCCAGCACGCCGGCGGGCGGTTCCGCCGAGCGCGATCGGAGGACCGCGGCTCAGTCCTCGGGCGCGTCGAGCGAAAGCCACTCGGCGGGACAGACGTCCTGAGCCGGTAGCCCGTTGACCCAGCGCTCGGGTCGAATCACACGCTTGGCGGGGTTGGCGTTCAGCCAGGCAGCCCACCAGCCGAAGGAAGAGTTGCCGATGATGTTGTGGCGACAGGCGCTGAGCACGAACAGGTCGATGTAGTCGGGCTCGCCTGCGAGCACGACGACGTTCTTCATCGCGGCGGGGATACTGGCGCGCGCGTAGTCGAGGTTGTCACTGCTGAGCACGAAGGTCGTGGAGGAGGGGAACTGCTCGGCGGCGAGCCGCAGGTACTGCTCCCCGTACTGGGGATAGGTTTCGGCGTCTTCGTCGCGGTAGTAGCGCAACTGCACGCCGACGGTGTCGGGACGCTCGAGCAGCTCGCCGTAGGTGTCGCCGACGCGCGCGGCGTCGGCCGGAGTCGGGCTGAACAGCGCGCGCAGGCGCTCGCGGTGGTGGGCGAAGTAGCGCTCTGACTGGAAGTAGCCGACGAGCCGCTGGTTGGGCCGATACTCGATCGGCGAATAGGCATAGCTGGGCTCGCGCCAGTCGACCCACTCGACGGTGTCAGGGGCGACGTTGCAGCGCATCAGCACGTGTCGGTACTGCTCGGAGTCGGGGTTCAGCTCGGGGAACACGGGCTCGGCGCCGTTGTCCCAGGCCGCGGCGCTGGCGGCGGCGATCTGGAACATGTTGTTGCCGAGCCGCCCGAGCATGTGTGCGCTGAGATACGGCCCCAGCATCGGCCAGTCCTCGGCGGGGCGGCCCCACAGCGCCCGGTAGCGCGCGGGGTGACGATCGCGGATGAAGTCGAGGATCGCCTCGTCGTGCTCCTGGGAGAAGGCCTCGTAGTGCTCCCACTGCAGTTCCTCGCGATCCAGCACGACGCGACTGGCCTCGCCGAGCCTGACCGAGCGAAACGAGAACCTCGTCGCGCAACGGGTAGTGGTTCAACCGCAGCAGCTGCTCGTGATGCTTGCCGTCGAGCTCGGGCTGAGACTGGCCGCTGGGGATCGGCTCCCCGTCCCCGTCGCAGTAGCCGGCGCCGGGCCTGAGCGTGGCGTGGTGCGGGTACCACAGGTCCTTGGCCACGACCTGCTCGGGCCTGACGATGCTCTTGCCGACGGAGTTGCGGGAATGGAACTCTTCGGCGCAGGCGGTGAGCTTGAACAGCGTGGGGCCCGCGCGCTCGAGGTGGACGCCACCGGTGCCGAAGTTGCGCCAGTTGACGTAGACGGCATCGGCCTCGGCGTAGTGGCGCTCCAGGCACCGCGCGATGGTGTCGTCGGCAAGCGGCAGCAGGTACTCGTCAACGTCGATCAGCGCCAGCCAGCGCGCCTGTCCGCAGGCCCGCCGCACGGCATCGCGCTGGGCTTCGACCTGGCGGCGCATGTAGTCGTTGCGACTAGGCACAGGCCAGTCGATCACCTCGGCGGAGCCGTCTCGGAGGTAGGGCGCGAGCACGGAGCGCCAGTCGTCGCTGCTGTGATCGTCGTATAGCCAGAAGTGCTCGACGCCGACCATGCGGTGGTACTCGACCCACTCCTCCAGATAGCGCGCCTCGTTGCGAAACATCGTGGCGAGCGCGAGCTGCCGGCGCGGCCGTCGGCGCTGGTGGTTCTCCCACACGAACGGCTCCTCGTAGGTGACGCGGTGGGTGGCGGCGAGCCGCTCGCGGATCGCGTCGCGGCGCGCGGCGGCGTCGGGGACGAGCCTGTGAAATTGGACCTGGATATCGCCGAAGCGCTCGGCCAGGCCACAATCGAGCAGGTGCTCGAGGATCTCGTACTCGCAGCCCTCGACGTTGAGCTTGAGCAGGTCGACGTAGTCGAGCTCGAGCATCTCGAGCACGTGCGCGAGGCTCTTGATCTGGATCTGCTCGCTCGGCGTCTGCTCGCCGCGGTCCTGGGACGCGAAGATGCTGGAGGAGTCGTTGCTGAGGGAGATGCGCTCGGTGCGGTCGCTCCCGCCCACGCCGAAGTCGAACACCTGAACGTTTGGAGCGGTGAGCGCGCTGAGCGTCTCGTAGTAGCGACGGATCGGCTCGAAGGCATACACGCGACAGCCGTGACGCCTGAGAATCTCGCGCGTGAAGGTGCCTTCGTAGGCGCCGACATCGAGCACGACGCTCGTGGGCTCCAACTCGTATACGTAGCGCTGATGCTCTGAAAAGGGCACTGCAGATCGTCGCCTGCGTCGCATCCCTACCGGGTGCGGAACACTAGGGCAGGCGACAGCGAGGAAGGCGAGCGATGAGCAGGGTCAGGATTCCATTCGGATGAAAGCACTGAACCGCCGACCCCGCTTCGCGATGCTGCTCTCGGCGCTGGTGGCCGCAGGGACCGTCGTTGCGATCGCAGCCTCAGATAGCCCGCGCGCATTGTGGGACACACTGGAGCAGATCCAACCGCAGTGGCTGGCGGTGGCGTTCGGCTTCGAGCTGCTCTCCTACGTGGGCTACGTGCTGGCATACCGCTCGATGGTGCTGGACGGCCAAGAAGAACGGCTGTCGCTGATGCTGGTGATCCGACTGGTGGTGGCGGGCTTCGGCCCGTTCGTACCGCTGGGCGGGTTCTCCTTCGATCGCGAGGCGCTCAGATCGGTGCACAGCAGCCGCCGCGAAGCGCACCGGCAGGTGCTGGCGCTGGGCGTGATCGAGTACGCGCTGCTGGCGCCGGCGGCGGCTGTGTGCGCGCTGATCCTGCTGCTGGAATCGGGCAGGGCCTCACTGGTACTGACGCTGCCGTGGGTGTTTGCGGTGCCACCGGGCTTCGCGCTGGCATGGTGGGCGACACAGCCACGGATCGTGAGGCGCTTTCGGCACTCCGACGGCAAGCTGCGCCGCTGGATCGGAGAGCTGCTGACGGCGGCGAGTGTGCTGCGCGAAGTGGTCAAGCGCCCGCTGGAGCGCCCAGGCGCACTGACGGGCATGGCGATCTACTGGGCGGCCGAGATCGCCTGTCTGGCATACGCGCTGCGCTGCTTCGGGGTGGAGCTGACGGTGCCGGCGCTGGTGGTGGCCTACGCGACGGGCTACGCGGCCAGCCGCCGGTCGCTGCCGCTGGGCGGCGCGGGGATCACGGAGGCGCTGCTGACGCTGGCGCTGATCACGGTCCACGTGCACGCGCCGCAGGCGCTGCTGTCGGTGGTGGCCTACCGCGTGGTGAACTTCCTGGTGCCGACGCTGCCGAGCCTGCTGGCGCACTCCTCGGTCTCCGCGATGCTGGAAGACCACGGCGGCGGCACGAAGGCAAAGCCGGGGCAGGCGTGAGCGCGCAAACGGGAGCGGGCACACGAGCGGTGCGCGCGACGATCGGCGGCACCGTACAAGGTGTGGGCTTTCGCGAGTCGACTAGACGTCGTGCGGACAAGCTCGGCGTGCTGGGCTGGGTGCGCAACGAAGACGATGGAGCCGTCGCGGTTCACGCGGAGGGTGAGCCAGATGCGGTTGAGGAGTTGATCGCCTATCTACACGAGGGACCGCGCGGCGCATCGGTGGCGGAGGTCTCGATCGCCGAGGTCAAGGCCGAGGGCCACGAGCAGTTCGCGATCCGCGGCGTGAGCGCGGGCGTGTTCGTGGTTCAGGAGCACCAGGCCACGACCCACCACTTCGACCTGCGGCTAGAGATGGATGGAGTGATGCGATCGTGGGCGGTGCCGAAGGGGCCGTCGATGGATCCAGCGGTGAAGCGGCTGGCGGTGCAGGTGGAGGACCACGGGAAGGCGCACAATGGCTTCGAGGGGCCCACCGAGCACGGCGGCGTGATCGTCTGGGACCGTGGCTCCTATGAGCAGGGCGGGCGCGTGGCTTGGCCGGAGGCGCTTGAACGAGGCCATGCGGTGTTCGTGCTGCACGGGGAGAAGCTGCGGGGCGGGTTCGCGCTGCAACGGACGCGGGGGCGTGGCGAGAAGGCGCAGTGGTTGCTGCTCAAGCGGCGCGACGAAGCGGCACTGCCCGGGTCGGATGTCGTCGCCGATTTGCCGACCTCGGTACTGAGCGGCAGGACACTCGTGGAGTCCTCACACGAGTAGCGCCAAGGGCCCGCGGACGGCGGAGAAACCCTAGCCGTCGAGTCGCTGTCGCCAGCGTTCGATGAGCAGGGCTGCGAGCTGCCCTCGCGCGCCGAGATCCTCGCCTTCGCTGGCAAGGGCGAGAGCCTCAAGCTCGTCATCGTCGACCTCAGCGAGAAAGCCAGCCTCCAAGAGCAGCTTGACCAGCGCGATCTTCTCGACCGCGGGCCGCTTCGCGGCCGTCAGTCCGATGTCGCTTTGCTCTTGCGCGGTCGGGCTCACGAGCTCGGCGGCGGCCGTGGTCACGTACACGCCGAAGACTCGGTGGCGCCCGAACTCGCGCACCTGCGTGAGGGGGATCCCCCCCGCCCACAGTGCCCTGACCCCGGCGTCTTTGGCTTTGAGGTTCAGCTCCTCGATCTGCTCCCAGGAGAAGATGCCCTGCTCGTCGTGCTCATCGACGCGCACGAGGTGCCGCGGCTGGGACTTGTCGACCGTGTCGATCAGCACGACGCCGACCCCGTGCTCGGCGACCAACTCGATCCATCGACCGGTCGCCTGCACTGCGTCGGCGAGCTCGTAGACACGCTCGCCGTCGATCCAGGGCACGTCAACGTAGAAGGCGGGCGCCGCGGTCCAGTCGCACATCCAGCCCTGGACTTTCCGCACGACGGGCTCCATCTCCTGAAACGTCAAGGGGAACAGGCCGTACTTGCCGAGATGTAGCCCCATCGCGCGCGCGGTGTGTAGACCGGTCCAGATCTGGTTCGCGACGGAGTCGGTGTCGATCTTGAGCGCAGGCTCGAGCGCGACGCGGCGCTCGTGCGCCGCGCGCAGCAGCTTTCGCGTCTGCTCGACGGTGAAGTAGTTGAGCAGCCCCGGCAGCGCCGGTCTGCCTTCGCTCGGCGGCTGGGCGGTGCCGTCGACGACGACGGCCTCGGCGCCCGCGTCGGCGGCGAGATGGAGCGCCTGCAGCACGGCATCGGCGCCCTGGTCGGCCTGCACGAGCAGCGCTATCGGCGCCTCGGCGGCGGCGCTCTTGACGAGCGCGACCCGCGCATCCGCCTCGACCCGAGCGTCGAGGCGCAGCCGCAACCACGGCTGCGGCTCGCGCTCGCGAAGACCGGCACCATGCTCTCGCGCCCACGTGGGAAGCTCGGCGAGCGAGGCGTCCGTGAGGTCAAATGTCGGCGGTTGGCGGTAGTGCCAGATGTTCACGTGCGAGCCGACGTTCGTGCTCAGCAGTACCCGCCCGCGGGTGCGGTCCGCGATCCGCGCATACTCCTCGTGCCCGACGGGGACCTCGCCGACCGAGCGCAGCCGCTCGGCGTCGAGCGCCACCCCCACGCTCAGCGGATCGCGCTCGACCGATGCCTGTGCCTTGGGTGAGCCCGATGCCGCCAGGCAGATCGCCTCAGCAGCCGAGCCGTCGTCGCTGATGCCCAGGAAGGGCCCGTATCTCGCGGCGTCGTAGTCGCGCAAGGACCGCCTCGGCAGATCGCTCATCGCCGACCCTTCGCCTTTGCCTTCTTCGCGACGGGAGCACCGTCCTGGCGGACGATCTCGCCTGCACCCCACTTCGCGAACTCGTCGACCTGTCGCTGCCAGCGCGGCTTCAGCTGCGGTCTGCGCTTCTTCTCGAGGAAGGCGAACAGCTCATCGACGGTCTTGAAGAAGTGATTGAACGGGACATAGGTGCCGGCGGTGAAGGGGCTGTCGCCGCCTCGAGGCAGAACTAGGTAGCGGTCCTTGCCGTAGGCGCGGGCATTTCCCAGCTCATCCATCATGCCGGTGCTGAGCGGCGGCGGCTCATCCTCATAGGGATGGATCGCGGCGATCACATCGACGGTGCGCACGTCCCAGCGCAGATCGCGCAGCACGGTGTAGGAGAAGACCGGCGCACGATCTCCCTCGGGTATCTCGCCGCCGATCTCGATCGTGCCAGGGTCGACGACGAGTCCGTGCGCCCGCATTCGCCAAACGGCGTCGTTGATGATCTGCCGCTCCTTCTCGCCCGACTGCGTCATTGAGTAGGAGGCGTAGAAGGAGGGCAGTTCGCCCGCTGGGGTGGTCGCGGCCTTGAGGACGTTGTCGACATCGCCGACGAACTTGGAGCGGTCCTCGCGTGCGGGCGCCTCGCGGCCGATGACGTGATGGCGGACGTCCTTGCCGGTGAGCTCTCTACACCACTCGACCCAGTCTTCGGCGGTGGACACCTCGTTGCCGAGCCACTGCAGGATCTCGGCGATGTCGATGCTCTCGACCTGCGCGATCTGGTCGAGCGCGCGCTGTCCGAGGTCTTCTCGCAGCCACTTCTCGATCTTCCACTCCGCATTGATCACGGTGACGATGCGATCCGGCGCGATCGTCTCGGCGATGGCCTTGTGGTCCTTGAACTGCACATTGATGTGACGCCAGTTGACGGTCGCGGGCATGCGCACGATCGCGCCGGCGCAACTCGAGTCGAGCGCATCGAGCTTGCGGGCGATCGAGCAGAGCGCGTTGCGGCGCAGCAGGTCGAACTGGAAGGAGTAGCCGTTCAGCAGGTTGCCGACCGCGACCACGTCCTCATACACGTTCGCGGGTGCTACCCCCTGCTCGCGAAAGATCTCATCGAATACAGAGAAGGTCTCGATCCGTTGATCGAGCCGTTGGCCAAACTCGCGCACGCCCGCGAGCAGTTCGCGCATGCGTAGCCCGAACATAGGTCCCGTCAGCAGCAGCACAGGTGGTCGCACGCCTAGTCAGCCTCCTCGATCGTCGTTGGCCCGGTGGGGCTGTTCCAGCGCAGCAGGATCGGCTGCTCCCGGTGGATACCGAGCTCGCTGATGCGGGCGGGCTCCAGCGCGAAGATCGCCGCCTGCGACGCCTCCAGCCCGAGCCAGCGCGCCGCGAGCACGCGGATCGTATGGCTGTGGCTGAACAGCAGCGTCCGCCCCCCGAGCCGCCGCAGTCGCGACAGCAGGGGCTCGAGGCGCTGTGCGACATCTGCGGCGCTCTCGCCGCCGGGCGCGCCATCGCGCCAGAAGTCCCAGCTGGGCCAATGCCGAAGGATCTCCTCGGTTGTCAGCCCCTCGAGTTGCCCGTAGTCGCACTCGCGTAGCTCTTGGACGATCTCGGGCTGGGGAAAGCCCGCAAGCTCCGCGGTCCGCCGCGCCCGCTGCAGCGGACTACACAGAACGGCATCCCATTGCTCATCAGCGAGCGGGATGTGAAGCCGTCTAGCGAGCGCCTCGCCCCGGCCAGTGAGCGGCGCATCCGTCACCCCGTTGTAGCGACGCCCTCGCGAGAACTCCGTCTCGCCGTGTATGATCAGCGTCACGCTCGGGTCAGGCATGGTCCGTCTCACCGACGGCGCTCATCAAACCACCCGCCGACATGCGCAAGAACTCCGCGGTCCAAGTCGTGAACTCAGCCGTACGCTCAAGCCTGCGTGGCATGTCGGTGGTCGAGGTGTCCGCCGCGGGTTGGGTGGCGCCCCCGCCGGCCGCTGCGAACTCCCCGTCGGGCGCTTGGCGGGTGAGCACATTCGCCGCGATCGACCCCAGCGCCTCACGGTATTGCGGGCGGTCGGTCGCGCTCGCGAGCAGCCCGGCGCACCAGCCTGACTTGCCATTGGCGATGCTGCGATCGCGAAACTCGGGGGTGCGTTCGACGAAGCTGTAGTACTCCTGCGCTGCCTGGAGGTGGCGGCTGTCCCCCGTGAGCTGATGCAACTCGCAGAGGAAGGCACAGGAGAAAGCGGGAAACCACACCTTCTCCCCACGCCGCGTGAACTCGAAGCGGTAGTAGCTACGAACACCCTCCTCGGGTGGCGCAAGCACGCGCCAGTCGGCATCGAACACGAGGTCCAAGCGCTCCTGAGAAGGATCCTGATGGCGCAACGCTTCAACCAGGAACTCCCCGGCCGCGCTAGCCGCCTCACGCCGCCCGCAGACTAGAAACGCGCGTCCACAGCTCGCGGCGGTAGCAAGGTCATAACGCGCTGGCCCCGCCCACTTCTCCGGGCCCGTGAGGACGCCACCGTGAGTGGCGCTTTGTGCCTGCGAGAGCAGCTCAGCGGTTTGCTCGGCGAGCTCAAAATCCTCCAAGAACCACGCGCCGATCGCAACCCATCCATCCATGTAGTTGGCAAGGTTGCCGGACATCCGCACGATCCCGGTCTTCGTACCGCCATAGGCCAGCTCACCGCTCGGTTCGCGAAGGTTTGCGCGCAGGAACGCTCGGCAGCGAGCTGCGGCCTGCAGGCGCCCACAGACAGCGAGCGCGAGCAGCGACTTGTAGTAACCGGCGAGGTCATGCTCGCTTCCGCGAAACGAGCCATCAGCCCCCATCTGCGCCTCGAGCCATCCGATGCCGCGTTCGACCGAACGACTCAATGTCGCGACATCCGGTGACGGCTCACCAGTCACACTCACAGTGAGCTCGATCCTATATGGCGCAGCGATTCAGCACAATAGGTGGTGAAGTTTGCGTTCGTTGAACTTTCGGCCTATGATCGCGGCACATGCGTGCGCGCAGTCCCGAAGGGCCGGTCACTGTTCACGCGATAGCGGGCACCTACGTTGTTCTGCTTGGAATCGATGTCCTGCCAGACGCGCTCCCAGGACTTCTCGGTTTCGCGATCCGACGCACCGACCACATGGCTGGCGAGCGTCACTACCTGACGAATTTCCGGACATTTCGTGCAAATCGCGATTTACCGGGAGGCCGACAATCATCATTTGTGAATCCGTTTCAGGCGTTTCTTTGGGGTGATTACGGAGCCACGCCGGATCACATCTACACCTATGAGGTAACCGCGATGTACGGACAGCCCGGGAAGCTCACCCCCGGGCCAACGGCGGCGGCGCACGTGATAACGGAGTCCGAGGAGGACGGCAAGCACGCGATCATCTTCAACCGTGGCGCCGCGGGATCTCAGGCCTACGCGGAGCGCTTCCAAAACCGCGCCCCGCAAGACGTTCCCTACCGCGAGGCTTATAAGTGGCTCTCCCGGGGGCTCGAGGAGGCATTGCTGCGCTTCATCGGCCAAGCGCATGAACCTGGGATAGCGCTGCGTGCAGCGGTCTATGAGTTTCAGCACACGCGCGTCCTGGAGGCCTTCCGAATCGCCGTAGATGCGGGCGCGGACGTGAAGATCGTCTACAACGCCGTCCCGCGAAAAGATGACGAAACAGCACAGAAGAACCTCGCGGCGATCAAGGCGGCAGGCTTGGAGCAGCACGTGATCCCGCGGACGCGAGCACGGATCGCGCACAACAAGTTCATCGTGCTACTGCGCGGCGACCCAGCACGACCCGAGCAGGTGTGGAGCGGCTCAACCAACATCACCGAAGGCGCCCTGTTTGGTCATTCGAACGTCGGTCACGTGGTGCGCGACCCCGGCGTGGCGAAGTCCTACCTCGACTATTGGTCTGCCCTGGCAGGGGACCCGGAGCGTGCCGCGTTGCGCCGATATGCCGATGGCGCGATCACGATCAAGGGCACGCGGCCGAAACGATCGATGACCCATGTGTTCAGCCCGCGCACGAAACTCGACGCGCTCGAGTGGTACGTGCGGATGGCCGAGCAGGCGAGCTCGGGCCTGTTCTTGACGGCGGCATTTGGGCTGGGGGCACAGATGCAACCGATCTTTGAGCAGCCACGCGAGTATCTCCGCTATCTATTGTTGGAGAACGAGCGCGGCGTCATGGAGACGATACGCCGCGACCCGGGAAACATGGTTGTCGCGGGCGCACACTTCGGAGCTGGGGGATGGAAGGATTGGGTTCAGGAGCGTCTGTCGGGTCTGAACGGTCACGTGCGCTACGTGCACACGAAGTACATGCTGATCGACCCACTGGGAACCAAGCCAATCGTGATCACGGGCTCGGCGAACTGGAGTGATGCCTCCTCGCGCACCAACGACGAGAACATGATCGTGATCCGCGACGATCCGCGGGTTGCCGACATCTACCTAGGTGAGTTCATGCGCCTCTTCAATCACTTCGAGACTCGCGGGCGACGCCTGAAAGCTAACGCCGTGCCGAGCACACCCCCGACGCCGGGTCCACCGAAGGATCGCCTCTACCTGTACGACGACGAGCGCTGGGCGCTGCGCTTCTTCGAGCCAGGCAGCTCCCGCGAGAAGGAGCGTCTGCTGTTCCGCTAGCCCGCGACGCTCGGGTTGGCGGACCCAGCTCGCCCGGTCCGCCCCCGTCTCGGCGTGGAGCGCGTCGTGGAAGTCTCACCGCTCCCACCTGACTGCCCACCTCCAAGCAGACGAGCTTCGAAGCGACGGATTACCTGCTGGGCCATCTGGGCGAACTCCGCCGTCGGCTGGGCAAATTCCACGAGTTCTCGATACTCCTCCCTGAGTTCTTCTTCGATTGCCCGATCCCCAGGCTGCTCGTCCAAGCGCCGACCGAGCCGTTCGATGTGCCGCATGCTCCGAGACATGTACTTCAGCACCCGTCGGCGAGCGCGGACCGTGGCGTCGCGGTCGAGCCCGAAGACTTCAATCGACACCTTGCCCCTGCGACTGATGCGGCCACGCGCGTTGACGGCTGGGTCGACGTTGCCGTGCTCATCGAAAATGAGGTGCTGCTCGGGCCGATCTCGACAGGGATCGAGCAGCAGCGGGCGCTCGTGACGCTCCTGGCCAGGTTGGCGGGCACGTTTGGCCTCTCCGTCAATCGGAAACTTGTTCGCCTTACCGCTCAGGTGCGGCGGCACGCGAGTGAACTCCTGATGGCGAGCTCGATTGCAGTCCACGCAAGAGGGCAGCAGGTTTGACCACTCGGCCGCCAACCAGTAATACCCAGGCGTTTCGAGCTTGGTGCCGCTGACAAAGCCGCCCTTCGGCCTGAAGTGCTCGACATCGACAGGATGAGCGTGCTCATAGAAGCCCTCGCAGTAAGCGCACTTACCGCCGAACATGCTCGTGAGCGCCTGCTTGACCGCCTCGGATTTGTAGGCTTTGAAGGGGAATTTGGCCACCCTGTTCTCGGCGATGGCGTAGAAGGCGATGCACTTTTCGCGCTCTCTACCGCCGATCGATTCCTGCCCATCCAGAGCCTCGGGGATGGGGGTCCGATGTATAGGAATCACAGCGGGCTCCCGCGCGGAGCCGTCTCGTCGGCAAAGATCTGGGCAATCCGCCGCTTGGTGCCGTTTCGCAGCTCGCGACGCTCCCCCGGGTCTACGAGTTTGCGCTCCTGCACGAGATACTGATCCGCAGCCTCGAGCACCAGCCGCTCACGCGCGTCGCGACCGAGCACCTGTAGCTCATCCAAACGCCGGCGCAGTTCGGCCTGTCGCTTCTTGGCTTGCGCCGAGGAGCTACGACGCCAGCGCAGGGTTCGATACTCGGTCAGGAGGTCGTCGATTTCTGGGTCGCTCGTGCTGTCGAGACCAAAGATCTCCGACGTGAGCAGCTGATCCACGCGCAGGCCCTTGACCGAAGGCAGGTCGGTAATACCGAACACATTGCTGCGCTCCCCACGCCGCATCACCATCACCTCTCCATCATGCAGCCCGCGCAGACAGAGCGGCTCGTGCGTGGTTGCCAGAAACTGGAGCCTCGGGAACACTTCCCTGAGACTGCCAACGATGCGCATCCGCCAACTCGGATGTAGGTGAGCCTCGATCTCGTCGATCGCCACGATCCCCTCTGCGACATCGACCGCTGGCCAACGGTGGACCAGCACCTGCATCATGTCGGTCGCGAGGGCGAGTACGGACTGATAGCCGTCACTCAGCTCACTCAAGCGCAACCTGGTCCCAAACGCCTCAACCAGCACCTCTCCCGAGGAACGTACGAGCCGGTCAGAGCGGCGCAGCGGGAGCAATCGCTTCAAGGCCCGCGCGACAGCCCCGAAGCGGGCCTCGTCCAGCCCCAGCAACCAGGAGGCAGGCTCGTTGAGCGCGACGAAGGGGTCGAACAGGTTGTCGACGTTGGCAAACCGGGTACCGTCCCGATGCTCGTGCATATGCTCGCCGTTGGCGCGACGACGCGGCAGCAGTCGGGTCGCGCCGTATGCCATGAGCAGGACCTTCGGCTCGGTCGTGCTGCACTCAAAGCGCTTGGAGTTACGGCTGAAGAAGAGCTCGATCGGCTCGCTGCTCCCGGTAAGCCACACGGACACCGACCCCTGCTCAGCGCCCCACGAGACGAGGCCACGCGGATCGAGGTTGAGCGTCGAGCGATAGTCATCGCCCATCAACGCGAGCGTGATCGCATGCAGGATCGAGCTCTTGCCGTGGCCATTCTCGCCGAGGAGCATTAGCCAAGGGGTAACGGCGTCCTTTGGCTCCGGAAAGTCGAAATCAATGTGGCGGACGATCCGGAAGTTACGGATCTGTACACGGCGGATCATCCGCGCGGTCATGTAGTAGGCATCGGCCTCGTCCTCTCGATCCGCGGCCAGGGTGTAGGACTTCGCGCCCCGATCGAACTGCTCAAACAGCTCCCGGGTTAGCTGCTGCTGCTGTGCGCCCACGACCACGCCGACGAACTTGGCTTGTGAGGGCGCCAGCTCGGTGGTGACGCCCTCGATCCCGGTCATCTCGTCGAGCCACTGCACGACGAACTGCTGCCTGATTCCTGCGTAGGGCGCGGCGGGGTTCATCAGCGCCTGCAGCGCGTGGTCCCCCGCCTTAGTGTGCTTCCCGATCGCCGCCTCGGCGCGCTCCCAGACCTCTCGCGCGGCCTTGAGCGCGTCCGCACGAGCGAGCACCAGCCACCAGCGGTTCAGCGAAAGGATCTCGATCGTCGCTCGACCTCGCGCGGTACCGCTGGCGACGTACCCATCCTTGGTGTAGACGAGGTGAGATGCAGGATCATCGGCACAAGGGTCGAGTAGTTCGGGGCTCTCATCCCGCAGCGCAACCCCCCTCACCCCAGGTTCAGCCCGCACGCCCTCGACCGGGAAGCGTGCGCCCTTCATCCGACTGCAGTCCGGGCAGACTAGGAGCAGGTTCTGCCACTCGTAGGCAAGCCACCAGTAATGGTCCACGTGGTAGGAGCCGTCGGTGTCGAGGGCTCCCGCGGTGGGGCGGAAGTGATCGACCAACGCCGTTTGCGACTTCCCGGGCGGACTCTCGCAGTAAGCACACTTGTCGTTGAACAAGCGCTGCAGCGCTTTGAGCACGCCGGGCGCTGCGTAGATCCGACGATCAAAGGCGTAACCCTCCTGCAACCTGAGAGAGGACGGCCGCCTATAGAAGCGCGTAGCGCGAGCTCTTGCCACGGCGGCGTCCTTTGAGCGCAGCGAGCCTGGCACCTCATTATTTCGTGAAACGAAGATCACGTCGCGCTGCCTCCAGGCCTTGTGGACACATCTCCGAACGCGGTGAAGCTCGTCGGGCGCAATAGGTAACGACACTTACACGGGCGTGTCAAGAGTCGTGTTTGACCGAATAGTTCACATATCTGGCGTCTTATTAGCCGCCACGTGCTTGGCCGCCCCGACTGTGCGGATGCCGCCTGACGTGAGTCCGCGTATAGGATCGGGTGGACCCCTCGGGAAGGATCAAGTCATCGACCTAGGCCATGAGCCGCTGTATCGCTTGGTAGAGAAGTTGGCAGCCGGAGAGATTGTGCTGCCCGATATTCAGCGCGACTACGTTTGGCGAGGCACCCAGATACCTAGGCTGCTGGACAGCCTGAACCGGGAGTGGCCAGTCGGTTCGATTCTGCTCTGGGACACGAGCCTGAAGATCCCAACCAAGCCAATCGCGGTCCAACAAGGTACGCCGACTGCCGGCAAGCCGTCGATCCTGCTCGACGGCCAGCAGCGGCTCTCGACGCTGGCGCGCGTGATGGTGCCCGACGCAGTGCCGGCGGGCGAGAAGACCCCTGACATCCGCTTTAACCCGGAGACGCATGAGTTCAAGACCGCCAACGCCGTCAACAAGCATGACCTGCGATGGATCTCGGTCGCCGCGATCCTCCGCGATGGAGCCCAGTTCCGGGAGCTCCTAAAGCCGCTCGAGCTAGAGCAGGCACATGAGGACACGTGGACCGACGTGCTGAGCGGGGTAGCCTCACGGATCCGGAACTACCTGCTTCCGGTCCAGACGGTGCACGTCGACGATTACGAGACGGTCGCGGAGATCTTCAACCGGGTCAACACGGGCGGGACACGGCTGAGCAAGGGCGATTTGGTATTGGGTTCGATGGCGGCCCGCTGGTCCGGTGGCCGGGAAGCGATCGAGGACTTCGAGGCCAAGCTGAGCAGCTCAGGCTGGCCGATCAATCGCGAGGTCCTGCTCCGGGTTACGAGTGTCTTGACACTTGGAAGCCCGAACCACATCCGACTGCTCGACCTATCGACCGAAGCGGAATGGATCGCGGGCTGGGAGCAGACGCGCTCGGCGGTCACGCAGGCCGTCGACTTCCTGCGCGGGGACGCGACGACCGCTACCAGCAGCCTGCTCCCCTCTATCTACGCCGTAGTCCTGCCCTCGGTGTACATGCACGACTTTGGCGGCCACTTCCCGCCCGGGGGAGCACAGGAGCTCGCCCGGTGGGTCTTTTTGACCTCGGCGTTCGGGCACTACAGCGGCTCTCTTGAGACGAGGCTCGCCAGCGACGTGAACCTGTTGCGCAGCGAGAACACAGACAGACTGCAGGTACTTCAGGCCCTGAGTCGGGCGGCACAGGAGCCGCGGAGCCCCGGCGCGCGCTTGACCGCGGCAGACCTTGAGGGAAAGGGGTATCGCTCGCCGCTGTTGAAGCTGCTCCAACTGCGCGCGGTGCAGAACGGTGCGCAGAGCTGGCTAAGTAACCAAGCAATCAACTACGACCCTCAGCACAACGGCTTGGCGGTCGAGGCCCATCACGTCTTCCCCAAGGCGTGGCTGAAAAGCCACGCGCTGCAAGAGCACCCCGAACGAGATGCTGTGGCGAACCTCGCATTCCTCTCGAAGTGGGACAACATCCGGATCGGCGCAGAGGACCCAGCGAGCTACCTCGCCAAGGCCGACCCACAGGTCCTCCAAGCGCAGTGGATTCCGACCGATGAGAGCCTATGGGCGATCGATCGCTTCGACGAATTCTGTGCCGCGCGACGCGAGCTGCTCGCGGGGGCGCTCAACGAGATGCTCGGCCTCGGCGCCGATGCACCGGAGGAGGAACCTCTGGACGCCGACGAGCTTCCCGAGCCAGAGTTGGGGTCGTGGTCTGATGACGCCGCGCTCCTAGCCTGAGCCGAGCTCCGTCCACTTAAGCCTGAACCCGACGTCGGCTCCTATCCCCGCGGCAGATGAAGGAAGTGACGGCTAATCACCCCTCTCCACTTCCAATTTATACCCGAGTGGGGGGCTTGTTTCAAGCCCAAACGGTGCCCCATAATCACCCGCCGCAGGTCAGAACCTACGGAAAGGGGATTCATGAAAACGCGTGAAGCGAGGACACTCGGCGCGGAGGTATGGGCATGAGTGAGCATGCGGTGGTGATCGCGGGAGGAGGGCCGTCCGGAATGATGCTGGCGGCCGAGCTGGCGTTGGCGAATGTCGAGGTTGCGGTCATCGAGCGGCGTCCCAATCACGTGCTCGTCGGCTCAAGGGCTGGCGGCTTTCACTCGCGGACGATCGAGGTGTTCGATCAGCGCGGGATCGCCGATCGCTTCCTCGCGGAGGGTCAGGTGGCTCAGGTCGCGACCTTCGCTACGACGGTGTTGGATATGAGCGACTTCCCAACGCGTCATCCGTACTCGCTGGGGATCTGGCAGAACCAGATCGAACGAATCATGGCCGCCTGGATCGCCGAACTGCCTATACGGATCTACTACCGGAGCGAGGTGACGGGCTTCGCGCAGGACGAGACCGGCGTCGAGGTCGAGCTCGCCGACGGCCGGTCGCTGCACGCGCAGTATCTGGTCGGGTGCGACGGGGGACGTAGCGTCATCCGTAAAGCGGCCGGCATCGAGTTCCCCGGGTGGGATGCGACGAGGAGCAACCTGATCGCCGAAGCCGAGATGACGGAGGAGCCCGAGTTGGGCACGCGACGCGACGCCCTCGGTATCCATGGGATTGGAAGGCTGGAGTACGAGATCCGCGAGGGTGAGGTGATCTACAAGGACGAGGGTCCGGTGCGGGTGATGGTGACCGAGCGCCAGCCCGCGCCCAGCGGTGAGCCCACGCTGCGCGAACTAAAGGATGCGCTGATCGCGATCTACGGCACCGACTTCGGGATCCACAGCCCCACATCGATCTCGAGGTTCACCGACATGACGCGCCAGGCGGCGAGCTACCGCGCGGGACGGGTCCTGCTCGCCGGGGACTCGGCGCACGTGCATTACCCGGCCGGCGGACAGGGCCTTGGCCTCGGCGTCCAGGATGCGGTGAATCTAGGCTGGAAGCTGGCCCTAGTGGTCACCGAGACCTCCCCCGAGAGCCTTCTGGACACCTATCACGACGAGCGCCACCCGGTCGCCGCCAGCGCGCTTCAGTACACGATGGCTCAGGCCGCGCTGCAACAGCAGGACGAACGTACAAAGGCGCTGGTCGACGTGGTCTCAGGGTTGGCGAGCATGGATGAGCCTCGCAAGCGGCTCGTCGGGCGCATCTCCGGGCTGGACATTCACTACGACCTCGGCGAGGGACACCAGCTACTCGGACGCCGGATGCCCGACCTGGACCTCGTGACCACCGACGGCCCGCTGCGGGTGTTCGAGCTGCTGCACGGCGCCAAGCCGGTGCTGCTGAACCTCGGTGAGCCTGGCGGTTTCGACGTCACTCCATGGGGTGATCGGGTCCAGCTGATCGATGCTGAATATGCCGGTGCATGGGAGCTTCCGGTACTTGGCGCGGTCACTGCTCCCGCCGGCGTGTTGATCCGGCCTGACGGATATGTCGCGTGGGTGGGAGAGTCAGGTGATCCCGGGCTCCCTGACGCGCTGACCAGGTGGTTCGGACCGCCGCATAGCGGGCCGCTAGGCGAGCCGGTGCAAGCGGGATCGTCGGAACGCTGAGGCTCTGCGATCAGACGAATGGACTGCCGTCCAGCTCGGCGGGCAGGGAGCTGTAGTCCAGATCCCAATGCAGAAGCTCGGCATCCCACCTCCAGGCACCGCTTTCGAGCGCCAGGCACCACCAGCCGATCAGCTCGCCCACGGAGCGAGCTTTGTGGCGCGCGTATTCCTCGGGCTGCGTAACAAGGTCGATGAAGCTGACCGGACTAGGCCGGCCCTCGGCGACGTCGCAGTCGATCACGGTTTTCAGCTGACCGTGGTCGAGGATCGGAAGCCAGTCGGGATGCCACATAAAGTCGGGATCGCTGCGCGGCCCGAACAGACCGGGTTCCGCTGCAAGTTCCTTGGCGAGCGCACGCGAGGCGGCATATTGCTCGACGGCTTTCGCCAAGGAGAGGCAGTTGTTGCCAGGCCCGAAAGTCCAGCCGCGGCGAGCAGGTCGCGTGCCGTCGCGCCAGCCCCACCACGTGCGCGCCTCGACAGGCAGCGCCAGTGGGAGCAGCTCGGCAAGCTCAGCAATCTTGGCCGTACTCAGGCCCGGGTTCGTCCAGTCATTGAAGGGGAGACCCTGCCCGAGCAACAGCGCCTCGTAGCGGTCGAGCAGGGCCGCGTCGAGCAGTGGCGGGTCCTCAGGTGCGGTCATCCTATTCGTTACACAGGTAGCTCGTAGGGACGCCCAGCGAGGGCGGGACCGCGACGAAGATGAAGTGGACGCGGGTCGCGAGGTGACAGCTTGTCACGAATGCGCCGTATTTACTGCCCTGACTTCGATTGTCTTCCGGGTCGATGCATTCAAGGCTCGGGCCCGGGGCCGCGAGAGGTCTGCCCTGCTGGGTGGCGGAGAACGGAAGCTCATCGTATGTTGCTGGGTACCTCGCGCCCTGGCCAGAAGTTGGGCAGACTTTTGCAGTCAGACGAACCTTCCGCTCCAGCGGCCGACGTCGTTTCAAGGCAGCCTTTCCGCCGATTCGATCAGACGAAGGGACTCCCCTCCAGTTCGGCGGGCAGGCGTTTAAGATCCTGGTCCCATCGCAGACGCTGGGCATCCCATTTCCAGGTGCCGCTTTCGAGTGCCAGACACCACCAGCCGATCAGCTCGCCGAAGGAGCGAGCTTTGTCTTGTGCGTATTCCTCAGGCTGGTCAACCACGTCGATGAAGCTGACCGGACTAGGCCGGCCCTCGGCGACGTCGCAGTCGATCACGGTTTTCAGCTGACCGTGGTCGAGGATCGGAAGCCAGTCGGGATGCCACATAAAGTCGGGATCGCTGCGCGGCCCGAACAGACCGGGTTCCGCTGCAAGTTCCTTGGCGAGCGCACGCGAGGCGGCATATTGCTCGACGGCTTTCGCCAAGGAGAGGCAGTTGTTGCCAGGCCCGAAAGTCCAGCCGCGGCGAGCAGGTCGCGTGCCGTCGCGCCAGCCCCACCACGTGCGCGCCTCGACAGGCAGCGCCAGTGGGAGCAGCTCGGCAAGCTCAGCAATCTTGGCCGTACTCAGGCCCGGGTTCGTCCAGTCATTGAAGGGGAGACCCTGCCCGAGCAACAGCGCCTCGTAGCGGTCGAGCAGGGCCGCGTCGAGCAGTGGCGGGTCCTCAGGTGCGGTCATCCTATTCGTTACACAGGTAGCTCGTAGGGACGCCCAGCGAGGGCGGGACCGCGACGAAGATGAAGTGGACGCGGGTCGCGAGGTGACAGCTTGTCACGAATGCGCCGTATTTGCCGCCTTGTTTCGTGTTGTCTTCTCCGGCTACGTATTCGAGACTCGGCGTCGGGCTCGCGAGCGGGCCACCCTGCTCGGTGGCGAAGAACGGGAACTCATCGCATTGGTCGCCTTCGTCGGGCGGTCCAGACGAGCACGGTGCGATTTTTTCATACCAACCTCTTTTGACGGTAGTGCCTTCAAAGATCTGTTCTTTTTTGGCCGCCCTACTTTCGTAGCCAAGCTCTCCCCACCCGGGATTCTCGGTCAGCGCTTTGATGTCGTGGAGTGTGGCCGTGGGTACATCGCTCCCTGACCAGAAAATCGGCAGGCTTTCGCAGTCAGACGAGCCTTCTGCCCCGGCGGCCAACGTCGTCTCAAGGCAGCCTTCGGCGATTTCTTCCATCGCTTCCTCTTCGATCCCCGATTCGGGATTGATCACCATTAGTTCTTTGGTCAGTTTACGTGTAGCGATCGGGCCTGGTGGTGGACCTCCCGCGCCGTGCCCGAGCCCAGGGTCGATGCTCAGGATGTATTTGAGCAGTTCCGGAGGGATGTTCGAGGGCGGGGTCACCGGTTCGGGGATCGGCGGCTGGGTCGGGACCGAGGGGACCGACGGCGAATGGAAGAAGTTTTCCGGCGTCGCGGTCGTGTGTGGCAGTTCGCGGTCGGTCAGTTCTTGCTCGAGGTCGCGGAAGATTGCCGTATCGCCATTAGTCAGCGACTCGGCGTTGGGCATGCGGGTCAGGCCCGGATAGCTTTCGGGACCACCCAGCACGGTGCCGTCATACATTGGGTGACCGCCGAGGTTTTCACACGTGTGTTTGCCGAAGCGTTCTACGCATTCAGGTTCGATCGGCACCAGTTTGTGGTCGACTTCCTCGAGGAGCTCCTCGCAGTGATCGCCGTCGGCGCGCCATATGTCCGGCGAGTGTCCCGGGATGATGCTGTTGCACAGCACCGAGCCCACGTATTCCTCGCCGCCCTGTTCGTAGAGGTTGATGTAGCCATATGAAGTCGGTTCTTCGCTGGGTGCTGAGTCAAACAGCGTCGGTAGCCCGAGCAGCTCATCGATGCCCGTCGCGATCGTGACGACCGCCACAGCGCCGCCTGCCACCTCGAGCCCTCCGGCCAGAGCACCGCCGATCTCGCCTAGATCCGGCAGCACACCGAGCGCCCGGCCGCCGCTGGTGACGTCGTTGACGATGCCGTTGGCGGCCTCATCTGAGCCGTCGGCCACGAGTTCTGAGTGCATAGCGCCGGCGGCTTCGACGTCGCCCGACGTAGCTCCCGCGACCGTCGAGGCGTCCTGGCCGGTCACACCGCTGTCGATCTCAAGACCCGTCGCCCGGCGCATGATCGCGGCCTCATCTGAGGAGGAGTAGAGGCGCAGGACCTGCGCGTCTTCGCCGCCAGGCCCGTAGAGGCCATATTCGCCGTTTGAGAGTTCGACCATGCCTCCGCCCGCGGGCGGCGTCACGACCGGCGTGACCCCCGAGGGGAGCGCGACGTAGGCGTCGGCGGTGGCGGCGAGGAGCAGGGATAGGAGCAGAGCGAGGACGCCGAGTAGGAGCTTGCGAGTCGCGATGCCCCGAGGTCCTTCGTTGTTACGCGACTTGGATGACACATCCACCCCGATTCCGCTTGCTGGACTTCGCCAAATTAACGGGCGTAGCGGACGGATGTCTTCAACTTCGCGGCGCGCACCCTAACAACTCCAACTCAGCACCCAAACGTGCGTTCGTATCCTCAGGATCTGTCACGTTATAGGTTTTATGCTTTCTTGATTATGTACTTCATATCTGGTTAGCTTCCTCCCGCCATGAATGGGCAGGCGCCTATCCGGTTGGTCGGGTCAGACCCTCAGCGAGAGCTTGTCCGCGAGCGCTCGAAGCATGTGTTCGGAAATAGCGACCGCCTTGAAGTCGCAGTGGCGATCGCGTGCAGCGACGATGGTCTTGTCAACGCGACTGATCTCGGTGCAGTGCTCATCGGCTGGCCGAACAATCGAATCAGGGCGCAGTTGGTCGCACTAGCGAAGGCGGGGCTACTTCAGGTCGCGCCCAGAAACGGCCCAGGGCGGGTCTGGTACTCGCGAGAGCCGAGCCTCTTTTGGGAAGCCTGCCTGGAGCTTGCGAAAGCCTGGGGCGGACGGCATGCTTGACGATGCGACTCGGACTCGCGCACGGGCGAACCGCATCGCGGCTCGCAGTCGCACGCGGCGGTACGACCACACGGAGGCACAGGAGGCGTTTGAGCGGGGTGGGGATTCTGCGCGACGCTTGATCTACAGCGATGAGCTGCTGACAAGCGGCGAGCTTGCGCGCGCCCGGTTGCAGCTTGAAATCGCACGTGAAGACCGCCAAGACGACGCGTGGCACAAAGCGGAACTCGCCCAGTACGGAGCCGAAGCGTGGGTTCGGAACGCTCGCGCGAGGGTGACTCTCGCGACCAGAGTCGTAGTAGGCATTGCGGCTATCGTCCTCGTCGCATGTGGACTGGCGTCAGGCGTGTCGCCGTCCGATGCGTGGCACTTCCTGACAAGCGTGCGCTAACTCGCCGGCGGATTTCCTCAGACTGATGGACCGCGACCGCACGCTCGAGGCGAGCCCCTCAGCAGCCATAACGTGACGTCGGCGTCGGCGTCGGCGAGCTCAGCTTCGCCAAGGCACAGGTCAAACATCGGCACGTTGGCCGGCTCCTCCTCGCGTCCAACTGCGCCAGCGATGGCCGGCGAACTTTTAGCGACGATCGAGCATTCAGCAAGACGATCATGCGAACGCATGTTCGTGGCTCAGTAGGACACAGGCTGCGGATGAACAGCTAGCACCACGACGGCACGCGCACGAGTCGCCGGGTCGCACAGCGTCAGCACCGTGGTCCCTGCTCCCGGATGGACGCTGCAATGTGATCAGGGGCTAGAGAACTCGGCGACCTCGCGACCCCCTTCGTCGCCGCTGCGGCCCGCCCGCGGTCCCGGTCCCCACGAGCACCTCCAAACCCGCTGGTCCAGCAGCCGTGACATCAGCGTTTTAGCCGGGTTTCTCAAGGTCACAGGATTTAAAGGTGATCGGGGAGACAGGGGTTGAAAGCGTCGGTGCGGGCCCTATAGACCCGCGTGGGCGGTTTCGTGGGCGGTTAGGCTCAAATCTGAGCCCAAACTCTCAGACTCAAGGCTTTCTACGACGCCCAACCAGACAACGAGTGCATCGGGCGACGCGACACGAACTCGAATAGCGAGCTTCCGCGAGGCGGGTTATCGACCCGAGCCATGCTCGGAGTAGGCATTGCCATCATCGCGATAGTCCCTTGTGCGTCGAGGTCTCCGCGTGGCGCACGCACTTCGTGCTCAGGCTTCTAGGAGCGACGCAGCTGGTCCGCTGCTTCGTGCAGCATCCAATAAGGACGCTGCCTCAAGTCTGCATGCAGCTCATCTCGAGTCCGGATCTCCTTCGCGGCCGCGGCGGCAGCCGCTGCTGCAGGCGCAGCGGCCACAAGCGCTCCGACCTTGGCAAGCCCGCTACCGGACGCAGCCCCGACGGACAGCCAAGCGGCGGCAGCTCCAACCGTGCGGGGATCGGAGGTAATTCGTGCGAGGGTGCTTTTCGCACCCATAGCTCTTAGATCCTCACGGATACTTTGGAGCGCGACCTCAGCCTTGCCATCCGAATTATCGTCGGATCGATCAGCGTTGCGTCCGCATGTCTCGTGGGCGTTCAAACCTTCGCGGCATTTCCCCAGCGGATCGACGATTATCAGAAAGCGGCACGCCGCTACGGGGCAATCCGCAGAGACGTAGAGGAAGCGCGTGCAGTCTTACGTCGAGCGACTGCGAATCGCATTGGACGCCGCGGGAGCGGATAGCCCGAACGCACCGCCGCGCGTATGGAACCGTACGCGCGGCATATCAAGGGGGAATTCACGTGGGCCGACCGTCTCTTGCGGCGGGCAAATGGTCTACCAGCGCCCACGAAGCTTGGGAGTGGCGAGCCTGAGGTCGGCGAGTGAGGCCTTTGGGGATCGAGGTGCTAGACCACGCCGGCATCGCTCCAAGCCGCTGTGCTATCCGCGCAGAGGGACATTGGTTCGCGGACACCGTCTCCGGCGCAGCATGGTGACATGAGACAGCGCGACACGCCACGCCAAATCCGGATATACGATCAATGCGAGCCGTCTGTGTAGACTGTCGCGCGTGCCAGATAAAGCGGAACGCACTACCTATACACCCCTCGATTTCTTCGCGTTCCGAGAGTCAGGAGCCTTGGAGCTTGCGCCTGAGTTTCAGAGGCGGGCCGTTTGGAAAACACCGGCGCGATCATTTTTCATTGACACGTTGATTCAAAGCTATCCCGTGCCGCCGGTCTATCTGCGTGTCACGCAGAACGCTGACTACACGAAAACAGTGCGCGAAGTGATTGACGGTCAGCAACGGCTGCGGGCGGTCCTTGGGTTTATCGACGGAGATTTCGCGTTGTCACGATCGCTTCATCCGGCCTGGGCGGGACGCGAGTTCAACCAGCTTGATACGGAGCACCAGGACGCAATTAGATCGTATCCACTGATCTGCGAGATTATGCACGGGATCTCAGACGCAGAGGTTCTGGAAATCTTCTCGCGGCTAAATACCTATTCGGTGCAGCTTAATGCTCAAGAGCTCAGAAATGGCACATACTTTGGCTATTTCAAGCAGTGTGCGTACTCACTCGCGCACGAGCACATCGAGTTCTGGCGGAACTACCGCATCTTTACACAGAACGGCATCTCAAGAATGGGTGAGGTAGAGCTCACGAGTGAGTTGCTCATCCTGCTCATGGATGGCATTCAGGATAAGAAGAACTCGATTAACCGCTTCTATTCGGAATTTGATGACGAGTTTCCGGGGCAAAGCAAACTAGAAAAACGGTTTCGCGCGGTCATCGACGACATCGTTCGTGTCGTAGGAGACGACCTTCGGACAATGGAGTTTCGGCGACCCCCGCTTTTCTACTCGCTTTTTGGTGCCGTGGCTCACCGAAGGTTTGGCGTACCGGGAATCAAACTACAGTCGAAACAGAAGGCGTTGTCGAGCGATGATGAGCGAGGCCTGCGCGCAACGGTTGCGCGCCTGTCAGACGCGATCGTGACCGCACGTACCGACGACGAGGTACCGCGGCGCTATGCGGCGTTTGTCAACGCATCGCTTCGCCAGACCGACAACATACAACCGAGACGGGTACGGCTTAGCGGCATCTATGATGCCGCCTTCTAGGCATGGCACGGCGGATGCCATCGTTCGCGAGCCGGTTCGATGAGGCTGCGACGACTGCCACGGGTCTAGCTGCGGCGGGGGAGCGCATACGTGCGGACGCGAGCCGGCTCGCTTGAGGCTCGCGAGCTTCGCCGGTCACGCCTCCAGGCGCTGTACGAGATGGCGTATCTGCGCATCTTCATCGGGTGGGAGAATTTTCTCGAGGAGACGTTTGTTCGGTGTATGTGTGCGTACGAGCGTGCGGGAAACGTTCCAACGCTTGCTCCCGGTCGCGGGCCGTTTCGCTATCCGGCGGATGCGCGAAACGCTCTGTACGGCTCCCGGGAATACCTGTTGTGGCACAACCCAGCTGCCGTGCTTAGCCGCTGCCAAATGTGGTTTGTAGGTGGCGCACACGCTGAAGTCCTCGGATCTCAAGCGACACGCCTCGCGTGGTTTGCAGCCATAAGGCATCGCGTGGCGCACGGCTCGGACCACGCGAAGCGCGAGATTGACCTCGCGACAATCCAGCTTGCGGGACGACGTTATCCGGGATCATCGAGCGGTCACTTTCTTCGTGACTGGAACGAAGAAAACCCGTTGCTGCAAGAGCGTTGGCTCTCGGTCATCACGAAAGAGCTGACGGCACTCGCGTATCAACTGGCGCCGTAGGTACGGCCGGAGCGTCGATCGCGCGAGCGAGACTAAGCGGACGCCGGGGCGTTCAGACTGACGGCCCGAGACCAGTGGGTGGCCGGTGGCCTCGGTGCCGAGCGTTTGGCCCGGGTCGGGAAAGCACAGCGAGCGCCGACTCAGCGGTGCTGGTCGACGGCCTGGTGGTGGCGACGAGGAATAGAACACGAATAGAACATCTCAGCTGCGAGCCACCTCGCGCCGGCGCTCCAGAGGCCCGCAATCATAGGCTCTTTTGGTAGTCGGGGAGTAAGGTTCAAGTTGGCTTTCCGGCGCTCGGTTTCCAACTCACCCTCGATACGCGACTCCATTTCGAGCGAGGCCCATGGGCCGCAGATCGTCCCAGTCAGACGCCAGACGCATGGCAAGATCCGGTGAACGCCGTACGACACCCGAACTAGCGACGCGCGCCGCGGGATTATCCGTCTGAGCCTAAGTCTCGGACACGCCCACACTCGTCGAGAGCCACATATTCCCTACGGGCCGTGATCGCGCCGCCGTACGTCCTCCGAAGCGCAGCTATCACAGGAAGTACCGGTATCAGGAAGCTGGCCGGTCCTCGGAACTGCTCCCCAAACGTTGGCCCAACCTCTCCAACTGTGGGCGCAGCACCGGGAGTTCGCGCTCGACCACATCCCAGACGAGCGCAAGATCGACACCGAAGTATTCGTGGATGAGCTTGTCGCGCATTCCGGCAATCTGCCGCCACGGCACCTCCGGCTCAAGCACACGGGTGTCATCCGAAATTCCCTTGACCGCTTGGCCGATGATCTCGATGTTACGGATGACAGCATCCTGCGTCTTTCGGTCCGAGAAGAAGGCGTCACGGCCTTCTACCGTGTAGCTCAGGATCGCATCGATTGCTTCGACCGCATGTAGCAGGTACGCACGCTCGTCCTTCACAGAGGCACAGCCTCGGCATAGATGCGCTCACGCAGATGCGGACTCACGCCGCCATCGCTGAGCACATCGACCTCGGTACCCAGCAGATCCTCCAAATCCTGCCACAGACCGACGAGATCGAGCAGACTCCGACCGGGCTCCATCTCGACCAGGAGGTCAACGTCGCTCGTCGCGTGGGCCTCTCCTCGCACCATCGAGCCGAAAACGCGAACGTTGCGGGCGCCGTGCTCCGCGGCATATCGCAGGATCTCCTCGCGGCAATCGCGCAGTCGCCGGATATCCATCTGGGTTGATGCAGGGCACATATGACCACCGCAGACATTCGTCTGCGGGTAGTCGGGGAGACAGGATTTGAACCTGCGACCGCCCGGCCCCCAGCCGGGTGCGCTACCAGACTGCGCCACTCCCCGTGGCTGGCAAGCGGGCGACGGGAATCGAACCCGCCCTAGAAGCTTGGAAGGCTTCTGTGCAACCACAACACTTCGCCCGCACGCCGTTGAGTCGATCTTACCGCCGCTCCCGCGCCACCGCCTGCCCTAGCCCCGTCCCTACCGCCGCTCCTCCACGGGCACCTCCCCCGCCTCATCCACCAACCCTACGGGCGGCCAAGGCCCAAACCAGTTGTCCCGAGCCCCATCGAGCGTGACGGTGGAGCCGTTGAAGGCACCCCCCACGGGCGAGGCGAGCAGCGCCACGAGCCAGGCATGCTCGGCGGGCGTGCCCAACCGCTGCAGCGGCACCGAGCGCGACATACCAGCCCGCACGGGCGCGGGGTACTTGACCATGACCTCGGTGTCGAAGGTCCCGACGGCGATCGTCACGACGCTCACCCCGTCCGAAGCCCAGCGCTCGGCCAACTCCCGCGTCAAAGCCTCGACCGTGGCCCGCGCCGCGCCGGAGTGCGCCATCCCGGGCATCCCGTGATGCGGGGAGAGCGTCACGTTCACGATCCGCCTGCCCCTTCCCTCGTCACTTCCGGCAAACGCAAGCTCATACGCGGCCTCAGCCATGTTGAGCATCCCCTGCACGTTCAGCCGCCAGACCGCACGCCAGCCCTTGGAGGCGATCAGCTCCGCGGGGCTGAAGAACTGCCCGCCCGCGTTGTTGACCAGCAGGTCGAGCCGCGCATCGCGCTCGAGCACCGCCCCCACGATCGCGCGGGCATCCGAGGGCTCGCGAATGTCGCCGACGACCGTGCGAACCCCGCGGTCCGCCCCGGCCTCGCCCCCGTCGACGACCCCATCGATCTCGGCCGCGGCCGCAAGCAGCACGTCCTCCCTACGCCCAGCAATCGTAACCCGTGCCCCGCAGCGCGCGAGCTCAAGCGCGGTCGCCTTGCCAAGCCCGGTCCCGCCGCCCGTGACCAGCACGCTCTGGCCCCGCAGCATCCCCACGCTGAAGATCGCCGATTCGCCGCTGGCCGCGCCCATCCGCCGATCATAGGTCCCGTCCGTCTTACGAGGCCTTTACTGTGTGCAACGTGTCCCACCGGCCCCTGGCCATCGTTTCCGGGCTCACGATCGGCGACTACCTGTTATGGAACTGGTCGTTGAACGGCAGTCACGACGTGCTGGCGCTCGTGTCCGGGCTCACGCTCCCGCCTTTGGCGGCCGCGAGCCTGTGGCTGATCGCGCTCACGGCCGCGCGTCTGTTGGCCCGCGCGACGGGCCGCGCCGCGCGCCGCTCCCCCGCGCAGGCACGACAAGCCCGAGCGCCGAAGCCACGCCAAAGCCGAAGGCTAAAGCCGCGCCAGAGCCGCGCGATCGCCCGCTCTCGTCGCGAGCTACGCCAACAGACGTCTTCCGTGCAAGCCTCTACGGCATCGCCGGTCCAGTCCGTCCCCTCGCGCGAGTCCCGCTCCTCCCGCAAGCTCGCCGCCTAGAGCGGCCCACGCCCGCGTGAACGACCGCCTCAGGCGACTGATCCCACGCTCGAAACGCGCCCGCCTCGCGACGGCGGCGGGCGGCCTGGTCCTGCTGCTGGGGGCGCTGGCGCTGGGGGCCTACATCTACAAACACGACCGCACCGGGAGCATCTATCACCCGAACGCGCGCTTCGTCCCCACGCCGACCCCCAAACTGCCGCAGCAGCCGATCGACGACTTCACCTGGCCGCTATACGGCTACTCAAAGGAACACACGCGCTTCTTCCCCGCGCCCGCGAGCCTGCATGCCCCGTTCAAGCGCCTGTGGGTCAACAACGCACATACGCTCTTGGAGTTTCCGCCCGTGATCAGCGGCGAGCAGATCTTCCAGCTCGGGGATAACGGCGTGCTGCGGGCGACGAACAAGACCACGGGCCACACGATCTGGACGCGCAGCGTGGGCCACCTGTCGGCCTCGACCCCCGCGGTCGTGGGCAAGCTGCTCTATGTGACGGTGCTCTCGCGTCCCGGCGGCGGCAACGGGCGCATCTGGGCGTTGAACACGAGCAACGGCTCGATCGACTGGTACCGAAACCTGCCGAGCCCCAGCGAGTCCTCGCCGATGGTCGATCGTGGCAAGGTGATCTTCGGCACCCAGAAGGGCACGGTCTACGCGCTGAACACGCAGACGGGCGATGTGATCTGGAGCTACCACGCCGCGGGCGCGGTGAAGGCGAGCCTCACGCTCAGCAAGGGGGTCTTGTACTTCGGCGACTATTCCGGCCACGTCCAGGCGATCAGCGAGCGCAGCGGCCGGCGCCTGTGGATCAGCGACTCGGGCGGGGCGCTGCTCGGCAACGGCACCTTCTACTCGACCCCCGCCGCGGACTACGGGCGGATCTTCCTGGGGAACACCGACGGCCGCGTCTACGCCTACGACGCCGCGAGCGGCAAGCTCGACTGGGCGGTGCAGACCGGCGCTTACGTCTACTCCTCCCCCGCGGTCACGAACGCCCCGGGCCTCGGCCCCACGATCTACATCGGCTCCTACGACGGCAGCTTCCGTGCCCTCAACGCCCGCACCGGCCACGTCGCCTGGAAGTTCGACGCCCACGGCAAGATCTCCGGCTCCCCCACGATCGTGGGTCGCACGGTCTACTTCGCCGACCTCGGGACGCACACCACCTACGGCCTCGGGATCTCGACCGGGAGGCTGTCCTTCGAGCTTCACACCGGGTCCTTCGACCCCGTGATTTCCGACGGCAAGAATATTTATTTGACGGGATTGACCGGTCTCTACGCCTTCGCACCGCGCCACGAGAACACGGCTCCCGCTACCCAGCAGGGCACGAGCGCCCAGCCCCAAAAGCCCGGCCCAGCGAAAAGCTCGCACGCACGAGCAAAGGCCCACGCCGCGGCGCATAGACACGCGTCCAGCCACCGTCGGCGCGAGCGACACAGCCACTACCACTCCTAACCGCGAAGTAGGGCGTGTAGCGCACGCGCACCAGGAAGCTCCCCGGCTGATCGACCCGCAACGCGAAGGAATCGTGGCCCAGCGCCGTCAATGCGCCGGGGCCTGTGGCGATCGGGGTGGGGTCGCGCACCGCATAGATCCGCCAATGCGGGCTTGAGTAAACCTCGTGTAGATAGGGCAGCCCCGCGCGGATCAGCCGTCCCTCCCGCGAGCTCGACGGATCGAGCTTGACGTCGGGCAATGCCACGTAGGCCACGGCCTGCTGGCGCAGCCAACGCTCGTAACCTGCGGCGTCCAGCCCCGCGGACAGCAGCACGCCGTCATAGCGCACGTCCAGCTGCTTCTCCCAGCCCCGCGCCAGCGACACGCGTGGGGCAAGCTCCGCGGTCTCCCAGTGCGTCCGCGTCAGCGGCACCTCCAGACGCACGGGCGCGGAGTTGTGCGTCGCCAGAAAGCGCTCCACCGGCGCATAGAAGGCCCCGTTCGTGGAGGGGTCACCCGCCACCGCGAGCGTCTCGCGCACGGGACCCCAGCCCGCCCACACCGCCCAGGCCGCGAACGCCACCGCCGCGAACATCCGCGAGCGCGCGGTCACGGATGTTCGCGGGCCGAGCGCGCAGACCAGCAGCGGCCCCGCGAGCAGCACCCCGTAGCGCTCGACGTTGCTGCCCATCGGCGTGGACACCAGCAGAAACGCGAGGCAGGCCACGAGGTAGACGCCCGCCCCCAGCCGCAGCCGCCCCGAGCCACGGGGAAGCGCACAGGCGAACGCCACCACCACCAGCACCGTGGCGATGAAGGAGACCGTGGGATAGGGCTCAGACCCACCCTCGGGGAACAGCCCCGCCAGCGCGAGCACCACGATCGCGGCGGGCAGCGCGAGCACCAACAGCGGCCGGGACGAGCGCCGCCACAGCGCCTCGCTCAGCGCGGCCAGCGCCAGCAGCACGCCCGCGACCGGGCTCGCGGCCGCGCTCATCGCCGCGAGCAACATCGCCACGGCGCTACGCCCTCGTCCCGACGCCTCCCCGCCGCCCGCCCTCACCAGCGCGGCCGCGAGCGCAAACGACACGCCGAGCGCGAAGGCCAGCCGCCCGATCCAGACATCGCCCACCGCTGCCAGCGCAAACGCGACCGAGGCCCAACGCGCGGATGCTCCGTAAGTAGGCGCGACCAGCCGTTCAAAGCAAAAGCTCGACAGCAGCACCGACAGCGCCCCCACCGCGCGCAGCCCCAAGAGCCAAGCCAGCGGCGGGAACAGCAGGCTGTAGCCGGGCAGGTCGTGGCCCGCGTACCAGTGCTCGTCATAGACCGCGAAGCCCAGGTGCTTAAACAGGTCCAGGCGGTAGGCCGCAGCCGCCAGGTCGGGGGTGCGGGGCGCGAGCAGCAACCATGCCAGCAGTGCGAGCACGGCGCTGACCAAGCCCAGTGGCGCGGTCCGCAAGCGCTGAGTGAGAAGATCAACCGGGGTCCGGTGTGCTACCCCACCGGACCCCGGCCTGTCCGCCTCTACGACAGCGGCTCTGTACCCCTCAGAACCGCTGAGCGGCCCGGAAGTAGCTGTGGAGCTGTTGGCCACGCCAAGATAATGACGGCCATGCTCTCGAACGACTCCGCCAGCCGCAGCCTGCGAATCGCGCTCGCGACCGGCCTCGCCCTGCTCGTAACCGCGCTCGCGAGCGGCTGCGGCACGGGCCAGCCTGCGCCGATCACCGCGACAGAGCTGGCCGAAGCCAAGACCTTCCCCTACTTCCGCGTGTACTGGGTGGGTCCCAGCTTCCTGGGCCACACGCTGTCGGCGGCCGACGGTCAGAAGGGTTACATCAACTCGCTCGGCGACAGCGTCTACTACGGCGACTGCGTCAAAGGCAAAGGCATCTTCGGCGGAGGCAGCTGCGTGTTGCCGCTACAGGTGACCTCGGTGATCTACCGCCTGCATTCGAACACCACGCTCGGGCCGCAGCGCAACATCGTGGTGCGCGGCGTGCCCGCGACCGTCTACGACGGCGGTCGCTCGATCGAGCTCTACTCCGGGCGCCTGGCGATCGACCTGTTCTCAGACAGCTTCGCGCACGCCTACCGCGCGGCGCTGGGGCTGCTACCGATGAACGCGCCGCCCGGCGCGAGCGCCAACCTGCCCGCGCCGATCTACTGCCCCGGCCTGTCGGGTCCGCAGAGCGCGCGGGTCAAGGCAGTGATGGAACACCTGCCCGCGCACGCCTGTCAGAAAGCCAGCGCCGCGCTGGCCTTCGCCAACAGCCTCTCCTAGCCCGAGACGCGCGGTTCCAGCGGCTTGCCGATCTCGCGGCGCAGGCTCAGGAACGCGAGCGAGCCCAGCACCGCCGGGATCCACAGCGAGATCGCGCGGTAGATCACGACCGCGACCACGACGTGCGAGGCGGGGCGCACGCCGAACAGCAGCAGCATTCCCACGAGGCTCCCTTCCACCGCGATCATCCCCGCGGGGATCGGGATCGAGTTCGCGAGCATGCCCACCAGGTAAGCCATCGCCACGACCCAAAACGACGGCGCTTCGCCAAAGGCGGCGATGCAGGCGAACAGCGCCACGTTGTCCAGTAGCCAGTAGGCGACCGCGCCCAGCAGCCGCAGGTCGTGCTCGCGCAGCATCTGCAGCGCGTCCGCGACCCCGTCGCCGAGCGCCTTCAGCGCCACGGCGCGACGCCCACCCTGCGGCCTGCGCGCCGCGGCGCGACGCGCCCAGCCCGCGAGCACGAGCGTGCCCACGATCAGCGCGAGCGCCGCGATCGCGGGCAGCAGCGTCAGCACGGCGCGGCGCGAGCCCGGCAGCAGGCCGAGCCACATCGGCACCCCGATCACGACCACCGCCGCGACGTTGACCGCGCTCGTCAGCGCGAAGATCAGCACCGAGCGCCGCGCGATCCGGTCCGCGGAGATGCCCTTGCTGCGCAGCACCCAGGCGCCCAGCGCGATCCCCGCGAGGCCGCTGACCGAGACGACCGAGTTGACCGCGAGCTCCGACAGCGACAGGCGCGAGGACAGCCGCGCGCCGAGCTGGCCGAACACGAGCCCGAACAGGATCGCGTAGCCCGCGCAGGAGAGCAGCTCCAGCGCCACGGCCGCCGCGATCAGCGAGGGGTCCGCGTGCGAGAGCGCGTCCAGCGCCTGACGCAGGTCCGGCACCGCCAGCAGCAGCGCCACGTAGATGCCGAAGAAGACCGCGAGGCTGAGGATGCTGGTGCGCAGCGTGCGCGACTGCAGGTTCATGGCCTCGGCGTTCTCCTCGAAGCCCCCCTGCTCCCCAGTCTGGCGATCGCGCACGTGCTTCACGGTAGCCTCAGAAGCAGCTACAACCCCCCGATCGCGCGCAACCGGCGACGCGACGTGGGATCGCTTCAGAACGAGATGACTGAACAGGCGCGCATATTGGTCGTCGACGACGAGCCCGCAGTCCAGAGCGCGCTCTCGCGCGCGCTGACCCTGGAGCACTACGAGGTGGCGCAGGCGATCGACGGCCGCCAGGCGCTAGAGCGCTTGGCGGGCGCAGCCTATGACGCGGTGATCCTCGACATCGCGATGCCGCACGTCGACGGCCTCGAGGTCTGCCGCCGCCTACGTGACGGGGGCGATCGCACGCCGGTGCTGATGCTGACCGCGCGCGAGCAGGTCGACGACCGCGTGGCGGGCCTGGACGCGGGCGCGGATGACTATCTAGTCAAGCCCTTCGCCCTGCGCGAGCTGCTGGCGCGCGTGCGCGCATTGCTGCGCCGCTCGGGCGAGGAGGACGAGCATGAGGGCCCACTTCGCTTCGAGGACCTGCGCCTGGACCAGCTCGCGCACGAGGCTTGGCGCGGCGAGCGGACGCTGGCGCTGACCCGCACGGAGTTCCTACTGCTGGAGATGTTCATGCGCCACCCGCGCCAAGTGCTGACGCGCTCGGAGATCTTCGAGCACGTATGGGGTTATGACTTCGGCGCCACCTCCAACTCGCTCGGCGTCTACATGGGCTACCTGCGCCGCAAGACCGAGGACGGCGAGGAGCCGCGCCTGCTGCATACGGTGCGCGGCGTGGGCTACGTACTGCGAGGGACGGCGTGAGCTTCCGCCGGCGGATCGCCCTCGCCTCCACGGTCGCGGTCGCGGTCGCGGTCGTCCTCGCCTCGATGCTGACCTACCTACTGACCTCCAATCAGCTGCACAGTCAGGTCGACGAGCAGCTGAACAACCGCGCTCGCACCGCGGGTCGCCTGGAGCGGTTTCTAAAACCCGGCGATGCGGGCACGGCGGCGGCGAAGCGAGATAGTGAACGGCTGGGCCTGGACCTGAACGGGCTGTCCGGCTCGGATAAAAACTCCGGCGAAAGCGCCTCGAGCACGAGCGAAGAAGGCGCGGGGCTGGCGCGCTACGGACCCGTGGCCCGCAACCTGTTCGGCAAGCTGCCGCCGGGCCCCGACCAGGTGCGTGGCTACCAGCAGGTGGTCAACGCCGCCGGGACGATCGTGGTGCGCTCGGCACGCAACGTCTCGCTCCCGGTGGACTCCGCGACGCGTAGCCTGGCCGAGCACGGCGGCGAACCCTTCTTCCGCGACGCACGCGTGAACGGCCTGCACCTGCGCGTGCTGGCCGAGCCCTTCGGCCGCGGGCGCGCGATCGAGCTAGCGCAGCCACTGACCGAAGTCGACAGCCTGCTCAGCCGGCTACGGCTGATCCTCGCGCTCTTGGACCTCGGCGGCATCGCGCTGGCGGCGGTGCTTGGGCGGCTGGTCGCAGGTGCCGCGGTGCTGCCGCTGAAGCGACTCACCCAGGCCACCGAGCACGTCACGCTGACGCAGGACCTGAGCGGTCGCATCACCTCGGTGGGTCAGGACGAGATCGGGCGCCTGGCGCGCAGCTTCAACGCGATGCTCGACGCGCTGGAGAGCTCGATGAGCGCGCTCGACGCCTCGGTGCATGCCCAGCGCCAGCTCGTGGCCGACGCCTCACACGAGCTGCGCACCCCGGTCACGAGCCTGCGCACGAACATCGAGATCCTGCAGCAGGCCGAGGACATGGAGCTGGCGGACCGCCGGCGCCTGCTGAGCGACGTGGTGGAGCAGATCGAGGAGCTGACGCTGCTGATGAACGACCTGATCGAACTGGCGCGCGGTGAAGAGCGTCACGCATCGGCGGAGGAGACGCGCCTGGACCTGCTGGTCGGCGACGTGGTCGAGCGCGCGCGCAGGAACTCGCCCGCCAGCAGCTTCCGACTCTCGCTGCAACCCACGATCGCCCCCTGCGTGCCGGCGCGCCTGGAGCGGGCGATTAAGAACCTGGTGGACAACGCCACGAAGTACAGCCCGCCGGATGAGCCCGTGGAAATCGCGCTGAGCGACGGGCAACTGACGGTCCGCGACCACGGTCCCGGCATCTCGGCCGCAGACCTGCCACATGTGTTCGACCGCTTCTACCGTGGCGCCGAGGCGCGCGGGCGCCCCGGCTCAGGGCTGGGTCTGGCGATCGTGCGCCAAGTCGCAGAGCAGCAGGGCGGGCGCGTGGCGGCGGAGCGCGTGGCGGGGGGCGGCACGCTGATGCGGCTGTGGCTCGCGCGTGCTGAGACCGTCCCCCCAGACGCAGCCACCGTCGCCGAGGAGCCCGCGCGCAGCTTCGCCTGATGCGCGCGATGCGCCCGGGCCTGCTCGCGATAGCGCGCGGGGGGTATGCCGAAGCGCCGTCGGAACGCCCGCGCGAAGGGCGGCGCCTGGCGGTAGCCAACCAGCCGCGCCACGTCGCGTACCGGGATCGCGGGCTGATCCGCGAGCAGCTGCGCCGCGACCGACATGCGCCGCGCGAATAGGTCCTCCTGAAAACTGGAGTCACCAAACTGCGCGTAGGCGCGTTGCAGCTGCCGTGGCGAACTGGAAACTGCGCCCGCGACCATCAACAGCGTCAGCGGCTGGCGATAGTTGCGCGCGACGACCACACGCGCCAGCAGGTACAGCCGGCGTCGGCTTGCCAGGGTCTCTGTGCGCATACCGACGACTCCGACCAGGCGCATCCGGCGGGACGCGGCCTCAGCCGTAGCGCAGCGCCATCCGCACAACGGCCTCGCGGTAGGAGCCACCAAACAGCAGCGCGTGCACGAGCAGCGCCAGCAACTGGTAGAGCCCCACGCGCTCGCGCCAGCCCTCGCTTAGCGGCGTGGCCTCCTGGTAGCTGTCGAGCACGCGCGCGGGGATCGCGCCGAACAGCGCCAGCATCGCTAGGTCCACCTCGCGGTGCCCGCCATAGGCCGAGGGATCGATCAGCCAGGGTCGGCCCTCGGCGTCGGCGTGTACGTTGCCCCACCACAGATCGCCGTGCAGGCGCGCGGGCGGCTCTGACGGGCCCGCGAGCTCGGGCAGCCGCGCGCATACGCGCTCGAGTGCCTTTGCGCCCTCGCCGTCGAGCGCGCCGGCATCACGCGCCTGGCGCGCCAGCGGTACTAGGCGGCGCTCGGCGTAGAAGCTCGGCCAGTCCGCGGTGGACTCGTTTGACACGCGCAGCGAGCCCAGCCAGCCGGCGGCACTCGAGCCCTCCCACGCGCCGAAGCCCGGCGCACCCGCGGCGTGCGTCGCGGCCAGCCCGCGCCCCAGCTCCTCCTCGCCCGTCGCGTCCAACTGCCCCGGCTCGATCCACTCCAACGCCAGATAGCTCTCGGAGACCTCCAACACCGCGGGCACGCGCAGCCCATCCGCCTGTGCCAACCAGCGAAGACCAGCCGCCTCGGTCGCATACTCACCGCGCTCCGCGTCCTTGCGCGTCTTCACGAACGCCTCGCGACCCTCGGCGAGCCGCACGCAAAACGCTTCGTTGATGTCGCCGCCGCCCACCGCTCGCGCTTCGCGCGCGCCCGGCGGCAGGCTCACGGCAGCTCGCCCGCTCGAATCTGGGCCAGCAAGCCCGAGCAGGCCGCCTGCACCTGGTCGAGCACCCGCTCGAAGCCATCGCCCGCGCCGTAGTAGGGGTCCGGCACGTCGAGCTCGCTAGCACCCTCGCTCGCGGGGTCGAACTCCCGCAGCAGTCGCACCTTCGCGCGCTGCTCATCGCCCTCTGCCAGCGACCGGAGGTCCGCCAGGTTCGAGGAATCCATCCCCAGGATCAGATCGAAATCATCAAAATCCTCCGCCCGGACACGGCGAGCCGCCCCCTCCAGCACGACCCCCCGGCCAGCCGCCGCAGCCGTGGCGCGCTCATCCGGCGCGCTGCCCACATGCCAACTGCCGGTCCCCGCCGAGTCAAGCTCGATTTCCTGCTCCATCCCCGCTTCGCGCACCAGCGCGCGCATCGTGCCCTCGGCCGTCGGCGAGCGGCAGATGTTGCCCAGGCACACAAACAGCAGCCGCACTGGCTCGCGCCGCGCTCCCTCCACGCGCTAGTCCTCGTCGCCGAGCTCGAGCACCGCGAGGAACGCCTCCTGGGGCACCTCCACGCGGCCGACCTGCTTCATCCGCTTCTTGCCCTCCTTCTGTTTGGCCAAGAGCTTTTTCTTGCGCGTAATATCGCCGCCGTAGCAGCCGGAGATCACGTCCTTGCGGAAGGCTTTCACGGTCTCGCGCGCGATCACGTGCGCGCCGATCGCGGCCTGGATCGGGACGTCGTACTGCTGGCGCGGGATCCGCTTGCGCAGCTTCTCCGTCAGCGTGCGTCCCACCTCGTAGGCCTTGTCGCGGTGCACGACCATCGACAGCGCGTTCAACCGTGTCGCCCGCGAGCAGCACGTCGAGCTTCACCAAATCCGAGGGCTTCATCCCGCTGAGCTCGTAGTCCAGCGAGGCGTAGCCGCGCGTGCGTGACTTCAGCTGGTCGAAGAAGTCCAGCACGATTTCCGCGAGCGGCAGCTCGTAGTTCATCTGCACGCGCTCCGGCGAGAGGTAGTGCATCCCGGAGTGAACGCCCCGGCGTTCCTGACACAGCTCCATGACCGCGCCCACGAACTCTTTCGGGGCGATGATCGACGCCTGGATGAACGGCTCGCGGATCTCCTCGATCGTGCCCGGGTCCGGCATGTCCGACGGGTTGTGCACCTCCAGCTCCTCGCCGTTCGTCAGCGTCAGGTCGAACTCCACCGACGGCATCGTCGCCAGCAGCTCCAGGTCGTACTCGCGCTCCAGGCGCTCGCGCACGATGTCCATGTGCAACAGGCCCAGGAAGCCGCAGCGGAAACCGAAGCCCAGCGCGTCGGAGGTCTCAGGCTCCCACGACAGCGCTGCGTCGTTCAGGACCAGCTTCTCCAGCGCGTCGCGCAGGTCGGGGTAATCGTCGGAGTCGATCGGGAACAGCCCGCAGAAGACCATCGGCTTGACCTCGCGATAGCCCGGCAGCGCCTCGGTCGCTTCCTCGCCCGCGGCCCGGCTGCCGGGTCCAGACGTCCTCGTACGGGTCGTCAGCGTGTCTCCGACGCGCAGTAGCGTCACGTCCTTCAGGCCCGTGATCAGATAGCCCACCTCGCCCGCCGCCAGCTGGTCCGTCGGCATCATTTGCGGGCTGAACACGCCGATGTCGTCGATGTCCGCCTCCGTGCCCGTGGCCATCGCGCGGATCGCCTCGCCCTTCTTGAAGGTGCCGTCGACCACCCGGATGTAGGCGATCACGCCGCGGTACTGGTCGAACTCCGAGTCGAAGATCAGCGCCCGCGGCGGCCCCTCCGGGTCGCCCGAGGGTGGCGGCACGCGCGCGATCAGCTCCTCCAGCACCTCCGCCACGCCCTCCCCCGTCTTGCCGCTGATCTTCAGGATCGACTCCGGGTCCTCGCCGATCAGCTCGCTGACTTCGCCCGCAACCCGCTCCGGCTCCGCGCCCGGCAGGTCGATCTTGTTCAGGCACGGGATCAGCTCCAAGCCCGACTCCACCGCCAGGTAGGTGTTCGCCACCGTCTGTGCCTCCACCCCCTGGGCCGCGTCCACGACCAGCAGCGCACCCTCGCACGCCGCCAGCGAGCGCGAGACCTCATAGGTGAAGTCCACGTGCCCCGGCGTGTCGATCAGGTGCAGTTGGTAGGTCTCGCCGTCGCGCGCCGTGTAGAACACACGCACCGCCTGGGCCTTGATCGTGATCCCGCGCTCGCGCTCCAGGTCCATCGAGTCCAGCAGCTGCGCGCGCATCTCGCGCGCCGCGACCGTGTGCGTCAGCTCGAGGATCCGATCTGCCAGCGTCGACTTGCCGTGGTCGATGTGGGCGATGATCGAGAAGTTGCGGATCTGGCGTTGGTCCATGGGCCGCTACAGAGTAGAAGGCGGCGGCCCCCGGTGAGCGGGGGAGTTCACATCGCCGGCGCTCGGCGCGCTAGCCTTTAGTGACCGGCGGATCGCCCACTCGACAACGAGGCTTCGGCCTCAACCGCGGCTACGCGCCGGCCTTCGGGTCGGCGGCCTGTCCAGGTGTCGGGAGTGTCAAGCCGCCCAGGCAATGACACACAGTCCTGGGACGTATGAAGTTCAAGGGCGAACCAAGACCGGAGCGGTACCGGGCGAGCCTCTGGCTCGCCCGGCCGCGTTTCGCCGTTCAGGCCCGACCGAACTGGGTGGCGATCAGCCGGTGTACCTGGTGGGCCTCGGGCACCCGCATCGCCAGCACCGCGCGCACGTACACGAACGTCCCCGCGAGACCCGCGCCCCCCACGCTGATGATCTGCGCGATCAGCGAGCTGCCAAACAGGTCGTTCAACAGCCACCAGACCAACCAGGAGACGCCGGCCAGCAGCGCCGAAGCGACGAGGATGCGCGCGGTGATCATCGTCGTCTGGGCGCCTTCCAGGAGGCCGTTGAAGCCGATCCGCAGACGCTGTGCCTGCAGGAACGTCATCACCGCGTTTGCGAGCACCGTGCCGATGATCAGCCCGGCGATCCCGAGCGGTTTGTAGAGGCCGACGCTGACGATCACGTCGATCACGATGTTCATCGCCGCCAGGCGCGTCGGGATCCAGGGGCGCTGCACCGCGAAGAAGGTCCGCGTCAGCAGCAGGTTCAGACCCCCGAAAGGCAGGCTGAACGCGAACCAGAACAGCGCCACCGCGACGATGTGGGTCGAGTGCGCGTTGAAGTTGCCGCGCTGGAACAGCAGCCGCACGATCGGGTTCGGCAACACGACCATGAACGCCGCCGCCGGGATCAGCAGCAGGTTTATCTGGCGCATCCCGATCCCCACCGCGCGGCGCATTGCGCTCACGTCGCGGTTCGCCGCCATGCGGCTCAGCGTCGGGAACAGCACGGTCGCCACGGCCACACTGAACAGCCCCTGAGGCAGCATGTAGACGCGAAATGCGTTGTCGATCGCGCGCGGAGCTTCATCGGAGACCAGCGTGCCGAACACCGAGTTGATTAGCTGGTCGAGGTTGACGATCCCGAGTCCGATCGTCACCGGCAGCATCAGCGTGAACACCTGCCTGATGCGCGGGTCGTGCCAGTCGATGTGCATCTGCAGGCGGAAGTCGATCCGACTCAGCGCGGCCGCGGCCAGCAGCAACTGCACGAACGTCGCTACCAGGACCGCAATCGCATAGGCGTGCAGTTGGTTGCCGTTCTCGAAACCGCCCCGGTAGTGGGGGCGCAGGATGATGAGCAGCACCAGGATCACGACGTTCCAGACCGCGGGTGAGATCGCCGGGATCGTGAAGTGGTCGTAGGACTGCAGGACCGCGACGAGAATCCCAGTCAGCCCTAGGATCAGCACGACCGGGAACAAGATCTGCGAGAGCCCCACCAGCAGCACGTTCAGCTCGGGCTTGAAGGTGTCGCCGACGAACAGTGGCATGATCACCCCGGCGGCGAGGATGAAGATCGCCGTGACCGCGCCCAGCGCGATCAGCATGATCCAGAACAGCGTGGAGGCCAGCCTGAAGGCCTCTTTCTTGCGGCCCTTCTGCAGCAGTTCGGTGAACACCGGAACGAACGCCGCGGACAGCGCGGCATTCGCGAACAGGTTCGCGAACAGGTTCGGTACCTGGAAGGCCAGCGTGAACGCCGAGGCCGGTCCACCCGTGCCGAAGAAGCTCGCGGCCACGATTTCGCGCAACAGCCCGACCACGCGCGAGATGCCTGTCGCGATCGAGAAGATCGCCGTGTTGCGCGCCACCCCACGCCCGACCGGCGGCACCGGGAGCTGGGGCTCCTCCTCCGCGGGCGGCAGCTCCGCCATTAGCGCCGAGGACTCCTCCTCGGTGAGCGACTCCGCCGCCGGGGCGGGCGGCCCCTCGGCGTCGGGGGGCCCATCCCCGCCAGCTTCTCCAGACTCAGACAAGGCCGCTATAGTACGGCTCTCCGCGGCGCGCCCTGGCAGTTCGATTCCGGGCTCGCGCGGCTCTTTTCATGGCCAACATCCATTCACAGAAGAAGCGGATCCTGCGCTCCGAGCGCGAGCGTCTGGAGAACCGCCAGTACACCTCGGCAATCAAGACGCACTTCCGCAAGCTGGAGTCGCTTGTGGGCGAGGGCGATGACGCCGCCGCCGACACCACGCACCGCGAGCTGGTCTCGACGATCGACAAGGCCGTCAAGCGCGGAGCGCTGCACCGCAACAACGGTGCGCACAAGAAGTCCCGGGCTGCGCGCTTGCGCAGCGGCCGCTAGCCGGCGCGATACGGCGTCCTCGGTCGCTCGCGTGCAGAGCACGCCACGGCTCCCTGCGTCCTTGTCTCGCTTGACTAGCGACCGCTTGGATTGGCGGGACCAGACTAAGCGGCGATTGCGCGAATAGCCCGTACCGCGAGCGTTTCCTCGCCGAGCGCCGCGAACGGATCGCGGTCGGCGGCGATCACCGCGCCGCCGCGTGAGTCCAGCTCTAGGTCGGCGAGCACGCCGAGTGCGGCGCGCAGCTTGTCGGGATCGCTGCGTGCGACGTCCGCGACGAAGCGCTCGGCCGCGCGCGGCGGCATGCGCAACCCGCGCTTGACCGTCGCGACCGACTCCCCCGCCTGTAGTCGCACCGCGATCGCGAGCGCTTCGCGCAGGCGTGAGGCCATCAGGTAGATCAGCCCCGACAGGCGCTCGCCCTGGTCGCGCAGGTGCATGTAGAGCAGCGTGGCCTCGCGCGAATCGGCGCCAACGAGCGCGTCAGCCAGCGCGTAGGCACGGAACTCGGCGGAGTGCGCGGTGCGCCGCTCGATCTCCTCGACCGCGACCTTGCGGGCGCCAGACTGCTCCTCCCCGCCCTCGGCCTCACCTTCGAGCGCCAGCTTCTCCAGCTCGCGCAGCAGCCGCTGCTGGCGCTCCCCGACCTGGGACACGAGCGCCTTGGCGGCGGCCGGATCCAGCGACAGGCCCATGCGTCCCGCCTGCTCGCGAGCCCACTTCGGCAGCTCCCACGGCTTTACCGTCAGCTGCGCAACGACCTGCCCGCCCGCGCGCTTGACGGCCTGATGCAGCGCCTCTGGCGCCTTCGCGCGCGCCTCCTCGCGCGCGAACAGCGCGAGCGTGGTCTCGGGCGGCATCTCGCCCAGCAGTGGCAGGAGCTGCTGCTCGATGTCGGCCTGGCGCCAGCGCTCCACGCCGTCCACCACGATCACGCGCCGCCCCACCGCGAGCGTCATCGCCGCCAGCGCCGCGGCCACGCCCGCGGGCGTGGCGTCCTCACCGTCCAGCAGCTCGACGCTCGCTTCAGAGCCCGGCCCTTCGGCCAGCGCACGCAGCCCCGCCCGCCGCTCGGCCACGGCGCCGTGATCGTCACCGTGGATCAGGTAGACGGGCTTGAGCTCGGGCATCTGACGAGTCTAGGGAGTTGACGAGACGAGCAGCAATACGGCTCGGACCGGAGCACGCACCCCGCCGGTGTCTACCGCGCACGTGCTCCTTGTCCGGTCGCTTCACGATCCCCTTGTCAGGAGAATGTACCCGTGGTTATTGGGACCCGCTACGAAGATATCGCCGCGCGCCCCTCCAGCAGGTGCGTTGTATTTGTATTTTTTCACGATGCACGATTCCCCCAACGATAGGAAGGCTTTCATTTCACACGTCGCCACTTCCGCTGCATCGATAGCAAATCCTCCGGCAGGGGTCGGGGCAAGGGTTATGGAAGGCTTGGTTCCAACAAATCCCGCTGCCACAGTCACTATGATTTCGCCTAAGTTGTTAGCGCCTGTATAAAATCGCCGGGTAGCCGACGCCGTAAATTCGACGACGCGCTGAGCTTGGACTTGCTGCATTTCCCAAGCGCCGGTGATCTTTCCTTCTTTGCTCGCTTTGACTCCTGCGAGCGAGCATCCCGCGCTGACTTTGGTGACAGCGTTCGCAACGTTGGGCTCAAACCCGACGCTTTCATCTTCTTTCCCGCTGGGATAGACCTTGACGTTGGTGAGTTTTTCGTTTTCCCCTGGTTCAAGGGTAATCGTGCATTCAGAGGCTTTTATCGTGCACGTCGTGACGAGCTTGGCAGAGTGTTCGACTTCTTCTTTGATCTCTTCGACCTGTAGTTCGCATCCGCTTACTTCCGCTGACACTCCTTTCAGCCCGCTGGCTTCAGCCGTGCATTTCCCCCATTTCGCCGCGTGCACTTGGAGATCGGGGCCTTTTTCCGCTTCTTTTCCGCCACTCGTGATTTTCCACGTAGCTTCGCCTGCGCCTTCGGTGAAGGCCTTGCAAAGAACTGTGGCGCCGCCGGCTTCCAACTTGAATTCGACGAGTTCTCCATTGCCATGCGCTGATTTTGTTTTAGACGTGAATTCGGCCATCGCCGATCCCGTCGAGATCAAGACCGATGCCATTCCGAGGACAAGGCCGATCAACACCGCGATCCTGGTCATGCTTCACCGTCCTGAGATTCGTGATTAGCATTAGACGCCTCGACACAGGCCCTGCAAGGGAGCACGGACACAAACGTAGGAGGGTGTCTGGAGCAACGGCGATACGCCTTCTCGACACAAGTCGGGTTGCGACGTTGCAGAATGCCTTCCAGTGAGCTGACATGCTTTCCCCGCGCTTCAGCCGCTACCTCCGGACTCTCCCGAGGGACTGATCGAGGGGCAATTGTCGCTCGATTGCCGCCGTTGCCTTCCTCGCAGCCGATCGTGCGCTCGATCGGTGCCGCCTACTTGGCTCATTCTCCCTTGCGCGGAGCCAAATCGGCGCCTAGCCCCTCGCCTGCTCAGAGCTGTTTCATGTTTCCGACGAGGACCGTCCGGTTTGGCGGGTGACCGCTGGTACCGGCGAGACCGGTGGGAACCGGCGCTTTAGGCCTTACCTGACAACCAGGTTGACGAGCTTGCCCGGCACGACGATCTCCTTGACGATCTCCTTGCCGTCGAGGTGCGCCTGCACGTTGGAGGCGAGCTTGCAGAGCTCCTTCAGCTCCTCGGGACCCGCGCCCGCGGTGGCCTGCACGCGGTCGCGCAACTTGCCGTTGACCTGGCAGACCAGCTCATAGGCGTCGGACTCGAGCAGCTCCTCCTCGGCGCGGGGCCAGTCGGCCTCCCACACGCGCGCGCCCGTGAGTCGCTCGTAGATGTCGGCGCAGACGTGCGGGGCGAAGGGGAACAGCAGCGAGGCGCCGGTGGCGAGCGCGAAGCGCAAGGTCTCCCCTTCGACCGACTCGCGCAGCCGCGAGCAGTCGTTGAGCAGCTCCATGACCGCGGCGATCGCGGTGTTAAAGGCGAAGCGGCGCAGGTCGCCGCTGACCTTGTCGATCGCCCAATGTGTCTTGCGCAGCAGCAGCAGATCGTCGCCCTCCATGCTTGCGGAGACGTCGAACTCCTCCGAGGGCGCCGGGCCGCGCTCGGCGGTCTCGGCGGCTAGCCGCCACAGGCGACTGAGGAAGCGGTGGACGCCCTCGACGCCCGAGTCCGACCATTCGGCGTCCTGGTCGGGCGGCCCCATGAACAGCGTGTAGCAGCGCGCGGTGTCCGCACCCACGCGCTCGACCAGCGCCGCGGGCGAGACGACGTTGCCGCGCGACTTGCTCATCTTCGCGCCGTCCTTGGTGACCATGCCCTGCGTGAACAGCGCCTGGAAGGGCTCCTGGAAGTCGAGGTGGCCGAGATCGGCGAGCGCCTTGCAGAAGAAGCGCGCGTACATCAGGTGCAGGATCGCGTGCTCGACCCCGCCGATGTACTGGTCGACCGGCATCCACTCGCGCAGCGACTCCGGGTCCCAGGCCGCGGTGTCGTTGTGCGGGTCGCAGTAGCGCAGGAAATACCAGGAGGAGTCGACGAACGTGTCCATCGTGTCGGTCTCCCGGCGCGCTGGGCCCTCGCACTGCGGGCAGGTGGTGTTGACCCACTCCTCGGCGGCCGCCAGCGGCGAGCGCCCCTTCGGCGTGTAGTCCTCGACATCCGGGAGCTCCACCGGGAGCTGCTCGATAGGCACCGGCACGGCACCGCAGGTCTCGCAGTAGAGGATCGGGATCGGCGCGCCCCAGTAGCGCTGACGCGAGACCAACCAGTCGCGCAACTTGTAGTTGATCGAGGCGTGACCCTTGCCCTCGTGGTCGAGCCAGCGGACGATCTCGCCCAGCGCCTCGCGGTTGGGCATGCCGTCGAACTCGGCACCGCAGTTGACGAGCACGCCGTCGCCGGTGTAGGGCAGCTCCTCAGCGTCGGCCGCGTCGCTGCCGCCGGCGGGCTCGATCACGCGCCTGATCGACAGGCCGAAGGTCTTAGCGAAGGCATAATCGCGCTCGTCGTGCGCGGGCACCGCCATGATCGCTCCGGTGCCGTACTCCATCAGCACGTAGTCCGCCACGTACATCGGGATCTGCTCGCCGTTGACGGGGTTCGTGACGGTCCGCCCGAGCGCGACCCCGGTCTTGGGCTTCTCGGCGTTGCCGCGCTCCTCGTTGGTCTCGTTCAGCGCGACGTTGACGTACTCGTGCACTTCGTGCTCGTGCTCGGTCCCCTCGACCAGCCGCAGCACGTCGGGGTGCTCGGGAGCCATCACGAAGAAGGTCGCGCCGAACAGCGTGTCGGGTCGCGTCGTGAAGACCGGATAGTCGATCTGAAGCTCCTCGCAGCGGAACGTGACCTCCGCACCCTCGGAGCGCCCGATCCAGTTGCGCTGCATGGTCTTGACGTTCTGTGGCCAGTCGATCTCCTCCAGATCGTTCAGCAGCCGCTCGGCGAAGTCGGTGATGCGTAGGAACCACTGCTCGAGCTGGCGCACCTCGACGAGGTGCCCGCAGCGCTCGCAGCGGCCCTCGACATCGACCTGCTCATTCGCGAGCACTGTCTGGTCGTGCGGACACCACTTGACCGCAGCCTCCTTGCGATAGGCCAGCCCGGCGCGGAACAGCTCGAGGAAGATCCACTGCGTCCAGCGGTAGTAACCGGGTTCGGAGGTCGCGAGCTCGCGCGACCAGTCGATCGAGATGCCCCAGGAGCGGAACTGGCGCTGGAAGGAGGCGATCGAGGCCGCTGTCGAGTCGCGGGGGTGCTCGCCGGTTTTGATCGCGTGGTTCTCGGCGGGCAGGCCGAAGGCGTCGTAGCCCATCGGGTGCAGTACCCGCCGCCCTAGGCGCCGGTGGAAGTGCGCGATCGCGTCGCCCACCGCGTAGCACTTCAGGTGGCCGATGTGCGGCTCGCCACTGGGGTAGGGCAGCATCTCCAGGACGTAGGAGTTGCTGGAGCGCCCGCCCGCATCGTGCTCGTTGGTCACCTCCCACGTGCGCTCCTGCGCCCACACGCGCTGCCAGCGAGACTCGATCTCGCGGGGGTCGTAGACGTGCTCGGAAGGCTCGGCCATGGAAGATCGCAGATTAGCGGGCGGCCTCGGCTCGTCTGTGGCCGCCCGCTTCGATCGCACCCCCGCTCTGTGCCGCCACGACCCGAGCACGCACGGCGCCCTGGGAATCGGAGCCCGCCCGAGCATCGGGCGAGCCACGGCCCCATTGAGACGTTCGGCCTATTTGTATTTGGCGATGGGTGGCACCGCCTGTTTCAGCCCCAGGCAGATCGGCACCGGGGTTTCGATGTAGATCGGGCTGAAGTAGCACTTTTCAACTATAGGCGCCACCCCTAGGTTGGTAAAGCTGACGCTCAGGGGGCCCCAGCCGACCGTAATTTCCTCAGTGGTGAAGCGGCACTTCCGTATTCCCCGACTGTACTGATAGGAGCACAGCTTTAGTTTTGCGCCCGCTTCGTGATACCAGTTCAAGGCGATATCGACACTGAATTTGTCGAAGATTATACCGGCAACTTTCTCGACGAGTTCGTCCGGGATCGATCCGATGAAGTTGATTATTTCGGCCGCCGTCTGGATCTTCAAAAACTGTTCACCCTTGATCCGGGCGTCGGCCAAGCTAAGCAGGGGCGAAGGATCGTGGCCTTCGCCGGCGGCCGCGATCGCCGCTTCCAGCGCCGCCTGTTCACGCGCCGCTTCCAGGCCCGGCGCTTCGCCGGCCAGCAAAGCGGCTCCCTGCATCACCCACGGTTCCTCCTGCATCGTGTAGGGAGCCCCCAGGCCCGAGCCGCCGCCGCGCCCTGGGGTTTCGACCTGCTCGCTTTGCAACGCCCGGCCGGTCTGCGGGATGTAGGAGGTTGCGCCGTAGGTGATCACGCCCGTCGAGAAGGAGCTTTCAACGCCTGCCGCACCGAGCCAAGCGAACTTCGGCGGAGCTTTGCCGCCGCTGGGCACGCCGAATTCGGTGCTGTTGTAGCTGGAGAGCAGTTTGGCTTCTCCGGCTTTGTCGCCGATCGTCGCGACGACATCGCCCTGCAGATCGTGCAGTTGTAGCACCGGCGTTCCGCCGTTGGTTTGCGTCGCCACTAGCGCGCCGTCGATGCCGGCGATGTTGCGCACCCATTTTTCGGCGGATTCGGTCCAGGCGACGGCTTCGCCCAAGCCGTCGTAGTGGCTGATCGTTTTGACCGACCCAGTGGTCGTTTCGCGTGTGCGGCCTTCGGGATCGAGTTTGTATTCGTTCGTGACGCCACCCTGCGTCTGCGTCGCTACGGCGTTGTCCACGTAGAAGCTGCTCGTCAGTTCTTTGCCTTCGGCATCGGCCGCGGGCAGTTTGGTGACGTTGCCCAGACCGTCGTAGGCCATGCTTCCGTCGGCCAGGCGTCCACCCTCGTCGTAGTTGTGAGCTTCGATCGTGCCGCCTTCGCTCTGGCAGACGCCGCCCGTGCCGGGGGTGCGGCTGACCGAGCTCGCGCGGTTGCTCTGTTCGTCAAACGCATAGGCACGCACGGTGCAGCCTTCGCCGGTCGGCGTTTCCTGCGTTTCGGTGAGTCGACCGAGCGAATCGTAGACGTAGCTCTCGCTTGCGAGCGTGCTCGTCTGACTGAGCATTTCACCGCGGATCGCGGGCACGCGCGTGTCGCTGTACCAGAGCGCCGGTTCGCTTTCTGAGCAGTTGGAGCTCTTCGTGTACTGCACGCTCGTCGCTTCGCCCGCCGAGTTGTAGACGTAGTTGGAGCACATCGCATATGGATAGGAGACGCTCGTGAGCCTGCCTTCGGCGTCGTACGAGGCCGCGAAGCTGCCAGCCGCCGAGTCGATCAGTTTCGTGCGCAGCTTCGTCGTGGGGTCGTATTCGTAGGTCTGTTTGCTCGTGCCCGAGGCGCTCGAATCGGATACTTCTTCGAGCAAGGAGTCGTTTTCGGGGCCGGCGTATTTGTATTTGGCGACGTTACCGTCAGCGTCTGTGTACTTGATCTGCTGGCCCAGGCGGTTGTATTCGGTCGACAGCGACTTGCCTTCGCCTTCGGTCGTCTCTTTTTCGAGTGCACCCAATGTGGAGCTGTAGGCGAAGTTGACCTTGGGTAGCGATACCCCGGTGGTGGCCGTCACTTCGCTTGCGCTCTTGCGCCCCGCCGCGTCGTAGGTTTCTTTCTTGGTGCGCGTCGTCGAGCCAAACGTTTCGGTGATCGTTTCGGGCTCGTTGTACATGTTGTACGTGAACGTCCTCACCGGCAGCTTCGGCAGACCCATCAGTTCGGCCTGCTTGGCGGGCAATGTCTCGCAGATCAGCCCAGCCCATTCCGGGTGGCCGCCGCAGCTCGGGTATTCGCCGTTCGTGCCCGCGCCGTAGTAGATCGTCTTCTGGTCGTGGGCGTTGGCGCCCTTGGACCACTGCTCCAGGCGGTTGTTCGCCGAGTCCGCGACCCAGGCTTTGCCGGTGGCGTCGAAGGCCAGGGACCTCGGTTCTGTGAGCTGGGCGGCTTCGGTGCCTTTGAAGCCGATCTGCGTGACGAACGTGCCGCTCGGCGTGAAGGACACGGCTCGGTTGTTGGCCGAGTCGACCGTCCAGACATTGCCGAGGCTGTCGATCTTCAAGTCGATCGGGGCGTTCAGCTGGCCCTCGCCTGCTCCGGGGGCGCCGAAGCGCTTGAGCAGGCTGCCGCTGGTCGAGAACTCCTGGATGCGGTTGTTGCCCGTGTCGGCTACCCAGACGTGTTCGCCGGAGTCGATCGCGATGCCCTTCGGTTCTTTGAGTTTGCCGGGTTCGCTCCCCAACGAGCTGAATTCCGATGAGTATTTGGCTTCTTTGTCGAACTTCTCAACGCGGCTGTTGCCGGTGTCGGCGACCCACATGTTGCCTTTAGTGTCGAAGGCCAGAGCCGAGGGGGCTTTGAACTTGCCCGATTCGGTGCCCAGGGAGCCGACCGTGGCCATGTAGGTGCCGGTGGAGCTGAACTCCTCGATCCGGTTGTTGCCGGTATCCGCGACCCAGATGTGCCCGGCGGCATCGAGCGCGATGCCCTGTGGTTCTTTGAGCTGGCCGGGGCCCGAGCCTGTTTCGCCGAATTTCGTCAGGTAGGAGCCCGCCGAGCTGAACTGCTCGACGCGGTTGTTAGCCGAGTCCACGACCCACAGCTTGCCTTCGGAGTTGACCGCGACGCCCCAGGGGTTTTTGAGCTTCCCGGCTTCGGTGCCGGCTTCGCCGAATTTGGTCGCGTAGCTGAGCGTGGTTTCGGCTCCGGCGCCGCGGACTTCGGTGATCTGGCCGGTGGTTTTGTCGTATTCGGTCGTCGTCGTCTGTTTGAACCCTTCGGGGTCTACGGTGACCGAGGTGGGCGAGCGCAGTTCCCAGCCGAGGTTGCTCTGCCCGGCATAGGACGTTTTGGTCGTGCGGACTTCGACTTCTTCGTGGTTGACCAGTTGCGCGAGGTCGAACTTTTCGGTCAGCAGATCGAATTTTTCTCCGCCCGGAGCGCCTTGGTTGTAGACGAACTCTTCGTGGTGGCGCGCGAGCGATTCTTTGACTTCTCCCCCGGCGCGGTACTTGATCATGTGCTGCGGGCCCAGCGTGTCGATCAGGCGCGTGCCGGCTTCTTCGACTTCGTGTTCTTTTTTACCTTCGCCGTTGTAGGTGTACTGCGTGTCGAGCAGTTTCGACTTTTCAGCCGATTCGCCCCCGGAGGCGAGTGCCGTCAGCCGGTTGCTCGCCGAAAGCGTGCGGATGCTGTCGTTGAATTCGTTGTATTCGGTCGTCGAGATCGAGCCGTTCGGTTCGGCGCTCGGGCTGGCGAAGTTGACTTGGCGTCCATGTTCGTCCATGTAGTAGATCCCCGCGCGCTTGTAGCTGCTCGCGGGCCATTCCTGTGGTTCGTCGGCGGCGGTGATCGCCGTGGCTTCCACCGGGTCATCGGACTGCCCCCACCTCGCGACTTCCGATTCGCTCATGTTGTAGGGAGCGCCGGCGCCGGTGAGGGGCACCCCATAGTTGATGGTGATACCGGGTTCCGGCGCCCTGGCTTCGCCGTCGGCGATGCTGCTCAAGCTGATCTTGCCGAGTTTGTCGTTGCTGGCCGTGTACCAGAGTTCGCCGAGCGAGTTGACCGCGAGCCGTTCGGGTTTGGCTTCGCTCGGGAGCGGGAATTCTGTAATGGCGCCCGAGGTCGCGACTCGGACCAGCTGGTTGTTGCTTTTGCCCGTGACCCAGAGGTACCCAGAGGTCGACATGATGACTTCCGGGGTGATCGACAGCGAGTATTCGGTGATCACACCCGAGGTCGTGATCTTGCCGACCTTGTGGGTTCCGCTGTCGACGAACCACAGGTTTCCGTCGGGTCCCGCCACGATGCTCTTCGGACTGGCTTCCCCCGGAAGCGAGTATTCGGTGACGGTCCCGGAGGTCGTGATCTTGCCGACCTTGTTGCTGGTGCCGTCGACGAACCACAGGTTGCCGTCCGGGCCCGAGACGATACCCACTGGGCCTTTCGATTTCTGTGTGTATTCGGTGATCGTGCCCGTGGGCGTGATCTTGTCGATCTTGTTGCTGCCGATGTTCGTGAACCACAGGTTCCCGTCGGGGCCTTCCGTGATTGCCCAAGGCGAGCTGCCGGCCGGGATCGCATATTCACTGACCGTACCGGCCGTCGTGATGGCGCCGATCTTGTTGGCCGTGTACTCGGTGAACCACATCCTTCCGTCGGGCCCTTTGGTCATGCCGACGGGTGCGCTTCCCGCCGGCAGCGCGTATTCGGTGATCGCGCCGGTGGAGGTCGTTTTCGAGATTTTGCTGGGGGTCTCGTCGGTGAACCAGAGTGTGCCCGACGCCGGACCCGCGGCGATGCCTTTTGGTTTGCTGCCGGTCGGAACGGTGTATTCGGTCACGAGCCCAGCCGTGGTTTTCACGACGGCCGTTTCGGCGCTGTTGCTCGAGACCGTCCCACCGGCGTTGGTCGCCCGCACAACGGCCAGGATCGTGTCGCCGGTGTCGGCCGCCTGCAGCGTGTAGGTCGGGTTGTTCGCCCCCGCGATCGTGGTGCACGACCCCGCGCTCGTGCAGCGGCGCCATTGGTAGCCGAAGCTGTTCGGGCTCCCGGACCATTTGCCCTTGGAGACGGACAACTTCACGCCCTGGATCAGACTGCCGGTGATTTTCGGCGCTTCGGTGTTCGCCACCGCTTCGCCTTTCCACAGTTCGGCCGAGGCAGGCGCGCGCACTGCCTTCAGCAGGCGCCCGGGGCCATTGTCGCCCGCGACCGTCCCATAGGTAAATGACCAGGGCTCTTGTCCGGGCGGGCTCAGCGCCGTGACGTGACCTTCTCCGTCATAGCCGTAGGTGGTCTTCAGCGAGGGCGAGACGCGAGGGTCGTACGTCCCGATCAGCCTGCCCAGCGAGTCGTATTCATAGCGCTGCACCGCGGTCGATTCCATTTTTTTCGTCGCGGGACTATAGGCGACCAGGTTAACCTGGCTCAGACGCTGCGGGCCGGTGTTCGTGTAGAACAGCTCGAGCGCACGGCAGCCGGGATTCATTTCGGTCGGTATTTTGGTGTAGGAGCAGGTGACCCCCGGCGGCGACGGCGCCCTCACTTCGTAGGGCCTTGCGATTTCCCCGGGCGGCGCGATCGAGCCGACGGCTTCGCCGTTGGTGAACCACATGTTCCCGTCTGCGCCCGAAGCGATGTCAACGCTGGGCGAAAAGACGCTGGTGAGATACTCGCTGATTTCGCCCGTCGGCGTCACCTTGCCGACATAGTGCTGGGCGGTGAACCAGACGTTCCCGTCCGGGCCCTTGGCGATGTGTTCGGGCGTAACGTTCGGTTCGGCAGGTAGTGCGTATTCAGTCACTGCGCCCGCCATCGTGATCTTGCCGATCTTCTTCGCGGCCCCGTTCGTGAACCACATGCTGTTGCCCGGACCGGCGGTGATGTCGCCCGGGATGGTTCCCGCTGGGAGTGAGAATTCAGTGATGGCTCCGGTCGTGGGGACCTTGGCGATCTTGTTGGTGCCTTCGAGAACGACCCACATGTTCCCGTCCGGGCCGACCGCCATTTCCTTGGGCGTGGCACCCACCGGAAAGGTGGTCCGTGAGAATTTTTCGTTCGTGCCGGACGGTTCGATCTCGGTGAGTCGTCGCACCGACGGTTCGGTGAACCAGATCAGCCCGTTGGGCCCCGTGGCGATCGCTTCGCTTCCGTGTTCGCTGAAGATCGTCGGGAATTCGGTGATTTTGCCCGACGGCGTGATCCTGCCGATCTTGTTCGCGTTCTCGCTGAACCAGAGGTTGCCTTCGGGACCGGTCGTGATCCGCCTCGGTTCGGCGCCCGCGGCCGTCGCGTAGGTCGTGACCGTGCCGGTGGGGCTGACCTTGCCGATCTTGTTGCCGACGTGCTCGACAAACCAGGCGTTGCCGTCGGGCCCGCCGACGATCCCTTCGGGGTAGGTGTTGGTGCCCGGAATCGCGTAGAGATTCACGGCAGGCTGGCTTTCATAGGCGTAGGTGACCGTGTTGGTCGGCTTCGTGCCTTCCTGGACGGTCGGCACCCACTGCTTGCCCGTCGGGCGGGTGAACTTCACCGAGGTGTCCGCGGCGGGGTTCTTCAGGAAGTAGGCGAGCTTCTGTTTGGTCGTTTTGTTTTCTTCAAGGGTCAACTGCAGGTTCGAGTCACCGGGGGGGGATTCGAATTTGCCGCCGCCAATCGTGGCGAAGATCGTCTGCTTGCCCTTCGCATCGGTGAGCACTACGTCGCCGGTCGGCAGTTCTTCAAGGCCCTCGGTGTTGCCCAGGTTGAGGCTCCACTCCGGCCCCAGCACACCGTTGCCGCCTGCGATCGTGTCGCGGGAGCTGTAGTTGCGGGCGACCGTGAGGCCGTTGCCCATCGAGACGTCGCTCGCGCCGAGGGCGAAGTCGCCGGACTGCAGGTTGACCGAGCCCGGCCCGAGCGCCACGGGCGTCGAGTGACGGATCGCGACTCTCTGTTCGTAGCGCGCTTCGTTGCCCGCGTTGTCGAACGCGACCACCACGAGGCCGTGTTCGCCGGCCCCGAGTTCGGCGCCGTTGACGGTGAATTTGTTCGCCGCCGTGCATTCGCCGGCGGCGACCGTGCAGGAGCCGCCCGCGGTGCCGACTTCTTTGCCGTCCACGAACAGCGCGATCGATTTGACTCCCGAGCTTGCGATCGTCGAGCCTTCGCCGTCGCTGGCGTAGATGTTCAGTTCGTAGGGGCGTTCGCTCAGTTCGCCGTCGCCCGGCAGCCCGCCGATGATCAGCCCGTGGGGCTTCTTCGCGTCAACTTTGACCGTGGCCTTGCCTTCGCTTGTCAGCGATTCCGTACCGGAGATCGCCTCGTGCGCTCGGTAGCGCAAGGGCACTGCGCCGTTGGGCACCGTCGCAGGCAGCGTCCAACCTTCTTTGTGGCTGACGTAGCACTGCACGCCCTGGCAGCCGCCTTCGCCCAGATAGTTGTGTTCTTCGATCGGGGTCCAGACGCCCGGGGCGCTTTCGTATTCGAGTTTGGTCCCCGAGACGCCGATGCCCGGATCGGCGGCCTGCAGTTCGATCGCCCCGCCCGCGGCGCCACCGAGTCTGGAGAGCCAAGTGTTGTTGCCGCCCTGCAGCGCGTTGACGCGTTTGAATTTTTCTTTGACGCCTTCGAGCCCTTCGATTTCGACTTCGACCGTGGCCGAGCCCGTGTTGTAGCTGGTCGTGGAGTGCGTGCCGCTGGGCTCGGCGATCGAGACGATCCCCTGGGTGATCGAGTCTGAGAAGCCGAAGCTGCCGCCGGGATTGCCGGTGGCAGCCTGCTCGAAGAGCACCGCGTTGTTGGCTTTGCCCGATGCAGGCAGACATTCTTCGACTTTTGAGGCGTTCGCCGCGCAGATCGTCGTGGCTTTGTTTTCGTATTCGGGATTTTCAAATTCAGTCGAAAGAATCTTCTTGGTTTCTTTCGCCCCGCTCGGTTCGAGGAATGCCAAGAAGCTTTCGATTTTGTTGCCTTTGTTGTGCGCGGAGGTCTGGGTTTTGACTTCGTAGATGTGCGAGACGCCCTTGGTTTGGTAGCCCCAGGCGGCGAATTCTTCGTGCGAGGCGGGGTTGTAGTTGCCGATACCTTTGCTTTCCAGTCGTTCGGTGCCTGTGGACTTCTGAAAGTTGGTGAGGCTGGTGGTTTTGAATTCCCAGTTGCCGGAGTGGGTTGCGAGGTCGCCGAGCGTGCTGTCGGGCGGGGCCAGGAGTTCCGGGTCCACGGCGATCGGGTAGAGGTAGTCGCCGGCCGTCTCGACCGAGACTTGGAGCGTGTGACCGTGCAGGGTCATCGCTACCGGCACGCTTGTGCCTTCCGCGTCTTCGGCGCTCACGGGTGCCACGGTCGCGAGCAACGTCTTACCTTTGAGAATCTGCAGGTAGCCAGCCGCGGTCTGGACGGCACGCGCACCAGCAGGCATACCGACGCTGAAGTAGAGGTTGCCGGAGCTGCGCTGGGAGAGCAGCATCGTGCTGAGGTCGAAACCGCCCACTGTCAGCTTGGCCGTGCTCGCGAGGTCGAGCGCGCCCTTGCGGTCCGCGTGGCGCCAGAGCACCGAAGCACCGTCGAGCCGACCCGGCGCACCCGCGAGCGGCGCTCCGTGGGCATCGACCGGTGTCAGCGAGACACCGGCGTTCGGGAGCGAGACGCCCCCGTCTTCAAGCTGCTTGGGGATCCGGACCTGGACGTCTGAGCGAACCGGGGCGAAGCCCTCGCCCGCTTCGGTCAGTCCCAGATCGAGCGGAAGGTGGCGATGTCCGACCGTCGTGGCGATCGGTGCCGTCGATTCGATCAGGCCCTTGCCGCCGTCGGCGAGTGAGACTTCGGCCGCTCGGTCACTCGCGTAGCGGAGGATCCGCTGGCCGTGGGCAAGGGTCGGCGTACCGGCTGCGGGCTGGTCAAGGGCGGGGAAGGCCGCCTGTGCGACGCTTGCAGTGTGCGCCGGCGTCGCTCCCTCATAGCGCACGCGAGCTGCGCTTCGCTCTGCGACCGCCGTCGGATCGGCGCGCCTTGCCTGGCGCGCGGCGCGAGCACCTTCGCCGCGCAACAGTTCATCTACGCCAGGAGCCACGAGCGTCCCGCTGAGTGGCGAACCGGTCGCATACCCAGCGTCGGACGTCCCGCTTGCGAAGGCAGGGGCAGCGAGCATGGCGCCCGTACATCCCACAACTACGACGGACACCAGCACTGACCGCAGCGTTGACCGCATCGCCCACTCCCCACTCGCACTTACATTTTTAGTTATGCAATTTGTTCGACAGACTCACCAAACTCGGCAAGCGGTTGGATGCCCAACGCTTTCCCCCAGGTTCATGTGAGTCCAAGCGACGGCGATGTTACCACGGGTTTTACAGGTCATGCACGTTTTCTTGGCAATTTTTCCCAAAACAGTTAATGGGAGAACGGCCGGTTACAGCCAAGGGATAGTGCCCATTTGCAGGACAATTCTCAGCGGGCCTAGGTGGCCCGAAAAGTCAATCCAACATACGTTGGCACACCCGCACAAAATACGATTTCACACATCGAGAGAGGTGTGAATACGAGTCACCGGAACCGGCAGCTCGGGATAAGCCTCGGGACTCCCACATCGCGAGTCCGGCGATGTGCTCAGGAACTCGGCGCGAGCGCGTGCTCACCGACGCGCTCGGACACAGCATCGGCGCCGAGTTCGCGTAACTTCTCCACCGCGAGCCAGTGCCCCGTCGCCCGCCTGCCGTCAGGCAGCCCGGCCACGGCGAGGATCAATGAGATCGTGGGCGAGTCGCACACCGTCGCGCCCCTAGCGCCAAACCGCGGGTCGCTGGATCGACTGCACTCGCGGATCATCGTCACCGCTCGACGCGATCTGGAAGGCCTCGGCGGTCTCCCATTCATCAACGACGGCGGCCCCACTGCCGTCGCGTTGCCGTAGAAGGCGCGATGCAACGCGCCTTTGCTCATGGACGCGGTCGCTGCAGTTGCGCTCTCTATACGAAACCCGACGAGTCGGCGTCGTTCGCTCTCACAACTCAGTTTCAACATGTACGGCGGCGACGCACTGCAGGCCGGGCGCATAGAGACACTCGTTTACGATCGGCTCGACAGAGAAGTTCGGGAACTTCAGTGTCAGCGGGAGACTGATGCTGACGCCGAGGACGTTCACTCCCGGAGTCCATTCGATCTGCTCGTATTCAAACCAGCAAATGTTCACGGCGTGACCGTTGGCCACGCGTTTGTTTTCAGCGCACTTTTTCAGCTTGCTGCCTGCATCGTAGAACCACTTGTAGGCGTCGCTGAAGTCGGAGAGGAAGTCGCCGAACTTCTGGCCCAGCGCCTCGACGGCGTCGGCTGGGATGTCGTTCATGGCGGCGACCACCGCGAATGCTTCGGCTTCCCAGTATTCCTCAGCCAGCGAGAGGGCCTTGCTTCGGTTCATCGGGTTCGCGTGCACCCAAGGATCGACGAACGTTCCCTCGGCAGCTTCAAACGCCGCCCGTTCACGCGCCGCTTCAAGCGCCGGCGCTTCCGCTGCCAAGCGTCCGGTCCCCTGTATCACCCACGGTTCCTCCTGCATCTCGTAGGGAGCGCCGAGCCCTGAGCCCCCACCTTGCCCCGGCGCTTCGACCTGTTCGCTCTGAAGCGCCCGACCGGTCTGCGGCACATACGAGGCTGAGCCATAGGTGATGACGCCCGTCGAGAAGGCGCTTTCGACACCCGTGGCGCCGAGCCAAGCGAACTTCGGCGGGGCTTTACCGCCGTTCGGCACGCCGAATTCGGTGCTGTTGTAGCTGGAGAGCAGTTTCGTTTCGCCAGCTTTATCGCCGATCGTACCGACCACGTTGCCCAGCAGGTCGTGAAGTTGGATCACCGGCGTCGCGCCGTTGGTCTGCGTCGCCACGAGCGTCCCGTCGATGCCCGGAATGTTGCGCTTCCACGTTTCGGCAGATTCGGTCCAAGCCGGGGTTTCGCCCGGGCCGTCGTAGTGGCTTTTTGTTTTCGTTGAGCCCGTGATCGTTTCCCGCACACGGCCTTCGGGGTCGAGTTTGTATTCGTTGGTGACGCCACCCTGAGTCTGTGACGCCACGGCGTTGTCCACGTAGAAGCTGCTCGTCAGTTCTTTGCCTTCGGCATCGGCCGCGGGCAGTTTGGTGACGTTGCCCAGACCGTCGTAGGCCATGCTTCCGTCGGCCAGGCGTCCACCCTCGTCGTAGTTGTGAGCTTCGATCGTGCCGCCTTCGCTCTGGCAGACGCCGCCCGTGCCGGGGGTGCGGCTGACCGAGCTCGCGCGGTTGCTCTGTTCGTCAAACGCATAGGCACGCACGTTGCAGCCTTCGCCACTCGGCGTTTCCTGAGTTTCGGTGAGTCGCCCGAGTGTGTCGTAGGCGTAGTTCTCGTTAGCAAGAGTGCTCGACTGACTGAGCATTTCGCCGCGGACCGCGGGCACGCGCGTGTCGCTGTACCAGAGCGCCGGTTCGCTTTCTGAGCAGTTGGAGCTCTTCGTGTACTGCACGCTCGTCGCTTCACCGGCCGAGTTGTAGACGTAGTTGGAGCACATCGCATACGGATAGGAGATGCTCGTGAGCTTGCCTTCGGCGTCGTACGAGGCCGCGAAACTGCCGGCCGCAGAGTCGATCAGTTTGGTGCGCAGCTTGGTCGTGGGGTCGTATTCGTAGGTCTGTTTGCTCGTGCCGGAGGCGCTCGAGTCCGATGCTTCTTCCAGCAGGGAGTCGTTTTCAGGCCCCGCGTATTTGTATTTGGCCACGTTGCCGTCGGCGTCTGTGTACTTGACCAGCTCGCCGAGACGGTCGAATTCGCTCGAACAGCGTCTTGCCTTCGCCTTCGGTCGTCTCTTTTTCAAGCACACCCAAAGTACTGCTGTAGGTGAAGTTGACCTTGGGCAGCGAGACGCCTGTCGTGGCCGTCACTTCGCTGGCGCTCTTGCGACCCGCCGCGTCGTAGGTTTCTTTCTTGGTGCGCGTCGTCGAGCCGAAGGTTTCGGTGATCGTTTCGGGCTCGTTGTACATGTTGTACGTAAATGTCGTCACCGGCAGCTTCGGCAGCCCCATCAGTTCGGGCTGCTTGGCGGGCGTCGTCTCGCAGACGAGCCCGGCCCATTCTGGGCGACTACCGCAGGTCGGGTATTCAGCGTTGGCGGCGGAGCTGTAGTAGATCGTCTTTGAGTCGTGGGCGTTGGCGCCCTTCGACCACTGCTCCAGACGATTGTTGGATGAGTCCGCAACCCAGGCTTTGCCGGTGGCGTCGAAGGCCATCGCGCGAGGTTCAGTGAGCTGACCGGCTTCGGTGCCTTTGAAGCCGATCTGCGTGACGAAGACGCCGCTCGGCGTGAAGGACACGGCTCGGTTGTTGAGCGAGTCGACCGTCCAGATGTTCCCGAGACTGTCGATCTTCAGGTCGATCGGCGTGTTCAGCTGGCCCTCTCCGGCTCCGGGAGTGCCGAAGCGCTTTAGCAGGCTGCCCGTGGTCGAGAACTCCTGGATACGGTTGTTGGCGGTGTCGGCGACCCAGACGTGTTCGCCCGCGTCCACGGCGATGCCCTTCGGTTCTTTGAGCTTGCCGGGTTCTGAGCCGAGCGATGAGAATTCCGATGAGTATTTGGCTTCTTTGTCGAACTTCTCGACGCGGCTGTTGCCGGTGTCGGCGACCCACATGTTGCCTTTGGTGTCGAAGGCCAGGGCCGAGGGAGCTTTGAACTTGCCCGATTCGGTGCCCAGGGAGCCGACCGTGGCCATGTAGGTGCCGGTGGAGCTGAACTCCTCGATGCGGTTGTTGCCGCTGTCGGCGACCCAGATATGCCCTGCCGAGTCAAGCGCGATGCCCTGGGGTTCTTTGAGCTGGCCCGGACCTGAGCCGGTTTCGCCGAACTTCGTCAGGTAGGAGCCCGTGGAGCTGAACTGCTCGACGCGGTTGTTAGCCGAGTCCACGACCCACAGCTTGCCTTCGGAGTTGACCGCGACGCCCCAGGGGTTTTTGAGCTTCCCGGCTTCGGTGCCGGCTTCGCCGAATTTGGTCGCGTAGCTGAGCGTGGTTTCGGCTCCGGCGCCGCGGACTTCGGTGATCTGGCCGGTGGTTTTGTCGTATTCGGTCGTGGTCGTCTGTTTGAACCCTTCGGGGTCAACGGTGACCGAGGTGGGCGAGCGCAGTTCCCAGCCGAGGTTGCTCTGCCCGGAATAGGAGGTTTTGGTCGTGCGGACTTCGACTTCTTCGTGGTTGACCAGTTGCGCGAGATCGAACTTTTCGGTCACGAGATCGTGCGCTTCCCCGCCCGGAGCGCCCTGATTGTAGACAAGCTCTTCGTGGTGGCGCGCGAGCGATTCTTTGACTTCCCCGCCGGCGCGGTACTTGATTTTGTGCTGCGGGCCCAGCACGTCGATCAGGCGCGTGCCAGCTTCTTCGACTTCGTGTTCTTTTTTACCTTCGCCGTTGTAGGTGTACTGCGTGTCGAGCAGTTCCGACTTTGCAGCCGATTCGCTCCCGGCGGCGAGCGCCGTCAGCCGGTTGTCGGCCGAAAGCGTACGTATCTGGTCGTTGAATTCGTTGTATTCGGTCGTCACGATAGACCCGCCCGGAGCACTGCTTTGGGCGGCGAGGTTGACCTGGCGTCCATGTTCGTCCAAGTAATAGATCCCTGCTCGCTTGTAGCCGCTGGCAGGCCATTCCTGTGGTTCGTCGGCGGCGGTGATCGCCGTGGCTTCCACGGGGTCGTCGGACTGGCCCCACCTCGCGACTTCCGATTCGCTCATGTTGTAGGGGGCGCCGGCACCGCTGACTGGAACGCCGTAGTTGATCGTGATGCCGGGTTCGGGCGCCCTGGCTTCGCCGTTGGCGATGCTGCTCAGAGCGATCTTGCCGAGTTTGTCGCCCGCGGCCGTGTACCAGAGTTCGCCGAGCGAGTTGACCGCGATCCGTTCGGGTTTGGTTTCGCTCGGGAGCGGGAATTCTGTAATGGCGCCCGATGTCGCGACTCGGACCAGCTCGCTGCTGTTCCTGCCCGTGACCCACAGGTATCCGGAGCTCGACGTGATGACTTCCGGAGTGATCGACATTGAGTATTCGGTGATCGTCCCCGAGGTGGTGATCTTGCCGATCTTGTGCGATCCGGTCTCGGCGAACCATAGATTCCCGTCCGGTCCCGCGACGATGCCTTTCCCTCTGGATTCGGCTGGAAGCGAGTATTCGGTGACGGTTCCGGTGGTGGTGATCTTGCCGATCTTGTTGCCCCTCGTGTACCACAGGTTCCCGTCCGGTCCCGCGGCGATGCCCGACGAGCCGGTTTCGCCGGCCGGCAGCGTGTATTCGGTGATCGCGCCCGAGGTGGTGATCTTTCCGATCTTGCTGACGCCCAGACCGTCGTACCACAGATTCCCGTCTGGTCCTTCCACGATCACCCACGGCGAGGTGCCGGCGGGCACGGCATATTCGGTGACCGCGCCGGCAGTGCTGATCGTTCCTATGTGGTTGCTCGAGTAGTCGGTGAACCAGAGTTTCGAATCCGGGCCCTTGACAATGCTCTGGGGTCCGCTCCCGGCCGGCAGCGCATATTCGGTGATCGCACCGGCGGAGGTGGTTTTCGAGATCTTGTTCGTGATCGAGTCGGTGAACCAGAGCGTGCCGGACGCCGGACCCGCGGTGATGCCTTTCAAATTGCTGCCGGTCGGCGCGGAGTATTCGGTCACGAGCCCAGTCGTGGTTTTCACGACAGCCGTTTCGGCGCTGTTGCTCGAAACCGACCCACCGGCGTTGGTCGCTTGAACGTTGGCCAGGATCGTGTCGCCGGTGTCGGCTGCCTGCAGCGTGTAGGTCGGATTGGTGGCCCCCGCGATCGTGACGCACGACCCCGCGCTTGCGCAGCGGCGCCATTGGTAGCCGTAGGTGTTCGGGCTCCCTGACCATTTGCCCTTGGAGACGGACAGCGTCACGCCCTGGATCACACTGCCGGTGATTTTCGGCGCTTCGGTGTTCGCCACCGCTTCGCCTTTCCACAGTTCGGCCGAGGCCGGCGCGCGCGCGCTCTTCAGCAGGCGCCCGGTGCCCTTGTCGCTCGCAATCGTTCCGTAGGTGAACGTCCAGGGCTCTTGTCCAGGTTGACTCAGCGCCGTGACGTGACCTTCTTCGTCATAGCCGTAGGTGGTCTTCAGCGAGGGCGAGATGCGAGGGTCGTATGTCCCGATCAGCCTCCCCAGCGAGTCGTATTCATAGCGCTGCACCGCGGTCTCTTCCATTTTTTTGGCAGCGGGGTTGTAGGCGACCAGGGAAACCTGGCTCAGACGCTGCGCACCGGTGCTCGCGTAGAAGAGCTCGAGCGCACGGCAGCCGGGGCTCATTTCGGTCGCTAGTTTCGTGTACGAGCAGGAGACCCCCGGCGGCGACGCGGCCCGCACTTCGAAAGGTCTTGCGACTTCTCCCGGCGGCGCAATCGAGCCGACGGCTTCGCCGGTCGTAAACCACATGTTTCCGTCGGCCCCCGAAGCGATACCCATGGTGCTCGAGTAGACATTGGTCAGATACTCGCCGACTTCGCCCGTCGGCGTCATCTTGCCGACGTAGTCCTGAGCGGTGAACCAGACGTTGCCGTCCGGGCCCGCGGCGATGGCGCCCGGCGTGACGTTCGGTTCGGCGGGCAGCGCATATTCAGTTACTACGCCCGCCATCGTGATCTTGCCGATCTTCTTCGTGCCGGCGTTCGTGAACCACATGCTGTTGCCCGGCCCGGCGGTGATGTCGACCGGTTTGCTTCCCGCCGGGAGCGAGAATTCCGTGACGGTTCCGCTCGCCGGGACCTTTGCGATCTTGTTCGCACCCGTGAGAATGACCCACATGTTCCCGTCGGGCCCCATCGCCATTTCGCCGGGCGTGGCGCCGACCGGGAAGACGGTCCGCGTGAATTTTTCGTTCGTGGCGGAAGGATTGATCTCGCTGATTTGGCGCGCGATCGGTTCGCTGAACCAGATCCACCCGTTGGGCCCCGTGGCGATGTTTTCGCTTCCGTGTTCGCTGAAGATCGTGGGGAATTCGGTGATTTTGCCCGACGGCGTGATCCTGCCGATCTTTTTCGCGTTCTCGCTGAACCAGAGGTTGCCTTCGGGGCCGGTCGTGATCCGCCTCGGTTCGGCGCCCGCCGCCGTCGCATAGGTCGTGATCGTGCCGGTCGGGTTGACCTTGCCGATCTTGTTGCCGAAGTGCTCGATGAACCACGCGTTGCCGTCGGGTCCCCCGACGATGTCTTCAGGGTAGGTGTTCGTGCCCGGAATCGAGTAGAGATTGACGGCGGGCTGCGTTTCGTAGTTGTAAGTGACCGTGTCGGTCGGCTTCGCGCCTTCCTGCACGGTCGGCATCCACTGCTTGGTGCCTGCCGGGCGCGTGAACTTCACCGAGGTGTCCGCGGCAGGGTTCTTCAGGAAATAGGCGAGCTTCTGTTTGGTCGTTTTGTTTTCTTCGAGCGTCAGTTCGAGGTTCGAGTCACCGGGGGGCGATTCGAATTTACCTCCAGAAAGCGCGGCGAAGATCGTTTGCTTGCCCTTGGAGTCGGTGAGCAGCACGTCGCCGGTCGGCAGTTCTTCAAGGCCCTCGGTGTTGCCCAGGTTGAGCGCCCACTCCGGCCCCAAGGAGCCGTTGCCGCCTGCGATCGTGTCGCGTGAGCCGTAACTGCGGCCGACCGTGAGGCCGTTACCCATCGAGACGTCCGTCACGCCGAGGGTGAAGTTGCCGGACTGCAGGTTGACCGAGCCCGGCCCGAGCGCCACGGACGTGGAGTGGCGGATCGCGACTCTCTGTTCGTAGCGCGCTTCGTTGCCGGCGTTGTCGATCGCGACCATCACGAGACCGTGTTCGCCTGCCCCGAGTTCGGCGCCGTTGACGGTGAATTTGTTCACCGCCGTGCATTCGCCGTTGGCGACCGTGCATGAGCCGCCCGCGGTGCCGACTTCTTTGCCGTTGACGAACAGCGCGATCGATTTGATTCCCGAGCTCGCGATCGTCGAGCCTTCGCCGTCGCTGGCGAAACCGGTCAGTTCATAGACACGCTCGCTCAGTTCGCCGTCGCCCGGCAGTCCACCGATGATCAGCCCGTGGGGCTTTTTCGTGTCGACTTTGACCGTCGCCTTGCCTTCGGTGGTTGACGATTCGGTACCGGAGATCGCCTCATGCGCACGGTAGCGCAAGTTCTCTGCGCCGTTGGGCAAGGTCGGAGGTAGCGTCCACGTTTCCCCATGGCTGACGAAGCACTGCACGCCCTGGCAGCCGCTTTCACCTAGATAGTTGTGTTCTTCGAGCGGGGTCCAGACGCTCGGGGCGCTTTCGTATTCGAGTTTGGTGCCCGACACGCCGATGCCCGGGTCGGTGGCTTGCAGTTCGATCGCGCCGCCCGCGGCGCCACCGAGTCTGGAGAGCCAAGTGTTGTTGCCGGCCTGCAGCGCGTTGACGCGTTTGAATTTTTCTTTGACGCCTTCAAGCCCTTCGACTTCGACTTCGATCGTGGGTGAGCTCGTGTTGTAACGAGTCGTGGAATGCGTGCCGCTGGGCTCGGCAATCGAGACGATTCCCTGCGTAATCGAGTCCGAGAAGCCGAAGCTGCTGCCGGGATTGCCGGTGGCAGCCTGCTCAAAGACCACCACGTTGTTGGCTTTGCCCGATCCAGGCAGGCATTCTTCGACTTTCGAGGCGTTCGCCGCGCAGATCGTCGTAGCTTTGTTTTCGTATTCAGGATTTTCAGCTTCGTTCGAAAGAGTCTTCTTGGTTTCTTTCACCCCACCCGGTTCGATAAACGCCAAGTAGCTTTCGATTTTGTTGCCTTTGTTGTGCGCGGAGGTCTGGGTTTTGAGTTCGTAGATGTGCGAGACGCCCTTGGTCTGATAGCCCCAGCTGGCATCTTCTTCGTGCGAGACGGGGTTGTAGTTGCCGATGCCTTTGGTTTCCAGACGTTCGGTGCCTGTCGACTTCTGAAAGTGCGCGGTGCTGGTGGTTTTGAATTCCCAGTTTCCTTCGTGGTGTTCGAGGTCGCCGAGCGTGCTGTCGGGCGGGGCCAGGAGTTCCGGGTCCACGGCGATCGGGTAGAGGTAGTCGCCGGCCGTCTCGACCGAGACCTGGAGCGTGTGGCCATGCAGGCTCATCGCTGCGGGCACGCTGGTCCCTTCTGCATCTTCGGCGCTCACGGGTGCCACGGTCGCGAGCAACGTCTTACCTTTGAGAATCTGCACGTAGCCAGCCGCGGTCTGGACGGCACGCGCACCAGCAGGCATACCGACGCTGAAGTAGAGCTTGCCGGAGCTGCGCTGGGAGAGCAGCATCGTGCTGAGGTCAAAGCCGCCCGCTGTCAGCTTGGCGGCGCTCGCAAGGTCGAGCGCCCCCTTGCGGTCGGCATGGCGCCAGAGCACCGAAGCACCGTCGAGCCGACCTGGCGCTCCCGTGAGCGGCGCATCGTGGGCGTCTACCGGTGTCAGCGAGACACCGGTGCTCGGGAGCGAGACGCCCCCATCTTCAAGCTGCTTGGGAACCCGGACTCGGACGTCCGAACGGACCGGAACGAAGGCGCCGCCTGCTTCGGTCAGTCGCAAATCGAGCGGGACATGCCGGTGCCCAACCGTCGTGGCGATCGGCGCCGTCGATTCGATCAGGCCTTTGCCGCCGTCGGCGAGTGAGACTTCGGCCGCCTGGTTGGTCGCGTAGCGGAGAATCCGCTGGCCATGGGCAAGGGTTGGCATTCCGGCTGCAGGCTGGGCAAGAGCGGGGAAGGCTGACTGTGCCACGCTGGCGGTGCGCGCCGGCGTTGATCCCTCGTACTGCACCCGAGCCGCGCTGCGCTGTGCAACCGCCGCGGGGCTGCTGCGCCGAACGCGCCGCGCGGAGCGCGCACCTTCGCCTTGGAGCAGCTGGTCCATCGAGGGCGACACGAGCGCGCCGGCTAGCGGCGAGGAAGATGCATCCCGGGTGATGGCTGCCTCGCCCGCGGAGGCAAACAGTGCGCCTCCTATAACCACAACCAGGACGGACACCAGCACTGACCGCAGCGTTGACCGCATCGCCCACTCCCCACTCGCACTTACATTTTTAGTTATGCAATTTGTTCGACAGACTCACCAAAACTCGGCAAGCGGTTGGATGCCAACGCTTCCCCCCAAGTTCATGTGAGTCCAAGCGGCGGCGATGTTACCACGGGTTTTACAGGTCATGCACGTTTTCTTGGCAATTTTTCCCAAAACAGTTAATGAGAGAACGGCCGGTTACAGCCAAGGGATAGTGCCCATTTGCAGGACAATTCTCAGCGGGCCTAGGTGGCCCGAAATGTCAATCCAACATATGTTGGCACACCCGCACAAAATACGATTTCACACATCGAGAGAGGTGTGAATACGAGTCACCGGAACCGGCAGCTCGGGATAAGCCCCGGGACTCCCACATCGCGAGGCCGGCGATGTGCTCAGGAACTCGGCGCGAGCGCATCCTCACCAACGACGAAGCGACTGTTCCCGCGCAACAACTCGACGATCTCGGCGGGGGCCTTGTGCGGCGCGCCGGCGTCGAACGGCGGCTGCGGGTCATACTCGATCCCGAGCTGGATCGCCTGCGCGACGGGCTCCCCGGCGACGCGGGCGGCGAGCGAAAGCGCCATGTCGATCCCGGCGGAGACACCCGCGCCGGTGACGAGCTTGCCGTCAAAGACCACGCGCTCGGGCACGGCGTCGACGCCGAGCTCGCGCAGCTTCTCCATCGCGAGCCAGTGCCCCGTGGCCCGCCTGCCCTCGAGCAGGCCGGCCGCGGCGAGGATCAACGAGCCGGTGCAGACCGAAGCGGTCCAAGTGCTGGTCTCGTGCGCGGCACGCAACCAGTCGAGCGCGGGTCCTCCAGCCCGAGCCGCGACCTCGCCGGGGCCACCGGGCACGAGCAAGATCTCAGGCGCGGCGAGCTCCTGCAGCGAGCGCTCGGCGAGCACGCTGAGCATGCCGTTGTCGGTGAGCACGGGACCCGGCTCGACGGCAACGAATGTGACCTTGGCGCCGGGCATGCGGCTGAGCACCTCGTAGGGCCCGATTGCATCTAGGGCCGTGAAGCCGGGGTAGAGCAGGATGGCTATGTTCATCGACTCGTCTCCTTCTTGATGATCGATTGACGATTGCCGCGCGTGCGGGCATGCGCGACACCCTCCTGGCGGCCGCGGCTGACGTGGAAGCGACGCCGGTACTCGGCGGGTCCGACGGCCAGCGCCCGCAGGAACACGCGGCGCATGGTCTCGGCGGTGCCGAAGCCACAGGCGACGGCGATCGAGGCGATGGGCTCCTCGCCGTCCTCGAGCGCCCGACGCGCGGCCTCCAGGCGCACGCGCTCGACGTAGCGCGCGGGCGTCACCCCCGTCTCGGCGCGGAAGGCACGGGCGAAGTGGCGCGAACTCATGTGTGCCCGGGCAGCCATGGCCTCGACCGAATGCTCGCCCGCAACGTCCTCGACCACGCTTCGCTGAACCTCACGCAGCGGCTCACGCGCGGGCTGCTGCGCAGCGAGCGTGGCGCTGAACTGCGACTGGTTGCCGGGACGACGCAGGAACAGGACGAGGTGACGAGCGATCGCGAGTGCGAGCTCGCGGTCGTGGTCGTCCTCGACGAGCGCGAGCGACAGATCCATGCCGGCGCTGACGCCGGCCGAGGTCCAGACCTCACCGTCGCGGATGTAGATCGGGTCGGGGTCAACGTGCACCTTGGGGTGACGGCGGGCGAGCGACTCGGCCGCAACCCAATGGGTCGTAGCCCGTCTGCCGTCGAGCAGGCCCGCGGCGGCCAACAGGAAAGCACCGGTACAAACCGATGCGGTGCGGCGCGCGCGAGCGGAGGTATGGGAGACCCAGCTCAGCAGCGCATCGTCGCGGACCGCAGCATGGGTGCCGCTGCCGCCGGGGACGATCAACGTGTCGAGCCCGCGCGGTACCTGCTCAAAGCGGCCGTCGGGGACGATCGTGAGCCCGCTGGAGGTACGCAGCGGGCGGCCGTCGAAGCTGAGCGTGCGGATCTCATAGGCGGCGGGAGTACCAGCGAGCAACTGACCGGCGCCGGAGAACACCTCGAGCGGCCCGGTGACGTCCAGGCTCTGCACGCCGGGGAACAGCGCAATGGCGATCTGGCGCGTGCTGGGCGAATGGGCCATGACACGATCATCACCCAGCGCGCCTTTGTCCGCAAGGACGAATATCCAACTGTTTCTGCCATCGGCGCGGCATGGCGCGAACACCGCAGGCGAGCGGGCGGGTCTACCATGGCGATATGGAGCGTGGGCCCGCCGGGGCGCAGGAGCAGGACGCGGATCGCGAGGCGCTAGAGGCAACCCCGGCGCGCGTTGCCTCGATCGTCGAGGCAGCGGAACGGACCGCGAACGAGCTGCGCGAGCAGGCGGAGGGGCGCGCTCGCGAACGGATCGCGGAGGCCGACCGCGCGGCGGGACATCGGATCGAGGCGGCGGAGCAGGAGGCGGAGGAGCTGCTGCGTGAGGCGCGCGCGCAAGCAGAGGCAGCCCGCAATGAGGCATTGGCGTCAGTGAGCGCGATCCACGCGGAGGCCGAGCGCCTGCGCGGCGAGGCCCAAGAGGAAGCACAGCATCTTCGGGCGGAGGCCCAAGCCGAGGTGGAGCAACTGCGCGCGAGCGCCCAAGCCGAGACGGCGCAGTTGCGGGCTGCGGCGCAGCGCGAGGCCGAGCGGGCCTCGGCCAGCGCGCGCGAGCGCTCGGGCGCCGCAGTTGCGGACGCGAGCGTCGAAGCCGAGCGTCTGCTGGCGGAGACCCGTACGCAGGTCGAGGTGCTGCTTTCAGAAGGTCGGGCTGAGGCCGAGCGCCTGCGTGCCGCGGGCGGTGAGGACCTGGAGCAGTTGCGCGCCGACGCCTTGGAGCAGGCAAAGGGCGTGCGCGCAAAGGCGCGCGAGGATGCGCGCGAGATCGTGGGCGAGTCGCACACGGTGGCACGTGAGGTCCTGCGGGAGGGCACGGAGCTGTCGCGGAACCTGCGCGAGCTCTCGGCCTCGCTGCGCAACAACGCGGAGCGCCTGCTGCGCGACGTGCGTCTGGCACACGGCAGCATGACCGCGCGCCTGGATCAGGCGAGCCCTAGCGGCGGGGCTCCGGCGGCCGGCCACTCGCGAGATCTCGACGAGCCAGACGACCTCGACGTTCCGGAGTTCATTCCCCCCGAGTGAGCAGGGGCGGCGCCCGCCCTCGCGTCCCGAGCCCGACGCTCAGGCTCACATTCAAGCGGCCCCGATCGCTAGGATTGAGCCTTCTGGGGCTATAGCTCAGCTGGGAGAGCGTCGCGCTGGCAGCGCGAAGGTCGTCGGTTCGAGCCCGACTAGCTCCATCTTTCTTGTCGGCACCGGTGCGCCGGCTATGAGCGGGCTTCGGTACTGCCTTCGTCCGGAGGAGACGACTGCTCTTGGTCGTGCATGCGGGCAGGACTGCTCGCAAGCCCCTTACTCACGAGGTCGCGTATGTCGCAGCTGACCAGTGCGCCGCCGGCTTGATCAGCCGCCGCAACGTAGGCGGCGTCGTACACGGAGATCGTGTGCTCATCGGCGAGCTTCGCTGCGCGGCTGAGCAAAGTTGTCGTAGAGGGTATGACCCCACCGTCGCCAGAGATTCGGTCAATGGCTTCGAGCAATGGAGCGACACGGCCAACTGCGCACCAGCCTCGAACTGCCACGTTAGCTACCTCGTAGCGGGCGAGATCGAGCGTCGCAAGCGTCACATCGGGATCCGCGATGAGCGCCTTTGATGGTCCGTGTAGCTGATCGTCGGAATCAAACGCCGCAAGGATCACGCTGGCATCCAGCAGCAGCGTGCTCACACTACGGCCTTGTCGCTTTCACCTGCTCGACGGACGCACCGCCATGCCGTGCAGTCTCCCGCAGGAGCCTGTCCATAGCCGCCGCACGATCCGTGCGGCGCCTGCGCAGCGCGGCGTCAGCGAACCCCCGCAGCACGGCGCTACGGGACGTGCCGAGACGAACAGCCTCAGCATCGACCTCGCTGAGGAGATCGTCAGGCATCGACACCATGACCTTCGCCATGGCGCAGAGTATACCGTGGTATACGGCAGCAGCGCGCGGCGCAGATCGTCCCCCACGACGAGTCAGGTCTGCGTCTGCTCCTCGATCACTCCAAATTCATAGGAGTCGAGCGAAAACGTCATGTCGGCCTTCTTGGGACAAACGTGCTTGGCGTTGAAGCTGCTGCTCGAAACGTCGAGCGCCAACCCACCCCCCAGTTCGATTTCGAGCTTCTGCGGCGCAGCAGTCGCCGTATTGGTCCCCTTCAGGCTTTTGTGCCTATAGACGCATTCAACGTCGGGGTACCGTTGTTCGTGGTAGACGACGAGTTCGTAATCGACGGCCAGCTCAACCGGCCCACCGACGGCCTTACCGTTGGCGCCGAGCTTCAGCGGCGTCCCGATCGTGACGAGGGACACCGAGGCATTGGCGCCCGAGGGAGCGTGACACGGCTCCTGCCTACCTCCGATGACGTTGGAGGTCTGGAGTTCGTCCTTCGGCGCCGAGTTCGTGATCACGCCGAGTTCCAGGCTGGTCTCGTGAAACGGGTCTTCGCATTCGATAGCCCCCGTCGATGTCGTGACCGCGAGGTTGTCAACGCCGTAGATTTCGAAGCCGTCGCCCGGCGCCAGCGCGATGCCGTCTTCGCTCAGGACCAGGCGCTTCGCCGATGCCGTGCCGGCCACCGCTCCGCCGAATGCCAGCAGTGCGATGACTGCAAAAGTTGCGACCCCCATGCGACGCATGTCGGACCCCCTAGCTGTAGCGTTCCGGTGGATCGACTCTAACGCCCGGCCGATGCCGCGTGTGAAAATCGCGGTCTCCCCTAAGGGGCAGGGGTGAAGGGGCGCTTGCGACACAGGCCCGGCGCCCTCAGACGCCGCTGGATCTACGGAAGCGAGTGGATGTTCTTGCAGCCAGCCGCCGGCTTTATGCCGTACTGATTGGTGCAGTAGCTCATTTCGCTGGGCGGCCCCCAGCCATAGCCTCCGCCGGCACCGCGATAGACGTCGGTGAACGTGTAGTGCTTGGGAGCCCCCCGCGGGCGCCTGTTTCTGTAGAAGATCGTCATCCGCGTGAACACCAAGGTGCCCGCCAGGGTCCGCGCCCGCCACAGCTCGATCTTCACCGGATAGCCGCTGAACTTCCCCTCGGCACAGGAAGGACTGCAGTTGTCCAATTGGTTGAAGCCGGTACCGAGAGCGATGTCGGCTGTCCAACTCATCCAGTCGATGCCAGGGCCATGGTCGCGCGGGTTGGCGCCTCCGAGGAGGCCGGTTCCATCGCCGGTGTAGGTGATGCTCCTAGGCTCGACCTGCAGACCGTTGTATGCGCTACTCGCATTGAGGAAGACCGGTGAGACGGGCAGCGTGGCAGAGGCTGATGCGTCCCCGGCGAGGGCAGCCGTCACGGCGAAGACGAGCGACGTCAGTACCAGGATCAGGGGCGCGCGATAGCTGGACGCGTCGGAGCTCGTCTTGTTCGGAGTCCGATCCAGCATGCACGAACTGTATGGCATTTACCTCGGGGAGAACGCTCGTTAATCGACCGCAACGCCGACGAGCGAGCGTGACCCGTGGCGTCTGACGCCGACCGCCGCCCAGGCCGTGGCCGAGGCTTCCGCCGCGCAGAACACGCCCAGCTTGGCGTAGACGTTCTGAAGGTGCTTGTCGACCGTACGACGCGCCACGCCCATCAGCCGCGCGGCTTCGGCCGCAGATTCCCCAAGCGCGATCCAACGCAGAGTCTCAGCCTCGCGCGAGGTGAGCCCCAAACTGCGCAGGGCACCGACGCTGAGCTCGCCGGCGCCGCCTTCGAGCAGCAGAATATCCCGGCTGTCCTCGGCCCGTGTGGGGAGAAGCCGCACGAGCAGCGAACCGCCCTGCAGATCGAGGATCAGCGGCTCAGTCCGTGAGCGGTTAGAGCGATGCCGCGCAAGCCAGGCGCGCAGTTCCGCTGGGAGCCGCTCGCCGTCCAACTCCAGCTCGCTCAGCAGACGCCTCGCGCCTGGCGTCACAAGCTCGACGCGCCCGTGCCGGTCGAGCAGCACCAGATGGTGGCCGAGCGAATCCAGGCCTCCCTCAAGCGCCGACAGCGCGGCGGCGCGGGCGCTAGACAGCTCGGCGTTGCGATAGGCCTGAATCAGATGCGGGCGAGCATGAGTCAGAAAGCTGACCTCCTCGGCGCTGTAGTCCTCCGCGCCACGACACATCGCGATGCCGAGCACCAGTGGAGGTCGCGCGGGCAGCGTGAAGGCGACCTGATACTCCACGCCGACCTGTTTGTAGAACTCGCGGTAGAGCGGAAGTCGATGAAGTGCCGCGCGATCAATCAGGTCAGAGAACCGGCATGGGCGGCCGTCACCCGTGCGCCGTATCTCCGCAAGGATCGGGTTTTCGTGAGCCAGGCGCGCGAACGTTTGGATCTGCTCTTCGGGCAGCGGCGGCGCGACCAGCACGAACGTCTGCTCGGGGTCGGGGTTTACCTCGTTGAAGGCCACCCAGTCAGAGGGCACCGCCCGCGCCAGTACCTCCAACAGGCCGGCGCGAAACTCGACGAGCCCGTCGAAGCTGTAGGCCTCGCCCACGAACTCCAGCATCCGCTGAGGGGCCGTTAGCTCTACGCCCATGCGCGGAGTATCGCCCCTGCGCCTGCGCGTCGGTCGCCGGCGCTGCAATCGCACCCCCAGCCACCGGCGAACTCCCGACTACCTAAGGACGCGATAGCTCAGGTGCGTCACCCCCGGCGCATCGATTACCCGCTCGACCTCCAGCCGCGTGCCCGCAGGAACGCCACCGCCCAGCAGCCGCACCCCGCCGCCGAGCAAGAGCGGCACCAGGTGCACGACCAACTCGTCCAGCAATCCCGTTTGCAGCGCCTGCTGCACGAGACTGGCCCCCATCAGCGAGACGTTCTTCTTCCCCGCGGCAGCGCGCGCCTGCTCGACCGCGGCTTCGATCCCCTCGCTCACGAATGTGTAAGGCGGGTCGCCCGGCTCGCCAAGAGGAACCTCAGCGGGCGGTTCGTGGGTCATCACGAATAGCGGCAGGCCCACCAGCGGGCCGCGACCACCCCAGGCGCGCGCGATGTCATATGTGCGCCGGCCCGTGATCACCGCGCCACCGCGAGCCGCGAACTCGTCGAAGAACTTCGCGCTCGGCGCGGACATCCTGAAGCTCCCATAGAAGCGGCTCGGTGTGTCGCCGTCGCTGAACCAGTCGAACAGGCCCTCCCCGCCCACGCCGAGCGGCTGGCCAACGCGATCTTCGGGTCCCGCGATGTAGCCGTCGAGCGAGGTCGACAGGCCGGCGGTCACGTTCGTCATTCGCTCAAACTCCTCGGGCTCGCGGGCCGCTCCCGGCGGCGGGCCGCTGTCATTCCTTTAGACGGCTCGAGCGATCCGAAACTCATCGCATCAGGGAAAGCGCGCGGCCCAGGGCTCGAGCTCGATCTGCGCGGCGTTGATCACGTAGGAGATCAGTCGATACCAACCCGCGACGATCACGACCTCCAAGAGCTGATCCTCGCCGAAGCGGCCCGCCAGCCGCCGCCACAGCTCCTCGGGAAGCGTGTCGCTCTCATACAGCGCATCCGCCGCGGCGATCAACTCGCCGTCCCCCTCCCCCCAGACCGCATCCTCGGCACCGCCCGTCGCCGTCGCGACGATCTGCTGCTCGCTAAGACCCACAAGCGCGCCGAAGGCGACGGCGTGGACCCCCCACTCGTACTCGGCACCCGCCCTCGCGCACGTGCGCAGGATCAGCAGCTCGCGCTCGCGCGGCGCAAGGCGCGGATGACCGAGCAGCCCCGCGCCAAGCGGGCGCATGCGCGAGAACAACCCGTCGTGGACCGCCAGCGTGCGGAACAGACGCAGCGGCTCGACCTCGCTGCCGGGCGGCATCCAGCTCGTCAACATCGCCTCGGTCTCGGGCGCATATGGCGGCTCCAGCGGCGCAATTCGCGGTACAGGCATGCTCGGCTATCCTTTCGCTTCGACAATCGAAGCAAGGAGTTTAGCTTCTGTTTTCGCAGCACACAAGCGATGATGAGCCGCCGGGAGCCGGCCTACCCCAAGATGAGGCTGACGCCAGCCCGCGGCGCGCGGCAAGGTCCCCGCGCCCGGGTCAACCCTCGCGGGGATCGCGCAGCGGACGGCCGATCATGGCCCTGTTCGACCTCCTGGGCCGTCGCTGGACGCTGCGCGTCTTGTGGGAGCTGCGCGAGCAGCCGCTGAACTTCCGCGAGCTACAGAGTCGCTGTGGCGAGATGTCCTCCAGCGTGTTGAACCAGCGCCTGCGCGAGCTGCGCGACGCCGGCGTGGTCGAGCAGTCAGCCGGCGCGGGCTATCGCCTCACCGACGAAGGCCAGGCACTACTGGGGGCGCTCTCGCCCCTGCAGGCCTGGGCGAATCGCTGGGACGAGCGGGCCTGATTACACGCGCGTCTCGGCGACCGCCCTGCCCCCGCGCAGCCCTTGCGCCAAGCCGCTGCCCGCCGGGCGCGCGATCACGTCGCCGTGTACGGATTTCCAAACCTCATTTCAAGCCCGAAGCTATCAGCGGGCCGGTATCTATATCTGGACGCGCGTAGACTCACTTATACCCCCCATCGCGTTACCCGAGGAGTTGCCATGAACCGCCACCTGCCCCCCGGACCGCGCCTACCCAGCGCGCTACAGACGATCGGCTGGTGGAGCCGCCCCACCGCCTACCTCGAGCGCTGTCGAGCGCGCTACGGAACCCCGTTCACGATCCGCCTGCTCGGCCAGTCCCCGTTCGTGATCCTGTCTGACCCCGAGCAGATCAAGCAGGTCTTCCAGGCCCCGCCCGAGGTCCTGCACCCCGGCGAGGGCGCGCGCATCCTCGAACCCGTGATCGGTCCCAACTCCGTGATCCTGCTGGATGAGAGCCCGCACCTGCGCCAGCGCAAGCTGCTGTTGCCGGCGTTCCACGGCGAGAAGATGCAGCGCCTCGCCGGGTTGATGTCCGAACTCGCCGAGCGCGAGGTGGCCTCGTGGCCGCTGGAGCAGCCCATCGCCTTGCACCCCCGCGTACAGCGACTAACGCTGGAGATCATCCTGCGCGCAGTGTTCGGCCTGGAGCGGGGTGCCCAGCTCGACGAACTGAGCGGTCTGCTCACGGAGATCCTGTCCTTCAGCGAGAGCCCGCTCTCGCTGCTACCGCCCGCGCAGCGGCTGCTCAAAGGCCGCGGGCCCGTCGGGCGCCTGGAACGGATCGGCGCCCGCGCCGACGAGCTGATCTTTGCGCTGATCGACGAGCGTCGCCGCGAGCACAGCGACGCCGACGACGTGCTCTCGCTGCTGCTGGACGCGCGCGACGAGGAGGGCGAGCCGATGAGCGACGCGGAGCTACGCGACGAGCTCGTGACGGCCTTGGTCGCCGGGCACGAGACCACGGCCTCGCAGCTCGCTTGGGCGTTCGAGGCAATCGCCCGCCAGCCCGCAGCGCAGAGACAACTGCACGCCGAGCTCGATGAGGAGGACTCCGACGGGGAGTACCTGACCGCCACGATCAACGAGATCCAGCGCCGCCGACCCGTGCTGCCCAACGCCGAGCCGCGGCTCGTCAAGCAGCCGATCCAGATCGGCGAGATCGAGTACCAGCCCGGCGTCGTGCTGTTCGCGAGCGCCTACCTCGTGCACCACGACCCCGCGATCTACCCCGACCCCTATGCCTTCAAGCCCGAGCGCTTCCTGGGTCAGAGCCCGGGCACGTATACCTGGATCCCCTTCGGCGGCGGGCGGCGGCGTTGCCTGGGCGCGAGCTTCGCGCAGCTGGAGATGAAGCTCGTGCTACGCGCGGCCTTCGAATGCCACGAGCTACGCCCCGCGGACGCTGAGCCCGAAGTCACGCGCAGGCGCGGGATCACCTTCAGTCCCTCGGCCGGCAGCCGCGTGATCCTCACGCGACGAGCGCGGACACGGGCGCCGCAGCGGACACTTACCGCAGCGGTTCCCGTGCCCGCCTGAGCCCCTCCGCGGGCTCAGCACCCGCTCGCGCGCCAGAGATCCACGCGGGCGGGTGTAGCTTTTGACGCGCGCTAGCCGCGGCGCTTGTGCGCGTGTTTGTGCTTCGGCTTGTGGTGGCGACGGCTCTGGTGAGCCCTCGAAGCGCGCGCTCGCGGGCACGGCGCCTTGTAGGCGACCGGCACCGTCTGCGGCGCCAGCCCCCCGAGCCCTGCAAACAGCAGTTCGGACTTCAGCGGGAAGCCGCCTTTCGGGCAGCGCCGGGGCATCCGCCCGTAAAAGATCACGTGCTTGCCTTTGCGCATCGCGGTACCGATCTTGACTTCGATCGACAGCGCCGATGCGTCGGGGGCCCCGGGCACCGTTTCGATCAGCGGCACCGAGGTCACGAACTTCTGCGCGTAGGGTGCGGGCGCCGATGCGACGTGGCTCGGCGAGAGGAATTCCAACGACACCGGCGAGCTACCCGCGGTGTAGAACTGCAGCGCGCCCCCTGGCGCGAAGAAGGCCTTGATCGAGGCGCGCTCCTCGACGCGTTCGGCGCCGAAGCTGACGACCCCCAGCGCGTTGCCCGAGAGCGTGACTTGAGACTTCCTAGGACACGCCGTGGGTCCCATGTTCTGCAGGGCAGAGGGCTGACATACCGCGAACCCCCGGCGTTCGATCTTCGTGCCCGCTGGGGTGTAGAAGTTGATCCCGACCAGCGGCGGCGGGTAGCCGCCATATTCGGTGCCCTTGATCGCGTACTGCACCTGCAGCGCGGCGCCCGCGCCGAGGATGTTGCCCGTGCCCCGGAAGCCCGGGATCGGAATCGCCTTCGCTTTGAATGTGACCGTCGGGGTCGCCGAGGCGATCGCGGGCAGACAGATAGCGGCAAGGCCCAGCATCACCCCTAGGGCGATCGATCTGCGCGACATGTGAACGCTCCTCCTCTTTGGTTTGAGACGTGAGCGTCGGTTCGAACGAGCCATCGGTAGCGCGGGCCGGTAGGCGCCGGGCGTCACGGTCTTCTGCCACCTAGAACACTCCGCGCCCGCGAGAAGTGCGCAGCAGCAGACAGCCGCTCAGTCGAGAATCGGCTCGTGCGCCAACTGGTGGCGAACGTGATCGCGCGCATCGGCATAGCGAATCGCCTCATACGCGATCAGCGCCGACAACAGCCCCGCGAGGATCCCCAACGTCGCAAGCGCCGGCAGCGAGACCGCGGCGGGCACGAGCGCCAGCAGCACGCCCGCGCACACCAGCCGCCGCGCGCTCAGCGTGTGCACGTTGCGCAGGCGAAACGCCACGTGCGCCAGCAGGTAAAGCGCGGTGCCACCGAGCAACGCGACCGCGGGCACTAGCGCGAGGTCGCGGCCGACGTGGGCGAGCGTGATCTTCAGCCCCACCGCCAGCAGCGCGATCCCGGCAATCATCGGAAAATGTAGGTAGGAGTAGGAGTCGCGCGCGATCCCGTTTTGCTCGCGTCCCACAGGCGCTTTCGCCAGGCGTCGCGCCGCGACGATCGAGGTCACGTCGAAGTACACCCACCACAGCGCCGCAGCCACGATCACGCCAAGTACCGAGGCCAGTACCACCCCCACGTCGATCGACCCCTTCGCGCCGACCCCCAGGGCCACGACCGACTCCCCCAGGGCGATGATCACGATCAGGCCGTGGCGCTCGGCGAAGTGGCCCGGCGCCAGTTTCCACCCCTCCTGCCCGAACAGGAATGGGCCGCCGGCATCGAGCAGCAGCGCGAGTCCCCACAGTGCGATCCGCAAGTCGCCCGAAGTCGCGGCAGCCACGAACAGCAGCCCCGCGCCGATCGCGGTGCTGACCGCGAGACCCAGCACCGACTGGCGCAGCGCGGGGTCATCCCGGCTGGCGAGCATGAACAGCACGATGTGCGCCGTGCGCACCGCTGCGTAGGCACACGCGAACAGCAGCGCCTGCGAGCCGAAGGCGTTGGGCACGCACAACGCCGCCACCAAGAACGCCGCCATCGCCGCGAAGATCACCAGCCGCACCGCGCCCTCCTCGGGGTCGACCACGCTCGTCAGCCACGCATACCCACCCCAGGACCACCACAGCATCCCCAGCACCAGCACCCCCTTGAGCATCCCACCCCAGGTCGGCGTGTGCGCGATCAGCGTGGTGCTCTGCGTCAGCGCCAAGACGAACACCAGATCGAAGAACAGCTCCAGCGGCGTCACCCGCTCGTCCTCGCGCATGACCGCACTCACGCGCGGCGACTCGCTCGATCCGTGCGCGCTCACGCGCCCATCTTCGCAGCCCGTCGAGCGACGCCGGCCAGGGAGACAGATCGGCCGGCGCCCGCTCGTCCTGCTCGACGGGCGCTTCGACCCCGCCGTCCGGCCAGCGGACGACAGGGCCGAGATGGAGGCTCAGTGCAGCGACATATTCGGCTCACCCGCAGCGTTCAGACCCGTGCCCGAGATCGTGCAGGTCCCGCCTTTCGGCGTGCCCGCGCCGTATGCCTGAGTGAGGCAGTTGCGCAGCGCCAGCTGGGCCCAGTAGTTCGGGTGGATGTCTTCCTGCAGTTCGTAGGGCCCGAAGATCGCTTCGAGCGTGCGAATCTGATTGAACCACTCGGTTTTGTCGACCGCGCCCGCCGATTTCCAGTTGGCCAGACCCTCTTCCTCGAGCAGCCCCACGCCTTTGTCGCACAACCTGCGCGCGTTGAACGCCGAGCTCAGTTCCATCGTCTTGACGTTCGACAGCCCCGCGGCCGCAGCGGCGCCGAGCACCGTGCTGTCGATCGTCGGCAGCATCGTCGCATTGGCGTAGTTGGCGTCTTTGTTCCAGAAGCCGCAACCGCCGGTCGTCTGGCGACTGTAGCCGCTTTGCGTGTAGCGGAATTCCGAGCCATTCGGGATCGGCGAGGGGTAATTCTGGACCAGGATCGTGTACTGCGAGCTGCTGTAGCCCGCGTTCGTCATCGCGGTGGCGACGTTTTTGACCGCCGTCGTGATTTCGCCTTTGATTTTGTTGACGTTGGCGGTGGTGAAGTTGTTCGTCACCGAGCTTTCTTCGCTGCAGTAGAAGTCCCAGAAGAACGTCGACTCCAGGAAGTCCTCCACACAGGTCTGCACGATGCCCGCGAAGTTGAAGTTGTTGCCCCCGATCGACAGCGCCACCAGCTTCACGTTGTGGCTCGCGGCGAAGTGCTGCAGCATCAGCGCCTGGCCTTCTTTGCCGCCGGAGTTGTAGAAGTCGATGCCGGGCTTGAAAGTTTCGCCTTCGGTGAAGCTCGACGTCTTCGCGCCCGAGCAGGCGAGGTTCTCGCCGCTCACGCCGCCGCCGATGTAGACCTCCGCCGACTTGGAGCGGTGGCAGCCGGCGATCAGTTCCCCGGTGCCGCTCGCATTGTCGTCGTACGCCGTCGAGCCGAGCGCGTCCGTTTTCGAGGAGCTTTCATCCGTGTTGCCGGCCCAGCGTCCGGCCTCGCCGGAGATGAAGGAGTCACCCACGCTCGCCGTCCACGGCGAGCCTGTACCCGGGCCGTCCGCGCGCGCGGGCGCGGTCAGCGAGCCGAGACTCAACAACAGCGCGGTCGCAACAAGCCCCGCCAACCCCAGCAGGAGCAGGCGACGGTCGCGCAGGAGCAGGTCAGTACTGCGATTGATCCCCAATCGGTGCATCGTTCTCTCCCCTGATGCGCGCTCGCGCCTCCCGCGGGCGCTGTCGGAGCGACCCTATCCGACAGATCCGATGAATTTCAATTGTTCCGGACGAGTGGTCGAAGCGTCCACAGTTCGGGGCCTCCCCCCGTCAAGCGCGTCTCCGACCGCAGAGCTAAGCGCTGTCGGCGACGCGCGCGGGCGCCTCGCCCCACAGTTGCTCGAGGCGGTAGAAGCCCCGTGCTTCGGGCGTGAAGATGTGCACGACCACGTCTAGGTAGTCCATCAGGATCCAGTCTGCGCGGCTCGCGCCCTCGACGCGGCGAGGGATCGTGCCGTGCTCGCGCTTCAGGCCCTCGAGGATGCCGTCGTGGATCGCCTTCGTCTGGCGCGTTGTGTTGCCCGAGCAAATCAGGAAATAGTCCGTGTAGCCGAGCACCCCACGTAGGTCCAGCTCGACCAGTTCGATCGCCTTCTTGTCGTCCGCCAGGCGGACGATCTCCGCGAGTAGCTGCTCGGCGTCCATCAGCGCACCGACTCGGCCTGCGCGCTTGCACCCGCGCGGTAGAGGTCGTGCTCGAGGACGTAGCTCGCGACCGCGGGACCGACCAGGCTCTCGATCGGCTTGCCGGCCGCGGCCTGCTCGCGCGCCAGCGAAGAGGAAATCTCAAGCCGCGGCGCGTCGAGGAAGCGCACGCGCTCCGGTGGCGCAAGCGGCGCGAACGTGTCGAGCAGGCCGCTTCGGTCACTGCCCGGCCGAGCCGCGACAGCGCACACCGCCAGTTCGAGCAGCACCTGCGGTTCGCGCCAGCTCGGCAGCGTGCTCGCGACGTCGGCGCCGACGACGAATGTCAGCTCGGTCTCCGGATAGCGCGCATGCAGTTCTCTCACGGTATCCACCGTATAGGACGGCCCGCGACGCTCCGTCTCCATCGCGCAAACCGACAGACCCTCCACGCCCTCAACCAACAGCCTGCACATCGCGAGCCGTTGCGCGGGCAAGGGAGCCGGAGCGATCGGCTTGTGCGGTGGCGTGCCCGCGGGCATCAGCGCCACCTGCTCAAGCGACAGCTCGATGCGCGCGTGACGCGCGATCGCGAGATGCCCCAGATGCGGAGGGTTAAACGTGCCGCCAAGGATGCCAAGCGAGCGCGGCTCGCCCTGGCCCGGCGAAGACTCAGGTGCGGACGTGGCCGTCGCCCTCCACCAGGTACTTGAAGGTGCACAGCTCGCGTAGGCCGATCGGGCCGCGCGCGTGGAGCTTCTGGGTAGAGTTGCCGATCTCCGCCCCCATCCCGAACTCGCCGCCGTCGGTGAAGCGCGTGGAGGCGTTGACGTACACGCAGGCAGCGTCCACGCCCAGCTGAAAGGCACGCGCGGCGGCCGTGTCGCGTGTGAGGATCGCCTCGGAGTGGCCGCTGCCGTAGCGGCCGATGTGGGCGATCGCCTGCTCGGTCGAGTCGACCACGCCGATGGCCAGCGTCAGCGCCAGATACTCGGTCTCCCAATCCTCCTCGCTCGCCGCCTGCACGAGTGCAGAGTCGCTCAGCGATGCCTCGGCCTGCAGCCGCGAGCCCGCTGGCTCGGGCGGCTCTTGCTCGCTCTCGTCCTGGGCCAGCTCGAGCACACGCTCATCGCCGCGCACCACCACGCCTGCCTCACCGAGCGCGCGCACGATCCGCGGCACGAAGCGCGGCGCGATCACGGCATCGATCAGCAGCGTCTCCACCGCATTGCAGACGCCGGGGCGCTGCGTCTTGGCGTTGAGGACGATCGCCTCGGCCTGGTCGAGGTCCGCGGAGGCCTCGACGTACACATGGCAGTTGCCGGAGGCCGCGTAGATCACGGGCACGGTCGCGACCGCCTGCAACGCCTGCTTCAGGCCCTCGCCCCCGCGCGGGATGATCAGGTCGACGCTGTCCTTCTGCGTCGCCAGCTCGGCCAGCTCCTCACGACCGCCGCCCGCGACGAGACTGATGCAGCCGTCGGGCAGCCCCGCCGAGACCGCGGCCTCGCCCGCAATCTGCGCGAGCGCCGCGTTTGAGTGCTCGGCCGAGGAGGAGCCGCGCAGGACGATCGCGTTGCCGGACTTCAAACACAGCGCCGCCGCGTCGATCGTCACGTTGGGGCGCGCCTCGTACACGACCGCGACCACGCCCAGCGGCACCCGCACCTTGCGCACATCGAGACCGTTGGGTAGGCGGCGCCCGTCGATCAGCTCGCCGACCGGATCGGCCAGCGCGATGATCTGCCTGACGGCCCGGGCTATCTGCACGAGCCGCTGGTCGTCCAGGCGCAGGCGATCCAAGAGCGCCTCGCCGATCTCGTTCTCGCGTCCGGCCTGCATGTCGCGCTCGTTCGCGGCCAAGATCTCCCCAGCGCGGTCTTCGAGCGCCGCGGCGATCGCCTCGAGCGCGGCGTCCTTCACGTCGGAGTCAACGCCCGCGAGCGTTTGCGCCGCTCGCTTGGCGGCGTGACAGGTCTCGGCGACGGTCGAGATGGCGGTTGCCATGGCTCTAGAAGGGTACGACGCCGAGACGCCCGAGGGTGCTCAGTCCACCACGAGGTAGTCGCGGTGGACCGCCTCCTCGCTAGCGCGCGGCAGCACCTCGCGGACCGCGGCGGACTTCATCCCCAGCACACGCCGCAGCTCTTGTGAGGAGTAATTGCTGATGCCCTTGCCCAGCGGGTGCTGGCGGCCCTGCTCCTCCGCGTCGCGTTCGACGATCTGCACCGCGTCCCCGGCGTCGAACTCGCCCAGCACGTCAACCACGCCCACCGGCAGCAGGCTCGCAGACCCATCACGCACCGCGCGCGCGGCGCCCACATCAACCAGCAGTGTGCCGCGCGAGGGCTTGGCGTACTTCAGCCACAGCTTGAATGAGCTGTAACGGGCCTCGCGCGCGGCGAAACGCGTGCCCTCACGCTCGCCCGCGAGTACCGCCCGCAGCGCCTCGGGCCGCACCCCGTTGCAGATCGTGGTCTGGATCCCCGCCGCGGTCGCCATGTCTGCCGCGACCACCTTCGAGCGCATCCCGCCCGAGCCCAGCGGTGAGGTCGTGTGGCCGATCTCCAGCTCCTGCAACCCGGCGAAGTCCTCCACCTCGCGGACGATCTTCGCGTCGGGGTAGATCCGCGGGTCCGCCGTATAGAGGCCGTCGATATCGGTCAGCAAGATCAGCTCGTCGGCCCCTACCAGCACCGCCACCTGCGCCGCCAAGAAGTCGTTATCCCCGAAGGAGATCTCATCCGTGGCGGTCGTGTCGTTCTCGTTGATCACCGGTAGAACCCGCCACTCCAGCAGCGTCTCGAGCGTCTGGCGCGCGTTCAGGTAGTGCGTGCGTGCGCTCATGTCGAAGAAGGTCAGCAGCACCTGAGCGCTCGTGACCTCGCGCTCGCGCAGCAGCTCGTCGTAGATGCGATACAGCTTGCCCTGCCCCACCGCGCTCGCGGCCTGAAGCTCCTTGATCGAACTCGGGCGCTGGGGCAAGCCCATCACGCGCACGCCGCGCGCGATCGCGCCGCTGGTCACGACGATCACCTCGTCGCCCTGTCGGTGTAGCCGCGCCAGCGAGTCGCATGCCTCACGCAGCACCTGCATACGCGGCTCGCCATCGCCATCGGCGACGACGCTCGATCCCAGCTTGACCACGATCCGCCGCATGCTTGGAGCTTATTGCCGGCGAGCAGCGCGGCGAGAACCGGTGCGAGGCAGCGCATAAGTACCGCACCCGATTGGGACTCTTGAAATGCAGCGAGCGATAGCCATGGTATGCACGGCGCGTATATACCATCGCTATCGCGAGCCGAAAATCAGAACTACCCCTGCTGCTTGCGTCAGGCGATCAGGGGTCCAGCTCGAAGATCTCCCCCGCGATCTCAATCTCATCGCCCGCCTGAAAGCCCTCCGTCTCCAGCGCCCTGAGCACGCCGATGCGGCGGAGCCTGCCCTCGAAGTAGGCCATCGCGTCCTCGTTCTCCACGTCGTAGCGCGCCAGCAGCCGCTCGATGCCCGCGCCGCGCACCGCGAACGAGCGCGGTCCGAGCCGCTCGATCGTGAAGCCGCTGCGCGCCCCCGGTCGAAACACCATGTGCTCCACGAGCGCCTCCAACGGCTGCTCCTCGGGCGCCGGCGCCGGCGCGCCGTCACGCTGGTCCTCGGGTGCCGTGGCTATCACCTTTCGCAGCAGCTCCTCCGAGAGCTCGGCCAGGCCCGCGCCGGTCGCGCTGGAAGTCGCGATCACCGGCACCTGCTCGCCCAGGCGCTCACGCCACAGCGCGACTGCCTCGTGCACGCGCGCCTCCGTTACGAGGTCGCACTTCGACAGCGCGAGCACGCGCGGCAGCTCGGCCAGGCGCGGATCGTGCGCCCGCAGCTCGTGCTCAATCGTGGCGTGGTTGACGAGCGGGTCGGCGTCCTCTTCGCCCGAGAGCTCGGGCGCCACGTCGAGCACGTGCACCAGCAGACGGGTGCGCTCAACGTGGGCCAGGAAATCGTGACCCAGCCCCGCGCCTTCGCTGGCCCCCTCGATCAAGCCGGGGATGTCGGCCAACACGAGCTGTCGTTCCTCGCCCTCTAGCACCCCCAGCACCGGCGAGAGCGTCGTGAAGGGGTAGTTCGCGACCTTCGGCGCCGCACGCGTGAGCCGTGAGAGCAGCGAGGACTTACCGGCGTTGGGCAGCCCGACCAGCCCGACGTCGGCCAACAGCTTGAGCTGCAGCTCTAGCCAGCCCTCCTCCCCCGGCAGGCCGCGCTCCGCGAAGTGCGGCGCCTGGCGCGTGGGCGTGGCGAAGCGCTTGTTGCCCTTCCCCCCCGAGCCCCCGCGTGCCACTGTGGCGCGCTGGCCCGCGGCCAGCAGCTCCCAACGGCGGCCCTTGAGGTCGCCGCCCTCCTCCGGCGGCGCCAGCACCTGCGTGCCGGGCGGCACGCCGATCGTCAGGGTCTCACCGTCGGCGCCGTGGCGCTGAGCGCCTTCGCCGTGGCCGCCGCGGCCCGCGCGGTAGTGGCTCTTGCGGCGAAAGCCCTGAAGGTCGCGCAGCGAGTCCTCGCAGACCAGCACCACCGCGCCGCCGTGCCCACCGTCGCCGCCGTCGGGGCCGCCGCGCGGCACCTTCGCTTCGCGGCGAAAGCTCGTGCAGCCATTACCGCCCGCGCCCGCCTGGACGTGGATCTTCGCGCGATCGTGCAGCATCTCCGCCACCATCGTGACAGTCGCGCTCGCCGAGCCCGGATCGCACCCGAGCTCGCGGCGTTGGCCGCTGGCCGCACCGCGGGTGCAACCCCTGCATCGCGGCGCGGATGTGGCTAGATGTGAGACGCGAATCCCTCGAACAAGGAGCAGGCCAAAATGAGCAGCTACCCGCCGGCGCCCACCAACCGTGTCCTGTTGATCACCGGCGCCTCCTCGGGCATCGGCGCCGCCACCGCGCGCCACGCCGCCGCCGCGGGCTGGAGTCTGGTGCTCGCCGCTCGCTCAAAGGAGAAACTCGATGGCTTGGCCGAGGAGCTGGGCGGCGCCGAGCGAGCAATCGCCGTGCGCTGCGACGTGACCGAGTGGGAGCAACAACAGGCGTTGGTCGAGCGCGCGCTCGCGAGCTTTGGACAGATTGACGCGGTCTTCGCCAACGCGGGCTTCGGCGGCGCGCGTGGCTTTCTCAACGACACGGTCGAGCACTGGCGCGAAATGGTGCTCACCAACGTCTACGGCGCCGCGCTCACGCTACGCGCGACGATCCCCGCGTTGAAGGACGCCCGCGGACACCTGCTGATCACTTCAAGTGTCGCCGGCCGACGCGCGCTGCCCGGCTCGCTCTATTCGTGCACGAAGCACGCCGTCACCGCGATGGGCGAGGCGGCGCGACAGGACCTGAACGGCACCGGCGTGCGTGTCACGCTGATCGAGCCCGGGATGGTGGACACACCGTTCTTCGACAACCGCCCCAGTGACGCCCTGCAGGACGATGACATCGCGCGCGCGGTCATCTACGCGCTGGCGCAGCCGCCGCACGTCGATGTCAACGAGATCCTGATCCGCCCAGTCGCGCAGGATGGCTAGCGCAGGAGAGCCAGCCGAGAAGCGCTAGGCGAGCTCGCGCGCGAGGTACAGCTCCGCGATCGCGGCACCCCCCGCGACCGCAACGGTCCCGATGGCTCCGAGCAGCGGCAGCTCCGAGCGCGCAGCGACCGTGGCGAGGGCATCCACCGCGTCAGCGGCCGCACAGGCCGCCTGCGCGTGCGCGGCATGGCGGCCGTCCTTCAGCGTGGCCAGCGCGAGCGCGCCGAGCGCCACGTCGCGGGCGCCGAGCGAGTGCGCGAGATAGCGCACGGCCGGGTGCCGGGCGTGGTCGCCGAGCCATCTGGAGGCGACCTCCTCGGGCGCCGCGAGCACCGCCAGGCCGAGCGCGACGCGTCCCGTCGCCAACGCTCCCGCGAGGGCTCGCGGGCTCATCGTGGGCCGCCTTCGATCTCGGTGCCTATGAAGCGTCGGGGAGGACGCTGACGGTCCGGCCACGGCGGCCCGTCGTGAACTGCACCGTGCCCGCCGCCCGCGCGTAGAGCGTGTCGTCCTTGCCGATCCCGACGCCCGCCCCGGGCTTGAAGCGGGTGCCGCGCTGGCGCACGATGATCTCGCCGCCCGTGACCGTCTGGCCCGCGAACGTCTTGACGCCAAGCCGCTGGGCGTTGGAATCGCGACCGTTGCGGCTGGAGCCGAGCCCCTTCTTATGAGCCATCGGAGGACTCCTCCTTCACTTTGGAAGTCTGCGCTTTGGCTTTCCCGGCGGGTTTGTCTTTCGCGGCCGGTTTGGCTTTGGCTGCCGGTTTCTCGGCGGCTTTGGCCGCGGGCGCTTTCTCCGCAGGCGCTTTCTCGGCGGCCTGTTTCTCGGCGGCTTTGGCTTTCGCTTTGCCCTGCGTGATATCGGTCACCTCGATCTGCGTTAGATCCTGGCGGTGGCCATTGCGGCGCTTGTAGCCGCGCTTGGGCTTGAACTTAAACACGCGCAGCTTTTCGCCGCGGACGTGTGCTAGCACCTTCGCGGTCACCTGCACACTCTCTAGGCCGGCCTTGTCGAACACGGTCTCATCGGAGCGATAGAGGATCGGCTCGAGCGCGACGTTCGCGCCCTCGTCGACCGCCAGGCGCTCTACGAGCAGGCGCTGGCCGCGCTCGACGCGGTACTGCTTGCCGCCTGTCTTCACGATCGCGTACATGTCTGTTCAGCTCTCTATTTCTCTCTCGTGCAGCTCGTGCGATGCGCCCGCCGTCGAGGAGCGCCCGACGGCGGAACCTCTACTCCGCGGCGGGTGCCTTGGCAGCCGAACGGCGCCGTCCGCCTCTGCGGCCACGACGCCGAGGTTTGGATTGTAGGCCATCGTCGCCGCCATCGCCCTGCGACTTTGGCTCGGCTGCGCCCTCGGGGGCCTCGCCAGCTTCGAGCGGCGCCGCCAGATCGCTCGCCGTCGCGGACAGCTCCTGCTCGGGCTCGGAGTCCACGCCGGTAGCGGTCTCGTGCAGACCGGCTTCCAGACGGGCCTCGGCGTCCTCGCTGTCGGCTGGGGCGCGCCTGCCGCGCGCGCGTGAACGCGCCCGCTCGCCCGCCCGACCGCCGCTGCTGCCCGAATCCGAGGAGCGGCGAGCGCCACGGCCGCCGCGCGAGCCTGCCGCGCGGGGCGTCGACTTGACGACCTCGCCGGACTCGTCGAGCAGCAACGCGCTCGCGGCCGTACGGCCAACCTCATCGATGCGAACCATCCGCTTCGTGCCCACGTGGGCCGCCGCGCCCGCGATCGAGATGATGTAGCCGTCGATTTTGGCGACCGCGTTCTCCTCGTCGTACATATGTGGCTCGACGATCTCCACCAGCACCTCATCACCTTGCCGGAACGGCAGCGCGCGCTCCTCGACCTCCTCACGCGTGCCCTGGAAAGTAATCGCGAAGTGGTCCAGCGCGAGCCCTTCGGAGCCCTCGAACAGGAACGACTTGCCGGTCTCGGCCTCCAGCGCGTGCAACACGCGCGAGCTGTGTCCTGTGAACTCGGCGGTCACGCGCGGGTTAATCTGCACGAGGAAGGCGTCCACGTCTGGTGTTTCGGCCGCGATGTCGCGCAACTTGCGCTCGAACTCGATCGCGATCGTCTCCTCCGAGCGGATCACGCCCTCGCCGTCGCAGGTCGGACAAGGGCGGGACATGATCTCGCGCACGCCCTCGGTCACGTTCTGACGGGTCATCTCGACCAGCCCGAGCTTCGAGATCTCGGCGGTGAAGGTCTTTGTGCGGTCCTCGTCCAGCGTCTTGCGCAGCACCTTCATAACCGCGTCGCGGTTGCGCGCGCGGGCCATGTCGATGAAGTCGATCACGATGATCCCGCCGATGTCGCGCAGGCGCAGCTGGTTGACGACCTCCTCGGCCGCCTCCAGGTTGGTCTTTGTAATTGTGTCCTCGAGGCCCGCTCCCTTGCCACGACCGATGAACGAGCCCGAGTTGACGTCGATCACCGTCAGCGCCTCGGCGTAGTCGATGATCAAATAGCCACCGCTCGGTAGATCCACGCGGCGCGAGAGCAGCCCCTCAATCGCCTTGTCGACGCCATAGGCCTCGAACAGCGGCTGCTCCTGTTGCCACAGCTCCACGCGCTCGACCAGCTCGGGCGCGGTGCGCGTGAAGAACGAGACCAGCCGATGGTACTGCTGCTCGTCATCGACGATCGCCCGCTCGAAGTGTGCGGAGAAGATGTCACGCACGACACGGACCGATAGGTCGGCCTCCTGGAAGACGAGATCTGGCGCGACCGTGTCCTCGACGCGTTTGACCAATACCTCGTGCAGCTTGTGCAGGTACTTCAGCTCGCGTTCGAAGTCCTCGCGCTTGGCCCCGTGAGCAGCCGTGCGCACGATCACGCCGCCGCCGCCAATCTCGAGTTTCGAGGTCTGCCGGCGCAGCCGTTCGCGCTCCTTGTCCTCCAGGCGCCGTGAGACACCAACGCCCTCGCCCGTCGGGGCGAAGACCATGTAGCGCCCGGCAATCGTCAGCTCCATCGAGAGGCGCGCGCCCTTCGTCTTCAGCGGGTCCTTCACGACCTGTACGGCGATCTCCTGGCCCGGTTTGAGCAGGTCGGAGATCTTGCGTCCGCTACCGGAGCCGCGGCCGCGCTTGGGCGTCTCCACGCCCGGCAACACGATCTCATCGACATGCAGAAAGCCGTTCTTCTCCAGGCCGATGTCGACGAACGCGGCCTCCAAGCCGGGGAGGACGTTGTTGAACCTTGCCCTTGTAGATGTTGCCGACGATCGAGCGCCCGCCGCGGCGCTCTATGTACAGCTCAGCTATGCGATAGCCGGCCTGCGGTCCTCCCCCGCCTTTGCGGGAGGCCGCGACCTTCGAGGCCCCCGAGCGTCGGGATGACGCCGAGGAGCGAGAGGCGGCGGGCGTTCCGCTCGCCTCCAAAAGCGCCACGCGCGTCTCCGCGCGGTCGACGCTGACAAGTACTTGCTTTTTCAATGTGAACTCTTTCGGTGTTGGGCCCGGTTGGACCTGCCGCGCGCGAGCAGCTTGCATGCAGACGCCCGCGCGGCGGCAGCGATGCCCCCGGGTTCGTGGGGACACCAGTGGCCAGCCGCTGCTCCGTGACGTCTTGCTGACCCGAGCGGACGCCGCGTGAGGCGGGTCTGGCGGGCCGACGGTCTGGCGGGAGTTGCGGGGCTTTCATTGGTGTCAACTAACGCAGGACGCGACCCTTAAGAGCTTGTGAGGCGCGCGCCTGGATGTAAATCGATTGCAGCAGGCCCACCGCCAACAGGGTGGTGATTACCGACGAGCCGCCATAGCTCATGAGCGGCAGCGTGACGCCGGTGATGGGCATGATCCCGATCGTCATTCCCACGTTGACAAAGACCTGAAACATGAGCATAGCTGCAACGCCGGCAGCGACGAGCGTGCCAAACAGGTCCTTGGACATCACCAGGATCCGTAGCGCCCTCCAGATCAGCAGCCCGTATAGCGCCAGCACGAGCGCGGCACCGATGAATCCGTACTGCTCGCCGACCGCGGCGAACACGAAGTCGGTGTGATTCTCGGGGACGTAGCCGAGTTTGTTCTGTGAGGAGTTGGCGCCACGACCAGTCTTCTGGCCGGAACCAATCGCAATCTTGGACTCCTCCTGTTGGTAGCCTTCCTTCTCCGGGTTGGTCGAGGGGTGAAGGAACGCCGTGAGGCGCTGCACTTGGTAGGGCTTGAGCACGTGCACGCCGGCCGCCGGGGCCACGACCAGCACCAGCGTGAGCGCCACCGCGCCGAGCGCGATCAGCCCCGTCAAGTGCTTCCAGGAGACGCCGGCCACGAACAGCAGCGTGAAGGCGATCACGACGTAGACCATGCCCGAGCCGAGGTCAGGCTGGGCGATCACGAACATCGCGGGGATCAGCGCGGCGAGCATTACTAGCGCCGTGGTCTCGCGCTCCTGCAGGCGCCGCGCACGGTCGACGACCAGCCCGGCGAGTGCCAACATCAAGAGCACCTTGCCAAGCTCGGAGGCCTGAAAGGAGAAGAACGGCAGGTTGATCGCGCGTTGTGAACCGCGAGCCGTGTGCCCTAGCGCGAGCACGGCCAGGATCGTGAAGATCAGCGTCCCGTAGATCGCGTTTTTCAGCGGCCGAAGGCGCGCGTAGTCCAGGCGCGAGAGCGCGATCATCAGCACGAAACCGACAATCAGGTACGTGGTCTGACGATCGACGTAGTAGCGCGGCTGGCTAGGGATCAGGTTCTTGGTCGCGCCCGTGAGCGTCGCGATCGAGCAGATCGCCAGGCCCACGACGGCCAGCGTCAGCAGTGGGTCCAGTGGCAGACGCAGCGTGCGCGTCGCGCTCGCCGACGCGGCCGTTGGTTGCTCGGGCGCCGTGATCGGGCTAAGCGGGCTCAAAACGTGTGTGAGCTCCCCGCGACGAACTTCTTCGCCGCGCCGAACCACTGGGCGGCGAGCAGGCGCGCGATCGGCGCCGCGGTTTCGGCGCCGAAGCCGCCCTGCTCGACGGTCACCGCGAGCACGATCGGACGCTTGGGGTCGCCGACGTAACACATGTACCAGGACTGGTCTTCCTTGCCCGCGTGTTCGGCGGTGCCCGTCTTGCCGTAGACCGGGTGTGCAGCCTGGTTCCACCCCGCCCACACATCCGCGGAGGTGCCGCCGGGCTGGCTAGCCGCCTCGTGGATGCCCTCCATCACATCATTGAGGTAACTGTCGTCGAGGTGCACGCGGCGCACGGGCGGAAAGCTCAACGCCTGCACGAGCCGCCCCTGCGGGCCGTCGATCTCCTTGCCGAGGTGCGGGCGCACGACCCAGCCGTTGCCGTCGTTGGTGAAGGCGTCGACGAGCGTCGAGTAGGCGACCGCCATCTGCAGCGGCGAGGTCAACAGGTCGCCCTGGCCCACCGCGAGGTGCATGTTGTCGCCGACGCTCCAGGGCCTGCCGTCGGAGATGCCGCAGCTCGATACATGCCGACGCTTCTCGCAGGTGAGCTCCTCCTTAGCGACTTTCGCACGCCATTCGCGGTCGGGCACGAGGCCCGTGATCTCGCTCGGAAGGTCGATCCCCGTCTGCTCGCCGACGCCCAGTTTGTGCGCCTCGCGCTGGATCACGTTGCCGTGACTGTTCGCTAGCTCGCCCGCTTCGAAGAAGTAGGTGTCGGAGGACACCTTCAGCGCTTCGACCAAGCCGACCGCGCCGTAGTTGGCCTTCCCGGCGTTGCAGAACTGCTCGGTTGAGACGTGAATGCACTGGCCGTCGCCGAGCGGCTCGGTGGGGTTGATCACCCCGGCTTCCAGCGTGCCCATCGCGGTGATCGGCTTGAACGTGGAGCCCGTGGGATAGGTGCCGTTCACGGCGCGGTCGGTCAGCGGCGCGGGCTCTTCTTCGCCGGAGCTGGTCTTGGTCTTGCCCTCCAACGCCGCGTATTCGCTTTTGGTCAGCGGTTTGGCGAACTTGTTAGGGTCGAATGTGGGGTCAGAGCCCATCGCCAGCACTTCACCGTTGCGGGGGTTCAGCGCCACGAACGCGCCTGCGACCGCGGGTTTGCCGCCCGCACGGGCATTTTCGATGCCCTCCAGGAGCGCTTTTTCTCCCTCGCTCTGCAATCCCTTATCGAGCGTCACCTTGAGGCTGTAGCCCGCCTTCGGCTGTGTCGGCGCGAGTTTGCTCGGCACCGGATAGCCCGCGGCGTTGACCTCCACGCGCTCGATCCCGGGCTGGCCGCGCAGGTAGCGGTCGTAGTAGTACTCGAGGCCTTCCTGGCCAACGACCGTACCCTGCTTGACGCCCGCGAAGGCGCGCATTTTCAGCTCGCCTTCGGAGACCTGCCCCACGTAGCCCAGCACCTGCGCGGCCATCTCACCGTAGGGGTAGGCGCGGATCGACACAGGCTGCTGGGTGACGCCGGGATATTCGCTTTGGCGCTCGGCTAGCACCGTCAGCGCCCCGCGACCGGCGTCGGTCTTAATCGTCACCGGCGCGTAGGGCACGGCGGTTCGGCCCTTGATCACTAGCGCCTGGATGTGCGGCCCGCTCATCCCGAGCAGCCGCCCCAACCGCCGGTACAGACGCAGCCGCGGCGCGCCCGCGGGCGGCAGCGCCGAGGGCACGATCTGCACCGCGTTGGTCGTCCGGCTCGCGACCAGCGGTTGGCCTTCGCGGTCGAGGATTTCCCCGCGTGGCGCAGCGATCGGCAGATCGCGGGCGCGGTTGGCGTTGGCCTGCTGCACGTACTGTTCGCCCGAGAGCACCTGCAGGAACCACAGGCGGAAGAAGATGATCGCGAACATCGCAAGCGCAAGGCCGCCAAGGATCGCCACGCGTAGCGCCAGCTGCGGGGAGACCGGGATCCGCGGGTCGCGCCCGCCCGAAGGTTCGATCGCGCTCATGCTTGGGGCACGCTTCTGCTCATGAGCGCGACAACGGGCTGAGGCCCCCTGTGGTGTAGGCGCGGCGTCGCCGGCGGCGCGGGTCCTCGGGCAGACTTCCGATCAGACAACGACGCACGATCGCCCACACCGGCAGCGCGATGATCGTGTTGACCACCACGCCCAGCACGATCTGACGCAACAGCTCAAACGAGACGGGCGCGTCGACGCCGAGCAGGAACTGCACGATCGAGTAGGCGACCATCGCCCCGGCGGAGGCCGCCGCGCCGATGAGGAGCGGCGTCAGCGCCGCCTGGGGGTCGCGGGCCTCGCGCAGCCTGCCCGCCCAGTAGCCGACGACCGTGAGCGTCAGCGAGGTCACGCCGAGCGTCTGCACCAGCGCGAGATCGACCAGTAGGCCGACCGCGAAACCGGTTACGGCGCCAACGGTCGAGCCGCACAAGAGGCCGACGAAGGCGACCAGCAGCGGCGAGAGGTCGGCGCTCACGCCGAACACCGGCACCTCGGAGACGACGCCGATCTGGAAGAAGACCACGACGACCGCGAGCACCGCGATCCGCCCGATCAAGCCGGGGGCGTTGCTTGGGTTCATCCGCCGCCTTCGGTGGAGGCCAACTCTTCACCCGAGACACGCGCGCTTTGCCCTGGCGGCAGGTTCGAGGTCAGGCGGCTGAGGTTCGAGGGCAGCGAGCCTCGCGCCGAAGTCAGCACCTGCACGACGTCGAGGTTGTGCAGGTCAGCGAGCGGGTGCACGTTGACCGAGCGGTAGGCGCTTTCTTCGTTGATCGAGGTCACCTGCCCGATCGGGATGCCCGGCGGGTAGAGCGAGTCATCGGGACTTGAGACGGTACCCGAGGTGACCACGTATTCGCCGCGATTGGCCCGCGTGTTGGCCGGCAGGTACTGCAGCAGCAGGTCGTTGGGGTCTCCCACCTTCGGCTGCACTATGCCGGTCGCTCCCGACGTGCCGATACGCGCGGAGACGCCGACCGAGCTGTCGGTGATCAGCGTCACCTGCGCGCCGTCGGAGGCCGCCTGCGCGACCTTGCCAACGAGTCCTTCGCCGTTGATCACGGGGTCGTTGACGTGCACGCCCGAGGATTCGCCCTTGTCGATCGTGACCGTCGAGTACCAGACGTTCGGCGACTTCGCCACGACCGTCGCGGTCACCGGCGCGTAGTCCTTGACGCTTAGCTCGTTGTCTATTCGATAGACCCCCAGCAGTTCGTGATAGGCCTGTTTTTCGGCGTTGTTCGCGATCACTTCGCGGCGAAGTTTGTCGACCTGCTTGCGCAGTTCGTCGCGCTGCCCTTTGGCGTGCAGCGTGTCGCCGAACCAGCCGATCAGGTCGCGCACGGGCTTCAACGCCTTGTTGGCGCCGTTCTGGATCGGCGAGACCACCGTCAAGAAGCCGCGCTGTACCGAGTGCAGGCCACCGCTGGAGGCCTCGCCGAAGTACGCGGTCAGCAGTATCAGGGAGAGCACGACGAGCAGCGCGAGTACCGCGCGCCGACGCCGGACCGTCTTGTCATACACGAATAGCGACCTTCCGAAGCGTTCACGGGAAAGAGTACCCCCGGGTGCGCGTGCCCGTCACAGGCGCCGAGCTCAACGCCGGCGTTGGCGATTGCGCGAACTGCGGTTCGAGCGATGAATCGCCTCGAACTCCTCCAGCGACCGTCCCGAGCCGACGGCCACGCACGTCAACGGCGACTCCGCCAAGTGCGCCGGCATCTGCGTCTCTTCGCGCAGGCGCTCATCCAGACCCTGTAGCAGCGCGCCGCCACCGGCCAGCATGATGCCGCGATCCATGATGTCCGAGGCCAACTCCGGCGGCGTGCGGTCGAGCGTCTCCTTGACCGCGTCGAGGATCTGGTTCAGCGGTTCTTCCAGCGCCTGGCGGATCTCCTCGCTGGTCAGCACGACCGTCTTGGGGAGCCCCGCAACCATGTCGCGCCCGCGAATCTCCGCCTGCAGCTCCTCGGCCATCGGACAGGCCGAGCCGATCTCGAGCTTGAGCTCCTCGGCGGTCTGTTGCCCAATCAGGAGCTTGTACTCGCGCTTGGCGTAGTTGATGATCGCCTCGTCCATCTCATCGCCGCCGACGCGGATCGACTGCGAGACGACGATCCCCCCCAATGAGATGACCGCGACCTCGGAGGTGCCACCGCCGATGTCGACCACCATCGAGCCGGTGGGCTCGCCCACCGGCAGCCCGGCGCCGATCGCAGCCGCCATCGGCTCCTCGATCAGGTAGGCGGTACGCGCGCCCGCCGACAGGCATGCCTCCTCGACCGCGCGCTTCTCCACGCCGGTCACACCCGAGGGCACACAGACCACCACGCGCGGGTGCGCCCAGCGATTCTGGTGCACCTTCTGGATGAAGTGCCTGAGCATCTCCTCGGTCACATCGAAGTCCGCGATCACGCCGTCCTTCAGTGGCCGGATCGCCTGGATCGTGCCCGGCGTGCGCCCTAGCATCCGCTTGGCCTCGATCCCGACCGCGTGAACTTCGCCGGTGCGCGAGTCGATCGCGACGACGCTCGGCTCAGACAGGACAATGCCCCGGCCGCGCACGTAGACCAGCGTGTTGGCGGTACCTAGGTCGACGGCCATGTCGCGGCCGCCGAATCCCGTCAGATAGCTGAAGATTCCCATTTATGGAGAAGAAGGCGGACCGCGGAGTCGCTCTCGCGCGCCGTTCCGCAAGATGCGCTCACGCGCTTCGCGGCCGCCGCGCGTTTCCGCGCTGTCCGGGGGCGCAGTCTAGCGGACGTCCCTCGACGCCCGATAGGGCCGCCAGCGGTTTTGCAGGGGAAATGCGTCGCCTGGCGCCTGCGGGCGCTCAGGCGCGTGACAGTCCGGGATACAGCTCCCCCAGCAGCTCGCGCAGCAGCCGCAGCGGCAGCCCGACCACGTTCTCCTCCTCGCCGTCGATCGCCAGCGCCAGTTGCGCACCGGCGCCCTGGATCGCGTAGCCGCCCGAGCGCCCGCGCCACTCCTCGGTGGCGACATAGCGCGCGAGCGTCTCGCCCTCCAGCGCGCGGAACCTGACCCGCGTGCGCTCAAGCCCCGTGCGCTCCACGACCTCACCCCCAGCGCCCGGCCAGAGCAGCGCAACCCCGCTGATCACCTCGTGCGTACGAGCACCCAGCGCGCCGAGCGTTGTCCGCGCGGCCGCGGCATCGGGCGGCTTGCCGTAGATCACGCCATCGAGCACGACGATCGTGTCGCAACCCAGCACCGCCTCCTGCGCGCGGGGCACGCGTGCCGCGTACGCCTTGCGCCGCGCGTTCTCGACTGCCACCGCGGCGGGGTCCTCGCCCTGCTCGAGCTCGGCCGCCCCGGAGACCCGAACCGTAAAGGGAATGCCCAAGCGTGCCAGCAGCGCCCGACGCTGCGGCGAGCCCGATGCAAGGACGAGTGCCGGCGACGTGGCGAGGACTACTGCAGGTCGGGGAAGAACAGGCCGGCCTCGCGTGCGGCGGACTCGGGCGAGTCCGAACCGTGCACCATGTTCTGGCCCATCTCGATTGCGAAGTCGCCGCGGATCGAGCCCGTGGCGGCCTCGAGCGGGTTGGTCGCGCCGATCACCTGGCGCGCCGCCTTCACGGCGTCGGTGCCCTCGAGCACCATCGCGACGATCGGGCCCGAGGTGATGAAGTCGACCAGCTCGCCGAAGAAGGGGCGCTCGGCGTGCTCGGCGTAGTGGCGCTCGGCCAACTCACGCGTGACGGTCATGCTGCGGAGGGCGACGATCTTCAGCCCCTTGCGCTCGAAGCGGGCGATGATCTCGCCGCTGAGGCCACGCGCGAAGGCGTCGGGCTTTACGAGGATCAGCGTTCGGTCCATGGGTTCCTTTTGTTGGATTGGGTTCTAGGTGGTCGATGGGCAAGCGATAGGAGGACGCACCGACCGAAGTGTGCTCTGCACATGAGGGAAGGAAGACGATGTAGCGCGCCGCTCAGCGGCCACCTAGGTGCTGGGGCGCGCGCGGCGGCTGGAGCTGGAGCGCCCGCTGCGTGGCCGGGGCACAGCCTCAGAGGCGGCGACGGTACTGGCGGTCACGTCTGGCTCCGCGTCGAGCCCCTCGATCGCACCAGTCTCCGCGCTGGCGGCTGCGGCCTCGCGTTCCTTGCGCTCGCGCGCCGCTTTCGCGCGCGCGGTCTCGGGCCTGGCGGCCGCGGTCGCGAGCTCAGCCTGTTCGGCGTCGATCGAGGCCTGCGTGCGACGACGACGCGTACGGCGCGGCTCGGCGGCGGCGACCTCGGTCTCGCAGTAAGGACAGATCGTCCAGGCCTGGTCGAGCGGGCGCTGGCAGTTCACGCAGCGCTCCTTCAGCTTGCGCAGGCAGCTCGGACAGCGGACGAAGTCGCGCTCGACGCGGTAGTCGCAGTGCGGGCACAGCGCGTGGTCGAACTCATGCAGGCGCGCCTCGGCTGCCTGCATCTCCAGCTCGCGCTCGCGCACGTCCTCCAGGTACTCGGGCGGGCGCAGGATCATGTAGACGATCGTGCCCACGAAAGGAAACAGCGAGGCCGCGGTCGCGCAGCCGACCAGCATCGGGTCGAGGATCCTGCGGCGCGCGTCCGCGTAGGTCCAGTAGATCAGCGACAGGTACAGGACGACCACGAACAGGATCAGCAGGTCGACGACCAGGTTCAAGCCGCTGCTTTCGATTCCGAAGTATGCGAGGGTGAGCATCGGCCGGCCGAGTTTAGAGAAACAGACGGCCGAATCCGTACCCGGCCGCGAAGAACACAAGGATCACGACGGCCACGAACATCGCCACTCCGGCGATCATCGTCAGCACCGATGGACCGTCCTCGTTCATTGTGCCGCCCTTCGCCGTGGCGAGCGTGAGTCCTCCGAGGCGCCCCCCTCCTGCAAGCAGCCAAGCAGCTCTCCGACGAGATACACCGAGCCCGTGGCGAGCACTGCCGCGCCGCGCTCGCGCGCCCAACGCTGCGCCTCGGCGAACGCTCGCGCAGGCTGCGCCTCGCAACCAACGGCCTCGAAGCCGAGCTGGCGCGCCAGCGACTGCAACGCCGCTGGCGAGAGTGCCCGCCCACTGGGCGGCGCGGTAAACCAAGCGCGCTCGCTGAGCGCCAGCAGCGGCTCAAGCATCCCAACCGCGTCCTTGTCCTCCAGCACGCCCAGCACGAGCGCTAGCGGGCGGCCCTGGAGCAGCGCCGGCAGCGATTCGATGAGCGCACGCACCGCGTCGGGGTTGTGCGCGCCGTCGAGCACGCTCAGAGGGTCCTCAGAGACGACCTGCAAGCGCCCGCGCACCTCGATGCTCGCGGCTACCTCAGCGATTGCGCGCGCTTGGGGCTCGATCCCCGCGCTGCGCAGATATGTCTCGGCAGCCAGCCGCGCAAGCGCGAAGTTGCGGCGTTGAAAGACACCTTTCGCGGTGGGCGGCGAGGCATCGGTCTCAGCGCCCGCATCGACGCTCAAGATCCGCGCACCGCGCTCGCCCGCCACGCGTCCGGCGACCTCGCGCGCCTGCGGATCCAGCCCGGCGCCGAGCACAAGCGTGCCACCGGGCCGCACGACGTCGAGCTTCTCCTCGGCGATGTCGCGCACGGTAGGACCGAGCCAGCGGGTGTGCTCGAGCCCCACGTTGGTCAGCACCGTGACCGGCGCGTCGATCACGGAAGTCGCGTCGTAGCGCCCGCCCAGGCCGGCCTCTACGACCGCGACCTGCACCCCGCACTCGGCGAGCTCCCACAGCGCGGCGGCGGTCAGCAATTCGAACTGCGTGACGTGGTCCTCGCCCTGGAGCGTGCGATTCACGCGCGTCGCCGCCCAGGCCGCGCGTGCGATCGCGGCGGCGAACCGTTTGCCGCTCAGGTCACGCTCCTCGATCTGCAGTCGCTCGCGGTAGGAGACCAAATGCGGCGACGTGTAGGCGCCCGTGCGCAGGCCGTGGCGCTGCAGGATCGCCGCGATCATGCGTGTCGTCGAGGTCTTGCCGTTCGTGCCCAAGACGTGCACGCTGTCGTAGCGCTGCTGCGGCGATCCGAGCACGGTCATCATCCGCCGCATCCGGTCCAGACCAAAGCGCATCCCAAACAGCTCCAGCGAGCGCAGGTGCGCTTCAGCCTCGCGCTCGCTCCAAGCGGCGGGCTGTTTGTCGGTACGAGTTAGGTGTGTCACTCGGTCCAGCCTAGGATCGCACGCCTGCGGCCGCGGCCGCGACAATCCACTCTAGGCGTCGGGGTGCTTGCTCAGGTAGTCGATGAATACGGGCCGTAGCGCCTCGCCAAGTGCCCCATCGCCGCTGTGAACCGCGTCTGAGATCAGCCCTTTGGAGGACTGGATGTCGTAGTCAGCCTCGCCCTGATCGCCGCTGACGGTCTCGGCCGCCGGGATCAGCGCCAACAGCGACCAGAAGAACTTGACGTCGAGGTGACGCTCGGCGCGGCGCACGGCGCGGTCATGCAACTCGTGCGTGGAGAGCGCGTCGAGCTTCTCGTCGGTCATCTCTGCTGCGCTCGCGGCACTCGGGACAATCGCATCTCGCAGAACCGGCGTTAGTGGCGCTTGCGCCCGCGCCGTCCGCGACCGCCACGCAAGAGCGGCCACAGCTCGCGACCCATGCCCTTAAGATCGAGCTTGCGCGCGATTTTGCCCAGCTCGGCGCGCTGCTTGACGCTGAGGTTGCTGGTGCGCCCGCGCGATTCGCCGACGAGCTGAGCCAAGCGCGCGCGCTCCTTGGAGGAGAGCGCGTTCCAATGCCGGTTCACGATCATCACCCCGCGGGCCAGGGTCAGCCACGGCACGGCGCCGACGGTGCTCTTGACCAAAGACTTGGACTCGCGGCGCTTGGGCACGGGCGGATAGTAGCGGTCGCGGGCCCTGAGCCGCTCAGGCGGACTGCTCGCGCGGCGAGGACTCCTGGCCGTCTTCGGGCGCGGCTTCGGTCACGAGCGTGGGCGTGAGCCCCTTCTCGACGGTCTCCTTGGTCACGACGCACTTCTTCACGTCGCGCCTGGAGGGCAGCTCGAACTGCACCTCGAGCAGGATCTCCTCGATGATCGAGCGCAGCCCACGCGCGCCCGTCTCGCGCGCGAGACCCTTTTCGGCCACGGCCGTGAGCGAGTCCTCGGAGAACACCAGCTCGATTCCGTCAAAGGAGAAGAAGCGCTGGAACTGCTTGACCAGCGCGTTGCGCGGCTCGGTCAGGATCGAGACGAGATCGTCGCGCGTGAGCTGGTGAACCGCCGAGACGACCGGCAGGCGGCCGATGAACTCGGGGATCAACCCGTACTCGATCAAGTCCTCGGGCAGGCAGTGCTCGAACACCTCGCCCCGGTCGCGTTCGGCCTTATCCTCGATCGCCGCCGCAAAGCCCACGCCTTTGTGCCCGATGCGCCGCTCGATCACCTTGTCGAGGTTCGCGAAGGCACCACCGCAGATGAACAGCACGTTGGTGGTGTCGATCGTCAGGAACTCCTGGTGGGGATGCTTGCGCCCACCCTGCGGCGGCACCGAGGCCTGCGTTCCCTCGAGGATCTTCAACAGCGCCTGCTGCACGCCCTCGCCGGAGACGTCACGCGTGATCGAGGGGTTGTCGGCCTTGCGCGCGATCTTGTCAACCTCGTCGATGTAGATGATCCCGGTCTCGGCCTTCTTGACGTCGTAGTCGGCGGCCTGAATCAGCTTCAGCAGGATGTTCTCGACGTCCTCGCCGACGTAGCCCGCCTCGGTTAGCGCGGTGGCGTCGGCGATCGCGAACGGCACGTTGAGGATCCGGGCGAGCGTCTGCGCCAACAGCGTCTTGCCGCAGCCGGTCGGACCCAGCAGCAGGATGTTGGACTTCTGCAGCTCGATGTCGGTCTCGCCCGACATCATCATCTGCACGCGCTTGTAGTGGTTGTAGACCGCGACCGAAAGCGTGCGCTTGGAGGGGTCCTGCCCGACGACATACTCGTCCAGCACGTCGTAAATCTCACGCGGCTTGGGCAGGTTCTCCAAGTCGAAGGCCGGCGGCGCGGACAGCTCCTCGTCGATGATCTCGTTGCAGAGGTCGATGCACTCGTCGCAGATGTAGACCCCAGGGCCCGCGATCAGCTTCTTGACCTGGCGCTGGGACTTACCGCAGAAGCTGCACAGGAGCTGCTCATTGGAGTCTGTCGGTCGCGCCATCGCTCGTCAGCTCAGTGCTCGGAAATGACCCTGTCGATGATGCCGTACTCCTTGGCCTCCTCGGAGGACATGAAGTAGTCGCGGTCGGTGTCTTTGCTGACCTCGGCGAGATCCTTGTTCGTGTGCTTGGCGATGATCTCATCCAGCCGTTTGCGCACGTCGATGATCTCTTTGGCGTGAATCTCGATATCGGTGGCCTGCCCTTCGAAGCTGGAGGAGACCTGGTGGATCAAGATCTTGGCGTTAGGCAGCGCCATGCGCTTGCCGGGGGCGCCGCCCGCCAGCAGCAGCGCGCCCATCGACATCGCGATGCCGACGCAGATCGTCTGCACGTCGGGCTTGACGAACTGCATCGTGTCGTAGATCGCGAGGCCCGCGTAGACGGAGCCGCCCGGGGAGTTGATGTAGATCGAGATGTCCTTCTCGGGGTCCTCGGACTCCAGATGCAACAGCTGCGCCACGATCAGGTTCGCGATCTGATCATCCACGGGCGTACCCAGGAAGATGATTCGCTCGTTGAGTAGCCGGCTGTAGATGTCGAACGCGCGCTCGCCACGCGAGGTCTGCTCGACGACCATTGGAACAAGTGGGCTCATAGTCCTCGCTTTGGTTTCGCTTCGCCGGCCGGATTCCTCCAAGGGGAGGCTAGCCGGCCGCGCTCCGCTCGGTCGGGGTCCACAGCTTGCCCGGCGCACCGCCCGCCGCGCCGGCGACGGCGCCCTCGGGCTCGTCCTCCTGCCCGGGCGTCCATAGCGCCTCGCGTGCCTGCGCCTGCTCGGGCGTGATCGGCGTAGCGCGCTCGGCGATCAGCTCGATCGCCAGCCGCGCGGCCAGATCCTCACTTAGCTCGTCGAGACGTCCGCCGCTGCGCAGATCGTCAAGCAGTTGCTCGGCCTCCACGCCCTCGCGCTCGGCGGTGGGCGCAATCGCCTCGAGCAACTGCGCCTCGGTGGGCTCGATCCCCTCGACGGCGACGATCGCGCTCAGCACGGCCTCGCGGCGCAGCGCGGTCTCGGCGTCGGACTCGATGTCCGCGAGAATCTCGCTCTCCTCGCGCCCGGATATCTGCAGGTAGGCCTCACGGGTGATGCCGCGATGCGAGAGCGAGTGCAGCATCCGCTCCCACATTTCCTGCGCCCGCGCCTTGGTGAGCTCAGGCGTGACCGGCACGGCCGCCGCGGCCACGGCGGCGTCGAGCGCGGCCTCACGGAACTCGGCGTCCACCCGCGCTTCGTCGGCCTCGGCCAGGCGCGTACGGATGTCCTCACGCAGCTCCTGCAGATCGTCGAAGCCAGCGTCGATCGCGAGGTCGTCATCGAGCGGCGGCAGCTGCTTGAGCTTGACCTCCTTGACCGTCACGGCAAAGATCGCGTCGCGCCCAGCCAGCTCCTCGTTGGGATAGTCACCGGGGAAAGTCACCTCGACTTGGCGCTCATCACCCGCGCTCGCGCCCACGAGGGCCTCCTCGAAGCCGGGGATCAGGTTGCCACCACCCAGCTCGATCAACTGGTCGCGGCCCTCGCCGCCGGCAAAGGGCTCCAACTGCACCCCGGCCTCGCCCTCGACCGGCAGCGAACCGACGTAGTCGGCGACGACGAAGTCGCCCTCGGCGGCGGGACGCTCAGCGGTCTCGAGCTTGGCCAAACGCTCGCGCAGTCCCTCGATCTCTCGATCGATCTGCTCGTCCTCGACCGCGATCTCGCGGCGCGGCACCTCCAGACCCGTGTAGTCGCCCAGCTCGGCCTTCGGCAGCACGCCTATCTCAATCGAGAATTGAAGCGCCTCGCCGTCGCCGGGCAAGTCCTCGAGGTCGAGTTTGGGGTCGCCGACAGGCACCACACCCGCCTCGGCAATCGCCTGGGTATACCAGCGCGAGAGCGAGTCGCGCACGGCCTGGTCGAGCACGGCCTCACGGCCCACACGCTGAATCACTAGCTGGGGGGGAACCTTTCCGCGCCTGAATCCAGGGAGCTTCAGCTCGCGTCCGAGCTGACGCGCCTTGCCCTCTAGGCGGCTCTGGACCTCCGCGGGTGGCACCTGCACCTCGACGCGCACGCGCGAGTCTCCCAGCTCTGCGACGGTCGTCTGGAGCGCGACGCTCATCGCTGCCACGATACCGTGCCGCCGCATGAAGCCTCGTGACAAGGCACCCGCACACAGGCGCATGGAGAGCTGGCTGTGGACCGGTCCGCTGGGACACCTGCTCGGCGGCGGCCTGGACGTCGCGCAGGGGCTACTGCTCTATCTGAGAACGCAAAGGGCGGGCGGCGGTCGCGGTGCTCGCCGCAACCCCCGCCCGCCACGATGACGGACCCTCTCCTCGCGTAGCTGGCTACGCGGTGACCGCGGCCCGGCGACCGAACGGCACAGCCACGCCGCGCGGGAGCACGAGCACTGAGCAGGTCGCGATCTCGACGAGGTGAGCAGCTGAAGCGCTGATCGAGACGCGGCCCTGTTCCGCCTCGGGGCGCGAGTCGACGACCAGCAGGCCGGCGTCCTCGTTGGCGACCGGGGCGACGTTGGCGCCGAGCGCCGCGGCGAGCGCGTCGGCCGTGGCGCGCGCGCCACCGTCGGCGTCGCCGATCGCGACGATCGACTGCACGTTCACCTGGCTGTCAGCCAGCCCGACGGGCGCGATCGCGACGGCGATCGGGCCGCCCTCGACCAGCGCCTGGGCAGAGTTGCCGACGGCGACGTGGCCCTTGGCGGTGTGCGAGTCCGAGCAGAACACAACGACGCTCGCGCCCTCGCGCTCGGCGAGCGCGCTGAGACCCTGCGGGGTCGACCGGTCGGTCACGACGTGCTTGGCGATCTCGGCGTCGCCGAACAGCTGCGCGCCACGGGCCAGCAGCTCCTCGGCCTCGTTCTGTGCGAGCTTCTCGCGCTCGAGGTCGGGCTCCTGGGAGTGGCGTACGTAGGCGAGCGCCACCTCGGCGCCGGCCTGGCCGAGCAGACGGCCCAGGGCGATCGCGTCGTCCTCGTTTGCGGTGCCGTCGTAGGAAACGATGATCTTGGTGGACATGGTGGCTCCTTCTGTGGTCTTGGCCGGCATTCGGTAGCGGGCCCTTGAAGTTCTTTTCAACCGTTGCTTCTCGATCATCGTGGCACGTTCCTGCCATCAGCTCCAATGATCTTCTTTATATTTATTATAAGATGAACTTATGCTCAACGTCGCACGTTTGAAGGTGCTCAAGGAGGTCGCATATCGCGGCTCCCTGTCCAGCGCGGCCGAGGCGCTGTCCTACACGCAGTCGGCGGTCTCCCAGCAGATCGCCGCGCTCGAGGCCGAAACGGGGATGACGCTCTTGGAGCGTCATCCCCGCGGCGTCAGCCTGACCGCCGCGGGCCAGACGCTGGTCGGCCACGCGGAGGGGATCCTCGCGCGCCTGGACACCGCCGAGGCGGCGCTCTCGGCGATCGCGGGCCTGCGCGGCGGGCGCCTGCGAATGGCCTCCTTCCCCACCGCGGGCTCGACGCTGATGCCGGTGGCGATCGCCAACTTCCGCGCCGCCTACCCCGACGTCGAGCTGACGCTCGCCGAGGGCGAGCCCGAGGAGATCGTGCCCCGGCTGCGCGCGGGCGAGCTGGACCTCGCGCTGCTGTTCGAGTTCGAGGGCGAGGAGCCGCTGCCCGAGGACCTCGCGCGCTCGCCGCTGCTGGAGGACCCGATGTACCTGGCGCTGCCGCGCGAGCATCGCCTGGCCAAGAAGGCCAAGCTGCGCCTGTCGCAGCTGCAGGGGGAGGCCTGGGTGCAGACCTCGAGCGCGAGCCCCTGCGCGCGCCACGTCGTGCGCTCCTGCCACGCCGCGGGCTTCGAGCCCACGGTCTCCTTCGAGAGCGACGACTACCAGACCGTCCAGGGGCTCGTGGCGGCGGGCGTCGGCGTCGCGCTGATCCCCGAGCTCGCGCTGTCGGTGGTGCGCGAGGACATCACGATCCGCTCGCTCTCCCCCGCACCGCCCGTGCGCCAGGTGATCGCCGCGACGCCCGAGGGCGCGCGGCTCGTGCCCGCTGCGCCCGCGATGCTGACGATGCTCGGGCACGCGGCCGACGAGCTGAAGAGCCAGGACGCGCGTCGCGGCCAGGCCACCGCTTGATGACAAACGGGGCGCCTGGCCGCTGTGGCCAGACGCCCCGAGTGCGTCCTACTTACTCACGACCAGATGCTTCAGCCGATCATTTGGCGGGGTTCGCCAAATACGCTTCGTTGACCAGCTTGGCGAGGACCTTGTAGCCCTTGATCGTCGGGTGAATGTCACCTTCGCCTTTTTCGCCACCCGGAACGTTCGGGTTGCACATTTCGGTGTAGGTGCAGATCGCTTTTTTCTCCTTCGGAGCGTTCGCTTTACCTGGGTTGGAGGCCGAACCCGCGTTGAACTTCGGGAACGGGTTCGCGAACGTCACGTTCGGGAAGTTCGGCAGGATGTTCGCTTCAACCGCCGCGTTCGTAGCCGCCTGCAGCGCGTCGCTGCCGGGCAGCAGGAACGTGTCCGGGTTGTAGAAACCGAGCAGCACGATCGGACCGGTGTAGCCCGATTCGTCGATCACGGTGAGGATCGTCCCGATGTTGTTCAGGATGTGCGGCACCGTGACTTTTTCAGAGGTTTCTTTGATGCAGGTGATGACCGCGAGCTGCGGCGAGGCACCGTATTTGCTTTTGCCTTCCGTGCCGAATTCGACGGCGACTTCGTCTTCGCACTGCTTGATCGCCGCGAGCTCGTCGTTGGAGCCGATGTTCAGCGTGATCGCCTTGACCGGGCTTTTCGTGCCTTTGACCGTGCTGACGGCCTCCTCGAGCTGGGAGATTTCTTTGCCGCCCTGCACGTAGCCGCCGTTGTGCAGCGGCAGGTGCGTGTGGAAGGTGTAGGCACACGGGTGGTAGTCGCCGAGGCCCTGGTAGCCGCCCGCCGGGAACTGTTCGGCCGGTTTGCCTTCGACTTCTTCGTAGGACTCGGTCGATTCTTTGCCGCCGACCAACGGGTTTTCGCCGATCAGACCGTTCGAGGTCTCGCCGGGGCAGGCGTCGTTGACGAGCCTGATGCTCTTGCCGACCTCGCTGCTCTTGCGCAGGTCTTTCGCGAAGTCGTTCGCGACGCCTTCTTCGAAGAACGAAGGCGACTCGGCCGCCGTGTGGTTGGCGAACCGTTCTGCGGAGTACCCGAAGGAGATCGAGTCTCCGAGCGCCAGGTAGGTCGTCGTGGCGGGCTCCGATTCGGCCTGTGCGGCAGCCGGAGCGAACACGACAGCTGCGAGGACCAGTACGAGCGCCATGCAGCACCCGAGCAGTCGACCTCGCGAGCGGGGCGAAACACAGCCGTTCTTGGCTGGCATATCTACATCCCTCCTCTTACCGGGGAACCTGCTTGCGGGCAGACTCATTCCGCCCAGCGCGTCGCCCCGTTATCGAATTTGCCCTCCGTCAAACGTCGGCTCAAAGCCGGCGATGTGGCCTAAAGGTACCGCCCTGACTTAAATGTGTCAAACGGGCACACACGCGCTCGCCATCCGATTCCTAGCCGCCGCCGCAAGCCCACTTGCATGGCGTCCGAGCGTCGTGGCACCTTGGTTGCCTCATGAGCATTCTGCTGCTGATCCTCGGAATTGCGCTCGGCGCCGCCTGCGTCGCGGCGCTCCTGCGCCCCAACCGTCAGCGCATGCGCGACGAGCTGAAGGCGATCTCGGTCAACGTGCTCGCCCAGACCGGCGACTCACTCGCCCAGCGCCTCTCCGACCAGCGTCGCATCGAGCAGGAGCGGACCAGCGGCGAGATGGCCCAGCGCGCACAGGAGATCAAGGGCCTCGTGCAGCCCGTGCAGGAAAAGCTCGGGCGCATGGAGAGCGAGATCGGCCGCCTGGAGCGCGAGCGCCGCGAGTCCCACGGCGAGCTGGCGCAGATGGTGCGCACGCTTGGTGACGGCGTGGGCACGCTTCGCCAGGAGACCGGCAACCTCGTCTCGGCGCTGAAGCGCCCCTCCACGCGCGGCTCCTGGGGCGAGATCCAACTGCGCAACGCGGTCGAGATGGCGGGCATGCTCTCGCACTGCGACTTTCTCGAGCAGCAGACGATCAGCGCCGAGGGCGGTGCGCTGCGACCCGACATGCTCGTACGCCTGCCGGGGGGAAAGCTGATCGTGGTCGATGCGAAGGTTCCGCTCGACGCCTACCTCGCGGCGCTGGAGGCCGACGGGGAGGACGCGCGCGAGCTGCACGTCGCCCGCCACGCCAAGCAGACCCGCAGCCACATCGCCAAACTCGCCGCCAAGGGCTACCAAGGAGCGCTCGATGCGACGCCAGAGTTCGTCGTGATGTTCGTGCCCTCCGACGGTATCTACCAAGCGGCGCTGGAGGCCGACCCCTCGTTGCTTCAGTTCGGCGTCCAGCAGCAGATCCTGATCGCCACGCCGACCACGCTGATCGGCCTGCTGTGGGCGGCGCACTACGGCTGGCGCGAAGAGCGGATCGCCGAGTCCGCACGCGAGATCGCGGAGTCCGCGCGCGAGCTGCACCGGCGACTGGGGCGGTTCGTGGAACCGCTCGCTAAGGTCGGCCGTCAGCTGGACTCGGCGAGCGCCGCATACAACGCGGCGGTGGCCTCGTTCGACACCCGCGTAGTGCCGCAGGTGCGCAGGATCGAGGAAGCAGGCGCGGCTTCCGACCGCGAGGTATCGAGCCCGCCGGCGGTCGAGACGACCGCGCGCGCGGTCACGGCGCGGCTGGCCTCGGCGGAGTCTGCCCCGCTTGAGGAGGAGCCTGCGAGCGAGGCTGCTCAGGCGACGCTCGCGGCGGAGCCGTCCGCGCAGACACTGCAGGCGCTGGAGTTGGCACCATCAGCTCGGATCTCCGCGGGCGCGAGACCAGCACGACGATCAGCGTAAGCGCGACCGGCACGGTGGCGGGCAGCTCGTCGACGAAGAAGAACAGCAGGTCGAAGCCGAGCGCCAGCGCCGCCGCCAGCAGTGCGGCACGCGCCTGCAGCTCGCGCCCGAAGGCCAGCACGAGCAAGGCGCCGAGCGCGCCGGCGATGAACAGGTCGCCGTAGCCCATCACGGCCGAGCCGAGCTGCGCGTTCTGCAGACGTGGCAGCCCCGCGGCGGGGTGAGCGGCGTTGAGCGCGTCGTTGGGCTTCTGCAGCAGATCCGCGATCACGAGCGCGGCGTCGACCGCGGCCATCGCGACGATCCCGGCGGTCAACCAGCGCGGTGGCGTGACCGCGGCCAGCAGTACACCCAGTGCGACGACGCTGAGTGACGACAGCGCCAACGCGGCCGCCTCGCCCGGCAACGCACCAGCATCAGCCCAGGCCAGCGCGAACAGCGGCAGCACCAGCAATGCCCGCGAGGGCCGGGCGCCGCGCGTCAGCCAACCGAGCGCCAGCGCCGCCAGCAAGGGCACGGCCGCGAGCGCGAGGTAGGTCAAGCCCTGCGCGCTGGCACGTTCGGCCAGCGTGGCCACGAGCACGAAGCCGAGTACCGACAGTGGCGGGATCGCGGCCCAACGGCGCGAGCGCAGCCCGCTCAGCGCGGGCGTTGCGGGCACACGGGCGAGCGCGACGATGGCGCCCTGCGCGAGCGAGAGCAGCCCGATCGAAAGCCAGAACGGCAGCATGACTAGATCTTGACGGCAGACGGGTGCGATACAAGACGGTCGTGCCCGCTCCCCGCCGCGCGTCGAGCGACCCTGCCGAGCGGCGCCGCGCGTGGGCGCGGTTGTTCAGAGCAGCAGCGTTGCTGGTCACGCTGGCGGGGGTGATCGTGGCGCTGGTGTCGATCCTCGAGGGCGCCAACGAGCCGAACCTCAAGCCCGGCTCCCCGGTGCCGGGCGCAGCAGCCACGCTGGCACCACTGACCGACGTGGCACAGCACGGGATCGAGCTAGGCGACCCGCGCGCACCGCTTACGCTGGTCGAGTTCTGCGACCTGCAGAGCAAGGACTGCGCGAAGTTCGCGCGCGAGCAGTTGCCCGCGATCGTCCGCCATTACGTGCGCACAGACAAGCTGTTGGTGGTCTACCGGGCGCTCGACCTGCTGGGACCAGACTCGCTGCGCGCAGCAGCCATGGCGCTCGCGCTGGCCCAGCAGCGGCGGCTGTTTCAGTTCGCGAGCCTGATGTATGAGCACCAGGGCGAGGAAGACACCGAATACGTCACCGACAACTACCTGCGTGCATTGGGGGAAGCGATCCCAGGCGCCGCGGTGACGCGCGCGCTGCGCGCCCGCGACTCCGCGGCGGTCCACGCGCAGCTGAGCGCGGCGCAGCGCCTCGGCGCGCGCCTGGGCATCACGAGCGTGCCGTCGTTTTTGCTGTTCCGGAGTGACCGTGTGCCGGCGCGCCTGCGCTCCGCCGCGGTCGGTTCGGGCTCGCTGTCGCCCTCGCTGCGGCGTCTGCTCGGCGTACCATGAGGCCCACACGATGAGCTCCACAGACGCGCCGACCACACAGGCGCCACCGATCCTCCATCTCTCCACGATCGTCGGCAGCCCACTGCGGGATGCCGACGGTGAGCGGTTGGGCAAGGTCGCGGACCTGATCGTGCGGCTCGGCGGGGTCGGCTACCCGCCGATCACGGGCTTTCTGGTCAACGTCGCCGGGCGCACCTCCTACCTGGGGGCCGAACGCGTCTCGCAGATCGCGTCCGACGGGGTGGTCCTGCGCAAGGCGAAGCTCGATCTGCGCCGCTTCGAGCGCCGTCCCGAGGAGGTGCTGCTCAAGCGCGATCTACTCGACCGCCAGTTGATCAACGTCGAGGGCGCGCGGCTGGTGCGCGCGAATGAGATCGAGCTCGCGCTGGTCGCGGGATCCTGGCGCGTCGTGGGCGTGGATACCGGCCCGCGCGGCGGTCTGCGGCGGCTGCTGCCGAAGGGCCTAGGCTCCCACATCGCGACCGGCGAATTCCTCGACTGGGCGGAGGTCGAGCCGTTCGTGGGACACGTACCGACGGTGCGCCTGCGCGTTCCCCACCCGAAGCTCGCCAAGCTGCACCCGGCCCAGATCGCCGACCTCGTGGAGGCGGCCTCGCGACGCGAGGGCGAGGAGATCATCCAAGCGGTCGGCGACGATGACCGCGAGCTGGAGGCCGACGTATTCGAGGAGCTAGACGACCACCACCAGCAGGAGTTCCTCGAGGACCGACCCGACGCGCAGGTGGCGGAGATCCTCTCGCGGATGGCGCCCGACGACGCGGCTGACATCCTCGGTGAGCTGGATGAGGAGCGGCGCGAGCCCGTGCTGGCGCTGCTGCCGGTCAGCCACCGCGTCAAGGTGCGCAACCTGCTCGGCTACGACCCCGACGAGGCGGGCGGGCTGATGAGCCCGGACTTCATCCTGCTGCGCGGCTCCACCTCCGCCGGCGACGCGCTCGAGGCGGTGCGCCGCAGCAAGATCGCCCCCGAGCTGCTGACCACCGTATTCGTGAACTCGGCCGAGGACTCGCTGGAAGGCAGCGTGCCGGTGGCCGGTCTCCTGCGCGCCGACCCGGGGCAGCGCTTGGAATCGATGGTCAAGCACGAGACCCCTTGCCTGTCTCCCGATTCCTCCTTTGAGGAGCTTGCACGCCAGATGGCCGACTACAACCTGACCTCGATCCCGGTCGCGGATGAGCGGGGGATGATCGGCGTGGTGACGGTAGATGACGTGCTCGAGGCGATGCTCCCGCGCGGCTGGCGCAGGCGCTTCGGGCTGCTTGGCGAGGACTGACAGCGACCATTCGTGCTGGTCGACTGGGACTGAATAGACTGCCCGCAGTGATCGTTTCAGGCGGACAGCTGGATGGCGGTTCGAGTACCGCCCGTCATGCGCCGTATCCGGTCGGCCACCCGTGGCCGACCGCGCCTGCCTGCCCGGCTTAGCTCTCGACGCGTCCGCGTCTTTGCCTTTCTCGGGCTGCTCGGCCCCGGCCTGATCGCCGCCAACGCGGGTAACGACGCGGGCGGGATCGCGACCTACTCCTCGGTCGGCGCAAAGTACGGATACACGTTGCTGTGGACGATGGTCCTGATCACGATCTCGCTCGCGATCGTGCAGCGTCTGGCCGCGCGCATGGGCGTGGTCACCGGCAAGGGCCTGGCCGAGCTGGTGCGCGAGGAGTACGGGATCCGCTGGTCGGTGTTCGCCACGAGCGCGGTGCTGATCGCCAACGTCGGCATCTGCATCTCAGACTTCGTCGGCATCGGCGCGGCGGTCGGGCTGACGGGCGTGCCCGTGCAGATATCCGTCCCGATCGCGGCCGTCGGCATCTGGCTGATCATCGTGCGCGGTTCCTACCGCTCGGCGGAGCGCATCTTTATCTGGTTCACGATCCCCTTCTTCGCCTACCCGATCGCCGCGATCCTGGCCCACCCCCACTGGGGTGATGTGGGCAAGGCGATCGCGGTGCCCCACCTGCACTCGGGCTCGGCCTTTTTCGTGCTGCTGATCGCGCTCGCGGGGACGACGATCACGCCATACATGCAGCTATACCTGCAGTCCGCCGTGGTCGAGCGCGGCGTGCGCGAGGAGGATCTCCCGCACGAGGAACGCGAGGCCGTCGCCGGTGCGGTGTTCGCCAACCTGGTGGCCTCCTTCATCATCATCGCCACGGGCGCCACGCTGTACACACACGGCGTGCACAACATCTCCTCGGCCGCCGCCGCGGCCCGCGCGCTGACTCCGTTCGCGGGTCAATACGCCGAGGTCTTGTTCGGCGTGGGTCTGCTGGGCGCGAGCCTGCTCGCCGCGGCGATCCTGCCGATCGCGACCTCCTACGTGGTCTCGGAGTCCCTTGGCTACGAGAAGGGCGTCGGGCGCCGCCGCGAGGAGGCGCCGGTGTTCGTGAACATCATCACCGGGATGATCCTGCTAAGCGCGTTCGTGGCGATGATCCCCGACGTGCCCGTGATCTCACTGCTGGTCGGGGTACAGGTGGTCAACGGGCTGTTGCTGCCGATCAACCTGTTCTTCATCTGGCGCTTGTCGCGCTCGCACCAGGTAATGGGCGAGCGGCGCAGTCGTGGGCTGCTCGATGGCGCGGCCGGCGTGACCGTCGGCGTCACCTCTACGCTCTCGCTGGCGCTGGTCGTGATCACGCTCACGGGGCTCTAAGGGCGCCGTCGCGCCGCCACCGGGCGCGCGTCAGGAGGTGCTCAGCGGCGCACGGTCGGCTTCGAGCAGCAGCGTCGCGCCGATCGCGCCGCCGAGATCGCCCAGCGCGGCGACGTGCAACTCCGGCGGGCGAAAGTCCGCGAACAGGTGCGGCAGCATCTCCTCGGCGATGCGCTTTGCATAGGGCTCCCCGAGGCGCACGCCGAGGCCGCCACCGATGATCACGGATTCGACGTCGAGCACGTTGCAGGTCGAGGCCACGCCCGCACCCAGCGCCCGCAGCGCGCGCTCGATCATTTGTTCGGCGAGCTTGTCTTCGTGCTCCAGCGCTCGCGCCCAGATGCCGCTGGTCAGGCGCGTGCGCTTGCGCTCCTTCATCAGCTTGAACAGGTCGGTGCTCTTACCTTTCTCGACCTGTTTGGCGGCGTGCGCTTCCATCGCCGAACGGCCCGCGTAGGCCTCCATGCACCCGCGTCGTCCGCATGTGCACTGGGCGCCATCGAGCTCGACCACGATGTGGCCGATCTCGCCCGCCGCGCCGAGGCCGACCCAGGGCTTGCCGGCGAGCACGAGGCCACCGCCAACGCCCGTGCCCCAGAACACGCCAAGCAACGACTCATACGGCCTGCCAGCGCCGAGCTTGAACTCGGCATCGGTCGCGACCTGCACGTCGTTGCCGAGCTTCACCGGAGCACCCAGCGCCCGTTCGAGCGTGGGCGCAAGCGGGAAGCTGCCTTCCCAGTCGGGCAAGTTACGAGCGCTGGTCACGGTGCCGTCCTCGATCGTGCCCGGCGAGCCCACGCCGATGCCAGCCAGCCCGTCGGCGTCGAGCTCTGCATCGGCCGCCGCGTCGCGCAGCGCGGCCTCCATTTCCGCCGCCACATCCGCCGGGCCGCCGCTGGTCGGCGTCGGACGGCGCGCCGAACCCAGCACCTTGCGATCCTCGTCGACGATCGCCGTCTGGATCTTCGTGCCGCCGAGGTCGATGCCGCCATAGCTCGCCACTGCGACTGATCATCGCAGACGCATCGCCCGCCGTTACGCGCCACTAGACCGCTGGCCGAGACGTCCGCGCGCGACGCCGTGTAGGAATCTTCTGTCGAGCAATTTAGGCTCGCTTGAGCGTTTGCTTCGCGTCCTCTTACAGCGCGATCCCAGCATCCAGTCAGGCATGAGCGAGCGCAGCGGGGCATCGTGGATCGTGTACGCGCTGGCGGCGCTCCTCGCCGGTGCGATCGTCGCCGCCGTGCTGCTCGTCGGACCGGCCGAAGGGCAACCCTCGACGCAGACCCGCACCGTCATCGCGCAACGCGGCGTGGTTCAATCGACCGTCTCCGGAAGCGGCAACGTCGAGCCCTCCAGCCAGTTCGACCTCGGCTTCAAGACCAGCGGCATCGTCACGAGCATCACCGTCAGGCAGGGCCAGCAGGTCGGTCAGGGACAGCTGATCGCCACGCTCGATCCCCAGAGCGCTGAAGTGACGCTCCAGCAGGCAAGGGCCAGCTTGCAGTCCGCCGAAGCATCGCTAGCGCGCGAGGAAGAAACCGACGGCGAAAGCTCGAGCCCGCAGACCGCGGCCGCGGTCGATTCCGGAGAACATGCTCAGGCCGCAGCCGGCTCCTCACAGTCCAGTAGCTCGAGCTCGGCTGGGACCTCGACCTCTTCCTCGAACGGGTCGACCTCGCAAACCAGTGCCGCCACACGCGCGGCGAACATCGCCTCCGCGCGGGCGGCCGTCAAGAGCGACCGGCTGACGGTCCAGAGCGGCGAACAGAGCGTCGCTGACACGCGCCTGATCGCGCCGGAGAGCGGCACGATCGTCTCGCTCGGGGGCGACGTCGGCGAAACGGTCTCCGGCGGGGGCACGAGCCGGGCCTCCGCCGAAAGCGAGGAATCGAGCGGCGCCGGTTCAGGCTCGAGCGGGGGCTCCAGTTCAGGCGCCAGCAACTCCTCCGGCGATGCCTCTTCAGGCTCCTCCAGCAGCACGTTCGCCGTGCTGAGCGACCTCAGCTCGATGAAGCTCGTCGTGCCACTGAGCGAGTCGGAAGTCGGCGAGGTCAAGCGCGGACAGCCCGCGACCGTGACGGTCGAAGCGCTCAAAGGCGCCAAGCTCGCCGCGCACGTCAGCGAAGTCGCGGCACTGCCCACGAGCAACAGCGGCGTGGTCAGCTACGACGTCACCTTCCGGCTCGACCAGCTCGCGTCCGGACTCAAAGCCGGGATGAGCGCGACGGCCGAAGTCGTGGTCGAGCAGGCCGAGGGCGTGAACGTGCCGAGCAGCGCGATCTCCGGTGGGTCCGTGACCGTGATCGAAGGTACCAAGCAGGTGCGCCGGCCCGTCACAACGGGCCTTGCCGGCAACAGCACCACGATCGTGCTGAGTGGCCTGAAGGCTGGCGAACGCTTGGCGCTACCGCTGGCGAGCACAAGCGGTGCGAGCAGCCTGCTCTCGCGACTAGGGAGCCGCGCCGGTGGCGGGCTCGGGGGCGGCATCTCACGCGCAAGCGGCGGCGCGGGCGGCTTTGGGGGCGGGTTTGGTGGGCTTGCCCGCGGCGGCGCGGGGCCGGGAGGTTGAGGTGAAGCGTCCCCCTCGACCTACCCCAACCCTCTATCGCCGAAGCCGCAACGCGCCGCTTCTGACCCGCCGCCCCGGCGCGGGGACGAGCGAGCAGCACCGCACCGAAACGCGCCGACTTCCACCTGTGATCCAGTTGCATCGCGCAAGCAAGACCTACCGATTGGGGCAGATCGCGGTACACGCCCTACGCGAGACCTCGCTACGGATCGAGCACGGAGACCTGGTGGCGATCATGGGCAGCTCCGGCAGCGGCAAGAGCACGCTGATGAACATCCTCGGCTGCCTGGACGTGCCGAGCAGCGGACGCTATCTGATCGACGGCGTCGACGCTGGGCGCATGGACGAGGACGACCTCTCGGACCTGCGCAACCGCAAGATCGGCTTCGTCTTTCAGAGCTTCAACCTCGTGGCGCGAACCAGCGCGCTCGCGAACGTCGAACTGCCGCTCGCCTACGCGGGGCTCAAGCGCGCCGAGCGCAAACGCCGGGCCGAACGGGCGCTGCGAGTCGGTGGGCATGGCCGACCGCTTCGAGCACCAGCCCTCCGAGCTTTCGGGCGGCCAGCAGCAGCGCGTGGCGGTCGCGCGTGCGATCGTCACCAACCCGTCGCTGATCCTCGCCGACGAGCCGACCGGCAACCTCGACTCGCGCTCGACCGAGGAGGTGCTTGGCATCTTCGCCCGCCTCAACGAGGAGGGACGCACGGTCGTGCTGATCACGCATGAGCCCGACGTCGCCGAACGGGCCAAGCGGATCATCCGCCTGAGCGACGGCACGATCGTCGGAGGACCTGCGCAGCCGATGATCGGCCGCGAGACGCTGCGCATCGCCTGGGGCGGGATCGCCGCGAACAAGCTCCGCTCGGGTCTGACGATCCTTGGGATGACGATCGGCGTCGCCTCGGTGATCGTGCTGATCGCGGTCGGCAACGGCTCCTCCAACGCGGTCAAGTCCCAGATCCAGAGCCTGGGCACGAACGTATTGATCGTGATGGCCGGGCGGCGTGCGTGGCGGCGTGCGCGCCAACGCCTCAAGCGCCGTCTCGCTCACCAAGCAGGACGCCGAAGCCCTGCAGAACCCGAGCCTCGCGCCCGACGTCAAGAGCGCCTCGCCCGTGGTGGACGCCGCGAGCGTGCGGCTCGTCTACGGCGGCTCAAGCTACGAACCCTCCTCGTTCGATCGGTACCACGCCCTCCTATCTCCCAGCCCACAACTACAAGCTCAGCGAAGGTGCCTCGTTCAGCGCCGTCGACGTCAAGCGAACACAAGCGCGTCGCGGTGATCGGGCAGACCGTGGTCGAAGAACTGTTCAGCGGAGCGAGCGCCGTCGGGCAGAGCATCAAGGTCAACGGCTCGAACTTCGAAGTCGTCGGCGTGCTGGCCGCGAAGGGCTCGAACGGCGCAACCAACCAGGACGACGTGGTGATGGCCCCAATCTCGACCGTGCAGGACTCGCTGACGGGCTTCGGCGCGATCGACTCGATCACCGTCCAAGCCAAGTCCGAGTCCTCGCTGAACGCCGCCGAAGCCGAGGTCACACAAACGCTCGAGGAACGCCACAAGATCACAGACACCAGCGAACCCGGCTTCGAGGTGCTCAACCAGGGCTCGCTGCTGGAAACCTCGAGCTCGACCAGCAGCGTGTTCACCACGCTGCTTGGCGAGGTAGCCGCGATCTCGCTGCTCGTGGGCGGGATCGGCGTGATGAACATCATGCTCGTCAGCGTCACCGAGCGCACGCGCGAGATCGGCATCCGCAAGGCGATCGGCGCACGGCGCAGCGACATCCTCACGCAGTTCCTGACCGAGGCCGTGCTCGTCTCGCTGATCGGCGGCCTCGCGGGCGTGCTGCTGGGCGTGGTCGGCAGCCAATTCACGATCGCGGGGGTGCACCCACAGATCGCGACCTACTCGATCTTCCTCGCGTTCGGCGCCGCCGCCCTATCGGGCCTGTTCTTCGGCACCTACCCAGCGGCACGCGCCGCCGCGCTGCGACCGATCGAGGCGCTGCGTTTTGAGTGATCCACCTTCCCCCAACGAGGAGTTCCCGATGCACGAGAGCCAGCAGACCGTCGAGCAAGGCGCCGCACTTGCGGAGTCCGAGCGAGCGCCAATCACCGAGCAGGAGGACTGGCTGGAGGACTCGAGCGAGTTGCCGCCGCGGCCGCGGCGCCGGATCCTGGCGCCGATACCGATCGCGCTGTTCCTGGCGCTCGCCGTGGCCTGCGGCTTCATCGGCGGGGTGCTCGTCGAGAAGGGGCAGGGCGGCACGAGCACCCCCACGAGCGGCTCTAGTCCATTCGCCGCGCTGGCCCGACGCGCAGCATCAGCCTCAGGTGGAGGCTCAGGTCCGGCAGATGGAGCAGCCGGATCGGGAGCGGCGTCCGCGCGCGGCACTGGCGGCATCGGCGGTGCCGCAGGCGGTGCCGCGACAGACGGGGCCAGCGGCTCGGGGGCCACGGTCGGCGAAGTCGTCTATCTCTCGGGCTCCACGCTCTACGTGAAGACCGCCGAAGGCAACACCGTCAAGGTCACGCCCGCGCCGGGCGCCAAGGTCACCAAGACGGTGGACGCCCACGTCAAGGGCATCCACCCAGGCGAAACCGTACTGATCGCGGGCTCGGCCACCAAAAACGGCTCGATTTCGGCGAGCTCGATCCGCGCTGGCAGCGCGACGGGCGGCCTTGGCCTGGGCGGCGGCGCGCTGCTCGGCGGCGCCCAAAGCGGCCCGAGCGGCGGCTCGAGCGCGGCGCCAGGGGCGGGCTCGAGCGCTTCCGGCTCGGCGGGCGGCGAATCGAACCAGGCCGGACCGGCGCTGTTCGGCAAGGAATGAATTACCTACAAAGGAGAACCATGCCCAAAACCCACCATCGAGGCGTCGCCGCCGTGGCCGCGGTATCGCTGTTCCTACTGACGGCCCTGCTCCTGAGCGCGTGCGGCGGCTCCTCAAAAAGCTCCTCCAGCGCCACCGCCAGCAGCGCGAGCGCCCAGCGCGGGGGGCAGTTCGGCGCGCGCGATGCTTCGATTCGGGCCTGCCTTCAGAAGAATGGCGTCACGCTGCCGAAACGCCCCGGGGGACAGCAGAAATCAGGCCAGGGCGCACCGGGTGAGGGCGGCACGCCGGGGAGCCGCGGACCGTTCGGCGCAGGCGCAGCCGGCGGCCTGCAGCTGCCCAAGGGCGTGACGCGCGCGCAGCTGGAAGCCGCCTTTAAGAAGTGCGGCGGCGGCTTCAGGCGCGGCCGCGGGTTTGACTCCACGGCGGGTCGCCAGCGCTTCGCGAAGTTCGCCGAATGCATGCGCAAGAACGGCGTCAAGCTGCCAACGCCAAATACCTCAGGCAAAGGGCCGATCTTCAACACGAAGGGGATCGACACCAGCAGCGCAGCCTTTAAGGCCGCTGACGCCAAGTGCATGAAGGAACTACGCCCGCGCGGGAGCACAGCCGGCGACGGTGCCGGGCGCGCCCCGACCCCCGGCGCGAGCGAGGGCCCGCCCACTGGGGCGCCCCCCGCGGGCGGCCTGCCGGGTGGCCAGTAGCCTTACTCGAGGACAGGTACGGCGGCCGGCAGCCTAAGGCTGCTGGTTCGCCGCGCCGTTGACCTTGGCGGGATCCTTGATCGCCGAGGGGCTGCGCTTCGCGGCGACCTTCGGGGCGGGCAGAGAGCCAATCCGGTTCACTAGCTGACTCCACTGGGTCGTGCTCAGATCACTGGGCGCAACCACTGGCGCGGGCGCGATCTTGCCCGCGCTCGCCGAGTGCGCGGCGTTGGCCGCCGCGGCGGGGTCAAGTGGCACCTCGGTCGCGCTCGGATGGAAGCCGATGTGGATGTGGTTCCAGTGTTCGGGCATCGCCAGCGTGTTGTCTGCCCCTGGGTACTGCATCAGGCTGATGATCTGGTGCGGGACGAATTCGCCCTGCAGCGTCAAGAGCGTGCGGATCGTCAGGTCGGTGATCGTGCCCGCGCCCTGGTGACCGGCGATCGGGATGCCGTTGATCGCCGAGATGTCAACTGCGTCACCGGTGAAGTGCTCTGAGACGTAACCCGAGACCGTCATCTCGCTGTGGCCGCACTCCAGTGCGCTGACGGTCGGCTTCAGGCCGGTGCGCGAAAGGAACGCGAGCACCGCCAGCACACGCTTGTCGATCTTGCCCGAGGCGATGTCCTGGCGTCCGCAGGCGTAGATGCTGATGCCCGGGTCCGAAAGCACCGCCCGCTCGAGTTCGCCCTGAGACATCAGGAATACACCGCTGGCGGTCGCGCCGAGCAGGTCGTTCTCGCCCGTGGCGCCCTGCGGGTGCAGGGCCGCGCCCAGCTGGGCCCAGTTCTCGAGGATCGGCCGAGGATCCACGGTGCCCTGGTCGCCGCCGGGACGGACCGCGAAGCGTAGGTGGCCATCCTGGGCGTTGGGTGGCGTGCCTACGCGGCCGAGGACCGTGCCCTTGGAGACGATCGAGCCCGCGCGCAGCGGCAGCAGGCGCCCGGCGGTGCTCGTGCGCTTGCGCCTCGCCGCCGCCGAGGCGAGCGCGTCGGGGTTGCCGGGGTGGGCGAACAAGCGCACCTTGCCGGTGCTCGTCGCTGGTTCACCCGTATCGGCTGCGATCGCCGCGCTGCCGGGCGAGGCCGCGTTCGCGGCTTTGGCCGCGTGTTGCTTGACCTTCAGCGTGACCGGCGAATGGTGACCAGCGGTCGCGGGCTGCGTCGGCTTAGCTTCGCCCGCTTCGGCCACCGACGGCAACGGCGAGGTCGCCGCGGAGCTGACTTTCGCCGCCTTGGGCGGCTTCGGCTTGGGGTAGTGCGAGGCGATGCTGCCGAGCCCCGCGTAGGTGAACACATCGCCGTAGACGTCGCGCAAGATCAGGTACTTGCCGAGCTTTGGCGAGCTGCCCAGCTTGACCACGCGCCCATCCTGCGCTGCCACGACCGACGCGTTTGGCGCGCTCATCAGATCCACCAGCTGCAGCGGCGGCGCGTGCTTGGCGTGCTTGCCGCCAGCCGCGGTGGCGGCCGTCGCCGGAGTGGGCGCGGTGGTCGAGCCCGGCGTAGTGGCGCCCGGCGTGGTGGGCGCCGATAGCTTTGCCGCCGTGCTGCTCGCAGGGGTGGCGCCTGCCGTGGCGTTCGAGCCCGAGGCGATCGAAGTGGGCGACGGAGCGGTCGAGAGCGACCCCCAGGCGACCTGTTTGCCGGTGACCGGCAGCCGGCCGTCGGTGAGTCCTGTCAGCGTGGCGATCACGCTCTTGGGGTAGCTCGAGATCAGCTTTGCGCGCAGCAACACCGATTTGGCGTATTCCTCGGAGTGGTTGTAGGCGAGGATCGCGCCGTGCAGATCGGTGGCCGCGCCCGCGGCGCGCAGGTAGCGGGCCGCGGCGAAGATCGCGTCGACCGGGTTGTAGGGATCGGCGTAGCCCGCGTTCAGCGCGTCGACGCCGTATTGGATCCAGGTCGCGGGCATGAACTGCATCCAGCCCACGGCGCCCGCGGTCGAGACCGACAGGTCGGTGCCGTAGTTGGTCTCGATTTCGTTGATCGCGGCCAGGATCTGCCACGGCACCCCGTACTGCACCGAGGCCGCCTGGTAGATCGGCAGCAGGAACAGCGGGATCCGGTAGAAGGACAGCGCCTGCGTCGAGGCGGCCGATCCAGCCAGCTCCGCCGCGAGCGCTTCCTCCTGCGCGGCGATCACCTGGGGAGCGACCGCGACGTTGTCGTTGGCGGGAGCCTGCGCCGCGTTGCCGGCGCCGGTCGTGGGCTGCGTCGGGGTGGTCGAGCTGCCGGGCTCGGAGGCTGTGATTTTCTGGCGGCGCTGCAGCACGACGGCCGGACCCTTGCTCGCTGGTTTCGAGGGCGCGGGGACTTCCGTGTCGGCCCCGTCAGATGAGCTTGGGCTGCTCGGGGTCGTCGGCGCGGGGGTCGTCGCGGGCGCAGAGCTCGACGTCGTCGTCGGCACCGGCGCAGAGCTCGTCGTCGTCGGTTCGGTCGCAGTCGTTTCCGGCGGCGGCGCTTCGATCGTTTTTACGGGCCCAAGGGTCACGCTGGCGCCTCCGCTCGCGATCGCGCCGGCGGACAGTGGCCCGAGGCTGGCGGCCGTCAAGCCGCCGCCGGCGATGGCCGAGACAAGCGCGCGCCATGCCCGCCTCCGTGTGCCGGATGGGGGCGTCATGCGCCGATCTTGGTCATCTCGTGGTCGTCCCATTGTCGTGGTCGGCGCAAATAGCCCACAAACGCGGGGTACGCCCACCGGCATTCATATCGGCAGGCAAGCACCAAGGCGTAAAGGATTCGTAATCGCGTCCACAATCTGTCGTTTGCAGGCGCTTATGCAACCCGCCGGTCACCGAAGCCTAAGCCTACCCGAGGAGAGAAACGGGGAAAAGGCTGGCACCCGGCGCCCATCGAGACATTTTCGAGAAGGTTCCGCCGCCCTCCTGCCCCGCTGACCCCCGCTAAAACTGGTGCGGCTTGTGAGCCGTCGACCGGTCTATTCTTCGCGCGGGGCTGTTCAAGGGAGGGGTCCAGCGGACCCGGTATGAGGCGGGCTCGAGATGCTTCAGGAGCGATAGGGGTGGGATATGAGGACAGGGATACGAGCTTCGTTCGCGGCGGTCCTGTGCGCGGCGCTACTGGGCGTAGGTGGCACCCAGGCACAGGCTGAAGAGGTCGTGAAGATCACGGCGGCCGGGTTCACGCCCGACCTGCTGGGCGTGCCCACGAACGTGTTCGGCAGCGCGACGATCGGCTCGACGGACCTGCCGGTGCCATCGCCGATCACCCACGTCAACGTCTACGGCCCCCCCGGCGTGACACTCGACCTGCGCGGCACGGGCACCTGCACGGAAGCGGTCCTGCAGAACATCGGCCCCCCTGGCTGCCCCGCCAACTCCCGGGCCGGCTTCGGTGGCGGCATGGGCGTCTATGAAATAGCCCACGAAATCGTCGAAGAGAAATACACGCTCGACTTCTTCCTCGGCGACAATCGGCCGGGCCACACGGTGCTGCTGATCTACCTCGAAGGCACGACCCCGGTCTCGATCCAACTCGTGTTCACGGCTCCGGTGATCAACTCGCCAAAGCCATACGGCCTCGGCTTCAGCTTGAACGTTCCGCTGATCAAAGTGTTGCCCGAAGCCTCGGATGCCTCGGCCAAGACTTCGAGCCTGACGCTGGGCGCAAAAAACGTGGCCTATTACCGCACTGTGCACGGCAAGCGCAAGCTGTTTCACGTGCGTGGCATCGTCACGCCCAAGAGTTGCCCCCACGGCGGTTGGCCGGTGGCCTCACAGTTCACCTTCGAGGATGGCTCGACGGTGATGAGCACGAGCACGATTCCATGTCCCAAGAAGCGTTGAGCCGCCGCCACGCCACGGTCGTGCTCATGACGCTGTCGCTGTGTACGTGCTGGGCGACGCTGGCCGCCGCGCTCGCGGGCCCGGCACAGGCCGCGAGCAGCGCCACGGTCGGGGCCTCGTTCTCGCCCTACCGGCTGGGGGCGAAGACCGCGGGCACGATCTCGATGCGCTTCTCGGGGCCAGGAGGGATCCCAGCCCCGCTCAGCGGCGCGGTTCTGCGCCTGCCCGCGGGGCTTGGCATCGACCTGAGCGGCGTCGGCGTTTGTCAGCCCTCCAGCCTTCGCAGGCGCGGTAAGCAAGGCTGCGCGGCCGGCTCGCTGCTCGGTCGCGGCCAAGCCACGTTGAAGGTCCACGCTGGCTCGCAAACGCTCCCGGAGCACGCTGCGATCTCGGTCTTCCGGGGCCCCAACCGCGGCTCGCAACCGGTCTTCGAGATCCTTGGCGAAGGCATGACGCCGCTGTATGAGCACGTCATCAGCACTGCAGTGCTGCAGGGCGACAGCGCCCCGTTCGGCTCCAAGCTAGTCGTCTCGGTGCCCGCGATCCCGACGCTGACCTACGAGCCGAACGCCTCGTTCACGGCCCTGTCGCTGACCATCGGAAACGCCGGTACGCGCTCGCGGGGAGTGATCACGCTACCTCAAAGGTGCCCCAAGGATGGGTTCCCGCTCGCCGCGAGCTTCAGCTTCGCCGCTGGATCGACCACGACCGCGACCACCGACGTGCCCTGCCCCCATTGACGCGATACGCTTAAACGCATGGAAACGGTTCTCTCGGTCCTACAGGTGATCATCTCAGTGATCGTCGTCTTCTTGGTGCTGATGCACTCCGGCAAGGACTCTGGCCTCTCGGGGGCTTTCGGCGTCGGCAGCGGCACCGGCCCGCTGGGGGGCGGTTCGCTGGTCGAGCGTAACCTGAACCGCTGGACGATCTTCTTCGCGGTGCTGTTCATCATCAACGCGGTCGTCCTGCTCAAGCGTCCCTGGGCCTGACCGGCCCGCAAGCTAACCCTCTAGGTCAGGGTTAGACTCCTCGAGTGTTTGCAAGTTGTCGAGCAGTTGGAGCGCTTCGGCCCGTAGCGCGCCGTCAACGGCCTCGTAGTCCTCGCGCGAGAGCTTGCCCGTGCGCAGATCGAGCTCGGCGTCGCGAATCTCCTGATACTTCGCCTCCCGCGCCGCGTCGAGCTGCGAGCGCGCGTAGGCCAGCTGGTGCTCGGGGTCGGAGTCGCTCGGCAGCTGCTCGCCAGCCCGTTCGCGCTCGGCGGCCGCGCGCAAGGGCCCGCTGACGACCACGATCACGACGGCCAGCAGCGCACAGGCAAGCAGCGCGACGAGCACCCCCATTCAACGACTCGCGCTCGCGCGGTGAGCGGCCACTCGCGCCATGTGTGGCTTAGGCGCGCGCCAGGCCATGCGCGGCGCGCGCGCGCGAGCGCATCGCCACGCGGCGACGCATCGCGCTGGGCGTGGGCCAGATCGCGATCAGGCCACCGCCGAAGACGATCAGGCCGCCGATCCAGATCCACATCACCAGCGGCGAGACGATGAAATGGAACTGCGCTGGCGGCGGGTTCTTCAGATATTCCCGCGCCAGCACTCCGAGCGCGACTGCGGCCTCATCGGCCGGCAGCGTGCGGTTGCCAACGGTCACGATCCGCTGCAGCGTCGGCGTGGAGATGTCCGGGGCGATCGCGGACCAGACGTCGCGCGTGAGCCCGGCGTTCATGCTGATGTGGCTGACGGCCTGGCCACCGATCAGATGTCCGACCGTGCCCTGTGCCGGTTCGCCCGAGTCGTAGAAGCCCTGGCTCGGACGCAGCGTAGTCACGTGCTTGCCGCCCTTGCTGACGTCGAGCACCGCGCCGATGTTGAGCGTCGAGCCAGTGTGCACCGCATCGTTCTTCGGCGTGATCGTGGCGGTGGGACGCAGATAGCGAACCGTATAGGCGCCCACGCGCGCTGAGGAGCCTGGCGAGAGCCGCTGCTCGGTGGCGTGCTGGAAGGAGGATGACGCCGCGACGCCGACAAACAGCACGGCGATCCCGATGTGCACCACATAGCCGCCATAGCGCCGACGGTTGCGCCGCACCAGCGCGAGCAGCGCGACGGGTGCGGGCTCGCCGGCCATCGCCCGGCGGGCGCGCACGCCGCGAAAGAACTCCTGTCCGACGCTACCGAGCACAAACGCTGCACAGCAGAACATCGCGATTGCAAACGGCTTCTGCGAGACGCCAGCGGCCAACAACAGGACCAGCGTGAGCAGGGCGCAGAGGATCGGCGCCAGGAAGTTCCTGCGCGCGTTGGCGAAGGTCGCGCGCCGCCAGGCAATCACCGGCCCGATGCCACTCAGCAGCACGAGGATCAAAGCCAGCGGCACCGTGTAGCGATCGAACCACGGCGGCCCGACCGAGGCTTCGTTGCCGGTCAGCGCCTCGGAGATCAGCGGGAAGTACGTACCCCAGAAGATCACAAAGCACAGCCCAACCAGCACGATGTTGTTTCCCAGAAAGATCGCCTCACGCGAGAGCAGCGAGTCCAGGCGATGCTCGGAGCGGAGCATGTCGCGCCGCGAGACCACCAGATAGATCGAGCCCGCGATCAGCAGCGCGATCAGCACCACGAACGGCACCCCCAACGTTGCCCCACCGAATGCATGGATTGAGTTGAGGATCCCGCTGCGCACCAGGAACGTGCCCATGATCGCCAGCGTGCCCGTGGCAAGCACCAGCGAGACGTTCCAGACCTTCAGCATCCCGCGTTTCTCCTGGATCATCAGCGAGTGCAGGAAGGCGGTGCCCGTCAGCCACGGCATCAACGAGGCGTTCTCGACCGCGTCCCAGCCCCAGTAGCCGCCCCAGCCAAGCTCGGAGTAGGACCAGCGCGCGCCGAGCAGGATGCCCACGCCCAGGAACAGCCACGCCGCGAAGGCGAAGCGACGGATGGCTTTGATCCATTCGGCGTCCACGCGCCGGGCTAGCAGCGCGCCCGCGCCGAATGCGAGCGGGATCGTGCAGAGCGTGTAGCCCGAGTACAGCATCGGCGGGTGGATCATCATCGTGGGGAAGCGCAACAGCGGGTCGAGGCCCACGCCTTCAGCCGGCGCCGGGTGGGTAGTCGCGAACGGGTTCGCGTAGAAGATCATCAGCGCCACGAAGAAGCCGCCGAAGCCGAGCAAGATCGCGGTCGCATAGGCCGCGACGTCCCGCATCCGCCGACGCACCAAAAACAGCGCGAGGCTCGACCACAGCGACAACAGCCAGGCCCACAAGAGCAGCGAACCTTCCTGTGAGGACCACACCGCCGCCGCGCGGTAAAAGGTGGGCGTCGTGCGGCTAGAGGTGTCGGCCACCGTGTTGAAGGCGAAGTCGTTACGCAGGAAGGCGATCTCCAGTACGGCGAAGGCCGCGGTCAGGACGATCGCCAGCGCATAGACCGCACGGCGACCGGAGTCAGAGAACTCGAGTCGCCCTGTGCGCGCCCCGTATAGCGAGACACCGATGCCGTAGACGCAGACGATCAGCGCCAGCAGCAGGCAGATGCGACCGAGGTCGGCCACCTAGTAGTTCTGCTTCTCGCCCGCGGGAGCGGTCTTGTACTTCGAGGGGCACTTCGTGATCAGCGAGTCTTTTTCGCCCACATAGCGCACGCCCTGCTTTTGGACCGTGACGATCACCTCGCGCCCTTCGCGGAACGGATCCGGGACGGTACCCGTGTAGTCCACCGGGACCGCCGTGCCGCCGGCGCGGTCAGCCACGCTGAAATCCAGCGCGTTGCCGGCGTGATGTACCGAGCCGCTAACGACCGTGCCCGTCAGCTGGTAGCTGCGCCCAGGCTGGGCCTGGTGCAGCAACTGGCTAGGGCTGAGTGCCGGGCTCGCCGCGCTGAAGCTCGTGTAGATCAACGCACTTGCTAGCAGCACGGCCGCGCTCAACGCAACAACCAAGCGCACCGTTCGCTTACGCGAGGGATTCATCGAGAGCAAGTATTCCAAACCCCTTTTCTCGCCGTGCCGCCAGCACCCAGACCATGACCGGGGCAACGAACGTCCACTCCGGCCGGATATCTCCAGGAAATCGGACCTGCAGGGCGAAACCTTTGCCTGTGGGCAGGGTCTTTTCCAGTAGAGCCATGAGAGCAAGCCTCCCCCACACCCTGCGCGAACGCCGCCGCGCACGCGCCGATCAGCACCGGCGAGGCGTGCCGAGCATCTCCCCCGCGTCAGCGCCAGCCGTACCCACCTCCAGTGGAGCCTTGACGGCCCCAGCCATCGAGGCCCCCGTGACGGACCTGGCCGCTCAACGCGTGCGCGAGGCGGGAGGCCCGATCGACGAGGCCTCTTATATCTGTGAGTGCGGGCTCATGTTCCGTGCCCGGGTCTCGACCACCGTCGCCTGCCCGCACTGCAGTGCCCAGCAAGCCTGGTAGCGCGATCGCCTAAGCAGTCCGCCGCCTAGCGCTGCCCACACTTAGCCGCGTCACAGCTCCACTGCCTGAGCCCTTGACCCTTGTCGATATTGTCGATATAGTTACTGAACAATGTTCGGTCTCGTACCTCCTCCTACCCAGTGCGAACGTATCCGTGCGGGTGGCTTGGTCGATGGCGTCTCACCGTCGGCCTGCGTGATCGAACGATGTCGAGGCGTCTGACGCGCTTCGTCCCCTCCGGCCCGGAGAACCTTCCGGGCAGCCCCTGGCGGCTGGGCCGGACCCGAGCGGTCCGGCCCAGCCGTGCCCCATAGACAAGATCTCCGGCGCGTGGCCTCGCAGACCGCGCGCCGCACGAGCCTTAGGAAAGGAACGACATGGCCAAGATCATCGTGACCGCCGATCACACCAGCGACGAGCACGCGCCGGTGCTGCTCGAGGAGAGCGTCTACGCGGTCCATCTCAGCACCGGACACGCCGCCAGCCAACTGATCGAGCGTCTCGGCTGGGCGCTGCGCGACGCCGAGGAGTTCGAGCGTGTGCAGGCAGGCGCACGTCAGACCGTCTAATCACAGCGACTGCACCTTCTGCCTGGAAACACCCACCACGCGGACCTTCCCTCCCTACCTCGGGCACTCGACGGTGGAGGCTCGTCAAGCGGGCCAAGATCGCTACTGTCCCGAGCCAGGGAGGCAAGGACATCCACGTCGATCCATACATCGTTCTGGGGAGCGCGATCATCGGCTTCCTTGTCGGCATGACCGGCGCGGGCGGCGGCGCGCTGATGACCCCGATGTTGATCCTGCTGTTCGGGGTGCAGCCCTCTGCCGCGATCTCCAGCGATCTCGTGGCCGCGGTGCTGATGCGCCCGATCGGCGCGGTGGTGCATCTGCGCCAGCGCACCGTGAACTTGCGCCTAGTGGGCTGGATGGTGCTCGGCTCGGTGCCGATGGCGTTCGTGGGCGCCTACCTGCTGCACCTGATGGGCCACGCCAAAACCGCGCAGAAAAACATCGAGCTGGCGCTCGGCATCGCACTGCTGGTCGGCGCAGGCGCGATGGTGCTGCGCTACTTCCTCGACCGCAAATCGGGCCAGGACCGCACGGCCGGGGTGCACGACATCACGCCGCGACCGCTGCGCACCGTCGCGATCGGCGCGATCGGCGGAATTGTCGTCGGGATGACCTCGGTGGGCTCGGGCTCCTTGATGATCATCATGTTGCTGTTCCTCTACCCAATGATCGGCGCCAAGCAGCTCGTCGGCACCGACCTAACCCAGGCGGTGCCGCTGACGACCGCCGCCGCGCTGGGCGCGCTCGCCTTCGGTCACGTCGAATTCGGCGTCACGACCTCGCTGATCATCGGCAGCGTGCCCGCGGTGTTCGTCGGCTCAATGCTGTCCTCCAGCGCCCCCGACCGCTACATCAGGCCCGTGATCACGTTCGTGATCGCCGCTTCGGGTCTGAAGTACGTCGGCGTGGGCGCGACCGCGCTCGGCTGGATCCTGTGCGGGACGCTGCTCGCGGGCGCGCTGGCCTGGCTGACGGTCAAGCGACCCTGGGCCAAGGCGAACCTCGCCGTGGCAGAACAGCATGCTCGCGAGGAGCCACCGTTGCTGCGCACCGACGCAGCCGAGATCGAGCAGATCTGAGCAGCCGGCAGGGCGCTGTTCACCAGAGCCCCGTCGCCTGCTCCACGCGGCTCGGCTACTTAATGTGCATCCCTGAGATCGCCCGTGAGATCACCAGCTGCTGGATCTCGGCCGTGCCCTCGAAGATGTCGTAGATCTTCGCGTCCCGGTGCCAGCGCTCGACCGGGAACTCACGCGTGTAGCCGTTGCCGCCGAGGATCTGGATCGCACGCTCGGTTACCCACACCGCGACCTCCCCCGCCTTGAGCTTTGACATCGAGCCCTCGGCGTTCTCGAATGGGACCTGGTTGCGACCCATCCACGAGGCGCGCCAGACCAGCAGGCGGGCGGCGTCGATCTCGAGCTTCATCCGTGCCAGCGTGAAGGCGATCGACTGGTTCTCGATGATCTTGCGTCCGAACTGCTCGCGCTCCTTGGCGTAATCAAGCGCGTACTCGTAGGCCGCACGGGCGATGCCCAGTGCCTGCGCGCCGACGGTCGGGCGCGAAGCCTCAAAGGTCGCCATCGCCGCTTGGGACTTTGCTTTCTTGCCCTCGCGCACACGCGCGATGCGCTCGTCTAGCTTCTCCTTGCCGCCGAGCACGTAGCCGGCGGGGATGCGGCAGTCATCCAGGAACACATCGGCCGTGTGCGAAGCGCGCAGGCCGTGCTTTGAGACCTTGCTGCCTTGGGAGATGCCCTTGGCTTCTGACATCGGCACCACAAACGCGGCGTGACCTTTGGAGCCAAGCTCACGATCGACGGAGGCAATCACCACGTGAACGTCTGAGATGCCGCCGTTGGTGGCCCAGGCCTTCTGGCCGTTGAGCACCCACTCGTTTGAGGCCTCGTCGAACTTCGCGCTCGTGCGCACGCCCGAGACATCAGAGCCGGCGTTTGGCTCAGAGGCGCAGAAGGCCGCGACCTTGATGTCATCGACCGTGCCAAAGCAGCGTGGGATCCATTCGCCAATCTGCTCGCCGCTACCCTGCCCGAAGATCGCGGCGACCGCCAGCGAAGTGCCCATGATCGACATGCCGATGCCGGCATCGCCCCAGAACAGCTCCTCGTTGACGATCGGCAGGCCCAGACCCGTGGGGTCGGCAAAGAATTGGGCGATCCCTTCAAAGCCGTAGAGGCCGATCTTCGCGGCCTCCTGGATGATCGGCCAGGGAGTCTGCTCCTTCTCGTCCCATTCTGAGGCGGCGGGGCGCATCACGTCGGCCGCAAAGCCATGCACCCAGTCGCGGATGTCCTTCTGATCCTGGCTCAGCGCCAGCGAGAAGGTCACGTCCTGGCCGGCAGCGCCGCTGATCGCCTCAACGGCGGCCTCCGCGGCCTCGGTCGTGGCGGGGGCGGCGAGATCGGACGTTGCTGATGCTGGCATGCGGGGGCTTCTCCTGGTTAGACGGCGAGGGAAATTCTAGGGACGAAGGATTTCAGAATGCGTGCGCGAGGTGGGGAATCCCGCTACCTGACGCAGAATACCCGGCATGAAACTAACCAAACGACCCCGCGTTTGTGGGATTGCTCACAGATAGTCAAGGGCCCGGCGCTACACGCCACAAGGCTTGTCTCTATTTCTCGCGTCAAATAACCGAATCCCGATCTTGTTTCGAGTGTTCCGATCGCCTAAGATCACGAACCTGGTTTTTCCGGTGTCTTCGACCCCGCCAATGTCCTCGATAAAGAAAGTGGTTATGCGAACAAACACCCTTGCAGTGCTCCTGGCGCTCGTCGCCTCGGCAATCGGCCTCAGCGCCTGCGGCTCCTCGAGCGGCGGCGGCTCAAGCAAGGAGCTGACGTTGGTCGCCTACTCGACGCCGCAGGCAGCCTTCGAAAAGCTGATCCCGGCGTTTGGCGATACCCCGGAAGGCAAGGGCGTGAGCTTCAAGCAGTCCTACGGCCCCTCCGGCGAACAAAGCCGTGCCGTGGCGAACGGCCTGCACGCCAACGTGGTCGACTTCTCGCTCGAACCCGACGTTGAACGGCTCGTCAAGGCGGGGCTCGTGGACGCGAACTGGAACCAGAACGCCACGCACGGCTTCGTGACCAACTCGGTCGCGGTGATCATCGTGCGCAAGGGCAACCCCAAGCACATCAAAGACTGGTCGGATCTGGTCAAGCCGGGCGTGCAGGTCGTGACGCCCAACCCGTTCACCTCGGGCAGCGCGCGCTGGAACATCATGGCCGCCTATGGCGCCCAGATCAAGGAAGGCAAGACGCCCGCGCAGGCAGAAACGTACTTGCAGGAACTGTTCAAGAACGTCGTCAGCCAAGACAGCTCGGCGCGCAACGCGCTGCAGACGTTCGTCTCCGGCCGCGGCGACGCGCTGATCGACTACGAGAACGAGGCGATCACCGACGAGCAGAAGGGCGAACCGATCGAATACGTGATCCCCAAGGACACGATCCTGATCCAGAACCCGATCGCGGTCGTGGGCAAAGGCTCGGCGGCGACCACGGCTCAGAAGTTCGTCGACTACCTGACCTCACCCGCGGGCCAAGCGATCTGGGCAAAGGAGGGCTACCGGCCGGTGATCTCCGGCGTCGCGGGCGCCCACTTCCCGACTCCGCCCGGGCTATTCAACATCGACACGCTCGGCGGTTGGAAGAAGGTCACGAAGGAATTCTTCGAACCCGAAACCGGGATCGTTACGAAGATCGAGCAATCGCTGGGGGTCTCCACTGCCAAATAGCAGCGGGATCGTCGTCGCAAAGCCACAGCGCGCGTCGAGCTTCGGCGCGCGCGGCGGCGGCGTGGGCACGCTCGCTGGCGGCGTCCTGGGCAAGGGCCTGCTGGGGATCTACCTGTCGGTGCTGGTGCTGCTGCCGGTCGCGGCGCTGCTGGCGAAGTCGAGTACTGGCGGCTGGAGCCAGTTCTGGCGCGAGATCTCAAACCCCGAGGCGGTCGCGGCGATCAAGCTAACCCTGATCGTCTCGGCGATCGTGGTGCTGGTCAACGCGGTCTTTGGGACGCTGATCGCATGGGTGCTCGTGCGCGACGAGTTCCCCGGCAAGAAGGTCGTCAACGCGCTGATCGACCTGCCGTTTGCACTGCCGACGATCGTCGCGGGCGTCGTGCTGCTGGCGTTGTATGGAAAGGGCAGTCCGGTCGGCATCAATGTCGCCTTCACACGTACCGCGATCGGCCTAGCGCTGCTGTTCGTGACGCTGCCGTTCGTGGTGCGCTCGGTGCAGCCGGTGCTGCACGAGCTGGACGTCTCGATGGAGGAAGCGGCCGAGTCGCTAGGTGCCTCCCCGTGGACGGTGCTGCGCCGGGTCGTGCTGCCGAGCCTGACCCCAGCGATCATCTCCGGCGTCGCGCTCAGCTTCGCCCGCGCGGTGGGAGAGTTCGGCTCGCTGGTGCTGATCACGGGCAACCTGCCGTTCAAAACCGAGGTCGGCTCGGTCTACGTGTTCGGTCAGATCCAGAACGAAAACCTGCCCGCGGCCGCCGCGGTCTCGGTCGTACTACTGGCGGCCGCGTTGGTCGTGCTCGCGGCCTTGACCCTACTCTCGCGCTGGCGGTCCAAGCATGTCCTCTAGCGCCTCGGGATCGCTCGCGCTGTCCCCCGCCGCGGGCGGGCGCGCGGCTCCACGCCCACAGGGCGCCCCTGGTTCGGAGCGGGCCGCGCGGACGCGCAAGTACGGCGTGCGCACGATCGCGCTGGGCTACCTGGCGCTGCTGCTGCTGGCACCCGTGGCGATGATCTTCTACCGCACCTTCGAACACGGGCTGAGCCCGGTCTGGAACGCGATCAACGAACCCAACGCCCAGCACGCCTTCTGGCTGTCGTTGGAGATCGTGGCGATCTCCGTGCCGCTGAACACGATCTTCGGCATTGGGATGGCGCTGCTGCTGGAGCGCGGGCGCTTCCGCGGCAAGTGGCTGCTCGGATTGCTAATCGACTTGCCGTTCGCGATCTCACCCGTGGTGATCGGCTTGGCGCTGGTGCTGGCCTACGGCAAAACGGGCTGGTTCGGCGACTGGCTGGCCGAAAACGGGATCCAGGTGATCTTCTCGGTACCGGGGATGGTGCTGGCGACGGCGATTGTCTCGCTGCCGTTCGTGGCGCGAGAGACGATTCCCGTGCTGCGCGAGCTGGGCACCGATGCCGAGCAGGCGGCCTCGACGCTGGGCGCCAGCGGCTGGCAGACCTTCTGGCGGATCACGCTGCCCGGCATCCGCTGGGGCGTGGTCTATGGCGTCGTCTTGACGACCGCCCGCGCGCTGGGCGAGTTCGGCGCGGTCAGCATTGTCTCGGGGCGGATCGAGGGCGAGACGCAGACGCTGCCCCTATTCGTGCAAGCGCGCTTTGAGAACTTCGACGCGACCGGCGCCTATACCGCCGCGGTGGTGCTGGCGCTGCTGGCCTTCGCGACGCTGATCCTGATGAACCTGCTGACACGGCGCACGCGAGCGGATACCGTGGCCTGATGGCAATCGAGGCACGCAACGTCAGTAAGCACTTCGGCGAGTTCGCCGCGCTCGACGATGTATCGGTCACGGTCGGCGACGGCGCGCTGATGGCGCTGCTCGGCCCCAGCGGCAGCGGCAAGTCGACGCTGCTGCGGATCATCGCCGGGCTGGAGAGCCCGGATGAGGGCGAGGTCGTGATCGGCGGCGAACACGTCACCGACACGCCAGCGCGCAAACGCGGCGTCGGCTTCGTCTTCCAGCACTACGCGCCCTTCAAGCACATGACGGTCCACGACAACGTCGCCTTCGGACTGAGCGTGCGCAAGCGCCCCAAGGCCGAGATCGATGCGCGCGTGAAGGAGTTGCTCGGCCTGGTCCGACTGGACGGGCTGTCCGAGCGCTACCCCTCCCAGCTCTCGGGTGGCCAACTACAGCGAATGGCACTCGCCCGCGCGCTGGCCGTGCAGCCGAAAGTGCTGCTGCTCGACGAGCCCTTTGGCGCGCTGGACGCGCAGGTACGTGGCGAGCTGCGCGAGTGGCTGCGCCGACTGCACGAGGAGATCCACGTGACCACGATCTTCGTCACCCACGATCAGGAGGAGGCGATGGAAGTCGCCGAGCAGATCGTCGTGATGAACAAGGGGAAAATCGAGCAGACCGGTACGCCGCGGGAACTGTACGAGTCGCCCGCAAACGAGTTCGTGATGTCCTTCATCGGCCCCGTCAACCGCATCGGCGACGCCTTCGTGCGCCCGCACGACGTGCAGATCCTCGCCGACAACGATGGCAGCACAACCGAGGCGCTGATCAAGCGTGTCGTGCACCTCGGCTTCGAGGTCCGCGTCGAGCTCACGCTCCCCGACGGCCGCGAGATCTGGGCTCAAGTCACGCGCGACAACGCCCAGGAGCTAGAACTCTCAGAGGGCCAGATCCTCGCCGTCCGACTCCCCCAGCCCCGCGTCTTCCAAGCAGCGTAGACGACCGATGGGCGGCGCCTCACGGCGTCCTCGGTCGCTCGCGTGCTCGTCGCACACCACGCTCCCTGCGTCCTTGTGACGCTTGCCCCTCGCCCGTCTACACGGGCTGGGAGCCGCTTATCTCGTTTCCCAGGCGTCCTCGCCCTTTGTTAGGGCGATGACGTCTTTGGGCAGCTTCCCCGCCGACACGTCGGCGACGGTCACGTTCTCGAGGACTTTGCGCAGGTTCGAGCGCAGCGCGATCCAGACCTGCTGCAGCGACTCGGCCGAGCCGACGTACTCGATCTCCTCGGGACGCTGGCCGCGCACGCCGACGAGCGGACCCTCAACGGCACGAATCACCTGCGCGAGGTTGACCTCGCCAGGGGGCCGCGCCAGCCAGTAACCGCCTTCGGGGCCGCGCTGACTGCGGACGATGCCGCTGGAGCGCAGCTGCGTGAGGATGTTCTCCAGAAACGACACCGGGATCCCCTGGGACTGGGCGACGTCGTCGACCTTGCGCGGAGCGTCCTGCTTGCTGTCGGCCAGCTCAATTACCGCGCGTACGGCGTAATCCGCCTTGGCTGTCACGTGCATTGCTTGATTCTCCCCGAAACGGCGGCGGACGGCGTTGCTCGTGCGCGCACGGCACCCGAGACGCCGACAGGGCGGCCCGTCCGGACCGCCCTGTCGTGACTCCGCAGGTACCCCGCTGGAACGTCGCTAGGAGGCTTTTTCTTTTTTGGCTTTTTTGACCTTGGGCTTGTATTTGGCCGCCCACTTCGAGGCGGTTTCCTCGAGCGAGGCCGTCATCAGCACTTTGCTTTCGCCCGCCTTCGCCGGCAGTCCAATGTCGAGGTTGACGATCGGATTCAGGAGCGCCGCCAGCGCCCCGCCGCAGCCGGTGGCCGCCGGGACGGCGAAGTTGTTGTCCACGAGCGTGTTGTTCGGGATGTAGACGATGCGTTTTTTGTCTTTGTATTCGATCGGGTTGCGGTGGCCTTCGAGCGGTTCCGCGGGCGAGGGCGGCGCCGTTTTGCCGACCGTCAGATGCAGCACGATCGGTTCGGCTTCGGAGCCGATGTAGCATTCGTCGCCCAGCACTTCGTTCTCGAGGTGCACTTTGAGCGGCAGCGTCACCGCGGGTCCGACCGGGATCGCGAGGTTCGCGCGGTTGACTTCGATCGGGCCGGCGAGTTCCGCCACGGCCGTGACTTCGCCGCCGAGGTTGCCGATCCCCACGAGCCCACCCGGCACGGTCAGCGGCGTTTCGGAGAGCGTCTTGCCGTCGAGCGGTTCGATCAGCGTCTGCCCCGCGTAGGATTCTTCGGGCAAGCCACCCTGCAGAGTGATCACGGTCCCTTCCGGGATCGGGACGGCCTTCTTGCCCAGCTGGAATTCCCCGCCGGTCGTGTTCGAGACGATGCAGACCGCCGAACTGGCCGTGGGACAGTCTGCGAACGGCAGGAAGTCTTCCTTGTTGAGGGGTTCTTTCACGGCCGAGGCTGTTCCCGCGGCGGCCAGGCTCAGCAGGCACACCGCCGCCAGCGCAACCAAGGTCGCGAACGTCGACCGGCGCGCACCGGAAGTACGGGTGCGCGGACTCTTTGAAACACGTCTCATCTCCATGCTCCTTGACCCCTTTGAACTCGATTACCCCGCCTCTACCGAGCGGGCGACGCCCCCGGCGCTAGATGCCCCTGTCTCTGGCTGACCCCGGCTGCCTACCTCAACTACAGAACACCCTGTACCCCAATGCCCACCCTTGTAAACGCCAACCGGATAAGCCCTGCAAAACAGCCACAACCGTGGGCAGAATCGAGGCCCTGCCCAGCCGACAGCGCCGCTGTCTAGCATCCGTTCATGAGCCCACGCTGGAACTGGGACTTCGAAGACGATCAGCGCGGCCAGCGCAGGCGCCCGGCGCCACCCCCGCCAAGCCCCGAGGCGCCGAGCCCAAGTGGACCCGTGGGACCCGCGCGCCCGGACCCCCGTGCGCGCTTTCGCAGGCGCCGCCTGGGCGCGATCGCGGGCTTCATGGTGCTGGTCGTGGTGCTGATCGTGGCGCTGTCGGGCGCGCATCACCGCGGCGCGGTCTCCTCCGCGGGCACGCGCGCCCCACGCGCGGCGACGCCCACGCCGCCGCCGATCGACGAACTGGAACGCGGGGAGAAGGCCGTGGACTCGGTGTTGGCCTACACGCCGTTCGTCAAAGAAGGCGGCGCCCAGGGTCGCGATGTGGCATTGACCTTCGACGACGGCCCCGGGCCCTATACGCCGCAGGTGCTGGACGTGCTGGAGCGCGAACACGTGCCCGCGACGTTCTTCGTGATCGGCCAGGAGATCCATGACTTCGGGGCCTCGACCGAACGCGAGATCCGTGACGGCTTCACGATCGGCGACCACACCGAGAACCACCCGATGATGGCGCAGCTCTCAGCTCATGACCAGCACGAACAGCTGTTTGAACAGGCCGCGCGGATCGAACTGCTGGGCGGGCGCAAGCCCCGCCTGTTCCGCCCGCCCTACGGTTCATTCAACGCCGAGACCTTCCATCTGCTGCACCAGATGAAAATGCTGATGGTGCTGTGGTCGGTGGATACCGATGACTACGAGCAACCAGGCGTGGAAACGATCGTAAAACGGGTGCTCGAAGGCGCGAAACCGGGCGCGATCTTCCTGATGCACGACGCTGGCGGCAACCGCGAACAGACGGTGGCGGCGCTGCCGCAGATCATCAAAGCGCTACGCGCGCGCGGCTTTCACCTCGTGAGCGTTCCGCGCCTGTTGGCGGACGACCCGCCCCCGCGCGGGCAACCGCTGCCTACGAGCCTGGCCGGCGACTGACCCGTAGGCCCGACGGGGAAGCTCAGTTGGGGGCGCAGGTCTCGCAAGCGCCGTGGAGCACGATCTCGTGCTCGGAGACGCGTACCGGCAGGCGCTCGCAGACGCGCCGGATCGCGCGCTCCAGGCCGTCGTCGGTGAAGGGCTGTAGGCGCCCGCAGTGGTCGCAGACCAGGTGGTGATGATGCCCCAGCCCGTGGCGCACGGGCTCGTAGCGGACCATGCCCTGACCGATCTCCACGCGCTGGACGAGCCCGATCTCCTCGAGCTCGTCCATCACGCGGTAGACGCTCGCGCGCGAGACCTCGCGTCTGCGATCCAACAGCGCTTGCTCGATCTCGACCGCGGACAGCGCGCAGGGCTGCTCATCCAGCAGTTCAAGGATCGCCCCGCGGGCGCCGCCGCGACGATAGCCGGCCTCGCTCAGCGCACGCGCTGCCTGCGCGGCCCAGGTCGATCCCTCAACGGGCACGGTGCTCATGGCTGAAATTGTAGGCGCGCCCACCAGCCCTGCCTAATGCCCCGTGGCCTGGTGCAGCGCCCGCGCCAGACCTTCGAGCTCGGCGACCTGCCACTGCTGGAAGCTGTCGCTCGCGGGCGAGAGCGTCTCGGTGACGGTCGCGACCGGGATCCCCTGCGCGCGCGCTATCTCGTTGACGCGCTGCACGTCGGGCGTCACGTTCTGGCTGTTGAACACCCATATTTTGATGAGGCGCTTGCGCGCCTGTTCGTCCACCGCCTGCTTGTCCGCCGCGGTCTCCTCGGTGCCCTCGGCGACCGCCTTCGCAAAGCTGTAAGGGGTCAGCAGCCTCAGCCCCAGGTCTTCGCCCAGCGGCCGGAAGATGCTCTCGCTGTAGCCCACGGGCGTGCCGGCGTAGCGTGCGCGGATCTGCTGGCGCAGCGCGTCGTAGCGCGCGAGGCCGCGCGTCAAAAAGAGCCGCTCGCGTTCTGCGAAGTAGGCGCGGTCGGACGGGTCTAGGCGGTCGTAGTCGGCGACGATCGCAGCCACCACGCGGCGCACGCTCGCGGCCGAGTACCACTGATGCGGGTTCGCCCCCTCCCCCAGCCCGAGCGCGTGGCCCACGTCCAGCACGACGCGACCGCGCAAGGGGCTGGCCTGGAGCAGCTTGGGCGCCCAGTTGTCGTAGCCGATGCCGTTCACGATCGCCATCTGCGCCCCCGCCACCGTGCGCGCGTCGCCCGCCGTGGGTTCATAGCTGTGGGGATCGGTGTCGGGGTTCACGATGATGCTGCTGGTGAGCGCCTTCTGGCCCGCAAGCTGGGAGGCGATGCTGCCCCAGAAGTTCTCCGCCGCCACGACCTCGAAGCCACCGTGGGCACCGCCGCTTGCGGGCGAGCCCGAGCGGCCGCAGCCCGTCATCAGCGCGACCGTGGCCCACAGCGCCAGCACGAGCGCTGCGAATGCGAATCGGCGACGGTGAGAGTGGCGCGACACGCCGCGAGCCTAACACATATTCAAGAATCAATCTTATAAAAGATATTGTCTTATTGCTTGTCGTGACTATGCTGCGCCGGGCATGGGCGTCGTGAGCGGGCATCTCGCGCAGGGTTAGCGGTGGACGCCGAGGCGAGACTGCGACGCCGCGAGACACAACGGCGCAGGTTGCGCAAGCGCAGACGCATGTTCGCCGGCGCGCTGATTGTGCTGCTAGCGCTCGTGGTGCTCGTCGTGGTGATCGCGAGCTCCGGCGACTCCGGCAAGCCCGCGACGCACTCCGCCTCGGGACCCGTAACCGCCGCGCGCCGCGCCAAAGCCCCCACGCGACGCGGGCGCATCAACCCCGGCGCACGAGACGGCGGCGGAGTTGCCACCGGCCACCCAGGCACGACGCCGGTGCCGATCCTGATGTACCACGTGATCGCCGCCCCGCCCCCGGGCGCCCCCTTCCCCGGTCTATACGTGCCGCCTGCGGAGTTCGCCGCGCAGATGCGAGCGCTGAAGCGCGCAGGCTGGACCGCCGTGACACAGGATCAGGTGAATGACTACTGGCGCAAGGGCGTCTCGCTGCCCCGCGGCAAACCCATCGTGCTCAGCTTCGACAATGGTTATCAGTCCCAATACACCAAGGCACTGCCTGTGCTGCGCGGCCTGGGCTGGGTGGGCGATGAGAACATCCAGCTCACCGGGCTACCCCCCTCCCAGGGCGGCCTCGGCGATCGCGAGATCCGCGGCTTGGTCGCGGCGGGTTGGGAGCTCGACACGCAGGGCATCAGCCACGCCGACCTGATCACCCTCAGCCCCAGCGAGCTGCGCGAACAGGTCGCTGGCGCCCGTAGGACAATCCAGCGGCGCTTTGGCGTGCCCGTGAACTGGTTCTGTTTCCCCTCCGGCCATTACGACGCCAAAGTCATCGCCGAGGTCAAGGCAGCGGGCTTCGTCGGCTCCACGACCGTCGTGCCCGGGTGGGCCCACCATGACGAAGACCCCTACCGCCTACACCGACTGCGCGTGCTCGGCGAAACCTCCGCGCAATCACTGCTCGCGTTGATCGCCGGGGTTCGGGAGGACCCGCCCGCGCCCGCGTCCTACGGCGGCGGCTAGCTCCCGCGGTCTGCCGGCCTCGCGACCCTCTCATCGAAGATGAGCGAGCGAGTGCTCAACTCCGCGCAGGCTTGATCAGGCCGGTCTCATACGCGAACACGACGATCTGCACGCGGTCGCGGAGCTCGAGCTTGGCGAGGATCCGCCCCACATGGGTCTTCACGGTGGCCTCCGAGAGCACCAGCCTTTTCGCGATCTCGGCGTTCGAGAGGCTGCGCGCGACCTCGAGCAGTACCTCGCGCTCGCGGGCGGTGAGCAGCTCCAGACGGCCGTCGCGATCCTGCTCGGCAGCATCGGGGGCAGGAAGCCGGTGCGCGTAGCTGGCCAGCAGCCGCCGCGTGACGCTCGGCGCCACGACCGCGTCGCCGCTCGCGACCGCGCGGATGCCCGACAGCAGATCCCCCGGCTGCGCATCCTTCAGCAGGAAGCCGCTCGCGCCCGCTCGTAGTGCCGCGTAGACGTACTCATCGAGGTCGAACGTCGTCAGGATGATGATGCGAGCGGCGCTGCCGGACTCGACGATCCGCCGCGTGGCCTGCACGCCGTCCAGCTCGGGCATCCGCACATCCATCAGCACGACGTCGGGCCTGAGCCGCCGCGCGACCGCGACGGCCTCCAGGCCGTTCGAGGCCTCGCCGACGATCTCGAGGTCTGGCTGGGTGTCCATCACCATCCGAAACCCCATCCGCATTAGCTCCTGGTCATCGGCCAGGAGCACGCGGGTGCTCATCGCGCGAGGGTCCCGGCGTCCGGCCGCAGGCGCAAGCTCACGCGCCAGCCGCCCTCCGGGCACGGGCCGGCATCGAGCCGGCCGCCGTACGCCACAGCCCGCTCGCGCATCCCGCGGAGACCCCGCCCACCTCCGCCGACCGGCGCCCGCAGGACGACGCTCGCACTCGGATCCCCGGTGTCGGTCACCTCCAGCTTGACTTGTTCTGACTCGCAGCGCAGCGTGAGATGCGCGCTGGTTGGCCGCGCCGCATGCTTGAGGGTGTTCGTCAGCGCCTCCTGGGCGACGCGGAAGACCGTCAGCTGGATCCCCTCGGGCAGCTGCTGAGGGTCGCCGTCGAGGTCTATCGTCACGGGGATGCCCGCGGCGTGCACCTGCGCGAGCAGCCCGTCCAGTCGATCGAGGCCGGGCTGCGGCGCGAGCGGCTGCGCGTCGGACTCCTCGCCCAGCACGCCTAGCAGCCGGCGCATTTCCAGCAGCGCCTGGCGCCCCGTGGCCGAGATCCGCTCGGTCGCATGGCTCGCGCGCTGGGGCGAGGACTCCATCGTGTAAGTGGCGCCGTCGGCGAGAGCGATCATCACGCTGAGATTGTGGGCGATGATGTCGTGCATCTCGCGCGCGATCCGCGCGCGCTCGGCGGCGGCGCCAAGACGGCCCTCATGATCGCGCTCGACTTCCAGCCGCGCCGCCTTTTCGTGCAGGGAGATCAGCAGCGCGCGGCGCTGGCGGATCGTTATGCCGAGCACGCCCGCCGCCGTCGCCAGGCCAGTGAGCCCGACCCAGATCTTCAGCGGCTCCGACGGGGACCAGCGCAGAGCCGCCATGATCGCGCCGGCCTCGACCGTGGCGGCCGCCAGCGCGACCTCGGCCAGCTCGCTCTCCAGCGCGACGCGATAAAGCGAGATCAGCACCGCAACGTCGGCCAGCTGCGGCGCGGAGAGCAGCCATTGCAGGAAGGCGACCACCGCGACGGTCATGAACGAGGGACGGGGACCTCGCCAGCGCAGCAGCAACGGCGCACAGAGCGCCGCGCAGAACAGGAGCGTGATCGCGTCGAGACGGTGCTGGCTGGCCAAGCCCGCCACGCTCAAGCCGGCAGCGCCGAGCGCGATCGCGAGGTCGAGGACGAAGCGATGGCCGGCGATGTGTCGCGCCTCCCGCTCGATGCGCGCCAGCCAAATCGACGCGAGAGCGTCCGCCTTGTCCCTCATACGCCCATATTGACGGCTCACGCGCCTGATCAGTCTGGTTCGGCCAGCAGCTCGGGGCGAGGGTCCAGATACAGACGCGGATGCTCCGCGTGCCTGGCGTCCTGCACGTCGCACCTCGTGACCGCCACGTAGGCGACCAGCCCACTGAAGACGATCAGTGCCACGGCGCTGATCGTGCCGTCGCCGAGCCCGAGGCCGCCGTTATTGGGCTTGCTGAACCAATCGGCGAAGGAGGCGCCCAGCGGGCGCGTGACGATGTAGGCGAGCCAGAACGCGAGGATCGGGTTCAGGCGGAAGCGCCACCAGCCCATGGCCGGAATCGAGATCGCCGCCGCGAACAGCACGACCGAGGGGAAGAAGCCGAGCTTCAGCGAGAGCGCCGTGAGGTCGCCCGCGGCCGTGCCGAGCGCGAACGTCGCGAGCACCGCGGCCCAGTAGTAGAGCTCGCGCCGACGCGTGGTGATGCTGTGGATCGAGAGCGTGCCCTCGCTGCGATACCAAAGCAAGAAGATCGCGCCGACGGCGACCGCGAACAACGGCGTCGTGACCCCGTAGGACAGGCTCGCGCCGTCGCGCAGGCCGTCGGCCATCATGGTGCCGAAGATCGCCACCATCATCACCGCGAACCAGTAGATCGGCGCGCGATACTCGCGCTGGCGCAGCTGCAGCCACAGCGCGAACCAGAGCCCGAAGACGCCGACCACGCCTGCGAGCGGGACGCTCGTCTGTCCGAGAAAGTCCGACATCGCCTCGCCCATCCCGGTGCTCAGCAGCTTCAGCGCCCAGAAGACCACCGTGATCTCGGGCACCTTCGTCAGCGCTCGACGCGCGAGCTCGGGTGCGCCGCCGGTCTGACCCTGCGCGTACGAGCTGCGCGTCGCCGGCTCGGTCATGTTGTGAGGCGTCATACGTCGCGGCGGACAAGCAGCAGCGCGGAAGCCACGAACGCGAGCAGCGCGTAGCCGCAGAACACGGCAAAGCCGCTCCACGGCGCGAGCATGCCGGGGTCGGTGGTGTAGCTGAGCACATCGGCGCCCGCATTCGAGGGCAGGTAGGGGTTGATCGTGTTGAAGGTGCTGGCTGGAAGCACGTGAGCGAGACCCGGCAGCACGAACAGGACGCCCGCGAAGATCGCGATAGCGCCGGCCGTGTTGCGCACAAGCGCACCGAGCGACAGTGCGAACACGCCCAGTACGACCATGTAGAGCCCCGTGCCGATCACCGCCCGAAGCGCGGGAGCATGGCCGATCGGTACATCGACGTGATGCCGAGCCAGAATCGCCTGCGAGGCAAAGAACGCGATCAACGAGGCGACCAGCGTCAGCGAGAAGGCGACACCGGCGAACGTCGCTGCCTTGGCCCAGAGCACCGGCAGGCGACGCGGCACGGCCATGAACGTCGAGCGGATCTGCCCGGTGGAGTACTCGCCCGAGATCACCAGCACACCGAGCACGCCGATCGCGAGCTGGGCCAGGTGGTAGCCCCCAAGCGCCGTGTTGATCGGATCCAAGGTGACTCGTTCGTGCACGCTGAGACGGTCCCAACGGCTCATCGTGACCGCCGCGATCAACGGCCCGAGGCCCGCCATCGTGACGAACGCGAACAGCAGCGACCAGCGCGTGGAGCGCAGCGACCACAGCTTCGTCCACTCCGAGCGCAAGACGTTCAGCTGCGTCAGGCCACCTACTTGGCCGCTGCGCTTCGGCCGGGTGGCGGCCGCTGCGGGCAATCCCTGCGCGGCGCTCATGCCGCGACGCCGATCTTCTCGGTTTTCTCGACGGGCTTCTCGGCGCCCGCGCGGAACTCGACCGACTCACCGGTGAGACTGATGAAAGCCTGCTCCAGCGACGCCTGCTGTGGGGTCAACTCGGAGATCAAGATTCGCGAGCGCAGCGCCAGTTCGCCGATCTGCAGGCCGGTCAGGCCGCCGACCTCGAGCAGCCCAACGCCCAGGCTCTGAACCCGGGCGTCGTCGTGCCGCCGCAAGACCTCCTCCAGCTCCATCGCTTCCGGTGAGCGCACATGAATGCTCGCGTCAGAGGAGGCGCGCCGTACGAACTCCGCGACCGAGGTGTCGGCGATCAGCCGCCCGCGACCGACCACAACCAGATGATCGGCGGTCTGGGCCATCTCGCTCATCAGATGCGAGGAGAGAAAGACCGTGCGTCCTTCGGAGGCCAGGCGCTTGAGCAGTGTGCGGATCCAATGGATGCCCTCCGGGTCGAGCCCATTCGCGGGCTCATCGAGGATCACGGTGGCGGGGTCGCCGAGCAGCGCGCAGGCGACCCCGAGGCGCTGGCCCATGCCCAGCGAGAAGCTTCCGACTCGCTTGTGCGCGACCTCGCCGAGTCCTACGAGCTCGATCACCTCCTGCACACGACTGCGACCAATGCCGTGCGTCTGGGCGAGCGCAAGCAGATGGTTGCAAGCGGAGCGCCCAGTGTGAATCGCGTGCGCCTCGAGCATCGCGCCGACCTCGAACAGCGGCGCGGGCAGTTCGCGGTAGACGCGCCCGTCGACCGATACCTCGCCGCTCGTGGGGGTGTCGAGCCCCAGGATCAGCCGCATCGTGGTCGACTTGCCAGCGCCATTGGGTCCAAGAAAGCCGGTGACGATCCCGGGCCGGACCTGGAAGGTCAGGTCGTCGACCGCGAGCTTCTCGCCGTAGCGCTTGGTGACTGAACGAACATCGATCACTGCAGGCCAGGCTAAGGCGAGCCATTGCTGCTCACAACAACCGCGAGAACGATCTTTGCGAAGGCTCCCATCCGTCTGGAGTCTGAGACCGCGCGCTACTTCAGGCGTACTGCGCGGCGAATCGACAGGCCCAGCAGCACCACAACCGCGAGCGGCGTGACCCACCACGCCGGTACGTCGGCCGCTGCAATCACAGCGGTCAGCGCGAGCATGAGGACGACGCCGACAGCGGTCCGCCAGTCGTCGCCGACGACGAAATCCCAGACAGCCATCAGCGCCGCCCTGGCAAGCCTCATGCGCCGATCGCCTCCTCGCCGGCGGACGTCGAAGGCGCTTGCGCCTCAGCGGCCGGCGCGATGGCCACCGGTGTCCACCGCTGCAAGCGACGAACCGTCGCGATAGCCACGAGCAGCACTCCCGGCACGATCACCAGCAGCGCGGCCTCGTCTCCGGGCCAGCTCGCACCCGCACCCTCGGCGCCCCAGAACATCCCGAAGGAACTGAGCATTACGCCCACCGCGAGCTTCATCGTGTTCTCGGGAACCCGCGTAAGCGGCGATCGCACCGCCACGCCCGCGAGCACCACCAGCAGCACCGCCAGGCCCGCAGCCGCCGCGGCCAGGCCGACCCGATGCTGATTCGCGCCGAACGTCAGCACGATGAAGGCGACCTCCAGGCCCTCGAGCAGCACGCCCTTAAACGAGATCGCGAACGAATACCCATCGAAGCCGGCTGTGGGTCGCTCGCCGGCCGCACGCGCGGCCGCGGTCTCCAGCCGGTAGGTCTCGCGCTCGTCGTGCATTACCTTCAGGCCTGCGGCGCGGAGGATCGCCTTGCGCAGCCATTGCAGCCCGAAGACCAGCAGCAGCCCGCCGACCGCCAGGCGTAGTGCGTCGATCGGTAGCGAGGTCAATGCCGGGCCGAGCCCCGCGATGATGCCCGCCAGCGCGAGCAGCGCGGCGCCCGCGCCACTCATCGCCGAGGACCAGTTCCGGGTCGCGCCCACCGCCAGCACGATCGTCAGCGCCTCGACCGCCTCGACCGCGCAGGCGGCGAACACCGACAGCGCCAAGCCAAGCTCGGGCCCGCTCATGTCGTTGTTCTCATCGAGTCATGATCGCTCGTGCACACACATCGCGTACCCGCCCCATAGTCTCTGCTCACGCTGATCGCGGTGATTCGCGCGACCCGTCCAGACCCGCCTCCTACAGCGGTGCTACCCGAGAGACCGGGTTGGCGCAATCCGGCAGCGCTCGTTGCAGCTCAGCCGCTCGAGTGCTCCTAGGCGGCGCGGCCTCGTCTTCCGACCAGGAGCCCGAGCACGGCACGCGCTGGTGTGGGCAGACGCCTCGCATGGGAGCCCAATGTGTCGTCTGGGGCGAGTCACTCAAATGCCCGCGCCGGCAGCACGAACCGACGCGCCGGGCCTGCCTCATCCATCACTGGCGCCCGCGGTCCATGTAGGCCGCCGCTGCGCGAAGGCGGTGCAGCCGAGTCGGCGACGCCATCGTGGTCGGAGATCCAGGTGAGAATCGCGGCTGAGTCTGCGCCCTCGGCGAGGATCACGGAGCGCTCGATCACCCTCCCGCCGGAGGCATGCGGGCGAGCCAAGCGTCTAACGCGAGCGCCTATCTCATCTGTTGTCATGCCATCCACCCTATCCCCGTTCGATCGCAGTTCGATGTGCCGATGATGCCCGGCGGTTCACGCTCCGCATGCCGCACACGCCTGCGCCACGTGGTCGACCTCGTAGATCGAGCGCTCGATCTCCTCGGGGTGGGATTCGTCAAGCAGGGTCACGACACGTGCGCTCGACTCCGACCCAGGCGCACAGAAGATCGTCAGCTCATTCCCACGGGCCACGAGCGCCTCGGTCGGCACGCTCACGACCGACTCCACGCCGCCATAGCCGGGCGGCGGAACCGAGATCCAGGGCGGGGCGAGCATCGCCAGGCGCAGAGGCTCCGCCCCCTCGCCGCGCCGGACGCGCGCTCGCGGCCGCCTGGGCACTCGCTCGATCGAGAAGTCTCGAGGCCTGCGATCGGCCAGGACTGGGGCGGCGGCGCCCGCAGGCGCAGTGGTGCTCGACATGTGGGTGACCTTCCGGGAGCAGCGTGCGCCGCGAGGCGACTGCTCGATTGGGGACGAATCCCGCGTCCCGCTGGGACGAAACTGTCCGTGAGCTCATCGCTCGGGTTAGAGCCGAGGATGCTCTGCGCGAAGTCGCTCCGCAAAAGCGGTGAGACGAGCTAGGAGGCTACTTCGAGTCTGAATCGCTAGATGTGCCCGTTCAGCTTCTCGTTCCGTTTTGGAGCCCGGGCGGCGCGTCTGCGAGCTCGCCGCCCTTACCGACGAGCACAGAGAGCAGATCGCCCACCCGCTTAACCCGTACGAGGCGATCCGGGAGCGGAAGGCCGGCTTGGATCGTGTAGCGGTTGCGCCGCCCCACGCGCTCGCGCGTGATGTAGCCGGCCTCGGCGAGCTCCGTCACAATCCGGTGGGCGGCGCGTTCGGTGATTCCGACGCGCTCGCTGATCTCTCGCAGAAGCACGCCGGGATCGTGTGCGATGCAAACCAGCACACCCGCGTGGTTGGTCAGGAACTTCCACTGGGGGGCTGCCATCTCGGCCATCCAACAAGATTAGCGTATCTAGATATCAATTTCATTGCTTTTATTTACTAGACACTATTTTCATGCTATGTTGTTCGGGTCCGCGGTGCACCTCAGGTCGCTGGCGCTCAGGCGCTCAGGCGCACATCCATCGAAACGAGGCACACCGTGTCCAGCTCTGTCCTCCCCCCGCCTTCCACGGTCGCAGGCGACGGCGTAGCGCTCCCCCCGATCGAGCAGTCGCTACCTCACGCAGCGCACGACGCTCCGCAGCACGAGCACTCAGCGCGCAACCCGCTATTGGCGAAGCTCACCAGCCTCACCTCAGTCGCCACCCTCGCGGCCGCGGGCATCATCGCCGTCGGCATCATCGCCGTCGTCGGCGGCACCTACGCCAAGAACGTCGTGCACGACCAGCTCGTGCCGCAGAAGATCACCTTCCCGGCCGCGGGCAGCCCGGAGCTACTGCCGGGGGTCAAGCAATACGCAGGCCAACAGCTGGTGAACGGAGCCCAAGCGAAGGCATACGCCAACAACTTCATCAACGTGCACCTGTCGAAGGTCGCCGGCGGACAGACCTACGCCCAAGTCAGCGCCGCCGCGATCGCCGCGCCGACGAACACCAAGCTCGCCGAAGAGAAGGCGACGTTGTTCCAGGGCGAGACGCTCCGCAGCATCCTGCTCAGCGCCTGGGGCTGGTCGCTGATGGGCACGATCGCCACCCTGGCCGGCTTCATCATGATCGCCTTGGGCGCGATCCTGTTCCTGCTGCCGCTGGCCAACTGGCAGGTGAACCTCAGGCGACGAAGCGCAGCCGTAGCCGCCGGCTGAGCGGCCCTGCTCCCGTAACCAGCGATCGCCGCTTCACGGCTGCGGTCGCTGGTGATAAGCGGCGAGCGGGTCTCGAACCCGCGACCTCCAGCTTGGGAAGCTGGCGCTCTACCAACTGAGCTACCGCCGCACTGGGGAGATGGTACGCGAACGGCCTCTAGTCTTGAAAGCCATGAAACGCCGCCTGCTGCCAATCGTCGCGACGCTCGTGGGCGCGGCCCTGATCGGGCTGCTGATCTACGGCGTCTCGGCCCAGTCCGCGAGCCGCACGCTGGATGAGAGCGTTGCGCGCGGGGAACACCCGCGGGCGCCGGATGCCGCGCGCTCGCTGCCGATCCTCGGCGGCGACGGCAAGAGCTCGCTGGCCTCGTTGAGGGGCAAGGTCGTGGTGCTGAACTTCTGGGCCTCCTGGTGCGAACCCTGTCAGGTCGAGGCACCGCTACTGCAGCGCTTCCAAGCGCCGCTGGAACACCACGACGCCACCGTGCTGGGCGTGACCTACCTCGACGCCTCGCCCGACTCGCTGGACTTCGTCCACTCCCATCACCTCAGCTACCCCAGCCTGCGCGACAACAGCGGCACCTTCGCGCACTCCTACGGCACCAACCAATTGCCCGAGAGCTTCCTCGTCGACCGCCAGGGTCACGTGGTCGCCGTCTCGCGCGGGGAGATCGAAGAACCGTTCATGAAGAAGGCGCTCGCGCTGGCGGAGAGCTCGTGAGTCCGCGTCGCGCGCACTCGGCGCTTGGAGCCTTGGCTTCTGCGGTCCTGATCTCGCTGCTCGCGACCGTCGGCGCGACCGTCCCCTCAGCGCAAGCGGCCACGCCACGCGCTTCGCTACCCACGATCGAACGCCAGGTCATGTGCGTGACCTGCAAAATCCCGTTGAACGTCGCCCAATCCCCACAAGCCGACCGCGAGCGGGCCTTCATTCAGTCGTTGATCAACAACGGCCGCAGCGAAGCGCAGATCATGGATGCACTCGTGGGCCAGTACGGACACGCGGCGCTGGCGCTACCGAGCGACAGCGGCTTTGACGCGGCTGCATACATCGTGCCGCTCGCCGCCCTGCTGGCGCTGCTGGCTGCGCTCGCGGTGCTGCTGCCGCGCTGGCGCCGGCGCGCGCGTGCACAGGCGCGAAACCGCGCCCCGGCCGCGGCGCTGAGTACCGCGGACGCCCAGCGCCTCGAGGCCGACCTGGAACGCTTCGACTGAGCCGCCCGCGAACGCGCCGGGCACGGCCCGCCAGCCTCCGCCCTACATCTCCTCGGGGGCGCCCACGCCGAGCAAATCGAGGCAGCGAGCGATCGTACGCTTGCTCGCTACGCACAGGGCCAGACGCCGAGCCTCGACCGCGTCGGGCTCCGCACCCACGACGCGGCAGTCGCGGTAGAAGGCAGTGAAGCCCTGTGCCAGCTCCAGCGCGTAGGACGCGATCCGGTGCGGCGCACGACGCTCCGCCGCGGCGGCCAGCTCGCCGGGGAAGTCCAGCAGCAACTTCACCAGCGCCCGCTCGGATTCATGCAGCGGCTCGCCTTCGCTCGACCGCTCGGGCACGCCGAGGTCGCGGGCCTGCTCGACCGCGGATGCCACCCGCTCCGCCCCGGCCTTCGCGAGCATCGAGGCGATCCGCGCATGCGCATACTGCACGTAATAGACGGGGTTCTCGTTGGACTGAGTGCGTGCGAGGTCGAGGTCGAGGTTGACGGTGGTGTCGTGCGAGCGCGCCAGCAGGTACCAGCGCGCGGCGTCGACGCCGATCTCAGCGACGAGGTCGTCGAGCGTGACGAACTCCCCTGCGCGCTTTGACATCTGCGCGCGCTCCCCCGAGCGCACTAGATGCACTAGCTGCATGATCAAGAGCTCCAACTCCTGCGGGTCACCGCCCAGCGCCGCGTAGGCGGCTTTCAGGCGCAGTACGTAGCCGTGATGGTCGGCGCCCCAGACATCGATCTGGCGCTGGAAGCCCCGCTCGCGCTTGTCCTGGTGGTAGGCGATGTCCGAGGCGAAGTAGGTGTGCTCGCCGTTTGAGCGAATCAGCACCCTGTCCTTGTCGTCGCCGAACTCACTGGTGCGCAGCCACAGCGCGCCCTCGTGCGTGTAGGTGTGGCCGAGCTGCTCCAGCAGTGACAGCGTGTGCGCCACGGCGCTGGGCTCGCCCGCGTGCAGCGAGCTCTCATACGTCCAGTGGTCGAAGTCCTTGATCCCGAAGGCCGACAGCGAGGACTGAATCTCGCCGATCATCGCCGCGACCGCCGCGCGCCCGAGCTCGACCGGCTCGGCCTCGGCGGCGCCGTCGAGCCGCGCGGCCAGCTCGGCCACGTAGTCACCCTGGTAGCCGCCCTCGGGCGGCTGCTCGCCCCGCGCAACGGCCTGCACGGAGTCCCCGAACACGCGCACCTGCGTACCCGCGTCGTTGACGTAGAACTCGCGGCTGACCTGCACGCCGCGAAATTCGAGCATCCGCGCGAGCGCATCGCCGTAGGCAGCATTGCGGGCGTGACCCACGTGCATCGGCCCCGTGGGGTTGGCGGAGACGAACTCGACCATCACCCGCTCCGGGCGAACCTCGCCACCGCCGCCGAAGGCATCTTCGGCGGCGAGCACCGCGCCAAGCGCGTCACTCAGCCAGCCATCGGCGAGGAACAGGTTCAAAAAGCCTGGGCCCGCCACCTCGAAGCGCTCCAGGTCCAGGCCGAGCGCATCCTGCAAGTTCGCGCCCAGCTGGGAGGCGACCTCGCGCGGGGAAGCGCCAAGCCGCGGGGCGAGCAGCAGGGCCGCGTTCGTGGAGTAATCGCCGAAGTCGGCGCGCGGCGGGCGCTCCAGCGTCACGCCTCCACGCCCGCCAGCAGGGGGCTCCTTGGACATTCCACGTTCCGCGCCGGACCCGCTCGGCCCGGCCAGCAGCTGCTCGGCGGCCGCGAGCACCGCGGCCCGCAGAGCACCCAGCGCGGTGCCCTCGCCCGTGGCGAGCGAAGCGCTGGAGGCCTGCTGATCGCTGGTTGAGGGCTCTGTCATGGATTCCCGCTCGGCGATTGCGATACTAGCTGCGTGACCGACCAAGACTCAGGCGCCGAGCGCCACATAAATATCCACCTGTCTCCCGAGATCATGGGGGGCGTCTACGCGAACTTCGCCAACGTCAGCCACTCCGATTACGAGTTCACGGTCACCTTCGCCCGGGTCGACCACGAGGTCGAGGCCGAGGAGGTCCCGGGAGTGGTCGTCTCGCGAGTGAATATCTCGCCGCGCTTTATGCGCGAGCTGATCGACGCGATGGAGGACAACTACTCCAAGTGGCGGACGCGTGAGGGGATCAAGAACCTGCCCGAGTACGGCGGCACGGAGGCCGGATCTGAGGAGGAGTAGAACCGCACGGGCGCGGGTCGCGATGCGATGAAGGTCGCAGTGATCTCAGACATCCACGCCAACCGGCAGGCGTTCGAGGCGACGCTCGAAGCGATCGCCGCCAGCGATGCGGCCGAGCTGTGGTGCCTTGGCGATCTAGTCGGCTATGGCGCCGATCCGGACGCCTGCGTTGAACTCGCGCGCGAGCACGCCGCGGTCTGCCTGGCGGGTAACCACGACCTGGCGGTGACGGGTGAGATTCCACTGGACGAGTTCTCGCGCGGCGCGAGCCTGGCGGCACAGTGGACGCGCGAGGTGATGGCGCCGCGCAACGTCGAGTTCTTGGCGGGGCTGGAGCCCAAGGGCCAAGAGGACGCGATCGGCCTCTATCACGCCAGCCCACGCGATCCGGTCTGGGAGTACGTGCTCTCAACGCTGCTGGCCGAGCTGTGCCTGGACCAGCAGGCGCACCGCATCTGCCTGGTAGGGCACTCGCACGTGGCGCTGTCGTTCGTGCGCCGCGAGGGCGAGTTGGCGACGGGCGAACCGCGCCGTGAGGGCACCTTCCTGGACATCACAGATGGCGAGTGGCTGCTGAACCCGGGCAGCGTGGGCCAGCCCCGCGATGGCGACCCGCGCGCGTCGTGGTTGCTGCTCGATCTCGATGGCCAGACCGCCTCGTTCAAGCGCACCGACTACGACATCACCGGCGCCGCTGCGGCGATCCGCGCCGCACGCCTGCCGGACTCGCTCGCGGAGCGCCTGGAGTACGGTCAGTGACAATGCCCCGCCCCTCAAGCCAGGTCGAGATGCGCGCCGTGGCGCGGCGGGTCGTGCTGGCGGTCGCGCTGGGCGTAGCGGTGGCGCTTTTGATCTCCTGCGGAGGCTCGGGCAAGGGCCTGATCCCGGTCGCGGACGCGGGGCCGCTGCAGAGTGACTTCGAAGCGGTGGCACAGGCCGCAGAAAGTGGCGACGGCTCGTGCACAGCGACGGAAAGCGCGCTGTTGAAGACCGACCAAGACTTCGCGGCGCTGCCCACGAGCGTGGACAGCGGCCTGCGCAGCACGCTGCACCAGGGGATCGAAAACCTGCGCAAACGCGCGCTGGCGCTGTGTGTGCAACCGCTGCCGCAGGCGACGGTCACGACCACGACGCCGAAGACCACGACCAGCGACACAACCACGACTGCGCCCCCGAGCGAAACCGAAACCGAAACCGAAACGACGCCGACCCCCGAACCCCAGGAACCCTCGGGGCCGGGCGGCGGCACGCAGGCGCCGGGCGAACCGCGCGTGGGCGAAGTCGAAGGCGGCACGGGCGAAGGCGCGGGCGGCGCCTCCCCGGGATCGACGCCCGGCGGGGGTCAGGAAGCGAAATGAGCGTGCGCCGATGAGCAGCGCCGAGATCGGGGGGCGTTATCGCCTGGAGGGACGGTTGGGCTTCGGCGGGATGTCGACGGTCCACCTAGCGCTGGACCAACGCCTGGAGCGCCAAGTGGCGGTGAAGCTGCTGGCCGAGCACCTGGCGGATGACCCGACGTTCGTATCCCGCTTTCAGCGCGAGGCGCAGGCGGCGGCACGGCTGGTGCACCCGAACATCGTGCAGGTGTTCGACTCGGGCCAGGACGAAAGCACGGGCCAGTACTTCATCGTGATGGAGTACATCGAGGGCCAGTCCTGCGCGGAGATCCTGCGCGACGACGGCTGGCTGGAGGTCGACGAGGCGATCGCGATCATCGATCAGGCCTGCGAGGGGCTGCACTACGCCCACCGCCACGGCGTGGTGCACCGTGACGTCAAGCCCGGCAACCTGCTGCGCGCGCGCGAAGGCGAGGTTAAGCTGGCGGACTTCGGGATCGCGAAGGCGACCGAGCAGTCGAGCATCACGCAGGTGGGCTCGGTGCTCGGGACGGCGGCCTACCTGGCGCCAGAGCAGGCCCGTGGCGAAGAGGCGGGCCCGCGCGCGGACCTTTACGCCCTGGGCGTGGTGACCTACCAGCTGATCTCGGGCCGCCTGCCCTACGAGGCGAGCTCGCTGACGGAGCTGGCGCTCAAGCAGCAGCAGGAGGAGCCGCCGCTGCTGGACACGCTGGTCGCAGCGGTCACCCCCGAGCTGGCGGAGGCGGTGGCGATCTCGCTGGCGCTAGACCCGCAGGAGCGCTACCAGACGGCCCGCGAGATGGGGCGTGCGCTGGGCGACGGTGCGAACGGAATCGCGCCAGGCGAGGTGGGAAGCGCGACGCGAAAGGCCCCGGCGACCGAGGCGACCAGCGTGTTGAGCACGGGAGGCCGCACCGCGGGCCAGGCCCCAGGCCGCACGGCGGTCACGAGCGCGGTGACGCCGCGCCGTCCGCGCTCGGGTCCAGCGCGCCAGCCGGCGGTGCAGCAGCAAGCTCAGGCCTCCCCTGTGAAGCGGGGGCGCAGCCGGCTGCTCGTGGCGCTGCTGGGGTTGTTGGCGTTGGCGCTGGTGGTCGTGGCGATCGTGGTGATCACGGCGCCATCGCAGACGAAGGTGGTGCTGCGTAACGTGGTCTATTCCGACGTGCAGCAAGCGTCCTCGGCGCTGAAACAGCTGGTCTCCGAAAACACGAAATAGCCAGCGGCGGGCGAGTGCGCCCGGCGGGTCCTAGCCGACTACGCCATGCTAGGCGCAGTGATCCTGGCCTCCTTCCTGAACGTCGATCATCTGGTCGAAGTCGCGGGCTACCCGCTGTTGTTCGTGCTGGTGATGGCCGAGTCCGGCGGCGTGCCGATCCCAGGCGAGACCGCGCTGATCACGGCGGCGGTGCTAGCTAGTCGCGGCAAGCTGCAGATCGAGTGGGTGATCGCGCTCGCGGCGGCGGGGGCGATCGTGGGCGACAACATCGGCTATCTGATCGGCCGCAAGGGTGGGCGCTGGCTGCTGGAGCGCCCGGGGCGCTTCCATCGCCAGCGCTTGGAGGTGCTGCGAATCGGCGAGCCGTTCTTCGAGCGCCATGGGCCGAAGGCGGTGTTCTTCGGGCGCTTCGTGCTTGGCCTGCGCGTATGGGCCTCCTGGCTGGCGGGAGCGACCCGGATGCACTGGCGCTCGTTCGTGGTGTGGAACGCGCTAGGTGGGGTTTGCTGGGCGACGGGCATCGGCCTGTTGGCCTACTTCCTTGGCAACTCGGCGGGCAACGCGATCGAAGCCTTTGGGATCTACGGCCTAGCCGCGGCGGTGCTGGCGGTGGTGGGCGCGTTCGTGCTGCACCGTCGCGCCCGCGGCCGTGAGAAGGAACTGCTGGAAGCCGACGCTGGGCTAGCGGATGAGCAGTCCGATCGGCCGCCCGAGCAGCCGGTCGAGGCCTCCGAGCGCAACAGCTAGCGCGCCGCGTTCAGCAGCCGGATGCGTCGGCGCTACCGCAGGGCGCGATGCGCTGGCACATGTCGGCCAGGAGGCCGAGCTCGGCCTCGGAGAAGCGGGAGAAAAACTGCTCGCGCACGACGGCCATGTGCGTGACGCGAGCTTCCTCCAGGCGCTGGCGACCACCGGTGGTGAGGCAGGCGAAGGACCCACGGGCGTCCTGTTCGCAGGAGCAGCGCTCGATCAGCTGCTCGCGCTCGAGTCGGTCCACCAAGCGAGTCAGGCCGCTGCGCGAGAGCTGCGCCTGCTCGGCGAGGTCACACATGCGCATCCGCCCGGCGTTGGCGTCCTCGAGCCGATCGAGAACCTCATAGGAGCTGAGCGGCAGCCCGTGCGCTTGATCGAGTGCGGTGTCAAGCCGCTTGGCCAGACAGGCGTGAGCCCTCAGCAATCCGCGCCAGGCACGTTGCCCGGCCTCGGGGCGTTCGTCGGCGACCGCGGCCCCCTCGTCTGAAGCGAGGCTCTCGGACTCCCCAGTTTCGATCTTGACGGCGGTAGCGGTCGACATGATGGTCTGTACCCCAAGTCCTCCTAAACCGAATGTAGCAGCGTCTGCGCGGCTCGACGGGCGTGCGCGCTCAGCGCCAGGCCCGGCATGGCCCAGGATTTGCAGGCGAGATGGAGCTCAGTCGCGCGTGGCGCGCCAGGCCCACCACATCATCAAGGGCTGCAGCGGCAGCCGTGCATACAACGCCCAACGCGGCACCTGCTTGAAGCGGTCGGGCTCGAGCGCCATGTAGAGGTTCGCGGGGAACACCGCGGCCAACAGCGCGATCAGGCTGAGGCCCGCAGCGCGGCGCGTGCGCGGCAGCAGCACGCCGATTCCGCCCAGCACCTCGGCCACGCCGCTGATCTCGACCACGCGCTTGGCCTCGTCCTGCAGGGGCGGCGGCACGATCGCGCGATAGAAACGCGGCGAGGCGAAGTGGTTGACGCCGGCGCCCACGAAGAACGAGGCGAGCAGCTTGCGCGAGACGCTCATGCAGGTTCTCCGAAGCTATGCAGCAGCGTGTGGCCGGTCATCGCGGGCGGCTGCCCGATCCCGAGCAGGTCGAGCAGCGTCGGGGCCACGTCAGCGAGGATGCCGCCTTCCTGGTCGAGTCGCACGCCGTGCATTGTGACGATCAGCGGCACGGGATTCAGCGAGTGTGCGGTGTTGGGGCTGCCGTCGGGCTCGAGCATGTGGTCGGCGTTGCCGTGGTCGGCCGTCACGACGCAGACACCGCCGCGCTCACGCACGGCGGCCACGACCTCGCCCAGGTACTGATCGACGGTTTCGATCGCAGCCACGGCCGCTGGAATCACGCCGGTGTGGCCAACCATGTCGGCGTTGGCGAAGTTGATGATCGCGAAGCCTGGTTGGTCCTCGCGCCAGGCGGAGACGAACGCCTGCGCCGCCTCCCGCGCGCTCATCTGGGGCTTGTGGTCGTAGGTGGGCACGTCGCGTGGCGAGGGCACGAGCTCGCGTCGCTCGCCCGTCAGCTCGGACTCCTCGCCCCCGTTGAAGAAGTACGTGACATGCGGGTACTTCTCAGTCTCGGCGACGTGTAGCTGCGCGACGCCGGCCCGTGCAAGCACGGCCGCGAGCGTGGTGGCGGGGCGTTCGGGCGCGAATGCGACCGGGTAGGGCCAACCCTGCTCGTACTCGGTGAGCGTCGTGTAGCGGGCCGCGGGTGCCCCGCCGGGTACGGCGCCCGCGCCGCGCCCGCGCCAGCCGGGCAAATCCTCGCCGGAGCCGCCCCCCTGGACGGCGCCCATCTCCCTGGCTTCCTCGACGGCGGCGGAACCAGTCGCTATAACACCCTTCCCAAAGCCGGGCTCCGCAAGCGCGCGTGTGATCTGACGCATGCGGTCGGGACGGAAGTTGAAAGCGATCACGCTGTCGCCGGGCTCGATCCGCGCGGGCGCGCCGACGAGCGTGGGCTCGATGAACTCGTCGGTCTCACCGCGCTCGTAGGCCTCGCGCACGGCCTGCTCGCCGGAGTCGGCCTGGAAGGGGGCCTCACCGAGCACGAGCATGTCGTAGGCCCGTTGCGTACGCTCCCAGCGGCGGTCGCGGTCCATGGCCCAATAGCGACCGATCACCGAGCCCACGCGGGCGCCGGGCGTGCGCGCGAGCTCGGCTTCGAGCGCCGTCAGGTAGCCTGCGCCCCCGTGCGGGAGCGTGTCCCGCCCATCGGTGAAGGCATGCACGATCGTCTCGGGTACCCCGCGCGCGCCGGCGAGCGCCACCAGCGCTTGCAGGTGCTCGAGCGAGGAGTGCACGCCGCCGTCGGAGACGAGCCCGATCAGGTGCACGCGCTCGGCGTCGAGCGCCGCGTGCAGCACCTCGTTGGCCGCGAGCGAGCCATCAGCAATCGCGTCGTCGATCCGCACGAGGTCCTGGCGCACGACGGCGCCGGCGCCCAGGTTCAGATGACCAACCTCTGAGTTGCCCATCTGCCCGTCGGGCAGGCCCACGGCCCGGCCCCATGCGGTCAGCGTGGTATGCGGGAAGGCTCGCCACAGCTCATCGAACACAGGCGTGTCCGCGAGCGAGATGGCATTGCCGGGCCCGGGCTCGGCCAGACCCCAGCCGTCGAGCACGACCAGGCAGGCACAGCAGACGGGCAGGGCGGGCGCGGCGGGCGCGCTCATCGCGAGACGGCTGCGCCCACGATCTGCGCGAAGGACTCGGCGTCGAGCGAGGCGCCGCCGACCAAGGCCCCATCGACATCGGGGAGGGCGAGCAGTTCTGGCGCGTTCTCGGGCTTGACGGAGCCACCGTAAAGGATGCGCAGGCCCTCGGCGGCCTGCGGGTCGCGGTCGCCGACGAGCGCGCGGATGAAGGCGATCGCCTCTTGGGCCTGCTCGGCGGTGGCGACCTTGCCGGTGCCGATTGCCCAAATCGGCTCGTAGGCGATCACGACCTCACTGAGGCGCTCATTGGGGACGTTGGCGAGGTCGTCCTTGATCTGCTGGCGCAGCTTGCGGTCGGTGTCCTGGTTCTCGCGCTCGGCCTCAGTCTCACCGACGCACAGGATCGGCTTGAGCCCGATCGCGAGCGCCGCAGACACCTTCAGCGCGAGCGCGCGATCGGTCTCGCCGAAGTACTCGCGGCGCTCGGAGTGCCCGAGCACGACACCCTGCACGCCAACGTCGTCGAGCATTGCGGGCGAGACCTCGCCGGTGAAGGCGCCCTCTGGCTCCTGGTGCATGTTCTGGGCGTAGACCTCCACACGCGAGCCGCGGGCGCTGTCGACCATGGCACGCAGGTCGGTGAACGGCACGCAGATCGCGACGTCAACGCCGTCGACAGAGGAGACGCGGGGAAGCAGCGCCTGGATGTAGTCCTCGGCGTCGCGCTCGGTCTTGTACATCTTCCAATTGCCCGCGATCAGCGGGACGCGGGCACTCACGAAGCCACGCCCGCGCCAGCGCCGTCCAGCGCCTCGACGCCTGGCAGCACGCGACCCTCGACCAGCTCTAGTGTGGCGCCACCGCCGGTCGAGAGGTGATCGACGGCGTGCTCGAGGCCGAAGCGGGCCAGCGCGGCGGCGGAGTCGCCGCCACCGACGACGGTCACGCCGGGTGCCTGGGCGACGGCCTCGGCAACGCGCCGCGTGCCCGCGGCGAAAGGCTCCAGCTCGAAAGCCCCCATCGGGCCATTCCAGAAGACCGATCCGGCGCGCGCGATTTCCGCGGCATAGCGCTCGGCGCTGGCGGGACCGATGTCGAGCCCCATCCAGCCCTCGGGCACCTCGATGCCGTCGAGCACGCGATGCTCGGCGTCGACGGAGAGCTCGGTCCCGATCACGAGGTCGGTGGGCAATGAAACGCTTGCGCGACCTGGATCGGTCGCCTTGGCGAGCGCGCGCCGCGCGTGCTCGACGTCCTCGGCACCGCACAGCGAATCGCCCACGGCGTGGCCTTGGGCGCAAAGGAAGGGGAAGCACATCGCGCCGCCGATGATGACCACGTCGGCGATGTCGAGGAAGCGATCGATCACGCCGATCTTGTCGGCAACCTTGGCGCCGCCGATCACCGCGACGAGCGGACGCGGTGGGCTCTGCAGGATTTTGGCGAGCGTCCGGACCTCGCGCTGCAGCAGCCGCCCCGCAGCGCTGGGCAGTAGGTGCGCGACGCCCTCGGTGCTGGCGTGGGCGCGGTGCGCGGCGCCGAAGGCGTCGTCCACGTAGACGTCAGCCAACTCGGCGAGCGCCTGGGCGAGCGCGGGATCGTTGGTGGTCTCGCCGGGCTCGAAGCGTACGTTCTCAAGCACCAACAGCTCGCCGGCACCCAGCTCCTCGACGAGCGCTCGCACCTGATCGCCGACGACGGCGGGCGCGAGCGTGACGGGTGCCTCGGTTAGCTCGCGTAGCCGCTCCACGACCGGCGCCAACGAGAGGTCCTCCTCGCGTCGGCCCTCGGGCCGGCCGAGGTGCGAGACCAGCACGATCCGCGCACAATGTCCGCGCAGCTCCTCGATCGTCTCGAGCGCCGCGACAATGCGAGTGTCGTCGGCGACGACCGGGCGGCCCTGTGCGTCTTTGCCGAGTGGAACGTTGAAGTCGACGCGCACGAGCACGCGCGCACCATCGAGGTCGAGGTCGTCCAGGGTTCTCATGCCGCCCCTCCTAGAGGACCTTCTGCACCAGGTCGACGACCCGGTTGGAATAGCCCCACTCGTTGTCGTACCAGGCGACGACCTTCAGCATCGTGCCCTGCATCACCGCGGTCAACAATGAGTCGACGATCGATGAGTACTGCGACTTGACGATGTCGCTGGAGACGATGGGGTCCTCGGTGTACTGCAGGATTCCCGCGAGCGGGCCGGACTCCGCGGCGGCTTTCAGCGCCCCGTTGACCTCCTCGACGCTGGTCTCGCGCTTGCACTCGACGGTCAGGTCGACAACCGACCCCGTCGGTACCGGGGCCCTGACCGCAAAGCCGTTGAGCTTGCCCTGCAGCTCGGGGATCACGAGGCCGATCGCCTTCGCGGCCCCGGTCGAGGCGGGGATCAGGTTGATCGCGGCGGCGCGAGCGCGGCGCAGGTCCTTGTGGGGCAAGTCCTGCAGGCGCTGGTCGGCGGTATAGGCATGGATCGTGGTCATCAGGCCGTGGTCGATGCCGACCGTGTCGTTGATGACCTTTGCGACCGGCGCCAGGCAGTTGGTGGTACAGGAGGCGTTCGAGACGATCTGGTGTTGCTCGCGGTCGTAGACCTGATCGAAGTTGACGCCCAGCACGACGGTGGCGTCGGGGTCGGTGGCGGGCGCGGAGATGACGACCTTCTTGGCACCTTGCGCGAGGTGCTTTGCGGCGCTGTCGCGGTCGGTGAACAGCCCGGTGGACTCGATCACGACGTCGACCCCGAGATCGCCCCAGGGCAAAGCAGCGGGGTCACGCTCGGCGAGGACCTTGATCTCCTGGCCATCGACCTCTAGCGCGCCATCACGCGCCCGCACCGAACCTGGGTAGGGACCGAGGATCGAGTCGTACTTGAGCAGGTGCGCGAGCGTGGCCTCGTCGGTGAGGTCGTTGACGGCGACCCACTCGATCGCCTGATCCTCCCCGCGAGCCTTGGCGGCGCGGAACACGTTCCGGCCGATGCGGCCGAATCCGTTGATCCCAACGCGAACGGGCATTCAGTCCTCCTGATGCGAAAATGAACGATGCCGGGCCTCGGGAGCACCGCCCCCTCGCCCGGCGTAGGAGGGGCAGGCTATCAGCGCCGCCTTTAGCGGCCGCTTACGCCCCGCGCGGGCGCTTGTCGATGTCCCTGTGGGCCACAGCCACGTCCAGCTCATCGTTCTCCCCGTAACGGGTGGCGAGGTGCTCGGCGATCGCCACCGAGCGATGGCGCCCGCCGGTGCAGCCGATCGCGATCACGAGATGGGACTTGCCCTCGGCGACGTACTGCGGCAAGAGAAAGTCCAGCAAGCCGTGCAGTCGGGCGTAGAACTCCTCCAGACGCCCGTCGCGCGCGATGTATTCGACCACGGGCGCGTCGAGCCCGGTCAGCTCGCGCAGCTCGGCCTCGTAGTGCGGGTTGGCGAGGAAGCGCACGTCGAAGGCGAGATCCTCCTCGCGCGGCGGGCCGTGCTTGAAGCCGAAGCTCTGGAACGTGAGCGCGAGCCGGCCCGCGGCCTTGTGCGGCAAAAACTCGTCGGCAATCTTGCCGCGCAACATCGCGGCGGACATGCCGGTGGTGTCGATCACCATGTCGGCGTGTTCGCGCAGCGGCGCGAGCAGCGCGCGCTCGGAGGCCACACCCGCGGCGACGCTGCCCTCGGGCGCGAGCGGGTGGCGGCGGCGGGTCTCCTTGTAGCGCGTGACCAGCGTCTGCTCGGCAGCCTCGAGGAACAGCACGTGATGGCTGAGCCCGAGCGCGTCGAGATCGTCAACGACGGCGCGCAATGCCTCGAAGTAGACGCCCCCCCGCACGTCGGAGACCACGGCGGCGCGCTCGACCTTCGAGCCCTGGTGCACGAACAGCTCCACGAGCGAGCGGATCATCTCGGGCGGCAGGTTGTCGACGCAAAAATAGCCCGCATCCTCGAACACGTTCATCGCGGTGGACTTGCCGGCGCCGGAGAAGCCGGTGATCACAACGAGGTCCTGCAGGCGCGTCTCGACCACGGGTTTGGCGGCGGCCCGCTCGGCCCGTCGCTCAGAGCCCGCAAGCAGCGGGCGCAGCGGTCTTATGACTGCCATGCACACATTGTGCTGAACCTGCGGACGCATCTGTCAATTTGCTGAAAACTTGCAAACGGACGCGCCTCGGCGCCAGCCGCACGTTCCTGAGCCGACCGAGCGGCAAGTCAGACAAGGACGCAGGGAGCGAAGTGTGCTCTGCACATGAGCGATCGAGGACGCGTATGACGCCGCAACTCGGTCGGCTCAGCCCGCGCGATGCAGATTGGCATACAGCTCGCGGGCGATCTTGGCCGGCAGCCCGGGCACGGCCTGCAACTCCTCGCTGGAGGCAGAGACGACGGCCTCGGGCGAGCCGAAGTGCGCGAGCAGCGCGCGCTTGCGCGAGGGGCCTACGCCGGGGAGCTCGTCGAGCAGCGAGCTGGTCATCGCCTTGTCGCGACGGCCGCGGTGGTGGGTGATCGCGAAACGGTGCGCCTCGTCGCGCACGCGCTGGAGCAGCTGCAGCTCGGGGGTGGAGTGGTCCAGCACCAGCGGGGCGCGGCGACCGGGGATGAACAGCTCCTCGATCCGCTTCGCCAGTGAGACCACGGCGACGCCGCGGTCGCGAAAGCCGCGCAGCGGCCCGAGGCCCGCGGACAGCTGGCCCTTGCCGCCGTCGATCACGACGACGTTCGGCAGCGCGGCGAAGCTCGCGTCGTAGGCGGGGTCGTGCGGGGACAGGTCGGCCTGGCGCTCGAACTGCGCGAAGCGTCGCGAGAGCACCTCGGCCATCGCGGCGAAGTCGTCGGACTCGCCCTCGGCGAGCGAGCGGATCTTGAAGCGGCGGTAGTCCGACTTCTTCGGGGCGCCGCCCTCGAACACGACCATCGAGGCGACGGTCTGGGTGCCGCCGAGATGGGAGATGTCGAAGCACTCGATCCGGATCGGCGGCGCGTCCAGCCCGAGCGCCTGCTGCAGCCCCTCGACCGCCTCGACCCGGCTCTGGCGGCGGCGCTCGGATTTCAGCCGCTCCTGGTCGAGCGCGAGCTTGGCGTTGCGCGCGGCGAGCTCGAGGATCCTGCGCTTCTCGCCGCGCTCCGCGGCGCGCAGCTCGACGGGGCCTTCGCGGCGGCTGGCGAGTGCCTCCTGCAACGCGGGCTGCTCCTCCACGCCGCGCTGCACGATCAGCAGCGCGGGGATCGACATATGCCCGGCGTAGTACTGGAGCATGAACTCCTCCGCCACCTCGGGGGTGCTGCGCTCGGTCTCGTTCGAGAGGTAGAAGGACTGGCGGTCGGAGAGCACGCCGTCGCGCACCTGGAAGATCTGGGCGTTGGCCTCGCGTCCGTCGAGCGCGATCGCGATCGCGTCGAAGGTGCCGACCGACTCGTTCGCGACGCGGCGGCGCTCCAGCAGCGAGTGCACCGCACGCAGGCGGTTGCGCTCGAGCGTGGCCTGCTCGAACTCTTCGGCCGCGGCCGCGGCCCGCATGCGCTGCTCGAGCTCGCGCTCGATCTCCTTGAAGCGGCCCGAGAGGAAGTCGCGCACGCCGTCGATGCTCGCGCGGTAGTCCTGCTTGGAGACGTAGCCCACGCAGGGGGCCTCGCAGCGCTTGATGTAGTAGTCCAGGCACGGGCTGCCGCTGCGCCGCCCCGGCTCGGCGCCGGTGCAAGAGCGGAACATGAAGACCTTCGCCAGCACCTCCAGCGTGCCGCGCACGCGCTTGGCGTTCGAGTAGGGGCCGAAGTACGCGCGGCCGGGGCGATGGCGCTCGCGCGTGAAGTAGACCCGCGGGAAGTCCTCGTCCAGGGAGATCGCGATGAAGGGGTAGGACTTGTCGTCGCGCAGGCGGATGTTGAAGCGCGGGCGGTACTGCTTGATGAAGCTCTGCTCCGCGAGCAGCGCCTCGGCCTCGGTGGCGACGACCACGCACTCGACGCTCTGCACGCTCGCGACCATCTCGGCGTGACCGGGGCTGCTGGGCACCTGCGCCTTGGAGAAGTGCGAGGCCACGCGCTTACGCACGGACTTCGCCTTGCCGACGTAGATCACGCGCCCTTTGCCGTCGCGGAACAGGTACACGCCCGGCTGGTCGGGCAGCGCGCGGCGCTGCTCCAGCAAGCCCTCGCGCGCCTCGCCCTCGCCGCTCAACGTCTCGGTCGCCATCGCCTCCGAGGATACGAGGCGCCCCTAGGCCCCAAATACGCTCGGCCCACTCCAGCCCGGCGCGGGTCTCAGTAGCTGCGCCAGTGGCGATAGACGACCATCAGGCCGTAGAGCACCAACAGCACGAGCGCGAACCACAGCACGCCGAAGATCGTGCGCGATTCGTGGACCATCCGCGAGTAGCCCGCGATCAGGAAGCCGATCAGCGCCACGGAGCCGTAGAGGACCGCGCGGTGGCGGTCGCCCAGGCCGTGCAGCGTCACGCGGTATTCGCGGTACATGCGCAGACCCAGGTAGCCGAAGCCGACGCCGAAGCCGATCAGGATGATGGCTTCGAACGTGTTCGCGGCCTGTCCGCCGCCCGGCAGCAGGAACACCGCGGCGGCGATCGCGAGCACGATCGCGACGTTGCGCAGGGTCTTCAGCTCCATGCCCGAAGTCTAGGGCCCGCGGGCGCGCTCGGGCGCCCTCGGCGGCGGTCAGTCGAGCAGCGCCTCGAGCTCCGCGTAGGCCTGATCGACCGCGCGCTTGGCCGCGGTGTGTCGCGCTTCGGACTTCGCCGACTCGTACTTGCTCGCCCAGGCCGCCGGGTCCGCGAGCTCGTCCTCGAGCTTCGCCATCGCGGCCTCGGCCTGCTCGACCGTCTGCGTGGCCTTCTCCTGGGCGCTGAGGCGGTTCTTGGATGGGCCCTTGGCCTTCGGCTTCGACTTCGACTTCGGCGCCGCGCCCTCCGCGCCGTTCTTGCTCGCGGATTCGTTTGCAGTTCCGGTTGGCACATGTGCCAACCGGCCGAGGGGCGCATGCGCCCCTCGATGAGGCCGCGCATGCGCGGCCTCTGGCAGGCCCGCATGCGGGCCTGCCTTCTGATCGATTGAAGATCTCTCCTCCCGAATCCGCACGTACTCCGGCCAGCCGCCTTCGTAGCTGTGCAGGGCGTGCTCCTCGACCGCGACCGTGCGCGTGCCCACCGCGTCGAGCAGCGCGCGGTCGTGGGACACGAGCAGCACCGCGCCCTCGAACCCGCGCAGCGCGTCCTCCAGCGCCTCGCGGCTCTCGATGTCGAGATGGTTCGTGGGCTCGTCCAGGATCAGCACATTCGCGCCGGAGTGCACCAGGATCGCCAGCGACAGGCGCCTGCGCTCACCGCCCGACAGGCCCTCCAGCGGCTTTTCGGCCTCCTCGCCCGAGAACAGGAAGCGACCCAGCAGCGCCCGCGCTTTGCCCTGCGTCAGACCCGTGGCGCGCTGCGCGGCGTCGAGCACGCTCTGGCCTGGATCGCCGCCCGCGCCCAGCTCGTCCGCGTGCTGGGAGAGGTAGCCCACCTTCACGTTGTGCCCCGTGCTCAGCTTGCCCGCCGCGAGCGCGCGGCGGCCCGCCAGCGTCTCGATCAGCGTGGTCTTGCCCGAGCCGTTGGGGCCCACGAGCGAGACGTGCTCGCCGCGTTCGAGCCACAGCTCCGCCTGCTCCAGCAGCACCACCGGCGGCGTGCCGTTGCCGTCTCCCCCGATCTCCACGCGCCCCTCCAGCAGCTCGAAGATCACCTTGCCCGAGCGCTCCGGCGCCGCGAACTGGAACTCCAGCGAGCGACCGTCCCGCGGGTCGCGCTCGATCCGCTCGATCTTCGACAGCTTCTTCACGCGCGACTGCGCCTGTTTCGCCTTGGTGGCCTTGTAGCGAAAGCGCTCGATGAAGCGCTCCATCCGCGCGATCTCCGCCTCCTGCTTGTCGATCGACTTGCCCAGCGCCATCTCGCGCGCCGCCTGCTCCCTGCGCCAGTTGTGCCAGGTGCCCGCGAAGAAGCGCGAGCGCCCTGCCTCGAGCTCGAGCACCGCGGTGCCCACGGCCTCCAGGAACCAGCGGTCGTGCGCCACGAGCACCACCGCCGCGTCCTGCTCCACCAGCGTCTGCTCCAGCCACTCCAGCGACTCGATGTCCAGGTGGTTCGTGGGCTCGTCCAGCAGCAGCACGTCCGCGTCCATCGCCAGCGCCCGCGCCAGCGAGGCGCGCGTGAGCTGGCCACCCGAGAACGTGTCCAGCGCGCGCTCCATGTCGCGCTCGCCGAAGCCCAGCCCCCGCGCCATCACGGTCGCGCGGTCGCGCCACAGGTAGCCGCCGTGGGCCTCGAGCTTCGCCTGGGCGCGGGAGTAGCGCGCCAGCAGCGCCTCCTCCGTGTTGCCCGCCGCCATCTCCCCCTCCAGCTTCGCCAGCTCCGCCTCGATCTGCAGCTCCTCCGCGCAGCCCGAGAGCACGTAGTCGCGCAGCGCCATCCCCCGCTCACGCGGCGGGCGCTGGTCGTGCAGCGCGATCCGCACCCCCTTCGCCACGCTCAGCTCGCCCCGGTCGATCCCCGTCTCCCCCGCCAGCATCCGCAGCAGCGTCGTCTTGCCCGCCCCGTTGCGCCCCGCGATCGTCATCCGTTCCCGGCGCTCCAGCTTGAACGACACCCCGCGCAGCAACGGCTGCCCCGCCATGTCCTTGTGCATGTCCGATGCGATCAGAAGTGCCACGGGGCTGATGCTACGGCGAAGCGCCGTGCGGCTCCGATAGGATTCCGCCCCGATGCGCGGCGCCAAGACAACCTTGTTCCTGTGGGCCACCCTGCTGCTGCTCGCGCTGCCCGCGATCGCGCAGGCCGAGAACGACGGCCGGGGCTTCTACGGCGCCACGAACGACAAAGTCGTCACCGACGCGGGCTTCATCCTGATCGCGTTCTTCCCGCTGTTCGTGCTGTTCATGAGCCTGCTGCAGAAACACCTCGAAAAGCGCAAGGAAGCGCGCGTCGCCCACAAAGCAGACCTCAGCAACGGCCGCTGGCGCGGCGGCTGGTAGCCCGCCCGCGCAGGGCCCGGCGAGCCGTGAGTCAGGAGTCACCCGAGCCGGTTCGCTACGAGCGGCGCGGGACCGCGGCGCTCGTCACGATCGACCGCCAGCACCGCCGCAACGCGGTCGATGGGCCTACCGCCGCGCTGCTGCACGAGGCCTACCTGCGCTTCGAGTCCGAAGACGAGGCGCGCGTGATGGTGCTGACCGGCGCGGGAGATGTCTCCTTCTGCGCGGGCGCCGACCTCAAGGAGCAGCAGTCGTTCGTGCAGCGGTTGATGAGCCAGGAGGGCCCGATGGGCTTCACGCGCCTGACGCCATCCAAGCCGACGATCGCCGCGATCTCGGGCTTCGCGCTCGCGGGCGGCCTCGAGCTCGCGCTGTGGTGCGACCTGCGGATCGTGACCGAGGACTCGACGCTCGGCTACCCCGAGCGCCGCTGGGGGGTTCCCTTGATCGACGGGGGGACCCAGCGGCTGCCGCGAATCGTGGGGCTGGGTCGCGCCCTGGACCTGATCCTCACGGGGCGCATGATCGACGCGGCCGAGGCGCACGCGATGGGCATGCTGACCGAGGTCGTCGCGCCCGGCGCGCACCTGGAGCGGGCTTTGCAGCTCGCCGAGGGCCTCGCACGCTTCCCGCAGCGGACCATGCTCGCCGACCGCCGGGCCGCGATCGAGGGCCTGGGCATGTCGCTCGCGGAGGGGCTGGCGCTCGAGGCCAAGGCCGGTCCCGAGGTGTTCGAAGACGGCGCCCGCGGCGCCGCGCGCTTCGCCGCGGGCGAGGGTCGCGGCGGTGCCGGGGCCGGCGCGTAGCACCGGCGCGGGCGCGAACGCCTAAGACCGTCTGTTTACAGGTAGGCTTGGCAGCACGATGGCCTACTTCGTCACAGGAGCGACCGGCTTCATCGGACGGCGCTTGGTCGAGCAGCTGCTCGACAAACGCCAGGGCAAGGTGTTCGTGCTCGTGCGCGCGACTTCGCTGGAGCGAATCGAGGATCTGATCGAGCGCTGGAGCGTGCTCGGGGGCGCCTCGGCCGAGAAACGCGTGCAGCCCGTGATCGGCGATCTGCGCCGCCCGCTGCTCGGCGTCGAGCAGGAGCAGGTGGCCGAGCTGCGCGGCAAAATCAACCACTTCTTCCACCTCGCCGCGGTCTACGACATGACCGCTCCCGCGGAGCTGAACACCGCGGTCAACGTCGGCGGTACCACGCACGCCGTGGAACTGGCGCGGGCGATCGACGCCGGACGCCTGCACCACGTCTCCTCGATCGCCGTCGCCGGGGAGTACAAGGGCCTGTTCGGAGAGGACATGTTCGACGAGGGCCAGAAGCTGCCCTCGCCCTACCACCGCACGAAGTTCGAGTCCGAGCGAATCGTGCGCGAGCAGCCGTACGTGCCGTGGCGCGTCTACCGGCCGGGGGTCGTCGTGGGCGACTCGCGCACCGGCGAGATGGACAAGGTTGACGGCCCCTACTACTTCTTCAAGGCGATCCAGCGCGCGCGCCAGCTACTGCCGGAGTGGGCGCCGCTCGTGGGACCCGACCTCGGCAACACGAACGTCGTGCCCGTCAACTGGGTCGTCAACGCGCTGGAGCACATCGCGCACGAGCGCGACCTCGACGGCAAGGCCTTCCACCTCACCGACCCCCGCCGCCAGCGCGTGGACGAGCTGATCAACGAGTTCGCCGCCGCCGCGCACGCGCCGCGAATCGCGCTCAGCGTCGACAAACGGCTGACGGACCCGCTGCCGAAGTGGCCGCTCGCGCTGGCGCTCGACCTGCCGCCGTGGCGCCAGCTACGCAAGCTCGCGCTGCGTGACCTCGGCATCCCCGAGGAGGTGCTCTCGCACATGGAGCTCGTGCCCCGCTTCGACACGCGCGAAACCGGCCGCGTGCTCGCGGGCACCGCGCTCGAGCGCCCGCCCGCGCTGCACGACTACGCCGGGCGCCTGTGGGACTACTGGGAGCGCGAGATGGAGCCCCGCGTCGGCGCGAAGCGCACGCTGAAAGAGGCGCTCGAGGGCAAGCACGTGATGATCACCGGCGCCTCCTCCGGGATCGGGCGCTCGACCGCGCTGAAGATCGCCGAGGCCGGCGGCGTGCCGCTGCTGGTGGCGCGCAACGTCGAGAAGCTCGAGGAGGCACGGGCGGAAATCGTCGCGGCGGGGGGCACGGCCTACGTGTACGCGGCCGACATCGCGGACATGGAGTCGGTCGACGGGCTGATCGAGCGCGTACTCGCCGACCACAACGTCGACATGCTCGTCAACAACGCCGGGCGCTCGATCCGGCGCTCGATCTCGCTCAGCTACGACCGCTTCCACGACTTCGAACGCACGATGCAGCTGAACTACTTCGGCGCCGTGAAGCTGATCATCGGCCTGCTGCCGCACATGCGCGAACGCGGCTCGGGCCACGTCGTGAACATCTCCTCGATTGGAGTGCAGACCAACCCCCCGCGCTTCTCAGCCTACGTCGCCTCGAAGGCCGCGCTCGACGCCTTCACGCGGGTCGTCGCCTCCGAGGTGATCGGCGACGGTGTGACGTTCACGACGATCCACATGCCGCTCGTGCGCACGCCGATGATCGCGCCGACCAAAATGTACGACGCGTTCCCCACGCTGACGCCCGACGAGGCCGCGGACATGATCTGCGAGGCGCTGCGCGCGCGGCCCAAGCACATGGGCACGCGCCTGGGGACGTTCGGCGAGATCGCTTACGCCCTGTCCCCCAAGACAGTCGACAGGCTGCTGCACCTTGCCTACAAGGTGTTCCCGGACTCGGCCGCTTCCAAGGGTCAACAGAACATCGAGGAGCGCGCCTCCTTCGAGCAGATCGCGATGGCCACGCTAACGCGGGGCGTGCACTGGTAGGAGCGCCCGGAGCGCGCATCGCTGTTGCGATGATGGAGTCGTGAGCGCCGCGACCCCCGCGATCGAAGTCCAGGGCCTGAGCAAGCGCTACGGCGAGTTTGAGGCTGTGCGCGGGATTGACATCACGGTGCGCCGCGGCGAGGTCTTCGGCCTACTGGGCCCGAACGGGGCGGGCAAGACCACGACGGTCGAGATCCTCGAGGGCTATCGCGCGCGCAGCGGGGGCGAGGTATCGGTGCTGGGGTATGACCCCGGCCGACGCAGCCGCGCGCTGCGCCAGCAGATCGGGATCGTGCTGCAGTCAGGCGGCATCTATGGCCACATCACCCCGCGTGAGGCGCTGCGCCATTGGGCCAGTTTCTACCCTGCCCCGCGCGACGTCGAGGAGGTGCTGGCGCTGGCGGGACTGCAGGAAAAGGCGGACGTACGAAGCCGCAAGCTCTCCGGTGGTCAGCTGCGACGCCTGGACTTCGCGCTCGCGCTGGTCGGCGATCCGGAGTTGATCTTCTTGGATGAGCCCACTACCGGCTTTGACCCGGAGGCGCGGCGAAGCGCCTGGGAGACCGTGCGCAAGCTGCGTGACCTCGGCAAGACGATCCTGCTGACGACGCACTACCTAGACGAGGCCCAGGAGCTGGCGGACCGCGTGGCGATCGTCAAGGATGGGCGCATCCTTGCGATCGGCCCACCGCGCGAGCTGGGCGTTGGCGCCTCGCACTACCGCGTCGCCTATCGCAATCGCGACGGCCACTACATCGAGCGCCAGACAGCGGATCCAACCGCGCTACTAGCTGAGCTGACCGCCGAAGTGCTCGCGCGTGGTGAGAAACTCGAGGAGCTGAGCGTCGGGCGCCCCACGCTTGAGGACGTCTATCTGGAGCTGACCGCCGATACCGAGGGAGCGCTCACCCCGGAGAGGGCCGGCGATGGCTGAGACGCTGACGCTTGGCTGGCGCCAATACCGCCTGGAGCGGCGCATGTTCTGGCGCAACCCCAGCGCCGCCTTCTTCAACTTCCTACTACCGCTGCTGTTCCTTGCTGGCGGGGGCGCGATCCTGGCGGGCAACCAGCACGAGCTGAACCGTCTGATACCGGCGATCGCGGCGATGAGCGTGATGTCCACGACGTTCACGGCGCTCGCCTACAACATCGTGTTCCTGCGCGAGCGCGGCGTGCTGAAGCGGATCCGCGGCACGCCGCTGCCGACGCTGACCTACTTCGGGGGCGTGGCCGCAAACGCGGTCACGAACACTGCGCTTCAGATCGGCATCGTGATCCTGGCAGGGAAGCTGATCTTTGGGATCGGCTGGCCGCGGGACTGGGTCGAGCTGATCGTGTTCGTACTCGTGGGGGTCGTCTCGCTCGCGGCGCTCGGCGTCGCCTTCGCGCACGCGATCCCCAACTTCGAGTCCACGGCCGCCTACGTCAACGCGGTGTTCCTGCCGGTGGTGTTCATCTCCTTCTACGTGTTCGATTCGAGCAGCGCGCCGGGCTTCTTGCGCCAGATCGCCGAAGCGCTTCCGCTGAAGCCGCTGATCGACGGGCTCTATGGGGCGCTGGTGACGGGCTCGGGGATCGGGAACCACCTCGATGCGCTCGCGGTTATCGGGCTGTGGGGCGTGTTCGGGCTGTTTTTGGCCGTGCGCGGGTTCTCCTGGGAGCAGCGGCGCTCCTGAGGCGGCAGCATCCCGTCCCGGTGTTTTTAGCAACGACTAATATCTGCGGCGACGAGCGCAAGCGATGAAGCAACTAGCCGACGGCCTCTACCTGCTGCGGGGCTTCCCGCCTAACGCGATCAACGTGTACCTCGCCGAGGACGTGCTGATCGACGCCGCGACACGCCAGGGCGAGGCGCGGATCATGCACCAGATCGAAGACCGGCCCGTGACCGCACACGCGCTGACGCACGCCCACCCCGACCATCAGGGCGCGAGCCACGCGATCTGCGAACGCTTGCAGATACCGCTGTGGTGCGGCGAGGGTGACGTCTACGCAATGGAGACCCCCGGCGCTATCTCCAACAGCCAGGCGCCCGGCTGGCTGAACAACTTCCAGAAGCGCTTCTGGACCGGGCCACCGCATCCCGTCGCGCGGGCGCTCAAGGAGGGTGATGAGGTGGCGGGCTTCGCCGTGCTGGAGGTGCCAGGCCACTCGCGTGGACACGTCGCCTACTGGCGCGAGTCCGACCGCGTGCTGATCCTGGGCGACGTGCTCAACGGCATGAACCTGCTGAACGGCAAACGCGGACTGCAGGAGCCGCCCACGGTGTTCACGCCCGACCCCGTGCGCAACCGCCAATCGATCCGCAGGCTTGCGGCGCTCGAGCCGCAGCTGGTCTGCTTCGGCCACGGCCCGCCGCTGCGCGATCCAGGTGCGCTGCACGAGTTCGTCGCTAGCCTGCCGGTCGATGGAGACTGATCCCGATCCTCACGCCGCCATCGCCGCGGAAGCAGTCCCTACCGGCGAGAGCATCTTCATCGCTGAGGGCGAGTGCTTCCTCCCCACGGAGCAGGCGCGCGGCCCCTGGGACCCGCAGGCGCTGCATGGGGGCGCGCCCGCAGCGCTGATCACCAGGGCCTTTGAGCAGATCGAGCCCGGCTCCGAGCTGCGGATCGGGCGCTTGTCCTTCGAGCTGCTGCGCCCAATCCCAATGGCGCCGCTGACGCTGGACACGAAGATCGTGCGGCCCGGGCGGCGCGTGCAGGAGCTGGCCGCCGAGCTGAGCGCCGAGGGCGAGACGATCGCTCGGGCGAGCGCGCTGCGCGTGCAAGCGGTTCCAGCGGACGCCGCAGAGACGGCGCAGACGGCACTGGCCTCGGTGCGAAGCGAGCGCAACGACGGTGCCGCTACCGAGGGCGATGCCGCCGAGGGCTCGGTCCCCGACCGCCCGATGCCGCCGCCCAGCAGCGGTCAGCCCAGCCCCTTCTCGCTGAACGGATCAAACGAGGCGAGCTTCGCGGGCACGGCGATGGAGATGCGCTGGCTGAACGACCCCCGGCGGCTGGGGCCAGGACGCGTGTGGCAGCGCCTGCGTCATCCGCTACTGCCGGGACAGGAGCCGAGCCCGCTGGCGCGGCTCGCGGCCACCGCGGATTTCTGCAATGGCGTCAGCGCGCAACTGCGCTTCGACCGCTTCCTGTTCATCAACGCTGACCTCTCCATCCACCTGCAGCGTTTGCCGCGGGGCGAATGGATCGGGCTCGACGCCCGCACGCGCCTGCACGAGGGCGGCCCGGGGCTGGCGGAAGGCGTCCTGCACGACGAGCACGGCCCGGTCGGACGGGCCTTTCAGACGCTGGTGGTACAGGCGCGCTGAGCGCGAGTCCTGGCTCTGGCGGCGGACTGCCGTGCGTGACGGGCTGGGCGTTGTAGCCTCGCGGTCATGACAACGGCGCCACAGCCGGTCGACCCCAACCTGAGCATCGGCTTGGTCCGCCTCGGCGTGAGCAACCTCGCTCGCAGCGCCGAGTTCTACGAGCGCGTGCTCGGACTACCGCTCATCTCGCGCGAGCAGGAGCGCGCGCTGCTGGGGGCCGACCCCGCGCACCCGTCGCTTGAGCTAAGCGCGATCGCGGACCCCACACCACTCTCGCCGCACAGCACGGGCCTGTTCCACGTCGCCTGGCTTCATCCCTCGCGCGGGGGGCTGGCCGAGACCGTGAAGCGGGTTGCCCGCGAGCGCTGGCCGATCGACGGCGCCTCTGACCATGGCGTCTCGGAGGCGCTGTACCTGAGCGACCCCGATGGCCTCGGCATCGAGATCTACGTCGACCGCCCGCGCGAGCAATGGCAGCGCCCACCGGACGGGCAGGGCGTGCAGATGGTGACCTTGCCGCTCGACCTCGATGACCTGCTCGCGCAGGCCCCCGACGACGACCTAGCCCGGGTCGAGGAGTTGATCGAGCCCGGCACCGGCATCGGACACGTGCACCTGAAGGTTGCCGACGTGCCACGAGCGGTCGCCTTCTATCGCGACACCTTCGGACTGGACGAGCAGGCGCAACTGCCCTCCGCGGCCTTCCTCTCAGCGGGTGGCTACCACCACCACATCGGCTTGAACTCATGGCAGAGCCGAGGAGCACGCCCGTCGCCGCCAAGCGCGCCCGGACTGCGCAAGATCACCTTCGACCTCGACCGCGGCTCCGAGCGAGACGCGCTCGTGGACCCCGACGGTAACAACCTGAGCTTCAGCGGCCCGGACGTCGCCTGAGCTTCAGCTCGATGCCTCGCCAAGCTGCTTGAGCTCGGCGTCTGTGAGCTTCAGCTCGACCGAGGCGACCAACTCGGCCAGCTGCTGGGTCGAGGTGGCGCTGGCAATCGGCGCCGCGACCGTGGGCTGCGCCAACAGCCAGGCCAGCGAGACCGCCGCCACCGGCACCGCGCGGGCACTTGCGATCTGCTTCAGGGCGTCGAGCACCGCAAAGCCGCGCTCGTTGGCATAGCTCTCGTAGATGCCGGCTGCACGGGGGCTGTCGACCTGCTCGCTGCCGCGACGGTACTTACCACTGAGAAAGCCGCGCGCCAGCGCGAAGTACGGCACGCAGGCGAGCCCCTCGCGTTTGCACACGGGCCCCAGCTCCCGCTCATAGTCGCGCTCCATCAGGTTGTATTCCGGCTGCAGCGCCACGTAGGAGGCCATACCGGGCTGCTGCCCGATGCTCAGCGCCTGCTGCAAACGCTCGGGGCTGTAGTTCGAAGCGGCTGCGTAGCGAATCGCGCCCTGCTCAATCAGCGCCCCGAACCCGCCGAGCGTCTGCTCCAGCTCCGTCTGCGGATCATCCTTATGGGCGTAGTAGAGGTCGATGCGATCGGTCTGCAGACGCTCCAGCGAAGCCTCTGCGGCAGCTCTGACGTTCTCCGTCGAGAGCCCCGGCCGCTCTGCGGACATGCCCACCTTGGTCGCAATCACAAGCTGGTCGCGATTACCGCGCGCTGCCATCCAGCGACCGATAATTCGCTCGGACTCGCCCGCCCCACCCGGCCCGCGCCGGCCATAGCTGTCGGCCGTATCGATGAAGTTGCCGCCCGCGCCCACGTAGGCGTCGAGCACTTCAAACGAGCGTTGCTCGTCGATCGTCCAGCCGAATACGTTGACGCCCAGACACAGGCCGAAGACATCCAAATCGGTGTTTCCCAGGGGCGCGATGGGCTCAGCCTAGCCATGTCTGCGTCCGCTGCGGCACAGCCCGCGAAGAATTAAGCCCCGCTTCAGGCGACACCTCCAACGTGTCGTGCGGGAGGACATGACCCCGAATCCCGAGGAGGGAGTTATGCCCAGGATCATCGTCACGACCGACCCGCTCGAGGAACGCGAGGCGCCCGTGCTGCTGGATGAGCGCGTCTACTCGCTGCATCTCAGTGACAACCACGCCGCCGAGCAGCTGATCGAGCGACTCGCATGGGCCGTTAACGACGCCGAGGACACTCAGCGCTCGTTGACTGCTCGTTGACCTGCGGCCGCCTAGCGTCGCCGACCCATTGCAAAGCTCTGGATCGGCGGCGCAACGGCGCGCATGCTCGACCCGACCTCGATCGCCTCCTCCTCGGCCTCTCCATCGCGCTCGGCCTCCAGCTCCCGCTCTGAAGCCGGCAGGCGATGCACGCGCGCAAGCGCAGCCTCGCGCTCCTCGCCTTCCACGCCTCCCGAGACGAACTGCTCCAGCTCGGCCAGCTCGCGCACCAGCAGGTTCACGACCCCCTCCGAGCGCTCCACACGACCGCGCGCCAGCAGCAATGGCTCGGCGCGAGCGAGGTGGCGGTGGCGCTCATAGACCGCCCCCGGGACGATTAGGTTGACCGTTCCGAACTCGTCCTCGAACAGCAGAAACATCGTGCCCTTGGCGGTCCCCGGACGCTGCCTGGCGATCACGAGACCCGCGATCGCCACCGTGCTGCCACTCGGCAGCCGCATCAGTTGCGCGCTGGTCGCGAGCATCGGGGCCGTCAGCCGCTCGCGCAGGACCGCCATCGCGTGATCGCCGATCGTCACGCCGCTCGTCGAGTAGTCCGCGATCAATCGCTGCCAACGTCCGAGCTTGCGCAGACGCGGTACCTGCGGCAACTCCAGCGGCAGCGCCAACTGCGTGTCCTCCCTCGTCCCCACACCCGGCGTGGCCATCCCCAGTTGCCACAACGCAGCGCGCCTGTCGGCCTCACCTACCGTGCAAACCGCACTCTCACCGCCAAGTGAGGCCAGGCCACGAGCGACCCCGCCCCGTTCGCCCGCTGCCCCCGCCACGAGCTCGTCACACGCCCCCGACCAGGCCAGCTGTTCCAGCGTCCTGCGTCGCACACCGATACGTCCCGCCAGCTCGCCGAGGCTCACGAAGGGGCCGCCCCGCCCGCGCTCGGCGACCAGCTCCCGCACCTCCTCCCCACCCACGTCCTTGATGTAGCCGAGCCCGAGGCGGATCGCCCCATCCTGCACCGTGCATTCCGCCATCGAGGCATTCACGTCCAGGGGCAGGATCACGATGCCGCGATGCTGCGCCTCGTGGATCAGGCTGTCCGGCGCGTAAAAGCCCATCGGCTGCTCGTTCAGGAGCGCGCACAGGAACTCCGGCCCGTAGTGCACGCGCAGCCACGTCGACTGATAGGCCAGCAGCCCGAAGGCCGCACTGTGCGCCTTGGGAAAGCCGAAGCCCGCGAAGCCCTGGACCATCTGCCATACGCGCTCGGCCGTCTGGGGATCCGCGCCGCCGTGACCCATCGCCCCCGCGACGAAACGCTCGCGATGGCTTTGCAGCAGCTCCTGCGAGCGCTTGCGGCTCATCGCCCGGCGCAGCCCCTCGGCTTCGCCGGGGGTATAGCCCGCGATCGCTTCCGCCACTTCCATCACCTGGTCCTGAAAGATGATCGTGCCCAGCGTCTCCTCCAACACGGGGCGCAGCGACGGATGCTCGTAGGGGATCTTGTAGTCGGGGTCTTCGCGCAGTCGCCGCCTACGCTCGATGTAGGGATTGACCGCGCCGCCCTGGATCGGCCCCGGGCGGATGATCGCTACCTGGACTGCCAGGTCATCGAGATTCTGCGGGCGCGTGCGCCGTAGTGACTGCATCTGTGCGCGCGACTCGATCTGGAACACGCCCACCGTATCCGCGTCGCTGATCGCTTCGAAGGTCGGCTTGTCCTCGAAGTCGATCCGCGAGAGATCGATCCGCTCGCCGCGGGTCTGCGCGATCGTCTCCACGCAGCGCTCTACCGCCGAGAGCATGCCCAGTCCCAGCAGGTCGATCTTCAGAAAGCCGGCGTCAGAGCAGGAGTCCTTGTCCCACTGCACCATCTGCCTGCCCTCCATCGCTGCCGGCACCACCGGGCAACAGTCGATTAGCGGCTTCGTCGCGATGATCATCCCGCCCGAGTGCTGGGAGAGATGCCGCGGCAACCTGTAGGCCTCCTCCACCAGGCGCCACAGCCAGCTCCAGCGCTCCGAGCGCGGCGGGCCGCCATTCGCCTCGTCCTTCGCCCGCGCCGCGCTTGCGTCGTTCTGCGTTGCCTGTCCATCCATCCTCGCCCCCGCGACGCCGACGTCCTGCTCGGCCGCCCCGTATCGCTCAGCGCCGCGCGCCGCGCGCTCGATCTCGCCCGGCGGCAATCCCAGGACCTTGCCCAGCTCGCGGATCGCCCCGCGCGCACGGAAGGTCGGAAAGGCCGCGACCAGCGCCGCACGCTCGGAGCCGAAGCGCGCGCGCACCCGCGGGATCAGCACCTCGCGGATGTCGCGCGGGAAGTCCAGGTCGATGTCAGGCAGCCCGCGCAGATCCTCGTGCAGGAAGCGCCCCAGCGTCAGCCGGCTGACGATCGGGTCGATGTGCGAGAGCCCGATCAGATAACAGACCAGCGAGGAGACCGACGACCCGCGCCCGCGACCAGGGGCCAGCAGCGCACGTACTGAGTCCGGCCCTCGCACTTCGGCCGCTACCTCGCGCGAGAGCTCGAGCATTTCGTAGTGCAGCAGGAAGAAGCCCGCCAGCCCCAGTTTGCCGATCACGTTCAACTCCTGAATCAGGCGCGACTGTGCCTCCTCCCGCGTCGCGAGCCCCTCGTAACGCTCGTGCAGGCGCGCCTGACACAGCTCCGCCAGCGCCCGCTCCATGCCCGCCTCCTCCGCACCCGGGTAGCGGTAGCCGAGGTCGTGTGTCAGGTCGAAGCTCAGCTGCTCGGCCAGCCGCAGCGTCTCACGCACCGCCTCGGGATGATCCGCGAAGCGGCTGGCCATCGCCTGTGGTGTGGTCATCACATGGCTGTGGTTTCCGCGGCGCAGTGGCTCGGAGGCGTCGAGCGTGGTGTGGTTGCGCAGCGCCACGAACGCGTCCTGCAGCTCCGCGCGGTGGCGCGCGTGCGCGTGCACATTGCCGCTCGCCACGCACGCCACCCCCAGTCGCCGGGCCAATGCCTCCAGGGCGCGATTGCGGGCTCGGTCGTAGCGGGCATATGGCCGCTGCAGCTCCACGCGCAGGCGCTCCGGCCCGAACGCCTCGAGCAGGCGTCGGGCCGTCCGCTCGTCGTGGCCGCGCCCGCCTGCCGATCGGGCGTCCGTCGAGCCGAGCGCTCCGCGATCCGCGCATCCCGTCAGACAGACGAGCCCCTCGGCGTGATCCAGCAACGTTTGCAGCTCGATCGAGGGCTCGCCACGCTCGCGCCGGCTCGACCCCTCGCGGGTGTGCGCGTGCGCGAGCGTGAGGATCCGGCAGAGGTTGCGCCACCCTCGCGCGTCGCGCACCAGCAGCGTCAGGTGCCGCCCGTGGGCACCGCAGCCAGAGGCTGTGGTCAGGTCGATCTCCGCGCCGTGGATCGCCCGGATCGCATTGTCGGCCGCGAACTGCGCCAGCTCCATCGACCCTGAGACTGAGTTGTGGTCGGTCAGCGCCAGCGCCGTGTAACCCAGCTCCCGCGCGCTCTGCGCCAGCTCCTCAGGCAGCGACACGCCGTCCAGGAACGAATAGGCGGAGTGGCAGTGAAGCTCTACATACGGCGGCGTCGGCGTCATTTGCTCACGACCCCTGAGCGAACCAGCCGCCGCTCCCCAGATCGTGGAATACGACCATGTTGCGTCCGCTTGTCCCTACTACCTCCCAGTAGCGACGGCGCAGCGGTTGCGCCGTCCACCAACGGTCTTCGACCAGCCAGGACTCGCGCACCAACTCGATCGCACGCCCGTCGACCTGCACGGGCACGCCCGCCGGCCCCATGCGAACCCGCGCGGGTCGTGGCAGGTTGAGCTGGACCCGTGCGGCAGCCGGCATCAGCCAGGCAACGGCGTGAGCACGACTCGCCGCTCCGGCACGCGCGAGTCGGGATCCACGCAGACTGCTCGCATCGCTGCGTCCTCGCCGGCCGCGGCCCGTACCTGGGCGACGGCCTCGCGCAAGCGCGCCATACGCGCAGCGTGAGCCTGGTCCAGCAGCGCGCGCTGCTCGCCCGCCGGCGGACCGAAACGCTCGACGGTCAGCCCCAGCGTGACGGCCGGGGCCGGCAGCATCAGCAGCCGCAGCGACAGCGCCAGTGAAATGCGCTCACGGTCAACCAGCGGCTGACGGAAGACCGCGCGCTCGCGCCAGCCGCCGCCCGAGAGCAGTCGCGCGGACAGCGTGACCGCGCGCAGCGAGCGTCCCCGCCGCTCGCTGCGCGCCAGCAGCCGGTCGACCAGCACCCCCAACGTACGTTCCAGCGAAGCGCCCGAGCTCGCGTCACCGACGCTCATCGTCTCTTGCAGACGCTCCTCGAGCTGGCGCGGGCGCAGCGGGCTGTCGAGGCCACAGGCGAGCCGATGCGCCGTCGCCCCCGCCTCGCCGAAGCGATCCGCCAGCGCCGGGCGCCCGAGCCGCTGAAGCTCGCCGAGCGTGCGCACCCCAAGGCGGGTCAGCGGCTCCAGTAGATACTCAGTCTCCGCGCGGAAACCGAGTAGCTCGATCGGTCGGGCAGCCAGCCAGCGCTGCGCCGCGCCGCCCTCCAGCACCAGCGGCCGGCGCGAGCGCACCGCGCTCGCCGCGGCGAGCGCGGAGAAGCGCGTGGGACCCGCTCCCACGCGCATGTGGCGATCACCGACGCCCGCAGGGCGGCGCCCGACGAGTCGATCCGCCCGGCGCCGCCCACCCCCCCTGCCGGCGCCTCCCAACGCCGATCCCGCCTCGCACGCCGCCGCGATCGCCGCTGCGTCCGAGCCATACAGCCCGAGCAGCGGCTCGGTCGCGAAGTAGGCCAGCCCCGAGCGCGCCGGCTCGACCGCCGCGCCGATCGCTTCCAGTGCGCTCAGCCTGGACTCCCACGCCTCCTCCACCCCTACGGGGTCGGCCGGGACGAGCGTCAGATCCGGGCAGCGCGCCAGCGCCTCGCCGAGCCCCATGCCCCGGCGCACACCGCGGGCTTCGGCCGCGCCCGAGACTTCGCCCACGCGCTGCTCTGAGCCCGGCAGCGGCGCGATCGCGAGTGCCCGACCGACCTGCGCCGTCGCGCCACCGGCGGCGAGCGTTAGCTCGAAGCGAGGAATGTGAACGCACACGATCATACGAACGTATGTTCGCATACGTTCAGGACGGATGCCTAAGGTCGGCTCCGAGTTGCAGACGCCGGCGGAAACGGCGAGTAAAACGCCCAGGCGAGCAGGCGCTCAGCCCGTGGCCGCGCTGCTCAGTCCATCGTCAACGGCCCCTCAGCGGAGCCGCTGAGGAACTGCCTGACGAAGGCGTTGTCCGAGGAGAACATCCGCTCGGCGTCGCCCGCCTCCACGATCCGCCCCTTCCACAGCACCGCGATGTATTCGCCGATCTGCCGGGCCGAGGCGATGTTGTGGGTGACGACTATGTAGGTGCCTTTGTGGATCTGATGCATCTCCTGGATCAGGTCGCACAAAAGCGCCGTGCGCACCGGATCCAGGCCCGAGTCGGGCTCGTCAAAGATCACGATGTCGGGTTCCATCACAAGCGCGCGCGCGAAGCCCGCGCGCTTGCGCATACCGCCCGAGAGCTGCGAGGGCGCGTCGTCCATCGCGTCGGCGAGACCAACGTCGGTCAAACGTTCGGTGACAGTCTTTGAGATCTCCACCTCGCTCTGATCGGTGTGCTGGCGCAGTGGGAAGGCAACGTTGTCGAACACCGACATCGAGCCGAACAGCGCGCCGTCCTGGAACAGCACGCCGATCCGCTGGCGCAACGCCAACAGCTTGGGCATCGTCAGGCGCGGCACGTGTTCGCCGTGCACAACAATGTCGCCCGAGTCCGGGAACATCAACCCGATCAGGTGCTTGATCAGCACGCTCTTGCCGGTCCCCGATGGCCCGAGCACGACCGTGATCGTATTGTCGGGGATCGCCAACGTAAGGCCGTTGAGCACGGATACCCCGCCTAGGCGCTTGTGCACGTCGGTGCAGCGAATCGACCAGTCGCCCGCGTCCGGGTCGCCCGTCAGATCGAGTTCAGTCGAGTGGTACTGGTAGTCGGCGTACTTGTCCTCGGCGCTCATTATTTACCACCGTAGACGGCGTGAGGGAATTGTCCAGTGAAGCCGTTAAACGTGAACGGACCCTGCTGGTTGCAGGCCGGTGCCGGGATCCCGTTCGGCGCTTCGGGCTGGTTGGCGACTTTCGGTTTGTAGGGTTCCGTCGGCGTCGCGCCCTGGCTTAGCTTTTCGATCAGTTCCTGAGAGATCGTCGCGTTGGGCGGTCCGCTCACGGAAGGAACAGGGTTCGAGCAGTTGCTGTTGCTGAACACCTGCAGCCCGCCGTTGCCGATCGAGCGGAATGCGCCGGGCTTGAAATAAGGGTTGCCGCGGTTGCTGCCGGGACGCTGCGAGTAGATCGTGAGGCTTTCCGGGTTGAGCACGTTCATCACGCGTAGATAGTGCTGCTGTCCAGGCCCGCCCGGTGTGTTGGTGTTGCCGCCGTGCGCCTGCGTGGAGGCCGTAAAGTTGGCGAAGAACGCCTGCAGCTCCGGCACGTATTCCGACAGGTACTGCAGGAACGGATCGAAGTTGTGCAGGACGGGACGGAAGTTTTCGAGCTGCGTGGTCGTCAGGTCGAGCATCTTGCTCGTCAGCGGCAGGCCCTTCCTGGCCGCCTTCGTCAGCGGACCGAGCGAGGTCAGGAAGCTGTCGAACTGCGGCGCGAACGGCTTCGCGGCGTTCAGCAGCGGCGCGAGCTTCTTCTCGACGATCTTGAATTCGTCCAGGAATGGGCTCGCGTCGTTGGCGAACTTGTCTAGTTCTTTCAGCGCCGTGCGTGAGTTACGCTCGAAGTCCGGCAGCGCACGGAAGGCAGCGGCAAAGGCCTGGCTGCCTTCGGCCGCCGCGTGGAAGGTGCGCTCGCCATTGACGATCAGTCCTTCCAGTTGGTGGTCACGGCTGCCCAGCGCGTTGAACACGACGCCTGTGTTCTTGATCAGCGCCCGCACCGCCCCCTCCTGGGAGTCGAGGATGCCGACCAGCGTGTTGGCGTGTTCCACGAACGGGTGTAGCGAGGCGAAGTCGGCGTTGATCTGTTCGCCGCGTCCATCGATCCCTTCCGCCACCGACTGCTGCCAGATCTGGAAGTCGCGGCGCGTCTTGGGGTCGAACGCCGACAGCAGCCCGTCGAGCGTGATCGAGGGTTCGACCTGGCTGTCGGCGAGCTGGCCTTTGTCGGCGAGGAACGCGCCGGAGTGCCCGCCATGCTGTGGGATCAGCTGGACGTAAGTCTCGCCGAGCAGCGTCTTCTGACGCAGGATCGCGTGCATGTCCGCGCGGATTGGCGCGTACTTCTTGTTGATTTCCAGTTCCGCTCGCGTGCGCCCGCCATCGCCGAGCTTGAGTGCGACCACGCGACCGACGTCGACGCCGCTGATACGCACTTCTGACTGTTCAGCCAGCGCCAGCGACTTGGGGAACGCCACGGTCATGCGATAGCCCTTCGGCTTCAACGGCAGCGGCCCGCCGAAGGACTCCCACAGGAACAGCAGCAGGCCGAAGCAGCTGAGCACGAACAGGATGATCACGAGCATGTTGCCGAGTGTCGGTGCGCGCTTTTGCATCTAACGAACACCCCCCTTTGACGCGCCTGCAGCCTTGCCCGAGCTAGTCGCTGTCCGCTTTTCCCCACTCGGAGACTTCTGCTTCGACGAGGACGCTTTCGAGCGCTTCGCAGCCGCCGGTTTCGACGAGCCTTTCGCCTTGCCGAAGGCGGGCGTCAGACCCGCCAGCAGGCCGCCCGCGGGCGGCTTCGGCTTGCTCAGGTCGTGCGCCGAGAGTGCCGTGCCGCCTTTGAGGATTCCGGCACCGGCACAGGCGGCCTTGTCGGGTGGGTTAAGCAGGCCGACCAGCAGGTTCACGTTCGGGTTGATTTCCGCCACGTTTTTGAGCAGCGGAGCGACTTCGCAGTTGAAGTAGACGAGCGTGCGTCCGAGCACGCCGTTCGCGTCACCAGAGCTGACCACGCTGTTGAGGTTGTGGTTGGCCCAGTCGAGGAAGAACAGGAAGCCGCCCTGACTCTTGCCCGGGTTGTTCGCGAGCTCGTTGAAGAATTCGTTGAACACGCTGAAGCTCGTCGCGAGCTTGGGGAAGGCTTCGGCCAGCTCCTTGGTGTCGGGTGCGATCTCGTTGACCGTCGGTAGGACTTCGCGCGCGAACGGCCGGATCTGGTTCTTGATGATCGGTGTCGTCGCCAGCGCGAGCTTGCGCGTAGCTTCGTTGGCCGGCCCCAGTGCACTCGCGAACGGCTGCAGCTCGTGCACCGTCGGACCGAGCACGTGTGCCGCGGTCGCCAGCTTCCCTAGGCCAGTGCGCGTCTTCTTCAACGCCCCGGGCAGTTCCCGCACGAGGCTCTGCACGTTCTGGTCCTCCTTCGCGAAGGTCCCGAACACCGCGTTGGAGGCGTCGACTAGCTCAGAGAGCTGCTTGTCCTTGCCCCCCAATGCTTCCACCAACAGTCGGAAATTGTGGATCGCATGCGCGGTGTTTTCGTGGCGCAGGGCTAGTTCCTTGGAGATTTCCTGGATCTCGCGTGTGAGGGGAGCAAAGCGCTTGAGCGTCGCCGAGAATGCTTGGCCGTTGTTCTTGAAGCCTTCGCCCGCGCCCGCCAGTAGCTCCTGTAGGTAGCTGCGGGTTTCCGCGTCCAATGACGAGAGGAATTCGTCGAAGTTCACGTTCGGGGCCGTCTGCGCGAGCGGCAACGTCGAGCCGCTGGGTAGCTTCCCGGCGGACGGCGTGCCGGGGTTGACCTCGACGGTGATGTCCTGAAGCTGTGTCTTGGGGCGCAGCAACATCGTCGCGTTGCGATAGATGCGTGCGTATTTCGGCGTGACTTTCATCGTCACCGTCGCGACCCCGTTGTGCAGGTCGACACTGTTGACTTCGCCGATCTTCGCGCCCGCGATCGTGACCGCCTGCCCCTGGCCCGGCGTGACCGCCTGCGCCGTCTGGAAGTCGGCCTTCAGCGTGTAGTAGCTGCGCCCGAAGACGGGCACCCAACCGGGGAGCTTGAGGTTCTCGTGCGCGAGGATGTAGCCGCCGACCGCGGCAGCGATCACGACCATCGTGATGACCGCGATGAACGCCGTGCGGTAGCGCTCGATCTGGTCGCGGACGGTCAGGCCGCCAGAGCGTTTGTGTCCGGGTGTCGGCTCAGGCGTAGACATCATCCAGAACCGTCCGCCGGCCCTTGCGAGAGCGGGCCATTGAATTCGGGTAGGGCCTGCGTGTAGCAGGGCACGAGCGGCTTGTAGGCCGGCTCAGTCTTCGGGAACGCCGGACGCGTGCCTTCGGGCTGGAGCGCGGCGTGTGCGAGCAGCTTCAGGCCATTGATGTTGTGCCCCTCGACGTTCGACGGCGCCGAGACAATCGTCGGGCCGCCGCTACCGAGCAAGAAGTGAGTCATCGTCCCATTGCCATCAAAGTTCTGGCCGATCCCCGCGAGGCCGGTCAGGCTGTACCAGAACTCCTTGTAGTCCTCGACGCCGCTGGTCGAAGAACCGTCCTGCAGGCGCGTGTTGCCAGCCGGTATGAAGACTTTCGTCAAGCACTTGTTGAACAGTTCGGTCTGCTTGTAGAACGGCGTCTGTTCAGCCGTCAGCTGGGCCAGCTGCGGCGTCGCCGCGAGCAGACCTTTAGAGACGCCGCCGAGCTCGTCGGGCGCCAGCGAAGCCTGAACCTGTTCAATCCAGGGCAGCGTCGCGGTCACGGTTTCGTTCGTGTTTTTCACGCCCGGCAGGATGTCAGTCGCAAACGTCTTGGTCGGCCCGAAGGCCCGGTCCAGTTCGCGCAGCCCGGCGGTGATGTTGTGCAACGAGCTGGGCAGCACCGCGACCGCAGCCTGCAGGCTCGGCGCCTGCGCAGCGAAGGAGTGGAAGAAGCTGTTGAAGTTGCCGATCAGTTCGCCCAACTGCTGCTCGTGCACGTTCAGCGCGGACGTGACTTTGCCAATGCTCTTTACGAGCTTTGAGAGGTCGTGCTGTTCGGTGCCGGCGATCGCCTGGTTGATGATCGCCCCACCGCGCTCGGCCGAGGGGGCGCGGCGATAGGTCTTGTTGAGTGCTTCGGCCGCGTTGATCCCACGCACTTCCGGGTCCTGTTCGGCGTTGTCGGCCTTCGAGGGCTTGCGTGTCAAGCCGTCGCCGTATCCGATCAGGAAGTTCTGCAGGTTGGCGCGCGTGTCGGTGTTCAGCGCGTCGAGCACTTGGTCGATCTGCACCGGATCTGAGGATTGCGTGCTGGGCAGCGTGGCGCCGGAGGACAACGTCTTCGCCGATGGACTGCCGGGCTGTAGTTCGACGAACCAGTTGCCTTCCAGGAAGATGCGTGGACGGATCTTGACCGTCGCGTCAGAGTGCAGAGGTAGGCCGCGGTTTTCGATTTCCATGCTCACAAGCGCCGTCGAGCCCTGACGCTTGATGTGCGTGACCTTGCCGACGTTGACGCCCGCGATGCGTACCGGCGACTTGCCTTTGATGTTCAGCGCGCTGGCGAACTGTGCGTTCAGACGGAAGCCGTGTTTGAACGGAACATGCTTGGTGAAGCCGAAGTAGATCGCGATCGCCACGATCACGATGAACACGATCGCGAAGCGAATCGGGCTCGTCCGGTTGAGTTCGACGACGGGGATCTCATCGTGGCGACGCCACCAGCGAAACCGGCTCATTTCTGCTTCCCCTTGGTCTTGCTCGCCGACTTCTTGTTCGTCGCCTGCTTCTTCGTCGGCGCTTTCGCGAGGCCCAAGTCTTTGAGCGTCGAGGCGGGGTACTTTTCGCCGAACACGTTCTGTTCGCGGGTGGTGAATTCGCGATTGCTGGCCACCTTGCCAGGCATGTTGTTGCCGGCGACCAGCTTGCCCGGTTCGTAGCTCTCGTTGCCCGCTTCGCACAGTTTCGGCTGACCCGGCCCGCCCACGTTCGGGTAGGGGTTTAGATGGACATGGTTGTTGTCGACGATCGCGTTTGAGGTGACGTTCGCTTTTTCGACCGACGGACCGTTAGCCGGGGCAGAAGAAGCGAAGCCCTCGTTGTTGGGACCGGTCGGCGCCAGCACGGCACCAGCCCGGCCGAGCGTTCCGACGCCGACGTTCTCGGACTGAAGGCTCGCCAGGTTGCGGAACGTCAGCGTGATGTAGTTGCAGTAGGCCTGCACGGGGGCGAGTCCGGCCAGCAGCGGGTTGCCGAACTGCAGCGTCTGCGTGAAATCTTCGAGACCCGCCGTAACAATTGGGTCTTCCGCGAACTTCTGCAGCGCCTGTGCAGATTCGGAGAGCTGCGTGTTCAGCGTGGTCGCTTCGCGCAGGTTGATGGCGCCGACCGCGAACGCGTGCCCGAGCGGCTGCGCCACCGTCGTCAGGTCTTTGGCACTCGGGCGCAGCAGACGCATGAACTCGGTGCTCTTTTCCGTGAAGGCCGCCTCGTGGGGAAGCGAATAGATCGCCTGTTCCAGCGATGCCGGACCCTCGGCCGTCGCTTCTTCCAGCGATTTCGCGACGCTCGCCCACGCCTTGAAGAAGGTGTCCTGCTCACTGAACAGCGCCGCGTTCTGCTCGGCCACCGGCGCCGTCTCTTCGGCGGGGCGGTCGAGGCCTTTGAAGAACCCGCGCAGATCGGTCTGCGGCGAGGCCAGGTTCTGCAGCACCGGGATCCCGTGATTGACGAGCGGTCGCAGCGTGTGGATCGTTTCGTTCAGTTCCAGGCCGCGTCCTGCAAGGCCGTCCCCAAAGTTGTTCGTGTTGATCTGAATCGCGGTTCGTGTCTTTTCGTCGAACATGTTGAACAGCTGATCAATATCGACGGGTTCCTTGCTCTGGTCCACCGGGATCTCTTGGCCCGCCTTGATCGTCTTCTTCGAGTGGCCCTTTTCGAGTTCGAGGTACTTCAGCCCGATCGCCGAGACCGACAGCACAATCGCTTTCGTGTCGGCGGGCAGCGGTTCGAGTTTCTTTTCGAGCTTCAGGGTCGCGACCGCGGTGATCTTCCCGGTCTCGGGGTTCTCGTGCGGGGTCAGCGAGCCGATGATGCCCACGCGCGTGCCCGCGATCCGCACCTGGTTGGCGGGCTGCAGGCCCGAACCCTCCGGCAGCACGACCTTGACGTTGTACGTCGGCACGAACGGCAGGCCGTTGTTGGCGTTGTAGGAGAGGAACACCGCCACGACGACGATCAGCGTCGTGACCGCCCCGATCAGCAGCGGACTGCCCGCCAGGGATGTGTTGCGCCGGCGGTTCATCAGGGCGTCTCCGACGGGTCGCAGCTGAGCTGTTCGGAATCCGTGAACGGCGAGGATCCGTCGGCAGCCGGCTGTGTGGCCGCACCCGGGCAGCGCCGCAGCTGGCCGGTCTTCAGCGGCGCGAGCGCTTGCTGTGGGCTGGCCGGGACGAGGTTGTTGGCCCCGCCGCCCGGCGCGAAGTCTGGGAACACCGGGTTGACGCGCGCGTAATGACCATTGGCGTCGTAGTAGGCCGCGGTCTGCCCGAACTCGCGCAGCGTGCCCTCGAAGTCCGGTGAGTAGGGACCAAAGAAGGCAGTGATCGGCACCGATTCCTGAAGCGATTGCACGGCCACCGGCGTGGCCGTGGTCAGCTGCGCGACGAGCGCCGGGAGCGCATTGGCGAAGTCGGTCAGGTCATTGTTCGGGCCGGGTTTGCTGAAGGCGAGCGAGAAGTTTTTGACGACCGGCGTGGCTGTAGTCAGCAGTGGCTTCAGGTTCGTGAACAGCTGCGTCAGCGGCTTGACCGTCGGCCTAGAGGCGTCGACCAGCTTTTTCAGAGCCGTGAAGGTCGAGGGCAGCTGGGCGAACGTGCGCTCACCCTGTTGGAAGGCTCCCGGCAGTTCTTTCAGACCCTTGGCAAGGTTCGCCTGCTCGTTGCCGGTAGCCGTGAACGTCTTATTGGCATTTTCGACCAGGTTCTGAGAGCTGGTCCTGGCGCGCACCGATCGTCGTCACGGCCTTGGCCGTTTCGACCAGGAAGTTCGTGAACGTCGACTGATCACGCACCAGCTCCCCAAAGAAGTGGTCGGTCGCATTGATCGAGGGCGCGAAGTATTCGGTCGCTTCGCCCAACGTCTTGCCTTGGCCGACGTACTGTTCGGCGGTCCCTTGGATGAACTGCTGCAGACCCTTGCGCGTCTTCGGGTTGAACGTGTTGAACAGCTGGTCGAGGTCGGTCACGCTCTTGGTCAGGCTGGCTGGCAGCCGCGTCCCCGAGGCGAGCGACGGCGCGTTGTTCGGCCCGGGACTGAGCGCCACGTAGCGGTTGGCGACGCTCGACAGTGACGGAACCCGCACCTGCGAGGTCGTGCCCGCGTGCAGCGGCGCAAGCGCGGAGTCGACATGAATCGTCACGAGCGCTTTGAAGTCGTGGGTCAGTTCGATTTCGGTGACGCTGCCGACCGGCACGCCGCCGACCTGCACCTGATCGCCGCGCACGAGCTGGTCGCCTTCGGCGAATTCGAGCTTGTACGTCGCGCCGCCGCCGCCGGCGAACACGAGGTAGGCGACGATTAGCACGACGATCGCGAGCGCGCCGATCGCGAGCGGTCGACCGAAGCGCGCGCGCGTCGAGCGTGCATGACGCGGCGGCAGCGGATCGCGCGGCGGCGGCGCGGCCGGAGGCGGCGGGCTCGGAGGAGTGGTTGTTGCCATCGGGCTAGTCGCCCCCGCCCTGCGTGCTCGGGTGCACTGGTATCGCCGCCGCGGACGGGCCGTTGGCGACCTTCGGGTCGGGGATTTCGCCCAGGCGCGCGATCAGCTTGATCCACTGCCCCGGCGTGATCGAGGACGTCAGCGAGCCCGCCAGGCTGGCCTGTGCGAACGGCCTGAAGCCGACGTGGATGTGGTTGTAGTGGTCGGCTTTCGCGAGCGTATTGTCCGTGCCCGGATAGCTCATCAGGCTGATGATCTGGTGTGGCTTCATCGAGCCTTGGAGCGTCAGCAGCTTGCGGATCGTGGTATCGGTGATCGAGCCGGGGCCCTGGTGACCGACGATCGGGATCCCGTTGATTGCCGAAATGTCCACCGCGTCGCCGGTCGAGTGCTCGGAGACGTTGCCTTCGGTCGTCAGCTCGGAGTGCCCGCACTTCAGCGCCGAGACCGTCGGCTTGAGCCCAGAGACCGCGAGAAACTCGAGCGTCGCCAGGACGCGACGATCGATCTGCCCGGTCTGAATGTCTTGACGCCCGCAGGGGTAGATGTCGATGTCCGAGTTGGCCAGGACCTGCTGCTGCAGTTGTTCCTTTGACTCCAGCAACACCTGACCCGCGGTGGGCGCGTTCGCGAGGAATGGGTTCTGCCCCTTGGCGCGGAAGATCGAGCTGTTCTCAAGCTGAACCCAACCGTCAAGGATCGGCTTCGGGTCGATCAGCGGAGCCCCCACGCCCGCTGGGCGGATCTGGAAGAACATGTGCGGTTCGCCGCCCTGTCCCGCGGTCGCATCGCCTGCGCCGACGTGGCCGAGCACGGTGCCCGCGATCACGCGCACGCCCGCGTGCAGTTCGTGCAGGTACACGTCATCGGGTCCGGCGCGGAACACACGCGGGGTCGCGCCCGCCGACGATGCCGGGGAGCCCCCTTCCGACGCGCTCGCGGCGGGGGCCGAGTTGCCTGAGGCAGCACCGAGTTCGGGCGCTGCTTGCGAGGGCTGAATAGATGTCGATGTGGATGGTTCCACCGTGGCCCCGGTCTGCGTGCTTGTGGTGCCCGAGCCGGGCGCGGGCGCCTGCAGCCCGCTCGGCGCGCCCAGCGACAGCGCCGAGATGCCTTCGGTTTCTTCGCTCGCTGGCCCGGCGCCGGTGTGCGTGCCCGCCGTGGCAGGTCCCGTGGGGCGTGGTTCGTCGGCTTCCTGGGCATGCGCTGAAGATCCATCGGGGGTGCTGCCGTCGTGCGGCTTGAGCACCGGGTAGAGCGTGGCGACGCTGCCGAGTTTCGCGTAGGTGTAGGTGTTGCCGTAAGCGTCGCGCAGCGAGATGAAATGTCCGAGCGTGGACGAGTCGCCCATCTGCACAATCTGGCCGTCCTGCACCGCGATCACCGGAGCGTTGGCTTCGGAGTAGATCGTGGTGCCCGCGACTTCATCCGAGCCGCTCGACGCAGAAGCGCTCGCGGTACCCGCGGGCACCGGCAGAAAGCCGTCGCTGAAGTGCGACTGGGCGTGCACCGGGAAGCGCGCCTCGGTAAGGCCCGTGATCGCGCCGAGCAGCTGGTCCGGGGTGCCACCGAGCAGCTTCGCGCGCAGCATCACCGATTCGACATAGGCCTGTGAGTGGTTGTAGGAGAAGATGGCGCCGCGCACGTCGGTCGCGGCCCCGGCGGCGCGCAGGTAGCGCGCGGCGGCGAAGATCGCGTCGGCGGGGTTGTAAGGGTCCTTGTAGCCGTCGCCGTTAGCGTCCACTCCGTACGTTTCCCACGATGAGGGCAGGAACTGCATCCACCCCTCGGCCCCAGCGCTCGAGACACTGAGATCGCGGCCGTAATCAGTCTCGACCTCATTGATCGCGGCCAGCACCTGCCAGGGAACGCCGTAAGCGGTCCCAGCCGCCTGGAAGATCGGCAGCAAGAACGGCGGGATGCGGAAACTTTCGATGAAGAAGCCCGGCACGCCGGCGATCGACGAGGACAGCGAGAGCGGCAGCGGCGGCGTCAGCGCAGATGGCTTTGGCGCGCGCTTGCCGCGCTTAATCTTGCCCTGCGCACCGCGATTGGGTTCCGTCGTCTTCGTGCCCGCTCCGCCGCCCTGAGCTTTCGAGCCGCCGTGTCCGCTACCGGAAGGTTTGATCGAGGGGCTACTGCCCTGAGCGCTCTGGCCCGCTACCTGGGGCGCGGTCGAAACCTGCGGGGCGCTCGGCGCGGTCGTCGTGCTCGGCGGCGGCGCTTCGACGGCCGTACCCGTGCTGGGCGTGGTCGCCGATGGCGTTTCCGGCGTGGGCGCTGCCGTAGTCGTTTCGCTCGGCGGCGCGGTTTCCGTCGTTGAGCCGGTCGTCTGAGCACCTTCTTCGACCGCGAGCGAGCTGGCCGGGATGAGCAGCAACAGCACGAACATCGCGAGGAGCAGGATCTTGAACGTACGAATCATGCTCAGTTGCCCAGGAGGTAGTTGAGGAGCATGCCGTCCGCGCTCGAGCTTTCAGCCGAGGGCGTGTAGTACGTAGTGCCCGCGCTCGCGCCGCCCACCGGCTTTGCGACGGGGGTCGCGTCCGAGCCCGTCCCCGCTGCGGCGCCGGCCGCACCCGGCGCCACCTCGGTCGCGCCGGGATATTTAGCGATCGCCTGCGCCGGCGTGGCGCCTTTCAGCACGGCCAGCGTGCGCGCCATCGTCACGCTGGTGCTGCTGTTGTGAGGGATCGATGCACTCTTCGCCGAAGACGAAGGGGCCGAGCCAGTGTTGAATAGTTTCGCGTTCGAACACTGGGAGGCGGTGACAACCGCGTAGGTAAGACACACCGTGCCGACCACTTCGGCTCGCAGAAAGTGACCAAGCGCGTCGTAACCATTGGTCGTACCGGTCCCGAGGAAGATGAAGTCCAGCAGGCGCTCGAGCCCACCTGTGTCGCGCAGGCTGGTGAGCAGTTCGGAGGCGTTGAAGGCGAACGGCTTGGCTTCTTTGCCGAGCGTGGCGAGGCGAGCGAGCAGCGGCTGCACCGCAGTCAGCGCCGGGCCCGAGACCTTCGTCGTCTGGCCGAGATTCTCGAAGAACTTGGTCGAGCTCTTGGAGAAGCCGGGCAAGCTCGTGAACGCCTTGTTGATGCCGGGCGCCGCGACTTTCAGATCCGTGAAGACCGGCGTCGTTTCATCCGCAAAGCGACCGATCCGATCCATCGCGGGGCCGAGTTCTTTGAGGAACTTCGGCAGCAGCTGCAGGTTGCGCTGCAGCGCGCCGCGCTGGTGCGCGGTCGCCTGCGCGACGGTGTTGCTCTGTTCGATGAAGTCCGCGACCTTGTCGCGCACCGCGGCGAAGGGCCGCAACGCCTGGTCAGAGTCGACCGCGAGTTTGGCCAGCACATGGTTCTCGTTAGCGAGGATCGCCAGCACCTTGTTGAGTTCCTGCAGTGCAGGGTTGGCACGCTGGAGGACTTCGTGCAGGTCGCTACCACGTCCCGCCAGGCCCGCGCCAAGCTCGTTGAGGATGATCGTGAAGCGCTGGCGCTCAGGCAGCCGCTGGATGTCCCCCAGCAGATCGACGTCGACTGGACTATGTGTGTTCTGCACGGGTAGCAGCAACTGCCCCGCGCCTTCTTGGCCCTTAGGGATCTTTTTTAGCGGCGGCGGTAGCGGCGTGCCGGCCACGCGTGGCTGCGTCGGCAGGCAGTCCACGAACTTCTCGCCGATCAGCGCCTGCGGACGGATCGTGCAACTCGCGTCGGCACGGAAGTCCTTGAAGCCGGCGCTGGAGATGTGCAGCACGACGGCAGCCTTTGCCCCCGGCGTCGGCGTGACCGAGCCGACGGTACCGACCTTGACGCCGCCGATCTTGACGTTCTCCCCGGGGATGATGTTGGCGGCGTCGTCGAAGACCGCGCGAACCGTGTAGCTCCCGTTGGAGCCACCCGCTGAGGTGGCCAGCAGCACGACCGCGACGAGCGCGGCCACGCCGAGGAGGGCCACGACCGCGGCCGCACCTCTCCTCCACCCGACGGTCTGCGTCCTCAACCCTTTCCTTCCTTGAAGTTCATACAACGAGCGGGCGGCCCCATCTTGGCGATGAGGCCGCCCGTCCGATTTCGCTACGGGCGATTTTACGCCCCACGTGGGGCGCTACTCGCCGTTCTTCCGTCTACTTAGGACACGGCGATTTGTAGAGCACGGTCACCGTTTCAGCCGGGATCCCGAATTCACGTTCGCCGCCGTAGGAGCCGCCGAAGATCAGTTCGGACTTGACGGGGAAGCCGCCCTTCGGGCACGTCTTAGGCAGCGTGCCGTAGGAGATCAGCTTCTTGCCCTTTTTGATCGCCGCACCGACCTTGATGTTGATGTTCTTGGTCGACGCAAGCGCGGCGCCTGGGACCGTGGCGATCGCCGGCACGGTCGTCTTGAGCTCCAGGCCATAGCCTTCCTTGTTGTAGTTCACGTACGTCCCGGAGGAGACGAATTCCAGCGATACCGGGGTCGAGCCCTGCACGTAGAACAGGAGGCCTTTGTTCGAGCCGAAGAAGGCCTGCAGCGTCGCCGTCTCAGGGACACGTTCGGCGCCGAAGCTCACTTCGCCGAGGGCGTTGCCGACGGGGCTGGCGACCGAGCTTTTGCTGCAGCCGCTCGGGCCCGTGTTCTTCAGGGTCGATTCCGAGCAGGTCGGGAAGCCCGCGCCGTTGATCTTCGCGCCGGCGGGCAGGTAGAAGTTGACCGCCGCCAGCGGCGGGATGCCGCCTTCGGGCTTCTGCGGCGTCACGCCGTAGCCCGAGCCCGAGATCACGTAGTTCGCTTCGAGCGCCGACCCGAGGCCACCCTTCTTCGCAAGGATGTTGCCGGTGTGCGGATAAGTACCGCCGCCCGGCTTCGGGATCGGCACGGCCTTCGCTTTGAAGGTCACGGTCGGCGCTGCAGCCGAGGCCGCGGCCGGCAGGCCGAGGACGGCAAGGGAGCCGAGCAAGGCCAGACAGGTGGATGCTCTGCGCATCAGTTTCTCTCCTCTGTTGATGGACAGGTCCGCCTCGATCCGGGTAGCTCCGGAACCATTGCCGGTCCGGCGATATCGAGATCTCCGGTAACTCACCGGAGAACAGTGGCGACGTCTTCAGACAACATTATCCATCGCCAGGGGCGGCTGCAAGTTGGAAGGGCACTCCCGTCCAGTGTTTGCAGGCAATCCTGCAAGGTGTGCCCCGTTTCTGCGGCGCAAATCACGACCAAGCGGCCGAACAACGCCGCAGAGCCCAACTGTAAACGTCTACTTGAGCGTTAATATCAGCCTGCATTCAGCTCGAGCTCCTCGCCCGCGAAGCTAACGCCGACCGGCTCGAGCAGCACCTGACGCGGCCCCTGCTCGACGTGCCCAGCCTGCAATGCCGACAGGCCGAGGTCCTGCGCAAGCGCCACCAGCTGAGAACCCGCGCCGGCTGCGCAGTACAGCGCGAAGCCCGCGCCCATGTTGAACGTCGAGTAGGCGGCGTGCGGCTCGAGTCCCGCTTGGGCGACGAGGAACTCCAGCACCGGCGGCACGGGCGGCAGACGCTCGACGCGATAGCTCAGCGCGCGCGGCGGGCGCATCAGCTTCAGCAGCCCGTGACCCGTGATGTGGCTGAGGTAGGTCAGCGGCAGCTCCGCTGCGAGGGCGGCCGCGACCAGCGGCACGTACATCAGAGACGGCGCCAGCAACGCCTCGCCAAAGCTCGTACCGTCCGCGAGCATGGTCGCGTAGCCCTCGGGCAGTCGTCCCGCGATCAAGCGCGCGAGCGAAGCGCCGTTTGCGTGCAGGCCGCTCGAGGACACAAGCACGATCTCATCGCCCGGGCCCAGTTGCTCGCCGAGGATCGGCGCGTGCCCGACGGGCAGCGCGCCGACAGCCGCGCCCGCCAGCTCGATGTCGCGCTCGTCCAACAGGCCCGGAAGCGAGGGCGACTCTCCCCCGCCCCAGGCGCAGCCGGCGTCGGCGCACGCGCGGCGCCAGCCCTCTAGCAGCGCCGAGGAGCGCTCCGAGTCGTGGTACCACTCCGAGGCGCCGGTCGCGAAGTACGCGTTGACTACCAGCGGCAGGGCACCAACGCAACAGAGGTCGTTGAGGATCGCGGCGACCGTGTCGTAGGCGACGTCGCCGAAGCGATTAACCCCCTGCGCCTCGAGCACCTGGCGAGCAACGATCGACTTCGTGCCCAGGCCCTCGACCACGAACGCGAAGGCGCGACCGTCGAGCTCGAACACGAACGCCGGCTCACCGCGCGAGGCGTCGAGCGCCCGCGCGCCATGGGCCGCGAGCAAGGGTGAGGTGGACAGCGCCTTGGCGATCGCCAGCCGCTTGCCCGCGTCCAGCGCGTCGTAGTCCACACCGGCCTCGCGGTAGCTCGCCGTGCCGCCCTGATCACTCATCGCGCCAGCCTATGACCTCAAGTGGCGCCGTGCTCTGCCCGCCAGCACTCCCGCGCGCCCCGACAGCGCTCGAGCCGCTCGAGCGTCCGGTGCAACCTGCGCTCGTGTCCGCGTGTGAGCCTCGCGGCGAGGTTGTGCAGCTCGAAGGGATCTTGTCTGAGGTCGTAGTACTCGCGTTCGCCAGTCACGTACTCGACATACAGGCTGCGTGGTGTTCTGATCGCCTCATAGCTAGGCGGGTTGCCCGAGCCCTCCGAGGGCAGGTCCGGGTCACCCGCGTCGAGCACGCGGCCGTGGTGCTCGATCAGCACGTCGCGGCGCCAACCCGGCGCGCGATGGCCGTGCAGCAACCTCACCAAGCTGTGCCCATCGATGCTCGGCGAAACCGGGGCACCCGCCAGTTCCTCAAAGCTCGGGCAGAGGTCGATGTTCTCGCTCATCTGGTTCACCGTGCGGCCCGCCGGCACGCCAGGCCCAGTCACAACCAGCGGCACTTTGATGTCGGTGTCGAAGGCGGTCAGCTTGCCCGGGCGCAGACGGTGCTCGCCCATGTGCAGGCCGTTATCGGAGCTGAACACGATGTAGGTGTCCCGCGCGAGCCCCTTCGCCGCGAGCGTAGCCTCGATTTCACCGATCATGCGGTCCACCGCCTGCACCGCCTGTGCGCGCCTGCGGAACTTGGCGTCGATCGTCGCGACCTGCGATGGGTCCAGCGGGCTGAAGTCACGCAGCCACGCGGGCTCTTCGCTGCCGACAGTGTTGAAGGCCGGCGTGCGGGGCGCGCGCAGACCCGGAAACTCGCCGTAGTCGCGGCGCGCAGGCGTGTAGGGAGAGTGTGGGGCGAAGGTCGCCAGCTCGAGCAAAAATGGCCGGCGACTCGCCGCGGAGCGTTCGATGAAAGACACGCCCTTGCGCGCGATCACGTTGGTCAGGTAGTCACGCGGAGCGTAGCCGTAGGCACGCACGCGCCCGTCGCTGTTCATGTGGTAGCCGTACTCGGGGTAGCCATCGCCCGCGACGTCCCACTCGTTCCAGCCCGGCGGCACGCGGGCGCCGCCGGGAGCGTTGGGCTTGTAGCCATTGAGGTACTTGCCCATCAGCGCCGTGCGATAGCCGACCCGCTGGAGTGCCAGCGCGAACGTTTCCCGCTGCTCACCGCGTTCGCTGAACGTTTCGTAGCCGCCTTCGGGCGGGCTGTTGTCGAACACGTGCGTGTTGTGCGGGAAGCGACCCGTGAGGATCGAGGCCCGCGAGGGACAGCACAGTGAGTCGGTCACGAAGTAATGGCTGAATGTCTCCCCCGCGTGCTGCATCTGCAGCACGTGCGGCATGTAGCGCACCAGGTTCTGTGCGAGGTCGTCGGTCAGCACGAACACGATGTTCGGGCGTCGATTCGCGCCGGCTACCACGCCCCGCGCGCTGCGGGCGCCGGACCCCGAGCCGCCGCAGCCGGCCAGCGCGGACATCGCCATCGCCAGCAACACGAGCGAGACGATCGGCGCGGGAGCGAATCGTGGATGTGCTCTGAAGGGTCGCATCGGCGCAAACCGTAGCGGCCCCTGTTGAAGGCCCCGCCAGCCGCCGCCGCGAGCCGTCTGCCGCCCACCGCGGAGACTCGATATACACCCGTCCTGTTCCGTTCACCCGGTCTGCGGGCCGGATCAAAGGAGAGACGATGGACTTCGAGCCGAGCGAGCGCTGTACCGAGTTCAAGGAGCGCCTAGGCGCATTCATGGACGAGCACGTCTACCCGGCCGAGGAGGTCTACGCCCAACAGCTGCGCGACTCTGGCGACCCGCACTTCCAGCCGCCGATCATGGAGGAGCTAAAGCAGCGCGCCCGCGAGGTCGGTCTGTGGAACATGTTCCTGCCCGACGAGGAGCATGGCGCGGGACTCTCCAACAGCGACTACGCCCCGCTCGCGGAGATACTCGGCCGCTCCCCGATCGCCTCCGAGGCCTGCAATTGCTCGGCACCAGACACCGGAAACATGGAGGTGCTCGCGCAGTTCGGCACGCCCGAGCAGAAGCAACGCTGGCTGACGCCGCTGCTCGAGGGCGAGATCCGATCGGCCTTCGCGATGACCGAGCCGGACGTCGCGAGCTCCGACGCGAGAAACATCCAGCTGCGAATCGAGCGCGACGGCGAGGACTACGTGCTCAACGGGCGCAAGTGGTGGACGACAAATGCGCTGCACCCCCACTGCCGAATCATGATCGTGATGGGCAAGACCGACCCCGACGGTCCGACCTACAAACAGCAGAGCCAGATCTTGGTCCCGATCGACACGCCCGGTGTGACGATCATGCGCGGCCTAAAAGTCTTCGGATACGAGGACCAAGACGGCCACGGCGAAGTCGACTTTAAGGACGTGCGCGTGCCGGCCACGAACCTGATCGCCGGCGAGGGCGACGGCTTCATGATCGCCCAGGCCCGCCTCGGTCCGGGGCGCATCCATCACTGCATGCGAGCGATCGGTGCCGCGGAGCGGGCGCTTGAAGCGATGTGCAAGCGGGCGATCTCACGCGTCACCTTCGACCAGCCGATCGCGATGCGCGGCAACGTCCAGGACTGGATCGCCGAGTCGCGGATTGAGATCGAGATGGCGCGACTACTGACGCTGAAGGCCGCCTGGATGATGGACACGGTCGGCAATCGCCACGCGCGCACCGAGATCGCCGCGATCAAGGTGGCCGCCCCGAACGTCGCGCTGAAGGTGCTCGACCGCGCGATCCAGGTACACGGCGGCGGCGGCGTCTCCGAGGACTTCGGCCTGGCCTCGGCATACGCCCACCTGCGCACGCTGCGCCTGGCCGACGGCCCCGACGAGGTGCACAAGCTGTCGATCGCCCGCCGCGAGCTGGCGCCCTACATCCCACGCGAGCAGTAGCTCGCGACGCGCACTCCCACGCCACGTCGGACCGCGCCCGGCGCGTGCGTCCGAGCCGCCTCGACGGATTGACAGGTAGACCTCCTGCGTAGAGCGCTGCAAAGCGGGGTAATCCCTCCTTGTCCGGACGCAGAGCTCTATCACCGGGCATGTAAGCCTAAGTCTCAACGGGAGGTAGAGAGTGAAGGATCACAGCACGACGATGCCGCTTGTCCATGCCGTCGCCGAGGCGCCGTCGCGAGACGCCCGCCGCCATTCGCGCCGACGCTTGCATCTCGGCCTCGCGCTGCTGACCTCGCTGCTGATCCTGCCTGCCACCGCGGCGCACGCCGCGGGCAGCCTGGGCGTCGCCAAGTGGGAAGCCGGAACCTGCACCGGCAACGAAACCCAGGTCAAATCCTGCGAATACACCACCCCGAGTTCCTTCTACACGCAGGCCGCGGGCCACCCCCCGTGGGGCCTGACCGGCTTCGAACTGACCAACTCCGGCGCCGCCCCGAACGGCTCGGCGCTGAAGCGTCTGCGCGTTAACGTCCCGCCGGGGCTCGCGGCCGACCCGCAGGCGCTCGCCGTCTGCTCGCGTGCGGACTTCGAAGCAAACAAATGCTCGGCCGCCGCGAAAGCGGGCTTCGTCGAACTGAAGGCCTACGTCGAACTTCCGATCGCCCCCACGACGTTGACGCTCAAAGGCAACGTCTACAACCTGCCGCAGGAACCGGGCCTGCCACTGCTGTTCGGGATCGACGTCGAAGGCGTCAAACCGCTCGTCAACGACGTGCACCTGCTACTGGAAGGACACGTCAGCTACGCCCACGAAGACGCGCTCGCCGCGCGCGGCGTACCGTCGGGCGACTTCCACGAGTGGTTTGAAATCAACAACATCCCGACCGAAGTCGCGGTTGAACCGCTCGGCCTCCCACTCGGCAAAGCGCCGCTGAAGACCGTCGAATCGAAGCTGTTCTTCAACGGCCACGCCGGCAAGGAAGGCAAAGAAAACTTCCTGACGATGCCGAGCAGCTGCTCCGCCCCCTCGACGTCCTACCTCGAACTCGAAACCTACCCGCCGGTCGAAAAGGAAAGCCTGCCGACCACGCCGCCCGTCAGCGTCGGCGGCTGCGAAAACCCAGCGCTGCCGTTCCAACCCACGGCGACGATCACGCCTGACACCTCGCAGTACGAAAGCCCGGACGGGATCACGACCGACGTGCACGTCCCGCAGTTCGAAAAGTCCACCCAGCTCAACACCGCCGACATCAACGACGCCCACGTCGTGCTTCCGGAAGGCCTGACGCTGAACCCGTCGGCCGTGAACGGGCTCGATGCATGCACCCAAGGCCAACTCCACCGCGGCTCCTCGGCGCCGGTGGAATGTCCGGCCGCCTCGAAGATCGGCACCGTCAACATCGAAACCGACCTGCCGCCCGGCAGCCTCGCGGGCAACGTCTACCTGGGCCGGGAAGACGGCTCGCTGATCACTGGCCTGCCCCACCCGTTCCTGATCTTCATCGACGCCGAGAGCGTCTACGACGTGTCGGTCCGCCTCGAAGGTCAGGTTACCCCGAACGCCACCACGGGGAGGCTGGAAGTGAGCTTCCTCGGCAACCCGCAGCTGCCCTTCAGCGACCTGACGCTGACGCTGAACGGCGGGCCGCGAGCGACGCTGGCCAACCCCCTTTCGTGCGACCCCGCGAGCACGAGCTTCTCGTTCAGCGCCTACACCGGCGCGAGCTTCGGCGGCTCGACGCCGTTCGCGGTGAGCGGCTGCCCCGCCTCGGTCCCGTTCGCGCTATCGCAGGCGACCGCGACCAGCTCGCCAAACGCGGGCGCCTACACGAACTACACGTTCAACCTCGCGCGTGGCGACGGCAACCAGTACCTCGGCAAGATCTCCACGGTGCTGCCCGCGGGCCTGGTCGGCGAAATCCCCAAGGTCACGCTCTGCGGCGAACCGCAGGCACAGGCCGACGAATGCCCGGCGGCGAGCCAGATCGGCACCGCTACCGCCTATGTCGGCGCGGGCAGCGAACCTTATCCCTTCTCCGGGCCGGTCTTCCTTACCGGCCCCTACCAGGGCGCGCCCTATGGCCTGTTGGTCCGGATCCCAGCGGTCACGGACACCTTCAACCTCGGCAACGTGGTCACCCACGCGACGATCAACGTCGACCCGCACACCGGCCGCGTGATCGTCACGACCACCGACCTGCCCTCGATCTACAAGGGGGTGCCGCTGCGCCTGCGCAATATCACGGTCACCGTGAACCACCCCAACTTCCTGTTCAACCCCACGAACTGCGGTGCGCTCGCGACCAACACGGTGCTGACCTCCACGGCCGGTGCGACGCAGGGCCTGGCGAGCCCGTTCGCCGTCGGCAACTGCAGCGCGCTGCCGTTCAAACCGAACTTCTCGGCCGCCACCAGCGCATCGACCGACCCGAAAACCCTCAAAGCCGACGGCGCCGCGCTGAGCGTCAACCTGCTGCAGGGCGTGCACGAGGCGAACATCCACTCGGTCGTGGCGGAACTGCCAAAGTCGCTGCCCTCGCGTTTGACGACGCTGCAGAAAGCATGTCCGGAAGCGACCTACGCGGCGAACCCGTTCAGCTGCCCGTCCGGCTCGAAAGTGGGCAACGCAACTGTCAAGACGCCGGTCCTGCCCCAGCCGCTGAAAGGGCCCGCCTACCTCGTCTCGCACGGCGGCGCCGCGTTCCCCGATCTGGACCTCCTGCTCGAAGGCGACGGCGGCGTGCGCGTGATCCTCGAAAGCAACACCGACATCAAAGGCGGGATCACGAAGTCGACGTTCGCCTCGATTCCCGACGTCCCGGTTTCGAGTTTCGTGCTTGAACTGCCGAGCGGGCCCAACTCGGCGCTCACAGCCGTCGGCGCGCTCTGCACGCAGACGCTCACGATGCCGACGACGATCACCGCGCAGAGCGGGACCGTCGTCAAACAGGCGACCCCGATTGCGGTCTCGGGCTGCACCGGCGGCAAGGGCAAGACGCGGATCAAGATCCTCAGCAAAAAAATCAAGCACAACAAGCTGGTGCTGCGCGTGCAGACGTTCGCCGCGGGCCGCGTCAGCGTCAAAAACCGCAACCTCAAGACGACCTACAAGAAATTCGCGAAGGCCGGCAAGTTCACGATCAAGGTGCCGCTCTCGCGCAAAGGCATCAAAGGACAGCGCGCGCACAAGCTGAAGTTCAAGGCGCGCGTCGGCTTCTTGCCGAAGGCGAAGGCCGAATCGGTGTCGGTTGCCTTCACGAGCGTGGGCTTCAAGCACAAGGCCAAGAAGCACAAGAAGCGCTGACAGCGGGGGCGGGCGCTAGCCTCCCGGCCGGTGCCCGCCAAGAAACGTCGACTACTACTGGTCGGGGCGCTCGCGGCGAGTCTGGTCGTGGGCGTCTGCGCCTGGGCGATTGCGGCAGCCCCGGGCGACGGGGGCGTGACCACGACCGCTCCCACGGCGACGATGCCGCCTCCCGCCAAACCGCGTCGGCCCGCCTACCCCTCCCGCACAGCGATCGCCGCCGCGGTGCGCTACCTCGATGCCCGCGCGGGTCGCACCTCGCTTGCGGTGCTCGACAGTCGCGGGCAGTTGAGCGGCACACGCATGCGCGAGCAGTTCCAGAGCGCGAGCGTGATCAAGGTGCTGTTCCTGACGGCGTTCCTACAACGTCTAAACGCCGACCACGCTCCGATCAGCGCGCTCGACAGATCGCTGCTTTATCCGATGATCCACGAATCCAACAACGAAGCCGCCTCGGCGGTGCTCGACCGTGTAGGCAACGCCGCGGTGGCGCGGGTCGCACGCGAAGCGGGGATGCAGGACTATGCGCCGGGCATCGGCTGGTGGGCCTACTCGCAGACCTCCGCCGCCGATCAAGCGCGCTTCTTCATCGCGATCGAACGGCTGATCCCGCGCCAGTTCTGGCCCTACGCCCGCGGTCTGATGGCGGGCATCGAGGCCGAGCAGAGCTGGGGCATACCCGAAGTCGCGCGGCCGCGCTGGCAGGTGTTCTTCAAGACCGGCGCGTTGCCCTCAGAGGGGCTGTTCAACGAGACCGCGCGCCTGGAGCGCCCCGGAGTCACGTTCACGGTCTCGGTCTTCAGCACCGGCGATCCCTCGCAGGCCTACGGCGAAGAAACGATGCGCGGGGTGGGCGCTCGCCTGCTCGCGCACGAACCGCCGGGCAGCTAGAGCAGCGCGCGTGTCTACCCGCACGCGAACTCGCGAAGATGGACAATTGAGCTAAGCGTCCGAGGAGGAGCATGTCCGCCGTCGCGCCAAGCGCGCGCAAGCAGCAGCAGCCGCGCCGTAAGCCGTCGGTATTGATCGTCGGCGCGGGCTTTGGCGGCGTGGCGGCGGCGATCGAGCTGAAACGCCACGGCTTCGGGGAGATCACGATCCTCGAGCGGGCCCCGGAACTAGGCGGCACCTGGTACTACAACGGCTACCCCGGCGCTGCCTGCGACGTACCGAGCCACCTGTACTCGTTCTCGTTCGCACAGCGGCGCGACTGGTCGCGGCTGTGCTCGCCACAGGCCGAGATCCACGACTACCTGCGCGAGGTGGCACGCGAGCACGACGTCGAGCGTCATGTGCGCTTCGGTCAGACGGTGATCTCCTGCACCTGGGAGGAGCCCGAGGCCCGCTGGCTGCTTAAGACCGAGGCAGGTGAGCACTTCCAAGCCGACGCGCTGGTGCTCGCTACCGGCCAGCTGCACCAGCCGGCCTACCCCGGGGCCGAGGGGATCGAGACCTTCGCGGGACACAGCTTTCACTCCGCGCAATGGGACCACGACTATTCGCTTTGGGGCAGGCGGGTCGCGGTCGTGGGCACCGGCGCGAGCGCAGTCCAGTTCGTGCCCGAGGTGGCCCGCAAGGCCACGCACATGACGGTCTTCCAGCGCAGCGGCAATTGGTTCTTGCCGCGCCGTAATCGGCGTTATCCGCGCCTGGTGCGCGCCGTGATCGAACACACCCCCGGCTTGCAGCGATTCCGACGCAACTTCATGTACCAGTACTGCGAGGCGCTGACCGCGTCGATCCTGCACCCGCGCACACTGGGGCGTCTGCTGGGGATGCGCTCTGCGGCGTTCATGCGCTCGCAGCTGAAAGACCCCGAGCTGCGGCGCAAGGTCTGGCCCAACTACACCTTCGGCTGCAAGCGCGTGTTGTTCAGCTCCAGCTTCCTACCGACGTTGCAGCGCCCCAACGTCGAGGTCGTGACTGAGCCGATCAAGCGCATCGTCCCCGAGGGCATCCTGACCGCCGATGGCGAGCTGCACGCGGTCGACACGATTGTGTGGGGCACGGGCTTTAAGACGAACGACTTCATGTTCCCGATGAAGATCCTCGGGGCGGGCGGCAGCGATCTACACGAGGCGTGGGCCGAGGGCGCACACGCCCACCTCGGTGTGACGGTCCCGGGCTTTCCGAACATGTTCGTGATGTACGGGCCCAACACGAACACCTCCGGCGGATCGATCATCTTCTACCTCGAGGCGCAGGCCGCCTACCTGCGCCAGGCACTGCAGGCACTGCAGGCGCGTGGCGCCGACGCGATCGAGGTCCGCCCCGAGGTCGAGCACGCCTCCGACCGCGCGCTACAGGCGCGCTTCGCGGGCACGGCCTGGACCCGGTGCGACTCCTGGTACCGCGACGAGAGCGGGCGCATCGTCGCGAACTGGCCCGGCTACATGCGCGAGTACTTCGAGCAGACGCGCACGCTGCAGATGAACGAGTACGCGTTCAGGACGACCGCGAATGCCGAGCGGGCCGAGGCCGCCGAGGAGCGGCGCGTCGCGGCGAGCTAGACCGAGAGGACGTGAGATGTACGACTACGTGATCGTCGGCGCAGGATCGGCGGGCTGCGTGCTCGCGAACCGGCTGAGCGAGGACCCCTCGGTGCGCGTGCTGCTGCTGGAGGCCGGCGGGCGCGACCGCTCGCCGAAGATCAAGATCCCCGCGGCATTCGGCGAACAGTTCCACACCAAGCTCGACTGGGACTACGCCACAGACCCCGAGCCGCACGTGGACAACCGCTCGCTGTACGTGCCGCGCGGCAAGAGCCTCGGCGGCTCGAGCTCGATGAACGCGATGCTTTACGTACGCGGGCGCCCGTTGGACTACGACGCCTGGGAGGCGCAGGGCGCGCCGGGTTGGGGCTATCGCGACGTGCTGCCCTACTTCATGAAGTCCGAGGACAACGTGCGCGGCGCCTCGGAGTTCCACGCCACCGGCGGCCCGCTCGCCGTCTCCGAGCAGCGCTCGCCGCGACCGATGTGCAAGCGCCTGCTGGAGGCCAGCGCTGCGGCGGGGATCCCGCGCACGGCCGATTACAACGGCCCCGAGCAGGACGGCGTTTCGATGTTCCAGGTCACGCAGCGATACGGACAGCGCTTCAGCACCGCGGACGCGTTCCTGCGCCCTGCGCTGAAGCGCCCGAACCTCGAGGTGCGCACGAAGGCCTCGGTGCTTGGGATCGAGCTGGAGGGCGAGCGCGCGGTGGGCGTGCGCCTGCGCAAGGGCCGCCGCGGCGAGGAGACGGTCCGCGCCGCGCGCGAGGTGCTGCTCAGCGCGGGCGCGATCAACTCGCCGCAGCTCTTGCTGCTGTCGGGCATCGGCCCCGCGGAGGAGCTGCGTGCCGCGGGTGTGCAGATCAGGCACGAGTTGCCGGGGGTAGGGCGCAACCTGCAGGACCACCCGTTCGTGAGCGTCACCTGGGAGGTCTCCGACCAGCAGACGCTCTACAAGGCCGACAGCCCCAAGCAGTTCGCGGAGTGGCTCTTGCGCCGCTCCGGCAAGCTCACCTCGACGGTCGCGGAGGTCTGCGGGTTCGTGCGCACGCGCGGCGGCTTGCCTGCGCCGGACATCCAGTTCCACATGGGCGCCGCCTACTTCGAGGACCACGGCGCCGAGGAATACGAGGGCCACTGCACGGTGATCGCGCCGGTGCTGGTCTCCCCTAAGGCGCGCGGTCAGGTGTGGCTGCGCTCGAAGGACCCCAGCGCCAAGCCGCGCATCCTCACGAACTCGCTGTCCGAGCCCGACGACGTGGAGTCGCTGATCGCGGGTATGGAGCTCGCGCGCGAGATCGCCGCGCAGTCGCCGCTCGCAGAGACGATCGTCAAGGAGCTGAAGCCGGGTCCAGAAATCATCGACCGCCAGCAGCTCGAGGCCGACCTGCGACGGCGGATGGACCTGCTCTACCACCCCGTGGGCACCGCGCGCATGAGCGACACGCACGAGCTGGCGGTGGTCGACTCGCAGCTGCGCGTGCACGGCCTGCAGGGTCTGCGCGTGATCGACGCCTCGATCATGCCGGTGATTCCCGGCGGGAACACGAACGCGCCGACGATCATGGTCGCCGAGCGCGGCGCAGACCTGATCCGTGGACGCGTCGCGACGGCAAGTGCGACCGCCGCAGCCGCATGATCAACTTCCACCGCGAGGGCCAGGGTCCGCCGCTGGTGCTGCTGCACGGCGTCGGGCTCAGCTGGCAGATCAACCGTCCCGTGATCGGCCTGCTCGCGCGCGACTTCGACGTGATCGCCTGCGACTCTCCAGGCTTTGGCGGCTCGCCGCCTTTGGCCGCTGGGATCGAGCCCACGATCACGGCCTACGCCGATCGCTTCGCGGCGTTCTTCACGGAGCTGGGCCTCGACCGCCCGCACGTGTCGGGCAACTCGATGGGCGGCGGCATCGCCCTGGAGCTGGCCAGGCTCGGCACGGCGCGCTCGGTTTGCGCGATCTCGCCCGTGGGCTTCTGGACGGCGGGCGAACGCCGCTTCAGCCAGCAGTCACTGGGGACGCTGGCGCACATTCCGCGCGTGCTGCGCCCGGCCCTGATCGCGGCGTCGGGTACGTGCGCGGGGCGCAACGCACTGTTTTGGCAGACGTTTGGCTGGCCCACACGCATGCCCGCCGAGGAGCCGCCACGAATTCTGCGCAACGCCTGGGCCTCCCCCGCGCTGGGCTCAGCGCTTGCGGCCTTCAGCGGCTACACCTTCGCGGCCGGCAAGGAGATCGACCCGAGCATCCCGCTGACAGTCGCCTGGGGCATCCACGACCGCTTGCTGCTCTACCGGCCGCAATCCTCGCGCGCACGGGCGCTGCTGCCACGCGCACGCCACCTCGACCTAGGCGCGGGGCACGTACCGTTCTTTGACGACCCCGCTGCCGTTGCCGAGGCGATTCGGACAAGCGCCGTCTGAGCGCTCTAGCAGCGCCCCCCAGACGGCGGGAGGGCATTTGACGACGCGCGCGTTCATACTGAGACCATGGACTCGGCACAGGCACGCGACCTGCTTGCACGTGAGCGGGCGCGCATCGAAGCCGCGCTCGGTCAAGTGGCCAAGCCCGAGGGCGATGAGGAAGCGGCGAGCTTTGACAGCGGCGACGTCGCTCCGGAGCTTCTGGAGACCGAGATCGACCTGGGTCTGCAGGCCTCCCTGCGCGAGGAGCTGGCCGCGATCGAGCGGGCCGAAAACCGCATCGCCGAAGGCACCTTCGGCCTATCGGTCGAGAGCGGCGAGCCGATCCCCGACGCGCGCCTACAGAGCATCCCCTGGGCCGAGCGCACCGCCGAGGAGCAGGCGCGCCTGGAGTCCGGCCACTAAGCCGAGCCGCGCCCGCCTCGCCCGACGCGAGGCCTGCTGAGTCGCCAGCCTCGCGACCCGACGCCATCGGTCGGGATGTCCATTTCGTCGGCGCCCGTTCGTCTATGGACGGACGCTTCATATCATCGTGCCCATCTCGACCAGGAAGGCCATGCAATGACCCCCGGCGCAGACCTTGCCGCCGGCGCCCCGAGCGCCGCCGAGCCCTCGCAGCTGCTGACAGCGCGCGCGAAGAACCTCGCGCTGGTGCTACTCGCGATGACGCAGTTTGTCGTCGTGATCGACGCCTCGATCGTCAACGTCGCGCTGCCCTCGATCGGGCGCGCGCTGAAGTTCTCCCAGGACGACCTCACCTGGGTCGTCAACGCCTACACGCTGACGTTCGGGGGTTTCCTGCTATTGGGCGGACGGCTCGCGGATCTGATGGGCCGCCGGCGCATGTTCATGCTCGGGCTCGTCGTGTTCTCGTTGGCCTCGCTTGCGGGCGGACTGGCGCAGTCCGAGCCGTGGCTGATCGCGGCGCGCGCTGTGCAGGGCATGGGCGCCGCGATCGTCTCCCCCGCCGCGCTATCCATCATCACGACGACCTTCGCCGAAGGCGCCGAGCGCAACCGCGCGCTGGGGGTGTGGGGGTCGGTCGCAGGCGCGGGCGGCGCCGCGGGCGTGCTGCTCGGGGGCGTGCTCACCAGCGGCTTGTCGTGGCGCTGGGTGCTATTCGTAAACGTGCCGATCGGCGTGATCTGTGCGCTGCTGTCGCCGCGCCTGCTGGTCGAGAGCCGCTCCAATGAGGAGACCCGCAGCTTCGACATCCCCGGCGCCGTGACCGTCACCGCCGGTCTGGCGCTACTCGTCTACGCGCTTGTCAACGCCGTCAACTCCGGCTGGGGATCGACCGAAACGCTGCTGCTAATCGCGGGCGCTCTGGTACTGCTGGCGATCTTCCTGGCGATTGAGCTGCGTTCACGCGCACCGCTAATGCCGTTCTCGATCTTCCGCCTGCGGACGCTGCGCGGCGCCGACACAATCGCGCTGTTGATTGGCATGTCGCTGTTTTCGATGTTCTTCTTCATCTCGCTCTACATGCAGCAGGTACTGCACTATTCCGCACTGAAGGCCGGGCTCTCCTACCTGCCGCTGGCGGTCGCGATCATCCTCTCCGCCGGCGCCGCATCAGTCGGCGTGACGCGCTTCGGTTTTAAGCCGATCCTGCTCGCGGGCATGCTGTTCGTGGCGGCGGGCCTGTTCTGGTTCTCGAAAGTACCCGGTACCGGCGGCACATTTGCCGCCGACGTGCTCGGCCCCTCGCTGCTGGCCGCAATCGGCCTAGGCCTGTCGTTTGTGCCTGTGACGATCGCCGCGGTCACCGGCACCAGGCCGCACGAGGCCGGGCTGGCCTCAGGGCTGGTCAACACCGCCCAGCAGGTCGGCGGCGCACTGGGCCTTGCGATCCTCGCGACGATCGCCAACAGCCGCACGCAGAACCTGCTGCATGGTGGCGAGCACAACACGGCGATCGCCTTGACCAAGGGCTTTGATCGTGCATTCCTGGTCGGGGCCTGCTTCGCGCTGGCGGGCGCGCTGCTGACGATTGTGTTGATCTCCTCGCGCGACAGCCGCGAGCACTCGCAGGCAGCTCGCGCGGAGGGCGCAGCCGGCGAGACCGCAGCGGTCAGTGGATGATTGGGCCGGTTTCCACAGCCTCGAAGGCCGAGCCCGGAACGCGCTTGAGCTGCTGCAGGCTGGCTTCGTCCCATTTGCCATTGGGCGCGCCGGTGACGTACCAGGGCGAGCCGTTGTCCGTGACGATCAGCCCATAGCGCTTGAGCGCTTCCATGATCACCAGCGCCTGACCCGAGAAGCCTTCGAGGCTGTAGTCAACTTTCAGGCGCAGCCGCAGGCCCATCGGTGGCAGGGTCGGGTCGCTGCTGCGAGAGGCGAAGTGCGTCGCAGGGTGAATGTAGCCGCGCTGGGACTGCGGCACCGTGACACGTAGCGCGTGCCGTATCGCGCCCGCCTTGACCTCGGGGTAGCGGGCAAGCAGGGGGAAGATCGGCAGGCCGGCGGCGTCCGCGGAGGTCCAGCCTTCAGGGCGCAGCGCGTCGCTGCGCAGGTCGAAGCTCGCGCCCGAGGCGGCGTCCCAGCCTGCACCGGCGCGTTCAGCCCCGTAGAGCTCATACAGCTCGCAGGTGCCCCGCTGCAGCACCAACACGTGTCGGTCGCCTGCTTCGCCTGCGCCCTCGACCTTCGCGTTGGGTGGGATCGGATATGGCCCTGGGTCTGATTCTTCGGGGTCTTCCGTGAAGTCAATCGAGACCTCGGGCTGCTTGGCGGAGACGACCTTGTAGGGGATGCCGAAGTGCTTGTCGCGGCCAAAGTCCGGGTGCAGGTGCGCGGCCAGGCCGATGCTCTGCACGTACTGCGCCGACTGCGGACTGACCGGCAGGTTGACGACTTCCTGATTTAGCGGATTGTCCGCGGGCAGGATCGGGCAGCCGAACTCATACGGCCCTGGGCCCTTTTCCTGCTTGGCCACCGCCACCGGGGCGCCGAGCACGAACAGGAGCGCTGCGCAGCACAGGCCTGCTCCCGTCCGTGTACGCAGACGCCCTCCCATGTCAAGCCACGCTAGCGCAGAGGTGACCTGAAGGCGACCGCGCTCAACGTGCGTCGTACGTGAGCACCGCGATCCCGGCACCGACGGTTTTACAGTCCGTAAGCGTCAGCCCGTGCTTGTCCTCGGAGGCGCCGAACAAGCGCTTACCGCTGCCCAACACGACCGGGAAGACCATCAACCGCAGCTCGTCGAGTAGGTCGAGTTCGAGCAGGCCTTGCACGAGCTGGGCGCTGCCATGGATGAACAGGTCGCCCTGAGTCTGGTCCTTCAGCTTCGCAACGTCCTGGGAGAGCTCGCCGCCGAGCACGGTGGTGTTGTTCCAGGAGGGGTCCTTCAACGTCGAGGAGACCACGTACTTGGGCATCCCGTTGAACTTGTCCGCGAACTCGCCCTCCATGTTGGGCCAGGCGGCGGCGAAGCCTTCGTAGGTCCTGCGTCCGAGCAGCAGCCCCTCGGCCCGCATCGTCTCCTCGAGCTTGAACTGGTCGCCGTCGGGACCGCGATCGATCTCGAAGGTCCATCCCTGGTGCTTGTAGGACTCCCCCCCTCCCGGCGCCTCCATCACGCCGTCGAGCGAGACGAACTCGGTTGCGACGATCTTTCCCATCTCGGTCCTCCTTGTAGTTAGTTTGCCTGCCCTACAGACGCTGGGCGCACGCGAAAGTCATCGCGCGGTGCTCAGGCCGAGGTGAGTCCGAGAATTAGCTGCGCGGCCTCGCGCGGGACGTCGAGCTGCGGGCAGTGCCCGATTCTGTCGAGCTGGATCCAATCGGCGTTGGGCAGCCACTGCTCGCGAAAGCGCACCGCCGACGAAGGCCAGGGCAGCAGCCGATCCTCGGTGCCCCACACGATCCGTACCGGACAGGCGATGTGCTCGGCTTCGAGCGTCCAGCCCTCGCGCTGGGCGTACGCCAGCAGCTCAGGCGCAGACTCACAGCCGACCACACCACGGATCTGGTGAGCGAGCAGGGCGATTGGGATGTGCTCGTAGTTCGTGGTCGTGAACTGTGTCGCCATGCGCCGCCCCTGTGGAGTAGAGAGCAATGCCTCCGCGTGGGGTGCGGCGCCCGCCAGCTGCTCGCGCATCGTCGTGAAGTGCGGCACGAGCGTCGCGGTGAAGGCGCCGTCGTCCGAAGCCCAGCCGCCCGCGGGCGCGAACGCGACCACGCTTTTCGCGCGTCCGCGCGCGGCCAGCTTCAGCGCGAGGAAGCCGCCCAGCGAGTTGCCGACGATGTGCGCGTCCGCGAAGCCCGCATCGTCCATCGCCCGCTCGACTGCGTCAAGCAGCGCCTCCTCACCGGCCTCGCCTTCGATTGGCGGACCGCCCGCGTGACCGCCGAGCGTGGGCGCGAGTACATCGTGGCGGCGCTCGAGCACCGGCAGCACCAGATCCCAGGTGCGCCAAGTGTCCATGAAGCCGTGGAGCAGGACCATTGGCGGTCCCGAGCCACCGCGATGGGCCGGGGTGAAGTCGCTCATGCGTCCTTCACGAGCTGCACGGGGTAGATGCGTGGCCGCCGCCACGTGCGACCGGCGCACCGGGGTACCTTTCCCGGCTGGCGCCTCTGGCGGCGCGGTGATTCCTCCATGGCGCAATTCTCGCAGCGCTGGACTTCGCGCCGCGTGTCAAACACCTCAGGCGTCGGCTGCGAACACCCGAGCGACCTCGCGCCAGTCTCAGTCAGACCACAGGCCCCGGGCGCAACACGTCCGGGTCGTGCCCAGGGATCACGCGTACCCCCGCATCTCGAAGTCCACGCAGCCGATCCGCCGACTCCGCCTGCGCCTCAAAGTCGTCGGCGAAGCTAGGGAAGCGCTGATCGTCGAGCGTGCTCGCGAAGTGACCCACGTCAACGCCGAGGATCAGCTGCTCGCCAACGCGTACCGACTGGTGGCCAGGCGTATGGCCTGGGGTGAGCAGCAGCTCGATCGATCCGTCGCCCAACAGATCATGGTCGCCATCGACTAGCAGGAGCTCACGGTCCTCGGCTTGATAGTCGCGCGGCATGAAGAAGTTCCGCTGTACCGCGGCCTTGTCCTGGCCCGCCTCCCATTCGCGGCGTTGGACCACGACCGGGGTCGAGCGCGGCAGCAGCGCCAGGCCACCTGCATGGTCGAAGTGCAAGTGGGTGAGCACCACCTTCGTGATCGTCTCGAGATCAACCTGTGCAGCGATATCCCGCTCCTGCTCGAACTCGAACAGGCGCCGGCCGTAGTGACCCTCAGGGTCGCGCACCGCCTCGGGGTGCAGCCCCGTGTTGACCAGGATCCGCTCGCGCTCGGTCTCGATCAGATAGGCCGGGACGGGGAACCGGAGCTGGCGCTCAGGGTCTTCGCCCTGACGCCAAATCATCGCTGGCGAGGAGATCCAGCCAACGTTGAACATCTCGATTTTCACGGCCTGTCCTTCCTGTCGAGACCCGAGCGTCACCCATTAGCCACAGGCCTCGGACCGAGACCTGTCGAGCACAAGCCGACAACCGCAGGTCGACTAAACAGAGCACGCGGGAAAGTATCAGACCGTCAGTCGGTTTACAATGTAGAGATGGCGAGTGGCACAGCGGTTGACGGGCGAAAGGTGCGTGGGGCAGCCACCCGGGAGCGGCTCGTCTCCTCGGCCAGAACGCTGTTCGGGGAGCGCGGCTACGAGGCCACCTCGATCGATGCCGTGCTCGAGTCCTCGAGTGTTGCCCGCGGCGCCCTCTACCACCACTTCCAGAGCAAGGCTGAGTTGTTCGACGCGGTGCTGGCCGAGGTACTGATTGAGATCGCGACACAGACCGAGGCGCAGGCCCAAACCGGCGCCACCCCGCTGGAGCGGCTGCGCGCGGGCTCACACGCCTGGCTGCGAATGGCCCTCGATCCGGCGATACAGCGCATTGCGCTGCTCGACCCCACGACCGCGGTTGGATGGGCGCGGTGGCGCGAGCAGGACGAACGGCACTCGCTGGGCGGGTTGCGCGCGAGCATGCTCGCGTTCGCCGAGGAAGGGTACATCCCGCCGGGCGAGGCCGAGCTGTTTGCACATGTGCTACTTGCCGCGCTCAACGAGGCCGCGCTGTTTGTGGCGAATGCCGCGGATCAGCCAGCTGCCGCCGACACGGCGCGGGCGACGATCGACACCCTGCTGGATCGGTTGTTCGGGCCCGAGCGCCGGGACGCGCGGGTGTCGTGAACGAAAGGTGCAGATCCCTGATACAAACGCATCATGTGGAATACCTGCACCACAGCGGAGACATAGATGCTGTCGTGGCTCGCGAAGCGAGTGGTCAGCTACAACATGAGTAGAGCCCGGGATGGGGACCTCGCGCCCACCCTGCGCTTGGACGCAAAGAACATCCGCTTTCGCTTCCCGGGTGAGAGCCGTTGGTCGGGTGAGCTGGAGGGAAGGGAGAATCTAGAGCGATGGCTGCGGCGCATCGAGGCCACCGGGGTCCAGCTCTATCCCGACGAGGTCGTACTGAAGGGGTTTCCCTGGAACCAGACGATCTGCATCCGGGGACACGACATCCTCACGAGCCCCGAGGGCGAGTTGGTCTACGAAAACCGCTTCGTGCTCTGGGGAAGAATCGCCTGGGGTCTGTTGCGCGATTACGAGGTCTACGAGGACACGCAGAAGCTGGGTGCACTGGAAACTCTGCTGGTGCGTCGCGAGGAGGAGGATGCTCAGCCGAGGCGTCCGTAGGTGCGCGGACGGCCGGTTATCGCGACATTGGGAATGACGCGACAAAGATATCGACTTCGGACAGCTGAGCTCGCCGGCTCTCCGAGCTGGGCCTCAGCTTCGTGAACTTCAGCGCCATGGAAATATGATCGGTCGATGGCCACGCTCGTCGTCTATGAAAAGCCGACCTGCACGACCTGCCGCAAGCTGCGCACGCTGCTTGCTGAGCGGATGCTCGCGCTGCTCTAAGACAAGCAAGCGCACATAGGCCGACTTCGAGGCCCCTAAATAGCGGGTTTAGCCGCCCCTTGCGCCACCGCGAGTGAGCAGACTCAAGCTACTGGCTCGACGCCTGATGGTTTCGATGGCTTGCGCAACTCGTGGACTATTTGAGCGGCGACGGCCCCCTCGCCCACCGCGCACCCGACTCGAGGCTGTGCACCGAACCTAACATCTCCAGCCGCGAGCAGCCGCGGCACACTCGTCTCGAGCAGATATGGGGCACGGTCTCGCAGCGGCCACCGATCTTTGAGCTCCGGGCCGGTAACGACGTAGTTCTTAGCATCCCGATACACGCACCCTGCGGACCAGTCGCTCCATGGTTTCGTCCCGATGTATATAAACATCGCCCGAGCCGGCAACCCAACTGGGCCGGCTTGTTGGCTGCGCCGAACCCTTGCTAGTTCCAGCCGATCCTTGCCCTCTACAGCCACCACGTCGGCCTGCTCAATCACCGTCACATTGCGGCGGCCGCGAAGGCGATCCACGAGAAAACCGGACATCTTGTCCCGAAGTTGGCTCCTGACGATGATCGTGACTGACGCAGCGTGGTCCGCGAGGACCTCAGCAGCCTGACCAGCCGAGTTGCCGCCGCCCACGACGAGTACGTTCTGGCCTCGATATACGGTCGCCTCGGTCTTGGCGCCTCCGTAATAGACACCGCGCCCCAGCAGACGAGCGACGCCTTCCGCTTCGAGCTCCATATACGACACGCCTGTCGCGGCAATCACGACGCCAGCATTAATAGCGGGGCCCTCAGCGAGCTCTACGACGAGTCTCGGTTTGACCTTTCTGGACTCGCTGCGATCGGAGATGACACCCGAGGGAGTGATTCGAACGGCCTTGGCAGACGCAACTATCTCAGCACCGAACTTACCCGCCTGCGCTTGTCCACGCCGAGCAAGCTCTTGACCGCTGATCCCTTTCGGAAACCCAAGGTAGTTCTCTATGCTCGCGCTGCTACCCGCCTGGCCGCCCGGAGCGTCACTCTCGAGTACGACCGTGCGCAGCTTCTCCGAGGCTAGATACACGGCTGCCGCGAGACCCGCCGGCCCCGCGCCGACGATCGCGACATCGTACCTCCGTAGCCGCGCGCGACAATGCAACTTAAGGCCGTCTGCGAACTGCGCCCGAAAAGCCGCGTTGGTCTCTGCATCACAAGGAATCTGCACTACCCGACCGTCGGGAAGGATACATACCGGCAGAGCCTTAGAATCAAATCCGTCGTTCGCCCGCAGGAGCTTCGCGAGTGGGTCGCGCTTCACATCGACCCATCGAAACGCAAGCAGATTAGCTTCCAGGAATCGACGCGCCCACGCGGCTGCCGGATCGCTCTGCTCACCAACGATCGTCGCAAGCTCAGGCTCCAGGACGCTAGACCGGGGACTCAATCTTTGCTCCACTCATGCTCTCGTGATCGTCGATCGGTACGGTATCAACTAGCCGACTTTACTGCCACGTCGCGGTGCGCACGACTCGCCGCCTCGCTGAACTGGGTAGAACTCGCTCGCAAGCGCAGACGAGGTGACAATGACGATCCGCGAACGGTCCCGTTGCGACGCAGATAGTCCGCTTCACATTTCCGAAACCTCCAACACTGGTCGCTTATTGCCGCTCGTGCGACGGCGACGTCAGGGAGAGTGGAGTATCAGATCCGGTGCGTCAATCAGGTCACAGACCTGAGTCGATAGATGCTCGACGATCCGCTCCGCGGACCTCTCCCAAAGCACGTCATCCTCGCGTGTTTCGGCCCGTAGCTGCACTAGGCCAATACGGTCGGGCCTCCGAAACGAGAGGTCCCACCTCGGGCGCTGACTCCGCGCAATGCGGCGGCTATTCGGTCATTCTGGAGTCGCCGCGCCGGCGTTGTCGACGAGCTGAGTAATCTCCACGAAGTCAATCGTGGGTTCGACGCCGTACAGGCCGGTCACGCGCTCGCGCATCCCGTCTGAGAAGAAGGCCTTGGCGGAATCAGGCGATTCCCATACATAAAAGTTCACCGCGCGCTGCCGCGCCTCATCGATGGTGAAGACCTTGGACCTCAGTCCCGGCAAGCCCTCAAACGCTCCGCGGGCGTTCTCCGCAATGGAGACCACGCGGGCGCGGTCGAAGTCCTCGTCGTATTGGAATGTAACGCTCACGCCGATCACTGCACTGCCTCCACCGCCCGCGCTGTTTCAGCGGCGCGGGCACAGTTGGTGTCGAAGTAGCGGGCACGGCCGTAGACGAGCGGCCTCACGATCGCCGGCATGCCCCGCCATGCCGCTTCGCTGAGATCGAGCTGGAAGCCGCACGCCACCATCATCGTCACGGTGTCTTGGTCGCACCGACAACCGTTGGCGAACGTGCGCCATGACGCAGCCAGCAGCCCTTGCAGGAACGAGCGAGCGTGCGAAGCGGCCCGGACGTGCTCGACGAACAGGAGCTGGCCGTCAGGGGCGAGCACACGGGCGATCTCGCGCAGCGCGAGCTCGGGAGCATCAACCGTGCACAACACCAGTGTCGAGACCACGGTGTCGACCGTGCCGTCCGCAAACGGAAGTCGTTCTGCTGGCGCGTCGATGACCGATGCGTCCGGTCTTATGCGGGTTGCGTCGCGTTCAAGACATGCCCGCATCGCCGCCTCCGGCTCCGCGAGCACGAGCCGCTCGAGGTGTCGTGGATAGTGGGGCAGGTTCAGTCCAGTACCGCTGCCGATCTCGACCGTCAGCCCGCGCGCGTGCGCGAGCAGCTCGCCGCGGCGAGCGCCCAAGCCACGGCGCTCTGAGAGCCAGAGAAACGGGTTGTAGATCCGTGCCGAGATACGAGCCCACTGGGTCGCACCGGACAAGTCAGTTGGAGTTCGAGTTGTGGTTTGCATGGTCATGACGCTACGCGCAAAGCACACGCACTACATCCCCTCCTGCGGCCATCCTCGCGCCATGGCCCGTCGGGACCACGGGTGGGCATCGGAGATGATTGCCGCCTCAGATCAGGCCGAGCCGCGTTGCCTCAGCGACCGCCGCAGCCGCCGACCCTCGCGCCAGCTTCGTTCGGATATTTGCCATATGCCGGTGCACGGTGTGCGGGCTCACGACGAGCCGCTCCGCAATGTCCCCCTCGGTCATCCCGTCGGCCACAAGCGACAGCACCTCTTTCTCGCGCGGCGACAGCACGCCAGGCGGTGCCTTCTCATCAATGCTCACACTTCGCGCGTCCGCGCTCAGCCCTGTTCGCAGCGCACGGGCCACGCTGGACCCGTCTTCCAGCCACGGGAAATGGGCACTGCCACCGAGCGACACCAGACTCGCTCCCCTGATCCCCGCCGCCAGCTGACGGCCGAGCTCGTATGGGATCGCCCGGTCGGCGCGCCGGTGCACGATGACCGTAGGTGCTCGTACGTACTTGAGCTCTGCCAGCACGTCGGTGTCGTAGACGTGCTCGAGAAGCGTCGCCGCTGTCTCCGCATCGCACGACTCCTGCTGGGCCTGGACGAACCGACGCCGCTCAGCGCTCCCCTCTTCGCCGAGGAAGACGTCCGCGAGCAGGCGTGATCCGAGACCCCAGTGTGAGCGGACGGCTCCAATAACCGCCGCCCGTACGTCGGGGGACGCGATGGCTGACCCGTCGGCGTATGTCCCATACAGCATCAACTGCTCGACGCGCTCGGGGAAGCGCGCTGCGAACGCTATTGCGGCGCAACCTCCTGACGAGCCGCCGAACAGCGTCGCACGCTCGCAGCCGAGCTCGTCGAGCATCCCACCGAGCAGCTCCACCTCGGTATCGATCGTCAGCGGTCCGGGCGAGGCGTCACGGTCCGATAGCCCCACGCCTGGCCGGTCGTAGCGCACGAGCCCGTAACCGTTTCCCAAAGCCTCGAAGAAGCGACGAAAGCGCGGATCCTGCCAGTCGCGCTCGATGTGGCTGACCCACCAAGCGGCGGCGACCAGCGGCGGACCATCCCCGTTGACCGCGTAGGCGACGCGTCGACCAGCCCAGGGAAAGAACCGGATGCCGCGTTTCGGGGTCATGACTGTTTGAGGCTAGCCAAATGCTCGTCGTGGCTGGTAGCCAATGGCTGGACCCGGAGGACGTGCCTGATCCATACGCCTCCCTCGCGGCGGGGTTTGCGCAAGGTTCTAGTGACGTGGCGAGGTGGCCGGCAGCGACGCGCCCTCCCGCAAACATTCTCTGCACATGCGGCGAATCCCGAGCCGCAGGCCCGATGAGTGACCGAAGATTGGACGGCGCGGTCACAAAACGAGCCGCTAGTGGAAGTATCGCTAAGCATGCTCAAAGATCTGGACCGCCTCACGGACTACGAGTTGCTGCACAACTCACGGTCGGGAGACGAGCCGTTCGCAACCTTCTACCGGCGCTACGAGCGTCTCGTCGCGGGATGGCTGATGCGTCAGGTCGGCCGCGCCGACGTCGCGGCCGACCTGACGGCTGAGGTGTTTGCGGCCGCCTACATAGCGGCCCCGGGATTTCGATCGGGCCCCGAACCCGCCGCCGCATGGCTTTTGGGTATAGCTCGCAACAAGCTTCTGCGCAGCTTGCGACATGACCGGACAGAGGCTGCAGCCCGTCAGCGGCTAGCGGTTCGGCCGCTTGAGATCGACGACGACACGCTCAGGGCAATCGAGGGGATCGATGGCTCCGAACTCCTCGCGCTTGTCAACGCCCTGCCCGCCGAACAATGCGACGCCATCCGGGGCAGGGTGCTTGAAGATCTCGGCTACGCCGAGCTTGCCAGGCGGCTCAACGTTACCCAGCAAGTCGCTCGCAAGCGCGTAAGTCGTGGACTGCAGTCCCTGCGCAGACTCGCACAACACCAAGGAGCGCATCCATGACCGTCATGCCGCAGGTCGAACGTGCCCTAGTCGACGCCATCCGTCGCGATCAACAAAGCCCGAAGCGTCGCGGGCGGGCCAAGCGTGCCCCGTTGGCACTCATAGCCATTGTTTGCGTCGGTTCGGGCGTCGCTGCCGCCGCAACCGGCATCTGGCCCAACGTCCGCAGCGCGATACACCACGGAGCCATGCCCCGCGTCCCTGGCACCGCTGTTCCATCACTCGACGCTCGAGCCAGAACCTCGCTCGAGCAGTTCCATGGCCAGATCGTTCTGGTGTCGTTTTGGGCTGCGTGGTGCGAGCCATGCATCCAGCAGGCGCCCGCTCTGTCGACGATAAACCGAGAGCTGCACACAACCCACCGCGGCACTGTTGTGCTCGTCTCGACCCACGACACCCCGGAGCAGGCGGCCGCCACACTTAGACACGAGCATTTGGCTGTCCCGGTGGTGAGTGCAAACACCGCCGATCCCGACGGTCGCGCATTCTTCCACGCCTTCCTCGGAGGGGAAACGTCCGCTCTTCCGGTCACGTTCGCGGTCGATCGCTCCGGACTAGTTACTGGCTACACAGAAGGCCGGGCGAGCCTGAAAACCCTTCGCTCGCTTCTCAGCCGCGCCGAGCGCCGGCAGCGGTGAACAAGACGCGTCGTCGCGGGTGCTGATCGCCGCGCTGCGCGTCAACGGCAAGGCCGACGCCCAGCGCACCTACCGGTGTCCTGACGCCCGATCTCCCCACCACGGGGTTTGCGTAACGTCAGAAAAAATGGAGACGGTGGGAATCGAACCCACGTCCGCAATCGCGTGAAAATGGCTTCTACGAGCGTAGCCGGCGCTCTGATCTCATCCCCAGCTCGCCTCGCCGGCGGGGTTGCTGGGGACCAGTCTCCTAAAGATTCCCCAGCTTGGCGAAGACGGACCGCACTGGGTGAGCCTGCTTTCTGATCCCGGCCTTCCCCGCCGCAGGCAAGCGGGGCCCGAGACCTCACGGCTTAGCTATTGACTAAGCGGCGAGGGCGTACTCGTGAGAGTCCGCACTTATGGTTTTCCCGGGTGTTTTACGAGGCCGCCCGGGACCTCGACTCGCCACCATCCTCACGAGCCGACCACGTCGAAGCCTGTCGTCCCCGAGGATGCTGCTTTCCAGTCTACTCGGCCCACGATGTGGGACCATGGGTGCATGAACGATGCAATCGCACGGTATCGGGCGGCCTCGGAGGCGAATCGGATCGAGGACCTGCTGGCTACGCTCGCTCCTGACGCGGAGCTGGTCTCTCCCATCTCGGGGCGCATGGTCTTCCGAGGAACCGATGACCTGCGAGTGCTCCTGACCGCGGTCTATGGAAGCCTCAAGGATCTGCGCTGGCACAGCGAAGTCGGCGAGGGGTCCACACGCGTGGTGATCGGGCGAACTGCGCTTGGCCCGCTGACGCTCGACGACGCGATGGTCTTCGAGCTTGCGCCCGATGGTCGCATCCAGCGGATACGGCCGCACCTGCGCCCCTGGCTCGCGCTCACGTTGTTCGCGCTCGTGCTTGGCCCCAAGGTCGCGCGCCATCCCGGCGTCGTCCTGCGGGCATTGCGCCACGCCTGAGCACCCGACGATCGCTGCAAGTGGGGCGCCTCTTAAGGCGAGCGGCTTGCGCCAAGATTCGGCGCCATCCAGACCGCGAGCGTTAACGAAAACGACGCGGACCCGGGCCGCTCGAGGAACCCGCTCCGTCCGGCCCGAAAGCCTTCCTTTGCTGGGTGGCGCGGCCTCACACCTCAGTGGCCTCGCTCTTTGCGGCTCGGTTCCGCGTCTGGATTCAAAGTAGCTCTAGCGTCCGGGGGACGCAAGCCCAAAACGCGATCGATCCCGCACTTTCCAGAGAAAAGTCAGAGCCGAAATCGACGAACGACCTGCTCGGTCCCGGACACGCAGCCGACGCCCCGGCTTGCGCCGTTAGGCGCTGCTTATCCCCGCTGCCACAATGGAGCAATGGACAGCGGTTATCCATCCCTGCGTCCGCCAGCGCCCCCGTTGCCTGCCACTGCGCCCGCGAACCCTCCGGCCGAGGACGCCTTCGGCCAGACCCCCCGCAAAGCTACTCCCGTTCGCGACCTGCGCAAGCGCATCGGCAGCGGACTCGCCGCCGCCGCGGCGCTGATCGCCAAGTTCTTCTCCTCGATCAAGGGCGTGTTGTTGCTGCTGCCCAAACTCAAGCTGCTCACCACCGCCGGCACCGCCTTCGTGTCCGTCGCGGCGTACAGCCTGTTCTGGGGCTGGCCCTTTGCCGCCGGCTTTGTCGTGCTCCTGTTCGTGCACGAGATGGGCCACGTAGTCCAGCTGCGCCGTGAGGGCATCAAGGCCAGCGCACCGATGTTCATTCCCTTCCTCGGGGCCGCCATCTTCTCCAAGTCACTTGGCGAGGACGCCCTCGCTGAGGCCCGCGTCGGCCTCGCCGGGCCAATCCTCGGCAGCCTCGGCGCCGCCGTGGTCGCGATTCTCGGCGCCCTCACCGGCAGCTCACTACTGCTCGCGCTCGCTTACCTCGGCTTCCTGCTCAACCTGTTCAACCTGCTGCCGGTAGTCCCACTCGACGGCGGGCGCGCGATGGCGGCGATGTCGCCCGTGCTCTGGTTCCTCGGCTTCGGCGCGCTCGTAGCCCTTGAGCTGTGGCGCCCTAACCCGATATTGCTGATCATCGTCATCTTCGGCGGGCTTGAAACCTGGCGTCGTTGGAAGCAGCGCAAGACACGCACGCTCGAGCAGGCTGCCTACTATCGCGTCTCGCCACGCAATCGCCTCATCGTCGGCGCCGTCTACATCGCGCTGATCGTCGCCCTCGTGATCGGCATGGAGGCCAGCTACGTACACTACGCCGCCGGCCACAACTTCGCGCACTACTTCTAGCCTCGTCGCGCCGACCGCTCAGCGCCGGGCTTCGCGCACCGCGCGTTCCATGTCGCGCTTGGTCTCCCGCTCGCGGATCGTCTGTCGCTTGTCATAGAGATCCTTGCCCCGCGCCAGCGCGATCTCCGCCTTGGCGTGCGGCCCGGAGAAGTAGATCCGAGTCGGCACCAGCGTCAGGCCGCGCTCCGCCGCGCGCGCCGCCAGGCGGTCGAGCTCACGGCGGTGCAACAGCAGCTTGCGCGGGCGCTCCGGGTCATGGTTCTCGCGCGAGGCCGGCGCATACGGTGGGATGTGCACCGAGTGCAGCCATAGCTCACCCTCGCGAATCGACGCGTAACCGTCCTTCAACTGCGCGCCCGACTCCCGCAGCGCCTTCACCTCCGTGCCCTCCAGCACGATGCCGCACTCCATGCGCTCCAGCAGCTCGTAGCGATGCGACGCGTAGCGGTTTGACGCCACGTCCCCCGCGCCCACCTTGCGCTTGCCCTTGCCCTTCGCCATCTTCCGAGCCTAGCTGGCTGCGTCGGGCTCGATAACCGGCACCAGGTCCACGCGACCCCGCAACGTATCCACGCGTGCCACCCCAACCCTCACGGGATCGCCCAATCGCAGCGTCGTGCCCGTGCGCTCGCCATGCAGGATCGTGCCCTGCTCGTTAATTTCCCACCAGTCGCGCTCGCCCGTCGGCGTGTGCAGCTCCCGCACCGGCAGCAAGCCTTCATATACGGACTCCGAAGTGCCTGCCGCTCCAAACGCCACGAACGCACCCGCCGAGATCAGCCCCACCACTTCCCCCGCAAACGTCTGCTCCCAGCCCCCCTCATACAGATGCCGCTCCAGGTCAAAGCACGTCGCCACGTCGTCCGCATCGCGCTCGATCAGCATCGCCTCGCGCTCACGCTCTGAGGTCCACACGCCCAGCTCAGCCAATTCGCCGCCTCGTGGCGCCGCCTCTCCCCCGCCTACAGCCGACAGCAGCGCCCGATGGCACACCAGGTCCGGATAGCGGCGGATTGGAGAGGTGAAGTGGCAATAGCTCTGCGAGCGCAGCCCCGCATGACCAAGATTGCGCGGCGAGTAATAGGCCTGCTTCAGCGAGCGCAGCACCAGCGAGTTCAGCGCGCGCCGCCCGCGGCCCTCGTTGCGGCTGACGTGCTGCTCGATCCGCTGGGAGATTTCCCCCAGCAGCTGCGCCGCCTGCGAGGGCGACATGCTCTTCGGCAGCGGCGGCGTCGACACCTCGAGCGTCGCCAGCTGCGCCACCAGACGTTCGATCCGCTCCGGCTCCGGGCGCTCGTGCACCCGGTAGAGGCACGGGACCTTCTGGCGCTGGAGCAACCCCGCCACCGCCTCGTTCGCCGCGATCATCAAGTGCTCGATCAGCCGGTGAGACTCGGTCTGCGCGCGCGAGAAAATCTCCGCGACGTTGCCACGCTCGTCGAACACGAACTCCGGCTCTCGCGCATCGACCGCGAGCGCACCGCGGCCTTCGCGAGCGCGGCCCAGCGCCCCCGCCGCTTCGCGCGCCGCCGCCAGCGGCTCCCGCCACGGGTCAAGCGCTTGTTCCTCGCCCGCGAAGATCCGATCCACCCGCTCGTAGTCAAGCCGCTCGTCCGAGCGGATCAGCGAGCGGTAAAACGCCGCGCTGACCACCTTCTCATGCTCCAGCTCCAGCTCTACCGTCACCGCCAGGCGCTCGCGCCGAGGTACCAGCGAGCAGGCGTCGTTTGACAGCTCGCGCGGCAGCATCGGCTCGACCGCCCCCGGGACGTATACGCTCGTCACGCGCTTCAGCGCCTCCCTGTCCACCGGCGAGTCCTCCGGCACGTACGCGCTCACGTCCGCGATGTGCACCCACACCCGCAGCTTCCCCTCGCCCCCTCGCTGCGCCGAGATCGCATCATCGAAGTCGCGTGCGCTCGCCGGGTCGATCGTGAACGTCGGCAGGCCCGTTAGGTCACGGCGCGAGGCCAGATCACCGCGCACCTGTAGACCCTGATCGCGTGCCCGTTTCGCCGCTCGCTGCACATGGCGCTCAAACCCACGCGCCAACCCCCGCTCACCCATTAGCGCCTCGATCGCCGCGCGCGCCGACTGGCGCTCCTGCGGCGGCCACACCACGCGCGAGTCCCCCGCCCCGCCGGCTGGGCGGGCCTTGGGCCTCACCTTCGGCGCGCGGCCGCCCCCGCGGCCCTGCGACCGGCGGGCGCTCACTTGACTTTCGCCGCCAGCGTGTCCAGCGCCACTTCCAAGCCGTGGTTCGTGTCGACGCCGTGGCTCACCAGCACTTCCGGGGTGATGCCCGCACCCTGCTTGACGCCACCCCCGCCCAGGTTGCGTCCGTTCGGCGTGAAGTACTCGCCCACGGTGATGTCCAGTGCGCCGCCGTTTGACAGCGGCTCCTCCTCCTGGAAGACCCCCTTGCCGAACGTGTGCGTGCCCACGACCGTCGCGCGGTGGTGATCCTGCAGCGCCGCGGTCACGATCTCCGAGGCCGAGGCCGTGTTCTTGTCCACCAACACCACCACCGGGATCTTCGGCGAGATCGCGTCGCCTTCCGCGGTCAGCGTCTCGCTTTGAACCTTGCGCCCGCGCGTGGAAACGATCGTCCCCTTCTGGATAAAGATGCTCGCGATCAGCCGCGCCTCCTCCACCAGCCCGCCACCGTTCGCGCGTAGGTCCAGCACGATCCCGCGAGCACCTTTGTGTAGCTCGTGTTCCACGCCCTCGCGCACTTCCCCATGCGCCCCGGGACTGAACGTCGCCAGCGCCACCACGCCGAGCTTCTTGCCGTGCGCCGACTTCGTCAGCGATGCCACCACCGGCTCGGAGATCGTCGCGCGCGTCAGCGTCAGCGTGTTCAGGACCGTGTGCCCCGCGCGCTTTTGCTCCACCCCCAGCCTCACGTCCGTGCCCGGCGGTCCCTTGATCAGCGCGATCGCCTTTTCGGCCTGCACGCCCGCGAGCTTGCGAGCGTTCACCGACACGATCAAATCGCCCACCGCCATGTCAGCCCGCGCCGCAGGCGAGCCGTCGAACACCTTTGCCACACGCAGCCCGCGCCGGTCGGGGGCGACCGACACGCCGATGCCCGTGAAGCTCGGCGGCGAGTTGAATTCGCGGAATTCCTTCGGCGAGAGGTAGTGTGAGAAGCGGTCGGACAGGCTCGCTACCGCGCCCGAGATCGAGCCGTTCGTGAGCCGGCTCTTGGTGACCGGACGGTAGTAGTCGCTTGAGATCCGATCGATCGCTTCGCTCACCACGCGCGTTTCCTCGTTCGCCACAAACGTCGAGCGGGCGAAGCTCGGTAGGTCTTCTGGGTGCCCGCCTAGGTAGACGCCGAGCACCAGCAGCACTGGCAATGCGATCGCCAGCACCGCCAGTAGCGGCTGTCGTCTCCGGGGGGGCATCGCCCCTGGAGCCTACGCGTCAGACCTTGAGAAAGCGCCGCAGCGAGATGCCAGATCCCGCCGCGGAGACCGCGATTGCGCAGGCCATCAGGATCGCAACCAGCAGTGGGAAGGCGATCATGTCCGGCTGGGAGATCAGCTTCACCGTATTCGCCAACGGATCGACCAGCGTCACCTTCGCCAGCGCCAGCAGCCCGATCGCCCCCGCGCCGCCGACCGCTCCCAGGAACAGCCCCTCGAGCACAAACGGCCAGCGGATGAACCAGTCGGTCGCGCCGACCAGCTTCATCACCTCGACCTCGCGCCGGCGCGAGAACAGCGACAGACGGATCGTGTTCGAAATCAAAAGCATCGACGCAAATACCAACAGCGCCGCCAACAGCGCCATCGTGATCTTGATCACCCGGGTGGCCGAGAGGATCTGATTCGTCTGCGCCTGGCGATTCTGCACGCCCGCGATCGCTGAGTCCGTCACCAGGCGTGTGCCCAGCGGGCTCGACTGATCGAGCTCCGCCCGCACCGCACTCGAGTTCTCGGGCTTGTCGGGCGTGATTCGGAAGATGTCCGGCAGGGGGTTGTAGCCGATCAGCGCGAACGCCTGCGGGTTCAGCTTCTTCTCCTGTTCATAGCCCTGCTGCTTTGAGACCAGCTGGATGTGCTTGACGTGTGGGGCTTTTTCAAGCTCACCCCGCACACGCGCTGCTTCCGCGGGGCTCGCGTTCGTCGTCAGGTCCACGTCCACCAGCACGCGCCCGCGCACGTCGTTAGCCGCGCCGTTCGTCGCCTCCACCACCGGGATGAACACGCCCAGTACCAGCGTCGTCACCAGCACCGAGGCCAGCGCCGCGAAGCTCGGCAGCGCATTGCGCTTGATCGAGCGGAACGACTCTTTCAAAAAGAAGCCCGGCCTCACGCCGATCTCCTCACGTCGATTCCCGTTTCAGGCGCTCGCCCAGCTCGTCGGTGTTCTCTTCGCGCGCGCCGTACAGGCCCGAAGCCTCGTCGCGCACGATTCGCCCGCGCTTGAGCTCGATCACGCGCCGGCGCATGCGATCCACCATCTCGTTGTCGTGCGAGGCCACCAGCACCGTCGTGCCCGCGCGATTGATCCGGTAGAGCAGCTGCATGATCCCGATCGAGGTCTCCGGGTCCAGGTTCCCCGTGGGCTCGTCGGCCAACAGCAGCGGTGGGTGGCTCGCGAACGCGCGCGCAACCGCCACGCGCTGTTGCTCGCCGCCCGAGAGCTGGTGCGGATAGTTGTGCAGCTTCGTCGAGAGCCCTGTCAGGCGCAGGATGTCCGGCAGCGTCGCGCGGATCTGCTTACGCGAGGCGCCCGTTACCTGCAGCGCGTAGGCGATGTTGTCGTACACAGTGCGCGTCGGCAGCAGCTTGAAATCCTGGAACACCACGCCCACGTTGCGCCGGTAGTAGGGCACCTTCTTGTGCTCGATCTCCGACAGGTCGCGCCCCGCCACGCGGATCCGCCCATCCGAAGGCTCTAGCTCCTTGATCAAGAGGCGCATGATCGTCGACTTGCCCGACCCCGTCGGACCCACCAGGAACACCATCTCCTGGCGGCGCACCGCGAACGTCGCACGCTCCAGACCAACACCGCCGGGACCGTAGAGCTTTGAAACGCCCCGGAATTCCACCACCGTGTCGCGCGGATCACGCACAGGGGGTGCCGAACGACGCAGCGCCACGCTCGGGGCAGCGTGCTCGCCGCGCCGGCGCTCGTGCCCGGGGGGCGACTGCTCGTGCGTACGCCTGTCCCTCATCGGCGGCGTGCTCGCCCTACCTAGCGGCGTAGTCAATGATGCTTTCCCGGTCTCTCGCATTGGCCCGTGACGGTACCGTCCTCGCTCCGTACGCCAAGCAAAATCACCTGCATGCAAGGCGTTTTGCATCGCCGAGCTAACCTGAGCCTCGAAATGGCGCAGATCCAGACCAGCACCGTCGCCGCAAACGGATTGCCGATCCATCGCATCCAGCTTCCCGGCACGCGCGCGCTGACCGTGCTCGTTGCTTTCGACGCTGGTGCCCGCAACGAGCGTCCCGAGGAGAACGGGATGGCGCACTTCCTCGAGCACCTCGTCTTCAAGGGCGGCGAGAAGTACCCCAACTACAAAGACGTCAACGAGACCGCCGAGCACCTCGGCGGCGTGCTCAACGCCTACACCAGCCACGATCTCGTCGCCTTCCACATCACGGTCCGCGCCGAGAGCGCTCCCGCCGCGATCGACCTGCTGAGCGACTTCGTCGGACGGCCCAAGATCGACGCCGAGGAGCTCGACCGCGAGCGCGGCGTCGTGATCCAGGAGATCAACCGCGCCTTCGACCAGCCCTCGATGATCGCGGAGTATCTAATCGACAAAGCCGCCTTCGGTGATCACCCGCTCGGGCGTACCGTGCTGGGCCCCGAGGAGAACCTGCGCAGCTTCAGCCGCGAGGGCATCGTCGCCTTTAGGGAGCGGCGCTGGGCCGGCGCGCGCGGCGGCGCCTTCCTCGTCGGCAACACCGAGCACCTGCCGGATGAGCAGGAGTTGCAGGAGCTGTTCGGGCGCTTCCCTGCGCTGCCCGCGCCCGACGCCTACGACCCCGCGCCAGCCTTCGCGCCCGAGACGCTAGTCGAGCAGCGCGACACCAACCAGTCGCACCTGCGGATGATCTACCGGCCCGAGGTCACGGTCTCAGACGTGCGCCAGCGGGCCGCACTGTCGATCTACTCCACGCTGCTCGGCGGCTCGATGGGCTCGCGCCTGTTCGATGAGATCCGCGAGAAGCGCGGCCTCTGCTACTCGGTCTACGCGATCAACCACGCCTTCGCCGACGTGCCGATCCTGCAGCTCGGCTCGGGCCTGGAGTCCGCGAAGTGCATCGAGGCCTACACGCGCATGCGCCAGATCGTCGACGAGCTGCGCGACGACGGACCCACCCAGGAGGAGGTCAAGCGCGCCCGCGCCTACGCCGCCGGGCGGCTCGTGCTCTCCTTCGAGAACACCAACGCCGTCGCGCGCTACGCCGCCAACCAGCAGATCGTCTTCGGCGAGCCGATCGACCCCGACGAGGCAATCGCCGCGCTCGACGCCGTTACCTTCGAGGAGGTGCGCGAGGTGGCCGCCGGTGTCGCCGACAACCTCGCCGTCGCCTGCGTTGGACCGCATTCGGTTGAGGAGTTCTAGGGCCACCGTTCTAGGCCTTCGGTCGCAGCGCCGCGAGCTTCTCCGCGCGGTCGCCCTCGCCGACCATCTCCACAATCCAGCGCCGCGCCTCCTCGACGTCCAGCGAACGGGCCTCGATCATTGCTTCGATGTCAACCCAGTCGCGCGGGCGATCGAACATCGCCTTGAATACGGCCAAGCCCGTGCAGCCCAGGACCGGGATCGTGCGATCGCCGAACGGCACCTGACGGATGTTCCGCTCCACCTCGTCGTGCAATGGCAGGACGCTGAAGAACAGGTCAATCGGCGTCATTCCCCAGCGAAGCCGGACCTGTCCGTCGCGTTCGGCCTGTTCGAGGTCGCGCCCCGTCACTGCGATCTGGTCCGGCAGGATCGCGAATACCTCGCGTGTGCGGTTCGGCGACACGAAGATGTTGACGTCGACATCTTGGGTCGCTCGCGCTTCCAGCGTGCAGTACCCGAGCGCGATCGCGCCTCCGATCGCGTGTGGAAAACCAGCTCCTCGAAGCGCGTCGTGCACCGCGAGCAGCCGCTCCGCAAGGCCCTCGCTCATGCCGCCAGCCGTATGAGCGGCGGATATGCAAGCTCGCCACGCGGCCGAGACGGCATCCGGTCAGCGAGACCGAGCACGTCGATCAGCACCTTGCCAGCCCGCTCCAGCGCAGCCTCGTCAGACGGCGGCCCGACGCAGATTGTCAAACCTGCCGCACACGCTATGCGAGAGAGAGCCGCCACCGAAGGCTGCCTATGACCATGCTCATATGCGCTCAGAACAGACGATTGCAGGCCCGAGCGGCGCGCAAGCTCTGCCTGGGTCAGCCCCGACGCCCGTCGAATATCCGCAATCAGGGCACTCGCAACGTTGTCGTTCCTCACGACCATGCACCCAGCATAGCGTACTCGGTAAGTCTAGCTGCATATAGTTAGCGAATCCGCTATCTCAGCCCAGCGCCACCATCCGGTCAATCGGCACCCGCGCCTTCACGGCGATCTCCTCCGGCACCCGCACCTCGAACTTCATCTCACGCAGCGCGTCGCGCAGCTTTGGCAGCGTGATCATCTTCATGTAGACGCAGGAGGCCTCGGCGTTCGCCGGGATGAACTCGACATCCGGCGCAGCCATCTGCAGCGGATAGAGCATGCCGGTCTCGGTCGCGACGACGACCTCGCGCGACTCGACTCGACCCTCGTCGATAGCGGAGGTATCCAAGCCCGGTTCGGCCACCTGCCCGCGCCCGTTGCCGCCGCGCCCTGCGATCGCCGACTCGGCGTCCTCGGCGTAGCGCAGCATCCCGCCCGTGGAGAGCATGTGCACCCCCTCCGAGGAGATGTCGCCCGCCGCCACGTACTCCATCACGCTCGTGGAGCAGCCGCACTCCGGGTGGATCAGGAAGTCCGCGCCGGGGTGCGCCGCGCGCGTGGCCTCGATGTCCGCGGGACGGATGCCCGCGTGCACGTGGCACTCGCCGTCCCAGACGTGCATCCGCTTGCCCAGCTCCTTCTCCACGTAGGCGCCCAGCCACATGTCCGGCCCGAACAGGATCTCCGTCTCCGAGCCATGCGTCTCGTAGATGTGGCGCACCACGTCCACCGCGTTCGCCGAGGTGCAGCAGTAGTCCGTCAGCGCCTTGACCTCCGCCGTCGTGTTCACGTACATCACCACGACGCCCTTCGGGTACCTCGCGCGCCAGTCCGCCAGCTGCTCCGCGTCGATCGAGGCCGCCAGCGAGCAACCCGCGTCGAGGTCGGGGATCAGCACCGTCTTCTGCGGACACAGGATCGAGGCTGTCTCCGCCATGAAGTGCACGCCGCAGAAGACGATCGTCTCGCCGTCCGCCGCCGCTGCCTGGCGCGATAGTCCCAGCGAGTCGCCCACGTAGTCCGCGACGTCCTGCACCTCCGGGACCTGGTAGTTGTGGGCCAGGATCACCGCGCCGCGCTCGGCTGCCAGCCCGCGCACCTCCGCCTTCATCGCCGCGATCTCAGCCGGCGAGAGAGCGCCGTCCACCGCGGGCGTGGGGGCCATCGGAAGCGTCAAGGCCATCGCATGCATTCTATCCGCGGCCGCTGCCCCGACCCGGCCGCGCGGGTCGCTCGAAAGCGCGCCGACTCAGCCGCAGATCGCCACGCCCGCCATGTCGCGCTCGCGCGGCCAAGCGATCGTGTGGACGTTGCGATCCGCGTCCGCCAGCTCCGGACCGTCGCCGTCGATCACCCGCGCACGGTAATCGATCGCGTCCACGAACTCGCCGTAGCCGAGCTTCGTGTCGTGCAGCTCCACCAGCAGCAGCGGCTGGACCGTTCGAAGCGTCTCGCGCATCCCCTCCACCACGATCAGCTCCGCGCCCTCCACATCGATCTTGATTAGGTCCGGGGCCCGTACGCCCTGGCCTTGGACGAACTCGTCCAGCCTGATCGTCCGCACCGTGATCTCGCCCTCCTCCGGCCCGTGGTCCTCTTGTTTGGTTGCCCCCTCCATGTTCAGCGAATGAAAGGCCGACCATGGCGAGACAAACATCTCCGCCGTGCCCGTCGAGGAGGACAGCGCCTGCTCGACGATCGTCACGTTCTCCAGCCGGTTCAGCGCCACGTTGTGATGCAGCGTCTTAAGGTTCTGGGGAATCGGCTCAAACGCGTAGACGTGACCCTCGGGGCCGACCAGCCGTGAGCAGAGGATCGTGAAGAAACCGATGTTCGCCCCCACGTCGTAGACCGTCTGGCCCGGCTTGATCAGTTCCGCCAGCGCCTGCTGCACCTCCGGCTCGGCGTCGCCCGTTAGGTAGCGCAAGAACGAGCCGCCAAGATTGAGGCGGACGCCCGCCATCGATCCCCGCAGCACGCGCAGGTCGCTGTAGCGCAGCGGTCGTGTCGCCGCCGTGACCAAGCGCCGCGCGGTTTCGCTGGAGTGTTGGAAGCGCGTAGCGCCACGCCACAGACCCTGCCAGGCGGCCTTCCCCACCCGCGCCACAGGGCCTCCCTCCCGATCCTTGAGTGAGTCCCGCCCCGTCACGAGCGAGGCATGATACATCGGCTCCGAAAGGCTCTAGCCGGCAAGCTCAAGGATCAGCGACAAGTCCAGCGCGGGGGCAGAGTGCGTCAGCGCTCCCATCGAGACCCAGTTCACGCCAGTCTGCGCAACCGCACGTAGTGTCTGCAGCGTCACGCCGCCGCTGGCCTCGAGCTCGGCCCGGCCCGCCACCTGCGAAACCGCCGTGCGCAACTGGGCCTCGTCCATGTTGTCCAGCAGCAGCCGCGGCGCACCAGCTCGCAGCGCCTGCTCGATCTCATCTGGATTGCGCACCTCGACCTCAAGCGTCGCCGCCAGCTGCGGTGCGTGCTCACGGGCGCGCTGCACCGCGGCCTCGATCCCGCCCGCCGCCGCGATGTGGTTCTCCTTGATCAGGATCGCGTCGAACAGGCCCACGCGGTGGTTGCTCGCGCCACCTGCGGCGACCGCCGCCTTCTCCAGCATGCGCAGCCCCGGCGTCGTCTTGCGCGTGTCGAGCACCCTCGCACCTGTCCCCTCCACCGCCTGCGCCGCGCGCGCCGACATGCTCGCCACACCCGAGAGGTGCGTGAGGAAGTTCAGCGCCGTGCGCTCCGCCGTCAGCAGGGTCCGCGCGCTGCCCTGCGCCGACATCACGGGGCCGCCCTGCTCGCGCCAGACGCCCTCCTCGACCAGGCGCTCCACGCGCGCTTGCTCGTCCAGCAGCCGAAACGCCGTTTCCGCCACCTCCAGGCCATAGATCGAGCCTGGCGCCTTCTGGGCGATCGACGCCCGTGCCTGCGCATCCGCAGCGACCGTCGCTGCCGTCGTGACGTCGCCGCTGCCCACGTCCTCTGCCAGCGCCCGCGCCACCAACTCCCGCAGCTCCTCGGCGCTCATGCCCGCGACAGCCCCCACTCCTAGTCTTCGCCCGAGGACGCCGCCGACAGCAGGTGGGCCCGCACGAAGCCGTCGAGGTCCCCGTCCAGCACCCGCTGCACGTCGCCCATCTCCACACCCGTGCGGTGGTCCTTGACCAGCGTGTAGGGGTGCAGCACGTAGGAGCGAATCTGCGAGCCGAAGTTCACGTCCTGTGCCTCGCCCTTCTCGCGCGCGATCTCTTCCTGGCGCTCGCGCTCGTGCTGCTCCAGCAGCTTCGCGCGCAGCATCGCCATCGCCGTAGCGCGGTTGGAGGACTGCGAGCGCTCGTTCTGGCACTGCACCACGATCCCGCTGGGTCGGTGGGTGATCCGCACGGCGGAGTCCGTCTTGTTCACGTGCTGCCCGCCCGCGCCCGAGGCGCGGTAGGTGTCGACCTGCAGGTCATCCTCGTTGATCTCGACCTCGCCCGTGTCCTGGACCACCGGCGCCACCTCTACCCCCGCGAAGCTCGTCTGGCGTCGGTGCGCGGAGTCAAACGGCGACAGGCGCACCAGCCGGTGCACTCCCCGCTCGGCACCAAACAGGCCGTAGGCGTTCTCACCCGAAGCGCGGAACGTCGCCGACTTGATGCCGGCTTCCTCGCCTGGGCTTACCTCCAGCAACTCGACCTGAAAGCCGCGGCCTTCGGCCCAGCGCATCTCCATCCGCAGCACCATCTCCGCCCAGTCCTGCGCGTCGGTCCCCCCCGCCCCCGCGTTCACGTCCACCAGCGCGTCACCCGCGTCGTACTGGCCCGAGAACAGGCGCTGCTCCTCGAGCTCCGCCAGGCGCGCCTCGACCGAAGCGATCTGCTCGTCCACCTCCGCCTGCAGCGACTCCTCCTCCACCGCCATCTCCACCAACGCGTCGAGGTCCTCGACGTCGCTCCTTAGTGCGTTGAACTGCTCCAGACGCCTCGAGGCGCGCGAGTGCTCACCCGACACCGCCGCCGCGCGCTCGGAGTCATCCCAGAAGCCAGTGGCCCCCATCTCTGCCTCGAGCGTCGCCACGCGCTCGCCCAGCCCAGCCGGGTCAAAGATAGTCCGCGAGCAGCTTCATCTGCTCACGGATCGAGGCCAGTCGCTCAGGAATTGACTCGCTGGGAGCGGTTGTGACCACACCCCCACGCTATCAACGCCGCCAGCCGAGTCCCACGATCACGGCGCCGCCTCACCTGGGTCTCGACAATATGCTCCGCCCGTGCGCACCGACACCCCCGAGGCGCTTGCCGAAGCGTTGGCCGCCGCCGTCAGGGCCGGCGACGTGCGCGCCGCCGCGGACTTGTGGCTCGAAGACGCGGTAATGATCCAGCCCGACGGTCAGAGCGTCCGTGGCAAGGACACGATCGCCGCCGCCCTGCAGACACTCGTCGACAGCGGCGTGAGCATGCAGATCGACGTGAGCAGCGTCTTTACCGCCGGCGACGCCGCCACCGTGCTCGGCACGCTCACGCTGAGCGGAACCAATGGCAACGGCGAATCCTTCAGCGAGATCGCCAACTCAGTCGTTGTCTACGCCCGCGGCCCCGGCGGCTGGCGCATCGCGATCGACGCGCCCTGGGGCCTACCTTCGACGCCCTGATCACCGCCGCTAAGGCGTTCGTGGACCAAGCCTGGCAAGGACGCAGGGAGCGTGGCGTGCAACGCACGCGAGCGACCGAGGACGCCGCCAGGCGAAGTGTCCACGGACGCCTTAGGCGCCGTGGCACTTCTTGAACTTCTTACCCGAGCCACACCAACAGGGATCGTTGCGCCCAACGGTGTGCTCCTCATCGACGACGCGCTGCTCGACCACGGGCATCACTTCTTCCTCTAGCCCGTTCTCGGCGTAGCCCTGGGCGGCGCCCGCGCCGACGCCAGCCGCCGCTGCGGCCGCAGCCATCGCGCCCGCGCCGGCGGTGCTTTCGCCGCCCGAGTATGAGACGCGCCCCGCGCGCGTGGAGCTGCCCGCGGCCGCGAAGCTCGGGCCCGGTGCACCGCCGCCGTTCTCGCCCTCGACGTTGACCTGGACGTTGTAGATCATGCGCGCGAAGTCGGTCCAAACGCTGTTCATCAGGTCGCCGAACAGCGTGAAGGCCTCGTTCTTGTAGGCGACCAGCGGGTCGATCTGGGCAAAGCCGCGCAGGTGGATGCCTTCGCGCAGGTAGTCCATGTCAAACAGGTGCTCGCGCCAGCGTTCGTCGATGATCTGCAGCAGCAGGAAGCGCTCCAGCGCCCCCATCAGCTCCTCGCCCAGCGCCTGCTCGCGATCCTCGTAGCGAGTCATCGCCAGCTCGGTGATGCGGTCGCTCAGCACCACGCGGTCGACCCGCTCGGGGTCGAGGTCCTGCTCCTCGAGATCGAGCGGGAAGAACTGCCCCAGCGCGGTGAACATGCCATCGAGGTCCCAGTCCTCCATGAAGTCGCCCAGCGTGTACTGATCGATCGTGCGCTCGATCACGTTGCCAACCTCGCGCCGCGCCTCCTCGCCGATGCTCTTGCCTTCGAGCACCTCGTCGCGATAGGCATAGATCACGCGCCGCTGCTCGTTCATCACGTCGTCGTACTCGAGCACGCGCTTGCGGATCAGGAAGTTCTGTTCCTCGACCTTCTTTTGGGCTTTCTCGATCTGCTTGGAGAGCATGCTCGCCTCGATCGGTTCCTCGTTGCCCTCCTCATCGACACCGCCGAGTTTGTCGAGGATGCGATAGATGCGATCGCCCGCGAACAGACGCACCAGATCGTCCTCGGCGGATAGGAAGAAGCGGCTCTCGCCGGGGTCGCCCTGGCGCCCGGCGCGGCCGCGCAGCTGGTTATCGATGCGTCGCGACTCGTGGCGCTCGGTGCCACAGATGAACAGACCACCCGCGGCCATCACGTGCTGGCGGTCCTCCTCGATCTTCGCCTCCAGCGAGGGGAGCACATCCGCCAGGCGCTGCTCGTAGTCCTCGGCGTCGGGCTCCACGCCCTGGCGCGCAAGCTCAAGACGAGCGAGGTGCTCGGCGTTGCCGCCGAGCTTGATGTCCACGCCACGACCCGCCATGTTGGTCGCGATCGTGACCGCACCCGGCTGGCCGGCCTCGGCGACGATCTCCGCCTCGCGCTCAGCGTGCTCGGGCTTGGCGTTCAGCACCGTGTGCTTGATCCCGCTCTTGATCAAACGATCACCAAGCAGCTCTGAGACCTCGACTGAGATCGTGCCCACGAGCACTGGCTGTCCGTTCTGGTGACGGGCGGCAATTTCTTTGACCACCGCGTTCCACTTGCCCTCCTTGGTCTTATAGATCTGGTCGTTGCGGTCGTCGCGGACCATCTCCATGTTCGTGGGGACCTGTACCACCGGCAGCTCGTAGATCTTCATGAACTCCGTGGCCTCGGTCAGCGCGGTGCCGGTCATGCCCGCGAGCTTGTCGTAGAGGCGGAAGAAGTTCTGGTAGGTGATCGTCGCGAGCGTCTGGTTCTCCTCTTGGATCGAGACGCCCTCCTTGGCCTCGATCGCTTGGTGCAGGCCCTCTGACCAGCGCCGACCGTCGAGGATGCGCCCCGTGAACTCATCGATGATCTTCGCCTCGCCGTCGATCACCGCGTAGTCAACGTCCTTCTTGTAGAGCGCCTCCGCGCGCAGCGACTGAATCAGGTGGTTGACCAAGTGGCCGTTCTCGGCGCGGTAGAGGTGATCGATGCCCAGGAATTTCTCCGCCTTGGCCACACCCTGCTCGGTGATTGCGACCGTCTTTTGCTTCTCATCCACCTCGAAGTCGAAGTCCGCCACGAAGGACTTCTTCGAGCGCGGGTCCATCCCCTCCGGCGTCTTGCCTTCGATCATTCGCGGCGCTAGGCGCGCGAACTTCACGTATAGGTCAGCCGCCTGTTCGGGCGCGCCGGAGATGATCAGCGGCGTGCGCGCCTCGTCGATCAGGATGTTGTCGACCTCATCTACGATCGCAAACGGATGGCCGCGTTGGACCTTTTCTGCGAGGTCCGTGGCCATGTTGTCGCGCAGGTAGTCAAAGCCGAACTCCGAGTTCGTGCCGTAGACCACATCGCAGGCGTAGGCGGCCTGCTTCTCATCGTAAGGCTGCTGATTCTCGATGATCCCGACCCTCACGCCGAGGGCGTCATAGATCGGGCTCATCCATTCCGCGTCGCGGCGAGCTAGGTAGTCGTTGACTGTGACGAGGTGGACGCCCTTACGCTCCGGGCGCTCGCCCTCGGGGGTCTCGACGCCCTCGCGCACGGCCAGCGAATTGAGCACGACCGCCAGCGTCGCGGTCAGCGTCTTGCCCTCGCCGGTCTTCATCTCCGCGATCTGCCCGTCGTGCAGCGCCATCGCGCCGATCATCTGCACGTCGAAGTGGCGCATGCCCATCTTGCGCTTGCCGGTCTCGCGCACGATCGCGAAGCACTCAGGCAGCAGCGCATCTAGCGACTCGCCCTCGGCCGCACGGTCGCGCAACACGTCCATCCGCTCGCGCAGTTCCGCGTCCGAGTCGTGTTCCAGCTCCCCCTCGAACGCGTTGATCAGCGCTACGCGCTTTTGGTAGGTCTTGTACTTCTTGGCCTCGCCCGCGTTTAGCGCGCGATCGAGCAGTGAGGGCATGGGCCAAGGATAGCTTTCCCGCGCGCGCCGTCTACCCCCTACCGCGACTGTTTAGCGTGCCCAGCGCTGGTAGTCACCCGGATCGACAACCTATGCGCCCTTCGGCGAACCGCGTCAGCCGCGGTCGATCGTTTCCGTCCCAAGACCGCGGCCGCCGCCGCGTATTCGCCGCCCAGCGCCGGCCTCGGCTGTTACGTGGCCGTTAGCCCGATCGCCGGCATCTCCATGCCCGGCAGCTCCACGACCGGCGGCTCGATCGTCCGCGCGACCTCGGCCGCGTGCCGGTCCCTGGCCGCGGCGACCCGCGCCTCGCGGCGGTGGCGGCGTTTGTCGCGGTAGCGCTTGACCTGGCGCGAGAGCTCGTCGACGATCAGGTTCAGCGAGTGCAACATCTCCGGGGAGCGGTCGCGGGCGCGCAGCGTGGTGCCCTTCAGATAGAGAGTCGCCTCGGCTACGTGGCAGTCGGCGACGCGCGGATTTGGCTCCTTGAAGACCTCGATCTCCACGCGCGCGAACTCCGAGACCTGCCGCGCGACCTTGTCCAGACGTCGCTCCGCGTGCGTGCGGACCTCGTCGGTTACCGAAACATTGCGACCCTTGATGTCTATCTGCATCACAGGCTCCTTTGGTCGGTGCTCTGGCGCTGAGTTGATGCTACGCCCGCCGGTAGCGGATGTCCATCGAGATACCCGTTTAGGCCGTTCGTCCACGTCGGATTTCGCGACCCGGTGCGAGAATCATGCCGGTGGCCGCGAACGTGAGCGCAAACCTGTCCTGGACGCTCGAGCCCGGCGTGCTGATCGGCGTGGCGATCGTCGGCGGCGCCTACCTCCGCCGCTGGTGGAGCGTGCGCACCGGCGACTCCCCCCGCCCCACGGTCGATGCACCAATCTGGCGCCTGGCCTGCTTTCTAGGGGCGCTGCTGTTCACGTTGGCAGCGCTCGTCTCCCCCGTGGACGCGCTCGCGGACCAGTTGTTCTTCATGCACATGATCCAACACATGCTGCTGCTGGACGTGGTGCCGATCCTGGCGATCCTCGGCTTCACCAAGGTGCTGCTGCGACCCATGACGCGTGCGGTTCAGGACCTCGAGCACCGCGCCGGCCCGCTCGCTAGCCCTGCCTTCGCGGTGTGTCTCTACATCAGCGTAATCTGGCTGTGGCACATTCCCGCGGCCTACGACGTCGCGCTGCGCCACCCGGTCGTGCACGTGCTCGAGCACGTCACGTTCCTGCTTGCGGGCTCGCTCTACTGGTGGCACCTACTCTCGCCGATCCGCGCCCGCCTGCGGCTCAGCGGCATGGGGCCAATCGCCTACATGGGCTCGACCAAGCTGTTCGTGGGCGCGCTGGGCATGGGTCTGGCCTTCGCGCCCAGCGCCCTCTACTCCTACTACGTGCACCACGGTCGCGTCTGGGGCATCTCCGCGCACGATGACCAGTCGATCGCGGGCTTCATCATGGCCGTCGAGCAGTCGCTGGTGATGGGGATCGCGCTGGTCGTGCTGTTCGTGCGCGCGCTCGTCGAGTCCGAGCGCGAGCAGCAGCGGCGCGAGCGCTACGAAGTCGTCTGAGACTTAACGCTCTGTAGACAGTCCACTGCGCATGCGTTATGCTGACAACTGTCACACTGACTCACTTTCCGCACTCGGGTTCGCTTCGGCGGGCCCGAGCGTGTTAAGCGCCGAGCGTCGCCGGGCCCGAATGCGGAGCCGGTCCCGGCGGCCGGGCGCGAAGAGCCCTCAGCCGCGGGTGCGGCGCATGCTCTGCAGGATGCCCTCGTGTCCCGCGATCGCGCCGATCAAGATCGCCCCTGGCGCAACCTTTGTGCCAGGAAACAGAATGCTTTCGCGCAGCTGCGCGCCGTCGCCGACCTTCGCGCCGTCGCCCAGCACGATCGGCCCCATCAGGCGCACGCCCGCGCCGATCTGAACGTCGCGCCCGATCCACACCGAGCCGTCGAGGTCGGTGTCCTCGCGCAGTGGTGAGGGACCCACGGCGCTCACGCCCGGCTGCACCTCCTGACTCTCCATCTCCAGGCGCAGCTCGCCGTTCAGCGCGTCGAAGGTGCCTTGGCGCAGCTCGGCGAGTGATCCGACGTCGTTCCAGTACTCCTGCACCTCGTGGATGAAGAACGGAACGTCGTTCGCCAGCAGCGCCGGGAACACGTCTTTGGCCCAGTCCACGAACGGGCGGTCGGGGAAGTAGTCGAAGATCCTTGGATCGAACAGGTAGATCCCGCAGTTGCCCAGATCCGACAATGCCTCCTCGGGCTCGGGCTTCTCCTGAAAGCCCGTGATCCGCCCCTCGCGATCGTGCAGCACCACCCCGTACTCGCGCGTGTCGGCCACGCGCTTGACCGCGAGCGTTGCGATCCCGCCCGCCTCGCGATGGCGTGCCACAAAGGCGCTCAGGTCGATGTCGGTCAGCGCGTCGCCCGAGATCACCAGGAACGGCTCGTCTCCGAAGAACTCCGCGCACGCGCGCACGCCCCCCGCCGTGCCGAGCAACTCCTCCTCGAAGCGATATGAGATCCGCTCGCCGAAGTGCTCGCGGATCGTGTCCGGGAAGTAGTGCAGGTTCGCGATCACCCCGTCGAAGTCGTGCCGGTCGATCAGGTCGAGGATGTGCTCCATCACCGGCCGATCCAGCACCGGCACCATCGGCTTCGTGATCTCGTACGTCAGCGGGCGCAGCCGGGTCCCAAGCCCGGCTGCGAGAACCATCGCCTTCATCCGCTGACTAATACCTGTAGTGGTCCGGCTTGTAGGGGCCGTCCACCGGCACGCCGATGTACGCGGCCTGCTCCTCAGAGAGCTTGGTCAGCTTCACGCCGAGCGCGTCCAGGTGCAGCCGCGCGACCTTCTCGTCGAGATGCTTGGGCAGCACATAGACCTTCTTCTCGTACTCGTCGTTCTTCGTGAACAGCTCGATCTGGGCGATCGTCTGGTTGGAGAAGGAGTTGCTCATCACGAAGCTCGGGTGGCCCGTGGCGTTGCCGAGGTTCAAGAGGCGACCCTCGGAGAGCATGATGATCGCGTGGCCGTCGGAGAACACCCACTTGTCGACCTGCGGCTTGATGTTCACGCGCTCGATGCCCGGTAGGCGCGAGAGCCCCGCGATGTCGATCTCGTTGTCGAAGTGGCCGATGTTGCCGACGATCGCCTGGTGCTTCATGCGCTGCATCTGCGACGCCGTGATGATGTCCTTATTGCCCGTCGTCGTGATGAAGATGTCAGCGGTGTCGAGCACTTCCTCGAGCGTTTTGACCTCGTAGCCCTGCATCGAGGCCTGCAGCGCGCAGATCGGGTCGATCTCCGTGACGATCACGCGCGCGCCCTGGCCGCGCAGCGATTCCGCGCAGCCCTTGCCGACGTCGCCGAAGCCGCACACGACCGCGACCTTGCCGCCGATCATCACGTCGGTCGCGCGGTTGATGCCGTCGATCAGCGAGTGGCGACAGCCGTAGAGGTTGTCGAACTTCGACTTCGTCACCGAGTCGTTGACGTTGATCGCCGGGAACAGCAGCTCGCCCGACTCGACCATCTCGTACAGACGGTGCACGCCCGTCGTGGTCTCCTCGGTCACGCCTTTGATGCCCTGCCCGATCCGCGTCCAGCGCTGCGGGTCCTCGCCCAGCGTGCGCGTCAGCGTGCGCAGGATCACCTCGTGCTCCTCGGATTCGGCGGTCGAGGGATCGGGCACGGAGCCCGTCGCCTCGTACTCGGTGCCCTTGTGCACCAGCAGCGTCGCGTCGCCGCCGTCGTCGAGGATCATGTTCGGGCCTTCGCCCTCGGGCCAGTTCAGCACCTGCTCGGTGCACCACCAGTACTCCTCGAGCGTCTCGCCCTTCCAGGCGAACACCGGCACGCCCTGCGGATCCTCGGGCGTCCCGTCCGGCCCGACCGCGACTGCCGCCGCGGCGTGGTCCTGCGTGGAGAAGATGTTGCAACTGCACCAGCGCACCTCGGCGCCGAGCGCAGTTAGCGTCTCGATCAGCACGGCGGTCTGGATCGTCATGTGCAGCGAGCCCGTGATTCGGGCGCCCTTCAGCGGCTGCGAGGCCGCGTACTCGGCGCGGATCGACATCAGCCCCGGCATCTCGTGCTCGGCGAGCACGATCTCCTTACGACCGAAGTCGGCCAGCGAGAGGTCGGCGACCTTGAAGTCGGCTTCTGTTGCGACGGCGGTGGGAGTCATTGCTGACTGTTCTCCTGTCCGGTCAGGTGAGCGCCCTTGCTTCAGGGAAACGGGCCGAGCGTGGCGGGACCGGAGCCCGTCGCAGCGCTCCTCGGCCGTCGCCTCGAAGGTATCACACCGCACGGCCCCGTCCCGCGGGGCCCGGACGCGCCTCAGCGCTTGCTGAGCGCGGCCTTCAAGTCGTCGATCACCTTCACGGGGCCGGGGTCCACTCCGCGCAGCGCGGCCAGATAGATCGAGACCAGGTCGCCCAGCAGCACCAGCGAGATCACGCGCTCGATCGTGGTCTCCCCGCGCGTCTCCAGGCGGAAGCTGGCCGTGGCGTTGGCGACGATCGCCTGCTCGGTCAGATCCATCCGCTCCTTGACCCGCGGGTGCGCGTCGGAGTCATCGAGAAACACCGCGGAGAAACGGCCCACGTCTTGGGCGCCCTCCCAGCCGACGATCTCATTGTGGTCAAGCTCCGGCAGCTCGTGCGCGAACGCGGGCTGCTTGGCGTTCTCGTTGATCTGCGTCTTCCAGCGGTAGCCGATCGGCGTGGTCAGTCCGGCGCCCGCGATCACCGGCGTGGTGCCGAGTAGCCCGCGCGCAACCTCCTTGGCCAGCGAGTCCTCCGGCGCGTCGGGGCCCCACTCGGCCACAAGCTGCTCGGTGTGCGAGGCCGCCACGTCGATCTCGGAGGTCAGGCGCGGGCCGGCGCCGCATAGCGCGGCGACCTCGAGCGCGGCGACGGTCATATAAGCCACCGCGGCGCGTGGCTGGAAACCGCCCGGGAGCGGGATCACGGGAACGCCGTCGGCGCGCGCCATCTCCGCCAGGCGCCCGCCGGTCGTCGCGACCGTGCGCCTGGCGCCGAGCGCGCCCGCGGACTCATAGCAGGCGAGCGTCTCCTCGGTGTTACCCGAATAGCTGGCGCACAGCACCATCGTGTCGGGGGTGGTCCAAGGCGGCAGCCCATAGGCGCGGGTGACGAAGATCGGGCGCGTGGCGTGGTCGGAGAGCGCAGCGCGCGCGAGTGCACCACCGATCGCAGAGCCGCCCATCCCCGCGACGACAAGACCCGCGGAGGTGTCGAAGTCCTGCATGATCGCGGACTCCACACGCCACAGCGCGTCGCGCAGATGCTCTGGCAGAGCCAGCACGTCGTCGAGCTGGCCGGAGAGATCGACGCGGGCGATCTCCTCGCGCGAAAGCTCCTGCACTGTGGGTGTGGCGCTGGGAGCGCCTTCGCTCATGTGCTGCTCGCCTCCTGGATTAGAACTTGATGGCGCCGTCGGGCAACGCTACCCCCGGGAAGATACGCGCTCCGTGGGCGATCACGTTATCCGCCCCCACGGTCACACCCTCTCCGAGCACGGCCCCGCCGCTGATCGTGGTGCGCGCGCCGATGCGCGCGCCCGCGGCGACGATGCAGTCACGCAGCGTGCAGCCCTCCCCGATCTCGGCGCCCTTGAGGATCACAGAGCGCTCGACTGTGGTGTCCGCGCCGATCGACACATCTTCGCCGAGCACCACCAAGCTGCCGACCTGGGCGCCCGGGGCGACCTTCACGCCGCGCTCGAGGACCGCGGGCGGGATCACGCGTCCCTGCGTCTCGGCGCCGGGGTCGATCGCGAGCCAGTCGGCGCCCAGCCGCTCACCGACCGCGGTCTTGACGTTGCCCTCGATGATGTCGAAGGTGCCTTGCAGATAGCGCTCGGGCGTGCCGATGTCCAGCCAGTAGCTCTCGGCCGGGAAGCCGTAGAGCCCGTTGCCGATCAGGCGCGGCCAGACCTCACGCTCGATCGAGACGTTGCGATCCGCGGACACCAGCTCGAGGATCGAGCGCTCGAGCACGTAGGCGCCCGCGCTGATCAGGTTCGTGTCGATCGCGTCAGGGCTGGGCTTCTCCAGGAAGTCGCGCACCGAGCGGTCGTCGTTGAGGTGTACCAGGCCGTAGGCACTGGGGTCGGCGACCGGGACCAACGCGAGCGTCGCGCTCGCGCCGCTCTGCTCGTGCTGGGCAATCTGCGCCGTCAGGTCGATATCGGTGAGCACATCGCCGTTCAGCATCAGGAAGCGCTCGTCGAGCATTGACTCCGCGTACTTCAGCGCGCCCGCGGTGCCGCGCGGGTCGGGCTCCTCGACGAAGCGCAGGCGCACGCCGTAGGCGGAGCCGTCGCCCAACACGTTGCGCACGCTAGTGGCGAGAAACCCGCAGGACATGATCACGTCGTCGATCCCGTGCGTGACCAGCCAGTCGAGCATGAACGCGATGAAGGGTCGGTCCACGAGCGGCACGACCGGCTTGGGCACGGTCGAGGTCAGCGGCCGCAGCCGCGTGCCCTCGCCGCCCACGAGGATCACCGCCTGCATCAGGCCTGCACCTCGCTCTGCTCGGTCCCGCGCTGCTGCCGACGGCGATCACCGCGCCCAACGCCCTCATAGACGAGCCCCGCGACGCGCAGGGCTTCGGGGTCGAGCGCGTTGCGCCCGTCGATCACGAGGCGTCCCCGCATCGTGGCGGCGACCTCGTTCCAGTCGAGCTGCAAAAACTCGGGCCACTCGGTGACCAGCACCACGGCGTCCGCACCCGCGGCGGCCTCCAGCGGCGAGCCCGCGAAGCCGATGCCGCTGACGAGCTTACGGGCCTGCTCCTCGGCGACGGGGTCATAGGCGGTAACGACCGCCCCGTCGGCGTTCAAACGGGCGGAGAGCACCAACGAGGAGGCCTCGCGCATATCGTCGGTGTTCGGCTTGAAGGCCAGGCCGAACAGCGCTACGCGCTTGTCGACCAGGCCGCCGAGGTGCTTGTGCAGCTTGCCGATCACGCGTCGCTTCTGCAGTTCGTTGACCTCGATCACGCTGGTCAGCAGTTGGAAGTGGTAGCCGGAGTTGCCGGCGAGCTGCTTGAGCGCGTCGACGTCCTTGGGAAAGCAGCTGCCGCCGAAGCCGATCCCGGCCTGCAGGAACTTGGGGCCGATGCGGTCGTCCAGGCCCATCCCACGCGCGACCTCAACCACGTCGGCGCCGGTCTCCTCGCAGACGTTGGCGATCTCGTTGATAAAGGAGATCTTCGTGGCGAGGAAGGCGTTGGAGGCGAGCTTGACCATCTCGGCGCTGGCGATGTCCGTGCGCACGAGCGGCGCCTGCAGCGGCGCGTACAGCTCGACCACGGCGTCGCCGGCCCAGTCGCCGACGTCACCGACCACGACGCGGTCAGGATGCATGAAGTCCTTGATCGCCGAGCCCTCCTTGAGGAACTCAGGGCACGAGACGTAGGCGAGCCCCCCCTTCCCTTGCTCCTCGAACATCCGCCTGACGGACACGCCGGTGCCGGAGGGCACCGTGGACTTCATCACCAGCGCGTGATCTTCGGAGGCGGGGATCGCGTCGATCACGGCGTTGACCGCGGACAGGTCGGCGTCGCCCGAGTAGGTGGGGGGCGTGCCGACGGCCACGAACAGCAGCCGCGCGTGCTCCAGGGCGTCGCTGAGATCGGTGGAGAAGTGCAGGCGCTCGGCGTTCTTGCGCAGCAACTCCTCCAGGCCCGGCTCGTAGATCGGCACCTCGCCCGCGCGCAGCCGCGCGATCTTCTCGGCGTCGATGTCCACGCACCAGACCTGACTACCGAGCTCGGCAAAGCCCGCGGCGGTGACGAGCCCGACATAGCCGGTGCCGATCACGCCGATTGGCTCAGGGGAGACACTCATGGGCGGGAAGGCTAGCCGCCAGTGGGGGCGGCGATCCGGAAGACCGGGTGCTTGGGCGCCGCGGCGAGCATCTCCGGCTCGGGCGAGTCGGGCCCGACACCGTCGAAGAACACGCCGACCTCGGCCTTCCAGCGCTTGAGGTAGGCACGCAGGATCGGCACCTTCTCGGCCTCGTCGCGCAGCTCCACGGCGCTGAACCGCTCGCTGCGCCGCCCCAGCAGCAGCCGTCCCTCGCCGGCGGCGCGTAGATTGCGCACCCACTGGGTCTCACCGCGCGGGGCGACCAGGTAGCGGGTACCCTCGACGCTCAACAGGTTCACGGGCGTACGCCGCGGCTCGCCGCTGGAGCGCCCGCGCACCTCGAGCACGCGCGAGCCCAGCAGGCTGATGCCGCTACGCATCACGAGGTTCACGAGCGGGTTGAAGACGTGGGCCGTAAACCACCCCGGCCGCTTGCTGGCGAAGTGTGCGCTTGCGGGGTCCGGGCTCGCCATGCTGGCAGCCTAGCCGACGACTAGGAGCCGACGGCGAGGAAGGCTTCGTAGCGGCGGATGTCGCGCTGCGCGCGTGCCTGCTGCTCGGTGCCGGCCCCGGCCCGCTCCGCGGCCTCTTGGGCTTCTTTGAGGCGGGTCTCGTACGTCTGGCGGTCAAGCGCCTCGGGCGCGATCGCCTCCTCGACCAGCACCAGCGCACGGTTCTCGGCGAATTGCAGATAGCCCTCGGCCTGCGCGAAGCGCACGATGTCGCCCTCGGAGCGGTACAGCCGCAGCTCGGTGGGTTCGAGCATCGCGAGCACGGGCTCGTGGTTGGCGAGCACGCCGATCGAGCCGACCGCCGTGCGCGTGGAGAGCATCTCGATCTCCTCGCTGAACACCTCGCCCTCGGGCGTCAGGACTTCGACTGGGAACTTGGTCCGCGCCATTATTTGCCTTTGGCGGCCTCGACGACCTGCTCGATCGTGCCCTTCAAGAAGAAGGCCGACTCGGGCACCTCATCGTGCTTGCCCTGGATGATCTCTTCGAAGCCGCGGATCGTCTCGGCGATCGGCACGTAAGCGCCGGGGGTGCCGGTGAACTGTTCGGCCACGAAGAACGGCTGGGAGAGGAAGCGCTCGATCTTACGGGCGCGCTGCACGATCAGCTTGTCCTCGTCGGAGAGCTCGTCGATCCCGAGGATCGCGATGATGTCCTGCAGCTCCTTGTAGCGCTGCAGGATCTCCTTGACTTCGTTGGCGACGCGGAAGTGGTCCTCGCCGAGGATGTCGGCCTTCAGGATCGTGGAGGTCGAGTCCAGCGGGTCGACCGCGGGGTAGATGCCTTTTTCGGAGATCGAGCGCGACAGCGCGGTGGTGGCGTTGAGGTGCGCGAACACCGAGGCGGGCGCGGGGTCGGTGTAGTCGTCGGCGGGCACATAGATCGCCTGGATCGAGGTGACGGAGCCGTTCTTGGTGGAGGTGATGCGCTCCTGCAGCTGGCCCATCTCGGTCTCGAGGGTGGGCTGGTAGCCGACCTGCGAGGGCATCCGCCCGAGCAGCGCCGAGACCTCGGAGCCCGCCTGCACGAAGCGGAAGATGTTGTCCACGAACAGCAGCACGTCCTGGCCCTGGTCGCGGAAGTATTCGGCCATCGTCAGGCCCGAGAGCGCGACGCGCATGCGCGCTCCGGGGGGCTCGTTCATCTGCCCGAAGACGAGCATCGTCTTGTCGAGCACGCCCGACTCCTTCATCTCCAGCCACAGGTCGTTGCCCTCGCGCGAGCGCTCGCCCACGCCGCAGAAGGCCGACAACCCGCCGTGCTCCTTGGCGAGGTTGTGAATCAGCTCCTGGATCAGCACGGTCTTGCCGACGCCGGCGCCGCCGAACAGCCCGACCTTGCCACCCTTGGCGTAGGGCGCGAGCAGGTCGATGACCTTGATGCCGGTCTCGAACATTTCCGTGGTCGGGGTCAGGTCCTCGACGCGCGGCGCGTCCTGGTGGATGTTGCGTCGCGGCGTGTCCTTGGGCAGCGGCTCGCCGAGGTCGATCGGCTCGCCGAGCAGGTTGAAGATGCGCCCGAGCGTCGCGTCGCCCACGGGCACGGTGATCGGAGCGCCAGTGTCGACCACGACAGCTCCGCGCGCGAGACCGTCGGTGGTGTCCATCGCGACCGCGCGCACGCGGTCGTCGCCGAGGTGCTGCTGGACCTCGCAGACGAGCAACTCGTCCTCGGCGCCGGGGCTGACGCCCTCGGCCTCCTCCTCTTTGGAGGCCGCAGTGCGGGCAACCGTGATCGCGTGGTTGATCTCGGGCAGGCGGTCGGGGAAGACGGCCTCGATCACTACTCCCTGGATCTCCTCGATGCGGCCGAGGTTCTGTCCATTGGAGCTGCCGTTGGTGCTCTGCGGGGTGGCGGTGCTGGCCTCCATTGCTTTTCGCTTCTCCTCTTTATCTCTTTAAATATTAAAAATTAATTGAAAATCGTTGACGGCGAATGCCTGTAACCCATCGGTTGCTTAGGTCAAGCCCTCCGCTCCGGCAACGACCTCCATGATCTCTTGCGTGATCTCGGCCTGGCGGGCACGGTTCATCTGCAGCGTCAGGTCGGTGATGATTTCGCCGGCGTTGTCGGATGCGCTGCGCATCGCGGTCATCTGCGCGCCGAAGAAGCCCGCCGTGGACTCGACCAACGCGCGGTAAATCGAGACCTCCACGTAGTCGGGCACCAAGCGTTTGAGAATCTCCTCGGGGTCGGGCTCGTAGTCCACCAGCGCACGCGGTCCGCTGCTCGCGGCGTCGTCCGCCTCCGGCTCCTCCGCGGCGATCGTGGCCTGAGAGATTGGCAGCAGCGTCTCGCGCGTGACCTGCTGGGTCAGCGGCGAGATGTAAGCGTTGTAGACGATCTCCACCCGGTCTAGCGCGCCATCGACATAGCCCGTGATCAGGTCGTCGGCGATCGAGCGCGCATCCGCGTAGGCAGGTTTGTCCGCGAAGCCCGTGTAGCTACCGCTCAGATCGCGTCCGCGAAAGCTCAGCGAGGAGACGCCGCGACGCCCGGTCGCATACCAAGCGGCCTGCGTGCCCTGCTCGTCGTACTCATCGGCGATCCGCACGCCCGCGCGGATGATCTGCGAGTTGAACCCACCCGCCAGGCCGCGGTCGCCCGTGACGAGCAAGAGCCCAACTTTGCTGGTGGACTCGTGCTCCGAGAGCAGCGGCAGACGACCCGCCTCCGCGCCCGCGGCCTTCGCGGCCTGGCGCGTCATCCGCCGCAGCGCGTCGGCATAGGGCCGCAGCGCCGCGATCCGCTGCTCGGCGCGGCGCAGGCGCGCCGCCGCGACCATCTCCATGGCCCGCGTGATCTTCTGGATGTTCTTCACCGAGGAGATTCGGTCCTTGACGTCGCGCTGTGAGGCCATGGCGGTTGCGAGACGGGCGCGCTAGGCGGCCGCCGGCTGCTCCTCGCGCGTGCCGTCGTCCTTGCGCAGCGGTGCGTCCTCGTCGAGCGCCAGACCCTCCTCGTCGAAGTCGTAGCCGAAGTCCTCGGCAAACGCCTCGACCGCGCCGCGGACGGCTTTCTGGGTGTCATCAGACCAGTCTCCGCCCGCGATCTTCTCGCGCACGTCTTTGTGCTGGGAGTGCATCCGTTCGGTCAGCTCGGCCAGGAACTCGCCCACACGCGCGGTCTTCAGACGGTCGAGGAAGCCGTTCGTAGCCGCGAAGATCTGCACGACCTGATCCTCGACCGCAAGCGGCTCGCGCTCGTGCTGGTTCAACGTCGCCACCAGACGTTCGCCGCGGGCCAGCGTTTTCTGCGTGTCGGCGTCGAGGTCGGAGCCGAACTGCGCGAAGGCCTCGAGGTCGCGGTACTGGGAGAGCTCGAGCTTGATCCGCCCCGCGACTTTCTTCATCGGGCCGATCTGCGCGTTGCCGCCGACGCGCGAGACCGAGATCCCAACGTTGATCGCGGGGCGCACGCCCGAGTTAAACAGCGCCGACTCCAGGAAGATCTGCCCGTCGGTGATCGAGATTACGTTCGTGGGGATGTAGGCCGAGACGTCGCCGGCCTGCGTCTCGATCACCGGCAGCGCCGTCAGCGAGCCGCCGCCGAGGTCGTCGTTGAGCTTGACCGCGCGCTCCAAGAGGCGGGAGTGCAGGTAGAAGACGTCGCCCGGGTATGCCTCACGGCCCGGCGGGCGGCGCAGCAGCAGCGACATCTGCCGGTAGGCGTAGGCGTGCTTGGTCAGATCGTCGTACACGCACAGCGCGTGCTTGCCGTTGTAGAGGAAGTACTCCCCCATCGCGCAACCCGCATAGGGCGCCATGAACTTGATCGGCGCGGCCTCATCGGCGGGCGCGGCGACGATGATCGTATTGTCGAGCGCGCCGTGTTCGTCGAGCGTCTGCGCGAGTGCGACCACGGTGGACATGCGCTGGCCGATCGCCACATAGACCGAGACGACACCGGTGTCCTTGTTGTTGATGATCGCGTCGATCGCGATCGCGGTCTTGCCCGTCTGGCGGTCGCCGATGATCAGCTCTCGCTGACCGCGGCCGATCGGGATCATCGCGTCGATCGCCTTCAGGCCGATCTGCATCGGTTCGGTGACCGGCTGGCGCTGGACTACGCCCGGCGCCTTGAACTCAGCAGGGCGGCGTTCTGCGACCTCGATGTCACCCTTGCCGTCGAGCGGGCGACCCAGCGGGTCGACGATCCGCCCGAGCAGGCCCTCGCCCACGGGGATGTCGAGCAGCCGCCCGGTGCGTCTGACGGTGTCGCCCTCGGAGACGTGCTCCCACTCGCCGAACAGCACCGCGCCGACGTTGTCGGACTCGAGGTTCAGCGCCAGGCCCGTGACGCCGTGGGGCAGCTCCAGCAGCTCGAAGGACATGCAGTTCTCGAGGCCGTGCAGACGGGCGATACCGTCGGCCACCGACAGCACCGTGCCGACCTCGGTCAGCTCGGCACGACCGCCGTCCAGGCCCTCGATGCGGCTCTTCAGGATGCTTGTTATCTCGTCTGGATTGATCTGCATGTCTTTTCCTAAGAGGCTCCTTGGGCAACCTGCCTGCGCAGCTGCTCCAGTCGATTGCGAATTGAGGCATCGAGGATCGAGTTGCCGACCCTGAGCACGATGCCGCCGAGAATGTCGGGGTCCACGTGGGCGGCGAGTCTGACCTTGCGTCCCGCGCGCTCGCCGATGCTCTTGCCCAGGCTCTCCGTCATCTCCTGGTCGAGCTCGATCGCGCTCGTGATCTCAACGGGCAGCAGCTGGTTCTCCTGCTCCCACAGGTGCTCGAACTGCTGGCGGGTGCGGAAGATTACGGGCATGCGGTGGTTTTCGATCAACAGCTTCAGGAAGTTCAGGAACGTCTCATCCGCGCCTTCGAGGATCCGCGTCAGCGCGTCCTGCTTCTCCGCGGTGGAGAAGTAGGGCGAGAAGAAGAACACCGCCAGCTCGCGGTTCTCATCGAGCGCATCGGCGAACTGGCCGAGCTGCTCGCGCAGCTCATCCAGCTTGCCCTGGTCGCGCGCGACCTCGAACAGCGAGCGGGCATATACCTCGGCGAGCTCCTCCATCAGTTGTTCGACGCCCCCGATGAGATGGACGAGAAGTCGAGCTCGGAAAGCGCCTCCTGCACGAGCCGCTTCTGGTCCTCGGTGTTCAGCGTCTTGCGCGTGACCTTCTCGGTTGCGAGCACCGTCAGGTCCGCGACCTCCTTGCGGATGTCGTCCAGCGCGCGTTTGCTCGCGGCATCAATGTCGCGCTCGGCTTTGCGGGCGGCTTCCTCGATGATCTCCTGGCCGCGCTCCTTGGACTCGTGCTCGTGGGCGTCGGCGGACTGGCGTGCGCGCTGCATGATCTCTTCGGCCTGCGCGCGCGCCTCCTTCAGGCGCTCGCGGTATTCGTGCAGCAGCTCGTCGGCCTCCTTGCGCGTGCGCTCGGCGGTGTCGATCGACTCTTCGATGTTGCGCTTGCGGCGTTCGAGCGCTTCGGAGATGCGCGGGAAGGCCAGGCGGGAGAGCAGCACCATCGTCACCACGAACACGAGCAGCGTCCAGATCATCAAGCCGATGCCCGGCTTGATCAGGAAGCTGCCCTTCGAGGCCGCGAGGACCGCTGGTTGTGCGAGAGCGCCGAGCATGACTCAGACGATGAACGCGGCCAGCAGGCCCGCGACGAGGCCGTAGAAGAAGCAGGCCTCGGTAAGCGCGAAGCCGAGCCACTGCAGCTGCGTGATCTCATCGCGCATCTCGGGCTGACGGGTGATGGCTTCAATGGCCTTGCCGAAGATGATGCCGATGCCGACGCCCGCCCCGACGGCGCCGAGGCCACCGCCGACGCCGAGGCCGATCGACTTTCCGGCCTTGGCGGTTTCTTCGGTAGCGGCCGCCAGAAGGGTGATCAAAGCTATGTGCACGACGATTGGCTCCTTTAGTGGTCTTCGGCGACCGCGCCGCCGAGGTAGATAGCGGTCAGAGTGGCGAAGATGAACGCCTGCAGGACGGCCACCAGCACGACCTCGAACGCGAACAGAGCGATCGCGATCGGGAACGTGAACCAGCCCAGCCAGGCGACGCCCAGGATCACGGCGAGCGCGCCCGCCATGAACAAGATGATCAGGTGCCCCGCGAGGATGTTCGCGAACAGACGAATCGTCAGCGAGAGGATCCGCATCAGGTTCGAGAGCACCTCCAAGAAGAAGATCGCGACCGCCATCCCGCCTTCCACGCCGCCGGGGATCAGGCCCTTGAGATAGCCGATCGGACCCTTGGCGCGGACGCCTTCGAACGTGTAGGAGAAGAACACGACCAGCGCGAGCACCAGCGGGATCGAGAGGTTGGCGGTCGCCGCATACAGCGAGAAGGCCGGGATGTGCGCGCCGAAGATGTCGATCTTGTGCTCGGTGTTCGTCGGCAGCGGGATGAAGCCGATCAGGTTCGAGAAGAAGATGAACAGGAACAGCGCGCCGACGAACGGGAACCACTTCGCCGCCATCTTCTCCTCCATCGCCCCGCCCGCGATGTTGTCGCGCATCAGCCCGAACAGCAGCTCGATCGCGGCCTGCACCTTGTTGGGGCGTTCCTGCATGCGCCGCGCGACGTAGATCATCGTGATGCACGTCGCCGCGGCCGCCAGCACCAGATACAGCACGGCCTTGTTGATCGAGAAGACCCCGAGGTGCACCCAGTTTTCGAGTTTGAACTCGTTCTGCGGCTGGAAGCTTTCGTTACGGGTGCCTTTGAAGCCGTAGATCGCGACCAGCGCGACCACGCCGCCGATCCACACGCCCAGTGCGATCAGCAGCTTGCCTTTGACGCTCTTCTTCGGCGCGTCCTGCCCGCCCGCTGGGGCAGCAGAAGGACGTGGCGTCTCAACGGCCGTGTCGGCCGGTGGCACACCCCCCGTTCCCATAGTCGTGCTCATGACGTGCTTGGCCTCCCAGGCGCAGCGCTTCCGGTCGTGGGGGGCCCGGCCCGCGTTGGGCCGTCGCGGGTCACGAACGACATCGCGAAGTAGACCGTGAAGGCGGCGAGCATCAGCGCGGCGGCCATGATCCCGTCGTCCTTGCCGCCGATCACGCGGGCGAGGATCACGGCGAGCGCGACCAGCCAGACGCGGCCCATCATCCCCGCGAGCTGCAGCCCGGCCTTGATCTTCATGTCGCCGGAGCGGCGCGCCTGCGCCTGCAGAAAAGCGGCGCCGAGGCGCGTGAGGATCCAAGCGGTCGCAGCGATCAGGTAGCCCGTGAGCGGCAGGCCGCCGGCGAGCACGAACGGGGCCGTCGCGAGCACCAGGCACACGTCGAGGTAGCGGAGCGTGAACACGTCAGCTCAGCGATCCAGGGAGTCGTCCGTGGCACTTGGTCCACAGGCGCCTGCGGCGACGGCGGGGCGTCGCGGCGTGCAGCTTCTCGCGGGCGCCGACGGGGCACCGGCGGTGCGCGGCACGACGACGAGCGGTCGCTAGTTTCGCCTGGACCCTCGCCGCGGGGATATCGGGGCGTTGCGAGCACTGCCCGTAGGCGAGTTCGCGTGCGCGTGGCATGAAGCGCGGATACAGCTTTGGCAACTTTGGCGGCTCGTCTTTACCGGAGCCGCCCAGGCGCAGGGAATCGTCGTTGGCGTCGAAATCTGGCATGTCAGTGGGGCCACCCTACAGACCCGACGAGAACTCCGAGCGCACGTTCGCGACCCGGCAGTTGAGGCCTACACCCGCTAGTTCCGGGGGCGCCTCGCGAAGTCTGCGGCAGCGCCCTGCACTCTACCAGGATCTTCGACTTCGTAACAACTTTGTGACATACGACACGCCGGTTTTGCGGGATTTATGCGGCTTGCCGGCGCGCACGCCAGGCGATCTGAAGGCGCGTCAACGTCAGCCTCCCGGCGAGCCGATCGGGCGATCCTACGAGCAGTACCGAGAGGCCCAGGACCAGCAAACCGCCGACGATGTCCAGCAGGAAGTGATTGCCGGTCGCGAGTACCGCCAGCGCCGTCATGCAGGGGTACAACAGCGCCAGCACGCGGATCCACGCGCGCCTGGAGCTGCGCCATAGCGCGAGCGTGCACCAGCCCGCCCAAGCCATGTGCAGGGAGGGCATTGCCGCGACCTGGTTGGCCTGCGAGGCCAGCGCCCCCGTGTGCCAGGAGCCGAACGCATGCGTTGAGGCCACGACGTCGGTGAAGCCCGCGAGCATCCGCGGCGGCGCGACGGGAAAACGCCAGAAGACCACAAAGCCGATCACGTTCACAAGCACGAGTGCGTTGCGCAGCGGCCGGTAGATGTCGGCGCGCTTCCACCACAGGTATCCGAGCAGCCCCAGCGTGACGACGAAGTGGGCGTTGTCGTAGTAGTCGGCGATGATCAGCGCCAGCGTGTGATGTCCACTCAGCCAGCGGTCGAGCGTCAGCTCGGGGTCGATGTGCAACACGCGCTCGAGGTGCAGCACGTCCTGCGCGTTGCCCAGCGCAACCGACAGGCGCAGCGGAGCAAAGTTCGTGATCGCGTCATAGACCCAGCACAGCCAGGCGATCACCAACAGCTCGCCCCACCAGCGGGGGCGGGTGGGGGCGGCGGAGGCGGACTTGCTCGTGCTCAGCGCGTGCGGGGCCGCGCCCGCGGAGGCGAGCTTGCTGGGACCGACCGCGACGGCCGGCCCCAGCGCGGCGGGGTTGCTGCCGCGATCGACCGAGACTGCAGAGGACAAGCGAAGGATTTTACTCAGCGTTCACGGCGCAACAGGGCCCAGGCCGCGTTCCTGCAGCGTGGCGAGCACCCGCGGCAGCGCCGCGACGGTGTTGCGCCACGAGCCGGGCGCCGAGTAGTCATCGGCGTCGTGCAGCAGCAGCACCGCCCCCGCCCCCGCGCCATCGGTCACGCGCCGGGCGATCGAGTCGGCACTCGCGCGCCGCTCCCAGTCACGGCCCCAGTGACTCCACAGCAGCGTGCGCCAGCCACGGGCGCGGGCCAGACGCAAGGCGGTGGCGTTGAGCACGCCGTAGGGCGGGCGGTAGAGCGTCGGCGCGATGCCGGTCGCTTCGCCGATCGCGGCTTCGGCACGGTCGATATCGGCCCGCACCTGCGCCGGGGCAAGGCGCAGCAGGTTGCGGTGGCGTTGGCAGTGCAGACCGATGCCGTGCCCGGCCGCGAGGATCTCCCGCACGAGCCCTGGGTTGCGCTGTACCTGCTCGCCGACCAGGAAGAACGTCGCCTGCACGCCTGCGTCCGCGAGCAGCGCCAGCACCGCGGGCGTGCCCTGCGCGTGGGGGCCGTCGTCGAAGGTCAGCGCGAAGCCGCGGCCGCTCGCGGTGCGGTCCTCGACCCCGAGCGGGGCGCGCAGCGCGGGTAGCGCCGCGGCCAGACCCGGTAGCAGGTAGCCCGCCATCGCGATTCCGGCCACGGCGCCGGCGATCGGGGGACCTAGGGTGCGATGATCGTGTGCAGACATGGTCGATCTGGTGCTGGGCATAGGAGCGGCCGTCGCGGCGTCGACCCTCTACAGCCTAGGGATAGCCCTGCAGGCGATGGACGCCAAGCAGGCGCCGCACGGCGAGCACCTGCGTCTGGCGCTGGCGTGGCGGCTCTTGCGCCGCGCGCGCTGGCTGCTCGGCACGGGCCTCTCGATCCTGGGTTGGCCGCTGCAGCTGGTCGCGCTGCTGCTGGCGCCGCTGGTCGTGGTGCAGCCTGCGCTGGCGGCGGGACTGCTGGTGCTGCTGTTCCTGGCGCAGCGGATGCTCGGCGAGCACGCGGGCCGCACCGAGCACCTGGCGGTGCTCGCGATCGTGGTGGGCGTGATCGGGGCGGGCCTGGCGGCGCCACCGCGCACGACCGGGCATGGCTCGGAGAACCTCGCGATCACGCTCGTGCTGGTGGGGCTGGGCGTGGCGAGCCTGCTGCCTTACGCCCTGCGGCTGCTGATGCATCCCCCGGCCGCGTTGACAATGGTGGGGGCTGGCATCGCGGGCGGCTGGAGCGGGGTCGCCACCAAGCTGGCCTCCGACGATCTGGCGAGAGGACACGTGGGTCTCGCGATCGTGTGGGCGCTCTCGACCGCCGCGGCCTCGGGGGTGGGCGTGCTGAGCGAGATGAGCGCGCTGCAGGAGCGTCCGGCGATCCAGGTGGCGCCCGTGGTGTTCGTGACACAGACCGTGATCCCGATCGTGGTGGCGCCCCTGCTGTTCGGCGAGAGCTTCGCGGACACGCCCTGGGGCGGCGTGCCGCTGTCGGCCTCGCTGGCGCTGCTGGTCGTGGGCGCGGGCCTGCTGGCGCGCTCTCAGCTGCTGGTCGCGCTGATGGAGGGCGAGCGCGTCAGCCAGTCCAGCGGCTCGGCGCCGAGCCCGCGCGAACCCAGCGAGGAGATCAGCCGTTCCAGCCCGGCGACCGAGGCCGGGGAGCCGTCGAGTTCGACGACCAGCACGTCGCCCGCACGCGTGGTGCGCTGAGGCAGCGGACCCTCGGCGCTCAGCCGCTGTGCGCCGCACACGGGCGTGGCGCCCGCGGTGCGCGCAAGCACCAACTGACCGACGGTGAGGCCGCCGGGGGGCTGCAGGAAGTAAAAGCGGTGACCGAGACCGAGCGCGTGCGCCTGCGCGTGCAGCGCGCCGCGCGTGCGAACCCAGTGGAAGATCGAGTGGCCCGTGACTTCGGGCACCAACTCGTCGCCTAGCGAGCGCAGCCGGGCGATCGTCGTGCTCGCGGGCACGCCGCCGTCGTCAGCGAAGGAGGCGTGGATCCCGCGTGCGGCCAGCTCCGAGGCCACGGGCCCCACCGCAGAAGCGGGAACGTGCAGGATTAGGCCGACGTCCGGCTGGTCGGTCTTCACCTGCTTGAGCGGGTGGACGTGGAGAATCTTGCTCGCCAACGCCGTGACCTCGTCGGTGGACATCATCCAGGTGCCAACGATCAGCAGCAGCACCGCCTGCGTGGCGAGCGCCACCGCGCGCAGGCGCCAGCGCGGGATCGGGCGCACGCGGCGGGGCACCTGCAGCACGACGTCGGCAGCGGCGAGGTCGCGTGCGTCCTCGGGCGTGGGTTGCTCCTCGGGCTCGGCGGCGAAGCTCGCGCGCACGTGCTCGCGCAGCTCGCTGGTGTCGTTAGCCAGGCGCACGAGGTCGAGCGCGGCCATCGCGCGGGTATTGACCCGCGCGTGCCCCACGGGCAGGCCGTAGGAGACGACCGGCGTGCCGGCGGCCATCGCCTCCAGGCAGGTCACGCCCCCGGTGGAGTGCACCAGCACGTCGGCGGCCGCCAGCAGCTCGGGCATTTTGTCGGTGAACTCGTAGATGTGGACCCGCGACTCCTCGGCGAACGTGCGCCGCAGCTTCTCGGCGAGCGGCTCGTTGCGTCCGGCGAGCACGACGATGCTGCTGGCCTCGGGCACCTCGATGAACTCGCGCACCGCGCCGAGCACGTCGCCGACGCCCCAGCCGCCGCCGGAGACGACGACCGTCCGCCCCTCCTCGGCCAGCCCGAGCGCACGGCGCGCTTCGCGCGGGCAGCGCGGTTTGAGGAACTCGTCGGAGATCAGCGGCTGTACCAGCCGCACGCTGTCGCGACCGGCGATCCGCTCGACCGAGGACAGCGACTCGGAATACATCACCATGTGCATGTCGATCCCGGGCTGCGCCCAGAAGAACAGGCCGGTCAGATCGGTGATCGTGGCGACGGTGGGGCACTTCACCTCGCCGGTGCGGCGCAGGCGCGCGAGCACGACGGTGACCGCGGGATAGGTGGAGACCACGACGTCGGGGTCGTGTTCGGCGATCGTGCGCGCCAACGGCCGTGAGCCGAACAGGCGCAAGAGACGCGTGGCGAGCGCCCGGACCGGCGGCACGTGGTTGAGCAGCCCGTAGACGACCGTGTAGGTCCAGGGGACGAAGCGCAGCTGCACGCGATAGCCGTCCTCGACCACCGGTTTGAGCACGCGCCCCATCGCGCCAAGGCCGTCGATCACGGTGACCTCGGTCGGCTCGGGCGCGTTCTTCAGCTGCGCGGCCAGAGCACGGGCAGCGGCCGCGTGCCCCTCGCCCACATCGGCGGACAGGATCAGGACACGGCGGGGCCCGGGGGCCCGGCTTTCAGTGTTTTTGCGGCGTCGAAGTCGCATGTAGAAGGCAGCGCGCGCCCCCAAACGTCGGGCGCTATGGCGTGCCGCGTACACGTACACCGTCGGTCCCCCCGGGGAACGCGCTTCACGGCTGCAGAGAGATTCTACATTTCCCACCACACGCCTGCCGGGGCCTAGACGTAACAATGACCCCATGCCGATCGTCCCGGCTACACCCAGCGCGCCGGTAGCGGCCGCCAGTCGCGCCTCTCGCCCGCCTGCACCCGCGCTGCCGCGCGACGCGGGCGCCCGCGCACGACCCCTGCGAGCGCTCGGTCTGCTCGGCCTACTCGGCGTCGTCGTGACGACTTTCCTGACCGCGGCGGGCGCGGCGGGCGAACCTTCGCAGTACGTGCCCGCCCGCAGCGGCGGCTGGATCGGCTGGCTAGCCGGGCCGCTGGAAGGGCTGGGGATGAGCATCGGCTCGGGCGGCTTTCAGACGCTGACGCTGATCATGTGCGGGAGTTATCTGCTGGTGCTGCTGGCGGCCCGCGCGCTGTCGCTGAGGGCGATCGCGGTGACGATCGTGGCCGCCCACGCGATCCTGCTGCTGGGGCCGCCGCTGCTTTCCCAAGACGTATTTGGCTATATCGGCTTCGCGCGACTGGGCGCACTGCATGGCCTAGACCCCTACACGCACGTGGCGGCGCAGGCCTCGAGCGACGAAGTGTTCTCGTTCCTAGGCTGGCCCTACCAGCATTCCCCCTATGGCCCGCTGTTCACGCTGGTGAGCTACGCGTTCGTGCCGCTGGGGCTGTCGGGCGGTCTGTGGGCCTTCAAAGCACTGACCGTGCTCTGCAGCCTCGGCGCCATCGCGCTGATCGCGCGCGCGGCCGGACGGCTCGGGCAGTCGCGGCGCTGGGCGACTGCGTTCGTGGGTCTGAACCCCGTGCTGCTGGTGCTGGCAGTGGGCGGGGCACACAACGACACGCTGATCCTGTTGGCGCTGGCGGGCGCGCTGGCGCTCACCGCGGGCGCCGAGCCGCGCTTTCGCAGCGCCGCCGCCACGCTGGTGGCGGGCGTGGGCGTGAAGGTCACCGCCGGGCTGGCGCTGCCGTTCATGCTGCTGGGCGCGCCGCGCGCGCGCGATCGCCGGGCGACGCTCGAGGGCGCGATACTGGGTCTGCTGGCGCTCGGGGCAATCGGGCTGATCGGCTTCGGCAGTCACGCACTGGGCTTCCTGGGCGCAGTGGGCGAGCAGCAGCAGCTGGTCGCGGTCCACAGCCTGCCCGCCGAGACCGCGCGTTTGTTCGGCCTGAGCGGCACGCCACAGTGGTGGCGCAACCTGTTCGCGGTCGGGTTCGTGGCGGCGCTCCTGATCGCGCTGTGGCGGACCGCGCGCGGCGCCGACTGGCGGACAGCGACCGGCTGGAGCACACTCGCGCTATTGCTCTCGACCGCTTGGCTGCTGCCCTGGTACGCGATTTGGGCGCTGCCGCTAGCGGCCGTCAGCGGCGACCGGCGGCTGCGGGCCGCCACGCTGCTGTTCTGCGCGTACGCCGTCCTGATCCACCTGCCGCTCGCCGAAGGGCTGCTCACGCCGGCGCGGCCCCTCGCCCACGGCCGCGTGCACACCATCGTTCACCGAGACCGCATCAATCTCGCCCGTTTCCAGGTCTCGCACGACGCCCTGCTCGATCTCCGTCGCTGAGGCGTCGGGGCGCAACAGGCGCAGGCGCATCGCGTCCAGGCGTCTGAACTTGAGGATCTCCAGCACGTAGACGAGATACACGCTGGCGGCCGCGACGATCAGCCCCAAGCCGATCATGACCAGCGTCCAGCCTGTGTGCAGGTGGCCTTTGTGGTCGCTGTAAGGGACGAAGCGCAGCGCGAGCGCGAGCCCCGCGAGCATCAGCGTCCACGCGTACAGATAGGCGATCGTGCGCCGGCTGGAGAAGCCAATGCGCGCCATTCGGTGATGGAAGTGCTCGCTATCGGGGCGATAGATGGGTTGTCGGTACTTCAGGCGCTTAAGCACGACGAAGGTCGTGTCGAGGAACGGCACCGCGAGCAGGATCAGCGGCAGCACGAAGGAGACCACGGCGGCGGTCTTGACCGCGGCCTCGACCGTGATCACGCCCATCAACAGGCCGAGCAGGTTGGCGCCGCAGTCGCCCATGAAGCTGGATGCGGGCGGGAAGTTGAACAGCAGGAAGCCGAGCGCGGCTCCCGCGGTGATCGCGGCCAGCACGCCCGGCTGCGGGCGACCGAGATCGAAGGCGATCACGGTCATCGCGCCCGCGATGATCGCGCAGACCCCCGCGGCTAGGCCGTCGACGCCATCGGAGAAGTTGACGACGTTCATCATCGCGACGAGCCCGACGACGGTCAGCACCGGCCCGGCATTGGTGACGCCCGCATTCGGGAAGGCCAACGTGCCGATGAACGGAAGCGTGATCGCCTTCACGGCGACGCCGAAGTGCACGACGATCACCGCGGCGGCGATCTGGCCCGCCAGCTTGACGAGCGGCGGCAGCTCGAAGCGGTCGTCGAGCGCGCCGACGAGCGTGATCACGGCCGCGGCGAGCAGCACCCCGTGCCACAGCTCGTGTTCCTTGCCGAAGCCCGCAGGCAGCCAGCTCAGCCCGGCGACGAGCGTCCCCGCGAAGATCGCGAGCCCACCCAACAACGGCGTGGCGCTTTCGGACAGGCCCCGCTCACGCGGTTCGTCGATCGCGCCCACGGCGCGTGCGAAGCGCATCGTGAGCGGCGTCAGCAGGGCCGTCACGGCGACGGCAAGCAGGAAGGCGTATAGAGCGTCTAGCTCGGTTGGATGCGCCATCGAACCGAGATAGCATCGCAGGCGGGGACGTCGGGAGTCTCGCCCCTCGGCGCATGCGCCGTCACGATGCACGGTCTGTCGGCCGCTCACGGCGAACGCGTGCGGAAATGCCGGCCGGCCCTTGCACAGAGGGCGGGGCGCACATGCGCGCCCCGCCCGAGATCGCGATCGAGCCTGAATCGCTCAGCGAGCCGAATCAGAACACGTATTCTTCAGACCAAGGTTTCGTCAGCGAGTAGTTCAATGACGAGTTGTCGGTGCCTTCAACGTACGGCAGTGTCCCTGGTTTTTCTTCTTTGGAGAGGCTGACGTCTTCGGCGCATTTGAGGAAGTTGTTCGCCCACACGTTGTGGTGGAACACAGCGCCCTTGCTCGTCCATAACGAGCATTCGAAGTATGCGTAAGGCACCTTGCCGAACGTGCCTTCGACAACGACGTCTTCGAATTTCGTGATCGGCGCTTCTTCGAGCTGGAGTACGCCGTTGAGGTGATCGTCGATCAGGTGGATGTGCTTGCCGTACGTCGTCCCGAACGGCCTTCCGTTGTGTGTCCCCACCGGTTCACCGTTGGCGCCGGACATGTCCTGCGGATCGGCCATCGAGTTTTTCTTCAGGTTGAGGCCTTCGAGCGTCGCCGGTTCTTTTTTGACGCCGACTTCCGACTGCTGGACGAACACGTCAAAGACCGAGTTTTCGTAGAAGACGTCGTTTTCGACTTCGACTTCCTTGCCCGCGAAGATCGCGAGGCCCTCGGTGTGGCAGTTTGTGAGGTTGTACGACTGCACGCCGTGGATCGTGTCGTGGGTGATGAAGACTTTTTCAGGCGGCTGGCCCGGCACGATCTCGCGGATGCTGTTGTTGAAGCCGCCGTAGGGGCCGCCGCAGCTGGAGCTGGGGCCCCAGGTGCTTTTGGTGATCCGCACGTTCTTGCCGCCCGAGACGTTGAAGCTGCGACCTTCAACGCCGTTGATTAAGACTTCTTCGGGGTCCGGTTCGGACGGCGTTTCGTCGTAGTCGCCGACGACCAGATCCTGCAGCTTGCCGCCGCCGAGTTCTTCGATCGTGATGTGGCCGTCGCCGAGGTAGACGGTGCCGCTGAAGTTGACTGCGCCTGTTCCTAATTCCGCACGGAAAACGACGCTGGTCCCGGCTTCCTTTTCGTTTTTCCCTCGGACTTCCTGTACACCGTAGGTGCCCGCTTTCATGTTGACAATATTGGCTTCTTTGTTTGTCGAGTGTGTGTATGCGTACTTCATCGTCAGGCACGGAGCCACTTTTGTGCAGGTTCCAGTGTCCGTTCCGGCGGTTGACAAATAGAGTTCGTTCGTGGCCAGCGCCGACGGGGCGAAGACGCCCAGCGCGGCGAAGGTCAGCAGCGCTGCAATCTTGCTCATGGAGTTCCTCCTGGGTTCGTGGACGGCGAACCTATATCCGCCTGTCACGCCCTCGTTGAGCGCGCGGCTGGGCGACCGTCGGGAGGGCGTCGGGTCCCGGTGTGCAGACCGTCCCGCTACGCAGGCGTGCCGGCGGCGAGATCCTGGTAGAGCGGATAACGCTCGGCGATTGCGCCCACGCGACCGGCCAGCTCCCCTACGCGGGACTCGTATTCGGGCGTCAGCGCGCTCGCCATGATCTTGCCGACCTCCTCGAAGTCCTCCAACTGCAGCCCGCGCGTGGCGAGTGCCGGGGTGCCGATCCGCAGGCCCGACGCCTCCATCGGCGGACGCGGGTCGAACGGGACCGCGTTGCGGTTGACGGTGATGTCGATCGCGTGCAAACGATCCTCGGCCTGTCGGCCGGTCAACTCCGGCTCGGAGTCGCGCAGGTCAACCAGCACGAGGTGCACGTCGGTGCCGCCACTCAGCACCTTTATGCCGTGTCCAGCCTTCTGTAGCTCCTGCGCCCAGGCGCGTGCACCTTCCAGCGTGCGGCGCTGGCGCTCGGCAAACAGCTCCGAGGCCGCGATCTTGAAGGTCACGGCCTTGGCGGCGATCACGTGCTCGAGCGGCCCGCCCTGCTGGCCGGGGAACACGGCGGAGTCGATCTTCTTGGCGTACTCCTCCTTGCAGAAGATCGTCCCGGCGCGGGGGCCGCCGAGCGTCTTGTGCGTGGTCGTCGTAACGACGTCGGCGCCGTACTCGATCGGGTTGGGGTGCAAGCCGGCGGCGACCAGCCCCGCGAAGTGGGCCATGTCGACCATCAGCAGCGCCCCCACCTCGTCGGCGATCTCGCGGAAACGGGCGAAGTCCAGCTGGCGCGGGTAGGCCGACCAGCCGGCGAGCAGCAGCTTCGGACGGCGCTCGCGCGCGATCCGCGCGACCTCGTTCATGTCGATCAGGCTGCTCTCGCGGTCAACCTCGTAAGGGACGATGTCGTACAGGCGCCCCGAGACGTTGATCTTCATGCCGTGCGTCAAGTGCCCGCCGTGTGCAAGCGACAGGCCCATGATCGTGTCACCGGGCTGCAGCAGGGCGTGGTAGACGGCGGTGTTGGCCTGCGCGCCCGAGTGCGGCTGGACGTTTGCGTGCTCGGCGCCGAACAGCGCCTTGGCGCGGTCGATCGCCAGTTGCTCGGAGATGTCGACCCACTCGCAACCGCCGTAATAGCGGCGTCCGGGATAGCCCTCGGCGTACTTGTTCGTCAGCACCGAGCCCTGGCACTCGAGCACCGCGCGGGGGACGAAGTTCTCGGAGGCGATCGCCTCCAGCGTGCGCTGCTCGCGCTCTAGCTCGCCGCGCAGCACCTCGGCGATCTCGGGGTCCACCTCAGCCAGTGGACGGTTGAAGTAGTCGGGGCTCAGTGGCTGGGACACGGCGGCCTCCTCGAAGGGACGATGACGAGTTGGTGCCCAGGCGCGCGGCTATTGAGCCGACCGCTCCCCGGTGGTCAATCCCACCTCATGCGCCAGTCGCGGCAGCTGCCACGAGGCTAGCACGGACCCGGGCCCCGCGGTCGGACACGCCCGCGTCGACTCAGATCCCCTGGAGCAGCTCGCGCACGGCTTCGACGGCCAGCGCGCCCTCACGCAGCACGTGCCAGCTGCCGCTCGCCTCGTACTCGCGCAGGTCGATCACCGTGGAGGGTGTCCCGGGCAGCGTGCCGCCGTCGAGCACGACATCCGCGCCTTCGCGCAGCGTGGCGGGAACCCCGCCGAGCGTGCGTGCGTCAGCTGCTCCGGAGAGGTTGGCGCTCGTCTGCATGACCGGCTCGCCGAGCGACGCCAGCGCGTGCAGCCCCTCGGGCAGCCAAGGCACGCGTAGGCCGAGCGTCGCGGGGTCCTGCCGGCAGGCGGCGAGGTAACGCTCGGAGCGATTCTCCAGCAGCAGCGTCACCGGGCCCGGCAGGAGCGCGCCGAGCGCCCCGCGCTCGGCCTCCCCCAGCTCCGGAAGCGCTTGCAGAGCGGGCTCCAGCGCAAAGAACATGACGGCCGCGGGACGCGTCGCGGGGCGGCCCTTCAGCTCGTACAGGCGCTGGGCCGCGGCCTCGTTGTCGGGGTCACAGCAGACGCCGTAGACCGTGTCGCTGGGGAACACGGCGACGCCGCCCCCGCGCACGCAGTCGCCGAGGCGCTCGGCGTCGCGCGCATCGAGCACGGGCTCGCTCATCGCCGACGTTCTCCCTTCACCACCCGCTCAATACCCGCAAGGTCGAGCAGGCATTCAAGATTCGTGAAGTTCGCGTCTTCGAGCAGGCCCGCGACGCTTGACGCCTGTCCGGCGCCGACCTCCAGGGCGAGGAAGCTGACACGCTCACGGGTGCGCAGCTGCCCGATCAGCCTGGAGATCGCGTCGAGCCCGTCGGGCCCGGCGAACAGCGCGCCCGGCGGCTCGTGACGCGCGACCTCCGGCGCCAGCGTGTTGCGCTCGCGCTCGGCGACGTAGGGCAGGTTTGCGAGCACCACGTCGAACTCGTCGGGCACCCCTTCGAGCAGGTCGGCCTGCAGCCACTCGACCTCCAAGCCCAGCCGCTGGGCGTTGGCGCGGGCGAGGTCGAGCGCGGCGGGGCTGAGATCGCAAGCGCTGAGGCGCAGGTCGGGGCGCTCCTGCTTCAACGCCAGCGCAATCGCGCCGCTGCCGGTCCCGACGTCGAGCACGCGGGCGCGTTGCGGGAGTATGAGCGCGCATTCGACCAGCAGCTCGCTCTCCGGACGCGGCACCAACACGCGCGCGTCGACTTCCAGCTCGATATGCCGAAAGCCGCGTCGTCCCACGATGTAGGCGACGGGCTCACGCAGCACGGCGCGGCGTCTGACCGCATCCTGGAAAGCGCGCACCGCGGGTCCGGCGACGACCAGCTCGCGGTCGATCAGCAGGCGCTCGCGACCTACGCCCAGCACGTGCGCCAGCAATACTTCCGCGTCCAGCCGCGGCGTCTCGCAGCCGGCCGCGCCGATCGCTGTGATCGCGCCCTCCAGCGCGTCGCGAACCGAAGTGCCGCGGGTAAGCGTGCTCACGCGGCTGCCTGCGCCTGCAGGCGCAGGCGCTTCTCATCGCCCTGCAGCGCCGCCGTCAGCTCGTCTAGCTGACCCTCCAGCACGTCGTCGAGATTGTGGACCGTGAGCTTGATGCGGTGGTCGGTGACGCGCCGCTCGCCGTAGTTGTAGGTGCGGATCTTCTCCGCGCGATCGCCGGTGCCCACCTGCGAGCGCCGGTCAGCCGCGAGCTCGGCCTGCTGTTCGGCCAGCGCTCGCTCATACAGCCGCGCGCGCAGCACCCGCAACGCCTTCTCGCGGTTCTGCAGCTGGGACTTCTCATCCTGCATCGAGACCACGATGCCTGTGGGCTTGTGCGTGATGCGCACGGCGGAGTCGGTCGTGTTGACCGACTGCCCACCCGGCCCCGAGGAGCGATAGACGTCGATCTGCAGATCGTTCGGATCGACCTGGACGTCAACGTCCTCCGCCTCCGGGAGCACCGCGACTGTCGCGGTCGAGGTGTGGATGCGCCCCTGGGACTCGGTCGCGGGAACCCGCTGAACGCGGTGGGTGCCGCCCTCGAACTTGAATACCGAGTAGGCGCCGTCGGGTGGGCGGGACTTGATTTCGAAGGTGTACTTGCCGTCGCCTATATCCATCGCCTCAGTCTGGAAGCCGAGGCGTTCGGCGTAGCGAGTCAGCATCCGGTACAGGTCGCCCGCCCACAGCCCCGCCTCGTCGCCGCCCGCGCCGCCCTGGATTTCAACGATCACGCTCTTGTCGTCGTTGGGGTCGCGCTCGACCATCGCCATGCGGATCTCCTCCTCCAGCTGCTCGATCCGCTCGCGAGCCGAGGTCAGTTCCTCGCGCATCTCGGAGTCCTCACCCTCCTCGGCCAACAGCTCCTCCGCGCCCGTGGCGGTTTCCTGCGCCTCGCGCCACTGCTCCGCCAGCTTGGCGGCGGGCTCCAGTTGGCGGTAGGCGCGGCCGACCTCGGCATAGCGCTCGCGGTCGGAGATCACCTCCGGGTCCGTCATCTGCTCGCCGAGCTCGGCGAAGCGGCTTTCGATCTGCTTGACGAGGTCTTCGATCATCGCGGGCCCAGTGTATGGGCCGTTATGCGACAACCTCCACGCCAACCAAGTCCTCGGCCGTGAGCGCGCCGGGTGTCTCTTTGGCGAGCACGGCCGCGAGCGCGGCGATCGCCACCGCCAACTGGTCGAGGTCGGGCTCACGCGTAGTCAACAGCTGCAGCTTCAGCCCCGGCCACATGATCGCGCGCACCCAACCACGGCTACGGTTGCGACCCGCGAACTTGATCAGCTCGAAGGACACGCCCGCGATGATCGGCACGCCCAGGATGCGCGTGGCCACCAGCCAGTACCAGGCGGGCAGCCCGATCGGCGCGAACACGAAGATCGCCACGATCATCACGACCAGTAGGAAGCTCGTGCCGCAGCGCGGATGCAGACGCGAGAAGCGCTGCGCGTTCTGCGGCGTCAGCGGCAGACCAGCCTCAAAGCAGGAGATCGTCTTGTGCTCAGCGCCGTGGTACTCAAACACGCGACGCAGGTCGCGTAGGCGCGAGAGCAGCAGCATGTAGCCGAGGAAAATCGAGGTACGCACTACGCCCTCGATTAGCCAGAACAAGAACGAGGAGCCCAACTGATCCTTGATCAGACTCGTGAGCCCGACCGGGATCAGGAAAAACAGCACGATCGCGAACACCAGCGCGACGATCACGGTCCCGGCCCAGACGGCCTTGGGAATCTCATCCGGCTCGGAGGGCTCCGCGACGCCGTCCGCACCCACGGCTGACTCGTCCTTGGGTTCGGGCGGAAGCTGCGCGTTGGCGGAGACCTCCAGCGCGCGAAAGCCGATCACCAGCGAGCCGCCCAGGGCGACGATGCCGCGGATGATCGGCAGCCGCAGCAGGCGGTGGCGCTTGAGCGCCGACTCCAGCGGGAAGCTCGTGACCTCGATCTCTCCCAGCGCCGCCTCCTCGGGCGAGCGCTCGCCCTCCGCCAGCTGCTCCGCGCTGGGCTTGCGCACGGCGACGGCCCAGTTGGAGACGCCGCGCATCATCACCCCCTCGAGCACCGCCTGGCCACCGACCGGCGCGTCGCGGCGCGCGTTCAGCTGACCGTCAGCGCCGGCGTCGGCGCCAGTGGCCCCCAGTTCGTCGAAACTCTTCGTCGACGCCGACGCACGATCAGCGTCAAGCGTTTCTAGCGAGTCGTCCGTCTCGACCGTCGTCGTCGGCGAACCGGCTAGACGGGAGGACATCGGACTACTTGGCGGACCGAGTCTGCGCCAAGCGGCCTTTAGCCACGCGACGCTGGAAGCGCTCGACACGCCCGCCGCTGTCCACGAGCTTCTGACGACCCGTGTAGAACGGGTGGCAGTTCGAACACACCTCGACGCGCAGCTCGTCTTGCGTCGCCCGCGTGATGAACTCGTTGCCGCAGGTGCAGTGCACGCGCGCCCGTGTGTAGGTCGGGTGGATCTTGGCCTTCATCGTCAGAGCATTCTAGCGGTCGCCGCGCACTGGGCAAGCAATGGCTCCGTCTGGACGGGGAGCCCCGCCCCGCGAGGGTCCGTCTCGACGCCGCACACGCTCAGGCGCCGGGGCTGAAGCTGCCCGATCCCGTGCTCGACCCGCCGCTCGTGGTCGGCGGTGGGGTCGTTTCTGCTTCGTTAGGCAGCGGCGGCTGCAGGCATTTGCCGGTCAGCCGGTCCGCCCGCTTGATCACATGCCCCTTCGCGTTCAGCCAGCGGAAGCGCACGAAGCCGCGGTAGGAGGCGGGCGAGCTTAGGTTCGTGACCTGCTTGAGGTACTTGTAGACCTTGACTTTGGCATCCGAGGAGCGCCATACGCCGAGCCCCGTGGCCGTGACCATGTGGTATTCGAGTTCGCCGGGAATGCGCTGCTCGACGTCGATCCGCATCGCCATCCGCGCCGTGCCCGCCACCGCGGTCATTTCGCCCGAGAAGGTCGCCGCGCGTTCGGCCTGGATACCCGCGGTCACACATTCTTCGAGCGTCGCCGCCAAGCCGCTGCTGCTCGGCGTCGTCACCTGGGTACCGGGACTGGTGCCCGGCGCGGCGCTCTGTGCGCCAGCTTCGCTCGCACCCAGCAGCACGACAGCGACGAGCGCAAGCAGGAACAAGATCGCGGCGATCACGCGCACGGGCACGTGTCCTGCGCGTATCGGATCAACGGGGCGGCTGCTCATGACAACCCCCTAACACCGATTCAGAGCGGATGTTTCGCGACGCCGCCCGCGCCTCGCGCCCTAGAGAATCTGGTACAGGGGGCCGTCGCCACCCTCGGGGGTGGTGAGCCGTCCACCCTTGGCGGTGATCGCGCCACACTGCACGCAGTTGGTGTAGTTGACGATCACGTCCACCTCGCCGTGCTCCGGGGCATCCTCCGGGATCTCATACACGCCCGCGGGGCACATCCAGCGCCACGTCTCGGCGATCTCGCGCGGGACATTTTTGTGCAGCCGGATGTGGTTGGGTGCGTCGTCCCGGGTTGCGTTACCGGTGATGAAGACCGAGGAGAGCTTGTCAAAGATGTATTTCCCGTCCGGCTTCGGATAGGACTTCGCGGTGTTGCCCACAAACATTGGCTTCGCGTCGTTGCGGTGCCAAGCCAGACGCCCCGGCGGGAGCTTGCCTTTGGTGGCAATCGCCAGGTTGACCAGCGGACCACCGGCGATGAAGCCCTTCTGGAAGGGCTGGCGCGTGTTGCGGACCTCATAGAGCTCCTTGCCCGTGACCGAGTCCTCGATTGCCTGCTCGAAGGACTCAAAGCTCGTTTCGCCGCGCGAGAGCGCAGCGTAGATCGCCTCGCCCGCGAGTCTGCCGGAGTTGATCGCGTGGTGCACGCCCTTCAGCGAGACCGTGTCCACCATGCCGCCCGCGTCGCCGATCAACAGCGCGCCCGGCATCGTCAGCTTCGGCATCGACCAGTAGCCGCCACCCGGCAACGCCTTCGCGCCCCAGGCCACGCGCTCGCCACCCTCGAGGATGCCCCTGACCAGCGGGTGCGTCTTGAACAGCTGCAGCAGGTCGTGGGCCGAGGTCGTCGCGTCGGCGTACTCGAGGTCGATCACAAAGCCGATCGAGACCAGATCGTCGCCCGTTTTCTCGTCCTTCATCGGGTAGATCCAGGTGCCACCGATCTGGCCGTACTTCGGCGCGAGCTTCAACGGCCAGGGACCGATCGTGTGGATCAGGCGGTCCAGCGGCTTGGCGACCTTCCAGACCTCCTTGACCCCGAGCTCCCAGACCTGCGGCTCGCGGTCCTTGGCGAGGTCGAACTCCTTGATCGCCGCGCCGGTCAGATGACCCCAGCAACCCTCGGCGAGCACTGTCGCCTGCGCCTTGATATCGGTACCGGGCTCGAAGTTGCCCAGCGGCTCGCCGTCCTTGCCGCGACCCTTGTCACCCGAGCGCACCCCGACCACGCGGCCGTCCTCTACGACCAACTGCGTCGCTGAGGTCTCGGTCAGGATGTAAGCGCCGGCCTCCTCGGCCACGCGCTGCTGATAGCGCGCCAGGGCGGAGACCGAGACGACCTCGTTGCCGTGGTTCTTGAACGGGGGCGGCGGCGGGATCCGCAGCTTGGTCTTGGACGTGGGCGTCATGTAGACCGCCTCCTTCTCGACCTCACCGAAGGCGAAACCCTCCTCACGCCACTGCTCGCGGGTCATCTCCGGGAACAGTTCTTCCAGCGGCTTCGGGCGCATGACGGCGCCGGACAGGTTGTGTCCGCCGCACGTCTTCGCCTTCTCCACCACCGCGACCGGCACTTCGCCGAGGCGCTCCATCGTCTCCGGATCGTCCGCCAAGAGCTGCAGCAGACGGTTGGCGCACGCGAGCCCCGCGGTCCCCCCGCCGACGATCGCGACGCCGACCTCGATCAGCTCGTCCTCGTCGTCCAGCCCGTGCTTGATGAACTCCTTCTGCGGGTCCACCGGCGGCGGGAACTGGTTGGGTGCGACCTTGTCGTTGCCGTTGTGCGCCGACATATCTAGGACCCCTTCTTCGCTTTCACGGCCTCCGTGAGCTTCGGGAGGATCTTGTTCAGGTCGCCGACGATCCCGAGGTCTGAGAACTCGAAGATCGGGGCGTTCGCGTCCTTGTTGATCGCGACGATGTTCTCCGAGGCCTGCATCCCGACCTTGTGCTGGATCGCACCCGAGATACCCGCCGCCAGATACAGTTTCGGCGCGACGGTCTTACCCGTCTGGCCGATCTGCGCTGCGTAGGGGTACCAGCCCGCGTCGACGACCGCACGCGTCGCGGCGACGGCGCTGTTGCCGCCGAACGCCTTTGCCAGGTCCTCGGCCAACTGGAAGCCCTCGGCCTTGCCGAGACCGCGTCCACCGGCCACGAGGATGTCAGCGCCCTCGATGTCGACGTCGGCGCCGCGCTGTTCGCCGCGCGTGACCATCGTCGCCTGCGTGGCCTGCGGGCTCAGCTCGAAGCTGAGCTGCTCGACCGGCGCGTCGGCGTCGCCCGTCTGTTTGATCTCGAACGCGTTCAGGCGACCGATGATGATGCCGACCTCGGAGCGGTATTTGATCTCCGAGATCGCTGAGTCGCCGAGGATTGGGCGCTCTGCGATCAGCTCGCCGCCCTCCGCCCTGACGTTCGTGACCTCCATCGCCACGCCCGCACCAAGGCGCGCGGCGAGGCCGGCGCCGATCTCGAAGCCCAGCAGTCCACCACCGAACAGCGCGTAGGAGTAGTCGCCACCGGAGATCGCCGCGGCCATCGCGTCGACCAGCGGCTGTGCGAGACCCTCGGGACCCTCGGCTACGAGCACCTTCTTCGCCCCGTATTTACCGAGCGTCGCCGCCAGCTCTTGCGGCACGTTCTCGCCAAGCAGGATCGCGTGTGCCTCGCCGCCGAGTTCCGCAGCGAGCTTGGCGCCCTCGGACACAGCGCCGAGCGAGTTCTTGTTGATCGCGCCGTCGTAGTGCAGCGCGTAAACCAGGATGTTTGCCATCTAGATCAGCTTCCTCTCGTCGAGCCACGCCACGATCTTCTCAACGGTCTCGCCCGTGTCCTCGTCCTCGATAATCTCGCCGGCGGCCTTCGCGGGCGGCGCCTTCGCCGCGACCCACTGCGCCGCGGAGTTCTCGCCGCCGACTTTGCTCGCGTCGATCTCGACGTCCGCGGCGGTGACGCTGTCCAGCGGCTTCTTCTTCGCACCCATAATCGCCTTCAGCGACGGGTAGCGCGGCTCGTTGATCGCGTCGCCGACCGAGATCACGGCCGGGAGCTTGATCTGCACCGTGTCGTAGCCGTACTCGGCCTGGCGCTCACAGCGCAGCGCCTCGGACTCGACGTCCATCTTGATCACCTGAGTCAGCGAGGGCATGCCCAGGTGCTCGGCCACAACCGCGCCGATCGTGTAGCACTCGCCGTCGTCGGACTGCTGTCCCAGCAGCACCAGGTCGGGGCTCTCGCGCTGCAGTGTCTTGGCGAGCGCATAGCCAGTCGCGGCCACGTCGGAGCCGGCCACGGTCTCGTCCGTCAGATGCACCGAACGATCGGCACCCAGCGAGACCGCCTTGTGCAGCGCGCGTACCGCGCTGTCGGGGCCCATCGTCACGGCCACGATCTCCTCGACTGGGACCGCGCCGCCCTCCTTGATCTGCATTGCCGCCTCGATGGCGTGCGTGTCATACGGGTTGAGGTTCTTCTCCCCGCTGCGGTCCATGCGCCCCGTCGAGGGGTTGATTTTCTTCTCGACGGCGGCGTCCGGGACCTCCTTCACCAGGACGCATATCTTCATTCTCAGGTAACTCCTTGGGGTCTATTACGGCTGAATGGTACTCGGTTGCGCGGTTGACTGACGAGTCAATCAGGCACGCGCGGCGGTTGCTTCGCGGATGAAATCCACGATCGCCTGCGTGGGCGCGCCCGGAGTAAAGACCTCCGCCACGCCCAGATCCTTCAGCTCTGGGATGTCCTCCGCCGGGATCGTCCCCCCGACGGTCACCACCACGTCGTCGATGTCCTGCTCGCGCAGCAACTCCACCACGCGCGGCACCAGCGTCATGTGGGCGCCCGAGAGGATCGACAGACCCACCGCGTCGGCGTCCTCCTGGATCACGGTCTCCACGATCTGCTCGGGCGTCTGATGCAGGCCCGTGTAGATGACCTCCATGCCCGCGTCGCGCAGCGCGCGGGCGATGATCTTCGCGCCGCGATCGTGCCCGTCGAGGCCAGGCTTGGCGACGACGACGCGGATCTTGCCTTGGTTGGAGCTCGACATCGGTGCCTTCAGCCTATGCGGGCCGGCCATCGCGCGTTGCCACGTGCCCCCCGGGCGTTTGTGCGTGTCCCCCGTACCGCCTTGCCGAGCCCACCGAGCGCCGCCACCCCACCGAGCGCCGCCAATACCTTCAGACGTTGGCCCAGGCGATCCAGGTGCAGTACCTCCCAGCCCTCCTCGGCCGCGATCCGACGCAGCTCCACGTCCGGATTGACGACCACGGGCTGGCCCACGGCGCGCAACATCGGCAGGTCTGACTCTGAGTCCGAGTAGGCGTAGGAGACCGCCAGGTCGATCCCCTCGCGCGCAGCCAGCTCCTGCATCGAGACGACCTTGCCCTCGCGATAGTTGAACGGCCCCGCGGGCCTGCCCGTGTAGCAGCCGTCGATTACCTCCGAACGCGATCCCAGGCCGCCGTCGAAGGCCAGCACGTGCGCCAGCAGGTCGGCCATCTCCTGCGAAGCCGCGGTCAGGATGTAGACCGGCACACCCGCGTCTTGGTGGGCGTAGGCCCGCTCCAGCATCTGCGGATAAAGGCGCGGCAGCACGCCCGCCAGCACGCGCGGCGAGAGCCGCTGCAAGTCGCGCACCGGCACGCCCGCGATCATCTCCCCCACCCGCCTGCGCACCACCTCTGCGCGATCGTCGGTCGAGCCGCGCAGGCGAAAGCGCAGGTTCTCGTATAGGTCCTTCAGCAGTCGCGAGCGCGAGATCATCCCGGTCTCATAGGCCGCGCGGGCGAAAAACACGCCCGAGGAGCCCGCCATCAGCGTCTTGTCGAGGTCGAAGAAGGCGGCTGCGCGCGGAGCGGCGCCGTTCAGGCCCTCCACGGCCTGCTCAGACCTTCAGGATGAGCGCGTCGCCCTGACCCCCACCGGAGCAGATCGCCGCGCAGCCGTAGCCGCCGCCGCGACGGCGCAGCTCGTGCACCAGGCTGCCGAGGATGCGAGCGCCCGAAGCGCCGATCGGGTGCCCGAGCGCGACCGCGCCGCCGTTGACGTTGACGCGCTCCTCATCGATACCGAGCATCCGGATCGAGTTAAGCGTCACCGACGCGAACGCCTCGTTGATCTCCCACAGATCGATGTCGCCCGGCTGCAGACCGGCTTTCTCCAGGGCCTTCTTGGCCGCACTAGCCGGCGTCGTGGCCAGGTAGGCGAAGTCGTTCGCACTCTGGGCGTGGGCCACGATCTCAGCCAACGCCTCCTTGCCGTTCTGCTCCGCCCACTCCTCCGAGGACAGGACCAGCGCACCACCGCCGTCGTTTACACCCGGTGAGTTGCCCGCCGTGTGCGAGCCCTCCTTGCCCACCAGCCCCGGCAGCTTCGCCAGTGCCTCCAGCGAGCTTTCCCGGCGCGGCCCCTCATCGACCTCAACTACCGTGTCGCCCTTGCGGCCCTTGACCGTGACCGAGACCGTCTCCTCGGCCATGCGGCCGTCGTCGATCGCAGCCAGCGCGCGTTCATGCGAGCGCAGCGCCCAACGGTCGAGGTCCGCGCGCGTCATCTCAAGCTCGTCTCCGATCTCGGTCGCCTCGACGAACATCTGCTTGCCCGAGAACGGGTTCGTCAGCCCGTCGTGGACCATCGCGTCGAGCATCTTTGCGTCGCCCATGCGATAGCCAAAGCGCGCCTGCGGCAGCAGATAGGGCGCCTTGGACATCGACTCCATGCCTCCGCCTACGCCAACCTGCAGGTCGCCCGCGCGAATCGCCTGATCGAGCAGCACCGAGGCACGCAGCCCCGACGCACAGACCTTGTTGATCGTCTCCGAGGAGACCTCTTTCGGAATCCCCGCTTTGATCTGCGCCTGTCGTGAGGGAATCTGGCCCTGGCCAGCCTGCAGCACCTGGCCCATGATCACGTGATCCACCTGCTCCGGCTCGACCTTCGCGCGCTCCAGCGCGGCGTCGATGGCCACGGCGCCGAGCTCTGTGGCGTCGAGCGTCGAGAGCCCACCGCCCATCTTGCCGATCGGGGTGCGAGCGCTGCCGAGGATCACGGTCTTAGGCATAGGAACGGGGCTCTCCAGTGTTCGTTTGAAGGATTCGTGAGAGGACGGCAATGCTAGCGATCCGGCTATCGTGCTCCCACTGATGCAGGTATCCGCGACTACCCAGCCGGCTGGTTCGACCGACGCGGACACGGTCGCGCTCGGACTGTTTGAGGGCGAGGGCGCCCCCGAGCAGGCGCCCGCCGAGGCAGCCGCGCTGCTCGCGTCCGGCGAGGCTCGCGCCGACTTCTGCTCGCTCGCGCTCGCCCACGCCGGCGGCAAGCGCTGGCTGCTGGTCGGCCTCGGCAAGCGCGAGACCTTCACAGCCGAGCGCGCGCGTGTCTGCGCGAGCACGAGTCGCTCCCGCGCTCGCGAGCTATCGACGCTCGCGCTCTGCTGGCAGGCGCCGCAGAACTGCGCGCCCGAGGTCGCCGGTGCGCTCGTCGAGGGCACGGTACTCGCGGACTACCGCTTCGAACGACACAAGTCCGCACCGGCCGCTGCCGAGGCAGACGCTCCGCCGAAGACGCTCGAGCGTTTGCTCATCGCCGCGGACGCCGACCTGAGCGAGACCGTCGGCGAGGCCGCAATCGTCGCGGGCGCCGTTAACGCCGCCCGCGACCTGCAAAACCGTCCCGGCAACGACCTCACGCCCACCGCGCTAGCCGGCTACGCCGAGGCGCTCGCGGGCGAGGTCGAGGGCCTATCGGTCCAAACCGAGGGGCGCGAGGGAATCGTGGCGCGCGGGATGGGCGCCTTCGCCGCGGTCGCGCAGGGCTCCGAGCAGGAGCCCGCGCTGATCACGCTGCGCTACGAGGGCCCGGACGCGAGCGGCCCCGTACTCGGTTTCGTCGGCAAGGCCGTCACCTTCGACAGCGGCGGCATCTCGCTGAAGCCCGGCCCGAAAATGTCAGAGATGAAGTTCGATATGTCCGGCGGCGCCGCGGTGATCGAGGCCGTCGGCGCAATCGCGCGGCTGCGGCTGCCCGTCAAGCTGGTCGCGGTCGTCGGCGCCACCGAGAACCTGCCCAGTGGGCGCTCGGTCAAGCCAGGGGACATCGTCAGGGCCGCCAACGGCAAGACCATCGAGGTCAACAACACCGACGCCGAGGGTCGCCTCGTGCTCGCCGACTGCCTGTGCCACGCAGTCGACGAGGGTGCCCAGCGGATCATCGATCTGGCGACGTTGACCGGCGCGGTGATCGTCGCGCTCGGCTCCACCTACTCTGGGCTGATGTGCAACGACGACGAGCTTTGCGCGCGCATCGTCGGCGCCGGCGAGCGCACGGGCGAGATCGCCTGGCGGCTACCGCTGCACGAGGAGTACGAAGACCTGATCAAGGGCAGCTACGCCGACCTCGACAACGCGCCCGAGGCGCGCAAGGCCGGCACGATCGTCGGCGCCACCTTCCTCTCCAACTTTGTTGGCGATACGCCCTGGGCGCACCTGGACATCGCGGGCTCGGCCTGGGACCTCGGCCGCGCCTACGTCGGCAAGGGCGCCTCCGGCTACGGCGTGCGCCTGCTCGTCGAGCTGGCGCGCTCGTTCAGCTCGTAGCGACCTCGCGCGGGCGCCGGGACGGCGCCGGTTGTCGCTCAAGCCACGCAATCACCGGCGCCCATCCTGCCCCGCGCGGATCGATGAACGCCCGGTGCCCCCCGGCCTCGCCCTCGATCTCAACCAGCTCTACCTCCCCGCCCGCGGCTCGTGCTGCGCGCGCGTAATTGCGGCTCAACTCCACCGATACCGTCCGGTCGAGCACGCCGTGCACGAGCAGGACCGGGATCGCCAACGGCACGCGCCGCAGCGGATCCGCCGCCTCGTAGCGCTCTGGTAGGCGCTCCGGGGAGCCGCCCATCAGCGCCCGCACCGCGCCGCCGTGCCAGAGGGCGTAGGCACCGGTCAGATCGCACACGCCGGCTAGTGAGATCCCACGTCGCAGCGGCACACGTGCGCGGCCCGCGTAGGCGCCTGGCACCCCCGGCGGCAGTCCTCCGCGGCCCGCGGCCCACAACGCGAGTTGCCCGCCCGCGGAGTGTCCCAACACGTCCACGCGACTTAGATCGAGCGCCGGATGCAGGCCGTCGAGGTGGTCGATCGCCGCCGCCACGTCCGCAAACGTCTCCGGCCAGCCGCCGCCGTCGCCGATCCGGCGGTACTCGATGTTCCACACCGCCCAGCCGCGCATCACCAGCGCGGCCGCGATCGCGCGCATCACCGCGCGGCCGTATCGCCTGTGCCAAGAGCCGCCATGAATCAACACGATCACCGGATGCGGGCCCTCGCCCGCGGGCAGATGCAGATCGCCACGCTGGGAGCGGTCGCTTCCGTAGCGGTACGTGCGCCCGCGGGTGAACAGGAAATGCTGGATCCAGCGGACTCGCGACATCGCTGGCCATCCTAGAGGCGCGCGTGCGCGCTACTTGACGATCGTGAAGCTCAGCGTGCGCGTCTGCGAGCGACCGGCCGCGGTGCTCGCCGCGATCCGCACCGTGTAGGCCCCAGGCTTGAGCTTGCGCGAAGTCGAGATCCTGCCCTGGAAGGAAACCTTGTTCGTGCCGGCATGGCCCGGCAGCGTGAGTGCTCCACGCGTGACGGTCCGTTTACAAGAGCGCTTGTGCCGGTTGGCAGGCCGCGGCGCGACGCACTTCCCGGCAACGCGACGGCCGGGGCCCGGCTGCGTGAACGTAAGAGTGACCGCCGCGGACTGATCGAGCGAGAACGAGAAGACGGTGCCGACGGGCACGCGCTTGGCGATGCTCGCGAGCTTGTTGCCCGCGCGCCAGACTTCGTGACTCTGGCTCGCCCCGGTCAGCGACGGCGCTTTGCTTGCGGCAGGTTTACCGCCACCGGGCGCAAGCAGTGTTGGGATCGCCGCAGGCGGCGCAGGGACGACGCGCTCGACCGCGCCCGCGTCGCACGCGCCCCCTTGCGGTCGCACGACACCGCGGACATCCGTCCCCACGCACGGCGCGACCGCGCGATCCAGCGCCGGACTTCCCGCGAGCGGTTCGAGGTAAGGGATCGGTGAGCCTTCGAGCGAACCGAGCAGTGGGTTCGTTGTCGTGGCGTCACTCGCTTTCGCAAAGCCGCACGACGGACCCCCGACATTGCCGCCTTCGTCGATTGGCGGTTCCACGAATTCGCCCTGGTTGCAGTCGGCGCCTTTCGATGCGGTGTTCCCGGCAACGATCGAGTCGCGCACGCGGATGCTGCCCCCGATTCCACCGGTTTCCGTTTTCTGCGCTTCGTTTGCGGTCACCGTCACGAACGCGAGGGTCACGGGAATGACCGCTTCGGAGTAGAGGGCGCCATCGAATAGACCGGCGACGTTGCCCGCAAACGTGCTGTTCGTGATGGTTCCCGACGCCGACTGACCGATCCACATGCCCCCGCCCGCGCCGAAAACGCTCGTGTTGCTCAGCACGGCAGAGTCGTTCATAACGAGCTGGCCGTCGCCCTTGTAAATGCCTGCCCCGAGACCGTCCACGGCAGGGCCTCTGATCGTGTTGCCCGATACGACGACCCGCTCGAGGTCGAGCAGACCAGCGCCCTCGGAGTCGATCCCGCCGCCGAACGGGATGGCGTTTTCCGGTTCGTAGCGCCCGCCCGCCACCGTCGTATCCGAGACGGTCAAGTTGGCGTTGCCCGTCGCCTGGATCACGCGATCAGTTTCGCCCGCGGGAAACGCTGCGAGGATCGTCGTGGCCTGCGCACCGGCCCCTTTGATCGTGAGGTCGCCCGAGACGTCGAGGTCGCCGCTGACGTTCGCGTCCTCGGCTGTTTTCGAGCTGCGTTCCAAGCGGAACACGCCAGGCTGCAGCGTGATCTGATCCGGGCCCGGCGATTCGTTCGCCTTCGAGACGGCCACGCGTAGCGACGGACACACGGTGCCGACGCACGCTCCCGCCCCGTCGAGCGTCGCAGTCACGGTGAACGTCGCCGCTGCCGCGGACGCGGCTCCGAGCAGCGCAAGTGCCGCCATCACCGCCGTTACGCTCCCCAGCCGTCGCATGCCGCGATGCTAACCGTTCGGCTACATGCACGTAAACCCGCTCGCGACGTACGAGCTGTGAGAATGCGCTCGCGATGGACTTCGACCTCTCCGCCGACCACGAGCTGATCCGTCGCACCGTGCGCGAATTCGCCGAGGGCGAGGTCGCGCCGGTGGCCGAGGAGCTGGACCGCACGAAGTCCTTCCCCTACGAGATCGTCGCCAAGCTCGGCGCGCTGAACCTGATGGGGATCCCCTTCCCCGAGGAGTACGGCGGCGGCGGCGGCGACACGCTCGCCTACGCGCTCGCGGTCGAGGAGCTGACGCGCGTGGACTCCTCCGTCGCGATCACGCTCTGCGCGCACACCTCGCTTGGGACCCAGCCGATCTACCTGTTCGGCAACGAGGAGCAGAAGCGCGAGTGGCTGCCGCGGCTATGCGCGGGCGAGTTGCTGGGTGCCTTCGGGCTGACCGAGCCCGAGGCCGGCTCCGACGCCGGCAACACCCGCACACGCGCGCGCCTCGACGGCGGCGAATGGGTGATCGACGGCACCAAGCAGTTCATCACCAACGCCGGCACCGAGATCTCGGGCGTCGTCTGCATCACGGCCGTGACCGGGGACGCCGAGCCGGGCGCGGGCAGCCAGGCGAGCAGACAAATATCGAACATAATCGTCGCGAACGGCACGCCCGGCTACGAACAGGGCCGGCCCTACCGCAAGATGGGCTGGAACGCCTCGGACACGCGCCCGCTGACCTTCGAGGACTGCCGCGTGCCCGAGGCCAACCTGCTGGGCCCCCGCGGCGCGGGCTTCAAGCAGTTCCTGCACATCCTCGACATCGGCCGCATCGGCGTCGCCGCGATGGGCGTCGGACTCGCGCAGGGCGCGCTCGACGAGGCCCTGAAGTACGCCAAAGCGCGCAAGGCCTTCGGCAAGCCGATCTCCAAGTTCCAGGCGATCCAGTCGAAGCTCGCCGACATGGCAACCGAGATCGAGGCCGCGCGGCTGCTCGTCTACAAGGCCGCGCGCGAGAAGGACGCCGGACGCAACTTCACCCTCACCGCCGCCCAGGCCAAGCTCAAGACCGGGCGCCTGGCCGTGCGCTGCGCCGAGGAGGCCGTGCAGATTCACGGCGGCTACGGCTTCATCGAGGAGTACCCCGTCTGCCGCTTCTACCGCGACGCCAAGATCCTCACGATCGGCGAGGGCACCGACGAGGTGCAGCAGATGGTCATCGCGCGAGCGCTCGGCGCCTAGCGCGGTTCGAGCACGACCAGCGGGATCTGCCGCTCGGTGCGGCGGCGGTAGCCTTCATAGCCGCCGTAGACGCCCACCATCAGCTTCCAGAGTCGCTCGTACTCCTCGCCCTGCTCAGCCGGCCGGGCGTGGACCGACAGACGTTCTGAGCCCACCTGGATCGTCGTGTCCGGGTTCGCCTTCAGATTGTGAAACCAGGCCGGGTTCTTCGGATAACCGCCCTTCGAGGCCACTAGCACCAGGCGCCTGCCGTCGCGGCCGTAGACCAGCGGGCTTGTGCGCTTGGTTCCGCTCTTCGCGCCGACGTGATCGAGCAGCAGCGTCGGCGGGAGGCCCGGCGTGCGGTGGCCGATCAGCCCGTTCGTCGCTCGGTAGATCGCCGTGTGCCCGCCCATCAGCTTGCGCAGCAGCGGCCAGTTGCGGTCGGCAAGATTCAGGTAGTCCATCGTGAAGCGAGCCTAGTCGGACGCGGAGCCGGCAGTGTCGTGGCCACTCGCCGCCGCTCTCACGCCGGCCTCCGCGGCAGTGTCCCTGGCGGGCTGGCCGGTCTCGCGCTCCAGCAGCGCGGCCGCGGCGCTCGCGGGGTCCAGGCGCCGCTCGACGACCTGCTCGATCAGCTCTTTGAATTCGGAGTCCTGGGCGAGCTCGGCCTCCAGGCGCCGGCGCATGCGCGCCGTCGCGATCGCCAGCACCTCGTTGCGCAGGTTGCGCGCGCGGCGCTCGGCCAGCTGGCCCTCCGCCAGGATGTGCTCGCGGTGCTCGTCGAGGCTCGTAATCAGCTCGTCGATGCCCTTGCCGTGACTGGCCTCGGTCTTGATGATCGGCACCCGCCAGCGCCCGCGCACTTCCTCCGGCGAGCGATCCAGATTCGCCAGCGAGAGCACGCCACGGATCTCGCGCACCATCGTGTCCGTTAGCGGATGGTCCGCCTTGTTGATCACGATCACGTCTGGAATCTCCATCACGCCTGCCTTCAGCGCCTGAATCGAGTCGCCCGAGCCGGGCATCAGCACTAGCACGATCGTGTCCGCGTGATCGATGATGTCGATCTCCGCCTGGCCCACCCCCACCGTCTCCACAAATACGTCTTCGCGCCCGGCCGCGTCCAGCAGCAGCGCCGCCTGCAGCGCCGCCTCCGAAAGCCCGCCCAGCGCGCCGCGATTGGCCATCGAGCGGATAAACACGCCCTTGTCCAGGAAGTGCTCCGTCAAGCGGATGCGATCGCCCAGCAGCGCGCCCTGCGTAAACGGCGAGGAGGGGTCGATCGACAGCACGCCCACGCTGCGCCCCGCTTCCCGGCGCACCTTCGTCAGCGCTCCGATCAGCGTCGACTTGCCGACGCCTGGCGGGCCGGTGAAGCCCACCACCGCCGCCTCGCCCGTGTGCGGGTAGATCTGCTTGACCAGCTCCCAACCCTCGGGGCGGTCGTCCTCCACCAGCGAGATCGCGCGCGCCAGCGCGCGGCGGTCGCCGCCGAGCAGACGCTGTGCCAGGGTCGGGTCGAGCTTGCGGTCGGCCATCGCGGCGCATCATCGCAGGGCAATACGATTCAACCCCAGATGGGACTGCTAGCCGATCGCCCTGCCAGCGGCGCCCCGGAGGCGATCGCCCAGTCGCCGCGAGGCGCCCCCGAGCCCTTGCGCGGCGGCCCGCTCGCGCTGCTGCGGTTCATGCGCGCCAACCACATGCTCGATCGCCGCTATGCGTTGCTGATCGCGCGCTGGGTGCTGTTGAAGCTGCGCTACCGCAGCCGCCTGCAGACCGACGGCCTGTGCTTCATCTGCCCGAAAGTCCAGCTGGAGATCGGGCGCGGGGCCAAGCTGCGTATCGGGCGTTGGGCGTGGGTCGGGCACGGCTGCAAGATCCGCGTCCACGAGGGCGAAGTTCAGATCGGCGCCAAGACCGTCATGGGTCAGGAGTGCACGATCTCCGCCTATCAGCACGTCTCGATCGGGCGCGAGTGCATCCTCGCCGACCGCGTGATGCTGATCGACTTCGACCACGGGGTCACCGAGGTCGAGCGCCCGATCCGCCTGCAGGGCATTTACAAGCGCGACGTCCGCGTCGGACACAACGTTTGGATCGGCTACGGCGCCTGCGTGCTGCGCGGCGTCGAGGTCGGCGAGAACAGCATCGTGGGCACTAACTCCGTGCTTACCAAGGATGTGCCCGCCAACGCCGTCGTCGGCGGCGTGCCCGCGCGTGTGATCCGCATGCGCGAGACGCCGCGCTCAATGAGCTGGGAGTAGCTAGAGGAATGCCGCAATGTTGCGCGTCGCGCTCGCGTCCGCCGTGTCTGGATCCGCCAGCGCCGCCGCCAGCGCTGCGCCGTGCCCTGCCAGGCGCTCGCGCGCATAGGGTGCGGCCAGCTCGCGCGTCAGCATGAATGTCCAATCGCTCGACTGCAGCGCCAGCAGCTCGCGCAGCGCCGTGCGCCCGGCGCGCGGTGAGACCGACATCGCCTGAAGCTCCGCGGCGCGCAACTGGAAGGCTGCCTCCGCGACCGCAGGTCCCAACCAGGTCGAGAGATCGCGCTGCGCCCCCCAGGACGTCGAGCGCTCCTCCTGCGCCAGCGCCGTCGACATCGGTGCCGGCTCGATACGTGCGAGCGCGTCATCGAGGCGGACTAGCTCAAGACCCTGGTGCGAGCACTCCCCCACCACGGCCTCGAGCCAAGCCACTCCCTCATACCACCAGTGCCCCAACAGCTCCGTATCCAGTGCGCAGACCGCCAGCCCCCCGCCCGGCAGGCCCGCGCCGCCCTCGCGAAGACGCGCCGCCGTGCGCCGCACGAAGTCCGTCGCGTGCGCCCGTGCCGTAGTCAGCGCGCGGGCGTGATCGTAGTCGCCGCCGTCGTTGGCCCAGGGCGTGTGGTGGTGAATCGTGTGGTGGTGATAATCGCGGTAGGAGCCGTCCGCGGGGTAGCCCCGATCGTGCCACACCAAGTCCATCGTCGCGCGGTCGATGGGCACCAAGGTGACGCCCGCCTCATCGACCAGCGGGCGCAGATGCTCGCGGGCGCCCGGGCCAAAACGGTCGGTCAACTCCACGCAACTCGTGTGTACACCCGCATCCGCCAGCAGCGACTCCAGACGGCGCACGTGCGCGCACTCAGGCAGCCAGAAGCCGCCGCGCCAGCCGTCGCCGAAGCGCGCACGATGTGAGGCTACGCCGGTCTGCACCTGCAGGCGCACACCGTCGTCGCTCGCCAGCAGCGGCAGCACTGCGTGGGTCGCGGCCGAGGTCCACTGCGCGTGCGGCGCTAGCGCCGCCAACAGGTCTCCATCACGCTGCGCCAGCGTCCGCAGGGCGCGCTCGTAGTCGGCCCACGATCGTTCGACCTCGCGCGCGAGCGTCTCCTCGCCCGCGCGTCGCAGCCCAGCCGCATCCTCCTCGTGCGTGTGGCGACGAACCTTCTGCACGAACGTCTCGAAGCGCTTATTCAGTGCCGGGGCTTCGAGCTGGTCGCACAGCACCGGCGTCAGCGACAGCGTTAGCGGCGCGCCCGCGTCCAGCAACTCCAGCAGCGGCAGGTAGCTGCCCACCATCGCCTCCCACAGCCACTCCTCGCCGAACGGCCAGGTCCCGAACCCCTCGACGTAGGGCATGTGTGTGTGCAGCACGATCGCCAGCGCGCCGCGATCGCCCCCCTGGGCGGCTCCCATGTCTACACCCGGCACACCGCGATGAAGTCGAGTGCCGCCTCCATTCGCGCCTGGCCGATCGGGCGGATCGCGAAGTCCGAGATCGCGATCGCGGGCGTGAACCAAGCGTAGAAGCGCTTCGTCAGCCGCAGCCGCGGGTGCAGCGAATCCCAGCCCAAGCGCAGCGCCAACTCGTGGGCGCGCAACTTGCGCGCATGGAACAGCCCGAACATCCGCACCTCGCGGAAGTGCGCCCGACATAGCCGCTCGAACTCCTCGATGCGGTACTCGTGCACGTGCCACGGATTGCCCGAACGCGGCGCCCCCTTGGGCGCGAGCGTGAGGACATTGGGCGTCGATACGTAGACCGTACCGTCGGTCGAGTCCGACTCCGCGACCAGCGCGCCGAAGTGATCGAGCGCTGCGCCGGGGTCCGTAAGGTGCTCAATCGTCTGTAGGAACACCACCGCGTCGGCAGGCTCGGAGAAGGTTTCAATCAGATCGCGCTCAAAGCGCAGGTTCGCCCGGCGGTAGCGCAGACGCGCGTGCTCGTGCGCCTCGGGGTTCGCGTCCACGCCTACGACGCTCGCGGCGCGGCGGGCGAGCACGTCCGAGCCGTAGCCCTCACCGCAGGCCATGTCGATTGCGTGCTGGCCCTCGATCTGCTCGGCAATCCACTCGTAGACCACCAGGTGGCGACGGAACCAGTAGTTCTCCTCCGGGACGTCCGGCAGCGTGCGCTCGCCCGTCAGCTCGAGCGGCGGAACGCCCTCCGGCTGGTCGCGCTGCTCGTAGTGGACTGAGGTCAAGAGACACCCTCGGCGGAAACTGTCAAGCAGCGAGTGGAAGGCGAAAGCACGGCGCGCGAGTATATGGTGCCCCACCGTGCCACCCGCCCTTAGCGCCGAGGAGATTCGCGACGTGAACACCCGCTACCACGATGTGGCGGCGGATCACTACGACTCTAAGTGGGGCATCGACTTCGGCGAGATAGGTCGCGAACAGGTGCTGGTGAAGGTCGATAAGGCCCTCGGCCACCACCCCGACGGCTGGGCGCGGTCGCTTGAGATCGGCGCCGGCACCGGCTACTTCACGCTAAACCTGCTGCGCGCGGGCCTGATCGGCAGCGCCACGTGCAGCGACATTTCGCCGGGAATGCTCTCCGCGCTGCGCGCCAACGCCGAGCGCCTCGGGCTTGAGGTCGAGACCGAGCAGGTCGACGCCGAGCGGTTGCCCTTCGCGGATGGGAGCTTCGACCTGGTACTGGGACACGCGGTGCTGCACCACATCCCCGATCTCGACCGCGCCTTCGCCGAGTTCGCACGCGTGCTGGCCCCGGGGGGCATGGTGATGTTCGCCGGCGAGCCCTCGCGCTACGGCGACCGCCTCGCACGCGTGCCCAAGCGCGCCGCTGGAGCGCTGGCGCCGCTGTGGCGCCGTGCGCTCGGAGCCCGCGCCGCCTCCTCGCACGCCGAGGCCGAGCCCGATGCCGCGCTGGAGGGCTTCGTCGACGTGCACGCGTTCGCCCCTGGCGAACTCGCCCGCGCCGCGCGCGCCGGTGGTTTGATCGACGTGCGGATCACCGGTGAGGAGCTGCTCGCCAACTGGTTTGGTTGGACCAACCGCACGCTGGAGGCGACCGCCGAACCCGAAGATGTGCCCTGGGCCTGGCGCCAATACGCCTACCGCGGCTATCTGATGCTGCAGGGTCTAGACCGTAAGCTGCTCGAGTCACGCCTGCCGCCCGCGATCTTTTACAACCTGCTGATCTCAGCGCGCAAGCCGCGCGGCCTTTAGCCCTAGCTCACACGGCGGGCGCGGCGGGCGCGCGTAGTCCATGCGCCCTGCTGGCGCTTAGACTCAGGACATGCCAGGGTCGGTCTCAGATGGCTTTCCGCTATTCCCGCTGGGGATTGTCGCGCTGCCAAGTGAGAGCGTGCCACTGCACGTGTTCGAGGATCGCTACAAGCGCATGATCGAGCAATGCCTGCAAGCCGAGCCCGGCTCGCCCGAGCGCGAGTTCGGGATCGTTTGGCTGTCCGAGGAGGAGCTGAAGGAGGTCGGCTGCGCCTGCGAGATCGAGCGCGTGCTAGAGCGCATGGACGATGGGCGCCTGAACATTCTCGTACGCGGCACGCGCCCCTTTCGTCTACTCGAGCGCCGCGATGACCTGCCCTACCCCGCGGGCGTGGTCGAGTTCCTCAGCGACGAAGCCGAACCGCAACCCGAGGAGGCAGACGAGGTCGCCGGCGAGAGCGCGCGCGAGCTGTATCGCGAGCTGGTCGAGCAGGCCACGGACCGCGAGCTGAGCGAGCCTGAGCTGAACGCGATGGACGCCTACGAGATGGCCGGCACCGTCGAGTTCGGCACCGACGCCAAGCAGGAGCTGCTAGAGCTGCGCTCCGAGAGCGCACGCCTGCGCCTGCTGGCGCTGCTGCTGCGCGCGGCGCTCAAGCGCCTGGAGCTGATCGACCGCGCGCAGGCGCGCGCGCAGTCCAACGGGAAGGTGCGCTTCGGCTGAAGCGCGGCGGGCGGCGCTCAGCCCACGCCAGGCCCGGGGGCGCGATCCGCCTGCCACAGCGGGAGCAGCGCGCGCGAGATCAGGCTCGCGTAGGGCTTGGTCGCCAGGTGATGATCGAGGTTCGTTGCACGCAGGTAGCGCGAGTCGATCAGACCCGTGGCTGAGTCCAGCTGCGCACTCGTGGCGTCGATGAAGGTCGCGCCCAGCGCTGGGCAACGCTCAGCGAGAAGCTCGTTGAAGCGCATCGTCAGCTGCGTCCGCTGCGCCTGGGAGGCCTTTACGTCTTTGCGAGCGCTCGCCACGGGCCCGATCCATTCCGAGGCCAGGTCACCGATCGTGGGCAGCGGCGCGCTGAGCACGATCACGCGCGCAAAGCCCAGCGCCACAACCTGCTCAATGAAGCTCGAGTAGGAGTCAAGCGTCACGGTCAACTGCTGCTCGACGCTCAGACCTTCGCGTTCGGCCCGCTGCCAGATCACGAAGCCGCAGTCAACCTCGCCGAACTGGAGCAGTACCTGCTGCCAGAGCTTGGCGCGCTGCAGGCGCCGTTTGAAGATCAGCCCTGAGCGCGTGCTGCTGTTCGGGTTCAGCACGCCCGACGCGGTCGCCCCGGCGATGCCATCGACCCAGAACCAGACGCCCGGGACCTCGACCCTGTGCAGTGCGGTCACGTGACTGTCGCCGATGCAGAGCACGTGCTCGCGCCCGCGCAGGCGCGCGTAGGCGCGCGCGTTGAACAGCCACACCGCGTAGGGCTTGCCGCGCTGTCGCAGTGTTCGGCGGGCTTTGCGTCTAAGCCGCTTGACAGAGACAGACATGGCGCGACTCTATTCGGGCAGCCCGCACACCCGCTGGGCTGCCTGGAGCACGAACAGCGTCAGCTGGCGAAAGACCTTAGGCTGGCCCGCGGAGTCGTCGCTGAAGCGAACGCTGCCGTCTTCGTCACGCAGCGAGTAGCTCAACACGGAGCCTGGGCGCGGCGCGAGCGAGACGTGCTGGGAGGTGTATTCCTTGATGTCTTCCTGAATCGCGCGCGCTTCCACGAGCATCGGATCGCTCAGTTTCAGCTTGCGTCCCTGGCGCTTGGCGGCACCGTTGCAGGTGACGCCGCCTTCTTCGTTTACGAGCAGCGTCAGCTTGGCATGCGGCCCGCTGCCGCTGCGCTGCACGATAAAGATGTCCGGGGCAGTGATGCCGCCGCAGGCGCTCAGCATTAGCGCCAGCCCGGCCAGTCCGGCAAGCAGCAGCACTGCTGCTAGACGCCTCATGCGCTGACGGCCACGCCGCCACGGCGCGGATCGCCTGCGCCGGTCAGCGTCGAGCCGCGGCGGCGCACAGCCTGAACGCCACCAAAGAACAGGTTCAGCTCGTGGAAATCGACGACGCGCATCTGTTCGCCGTCCAGCTGGTCGAGGCCGTTCAGCGCAGCCGGCGAGATGCCGGGCTCGACATAGAGCACATCGCCCTCGAAGTGAACGCGCGGCGCCTCGACGGCGGCGCGCGCGTCGAGGCCGTGATCCACGGCACCAACGATCGTCTGCAGGATCGCGGAGCGAATGCGATTTGAGCCCGCGCTGCCGAGCACCAGCTCGACCTGTCCCTCGTGCAGCACGATCGAGGGCGCCATCATGCTCGGCATCCTGCGGCCGGCTGGGTGCAGGTGAAAGCCGAACGGGTTCAGATCCTCCTCGCCCATTACGTTGTTCAGATGCATGCCCGTGCCCGGCACGACCACGCCTGAGCCCTCGCCGTTAGTGCAGGTAGCGCTGCAAGCGCGCCCCTGCCCGTCGAGCACGGAGATGTGCGTCGTGGCACCGAGGCGACTGCCGAGAAATCCGCGGAGAAAACCCTCTTCGTTGAGGCCCTCCAGGAACTGTGGTGTCCGCTCCCGCTGCGCGGCGCGCATCGACCTCACGACACCGCCGAGCGTGGGCGGCGCGGGTTCGCGGTCGAGCAGCGCGAGCGCGTAGGCGATCAGCGTGCCACCCGCCGACGGCGGCGGGTTGGTGAGCACTTCGCGATCGCGATAGGCCACGCGCGCGGGCTCGCGCTCCAAGGCGCCGTATCCCGCGAGGTCCTCGGCCGTCAGCCAGCCTCCCCGCGCCCCGAGCCAGTCCACAACCGCGGCGGCGATGTCGCCGCGATAGAAGGGGTCCATTCCCTCGGCGCCGAGGCGCGCCAGCACGTCGCCCAGCTCAGGGTTGTGCAGCACTTCCCCCTCGCGCAGGATGCGGCCCTCGGGCGCCCACAGCGCCGCGCACTCCGGCGTGGAGGTCAGTAGCTCACCGAGGATCTGCGCGACGTAGGCCTGACCGTGATTCAGCGCCACACCACTACGCGCCAGCTCGACGGCCGGCTCGGCCAGCTCGGCCAGTGGGACTGTGCCCCAACGCCGCGCCGCCTCGCAGACCCCCGCCGGCGCCCCGTAGACGCCGCAGGAGGCGGGACCGATGTAGAAGACCTGGGCCGCATCCCCGAAGGAGACGTCAACCGCGTCCAGTTGTGCGACCTCGCGCTGCGCGCCGGCCTCCTCGCCACCGCCGGCGCCGCGTGGATCGCTGGGCGCCTGCACGAAGAAGTCGAGCAGCGTCGGCTCCAGCCCGCCGCCCGCCACCAGCAGGTAGCCGCCCGCGCCAAGCCCGGTCAAGAGTGGCTCGGCCGCGAAGGAGGTGAGCATCGCCGCGACCGTGGCATCGACCGCGTTGCCGCCTTCGCGCAGCACGCGAGCGCCGACCTGCGCCGTCAGCGGGTGCCCCGCGGCGACGATCCCCAGCTCGCTCTCAGCCATGGCAGAGCAGTAGCACAGAGACCGAGGTAGCCGGTCTACGACACCGGAGCGCGAAGTGCCGACGGTGCTCAGCGGCTCGGCATGAACTCAGGGACGTCGAGTTCATCGAGCGAGTTGCTGCGACGCGCGGGACGCGCGGGCCCGGCGCGCTGCACCCGTGGCTCACCGGCGGGTTCATTGAGCATCTGCACGCTCTTGCGCCGACCCTCGTCGCCGTAGCCGGTGGCCACGACGGTGACCCACACCTGGTCGTCGAGCTTCTCGTCGACCATCGCACCGAAGATGATGTTGGCGTCGGGGTGGGCGGCCTGAGAGACCGCCTTCGCGGCCTCGTTCACCTCCCACAGCGACAGGTTCTCGCCGCCGGTGATCGACAGCAGGATCGAGCGCGCGCCCTCCATCGAGGTTTCGAGCAATGGCGAGGAGACGGCTTGCATCGCGGCCTCGGTGGCGCGGTTCTCGCCGATGCCCATCCCGATTCCAAGCAAGGCATTGCCGGCCTCGGACATGATCGTGCGAACGTCAGCGAAGTCGAGGTTGATCAGACCGGGCAACGTGACCAGGTCGGAGATCCCCTGCACGCCCTGGCGCAGCACGTCGTCTGCGACGCGGAAGGCCTCGACCATCGCGGTCTGCTTGTCGAGCACGGACAGCAGTCGGTTGTTCGGCACGACGATCAACGTGTCGACCTCGGCGGCGAGCGCCTCGACGCCCTGCTCGGCCTGCTGGCCGCGGCGCGAGCCCTCGAAGCCAAACGGCTTGGTCACGATCGCGACCGTGAGCGCCCCGACTTCGCGTGAGATGCGCGCGACGATCGGCGCGGCGCCCGTGCCGGTACCACCGCCCGCTCCGGCGGTGATGAAGATCATGTCGGAGCCCTTGAGCAGCGCCTTTACGCGGTCGTAGTCCTCCATCGCAGAGGCGCGGCCGACGTTTGCGTCAGAGCCTGCGCCCAGGCCGCGGGTCAGCTCGGCCCCGATGTGCAACGTGATGTCGGCGGTCGACTGCTGCAGCGACTGCAGGTCGGTGTTCACGGCGAGGAACTCGACCCCCTCGACCTCAGCCTCGACCATGCGGTTGACGGCATTGACACCGGCGCCACCGACGCCGACCACGCGGATCACGGGCTGGCCGTTACCGGCGCGGGAGGGCTCGTCATAGGGACGCACGTACTCATCCATCACGGGACGGCTCCGCGGGGGCGCGGTATCCATCACGTTCTCGGGGATCTCCGAGGAGAAAGCGTGGCGCAGGCGCTCCTGTGGGCTGGGGATGCGCGTCGGCTCCTCCTGGGCCTGGGCGCTGGCGCGCAGGCCGGGGTGCGGCACCTCGGCTTGGGCGGGGCGTGCGGCGGCGGGGGTCTCGGGCGCGAGCTCGCGGCGGGCCTCGGCGGCGGGCGTCTGCGGAGCGCTCGCGGCCGCGGTCTCGCTCGGCGCAGTCGAACCGGGACGCTCGGCGTCGGGACCGGGCTCGCCGTCGAGGTCCTCGGTCTTGCGGAACAGCGCGGCCAGCGGGCCTTCGCGCATGCTCGCGCGTTTAGCGTTTGCCATGAGAGAGAACCTCCTGCGCGAGTTGTCGGTAGGACTGGGCCGCAACCCCGTCTGGCTCGTACTTGAGCACCGACATGCCCTTCACGGGCGCCTCGGCGAAGCGGACGGTCTTGCGAATGCGCGAAGCGAACACCCGGTCCCCGAAGTTTTCCTCGAGGATCTCGATGGCCTCCTTGGCGTGGATCGTTCGGGAATCCACCAACGTCGGCAGGATACCCTCGATGTCAACGCCCGGATTCAGGTTCTCGCGGATCATCGCGAGCGTGTTCTGCAGCTGGATCAGGCCGCGCATCGACAGATACTCGCATTGCACGGGGACGATCACCTTGTCGGCGGCGGTAAGCGCGTTGATCGTCAGTAGGCCGAGGCTAGGCGGCGTATCGATGCAGATGAAGTCGTAATCCTCGAGGATCGGTTCGAAGGCTTTCTGTAGCGAGCGCTCGCGGCCGATCATCGTCGACATCGCAATCTCCGCGCCGGCGAGGTCGATCGAGGCGCAGGCGACATCGATCTCCCGACGGCGGATCACCTCGCGGAGCGAGACCTTATGTACGAGCACGTCGTACATCGATTTGTCCAGCGTGTCAGGGTCGATGCCCTGAGACATGGTGAGGTTCCCCTGGGGGTCCATGTCGACGCACAACACGCGGTGGCCCTCCTCCGCAAATGCGGCGGCGAGGTTGAGCGTTGTCGTCGTCTTTGCCACGCCGCCCTTCTGATTGGCGAACGCGATGACCTTGGCCTTGCCTTCCACGGGGGGGCTCCGATACTCGATTGATGGGAAAGCCGTCCGGTGGGTATTCGCATGCGGCCGAGCGATTCCTGCACGGGCCATACGGGAGATTCCTGCGCGGGAACTACGATCCGAGCATGGCAACGCGCGCCGCCAAGCCCAAGCCTGCCGGGACTCGCCGCCGCGTGGGTGAGCGCGCCCACGCCAACGGCCTAAGCGCGCGCCTGGAGGGCAAGCGCGTGTGCATCTGTCTCGGCGCGGGTGGCGTGGGCAAGACGACAACCTCGGCCGCACTCGCGCTGGGCTTGGCGGCCCGTGGCAAGAAGGTCGCGGTCGTGACGATTGACCCCGCCGCGCGTTTGGCCACGGCGCTGGGTATGAAAGCGCTCTCGGGCGAGCCGCACCAGATCGATGCCTCGCTGATCGCCGAGCACGGCATCGAGTGCAAGGGCGAGCTGTGGGCGATGATGCTCGACAGCAAGGGCACCTTCGACGGCATCATCACGCGCCTGGCGTCGGGCGAGCGGGAGCGGGAGGAGATCCTGGCGAACCCGATCTACCGCGAGCTGTCCTCGGCGGTCGCTGGCTCACAGGAGCTGAGCGCGATGGCAAAGCTGTACGAGCTGCGTCACGAGCACGACTTCGACGTGATCGTGCTGGACACGCCGCCCTCGCGCAACGCCGTGGACTTCCTTGAGACCCCGAACCAGCTGCTCGGCTTCCTGGAAGGTCGCGCGCTGAAGGTGTTCCTCTCCCCCGGCGGCCTGGCGGCGCGCGTGTTCGGGCGCTCGACGGGGATCGTGTTCGCGATCTTCGCGCGTGTCACGGGCGTGGACATGTTGAGCGACCTGTCGACGTTCTTTCGCTCGCTGTCGGGGATCCTCGACGGCTTCGGTGCGCGCACACGCGGGGTGGCGGAGCTTCTGCGCGAGGACTCCACCAGCTTCATGGTCATAACCTCGCCCGAGCCTGAGCCCGCGCGCGAGGCGTCCTTCCTGGCGCAGCGACTGAAGGAGCTGGGCATGAAGCTCGATGGGCTGATCGTCAACCGCGTGAACTTCGACGGACTGGGCAGGCGCTCGGTCGAGCATGTACAGGAGCTGCTGGCGCCCGAGTTGGGGGAGCGACTGGCACTGCGCGTGGCGAGCAACCTCGCCGACTTCGACGTACTCGCGCGTCGCGACAGCGACACGATCAGTCGCCTCTCAGAGGAGCTCGCCGAACCAAACCCGATCCTGGTGCCCCACATGGACGAAGAGGTCCGTGACCTCGCGGGTCTGGCGCGACTAGCCGAGCACCTGTTCGCGGGAAAGCGGGGGGCAAGGACGGCGAGAAGCACGCGCGCGAAGGCGGTCGACGCGGCCTAAGGGGGCCTCGCCCGGTTTGGCTCAGCCCAACGTTGAGACGACGCCGTCGATGGGCATCGTCACCTGCGGCTGCTGGCCCTGCGCCTCGACATCGAGCGGGCGCGGCGGGTCGGGATCGGTCAGGTCCTGCGGGGCTTGGTCGATTTCGAGGTCGAGCGGGTCGGCGACGCGCACCCCGTCTATGAGGCCATCGACTTCAACCTCGTCCAAGGCATCGTCATACGCGAGTGCCGCATCGCGGTCGAGCGCCTCGGCGGAGTTCTCGGGGTCGATGTAGTCGCGATCCTCGGGCCAGCCCTCGACGGCCTCGGGCTCGATGAGGTCGTGCGGCAAGGGCGCTTCTGACGTGAGCCTCTGGGGCTCGACGCCGGCGGCAGCGGCACGCGTCTGGCGCAGCGCCCGCAGCGCGCGGACCTCGAGCGTGTCCGGTGCCTGGGCCTGAGAGCCGTCAACAGCCGTGGTGGCAGGCGCGGGCTCGTCGAACTCGGCATCGCCGTCATCGTCGTCAACGTGCAGCAACTCGTCAGGTTCGAGCAGCTCATCGGCGATCACGGCGAGGTCGGGGTCGAGATGACCGCAGATGACGTCGCGCAGCAGCGAGCGAAGGTGGTTCGCGACGGCTTCAGCAAGGCTTTCGCTGGCGGCGTTCTTCGCGGCGGTACCGGCGATCAGCGAACGCTCGAGCGCGATCGCGCGAACCATGCGCTCGGTCAGCTCGGCGCGCTGCTCGGCGATGGCGCAGAGCGCGGCGAGCCGACCGGCAAGGCGACCGCTGGAGGGGCCCTCGGGCTCGAGCAAGGCGCGCAGCGCGAGCAGATTGTCAGTTAGACCTTCATAAGCGCTCTCGCGCTCGCAGCCCAGCTCGAAGCGGCGCAATGCCCACGCGAGGTCGTTGTCGTGCGGGGCGCGACGCGAAACGAGGTTGCAGAAGGCACGCAGCTCATCCTCCTGCTCGCCGGTCACCACGAGCATGCCGTGGGGACGCCCGCCGGTGCCGAGCGCGAGCGGCGTCCAGCTGCCGGCGCCGATGCGCGCCCAGGCCAACGCCCCGAGCGTCACCCGCCCGTCCCCGAACAGCCGTAGCGCGGAGAGCAGGTCCTTGAGTACGGCACGCCCAGCCCGCAAGCCCTCGACTGGATCATCCGGTTCGGCGGTGTAGAGCACGATCAGCGGGTTCTCGGGAAACTCACCGTCGATCACAGCCGCCGCGGCGTCGGGCAGCTCGCCTGCCCCGTCGCGCTGGACGATCCGCAGGCCCTTGGCCAGGGGCAACTCGGGGGAGGCGATAGTGACGCCGTGCAGACAGGCGACAAGCGCGAGCTCGCCGGCCTTGGCGAGCGTGGAGTCCTGCAGGCGATCGAGCGCGGCCTCGACGCGCTCGGGGCGTAGCTGAAAGTCGGTTTGCTCCTCGAAGACTTCTTCGAGCAGGGCCTTGACGGTGGCGCGCACACGCGAGCGACCCTTGGCACGCGCGGCCTCGCCACCGACGCTCGCGAGGTAGCGGTCGAGGCCGTCGAAGTGCTCGAGCAGCTTGGCGCTCTCGGCGTGACCGGGGAGCCGCTTAAGGCTTGACTCGCGCTCGCCGATGAACTGCCCGGTCAAAGCGCGGTAGCAGTAGAGCGTGGTCGCGGACCCTCTGCGTCCGCTCTGCGTGCCGAGCTCGAACGGGACCTCGGCGCCGGCGTCGACCTCGGAACGTAGGTGTGTAGCGGCGGCGCCGAAGAACTCAGTCAACGCGGCTTCGAGCTGTCGTGAACGCATTGCGCCCTGACTTCGCGTCGCAGGGTGGCGGTCCTGCTCGACGCAGGGGTTCTTGCAGGCGACGAGGGGCTGGGCCAGGCGCGGAGTCTGGGCTAGGCGAGGGCCAACGCGTCGGGGCGCTCGCCCTCGCGCTCACCGCCGTCGATGCTGGCGCAGATCCAGTCTTCGCCGTACTCGCGCATGTCGTCGATGATCGGTAGCAGCGCGCGGCCCCGCTCGGTCAGCGCGTACTCGACCCGCGGTGGCACCTCGGGGTAGGTGTGGCGCTCGACGATCGCCTCCTCCTCGAGCGCGCGCAGGCGCAGCGAGAGAGTCCGCGGGCTGATCCCGGCGAGCGCGCGTTCAAGCTCGCAGAAGCGCGAGGTCCCCTGAGCCAGTTCGCGAACCAGGAGCAGCGTCCACTTGCCGCAGACAATCTCGGCCGTTCGGCATACGGGGCATGTCTCATCTACGGCCATTTCACCCTTTACTTTACCAACTGAAGTGGCGTCGGGCCCGGGTGGTGCCTGAGCTTGGCCGGCTGTTGAGCGCATCGCGACCGCGCCGGCAGGCGTATGGTTGCTGAGGTGATCCTTGCGGCATCCAGCGGGCTCATCGTGCCGGCGATCGTGATCGTGGCGGCCTTGGTACTGCTGGCGGTGCTGCTGCGCAGCGTCTGAGCAGTCCCGCACACGCGCGGTCCTAGACCCTCAGTTGCGCGGCGTACGCGCTAGGCGACGGTGAGCGACGGAGGGCCGCCTGCAGCGGGTGCGCCACTGCCGGGGCCAGCATCGCCGCGACGCTCCTCGGCGGAGGCAACGTCGTCCATGGTGGTGCCCTGGCGGCCTTCGGCCTGCATGAGCAACTTGAAGTCGTGGGGGCTGGAGGCGACGCGCATGGCGTCCTCGAAGGTGACACGCCCGGCCTTCACATGGCCATATAGCGCCTGGTCGAAGGTCTGCATGCCGTAGTAGCCGCCGGAGGCGATGACTTCGACGAGCTTTCCGGTCTGGGTGGGGTCCATGATCATGTCGCGCACGCGGCCGGTCATCCGCAGGATCTCGCAGACCGCTACGCGGCCTCCTTCGGCGCCGGGGACCAGCCGCTGGGAGATGACGCCCTTGACGGTGCCGGCGATCATGCTGCGCGCCTGCTGGTGCTGGTGCGTGGGGAAGAAGTCGAGCATCCGGTTGATCGACTCAGTGGCGTCGACGGTGTGGATGGTGGAGAGCACAAGGTGCCCGGTCTCGGCGGCAGAGAGGGCTGTCTGGACCGTCTCCTCATCGCGCATCTCCCCGATCAGGATCACGTCTGGGTCCTGACGCAGGACGCGTCGCAGGGCGCGCTTGAAGGAGGAGGTGTCCATGCCGATTTCGCGCTGGTTGATCGCCGAGCGTTTATCGGTGTGGACGAACTCGATGGGGTCCTCGATCGTGACGATGTGCTTGCTGGTGGTGTTGTTGATGTGGTCGATCATCGCCGCCAGCGTGGTGGACTTTCCCGAACCGGTTGTGCCGGTGAGCAGCACGATCCCGCGCTCCTCGTCGGCCAGTTCGGTAACGACGTCGGGCAGCGCGAGCTCTTCGATCGTGGAGATCTTGTGCGGGATCGCGCGGCAGGCCATCGAGACGACGCCCCGCTGGCGGAAGGCGTTGATCCGGTAGCGCGCGGTGCCCTCGATTTCATAGGAGAAGTCGACCTCGTGCTCTGCGGCGAATTCGTCGAGCTTGGCGTCGTCGTCGAGCAGCTGCTTCAGCGCGCCTTCGGTGTCCTCGGCGTTCAGGGGGTCGACATCGGCCAGCGACAGCTCGCCGTTGACGCGATACAGCGGCGGCGAGCCGACCTTCACGTGCAGATCGGAGCCCCCACGCTCGACCAACTCGCGCAGCGCCTGCTTGACGTCGAACATGCAGACATGATCGGCAGGCGAGCCGCCGGCCTTGAGTCGGAATCCCCGTCCTGGACGCCAGCCCCCTGACGAGCGGATCGGGTTTCCTGGCAAGGACGCAGCGAGCGTGGCGTGCGAACAGCACGCGAGCGACCGAGCACGCCGCCAGGAAAGCCGAGGCGCCGTCAGGCGACGTCGCGGAGCTTTTGGGCCTCCGCGAGCGACTGCAGCTTCTTCAGCGACTGGTTCTCGATCTGGCGAATGCGCTCGCGGGTCACGTTGAACGTGCGGCCGACCTCGTCGAGCGTGCGGGGGTGCTCCCCGCCGAGCCCGTAGCGAAGCTCCAGCACACGGCGTTCGCGGTAGGAGAGGTTCTCCAGCGCCTCGCGCAGCGCCTCCTTGGTGAGGATCTCGGCGGCGCGCTCGTAGGGGGACTCGGCGCGCTCGTCAGCGATGAACTGGCCGAACTCGGACTCCTCCTCGTCGCCCACGGGCTTCTCCAACGAGACGGGGGCCTGGGCGGAGCGCTTGATCGAGTCGACCTCCTCGGGATCGATGCCGGTGACCTCGGCAATCTCATCAGCGGTGGGCTCGCGGCCCAGCTCGGTGACGAGCTTGCGCTCGGCGCGGCCGATCTTGTTGAGCTTCTCAACGACGTGCACGGGGATGCGGATCGTGCGTGCCTTGTCGGCGAGCGCGCGGGCAATGGCCTGGCGGATCCACCAGGTGGCGTAGGTCGAGAACTTGAAGCCCTTGCGGTAGTCGAACTTCTCCGCGGCGCGCACGAGCCCAAGCGTGCCCTCCTGGATCAGGTCGAGGAACGGCAGGCCCTGGTTTCGGTAGTTCTTGGCGATCGAGACGACGAGGCGCAAGTTGGACTCGACCATCTTCTGCTTGGCGTCGAGGTCGCCGCGCTCGATGCGCTTGGCGAGATCGACCTCCTCCTGGGCGGTGAGCAGGCGAACCTTGCCGATGTCCTTGAGGAACAACTGCAGCGAGTCGGTCGTCATGTCGGGCTTCAGATCGAGCGCGGCTTTAGCTTTGCGCCGACCGCGTTTGTCGGGCGCGCGCTCGACCTGGGAGGCGGCGGTCGCGGCGGGGTCGATCTCCTCGACGAGCTCGATCTCGGCCTTCTCGAGGAAGCCGTGCAGTTCTTCTACGTCGGACTCGTCGAGGTCGAGCTCGGACACCGACTTGGTTATCTCCGCGAAGGAGAGCACCCCGACCTGCTGCCCCTTGGCGAGCAGTCCCTTGACCTCATCCAGCTCCTGCAGCTCGACTACTGACATCTGCTCCCGTTTCTTCGTCGGTCGACAACCGGCAACCTTCGCCGAGCCCCATGGGATACCGGCTAAGACAGCCTCTCCCTGAGACGTACGGCTGAGGGCCGCCCAACGTTACAAGTACTGCACGTGTTCCAGGCCCCCATGCTAACGCGTACCCCCGGTGCTTCTCAATGGCCTGGCGCACGACTTGCAGCACGCAGCGGGCTGGGCGAGCGACGGCGGCGAGCCGCAGAGCCGAGAGCTACGCGATCTCAAGGCCGGGTCTGGCAATGGCGCTCCACGATGTTCTGGAGAGCGCCTTAAGCAATGATGTGCCGGTGACGGACGCGAAGCCGAGCAACGGCACCAAAGATACGCCGCGCAGCGACGGCGGCGTGCTGGCGAACCTACCGCGCACGCGCCCCCAGCGGGCGAGCGCGCGCCGGGCCGCAGCCAGAGATGGCGGCGCGGGGAACGGGCGCACGAACTCGCCGAAGGCGACGACGGAGAGCGCGGCGGGGAAGTCGAGCGGGGCCCCGAGAACTTCGCGCGGGAAACGCCAGCGCGCAAAGCTGCAGTCTGCGAACGGCACACGGCTGGAGACGGCGCGCGAGGACTCACGCGCGACGGAAACGCCAACCCCGGTGGGGAACTCGGCGGCCTCGGCAAAAGCGAAGTCCTCGCCACCGCGCCCGCGTCCCTCGAGCACGGTGCGCGCCGAGCGCTCGCGCACGGCGAAACGTGCGAAAGCTCCGCGTCGCCCTCTGCCGGTGGAGGAGCCGGCGCCGCGTCAAGGCTTCGAGTCCGAGAGCGAGCGCGCGGACGGCTCGGTGCAGCCGCCAGGGGGCGCAGAGCTGGTGGCCTCGGCGGCGGAGATCGTGGGCGAGTTCGCGAAAGCGGGTCTGTCGGCGGGCGAGCGCCTGCTGAAGGACGTGTTCTCGCGCCTGCCAGGCTGAGCCGAAGCTCGGCAAAGCTCGCCAAAGGTCTTCTGTATACTTGCGGCCACGCCGAGCTTCCGCGGTTCAGATCGCGGAAGACGGGGGACCCAATGCGAGCCGGAAGCTTCGGCGCGCGGGGGCGAATCGACCGTTGTAGGTCGTAGCGCCGGACAGTGTGGCGCGAGCCCGTCAGCTCACCCCGTAGGCGCAGACACTGATGCGAACCCCGTTTTTGAAGATATCGATGGTCGTCGTGCTGCTTGCGAGCGTCAGCGCCTGCGCGTTGACGGCGGACGCCCTCGCGCAAACCGGCGGCGTGGCAAGCGCGCCCGCGCCCGCGCCCGCGCCGACGGTCCACAAGGCGGCGCTGGCGACCTGGTTCGGCCCAGGCTTCTACGGGCAGACGACAGCCTGCGGTCAGATGCTGACGCCGGCGGTGGTGGGCGTGGCGAACCGCACGCTGCCCTGTGGCACGCTGGTGAAGTTCACCTACAAAGGCCACGCGGCGACGGTGCCGGTGATCGACCGCGGCCCCTACGCGCACAACGGCGCGCAGTGGGACCTGACAAGCGGCGCGGCGATCGCGCTGGGCATGAACGACACGGCCCGGCTGAGCAGCCGCGTGGTGGGCAGCGTGCCAAACACGCCGACGCTTGGGCTACCTCCAGGGGCAGCCAGCGAAGCGGCGGCGGCCGCGGGGGCAGGCGGCGCCGCGGCAATCACGCCCCCGACCAGCTGAGCCTGCGGGAGTCTCCCTAACGCTCGCTGACCCGCGCGGTCAGGAGCGTTTATCGACGGGCGTGAGGCGCCCACGCGTGATGCGCAACTCAGCCTCCCGACCCTGCTCGGTGACGCTCGGTGGCGCGGTTGGATTGTTGGCAGGCGGAACGCCGGACGGCTGCAGCGGCGTGTCCCATGGCAGTGGACGAGCGGCCGCGCGCGAGCTGGAAGCAGCAGCCGCTTGAGGGGCCTGCCCAGCGGAGCCGGCATTCGCTTGTTCAGGCGTGGGCGCAAAGGCGCGGCTGGGATGTGGCTCGCTCGCGCGGCGCACGGGTTGGGCGCGGGGGTCGAGCGTCTCCTCGCGCTCGTTGACCAGCACTGCACCCCGTCGCCCGGGCGTGGACCGCGGCGCGCGGTAGAGGATCTGCGCTCGCTCCATGGGAGCGGCAGCATCCGGCGCCTGCGCTGGCGCGGGTGCACGGGTGAGGTCCTCGGCGAGCGCGGCGCCGACCAGCTCAGCGCACAGGAGGGCGAGGCGATCGCCCAGCTCGGCCACCTGCCGCGCGGTGGGATCACTCAGCTCCTCAAGCACGGCTTCCCAGATCACACCGCGCAGCGCCTCAACGTTGGCGACGATGCCGGCGGCGTCCCAGTCGCTCGCCAGCGCCTGCAGCTCGCCGGAGGCGGCGGGCTCCTGCTCGGCGGCGAGCGCTTGCACGAGCTGTGTGCAAAGACCCGGGGCCAATAGGGCGAGCCGCTCAAGCGGGACCTCGGCCAGCGCCGCGAGCGGACGCTCGCGCAACATTGCGATCGCCCAACGCCGGGACAGCTCCTCGACACGCTCGCGTAGCGCGGCCACGGGCGCATCCGCGACGGGGCGGGCGCGCGGCGGGCCCTGGCTTGATCGCGGCTGGCTCACGTAGTGAGTGGGATATCAGCAGACCAGGACGAGAGCCGCCGAGCGGGCATGGGGACGGCCGACGTGCGGGCTAACTAGCCTCCGCGGGATGAGCGGCACCCTGGTGGCAATCGTGGCGGTCGCCGCCGTCCTCGCGCTCGCGTTGCTCGTAGCGCTGTGGTCGCGCGCGGCCGGCTCCCGGCGGCCGCCGGGAGCGGTGATCGCGGACTCGCGCAGCCTGACCTCGCTGGACGATGTGACGGGATCCGTACGCTCGGTGCAAAGCGCGGACGTCTCGCTGCCGGCCGAGGCGCTGGAGCGGATCTGGTCGCCGGAATACCTGGAGCGCTTGGCGCGGACGTACTGGCGGTTTCTGTCGCGGATCACGTTGGGTCTGATCCGCGTGGCCTACACCGAGCAGGGCCGCTCGATCGTGCTGCTGGCGCCGCCGCTGAGGCTGTTGAGCTTCCAAGCGCCGGAATACGAGATGGACCGCCACCACGGACTGGTCCGCTGGCGCATCGCGCGCGGGCTGCTGGTCGCCAAGCGCGGCCATGACGGGGGCGGCTATTTGCAGATCGAGGTCCGCCGCGGCGAGCCCGGGCAAGACGGCCAGACGCTGTTGCACGTGTCGGTAGAGGTGGCCAACTTCTACCCCTCGATCTCGCGCCTGAGCCGTCGGATCTATGACGAGACGCAGTCGCGGATCCACGTGATCGTGACGAACCGCTTCCTGCGCTCGCTTCAGCGGCTGGACCTCGCGGAGTCGAAGGTCGGCAGTCTGCGCTCCTAGCGGCGTCGCAGGTACGCGGTCAGAGGCGACCGACGCAGCGACCACCTGGAGCCCAAGCGTCCGGCTCTATGCTCCGGCGCGAGATCTCGATGCACCCGCGAGCACCCCAGCTACAGCAGCCACAAATTCGGCGCCGAACCGCGAGCGAGCCGGCATGAGTCCCGCGCGGCTGTGGCTGGTCTCGATCGCACTACAGCGGCGGGGCCTGCGACCGCTAGCCGAGTTGCTGCGGGTGCTGAACTCGCTGCTCTACGGCAACTCACTGTCCCCCGGTGCGTCGGTCGGCCCGGGCCTATGGCTGGGCCACCACGCCTTCGGCCTGGTCGTCCAGGGCAACGTCACGATCGGGCGCAAGGTCACGCTGTGGCACAACGCGAGCCTCGAGGCCTACGACGAGGCGCAACTGCTGATCGAGGACGAGGTGCACGTCGGCGCCAGCTCGGTGATCGCGCTCGCGCCCGGCCAGACGTTGCGGATCGGCGCGGGCGCGCGGATCGGGGCGGGCGCGGTCGTGACGCAGGACGTGCCCGCGGGCGCGACGGTGGTGGCGGCACGCACTCGCCTGGTGGCGGCGGAGGAGTCGACTGCCAACGCGGGCTAGCGGCTAGTCGTGGGCGCTCGCGATTCGCGTGGGCGCGCAGAGCACCTGCGCCCCGGCGGGCACATCACGGGTCACGACGGCCCCGGGACCGATGCTGGCGCCGCGCCCGATCCGCAGATCGGCGCGGTAGGGCGAGATGATCACGGCGCCGGTGCCGATGCTCACGCCATCCTCGACGATCACCTGGTAGGGCGCCTTGGAGCCGGAGCGCACGGCGATCGTGACGCGGTGGGCGATGCTGACATCGCGGCCGATCGTGACGTTGCTGTGCACGATCACGCCGAGTCCGCGATTGCCGAGCTTCAGCCCCTCGCCGACAGAGGCGGTCGAGGGCAGCGAGTTGCGATACAGCGCGGCGTTGAGTTGCTTGACCAGGCGCGCCAAGCGTGGGTGGCCGCTCCTGCGTAGCGCGATCGAGGCTAGCCACAGCCGCTTCGGCCCCACGATGCTAGAAGCGGGAGCCGCCGACCGCGCGCAGCTTGGAGCGGTCGTGCGTGGCGCGAATCCGGCGAATCGTGCCCGAGCGGGTGCGCATCACCAGCAACTCGGTCGTGGCGCCGCCAGCGCTCGGGTAGCGCACGCCCTGCAGCACGTCGCCGTCGGTGATGCCGGTCGCCGAGAAGAACACGTCCTCGCCGGATACGAGATCGTCGCGGGTGAGCACCCGCTGCAGGTCATAGCCGCCATCGAGTGCCGCCTTGCGCTCGTCCTCGTCGCGCGGCCACAGGCGCCCGAGCAACTGCCCCCCCAGGCACTTGACGGCCGCGGCGGAGATCACGCCCTCGGGCGTGCCGCCGATGCCCCACAGGAGGTCGACGGGCGAGCGCTCGGTGACCGCGAGCAGGGCGGCGGAGACGTCGCCGTGGGCGATCAGCCGCACGCGCGCCCCGGCGGCGCGGATCTCCTGGATGCCTTGCTCGTGGCGCGGGCGGTCCAGCACCACGACCATCACGTCGCCGATCGCGCAACCCTTGCGCTCAGCGATCAGCTTCACGGTCTCCCCCAGCGGTCGGTCGAGGTCGAGCAGGTCGGCGATCTCGGGGGAGCCGGCCATCTTTTCCATGTAGACGCAAGGTCCGGGGTCAAACATGGTGCCGCGGGTTGAGAGCGCGATCACCGCTAGCGCGCTCGGCATCCCGTGCGCGGCGAGCGTCGTGCCCTCCAGCGGGTCAACCGCGATATCGACTGCGGGCGGCGTGCCGTCGCCAATCTGCTCGCCGTTGTAGAGCATCGGCGCCTCGTCCTTCTCGCCCTCGCCGATCACGACGACGCCATCCATCTGCACGGACTGGAGCATGTAGCGCATGCCGTCCACCGCAGCCTGGTCGGCCGCCTCCTTATCCCCCAAGCCGACGAGCGGAGCCGCGGCCAGCGCAGCGGCCTCGGTCACGCGCACGAGCTCGAGTGCGAGGTTGCGATCCGGCCGCTGATGCGTGTCGTCTGGGCTCATGGGTTCTCCTTCCGCGGCCCGGAAACCTATACCAGCGCCACGGCCACTAGGATCGTGGCGTGAGCGACGCCGCCCTCACCGTCGAAGCCCACATACCCGCCGAGCTGACCGGGACCGTCGCCGAGATGCTGGCTCGCGCGAGCGAGCAGCAGGTAGCGGAGCGGGTGCGCCCGGACGCCGAGCGCGCCGCGGACCCGACGCTGTGGGCGCCGGCGGGCACGCCCGAGGTCGCCGACCGGCTGGGCTGGCTGACGATCGCGGAGCGGATGCTGGCGCAGGCGGATGAGCTACGCGCGTTCGCGGATCGGGTTCGCGATGAGGAGTTCCGCGACGTGGTTCTGCTGGGGATGGGCGGATCCTCGCTGGCGCCCGAGGTGCTGCGGCGCTCGTTCGATTCCCAGCCCGGCCGTCCGCGGCTGCACGTGCTGGACTCGACCGACGCCTCGGAGGTACGGACGGTGGGCGCGCAGGTCGACCCCGCGAAGACGCTGTTCCTGGTGTCCTCGAAGTCCGGGGGGACGATCGAGCCCCTGTCGCTGTTCGCGCACTTCTGGTCGCTGATCGAAGTGGGCTCGAACTTCGCCGCGATCACCGACCCCGGCTCGGGTCTGGAAAAGCTCGCGCACGAGCACGGCTTTCGCGAGGTGTTCGCGGGCGACCCCGACATCGGGGGGCGCTACAGCGCGCTGTCGCCGTTCGGGATCGTGCCCGCAGCGCTGATGGGGATCGACATCCACGGCCTGCTGGGCGGCGCGGCCAAGGCCTGGGAGACGGCGCTCAGCCCCGACGCACCCGAGCTATCGGCGGGCGCGGAGCTGGCGGCCGTATGGATGGGCGCCGCGCTCAGCGCCCTGGCCCGCGCCGGGCACGACAAGCTGACGTTCGTGATTGGTGACTCGCTGCCGGGTCTCGGCCTGTGGTTGGAGCAGCTAGTGGCGGAGTCCACGGGCAAGCAGGGCACCGGCATCCTGCCCGTGGCCGAGGAGCCCGTGGGGGACCCGAGCGAATACGGCGAGGATCGCGTGTTCGCCTACCTGTCGGATCTCGACGCGCCGGACGCGCAGCTCGACGCGCGCGTGCAGGCGCTGGCCGATGCGGGTAACCCCCTGCTGCGCGTGCCCACGCACGGGCCGGGGGATCTGGGGCGCGTGTTCATGCTGTGGGAGATCGCCGTGGCGGTCGCGGGCTGGGGACTTCAGATCAACCCCTTCGACCAGCCCAACGTGCAGCAGGCCAAGGACGCGACCAAGCGCGTGCTCGCGGACTACGAAGCCAGCGACTCGCTCGAGCAGGCGCCCGAGGCCGATGACGCAGCGCTGGCGGCGTTGCTGAGCCCAGCCGCGCCACCTGCCTACGTGGCACTGATGGGCTATGTGGAGCCATCGCGCGAGTTTGACGCCACCGTGGCCGAGTTGCGCGCCGTGATCCGCAAGCACGGCAGGGCCACGACGACGTTCGGCTACGGCCCTCGCTTCCTGCACTCGACGGGGCAATTCCACAAGGGCGGGCCAAGAGTCGGCCATTTCCTGCAACTGCTGCACGACGGACCGCAGGACGTGGACATCCCAGGCGCGGCCTATACCTTCACGACGCTGAAGAACGCCGAGGCAATCGGCGACTTCGAGACGCTGCGCGAGCTGGGGCTGCCGGCCGAGCGGGTGCGTCTGCAGGGCGATGACGCGGCGGCAGCGCTGCGCGAGTTGACCAAGAGGATCGAGGAGGCGCTGTGAGCCAGATCGGCTTTGTTGGGCTGGGCAAGATGGGCGGCAACATGGTGCACCGCATCCGGCGCGACTCCGAGAACGAGGTGGTGGCCTTCGACTTCGACGCGAAAGCCGTCAAGCAGGCGGAAAAGAACGGCGCCGCGGGCGCGGGCTCTTTGAAAGAGCTGGTCAAGAAACTGCAGGCCCCGCGGATGGTCTGGATCATGGTGCCCGCGGGCGACCCCACGCAGGAGACGGTCGACAAGCTAGCCAAGCTGCTGGACCGCGGCGACACGATCATCGACGGCGGCAATTCACGGTGGAGCGATGACAAGCGTCGCGCCAAGGAACTGAAAGCCAAGGGCATCGAATATGTCGACGTCGGCGTCTCCGGCGGCGTCTGGGGCCTGGAAGTCGGCTATTGCATGATGGTGGGCGGCCCGCCGAAAGCCGTCAAGCGCCTGACGCCGATCCTCGACGTGCTGGCGCCGAGCACGAACGAGCAGAGCGTCGCGGCGATCGGCGAGCGCGGCTGGCTGCACTTCGGCCCATCGGGCGCGGGCCACTACGTGAAGATGGTCCACAACGGCGTGGAGTACGGCCTGATGCAGGCCTACGCCGAGGGCTTTGACGTATTCGACAAGTGCGAGTACGAGTTGGACAACGCGAAGATCGCGCACCTATGGGGCCAGGGCTCGGTAGTGCGTTCATGGCTGTGCGAACTGGCGGCGCGCGCCTTCGAAGCTGACGGCAACGAGCTGCAGGCGATCGAGGGCTACACCGAGGACTCGGGCGAGGGCCGCTGGACGATCGCGGACGCGACGCGGCTGGACGTGCCAACGCCGGTGATCACGGCCTCGCTCTACGCACGCTTTCGCTCACGCGGCAACGGCGACTTCGCCGACCGGGTGCTGGCCGCGCTGCGCAACCAGTTCGGCGGCCACGCCGTCAAGAGCGCCCCAGCCGCGGCCGGCGCCTCCGCGAGCAAACCGGCCGCGGCAAAAGCCGGCAAACGTAAAGGCGGCTGAGCCGTGGCTGCGCAACCCGGTCATCCGACCGCCGAGCCGCAGCCCGAGAACCCGCTGACGGCAGGCCTGGAGCGCCTGCCGGTGGCCCCCACGACGCTGGTGATCTTCGGCGCGACGGGCGATCTGGCAAAGCGCAAACTGCTGCCGGCGCTCTACAACCTCGCACACGACGGCGCGCTGCCCGACCGCTTCCATCTGGTCGGGGTCTCGCGCAAAGAAAAGGCGCGCGAGCGCTACCGCGCGGAGTGTGAAGAAGCGATCCGCAAATACTCGCGGCGCACGCCAGATGAGGCAGTTCTGAAAAAGCTGCTGCAGCACGTTCGCTATGTCCCGGGCGTGTTCGACGACGAGCACGTCTACGCCGAGCTGGGCAAGGTGCTGGACGGCTTCGACGAGCAAGCGGGCGAAGCGATGAACCGCGCCTTCTACCTATCGACGGCGCCCGAGTTTTTCCCGGTGATTGTGGAGCAGCTAGGCGACGCGGACCTACAGGAGCACGAGCACGCACAGGTACGCGTCATCATCGAGAAGCCGTTCGGCACGAGCCTGGAAGAGGCGCGCGAACTGAACCGCCGCGTGCTCGCGATCTTCGACGAGACCCAGGTCTTTCGCATCGACCATTACCTGGGCAAGGAGACCGTGCAGAACATGCTGGCGTTTCGCTTCGCCAATGGCATGTTCGAGCCACTGTGGAACCGCAACTACATCGACAGCGTGCAGATCACCGCGGCCGAGGATCTCGGGATCGGCACGCGCGCGGGCTACTACGACCACGCGGGCGCGCTACGCGATTTGATCCAGAACCACATGCTGCAACTGCTCTGCCACGTGGCGATGGAGCCGCCGGGCAGCTTCACGGCGGAAGACGTGCGCAACGAGAAGGTCAAGGTACTGCGTGCGATCGCGGAGCCGCAGCCGGCGGAGATTGACGCGATCGCGGTGCGGGCGCAGTACGCCGCGGGTCACGAGGGCGGCGAGGACGTGCCGGGCTACCTGCAGGAGGACGGCGTGCCCGCGGACTCGACCACCGAGACCTACGCGGCACTGCGCCTGGAAGTCGACAACTGGCGCTGGGCGGGGGTGCCGTTCTACATCCGCACCGGCAAGCGCCTGGCGCGCAAGGTCACAGAGATCGCGGTGACGCTGAAGCCGGTCCCCCACCTGGCCTTCAGCCAAGACGGCTCGCTGGGCGTGCGCCCGAACCAACTGGTGCTGACGGTGCAGCCGAACGAGGGCGTCTCGCTGAGCCTCGGCGCGAAGATCCCCGGCACGCGCATGATCATCCGCCCGGTGAACATGGAGTTTCTCTACAACACGGCCTTCCTCTCGCAGTCGCCAGAGGCGTACGAGCGGTTGATCACGGACGCGATGCGCGGCGACGCGACGCTGTTCACGCGCAACGACGAGGTCGAGGCGCAGTGGCGCATCTGCGATCCGATCGTCAGCGCCTGGACGCAGAAGCCGGGGCCGCTGGCCCAATACGAGGCCGGCACACAGGGCCCGGCGGAGGCTGAGGGACTGCTGCTCGAGGGCCAGCACTGGCGCGCGATCTGATGAGCCGCAGCGACGCCGTCTGGAGCGAGCAGGGCACGACGCCGGACAGGATTGAAGCGGCGCTGCGCAGTCTGCTGGCCGAGCGCTACACCGAAAGCGAGCGCTACGTCCCGGCGCGCGTACTGAACATGATCGCGTTCGTGGACGACGAATGGAGCGGCGAGATCGCCAACCGCCTGCGCGGCGTCGGGCGCTATGCGGCCTCACGCCTATTGGTGCTCTCCTTCGAGCCCGGACGCGAGCGCCTGGACGCACGCGCGAGTATCGCCTCGGACTCCGACCCCGGGCCAGGCGAGCTGGCGCTGCTGCGCGAGACTGTGATCGTGAGGCTGGGCGAGCGCCACCTCGACGACCTGCTGACGATCGCCGACCCGCTCGTGGTGACCGACCTGCCGACGTTGCTGTGGTCGCCGCATGGGCACCCGGAGGCAGTGGATGCGCTGCTTAGCCTGGCTCAGGCGACGCTACTGGACTCGATCGAGGCGCCGGACAAGCGCGCCGCGATGGACCGCGCCTACGCGCTCTCTCGGCAACTCTACGTCGTCGATCTGGCATGGCTGCGCTCCACGCCCTGGCGCGAGCGCGTGGCGACCGTGTTCGACCCGCCGGCGATGCGCGCCGAGCTGCACAGCCTTTGCTCGGTGAAGGTGCGCCACCATCCTGACTCAGCCGTCGCAGCGCTGCTACTGGTGGGCTGGCTGGCCGCGCGGCTGGGCTGGTCGTTGGAGGGCGAGAAAATGACGGCCGAGGGAACCGACGGCACGCTGCGCGCGAGCGCACGAGGCGGCAGTGGCGAGGTCGAGTTGAAGCTCCGGCCCGCGCTCGAGCAGACGGTCCCGGGCCTGGCAGGCGTCGAGCTGAGCAGCACCTCGGGACTGCGCCTGCGCCTGGATCGCGAGCCCGGCGGCCTGCGGGCACGCAGGCGCGACCCGGGCGGGCGCGAGCGCACCTGGACATTGCTGGGCGCCTCACGGGGTGAGGGCGGCATCCTCGGCGAGGGCATCCGCCAGGCACTGTTGCGCGACCCGACCTACAGCACGGCGCTAGAGACGACCAAGGAAATGCTGCCGGAGGCCGCATAGCGATGACGAGCCTGACGAGCTGCGCCGACGCCGAGGCGGCGGCCAAGCGCGCGGCGAGCGAGATCGCTCGGCGCCTGCAGAGCGCCCGCGAGCAGCGCGGCGCGGCACATCTGGCGTTGAGCGGCGGGAGCACCCCGGCCCGCGCCTACGAACTGCTGGCCGTGGAGCTTGAGGACTGGCGCGGGGTTGTGGTGTGGTTCGCCGACGAGCGCTGCGTGGGCCCGGAGGATGCGGAAAGCAACTACCGCATGGCTAAGGAGACGCTGCTCGACGCCGCCAAAGGCCTGGACCCGGCGCGAGTGCGCCGCATGGAGGGGGAGCGAGGCCCCGAGCAGGGCGCCGAGCACTACGCGCAAGCGCTGCGCGAGCACGCCCCGTTGCAGGACGAGCTCGCGACGCTGGACGTGATCGTGCTGGGGATCGGTCCCGACGGACATATCGCCTCGCTGTTTCCAGGTGCTCCCACGCTCGACGTGCAGGCGCCGGAGCTGTGCCTGGGCGTGCACGACTCGCCCAAGCCACCGCCCGAGCGGATCACGCTGACGCTGCCGGTGCTGCGCGCGGCACAGCGCTGCGTGCTACTAGCGACGGGCGCCGGGAAGGCCGACGCAGTCGATGCGATGCTCGCCGAGCCGAGCCGCCACGTGCCCGCGAGCCTGTTGCGCCGCGGGCGCCTGAGCGTGATCGTCGACGATGCCGCCTCGCCCGAACCTCCTAAACAGCAGAGATCCAGCGACTGAGCAGCGCGACAGTCGCCGGCGAGCCCCTACAGTGAGAGCGCGCAGCGATGGCTACCGACGCTCTCCACAGCAGTCGCGCCTCCGCCGGGGTGGCGCAGATCCTCGATGGGCTCGAGCACGCCCGTGCGCGGACGCTCGCGCTGGTGGCCCATCTAGACGATGAGCAGCTGCAGCGCGTCCACTCCTCGATCATGAGCCCGCTCGTGTGGGACCTCGGCCACATCGCGGCCTACGAGGATCTATGGATCGCGCATCGACTTGGCGAACGCGAGCTACTGCGAGGCGACCTGGCAGCGCTGTACGACGCCTTTGAGACGCCGCGTGCGCTCCGCGGCGACATCGAGACGCTAGCCCCCCAGCAGGCGCGCGACTACATGGCCGAGGTACGAACGCGCACGCTGCAGACGATCGCCGAGCGCGGCGTGGACGACGGCGTGATCTGCGAGATGGTGATCCGCCACGAGCTGCAGCACGGCGAGACGATGCGCCAGACGCTCGCGATCGCGGGACTGCTCAACGAGCTCGACGTCGCCGCCCTCGATCAGCCGCTCGATGAGAGCAGCGAGTGGGTGCAGATCGGCGCAGGCCCCTTCACGATGGGCGCCTCCCCCGAGGGCTTCGCCTACGACAACGAGCGTCCTCAGCACACGCTCGCCGTGGCTGCATTCCAGATCGCGCGCCGCCCCGCGAGCAAGGCCGAGTGGCTGGGCTTTGCCGATCGAGGTGGCTACCAGCGCCGCGAGCTGTGGTCGCCGGCGGGCTGGGACTGGCTCGCTGAGCAGCAGCAGCCCATGCACCCCGCGATCGCCACCGGGCACCCGCAGGCGCCCGCCTGCCACGTCAGCTTCTTCGAGGCCGAGGCCTTCGCGACTGCCAACAACGCGCGCCTGCCCAGCGAGATCGAGTGGGAGAAGGCGGCCACCGCACAAGGATCCGCGCTCGCCGGAGTCGGGAGGGTGTGGGAGTGGACCCAGAGCGCGTTTCGTGGCTATCCCGGCTTCCTCGCCTACCCCTACCGCGAGTACTCCGAGGTGTTCTTCGGCGAGGACTACCGCGTGCTGCGCGGCGGCTCCTGGGCGACCGACGCGCGCGTTGCGAACCCGCGCTTTCGCAACTGGGACCTGCCCCAGCGCCGGCAGATATTCGCGGGCGTGAGGCTCGCGCGGGACGCCGCATGAGCTCCGGCATCAACTGCGATAGCGTTCGCCTCCTCGGGAACTGCTGATGGCCTCGCCAACCCCATCCGAGCCGCTCCTGGAGACGGCCATCCGCATCGACTCCCACCTCGACGGGGCGCACGAACGCTCGCTGGCGGACGACGTGCTGGACGGACTCACACGACCGTTCAAGGAACTTCCCCCAAAGCACTTCTACGACGCGCGCGGCGCCGAGCTGTTCGACCAGATCTGCGAGCTGCCCGAGTACTACCCGACGCGCGCCGAGCGCGCGATCCTGGAGCAGAACTCGCGGGAGCTGGCGGCGCTCACAGGGGCGGCGGAGCTGGTTGAGCTGGGCTCGGGCACCGCCAGCAAGACGCGCGTGCTACTGGACGCGCTCTACGCGGCGGGCACGCTTCAGCGCTACGTGCCGGTAGACGTGACTGAGAGCATGGTCCGCGAGAGTGCGGCGCAGCTGACCGAGGAGTACCCGGGGCTGCAGGTGCATGGCGTGATCGGCGACTTCGAGCGCCACCTCGGCGAGGTTCCCGTCGCGGTCGGCCCACGCATCGTGGCCTTCCTCGGCGGCACGGTCGGCAACTTCCCGCCGGGCAGCCGCCGCCGCGTGCTGCGCGAGATATCGCGCCTGCTCGGACCCGGCGACCACCTGCTGGTGGGGACCAACCTCGTCAAGGACCCCGAGGTGCTCGAAGCGGCCTACGACGACACGCAGGGCGTGACCGCGGAGTTCAACCGCAACGTGCTGCGCGTGCTGAATCGTGAGCTGGACGCGGACTTCGAGCCCGAGGACTTCGAGCACGTGGCACTGTTTGACGCCGAGCACGAGTGGATCGAGATGCGCCTGCGCGCGCGCCGCGAGCACACGACGCTAGTTCGCGATCTGGATTTGCCCGTGCACTTCGATGCCGGCGAGGAGATCCGCACCGAGATCAGCGCCAAGTTCACGGCCGAGCGGATCGAGGGCGATCTCGCGGCCGCGGGCCTGGAGCTGGTGCGCTCGTTTACCGACCCCGAGAAACTGTTCGCGCTGACGCTCGCGCGCGTCGCTCAGCCGAGCTCGTCGTAGCCCCAGAGCGCGATCAGATCGCGATCCAGGTACTCGCCGATCGCTTCGACCTCATGGCGGTAGCGGCGGCGCAACTCGAGCATGAACTGCTGATCCGGTGCTCGCGGCGGCGCGTAGGCGAGCTTGCGGTAGGCACTCGACAGCAGCCCGCGTCGCACGCGCCTAGGCACGAGCGTGTTCAGCGCCCGCAGCGGCAGGCCCGCCTGCGCAGGGTTGAAGTCCGCACGGCGTACCGCGCGGCGCAGCCGGTGCAGGCGCATCGAGCGAACCGTGTTCAGTGGTTTCGTGCGCACTGGCTCAAGCGCCACGCTGTCGTCGACTTCCAGGAAGCGCAGCACCTCGCGCACCGTGGCCTGATTGTCCGCGCGGAAGTCGTCGTAGATCAGCACCAACACCTGCTCGGGCGGGAACGAGGCGTGGAGTCTGCGCAGCTGATCCGCGTAGCGGACGTGCTCCGAATAAAGCAGCTGCGGCGCCAGGAAGGAGTCGCCGGCGCTCGCACGCCGCGAGTCCTCGAGTTCGACCGCCGTACGCAGGTCCTTCTCCTGCTCCTCGTGGCTCGCGATCATCTGCTCGTGAAACGAGCGCAGGAAGTCCGCGGGCTCGCGCAAGATCACGATCATCCGCGCGTCCGGCGCAAGCTCCGCGATCCGCGCGGCCGCGGTCGGCGAGCGCAGGTACTGCGGCGAGGCCTCGCCCGCGCGCTGGTCCGGGCTCGCGTTCGCGAACAGCGCCAGGTAGCTCTCCAGCTTCTGCGGGCGGTCCGGCGTTTCCCGCGCCAGCGGCGGGCGCAGCTCCGGCGCGAAGAAGCGTGGCTCCTTGAACTCCGGCATGAAGATCTGCGGATGCTCGTTCAGCATCAAATACAGCGCCGTCGTACCGCACTTCTGGTGGCCCGCGATGAAGAAGTCCGGCATCCTCCCGGCGACGGGCGCGGCGACGGAACCCTCCCCCTGCAGCTCGCCCTGCGTCATGGCCAGGGAGTGTAACGAGCCACAAACGGCGGTTCGGTCGCTCGCAGCCGCCGCTCGGACGTTGGGGTAGAGTCCGACGCCATGCAGTTCGACGGCTCATCCGCGCTCATCGCAGGCGGCGCTTCCGGCCTCGGCGAGGCCACCGTGCGCGCGCTCCACGAGCGCGGTGCGATCGTCACGATCGCCGACGTCAACGCCGAGAAGGGCAGCGCGCTCGCCGAGGAGCTTGGGCTTGAGTTCGTCTCCTGCGACGTGCGCGAGGAGGGCCAGGTCGAGGCTGCAGTCGCCAAGGCCGCCGCGGTCGAGGGCGGCCTGCGGATCTCGATCTGCTGCGCCGGCACGGGCTGGGCGCAGAAGGTCGCGGGCTCCAAGGGGCCGCACCCGCTGATGCCCTTCGAGACCATCATCCAGATCAACCTGATCGGCACCTTCAACGTGCTGCGCTTCGCCGCCGCCGCGATGATCGACGCCGAGCCCGGCGAGGACGGCGAACGCGGCGTGTGCGTCAACACCGCCTCGATCGCGGCCTTCGACGGTCAGGTCGGCCAGGTCGCCTACTCCGCCTCCAAGGGCGGGGTCGTCGGGATGACGCTGCCCACCGCGCGTGACCTCTCCCAGTACGGGATCCGCGTCAACACGATTGCCCCTGGGCTGTTCGACACGCCGCTCTTGGCCGCGCTGCCTGAGGAGGCACGCCAGGCGCTCGGCGCCGGCATCCCCTTCCCGCAACGGCTCGGCATGCCCGCAGAGTACGCGCAGCTCGCCTGCCAGATCGTCGAGAACCGGATGCTCAACGGCGAGACGATCCGGCTAGACGGCGCGCTGCGAATGCCACCGCGCTAAGCGAGGCTCATCAGGCGCGCAACGGCTGCTGCGCGCCCAGTCGGTGAAGGATCTCCGGCGGTTGTGGAGCGAGCTCGGGCGACGGACGGCCCAGGCCATAGCCCTGACCTCCGCGGACGATCGCGCCGGAGGCCAGATCGCTCTCGTCGAGTGCGCGCAGGTACTCGAGCATGTCCTCGTCCTCGATGCCCTCGGCGATGACGAAGGCGCCCGTCTGGGACGCAAACGTCGCCATCGCCATCAGCACGGCGCGGGCGCCCGGCTCGGCCACCGCGGCGACGACGATCGAGCGATCCAGCTTGACGAACTCGGCGTCGATCTGCCGCAGCATCTCGAGCCCCGAGTTGCCGGTACCGACGTCGTCGAGGGCCGTCTTGAAGCCCTGTTCGCGCAGTCGCCGCAACCGCTTGACCACAGCACGCGTACGCCCGCCGAAGCGCTCGGTGACCTCGATCACGACCGACTGCGGCGCCAGTCCGGCACGTTCGACGAGCGGCGCTAGCCAAGCCTCGGCATCGGCGTCGAGATCGAGCGTCAGCGGCGAGAGGTTCAGGAACAGCAACACGCCCGGGTCGAGCGAAGGAGCGCGCGACAGCGCGCTTTTCACGCACAACACGTCGAGCTCGCGTACCCGTCCGATCTGCTCAGCCACATCGAAGGCCTCCGCCGGGCCCGAGAGCCCATACGCGGGATCGGGGCGAGTCAGCGCCTCCATCCCGAGCAGGGTCTCGTGCTCGAGGTCCCAAATCGGCTGGAACAGCGTTGTCAGGCGCTGCTCCTCGATCAGCCGCCGCACCGCCTCCTTCTTCTCCGGCGTCGTCACGACGACGCGCTCCCGTATGTCATCGAAATGAACCGCGCGCCCGCCGCCCTGGCGCTTGGCCTCGTACAGTGCCGCGTCTGCCTCTGCGCGCAGGGTCTCGGCCTGCAGGCCAGGCCGCAGGCCGCTCACGCCGACGCTCACCTCGACGCCTGCCTTCGCGAGCTGACGACTGAGGCGTCTGGCGAGCACCCGCCCTCCGGCGGCGTCGGTGCGCGTGAGCAGCAGCGCAAACTCGTCTCCCCCGATCCGGTACGCGCGGTCGCCGGGCCGCGCCTCTTGCAGGACATGGGCCACGCGCTTGATCACCGAGTCGCCGTAGGGGTGCCCGTGCTGATCGTTGAGCCGCTTGAAGTCGTCGATGTCGAGCACGGCCAACGCGACTGAATCCTCGTAGCGTACGGCGGAGGCGACCGCCGCAGGGAGCTCATCCTGGAAGGCGCGCTGATTGGGTAGGTCGGTCAACCCGTCGCGCGTCGCGCGTCGCAGCACGAGGCGATGGTCGCGCATCAGCCGCCGCCCGCCGACCAGATAGAAGACGGCCCCACCGCCGAACAGGGCGAGTAGTCCAACGAGCGCGAGGATCCTGCGCACTTCGTCCAACTGTGCGTCGTATGTGCGGTGGTCATAGGTGATCTCGTACGCGTAGCGAGCGCCGAACAGCTTCACCGGCGTGACGAACTCGAAGTCGCGCGTGTCCTGTCTGGGATCGTTCTCATGTCCGGCGTAGGGACGTCCCTGCCTCAGCACGCCGTTGATCGCCCGATCCGAGTCGCTCGTGCCAATCAGCCAATCGTGCTCGGAGGCGACGATCACGTGCCGGGGGTCAATCAGCAGCACCTCGCGGGTCCCCGGACGGCGCGCGACCGCGTTGATGAATTTGTCGATCTCGGCCACGGCCGCCGCCCCGCTCGGCGCGCGGGCGGCCTCGAACTCGAAGGCCCTCGCATCCGCCCGCTGCGCGGCTGCATAGTCGGTGATCTGACGACGGGCGAGCTTGTGTTCGAGCACGAGATACCCTGCGACGCCGATCAGCGCGAGGGTCGCGGCGACCGCGACGAGCAGCCTGACGCCGAACGAGAGCCCCGCTCCATCCTCCGGACCGCGCCACCGCGCGAGCAGCGCGCTCGGGTAGAGCACTCGGAGTCGAGCGCCAAGGCACCGTGGGTCGTTGGCCTGCTCTGAGCGGTGAACCGACACGCTCTTCTATCGGCCCGCCACCTGTCCGGAGTTAGCTTATATCTCCGTAGTAATCCATATATTGGACGCGGGATGTCCGCACGCCGACGCTAGTTCAGCCGCTCGACCAGCATCGCCATGCCCATGCCGCCCGCGGCGCACATCGACTCGATGCCGTAGGTCTTGTCCAGCGTCTCGAGGTCGTTCAGCAGCGTAGTCATGATGCGGGCCCCCGTCATCCCGAAGGGGTGGCCCAGGGCGATCGCACCGCCGAACGGGTTCAGCTTGTCGTCGTCGATCCCTAGGTCTTCCTTGCAGGGCACGATCTGCGCCGCGAAGGCCTCGTTGATCTCGACCACGTCGATGTCGCTCATCGTCATTTTCGTGGCCTCGAGCAGTTTCTGGATCGCGGGGATTGGGCCGAGGCCCATAATCTCCGGACGCAGGCCCGCCACCGAGGAGGCGATGATCCGCGCGCGGGGCTTCATTCCCAGCTCCTTAGCGCGCTCGGCCGACATGATCAGCAGCGCCGCGGCGCCGTCGTTCAGCGGACAGGCGTTGCCCGCCGTGACCGTGCCGCCCTCTTTGAACACTGGCTGCAGCGAGGACAGCTTCTCCATCGTCGTCCCAGGACGTGGGCCGTCGTCCTTGCTGACGACCGTCTCGGGCACGTCGATCTCGTTGCCTTCCTTATCGACGTCTTTGTGCGCGGGGACCGTCACCGGCACGATCTCCCGGTCGAAGTGCCCGCTCTGGACAGCCTCGACCGCGCGGTTCTGCGAGATCACAGCCCATTCGTCCTGGGACTCGCGGCTGACTTTGCAGCGGTCGGCCACATTCTCGGCCGTCATCCCCATCGGGATGTAGACGTCATAGGCCGAGCCCTCCGAGCCGTCGACCCCGTGGTTGAACTCGAACGCCGCGCCACCCCCCGCGCGCGAGACGGCCTCGACGCCCGCGGCGATGTAGGTGTCGCCCTCGCCGGCCTCGATCGCGTGCGCCGCCATCCGCGCGGTCTGCAGCGAGGAAGCGCAGAAGCGATTGACCGTCGTGGCTGGGACGTGGTGGTCGATGCCCGACAGCAGGCCCGCCACGCGGCCGACGTTGTAACCCTGCTCGCCCTCGCAGAAGCCGCAGCCCATCATGATGTCCACGATCGTGCTGGGGTCCAGCTCCGGGTTGCGCTCGACCAGCGCGCGCAGCGGGATCGCCGCGAGGTCATCGGCCCTGATGCTCTTCAGCGAGCCCTTCCCCGCGCGGCCGATGGGCGTGCGAATGGCGTCGACGATCACTGCTTCGGGCATCTGAGGAGCTCTCCTTGGTCGTGCGGCCCATCCCTGGCGTGGGCGCGAGGAGTGCTCAGCTTATGCGGTCATAGCCCCAGAGCGCCACCAGATCGCGCCCCAGGTAGTCGCTCGCGGCCTGCACCTCATCCTTGAAGCGAGCCCGAAGCTCGGCCATTAGGCGCTCGTCGGTGTGCTGTTCGCCGCCGTAGGTCACGCGCCGAAACGCGGCCGCCACCGCCTCGCTGCGCACTCGTCCCGGCGCGAGCCTGTCATACGCGCGCGTCACCCCCCCGCCCGCCGCGGGGTTCAGCCCCGCGCGGCGGATCGCGCGCCTGAGATTGTGTAGCGGCATCGAGCGCACCTGCTTCAACGGCTTTGTCTCCACCGTCTGCACCGACACCGTCGCATCGACGCCCAAGAACTCGAGCACCTCGCGCAGCACGCCCTCGTTATCAGCGCGGAAGTCCTCATAGATCAGCACCTTGACCTGCTCCTGCGAGAAGACCTCGTGCAGGCGGCGCAATTGCTCGGCGTAGCGAACGTGCTCGGAGTAGAGCAGCGACTGCGGCGAGACCGAGTGGCGCGGGATGCGCCTGCCCTCGCGGCGCTCGCCCTCCAGCGCGATCGCGCGGCCAAAGTCCTTCTCGGACTCGATGTGAGTCGCCAGCAGCTGCAGATGCAGCGAGCGCAAGAACGCCGCGGGCTCGCGCAGGATCGCGATGATCCGCGCCTGCGGGCATAGCGCCGCGATCTCGCCCGGCGCCTGGCGCGAGCGGATGTACTGCGGGGAGGCCTCGCCCGCTAGCTGCCCGGGCGCCGCCCCCGCGAACAGCTCCAGGTACTGCTCGAGCGTCTGCGGGCGGCTGTGTGAGCCCTCCGGCCGCGAGCCCGGGCGTAGCTCGCGGCCGAAGAACCATGGCTCCTTGACGTCCGGCATGAAGATCTGCGGATGCGCGCTCAGCATCCGAAACAGCGCGGTCGTGCCGCACTTTTGATGGCCGACGATGAAGAAGTCCGGCTTTCGCCCCTCCGCGGTCGCGAGCGCGCCCGCGGCAGCGCTCATCGAAGCGTGGGGTCCCTCTCCCCTGTCCGCCGGCTCGCTCATCGCGGGAAGTCTAGGCGCTAGTAACGGCCGAACGGCCTAAAGATCAAGCCTGCTCACGCCCAGCTCGTCAAAGCCGACGTGGTGGGCCAGCTCGTGGCGTACCGTGCGCGTCACTTGGTCGCGCAGCATCTCCGGGTCGTGACCGAAGTCGCGCCGCAACGTGTCGCGGAACACCACGATCCGGTCGTGAACGTCGTCGCGCGTGGCGCCGTCGCCCTGGTAGAGCCCGTAGGCGCCGGCCCGGCGTCCGCCGTCGGAGATCACCACCGCGACATGCTCCAACGCGTTGCGCAGCAGGTCCGGCAGGTCGTCCAGCGCGTCGCGCACCAACTCCTCGAAGTCCTCGTCGTCGAGCGGGTCCAGCTCCATGAACTCGCTTTCTTCTGGGTCCACCACCAGACCTTCGCGCGCTAGCGCCTCAGAGTGACGCACGATCTCGTCGAACTCGTGCTCGGACTCTGGGTCGCGCCAGCCGGCCATCCGCACCGCGATAAACGCCGCCGCCCCCATCAGCACCGCCGCCACGATCACGCCCAGCGCCACGTCCTCCAGCGCGCGGACGATCCCGATCGAGCTGAAGCCCTGCCCCACGACGATTACCACCAGGCCCAGCGAGAGCGCGATCAGCGCGGCCATGCCAACGCGGCGAAGATGGCCTGAGGCACTCGCTGGCGGCCTCGACGATCGCATCGGTCCCTATTTCAGCGTGCGGCCGATCACGAGCCGCTGGATCTCGTTCGTGCCCTCGTAAATCTGAGTGATCTTGGCGTCGCGCATCATTCGCTCCACTGGGTACTCCTTGACATAACCGTAGCCGCCCAGGACCTGCACGGCCTCAATCGTCACCGCCATCGCCGTGTCTGAACAGAACACCTTCGCCATCGAGGAGTACTTCGCGCGCTGCGGATGCCACTGATCTGCCATCGCACAGGCCTTGTAGAGCAGCTCGCGCGCGGCGGCTGTGCGTGTTTCCATGTCCGCCAGCTTGAACTGAATTCCTTGGAACTCGTTGATCGGTTTGCCAAACTGCCGGCGCTCGCGCGCGTAGCCCACTGCGTAGTCGGTCGCGCCCTGCGCGATCCCCACCGCCTGTGCAGCCGCGCCCAGGCGCGTGCGCTCCAACGTGCCCAGCGCCACCGACAGGCCGCGGCCCACCTCGCCGATCACGTTCTCCTCCGGGATCCTCACTTCATCGAAGATCGGCTGGCCCGTCGGCGAGGCGCGGATCCCGAGCTTGTGCTCGAGCTTGCCGACGCTAAAGCCCGGGCGATCTGCCTCGACCACGAACGCCGTCAGGCGCCGGGTCTCTTTGTCGCTGACCGCGAACACCACGTAAAAGTCCGCCACGCCCAGGTTCGAGATCCAGTTCTTAGTGCCATTGATCACCCACTCCGAGCCGTCCTTGACCGCGGTTGTGATCATCCCCGCGGGGTCCGAGCCCGCCTCGGGCTCCGACAACGCGAACGCCGGCGACCACTCGCCGGTGGCGCACTTTGGCAGGAAGCGCTGCTTCAGCTCGTCCGAGCCGTATAGCTGGATCGGCAGCGTGCCCAGCTCCTGCACCATCAGGATCAGCGCGCAGGAGGCGTCGACCTTCGCGATCTCCTCGACCGCCATGTTCAGCATCAGCGTGCCGGTGCCCGTGCCCCCGTACTCCGTCGGAAACGGCAGCCCGAGGATGTCCTGCTCGGAGAGCACCTTGCGGATGTCCCAGGGGTACTCCGCCTGCTCGTCGATCTCCGCCGAGCGCGGCGCGATCCGCTCGCGCGCGATCTGGCCGATCGTCGCGCAGAAGTCCAGGTTCTCCTGGGGGATCGTGTAGACGTCGCCGACTGCCTCCATCGCCGCTGATCCTAGTGATCGCGCCGCGAAGAGGCGCGACTCGGGGCGCTGCTAGCTTGGAGGCGTGTCCAGCCTAAGCGCCGAGATCGGGATCGCGCCCGCGCGCCTGGCGGAGTGGGAGACCGAGGACCCCACGTTGCAGGTGATCGACGTGCGCGAGCCCTACGAGCGCGAGGCGGGCCACATTGAGGGCTCGCGCCACATCGAGCTGAACGCGCTCTCCGAGCAGGCCGCGAGCCTGGACCGCGAGCGACCGATCGTCTTTTACTGCCGCGTCGGCGCGCGCTCCACAATGGCCGCGCAGGCGCTCCGCGCGGCGGGCTTCGAGGCCTACTCGTTGGATGGCGGCCTTCTGCGCTGGGCGGCTGAGGGTCGCGCCCTGGCGCCCGAGGGCGGGCACGTCGCCGATCACTGATTCCGGCCGACAGGCGCGCGATGCGCCGGGCTGCAAAGCTCTGCTCTGGACCGGGACACAACCGCAGACAGGAGGCGCAGATGGAGGCTTCGAGCGAGTACCCAGGCGTGAGAACGGGCGAGGGCTATGCAGTCGGCAACCTCGACGACCTCGGCGAAGCCCCAGGCTTCCGCAAGATTCGCAAGGGCCTAGGTGTGACGGCGTTTGGCGTGAACGCGATCGTGATGCCGCCGGGGATCGAGAGCGGCTTTCACTACCACGACACCCAGGAGGAGCTGTACTTCGTGCACCGCGGCGCGATCGAGATGGAGTTCGGCGACGGCTCAGTCCACACGCTCGTCGAGGGGGGACTCGCGCGGGTGGACGCCGCCACCGTGCGCAAGATCCGCAACGTGGGCGAGGTCAACGCCGTGTACGTGTGCGCCGGTGGCAAGGACGGCTACGTGGGCCGCGACGGGCGGGTACCCGAGGGCGAGGAGCAGCGCGTGCGCGCGCTGCACGACCTCGCCGACGGGTCCGCCTAGCGCGGCCAGGCGGGGCCGAAGGGACGGCTGGCTTGCCCGAGCAGGAGCCAACTGCGCGGGTACTGCGCGTAAACGAGCGCCTGGCGATCCCGCTGTCGGAGGTGACCGTACGCGCCAGCCGCTCCTCGGGGCCAGGCGGCCAGCACGCGAACGTGACGGCCTCGCGCGTGGAAGCGAGCTTCGACGTGCTGGCCTCGACCGCGCTGAGCGAGACCCAGCGGCGGCGCCTGCTGGCACGCGCGGGCGCACGCGTAGTCGCGGTCGCCCAGGATGAGCGCTCACAGGCGCGCAACCGCGAGCTGGCGCTCACGCGGCTGGCCGAGCGGATCGCGCAGGGGCTGATCGTGCCTAAGCGCCGTCGCGCCACCAAACCCACGGCGGCCTCACGCGAGCGACGCCTGTCGGCCAAGCGCCGCGCCACGCAGCGAAAGCGCGAGCGTCGCCCGCCCGGCGAAAGCGACTGACCCCACGGAGGGTCGGGGGCTACGCGCGAGCGGCGGGTGATCTGTCTAGGAGTTTTGCTGCGCGATAGCCAACGTATATACGCGCCGTAAATACCATGGCTATCGCGCTCTCTTTTTCACCACCAAACCCCAAAGCCCACACCCCCCTCCCGCGAAGCAGCATCTAGTTGAGCAGCTCCTTCACGTAACGCTGATGAAGGCGCCCGAGCGAGGTTTTCTCGGGGTGGAAGTGGATCGCGTTCCACAACTGCCCCGAAGCGGGTGCCCAAGCGACGATCAGATAGGCCCCGAGCGCCAGGGCGGTGCGACGCAGCCGGACCGAGCTAGAAAGCGCGGCCATCGGCAGCACCCACAGCACGTACCAGGGCAGCACCCAACTGAGCGTCACCAGCAGCGCCACGCTGGCCCAGCCCGAGGCGGTGATCGCGCCGCGGCGGCGATAGGCCTGTACGCAGCACGCGAGCACCGAGAGCACCAACGCACCGCTCAGCACTTTGTGCAGCGTTTCGGTCTCACCGCCCGCCCCTATCCCGAGCCCGATCAGGTTCGGCACGCTGACGCTCGTCACGAGGCGGCTCTGGGTGCTGAGGTCGGGCACGTGCAGGCCGAAGGCGATCAGGCTCGCGGCGGCGACGCTCGCGGCCGCGAGCGCCATCCCCAGCACGACCTGGACGAAGCGCCGCGGGTTCGGCAGCACCGCGGCCAGCACCACGGGGATCAGCACCCCGCCCGAGGCCTTGACCGCGGCCGCGGTCACGAACGTCGCGCCCGCGCCGATCTCCAGCCACGACAGCGGCAGCAGCCATTCGCGCAGGCGCTCGCGCCAGGAGGTCGCGCCGTGCGAAGCCCCGGACCAGCTCAGCCCACCGCGCTCCGGCGCGTCCCGATCCGGCGCCGCCCGATCCTGCACGCGTGCCCGATCGCGCTGGCGTACGAGCAGCATCAGGTAGAAGCCGAGCACGATCAGGAAGACCATCAGGAAGTCGTTGTGGTCGCCGCCCAGTCCCCACACCAGCACGATCGGGTTCAAGCCCACGAGCACGATCGCTTTGACGGGGTCGCGCCCCAGGAGCTTGGCGCATTTCCAGACCAGCCAGATCGTCCCGAGGCTGGCGGCCATCAGAAAGCCCTTCAGTACCCAGAAGGAGCCCGCGACGCCGAGCGGCACCACGACGAAGGTCAGGATCGTGAACAGCGGGCCATAGGGGCTCAGTAGCTGGTGCCAGTTCGAGAGGTCGTAGCTGGGATCGTTGTGGGGCTCGAGGATCGGGATCGTGGTGTAGGGATTGAGGTGGTGCACCGCCTCCATGCGCCCGTAATTGACGTAGTTGAAGATGTCGGTCAGCGCCAGCGGGGGTGAGAGGAAGAACACGAGGTGCACCGCGACCACGGTCGCGATCGCCCAGCGGGTGCGCAGGCGCGGCACATAGGCAAGGCCCGCGACGTAGCTGAGATACATCGCGACGATCGCGCCCGAGAACAGGTACTTCAGCGTGGTGGAGCTGCGCGTCAGCCACGGCATCAGTCCACCGAGCGGGCCGGTCATCCAGTGGGGGAAGTAATTGGCGTGCGAGGTCGCCGAGAGGATGCTGGGCCGATTGGCGGCCATCATCACCACGAGCAGGCTGCAGATCACGATCACGACCAGGCACAGCACGCCGGGCCAGGTGTGCTCGCCGGCCTGCGTCAGCGAGCCGGCGCGCCCCGACAGCAGGCCACGCAGGCCGCGCCTGACCGTTGGGCTCCCAACCGGCGCGTCGCGCAGGGGGAGTGTGCTCGCGTCGCTTGACATGCTTGAGGGCCCGCCGAAGCGAGCCCTCAGAAGGTTAGACCCATGTGGCTGCAGCGCGAGCCGCAGACGGGTCTGTCCAAGTGGCCGCGGCCTGAGCCGCGACCGATTCAGCGTGCGCGACTAGATCGCCGAGACGTTGACGGCCTTGGGGCCCTTGTCGCCCTGCTCCGGGTCGTAGGAGACCTTTGCGCCCTCCTGCAGCGAGCGATAGCCCTCGCCGTTGATGCCGGTGTGATGAACGAACAGGTCCTTGTCGCCGTCGTCGGGGGTGATGAAACCAAACCCCTTGTCGTCGCTGAACCACTTTACGGTGCCAGTAGGCATGTGGGTAACTCCTCCACGGTATGTGCGTGCTGCACGCGGAGGATGCTTCTTGAAGCTTCGACCTGCGAGCGCTTGCACTGCTTTCGCCGGTCTATGCGCCGGCCAGTCAAGCGTGACCGTAGCAGGAACGCGCAGCCCCGTGTTGTCAAATTTTTAAGATCGGATGATCGTTTTATCTCCTGCTCAGCGGCGGGTTTTTCAAAGGCCCTGCGGGGCGCTTGGAAGCGAACTCCCCGGAGCTCGCGCCACGCCTGCGAGGGGCGGCTAGGCTTGGGCGATCGACGCCCCCGAAGACCCCGCTAAAGGCTCGCGCGAGCCGCCCCCACCGGCGGCCCAGTTCGCGCGTCTACAGCCCCGCGGTGAGGACGCCGGCGCCGAGGAGATCGTCACGGAGCTCGACTTCGACGCCCGCTCGCGCGCGCGCGCCGAGCCCGCCCGCGAGCGCCCCTACCTGATCCTGAACATGGCGAGCACCGTCGACGGCCGCGCCAGCATCGACGGCCGCTCCGGCGCGATCGGCAACCGCGCGGACCGCGAGCTGTTCCACGCGCTGCGCGAGCGCATGGACGCCGTGATGGCGGGCGCGGGCACCGTGCGGGTCGAGCGCTACGGACGCATCATCGCCAAGGCATCCGCCCGCGCGGCGCGCGTGCAGCGCGGACTCAGCCCCGAGCCGCTGGCCTGCATCGTCTCGGGGCGGCTGTCGCTGCCGCTCGACACACCGCTGCTGTGCGAGCCCGAGGCGCGCGTCGCGATCGTGACCTCCTCCGCCGCGAGCCTGCCACCCACGCCGGCCGAGGTCGAGTACGTGCGCGCGGGACGCGACGGGGAGCTCGACCTCGCACTCGCACTGCGCGAGCTGCGCGAGCGCTTCGGCGTGCAGACGCTGCTGTGCGAGGGCGGGCCGCACCTGAACACGCAGCTGCTACTCGCGGGCCTGGTGGACGAGCTGTTCCTGTCGCTCTCGCCGAAGCTCGCGGGCGGCGAGGACGCGACCGGAGAGGCGCTGCGGATTCTGGCGGGGGCCAGCTTCGCGGAGCCCGCGGAGCTGCAACTGCTGAGCGCCCTGGAGAACGAGTCGAACCTGTTCCTGCGCTACGGCGTGCGCGCTGGCTAGGCCTCGCTGCGAGACTCCGCGCCCGCGCGCGTCTCGCGCGAGACGATCTCCAGCAGCTCGCTGGCGAGCTGGCGCCCTTCGACCGCGACCCGCGGCGTCGCCGCGATCCGCACGACGACCTCCGCGCCGTCCAGCTCCTCCAACGTGATCCGCGGCGGGTCGCGCAGCGGCGTGTGCAGCGAGGACTCGAGGATCTCCTGCAGGTCGCTGGGCGTCATGCCGGGGCGCAGGCGTGCGCGCAGGTTGACGGCCTCGGGCTCGCGCAGCGGGATCACCGCGCTGTTCAGCACCACGCTGTTCGGGACCATGATCGAGTCTTCGCCTTTCGCGAACGTCGTGTAGAGCAGGCCCAGCGAGGAGACCGTGCCCTCGAGCTGGCCCGCCAGCGGCCCGCCCTGCAGCCGCACGCGGTCGCCCACGCGAAACGGGCGCGCGCTCAGCAGCACCGTGCCCGCGATCACGTTGCCCAGCGTCTGCTGCGCCGCGAGGCCGAAGATCACCGCCGTGAAGGCGCCGCCCAGCGCCAGCGTGCGCGGCTCGATGCCCGCGACCCGCAGCGCCACCAGCAGCGCGAGGATGATCGTCAAAAGGCGGATCAGGAAGCCGACCGTGCCCGCGGTCGCGGGGTCCAAGCGGCGGAACAACGGCGGTCCCAGGCCGCGTCCGATGTCGCGCGCGATCGCCCAGCCCAGGATCACCAGCACGATCACCGTCACCACCGTGACCGGCGTTTCCAGCGCGGATTCCAGTTCTTTGGCCGCTTTGCCGTGATGCCCCGCGGCGCCGAGCAGGCTGACGCGGTTGTCGTAGAACACGACGACCGCCACGAACAGCGGCACCAGCACCAGCGCCTCCAGGCGGGCGCGCTTGACCACGCGCGGGCTTATCTGCCGCAGCAGCCCGACCTCGCGCCAGGCCTGGCTGCGGGTCTCGAACATCTTCGACGGTGTGCGCGGCACGGGCATGCGTCCATGATGGAGTACCACCTAAGCCCTGGCTGAATCGTCCTTCCCAGCCCGCCGCGGCGCCGGGCGGACGGAAGCTCTAGCTAACCGTGTAGATCAGCATCGCGAAGCCGAACAAGAGGCAGTACACGCCGAACGGCACGAGCGTGCGGGTCTTGAAGTATTTGACCAGGAACGCCACCGTGAAGACCGCGGTGATCGCGGCGACGACCATCGCCACGATCGCCTGCCCGCGGATCCCGTCGCCGAGGTGGCCCAGCAGGTCCGGCAGCTTGAAGATCCCCGCCGCGAGGATGATCGGCGTCGCGAGCAGGAACGCGAAGCGCGCGGAGTCCGAGTGGTCCAGGCCGCGCGCGAGGCCCGTGCCCATCGTCACGCCGTCGCGGCTGATGCCCGCGACCAGCGCGGTCGACTGGGCGAAGCCTACGACCAGCGCCTCGCGGTACTCGAGCGTCTCCAGGCGCCGCCCGCCGTCGGCCTTCACGCCCTCGCGTTCGGCCAGTTCGCGCACCACGGCGCGTTTGCGCACGCGCTCGAAGCCGAACAGCAACAGGCCGTTGACCATCAGGAAGATCGCCGCGACCTCGGGCTTCGCCGTGAGCGTGCGCAGCTCTTTCTCGAACACCAGGCCCAGCACGCCCGCGGGGATGCTCGCGATGATGATCAGCCACGCCAGGCGCTCGGTGCCCGTGTCCACGCGGCGCTTGCCCAGCGTGCGGAAGAAGGCCGCCACGATCTCGACCCAGTCGCGCCGGTAGTAGATCAGCAGGCCGATCGCGCTGCCGACGTGCAGCAGCACCACGAACGCCAGCCAGAAGGACTCCTTCTGGGACTGGGCGTGCACCAGGTCGTTCCAGCCGAACAACGTCGGAAACAGGACCGTGTGCCCGAGACTCGAGATTGGAAACAACTCCGTGATGCCCTGCAGCACCCCGAGCACGATCGCCTGGAAGTAGCTGATCGCCGAGGCGACCGGCGCGAGCAGGAGGGCGGGCATCGCGGATGGAGCTTAGAGACTGCGAGTGCGACACCATGCAAGTGAATCTTCACCACCGCTTCACACGATCGTTTCCCCATAGTCACAAAAAACGGTCCTTTGCAGGGGAATCTGGCTGCTATGAACAGTCAAGGAACGACGATGAAGAGCTTTGCGGAGGTCTGCCGAGCCGACCTGCACTGCCACTCCACGGCCTCGCAAGAGAGCAAGCTCGGCGTTCAGCGCGCAGCCGGTCTGCCTGAGTGCGCGACGCCGCCCGAGGAGGTCTACGAGCTGGCCAAGCGGCGCGGCATGGACTTCGTGACGATCACCGACCATGACACGATCGCGGGCGTGCTGACGATCGCGGACCGCCCCGACGTGTTCGTCTCCGAGGAGCTGACCGCGCACTTCCGCGGCGAGCCACAGGCGGTTCACGTGCTGTGCCTCGGGATCACGGGCGAGGACCACGAATGGCTGCAAGCCAACCGCGGCGACGTCGAGCTGTGCGCGGCCTACATGTATGAGCGCGACATCACCTGCGCGCTGGCACACCCCTACTATCACGTCGGCGCACCGCTGAGCGCCCGCCACCGCCGCCGCCTTGCGCAACTGTTCGACGTCTGGGAGGTGCGCAACGGCGCCCGCGCCCGCGAGCTGAACCGCCCGGCGGCGACATACGTCGCGACGCTCGACGGCGCCGGCGTCGGCGGCTCCGACGACCACGCGGGCGTGGACATCGGACGCACCTGGAGCGCAACCCCACGAGCCGCAAACCCCGAAGAGTTCCTGGCGCACGTGCGTGCGGGCAGGGTCTCAGCCGGCGGCGCTCAGGGCAGCGCGGCGAAGTGGGCACACGCCGCGATCGCGCTCGCCGCCCGGGCGCTGGGACGCGGCAGCCAGGACGCTCTGCCCACGCAGCTAGACCCCGCCGCGGTACTGAACATGGCGCGGCGGCTGCTGAGCGAAGGCGACGTGCGCCACGGCGAGACCGATGGCGGCGGCGCGGTCACACCCACCGACGCGCGCTGCCTACTACGCGCCTGGCTGAGCGCTGTCGGGCTCGACCACCTCGACGAGGACGGGCTGATCGCCTACATGCAGGAGGACGGGTTCAGCCACTCAGACCTCTACCGCCGCGCCTGCCGCGCGCACGAGCGCAAGCTGCGCGTGGCGATCGAGCAGGTGCTGGCGGCCGCGCGCGGCGAGCGCGACGTCGCGCTCGCCGCCGGCGAGCTGTTCGAGAGCTGCACCGCGGCGATTCCCTACGGCCCCGCGACCGCCTTCCTGGCGAACGAGCGCGCCAAGCTCGACACCCGGCGCGAGGACGGCGAGACCCCACGTGTGGCGATCCTCGCCGATGGAATCGGCTCCACCCATGGCGTCACCCGCGCGGTCGAGGAGATCCGCGCGCGCGGCGTACGCGGTTTCGAGATCGAGGTCGTGGGCACCGACCCCGAAGTCGACCGCCGGCTCTCGGCCGTCGCCGAGTTCGAGGTTCCCTACTACCCGGGCCTGCAGATCGGCGTACCGAGCCTGTCCGCCGCGGTGCAGACGATCGCCGACGGCAGCTTTGATTTGATCCACGTCTGCTCCCCGGGACCCGTGGGGATCGTAGGCGCGCTGGTCAGCCGTGGCCTGGGCGTCCCACTGCTAGGCAGCTACCACACCGAGTTGACCGCCTACGCCGGCCTGCGCTCGGGTGAGCAGCGGGTCGCGGCGGCGATGGCGATCGGCGTGCGCACCTTCTACGGCGCCTGCGATCTCGTGCTCTCCCCCAGCCCCGCCACCGACGCGAAGCTCGCGGAGATCGGGGTCGGCGCCGAGAAGGTCGCGCGCTGGGACCGCGGCGTCGACACCGACCGCTTCGACCCCGCGCTGCGCGAGGCCGGGCTGCACGAGCTCTCGCTGCTGGGCGAACCCAAGCCCGCGGACGCGATCGACGTGCTCTACGCGGGACGGATCACGCGCGAGAAGGGCGCCGACCTGCTCGCGGAGACGTTCCTGCGCGCGCGCGAGCAGGACCCGCGGCTGCGGCTCGTGCTCGTCGGCGGCGGGCCCGAGGAACAGCGCGTGCGCGAGCGCGTCGGCGAGGCCGCCTGCTTCCGCGGCTGGCTCGAGGGCGAGGCGCTCGCTCGCGCCTACGCCGCCGCCGACGTGTTCCTGTTCCCCAGCCGCACCGACACCTTCGGTCAGGTCGTGCTCGAGGCGCAGGCCAGCGGCCTGCCGGTCGTCGCGGTCGCCGAGGGCGGTCCCCTGTCGCTGATCGAGCACCGCTCCAGCGGCCTGCTGTGCGCGCCCGAGGCGCGGGCGCTCGCCGACGCGGTGCTCGAGCTGACGAGCGCCCCCGCGCTGCGCGAGCGCGTCGCGCTCGGCGGCCTCGCCGCGGTGCGCGAGCGCACCTGGGAGCGGGCGCTGCAGCGCCTCGGCGACGGCTATCGCCAGGTGATGGCGGCCCGCGAGTCCGGGGGGCTGGCCCGTGCCGCATAGCTCCGCCCGCCCGCGTCGGATCGCCGTCGCGCTGCACGACATCGAGCCCGCGACCTTCGAGCGCTGCGCGCTGATCCGCGACTGGCTCTCAGACCACGGCGTCGACCGCGTGACGCTGCTCGTGATCCCCGCCCGCGACCTGCACCCGCTCGGCGAGCGCTCGCCCGAGATGGCGGGCTGGCTGGCCGAGCGGCGCGACGCGGGCGACTCGATCGCCCAGCACGGCTTCCAGCACGAGCGCACGCGCCGCGCAGGCATCTCGCCGCAGTCGCTGCTGTGCTCGCCCACGCGCCGCACCGGCGAGTTCGTCGGCCTCGACGCCGCCGAGACCCAGCGCGCCGTCAACGCTGGCTGGCGCGTGCTGAAGCTCGCGGGGATCGAGCCCGACGGCTTCGTCGCCCCCGCCTACGCCTACACGCCCGCGCTGCGCAGCGTGCTGCCCCGGCGCTTTCGCTGGTGGGCCGGGCTGCTCGGCGTGCACCGCCGCTCCTCCTCGGCCGAGGAGGAGCGCGGACGGCTGCTGGCCCCGGCCTGGGGCATGGGCGGCGACAGCCTCTTGCAGCGCGTCTTCTCCCCCACGATGATCCGCGCTGGCGGCCTGCTCGGCGGGCGCACGCTGCGCCTGGACCTGCACCCCGCGGACCTGCAGCACCCGCGCCACATGCTGGCGCTCGACCGCGTGCTCGACCGCGCGGGCGGACGCCGCGAAGCGATCACCTACGACGAGCTGGCGGCGGTGGGTGCCCTCTGAGCCGGAGCGTCGCCGCCCGCCGCGGTGGCCCCGACGGGCCTCGTCCCGCGGCTGGACGCAAGCGCTTCGAGCGCGTCTGAGATCTGCGCGGCCACGACCGCGGGCGCGAACAGCCGTTCGGCCTCCGCGCGCGCGAGCCTGCTGAGCGCCCCGCGGTCGGAGCGCTCGCGCGCGAGCGTGTCGACGATCGCCTGCGCCAGGCCCTCCACGTCGCCTGGGCGCACCGCCGCGGCGACCGTGCGATCGACGCCCTCGACCGCCCCCACCTCGGTCGTGCCCACGACCGGCACGCCCGCCGCCAGCGCCTCCGCGACCGTCAGCGCGAACGGCTCGTACTTGCTGGCCTGCAGCAGCACGTCGCTCGCCGCGATCTCCCCCGGCACCTTCGCCGCGCCGACGCGACCCGCGTATTCGGAGTTCTCGCTCGGCATGTCCTCCAGCAGCTTGAGGTAGTTCGACCACAGGCTGGTGCCGCCCACGACGCGAAAGCGCACCTGCACGCCGCGCGCGAGCAGCAGCTGCGAGAGCGCGACCACGTCCTCGACGCCCTTGCGCGCCGCGACGCGGCCCAGCACCAGGATCACCGGCGGTTCGCCCACGGGGCGATCGGTCAGGGCGAAGCGCTCCAGGCGCACGGGGTTCGGTACGACCACCGTGTGCTCCAGCGGGTAGCCGTAGTCGGCCACCATGTGGTCGCGGAACACGCTGCTGATGCAGACCAGCAGGGCGGCCGCGCGGATCTTGCGGCGCTGGATTCGCGCGCGCAGCGCGAGCACCACCGTCGCGGCCGCGAACGTGTACTTCGGCTGCGAGCGAAAGCTCAGCTTGCGCTCCGCGATCAGGAAGCGCAGCTCGCCCGCGCTGTGGGTCTCTGGGTGCATCACCAGCGGCACCGAGCGCCGCACCGCCGCGGGCAGCGCGAGGTTTTCGACGTTCGCGAACTGGTAGGTGACGTCGTAGGGGTCGCGCTTGTGTCGGCGCGCCACCTCGCCGCGCAGGCGCAGCGAGCCCACCGCGCGCGCGAGCAGATGCGTCGCCAGGCCCGTCAGACGCGTGCGGCTGTACCAGCGGTTGGGCTTCCAGCCGCTGCGCCCCCACACGTAGGTGATCGTCTGCAGGCCATCCAGACGCGGCGGCAGCCCGTGCTCCTCGCCCACGAAGAAGCAGTCGATGCGATGGCCGCGGCTCGCGAGGCCGTGCAGCAAGTCGGTCGCCACGCCGGGGACGCCCCCCGTTTCCGTGGGCGCAAAGCCGATCCAGGCTATGTGCAGTGGCCTGCGCTCCACCGGGCGGACGCTACCAATTCGCTTGTTGTCAAGCCACTCAGCGGGCGGGCTTTGCCAGGAACAACGAGGGTTCCAGCGATTTGACCTTGGCGCCCGCGGCGTAGCCGAGGTGCTTGAGCGAGAACAGGTCCTCGATCGTGCGCAGCAGCGAGAACTCGTTGTACTGCGCCTGCGTGATCACGCCGCCCTTCACGAACGGCGAGAGCAGCAGCGCCCCGACCTGGCCGCCGCCTTCGGCGGGCAGCGCACCCGCGGCTCCCGCGGGCAGGTTCGGGAAGCGCGGCTGCTCACAGCACGAGCTCGAGTCCGCGAATTCCCCGACGGTCGGCGCCTGGTCGACCGTGATCACGAGCAGCCCGCCCTGCTTGTAGGCGCGCGAGGCGAGGATCTTCGGCACCACCTGCTTCAGCAGTTCGTCCGCCGCCGCCGGGCCGCCCGCGCCGCCGCCGGGGCACGGCGCAGGGCTCGCGTCGTGGCAGCGGTCCGGCACGATGTAGGAGAAGCTCGGCGTGCGCTTCGGGTTAGACAGGTCCGCCTCCAGCGCCGACAGGCCCACGTCGTCCTGCGCGCAGCTCGGCGCGTCGATCAGCGAGTGGAAGTAGACGAACGGGTTGCGGAACGTGGCGTACGGCTGCGCCGGGGGCGGCGTCGCCGAGGTCGGGTCGGGCTGGCCGAGGACCGGATGCGCGCACGCGGGCGAGGCGCTGCCCGGTTCGTCGATCCCCTGCACGTAGGCGCGCCAGGTGTGGTGCTTGACTTCGAGCTGACCCGGCAGCGTGGGCGTGAACGCCGGATACACGCAGCCGTCGCCGAGCGCCTGTTCTTCGTCGCTCGGCGTAGCCGGGGCCAGGTCCTCGTAGGTCGGGCAGTTCGCCGCGGTCGCCGGCGTCGGCCCCTGCCCGCTCAGCAGCGCGATCTCGTTCGCGAGCTGCTGGTGGGCCACGCCGTAGAAGCGCGCCAGCAGCTCGCCGCGCTTCTCCAGGGTGTGCGCCAGATAGGGAGCCGCCGATTCGGGCCCGAACACCGAGGCGTACGGCTGGTCGGAGAGCATCACCACGAACACGTGATCGATCGCGGGCAGCTTCTTGGAGGACCCGCCGCTCGTCGCGGGCGCTTTGCCCTGCGCGCCCCGCGAGCCGCCCGCTTCGCCCCGCTTGGAGGCGCCGGGCTTGCTCGCGGGCGTCGAGGGCGAGGTCGGGGCCGGCGTGGGTTCGCTCGGTTCGGGCGTCGGTTCGCTCGCCGCTTCCGGCGGTTCGACCGCGCTCGATCCGCTTGGGCTTTCGCTCGCGGCGGGGCTCGCGGGCAGCACCAGCTTCAGACGCGGGCGAGCCGAGGCCGCGAGCGTGTAGTCCACGCTCGAGCCCGACACGTTGCCCAGCAGCAGGCCGAAGCCGAAGAACGCCAGCACCAGCACTGCAAACACGCGGCGCGAGGGCAGCCGTAGCGCGGCGAGGCGGTCGATCGGGCCGTCGAGCACTCAGTCCTCGAACGAAGCGCCCGCACGCGTGCCGGCGCCGTCGCCCGGCGCGAGCAGCGTCTCCATCGCGACGGTGTCCGCCCGCTCCTCGCCCTGCCAGGACGCGCTCGGCGCAGCGCTTTCCATCAGCGTCGCCCCGCACTGCCAGCAGAAGGCCGCGCCGCGGCTGTGCGGCGCCGCGCAGGCGGGGCAGGCGCCGACGATCCCGCTCTCCTGCTGGGCCAGCAGCCGCTCGACCTCCGCCAGCTCCGCGTCGCGCTCCTGTAACAGCGCCGCGCGCCGCACCAGCACGTCGAGGCGGAAGTGATCGCGGATCGCCATCTCGTAGGTCAACCCGCCGAGGTCCCAGTGCAGCTCGCGCACCTGCTCCGCCAACGCGTCGCGGCGGCGTCGCAGCTCGCCGTCGTCCTCGCGCCTGCCGAGCGCGTCGCCGAGCGCGCTCACGTGCCCACCACGTCGGGTAGCGCTTTCGACTTTTCCTCGTAGTTCTTGCCTTTGCTCTTGTGCAGTTCTTCGAGCACCTTCGGCGGCGCAGGGTTGCTCTCGCTCGAGCCCGCGCCCGACTTGCCGCCCGCGGGCGTGGAGGGCGTCGAGCCTTTCGCCGTCGAGGAGGCGCCGCCCGCGGAGCCGCCGCTGACGTGGATCACCGAAGCGTCCGGGAAGTTCTTCTTGAGCCCCGCGAGCGCCTTGTTCGCTTCGGCCTGCTTGGCGTATCTGCCCGCATAGACCACGTAGTTGCCGCTCGGCAGGCTCGCGAAGTCTTCGGACTTCAGCGCGCCCACCTGCTTGGCGCCCTTGCCTTCGGCCGCGGTCTTCGCGGCTTCGACGGCGCTGGGCTGCGTGCTCGCCAGCGACAGCGTCTGCAGCTGCACCGCGTAGCCGCTGCTAGTGGCGGGCCAGTCGTCGGTGAAGGAGGCTGCTTCGGAAGTGGGGGTGCTCGCCGCGCCCGTGGGCGCCGAGGTCACGCTGATCACCTGCGGCGCCGTCGAGGCCGCGCTCGGCTTGGAGTTGCCCGCACGCCCGATCAGCACGCCGATACCCATCGCCAGGAGCAGCACGCCCACGCCCGCGATCACCGTCACCGCGTTGTTGCGCCCCGCGCCCGCCTGGGCCGAATCGGCGGGCTGGTATCCCGGCGGCACCGACCCCGGCGGCGCAGCGCTCGTCGGCGCCGTGGCGGGGCCCGCCGCCGTGGCCGGGGTCGCGCCCGCGACCTGCGGAGGGGCGCCGAGCAGCACGCTGCTCATCGGCGCGACGCGCTCGCCGCACTGCAGGCAGTAGCGCTGGTCCTCGGCCAGCGGCGCGCCGCAGCGCGCACAGGAGGCGGCTGCGCCCGAGGCGGAGGATGGGCTGGCGATCGATTCGGTCGACACGGTGGCTGGCCTGTTCCCGGACAGGGGCCTGCACGGGGAATACGGCTGTGCTCATGCTCGACTCCTCCGGGTTCCGCGTCGTAACGATTTGGTGAAAGCCCCCGTGCGAGGCTACGATCCAGCCATACGCGCCGCATCGATGCGAAACAGCGCGTGTTGTCAAGGGCAACGGCACGGACGAGGCCGCGTTCGCGCGGCGGTGGCACGAAAGGCGAGGGATCAGCACATGGACACTCAAAAGCTCACCCGCCGGCTACTGCTCTGCGTTCCCGCGGTCATGCTCGCCCTGCTGCTGTTCGCCGCCGCGGGTCAGGGCGCGGGCACGCCGAAACCGCCCAGGATCGGGCCGCCCTCCGTCAGCACCGGCAACGTCCACCTCCAGGGCGTGACCACGACGCTGCAGGGCGCCGTCAACCCCCGCGGCCTGCCCACGAGCTACTACTTCCAGTACGGCCCCACGGTCGCCTACGGCAAACAGACCGCGCCCGGCACGCTTCCCGCCGGCAACGTGAAGGTCAACGTCGGCCAGGTCGCGCCCGTGCTCGCGGGCTACCACTACCGGCTGGTCGCTCTCAACAGCGCCAGCGCGACGCCAAAGCTCGGCAAGGACCGCACCTTCTCGCTGACCAAATCGCGCAAAGCCACGAAGTTCAACATCGACAAGCCCACCGAAGCGACGGTCTACGGCGGCGCGGCCAGCCTCAGCGGGCTGCTCACCGGCACCGGCAACGCCGGGCGCAAGCTCGTGCTGCAGGAAAGCCCCTACCCCTTCCTGACCGCGTTCGCCACGGTCGGCGTGCCCGTGATCACAAGCGCCTCCGGCGCCTTCACCTTCCACGTCGCGCGGCTGACCAAGAGCACGCAGTACCGCGTCAGCACGCTCGACCCGCGTCCGATCTACAGCCCGCTCGTGACGCTCCAGGCCGCCTATCGGGTGACGTTGAAGGTGAAGACCTCCAGCCACAAAGGGCTCGTGCGCCTGTACGGCACGGTCACGCCCGCGATCGTCGGCGCCAAGGTCTCCTTCCAGCTACGCAAGGCCGTGCGCCCCGGCAAGTCCGAAAAGGCCTCCGAACGCACCAGCAAGTTCGCGACCCAGTTCGGCACGACCAGCAAGCACGGCACCGCGACCGTCTCGCGCTTCAGCGCGATCGTGAAGGTGCTCAAGGGCGGCAGCTACCGCGCGCGGGTCGAGCCCAGCAAAGCGGGCTCGCTCGTCGCGGGCAACAGCCCCACCGTGCTGCTGCACTCAGCGTCGAAGCGCTGAGTCGCGGAGCGGGGCTCAGTCGCGGCTGGAGAGCAGGCCGCGCTGGGCCAACAGCTCGAGCACGCGCTCGACACCGCGCTCGACCGTTTCATCCAGCGTGCCCAGCACCAAGTCGGGGTCCGCGGGCGCCTCGTAGGGCGCGCCCACGCCCGTCAGCCCCGCCAGCTCGCCCGCCCGCGCACGCGCGTACAGGCCCTTGGGGTCGCGCTGCTCGCACAGCTCCAGCGGCGCGTTGACGAAGATCTCCAGGAACTCCAGCTCGTCCGCCGCGTGCAGCGCCGCCGCCGCCTCGCGATCGGAGCGGTAGGGGCTGACCAGGCTGACCAGCGCGATCGTGCCCGACTCCGCCAGCAGCCGCGCTACGTGCGCCGTGCGCCTGACGTTCTCGCTGCGCGCCCCTTCGTCGAAGCCGAGGTCGCCGTTGAGGCCGTGGCGCAGGTTGTCGCCGTCGAGCAGGAAGGCCGCCTGGCCCGCCGCGATCAGCCGCTCCTCCACGGCCGAGGCCATCGTCGACTTGCCCGCGCCCGGCAGGCCCGTGAACCACAGCGTCGCGCCGGGGTGCCCGAGCGAGGACCAACGCCGCTCGCGGGTCATGCGCGTGCCCTGCCAGCGCACGTTCGGGCTGCGCTCGCTGCGGCTCGCGGGCTCCTCCTCGACCTCGGTGTCGAGGATCACGCCCGCGGCCACGGTTTCGTTCGTGGCCTGGTCGATCACGATCAGCGAGCCCGTCGTGCGGTTGCGCCGGTAGGAGTCGAACACCAGCGGCGCCGAGAGCTCCATGTGCACGCGCCCCAGGTCGTTCAGCCCCAGCGTCGCCGCGCTCTCGTCGCGGTGCAGCGTCTCGACGTCGATCCGGTAGCGCACCTCGACCGCGCCGACCATCGCCGTGCGCGTCGTGTGCTTGACCAGGTAGCGGCGCTGCGCCTCCAGCGGACGCTCCGACATCCAGCAGAGCAGCGCCTCGAAGCGATTGGACACCGTCGGCTGGTTCTGTGGGCGCACGATCGTCGAGCCGCGCCCGACGTCGATGTCGTCGGCCAGGCGGACCGCCACCGACATCGGCGGGAAGGCCTCCTGCACGGGACCCTCGAACGTGTCGATCGCCTCGATCGTGCTGCGCTGGCCGCCCGGCAGCACCAGCACCTCGTCGCCCGCGCGCATCACCCCGCCCGCGACCTGGCCCGCGTAGGCGCGGTAGTCCGTCACGCTGGAGGCCGGCGGGCGGATCACCCACTGCACCGGGAAGCGCACGTCGATCAGGTTGCGGTCCGAGGCGATGTGCACGTGCTCGAGGTGGTAGAGCAGCGGCGGGCCTTCGTACCAGGGCATGTTCTGCGAGCGGTCCACCACGTTGTCGCCGAGCAGCGCCGAGATCGGGATGAACGTCACGTCCGGCATCTCCAGGCGCGCAGCGAAGTCGTTGAACTCCTCGACGATCGCGTCGAACACGCCCTCCTCGTAGTCGACCAGGTCCATCTTGTTCACGCACACCACCACGTGCGGGATCGCCAGCAGCGAGCTGATGAAGGCGTGGCGCTTGGACTGCGCGATCACGCCCTTGCGCGCGTCGACCAGCACGATCGCGAGGTCCGCCGTCGAGGCGCCCGTGACCATGTTGCGCGTGTACTGCTCGTGGCCCGGCGTGTCCGCGATGATGAAGCGGCGCTGGGCCGTCGCGAAGTAGCGGTAGGCCACGTCGATCGTGATCCCCTGCTCGCGCTCGGCGCGCAGGCCGTCCGTCAGCAGCGACAAATCCAGGAAGTCGTGGCCCATCCGCTGGCTGGTCTGCTCGACGTGCTCGAGCTGGTCGGTCAGGACCTGCTTGGAGTCATAGAGCAGGCGCCCGATCAGCGTGCTCTTGCCGTCGTCCACCGAGCCCGCCGTCGCGAAGCGCAGCAGGTCCGCCGGGCGCTCGGACAGGCGCTTGAACAGCTCGCGCGCGCCGTCGGCGTCGGTCGCCGTGGCGGTCGCCGCCGTCTGCTGTCCCTGGGAGAGCCCCGTGGGGCGCCCGTTGCCGTTGCCGTTGCCGTTCCCGGTCATGCGCCCGCCGCTCCGGTGTTCTTCATCGAATCAATAAGAATCATTAGAAATAGCCCTGACGCTTGCGATCCTCCATCGCCGCCTCGCTGACGCGGTCATCCGCACGGGTCTGCCCCCGCTCGGTCACCTCCGTCGCCGCGATCTCCGCCACGACTTGTTCCAGCGTCGCCGCCGAGGACTCGACCGCGCCCGTACAGCTCATGTCGCCCACCGTGCGATAGCGGACCGTCGCCGAGAACGGCCGCTCGTCCTCGAGCATCTCGATGAAGGGGCTGACCGCGTAGAGCATGCCGTCGCGCTCGAACACCTCGCGGTCGTGCGCGAAGTAGATCGACGGCACCTCCAGATCCTCCTCGGCGATGTACTGCCACACATCGAGCTCGGTCCAGTTGGAGATCGGGAATACGCGCGCGTGCTCGCCCTTGCGTATGCGCGCATTGTAGAGCGCCCACACCTCCGGGCGCTGGCGCTGCGGCTCCCACTGGCCGAACTCGTCGCGGAACGACAGCACCCGCTCCTTGGCCCGCGCGCGCTCCTCGTCGCGCCGCGCGCCGCCGAAGGCCGCGTCGAAGCCGTTGTCGCGAATCGCGTCCAGCAGCGTCACCGTCTGCAGCGCATTGCGCGAGGCGCGCGGCCCCGTCTCCTCGACCACGCGGCCCTGGTCGATCGAGTCCTGCACGTGCGCCACGATCAGCCGCTCGCCGATTTCTTCGATGCGCCGGTCGCGGTACTCGATCGCCTCCGGGAAATTGTGACCCGTGTCCACGTGCATCACCGGGAACGGGAAGGGGCCCGGACGAAATGCCTTCTCGGCTAGGCGCAGCAACACGATCGAGTCCTTGCCGCCGCTGAACAGCAGCACCGGGCGCTCGAACTCCGCCGCGACCTCGCGCATCACCTGGACGGCCTCGGCCTCCAGCGTGCGCAGGTGAGACAAGTGATAGGTGGTTGGCATCCGTGCTAGGTGGCTCGAAGTTACCTGGGTGTTTAGTTAGCGCCAGACTCGCGAACCGCGCCCCGCGCGGCGCCCAAGACCCCGACCCCGCACCAACGATAGGGAGCGACTGTGGCTTTTGCAACGTCTGCCAGATGCTCTTACACATCTCTTGCAGTGCGCTTGCGCGCCTGCCGCGTCACCTCAGGATGAGCTTTCGCCCCGCGCCCGTGCGCCGTCGGAGATGGCTCGTTCATAAAGGTCAAGCATCGCGGCGGCGTGGTGCGCGGTCGTGAACGACTGCTCGACGCGGCGACGGCCCGCCCGCCCCAGCTCCGCGCCACCGTCCGCGCTGCATACGATCCGGGCGATCGCCGCTGCCCACGCCTCGGGGTCACGCGGCGGCGCCAGTTCGCCCTCCTGACCCGCGGTCACGATCTCGGGCGGACCGCCCACGTCGGTCGCGACCACCGGCACCCCCAGCGCCATCGCCTCGATCAGCGCGCGGCCGAAGGGCTCCTCCCAGGAGGGCAGCAGCAGCACGTCGAGCGCCGCCATGATCTCCGGCACGTCGTCGCGCTCACCCAGCCAGGAGACGCGATCCTCCAGGCCGCGAGCCGCGACCAGCGCGTGCAGACGCTCCACGTACTCGCGGTTGTCAAAGCGCGTCGCGCGCGCCAGGAACTTCGCCGAGCCCACCAACAGCAGCTGCGCGTCGATCCCCTCCTGCTTTAGCAGCGCGAGCGCTTCGATCGCCGTGTCTTGACCCTTCCAGGGGGTCAGCTGCGCGACCACCCCGAGCACCGTCGCGCGGCCCTCACCCAGCCGCGCACGCGCCGCCGCGCGGTCGATCGTGGCCGGGTCGAAGCGGCCCAGGTAGACCGGGTTGTAGACGACCTCCAGGCGCGCTCGACCCCGCGGGGCCAGCGCCCTCACCGAAGCCGCCGTGTAGCGCGAGTTCGCCACGATCGTGCTCGCCCGCGCCGCGATCAGCCGCATCGTCAGCCGGCTGGAGGCGCTGGGCGGCAGGCAGTCGCGCACGTGCACCACGCTCGCCGCGCCCCGCGGACGCGCCAGCGCCAGGATCGCGCCCGCGCGGATCGAGTTCGCGTGCACGACCTCCGCGCCGTGGCGGCGAGCCGCACGGCGCACCTGCCAGGCCGCCGCCGCCATCTCCACCAGCGCCTTCGGCGTGTGCAGCGGGTGCAGGCGCAGGCTGCCCGACGTGCCCACGATCGGCGTCGTCGCGATGCCGCGCCCCTGCGCCAGCTCCGCCAGCCTGCCCGGCGGGGTCGCCAGCAGCGGCTGCACCGTATGCGGCAGCGCGCCCAGCAAGTCCAGCAGCGAACGCTCGCCGCCGCTGACGGCCGCGGTGTGGCTGACGTACAAGACCCTCACGCGCGCTCAAGCTGCGCCAGCAGCAGCTCCTCGACCCGCCGCGCCACCGTCGGCCAGGCGTGCGCCTGCGCACGTGCCCGGCCCGCCGCACCCAGCGCCCGTGCCAGCGGCTCATCGCGCAGCAGCCGCACAATCGCCTCCGAGACCGCGAGCGGGTCTTGCGGATCGACCAGCAGCCCCGTCTCCCCGTCAAGCACCGCGTCCCGGGCGCCGCCCACGTTGCCCGCCACGACAGGCTTACCGTAGGCGCCCGCCTCCAGGTAGACGATCCCAAAGCCCTCGCCCGCCAGGCCGCCAGCCGGCAGCCGGCTCGGCATCGCCAGCACTTGCGCGCGACGTAGCCACTCGTTGCGCTCTTCGTCGGAGACCGTGCCCAGGAAGCGGATCGCGTGCTCGATCCCGTAGCCACGCGCCAGCTGCTCGATGCCCGGGCGCAGCGAGCCGTCGCCCATCACTACCCACTGCGCCTCCGGCACCTTTGCCAGCACCAACGCCAGCGCACGCACCATCGTGTCGTGGCCCTTGTAGCGCTCCTGCACCCGTGCCACCGTCACGATCGTCGGCCGCTGCGCCGGCAGCGGCTCGGGGTCCGCGGGCACGTCGGTGCCGTTCGCGATCACCTGCACCCGCTCACCCGGGCCCCCCGCTTGCGCGATCAGTTCCGCGGTGTAAGCGCTGACCGCGATCGAGGCATCCGCCTGGCGAGCCGCGAACGCCGCCAGCGCGGGCTTCGCGGAAATCTCTTCGGCGTGGAAGTACTGCACCGTCGCAGCCGAGCGCGCGCGGCGGATCGCGGCCGCGGCCGGGCTCGCCACGATGTGCATGCTCAGCGTCACATCTGGACCCCACGCCAGCCCCCACCTCAGCGCCTGCGCGTTCAGCAGCGCGCCCTGCCCCCCGCGCAGCCGCCTACCGCCGCGCACGCGCCGGACGCGCGGGCCCTGCAGTGGGCCCTCGCGCGCGCCGTCGTGTCCGCCGGCCGCGGCGTCGAACTCTCGCGCACCCGGGGAGTCTGGCGCCAGCACCTCAACCTCGAAGCGCTCGATGCCCGTGGCCAGGCGGTGGGCCACGACCTGGATGCCCCCCGGCGCCGGCGGGTAGTCCGGCGTGAGAATCAATAGGCGCGGGCGCTCGCCGGCGCCGCGGCGCCGCTCAGGCGACATCGAGCCCGTGGAAGCGATCCGCCCACAGCCCCAGCGCCAACAGCGGCCAGAGCTGGTCGCTGTGATCGCACGCCGCCGAGCCGTGCTCGGCCACCAGCCGTCTGACCGCGTCGCGGTCGAAGTAGCCCTCGCTGTAGATCGTTCCCTGCTCTAGCTGGCCGCGCATCACCGGCGCCAGCGGGCCGCGCAGCCACTCCGCGGCGGGCACCCTAAACGCCGTCTTGCGGTAGCCGCCGCGGCGTGGCTGCTCCAGCAGCCCCGCGGGCAGCATCGCGTGGACCAGCGCCTTACCCGCCCCCGCGAGGTGCATCGAGGTGTCCAGCGAGCCCGCCAGCTCCGCCAGGCCGCTGTGCAGGAACACGGTGCGGATCTCCAGCGAGACCAGCATGCTCGCGCGGTCGGTCTTCATCAACACGTCGTCCGGGAGGTAGTGGCGCTGGTCGAGGTGCATCAGCCAGCGCGCCGCCGGGCCGCCGTTGAGCACGCCCGCCTGCGCTCCCAGGTCCGCGAGCACGCGCGCCTGGTCCAGCTGCGCCAGGCGGGGCCCGTACAGCGCCGCGCGGCGGCCGCGGCGCTCGCTCGTGACCCAGTCCAGGTTGCGCTCCAGCATCGGCGTCGGCGCCAGGCGCGTGGCCGCGCGCGCCGCGGGGCCGAAGCGCTGCGCGCCGCGCGCCGCCAGGCCCAGCGTGCCGAGCGCCGCCTGCGGCAGCGCCGCCTGCACGCGCCGCGCGCGTTCCAGCCAGCGGTAGCGCGGGTAGCCGCCGAACAACTCATCCGCACCCTCGCCCCCCAGCGCGACGGTCACACGCGGGCGCGCGAACTCCGAGAGCGCGTGCAGCGGCAGCGTCGCGCGATCGCCCAGCGGCTGATCTAGGTGCGAGAGCACCAGCGGCGCGCGCTCGGCCACGTCTGCCTGCGTGAGCGTCACCTCGTGGTGCTCGCTGCCCAGCCGCTCCGCGACCACGCGCGCCCGCTCAGTCTCGTTCACGCCGCCCACGTCGTAGCCCACCGTGAAGGTCTGCAGTCGTTGCGAGGACTCCTGCGCCGCGACCGCCGCCACCAGCGTCGAGTCCACGCCGCCGCTGAGGAACACCCCAACAGGCACGTCCGCCACCAGGCGCGTGCGCACCGACTCCTCAAACAGCGCTTTCGCCTCCGCCGCCACCGCGTGCAGCGGCTCGCGACGTGAGAGCGGCTGTGCGGGCGGAGACCACCAGCTGCGCTCGCTGACACCGCGCTCGCGCTGCCAGCTGAGCAGGCGGCCCGGCGGTAGCTGGCGCACCCCCCGCACGATCGTGCCCGGCCCCGGTACGTAGGCGAACACGAAGAACGCGTCGATCGCGTGCGGATCGAGCTGACGCAGTGCGGGTCGCACCTGCAGCAGCGAGGTCAATTCCGAGGCGAACAGCAGCTCGCCGTCATGTTCGTGCAGGAACAGCGGCTTCTCGCCGAAGCGGTCGCGCGCCAACAGCAGCCGTCGCTCGCGCTGATCCCAGATTGCGAACGTGAACATCCCCTCCAGCGCGTGCACCATCGCCTCGCCGTACTCCTCATAGAGATGCACGAGCACCTCTGTGTCAGTCGCACTCGCAAAGCTGTGCCCCCGCCGGCGCAGCTCCTCGCGCAGCCGTGGGTGGTTGTAGATCTCGCCGTTGAAGGCCGCCCACACCGAGCCGTCCTCGTTGCTGAGCGGCTGGTGCCCACCCGCAATGTCCATTATCGCCAAGCGTCGAGCGCCGATGCTGACGCCGCTAGGCGCATCGCTGTGGATGCCCTCATCGTCAGGCCCGCGATGGCGCAAGGTCGCGCACATCGCCCGTACATCGCGACCGCTCGGGTCCTGCGTACTCCCCGCTATCCCGCACATCCGCCCAATCTAGTGGTCGCGCTGGGGGCAGTCCAGCCGTGCTCCGGCCCTGCCGATCGCTGGTACCTTGGCTTTCTGTCATGCCCCGGCCCGCGCTGCTCTGCATCTCCCAGTCCTTCGCGCCCGCCACCACGCCCACCGCGATTCGCGCCAGCCAGCTATTGGCGCGGCTGAGCGAGCAGTGGGACGTCACGGTCGTGACCGAGGCCGCGCAGGAGCGGCCCTCGCCGACGCTGCGTGTCGAGGTCGTCGCCGCCCGGCGCCCGGCTCGGCTGCTCGCCGCCGTCAGGCGGCTGCGCCTTAGCAAGCTGCTCGACCTGCTGATCTGGCCCGACGAATCGATCTTCTGGGCGCTGCCCGCGATCCGCGCGGGGCGGCGGCTCGCGCGCGAACGCCGGCCCGAGGCGATCGTCGTGTTCATGATGCCCTACTCCGCCGGGCTCGTCGGGCTCGCCCTACGCCGCCTGACGGGGCTGCCGCTGATCCTCAACCTCGACGACTCGCTGACCTGCACCGACATGCACCCCGAGTTCCCCAGCGCGCTGCACTACCGGCTCTCGAGGGCGCTCGAGGACCGATACGCCCGCACGGCCGACGCGACCGTGTACGTCTCGGCGACCAACCTGCAGGCGGTTCAGGCGCGGGCCCCCGAGCCGGTACGCGAGCGTATGACGCTCGTCCGCTACGGCGCCGACCCCGCGAAGTTCGAGCCTCAGGCGCCTGCGGAGGTGGGCTTCGAGATCGCCTACATGGGCGCGATGTCTGGGTGGTGGTCGCTGATCGACGAGCAGGCGCCCCCGCCCGGGGCGGCCAAGCGCGCTTATGAGGCCTGGAACAGGCTCGGGCGCCACAAGCTGACCCTGCTTGACCCGCGCACCTCCTCGCCCGCCTATCTGGGACGCGCGATGCTTGCCGCGATCGCTGAGCATCCCGACTGGTCACAGTCCCTAAAGCTGGTCTTGTATGGCAATCCCTATCCCGCCGAGGTCGTCGATCGCGCGCTCGACGCCGCGGGCGTGCGGGACGTCGTCACCGTGCTGGGCCCCGCCCCCCACGAGCAGGTGCCCGGCATCCTGGCCCGCGCCGACCTGCTGTTCATCACGCTACCCAAGCGCCTGGACGGCTCGCGCGGGGGGCGCATCTCGGCCAAGACCTATGAGTACCTGATGACCGACCGACCGATCCTCGCCGCGGTGCCGCGCGGGGAGAACTGGGACTACCTCGCCGACAAGCCCGGCGTATGGCTGGTGGAGCCCGACGACGAGCCGGGCATGAAGGCGGCGCTGCTGGAGCTGGTGCAAGCCAAGGCCGCGGGCGCGCCGCGCAGCTTTGACCGCACCGAATTGCGCCAGGAGCTCTCCTACCAGACGCGCGCGCAGGAGTTCGCAGCGGTACTCCGCCAGGCGATTGCGCGCCGCGCCAACGTGCGTAGCGGCACCCGCCGATGAGCGACGCCGCGCCTCGCTCGGTGTTGATCCTCACGCCGCGCTGGACGCGCGACGGCGGCGTGGCCACGCACGCGATGACCAGCGCCGAAGCGCTGGCCCGCGCCGGGCTGCAGGTGACGGCCGCCGCAGCCCGGATCGACGAGCGCGCCGAGGTGCCGGGCGTGACGCTGCATCACAGCCCCCGCCTGTTCGACGCGAGCGCCTCCCCCGCCCAGCGCCTCGGCAGCGCGCTGTCCGGCGATCCGCAGCTGATCCACTGCCACCAGTTCGAAGACCCCGCCGTGATCGAGGTCGCGCGCGCGTCCGCGCCGGTCGTGATCAGCGTCCACGGCTACACCGCGGCCTGTACCTCGGGCGTGCACTACTTCCGCCCCGGCGAGGAGTGCGGGCGCGCACACGGACCTGGCTGTGTGCCGAACCTGCTGCTGCGCGGCTGCGCGCACACCCGCGATCCGCGCTGGCTGCCCGCCGCCTACCGGCGCGCTGGCAGCCACCTGCAGGCGCTGCTGCTCGCCGATCTGGTCGTGTCGTACTCGAGCGCGATCGACCGCCACCTCGCGGTCAACGGCGTACATCGCCGCCGCGTGGTGCCATTGTTCACGACGATGGTCCCCCGCCCTGGCTCGGGCCACGCCGGGCGTCGCCGCGTCGTGTTCGCCGGGCGCGTCGTGGCGCCGAAGGGCGTCGAGGTGCTGATCCGCGCCGCGCGCGACGTCAACGCGGAGTTCGTGATCTGCGGCGAGGGCCGGCGCCTGGCCGCGACGCAGCGGCTAGCCCGCCGGCTCGACCTGTCCGAGCGGGTCAGCTTCCCGGGCTGGCTCGACGTCGAGCGCTTGGCGCACCAGCTCGGCGAAGCCTCGGTCGTAGCCGTACCTTCACTTTGGCCAGAGCCCTTCAGCCTCGTCGGGATCGAGGCGCTGTCCGCGGGACGGCCCGTCGTCGCGAGCACGACCGGCGGCATCGAGGACTGGTTGGAGCCCGGCGTCAACGGCCTCGGCGTCGCGCCAGGCAGCGTTGACAGTCTCGCGACCGCGCTGAACGAGCTGCTCGCCGACCCCGAGCGCCAGGCGCGGATGGGCGAAGCCGGGCGGCAGCTCGTCGCGGCGAAGTTCTCTCGCGAGCGCCACGTCGAAGCGCTCGCCGACGCCTATCGCACGGCCCGCGCGGGCTGGGAGGACGCCCGCGCGCATCCAGCCGCGCCCGGCGTCCCCGCCCCGATCTAGCTGGGCTCGGCCGCGGCCCTCAGCGCCGCCGCGAGCACGCGCGCGCTCTGCGCCACCGACATCTGCCGGCCGGCGAAGGCCTTGCCCCGCTCGCCCAGCTCCGCGCGGGCGCGCCCGTCGCCCAGCAGGCGCTGCAACGCCTCGGCCAGGGCACCCGCCTCCGGGGCCACCAGCAGCGCGGCCTCAGCCTGCGCCAGCGCGGGCCAGCTACGCGGGCCGTCGAGCGCCACCACCGGCGCGCCCGAGGCCAGCGAGGCCGCGAGCGTCGTCTTGCGCGGCGTCGGCCCCGGCGCGTCCGCGAACAGCAGCACCTCGCAGGACGCCAGCCGATCCGACAGCTCCTGCGCCTCGAGCATCCCCGAGAACGACACCGCATCAGCGAGCCCGCGCTGCTCGGCCGCCGCGCTCCACCCCGCCCCCGCGCGCGAGTCGCGCCCCGGCGCGCCCAGCAGCTGCAGGCTCGCCTGCACGCCGCGCTCGCGCAGCAGGCGCAGCGCGTCCAGCACCAACGGCGCGGGCGCGCCCTCCGCCGCGAAGCCGAACAGGCCGATCGCCGGGCCCCGCCCGTCAGCTGTCGGCACGGCCGACGGCGCGGGCGCGGGCGCGGGCAGGTTCGAGAACACCGGCGCCACCGACACCTCGCGCCGCGGCAGCCAGCGCCGTGACTGCAGCCAGTCCACCCGGAAGTCCGCGGTCACGACGAGCCCCGTCGAGGCCCGCGCCACCTCCACGAGCGCCGCGCGCTGCGTCACCGCCCAGAGCGCGCCCCGCAGCCCCGAGCGGCCCCACGGGTAGACGAACTCGTGCAGCATGCTCACCACCGGCCTGTAATCCGCCCCCGCGGCCTCCAGCACGCGATGCGCAAACACCGGCAGGCCGCGGTAGGAGTAGGGGAACACCGAGTAGTGCAGCAGCACCGCGTCCGGTCGCGACGCCGCCAGCTCCGCTTCCAGCCGCCGGGTCCACGCGTGCAGCTCCGCCCGCGCGGGCCCGAGCGCCCGCTGCTCGCGCGCAAGCCAGTGTGTCGTGCACTGCACCCCCTCCCCCGCCAACGCCTGCGCCAGCCGCTCCGCGTGGTCGCGCACGCCGCAGGGCTGCTCGGTCGAGACGCCGAGGACCGCGACGCGGGTCATCTCAGCGCCGCGGCAGCTCGCCGCGGTAGGCGGCGTCGATCGCCTGCGCGAGCGCGTCCAGCTCGCCGGTCGGCAGCACCAGGCCCTCGCGCGGGTCCTCGATCAGCTCCTTCATGCCCGTGTCCTCGCTGACGATCACCGGCACGCCGCAGGCCAGCGCCTCCGCGGGCGCGTAGCCGAAGCCGTCCTCGTAGGCGGGGTGCACGCACAGGTGCGCGCCGCGCAGATGCGGAAGCGGATCGCCGGGGCTGACCCGCAGGCGCGGATCTGCCGCGCAGGCCGCCTGCACGAAGCGCCGCATGCCGCGGCTCCCCCAGCCGCCCACGAGTGTCAGGCGCAAATCGGCGTGGGGCAGGCGGCGGACCGCGTCGATCAGCAGCGGGACGCCCTTGTGCACCGCGAGGCTGCCGACGTAGACGAGCTCGAAGCGCTCCGCCTGCTCGACGCTCGCGGCGCGGCTCTGCGGGGTGAAGCGCGGCGCGGGCGTCAACGGGAAGTCGACCAGCAGCTCCTCGCGGACGCCTTCGGCCAGGAACGACTCGCGGATGTAGCGCGAGGCCACGTGGATGCGGTCCGCGGCCGCGTACTCCGCGAGGTTGCGCTTGACCATCAGCGTCGTCCATGACCCCTCCAGCGGGTAGGCGCTGCGCGCGAGCGCGTGCAGGCGCGCGACCTGGCGCAGGTGCGAGTTGGCCGAGACCAGCGTCAGCGAGCGATAGCCCCTGCCCCGCGCCGCGCGGAGCTGGCCGAGCGCCTGGCCGTTGAAGGCGATCAGGTGCTCGGCCTGCCGCTGCCCGCGCACGCTGCGCGCCGCGTGGGCGTCGAACTCGCCCATGAACACGCGCGTGCGCAGCGCGGGCGCGACCGGCAGCCGCAGCGCTCCGAGCGCCCGGCTGAAGCGCGGGCCGCGGGGATCGCTCCAGCCCGAGACCGTCGAGGCCGGCCCGCCGACGCGCCCTACCGCGTCGACGATCTCGCTCAGGTGGCGCCCCAGCCCGCCGCTGCCGAGCGGCGCCGAGCAGCTCACGAGCGTCGCGCCTTCAGGCAACGCCCGCTCCTGGGCGCGCGCGGCCGCCTCGCGCCAGCGCGGCCCGAGCGGTCCCTCCGGCTTGTCCACCGCGAGCGATCCGTCAGTCGAGGGCGTCATAGCCCCAGAGCGTGATGAGGTCGCGATCCAGATGCTCGCTCGCCGCTTCGACCTCGCCCTTGAAGCGGCGGCGGAGCTCGAGCATCAGCTGCTCGTCGGGCGGCTGCGGGCTGCCGTTGACCACGTAGCGCTGCGTCGAGCGGATCGCCGCGTCGCGCAGGCGGCTGGAGGTCACGGCCTTGACGCCCGCCTTGAGCGCGCGCGAGACCGGGCCACGGCCGACCGAGACGACGTTGACCAGTTCGTCCAGCTGCTGCGAGCGCATGCGCTTGACCGTCGGGTTCGCGTCGCGTACCTCGACCGGCGGGCTCTCGTCGACGCCGAGGAAGCGACGCACCCTGCGCACCGTCGCCTCGTTGTCGCGCCGGAAGTCCTCGTAGATCAGCACCAGCAGCTGCTCGCTCGGGAAGGCCGCTTCGTAGCGGCGCAGCTGCTCGACGTAGCGCACGTGATCGGAGTAGAGCAACAGCTGCGGGCGGTGCGAGCGGCGCGGGACGCGTTTCCCGGCGCGCCTGGCCGACTCGAGCGCGATCGCCTTCGCGAAGTCCTTCTGCGTCTCGACGTGCGTGCGCAGCAGCTGCATGTGCAGCGAACGCAGGAAGCTCGCGGGCTCGCGCAGGATCGCGACGATCCGCGCGTCGGGACGCAGCTCGGCGATGGCGGCCGCCGCCGTGTACGAGAGCAGGTATGCCGAGGAGGCCTCGCCCGTCATCTGCCCCGCCGCCGCGGGCGCGAACAGCGACAGGTACTCGCCCAGGTTCTCCGGCGGCGAGCCCGCCCGCGGCGGCTGGAAGCGCGCGCGCATGTCCTTCGCCAGGAACCAGGGCTCCTTCAGCTCGGGCATGAAGATCTGCGGGTGGCTGCGCAGCATCTCGTAGAGCGCCGTCGTGCCGCACTTCGGATGCCCGACGATGAAGAAGTCCGGCGGGGCCGGGCGCTCGGGCTGCGCGGAGGCGCCTGACTCGCCCGCTCGCGCCGCCGAATCCCCCTCCGCCGTGCGGAGGTCAGCCGACAACGCTGTCATAGCCCAGAGTCTAGTCGGGTTGCGATCAAGTTTGTGACCAGTCATCGAGCGTCCAGGGACTCTCATACATGGTCAAGCGTCGCCATTTCGATGCCGATAGACGCAGCGAAGCGCATCCATTACTCCGAAGCGAGGGGAAATTCACGTGCCCACAAGCCTTCCGTGCTCGCGACAGTCGATCGCCCTGCTGCCCGCAACCCTCGGCGCCCTGCTCCTGTTCGCCGCGGGCGCATCTGCGAGCGCTCCCGCCCACCGGCACGCACAGCCCGTGGCGAAGGCGGCACGCAGCGCCGAAGAACGCGAAGCGCGCCTGCAGGAACGGGCATCGCGCGCCACCGAACGCGAACAGGCTCGCGGCGAACGCCAGGCCGCACGCGAACAGCGCCGCGGCGAACGCGAAGCCTCGCGCGCCGACAAGCGCGCCTCGCGCCCGGCCAACTGCCGCGTGACGCTGGGTTCCAGCGCCGCCGAGATCACGGCCGGTGAAGCCGTCACGCTGTCCGGCAAGGTCAGCTGTCCCGACGAATCCGCAGCGACCGCGCAGAGCGGCGCCCAGACGCAGGCCAGTGCCCAGCACGTCACGCTCGCGCAGGCCAGCGTCGGCCTCGGCGGGCGCAGCTTCGCCGCGCCGCAGTCGCTCGCCGTCAAAGCCGACGGCTCCTTTGAACTGCCGCCCCAGACGCTTACCCAGAACACGGTCTTCAAGGTGCACGTCGGCCGCCACGGCGCGCACGTCGCGGTCAAGGTCGCGCCGCTCGTGACGCTCAGCGTCAGCCCGCTGCCCACGGCGAGCAGCACGCGCGCCGACGGGGCCGCCCGCCTCTCGCGGCACAGCCGCGCCAGCTTCTCGGGCACCGTCACGCCCGCGGGCGGCAGCGGGCGCGTCGCGCTGCAGGTGCAGTACCCAGCCGACGGCGAAGCCTGGCGCACGGTCGCCTTCTCGGCGATCAACCCCGACGGCAGCTACTCGCTCGCGCGTAGCTTCAGGATCGGCGGCGAAGCCAGCGTGCGCGTGATCGCGCACCTGCGCGGCACCAACGCGCCCGGCATCTCCGAAGCCGTCTCCTACGCGATCCCGCAGGCGCAGAACCCCGAGCTGACCCTGAGCCCCTCAGCTGACCCGATCGTCTACGGGCAGAGCGTGACGCTCACCGGCGTCGCCGCGGGCACCCCGGGCCAAACTGTGACGCTGTTGGGACGCACCGACGCGGGCGCTTTTGCGACGCTCGCCACGGGCACGACCGACGCCTCGGGCAACTACAGCTTCGAAGCCTCGCCCCTCAGCGACACGACCTACGTGGTTAGCGACGCGGCCACGCGCTCCACGCCGCTGTTCGTGGGCGTGCGCTACGGGGTGAGCCTGACCTCACCGCCGAGCACGGTCGCGGTCGGAACGCCGCTCACGATCACGGGCACGATTACGCCCGGGCACGCCGGGCAGCAGGTCTACCTAGAACGCGCCAACGCCCTCGGCACCGGCTATCACCTCGTGACGAGCGCGGCCGTCAACGCCGACTCCAGCTTCACGCTGACGCACGCCTTCGCCGACGGCCCCGGCGCCAGCGTCAAGCTGCGCGTGCGCGTCTCGCGTGACCCGCAGCTTCAGCGTGGTCTCAGCGAACCATTCACCGTGCAGGTCACGCCCGCGGAACCGCCAGCCAGTTGACGATCTCCGCGCTCGCGGCGAAGGCCTCCCGGGTGAAGGGGCCTTCGCCCGTGGCCGAGTAGACCGCGTAGTCGAGCTCCTGAAATACGTCCCACAACGCCCCGGGCTGGGTGTCGTAAATCGCGGCGCCGGCCGCGACGTGCTCGAAAACTACGACTGGCCTGGCGCGGGCGAGCAGCGCCCGCCCACCTTCTAGTACGCCCAGCTCCGCACCCTCGACATCGATCTTCACGACCGCCGCCGCCAGCCCATCCAGCTCCTCATCGAGCGTCGAGACCTCGACCGTGATCAGCTCAGGGTCGCCGAGCTCGTCGCTGATCTGGAGGCTGCGACGCAGCCCGCTCCAGCCGTCGAGCTTGCGAAAGTGGGTGAACTCTGCGGTTTCACGGCGGGCACCGAGCGCCTTCTGGCGGCAATCCACCGAGGGGAACTCACGCGCCAGCTCCTGCGCCAGCGTCGGGATCGGCTCAAACGCGAGGTGGCGACCGTGCGGGGCGATACGCACCGCCTCGCGCAGGATCTGGCCGCGGTTGCTGCCGACATCCACGTAACTGGCGCCATCGCGCAGCGTGCTCGCCAACACGGCCTCGATCCCGACCTGCTCGTGTTCGGCCTGGCGCGCGGGCGCGTAGACCGCCGCCAACAGCTCCGGGCGATCGAGTCGCCGCGAGAGGATCGCGATCGCTCTGCGCAACGGGTTCATCGCCTCAACCCGCCGCCGGGGTCGAGATGCGCGCGGAGCCCGCGTCGGCGCCGTCGAGCGCGTACGCCTTCGCCCTCGCGACGGGGCGCAGGCGGTCGAAGATTCGCCTCCAGGGCCATTGCATTAGCCACGTGAGCGTCGAGAACCTACGTACCGGCTCCTGCGAGGCGCGCAGCGCAACGGTCTCGTTGACCAGCATTTTGTTGCCCTCGATCGGAACGCCCACACGCAGCGCACCGAGGTCGGGGAGCTCTCCCTCGACGCCCGCGCCTGCCAGCAGCTGCGCGAGCGTGCCCTCGGGGTCGGCGAGGAAATCCTCGTGGCGCAGGAACATCCGCCGCGCGCGGGGCTGGCGCATGAACACGTACACCGACAGTAGCTGCGTCAGCCACAGGTCGAGGTTCTTGCTGAAGATCGCCACCCGCCGCTCGGTCACTTCGTGCTGGCTGAGCGCGCGCACGTTGGACTCCACCACCGCCTGCGGGTCGCGCACCAGCAGCACGACGTGGAGCGACAGGCCCTTAATCCGCTGCAGCTGGCGCGCGCGCAGCGGGAAATGCGAAGTGTCGACCACAAAGCTCGCCTCAGCCTGATCCGCGATCGCCCGAAACAGCGCCACGGCCACGCGGCGATAGCGCGGCAGCATGCGGCGGCGCACGTACCAACCGTCGATCCGCAACAGCGAAGAGGAGCGCTCGATCATGCGATTCGCGCGATCGCCGAACATGCCCGCGGCCGAGTCCCCCATCCGCTCGCGGACCGCCTCCCAAAAACGCGTCCGCTGCTCGCCGCCCCAGCGCGCGGCGCTCGATCGCACGAGCCACTCCTCGACCTCCCCCGCGTAGAACACCCCCGCGCAGTTGCCGAGCGTGACGCCGAGGATGCTGCTGCCGCTGTGCCCCGCACCCATGATGTAGATCACGGTCGGTGCTCCGGAGTCGCTCATCGCCGCGGATGGGCGCCAGCTCTGGGCCCTAGCCGAGAGAACACGAGCTGCCACGGCAACTGCAGGACCGCGGTCAGCGTCGAGGTGCGCGCCGTACCGGCTGGGCGCCCGTTCAGCGATACGACCTCCGAGCGGGCCACGCGATTGCCCTGGAACGGGACGCCAGTCTGCAGCGCGGAGAAGTTCGGCATCCGCGAGGAGGAACCCACGCACTCGAAGATGTCCTTGAGCACTCGCTGCGGATCGGACACGAAGTCCTCGTGGCGCACCAGCAGGCGCCGCTCACGCGGCTGTTTGCAGAACACGCGCAGCGACATTAGATAGGTGACCCACAGATAGGCGTTCGTCCGGCCCGGTCGAAAGCGCGGCTCTACCACGTCCTCGCGATCCCACGAGGCCACCACGCTCTGCGGATCACGCACCGCGAACAGCAGGTAGAGCTCGATTCCGTCGAGCTTCTGCAGCTCCCGAGCGCGTCGCGGGAAGTGGGAGGTGTCGACGACGTGCGTCACGCCCGCGGTCTGAGCCACCACGCGGTACAGCTCCTCGGCAAAGCGACGATAGGGGCCGCGTAGGCGACGCTGCCCCCGCCACTTGCGCGGGCGAAACGGAGCCGAGGTCTGCTCCAACGAGCGCGCCGCTTTCCCCGCGAGCTCCGGCGAGAGCGCCACGTTCTCGCGCACCTCGCCCCAGAAGCGTTCGCGCTCCTCGCCACCTAGCGGGGGTTTGCCCGACCGGCGCAGCCACTTATCGAGCTCGCCCGCATAGAGCATGCCCTCGCAGTTGCCCAGCGTGATTCCGAGGATTGTGGTGCCGCTACGTCCCGCGCCCATCACGTACAGCACCTTTGGCTTCGTCCCCTCCGCCAAGGGCTCCGTGGCGGGCTCATCGGCCGGCAAGTTCTGCTTCCGCACCGGCTCGGCCATGGCGAGGCCGATTGTCGCAGATCGACGACTCGGCGCAGGTCCGTGGCTTGACGTTGAAAGCACGAAGCGTTTAGGCGTTGGGGTTATAGCCCCAGAGCGCCGCCAGGTCGCGCCCGAGGTATTCGCTCAGCGCGTCTACCTCTGGCCTGAAGCGAACGCGCAGCCCGTCCATCAGGGCCTCGTCGGGCTGCTCGGGCTCGGCGTATAGGACACGTTGCTTGACCGCCGCCAACGCCCGTTCGCGCAGCGGCTTCGGCGTCACCGACTTGATCGCCTGCTTGACCGCAACCGAAACCGGTCCGCGCCCTACCGAGACCGCATGCACCAACTCGTTCAGTGCACGCGAGCGCGCCTGCACCGTCGGGTTGGCGTGCAGCTCTTTCGGTATGAAGTTCTCGTCGACATCGAGGAACCGCAGTACTTCGCGCACGGTCTGCTCGTTGTCGCGCCTGAAATCGTCGTAGATCAGCACCAGCATCCGCTCGGCGCCGAACAAGTCGCGGTAGCGGCGCAGCTGCTCGACGTAGCGGACGTGTTCGGAGTACAGCAGCGCCTTAGGCCAGTAGGTGTGGCGGGGGATCTCGCGCCCTTCGCGTCTGGCGGGCTCGAGCGCGAGCGCCTTGGCGAAGTCGTGCTCGCTCTCGACATAGGTCTGCACGAACTGCAGATGCAGCGAGCGCAGGAAACTCGCGGGCTCGCGCAGGATCGCGACGATCCGCGCGTCCGGGCGCACCGCATGGATCCGTGGTGCCGCAGTGTGCGACCACAGGTAGAGCGCCGAGGCCTCGCCCCGGCGCTGTCCCGACTCGGCCTCGGCGAACCAGGCTAGGTACTCGGCCAGCGACTGCGGCGTGCCTTCCGGGCGCGGCGGCGTGCGCTCCAATAGCTCCTGCGCGAAGAACCAGGGCTCCTTGCTGGCCGGCATGAAGATCTGCGGGTGCTCGCGGAGCATCTCGTACAACGCCGTGGTGCCCGACTTCGCGTGCCCGACGATGAAGAAGTCAGGCGCCGCGGACGTCACGGTCAAGCCCCGCAGATCGGCGGTAGGGTCAATCGAGCTGGTCATATCCCCACAGCGCCACCAGATCGCGCCCTAGATAATCGCTCAGCGCCACAACCTCAGGCTTGAAGGTGCGTCGCAGCTGCGCCATCAGTGCCGCGTCCACGGCCGGCGTCTCTCCGTACAGCACGCGCCTGCGCAGCAGACGCCGCGCGGGGCCGAAGGCGCGCTCGCGGCTCGCGCGCGGGAAGACCGCATTGACGCCCGACTTCGCCGCGTGGGCCAGCGGCCCCTGGCCGAGGTGCACCGAGCGCGTGAGCCGGTGCAGGCGGTGCGAGCGGACCGCAAACGAAGGGTTCGCCCTGACCGGCGCGAGCGCAACCGTGTCGTCGACGTCCAAGAAGCGCAGTACCTGGCGCGCGGTCGCGTCGTTGTCGCGCTGGAAATCGTCATAGATCAAAATCAGAACCTGCTCGTCGGAGAAGGCCTGCCGGTAGCGGCGCAGCTGCTCGGTGTAGCGAACGTGCTCGGAGTAGTTCAGCGCCTGCGGCAAGTAGCCCTTACGCGGCAGCTTGCGCCCTTCGCGCCTGGGCTGCTCCAGCGCCAGCGCCCTGCCTAGGTCGTGCTCGGTCTCGATCATCGCGCGCACGAACTGCATATGCACCGAGCGTAGGTAGCTCGCGGGCTCGCGCAGGATCGCGACGATCCGCGCGTCCGGGCGCTGCCGCGCGATCAGGCCCGGCGCCTCTGGGGATCTCAGGTAGGAGGGCGAAGCCTCGCCCGCGCGCTGCTCAGACGTCGCGGGCGCGAACAGCGCCGCGTACTGCTCGAGCGTCTGCGGCAACCCCTGGAACTGGCGCTCGTGGCCTGCGCGCATCTCCGGCGCGAAGAACTGCGGCTCCTTCAGCGCCGGCATGAAGATCTGCGGATGCTGCTTGAGCATCTCATACAGCGCCGTCGTGCCCGACTTGGGGTGCCCGGCGATGAAGAAGTCGGGGATGCGGCCGGTCACCCGACGGGCGAGGTCCCGGCGGCGAGCGCCGACGCGTGGCGGTAATAGGTGTTGTCCCGCTGTAGCAGGGCTTTCGTGTCGAACGCGACCAGCCGCCCGTCGACGATCACCATCACCCGGTCGCACATGTCCAGCGTCGACATCCGGTGGGCGATGATGAACAGCGTCACGTGATTCTTCAGGCCTTGCAGCGACTCGCCGATCAGGCGCTCGGAGCTCGGGTCCAGCGCGCTGGTGGGCTCGTCCAGCACGATCATCTCAGGCTGCGCCGCCAACGCCCGCGCCAGGCAGATGCGCTGCTGCTGCCCGCCCGAGACCGCATCCGCGCGCGGTCCAACCAGCGTGTCATAGCCCAGCGGCCAGCTGATGATGTCCTCGTGGATCCGCGCCAGCTTCGCCGCGCGCGTCACCGCCTCCTCATCCAGGTCGCGGAAGAAGCGGATGTTCTCGGCGACCGTCGCGTGCAACAGGCGTGGCTCCTGCGGCACGTAGGAGACCTCCTGGTGCCAGTCGCTGCGCACGAACTCATCCGCCCGCCGACCGTTGACCAGGTAGCGCCCGGTGTCCGGCGCGCGCAGCTGCAACAGCAGCTGGACGATCGTCGACTTGCCCGCGCCCGAGGGCCCGATGATCCCGATCACCTCGTTGGCTGCGACCTCAAAACTGATTTCCGAGAGCACCGGGCGCCCTGCGTTGTAGGCGAAGGAGACGTTTTCGAAGGCGAGGCTGCTGACTTGCGTGAGCGGCTGGGAGCCGTCCTTGGCCGAACTGCCCGCGTAGCGGTACATCGCGTCCTGGGTGCGTTCGATGAACGGCAGCGCCTGGGCGATGCTCTGATAGGAGCCCTGCACCAGCTGGCCGGAGGTGCCCGCGCGCAGCAGCACCAGAATCACGCCGCCGAGCGAGCCCGCGTACTTGGCGCCCGCCAGGTATAGCCCCGCGATCCCGGCCACCATCAGGATGTAGATCAGGCTCTGGTAGAGGTTGCCGACCAGTTTGCTGAGCAGCTGCGTGCGAAACGCCAGCTGGTTGGAGTTGCCGATCAACGCCCCGACCCGCTCGCGTTGCGCGTCCTCCGCGCCGAACACTTGCGTCTCCTGGGCCAAGCGGATCGCCTCCGCGATCCCGCCCGCGTAATCGACCTGAGCCTTGGACAGCTCGCGCGAATACCTCACGCCCAGCCGGCGCAACGGCCGCAGCAGCCCGAACAGCAGCACCGAGGCCGTCCCCACGATCACCGCCGCCAGCGAGTTCAACACCAGTGCCGTCGCCATCAGCACCACGAACGTGAACACCGAGTTGATGAAGATCGTCGTCTGTAGCGCCCCCGCCGTGGCCTGCATCACCTGCGTGGTCATCGTGTCCTGCAGCTGGCCCTCGACGTCGCGCGACTGCACGTCCCAGGAGGCGCGCGCGAACGCGTCGAACAGGCGTATGCGCATCCCGGCCTGAACGCCGGCCACGATCCGCGCGGGCAGCACCGACAGCGGGACCTGCAGCACCAGGCGCAGCACCGTCAGCCCGAAGGCGACCTCGATCAGCGTGCCCATCGAGGCGTGGACGTGGAGGTGGCCGATCGTCGCGTTGACGTGTTTGGAGCCGTGGACCAGGGATGCGCCGATCTGCGCGATCAGCGCCAGCGTGCCCGCTTCGGTGAAGCCCGACAAGAGCGAGCACACCGCCAGTCCCACGACCGAGCGGCGCCGGTCGCCGACCAACAGGCTCAGACGCTGGCGCTTGGACATCTGCGCGCCCGTCGGCTCCTGCTCGGTCTCGTCCTTCACAGCCCCCCCTCCGCCGCTCACGCTGCCACCGCCTCCCGTGGAATCGGCGCGGCCTGGCGGGTCGCGGATCTTCGCACGAGCGGCGCGAGCCAGTATGCCGCGACGCCGATCACGAACCAGAAGTAAGGACCGTGCGCCGAGCTGGTCATGAACGGCCCCGAGAAGCCGGTCAGGATCAGCGCCACAAACGGCCCAAAGATCCCCGCGAGCATGATCACTAGCTCGCCGTCCTTGATTTTGGGGATGGCCCGGACCGCCAGCGCGACGATGTAGATGGATAGCGCGATCCACAGCAGCAACCCGGGCGCGCCGAGTTCGTCGGCGACGAAGTTGTATTGCGTCTCAGCGCTAACCCCGTGCCCTTCGACGAGTTCGGTGACCCTGCCGCCAAAGCCGCTGACCGCGCCGACCGTGCCCAGGCCCACGCCGAGCGGCGCCTTCGCCAGGAACGAGGGAATTTTCTCCCAGGAGTTCGACTTGTGGCTCGGGATCGTCGAGACCGCCGAACTGTTCGTGATGCTTTCGTAGCGCTTGAAGGTCCCGTTGCGCACGACCGACGCCAGCAGTGCGCCGGAGGGGATCGCGAGCACGACCACGGCCAGCGTCGCCCCGAGCGCGCGCGTCACGCGTCTGCCCCCGAGCGAAGCCAGCCCCGCGAACGCGAGCACGCCCAGCACCGCGCCGACGACCTGCAGCCGACCCAGGCCCGTGACAACGCCCAGCATCGCCCCCAGCGCCAGCATCGCCGCGACCCATCTTCGGCGCGATCTCCAAGTCGCGAGCAGCGCCAGGCAGCCGGGCAGCGCGACCAGACCCAGGCCGCCACTGAAGCCGCTGTCGGAGCCGAGCCCGAGCGGTCGGGTGCGGGCTTCGCCTTCGCTCTCATACACGCGCGCCTGACCCGCCTTATGCCCGACCGTCGTCGGCTGGAAGATGCTGCGGTAGCCGGGCCCCCAGCTCGCCAGCTGCGCGGGCGAGAGCTCGGTTTGGTACGCGGCCACGACACCGTTGGCCAGGGCGCAGACGCCGAGGATGATGAACATCTGGCGCATCCGCCGCTTGGAGCGCATCAACAGGTAGCCGAAGAAGAAGAACGGCACCCACTGCAGCTGTTGGCGGAAGCCGCCGATCACGTGCAGGAAGCCGTGGGTTTTCGGGTTGAAGGCCTCGATCACGACCAGCCCCACGAACGCCGCCACCCAGCCGATCAGCGGCGGCCATTTCAGCGGCTCGCGGTTGACGAACATGCGCAGCACCATGCCCAGGCAGATCGCCAGGATCAGCACGTTGCGCAGCCCATGCGAGAGTTCGCCCGTGCCGAGCCCGAGCTTCACCGGCCCGTCGAGCAGCGCCAGGTAGAGCACCACGACCGTGACCGTTACCTCCAGGCGGCTGCTGACGATCAGCAGGTAGAGCGCAACCACGCCCGCGATCGCGGCCAGCGTCAGGATCGCCGCGCTCACCGTCGCATGCGGCGTCTGCACGATGATCCCGATCGCGATCGCCGCCGGCACCAGCGCGGCGATGACCATGACGAGCAGGTCGCGAATCCGGCGGTCGAGCACGGCCGGGTGCACCGACAGCGGCGCCCCGGACGGATGCGGCCGCGAGCTCATCGCCCGGGTAGTCGACGACCCGACGTCTGGAAGCCGTAACTGACCGCTTCGCGACGTGGCACGCAGTTCGCCACCACGCCGAGCACCGGCGCCGTGGAGGACTGCGCGAGCAGCTGCTGCAGGCGTTGCGCGGCGGTCTCGCGCGTGTGGCCGACACGGACGACGACCACGATCCCGTCGACCTGGCTCATCAGCGGCATCGCGTCGCTGACGTTCAGCGGCGAGGGGGCGTCGATCAAGATGTAGTCGAACTCCTGCCCAAGCGAGCGCAGCAGCTCGGCCATGCCGCCGTTGGCGAGCACCGCCGGCGGGTTGGGCACCGCGCCGCCGCTGGGCAGCACGAACAGCGAGCCCGCCGTCTGCGGCTCGACCGCGGTCGCGAGCGCGACCCCCCCGCCCTCGCTCGGGACCTCGGCCCCCGCCAGCGCCGGGCTCACGCGTCGCAGCACTTCCTCGACCGTGAGCTGGTGCGCCAGTACCTCCGCGAGACCGGGTGTCGGCTCGACGCCGAGCAGTTTGTCCTGGATCGGGCGGCGGAAGTTCGCCTCGACGATCGCGACCCGCTCGCCCGCTTCACGCTGGACCAGCGCCAGATCGGCGATCACAGTCGACTTGCCGTCGCCATCATCCGCGCTCGTAAACAGCAGCACGCGCGCGCCTGCCTGGTGTGAGCCCTGGCCCGCGGCCTGTCCGTTCGCACCGTGCTCGTTTGCGGCGCCGAGCGCGAGCGCCGTGTGCAGGCGGCGCGTCGGCTCGAGCAGGAATCTCGAAGGCGAAGGTCGGCCCTCCCGGCGCACCACGGGCCGGCGGACCTGCGGCAGCGCCGCCAGGATCTGCGCGTGGAACGTGCTCTCCAGGGCCGAGAGCGAGCGCACGCGACGGTCGAGGCGTCCGAGGATATAGGCGGCGATCGCCGCGAGCACGAGCCCGATCACGAAGCCGAAGATCGCGTTCTTGCGAGGCTTGGGTGAAAGCAGCACCGCCGTCGGCCCCTGCGCTGGTTTGACCTGCTGGGCGCCGCTCACCGCGAGGCTCGCTTCGAGCTGGTTGATCTTGCTGTTCAGGTTCGCCGTCTGCAGGATCGTCGAGGTGCTCGGCGCCGGCGGAGCGACCGTCGTCGTCGTGGTCGCTTCTTTGCCTTTTTCACCTTTTTCCGTGGACGTGCTTTCGGTGGAGGTTTTTTCGCTCGAGGTCTTTTCCGTGGAGGTCTTCGCCGGCGTCTTCGGCACGCTCGTCGCTTCCACGCGACGCAGCTGCCGGCGCGTGATCGCGATCGCGCGTTCGATCCCGCGCTTGCGTGTGGCGTCCTGTCGTTTTATGTAGGCGAGGGCGACGCCGTTCGCCAGCAGCGCGGAGCCTTTCGCCGTGTGGGCTTCGGCCGTGATGTCGATGAACTGGCTTTTTTCCGCGCTCTTCGCGCGGACTTTGCTGTGGCGGATCAGCGCTGCCTTGTGTTCCCTGCGCAGCTGTTTGCGGACGCGTTCGACAACGATTGAGTTGATGATTGCGGCCTGGTTGCTCGTGTCAACCGCCTTGTTCTTCGAGGTCTTTTCGCCAGGTAGCTGTTCTTCACTGGCAGCGCCGAGATAGACCTCGGTAGTGGACTGATAAACGTGCTGCTGATGTTTGTAGTAGACATAGCTAGCGGCAGCGACCACTATCCCGACCGCCAAGATCAGCCACTTACGTCTCCACAGCGGAGCAAGGATGTTGACGTCGGTGGAGTCGTTCATGGCGGAGGGCCCGTCCTTGGCCCGATCCGTACGGATCATAAGCAGTCGCGTAACAGGCCGGTAAAGATTAGCGTGGCGAGGGTGGCTCAGAGCAAGGCAGCGTGCAACGATGGAGTGGATGCCGGCGCCCCTGAGAACGCCCGTCCGCACGGGCGCGCCGGAGGCCTCGATGAGCGAGGCTGAGACGGGTCCGCGCCAGCGCCTGCTGATCGTCAGCCACCCCGCGGTGGTGACGGTCAACCAGGAGGTCTATCTGGAGCTGCAACGCCGTGGCTGGGATCTGCGGATTGTGCTGCCCAGCCGCTGGCGCAGCGAGTACTCCGGGCGCGCGATGACGCCCGAAGCTCTGACGGGGCTGGACGGCGCGCTGCGCCCGACGCCAGTCGCACTGCGTGGTCTTCCGCAGCGACACTTCTATCTCGCTCGCCCGCGCTCGCTGATCGCCCAGGCACGGCCCGACGTCGCCTTCCTGGAGGCCGAGCCCTTCTCGCTCGTGGCCGCCCAGTGGCGTCGACCGCTGCTCGCAGCCGGGGTGCCCTTCGGCGTGCAGTGCGCCGAGAACATCGACCGCCACCTGCCCGCGGTCGTACGGCGGATGCGCTCGGCGGTGCTACGCGACGCCGCCTTCGTCGCCGGACGCTCAGAGACCGCGGGGGCGTTGGCGCGCGCGTGGGGTGCGCGCGGCGAGGTCGTCTTCGCGCCACACGCCGTGCCCGGCTGGGAGCGCCCGGCCGTGCAGCGCAGCGAGCGCTTCACGGTCGGCTATGCCGGACGCCTAGTACCCAGCAAGGGCCTGTTCGACCTGCTCGCCGCCGTACGGCGGCTGCGCGAACCTGTGGAGCTGGTGCTGATCGGCGACGGCGAGCTACGCGGCGAGCTGGAGGGGCAGTCGATCCCCGGCTCGCGCGTGCGCGTGCTCGACGGTCTCAGCCACGAGCAGATGGCTCAGGGTTATGCGCAGATGGACGTGCTGGCGTTGCCCTCGCACACCACCGAGACCTGGAAGGAGCAGTTCGGGCGGGTGATCGTCGAGGCGCTGTGGTGCGGCGTGCCGGTCGTGGGCTCGGACTCCGGCGAGATTCCCTGGCTGATCGAGCTCACCGGGGGCGGACTCGTCTATCCCGAGGCTGACGCCGGGGCGCTCGCCGAGCGTCTAGCGGAGCTGCGCGCGCAGCCCGAGCTGCGAGCGCGGTTCGCGGCCGACGGGCGCGCCGCCGTGGAGCGGCTGTTCTCCGTGAGCGCGGCCACCGACCCGCTGGAGGGTCTGCTCGCGCGGGCGCTCGAGCGCGCCGCACACTGAGTTAGCGAGCCTGCAGCCGCGAGTAGAGCCGCTCGTACTTCGCGACCATCTCCCCCCAGCCGAAGCCGAGCGCGGACTTGCGCGCCGCCTGCCCCAGTCGCGCGCGCAGCTCGGGATCGCGGCCCAGCTGCCTCAGCCGCGCTGCGATCTCCTCGGGATCGCGCCCGATCAAGTAACCGTTGCGCCCCTGCTCGATCAACTCGACCACGCCACTGACCGGGGTAGCGAGCAGTGGGAGGCCGCTCGCCGCCGCCTCGTAAGTGACCAGCGAGAAGGTCTCATAGCTGGTGGGCAGCACGAACGCATCGCCGAGCACGTACACGTTCTGCACGTCGCTACGCACGCCGAGCCAGTGGATCGAGCGCGCCACGCCGAGCTGCTGCGCAAGACGTTCATAGCGAGCGCGGTCCCCCGCGCCCGCGACCACCAGATCCCATTCGGGCGCCGAGGGGAGCGCGCGGATCAGCGGCTCCAGACCCTTGCGCTCCCACTCACTCCCCACGAACACCGCTATCAGGCGCTGGGGATTGATTCCCAAACGCGCGCGCAGCTGTCCCGCTTCCCCTGCCGTGCGCCGCGGAGCGAAAGTCTCGGTGTCGACGCCATTGTGGATGCTGATCACGCGCTCGTCCAGCTTCGGAAAGTGCTCGCGCACCTCCGCGGCAATCCCCTCTGAGACGCCAACGAAGCTGGTCGAGGAGCGGCTTGCATAGCCGTAACAGAGCCGCTCGGCGACCTTCAGCATGCGGCTGACCAGCCAGGCGTGCATGCGAAAGTGACCGCTGGAGCGGCTCGGCGTCACGGGCCCGGTCTGGTGCAGGTAGTGCACCGCGATCACGTCAACCGGGGCGAGCACGATCGCGCCGGTCGCCTGCACCACCCCGCGCCGATACCTACGCAGCATCAGCGAGCCCGCGAACATGAACCATGGATAGGCCAGCAGCGCCGGGCGCCGCGGCCCCGGTACCCGGTGAAAGCTCACGCCCGCATCCTTGGGTAGCTCGCAGGTACGGGCGATCACCGTAACCGGATGGCCGAGCCGCCGCAGCCCCAGCACCAGCTCCGCCAGCACGCGCTCCATTCCACCCACGGCGCCGATGTCGTGCGCGATGATCGTCACCTCGCCCGGCGAGTCCGGCGAGACAGTTGCGCCAGAACCGGGCTCAGCCACGATCGCCGCCGTCAGGCGCGATCAGCCGCTCGAACGTTTCAAAGAAGCGTTTGCCCAGCGCGGCGTCGGTGTATTCGGTAAGGAAACGCTCCCGGCCCGCGGCGGCGATGCGGGCGCGCAGCTCCGCCGAGCGCAGCAATGGCTCCAACGCGTCAGCCAGGTCCTCGGGGCTACCAGAACGCGCGTGCAGGCCGGTGCGCTCATGCTCAATGAACTCCGCTGGGCCGCCTGAGTCCACGGCCAGCACGGCGACCCCGCGCGCCATGCCCTCCAGCAACACGATCCCAAACGGCTCTGGATCCGATGCGTTCACCAGTACGTCGAACTGCCTGACGTAAGGGTCCGCGTCGGGGACTTCGCCCGTCATCGTCACCGCATCCCCCAGTCCCAGACGCTCGATCAGCCCCGTCAGCGAGTTCGCGTACTCGGGCGAGAGCCCCCAGGAATCTCCACCCACCAGCACCAGGTGCATCTCCGCACCGCGCTCGCGCAGGATCGCCTGGGCCTTCAGCATCCGGTCCTGGCCCTTCCATGGCTGCAGTCGCCCAACCAAGCCGACGACGGGGACCCCCGGCGGGAGCTGGAGCTGCGCGTTGGCCTGCCCGCCGAGGGCGGGTTGCCCGTCGGCGACCGGAGAACCCGGTGCCGTCGCGGGAATCGGCGTGCCGGCAGCGATCACGACGGTGGGACGGTGCGGGAACAGCTGCGCCTGGGCGTCGGCGGCAGCCTGCGAGTAGCAGGCCACAGCGCGCGCGGGTAACAGCGTGGCGGTGCGATCGAGCCAGCCCTTGCTGGAGGGGATCGCCTGCTGCCACCAGACGACGCGATCGCCGATCCCGGCGAGCCGAGCCGCCGGCGAGCCATACAGCTGCGTTTTGGCGGACCAGTTCAGCAGCAAGTCGGGTTTGCGCTCGCGCAGAATCCGCGCCAGCGCCAATACGGTCGCGAGCGTGCGGTGCACCTGGCGCAGGCGTCCGGCCCGCAACACCGTGACGCGATGGCCGGCGGCCATGAGCTCCTGCGCCCATGGTCCCGGCTCGAAAAACACGAACTCCAGCTCGTGGCCGCTACCCTGCGAGCCGTCGCGCACTGACTGCAGCATCGCCTCGGCGCCGCCCAGCCGCTCGGCCCACGGCACTGTCACCAACATCCGCATGATCGCCTGAACCTATAGCCAGTTTCTATTGCGGGCTCAGGCCTGCGCCTGGGGACCCCTTCGCGCTACAGAGGGTGACGCTCAAATACGGATAGCGCAGCGCCTTGCTGAGGACGCGGTCAAACACCACGAGCGGCCGCAGCGGCAGCAGCAGCGCCCAAGCAGCAGGGACGCCCAGCCTGCCTTCCAGCCTGCGCATCAGGTTCGTCAACCGCTGAGAGATCACGCCGCTGACGAAGCCCTCCTCCATGACCTCGAGTCCAGCGCCGAGTGCCAACTCTCGCAACGCGGGCTGCGAGTAGCCATAGCGCACGTGCGAGCCATCCTCGACGGGGCTCGGCTCCCGCGGCTCAGAGTGCAACGGGTGGTGACCCTCAAACGGCGCGCTCAGCAACAGCCTCCCTCCGGGCTTGAGCATCGCCGACAGCGAGCGCACCAAATCCTGGTCACGCAGCACGTGCTCAACGGTCTCAAAGCAGATGATCTGGTCAAACTCGCCAAGCGATTCGCGATGGTCATCTAGCTCCCGCAGGTCCAACTTACGAAAGTCGATCTCGCGGGCTCCGACGAGCTCGGCCCTGCGGCGCGCAGCCTCCTGCTCCTCGGCCGAGAACGAGGCCGCCACGACCTGGTTGCCCACGAACGCCGCGTAGATACTGAAGGCGCCGTTGCCGCATCCCGCATCGAACGTGCGCAGGTTCCCGGACCGCAGATATCGACGCAGCCACAGCCATCGATCGAGCACGGAGGGGTCGCCGTGGATCAACAGCGAGCGCCAGCCGAGCGTCCGCAACAGGGCGTCTGACATGAACGAAACATATCTGAGGACAGGCGTCTCCCCTCCAAGCGGCCAGCCACTGCCACGCGCCGCTCACGCGCCGATGCTGCGACGGTCTACGCGTGGATACGCTGGCGTCCAATGTCGCCGGAGGAGCCCACTCACGCCGTACCCAAGGCGACGCTCGTGCACGACTACCTGCTCGTGCTGCGCGGCGCCGAGCGAACCTTCGCGGCGATCGCCGACCTGTATCCACAGGCCCCGATCTTCACGCTCCTCTATGACGAGCAGGGCACTACTGGGCGCCTGGCGGGACGCTCGATCTCGACCTCGCCGCTGAACCGACTCGGGATCACACAGTCGTCGTTCAGGCGACTGCTGCCGCTCTACCCGCTGGCGATCGAGCGCCTGCGCCTTCCCCCCAGCGATGTCGTCATTAGCAGCAGCAGCGCGTTCGCGCACGGCGTGCGCACGCCGCCGGGCGCATTGCACGTCTGTTACTGCCACGCCCCCTTTCGCTACGCCTGGTACGAGGAAGCTCGCGCGCTCGCGGAGCTACGCCCACTACTACGCCCGCTGCTGCGCCTGCAGCTACGCAGGATGCGCGGCTGGGACCACGCCGCTAGTGCTCGCGTGGACGACTACGTAGCGAACTCGATGCTCACACGCGAGCGCATCAAGCGTTATTACGGACGCGACTCCACGATCATCCACCCGCCCGTGCAGACCGATCGTTTCGCCGTCGGCGAGCCCGGCGAGGCGCTGCTCGTGGTGTCTGAGATCGTGGCTCACAAGCGCGTGCACATCGCGCTTGAGGCCGCTCGTCGGGCTCGAGCTCCGATCGAGATCGTCGGCTCAGGCCCCGCCTATGAGGAGCTGCGGGCCGCCTACCCAGAGGCCAGCTTCCTCGGGCGCGTGGACGATCAGCAGCTCGCCCGACTCTATGCCCGCGCCCGCGCCGTGATCGTCCCGAGCATGGAGGAGTTCGGCATCACCGCCGTCGAGGCCCAAGCGGCCGGACGGCCCGTAATCGCCGCGGCCGCCGGCGGGGCGCTCGAGACGGTGCTCGACGGCGAGACTGGCCGCCTGGCAAAGCTCGACGATGTAGACGCGTTTCGCGGCGCGATCGAAGCGCTCGACGCGCTGGCGTTCGACCCTGCGGCGGCCGTGCGGAACGCCGAGCGCTTCTCGGTCGCGGCCTTTCGCCGCAGACTGGACGCGCACGTGACACAGCTGCTCGAACGCCGCGCGAAACGCGACCAGTGAGCCGTCCGTGCCGCGCCGACAAGCCGTGGCGCTTGCACTAGGGTCCCGCCTTCATGTCAAGCCGATCGCTGCGCATAGCCTGGCTTGGAGCCGGCCCGCTGCAAGAGGAGAGCGGCGGCGTTCCGGGCGTCGCGACCGAGCTACTCGATGGGCTGACACGCCTCGGGCACCGAGTGGACTGCTTCCTACCTGGGAGCGAGCGGGCAGTTCCGGCGCGGCTGGTGGCGCAGGAGCGGCTGACGTTCGTGTGGGGCACGAGTCAATGGCGCTGGGACGGCTGGTACAGCCGCACGCCCGTCGCGAAGTTCGTCTCGGGGCTGTTCGCTCGCAGCATCGCCTCGCTACGGGTTCGCCGCGAGGTCGCGCGCAGGCATGCGCTTGAGCCCTACGACGTCGTCTACCAGTTCTCGAGCATTGAGACGCTATCCATGCCCTCGAGCATGCGCGGGCAGGTTCCGCTGGCGATCCAGCCCGAGACACACATGGCCGGTGAGCTGCGCGCGCTGATCGCCGAGCGCCATCTCGGCGCGCGCTGCCAACCGCGTCGCGAGTTGGCGATCGTGATCGCGGTCCGCCTCGTGCGCACGCTCGTACAGCGGCGGCGGATCAAGCGGGCGAGCCTGCTGGTGTGCATCAGCAGGGTGTTTCGCGATCATCTCGTTCGCGATTACAGCTTCCCGCTGCAGCACACGACCGTAATCCCCAACCCTGTCCGGCTCGAACGCTTCGCCGACGTCGAGCGGGGTCTCGGCGACCCGCCAACGATCCTGGTGCTGGGACGTGTGGCGGCACGCAAGGGCGTCGAGGACGTGATTGCGGTCGCCAGGGTCTTGCGTGATCGCGGGATCGACGCGCGGCTAAGGGTCGTCGGCGGCCCCGACCTGTCCTCTGACTACACCAAACTGCTGGAGGATCTGCCGCCGCAGAACTCTCAGTACATAGGACGCATCGCTCCCAGCGAGGTACCGCGGGAGCTCGCGCAAAGCGACATCCTGCTGCAGGCCAGCAAGTACGAGCCCTTCGGATTGACCGTCGCCGAGGCACTCGCCGCGGGTGTGCCGATCGTCGCGACCGACGAGGTGGGCGCGGCCGAGGAGATCGACCCTGCGGTTGCCGCGGTCGTCCCCGCCGGCGACGTCGAGGCCTTGGTCGCGGCGATCTTGGCGACCCTTTCCCGCCTACGCGACAACGCGCCCGCGACGCGTCGGCTGGCACGCGTCGAGGCGGAGCGGCGCTACGCGCCCGCCGTCGTCTGCGCTGAGGTCTCCGCCGCGCTGCAGCAGCTCGTCGAACGCGCCTGAGACGCGCGCGAAGCCCGCGGCGACGCCAGTCGACGTTCGTCCACTTCCCAGGGCACAGGGGAAAGCGCCCGAGACCCAGTGCCGAAGGCAGGAATGAGCCCCGGTAGCGCGAAACTCGCAGCCGGGGGACGAGGCTTGAATCAGATGTTTCTTCTACTCATTCCCATAGTTTGGCTGGCGATCCTCACGCTGCTGGTGGCGCTCTGCCGGGTCGCGGCTCAGGGCGATGCGCAGCTCGCGGCCACAGCGCCCGCGGCATCGGGCCCGATCGGCCTGAAGCTGATCCTCTCCCAGGCGCCAGCAGCACCCGCAGCCTCCGCGCGTTGACCCCACCGCCGTCAGACACCGCGGCGGATTCCCGCAAGCGCGCGTAGGCGTCGTATCGCCGCGCACAGCGGACGCTAGCTGCGGCGCCCAGCCCAGCTGCAACGCCCGGCCATAAGACCACCCGTTCCTTGGCTTCCGTGACCAGCTTCCGTGGTCGGCTTCGGCTAGAGCCCGCGGCGCCCGAGCACGTGCGGCACGGTGCGCAGCAGAATCTTCACGTCAGTCCAGAGTGACCAGTTGGCGACGTAGAGGTAATCCAGCGCCACCATCTCCTTCAGCGGCACGCGCGCAGGCCCGAGGATCTGCCAGGGCCCGGTCATCCCCGGCATCAGTTCCAGGCGGCGGCGGTGCCAACCCTCGATCCGCTCGTCCTCCTCGATCACGAGCGGGCGCGGCCCGACGAGGCTCATCTCGCCTTTGACGATGTTCAGCAGCTGCGGCAGCTCATCGAGGGCGGTAATGCGCAGGAAGCGGCCCATGCGGGTCACACGTGGGTCACCGGCGATCTTGAATAGCCCCTCCTGCGCCTCGTTGCGATCGCGCAGTTCGTCCTTCATCGCGTCGGCGTCAGGGACCATCGTGCGGAACTTGACCATGTTGAAGCGTCGCCCATGGCGGCCCACGCGCAGCTGGCGAAAGAACACGGGACCGCGGCTGTCGAGCTTGATCGCGATCGCGATCGCGATCATCAAGGGGGAGATCAAGAGGAGGCCAATCAGCGCGCCCAGCAGATCAAAGGCGCGCTTCAGCGTCGCCGAGGAGCGCGTCAAATCAAAGCGCCGGACCCCCATCAACGTGACGCCGTGCAGATCGTCGAACTCGACCGCCGAGCCGACGACCTCGAGCATCCGCGGCAACACGCTCACGCGGATGTCGACCGCCTTGAGCGTGCGTACCAGGTTGACGGTCTCGTTCGCGTCCGCGTTAGCGCTCCAGCCCGGCGCGATGATCGCGCGCTGCACATCGAGCGTCTGGGCAAGGTCGCGAATCTCCTTCAGTCGCGGTGCCGAGAAACCGTCGGTGGACCACGGCGCCACCTGGTCGAGGTCCAAGTGGGCGACGATCCTGGCCTTGATGCCGCCGTGACCATTCAGCTTGGCCCCAACGACCTCGGCGGACCGTTCGTCACCGATAAACAGGCAGCGCTCTGAGGGTCCGATCCACAGGGCGACCACGCGTGCGGCAGCTCGTGCCAGCAGCAGTAGGCCCGCGAGCAGTATCCACAGGAACAGTGCCTCTTTGCGGTCGAGCGTGCCCGCTACGACCAGGCGGCCTGCCAGCAGCGCGACGAGCGTACATAGCGTCGCCAACTGGAACAGCTTCGGCGCCTCGTCGAGCGTGGTCTTACGCAGCAGCGTCTCGTCGCGGTCATAGAGGCCAAGTAGCTTGGCGCCGATCAGCAGCAGCGGCACCCCCACGAGGCTCTCCCAGGTGAGCTGCAGCGGCACCCTGCGCGTGGACAGCGCCACGGTCAGGATCAGCGCGGCCAGGATCGCCACGATGTCCGCGGCCAGCAGCGAGCGACGAAACAGCGCGTCGCGACGCAAGCTGACCGCGGGACCCCGCGCACCCGCGAACGGCCCCGCGAAGCGAGTGCGTGCAGTGCTCCCACTCCTGCTCCGCAACCCCAGTGGCGACCCCCACTGAAACCCCGCGGCCTCCGTCGTCTTCCCCGTCTCAACACTCATAAGCGCTCCCCGCTTCCGTGCCTGCCATCTGCTCTCCCCACATGATGGCCACGCCAACTCGAACAAATGTCGAGATCCCGTGATTGCTGCTCGATGACACCATCATGCACTTAAGTCGGCCGTAAAGTCAAGCCTGCGACCAAAGATTGGTTTTCGCCACCGGAGCACGCGCCTTCGGGTCCCTGTCGTGCCCGCAGCCTATGGAGTTCGACCGCCCTGAGGCTGCCTGCCTGCCCGCACCGCCCATCCGATCTGTGCCGTGCAGCGCCACGGCCGTGCCTCGCTCGAACGTCACGGGCTGTGGTCTGCATCGCGCCGGATCGGCAGTAGGTAGGTATCGAGGTGCCGCGACGGTGGTCCCTCGACAGTTGCCGTTGCGCCCCGGCGGCTGTGCGCCGGGGCGGTCGACGGCCCCCGGCCGAGCCGCTCGATCCGTCGAGCGGCTCGGCCGGGATTTCGTCTCGCTTCCAGGTCATGCTTGACCTGATCCGAGATCCCCTAGAAGGAGATTTTTTCAGCGCCTTTCTGCGCCTCGGACAGGACCGGACCCTTGGGCAGGGCCAGGTAGTCGTGACCGGCGATGAGCTTCTGACCACCGCCGCCTTTGGAGTCGACTACGAATTTGAGGTAGTCGTGCACCGTCGTGGCCTCTTCCAGTGAGGTCCCCGGGTAGGAGGAGAAACTGGTGAGCGCCAGGTCGTAGGTCAGACCACAGAGCGTGTACTTCTTCTCGGTCGTGCTCGTGGTTACTTCGTTCCACGGTTCAAGCACGCTCAGCGGCGGGAATGCTTCCACGCTGTTGGTGTATTCCGTGTTCTTGCAGTTCGCTTCGGCCAGGGCAGCGAGGTCTTTGTTCGACGACGGGTCCTGGAACTTCGGCTTTGCCGTGCTGAGGCCGTTGTCCTGCAGCGGCGCCCAGAAGGTCGCCGTGTTCGGGCCACCGCCGGTGCCGGGCGTGAACGTGCCTTTCAGGCGCGCTTCCGCGAGGTTGGCGTAGCCGATGCTGCTGGCGGTTTTGGCGACTTCTTCGATCAGCGCGCCACCCCCGGTAGCAGCCGGCTTCGTCACGTTGGCCGCTTTCGGCCAGGTCGTGTTTTCGGTGCCTTCGGATACTTCGGTCCACGTCTTGTTCTGTTCTTTCGGAGCTTCCGTCAGGAACGTGGTCCCGCTGATCAGACTCAGGTACTTCTTGAAGATATGCGTTGTACCCGACTGGTCCCTACGAGCGATCGGAGTGATCGTCGATTCGGGGTTGCAGCCTGCACCTGACAGCGCGTTGCCGTTGACGCCCGTCAGCTGGCTCCATTTCGTGATCGTGCCACGGTAGATGCCCTCGAGGGCAACGTTCGTGAGCTCGAGACGCCCAGCATTTTTTTTGCTCGTGGCGACGCAGTTGGCCGGCAGGTGGACCATCACTGCGACCGACTCCTGAACGACCGGGATGCTCATGACCGTTTCGGGAATCAGTTTGGACTCGTTTGCTTCGATTTCAGCGATCTGCGCGGCGTTCGGCGGTTCGTCGGTACCGACGAAGGCGTTGGCCGTGTAGTTCGGAGTTTTTTTGTTGACGCCCCACGCTTCGAGTCCGGCGCCACTGCCGGTCGAGGTGTACGTCACGGTCGGTTTGCCCAGCGTGCCCTGACCTTTTGCCCCGGCACACGCCGATTTGCTTTTAGTCGACGTGTTGAAGCCCGGGTTCCATACGTTCAGCTGCGCGTCCTTCTGCAGCGAAGATCCCTGGGCGGTGATGTTCGAGCCGGAGCATTGCGTCCCCAGCGCTGCGTTCGCGGCGCCAGGCGCGGCGAGGGCGGCCACTGCGGCCACCGAGACTATGCACGTCGGCACCAGCCGTCGTGCGGTAGGAAGCCTCATTCCGTTTTACCTCCTGATTGGCAGTGTCCCTTGCGGATGCTTTCGAGAGCGGTCGCTCCCGCATCGCAATCTCCCGCCTGGGGCCATTGACAACGTTGTCCCTGTGTAGCGCATGTGTTACCAACATGTAATGTTGGGGCTTCTAGCGGGGCTTTCGTCGCATGCCCTCGGACACGCGATCGGGCCGCCCGCTTTGGACGGCCCGATCGAGCCAATGCTGCTGTGCCGTCTCGGCGCCTATCCGCTCACCGAGCTCGTTACGGGAGGATCGCTAGAAGCCGACCTGTTCCGCGCCTTTCTGCGCCTCGCTGAGCACGGGACCCTTAGGCAGTGCAAGGTAGTCGTGCCCTTCGATCAACTTCTGCCCACCGCCCTTCTTCGAGTCGGTGACGAAGCGGAAGAAGTTATTCACACTCGTCGCCTCTTCGAGGCTCGTGCCGGGGAAGGCCGAGAAACTCTTGAAAGCCAGCTCTACGACGATACTGCACAGCGTGTACTTCTTCTCGGTGGTACTGGACGTCACCTGGTCCCAGGGTTCGAACACGCTCAGCGGCGGGAAGGCTTCGACGCCATTGGTGTATTCGGTGTTCTTGCAGTTGGAGTTCGCGATCGTCGCGACGTCCTTATTACTCGAGGGATCGGCGAACTTGGGTTTCGCGGTGCCCAGACCGTTGTTCTGGATAGGCACCCAGAAGCGTGCGGTGCCAGGCCCACCGGTGCCGGGGCTAGGCGTAAACGAGCCGTTAGCTCGCGCTTCGGCAAACGTCGTGTAGCTGATACTGCTGGGAGTCGAGGCGACGGCCGCATCGATCGCCGTGTCGCCGGTCGCGGCCGGCGTCGTGACGTTTGCTTCTTTGGGCCAGTCGATGTTCAGCGTGCCCTCCGAGACTTCGTCCCAGGTGCGATTCACTTCTTTTTGGTCGAGGAATGTCGCCCCACTGATCAAACTGAGGTACTTCTTGAAGATGTGCGTCGTACCGGCGCCGTCCTTGCGCACGATTGGGATGATCGTCGAATCAGGGCTGCAGCCGCTACCCGAAAGGGCGTCGCCGTCCTCTTTTAGCTGGCTCCATTTAGTAAGGGTGCCACGGAAGATCTTCTCGAGGTCCACGTTGTCGATCTCCAGACGACCGCCGCTTTTTTTGCTTGTGGCCACACAGTTCGTCGGTAGGTTGACGATCACCGCGATCGCGGTCTGGAACGTCGGTATCGACTCGAGCGTGTCCGGTGCCGACGAGACCTCGTAGCTTTCAATTTCTTCTTTCTGTGTGGCGTTCGGGGGTTCAGAGGCACCGATGAACGCGTTCGAGGCGCCAAAGTTGGTCCCGACGTGTTTGTTGGCTCCCCACGATTCCAGGCCCGTAGCGGCGCTCGAGGTCGTGTAGCCCACCACCGGTTTGGCTTTGCTCCCCTGGGTCCCGCTACAGGCCGACTTGCTGGTCGAGGTGTTGAACGACGGATCCCAGACACTCTGCTGAGCGATCTTGGCGACGTTGGCTCCCTGGCCCGTGATGTTGACACCCGAGCACTGAGTCCCCAGCGCGGCGCCGGCCGCCCCAGGCAACGCCAGCGCGAGGATTCCAAGCGCCGCGAAAATGCACGTCGTGAGCAGCCGACGTGCCGAGAATGACGACATTGATTACTACCTCCTGTTGCAGATCGATTGCCGAGCGGTGCGAGCGTCCAACACTCGATCCCCCCGTTTCCTCACTTCTTCGATGAGAACAGTGTCAGGCGACCTGCTCAATCTGCGTTTTAAAGCTGTGACCGCGACCGTCCGCGAAGCTACACACGCATGCGCGGGCTTTCAGAGCGCGGGCCTTTAACGACAACCGCCCGAGCGCTCCACGAGCGCTCGGGCGGTAAGAGCCTCCAGGCCTATCGGCCGTCGCTCAGTGATGCCCCTTCTTGGCGAGTTTGAGCGTCACGGTCACCAGCGAGGTGCGACTTGCCCCGGTCGAGTCGTGAGCGACGATCGTGGCCTTTGCGCGCAGCGTGTGCGAGTGCGCGAGCAGTTTCTTCGCCGCGCCCGACAAATGCAGCGTGAGCGACTTCGTGCTCCCGCCGACGACGCTGAAAGAGCCGCTTGCCAGCGTCAGGACGGACTTCTTCTTTTTCTTCGCCGCGGTCACGGCTCCGATCGTGCGCAGCGTGATCGTGCCGGCGCAACTGCTCTCGCCTGCCGGACAGCTGACCTTGACGGTGAAGCTGCCCGCCGGGTTCACGCTCAAGCCACTGCTCGCGAGCTTTGCTTCCGGATTGCCTTTGACTTCCGTTTTACCGAGCACGCCACTGCCGCCGCCGGTCGTGCCGCCGCCCGTGGCGCCGCCGCCAGTGGTGCCGCCGCCGGTCGTGCCGCCGCCCGTGGTGCCGCCGCCAGTGGTGCCACCGCCGGTGCTGGGGGTGACGATTTTGATCGAATGCGTGAGCGGCGAGCTCGTCGCGACTTCGTCGGACACGGTGAGCGTGACGGAGTAGGTGTTGACCGAGCTGTATTCGTGCTGGATCGAAGAGCTCGTCGTGGTCGTTTCGGTGCCGTCGCCGAATTTCCACGCGTATTTCAGCGCTTTGCCATTGGGGTCGACGGAGCCTTTTGCATCAAACGTCACTTTTTGGTTGACGTTCGCTTCGCCCGGCCCGCTGAATTGCGCTACCGGCGTGGCCGTCTTTACAAACACGGGCGCTTTGAAGGTGACCGCTGGCGAAGCTAGGTCATCCGTGGTCATCGTGACCGTGACTTCGTGTTTACCGGCCGCGGTGTAGACGTGTTCGGCGTGCGCCGTGCCGAACTGGTAACCGGTTTCGCCTTTCGAACCGTCTCCGAAGTCCCATTCGGCCTTGCGGACATTACCTCCGTCGAGGCCCAACGAAAGCGCGACTTTCTTACCCGCTTCGATCTGAGAGGCTTCGGTGCCGACCGGCGTGCCGCTCTGGTTGCCCTGGAGCCCCAGTTTGGACGTGGTCGCAACCGGGCAGCCTGAGCCCGTTGGGCCGAACTTGTCGACGTGGGGGTTCGTCGTCGCACCTTCGGTCTGTTCTTCGATCACCGACGGTTTGGCTGGGTCGAAGACGAACACGGTTTCGCCCGTGCCCGCTGCGATCGTCGCTTGCTTCTGCACGTTGATCGTGCATTCCTGGTGTTCGGATTTGTTGCCTCCGGCTGTCCAGCCGAGCTCGGTGAGCGTCGGCGTGCCGCCGACTTCGGTGACCTTGAAGCTGATTACGCCAGGCGTCCTGCCGTTCAAGCGCTTGACGCCCGCGTAGACATACAGGCGTCCTTCTGATTCCCCTTCTTCTTTCTCCTGCGCGAAGGCCATCGCGCCGCCTTCTTTCGGGGCGATCGCACCGGGGAATTCCAGCAGGTTCTGTTCAGGCGCTTCGAAGCTGAGGATCTTCCTGGGGGCCTGCCCGGTGACGAAGCTCGAGGGGATTTCCCAGATTTCCGAGCCCGCGAGCGCAACCAGCACGCGACCATTGGCCAGCACGACGGGCGAGTTTGGTTCCGCCCCCGCGGGTTCCGGTTCGGATTCGGGTTCCGTTGGGCACAGAGCGCTGGCCGGTTCACCTTCGAAGCAGCGGGTCGTATCGACCCAGCGCGCGCCGAGTGTGCCGTTGGAATGGACGCGCTGTGCCGCGATCAGCATTTCTTCTTCGCCCTGGTCTTCCTGACCGACGATGATCACGTCTTTCGTCTTGGGGTCGACCGCGATGCCAGCGGGTTCCAAGAGCGGGGATGCGGCCGGGTTCTCGGTGACTTCCGCCTGCGCGTGCAACGTTTCCAGGCTCGCGAGCACGCCGTTGGTCGTACCTTCGGCGGGGACTAGTTCTTTGCTCCCGTTCGGCGTGGTCGAGAACGCATACAGAATCCCCGCGGCATCCAGTTCCGGATCGAGTCGGATCAAGCCTTTGGGTCCTTTTTCTTCGAGCCGTTCGTAGACGACGAGCACATAGACGCGTTTCAGCGACGGATCGACGGCGATCCCCTCGACGCCGTCGGGAGCTCCGCCTTCGCCAGCTTCGTTTTCGACGCTGAACGTGGCCGAGCCAAGCACGGTTCCGGTTGAGCTGAACTTCTGAATTCGATATTCCGTCTGCTTGTTGCCTTCTTTGAATTGATCGGCGACGTAGACGCTGTTCCCATCGCTCGTGTCAACCCCTAGAGCGTGCTCTTTGGCGTTGAATTCAAACTGTCCCGATTTGTTCCCGGCTTTGCCAAAGCGCAGGAGTTCGCCATACGGCGCGGCGCTGGCTTGCGCGGCTCCAGCGGCCAGCGTCAGGACGCAGGCGGCGAGCACGAGCAGCGCCAGGCGAATTCGAGGGGATCGAGTTTGTGACATCACGCTCCGGTCCGTCGAGGGTCAGGGAGCCTGAAGGTCGCACATGCCGATGGGCCGTGCAACGGCCTTCACTGTTTTATTACAAGGCAAGACCCGGCGCCGCGGATTTGGCGCATTCAGCAGCGGCGATTTAGGTTAACTCTTTGTGAAAGGAGTGTGAATCGATCGTCGCTCACCAGCGGCGACGGCGTTCGAAGGGCGCCCGTTGCTGTGTACGCCTGCTAGACACGGTGGCCGCGGCCACCTGCGCGCCGCGTCGGCGACGACGAGGGCGTCGCCGCACCCCGACGCCGGCGATCGCTCCCAGCAGCACGATGCCGAGCACGTAGGGCGCCGTGGGCTCGTGATCGCCGGCGCGATAGGCGACCGCCTGGTTGCTGACCTGCTCGGTAGCTTCCTCGGACTCCTCTTCCTTTTCGGCGGCCTCGACGGGCGAGGTGACAGCCGAGGTGCCGCTGGGCGGCGTGGGGCGCGCGGGCGTCGGCACGGGCGGTGGCACGAACGCCAGCACAGGCGCCGTAAGCGGCGGCGGCAGGAAGAAGCTCGGCGGCTTCGGGGCGGGGGTCGGCTGCGGCGCGGGGGGCGCGGGCGGCGGGGCCGGGACGGGCACCGGCGAGGTCGGGGAGGCGGCCGGCGCGGGGCCTGCCGGCGCGGGGGCAGGCGCCGGGGCGGGCGGGGTTTCGACGCTCTGCTGCGCGGCGGGTTCGTTCGCGGGCGTCGTGCCGCAAGGACGTCGCACGCTGCCGCGCTGGACGGTGACCGGCAGCGAGGAGGACAGCCCGCCAGCGCTGATCGTGACGATCGTCGTGCCTGGGTTGTAGGCGCAGAACAGCCCGGAGGTCGGATCCGGTACGGGTTTTTCGTGTTCGAGCAGCGGTGTCGGTTCCGATCCGGCCGCAGCCGTGTTCTGCTCGACGAACTGGCCGATTTCCGGACGCGAGGAGCTGAACGTGTACTCGGGCAGCAGACCCGTGTTGCAGGCCACGCCGATGCAGATCGAGGGCAGTGGGATGTAGGGGTCGGTTTCCGGCGCGACCTGCCCGTTGGGCGAGCGGTTGCCCGCTCGCGGGCGACGCGCAAGCCCGGCGAAGAAGGCGGTCTGGCTGCGCCTAAGCAGCGTGCCGTCTTGGGCTTCGAGTCCGAGTTCGCCGACGTTGGGGATCAGGCGCGCGGTCACGTTCACGCGGTCGGGGCTGCCGGGTTTGGGTTCGCCGAAGTCGACCTGGGCGAGCAGGAAGCCGCTGGCGCCGAGGAAGTCGCCACGGCTCTCGCCGATCGAATTGACGTAGCCGAGCGTGCCGGAGCCGAAGGTTTCCACCGATGGCGCTCCGGTCAAGGGCGCGTGGCGGTTTTCTTCGGGAGAGTCGTAGAAGTAGGCCGATGCGCCGTCTCGCTGGAGAATTCCCGCGACGGCGACCGCGCTCTGGTCGCCCGCCGCGATCTGGCTGTTGAGGTTGGCGTTGCCCAACACGATCGCGGGCTCACCCGCCGCCCTGCTCGTGAGCTTGTCTTCAAGCCAGGAGAGCTGGGTCGCATCTACGTCGCCGCTGTCGTCGAGCACGATCACGCGTACCGTGCCGGCGGTGCCGGCGGAGTCGAACGCGTAATAGGGCTGGCACGAGCCGTTGGCACAGGCGGCCGCGGTTTCGCCAAAGGGTGCCGGAAATCCGGAGAAGACCTGATCGAACAGGGTCTCGCCCGCGGCGCCCGCGAGATCGCTGGGTGAGGCCGCGGCGAACGTCGGGATCTGGACGCTGGAGAGCAGGCTGGCGTAGCGGCTCAGCTCGCGCGCGTAGGGGATCGGAAGCGACGGAGGCCCGGCCGTTTCGCCCGAGGTCACCCGCGGCCCCGTATAGAGGAAGTCGCGCGTTTCGGGGATCTGAGCGGCGCGGGCGACCGCGGTTGCGAGCCACAGGTCGGGACCGAGGTTGGCGTTGGCACGATCGGCGCACGGCGCTGCACACTGTGCCCCGCCTGCGATCGCGAAGGTAGCCACCTTGTTGGACGTGGCGACCGTCGAGCCGCCCACCCCGACGGGCGTGACGCCGTCGGCCGGGTAGCGGTCGATGTCGGCCGTGTCGAGTTCTTCGTGTTCACCTTCGAGGAACCCGCCCACGGCCCATCCCTGGGTGCCGGTTGGGTCGATCAGGACCGCCGCCACGGGATCGGGCTGATATGGCATGTCCCACAGGCGGTAGTGGCCCGCCCCTTCTCTGACGTTGCTCAGTTCGTGCTCCTCATCGCTCCAGCCCGTAGCGGTCTGGCGCAGGACGCCGCTTTCACTGTTGCTCACAAGCGGATAGGGCTTGATCAGTGTGGGCGGGAACCCCGCCGGCGCCTGCGCGACGCTTTCCACCGAGTAGGTGTCCAGTGCGCTGCCGGACGCAATTACGCGCAGCGCCCCGCCTTCGCGGAACAGCGCGAGCGAGCCAGGCTGACGCCCGCCCGGCAGTGGCGTCGGCGTCGGCTGCCAGGGCGATCCAGGGCCATTGCGCTCAAACACGGTCGCGGGACCGCTTCCGGAGGCCGCGAACGCGGCACCGCCGTCGGGCAGCCCCGCTACGACCTCGGGCACGCTGCCGCCCGTGGCCGCCGCGGCTTCGGTGTCGACCCTCCAGCCCGAGCCGTCGTTGACCAGCAGACCTCCGACGTATTCGTTCTTGGCGGGATTAGGCAGCTCGCGATAGGCGACGATCGCCTCGTTGCCCGCAAACGCGATCGAGGTGAAGCTGGCATTGGCGACCTGCGGCGGCAGCGATTCCTGCGTCCAGGACTTGCCGTACCCGAGTAGCACGCCGCCCTGGCCCACGGCATAGCCGCGGTCCGGTTCGCTCGGGTCGAAGGCGACGCCGAGCAGGTTCCCGCGGAAGTTGAACGGCGTCGCTGGGTCCTGTTCCCACAGCCCCGTTTCGCTGCGCCATAGCCACATCTGGCCTTCGTTGCCGACCGCGTAGGCGCGCGAGGCTTCGGGCCAGGCGACCGCCCTCAACACCGGCGCGGGCCTGACCGGGCGCCCCGAGGCGTTCAGCAAGCCTTCGGGCATCCAGCCCAGACCCGGCTTGTAGCGCGCGACCTCGCCGCGATCGCCGACCGCGAGCGCTTCGCTGGAGAGGGCACCAACCGAGGCGCCGGGCTGCGGCGCCACGGCCAGGAGCGCGTGGCGGAAGGAGACCGGCCACGGCGTCAGTCGGCTGGGCGTCGGTTCGAGCGTGAGGTGCACCGGGAGTCCCGACTGCCCGAGCCAGCCCTCGCGCGCGCTGGAGAAAGCGGCCCCGTAGGTGCCGCCGGTGTCATTGGGAGCGAGCGAGCCGCCGAGTCCCAGCACGCGCGTGAACGAGGTTCCGTCGAGGCGCAGCGTAATCCCTTCCGTGAAGCCGGTGATGACGCGTTCCCCGAACGGCACAGCCGGGTTCGCCCAGGCGATGCTGCGCATCGTGTTGTTCGACAGCGATTCGGGCAGTTCGTGATTGCAGGGTTTGGCGCCGGCGGGCGGAGGACACCAGCTCGTGATCGCGCTCGCGCCGGTTTCGCCCTGGGGCTGGAAGAACAGCGTCGTCGAGGCGCGCACGTCTTCGCGTTCGCCGTCGATCCAGACCCCTTCGCTGGTGACGGTGAGCACCTGCGTCACGACTCTGGGGGCTCCTGCGACCGCGAACGGCTTGGGCGCTTCGCCTTCGACCGGAACCGTCAGTGGGGTTCCGGGTTCGCCGCCGGGCGCGGGTGCGACCGCACGCCACGTGGGAGCTTCCGAGCCGCCGCCGAGGTGGCGTCGGAACAGGGCCTCACCGCCGGAGGAGAGCTGGGCCACCAACCAGGCGTTCGATGGCGCGCTCGCGCCGATTCCGATGACGTGGAATTCGCCGCTGCTGGCTGCCGGGATTTCGATCGGCTCGCGCGTCCAGGCGCTCCCGTCCCAATGCAGCACGGCCGGGTCGACGAGCCCACCGACCGGAACGATCAGCGCGCCCGCGCTGCCACCGGATTCGTCCAATGGGGCAAACAGCGGAGCTCGTCCGACTTCCCCGGCTTCCGCAAACAGCGACTCGTCGGGTTCGATCAGCGCCGCTTCCCCTTCGCTCGGAACGGCGGGGACTTCCCGGAAGGAGCCGCCCGGACTGCGCACGAGCAGCACCTCTCGCACACCGTGGGCAGCCGCCGAGTCCGGCACCGTGCCGACCAGCGCGCCGCTGCCCGAGGGCGTCACCTGACCTGCCAGCGGGCTCGTGATCCCGGAGCGCGGCTGGTCGGGCACGAAGCCCGACAGCGGCTGGCCCGCCGAGTTCAAGAGCGCAGGGCCGAGCGACCAGCCTTCGCCGCGTGCGTAGCGAACCAGCACGCCGGAGTTGGCGCCATTCCGGCCGATGCCCCAGGTCTCGGCGGGAGCCTCATTGGGGGATGCGCCGATCATGGTCACTTGCGACGCCGGCACCGAGTCGTCTGTCTGCGGCGTCGGTTCGCCAGGCGCCGGCTGCGCGACGGCACGCGAGCTGCCACCGAGCGCCGAGAAGCCCACGAGCGTCGCGGCGAGCAGCACACCGAGTACGAACAGGCCGAGTGCAGCCCGCCGTCGCCGCACGCGGGCCTTGTGTGGATCGATCGCACTCAAGGCAGCGATCCCTGGAATGGGGCGATCAGCGACCGCTGCAACGGCGACCCCGACGCTCCCGGCAGCGTGACGACGCCGGTGCCGACGGTGTTGTTGCCGGGAAGCCGCGTCGACTCGAGCGGCAGGGGCGCGAGCGCGTGCGCCTGCAGGTCGAGTTTCGTAGGCCAGCGCCGTCGGTCCAGGCGCAGCATCAGCTTGCGGTTACCCCCCGCGAACGTACGCTGCGCCGTGCTCGCTACGACTCGCGTCTTGCGCTTTGCCAGGAGCTTGACGCGAGCCTTGACCGCGAGGTGGAAGCTCAGTTCGAGGGTCGTGCCGTGGACGAGCTTGGTGTGGAGCTTCGAGACGAGCGGTGCCTTGACCTTGGCTTCGGGTGTGGTGGCGATTTCGATCAGGGGCGTTTTGGCGGCCGTGCGTTCGCCCAAGCCGGAGTCGTCAGGAGGCGGCGCGTCAGGCACGATCTGGGGCAAGCCGGGGTCACGCGGGCGGAAGGTGATCTCGTTGGCGAACGCGGCCGAGTGATCGACTTCCTCGGGCGGCAGCTGACGCCGGTCTTCGGGCGCGAGGTGGAACAGCCATCCCTGCGTCGTGACCATCCAGCAGTCTTCCTCGGCCGGGCAGACGATCGACTTGGCGGCGCCCTTCGGGCCGACGCCTTCGGCCGCTTCAGCCGCGGAGGGCAGCGTCTGCGTTTCGACGCTGCCGTCGGCGGCGACATGTGCGATCAGCGCCTGTGCGGTCGGGGTCTTGAGCTCGTCGGGGGTGCTGAGCGCGACCCAGGCGGTTTCCGTGCCGGGTTCTGGGGCGATCGCCTCGACGCTCTCTTCGCGGATCGTGCTCGGAGCTTCCGCTTCGGGGCCAAGCACCTGCTGCCAGGGCCCGCCCGCATTGCGCAAGATCGTGAGCTTGGCGTGCGTTGAGCTCGCGGGCGGTTCGGCGACCGGCCCGGCTGCGGCCCACAGACTGTCGGCATCGACGCCGAGGTGCAGGAAGTCGAGCGCCTGCGGGAACTCTTCGGAGGAGTACAGCGGCATTCCCAACACGGGTTCGAACACGGGGCTGACACCCGAGGGGTTGATCACGTGCACTGCGGCAGGCAGCGGCGTTTCGAATTCGACCGAGGGTGCGTCCAGCGGCGAGAGCAGCACGCTCTCGAACAGCCGGCCTTCGAAGGCACGCATGTCCTCGATCGTGTGCCCCTGCTGGCTCGGTTCGGCAGTCATCGAGCTGCCGTTCCAGTGCAGATGGAAGGCCTCGCCGTTATCGGGTTCGGGGAGCGGATCGCCGGCGAACCAGCAGTCCGATGCGGTGATGCAGCCTGCGGCGTGCATCGGCTGATAGGAGTTGGCCTGGAACGCGGGCGCCGCGTAGGAGGCGACGATTTCTCCGTGGCCGAACTGGCAGAGGGTGTTGTCTTCGAGCGGCGCGGGCAGCCCCGTTTTCGGGTTCGCAGCCTGCCCCGGGCGCCCGTCGGAAATCGTCCAGAATTCTTCGGGCGCGGCCCAGGCGATGCGCCCGTCGGTCGCGCCGCACTGGTTCGACAGCAGGTGCCACTTTTCTCCGTTGTAGGCCCACAATCCTGGCGGGATCGTGTTGCCGTTGCCCGGCGTGATCAGCAGCCCGCGGTTGGGCGCCCAGAACTGCACGTCTCCCACCAGACCGAGACCGATCGGCGTCCCCGAGCCCGTCACGTTGACGGGCGGTTCCGGCGGAGCCGGCTGTTCCAGGCGCCACATTGCGCCGCCTTCGGCGGCGGCGCTGGACGTAGCCAGCGCAGCACCAAGCGCCAGCAGCAAGATGCACGTGAGCAGCGATCGAGCGCTTACAAGATTCATCGGCGCGAGCCTCCCTTCATGGCCGTTGGGTCGGGGCGCTCGTGGATCTGCGACTGCTTCGCGCTGGACCGCTTGCGCTCGGCCTTGACCGTATGCAGGAACGAGACGCGCACGCTCTGCCTGAGCGTGGCGTGGTGGGCGGCCGCGAAGGTCACGTTGACGATCCCGGCCAGGCCTGGGCGCTTACGCGCCAGCGCGCCGTAGCGCGGCGCGAGCTTCAGCGTCAGTGTCAGTAGCGCGCCCGCCGTCTGCTGCGAGGCCTTTTTGGCGCTGGCGACACTACGCATGAGAACGCTCGTGTTGAGGTGTCCGTGCCGCCTGCTGCGCACGCGCACCGGGCTTTGCGCGCCGGCTTTGACGGTCCCGACTCCCGGGACCGAGACGTACAGCAGCACGCTTCCGTCGGCGCGCGAGCGCGCGGTCACGCCGATCCGCCAGCTCGGCGTGAGCACGGGTCCACTCGGTACCGGCGAGATGACCTGCGGCGTCGGCGCGGCGGTGAAGATCTTGCGCGCCACCACGAACGCGTCGCTGCCGTCAAATACGCCGTTGCCGTTGGCCGGCGGCGTGTTGCCGTCGCCGAAGACGAGGTTCGACGCGGTCGAGGAGAAGGCCGTCAGCTCACCGTTGTCGGAGAACGCGGGTGAGAGCGCGCCGTCGCCCAATTTGCTGTAGGGGTCTTCGCCTGGCGGCCTCGGTTCGTGCGGGTGTTCGCTCGCGCCGCCTTCAAACCCCTGGGTTACCCGCGTCAGCGTGTCGTTTTCGAGATCGACCTCGAACAGCTCGAGCATGCCGGCGAGCGATGCCGGCGCGCTGATGTAGGCGGGCGAACCGAGCGGGAACTGCGTTCGCTTGGTCGTGAACGCGATGTGCTGGCCGTCGGCCGAGATCGCAAGGTCTTCGATCGGCCCGTTCTCGGACAGGTCCGCCTGATCTGCGCTCGCGAGCTCGGTAAGCGGGCGCAGTGCCTGCATGCGTGTGAGCGGCTGGTGCATGTCGACGAGATACAGGTCCGCCTTGGGTTCCTCGCCGCCGAACACCTGGCCGATCGAAGCCAGCGGTGAGTTCGACAGGAACACGACCGAGTAGCCGTCGGCGCTGAGGCGTGGGACATCGTCGCCGACGTTGGTGGAGAAGATTCCCGAGAGCCTGCCTTCCTGGGAGGCGCTGAAGGGTCCCTGACACGGATCCGACAGCGATGGGGTCGACGGCAGCGCGGTCTCGTGACTTTCGGCGCAGGCGGGGTTTTCGGGGTCTCCCCCGCCCGTTATCCGCCTGATCGGCGCTGAGGGTCCGTCGGCGATGCGCCGCCAAAGCGGCTCGGAGTAGGACGGAAGCAGGGTTTCGGCGGGAAGCGTGCGTGCCTGCTCGGAGATGTTCTCGCCCATCCAGGCAACCGTCGTGCCGTCGCCGCTGATCGAGGCGCCCAGCATCGGCTGCGGCAATTCGTACGGCTGGGGTTCTTTGAAGATCGGCGGTGTGCCCCTGCCGCCAGCGAACACCGCTCCGAAGACTTCGCCACCTTGCGAACCCGAGACGGGTTGCCCCGACAGCGGCTGACCGGTCGCGGGGTCGGCGCGAACGCTGACGAGTTCGGTCTGCTCAGTGTCGAGATCGCGGACCGCGACCTGCAACGGGGGCGTAAAGGCGCCCGCGAGATCCGAGATCGCCGTGGTCACGAACGCGACCTTGCGCCCGTCGGCGCTGATCGCCGAGCGCCCGGCGGCAACCGACCCGTAGGACGAGAGCACCGCGCTCGATTCACCCGGCCGTTCGTAGCTCAGGCCCGCGCTCGAACCGTCGAGCGCGGAGACGAGCGTGTACGCGCACTCGGAGCCCGCTTCGCAGGGAGTCGCGGCGGGGATCGTCATGTCACGCACGTAGACGTCCGGGCTTTCGTTGAGGTCGTCGAGCGGGTCTAGTCGCGCCGTCGTGGTGAAGCTGACGTAGCGACCGTCGTCGCTGATCGAGGGAAGCTCGGCACTGGGCGCACTGATCGCGGGGTCGACTGCGTTGCCGGTCGCGACGGCTTCGATGGCCCCGCTCTGCAGATCGCGACGCCAGATGCCCATCACGCCGCCATAAGAGCCGTCGAAGGCGACGTAGCGTCCGTTACCCGAGATCGTGGAGTCGTGGGCGAAGTCGGCCTGCTGATTGCCCATGAATTCCGGGATCGCACTGACGGAGGCGAGCGAGATCGGTTCGAACACGTCGCCGCGCGCGAGCGCCGGCGCCAACACGAGCGCGGCCAAGACGACGGTCAGCGCGAACACCGAGCGGCGCCTCATCGGATGCTTACCAGCTTGCGGACGGTGGCCTTGTTGCCGAGTTTGTCGCTGACTTTCACGACCACCTGATAGATCCCGGCGTGGGCGTAGCTGTGGGCAAGCGACTTGCGCTTGCCGGCGCGTGCGCCGTCTCCGAAGCTGACTTCGATCGTCTTGGTCGCGAGGCCTGAGTTGGGGTCGTTGAGCCGCACCGTCACCGCACGATCGCCGTGGGCGCGAGCGATCTTCACGGCGGGAGAGCCGCCGTCGATTTTCAGCGGCGAGGCCGGGGTCAGCGTGGACTGGCCGAAGATGTCGGTCGCGAGCACCTGTACTTTGTGGGTGCCGCTGGACAGACCACGGGTGTCCAGGTGCAGCGACAGCGCCCCGCTCGGCGTGGGCACCCGTCGCCCGTCGAGCACGAGGGCATATTTCAGCGGGCCATTGGCGCTTTCAGCGGGGAGCCACGCGATCGACGCCTGCGAGGGCTTGATCCATTTTTTGGGCACCGTCACGACGAAGCGCACGGGCGGCGCGGTGACCTGGGAGACGACGATTGCCGCGTCCCCGAACGGGCCTTGGCGGAACGCGACGAGGCCGTCGCCGAGCCCGGAGCGCCCGATCGCCAGTTCCCCCACCGCTCCGCCGGCGCCACCGCTGACCAGGCCGGTCTGCACGCCACCGCCCGGAAAGTCCTCGCGGATCGCCACGACCGGGCGCCCTGCGCTGTCGAGGCTGGGCCAGGCCGAGATTCCACCGCCCGCCTGGTTCATCACGCTCGCCGAGAACGGTTCCGCGCCGGGTTCGGTGCTTGCGAAGGGCGAGCCCAGTGACAGGGCGGCGGTCAGCCCGCGGTCGGTGCCCTCGATCACACGGGGGGTCCCGTTCGAGTCGTACAGCAGACGAAGATCCTGCTTTTCGTCGGTATCGATGCTCGGCGGGCCGACCGTCGCGGCGGCGCCGCCGGCGACCGCCGCATCGACGATGCTCGCGCCGGAGAACTCCGAGCCATCGGCCGATTCGCCGTCGGGCAGCGTGTTCAAGAAGATGCGCGGCCCGGACAGCGGCGAGCCCGGACCCGCGACCTGCCGATAGGCGACCTCGGCCTGCCCCAGCCTGGAGATCGAGACCGCGGGCGCATCGGCGTCCTGGCCGATCGGGGTCCCCCCCAGGCTGGCGGCGCTGACCGGCATCACATAGTCGAGCGACTGCCCGAACAAGCGCCGAGCCCAAATGCGCGCCACGCCGTCGATGTCGGGCTCCTGCCAGACGACGACTGCGTTGCCGGTCGGCCCGATCGCGAGCTGGGGGGCGTTCGCTTCAGTGGGCGGTCGCATCGACACGCCGGCGTCGCGGTTGATCGCCCCGAGCCGCGACCACTGTTCGCCGTCGAAGTGCGCGAGGCGCACGTCCTCGACCACGTCGCCGGGATGCAGCAGCGGCACATTCGTGGCCTGCCCTTCTTCGCTTTTGATCACGCGATAGACGACGTCGGCCTGACCGGTGGGGCTCATCGCCAGCGAGGGGCTGGCTCCCGCGCCGGTGCGGATGTCGGGGTCGATGATCATCGGCGAGCCGAAGATCGTGGCGCCAGGCCCGAGCGTGGAGCTCAGCAGCTCATCGACGGGGTGTCCTCCTTCGGTCGCGAACGGCGTCGCCCACACGACGACCAACTCGCCGCCGTCGGCGGCTCCGATGCGTGGCCAGCTCGCCGCGAACGGCTGGCCGGTATCGACGCGGATCGGCGGAAAGAAGTGGCCTTCGGCGTAGCGCGCGACGAACACGTGTGCGATCCCGCCTACGCGCTTGAGATAGACCACGCCACCGGTACCGTCTTCGGCCATCGCGATCCCACCGAAGCCGACGATGTCCTCGCTAGGACCGTCGACCGTGGTCGCGGGCAGGATCACCGCGCCGGCCTCGCGCGCGCAGCTGACGCAGACGATCGTCGCGAGCGACAGCGCGAGCGCCAGCAGTGTGCAACGCCTGGAGATCAGCGCCGCGCGAGGAGTCGAGATGCTCACGGCCCTCACGGGTCGCCTCTCACGTTTCGGGTTTGTTCAGCGCACCCGGCGACTTGTTGTAGCCGCAGCGGAAGTTCTCGGGCTGACTGACGGGCTCGGAGCCGGCGAAGCCGCCCTTCTGGCCGTTGCTGTATACGGTCACGTACTGCAGCGTCTGCGGCAGCGGGTTGGCGGGCAGTGGTACCGGGTTCGCCTGGCCCTGTCGTGGGTTGCCGGTGGAGCCTTCGCTGACCCCCTCCGAGCCGGCGGCGGCGGAACCGGCGGTGGTGGTGACGAGCGTCGATGACATCTCGCGCTGATCGAGCAATCCGCGGCTGGGGTCCAGCGGCACGGTCGCGGTGTCGGGGTTGTCGTGGATCGTCGACTCCAAGCGCACGCGCGCGGCAGCGCCCAGCAGTTCGCCCGCGCTCGGCAGCCAGCCGCCTTCGGCCTCGCAGGTCTTGTTCGCGAAGATGTAGTTGTTCTGACCGATCTGCCTGTTGGTCAGCGGGTAGGGCGCGCTCTCCAGGCACCAGGTCCCGAGGTCGACCGAGGCGGGGGGGCAGGTGCCCGTCAACTGCGCCGCGGTTTTGCCCGCGATCCTGGTGGCGTCCTTGACGGTCGGGATCGCCGAAGCGGGGAACTTGCGGTTCTTGCCGAGCAACAGGATGCCGTTCGCGTGGGGCTTGGAGCTGATCGGATGGCCGGCGACGGCGCTGATCACCGCGTGACGCGCGGCGTCAGCCAGGCCAGTGGTCGAGAAGACGAGCGCGACCAACGCGATGACGAGCGCGGGCGAGGGGGTCCGACGACGGGATCCACGAGCGCGCAGCACCTGGCCGCGCCGGCTCACGTGACGTCCTTGTCGCGTGCCGTGAAGCGTGGTGGCGAGGCCCGCCGCACATTGCGCAGCTCCTCGAGCGTGGTCTCCTGAACGGTCGAGAGCACGGCGTCTAGCGCCACACCCGAGAGTGTCTCGTGCTCCATTAGCGCGGCGGCGGTCTCCTCGACGGTACTCCAGTTGCGGTCGAGCACGCTGGCCGCGCGGGCCTCGGCATCGCCCACCAGGCGCTCGATCTCATTGTCGATCACGTTCAATGTCTCCGGGCCGACCGAGCCGAGGTCCTGCAGCGAGGCTCCGAGGAACACCTCGCCACTCTTCTCCCCGATCGTCACGAGGCCCAGCGCCTCGGACATGCCAAAGGAGGTGACCATGCTGCGGGCGAGCGAGGTCGCGGCGTGCAGATCGTCATTAACGCTGGTGGAACTGTGACCGAAGGCGATCCGCTCGCCCGCGAGACCAGCGGTGATCACGACCAGCTGGCTCTGCAGATCGGGCTCGCTCATGATCGTCTGGTCGCGGTCGGAGAGCATGTGCGCCGCGGTGCCGAGCTGGCGTCCACGAGCGACGATCGAGAGCTTGCGGGTCGAGGAGGTGTGTCCCAACGCCTCGGTCACGACGGCGTGGGAGGCCTCGTGGATCGAGATCAGCCAGCGCTCCTCCTCGGTCAGGATGTGCTTCTTGGCGGGCCCCGCCACGACGCGGTCGATCGCCTCCTCGAGCGTGTGCTGGTCGATCTGCGCGTTGCCGTCGCGCACGCTGAGCAGGGCGGCCTCGTTGATCACGTTCGCGAGCTCGGCGCCGCTGAAGCCGGGGGTCTGGCGCGCAACCTCCTCGAGCGAGGCGCCGGGGGCGAGCGGGCGCTTGCCGCCGTGCAGGCGCAGGATTTCGAGGCGACCGTGCACGTCTGGCACGTCGACGACGATCTGGCGGTCGAAGCGGCCGGGACGCAGCAGCGCGGGGTCGAGGATGTCGGGCCGGTTCGTGGCGCCCATCACGACCAGCCCACCGTCGCCGGAGAAGCCATCCATCTCGACAAGAATCTGGTTCAGGGTCTGCTCGCGCTCGTCGTTGCCTTGGCCGATGCCCGCGCCGCGCTTGCGTCCCGCGGCGTCAAGCTCGTCAATGAAGATGATCGCCGGGGCGGCTTTACGCGCCTTGCGGAAGAGGTCGCGAACGCGGGCGGCGCCGACGCCGACGAGCGACTCGACGAAGTCCGAGCCCGAAATGGAGAAGAATGTCGCGTCGGCTTCGCCTGCAACCGACTTCGCGAGCAGCGTCTTGCCGGTGCCGGGAGGCCCAACCAGCAGCACGCCCTTGGGCGCGGCGGCGCCGACCGCGAGGTACTTGCTTGGGTCGGCCAGGTAGTCGCGGATCTCCTTGAGCTCGGCCAACGCCTCGCCAGCGCCCGCGACGTCGTCGAAGGTGATCGCTTCGCTACGTCCCTTCCCTTTCTTCCGGCCCTTGCCGGTGAACTCGGAGAAGCCCGCAATCCCGCCCGCGGCGCCCTCGCCGCCAAAGCGCATAAACAGTGAGAACAGGCACACGAGCAGCAGGATCGGGATTAGGAACTGGACGATGATCGCCTTCGTCGGCTTGCCGGACTGCTGGTCGATCGTGACGGTCGCGCCGCTGGTGCCGAGTTCGTCGGCCAGCTGCTCGGTCTGGGCGCCGGAGGCGGGGTAGGCGGCCCACAGCAGCCGCGGCGGGCCAACGGGCGTGGTCACCGCTTCGGTTCCTCCACCCTTGCCGCGCTTGGGCTTGGTGATCGTGGTCGTGCCGGTCGTGGTCACGACCACGCGGCTGTCGTGGTCGAGCAGGGTGGCGGTGGCGATGCCCTTTTCCTTGGCCAGTTTCTGCACCTGGCTAAGCGGCACCTGTGAGCCTTTGCTGGCGGGCTTGATCTGCCCGAGCAGCGTGCCGAAGGCGACGGCCAAGACGATCGAGGCGATCAGCAGGAACAGCGCGAGCGGGTCGCGCAGCGCGATCCGGCGCGCGGTTTGGGCGAACTCGACGAGCTTGACGAGCGCCGGGTTGCGCCGATTTGCGAGCCCGGAGCGCACCTGAGCGCGGCCTGTCCGAGTGGTGCCATTGCTGGAGGCGCCGTTGCTCGCGGGCGGCGGCGTCGGGGGATCGGGCTCGGAAGCTGGAGTGGTCTCGTCTGTCATCTGAAGCGGTGTTGGAGAGAGAAGCCGGTGGTTGAGAGCTGGGCGGGCAGAGGTTCGAGGAAGGGCCCACGCGGGCGCTCGGGCCCATCCGATTGGCGGCAGCGTCACATGCCCCACAACGAAAAGCAATGGCGTTCACAAAAACGACACACGGACGCCGACCGACGTGTACATCGCGTTCACAAAGCGGCAACAAATTACTCACACCCGCCTCCCCCTCGGCGTCAACGAGGCGTTCACAAAAACGACACACAACATGAATCTCAGACCGACACTCTTGCGCTCGGGCGACGCCCTGGCCTTCACCGAATCGATCAATGCCTCGAGCTGTTTCCGCCCCTACCCGGGCCTCTGCTGAGGGCCTTACCAACGTCGGACTTCAAAGGAGTCAAATATCTTGCGCGCTCATCGCACCTTGATCGTTTCACTACTTCTCGCCCTGGCATTGGTCGTGCCTGCGGGTGCCGTCGCCAAGACGGTGATCCTCGACGGCTCGACCTCGATGCTCCCGCTGGTGCAGAAACTCGCGACGGCCTACCACAAGGCCACGAAGAAGTCCGCGCCGAAAGTGGGCGGCGGGCAGAGCGCGATCGGCATCTCCGATGCTGCTAGCGGCAAAGTCGACATCGGCGACGCCTCGCGCGACCCGATCCCCGGCGTCGACCCCCACGGACTGATCTTCACGAAGGTCGCGCGCGACGGCGTGTGCGTGATCACGAACCCCTCGAACAAGATCGCGAACATGTCCCAGCAGACCGTCACGGGCATCTTCACGGGCGCGATCCGCGACTGGAGCCAGGTCCCCGGCGCACAGGTCAGTGGACCGATCGACCTTTTCGACCGTGACGGCGCCTCGGGTACGCAAGACGCCTTCCAGAACATCTTCCTCGGGGAAAACCTGAAGATCTCTCCGAGCGCGACGCCAGAGAACTCCGAGGGTACAGAGGCGAGCGCGGTCACCGGCGACAAACAGGCGATCGGCTTCGTCTCGCTGGACTTCTCCACCGGCACCAACAACGTCGGCTACCAGGGCATCCCCTGCACGCTGAACAACGCGAAGTCCGGCCAGTACCTTGGCGTGCGTAACTTCTGGTTCGTCACCAAGGGCGCACCGAAAGGCGAAGCGGCGAAGTTCATCGCCTGGGTCACGAAGGCCGGCAACAAGGCCGTACGCTCGATCGTCAGCTCCAACTGGATCGCCATCCACTAGCGAGCGACGTTGCCCGCAGGCGCTTTCAACCACCTACGCCAGCGGGTCATAGGCACAACCGACCAACGCGCCGAGCGCATGCTCGGCGCGTTGGCGGCGACGGTGCTGGTGCTGATCGTCGCGATGGTGGTGACGGTCTTCCTGAAGGCGTGGCCCTCGTTCAGCCACAACGGCCTGAGCTGGTTCGGGCCGGGTGGAGATGTCGATGAGCAGATCCGCGCGATGGAGCAGAACACCGCGCTGCCGGGCCACTCGCTGTACTACTTCCGCGGCTGGTCGCTGCTGTGGGGAACGCTGGTCACGACGATCCTCGCGGTCGCAATCGCGCTGGTGGTTTCGACGCTGGCGGCGATCTTCCTGACGGAGTTCGCGCCCGCGCGGATGCAGCGCACGCTCGACCCGGTGATCAGGCTGCTGGCGGCGGTCCCCTCGGTGGTCTACGGCTTGATTGGCATCCTGGCGATCGCCCCATATGTGAACAGTCACTTGATCAGCAACGCGCGCAAGGCCTCTGTCGGCTACGTGGTGCAGTTGAACGGCGCGAACCTCGCGACGGCAACGGTGATCCTGGCGGTGATGATCACCCCAATCATGGTCGCCCTAATCGCGGCGGCGCTGGCGAGCGTGCCGCCTGCCTGGCACGAAGGATCGGTCGCGCTGGGGGTCAACCGCTGGCGCACGATCGTGCGAGTCTCGCTACGCACGGCGCGACCCGCGATCGTCGCGGCGACCGTGCTGGCGACGGCGCGCGCCCTGGGTGAGGCGATCATGCTCTCGATGGTCTCGGGTGGACGCGGCTTCGCGGCCAACCCGCTGGACGGGATCACGTTCCTGTTCGAGCCGGTCCGCCCGCTGGCGGCGACGATCGTGCAGAACTCCGAAGGGCTGACGATCCCTGTGCTGGCCCACACGGTCTACGCGATGGCGGCGGTGTTGCTGGTCTCGGCGGCACTGCTCTCCTTCGCGGGCTGGGCCGCGAAGCAGCCGCTGAAACGCTACGGGATCCGTGCATGATGGCGAGCGAACCCATGGCGCCGAAGCCACTCGCGCCGCCCCCGGGACTCACGGCGGTTAAGCCTGGGCGCCAGCGCACGGACTCCTGGCCGCTGATCGATCGGATCGGCTACTGGCTGTGCTGGGCGACAGGCATAGCCCTGTGCGCGATCGCGCTGGCGATCGTGCTGTTCATGCTGGTGAAGGGGATCTCCTATTTGAAACCGAGCCTGTTCGTGCAGTCGCCGGCGCCGGCGGTGCACCAGGACGAAGCGGGCGGCTTCTTGGACCCGATCATCGGAACCTTCATCCTGACGGCGCTCGGGATCCTGATCGCGGGTCCGATCGGCGTGGGGATCGCGGCGTGGCTGTCGGAGTACGCGCGCCCGCGCGCCCTGGCGCGCGGGGTGGAGTCGGCGATCGAGATGATCGGCGGCGTGCCGAGCGTGGTACTTGCGATCTTCGGCCTGCTGGTGTTCTCGCAGAGCGCTCTGGGATTCCTCTCCCAGCGCGCGGCGAACGGCTCGGTCTACGGGCGCTCGTTCTTCGCGGCCGGCGCAATCATGGCGGTGCTGGCGCTGCCGCTGATCGTGGGCTCGGTACGCGAGGGCCTCGCCCAAGTTCCAGATCACATGCGCGAGGCGGCCTACGCGCTGGGCAAGACGCGCGCGAGCTGCATCCGCTACGTGCTGCTCCCAGCGATCCGGCCGAGCATCGCCAGCGGCCTGGTGCTGGGGATGGGCAGGATCATCGGCGACACGGCGATCGTCACGATCCTGATCGGGGTGACGCTGCAGAACGAGGCGGTCGGCAACGTGCCGGTCCTCGGCAACCTGCGCGGCACGGGATCGACGCTGACGAGCTACGTCTACACGAACTCGCCCGCAGGCGAAGGCGGCGCGCCACAGAAGGCCTACGCGGCGGCGTTCGTGCTGCTGATGATCGTGCTGCTGCTGAATGCGCTGGTCACACGTTTGACCGGCGACACGCAACGACTACAGGGCAACGCGCTCGCCGCGAGGCTGCGCATGATCGGGAGGTCGATTCCATGGATCCCATGATGCCGCCGCCGGTGCGGCGCATAGTTGTCGATCGCGATCCCTACGTCGCCACCCCGGACGCAGCGACAAACGGCGCAGCGACGGCCCCCGTCCCCGCGCATCCGGTCCTGGCCCGGCCCGCGATCACGGGCGTGCGCGAGCGCATGCGCGTGGAATCGGTGTGGTTGGCATACGGGGACCGCTGGGTCGTGCGCGACGTGAGCCTGCCCGTCCGCCAGGGCGAGGTGCTGGCGCTGATCGGAGCCTCGGGCTCGGGCAAGACGACGCTGCTGCGATCGCTCAATCGCCTCACGGAGGTCACGGCGGGGGCCGCCCGCGCGGGAAGCATCACGCTCGACGGCGAGGAGATCCACGAGCTCGAGGTCAACGATCTGCGCCGTCGTGTCTCGATGGTCTTCCAGCAGCCGAACCCGTTCCCGATGAGCATCCTCGACAATGTGGCCTACGCGCTCGTGGAGCATCCAAAGCACGGTCGCCGCCGACGCCGCAGCGCGGAGCTCGAGCAGACCGCGGCCGAGGCGCTAACGCGGGCGGGGCTCTACGAGGAGGTCGCAGACGACTTGAACCGGCCGGCGCTGCGGCTGTCGGGCGGACAGCAGCAGCGGCTGTGCATAGCGCGGGCGCTCGCGGCGAAACCAGAGGTGCTGCTGCTGGATGAGCCCTGCTCAGCGCTTGACCCGATCTCCACGGCGACGATCGAGGAATTGATCGTGGGGCTGCGCGAGAGCGTGGCGGTGGTGATCGTGACGCACAATCTGCAGCAGGCGCAGCGGGTGGCGGACCACGTGGCGTTCATGCACCTGGGCGAGCTCGTGGAGTACGGCACTAGCGAGCAGATCTTCGACCGCCCAACGATGCAGCGCACGCGCGACTACATCAGCGGTGTGTTCGGGTGAACGACGAGCTTGGGGGGGCATGATGCGCACTGCGCCTGTCCCGGCCGCACTGACGCTGGTGCTGCTGGCACTTGCGCTGCTCTGCAGCGGCTGCGAGACGACGGCGGAAAAGAGCGCGAAGCTGGAACGCGCGGCCAAGCGCGTGACGCTGGCGAAACAGAAAGGCTTAGAAATCACGCACGAGAGCACGGCGGTGAAGGTGGCGGCCGCCGAGATCGTGCAGGGCAAGGAAGGCACGGCCGCGGTCGTGACGCTGCACAACACCTCGGCGCGCGCGCTGCGCGAAGTGCCGATCTCGCTCGAGCTAAAGAACGCGCGGGGCGCGAGCGTCTACAGCAATGGCACACCTGGGCTGGCGAAGACGCTGACCTCGGTGGCGCTGCTGCCACCCCACGCGGAGGTGCTCTGGATCGACGACCAGATCCAGGCGGCGACCGCCAGCAGCGTGACCGCACGCGTGGGCGAAGGCGTGCCGGCGAGCGGTACTCCTCCTGCGCAGCCGAGAATCAGTGAACAGCACCTGAGCAGCGAAGCCGGTGCCTCGACGCTGGAAGGCGCGGTGCACAACGGCTCGGCGACGGGGCAGCCGGAACTGGTGATCGACGCGGTTGCGCGCCGGGGCCGAAAGCTCGTGGCGGCGGGGCGCGCGGTGCTGGCCTCGCTGGACGCGGGCGCCACCACGCCGTTTCAGATCTTCTTCATCGGCGATCCGAAGGGGGCGCAGCTGCAGCTGAATGCGCCACCTACGACGAGCGGCTGAGCGCGGCTCAGGCGGCGAGCGGCACGGGCAGCTCGGTATCTGGGCGTCCCGGCAGAGGCAGCTCGAGCGGCGGGCTTGACGGCGCCTCGTGCTTTGCCAGGAGGCGGTAGCCAACGCGGAACTCGGTCTGGATGTAGCTCCACTGCGGCGAGGCATCCTTGAGCTTGCGACGGAGCTTGTGCACGAAAACGTCGACGGAGCGATCATTGCGCCCCATCTCATAGCCCCACAGGCGTTTGTAGATGAGCTCGCGCTCGAGGATCTCGCCGCGCGCATCGGACAGCAGCTCGATCAGCTGGTACTCGCGGCGTGTGAGGTTCACGCTCTCGCCCGCTACGAAGGCCTGGTACTGGCCGGGGCGGATCTCGACCTCGCCGACAATCACGGGCTCGAGGCTGCGTAGCTGAGGCTTGCGCGCGTGCACGGCGACGGACTCGACGCGCGCGATCAGCTCCTCGGGATGGCAAGGCTTGCTGAGCCAGTCGTCGACTCCCAGCCGTAGCGCGCGGACGCGCTCGGCGACGGTCGAGCTGCCGGTGCAGATCACGATGCTGAAGTCAGGCTCCGCGTCACACATACGCTCGAGCCATTTCCAGCGTCCGACGCCGAGGCTTGCAAGGTCGAGGATCAGCACGTCGAGCTCGAGCGCGGCAATGCTCGCGGCCGAAGCGCTGAAGGCGAGCATGCGATGCTGCCAGTCGAGTCGCTCCAAGCGCTTTGAGAGCACGAGTAGAAAGCCCGAGTCGCTGTCCATAATCGCGACGCGCAGCGGTTTGTCTGAACCGTCGGCAAGCCCGAGGTCCACGTCGCCCGAGAGATTGCCCGACATCTAGCTGTTTCGGCTTGAGCGCATCATGCGCCTATCGCCGCCGACGCCCCCGCGCCGAGCAAAATGAAAGTTGTCCATACCTCATAACTCCGATCCACAAAGACTTAATACGAAGGCCGAGTGTTGCACACCATTGCGCACTTTGCAAACCTTTTTGGTGAACAATATGATATTGAAACGTGAAGGAGGCTCCCACTCCCGACCGGCACCACTGTTGACGTCTGGCTGCGCCTGCTTCAGCGCGGCGCGGAGGGCCTGCTCGGCGCTCGGAGCGAGCTGGGTCAGCGCCGCCGACGCTGCTTGAGCGTGATCCCCTCGAGCACGTGCGCGACGGTCTCGCAGGCGTCAACGGCGGCCTCCAGTGACTCGAAGATGTCCTTCCAGCGGATCACCACCATCGGGTCGATGCCCCCGGCGAACAGCGAAGCAACCCCGTCGCGCTGCAGACGGTCGCCCTCGTTCTCCAGACGGTGAATCTCGACCAGGTGTGGCCCTAGCTCGGTGCCATTGCGCAGGCAGCGCAGCGCCTGGGCGATCTGCTCACCGGCACCGACGAGCACGTCGGTGAACTCGACGGCCTGCTCCATCGGCGCCTCAACCCCATACAGGCCAAGCTGCGCGGCGACGTTCTCAGAGTGGTCGACGATGTCGTCGAGCGCCGTCGCCAGCGCGTAGCCGTCGCCGGCGGCGAATGGCGCGCGCACGCGCCCGCCCGCGAGGCGGTGGATGATGTCGTGCGTGATGCGGTCGCCTTCCTGCTCGCAGACCTTCAGGTCCTGCGCGAGCGTGGCGTGCTCGGGGTAGTCGATCAACAGGTCGTGCAGCAACAGACCGGAGCGCTGCACGTTGCGCCCAGCCTCCTCCACGAGGGACATCAGCACGGGGTCAACGGCGCGATTGAACAGAGCCATCGCGCGAGGATATTGCGCAAACCCGCCGGGTGCCTACCTTTTACGATTTTTTCACGGCCCGATTACGAGTTTGCAACTTCAACCCTACACGCGCGTGAGAGGCTCGTAAGCGTGGCGAGCCTTCCCGAGAGTGAGGACACGCTGTACGCCGGCGAGCTTGAGATCAGGCTCGGCGACGGTCTCGTGCTGGCCAGTGGGCGCGTGGTGCGCCTCTCGGTGCGCGAGTTCGAGCTGCTCGTCGCGATGGCGCGCCGGATCGGCGCGATTGCCACCCGCAGCGAGTTGTACACGACTGTATGGGGCGGCGAACTACGCCACGGCGACCGTTCGGTCGATGTTTACGTCAGCAAGCTACGGGGAAAGCTCGAAGCGGCGATGCCCGATCGTCGCTTCATCCATACGCATCCGGGCTTCGGCTACCGCTTCCAGCCCCAGCCCTCGACACGCGAGTCCGCCGTCGCGCCGACGATCGTGCGCCCTGTCGACCCGCAGGATGACGAGGCCGACCTTTCACGAAATGTTCACACCGCGGCAACAGGCGGTTAAGAGACTGCGGGCAGTAGAACCGGCGAGGTCTGCAATCGACCTTGCTGCGGAAAAAATCACGTAATCCAGCCAGAGGAGACGTAGTGATCAAGCACAAGATTGGCGCGCTCGCGAGCGTGGCGCTGCTAACGCTCGGCCTTGCCGCCTGCGGCAGCAGCTCGAGCTCATCGAGCAGCAGCTCGGCCAGCTCGACATCGAGCAGCGCCTCCGGGACGATCTCGGGTGCAGGTTCGACGTTCGCTGCGCCCGTCTACGAACAGTGGGCCTCGTCGCAGTCAGGTCTGACCGTCAACTACCAGGCAGTCGGCTCCGGCGCGGGCATCACCTCGCTCGAGTCCAAGACCGTCGACTTCGGCGCGAGCGACCCACCGCTGAAGGCCGAAGAAGAAGAAGCGCTCGCCAAGAACGGCAGCCCAGCGGTGCAGATCCCGATGTTCTTGGGTGCGATCACGGTCTCCTACAACCTCCCCGGCGTGCAGGCGGGCCTGAAGCTCGACGGCAAGACGCTCGGTGACATCTTCCTCGGCAAGGTCAAGACCTGGAACGACCCCGAGATCAAGGCGCTCAACCCGAGCGTGTCGCTGCCAAGCACGGCGATCACGGTGATCCACCGCTCGGACTCCTCGGGCACGACGGCCGGCTTCACCGGCTTCCTCGCCACGGTCGACCCCGAATTCAAGAGCAAGGTCGGCGAAGGCAAGGACGTGCAGTGGCCGACGGGCACCGGCGCCAAGGGCAATGCCGGTGTCGCCGGCGCGGTACAGCAGACGGCGGGCGCGGTTGGCTACGTCGAGCAGGCCTACGCGCTGCAGCACAAATTCACCTACGCAGCGGTCAAGAACGCCGCCGGGAGCTACGTCTCGCCGACGCTGGAATCGACCACGGCTGCGGCCGAAGGCCTGAAGGTGCCGGCGAACCTCGGCATCAAAATCGCCAACCCGACGGGTGCCAAGGCCTACCCGATCACCTCGCAGACGTTCATCGTCGTGAACAAGGATCTCTGCAAGGCGGGGACCCCCGGCGGCGAAGCGGCTGCCAAGGGCGTCGTGAAGTTCATCACCTACGGCCTGAACGAAGGGCAGTCGATCCTCTCGCAGGCCGACTACGCGGGCCTGCCGGCGGCGATCCTGGCGAAATCCAAGGAAGCGGCCAAGGGTCTGGAATGCAACGGCTCGCCGATCGAAGGCTGAGCCGGCGGCTCGGTCCGGAAATCGGATAGACAACGGACCATGAGCACCGCAGTCATGCCAAGCGGCGACCGCTCGATTCTCGCGCGGTCGCCGCTTGCGCGGCTGCCCGACAGGGTGCTGAAGTATGGGCTGACGATCCTGGCCGGGCTGATCCTGGCGCTGATCGTCTACTTCTTCATACGCCTCGTCAACGAGTCGCGCCCGGCATTCGCCCACGCCGGCGTGTTCGGCTTCACCTTCGACAACGACTGGGACGTCAGCGGCAACAAATTCGGCGCGCTGCCGCTGGTGCTGGGCACGCTGATCACCTCGGGCCTGGCGCTCCTGATCGGCGTCCCGATCGCGGTCGCCACAGCGATCTACGCCAACGAGCTATGCCCGCTGCGCCTGCGCGGCGGGCTCACGATCCTGGTCGAGCTGCTGGCGGCGGTGCCGTCTGTGGTCTACGGCCTGTGGGGCATCTTCTTCCTCGCGCCGAAGCTGCAGCCCGCCGAGCAATGGGTGTCCGATCGGCTGTCGTTCATCCCCTTCATTGGCGGCGGTGCGGTCACGATCCCGAACTACTTCATCGCGGGGCTGATCCTCGCGATCATGATCCTGCCGATCGTCTCGGCGATTGCGCGGGAGGTGATGGCGACGGTCCCGGCCGACCACAAGGAGGCCGCGCTGGGCCTAGGCGCGACGCGCTGGGAGATGATCCGCACCGCGGTGCTGCCTTACTGCCGCGCGGGCATCGTCGGCGGCGCGATGCTCGGCCTGGGTCGCGCGATCGGGGAGACGATCGCGGTGACGATCGTGATCGGCGACGCGCCCCAGCTGGGCAAACATCTATTCGGCCAGGGCTACAGCCTCGCGGCGGTAATCGCGAACGAGTTCGGCGAGGCGACGGGGCTGCACCGCTCGGCGCTATTCGCGGCGGGACTCGTGCTGTTTGTGCTGACACTGCTGGTGAACATCATCGCCCGGCTGCTGGTCAGCCGGGCGGCGCGCAAAGGCAAGACCCCCTCGGCCACGCCGGGGCTCGCGGGCGGCGGAGCGCCGGTGACGGGGGCGGTGGCAGGCGCATGAGCGCGCACGGCGCCGGCGACCCCCAGGCTGCGGGCGAGCTGTTCGCACGCTTCGCGGTCAGCCCCGCGCGGCGGCGCAAGGACCGTTTCGCACGTGGCTTGATCATGGCCTTCACGGTGATCGCGCTGATCCCGCTGGTGCTGGTCGTCTACTACCTGCTGAGCAAGGGCCTGGGGTCGTGGAGCTGGAGCTTCTTTAGCACCGACCCGACCGGCAACACGTTCTTCAAGACCTCGAGCATCGGCGGCATCAAGAGCGCGATCCTCGGCACGATCGAGATCGTGGCCCTGGCGGCGGTGATCGCGATCCCGATCGGCATCGGCGTGGCGGTGTGGCTCGTGGAGTACGGACGCAACAGCCTGTTCGCGAACGTCGTGCGCTTCTTCGTGGACGTGCTCACGGGCGTGCCCTCGATCGTCTTCGGCCTGTTCATCTACATCGTGCTGGTCGTGGGCACTGGCAGCTCCTACGCGGGCTACAAGGGCTCGCTGGCGCTGTCGCTGCTGATGCTGCCGGTCGTGATCCGCTCCGCCGAGGTGATCCTGCTCTTGGTGCCGGGGGCGCTGCGCGAGTCCGCGCTCGCGCTGGGAGCGCCGCGCTGGAAGGTGATCTTCCGAATCGTGCTGCCCACAGCGCTGCCGGGGATGGTCACCGGGGTGCTGCTGGCGGTGGCGCGCGCCTCGGGCGAGACCGCGCCGCTGCTGTTCACGGCGGCCACGACGCGCAACACGAACTTCAACCTGGGACAGTTCATGAACTCGCTGCCGGTACAGATCTACAACGACGTCACCTCGCCGACGACGGCCGTGGTAAACCGGGCATGGGGCGCCGCTCTGACGCTCGTGGTGATGATCCTGCTGCTCAACCTGATCGCCCGACTGATCTCGCGAAGGAGCCGTCTCGCATGACCCCTGACGCAATCCCCTCCCAGACAGCTAACGTGCAGGACGCAAACGTGGAGCCCGAGAGCCGCACCGAGCAAGAGCGAGAACGGATCACGCCGCAGATCCCGGAGGGGTCTGCGCCCTCCGCGAGCGATGGCACGGCCCCAACCACTGCGACCGCCTCCAAGCAGGGTCTGAGCGTCAAGCTCGACGGACTGCGCGCGTTCTACGGGGACGCCGAGCAGGTCAAGGGTGTCAACTTGGACTTCAACGCCAACGAGGTGACCGCGATCATCGGCCCCTCGGGCTGTGGCAAGTCGACGATGGTGCGCTGCATCAACCGCATGCACGAGGAGATCCCCGGCGCGCACGCCGAGGGTCGCGTGCTGCTGGATGAGATGGACGTGTACGCCCCCGGCGTCAACGTGGTGGCGGTCCGCCGCGCGATCGGCATGGTCTTTCAGAAGCCGAACCCGTTTCCGACGATGTCGGTTTATGACAACGTCGCCGCGGGCCTGCGCCTCAGCGCGGGCGGGCGCGCGGGCCGCGGCGACCTGCGTGCACGCGTGGAGGCGGCGCTGCGCGGCGCGGGGCTGTGGGAGGAGGTGGCCGACCGACTCGACGCGCCCGGCGCGGGCCTCTCGGGCGGTCAGCAGCAGCGCCTGTGCATCGCTCGCTCGCTGGCGGTCGAACCCGAGGTGATCCTGATGGACGAGCCCTGCTCGGCGCTTGACCCGATCGCAACGCTGAAGATCGAGGAGCTGATCGAGGAGCTGAAGAAACGGGTAACGATCGTGATCGTGACGCACAACATGCAGCAGGCCGCACGCGTGGCCGATCGCACGGCGTTCATGCTCAGCGGTGAGTTGGTCGAGGTCGGTCCGACCCAGCAGATCTTCACGAACCCGAACGACTCCCGCACGGAGGAATATGTCACCGGCAAGTTCGGCTAGCAACGAGGGGCCGTCCCGCGCGATGGCCGAGGCAGTCGGCGCGACGGGCGCGAGTCAGACGTTGGCGGGCGAGAGCACCGCGGGCGGCACATCGCAGGGGCGGGCTCACTTCCAGGAGCAGCTACATGCGCTGGAAGTCAACGCGCTGGGCGGCCTCGACCTGATCATCGAGCAGTTGGACCGGGTGCTGGAGGCGCTGCGCCACCAGGACGTGGAGCTGGCGCAGATGGTGATTGCGGACGACGACCGCGTTGACGGTCGCTACCTGGAGGTCCATCAGGGGATCCTCTCGCTGCTGGCGCTGCAGGCGCCTGTGGCAGGCGACTTGCGCCTCGTGGCGGCGCTTTTGCACCTGATCAAGCACATCGAGCGCATGGGCGATCAGTGCGTGAACATCGCGAAGATGATCCCGCTGTCGGGCTACGAGCCGCCGGTGCGCCCGGAGATGCTGGACGCGCTGGCGAAGATGGGCGCTTACGCGCGCTCGGAGGTCGCCCAGTCCAAGGCGGCCTTCGCGGGTCGCGACGTGGAACTGGCAGAGGATCTAGTGCGCCAAGACCGCGAGATCAACCGCCTGAACCGCGAGATCTTCCGCACGGCGATCGAGGTCGGCGACGACCCGGACACGCGCGAGTGGGCGATGCACATGATCCTCGTGGCCCGTGCCCTGGAGCGAATCGGCGACAACGCCGTGGACATCGGCGAGCAGGTGGCGTTCGTGGTCACGGGGCTGTTCCGCGAGTTCTCGGATTCATCGCATCCCGGCGGGCGGCCCGACGCCGCGCCGGACGCCGCGCCCGAGAACCTCTGAGCGCGCGGGCGAGGCGCCCGCAAACACCGAATCCGGGTGTGAACATCCTGTGACAATTTTCCCAGCGGGGCTACGGGGTCAACGCGCTCCCCTATGCTTCGCGGCAATGACGGACAGCATCACCGCCAGGGATGAGGCGGCGCCGTCGGGCCCGGGGGGCGCATCCGCCGCGTTGCGGATCGCAGTCCTCGACCGTGACAGCGGCTTTATCCAGGTGCTGAGCAAGCGCCTCGATCGTCTGGGCTGGGAGCACCGCGTGCTCGCGAGCCCTGTCCCCACCGACGCGGTGGTCTCGATGCGCCTCAGCGCGCTGGTCGTCAACCTCGCGGTGCTCGGCCCGCAGGCTTGGGAGTGGCTGGAGCGTCTGTGCGGGGCGTTGCCGGACCTCGGCATCGTCGTCTGCACGGGCCCCTCAACGGTCGCCCAGCGCGTGCGCGGACTACGCCTCGGCGCGGATGACTGGATCACGAAGCCTTGCCATCCCGAGGAGGTGATCGCACGCGTGCAGAGCGTCGTGCGTCGCCGTCGCCGTCCCAGCGGTCGTACCGAGACCAAGCCGTTTATGGCCGGCGAGGTCGAGATCCGCTCGGACCGCTTCCAGGCCTTCGTCGGCGGCTCGAGCCTCGATCTGACGCGCCGCGAGTTCGAGCTGATCGAGCTGCTGGCCGCGGCCGAGGGCCGCGTGCTCGAGCGCGAGGAGATCTATTCGCGGCTGTGGGGCTACACGATGGTCCGCGGCGACCGCTCGGTCGACGTGTTCGTGCGAAAGCTGCGCCAGAAGCTCGAGAAGGCTTCGCCGCGCTGGCGCTACATCCACACCCACTTCGGCATCGGCTACCGCTTTGCGGCGGAATCGCTGGACGTCAACTCGGTCGAGGTCGACGTACCGGCCTCAGTGCCCGTCGCCTGGGAGACCGGCGATCAGGGCGAGCTCACGGGGCCTCATCAGGACCGCGAGCTCACCACCGACGCCCTCTAGTCGCACGACCGCCAGACCACCCTTCTTCAGATCCACGCGGGCGCCGGTGAGGTCCGCGACGACGCCCGATAGATCGGGCTCGTGACCGACGATCAGAAGCCGTCCGTCGGCACCGATCGCTGACAGCGCATCGAGCGCCTGGCGCCCGTCGAAGCCGGAGGCGAGCGCGTCGTGCAGCTGCAACAGCTTGCGCTGAGCCGCATCCCACTGCTCGGCGGCTAGCTCCGCGGTCTGGCGCGCCCGCGCCTTGGGGCTCGACAGTACGGCCTCGAACCCGGGGGCCATGCGCGCGAGCGCAGCTCCGGCCGCCCGCGCCTGCTGCTCGCCGCGCGGCGTGAGCCGCCGCTCGGAGTCCGAGCGCGTTCCGTGCGGCTCGGCCTCGGCGTGACGTAGTACCCAAAGCTGACGAGCCATTATCTGGCGCCCACCCTAGCGGCTTGGGTCGGACACGGAGAGATGTCAAAGGAATGTGAACAGAGCTCTTCGGACACGCTCGTGACTCGCGCTCGTGGCCTGGGACGGTGTAGCGTGATGGGTGCATGGATGACCAGCGCGATCAAGACACAGTGCAAAGCTCACCGATCCTGGTCGATCTCGCCGAGACGCCCGCGCGGCTGGTACCGGAACGCGGGGTCCGCGAGGCCCAGAGGCGCGATGAGACGCCGGATCTCGATGACCCGGCCCTGTACATCAACCGCGAGCTTTCGTGGCTGGACTTCAATGATCGCGTGCTGCAGCTCGCGGAGGGCGAGCAGATCCCGCTGCTGGAGCGGGTCAAGTTCTGCGCGATCTATACGACAAACCTCGATGAGTTCTACATGGTGCGGGTCGCCGGCATCCGCGACCAGATCGACGCGGGCGTCGAGAACCCCGGCCAGGACGGGCGCACCCCTTCTGAGACGATCGCGCTGATCCGCGCGCGGGTGCTGGAGCTGGGCAGACGCCTGACGGACTGCTTTGAGGGCGAGCTGCGCCCGGCGCTAGCGGACAACGACATCCAGCTGGTGGGAGTGCGCGAGCTGGACGAGGACCAGCGCGCGGAGCTGGCGGCGCACTTTCAGAAGAAGATCTTTCCCGCGCTGACGCCGCTGGCGGTGGCGCCAGGGCGCCCGTTCCCCTACATCTCGAACCTCTCGCTGAGCCTCGCGGTGATGGTCCGTGACCCGGTAACCGACCAGACGGTGTTCGCACGCGTGAAGGTCCCGACGGAGATCCTGCCGCGCTTCGTCGCGCTCAAGCAGGCCGCGCCCGCGCCCACGCTGCTGGTGCCGCTGGAGGACGTGATCGCGCACCACCTCGACGCCCTGTTCCCTGGGATGGAGATCGTCGACTCCAACGTCTTCCGTGTCACGCGCGATGCAGACCTCGAGGTCTCAGACGACGCGGCGGACCTGCTGCAGGCGGTCGAGGACGAGCTGCGCCGCCGCCGCTTTGGCGAGATCGTGCGGGTCGAGGTCGGCGGCGACATCTCCCAGCGACTGCTGGCCGAGCTGAGCGGCCTGCTGGGCGTAGACGACGAGGAGGTCTACCCGGTACAGGGTCTGCTCGACATGGGGGCGCTGTGGCAGATCGTCAGGCTGCCAGGCCATGGCGAGCTGCGCGAGGAGGCGCTTGTGGGGATCACGCATCCGCGGCTGCTGCGCCACGAGGACGAGCGTCCCGACGTGCTGGGCGCGATGCGCGAAGGCGACCTGCTCGTCCACCACCCCTACATCTCCTTCGCGACCTCGGTCGAGCGCTTCGTGGAGCAGGCGGTGGCGGACCCGAACGTGCTCGCGATCAAGCAGACCGTGTACCGAACCAGCGACGATTCCCCGCTCGTGCCGGCGTTGATCGACGCGACCGAGCGAGGCAAGCAGGCGGTCGCCCTGGTCGAGCTGAAGGCGCGCTTCGACGAGGGCATGAACATCCATTGGGCAAAGGCGATGGAGGAGGCCGGCGTGCACGTGGTCTATGGCCAGCCCTCGCTGAAGACCCACGCCAAGTGCGTGCTGGTGGTGCGCCGCGAGGGCGACGGCGTGCGCAACTACGTGCACATCGGCACCGGCAACTACCACTCGGCGACGGCCCGCCTGTATACGGACTTCGGCCTGTTCACAACCGACGAGCAGATCGGCGCGGACGTAGCGGACATGTTCAACTACCTGACGGGCTACGGCCGCCCGCTGCACTACCGCAAGGTGCTGATGGCGCCGAACCAGCTACGCGACGGGATCATCGAGCAGATCGAGCGCACGATCGAGGCCCACTCGCCGGACTCGCCCGCGCGAATCACGATGAAGATGAACTCGCTCGTGGACGGTCGCTGCATCCGCGCGCTGTACCGCGCCTCGCAGGCCGGCGTGGAGGTCGACTTGAACGTGCGCGGGATCTGCTGCCTGCGACCGGGCGTTCCGGACGTCTCGGAGAACATCCGCGTGGTCTCGATCGTCGGGCGGCTGCTGGAGCACTCGCGGGTCTACTGCTTCGAGCGCGATGGCGAGCACACGATCTACATCTCCTCCGCGGACCTGATGCCACGTAACCTCGACCATCGCGTCGAGTTGGCGGTGCCGATCGCTTCGGCGGACCTGCGTGCGGAGCTGCTGGACACGCTCGCGCGCGCGTTTGCCGACAATCAGAACTCGTGGGTGCTGCAGGACGACGGTAGGTGGGAGAGGCGGGCGCCTGGGCCTGGCGAGCAGCCGCGCAGCATGCAGTTGGAGCTGGCGGAGCTGTATGGCAGGCGCGCCGTCGAGCAGTTGCGTGCGCGCGAGGCAGGATCCGTCCTCGGCATGCGCCGCTAGCGACGCCCTCCGCTGAGCCAGCGCCGCGACCTTGGCATCTGCCTGGCGCGTTCGCTCGGGCACTTCTCATCCACCAAGCTCGGCTTGGTGAAAATCGGAGTTAGTGAGCCTCTTATCCGGGTGCCCGTGGTAGCAAACGGCGAGTCCGAGACGAATCAGCGCGATGCCGCCCCCGTCGCGCACATTCCCATCACACCGATCTGCCCGCCACTGCGCGATTTTCATTAATCCGCTCTACCTGCCCTTCCGTAGCGTAGGGACCACGGCCTAAGTCATACGGTCGCGGCGATCAACATTTGACACCCGCAGGATGCCGCCGTCCTCGCCCGTCGCGCTTCTCAGCCAGGTTCTCTCGACTGTCGGGCGGGGCTCGGTGAGCACTCAGCCGGGATCTCTAACTACATCTGGAAGGACGTACAAATGTTGCGTAAAGCGACACTCTCCATTGCCTGTCTCGCAACCGCACTTGCCGCAGGTACGCTCGCCTCAACGCCCGCTTCGGCTGCGGGTCTACCCGGGATAACGATCGCCGAAGAACAGCCGCCCGCAAAAGCCGGCTTCACGCTCGCGAGCGGCAAAGTCACGATCGAAACCAAAGAAGTCAAACTGACCTGCGAATCCAGCGAAGGCTCGGCCACCTTAGCTACCTCTACGTTCGCCGACCCAGAGATGATTGATTGCCTGCGCGGCGCCAGTGACTCAGGTTCGGCTGAGCGTCAGTGGTAGCCCTTGGCGAGGTACAGGCCGATCCAGACGACCGCCAGGGAGAGCAGGAATACGGTCGCCTCCAGCGCGTGCAGGTCGGGACGGCGTATGTGCCATGTGAGTAGTGCGCAGATAATCAGGACGAGCGCGAGCTTGAGCTCGAAAGTGTGATTGCTCCACAGGTGCAGATGGAACGCAAGCGCCGTGCCGGTTGCGATCAGCACTCCCAGCGCCACGAGTGTGCCCTGGCCGAAGCGGCGCGCGATCGCGCGCAGACTCTCCTGGTCGGCCGAGCGCCTTGCGACTGGCACGAGGATGGCGGCGAGCATCATCTGCCCACCCACGAAGAACGCCATCGCGAGCAGGTGTAGCCAGCGGATCAAGAACCAGACGTAATTCACGACTGCTGGCGTGCCCTAGACCGTTGCACGACTTGCTCTAGCACCTCGGCGAGTGACTGGATGCGTGGCAGGTGCGCTCGGGTCAAGGCCTCCAGCTGCCTACGGCCTGGCTCGGTGAGCTCGAGGTGCATGCGACGGTGGTCGAGCGGATCGCGCTCGCGGAGGATCAGCCCCGCGGTCTCGGCGCGGCGAGCGAGCTCGACGGCGCTGTGATGACGTACGTGCAGCGCCTCGGCCGCTTGGCCGATCGTCGGGCCCGGACTGGTGGGATGACCGCGCACGACGAGCAGGAGCTGGTGAAGAGACGGTGTCAGGCCGCTCTCGTCTGCCGCCCGCTCGCTCCAGCGCAGGAACTCACGGAGCTCGTTGCGAAACGCGAGCAACTGCTGGTAGTCCTCGTCGAGCAACGGACGGGCGATGGTGGTAGGCCTCATATTGTCGGCTCGTGGATCGGGAGCAACTGGCCGGGCTCCGAGATCCTTCGGCGGGGGCCCAGCGGGCGCTCGCGATGGCGCTCCTCGATCAACACGCGCTCGTGGGCCCTGAGCAGATCGAACTGGCTGATTAGCCCTACGAGCCCCCGCGGGTGCCCGCGATCGGCAACGGGGAGCACGCCATGTCCGCTGGAGACCATTCTATCGGCGACCTCGCGCAAGGTCTCATCGGCAAAGGCGATGATCGGGCGACGCGCCAGCTCGCTGACATTCTCCGGACTGGCCGATTGGTGGGCGTCGAGCACGTCGGAGAATGCCACCACACCAACGAGATCCTCGCCGCTGTCAATCACAGGATACAAGCGCTGGCGGCGCTCGTCACTGCCCTCGGGCAGGAGATCGTAGAGCTGCTCGGCGGATTCCTGTGGCTGCACGCTCAACACCTCTGTCGCCATCACGTCACGCACCAGCAGGGCATGCAGCGGGTCGATCTCGTACTCGCGGGTGACGTGGTAACCACGCCGGGCAATCTTCTCGGTCAGGATCGAGCGCTTCAGCGTGAGGACGCTCACCAAGTGAGCGATCGTGCACGCGAGCAGCAGCGCCAAGAGCGCGTTGACGTCGTGCGTCAGCTCGAGCGCGAAGACGATGCTCGTAAACGGCGAGCGCATCACGCCGGCCATCGCAGCAGCCATCCCGATCAGCGCCCACGTCCCCTCTCCTGCGCCCGGAAGAATCGCGCCGAGTAGCCCGCCGACAGCGGCACCGAGCATCAACAGCGGGGCGAGGATTCCGCCGCTCGTATTCGACCCGAGCGCGATCGACCAGACTGCCAGCTTGACCACGAGCAGCACGGCCAGGGCCCCGAGCGCGAGTTCGCCCGCGAGCTCTGAACCAATCGTCGCGTAGCCCACGCCGAGCACCCTTGGATCGATCAGACCACCGATACCGACGAACACGCCACCGATCGCCGGCCACCACGACCAGTGAAAAGGCAGCCGTCCGAACAGATCCTCCGCGCCATACACGCAGCGCGTCATCACCCACGCCAGTCCACCGCACGCGAGACCCACGAGCGCCGCGCCTAGCGTCACCGACAGGCCCAAGGAGCCATGAGCGCTCATCGCAAACAGTGGAGCCGACCCCAGCAGCCCAGCGCTCGCGAGGGCTTCCCGGACGGCCTCGGCCGAGCACGCGGCGAGCGCGACCGGGATCATCGAGCGCGGGCGCCACTCGAACAGCAGCAGCTCCACGGCCAGCAGCACAGCCGCGACGGGCGTCGCGAAGACCGCGGTCATGCCGCCGGCCGCGCCGGCCACGAGCAGCGTTCGCCGCTGCGCCGCGGTCAGATGCAGGAGCTGCCCGACGATGCTGCCGAGCGCGCCGCCGGTGACGATGATCGGTCCCTCCGCGCCGAACGGACCACCCGTGCCGATGCTCACAGCGCTGGAGATCGGCTTCAGCACTGCCAGCCTGGGCTCCATGCGACTGCCGCGCAACAGGACCGTTTCCATTGCCTCGGGGATCCCGTGACCACGAATGCGCTCTGAGCCGACCCGTGCCATCACGCCCACGATCAGCCCGCCAACTACGGGCACTAGGACACTCCACACCCCCAAGGCATGGATGTCGGGGCTTACGAGGCTCGTACTTAGCGTCCCGGTGTACGCAAGATGCGTGATCAAACCGATTAGGTCCAACAGCACCAGCGCGAGGAGCGCCACAGCCGCTCCCACCGCCATGGCGGCCGCGGCCAGCCCGAGGACCGATCGCGGCGTCGTGAAGTCCCCCAACTCTCGTTCGCCGCTCCCAAATGGCGGCTCCTGCGAGGCGATCGCGTCATCGCGGGAGCGATCATTACGGCTACTGTTCGTCGGCACTCCGAAAACATATCGGGTAGCGATATTTCGGTCGTCTGTTGAGGCGCGCGTCGCCCGCCGTTGCGCACGCTGCGGTGCGCTGGGACTTGCTGGCTCCGGCGGGCTTGGCGCAGCTTCTCTGCACGAAGATCGAGACAAAGGAGGTCACCGGGTGTGGGCAGGCGACCTACTTTGCGTACGACGCGCGTCCCCTTCGCCGACGCCGTGACTGCGTGGGCCAATAGTCGCAAGCGGCTCAGTCAGGCGACGATGCTCGCGGTCACCCAGAAGCCGCCTGAGGTGTGTTCGTGAGCCTGCCCTTATGCACTCACTGCGCGCTGCGCATCTGCGCGATCAGGATTTCAGCGCGAGGATTTACACGTCGAGCCAGAGTGACCAGTGTCGATGTAGTAGTTGTCCTACCCCGACTCGCCGCCGACACGAAGCCACGGCGAGCAGATGCGTGAGCTATATCGCCGCTAGTGCCTGCTTCAAGTCATCCACCGACTGGAAGTCGAGCCCGAGCAGGTGATCGTGGCGATGGCGGACGACGCCCTGCTCGTCGATCACGATGACCGCTCGCTTGGTTCCGAGTCGTGAGGAGTGCGCGCTGTAGGACTGCGCGACCTTGCTGTCAGGATCGGCCAGCAGGGGAACGGTCAGGCCGTGCTTGGCGATGAACGACTCGTGCGAGGCGAGATCCTGCTTGGAGATGCCCACAACGGTCGCATCGAGCGCGGCGAAGTCATCAGCGCGATCGCGGTAGGAGCAGAACTGTTTCGTGCAGACCATCGTTTCATCCCCTGGGTAGAAGAGCAGGACGACACGCTCTCCCAGGTGGTCTGAGAGCTTGAAGGACCCATCGGTGCCCGCGAGCTCGAAGTCGGGGGCCGGCTCGCCGACTTGCGGAGTCTTAGACATTTACCCCGCCTCTTGTGGAAATTTGACAGGGCGTGTTGTCGCCCGGGTAGAACAGCAACACCACGCGCTCGCCGCGGTGATCAGAGAGCTTGAACGGCCCATCGGTACCCGGCATCTCGAAGTCCGGCGCCTGCTCGCCAACTTGGGGTGTCTTCGCCATCTCTCAAGCCTCCAGTTTTGCTCGATAGGCCCATGCGCGGCCAGCATAACGGGCGTCGGCGGCCGCCACGCAGCCTCGTCGCGTCAACCTGCTCAACTTCGGCGTCTGCTCAGCCTCGGCGTCGCGCGGCCGCGGCCGTCACCCACCACGGTGTCTTCGCCCGCTGCTCGGCTACTACGCCGTCGAGCGAGGCGTCCTTCGCACAGATAAAGGCCAGGCGCCGCTGGTGCAGGTAGTCACGCATGCCCGTGTAGTCCGTCATGTTCTGCGGCAGCGCCTTGGTCTCGAAGCCGAACTGCGCCGCCAACTGTGTCAGCGCGAGGCGCGAGGGGATCAGCACCGTCTCATGTTCGACCACGTTTTCGCGGTTGTAGAGCTTGTCCACCTCGAACACGCTCACCCGCGAGCGCGAGATTTCGGTGTCGACCACGATCAGCTGCGGCTCGACCGCCGACATCAGCTCAAACAGCTCGAACGGCTTCGCCACGTGATCAAGCAATCCCAGGCAGAGCACAACGTCGAAGCGCTCGCCGAAGTCCTGTTCGAACACATTGCCCTGCTGAAAGCGGTAGCGCGCGGGTTCAACCCGCTTGGCCTCAAACACCAACTGCGCCTGTTCGAGCTGCGTCTCAGCGGCATCGACGCCGAGCACAAAGTCCGCCCCCGCCTCGACTGCCGCCAACGACCAGAAGCCCGCGCTGCAGCCGAGATCCAGCACGCGCCGACCTTGAAGCGAGCCACCCGTCGCGCGCAGCAACGCCTCGAAGAAGTACTTGCGCCGCTGCTCGTGGCGATTGACCATCGCGCGATCGATCAGCGGCGTGCTGACACCGCCCTCGAACTCAAAGCGATAGCTCCACGCCGGGAAGGCGGCGATGCGTGTCTCGAGGTCGCTGGCTTGCATGTCGACGTCCGCGGGCGGGATCAGAGCCTAGTGCAGACGCGGCCGTCGGTGCCTGCCGTTACGACGCCTTCTGCAGCAGACCAAGCCAAACCTCGCTGCGCGTCGGAAAGCAGGAACCGCGTGCCGCAGAGTCCGTGGATGATCTCGTCACCGCCGCGAGCACCGCGGCGACGTCGAGCTCGCCCGTGGCAGCCTCGGCCGCGCCGCGCACCCGAGTGGCGCTAGCCTCACACATCATGGACGAATCGCTCGTCGGTCAGCTGCTGCTCGCGTCGCCCGCCCTGCACGACCCCAACTTCGAGCGCACGGTCGTGTTGATCGGGGTGCACAGCGGGGAGGGCGCAATGGGAGTCGTACTCAATCGCCCATCCGAGGTCACCGTCGGCGAGGCTGCGCCGCAGCTCGAGGTGACGATCGACGAGTCCGAGCGCGTGTTCGTGGGCGGTCCCGTGCAGCCCAGCTCGATCGTCTTCCTCGCCGAGTTCCTCGACCCCGCGCCGGCGGGCGTGCTCGTGCTGGGGCGAATCGGCTTTCCTTCGCCCGACGCCGAGCTGGAGGAGCTCTCGCGGTCAATCGACCGGGTGCGCGTGTTCGCGGGCTTCGCGGGCTGGGGCGAGGGTCAGCTGGAGACCGAGATCGAGGAGGGCGATTGGATCGCCCAGGTCGCGCTGCCCGAGGACGTTTTCAGCGAGCTGCCCGAGGAGTTGTGGAGCAACGTGCTCACGCGCAAGGGCGGTAGCTACGCGCTCCTGGCGCGGATGCCCGCGGACCCCAGCGTCAACTGAGCTCCGGCGGCCCGCGCCGCCTGTCGAGCCGTCATGGAGTCGAGCACGGAGGAGGCTCGCGCCGTGTGAACATCCGCGCGCATCCGACAGAGGCCTCCCCGTCGCGTACTACTCTCTTGCGAGGCCGCCCTTTCTCCCGGTGAGCCTCCCCCCGCAGCCCATCTCAGAGGTATAGGCATGGTCAAGCTCGCCCGCTGGACGACAACCCACCGTAAGTACGTCGCGCTCGGCTGGATCCTCCTACTGGTCGCGATCAACGCGCTCGCCCAGTCGGCGGGCACCAGCTACTCCAACAACTTCACGCTGCCCAACTCCGACGCCCAGCGCGCCTCGGACCTGCTGCAGCACAGCTTCGCCGCACAAGCCGGCGACCGCGACACGATCGTTTACAAGGTCAGCTCCGGCACCGTCGGGGATCCCGCGGTGAAGGCTCGCATGAGCGCGATGTTCGCGCGCGTCGCCAAGCTCCCGCACGTCGCGGCCGTGATCAGCCCCTACGGCGGCGCTGCGTCGGGCAAGTCCATCTCTGCCAACCGACGGATCGCCTTCGCAACCGTGGTGTTCGACGAAAAAGCCAACGACCTCCCGAAAGAGGCTCCCGAACGCGTGGTGAACGTCGCCCGCGCGGCCGCACGCAGCGGGCTGCAGGTCGAGCTCGGCGGACAGGCGATCGAGTCGACCGAGCAGGCGGGCTTCGGGATCTCCACGGCGGTTGGGTTGCTCGCCGCGATCGTCGTGCTGCTGCTGACGTTCGGCTCGCTGATCGCGATGGGCCTGCCGATCCTGACCGCGCTGTTCGGGCTCGGCACGGGACTCGGCGTGATCGCCCTGTTCACGCATGTCGTCGACACGCCGAACTTCTCCTCCGAGCTTGCCGCAATGATCGGGCTCGGCGTCGGCATCGACTACGCACTATTTATCCTTACGCGCTTCCGCGAGGCCTATGTGACCCCGGGACCAACGTTTGGCGACGCACGCGAGTCGGTCGTGCAAGCGATGGATACAGCCGGGCGCGCGATCCTGTTCGCGGGCTGCACCGTCGTGATCGCGCTGCTCGGGATGATGCTGCTCGGGGTCGACTTCCTTTACGGGGTGGCGATCTCGGCCTCGATCGGCGTGCTGCTCGTGATGGCCGCATCGCTAACGCTGCTGCCCGCGCTGCTGACGATGGCCGGCGCACGCCTGGCGCGGCCGAGCAGACGGGCGCGCCGTCGCGCCGCAGCGCCTACCGCGGGGGGCGCCAGCGAGGCTGATGCGGTTGACGCTGCCGACGCCCCGGCTGGTGGCATGTGGTTGCGCTGGAGCATGTTCGTGGAGCGGCGCCCGCGCACGATCGCGGTCGCCGCAACACTCACGATGCTGCTGATCGCCGCACCGGCCGTGGCGCTGCGCCTGGGCTCCAGCGACGCCTCCAATGATCCGCCCGACCAGACCACGCATCGTGCCTACGAGCTACTCGCACAGGGCTTCGGCGAAGGCTTTAACGGCCCGCTGCTCGTCGCTGTACGCGTGCCACAGGGTGGCAAACCCGGACTCAACAAGCTGACATCGGCGATCGGCGCCGCGCGCGGGGTCTCCTCGGTCGCGCCGCCGAAGCTGAACCCGGCGGGCGACGTCGCGACGATCACCGTGTATCCCAACTCCTCGCCCCAGGCCTATGCCACCACGCAGCTAGTCGAACGACTGCGCGCTCGCGTCGTACCGCCGGTCGAAGCTACCACCGGCGTGAAGGTCTACGTCGGCGGCGTGACCGCCGGGGCCGTGGACTTCGCAGATACGCTTGGGCACAAGCTGCCGCTGTTCATCGGCGTGGTCGTGCTGCTGTCCGCGCTGCTGCTGCTGATCGTGTTCCGCTCGCTCGTGATCCCGTTGCAAGCTGCGGTCATGAACCTGCTGAGCATCGGCGCCGCGCTCGGCGTGATCGTCGCGATCTTCCAGTGGGGCTGGCTCGGCAGCGTGTTCGGCGTCTCAAGCGGCCCGATCGAGTCGTTTATCCCTGTGATGCTGTTCGCGATCGTGTTCGGGCTCTCGATGGATTACGAGGTATTCCTTGTGTCGCGCATCCACGAGCGCTGGGCGCACACGAAAGAAAACTCGCGCGCCGTCGCCGAAGGTCTTGCCCTGACGGGACGAGTCGTCACCGCAGCGGCGACAATCATGGTTTGCGTCTTCCTCTCGTTCATGCTCGGAGAAGAGCGCGTGATCAAGGAGTTCGGCCTCAGCCTCGCGAGCGCCGTCGCACTCGACGCGCTCGTGATCCGCTGCCTGCTGTTGCCCGCGGTGCTGCATCTGATCGGCCGGCGCACATGGGCGCTGCCTGCATGGCTCGACCGCGCGCTGCCGCATCTGAACGTCGAGGGGACGATGCCCGCCGCTCAGGCCGGCGTGAAGGGCGGCATGCCCGGCCCCGCCGGCACGCGACGCGGAGGCAGGGCCGAGGTCGCGACCGAAGGAGCCGACGGCTGAGGCAGCTGCGCCGGGGCGGACTGCTTGCCTGCCTGGCCCTGCTCTGTCTCGCCCCCCAGGCACTCGCGGTCTCCGCACCGGCTTCATCAGAGTCGGTCGTGCTCGCGTTCGCGCCCGTCTCCGAGCCCGGGCTCGCGGGCATTCCCGGCATCTCGGTAGGGATCATGTCCGCGACCCAGGGCACCTATACGCGAGCGCAGATGCTGCTCGACATCGGCCAGGGCGCGCGCATCACCGCCTCGGCCTACGACTCCAAGCATCCCCCTGCAATGTCGGTGCACGCAAGCGCCGGGGGCGCGGAGGTAGGTGGTTGGCAAGCGATGCTGCAACGTGCCGAGAACGCCCCCCAGCTGCTGCGACCCGGCTTGCTCGCAAGCTCGCTGCCGGGCGGGGCGGGCTATGCGGGCGTGACGGGAGAGGATGACCTCGACGCAATCGCGGGCGCCGACCCGCAGGGGCACGTCGCGGCTGTCTCGCTCGGCAGTCCCGGCACGCTTACGGCGCGGGTCGCCGCGCTGCAAAGGGCCAAGCGCCTGGTCCTCTGCGACCTGCCAGGCGGCGCCGCGGGGCTCGGGGACCTGCGCGCGCTGAGCGCCGCCCGCGCCCCCGGCCAACTGCTGATCGTGCTGCAACGCGCCCCCGAAGGTCCCGGCCGCGAACTGCTGTGGGCGGGCGTCGCGGGCTTGCCGGGCCGCGGGGGGCGCAACCTCAGCTCACGCACCACCAACCAGCGTGGTCTGATCTCCGCGGTCGATCTCGCGCCCACGATCTTCGCGCAGCTCGGCCTCCCCCTGCCCGAGGACATGCGCGGGCAACGCATCGAAACTGACGGTCCGCTGAGCTCAAGCGGCCTGCGCTCGCTGATGGCACGCCTACACGTCGTCGGCTCGCGGCGCCTGAAGGCGCTTGGGGTGCTGCTGAGTGTCTGGGCGCTGCTGTTGGTGCTTGCGGCGCTACTACCGACCGCCACACGGCGCACCGCGCGAGCCTGGGATGGACGCACGGCGCGCGCTTGGGCCATGCGGGTTGGCGCCCTGGCCGTGCTCTGGACGCCGCTCGCGGTCCTCCTCCCCGCCGCGTTCGAGCCCAGCGCCGCGGTCGAGTACGCCACGATCGTGCTGGCCTGCTTCGCGCTCGCCGCGCTCACCGACCTGCTGCTGTCTTGGCCGCGGGCCCCGCTGGCGCCCGCGATCATTTCCATCCTCGCGCTGGTGGGCGATGCGCTCGCGGGAACGCAGCTACTGATGCGCTCGCTGCTCGGGCCCAACCCCATCCTCGGCGCGCGCTTCTACGGCTTCGGCAACGAGCTGAAGTCCGGGCTCGCGGTGCTCGCCCTCGCTGCCGTTGCCGCCGCGCTCTACCCCGCGGCGCGCTCGCGGCGCGGCGCGCTCGCGATCGCGCTGGTGGGTGTGGCGCTCGCCGCGATCGAGGGCTCCGCACGCCTGGGCGCCGGCGTCGGCGGGGTGATCCTGGTAGCCGCAGGCTTCGCCGTTGCCACGATCCTGCTGCTGCCCGGCGGCGTCTCGCGCCGGCGGCTGTTACTCGGAATCGCGGCTCCGCTGCTCGCGCTAGTCGGGCTCGCGCTGATCGACCTCGCTACCGCACACGGCTCCGGGCACTTCACTGGCAGCATCCTGCACGCACGCTCAGCCGGCGACCTGCGGGACGTGATCGTGCGCCGCTACACCGCGGCCTGGAACGAGCTGGGGAACCACGCGATGCCCTATGCAACCGGGTTCGCCTTGATCTACGGCGCAGTCGGGCTGCGCAACCGCAGGCGCTTGCTCGCGCCCGTGTGCGACGACCCCGCCTGGCTGGCCGCGCTCGCGGGGGGGCTCACCGCCGGCGTGATCGGGACCCTCAGCGAGGACTCCGGTCCCGTGCTGCTGCTCGTCGCCGTGTTCGTGCTCGGTTGCGTCTGCGCCTATCTCTGGGGACGCCCGCTCGCCAGCGCCGCCACGCCATACGTGGCCACCGCCAGCACCACGATCGCCGTGGACGGCGGGAGCGAGGGAATCGCGTAAGCCAGCGCCAACCCGCCCCACATCGCCGCCACCGCCAGGCAGCCCGCCAGCGCGACGCTCGCAAACGGCGAGCGCACCAAGCGCTGCGCCGCCGCCGCGGGTGCCGCCAGCAGACCCAGCAGCAACAGCGCGCCCACCGCCTGCGTCGCCTCCGCCGCCACCACGCCCAGTAGCGCCACGAAGCCGATCCCCAGCAGGCGCGTCGGCACGCCGCGCGCCGCCGCTACGTCCGGTGCCACCGAAGCGAACAGCAGCGGTCGCGCGATCGCCGCCGTCACCAAGGTCGCCCCCAGCCCGATCACCGCCGCCAGACGGGCTTCGCCCGCGCTCAGACCAAAGATCGAGCCGAACAGCGTGTGGGCGCCCACGATGCCCGAGGATCCCGAGGAGCTGGTGCCCGCCAGCGCCAGAAAGAACACCCCCAGCCCCAGGATGAACGTGAAGGCCGTACCGATCGCCGCGTCGTCCGCCGGCAGCGAGCCCGCCTGCCCGCCACCCCGGCCCAGCACCCCGCGCCCCAGTGTGCCAATCCCCGCGCCCACCGCCACCGTCGCCACGAACAGCCCGATCCGCTCATCGATCCCCGCCGCCGCCGCCGCCAGCGCGCCCGGGAAAGCCACGTGGCTGAGCGCGTCGCCCGCGAACACCTGCCCCCGCAGCACCACGAACCAGCCGCAGACGCCGCACGCCAGCGCCACGAACGTGCCCGCCAGCAGCGCGTTGCGCATAAATTCCTGGCCGAGCATCAGGTGACCCCGCGCACGAACGCCGTCGCGCGGGCGAGCACGTAGACCGCAAACGCCACCGTCGTAATGAAGAAGCCCGCGGGGTAGATCGAGAAGTAGGCCAGCCCCAAGCCCAGCCACACGATCAGGAGGCCCAGCGCCACGGTCAACACCAGGCTCGCCGCGGGCCGCGCCGTCAACGCTTGCGCGCTCGCCGCGGGCGCCACCAGCAGCGCGAACACCAGCAGCACACCCGTCACCTGGCTCGTCGCCCCCACCGCCAACGCCAGCAGCAACAGAAAGGCCAGCGACAGCCTTCGTACCGGCACCCCGCGCGCCGCCGCGACGTCGGCGTCAACCGACGCGAACAGCAGCGGACGCCCCAGCGCCGCCAAGCTCACCAGCGCAACCGCCGCGACCACCGCCAACAGCAGGACCTCGCCGTCGCTCACGCCCAGCAGATCCCCAAACAGCAGGCTCTCCAGATCACCGAGCACTCCGCCGTAGAGGCTCAGGAACAAGAAGCCCAGCGCCAACGCCAGCGCCTGCACCGCGCCGATGCCCGCGGACTGCTCGCTCCAAGAGAAGCGCCGGCTGCCCGAGATACGGGCGATCGCCGCGGCGCCCGCGCCGCAGAACAGAAAGTAGCCCCACGCGCCCGCGACGCCCGCCAGCGCCGCCACCGCCGCACCAGGGAAGGCCATCATCGAGAGCGTGTGACCCGCGAAGGACTCGCCCCGCAGCACCATCATCCAGCCCACCAGCCCCGCCATCACCGCCACCACGCCGCCCGCCAGCAGCGCGTTCAGCATGAAGTGATATTCCAGCACCTCGCCCGCGTCGTGGATCAGGTTCCACGTCAGCGTCGGGTTCGCCGCGTCAGCCGGCATGGGCGTGTTCGTGCGCGTGATCGTGGCGGTCGTGATGATGCGCGGGGGGCTCCGGCTGACCCACGACCACCAAGCGCCCGTCCGAGGCGCGCAGTACCTCCACCGCCACGCCGTACAGCCGCGTCAGCGTTTGCGTCGTGATCACCTGCTCCACCGTCCCCTCCACCGCGTGCCCGCCCGCGAGGTAGACCACGCGGTCTAGATAGGGCAGCAGCGGGTTCGCGTCGTGCGCCACCAGCAGCGTCGCCACCCCCGCCGAACGACAGACGCGCGCCACTAGCGCCGCCACCGAGGCCTGGTTCGGGAGATCGAGGCTGTCCAGCGGCTCATCCAGCAGCAGCAGGCGCGGCCGACGCACCAGCGCCTGCGCGATCAACAGGCGCTGCTGCTCGCCGCCCGAAAGCTCCCCGATCGGTCGTTGTGCGTAGGCCTCCGCCCCCACCAGCTCGATCGTCTCCGCTACCCGCGCCCGTGCCGCGCGCCCCCGCGCCCCTCCCCAGGCTGCCGGCAGCGACAACCCCCAACGGTCGCCATCCAGACCCAGCCGCACCATGTCTACACCGCGTAGCCGCGTACTCGGCGCGAACGAACGCCGCTGCGGCAGGTAGCCGATCGCCGCGTTGCCCGAACCCGGGGGGCCGCCCAGCACCTCGATCCGCCCCCCCGACAGCGCCAGCGCGCCTAGCGCCACCTTCAGCAGCGTCGACTTGCCCGAGCCGTTCGCACCCAGCAGCGCCACGAACTCGCCACTGCCCATCGACATCGAGACCTCGCTCCAGATCGTGCGGCGCCCGATGCGTACGGCCGCGCCATCCAACTCCAAGGCCGGGGCTCCACTCATCGCCCCGACAATATCAAGACTGATTCTCGTTATTGATTTCTATAAGAATAAAAATGACCCCAGGTGTGCGCCGCGAATACCACGGCGATGCACAACCTCGACCTCGAATCTGAGGAGATGCTCTCCCCCACGTACGCCGCGCGCTCCTTCTCGCACGACGTGCCCAAGTACCGCCTGCCCGCGCAAGGCATGAGCGCCAACGCCGCCTACCAGCTCGTCCACGACGAGCTCAACCTCGACGGCAACCCCGCGCTCAACCTCGCCTCGTTCGTGACGAGCTGGATGGAGCCCCAGGCCGACTTGCTCGCCGCCGAGACACTCGCCAAGAACCTGATCGACGAGGACGAGTACCCGCAGACCGAGGTCATCCATCGCCGCGTCGTCTCGATGATCGGGCGGTTGTTCCACGCCCCCGTCGGGTCGCAATCGACAGGCACGGCGACGATCGGCTCCTCCGAGGCGATCATGCTCGCGATGCTCGCCCACAAGCGCGCCTGGCAACTGCGCCGCGAGGCCGAAGGCAAGCCCGCCGACCGCCCAAACATGGTGATGGGCGCCGACGTGCACACCTGCTGGGAGAAGTTCACTCGCTATTTCGAGGTCGAGCAGCGCCTCGTGCCGATGGAGGAGGGCCGCTACGTGATCGGCGGCGCCGAGGTGGCGCCGCTGCTCGATGAGCGCACGATCGCCGTCGCCGGCGTGCTCGGCACCACCTTCACCGGCCAAATGGACGACCTCGCTTCGATCGACACCCTCCTGCAAAGCGTGGAGTCCGAGCACGGCTGGCGCATCCCCCTGCACATCGACGCCGCCAGCGGCGGCTTTCTCACGCCGTTCTCAGAGCCCGACCTCGCCTGGGACTTTCGGCTGCCACGCGTGCGCTCGATCAACGTCTCCAACCACAAGTTCGGGCTCGTCTACCCCGGCATGGGCACCGTCGTCTTCCGCGAAGCCTCCGACCTGCCCGAGGACCTCGTGTTTCACATCAACTACCTCGGCGGCGACATGCCCAACTACTCGCTGAATTTCTCGCGACCCTCGAACTCCGTGCTGCTGCAGTACTTCGCCTTCCTGCGCCTCGGCCGCGAGGGCTACTCGCAGATCGTCTCCAGCGTGCTCACCAACGCCACCGCGCTGGCCGAGAAGTTGACCGCAATCGAGGGCTTGCAGCTGTTCAACGACCCAAGCCGCTTCCCGATCGTCGTCGTGCGCGCCGAGGACCCCGAGCGCATCGATCTGACGCTGGTCTCGCAGCTCTTGCGCGAGCGCGGCTGGATCGTCCCCGCCTACACGCTACCCCCCAACGCCCAGCACATTGACGTGCTGCGGATGGTCGTCAAGGAGAACTTCTCCCGCGACATGGTTGACATGCTCGCGCACGACATGCGCGGGGCGATCCACGTCGCCGAACACGTCCGCGGCGACAGGCCGCGACGAGTGCGTCAACGCTTGCATTGCTGAAATTCGACTTGCGATAGCCACGGTATATACGGCGTATATACGATGGCTATCGGTCGCTGAAAAAGTGGCGCACACAGCGCACCTTCATCGCCTGCGCCTACTCGCCCACCGACCGCTCGAGAGCCGCCCTCGCCCGAGCCGCCTCGCTCAGTCGCGGCGACGGCGCCGATTGACCACCAGCACTGCGGCCACCAGCAGGATCACCACGATCACCACCGCGCCCGCGATGTAGCGCAGTTTGTGGTGGGACTTCTTCTTCGTCGGGCTCACTTCATGCTTTGCTTCCGCGGGCGTTAGCACCGTCACGTGTACGCCCCGCGCGCGCAGGCGTTTGGCCGTCTGTTCGCTCTGTTTCTTCGGATAGCGCGTGGTTACCTGCGTGCCGTCGCGCAGCGTCACCCGCATCGAGCGCAGACGCTTGTTGATCGCCACGCTCTGGACCTGTTTGGCCGCGAGCTGCTGCTGGAATTCGGCTTCGCTCTCGCTCTTGGCCGTGGCCGCGAGCGCCGCTGCCGCCAGCATCGCTAGCACCACCAGGGCGAGCAGAAGTGCGCGCGCGAAGGCTCCGATCGGTCGATGCACGGGCGGTACCCTAATGCCTAGGCCTCGCTCGTGCGCCATGCCCGCTCGCGCCTTTCAACTGACCGGAATCGGCCATTCGCGGCCCCATAAAGAGCGCTCCTAGACTCGGCCCGTGTCGCGCCGATAAGCCCTGACTGCCAGCACGCTCAGCACCGCGGTCCACACCGCGATCACCGCCCACGCCATGCCGCTCCAGGCTTTACCGCCAAGCGCCACGTGGCTGGCCTGGACCAGCCAGTAGGAGGGGATGTACTGCGCCACGTCGTGCAGGAAGCCGTGGCTGCCTAGCGGAAACCAGGTCCCGCCCAACAGCGCGAACAGCGACACGCCGCCGCCCATCGCCGGGCCGATCGAGTCCGGCGTCAGCATGTGCCCCAGCGTGATCCCCAGCGCCGCGAACGGGATCAGCCCCACCAGCATCAGCCCCGTCATCTTCAGCCAGTCGCCCGCCGGCAGGCTCACGCCCAGCGAAACACCCGCCGCGTAGAGCAGCACGATGCTCAGCAGCGCCATCGCATACGCCGTCAGCACCTTCGCGCGGAAGTACGTACGTGGCGAGAGCGGGCTGATCCGCAGCTGGCGATTCCAGCCCACCGCGCGCTCCGCCGCGATCCGCGCACCGCAGGAGAGCATCGCGCTCATCGTCCCGAAGGAGGCAAGGCCCACCATGAAGTACAGCGGCAGCGATACCCCGCTGTCGTTGAGGTTGTGGACGTTGCGGTTCGGCCCTGCGATCACGAAGTACAGAACCAGCGGGAAGCCCAACGAGAGGATGAAGAAGCGGCGATTACGAAATGTGCGCAGCAGCTCGTAGCGCGTGTAGGTCAGCGCGCCGCTCATACCATCCGCCCCGCGCTGGCCGCCGTCTCGGCCGCCGCGCCGTTGCCCGCGCCTGCAGAAGGCGCCGGATCCCCCTGCGTCGGATCGCCCGTCAGCGCCAGGAACGCCTCCTCCAGGCCCGCCGCGATGATCTCGATGTCCCGCGCCTGCGGGTAGGCCGCCAGCAGCGCGCGGATTGCCTGATCGGAGTCCGCGCACGTCAGCAGGATCGCCTCGCCGCGGCGGTCCGCCGCGCTCACGCCCGGCAACCCCCCCAGCGCCTGCAGCTCCGCGCCCGGCAGGGTCGCACGGATCGTGCGTGAGCCAACCATCGCCTTGATCTCGTTCGTCGGCCCGTCCGCCACGATCCGCCCATGCGCCATCAGCACCGCCCGATCCGCGTAGGCGTCCGCCTCCTCCAGATAGTGGGTCGCGAACAGGATCGTCTTACCGCGCGCCGCGAACTCACGCATCACGCGCCAGAACGCGTGGCGGCCCTCGACGTCCATCGCCACCGTTGGCTCGTCCAGCACCAATAGCTCCGGGTTGCTGACCAGCGCCACCGCCGCGCGCACGCGCTGGGTCTGCCCGCCCGAGAGCTTCTGCGTGCGCTGCTCTGCGAACTCTCCTGTGCCCGTCAGCTCCAGCACCTCGTCGATCGCCAGCGGCGTGGGGTACAGCGCCGCCATCATGCTGACCAGCTCGCGCACCGTCAGGTCGCGGATCAAAGAGCCCGTCTGCAGCATCGCGCCCACCGCGCCCGCCGCCACCGCGTCGCCGGGCGTGCGCCCGAACACCGAGACCGTGCCCGCGTCCGGCTCCAACAGGCCGAGCAGCATGTCGATCGTCGTCGACTTGCCCGCGCCGTTCGGGCCCAACAGCGCGACCGTCTCGCCCATCGCGATCTCCACCTCGACCCCTCGGACCGCCTCGATCGGGCCGCTCGGGCCCTTGAACGACTTGACCAGCCCCCGCAGGCTGATCTCGCTCATTTGCGCGCTTGCCTCGCGGTCTTCAAGCGGTCGACCTTCGTCAGCACGACCTTGCGCATCCTCACCGACACCGGCGTCACCTCGACCGCCTCGTCCTCGCGCACGAACTCCAGCGCTTCGTCGAGCGTCAGTTTGCGGTGAGTATCCAGGCGCACCAGCACGTCCGAGGTCGAGGAGCGCATGTTCGTCAGGTGCTTTTCCTTCACCGGGTTCACGTCCAGGTCCTCCGAGCGGGAGTTCTCGCCGATGATCATCCCTTCATATACCTCCTCGCCGGGCCCGACAAACAAAGATCCACGCTCTTGCAGCGTGAACAGCGAGAAGGTCACGGTCGCGCCGTTGCGGTCGGCCACCAGCACGCCCGAGTTGCGCGTCAACAGCTCGCCCGCCCACGGCTCCCAGCGGTCGAACACGTGGTGCATGATCCCCGTGCCGCGCGTCTCGGTGAGGAACTCCGTACGAAAGCCGATCAGACCACGCGCCGGCACGAGGTAGTCCATTCGGACCCAGCCCGTGCCGTGATTGGTCATGTGCTCCATCCGCCCTTTGCGCGCTGCCAGCAGTTGCGTCACGGTGCCGACGTGCTCCTCGGGCACGTCAACCGATAGCAACTCGACCGGCTCGTGGCGTTTACCGTCGATCTCGCGCTCGACCACGTGCGGTTGGCCCACCGTCAACTCGAAGCCCTCGCGGCGCATCATCTCCACCAGGATCGCCAACTGCAGCTCGCCGCGTCCCTGGACCTCGTAGGTGTCCGGTCGCTCGGTCGGCGCCACGCGCAATGAGACGTTTCCAACCAGCTCTTGGTCCAGGCGCGCCTCGATCTGGCGCGCCGTCAGCTTGTCGCCATCTTTGCCCGCCAGCGGCGAGGTGTTCACGCCCAGCGTGATCGACATCGCCGGCTCATCCACCGTGATCACCGGCAGCGGGCGCGGGTCCGCAAGATCCGCCAGCGTCTCGCCGATCGTCACCTCCGCGATACCGGCGACCGCGATGATCTCGCCCGGGCCGGCCTCCGGCGCGTCGACGCGATCCAGCGCGTCGGTGACGTAGAGCTCGGCGACCGTCGCTTTGCGGATCGAGCCGTCGGCGCGGCACCAGGCGATCTGCTGACCCTTCTTGATCGTCCCGTGGCGCACGCGGCAGATCGCCAGGCGGCCTACGTAGGGCGAGGCGTCGAGGTTCGTCACCAGCGCCTGCAGCGGGTGCTCCGGGTCGTAAGTCGGCGCCGGGATGCGCTCCAGCAACAGGTCCAGCAGCGGCGCGAGCGTGTCACCCTCAAGCGGCTGTCCCGTCTCGTAGTGCAGCGAGGCGATCCCCGCCTTGGCGTTGCAGTAGACGATCGGGAAGTCGATCTGCTGCTCGTCCGCGTCGAGGTCCAGGAACAGCTCATAGACCTCGTCCACCACCTCCGCCACACGCGCGTCGGGGCGGTCGACCTTGTTGACGACCAGGATCACCGGCAGTTTCGACTCGAGCGCCTTGCGCAGCACAAAGCGCGTCTGCGGCAGCGGCCCCTCGGAGGCGTCGACCAGCAGCAGCACGCCGTCCACCATCGTCAGCCCGCGCTCGACCTCGCCGCCGAAGTCCGCGTGCCCCGGGGTGTCGATGATGTTCAGCTTGACGTCCCTGTAGCGCAGCGAGGTGTTCTTCGCCAGGATCGTGATCCCCTTCTCGCGCTCGAGGTCCATCGAGTCCAGCACACGCGTGGCCACGTCCTGGCCGGCACGGAATGCGCCCGACTGCCACAGCATCGCGTTGACCAAGGTCGTCTTGCCATGGTCGACGTGTGCGACGATCGCGACGTTACGTATGTCATCTCTAGGTATGTGCACGGCCGCGTAAGGCTAGCGGCGTACGCGCGCGGCCCGAAGGCCTGTGCGCGCGCCGAAGCGAACTAGCGCCGAGGGATAGCGCTCTGCGGCCGCCACGGTCTGCTCCAATGCCGCCGCGAAGCGACGGATCTCCTGCTCCTCCACGCTCAGCGCCGGCAGCGCCTTGATCGTGTTCATGCGGTGGCCCGCCACCTGGCAGAGGATCCGATGCTCGTGGAACAGCGGCACCGTCACCAGCTGCGAGAACAGCCCCTTCTGACGGCGCTCGACCGTTTCCCACAGGCGCCTGCCCGCGCGTCCGGGTGGGGGGCCGAATTCGATTGCCCACATTAGACCGAGACCGCGGACCTCCTTCACGACCTCGTAGCGCTCGGCCAGCGGGCTAGTGAGTTCGAGCAGCAAGGCGCCCAAGCGCTCCGCGCGCGCCACCAGCCCCTCGCCGTCGAGCACCCGCAGCGTCGCCAGCGCCGCCGCCGCCGCCAAGTCATTACCGCCGAAGGTCGAGCCGTGACGGACCGCGCGCTCCATGCCGTCGAAGACCTGCTCGAACGCCCCGCGCGAGACCAGCAGCGCGCCGATCGGCACCAGGCCGCCCGAGAGCGCCTTGGCCAGACAGATCATGTCCGGTTCAAGGCCCCAGTGCTCAAGCGCCAGGAAGCGCCCCGTGCGCCCGATGCCCGTCTGCACCTCGTCACACACGAACAAAGTCCCCGATGCGCGGCACAGCGCCTGCGCACGCGCCAAATAGCCCTCGGGCGGCAGGTTCACGCCCTTACCCTGCACCGGCTCAAGGATCAACGCCGCCACGTCGCCGCGTTCCAGCTCGCGCTGCAACGCCTCCAGATCGCCAAATGCAACCGGGTCGCAGCCCGGCACCAGTGGGCCGAAGCCCTCGCGGAAGATCGGCTCGCCGTTCAGCGATAGCGAGCCCAGCGTCAGCCCGTGGAAGGCATGCTCCGCATAGAGGATGCGCGGGCGGCCAGTGGCGGCCCGCGAGACCTTGATCGCGGCCTCGACCGCCTCGGTGCCCGTGTTCGCCGACACCATCGCAGCCACGCTGCCCGGCGCGCGCGCTAGCAGTTGCTCAGCCAGCACGCCGCTTAGCAGCGTCACGCCCAGCTGCGGCAGGTTGCCCGTGCCCGCCGCCATCACTTCCTGCACCGCGGCGATCGCCTCCGGGTGGTTGCGACCAATCGCAAAGACGCCGTAACCCCCGAACATGTCCAGATAGCGCTCGCCATCCGCATCGATCAGGTGTGCACCCTCGCCCCCGCGCCAGGACTTGTCGAAGCCCAGCGTCCTCAGGACCCTGCCCATCTGGGGGTTCAGGAAGCTGTCGTTGAGCGCCATCTCCTCGCCCGCGCGAGCCGCCAGGATCTCGCCGACGGTCGGCGGTGTGGAGCTGTACATGCAGCACAGCGTACGAGAGGCGCGCCGCTCGCCGCGGGGCCACTCGCAAGATCGCGCCCATTTGGTCGGCATATTCCGAAAATCGGTTTTTCCGAGGACAAATGTCTTCTTCGCCGCCCAACCCCTAAAGGGGGTCTGGCCCACGGTCGAAAGCGCCCCCATGGCCGGTAACTCCTGGCTCTGCCCCACCGATCTCGACCGCATCCGCGTGGTCGACGCCAGCGCGCGGGTGCGCAGGATCCGCACGATCGGCTCGGCCGCCGTCGGCATCGCGCTACTGGCCGCCGCCCCCTGGGTCGGCTGGTGGACGCTGATCCTGTTCGCGGCTTCCCTGCTGAACTTCCTCAACGTCGAGCGCCGCATCCACTCAAGCGCCCACCCGGAGCGGGTCAGCGCAATCGCGATCGTGATCACGATGCTGTTGATCGGCGGCGGCGTCGCGCTCAGCGGCGGTCCGCGCAGCGTCGCGCTGCAGTGGATCGCGCTCCCGGTTGCGATGGTCGCCGCGCGCTTTCGGGCGCAGGTCGTGCTCGCCGCGCTCGGGCTGGCCGTCGCGGTCGTGCTCGCCAGCACGTTTGGGACCCACCCGCAGTGGACGCTCGATGACCCCGCGCCGCTGTTCGCGACGCTCGCGTTGCTCGTGGGCGTGGTCACGGTCGTGTGGGCGCTGCAGGCCGCAGAGCTGCACCACCGCGATGAGGCCATCATCGACCAGCTCACTGGGCTGTTCAATCGCAACGCGCTGATTCCGCGCTTCGCCGAGCTGACCCACCAGGCGCAACTCACGCAGCAGCCTGTGTGCCTGCTGCTGTGCGATATCGACAACTTCAAGGCGATCAACGACCAGCACGGCCATGATCGCGGCGACGCCGTGCTGTGCGACACCGCCTACGCGCTGCGCAAGCAACTGCACTCCTTCGAGCTGGTCTACCGGCTCGGCGGCGAGGAGTTCCTCGTGGTGCTGCCGGGCGCCGACGCCGAGGTCGGGCGCGCCGTCGCCGAGCGCCTGCGCGGCGCCGTCGAGCAGGCGAACCCCGCCGGCCTGGCGATCACGATCTCGATCGGGGTCAGCGCCGCCAGCGGCGAGCAGGCCGCGTACGAGTCGCTGTTCAAGGCCGCCGACGACGCCCTCTACGCGGCCAAGCGCGCGGGGCGAAACCGCGTAATGAGCGACGGCAGCAGCAAATGCGAGGGGCCTGAGGAGCTGCTCGGCGCGCCGTACGTAGAACGGCGATCCGGCGTGCTCGTCTAGCGCTCACAGGATCTTTACTAGTGTCGGCCGGACGCGGGTAAGTGTCCGCTCATGCCCGCGCCGAGGCCTAAGAAGCCGCTCGAGCTCCCGTTTACGCGCCGCGACTTCGTGCGCTACGGAGGCTCCGTCGTAGCTGGCGTCTCCGCCGGCGGGCCGCTGCTGCGAGCAGCGAGCGCCCTCGGCAAGACCGTGCGCACGCCCGGCAGCCTGCCCGACCCCAAGCGCGCCGCAGGCACGCCCACCGAGGCGCTGCCGTTCGACCACATCGTGGTCGTGATGATGGAGAACCACTCCTTCGACAACCTGCTGGGGGCGCTACCGATCTCCGGCCAGCCCAAGGCCCACGGCTTGAAGTTCGACGCCGAAGGCAACGCCCGCAACCACAACCCCGACCTCGAAGGCAAGCGCGTGCGAGCCTTTCCGTTCACGACGACTGAACAGGACCACGGCGTATCGCAGAGCTGGAACGCGACGCACGAGCAGATCGACGGCGGCCAGATGGATGGCTTCATCCGCTCGACGGGCTCGACGCAGGCGATGGGCTACTGGACCGAGGACGTGCTGCCGTTCGCCTACTCCTTCGCGCGCGGCTTCACGCTCGCGAACCGCTGGTTCTGCTCCGCACCGTGCCAGACCTACCCGAACCGCCGCTTCCTGATGGCGGGCACCGCCTACGGCGACGTCTCCACCGACAGCGAAAGTCTGCAAGATCCGCCGCCGCCAAACGGCACGATCTTCGACCGGCTGGCGAGCTACGGGATCAGCTGGCGCAATTACTTCACGGACCTACCGCAGACCGCGATCATCCCCTCGACGATCGAGAAATACCCCGCGAACATCGCGCCGGTCGCGCAGTTCTACCTCGACTGCCTCGCCGGCACGCTGCCGTCGGTCAGCTTCGTGGACCCCGAGTTCGGCGCGATCTCCGAAATCGGCGCGCCGCTCACGAAAGTACCGGGACTGGAAGCGCTCGGCGCGAAGCTCGAAGCGACCGGCGGCGACGAGGAGGCCCCACAGGACCTCTCCTACGGCGAGAACTGGGCGTACACGGTCGTGAACGCCGTGCTGAACTCGCCTGCCTGGCCGCGCACGCTGCTCCTCTACACCTACGACGAGCACGGCGGCTACTACGACCACGTCAAACCACCCGCGGCAATCGCGCCTGACTCGATCGCGCCGGAGCTCGAAGCGGGCGACGCGCCGGGCGGCTATGACCTGTACGGGCCGCGCGTCCCGGGGATCGTCGCCTCGCCCTACTCCAAGCCGGGCGCGGTCACGAACGTGATCCACGACCACACCTCGGTGCTCGCGACAATCGAGGCGAAGTGGAACATCCCCGCGCTCACCTACCGCGATGCGAACGCGCGCACGGTCGCGGACTTCCTCGACCTGAAGTCGCCGCCCGCGCTGCTCGACCCGCCCACGATCGCGAAACCGCCCGCCCCCACGGGCGTCCCCGGAGCGAAATGAACGCCAAACGCGCGCTCGCGGTGCTCGCGAGCCTGCTCGCGCTCGCGGCGGGACTCGCCGCGGGGCCGGCTGTCGCGGCCAAGCCGCGTCCCTACAAGCAGCCGAAGGTGCGCCACGTGTGGGTGATCGTGCTCGAGAACGAGGACTACGAAGCGTCGTTCGGCAGCCCGCTCGACGACCCCTACCTCGCACAGACGCTGCCCGCCCAGGGCGGGCTGCTGACGAACTACTACGGCACGGGTCACGAGAGCAACGACAACTACATCTCGCTGGTCTCGGGCCAGCCACCAAACTTGGAGACCCAGTCAGACTGCCAAGTGTTCGGCGAATTCATCGGCGGCCTGGAACTGCCGGGCGGGATCGAGGGCGGTGAGGGCTGTGTCTACCCGACCGCGGTGCAGAACATCGGCACGCAGCTGTCGGGGGCGAAACGCAAGTGGAAGGCCTACGAGCAGGACATGGGCAATGACCCCACGCGCGAGCGCGCCGCGTGCGGGCACCCGGCGCTGAACGCGGCCGACGAAACCCAGAAAGCCGAGGCGGGCGACGGCTATGCCACACGCCACGACCCGTTCGTCTACTTCCACTCCGTGATCGACGACCAGGCCTACTGCGACGAACACGTCGTCGCGCTGGGCGCGCCCGACGGCGCGATGCCCGCGGGCGCGTTGCGTCACGAGACCGGCCTCGCGAGCGACCTCGCCAAGGCCGCGCGCACACCGCGCTTCTCGTTCATCACCCCGAACCTCTGCGAAGACGGTCACGACTATCCCTGCCTGAATCAGGAAAGCGGACCCTCTGCGCTGGGCGACATCGACCGCTTCCTCGAAACCTGGGTGCCGAAGATCACCTCCTCGCCCGCGTTCCAGCGGGGTGGCCTGCTGGAGATCACCTTCGACGAGTCCGACGGCCCCCAGTCAGACTCGAGCTCCTGCTGCGGCGAGACGCCGGGGCCGGGGTCGCCGCTGCCCGGCATCACCGGCCCCGGCGGCGGACGCATTGGGGCGGTGCTGCTCTCGCCCTTCATTAAGCCCGGCACGGTCAGCGCCACGCCCTACAACCACTACTCCTCGCTCGCGAGCTGGGAGTCGCTGCTGGGCTTGCCCGCGCTCGCCGACGCCGCCTCGGCGAACGTGTTCGGTCCCGACGTGTTCACCAACGCGCGCTAGCGCGTTCGACCCGACTAGCCCTGCATCGCGAGTCGCTCGTGCACCGAGCGCACGGCGCTGGAGCCCTCGCCGACCGCGGCGGCGACGCGCTTCATCGAGCCGTGGCGGACGTCGCCCACGGCGAAGACGCCCGCGATCGAGGTCTCGAACGGCAGCCGCTCGCCCGCGCTAGGGTCGGCGGCTGCGGACAGCTGGCGGTCGGTGAGCACGAAGCCGTCCTCGTCCAGCCGCGCGCGAGCACCCAGCCACTCCGTCGCGGGACTCGCGCCGATGAAGCAAAACAGACCCTCACAGGGAAGCTCGCGAAGCTCGGAGTTCGTCTTGTGTCGGAGCGTCACCCGCTCCAGACGGTCCTCGCCCGCCAGGCGCTCGACTTCGACGCCGGTCAAGACCTCGACCTTCGGGTCGACTTCGATTCGCTCGATCAGATACCGCGACATCGTCTCGCGCAGACCGTCTCGCCTGACCGCGATCGTGACCGCGCAGTTGCTTTCGGCCAGATACAGCGCGGCCTGCCCGGCCGAGTTGCCGCCGCCGATCACGAGGACCGAGCTGCCTCCGCATACGCGGGCCTCAAGATCGGTCGCCGCGTAGTAGACGCCCGCGCCCTCGAAGCGCCCGAGCTCGTCGACCGCCAGCCGCCGATAGCGCGCGCCCGATGCGACAATCACCGCCCGCGTGGGGATCTCGCTGCCGTCGGCGAGCACGATCGCGTGAAAGCCCGCCTCGCTGCGCAGGGCCGCGACCTCGCAGGGAGCGTTCAGCCGCGCGCCGAGCCGCATCGCCTGGACGGCCGCCCTGCCCGTCAGCGCTTCGCCGGAGATGCCGTTTGGGAAACCCGCATAGTTCTCGATGCGCGAGCTGGAACCGGCCTGGCCGCCTATCGCCACGGCGTCCAGGGAGACCGTGCGAAGACCCTCCGACGCCCCATAAACCGCCGCCGCCAGCCCAGCCGGCCCGCTCCCGACTATCACGAGGTCGAAGATGAAGCCGGGCGTCGCCTGAAAGGTCAGACCCAGGTGTTCGGCGAACACCGCGGCCGACGGCCGGCGCATGATCTCCGTGTCGGTGATCACGGCCGGGATGTCCGCTGGAGCAAGCCCGAGCCCGGCCAGCAGCGCTTCGGCGTCCTCGGCCTCCTCGACGTCGATCCAGGCGTGCGCCAGATGCGAATGCTCGGCAAAGGCACGCAGGCTCATCGCCTGGGGCGAGTAGCGCGAGCCCACGATCCTGATCGCCTGCGCCCCATCTCCGGCGCGCAGCACCTCGCGCCGCGCGAGCAGCGCGCTGAAGATCTTTTCCGCGAGCCCGGGACGGCCGCTGAGCAGGCGCCGAAATTCGGGTTCGGCGATCACGAGGACGCGGCCCGTGCGTGTAACGCGGCAGCTCAACGAGCGACGCTGGCCCGTGAGCAGGTTCAGCTCCCCGATGAAGCCGCCCCGCCCATACGAGACGATCGAGCTCTGCGACGCCCCATCGAGCCGCAGCACCTCGGCCTCCCCCTCCAGCACCACGAACAGGTCGTAGGAGGCCTCGCCCGCCTCGAACAGCAGCTCTCCCGCGACCGTCGGCCGCTCGGTTCCGAAGGCCGCGATCTCCGCGAGCTCGGCGTCGTTCAGGACCGGGAACGCGCGGGCGGAGTCCTCCTCCGGCGTGCTCATCCGCGTCTGCCCTCGGCGTGCGGATACGGCTGGCGTTCGAGCATCTGTGCAGTGTGCCTGAGACCGCATCGGATCGACCGCTCGCCGGCGGGGCTCGAGGCCGTGGCGCGAGTCCCAGGCAGCCGGAGTCGGGCCCGAACGAGGAGCGGCCCCCTCCGAAGAGAGGGCCGCCCGTTTGCCTTGCTTGTGCTTTCAGACCGGGCCGCCGCGCCTGGCGGCGACCCGGCATTTGCTCAGCCGCTCAGTTCGCCGATGTTGCACGCGTAGGGCTTAAAGAACGAGCTGCCAGGCACGCATCGCCACATGCTCTGGTCAAGCTCGCTCGGCGCCCCCGAGAACGTCGGGTTGCCTGCGGATTTCATGTATTCCGGACCCAGCTGACGCGCTTTCAGGCCTTCTTCGAGCGCGAAGCCGTCGTCCAGGAGTTGCGCCTCGCTATAGGCGGTGCCGATGAACTCGACCCCGATCGGATCGCCTCCGGTCGAGCTGTTCTCCGCACCGAATCCAGCCGGGACCGAGAGCACCGGGTAACCGGCGCGATCGGCGATGCCCACGAGCGCGTTGCCGCTCGGCACCATGATGCCGGCGTAGTCGTCGCTTGAGTCTTCAGGCGTCCCATTCTGGATGATCGTGTTGATCACAGCCTGACTTTCGGACTTGCCTTTGCTGAGGTTTTCTTCGTATGTCGTGGTCGTGGCCGGGTCGCCGGTGTCGACCGCCTGGGCGGACAGCAGCGAGTTCTGCTGGAACTTCAGACCCTCGACCGGATTGGCGTTGTTGTATTCGATGATTTCCTGAAGCGATTTCGGACCCGTCGTTGCAGACAGGTAGGAGTTCAGATCGCGGTGGAACTCATACGGGATGATGCTCGCTGCTTTGCTCGCTGCCCCGGGGGTTACGACCGTAGTCGTGGCGCCCAGCGTCGCCAGCTCGCTAACCGCCGTCGGGTAAGGCGCGGTCGTCCCAGTGACGACCGCGATTTTCTTACCGCTCAGCGCGGTGGGCGTCAGGCCCGCGGTGTAGTTCGGCACCGGACTGGGTTGACCAATCGTGGCCGGATCACTCGGGTCTGGGCCCGCCATCACGCCCAGCGCGGCCGCCACGTCACCGACCGTCTGACCGATCGGGCCAGGCGAGTCCTGCGACTTGGCCACCGGCATCACGCCTGTGCGGCTGACCAGGCCAACCGTGGGCTTCAGCGCGACGACACCGGCGTTTCCTGCCACCGAGATCATCTGCGCGCTGTCGGTCGAGGTCTCCGAGCCGACTGCCAGTGGAGCCATGCCCACCGATACCGCCACTGCCGAGCCGGCCGATGAGCCGCCGACGTTTTTGTTGGTGTCAGAGGACAGCAGCACCTGACCACCCAGCGATGAGTAGCCCTGCGGCATGTTCGGGTCGAAGAAGCCGCCGAGCTCCGAAGTGTTGGTGTCGCCCAACACGATCGCGCCGGCCGCCTTCAGCTTCGAGACGATCGTCGAATCCGCGGAGGGCAGGTCGTCCTCCAGAGCAATCGAGCCACCGCTCGTGGGTAGACCCAAATCGTCGATCGAGTCGTTCACGAGCACGGGGAGTCCGGCCAGCGCCCCAACTACGGCTTTGCCTTTTTTCCTCGCCTGGTCGATCGACGATGCTTCGTTGATGGCATTCGGGTTGAGGTTGCGCACGGCCTGAAGTGCCGGGCCGTTCGCGTTGGAGAGGGCGATCCGGTAGAGCTCCGCTTTCACCAGTTCCTTCGAGGTCAGGGACCCTTCGGTCAACATTTTCTCGAGGGTGGTTGCCGAGGTGGTTTCCAGCAACACCGGAAGCGTCGTACGGAAGCCGCCTTTGCTGATCGATTCGTAGTCGGGGTTACAGTGACCCCGGCTGGCGAACGGCTCAGCGGGCACGGTGTGTGCACAGCGATACATCGCCGGGTCGACTTCCGCCGGCTGTTTGTGCAGTTTCGTGGACTGTTCAACGACATAGGCCACGCCGATCAGGTTCAGCTCGTCGTAGGCCCCACCGTTGATGTTCACGTTCTGCGAGCGCCGCTGCGTCGCGGTGTAGCCCATCGGCACCGTGATCTCAGGATCACCGGCCTGCGGGCCACTCGGGACCGAGCCGACGACCGCGATCACGGGTCCGCCACCACCGCTTGGTTCTTTCATCATTTTTTCGATCGCCGCATGGAATGCGGTCTTCCGGATCGGCAGCTTTTCTTCATATTCTTTTTGGTTTTTGCCGCCCGGCGTGTCTTCGGCTTCGGACTCCGACTTGTGCTGTGAGTTGCCGAACTTCAGCGCCTCCTGCGGGTTGGTTTCGTCGACCTGGACCTCCTGCACCAAGCTGTTGACAGGTGCGGCGGGGCCGAGTCCTTTGTAGTACTCGTCGATCGTCGCGTGTTCCTCGTATTTGGAAGGCAGCGAGGGAATCGTGCCGACCGACGTCGAGGCGTCCGGGACCATGATCGCTCCAGCGGCTTCGAGCGCGGCGACCGCTTTCAGGATCGCTTCGCTGGTGCCGTTAAAGCCGATGCGCTTGCCTTTGACGAATTCCAGACCGAGGGCCGATTTGTAGTCCGGCAGCGTCGTAAACGGCGCCGGCTGGATGTCTTCGTTTTCAAGGAAGTGCGGGCCCATCATCGGTTCGTACTCGGCATTTGCCGTCGGGTCTGAGCCCGTCACCTCGGCGATCGATTCCAGCGTCGTGGCCGCGTCTTCCACGGTTTTGACGATCGGGCCCGCGGTGTCCTGCGAGGCATCGATCGGAGCAATCCCGTAACCGGGCACGAGGCCCAGCGTCGGACGCAGTCCCACGACGTTCTCCGCCGTGGAGGGGCTGATGATCGAACCGGAGGTTTCCGTGCCGATCGTCAGCGTCGAGAGCCCGGCCGCGGCTGCGGCGCCCGAACCCGAAGAGGACCCGCTTGGACCCGCCGCGGCGTCGTTTGCGTTCAGTACCTGACCCGTCAGGTTGCCGAAGCCAGAAGGCTGACTGCCGAAGCTGTTGGCCCACTCAGACAGGCCGACCTTGCCGAGGATGATCACCCCATGCTGACGCAGCACCTTTGCCACGCCGGAGTCGTTTTCCGGGAACGATTCACGCAGCGCCCAGTCGCCCGCGGAGGTATACATCGGCTTAGCGTCGATGATGTCCTTGAGCAGGATCGGCACGCCGGCGTCCGGCCCGAGCGATTTGCCCTTCTTGCGTTCCTTATCGGCGGCTTTCGCTTCCGCCAAGACGTTGGGGTTCAGTTGGGTGACGACGTTCAGGCCCGGGCCCGACTTGTTGATCGCTTCGATCCGGGCCTCATAGGCTTTGACGAGTTCGACCGAGGTCGTTTCGCCTTTCTGGAGCAGCTGCTCGGCTTCACCGGCGGTGAGCGATTCCAGATTCAGCGTGGCCGCCTGGGCAGATGAGACCCAGTTGGCCAAGCCGAGCGCAGCCAACAAGCTGAGCGCTACCAGCCCGATGGCCAACAGCCGACGAGGGGTTATTGCAGTCACGAGGCTCTGTCCTTCCATGGTTTTGTGGGGATGCGGATGCTTTGGCACGGCGGTCGCCTATACCGCCGGCTCGATCCCCGCAGTCGAGCCTCGTTGACTTCACATGGCGGGCATGGGTCCTCGTCCGTGTCCGTCTGCCCAATAGGCAGGCCATAAAGCTCTCATCCGTCGATCCGTCCCCGCATAGCTACATGTCCAGGATTTGTTGCGGGGCTTTGTGTACATGTCCAAAGCTGTGCTTAACGTGTCAAACGTCGTGAAAGCTATGTAATCGTGGGCGGCGGCCCCTCTCGATCACAGGAGTGAGAGACGCGGCTTGGTTGCGGGTTGACTGGGACCTAGCCTTCGGGAGAGGGGGTGGAGTGGGGAGAGAGAAGCCGTGGTTGCGGGGAGTGGGGAGAGAGAAGCGAGGGTTGTCGGGGGAGTGGAGATCTGCACACCCCGGCGGATGTGCCGCACCCAGTTGCACCGGGGTTGCGCGTTTATCGGTCGTCGGTCGATCCACAGCACGGCCAGCGAGCGCGACGCACACCTCGTAATGCTCGTCCATTGTGAGCTTCCTGGGGTCGAAACCCCATTTCACGGCGCCGGCCCGGCGTCTGCCTTTCTCAAACTGACTCGAATGCCGGCTGGGAGGCTACTCTCGCGAGCGAGGGTCCCGTGGTCTCGACTGGGAGTACTCAAGGGCCGTCTGTCAGTGGATCGGCAATTGCCCCAAGCCACCCTCAGAACCACCGGCAAACCCGACTTGAAACACGAGCCCTTTGCGCAGGAATTGCGCAAAGGGGCTCTCAGCCGGCGAGCAGGCGACTACGCCTACCGCGAAAGCTGCCCGTGACAAACCGGTTCGAGCCTGCGCTCGAAGCCCGTCTGTCTTTGGCGCTTTGCGCGGCGGCGTAGGACGCCTGCTCCCCGGCTGGTTTCAAGTCGGCTTCGCCAGGGTTCATCGGGTGGACCAGGGGCAATTGCCTCGCCACCTTAGACGGCCCTTGAGTGCTCCCCGTCGCGCCCACTGCACCCTCGCCAGCTTCGAGTTTTCGCCTCCGCCTGGCATTCAAGCCAGCTCGAAAAAGGACGACGCCGGAGCGGCGCCGCGAATGGGGCATCGGCCCAGAAAGGTCACCATGGACGAGGCGATTACGACATTGTGCGTAGCGCTACTGGTCGCGCTGTTGGTCATCGACCGACTCACCAGGTAAACGCACACCCCGGTGGCACTGGGTTTCGGCCCGCCGCCGGGGCGGCGCGGTGGGGTGGCACTCCCCGACCCCTCAAGGAAAGGAAGCGATCCGCATCGCCGGGCAGCTCGTGCGTGGTCCGCAGGCGCCGTGAGCAGACGTACGAGGGCGCCCCAGCTGGGGCGCCCTCGTCTCCGCTCTGCTTCTGTCCCTGCTCCTGTTGCTGTCTGCTCCCGAGCGGTCCCTAGAAGCGAACCGTGCGCGAGATAGTGGTCTTCCCGGGTACGTCCACGAACATCGTGTAGCGGCCCTTCAGCGGCGCCTTGTGGATCAGCTTGATCTTGCTGCCCAACAAGCCACTGCCATGCGCGACGACTTTGTGGTTGCGGCTCACCGACACGATCGCACGCAGCTTGCGTGAGGCTTTCGCTTTCGCGCTGGAGCCGCCGCCCCCGACGGTGACTTCGGTGCAAACGATCGGTTTGCCTTTGGTCCTTTCGACTTTGCATTCGATCAGCACGACGTGGCCGGGAGGCCCTTCTTTGCCTTCCGGACCAGCGGGGCCGGCTGCGCCTGCGGGACCTGCAGGACCAGCTGCGCCCGCGGGACCTGCCGGACCGACGGCGCCCGTGGGACCGGCGGGGCCTTCTTTGCCTTCTTTGCCTTCGCCGCTCGCTTCGCCGGAGGAGCCTTCGCTCTGGATCTCGCCGGTTTCGTCGTTCAGCAGGATCGACGGCGCTCGCGGGTCGCTGCGGTCGAAGTCGAACATGTTGTCCAAGCTGCCCGAGGTCGAGTCCTCGGAGCCGCCCCCGATTTTGCCGAGGTTCCAGTTTTCCTCGATAAAGCGCGTGACCGAGGACTGCACGGTGTAGGTGCCGTCCACGTAGTTGCGACGCGCCCAAGGAGAAATCACCAGCAGCGGCATCCGCGGCCCCGCGCCGCAGCGGTCTTTGCGTTCGGGCGTTTCCGCCGTGACCGTGCCGCATTTGCCGGGCCCGTTCAGCTGATCGCCGGTGTCGTTCGACGGGTAGACGATCGGCCCCAGCTGGTGGTCATACCAGCCGTCGGAGTCGTCGTAGGCGATGATGATCGCGGTGCTCGACCAGTACTGAGACTGCTCGATCTGGTTGATCTCATCGACGAGGAACTTCTGTTCGTCCAACGGGTCAGAGTTGCCGGCGTGCCCATTCTGGTAGGCGGGCGGCTTCAGGAACGACACCTGCGGCATGTTGCCTTCGGTGACGGCCTTGTTGAACCATGAGATGTCGTACTGGTGGTCGACGGCTTCGTTCAGTTTCGTCCCCGAGGGGTCGCTCTTGCCGACGTTTTCAAGCGAGCTCGGCGCGACATGGTTGGGGTTGGCGGTGCTTTCGTAGTACTGGAACGGCTCGTGGTGCTGCACGTAATCGGTGACCGTGGCGGCGCCGATGTTTTTGTGGCTGGAGCCGCAGACCGCGCGTTTTTCTTTGGCGGCGTTTTCGTTGGCCGAGGGCGCGAAGCCGCCCTGGAACCAGCCCCAGGTGACGTTCTTTTCATTGAGCAGGTTGCCGATGTTCTGGTTGTTGTAGGAGACCGTGACACCGCCAGGCAGACCTTCGGCTCCGAGCGCGCTGCTCGCGTTGCTGCACTGGTCAAAGCGCGGTTCGGTGTCGCCCTGCATGACGCCGTTGACGACGGCAGCGCTGGTGCCGCCATGCACTTCGGCGCCTTCTGTGTCGCCGCTGACGAGGTTCACAGCGCCGGGCGTGGAGGGACCGAACTGGTTGCTGTAGGAGTTGTCGCTCAGCGCGTAGTGCTGGGCGTAGTTCCACAGCGCGGTGACGGTGTTGCCGTCGTAGTAGTCCATCACGATGCCTTTGGGGCCGTAGGAGGAGGTGCCGACTTTGCCGGCTTCCTGGCAGCCCGCGCCTGTGGTCTTCTGTACGAACTGGTTCATCAGCCCGCCGTTCATGGCTTCCTGCTCGGGCGCGAAGCTGTGGTTCTGGTCACAGGTCAGCGCTTCGGCGGGGCCGAGGCGTTTGGGGTTCGCGAGGTTCGGGTTGTTGCTCAGCAGCCCGTTGCTCAAGCCGTTGACCCCCGGGGTGCCGGGCAGGGCATGGAACTGCGGCTGTCCAGCGGGGTTCGCCGCGTTGGGATAGGTGCCGAAGTAGTGATCGAATGAGATGTTCTCCGGAAAGATGACGACCACGTGTTCGATCGGGGTGGTCGCCGCCGTGAGCGCTGAATTCGATGAAGAGGCGCTCGCCATCGAAATGCCGATCGCCGCCGCCCCAATCGCAAGCACCCCGGCGATCATCGCCAAGACCTTCCTGCCTTTATGCAAGGGAGTCTCCTTCTACTCATTGGGCGGTCATGGCAGATGTTCGCGACCCGGCCACCCATTGCGGATTCGCGGGCTCATCCTCAGCAGGGGTGAGTCGCTCCATGTCAACAAGGCGTCACCGACTCGTTGGTTTTTTGTTACTCGCCCCAGACGTCCTGCAATTTGGTGACTTTCCAGCTCGCGACTGGCTCAGACCGGCCGGGTCGGCGATAACAGCTCGTAAACAGGCCCGCTACGCGCTGATAACAAGGCGCTCACTTGCGCTGCCTAGGGTTCACTCGTGGGCCGGGGTCGGTCGCACGCAGCTGTTGTTATCGATTTGATTAATAAATTTAATAAATTGTCAACGCCCCGATTCTCGCTGAAGCCGGCCGGCGCTCGCCGGGGGGTGTGGGCACTCGGCGGCATTGTGCTGCTCGTGGCGATCGGAGTGTTCGTGGGCTCGGCGCTGACGCCGAGCGGTGGGGATGAGAAGGCGGGCGCATTCGCGACCAAACAGCTCGCGGGCAAGCAGCGGCCGAATCCGCTGGCGGGACGCTTGACGAAGGTCTACGGCACCGACACGCCCGCGAGTCGCTACGGCGCGGAAATCGCGGCACTCGAGGACAGCGGCACGAACCTGGCAGGGGAAAAGGTCTCCGACCTCTCCCCCCTGCCCGCGCGGGCGTTCGTCGCGCCCGAGAACCAGTACCGCCGCTACGCGGCTCGCTGGATCGCCCACGCGCTCGCGGCCGGCGCCTCGCTGCGGTCCGCGCTCGCGGCGGGGAACCGCGCCGCAGCGAAGTCGGCCTGGGAGCAGACCTGGGCCGACTACCTGCATCTCGGCGCGGTCTACGGGTTGTTTGGCGATCTGAACCAGGCAATCGACGGCACCCCAGGCTCGCTGCCGCAGGGCAGCGCCGACCCTAGGTTCACGGGCCTGCACCGCATCGAGCTCGGGCTCTGGAGTGCTCAGAGCCCGAGCTCCCTGGTCCGCTACGGCACGCGCCTACAGCACGATCTGCGGCGCCTGCACCACGTCGTCGCGCACGTGCAGATCACCCCACTGGAATACGCCACCCGCTCGCACGAGATCATCGAGGACGCCCAACGCGACCTGCTCAGCGGCACCGACGTCCCCTGGAGCGGGCAGGGCGTGCTGGGCACCGCCGCGGGACTCGCTGCGACCACGGAGGTGTTCCACACACTCGAGCCGCTGCTCTCCGGGCGCGAGAACACCGAGGCCGAAGTGCGTACCGAGCTGCTGCTACTCGGCGGGGTGCTGGACTCGATCCGCCGCCGCCACCACGGACACTATCCAAGCCTCGCGGGGCTCAGTGCATACGAGCGCGAGCGACTGAACGGCTACGTCGCGGGCGCACTATCGGCGCTGCAGGAGATGCCCGGCACGCTGGAGACCGAAGTCAACACTGCGCCGCCACGCCTGGTGGCGTCGGAGCGGTCGGCGAAGTGAGCCCGCTGGACCGGCGGCAGTTCCTGACCCGCTCCGCGGCGCTGCTCGGCTCCGCGGGAATGGGCGCCGCGGCTGGGGCGCTGAGCGAGTCCCAGGCGCTTGCGAGCACGCCCGAGGTAGGCGAGGCTGCGCAGGCGCGCGCCACGCTCGCGCGCGAGCTCGCAAGCCGCGTCCCATTCGACGGGCCCAACCAGTCCGGGGTGCTCACGTCCGCCCCAGGCCAGGCGAGCTTCGTGGCGCTGGACTCCATCGCCCCCAGCCGCGCGCTGCTGATCGACGCGCTTCAGAACCTCAGCGCGCGGGCACGCGCGCTCACGCAGGGCGACGCCGTGGGCGCGATCGAGCTCGACGACCCCCCGCCCGATAGCGGCATCCTCGGCCCACAGGACACGCCCGATCAGCTGACGGTCACCATCGCCTTCGGGGCCTCGCTGTTCGACGGCCGCTACGGCCTCGCGCCGCGCCGGCCCCGGCAGCTGCAGCAGATGCCGAACTTCCCCAACGACGCGCTCGACCCCGCGCGCAGCCACGGCGACCTGCTGTTGCAGGTCTGCGCGGGGCAGCGCGACACCGTGGTCCACACCGTCCGCGAGCTGATGCGCACCGTCGTGGGCCACCTCACACCCCGCTGGAAAATCGACGGCTTCCAGAGCGCGGAGCGCGGGCCGAGTCCACACAGCAGCCCCCGCAACCTGTTCGCCTTTCGCGACGGAACCGCCAACCCCGACGTGAACGACCCGCGGCTGATGCAGCGGCTCGTGTGGGTCGGCGGCGCGGGCTCGGGCGAGCCGACCTGGACCGTGGGTGGCACCTACCAGGTGGTGCGCGCGATCCGCATGCACGTCGAGTTCTGGGACCGCGTGGGGATGTTCGAGCAGCAGAACATGATCGGTCGCGACCGCGTCAGCGGCGCGCCGCTGGGCGGCAATGAGGAGTTCGAGGACCCGCGCTATGACCTCGACCCAAAGGGCAAGCGGATCCCGCTCGACGCCCACATCCGCCTCGCGAACCCGCGCACCCCCGCCACCGAAGACCAGCGGATCCTGCGGCGCGGCTACAACTACGACCGCGGTCTGGACCAGGCCGGCGATCTGGACCAGGGGCTGGTGTTCGTGGCCTTCAACCAGGACATCCAGCGGCAGTTCGCCACGATCCAGAAGCGTCTCGCCGAAGAGCCAATGGTCGACTACATCACGCCTGTGGGCGGGGGGTACTTCTTCGCGCCGCGCGGGGCTGGGGGTCCTGGGGATTGGGTGGGGTCGTGGTTGTTCGCCTGAGCGGCGAAAGCCGCAGGGGCGGGCACCCGGGCGCCTGCTGCGCGATCAGCCTTCGAGTGACTCCGATGTCTCCAACCAGGCGGTCTCGAGCTGTGCGCGCTCCGCGGCCGCCTGCTCCAGCTCGAGCTGGAGCTTCGTGAGCTCGGCGTGATCGCTAGCCACCGAGGTCATCTGCTCGCCCAGTTCGCCCTCGCGCCGGGTGAGGCGCTCGATCGTCTGCTCCAAGCGTTTGAGCTCGCGCTCGGCGCGCTGGGTCTCCTTGCGTTCGGCGCGGATCTTCGCCCCTTTTGCGACGCCCGCAGATGAAGTCGGGGATGCGCGCGACTCCTCGCCGACGGCAACTGCCCGTCGCTGCTCGACGTACTGATCGATCCCGCCAGGCAGATGCACGATCCCGCCGGCGGGCGTAAGTGCGTGAACGTTGTCGCAGACGCGCTCTACGAAATAGCGGTCGTGGCTGACGACGACAAGCGTCCCGGGCCAGCCGTCGAGCAGATCCTCAAGCGCGGTGAGCGTGTCGATATCGAGGTCGTTCGTGGGCTCATCCAGCAGTAGCACGTTGGGCTCGGCCATCAGCAGGCGCATCAGCGCCAGGCGGCGACGCTCCCCACCGGAGAGATCCCCCACCAGTGTGAACGCCTTCTCGCCGCGGAAGCCGAAGCGGTCACAGAGCATCGCCGCGGTGATCTCCTCGCCGTCGCTGAGCCTCGCGTGGCGGCGTACCTCCTCCAGTGACTCCAACACGCGCAGCTTTGCCGGGATCTCGGCGGTGTCTTGTGAGAGGTGGGCGATCCGCACGGTCGCGCCCCGCTCGACGCGGCCGGAGCTCGGCTGCAGCTCGCCGGCCAGGAGCCTGACCAGGGAGGTCTTGCCCGAGCCGTTGACCCCGACCACAGCCACCCGATCGCCGGGCCCAAGTCGCCAGGTGAGGTCTTTGAGTACTGGCTTGGCGCCGAGCGTGACCGAGACCTCGATCGCCTCCAGCACCTTGTTGCCCAGGCGCGCGGTCGCGAAGCGCAACAGCTCCGCGCGATCACGGGCCTCGGGCTCGTTAGCGATTAGCGCGTTCGCAGCGTCGATCCGGAACTTCGGCTTGGTGGTCCGTGCGGGCGGGCCGCGGCGCAGCCAGGCAAGCTCCTTGCGCAGCAGTTGCCGGCGACGATTCGCGCGCGAGGCCTCCTGACGCTCGCGCTCCGCGCGGGCCAGCACGTATGCGGCATAGCCACCCTCGTATTGGTGGACCGCTCCTTCGGAGACCTCCCAGGTTGAGGTGCATACCGCGTCCAGGAACCAGCGGTCGTGAGTGACCACCAGCATCGAGCCGCGACGCGCGGCCAGGTGGCGTGCGAGCCAATCGACGCCTTCGAGGTCCAGATGGTTCGTCGGCTCATCCAACAGCAACAGCTCAGGTGGGTCGAGCAACAACCGCGCCAGCGCCACGCGCCGGCGCTCGCCGCCGGACAGACCCGCGATCGGGGTGTCGATTCCCACAGAGAAGAGACGCAGCTCGACGCCGCCCAGGAGACCGTCGAGCACGTTGCGGAAGGCGGCGTCTCGCGCCCACTCATGGTCAGCGCGATCGCCCACCAATTCCTCGCGGATCGTCTGGCTCTCCTCCAGCTCATCGTGCTGCCCGAGCAGCGCAACATCGAGGTCGCCCGCGCGGGTTAGTGCGCCTGAGTCGGGGTGCTCCAGGCCCGCGATTAGCTGCAGGAGGGTCGACTTCCCGTCGCCATTTCGGCCCACGACACCGATGCGCTCACCCGCGGAGATGCCGAGCGTGACTTCGTGGAGGACCGAGCGGCTGCCGTAGGACTTGGCTACGGACTTGAGGTTTACGAGGTTGCGAGGAGTTGGCGGCATCCGCGGGCAATCCTCGCGGATCGGGCACCCAAAGCCGAGGCGAGTCCACAACGGCGGGACGCGCCGGGGTCGCCCGAGTCAGAGCCGGGCAGCCACGAGCTCCTTTGCGACTTCTTGGCAGATCGATTGCTGGTGTCCTGTTACTTGACACGACTAGGCGGGTATGTAAAGTGCGCAAGCGACCCAATCTGCCAAGGAGGACGCCAGTCATGTCAGCGCAAGCAGCAACCAGGAGCGACGGCTCGACTGCCGAGGCGCCCTTTGAGAGTCCCGACGCAGAGCTCGTCTCCTGGCGCGACCCCAAGCGCTACTTCTGGCTTCTCGGCCTCGTGGTGCCAACGCTGCCGTTCCTGGCGTGGGCACTAGTACAGATCACGGGCCTCGGCGTCTTCTGGTTCTACGGGCCGGCGCTCGTGTTCGGGATCTTTCCGCTGCTCGATCTCGCCGTCGGGCTCGATGCCCGCAATCCCCCGGACTCGATGATCAAGCAGCTCGAGCAGGACCGTTACTACCGCTGGTGCACCTATCTCTATATCCCGGTCCAGTACGCAGGCCTGATCTTCGCCTGCTGGGAGTGGTCCTATGGAGACCTCTCGGTGATCGAGAGCATCGGCCTCGCGTTGACGGTGGCGATGGTCAGCGGCATCGCGATCAACACCGCCCACGAGCTGGGACACAAGCGTGCGAGCCTTGAGCGCTGGCTGAGCAAGGTAGCGCTAGCCCAGAGCGGCTACGGACACTTCTTTATCGAGCACAACCGCGGCCACCACGTGCGCGTCGCCACGCCCGAGGATCCCGCGAGCTCGCGCTTGGGCGAGAGCTTCTACCGCTTCCTGCCGCGGACCGTGATCGGCAGCCTGCGCTCGGCGTGGGAGCTGGAGGGAGTTCGCCTGCGGCGGCTGGAGAGCTCGATGTGGACCCCGCGCAACGACATCCTCAGCGCCTGGGCGATGACCGTGGTGCTGTTCGGCGCGCTGGTCGCGGTGTTCGGCGTGGTAGTGCTCCCCTATCTCGTGCTCCAGGCGGTGCTGGGCTTCTCACTGCTGGAGGTGGTGAACTACCTCGAGCACTACGGCCTGCTGCGCCAGCGACGCGAGGACGGGCGCTACGAGCGCACCCGCCCCGAGCACAGCTGGAACTCGAACAACACGGCCTCGAACGTGCTGCTCTACCACCTGCAGCGCCACTCCGACCACCACGCGAACCCAGTGCGCCGCTACCAGGCGCTGCGTCACATGGAGCAGGCGCCGCAGCTGCCGACGGGCTACGCGGGAATGATCCTGACCGCGGTGATCCCGCCGCTGTGGCGAAGGACGATGGACCACCGCGTAATGGAGCACTACGAAGGCGATCTCACGCGCGCGAACCTGCGCCCGAGGATCAGCGCCCGCGTGCGCCGGCGCCTGGAGGCGAGCGCGTGAGCGCGTACATCTGCCCCGGGTGCGGTTACGTCTATGACGAGCAGGCGGGGCACCCGCGCGAGGGCTTTCCCCCCGGCACCCCGTGGAGCGAGGTGCCCGACGACTGGGCCTGCCCGGACTGTGGCGTGCGCGACAAGGTGGACTTCGAGCCGGTGGAGCCCGCGGAGCAGTGAGCGCCGCCGAGGCCCAGGTGCCCTACGCGGTGGCGGCGCGCGAGCTGCTGCGCAACTCGCTGCTCGACGCCGCTTGCCGGGAGCTGGCAACGCGACCGTGGGCTGAGATCACGATGAGCGAGATCGCGGGCGCGGCCGGCGTCAGCAGGCAGACGCTCTACAACGAGTTCGGCTCCCGCGCCGAGTTCGCGCAGGAGCTGGTACTTCGCGAAGCCGGCCATTTCATCGACGCGGTGCAGAGCACGATCGCCGTGAACGTCGAGGACCCGCGCGTGGCGCTGCAGGCGACCTTCGAGCTGTTCCTCACGGTCGCGGCCGAGAACCCGCTGGTGAACGCGATTCTCGCTGGAAGCGGGGCCGATGAGCTGATCGCGCTGTTCACGACTCGCGGGCAGACGCTCGTGGAGATGGCGGCCGCGCGTTTGACCGAAGCACTGCTCGCGAGCTGGCCGCTCGTGCCCGCGAAGGAGGCGGAGCTGCTTGGCGAATGCTTGGTGCGACTGGCGATCAGCTATGCGGCGCTGGCGAAAGACCCGCCCGGGGAGACTGCGGCGGGCATTGCTTCGTTGCTGGGGCCTTACGTGGAGGAGCTCGTGGCCGGGGCAGATGTTGCTGTGCCGAGGCCTAGCGCAGCGCTCGCTTGAGGATCGACGCCGACGCGGACTGCAGTGGAGCCGAGCCGGACTCACCGCGCCTGGTCCGCCACGTCACGCTCGAACCGACGATCGCGAGCGAGTCGAGGTTGAGACCTTCCTGGGGCGCCTTGACCGTGAACAGCCGTCGTGGTGGACCCAGCGAATGTGGCTTAACTGGCAGCACAGCGAGCGCCCATTCGACGGGTTCTCCGCCTTCGCCAAGCACGGCGACCATGCCATCGCCGGCGATCACATAGTTGAGGTGGTCGGCGGGAACATCCGGGAGGCCGGGTTCTTCTTCATCTTCGTTTGCCAGCTGTTCTGATTCGAAGATCGCGCCCGACTTGGCGCTGGCGCTCTTCAGGTTGACCCAGCCGACCCCAACTGCCGCGCCGTTCTGGACGCCCTGAGATGAGTAGATGAAACCCAGCCGGTCGCCGAAGATCTTGTAGTCGTAGAGCCCTTCAAAGGTGAAGGGGTCGCTCTGGTCGTAGAGGTGCGCCTTGCGCAGCGTCGGGGAGCAAACGTAGAACGTCTTGTAGGCGGAGCCCTCCTGTCGTGGATTTCCGAAGTGACGCACGATCACGAACGCGCGGATGCCGTCACGATGAAAAACGGTCCTGCCCGCATGGCAGCTGGGCGGCTTGGGGTGCGGGCCAGCGGCGTGCGCGCAGACGGGCGGACTAGCGGCGAGCAACGCGATAACCGCGATCGCGCGCCTGCCTTGACGAGTCCTGGCGAGTAGTCGGCTGAACACAGCTGAAGGCCTCGTCATCCGCCCGCGGTAACGGCTCTCAGCTGGTCAAGCGACTCCCGGATGATCTGCGGCAGGTCTGCCTCCTCGGACTCCTCGACCCAGCGCTCGAACGCGACCCTAAAGACGGCGATCCCTGCCTCGGCAGTGAGACTCGCGGCTGGGTCCTCGACGCCGCGTCCACGCAAAGCCTCAGCGATCGCGGAGGCGAGCGATGCGAGCTTGATCAGCTCGCGCTCCTGAAGCTCTGCGTTCGCAGCGATCACGGCCTGGCGCTGACGAGCGTACTCGCGACGCTCCTGGAGGAGGGCCCCGGCGGCTTCGAGGGCAGACGCCACCGCGTCGATCGGCGTAGTGGCGGTAGGCGCACCGGCAACGGAGCTGATCAGAAGCTCCTGCAGTGCGCCTGACCCCGCGAACAGAACCTCGCGCTTGTCGGCGAAGTGCCGGAAGAACGTCCGCTCGGTGAGCCCGGCCCGCTTGGCGATCTCGGCCACGGTGGTCTGCTCGAAGCCGCCCTCTCCGTAAAGAGCCATCGCCGCCCGTTCGAGTCTGCCGCGGCTGTCGGGCTCCCAACGTGTCATCACTTCATCGTAGTGATGACAGCGGCTGACATCCTGCTAGGCTGATGACAGTAACTGACATCAGCTGGCTTGTCGCGACTTTGTGCCTAGGCCGGATAGCAACCTTGGAGGTTCTCTCATGCGTGTTTTCCTCACGGGCGCGTCGGGCTGGATCGGGTCCGCCGTGGTGCCCGAGCTGCTCGGCGCGGGCCATCAGGTGGTGGGGCTCGCCCGCTCGGACGCTTCCGTCGCCGCCCTCACTGCCCTGGGTGCCGAGGCACTTCACGGCACGCTTGACGATCTCGACATTCTGCAGAGCGCAGCTGCCGCGTCGGATGGCGTGATCCACCTTGCGTTCAAGCACGAGCTCGCCTTCTCGGGCGATTTCCCAGGCGCCGCCGATGCGGACCGCCGCGCGATCGAGGCATTCGGTGAGACGCTCGCGGGCTCGGATCGGCCGTTCGTGATCGCCTCCGGGACGCTTGGGCTTGCGCCAGGACGCGTTGCGAGCGAGCGGGACGGGCATGGGCCCGACGCACCTGCAGGACAGCTGATCGGCGGTGCGGAGATTCGAAGGGCCAATGCCCAGACGACGCTCTCGCTCGCTTCCAGTGGCGTCCGCTCATCGGTCGTGCGACTCGCACCGACGGTCCATGGCGACGGGGATAATGGCTTCGTCGCGACGGTAGTCGGGATCGCCCGCGAGAAGGGCCTCTCCGGCTACATCGGCGATGGCTCCAATCGCTGGCCCGCGGTGCACCGGCTCGATGCCGCACGTCTGTTTCGTCTCGCGCTAGAGACCGCCCCCGCGGGGTCGACGCTGCACGGGATCGCCGAGGAAGGCATACCGGTTCGCGAGATCGCCGAGGTGATCGGACGGCAGCTAGACCTCCCGGTGGTCTCGATTTCCCCCGAAGACGCTGGTGCGCATTTCACCTGGCTGGCGGGCTTTCTGGCGGTCGACAGCCCGGCCTCGAGCAGGCTGACGCGTGAGCTCGTTGGGTGGGAGCCGAGCGGCCCCAGGCTGATCGAGGATCTGGAGGAGGGGTGCTACTTCCCGGAGAGATGATCGGAGTGAGTCCTCGCGATGCTCACTATTCCAGCGCCGTCCGAACATGGACTGTATGGACGCAGTCAACATCTGGACCGATCGGATAGCACTCTTCTACTACGGGCCACATCCCCCATGGATTAGGGAACTCCAGCGTAAGACCAAGCTCAGAAAACTTGAACTCATCGTATTCGAGCTTGCATACGCGGAGGAAGATCGACTTGTTATACCCACACTTGATCAACTTCCGGCCTGCGTTGTGGAACCAGCCTAGGGCCTGTTCTATGTTCTCGAAATGTGACACAAGGGTATCTTCAATGATCTTCTCAATCGTGTCCGGTACGGCGAGAAAGAGGTCCAAGAATTCTCCGATGGAACCAATTTCGTCCAGTTGTTTACCTAGTTCTCGCGCTCTCAGTCTGTGCATCGTGACGTAGGTAGGCGGGTCGGAGGCCAGCAAAGCCGCTTCCATCGCCGCCCGTTCCCGCGCCGCTTCAAGCCCCGGCGCTTCGGCACCTGCAGCCGCGGCCCCCTGCATGTTCCAGGGTTCCTCCTGCATCGTGTAGGCGGCGCCTGCACCCGAGCCTCCAGGCAAGCCAGGCGGTTCGACCGCTTCGCTTTGAAGCGCCCGGCCCGTCTGAGGCACATAGGAGGTCGAGCCGTAGGTGATCACGCCCGTTGAGAAGGTGCTTTCGACTCCGGCGGCGCCAAGCCAGGCGAACTTCGGCGGGGCTTTGCCCGCATTGGGAACGCCAAATTCGGTGCTGTTGTAGCTCGAGAGGAGTTTCGTTTCCCCGGCTTTATCGCCGATCGTGCCAACCACGTTGCCCTGCAGGTCGTGTAGCTGGATCACCGGCGTGGCGCCGTTGGTCTGGGTGGCCGTCAGCGTGCCGTCGATCCCGGGGATGTTGCGCACCCACTGTTCTGCGTTTTCGCTCCATGCCAAGGCTGCGCCAGGACTGTCGTAGTGGGATTTGGTTTTGGTCGATCCGGTCGTGGTTTCCCGGGTGCGACCTTCGGGGTCCAGTTTGTATTCGTTGGTGATCCCGCCCTGGGTCTGGGTGGCCACGGCGTTATCGACGTAGAAGCTGCTCGTCAGTTCTTTGCCTTCGGCATCTGCGGCCGGCAGTTTGGTGACGTTGCCCAGGCCGTCGTAGGCCGTGCCACCGTCGGCAAGCCGGTTGGCCTCGTCGTAGTTGTGGGCTTCGATCGTGCCGCCTTCGGATTGGCAGGCACCGCCCACGCCGGGGATGCGGCTGGTCGAGCTGGCGCGGTTGGCTGCTTCGTCATAGGCATAGGCGCGCACGGTGCAGCCTTCGCCGGCGGGCGTTTCCTGGGTTTCAAGTAGGCGCCCGGCGGTGTCATAGGCGTAGCTCTCGCCGGCCAGCGTGCTCGACTGGCTGAGCAGTTCGCCGCGGATCGACGACGCGCGAGTGTCGCTGTAGTAGATGCCCGGTTCGCTTTCTTTGCAGTTGCTCGTCTTCAGATACTGCACGCTCGTAGCTTCGCCCACGGAGTTGTAGGCGTAGTTGGCGCACATGCTGAAGGGGTAGACGACGCTCGTCATCTTGCCTTCGGCGTCATAGGAGGCCGAGAAGGAGCCAGCGGCGGAGTCGATCAGTTTCGTTCGCTGCTTGGTCGTTGGGTCGTATTCGTAACTCTGTTTGCTCGTGCCAGAGGCGCTTGAGTCCGAGGCTTCTTCGATCATGAAGTCGTTTTCGGCGCCGGCGTATTTGTATTTGGCCACGTTGCCGTCTGAGTCTGTGTACTTCACGAGCTGGCCGAGGTGGTTGAATTCGCTTGAGAGCGTCTTTTCTTCCCCGACCGTGCTCTCTTTTTCAAGCACGCCTAGTTCTGAGTTGTAGGTGAAGGTGACCTTGGGCAGCGAGACGCCCGTGGAGGCCGTGGTTTCCGAGGATGCCTCGCGCCCCGCGGAGTCATAGGTCGTTTTAGTCGTGCGGGTGGTGGCGCCGAAGGTTTCGGTCGTGGTTTCGGGCTCGTCATACATGTTGTAGGTGTAGATGCTGACCGGCAGCTTGGGCAGCCCCATCAGTTCGGGCTGCTTGGCCGGGAGGGTCTCGCAGATCAGGTTGGCCCACTCGGGGTGCCCACCGCAGCTTGGGTATTCGCCGTTCGCCGCAGAGCTGTAATAGACCGTCTTTGAGTCATGGGCGTTTGCGCCCTTAGACCACTGCTCGAGGCGGTTGTTGGCGGAGTCAGAGACCCAGGCTTTGCCGGTGGCGTCGAAGGCCAGGCCGCGCGGTTCGGTCAGTTGCCCGGCTTCGGTGCCTTTCCATCCGATCTGGGTGACGTAGGCGCCGTTTGGCGAGAAGGCCTCGGCGCGGTTGTTGAGGCTGTCGACCGTCCAGACGTTGCCTTGGCTATCGATCTTTAGGTCGATCGGGGTGTTTAGCTGGCCCTCACCGGCTCCGGGGCTACCAAAGTGCTTCAGCAGGCTGCCTGTGGTTGAGAACTCCTGGATCCGGTTGTTGGCGGTGTCGGCGACCCAGACGTGTTCGCCTGCATCGATCGCAATGCCCTTGGGTTCTTTGAGTTTGCCTGCTTCTGAGCCGAGGCTGCCGAATTCGGAGGCATATTTGGCTTCTTTGTCGAACTTCTCGATGCGGCTGTTGCCAGTATCTGCGACCCAGAGGTTGCCTTTGGGGTCAAAGGCTAGGGCTGAGGGGGCATTGAACTTGCCGGATTCGGTGCCTAGGGAGCCGACTGTGGCCATGAAGCTGCCCGTCGCGCTGAACTCCTGAATGCGGTTGTTGCCCGTGTCGGTGATCCAGATGTGGCCTGCCGAGTCCAGGGCGATGCCTTGGGGTTCTTTGAGCTGGCCGTTTGCGCTTCCGGTTTCGCCGAACTTCGTTATGTAGGCGCCTGTCGAGCTGAACTGCTCGACGCGGTTATTGGCTGAGTCAACGACCCACAGCTTGCCTTCGGAGGTGACCGCCACACCCCAGGGGGATTTGAGCTTGCCGGCTTCGGTGCCGGCTTCGCCGAACTTAGTGGCGTAGGCGAGCGTCTTTTCGGCTCCGGCGCCGCGGACTTCGGTGATCTGGGCGGTGGTGGGGTTGTATTCGGTGGTGGTTGTGAGGTTCAGGCCTTCGGGGTCGTCCGTGACCGAGGTTGGAGCGCGCAGCTTCCAGCCTAGGTTTGACTGGCCGGAGTAGGACTTCTTAGACGTGCGGACTTCGACTTCTTCGTGGTTTGCCAGCTGGGCGAGGTCGAATTCTTCTGTGAGCAGGTGGTGGGCTTCCCCGCTCGGGGCGCCCTGGTCATAGACGAACTGCTCGTGGTTTCTGGCCAGCGATTCTTTGACTTCGCCTCCGGCTTTGTACTTGATCAGGTGCTGGGGGCCGAGCGTGTCGATCAGCATCGTGCCCGCTTCTTGCACTTCGCTTTCTTTTTTGCCTTCGCCATTGAAGGTGCTCTGGGTGTCGAGCAGTTTGGACTTTTCGACCGAGCTTGCGCCGGCGGCCAAGGCGGTGGCGCGGTTATCGGGTGAGAGCGTTCTGATCGTGTCGTTGAATTCGTTGTATTCGGTGGTTGAGATCGAGCCGTAGGTGGCGGTGCTCGGAGTCGCAACGTTGACTTCTCGGCCCTGTTCGTCTAGGTAGTGGACGGTGGCGCGTTTGTAGCTGCTCGCCGGCCAGGACTGGGGTTCGTCGGGGGCGGTGATCGCCGTGGCTTCGACCGGGAAGTCTGACTGACCCCACTTGGCGACTTCGGCTTCGCTCATGTTGTGGGGGGCTGAGGTGCCGGTGAGGGGGACGTTGTAGTTGAGGGTGGTGCCGGGTTGGGGAGGCTGCAGCGCGCCTTCAGCGGGCGGACTGACGATCTTGCCGACCTTGCTCGAAGTGTTGTTCGTGAACCAGATCGTTTTTTCGGGACCGCTGACGATCCCGGTAGGCCCGGACCCCGCGGGCAGCGTACGCTCTTCGAGCGATCCGAACAGGGTCATGCGGCCGACCTTGTTCGTGCCGGACTCGGCGACCCAAATCCGTTCGTCCCACCCGGACGCTATCCCGCGCGGTTGGCTCCCTGCGGGCAGCGCATATTCGGTGATCACGCCAGCCGTAGTGATCTTGCCGACCTTGTTCGTGCCGTTGTCAGTGAACCAGAGGTTTTTGTCGATCCCGACGGTAATCCCGTACGGTTTGCTCCCGGCCGGGAGCGCGTATTCGGTGATGACGCCAGCCGTAGTGATCTTGCCGATCTTGTTCGTGCCGAGGTTGGTGAACCACATATTTTTGTCGGGCCCCTGCACGATCCCGTTCGGTTTGCTGCCTACGGGGAGCGCGTATTCACCGAGGAGTTCGCTTTTCGGGGTGATCCTGCCGATGTAGCCAGTTTCGGACTCGGTAAACCACAGGTTGTTGTCTGGACCGGAGGCGATCGAGACGTTGTAGGTGTTCATGCGGGTTAGCGTGAACACCCCAGCCAGCATTCCCGCGGTCGTCATGTGATCGACGTGACGGATCGAATGCCCGACGAACCAGAGATTGCCATCGGACCCACTCGTGATGCCCTCAGGTTCGTCAAATTCACTGAAGTATTCGCTGAGCGCGCCTGCCGGCGTGATCTTGCCGACCTTGCCGACGCCGCTCTCCGTGAACCAGAGGTTGCCGTCGGGGCCCACCGTGATCCCGAACGGTTTACCGCTCGGTGCGACGGCATATTCGGTGACGCTCGCGGAGGAGATGACCGCGGCGCTCGCGGCGCTCGCGGCGGCCCGCGTGGCGCCGCCATTCGTCGCCGTCACCTGGACGACAAGCCGGTGGCCGAGGTCGCCCGACACCGGCGTGTAGTTGGGGTTGCGTGCTCCGCTGATCGCTTTGCATTCAGCGCCTTCGGCGTTGCAGCTCGTCCACTGGTAGGCGTAGACGACCGGCCCCCCGGACCAGCTTCCACTCGAGGCGGCGAGCCTCGCGCCGACGGCGGGCGTCCCGGTGATCTGCGGTGTGACAGTGTTTTTCGGCAGTTCACCGTTCCATAGTTCGGTCGAGGCCGGCGCCCGCGTAGCCTTGAGCAGCCGGCCCGTGCCGGCGTCGCCGGCGATCGAGCCGTACGTGAACGCCCACGACTCTTGTCCCGGCGGCGTCAGGGCGGTGACGTGCCCTTCGGCGTCGAAGCCGTAGGTCGTCTTGAGGTTAGGGGAGGTCCGCGGATCCCACTCCGCGCGCAGCCGCCCCAGCTGGTCATAGCTGTATTCGGCCACGGCGGTTTCCTGCATCGCTTTGCTCGAGGGGTCGTAGGCGTCGAGCAGCACGCGCGCCAGTCGCCCTCTGTATTCACCCCATTCGGAGCTCGCTTCACCTTTAGCCGTGGTCGCGGTGTCGTACTTGAACTTCAGGGCACGGCACCCGGCTTTGAGTTCGGGGGCACACGAGACGCCGCTCGGGACCGGGACAAGCTCTTCGGTGGGCTCGACGATCGTGCCTTCGGTGGTGATCGTGCCGATCTTGCCCGAGGAATACTCGGAGAACCACATTTTCCCGTCGGCGCCGGCGACGATCCCCTGCGGATAGCTACCGGTGGGCAGCGCGTATTCGCTGATGACGCCGGATGTCGTGATCGCTCCGACCTTGTCCGTCCCCTGGTCGGTGAACCAGATCCTGCCGTCGGGGCCCGGAGCGACCCTAACCGGGGCACTACCACTGGGCAAGGCATATTCGGTGATCACGCCGGACGTCGTGATCTTGCCGATCTTGTTCGTGCCGGTTGCCGCGTACCACAGGTTGCCATCGGGTCCCTTGACGATCCCTTCGGGCGTGCTGAACGTCGGCAGCAGATATTCGCCCGCGATGACTCCCGCGGTCGTCAGCTTGTAGATCTTGTGCCCGAACCAATCGGTGAACCACAGATTCCCGTCGGGCCCGGCCGTGATTTTGTTCGGCTGCACGCCCGCGGCCATCGTGTATTCAGTCATGACACCGCCGGTGGTGATCTTGACGATCTTGTCCGCAGCGCCACCGGTGCCTTCGAGCGTGAACCACATATTGCCGTCGGGTCCAGCAGCGATCGAGCCGGGTAGGACGTTAGTTGGGAGTGAGTATCCGGTGACTTTGCCGGTCGGCGTGATCTTCCCGACCTTCTTGACGTTGGCGGGGTCCGTGAACCACATGTTGCCGTCGGGACCCACCGCAATCTGCTGCGCCGAGGAGGGTTCGGCGAACAGCGCGTATTCAGTGGCCGGTGTCCCCACGGTCGCGATCTTCGCGATCTTGCTTTCGCCGCCGTTGAACCACAGCTGGCCGTCGGGTCCAGCGGCGATCGGTCGCGGGTGCTCCCCGGTGGGCAAAGGATATTCGTCGACCGCCGGTGCAGTTTGATAGGCGAAGCTGACCGTGTCGGTCGCGGCAGTTCCTTCCTGGCGCGTGGGAACCCAGAGCGAGGAGCCAGCTTGCTGCGTGAAGCGGACCGCCGTGCCAGCGGCCGCGTCCTTCAGGTAGTAGGCGAGCTTCTGTTTGGTGGTTTTGTTTTCTTCGAGGCTCAGTTCTAGACTCGAGTCGCCGGTGGGTGGTTCGAATTTACCTTCGCCAAGCGCCGCGAAGATCGTCCGACTGCCGTTGCCCGCAGTCAACAGAACGCTGCCGTTGACGAGTTCCCTGAGCGACTCCGCGCTCGTGAGGCTGATGCTCCACTGGGGTCCGAGCGGACCGGCGCTGCCCTGCGTCAGGTCGCGTGAGCTGTAGTTGCGTCCGACCGTCAGCCCCGAACCGAGCGACACATCGCCGACGCCGAGCGCGAAGTCGCCGGACTGTAGATCGACCGATCCCGGGCCGAGCGCGACAGGCGCGGAGTGGTGGATGGAGATCGGTTCATAGGCCCTTGCTTCATTCCCAGCGTTGTCGAGCGCCACGAGCTCGACATCGTGTTCGCCAGAGCCGAGTTCTGAACCGTTGACGGTCCAAGTTCTAGTAGCTGTGCATTCGCCTTTGGCGACGGTGCACGAGCCGCCAGAAGTGCCAAATTCGTGCCCATCTATGTAGAGGGCGAGCGATTTGACTCCCGAACTCGGCACGGTCGATCCTTCGCCGTCTGTCGCTTCGCCTGTCAGCTGGTAGGGACGTTCGCTCAGTTCGCTGCCTTCGGGCAAGCCTGCGATCGTGAGCCTGCGGGGACCTTTCGTGTCCACTTTGATGGTCGCCCTGCCTTCGCTTTCGAGCGACTGCGTGCCGGAGATCGCCTCTTCGGCTTTGTAGCGAAGTTTCTGTTCTCCGTCGGGCAGTCCCGCGGGAAACGTCTGGTATTCGGAGTGGCTTTCGTAGCACTGCACGCCCTGGCAGGCATTTTCCACCCCCAGATAGTTGTGTTCGGTCAGCGGCGTCCATGCGCCCGCGGAGCTTTCATACTCGAGCTTCGTCAGCGACACCCCGATGCCTGGGTCTGCCGCCTGCAGTTTGAGCGCCCCACCGACTTTCGAAAGCCAGGAGCCGGCGCCGTAGAGAATGTTGGTGCGTTTGACTTTTTCTTTTTTGCCTTCGACTTCCACTTCGAATTCGAAGCTCGGCGTGGTGGTGTCGTAGCTTGTGGTCGAGTGGGTGCCAGATGGCTCGGCGATCGAGACGATTCCCTGAGACATGGTGTCGGAGAATTTGTAGTTGGCCCCCGGCGCGCCGCTTGCCGACTGCTGGAAGTGGATAGCGTTTTTCGCTTTGCCCGAGGCGGGCAGGCATTCTTCGACTTTCGAGGCGTTGGCAGCGCACAGCGTTGCGGCTTTTTTTTCGTATTCGGGGTTTTCAAATTCGTTGGAGAGCATCTTCTTGGTTTCACGCACCCCGCCGGGTTCGAGAAATTCCAGGAAACTTTCGATTTTGGCGCCTTTGTTGTGCGCTGAGGTTTCGGTTTTGATTTCGTAGATGTGCGACACGCCGTGGGTCTGATAACCCCAGTAGGCGTATTCGGTAGGAGCGTATTCGGCGATGCCTTTCGATTCCAGACGTTCGGCACCCGGCCCTTCGTAGACTGGCGTTCCCTGAAAGCGTCCGGCATTGCTTGTGAAGAATTCCCAGTTCGAGCGCTTGCCCGAGGTGGTTTTGGCCAGCTGCGCGTCGTTGACTTCGGGGTCTACGGCGATCGGATAAAGGTAGTCAGCCGCGAGATCGAGCGACAGCTCGAGCTCGTCTCCATGGACGCTTGTGGCCACGGGCACGCTCGTGCCTTCGGCGTCTTCCGCACTGACAGGCTCGATCAAGGCGAGCGGGGCGTCGCCCTTGACGATTTGCAGCGAGCCGTCACCGAGGCGGCGCAGATGCGCCCCAGAAGGCATGCCGACGTGAAAATAGAGCTCGCGCGGGCTTCGCTCTGAGAGCAGCATCGTGGTGAGATCGAAGCCCGCGGGGAGGGCCTTTGCGACCGTGGCCAAGTCCCGCCCATAAGCTGACCCACGGTGCGACCAGAGCACCGCGGCGCCATTCAGTGAGCCAGTCGAAGCTAGGATCGCGCGCCCTTGACGATCGTCCGGGGTGAGCGAGACGCCAAGACTAGGGAGAGTCACCCCATCGGAGAGATTGCCGGGTAGCTCGACCCTTACGTCGGAATGAGCCGGGCTGAAAGTCTCGTTGTGTTTCGTTAGACGCAGGTCGAGCGGGACTAGCTTGGCTCGATCGCTGCTGGCGATAGGCGCCGTCGCTTCGATCACGCCCTTTGCCCCCGGCAGCGCTATCTGAGCCGCGTGCTTTGTCAGGTAGCCGAGGATCCGATGCTCGCCCCCGAGTTGCGACGCTAGGCCGGGGTTTGCAACGAGGCCGGGGAAGGCCGTTCGCGTCTCGCTCGCAACCGTAACCGCCGACAAGTCCGCGAACTTCACACGTGATGACGCGCGTCGAGCAACGGCCTGCGGATTGCTGCGATTCGCCGCACGCCCTTCCCTGAAGCCTTGACCGCCTAGTAGCTGGTCAACGGCAGGCGGCACTAGCGCACCTTCGCTCAGCAAGCTCGGGGATACCTGGCCATCAGGGGCCGGTTCCCAATCAGCGACAGCTGTAAACGGGGAGATTGCTGCAGATGCAGTTAGGCCAAAGAGGGCAATGGCTAGAAGCGCGAGAGGATTTAGGCCAAGACGCTTCTTGGGTGTTGACCGAGAGGCATCCCCCGCAACACGTGTCGGGGCCCCCACAATCCCACAACCGCGCTGGATTGAGCTAGTTGCCGTTAGCCATCGCCACACTTCTGCCTCCCTTCCCCGTTGACGCGGTGAAAGTCTCACCACCTAGCCCATCTGAGCGCAGATGGGCCGAATCCGAGTGCCAATGGACCATTCCCCCCGGCCCCCCGACCGGTCCATCTCCCCATGCCGAGACTAGCTGCCCCTTACCGCTGACCCCCTTTTCCACTTCGCAAGATCAATCACGCTGGCGAGATCCACACTTCGATGGTCCCGAGCGGTGCCGCAGCGTAGCAAATGAACATGTCACCAAACGCGCGCATGCCGCCGCTTGAGAGCTTGAGACAAAACGACAATAGTGACACCCTGTGTCAAGGTAGGGCCTCAACGGGAGGCCTCCTCTTGCCTAGGCGATGGGCACTGCCGCGAGCAAGTAGGACACAGACACAGTACGGCCGCGGAGCGGATCGGTTCCAGGAGAACAGTGTTACTTCACCCAGACATCCACTGGACAACTGCAGTAGAGGAGCATCTGCACGGCCCGAGCGCAGTGATCGCCCGCCTGTCGAGCGATCCTCCCCCGGCCGCCCCCGCGTTCCACGAACTGCAGGAAGGGCGCATCATTCGCTGGATCGATAAGTGCGGCTGAGACGCCGCCCTCAGGTGGCTGCCATCTTGCGCGAGCTGCCGTATCTAGCGTTGTTCGGCCGCTGCCAACCCCGTGATTCTTTTGCGGTCCTTCTCTGTGGGCGGAAAGTCGCCTCGACTAACGGCTAGCTGCCCCCAAGGCGCTCAGCAGACTCTCGGCCCACAGGTGGACCCAGCAGCGGCGAGCGCGGCTGCACGATCGAGTGCCGTTGGCTCCTCGTAGCGAAGCGCGACGACCCAGGAAGTTAGCTCGACCTCAGCGCGGACGATTGCCGCCTGAGCGCCTTCTCCAGGGCTAGAGCTGTGCAGGAAACGCGCCGGCGCCGTCTGCAATCTCATGAGCCTCAGCGCGCACTCGACACCCATCAAGGTCTTCCTCAGCGCGAGGCGAGCGGTTCAGATCGGCTTTCCTAAGCCGTTTTCGCGCCGCCCGCGGTCTTCCCGCGGTCTTGAAAGGTCAAGCTGCAGGCGCTGCTGCCGCTCCTGACCGAGTAGCGATTCTCTGGCAGAGGCTAGAGACGTAGTCGGGATTCGTTTGCTTCTGGCGGTCAACGCCCGCACAATCGCAGAGCGGGCGTCGCGACGTTCTACTCAATCGTCGCGCGCTAAAACCCAAAGCTGGGAGCACCATGAAATACATCAGATGCATGCTTGTTATCGCGACGCTGGTTGGCGTCGCGGTCACGTCCGTTTCAGCCCAGGCGCTGACGGTGATCTTACCCGAACCCACGAAAGCAAACCCGATCCTCGGCTCGGGCAAAACGACGAGCAAAGTCTCGTTCGAAACTGCCAGCGGGATCAAACTCAGTTGTGAAAAAGCGACCGGTACCGGTGAATTCTTCAGCGGCAACGACGGTAATGGGGAAGCCCACGTCACGGGGTGCCAGACGCTGGGGTTCAACTGCAACAGCCTTGGCGCCAAATCGGGAGAAGTGATCTTAATTGATGAAATCCACTACTGGTCGGGACGGCTGGGAGGTAAATTAATAGCCGTAGCCGTGGCCTTAATCACGAAACCGCTATTAATCGAATGTCCGGCGATCGGCATAAAAATGGAAAAGCGGGGCTGTACAGCGGGTGAAGTGCCGCCGGGATCGCTCAACAAAAAAATCAAATCGCTCAGCGGCACCTTGAACCAGAAAAAAGGCAAACAAGAAATCACCGAAATCATTGCTCCGAAAACGGAAACCGTCAAACAATGTGTGAGTGAACTCTCCAAAAACGGCGGGCCGTTCGAAGAAATCGGGCAGGAAGGGTCTGCCACGACCGAAGGTTTTTCACAGGGCGGTAAAGCGCTCGAAGTCGAACTGATGTTCTAAGGCCTCGCAACGCGTTGGCTCTGCGCGATGGGCTGGGCGCGACGCTCAGCCCATCGTGTCGATGGCGCCTGCCACCACTTGCTGGACGCAGCCGTACAGCTGCTGGCTCTCGGCGCGATCACATGCCATACGTCGTGTATGGCAAATCTGCCTGCGGTAAAGACGGCGATTTACCTGCCGGACGAGCTTCATCAGGGAATCAAGCAGGCGGCCAAGGAGCGTGGAACCAGCGAGGCAGAGTTGATCCGCACGGCAGGACGTCACGAGCTACTCGGGGCACCTAGGGGCAAAGGCTCCCAAGTGGAAGCAGGTGCGGTAGGCGCGTTCGGAGGCCCCGCACGCGGGCACCTCCTCCGTTGGGGTCTCGGTCGCGGCGCCCAAGCTGGTCTTTGCGGGTCTATCAGCTAAGCGCGACCTGCTGGACGCGCGATTCGATCACCTCGAGGATGCGATCGACGTAGGGATGGTGCCACCCCTCCTCGATCGCCTCGGCGCGCAGGGACGGTCCCTCGATGGCCACCCGTTCGCTCAGGTGGCGACGCTCGCGCTCGAATGCCGTGGCGTTCAGCGAGAAGTCCTCGGCGAGATCGGCGAAGTGGATCCGGGTGATCGAGTCGGGGTCGAGCTCGTCGCCGATACTCATCGCCAGGTGGGGATCGAGCTGGGGGTAGGCAGCCGTGCAGACGACGTCATAGAGCGGCGCCAGGTGTACGCCGTCTGCGCCGTGGATCAGCGAGATGTTCTTGGCGTGGGCGTCGGCGTTGCCCACCAGGTAGTGAAAGACCGCCGCCTGTGCTCCCGCGAGACGGTCCAGGCCCGGCGACGGCGAGTGCTTGTCGAGCAACTCGGCCAGTGCAGCGTAGGAGGGAAGCCTCCACCCCTCCTTCTGATACTTGAAGTCCGGGGTCAGGCCAAGCGCCTGGCAGAGATCCTCCTGGTGCACGCGCCTGGGCGGGAAACTCGAGAGCTCGCGATCGAAGCGCTCGACGACCAGGCAAGGGCCCCCGGCGGCCTGGATCAGCTCCACCCCGGCGGCGGTGAGTCCGCAACGGGCTGCCAAGCGCATGCAGAAATACTCGTTGGTCGCCAAGCCCGGGTAGTCCTCGCCACGCGGCTCGGGCTTCAGGATATGCGTACTGGGCATCCCGTCAAGAGGCTTGCCAAAGGTCCCCGCATCGTCACGGATCAGCACGGCCTTGTTCTGCACGCCGGCCAGGCTGAGGCGCAGGCGCTCGTCCTGCTCGTGCACTCCCAATGGGTAGCGCGGCAGCTCTTCGATCAGCTCGTCGAGCTGCTCGCGGTTCAGCCAGCTCGTCGAGGGCGTCTGCGATATGCGTTCTGCCTCGAGGATCTGCAGGGCGCCCGCGCAGTCGCGGCCGAGCCCTGACAACAGGCCGTAGGAATCGCTGGCGGCGAGCTTGAGCTGGTCGGCAATCTGTTCGCGCACCGTGCCCTCGGGCAGCAGGGCCTCGAAAAAAGGGCGGGTCCGCTCCGCGGTGAAGGGCTCCGTCGAGATTGGCAGCGAGAGCGAGATCGCGCGGGCCGAGTCGCCGTATTGGAAGAAGTACTCGCGCGAGCGCTCACCGATCCGGTGCAGCGTGCCAACCTCGTCGCGATCCCAGTAGACGCCGAGGCTCACTCGCCCCCCCGGCTGCGCACGTCGAGGTCCAAGCCCAGAGCCTTGAGGATACGCATCAGCACATCGAGGCGGACCGTTGGCTCACCGGTCTCCACGCGGTGAATCGAGCGGACCGCGACGTTCGCCACCAGCGCGAGGGTTGCCTGATCCATGCCCTGGCGCCGGCGCGTCTCGCGGACGCTTCGCCCGATCCGCTGGGATGTCGATCCGTCACTGCTCATATGCGTGATCGCGCAGATTGTATCTGACCTTACCCACCTTGCTGGAAATACGCGCGATCGCGCACATTTACGTTGCGCTGGGGGGTGTCGAGGCAAATATGCGCGATCATGCAGACTTGACGCGTCGGTCTCCTACCCCCAGCCTGACTTCCGCGAGGACGATGGCGCTGGCCTCGCGCAGCGGGATCGGGGGATCCTCTGCGGTCCCCTTTGCGGTCCGTTTCATCCGCCGCTGCGGTCCCTCTGCGGTCCCGAGTTCCGCGAACAGCCACGAAATGCCGCGGATACGGTCTCCACGAGGCTCAACGTTTTCGCGACTTTCGCCCTAATTGCGGATATTCGCGGGTTATTAACCAATCGGGGCGCCCGGATTCGAACCGGGGACCTCGCCGACCCGAACGGCGCGCGCTACCAGGCTGCGCCACGCCCCGACGCGGGGTCAGTATTCCATACCGCTGCGTTCGCCCGCACCCGCCCCTCCCAAACCAGCATCGCCAACGATCGATATCTTCGCTCGATGCCCGCCGTCGCCGTGCAGGAGATCCTCGCTGAGCTGGATCGCCTGCTGGAGCCAAGCCGCTTCGAGGACTACGGACCCAACGGCCTGCAGGTCCCAGGCGCCGAACAGGTCGAGACCATCGCAACGGGAGTCTCGGCCAGCCTGGAGCTGTTCGAGCGCTCCGCCGCCCAGCAAGCGCAACTGCTGCTCGTGCACCACGGCCTCTTCTGGGGCAGCGGACCCGGCCCGATCGACCAGCCCCTCAAGTGCCGCCTGCAGGCTCTGTTCGAGAGCGACCTGGGTCTCGCCGCCTACCACCTGCCCCTCGATGCCCATCCTCAGCTAGGCAACAACGCCCTGATCGCCCGCGCGCTCAGCACCACCGCCGACAACGCTGATCCCGACACCGTGGATCTAGAGCCCTTCGCTCTGCATCACGGGCAACCCATCGGCTTCATTGCCAACCTTCCCAGCCCCGATGGCACAGGCCTCCTCGCCCCCGACCTCTTCGCCCGGATCCGCACCCTCACCGGCGATCGCGACCCGCTCGTCTTCGATGCCGGACCCGAGCGCGTACGCCGCCTGGCGATTGTCTCCGGCGCCGGCTCCGACTACCTGGCCGACGCCGTCGCCGCAGGCGCTGATGCCCTGCTGACCGGTGAGCCCGCCGAGCGGGTGATGAGCGCCGCGCAAGAGGCGCAGATCCACTTCATCGCCGCGGGCCACTACGCCACCGAGACCTTCGGCGTCAAGGCCCTCGGCGAGCACCTCGCGCAGCGCTTTGGCGTGCGCCACGTCTTCCTGGATATTCCCAACCCCATCTAGTCCCGCGCACGCGCACGCGCGCGTAAAGGACCCGCCACCGGGACCCCTCGCTCCGCGTTTCTCGCAAATTCCTCCATCGCGCTCTAACATGGGCTGGTCGGCCAATCAGGGTGGGCTGGCAGAAGCGCTTGATCTGTTCGACAGGAGGAGAGTCCTGATGGAGGCCACCGCGACGGCGTCGACCACAGGGTCGGCAACGGGATCGCAGACGATCGCCGACCTCATCTCGTGTGCTGCCGCGGCGCACGGCGAGAACACCGCGATCCGCTACAAGCGCGAGGGCGCCTGGCACGATGTGACCTACGCCCAACTCGGCGAGATCGTCCAGGAGATCGGACTGGGGCTCATCGACCTCGGCATCGAAGCCGGCGAGCGGGTCTGCATCCTCGGTAACACCCGTCCCGAGTGGTCCTACGCCGACCTGGCCGCCACCTCTGCGGGTGCGGTGGTCGTGCCGATCTACCAGACCAACTCCCCCGAGGAGTGCCTCTGGGTAATTTCGGACTCCGCCGCCTGCGCGATCATCTGCGAGGACCAGGAGCAGCTCGAGAAGATCGCCGCGATCCGCGACCAGATCCCTGGCGTCCGCACGATTGTCGTGATCGACCCGCCCGACAGCAGCTCAATCGCCGGCGGTCCCTCCGACGCGGTCCGTTCACTCGAGGCCATCCCCCTGGACGAGGTCCGCCAGCGCGGGCGCTCGCGCAACCCGCAGGAGCTCGAGGCCCGCCGCGAGGCCGTGCGGGGCGAGGACCCCTTCACCTTCATCTACACCTCTGGCACCACCGGCCCCCCCAAGGGCTGTGTGCTCACGCACGGCAACTACCGCGCCATCATCGACATGGTGGGCGAGGCCGGGGAGATTCGTGGTGATGAGACCATCTACCTCTACCTCCCCCTCGCCCACTCCTTCGCGCTGCTGATCCAGCTCGCGGTGTTCGACTTCGGCGGCACACTCGCCTACTTCGGCGGCGACACCAAGCAGATCGTGCCCGAGTTGCAGGAGGTCAAACCCACCTACCTGCCGTCGGTCCCGCGCGTGTTCGAGAAGATCTACACCCTCGCTCAGGGCGCACTGCAGTCTCAGCCACCCGAGGAGCAGGAGCGCGCTAAGCAAGCGATCGCCCTCGGCATCAAGGTGCGCGACCTGATCAACCGCGGAGAACCCGTGCCCGATGATCTACGCGGACCCTTTGAAGAGGCCGACGAGAAGCTCTTTAAAAACGTCCGTGCGATCTTCGGCGGCAACGTGCGCCACGCCACCAGCGGTGCTGCACCCATCGCCAAAGAGATCCTCGAGTTCTTCTGGGCCTGCGGCATCCCCGTGCTCGAGGGCTATGGCATGACCGAGACCGCCACCGCCGCCACCGTCTCAACCGTGGAGAACCACCGCTTCGGCACCGTCGGGCGCGCGCTGCCCGGCGTCGAGGTCAAGATCGCCGAGGACGGTGAGATCCTGATCAAAGGCCCCAACATCTTCAACGGCTACCACAACAACGCCGACGCCAGCTTCGGCGCCGTCGAGCATGGTTGGCTACACACCGGCGACCTCGGCTCACTCGATGAGGACGGCTACCTCTCGATCACAGGCCGCAAGAAGGACATCATCATCACCGCCGGTGGCAAGAACCTCACACCCGCCAACATCGAGAACGACCTCAAGCAGTGCCGCTGGATCTCTCAGGCCGTGATGCACGGCGACAAGCGCCCCTACCCCGTGGTCCTGATCACGCTGGACGAGGAGGAGATCCCGATCTTCGCGGGCGAGCACGATCTGCCCAGCGACATTCCCTCACTCGCGGGCCATCCCATGGTCACGGAGCTGATCCAGGCCGAGATCGACCGCGCCAACTCCAAATACGCCCAGGTCGAGCAGGTCAAGAAGTTCACGATCCTCGACCATGACCTCTCCCAGGCGACCGGCGAGCTGACCCCGACCCTGAAGGTCAAGCGCAACGTCGTCAACGAGAAATATGCCCATCTGTTCGACGCGCTGTATGTGGGCTGAGCGCCGGCAACCGGCGCGTTAGCTGCGAACATAGGAACTGATGCGCAGCGATCCCAGCGAGAACGGCGGGCTGTTCGTCGGGCGTCGCCCCGGCACCGCACCCGTACGTTTCCGCGCACTGCCGAAACGAGGCAGCGGCAAACGCCAGCAGGTTGACGGCTCGCTCGCGAACACGATCCTCGCCGGCATGATCGTGCTGAGCCTGCTGTGCTGGGGTCCAATCCCGCTGGCCTGTCTGTGGATCGGCTCAGAGATCGACTACCTCACAAATAGTGTTGGCATCGGCATCCTCGTCGCGTTCCTCGCCCTCTTTCCACTGCTGTTTGGCACGCTGGCGCTGCTGAAGCGGATGGACCACGCCTGGATCCTCGTGCGCCGCGCCGCCGGACACGACCAGCGCAGCGGCATCCTCGGGCGCGTATTCGGCGCCACGGCGATCGTCTGCGCGACGGTGTTCGTCATCTGGCTCGTCATCATCCACGGCCCGGGCTCGAGCACTATCTCGGGCAACGGCAACCCGTGAGCCGCAGGCCATGGGTCTGCTGGATTACTACAAACAGTTCGAGGGGATGTCCGAGGAGGAGGTCAACGCCGGCCTGCGCGAGGAAGCCGCCGAGCGTCGCCGCAAAGCGCTCACGCGCGTAGAGACGCTCGACCTCTCCCAGACCACCTGGCCCGAGCTACCCAACCCTCGCATCGTCAACGCGATCACGTTCGTCGCGCGCCGTGGACTGCACCGCTACCCCCACGTGCGCGGAACCGACCTGCGCGACGAGCTCGCCACCAGCCTCGGGGTCGATGCCGGCCGACTGATTCTCGGTAACGGCGCCGCCGAGCTACTCAGCTCCGCGGCGCGCGCGCTGATCGAGCCCGGCCAGCGTCTGCTGACCGCCTGGCCCTCCTACCCGCTCTATCCCATCATGGCGCGACGCGCGCATGGTCAAGCCGTGCCAGTTACGGGCGGCGTCGACGCGCTCCTGGCCGAGGCCAAGAGAGACCCCGACACACGCGTGGTCGCACTCGCCAATCCCAACGACCCCACCGGAGAGCTGCTCTCCACCGCGGAGTTGAAGCGCCTGCTCAGCGGGCTCCCCGAGGGCGTGGCGCTGCTGCTCGACGAGTCGCTCGTCGAGTTCGTGGACGCGCAGCCCGTCAACGATTCGCTGGAGCTGCTCGAGCAGCACGACAACCTGCTGGTGTTTCGCAGTTTCTCAAAGGCCTGGGGCCTCGCGGGCTTGCGCGTCGGCTACGCGATCGGCGCCCCGCGCTCGCAGGCGCTGCTGGCCGAGCTCGAGCCCGACCTCGGCGTCTCCGAGGTCTCCCAGGCCGGGGCCCTGGAGGCGCTACGCACCTGCGCGCCGCTGCTTCAGCGTCACGTACAAGCACTGCACGAGGAGCGCCCCAAGCTGATCGCCGCCCTGCGCGTGCGCGGCTTCGAGGTCTCGGACAGCCAAGCCAACTTCGTCTGGGCCGCCCACCCCGACATCGCAGGCGGCGCGCTCTCAGCCCACCTCGAGCAGGCCGGGATCCTGATCGCCGAAGGCGACGCCCTCGGCGAGCCCCAGCACGTGCGCATCGCGATCCGCAACGCCGCCGCAACCTCGCGACTACTCGCCGCGATCGACAAAGCCCTATAGGCCGCACTCCGCCCAGCGGGATGTCAGGGCCAAGCAGATCAAGGACGCACCCTGGCGGGCACAGTCAGTTCGCGTAGCGTGCGAATAGCACGCGAGCGACTGAGGACGCCGAGATGCGCCCGCCATCGCGTTCCGCTCAGGCCGAGGACTGCCGCAACAGCGTGCTGGTCGTGCCTTCCAGGATCTTGCGCCAGGCGCTGACTTGTTCGGGCTCGGCGTCGAAGTGCTCCACCACCCGGCGCAGGCGCGTGCCCGAGATGTCGATCCCGTGCTCCTGCGCGATCTCCTGGTAGTGCTCGTACTCCCCTGCCAGGTGCTTGGTCACCGACTCGAAGCCGTGCCGCGCGATCTCCACGCGTGAAGTGAAGTTCATCATCGAGGTCTGGAACATCAGCTCGTCCGTGGGCTCGGGCTCGATCAGCACGATGTCCACGCCCGGATAGCGTTTCTCCCAGCTCTTTGCCAGTTCGTGCAGGCGCTGGTGGGCCACCAGCTTGAAGGCCTGGTAGCCGATCTGCGGAAAGCCCATGTCCGAGACCCGCCGCGGGCGGTTGCCTCGCAGCGTGCGCACCTTGCCCTCGAAGTCGTTCACAAAGGGGACGATCGGGTTCAACACGATCACCAGCTTCGCCCCGGCCTCTACAGCGATGTCCAGATTCGTGGTCGAGACCATGCCGCCGTCGATCAGCTCGCGATCGCCGACGCGCACCGGCGCGTAGACCATCGGCAGCGCACCCGACGCGCGCACCGCGGTGGAGATCGGCACTTCGTCATTGCCCTCAACCCCGAACACCACCCGCTCGCAGGTGTCGAGGTCCGTGGCGGTCAGATACAGCTCGCAGGCCAGCTCGCGGAAGTCGTCGGTCCGCTCGGGCTCGCTCAAAATCTCGTGCATGTAATGCTCGATCCCCGCGCCCGTGTAGGCCCCCGAGGGGAGCCCCTCCGCGAAGCCAAGCAGCACATCGAGCAGCGAGATCGAGCCGCGCTGGGCGACCACGTCACGTGCCAGCCCCAGCGCGCGCCACGGCAGCATCGCGCCCTTGCGCGCGAACTCCAAGACGTTCGGCCGCAAAAGGTCGCCCAGGTTCACGTCTTTGAAGGGCGGCTTGCCCTGCTTGGTCACGACCCGCATCATCTCCTCGGGCGTCACGCCGTTTGCGCACAGCGCCGCGATGAAGGCGCCCGCCGAGGTCCCTACGTAGACGTCGAACTGGTTCACGCTGCTGTTCACGGCCAGCAGGTCCAGCGCGCGCAGGGCGCCTATCTCATAGACGCCGCCCGTAAAGCCACCGCCACCCAGCACCAGCGCAGTCTTATGCCGGCGCGGACGGCGCCTGCGATCGATGGAGGCGGAATGTCCGACGCCTCGGGCAGCCTGCATGCGGGCCTTGCGCTTCTTGGCCGCAACCTTGGCCTGATCCGTCGGTTCCAGCTTGACAACCTTGCCCATCCTTCCTCAATTCTAAGGCACAGATGCACCGGAAGCCCAATATTTCGCTCCCTAGGACGATCCTTGCAACGTTCGCCCTGGCGATCATCGCCTCTTTCGCAGCCCCCGCGGGCGCCAGCGCGCTCGGCACGCTGACGGGTCTGCAGGCGGATCTGGCCCACCAGATCAAGATCTCCGGCACGCGTTCGAGCGCCTACGTCTACGACATCACCACCAAACAGCCGCTCTACTCCGCGCGTCCCACCACGCTTCGTCCGCCCGCCTCCGTGGAGAAGCTCTACACCGCGACCACCGCGCTGCAGCGCCTCGGACCCACGACGCGTCTCTCCACCACGGTATTCGGCACTGGCCAGCTGGGCCCGAACGGCGTCTGGGAAGGCGACATCTACCTGCGTGGCGGCGGCGACCCCACTTTCGGCGACAGCGCCTTTATCAAGAGCCACTACGGCGGCGTGGGCGCCAGCATCTCGACGCTGGTCAACCAGCTGGTGCGGACCGATGGGATCCACGCGATTCGCGGCTCGGTCTACGGCGATGAGTCCGCCTTCGATTCCCAGCGCGGCGAGCCCTCAAGCAGCTACGCGCAGGACCCCTTCTTGGAAGGCACGCTCAGCGCCCTTGCGTTCGATCGCGGCGCCAGCGGCAACGAAAAGGTCGCGCATGCTCCCGCTGCCTACGCGGCGCGCAAGCTGTGGGCACTTCTGAAGAACGACGGCGTCAGCATCCGCGGTTCCTTCGGCGCCGCCACCACGCCCGCGGGTGCCCCACAGCTCGCGCAGGTCAGCTCGCCAACCGTCACAGAACTACTGAAGCTGATGCTGCCCCCTTCGGACAACTTCTTCGCCGAGACCCTGCTCAAGGATCTGGGAGCCGCCGCGGGCGGCGCGGGCACCACTGCAGCGGGTGCGGCCGTGGTCAGCGCAACGATCACCGAACTGCTCGGAATCCATCCACACGTCGTCGACGGCTCGGGCCTCTCAGAAGGCGACCACACCTCGGTCTATGAAGTCGTGGACATGCTCGCCGAGCTGCAGCCCACCCCCACGGGCGCGATCCTCCGTAACAGCATGGCCGTCGCCGGACACACGGGCACGCTGGCTAAACGCATGCGCAACACCGGCGCGTCCGGGCGCTGCCAGGGCAAGACCGGCACGCTCACGGGATACTCAAACCTCGTCGGCTACTGCCAGGCCGCCAACGGTCACCTACTGGCATTCGCCTTCTTCAACGACGGCATCTCCACCACGCTGGCGCACGTAGTCCAGGACCACATGACGATCACGCTCGCGAACTACTAGCAGTAGAAAGCTGCGCCGCCAGCGCGCTCCGCGGCAGCCGCGCTTAATCCAGGGTAAACGGCGTGATCGCGCCCGCGACCGTCACCAGCGCGGACGCGAGGACAACGGCTGCGATCACAAAGCACTCAGCAAGGGCGGCGACGGAAACGCGCATAGGAGCTCATCGCGCATCCGCAGCCGCTGCTTTAGCGACGCATCGATCTACTGGCCGAGCAGCGCGCGCAGCCCGGCCTCATCGAGCACCGAAACCTCGAGGCGTTCGGCCTTCGCCAGCTTTGAGCCCGCGCTCTCACCCGCGACCAGGTAGTCGGTCTTCTTTGAGACCGAGCCCGTCACGCGTCCGCCCGCGGCCATGATCAGCTCGGTCGCCTGCTCACGCGACCAATCCGGCAGCGTGCCCGTGAGCACCAGCGTCTTCCCGTTCAGCGGCCCCTCCGAGGGAGCCGGGCCCAGCTCCGCGAACTGCAAGCCCTGCCCGCGGAGATCTTCGATCAGCGCCTTCATCCGATCGTCGGCGAGCTGCGTGGAGATCAGCGCCGCCATCTTCTCCCCCACGCCCGCGGTTTCTGCGATCTGCTCAGGCGAGGCACCCATCAGATGATCAATATCGCGGAAGCGCTGGGCCAGGTTGCGACCCGTGACCTCGCCCACCTCCTCGATTCCCAGCGCGAACAGCACCCGCGCGAAGGGGCGTTCCTTCGAGCGCTCAAGCGCCGCCAGCAGGTTATGGGCCGACAGCTCACCAAAGCCCTCCAGTTCCACGAGCTGCGCTTCGCTCAGACGATAGAAGTCGCCCGCCGTCGTCACCAGCCCGCGTTCCTGCAGCATCGCGACCTGCTTCTCCCCCAGCCCGTCGATGTCCATCGCCCCGCGCGAGACAAAGTGCTTCAACAACTGCCAAGAGCGACCCGGGCAGACGGGGTTAGGGCACTTTGTGAACACCGCCTCCTGAGGCTTAATCGTGGGCGTGCCACAGAACGGGCACTTCGCCGGCGGCTTTGGACGGCGCGGGCGGCCCTTCTGCTCGACCACGTGCGGAGCCGGCGAGACCACCTGTGGAATCACATCACCCGCCCTCAGCACGATCACCTCCTCGCCTGGCCTGAGGTCCTTGCGCGCGAGGTCCTCCTCGTTGTGCAGCGTCGCCATCCCGATTCGCACACCGCCCACCTCCACCGGGGCCAGCACCGCGTAAGGGCGCATGTCGCCGAACTTCCCCACGTTCCACATCACCTTTTCCAGACGCGTCACCGCCGTGGTGGGCGGAAACTTCCAAGCCACGGCCCAACGGGGGTCGCGCCCCACCGAGCCGAGCCGACGCTGCAGCTGCAGGTCATCCACCTTCACGACCACGCCGTCGATCTCGAAGTCCAGCTCGCCGCGGCGCTCTTGCCAGCCCAGACACTGCGCGATCACCTGCTCCTCGCTGTCTAGTAGCTGGATGTCGGGGTTCACCGGAAAGCCATGGTCGCGCAGCCACTGCAGCGCTTGTGAGTGACGCTCGAAGCTCAGCCCCTCCGTGACGCCCACCTGGTAGGCCCAGAAGGAGAGTGGGCGCTTGGCGGCGTCGGCCGGATCCAGCTGGCGGATCGTCCCCGCGGCGGAGTTGCGTGGGTTCATGAACGTGGACTCGCCCGCTTCCGCCCGGCGCTCGTTCAGCGCGGTGAAGTCCGCCAGCGACATGTAGACCTCGCCCCGCACCTCTACCAGCGGCGGGGCCTGCTCGAGCTTCAGCGGAATCGCCGCGATCGTGCGCAGGTTGTGGGTTACGTCCTCGCCGATCTCACCGTTGCCCCGCGTAGCACCACGCTCCAGCACGCCGTCGCGATAGATCAGGCTCATCGCGAGCCCGTCGATCTTCGGCTCGACCACGTACTCAAAGCGCGGCTCTGTAATCCCCTCGCGCGCAAGGTGATTGCGCATCCGCTCGACCCAAGCCCGCAGCTCCTCCTCAGAGCGCGCGTTGCTCAGCGAGAGCATCTGCTCCAGGTGCGCCACCTTCTCCAGGCGACTCACCGGTTCGCCGCCCACCCGCTGCGTCGGCGAGTCCGGGCTCAGCAGCTCGGGGTGCTCGCGCTCGATCTTCCGCAGCTCGTCCAGCAGCGCGTCGTACTGATCGTCCCCGATCTCCGGGTCGTCCAGCACGTAGTAGCGGCGCGAGTGGTACTCCAGCAGCTCGCGCAACTCCTGCGCGCGGGCCTTCTCCTCCGCTGTGCTCATCGCAGCGACGGTGCGAGCAGCTCCTGCAGATCGAAGCGTCGCAGCGCCTCCAGGCCGGGGCGGTCAGTCAGGTCGAAGTGGATCGGCGTCACCGCGACGCGACCCGCCGCCACCGCCGCCAGGTCCGTGCCCGGCTCGTCGTGAAAGCCGGGGTCCGAGCCGTAGATCCAGTAGCGGCGCCGGTGCTCCTCCTCGCGCTCGAGCTTCAGCTCGTCGCGATAGATCCGCTTGCCCAGGCTCGTCACCTCGACGCCGCTCGGCTCGCCCGCGGGGACGTTGACGTTCAGCAGCGTCGTCGCCGGCAGCGGCACGTCCTCGATGCGCTGCACCAGGCGCGCCACGAAGCTGGCCGCCACCTCGAAGCCGAAGCCGCCGTCGAAGCGGTAGTCCAGCGCGCGCGCCTTGGACTGCTGGGAAACCGCGATCGAGGGCAGACCCAGCACCACACCCTCCAGCGCCGCGGCCACCGTGCCGGAGTAGGTGATGTCATCGCCGAGGTTCGCGCCGTGGTTGATGCCCGAGACCACGAGGTCCGCCTTGAAGTCCTCGATCAGCCCGAGGCTCGCCAGGCGCACACAGTCAACGGGCGTGCCGTCGGTCGCGTAGCCGACCGTACCGTCAGCAAACGGCGTCTCCTCGACCCACAGAGGTCGGCGCGTCGTGATCGAGCGGGCCATCGCAGAGCGATTCCCGTCCGGTGCGATCACCGCCAGGCGCACGCCCTCCAACGCCGCGAGCGCCGCGCGCATCGCCTGCAGCCCGTCGGCCTCGATCCCGTCGTCGTTTGTCAGCAGTACGTTCAGCATTGCCGGGTCCAGCATAGGGGCCGCTGCGGTCCAGACGTTCGGTTTATGCTCGGGTCATGCCCGCGGCCGCCAAGCCCAAGCTGCGCCGCGCGCATGTGATCCTGCTGCTCATACTCAGTGCAATTGGAGCTATGGCGCCGGTCGCATCCGCTACAGCCCGCACGCACACGGGTTCGCGCCCGGTCGCTCGGGCAGATCGCCGCGCCACCGAGAGATACCTCACGGCGCAGTACCACTTCGACCGCGAGATTCTCGCCAATCGCAGCGCCTCCAACGCCGCGAGCACCGCCTATGCCGGGCGCGTGAGCGCGGAATGCCCCGGAGTACTAGCGGGCGCGCCCGATTTCGCCGCGCTGTTTGAAAGCGCCACGAAGCCGACCCACGAACAGCTGAGCCAGTTCCAGCAGTACGAGCAACTGAACGCAGAGCTGATCAGCAACCTGTTCGACGCCTGGTTCAGCGTCAACCGCGAAGCCGCGCGCACGACAGCCGAAGCGCTCAGACCGGTGCATTGGAGCAAGGCCGCGATCACACGGCTGGTCAAGGAGGAACTGGTACAGCTGGAGGAACTCGTCCCGACCGGCCTGCCCGACATCTGCGCGCACATGCGCGCGTGGGTCGCAAGCGGTTACCGCACGCTGCCCCCCGGCGTAGCTGAAAGTGACGCGCTCGGCGCAACTTCATCCGCTTCGGCCGCGGCCAGCAAAGCAGCGGGGCCCTCGCTCGACAAGCTGCTTGCGCGCACCGAGGGACCAAGGCAGCGGACGCTATTCAAGCGGATCGAACGGCTGAAGAACCGCTTCGCGGCCGCGCTTGAACCCGTGGGCGCGACCCTGCAACGACTCGATCCCGAGCTCGGGATCAGACGGGCGATCCCGGACAGCGAGCCAGCCTCTGATGAAGGGGTGGTGGTCGGGCGCGGCAAGACTCACCGCTCCTCGTAGCGCACCGATGCCAGCGCCAGCCCGTGCGCCGGCGCCGTGCGCCCCGCCTGCGCGCGCGGAGCGCCCTGCAGCAGCCCCGCGAAATGCTCGATGCTCGTGCGCCCCGAGGCCACGTCCAGCATCGTCCCGACCAGCACGCGATTCATGTGGCGCAGGAACATGTCGGCCTCGATCCAGAAGGACAGCAGGTCCCCATCCGCGAGCCACTCCGCCCGCAGCACCTCGCAGCGAAACCAGCTGTGCTCGGTCTCGCTAGGCGTGAACGCCGTGAAGTCGTGTCGGCCCTGCAGCAGCAGCGCGCACTCCACTAGCGCGTCCCTGTCAATCGCGCCCGTCCACCAGTAGGCGGTATTGCGCTCGAACACGCCGCGCGAGCGACGCGCGAGCACCCGATAGCAATAGGTGCGGCTGCGCGCGTCGCGTCGGGCATCGAAGCCCTCGGGCATCGGCTCGGCACCCAGCACCGCCAGGTCTTCGTCCAGCAGGCCGTTCACGCGCAGTGGATCTACCGCCTCGTGGCGGTAGCTCGCCACCTGACCCCAAGCGTGCACGCCGCGGTCGGTGCGACCCGCGACTGTCAGCCTTAGCGGCTGCCCGTCGCTGCCCGTATCGCCCAATACCGTGCGCAGCGCGCGCTCCAGCTCCTCCTGGACCGTACGCAGCTCGGGCTGGCGTCCCCAGCCCGCGAAGCCCTTGCCGTCGTACTCCAGCGTCAGCTTCGTGACCATCGTGCTTCGGTCCCGGCGCCGATTCGCATCGCCTGGCGCGGCTCTCCGCACCCGCGTCGCGGGCGACTACCTCAGACCAGCTCTATGAAGACCATCTCGGTCGCGTCGCTGCGGCGCGGACCGAGCTTGAGGATGCGCGTGTAGCCACCGGGACGCTCCGCATAGCGGGGTGCCAGGTCGTCAAACAGCTTGTGCACCGCAAACTTGTCCTGCGAGAGCGTCGAGAGCGCCTGCCGGCGTGCGTGCAGGTCGCCTCTCTTTGCGAGCGTGATCAGTTTCTCGATCTGCGGCTTGACCGCCTTGGCCTTGGCCTCGGTCGTCTTGATCCGCTCGTGCTCGATGATCTCCTTGCTCAGGTTCATGAGCAGCGACTTGCGGTGCGCGCTGTCACGGCTGAGCTGGTGTCGTTTTCTCTGGTGTCTCATGAGCAGAAGCGGAGTCTAGTCGGCCGAGGCGGGCCGTTCCAGTCGGACAGTCGTCCTTAGTCCTGGCGTAGGTCAAGACCGCGGGCATGGAGCGTTTCAATCACCTCATCGATCGACTTCTTGCCGAAATTCGGGATCGCGTTCAGCTCGCCCTCGGACTTCGAGATCAGGTCTCCGACCGTCTGGATCCCGGCACGCTTGAGGCAGTTGTAGGAGCGCACGCCAAGCTCCAGCTCCTCGATCAGGATGCTGTACTCCTCGCCCTGCAGTGCCGCTGGGGCGCCGCCGCCGCCGACCGCGAGACCATGGCCATCGAGCTGACCGCCCGGGGTCGCGCGCAGCTCCTGGATGCGATCCGCGTCCGTGAAGATCGCCAGCTGTGAGATCAGCAGCTCGGCCGCCTCACGCAGCGCCGCCTGCGGGTCAATCGAGCCGTCGGTCTCGATGTCCAGCGTCAGCTTGTCGAAGTCGGTCTTCTGACCCACACGCGCCTGCTCCACCGCGTAGGCCACACGCCGGACCGGCGAGAAGATCGAGTCGATCGGGATCACGCCGATCGGCTGGTCGGAGGACTTATTCTCCTCCGCCGGGCGGTAGCCACGGCCACGGCCGATCGTCATGTACAGCTCGAGCTTAGTTTTTTTCTCGAGCGTCGCGATGTGCACGTCGGGGTTGAGAATCTCAACGCCCGCCGGCAGGTCGATGTCCTTGGCCGTGATGTCTCCTGGCCCCGTCACGACCAGCGGCGCCTCGACCTCGCTGGCGTCGGAGTGCATGCGGCAGACGACACCCTTCAGGTTCAGAGACGATGTCGGTCACGTCCTCCTTGACGCCGTTGATCGTCGAGAACTCGTGCGCAACGCCCTCGATGCGCACACTAGTGACGGCTGCTCCGGAGAGAGAGGACAACAGCACTCGGCGCAGCGAGTTGCCGAACGTGTAGCCGAACCCGCGGTCCAGCGGCTCGATCGTGAACGTGCCGCGGTTCTGCTCCACGGACTCGCTTGTGATCCGGGGGATTTGGAAGTCGAGCATCAGGGTCCTAACGTCGTTTGGTGTCTCACCGGCGTCGATCAGACGGCGGCTCGGGCGCGCGGCCCGGCTCGGGCACACGCATGAAAGGTCCTACTACTTCGAGTACAGCTCGACGATGAGCTGCTCCTGCACCGGCGCGGCGACCTCACGCCGCTCCGGCTTGCGCAGCACCTTGGCCGTGAGCGACTCGTGGTCGGCCTGGAGCCACGCGGGAATCTGTCCGGTGAGCTCAGTCGCGTCTCTGACCACCTGCGTGGCCGGCGTCTCCGCCTTGATGGCGATCACATCGCCTTCGCGCACCTGATAGCTCGGGATGTTCACCCGCCGGCCGTTGACAGTCCAGTGGCCGTGGCGGATCAGCTGGCGGGCCTGGCGCCGCGAAGCGGCGAAGCCGAGGCGTACCAAGACGTTGTCGAGACGGCACTCCAGCAGCGCAAGCAGGTTCTCACCCGTGATGCCAGGCTGGCGCGAGGCCTTCACGTAGTAGCCCGCGAACTGGCGCTCGAGCACGCCGTAGTAGCGCTTGGCCTTCTGCTTCTCGCGCAGCTGCACGCGGTACTCGCTCTGTTTCAGGCGACCGCGGCCGTGCTCGCCCGGCGGATATGCGCGGCGCTCAACGCCGCACTTGTCCGTCAGACAGCGCTCGCCCTTGAGGAACAACTTCTGCCCCTCACGGCGGCACTGCTTGCACTGTGGGCCTGTGTCTCTTGCCATTTGCTCGCTCGTCTCCGGAGAAGTCTCTATACGCGGCGCCGCTTGCGGGGGCGGCAGCCGTTGTGGGCCTGTGGGGTTACGTCCTTGACGCCCGTCACCTCGAGGCCAGCGGCCTGCAGCGAGCGGATCGCGGTCTCACGTCCCGAGCCAGGACCCTTGACGTAGACCTCGACCTTCTGCAGCCCCTGCTCGAGTCCCTTGCGCGCGGCGGCGTCGGCCGTGACCTGCGCGGCGAACGGCGTCGACTTGCGCGAGCCCTTGAAGCCCGCGCCACCTGCCGACTCCCAGGCGATCACGTTGCCAGAGGTGTCGGTCAGCGAGACGATCGTGTTGTTGAACGAAGTCTTGATGTGCGCCTGGCCGATCGGAATGTTCTTTTTCGGCTTGCGGCGCCCGCGCGCGCGTTTTGGAGCTGCGGGCATTTACTTCTTGCCGGCCTTCTTCTTGCCGGCCACGGACATCCGCTTGGGACCCTTGCGCGTGCGCGCGTTGGTCTTCGTCTTCTGACCGCGGACCGGGAGGCCGCGACGGTGGCGCAGGCCGCGGTAGCAGGCGATCTCCTGGAGGCGTTTGATGTCCTGGGAGCGCTCGCGCCGCAGGTCGCCCTCGACCGTGAGGTTCTCGTCGATCGCGTCGCGCAGCTTTGCAACCTCGTCCTCGGTCAGATCGCGCACGTAGGTGTCCGGGCTCACGCCGACCTGAGCCAGGATCTTGTTCGAGGTCGAGCGACCGATCCCATAGATATAGGTCAGCCCAATCTCCGAACGCTTGTTCAGGGGAAGGTTGATGCCGGCGATGCGCGCCACTAGCCCTGCCTCTGCTTATGGCGCTTGTTTTGGCAGATCACCAACACCACCCCATGGCGGCGGATGATCTTGCATTTCTCGCACATCGGCTTGACCGACGGTCTTACCTTCATGATCCCTTTCGGCAGTTGTTCCGCCAACCCGGCTCTGGCTGCCGTTGCGGCCGCCGCTACCAGGTCGTGGATAAAGCTCCAGCGTGGTCAAGCGACCCCGCAGAGCAGGACTCTGGATGGTAGCAACTCCTAAGAAGGGCTGGCGGCGGCCTGCGAGGCGTGCTCGCCCGCGTCCGAATCCGCCGTGAGATGCCAGGGCGTCAGCACGCGGGGGCCGTCCCCCGTGATCGCGATCGTGAACTCGAAGTGCGCTGCGGGCGAGCCATCCTGGGAGAAGATCGCCCAGCCGTCACCACCCACGCGGACGGCCGCACGCCCGGCGGTCATCATCGGCTCGACCGCCAGCACCATCCCCTCCTCCAGTAGCGGACCCTTTCCCGGCTTACCGTAGTTGGGCACCTGCGGATCCTCGTGCATGTTGCGCCCCACGCCATGCCCCACCAGCGAGCGGACCACCGATAGACCCGCATCCTCAGCGACGCGCTGGATCGCGTTTGACATGTCGCCCATGCGGTTGCCCGCACGGCACTCCTCGACGCCGGCCAGCAGCGACTGCTCCGTCGCAGCCAGCAGGTTCTGCTCGACCGCTCCGACCTCGCCGACGGGGAAGGTCCGCGCCGCGTCCGCGACCCAACCGTCGAGCGTGACGCCAACGTCGATCGAGACAATGTCGCCCGCCTTCAAGCGGTATGGCCCCGGAATCCCGTGCACCACCATCGCGTTCGGCGAGGCGCAGATCGAGCCCGGGAAGCCGCGATAGCCCTTGAACGTCGGCACCGCGCCGCGCGCGCGGATGAAGCGCTCGGCCACCTCGTCCAGCTCCTCCGTGCTCACACCTGGGGCGACCCGGGACTCGAGCTCCTGCAGCGTCGCCACGAGGATCGCGCCTGCACGCTGCATCTTCTCGATCTCCTGCGGGGACTTCTTGATGATCACCCGCTGAGCTTAGCTGGGGTCGCTTAGAGCTTCTTCTCCAGACGCAGCGTCGCGACGGTCGCCCGCATCCGCGCGTGCACCTCGTCGGGCTCGCGCGTGCCATCAAAGCGGCGCAACATCTCCGCGCTGTCGTAGTGATCGATCAGCGGCTCGGTCTGGGAGTGATAGACGCCCAAGCGATGGCGGATCGTCTCCTCCTTGTCGTCATCTCGCTGCATCAGCCGCGAGCCGTCCTGATCACATACGCCCTCGTGCTTGGGTGGGTCAAACTCCACGTGGTAGATGTGGCTCGGGTTCTTTACGCATACGCGCCGCCCCGCCAGACGCCGCACCAGCTCGTCGTCCGGAACTTCGATCAACAGCGCGGCTGTCAGCTTGCGGCCCAGGTGCTCGAGCGCCCGCGCCAGCGCATCGGCCTGCTCCGCGTTGCGAGGGAAGCCATCGAGTAGAAAGCCCTCACGGGCATCGGCCTCTCCCACGCGCTTGGTGATCATCCCGATGATCACCTCGTCAGGAACCAGGTCGCCCGCGTCCATGTAGCGCTTGGCCTCGTTGCCCAGCTCGCTGCCCGCGGCCACCTCGGCGCGCAGCATGTCTCCGGTCGAGACGTGCGGCAGGGCGAAGTCCTCGCGCAGCCGGTCGGCCTGCGTGCCCTTCCCCGCGCCCGGTGGTCCGAGCAAGATCAGGTTCAATTCGGACAAGTTCGAAGCAGCCTATCCGTTGCGCTTCGCCGCCACTACTTCGAGAAGCCCTTTCCGGCTACTTCATCAAACCGTCGCACTGGAGCGGGAGAGAGGCTAGCCCCCCTCCCGATCACTACTTCAGGAAGCCCTCGTAACTTCGCATCATCAACTGCGCCTCGAGCTGCTTCATGGTTTCGAGCGCAACCCCAATCACGATCAGGATTGAGGTGCCACCGAGCGGGATGTTCTGGTGCGTGCGCGCGATCAGGATCGTCGGCAGTGCCGCCACGGCCGCCAGGAACAACGCACCCGGGAAGGTCAGACGGGCCAGGATGCGGTCGAGGAATTCGGCGGTCGGCCGTCCCGGTCTGACGCCGGGGATGAAGCCCCCGTACTTCTTCAGGTTGTCGGCCTGGTCGACGGGGTTGAAGGTGACCGCGGTGTAGAAGTAGGTGAACAACAGGATGAAGATCGACTCGCCGACCACGTAGTGCCAGCCGTTGGGCGAGAAGAAGTCAGATAGCGACTGACCCCAGTGGGTTTTGACGAGCTGTCCCACCGTCGGCGGGAAGGCCATGATGCTGGCGGCGAAGATCACCGGGATCACCCCCGCCATGTTCACGCGCAGGGGCAGGTAGGTCTGCCCGCCTTCGGTCATACGCCGGCCGATCACGCGCTTGGCGTACTGCACCGGGATCCGCCGCTGGCCTTCCTGCACGAACACGATCCCCGCGACGACGGCCAGCACCAGGAACGGCATCATCACCTTGAAGACCTGGTCCTGCGAGGTCCACCACGTCTGGATGCCGCCCGGCAGGCGCGCCACGATCGAGGCAAAGATCAGGAGCGAGATGCCGTTGCCGATGCCGCGTTGGGTGATCAGCTCGCCGATCCACATCAGCAGCACGCAGCCCGTCGTCAGGCAGACCACGATCAGGAAGATGTGCGGCGCGTCGAAGTGCGTGACCACCGATTCGCCCGCTTTCGCCTGCAGCGTGTGGAACAGGAAGACGTAGCCGATCGACTGTGCGAAGGCAAGGCCCACGGTCAGGTAGCGGGTGTACTGCGTGATTCGCGCCTGCCCAACCTCGCCTTCCTTGGAGAGCTTTTCCAGCGAGGGCACCGCGACCTGCAGCAGCTGCAGGATGATCGAGGCGGTTATGTAGGGCATGATGCCCAGCGCGAACAGGGCGATCCGGGAGAGGCCGCCACCAGAGAACAGGTTGAGCAGCCCGAGGATGTTGGAGCCGCCGAACTCCTTCTGGATGTTGTTGACCGCCGTCAGGTTGACGCCCGGCACCGGGATGTGCGAGCCGAAGCGATAGATCAGCAGCATCCCCGCCGTGAAGGCGATCTTCTTGCGGATGTCCGCGACCTGGAAGGCGTTGAGAATCGTGGCGAGCATGGGCTTGACTCCGCGGCTCAGAGCGCCACTGCACTCCCTCCCGCGGAGCGGCGGATTCTAGTCGATGCAGCTGAACGTGCTGCCGCTTGCACGGCGCACCGTTCCTAAAGCTCGATGAGCTTGCAGGTGCCGCCGGCCGCCTCGATGCGCTCGCGCGCGCCGGCGCTGAACGCATGTGCGTGCACAGTCAGCGCCTTTGAGAGCTCACCCTTGGCGAGCACCTTGATCGGGACGTCCTTGCGGGTGCCCAGACCCTTAGCGACCATCAGCTCGATCGTGACCTCGGCGCCCGCGTCGAAACGCTCCTCCAGCGCGCCGATGTTGACCGGCTGGGTGTGCGTACGGAAGGGCTCGAACGGCATCGACTTCTTCATATGCGGCCCGCGCAGCTTTCGCATCCGCATGTGGATCGGCATCTGTCCGCCCTCAAAGCGCGCGCGGCGCTTTGAGCCCGAGCGCGAGCCCGCGCCCTTCTGCCCGCGACCCGAGGTCTTACCGGTGCCCGAGCCTTCGCCGCGACCGATGCGCTTGCGTGGGCGGCGGCTGCCGGGAGCGGGCGCCAGGCTATGCAGACCGATCCGCTGCGGCTTCTCCTCCTCGGCCGGGCTCACGACTTACCCTCCTTGACCTCAACCAAGTGCCTTACCGCGTGCAGCATGCCGCGCGCCTGGTCGCAGTCCTCGACCTGCACGGTGTGTCCGATTCGACGCAAGCCGAGCGAGCGGAGCGTGTCCAGCTGTTTCTGGTTGGCGCCGTTGCGCGACTTACGTTGGGTCACGGTGAGAGCAGCCATCAGGACGAGGCCTCCTCGCCGGAAGCGCTCGCCGCCTCAGGCTGAGCCTGCTCGACCGCCGGGCCCGACTGCTCTGCGTCCTCCGCGGGGGCGTCGACTGTAGCCGTGGCCTGCTCGGGCGTGGCGGCGGCGATCGTCTCAGCGCTCGCACCGTTTGCGTTCTGGCCGCCGAGGCCCAGCACCTTGTCCACGGACAGGCCACGCAGCTGACCCACCTCCTCGGGCGTGCGCAGGCCGCGCAGACCCGCCACCGTCGCCTTGACGAGGTTGATCGGGTTCTGCGTGCCAAGGCTCTTAGAGAGGATGTCGTGGATGCCCGCGAGCTCCAGCACCGCGCGCACGCCGCCGCCGGCGATCACGCCGGTACCGGGGGCGGCCGGCTTCAGGAAGACGCGGCCCGCGCCAAAAATGCCAGTCGTCTGGTGGGTGATCGTGCTCCCGTGCTTGGGCACGCGGAAGAGGTCCTTCTTCGCGCGCTCGACCCCCTTCTGGATTGCGAGTGGTACCTCGTTGGCCTTGCCGTAACCGACCCCCACGATTTCGCGCTCGTCGCCGACAACCACAAGCGCGGTGAACGAGAAGCGCCGGCCGCCCTTGACGACCTTGGCAACGCGGTTGATCTCGACCACGCGCTCCTGGAGGTCCAGGCCGGTGGGGCTAACTGATCTGTCGACTGTGATGGACATTCGGGAGTGAGAGGGTAGCGGGCGCCGGGCGACAGTCGCCTAGACGGTTATCCCGCCCTCGCGGATCGCCTCGGCGAAAGTGCGCACGTTGCCGTGATAGCGGTAGCCGCCGCGGTCGAACACGGCCTCGGAAACGCCGGCCGTCTTAGCCCGCTCGGCGAGCAGCTCACCGGCGCGTTTGGTGCGCTCAGGCTTATTTAGCTTGCGCAGGTCGGGCTCGTACCAGTTGACCGCCGCCAGCGTGCGCCCCGCGACGTCATCGATCAGCTGCGCGGAGATCCCGTTGTTGGAGCGGAACACCGATACGCGGGGGCGCTCAGCCGTGCCCGAGACCTTCGCGCGCACGCGGCGGCGCCGTTTGAGCCGGCGCTGTGGCTTCGTGATGACGCTCATGCGCGCTTGCCCACCTTGCGCTGGACGTACTCGCCCTCATAGCGGATGCCCTTGCCCTTGTAGGGCTCTGGCGGGCGCTGCTTACGGATGATCGCCGCGGTCTCGCCCACCAGCTGCTTGGAGATGCCTTTGACCACCACGCGCGTCGGCTGCGGTACCTCAAATTCGATCCCATCCGGCGCGGGAATCGGGACCGGGTGCGAGTAGCCCACCGCCAGCTCGAGGTTCTTGCCCTTTAGCTGAGCGCGGTAGCCGACGCCCTGAATCTCCAGGCGCTTCTCGTAGCCCGCGGTCACGCCTTGAACCATGTTTGCCACCAGCGAGCGCGTCAGGCCGTGCAGGGCACGGTGTTCGCCGCGGTCCGTCGGGCGCGAGACCAGCAGCTGCTCACCGTCCTGCTTGACCTCGATGTCCTTGTGGATGCGCTCCGAGAGTTCGCCTTTCGGACCGTTCACGCGAACCTCGCCGGGCTCGATCGCGACCGTAACGCCGCTGGGGACCGCGATGGGCTGTCTGCCAATACGTGACATCGCCTCAGCTCACCAGACCTGTGCCAGAACCTCGCCGCCGACGCCCGCAGAGCGCGCGTCGTGGCCGGTCATCACACCGTGGGAGGTCGAGACAATCGCCGTACCCATGCCACCAAGCACCTTGGGAATGTGCTTCGCGTCAACGTAGGTGCGCCGGCCCGGGCGTGAGACGCGCCGGAGCCCCGAGATCGCCGAGCGGCGGTCCTCGGTGTACTTCAGGCGGATCTGAATCAGCTGCCCCGCGCCACCCTCGGGCTCAGGGATGACCGAGAACGATTCGATGTAGCCCTGCTCCGTGAGGATGCGGGCCAGCTCGCTCTTGAGTTTGGAGGCCGGGATCTCGACGGTCTCGTGCGCGGCGTGGATCGCGTTGCGCACGCGCGTCAAAAAGTCGGCTATCGGATCGGTCATTGACATGGTTACTCGGGTTCTCTGGAAGTTACGTTCAAGATCTGGCGCCAGCTACCAAGAGGACTTCGTCATCCCGGGGATCTGGCCGTTGTGGGCGAGCTCGCGCAGACATATGCGGCACACCCCAAACTTGCGATACACCGCGCGCGGACGCCCGCAGCGGTTGCAGCGAGTATAGGCGCGTGTTTTGAACTTGGGTTTGCGCGCCTGCTTGACGCGCTGTGATGTCTTGGCCATCAGTCGCTGCTCTCTTTCTCGGCGCTGTCGTCATCCGCTTGCTGCTCGCCTGAGTCTGACGCCTGCTCGGCGTCCGTGTCCGCCGGCGCCTCAGCACCGGCCTGCGGCTGCTCCTGCTCGGGCTCCGCAGGCTGCTCTGCCTGCTCGGGTACCTCAACCTCTGCCGCCTGCGGCTCCTCGTCCGGCTCGGCAGCCTCTGGTTCCTCTGCCGCCTGCGGCTCTGCGGCATCGGGCTCTGCCTCCGACTCGACCGCAGGCTCCGGCTCGGGCTCCGCCTGGGCCTTTTTAGGGGGCGCGGTCTCAGCCGGCGCGGCTGCCGCTGCTGCTGCCTCCGCTTGAGCGGCGACATGCTCGGCCTCGGCGGCGGCGTCGGCCTCGGGGTCATAGCCCTTGGGGCGTCCCTGCGAAGCGAACGGCATGCCCAGCGCCTTCAGCAGCGCGAACGCTTCGATGTCCGTGGCAGCCGTGGTCGTGATCGTGATGTCAAGTCCTCGCACCTGGTCGATCGCGTCGTAGTCGATCTCCGGGAAGATGATCTGCTCCTTCACGCCCATCGTGTAGTTGCCGCGGCCGTCGAACGAGCGCGGGTTCAGACCACGGAAGTCACGAATCCGCGGGATCGCGATCGAGACCAGACGGTCCAGGAACTCGAAGGCGCGCTCGCCCCGCAGCGTCACCGACACACCGACCGGCATGCCCTCGCGCAGTTTGAACGCCGCGATCGACTTGCGCGCACGGCGCACGCTCGGCTGCTGACCCGCGATCGTCGCGAGCTGCTCGGTCGCCGCCTTCAACAGTTTGGAGTCCTGCTTGGCCAAGCCAACGCCCATGTTCAACGTGATCTTCTCCAGGCGCGGCGCCTGCATCACGGAGGAGAACTCAAAGCGCTTCACCAGCGCCGGCTGGATCTCCTCGAAGTAGCGCGCTTTCAGGCGCGCGGGCGGTGCCTCGGTCTCGGTCGCGCTCATCAATCCAGCTCCGCACCGGTGCTCTTGGCGACACGCACTCGGGAGCCGCCCTCGCGCTGGATACGCACGCGTGTGGGGTTGCCCTTGCTGTCGAGCAGCATCACGTTCGAGACGTGGATCGGGCCCTCGCGCTCGATCACGCCGCCGAGCTGATTCTGAGTGCCGGGAAGCGTCGAGGAGCTCTGGTTCAGCTGCGGGCGCACCGCACGCTTGACCATGTTCAGGCCCTCGACGTAGATTCGTTCCTTTGTCGGTTCTACCCGCAGCACCTTGCCCGTCTTGCCGCGGTCCTTACCCGACGTGACCTTCACGCGGTCATTGGAGCGGATCTTCATCGACGAGCGCTTCACGCGCTTGGTGCTCGAGTTCTTGCGGCTCGCCATCAGAGGACCTCGGGCGCCAGCGAGACGATCTTCATGAAGTTGCGCTCGCGCAGTTCACGCGCCACCGGACCGAACACGCGCGTGCCGCGGGGATTGTTCTGGTCGTCGATGATCACCGCGGCGTTCTCGTCGAAGGCGATGTAGGTGCCATCGTCGCGGCCGATCGGCTTCTTCGTGCGCACGATCACAGCCGTCACGACCTCGCCCTTTTTGACCGCACCCTGCGGGTTGGCCTGCTTGACGGTGGCGGTGATCACGTCGCCCACGAAGGCGTAGCGGCGCTGGGAGCCGCCCTTGACGCGGATGCAGAGAATCTCCCGCGCACCGGTGTTGTCAGCCACGCGAAGTCGGGTCTCGTTCTGGATCATCGGGCCCGCTCCAGCACGTCAACCAGCGCCCAGCGCTTCGTGCGCGACAGCGGGCGGCTCTCGATCACGCGGACGGTGTCGCCCTCGTGCGCGTCGTTGTTCTCGTCGTGCGCGTGCAGCGTGCTCGAGCTGCGCACGATCTTCTCGTAGCGACGGTGCCGACGCGCGAAGTCGATGCGAACCGTGATCGTCTTCTCGGCCTTGTCCGAGACCACGATCCCCTGGCGCACGCGGCGGCTGCCCTCGACCGGGGCGTGGACCGGTGCCAATGGCTCGGCGGCAGGCGCGGCGGCGCGGCGCTCCGCGGCTTTCGCGCGTTCCTGCAGGCGACGCGCACGGCGACGCGTGGCCTTGCGCTTGCGCTCTGCGACGCGCTCGGCCTGGCGCTCCTCGGGCGTACGCGATGGCTGCGCCTCGCCCGCGTGCTGTGAGCGCTTGCGGCGGCGGCGCTCCTTTGGCGAGAGCTGCTCCTCCGGCTCCGCGGGCTCGGCTGCGGGCGCGGGCGCCTCGGCGGCAGGGGTCTCCGCCGGGGCCTCGCCCTCGGTGGCGTCCTGCTGCTCGGTCGCCTCGGCCTCCGGAGCCTCGGGCGTCTGCGCCTCGGCAGCCTGCTCCGGTGCATCCTCGGAGGTCTCGGGGGTCTCGTTGTCTTGCTCGTCAGCCAATTTCTTTCCGTTTCGTTCTCGCGGGTCCTAAGTCTCAGTTGCCCTCGGCGTGCGCCTGCTCGCGCGCCACCGTCAAGGCTCGGGCCAGATCGCGCCGGGCACGTCCGACGCCGGAGGTGTCGTCCAGTTCGCCGGTCGCGTTCCTGAAGCGCAAGCCGAACACCTCTTTGCGCAGCACGGCGATCCGTTTGGCCAGCTCGTCCGGCTCCAAGTCGCGTATCTCCTTCGCCTTCATCGCGTCAGTCCTCACGCAGCACGAACTTGGCCTTCACCGGCAACTTGTGCGCCGCTAGCCGGATCGCGTCGCGCGCCAGCGGCTCGGACACACCGGCCAACTCGAACATCACCCGGCCGGGCTTGACCACGGCCACCCAGCCTTCGGGCGAGCCCTTGCCCGAGCCCATGCGGGTCTCGGCGGGCTTCTTGGTTACGGGCTTGTCCGGGAACACGTTGATCCAGACCTTGCCGCCACGCTTGATCTTGCGGGTCATCGCGACACGAGCAGCCTCGATCTGACGGTTGGTGAGCCAGCCGCCCTCCAGCGCCTTCAGCCCGTACTCGCCGAACTGCACCTTGACCTGGCCACGCGAAGCGCCCGCGCGACGGCCGCGGTGCTGCTTGCGGTGCTTTACACGCTTGGGAGAAAGCATCAGCGACCGCCTCCACCGCCGGGCCGTCCACCACGGCCGCCGCCGCCACCGCCACCGCCGGGACCACGGCCACCGCCGCCGCCACGACCACCCTGGCCGCCAAAGCCACCCGGTCCACGACCGCCACCCGGACCGCCTGGACCACGCCCGCCGCCCTGACCCCCCGGACCACGGCCGCGTCCACCGCCGCCGCCCGGACCGCCGCCGCCACGACCGCGTCCGCGACCGTCGCGACCGTCGCGACCTCCGCGACCGTCGCGGTCGTTGCTCGACGGGGCCGGCGCCGTGATATCGGTGAGATCCGCGCCCGTGTAGCCCTCGGGCATGATTTCGCCCTTGTTGATCCAGCACTTCACGCCAATCCGGCCAAACGTCGTGCGCGACTCGTAGAAGCCGTAGTCGATGTCCGCACGCATCGTGTGCAGCGGCACCCGACCGTCGGAGTAGCTTTCGGTGCGAGCCATCTCCGCGCCGCCCAGGCGTCCGGAGACCTGCACCTTCACACCCTTGGCGCCCGAGCGCATCGCGCTGGTCAGGGCGCGCTTCATCGCGCGGCGGAAGGCAACGCGATTCTGCAGCTGCTCCGCGATCGACTGCGCCACCAGCGAGGCGTCGAGCTCGGGGCGCTTGATCTCGAGGATGTTCACCTTGATCTGCTTGTTGGTCATCTTGTGCAGATCACGGCGTAGCGCGTCCACTTCGCTGCCCGACTTGCCGATCACGATGCCCGGGCGAGCCGTGTGGATGTTGACCTCGAGTTCGTTTGAGTCCTTGCGGATCGTGATGCTCGAGAGACCGGCGTGCGCGAGCTTGTTGGTGATGTGCTCACGGATGCGGACGTCCTCCGCGAGGTACTCGGCGAAGTGCTTTTCGTTAAACCAGTTCGACTTCCAGTCGTGGATGTAACCCACGCGCATGGCCTCTGGATGAACCTTTTGTCCCATTCTTTTCTCTCTAGCCGTCTCTCTTGGTTGTCCGGGGCGCGGGGTCCGGGGTCAGCGCGATCGTCAGATGACTCGTGCGCTTGCGAATCGGCGTCGCGCGTCCCATCGCGCGCGGCCGGAAGCGCTTGATCGTCGGCCCCTCGTCGGCGTATGCCTCACGGACGATCAGGTCGTCCTCGAGCAGCTCGTGGTTGCTCTCGGCGTTGGCCACCGCCGACTCGAGCAGCTTGCTCCAATCGCGCGCCACCTCGCGAGGGGTAAAGGCGAGGATAGCGCGTGCCTCCTGTACGGACTTGCCGCGCAAGTGCCCGCAGACCATGCGCGCCTTGCGCGCCGAGGTACGGACGTAGCGGGCATGCGCGCGGACCACTTTGCGCCGCGGCTTCGCCGGCGCTTTGGCCCCAGCGGCTTTTTTCTGCTCGCTCGCCTCTGGCGCTTTTGCAGCCGGCTCTTTGCTGGCTTTGGCCGCCGGTTTTTTCCCAGCTTTTTTAGCGGCTGGTTTTTTGGCTGAGGCTTTACCCTCCGCGGCTTTCGCCTCCGAGGCTTTGTCGGCGGCTTTCGCCTCAGCGCCTTTGGCCGCTTTGGCGGGTTTTTTGGCGGCGGCTTTTTTGGCAGCCGGTTTCTTGGCGCCCTCGGCCTCCTCGGGAGTCACCTCGCCCTGCTCCTCCTCAGCGCTCATCGCACCTTCCCGGAGCCCGCGTGGCCACGAAACATGCGTGTGGGCGCGAACTCCCCGAGCTTGTGCCCGACCATCGACTCGCTGATGAACACCGGGACGTGTTTCTTGCCGTCGTGTACCGCGATCGTGTGACCCACCATCTCAGGGAAGATCGTCGAGGCGCGCGACCAGGTGCGCAGCATTTTCTTGTTGTTGGCCGCGTTCAGCGCTTCGATGCGGTTCATCAAGCGCTCTTCGACCCACGGGCCCTTCTTACTGGAGCGGCTCATCGCTGCTTACCCTTCCCGCGACGCCTGCCGCGCACGATGTACTTGCTGGAGCTCTTGTTCTTTTTGCGTGTGCGGTAGCCGAGTGTCGGCACGCCCCACGGCGTCACGGGGTGACGACCGGCGGTCGTCGAGCCCTCGCCACCGCCGTGCGGGTGGTCGACCGGGTTCATCGCCGTGCCACGCGTCTGCGGACGCACGCCCATGTGGCGCTTGCGACCCGCCTTGCCGACCTTCACGTTCTGGTGCTCGGCGTTGCCGAGCGTGCCCACGGTCGCGCGGCACTCCGCGCGCACCATCCGCATCTCGCCCGAAGGCAGGCGCAGCGTCGCCATCTCGCCGTCCTTCGCCATCAACTGCACCGCCGCCCCGGCCGAGCGCGCCATCTGACCCCCGCGGCCGGGCTGCAACTCGACGTTGTGGACCACGGTGCCGACCGGCATCCGCGCCAGCTCCAGGCAGTTGCCAACGGCGATGTCGGCGTCCTCGCCCGAGGCCACCGTCATGCCCACGGTCAGCCGCTGCGGCGCAAGGATGTAGCGCTTCTCGCCGTCCACGTAGTGCAACAGCGCGATATAGGCCGAGCGGTTGGGGTCGTACTCGATCGCCGCGACCTTCGCGTTCACTCCGTCCTTACGTCGCTTGAAGTCGATCCGCCGATAGGCGCGCTTGGCGCCACCGCCGCGGTGACGGGCGGTCTTGCGACCGTGCGCGTTACGTCCCCCGCTCTTCTTCAGGCCTTCGACCAACGTCTTCTCGGGCTTGGACTTGGTGATCTCCGCGAAGTCCGGGTAGGACACGAAGCGCATTCCAGGGCTGGTTGGCTTGGGCTTACGAATCGGCATCGATCAGGACCCCTCGACGGCCTGCAGGCCTTGGAAGACGGGGATGGATTCGCCGGCCCGCACCTGCACGATCGCCTTCTTCCACGTGCGCGTGCGTCCGCTGGTGGTTCCGCGACGCTTAGGCTTGGACTTCACGGTCGAAGTACGCACCTCGACCACGTGCACGTCGAACAGCGCCTCGACCGCCTGGCGGATCTGGGTCTTGTGCGCGTCCTCGTGAACGCGGAAGGTGTAGCGGTTGGCCGCCGACAGCACGTAGCTCTTCTCCGAGACGACCGGGCGCATGATGACCTGGGAGTGATCCATTAGGACTTCGCCTCCACGGCGTCCTTGGGCTCGGCGGCGGCGCGCGACGCCCTGGGCGCGGCGCGGGCAGTCAGCTCGGTCAAGGCGGCCTCGGAGACCAGCAGCGAGGCGGCGCCCACCACTTCGGTGACGCCGACGTCGGCCACACTCAGCACGGCAACGCGGGTGAGGTTGCGAAACGACAGCGCGGCCGCAGACTCCTCGGGGGCGAGCACGACCAGCGTCGGTCCGTCCTGACCCCAGTCTTCGAGCAGGTCGAGCGCTTGGCGCGTCTTCGGCGTGCTGAAGGCAGCGGCATCGAGGATCGCCAACGAGCGGCGCTCCGCATGCAACGACAGGGCACTGCGTAGCGCGGCGCGTTGCTCCTTGCGGTTGACCTTGAAGGTGTAGGAGCGCGGCTGGGGACCGAACACGGTGCCGCCGCCGGTCCAGATCGGCGAGCGGTTCGAGCCCGCGCGGGCACGGCCGGTGCCCTTCTGACGCCAGGGCTTCGCGCCGCCGCCGGATACCAGTCCGCGGGTCTTAGTCGCGGCCGTGCCGCGCCTGCGTGCCGCCTGCTCCGCGCGCACGCTCTGGTGCACCAAGGGGCCATGGAAGCGCTCACCGAAGGCGCCCTCGTCGAGTTTGACTTTCTTGCTTGCACCGAGCACGGGAGCGTCAGCCATCGCTACGCACCTCCACCACGCCGCCGCGCGGACCCGGCACCGAGCCGCGCACCATCAGCAGGTTCTCCTTCGGATCCACGGCGACGATCTCTAGCCCGGGTTGGGTCACGCGCTTGTTGCCCATCTGGCCAGGACCACGGATCCCCTTCATCACGCGCGCCGGCCAGGCCGAGGCGCCGATCGAACCAGGCGCGCGCACGTTGTGCGAGCCATGGGACTTGGGCCCGCTGGCGAAGTTGTGGCGCTTGATCGTGCCCTGAAAGCCCTTGCCCTTGGAGACGCCTGCGATCTTCACGCGCCCGCCAACCTCGAAGGCCTCGACGGTCACGCTCTCACCCAGGGTCAGCTCGCCAACCTCGTCGCGGAACTCGACCACGTGGCGCAGCGGCGGCGCGTCGGCCTTCTTCAGGTGACCGAGCTCGGCTTTGCTGAGGTGCTTCTCCTTAGTCTGCCCGAACGCCAGCTGCACTGCCTCATAGCCGTCGCGCTCAGGCGTGCGAATCGCCGTCACCGGACAGGGGCCAGCCTGCAGGACGGTCACGCGCGCAACGCTGCCGTCCTCCTGGAACAGTTGGGTCATGCCGAGCTTCTTGGCGAGGATCGCGGACATCGTTGGGGCTCAGGTCGCGAGACGGATCTCGATGTCGACGCCCGCCGGCAGGTGGTCGAGGCGCTGCAGCGAGTCGACCGTCTTCGGCGTGGGCTGGTGGATGTCGATCAAACGCTTGTGCGTCCGGATCTCAAAGTGCTCGCGCGAGTCCTTGTCCTTAAACGGTGAGCGAATCACGCAGTAGACGTTCTTCTCGGTGGGCAGCGGCACAGGGCCGGAGACGCTCGCGCCAGTACGCGTCGCCGTCTCGACGATCTCCTTCGCCGCCGACTCGATCGCCGAGGTGTCATATGCCTTTAGGCGGATGCGGATCTTGTTTTGTGTGGCTGATGCCATGGAAGTCTGCGCTTGCTCTCTGTCTCTAATTCGTCTGTTGAGGGGGGTCCTCGCGCTACCTGACGCTCGTCTTACTACCTGCGCTGCGTGGCAAACCCCGGCGGCGTTCAGATCCCCCGCCGGGGCTCGTTAGTCGTATCGGACTTCAAATGAGCGCCGCCCCCGAAGGGGCGGCGGGTGCTACTCGATGATCTCTGTGACCACGCCCGAGCCGACCGTGCGACCGCCCTCTCGGATCGCGAACCGCAGGCCCTGGTCCATGGCGATCGGCTGGATCAGCTCGATCTCCATCTGGACGTTGTCCCCAGGCATGACCATCTCAACGCCGTCGGGCAGCTTCGCCACGCCGGTGACGTCGGTCGTACGGAAGTAGAACTGCGGCCGGTAGCCGGTGAAGAACGGGGTGTGACGGCCACCCTCCTCCTTCTTCAGCACGTAGACCTCAGCCTTGTACTTCGTGTGCGGCGTGATCGAGCCCGGCTTGCACAGCACCTGGCCGCGCTCGATCTCCTCGCGCTTGGTACCGCGCAGCAGGCAGCCCACGTTGTCGCCGGCCTGGCCCTGGTCGAGGATCTTGCGGAACATCTCAACCCCCGTGACGACCGTCGAGGTCGAGTCATGAACGCCCACGATTTCCACTGTGTCGCCGGTGTTGACGATGCCCTGCTCGACGCGGCCCGTGGCGACCGTGCCACGACCGGTGATCGAGAAGACGTCCTCGACCGGCATTAGGAACGGCTTGTCAAGCTCGCGCACGGGCTCGGGGATGTAGCTGTCGAGCGCGCCAGCCAGCTCGATGATCTTCTCCTTGTAGGCCTCGTCGCCTTCCAGAGCCTTCAGCGCCGAGCCAGTGATGAAGGGGATGTCGTCGCCCGGGAAGTCGTATTCGCTAAGCAGCTCCCGGACCTCGACCTCGACCAGTTCCAGCAGCTCGTCGTCGTCAACCATGTCGGCCTTGTTCAGGAACACAACGATGTAGGGAACGCCCACCTGACGGGCGAGCAGGATGTGCTCGCGCGTCTGCGGCATCGGGCCATCGGCGGCCGACACCACGAGGATCGCGCCGTCCATCTGCGCCGCGCCCGTGATCATGTTCTTCACGTAGTCGGCGTGGCCCGGACAGTCAACGTGAGCGTAGTGACGCTTCTCCGTCTGATACTCGACGTGCGAGGTGGCGATCGTGATCCCGCGTTCCTTCTCCTCGGGCGCGTTGTCGATCTCCGCGAAGGAACGGGCTTCCGCTCCGCCGTGCTCGGCCAGCACCGTCGTTATGGCAGCGGTCAGCGTCGTCTTGCCATGGTCGATGTGACCGATGGTCCCGACGTTGACGTGCGGCTTGTCGCGCTCGAACTTCTCCTTCGCCACTTTTGACTCGCTCCTGTATCGACTTGTATGTCCGCCCCGTGAGGGCGAACCTGAGAAATCTATCTAACTGCGACAGTCGGTGACTGCCGCCTGCTGGCACAAACTTTGCTCTGCACTCTCTCCGGCCTAGCCCGAGCCACCTAGGCCGGGACCGGTTCCCCCGTCCTCTGTTCCACGATCTGTTCCGCGATGTTGCTCGGAACCTCCTCGTAGGCGTCGAACTGCATCGTGTAGTTCGCGCGACCCTGCGTGTTGGAACGCAGGTCGGTGGCGTACCCAAACATCTCGCTCAGCGGCACGCGCGCCGTGACTGCCAGCGCGTTACCGCGCCGCTCGTTGCCCTCGACGCGTCCACGTCGACGGGAAAGGTCACCGATCACCTCGCCGAGGAAGTCCTCCGGCGTGATCACCTCGACCGCGAAGATCGGCTCCAGCAGCACCGGCTTGGCGCGCTTGGCGGCCTCTTTGAAGGCGATCGATCCGGCCACCTTGAAGGCGATCTCCGAGGAGTCCACGTCGTGGTACTTGCCGTCGACCAGCGTCACGCGCATGTCGACCATCGGGTAGCCCGCCTTGACGCCGTTCTCCAGCGCCTCTTCCACGCCCTGCTTGACGGCCGGGATGTATTCCGAGGGGATGTTTCCGCCCTTGATCTTGTTCACGAACTCAAAGCCCTCGCCCGGCGCCGGCTCGAGGTTGATGTAGACGACGCCGAACTGGCCAGAGCCGCCAGTCTGGCGCACGAACTTGCCTTCGATCTTCTCGACCGTGCCGCGCACCGTCTCGCGGTAGGAGACCTGCGGACGCCCGACGTTCGCCTCGACGCCGAACTCGCGCTTCATGCGGTCGACCAACACCTCGAGGTGCAGCTCGCCCATGCCAGAAATCTCGGTCTGGCCGGTCTCCTCGTTGGTGCGAACCTGGAAGGTCGGGTCCTCCTCGGCCAGGCGTCCCAGTGCGATCGACATCTTCTCCTGGTCGGCCTTCGTCTTCGGCTCGACCGCCACCTTGATGACCGGCTCGGGGAAGACGATTTTCTCCAAGTGGACCGGAGCGTCGGGGGCAGCCAGCGTGTCGCCGGTAATCACCTGCTTGATGCCCACGGCCGCCGCGATGTCGCCCGCGTAGACCTCCTCGACCTCCTCGCGGTCGTTCGCGTGCATCATCAGGATGCGCCCAATCCGCTCGGTGCGGCCGCTGCCGACGTTGAGCACGCGCGAGCCGGCCTCGAGTTTGCCGGAGTAGACGCGGAAGTAGGTGAGCTTGCCCACGTAGGGGTCGGCCGCGATCTTGAAGGCCAGCGCCGAGAACGGCTCGGAGTCATCGGCCTTGCGCACGACCTGGCGCTCCTCCTCCTCACCCTTGATCAGCTCCGTGCCGACGACGGGCGGGACGTCCAGCGGCGAGGGCAGATAGTCGATCACCGCATCCAGCAGCGGTTGCACACCCTTGTTCTTAAACGAGGAGCCGCACAGCACCGGGGTCAGCTTGGTCGACAGCGTCGCCTTGCGAATCGCAGCCTTCAGCTTGTCCTCGGGGATCTCGCGTTCCTCAAGGATCAGCTCGAGCAAGTCGTCGTCGTCGTAATGGGAGACCTCCTCGAGCAGGTGTTCGCGCGCGGCCTCGGCCGCTTCGAGCAGGTTCTCGGGGATCTCAGTTTCTTCCTGTTCGGTGCCCAGCTCGTCCTTGTAGACGAGCGCCTTCATCTTCACGAGGTCGACGACGCCCAGGAAGTCGGCCTCCGCGCCGATCGGCAGCTGGATCGGAACGGGGTGGGCGCCGAGGCGGTCGATCATCGTCTGCACGCCGCTCTCGAAGTCCGCGCCGATGCGGTCCATCTTGTTGATGTAGGCGATGCGCGGGACGTGGTACTTATCCGCCTGGCGCCAGACCGTCTCAGACTGCGGCTCGACGCCGGCAACCGAGTCAAACAGGGCGATTGCTCCGTCGAGCACGCGCAGCGAGCGCTCGACCTCGACCGTGAAGTCGACGTGGCCCGGCGTGTCGATGATGTTGATCCGATGCGCTTTCCACTCGGCGGTGGTGGCGGCGGAGGTGATCGTGATACCGCGCTCCTGCTCCTGCTCCATCCAGTCCATCACGGCTGCGCCCTCGTGAACCTCGCCGATCTTGTAGGTGCGACCGGTGTAGTAGAGGATGCGCTCGGTCGTCGTCGTCTTGCCGGCGTCGATGTGAGCCATGATCCCGATGTTGCGGGTGTTTTCGAGTGAGTACTTGCGTGGCATCAGTAAGTGGGGTCGGGCGCTGGGGCTATTTGGGCGAAAAAAATGGACCCTCGGGTCCACGCGCGCTACTGGTCTTGGTGGACCGTCCGCTTCGCTATCTGATCGAGGTCTCCATCTTGGATTGCAACTCCGTCGAGGACGCAACAAACTACCTGCGCACACGCGCGACGCGAGCCCGACTATAGCAGAGGAATTCGGCCCCTCAACGGGCTAATGCGGGGCTGGCGAAGCGCCTTGCACACCCTCTGTCGGCGACTCGCAGGTGGCCGCAGCGGGGGCGTCCTCGAACATCTGACCGAGCCGCTGAAGCACCCTTGTGGCGGCGCGCAAATCGCGCTCGCTGGTGTCGCCGAGGGCCTGCAGCCAGCGGGCCTGCCAGGCCACGCGCTTGGCCTCGATCTTGGCTCGACCCTGGGCGGTCAGGCGCGAGACCACGACGCGGCGGTCGACCTCGGAGCGAACTCGTTCCACGTGCCCACAATCGGCGAGGTGGTCCAGCATCTGCGTGACGGTCGCGGGCGTCAGGCGCGCCGCGGCCGCCAGCTCGCCCGCTGCCAGCTCGCCACGCTCGTCCAGCTCGATCAGCAGCTCGAATTGGGCGTGGCTGAGCTCCGAGCCGCCCAGGTGCGTGTCGCGTCCGCGCAGGCGACTCGCCGCGCGAAATACGTGTCGGAAGGCCAGCCCCAAATCGGTCAGGGCAGGGCTGAGCTCGCTCGTGGCCGCTGGCTCTGTCGTGGTCGCACTCACGGCTAGACCCCGAGCGGCTCGGCGCTCGCCTCGGCGTTTGCCGCCGCGCGGCTCAGGCGCGCGCGGGGGTTCTCGGCTCGCATCAGCACGATGCAGGGGATCAGCGACAGCACGCAGATGCCCACCGACCACCAATAGGCGTCCTGGAAGGCGCTCGCCGGCTTGGTCACAGCGTGTCCGGTCGCGCGCTGGAGGACCACCGCTAGGACGGCGGTGCCGATCGCGCCGCCGACGCGCTGCAGCACGTTCAGCTGCGGCGTCGCGTCGGAGAGCTGGTCCGGTCTCAATGCGGCGAACGCCGCGGTCATCGCGGGCATGAAGGAGAAGCCGATGCCCACACCCCGCAGCAGCAGCACCACGGAGATGTAGGCGATCGAGGTGCTGGTCCCCACGAACGCCAGCGGAATCGAGCTGAGCGACAGCAGCAGCACGCCCCCGAGCGCCACCCGCCCGCCGCCGAAGCGTTGGGTAAAGCGGCTCACCAGCGGCATCACCAGCAGCATGCCTAGGCCCTGGGGGCCGACCAGCAGGCCGGTCACGATCACGCTCTCGTGGCGGACTTCCTGGTAGTAGAGCGGCACCAGGATCATCGCCCCGAACAGCGCCGCGCCCAGGCCGAACGTGGTCAGGGAGGCGGCGCCGAACACGCGGTTGAAGTACAGCCGCACGTCTAGTAGCGGTCGCTCCACGCGCAGGGCATGCCAGATGAACACCCCGATCAGCACGATCCCCGCGAGCGTGGGCCAAATCACAGTCGGCGCGGTGAAGCTCGTGTGTGTGCCCAGCTCAGACAGTCCGTAGACGAGCGTCGTCGAGGCCGTCGACAGCAGCGCCAAACCAACCGTGTCGAGCTTCCCCGCCTCGCCAGAGTCTGTGTGCGGAAGCATTCGCCAGGCCAGCACGAAGGCGATCACCCCAACGGGCAGGTTGACCAGGAAGATCCATGACCAGTGCAGGTTTTGCAGGATCGCGCCGCCTACCACGGGGCCAAGGATCGGCGCGAGCATCGCCGGCATCGAGACGAAGCCCATCACCCGACCCATCCGCTTCGGCCCCGCGACCTGCGCCATGATCAGCTGGCCCACCGGCATGATCATGCCGCCGCCCGCGCCCTGCAGCACGCGGAACAGCACCAGCGATGTCGTCGAGGCCGCGACCGCGCACAGGCCGGAGCCGAGCGTGAACAGGACCAGCGAGGTCATGTACACGCGCTTGGCGCCGTAGCGGCGAGCGGCCCAGCCCGTCACAGGGATAATCGCCGCGAGCGAGAGCAGGTAGCCCGTCACGACCCACTGGATCTGCGAGATCGAGCTGTGCAGATCCTGGCTCAGCGTCCGCAGCGCCACGTTCACGATCGTCGTGTCGAGGATCGACATGATCATCCCGAGGATCACCACCCCCGCGATCTTCCAGACGTAGGGCTCGATGTGGTCGTGCGCGCCCGGCCCCTCCTCGGTCGAGGCCGCCGAGCCGTGACTGCTCGTGTCAGTGCTCGTCATCTCGCTGCTCTCGCTAGAAGTCATTTGGTACCTGAAGTTTAGGTACCGAAAGTTACTTCTTCAAGTCACCCGGACGGGTGTGTGAGCGATCGCACAGGCGCCTGCGGCAGCGCTAAACACAGGTGCTCGCCCGATCAGCGAGTAGCGGGCCGGCGGTCAAGCGATACAAGGACGCAGGAAGCGAAGTGTGCTCTGCGCACGAGCGACCGAGGACGCCGTAGCGGGCCGGTCGCCGGTTCGCTACCAGCGGTAGTGGGCGAAGGCCTTATTGGCCTGCGCCATGCGGTAAATGTCGTCCTTGCGCTTGTAAGCCCCGCCCTGCTGGGCCAGCGCGTCGGTCAGCTCATTGGCCAGGCGCTGGGCCATCGTCTTCTCACGGCGCTGGCGCGCGAACTCGACCAGCCAGCGTACGGCCAGCGTGCGCGCACGGCGCGAGGCAACCTCGACCGGCACCTGGTAGGTCGCGCCGCCCACGCGTCTCGATTTCACCTCGAGCGTCGGGGTCAGCGATTTGATCGAAGCCTCCAGCGTCTCGATCGGGTCTTTGTCCGAACGCTCGCCGATCAGCGCCAGCGCGTCATAGACGATCCGCTCGGCGGTGGACTTCTTGCCGTCGAGCATCACCTTGTTGATGACCTGCTGGACCAGCTTTGAGCGGTGTACGGGGTCCGCCTCAACGGGGCGGATTTGGGCGGCTGCGCGGCGAGGCATGGGCTATTTCTTCTTCACGCCGTACTGCGAGCGGCCTTGCTTGCGGTCGTTCACGCCGGCCGCGTCGAGCGTGCCTCGCACGACCTTGTAGCGAACGCCCGGCAAATCCTTGACCCGGCCACCGCGCACGAGCACGACGGAGTGCTCCTGCAGGTTGTGGCCCTCACCCGGAATGTAGGCCGTGACCTCGATCGACCCGGAGATGCGCACACGCGCGACCTTGCGCAGCGCGGAGTTAGGCTTCTTCGGGGTCGTCGTGTACACGCGCGTGCACACGCCACGACGCTGGGGGGCAGCAACCTTCTTCTTGCGCCCCGCGCCCGACTTCAGGCCGGGAGTGGCGAGCTTCTTCTTCGGAGCCACGCGGCCCTTGCGCACAAGCTGTGAGGTCGTCGGCATGAGGCCGGTGATGCTAGCAGCGCTACGCGCTCGCGGCAGCGCCGGCCGCGCGCACGGGTGCGGGCATCATCGCCGCGGCGACGATCACGGCCACGAAGGCGATCGCCTGCAGCGTGATCCCAAGCGGACTACCGGCCATCGGATCGCCGAATACGAGGATGCCACCGGTGATGCCCGCGATGTTCGCGGCCGTACCGGTAACGGCGATTACCGGTACGGCATCTCCGTCCTGGAGCCCGCGCGCGGAGGCATAGAAGGCAACGATCGAGGCGAGCACCGCGACGATCAGCCATGGGCTCAACAGCAGCCCGAGGAAGCCATGGGCTCCAGTGATCCCGGTCAATGCCTTGATCGCCGTGTCCGAGACGCCGAACAGGATCCCAGCCGCGGCCCCGAGCATCACGCCGTGGTGCTCGACCGGTCCGCCGATACGTGGGCCCATAATCAACAGGCCGCCCAAGCCGAACAGCCCGGCCTCGAAGGCGATCATCGCGGCGACCGAGAACTGTGAGTGCGCACCGTGCATCGCCGGCGCAGTGATACCCAGGACCGCGAGGCCCACGGCCATCAGCGACAGCCCGATCCACTGACGACGCCCGACCTCGAAGCCAAACAGCTTGTCGGCCATCACCGCGATGAACACGACCCCGGCCGCAAGCGCGACCTGGATCACCGACATCGGCGCCATCGCCAGCGCCGCAACGTGCAGGCCCCAGCTCGCGGTGGCGGTGATCATGCCGATCGTGAACCACTTCGAGGAGTAGAGCTCACGCGCGGAGCGCAGTGGATGGCGAACGTCGACCTTGGCGACCGAGTTGGCGCCACGGTGCTTGTAGAAGAAGCCCAGGTTCGCGACGAACGCGCAGGCGAGGGCAAGGAGGATTCCGAGGTCTAGGGTCAAGAGAAGATGAAGGGGGGTCGGGGGAGCGTGAAGAATGATCGACGGCTGCTGCCGGCTGCTTTACTGCCTGCGCCCGACCTTCGGCGGATCGGCCGTCGCGGAAGAGTACCCCCCCGAACCTCTGTGAAAACTAAAGAGCGAGATAAAGAAATCTCAGAGTTCCCAAGCGCCGATTCGCACAAGCGCGAGCACGCGTCTGACAGGCCGCTGCTGCTGGTCGATATCGACGGCGTGATCTCGCTGTTTGGGGGCGAGCTCGCGAGCAAGACCGGCACGTTCCACTCCATCGACGGCATGTTCCACTTCCTTTCGTCCACCGCCGCCGCGCACCTGCTGGACCTGACCGCAGATTTCGAGATCGCCTGGTGCAGCGGCTGGGAGGAGAAGGCCAACGAACACCTCCCCCACCTACTGGGCCTGCCGCCCTCGCTTCCCTACTTGCGCTTCGATCGCGCGGTCGGACGCTCAAACGCGCACTGGAAGCTCGATGCGATCGACGCCTTCGCCGGCCAGCGCCCGCTCGCCTGGATCGACGACGCGCTGAATCCCGCCTGTCACGAGTGGGCGGCCGCACGGCCGGCGCCCACGCTGCTAGTTGAGACCGAGCCCGAGCACGGTCTCACCCAGCGGGAGGCCCAGCTCCTGAGGAGCTGGGCCGACGAGCTGCGGAGATCCGGCTAGCGAGATGGCCTCCGGCCGGCTGAGAGCGATCCCAGCCAGCCGGTATCCCGCCGGTACTACTCCTCGCTCGGCTCCTCCGGAACCTCAAGCTCCGCCAGCTCCTCTACGAAGCCAGGGTCGCTATCACCCGCGCCGATCTTCTCCAGCGAGGCGAGGTCCGCGTCAAACTCCTGGCCGTAGCCCCCGCCGAAGCTGTCGCCGCCCGAGAGGCCCAGCTCCGCGGCGATCTCGTCCTGGTCGAGCAGGCCCACGTCGTCGATCGCGCGGGGCAGCGGTTCCGCGGGTTCGATCTCGATCCGCCGGTAGCGCTTCAGACCCGTCGCAGCCGGAATCAGCTTGCCGATGATCACGTTCTCCTTCAGCCCGTTCAGGCGATCCGTCTTGCCCTCCAGAGCCGCGTCGGTCAACACCTTCGTCGTCTCCTGGAAGGAGGCGGCCGAGAGGAAGGAGTCGGTGTTCAGCGAGGCCTTCGTGATCCCGAGGATGATGTCCTCGAACTGCGCCGCCTCATCGCCCTTCTTCGTGATTGCCTCGTTGACCTTGGCGAATTCGAAGCGGTCCACGAACTGTCCCGGCAGGTAGTCGGTGTCGCCCTTCTGGTCGACCCGCACCTTCTTCAGCATCTGACGCACGATCAACTCGATGTGCTTGTCGTTGATGTCCACGCCCTGGGACTTGTAGACCTCCTGGACCTCCTTGACGAGGTAGACCTCGGTGTCGGTCCGTCCCCGGATCGCCAGCAGCTCGTGCGGGTAGACCGACCCCTCGTTGAGCTGCTTGCCCGCCACGATCTTCTCGCCCGAGCTCACGAACAGCCGCGTGCGGCGCGGGAAAGAGTGACGGTGCTCCTCGCCCGCCTCGTCCGTGATCACCACCGTCAGCGCCTTGTCGGTCTCCTCGATCGAGACCACGCCGTCCTGCTCGGCGATCTGCGCCAGGCCCTTTGGCTTGCGCGCCTCGAACAGCTCGACCACCCGTGGTAGGCCGTGCGTGATGTCCGCACCCGCGACGCCACCCGTGTGGAAGGTACGCATCGTCAGCTGGGTACCCGGCTCGCCGATCGACTGCGCCGCGACGATTCCAACCGCGTCGCCGATCTGCGCCAGGGCGCCGGTCGCCATCGCCCGCCCGTAGCAGGCCTGGCACACCCCGCTCTGGGCCTCGCACTTGAGCACCGAGCGCACCGGCACCGTGACCGCGACGCCCTTCTCGTGCTCGTCCGCGAACGCCGCAGCGATCTCGTCGAACTCATTGCGGCCGATCTCCACACCCTTCTCGGTCAGCATCCGGTTGCGCTTGGTCGTGATGTCCAGCGCCGCCACGCGACCCACCAGCCCATCGTTGGCTTCGCCGCCGTCCTTGAACACCGGCATCTCGATGTAGTCCTCGGTGCCGCAGTCGGGCTCGCGGATGATCACGTCCTGGGCGACGTCGACCAGACGCCGCGTCAGGTAGCCCGAGTCGGCGGTACGCAGAGCCGTGTCGGCCAGGCCCTTTCGCGCGCCGTGCGTGGAGATGAAGTACTCCAGCACCGACAGGCCCTCCATGAAGTTGGCCTTGATCGGGCGCTCGATAATTTCACCCTTCGGGTTGGCCATTAGGCCACGCATGCCCGCCAGCTGGCGGATCTGCTTGAAGGAGCCACGAGCACCCGAGTTGGCCATCATGAAGATCGGGTTCAATGTCTCGAGGTTGTCGACCATCGCGTCCGCGACCTCATCAGTAGCCGCGTTCCACTTCTCCACAACCGCCTCGTGGCGCTCCTCCTGCGTGATTAGACCATCGTCGTACTGGCCCGTGATGTCGCCTACGAGCTTGTCGTACTTGTCGAGGATTTCCTGCTTCTCCGGCGGCACCACCACGTCGTTCTTGGAGATCGTGATCCCCGCCTGCGTCGCGTACTTAAAGCCGAGGTCCTTGAACGCGTCGAGCACCAACGAGATCGTGCTCGCCCCGTAAGCCTGCACGAGGATGTCGATCAGCCGGGTGGTGTCGCGCTTCTTCATCGACTGGTTCACGAACGTGTACTTCGAGGCGTCGAAGCCATCGCCCAGCGCCTCGGACAGCGCCCGCTCGATGCGGTCGTTGTAGATGATCCGTCCGACCGTGCTCAGCACGTGACCGCCCTCGCGCCCGTAGGAGCGGAACTCGGCGATGTCGTGCAGCTTGACCACGCCCGCCTCGTAGGACAGCTCGGCCTCCTGCGCCGTGCGGAACACGTGCGGCCGCGGCTCGTGCGTCGCGCGGTCGATCTTCGCCAGCTCGTCCGCTTCCGGACCGTAAGTCAGGTAGTAGGCGCCCAGGATCATGTCCTGGGTCGGCGTCGCCAGTGGCGCGCCGTGAGCCGGCGAGAGGATGTTGTTAGAGGACAGCATCAGGATCCGCGCCTCGGCCTGTGCCTCCGAGGAGAGCGGCAGGTGCACGGCCATCTGGTCGCCATCGAAGTCAGCGTTGAAGGCGTGGCAGACCAAGGGGTGAACCTGGATCGCCTTGCCCTCGACCAGCAGCGGCTCGAACGCCTGGATACCCAGACGGTGCAGGGTCGGCGCGCGGTTCAGCAGCACCGGGTGCTCGTGAATGACCTCCTCCAGCACGTCCCAGACCTCGCCGATCATCGAGTCCACCATCTTCTTGGCCGCCTTGATGTTCTGCGCAGACTTGCGCTCGACCAGGCGGGCCATGATGAACGGCTTGAACAGCTCGAGCGCCATGATCTTCGGCAGCCCGCACTGGTGCAGCTTCAGGTACGGCCCGGCGACAATCACCGAACGGCCCGAGTAATCCACGCGCTTGCCGAGCAGGTTCTGGCGGAAGCGCCCCTGCTTACCCTTGAGCATGTCCGAGAGGCTCTTTAGCGGACGGTTGCCCGGCCCGGTCACCGGACGGCCGCGACGTCCATTGTCGAACAGCGCGTCGACGGCCTCCTGCAGCATCCGCTTCTCGTTGTTGACGATGATCTCTGGCGCGCCGAGGTCGAGTAGCCGCTTGAGGCGGTTGTTGCGGTTGATCACGCGGCGGTAGAGGTCGTTGAGGTCGGAGGTCGCGAAGCGTCCGCCGTCCAGCTGCACCATCGGGCGTAGCTCCGGCGGGATCACCGGCACCGCGTCGAGCACCATCATCTCCGGCTTGTTGCCCGACTGGATGAAGGCCGATACGACCTTCAAGCGCTTGACCGCACGGGCCTGCTTCTGACCTTTGCCGGTCTTGACCTGGTCCTCCAGATCGACCCTTTCGGCCTCGAGGTCAACCTGCTGGAGCAGGTCGCGAATCGCCTCCGCGCCCATGCCACCGCGGAAGTACTCGCCGAAGCCGTAGGAGGAGCCGAAGCGCTCCTTCAGCTCGCGGAAGGTCGCCTCGTCGTGCTCGATCTGCTTGGGCTCCATCGTCTTGAACAGCTCCCACACGTTGCGCATGCGCTCGGCCGCGTCCTCGATGTAGGCCTCGGTGTCAGAGATGTCGGCCTCGAAGGCCTTCGTCAGCTCCTTGGTCAGCTTCTCGCGCTCCTCATCGGAGATCTTCGAGAGGTTGATGTCCAGCGAGTCCGCCCACAGGTGGTCTTCGTCGTTGAAGTTGGTCTGTTTGCCGTTCTGGAGGTACTTCTCACGGCGCTTGAGCGACTCCTGCAGCTCCAGCACGCGCTCCTCGCGCTCGGCCGCATAGGCATCCAGCACCTTGTTGACCTCCTTCTCCAAGGAGTCAAGGTCCTTCGTGCGCGCCTCATCGTCTACCCAGGTGACGATCGAAGCCGCGAAGTACAGGACCTTCTCTAGTTCCTTGGGCGCCATGTCCAGCAGGTAGCCGATACGACTCGGCACGCCCTTGAAGAACCAGATGTGGCTGACCGGCGCGGCCAGATCGACGTGACCCATGCGCTCGCGACGGACCTTCGAGCGCGTGACCTCGACGCCGCAGCGCTCGCAGACGATGCCCTTGTAACGGACACGCTTGTACTTGCCGCAGTAGCACTCCCAGTCCTTAGTGGGACCAAAGATGCGCTCGCAGAACAGCCCATCCTTCTCGGGCTTCAGCGTGCGGTAGTTGATCGTCTCGGGCTTGATCACCTCGCCTGAGCTCCAGCTACGGATCTGCTTGGAGGAGGCGAGGCTGATCTCGATGGCGTCGAAGTTGTTTATGTCGATCATGTTCTAGCTTTCGCTCGCGGGTGAATCGAATGTGGTTGTGCTGCGTGCTGCTGCGGGACTGCTGAGAACCGCCTTGCGGGGCCGGGGCCCCGTGCGCCGCGCTGATCGCGCGGCGCCGGCGCCTTCGACTACGTCTCCGCCACCTCTGGCGCGTCCTCGGCCAGCTCCTCGATCGCCTCGAGGTCCAGTGGCTCCTCGCCGTCCTCTACAACCGCGGCGGCGGCCTCGGGGTCCGAGCCATTGGTCGACGGCTCGGCGTCGGTGGCGTCCTCGCCCTCGACCGCCTCATCGGCCGCGTCGCCGCTCAGCGCGCGCACGCCAGAGAGGTCGATGCCCAGCTCCTCCGCCGCGCGCAGCAGGTCGTCGTCTTCGTCGCGGATCTCTGCACGCTGGCCCTCCTCGGAGACAACGTTCACGTCCAGCGCTAGCGACTGCATCTCCTTGAGCAGCACCTTGAAGGACTCGGGGATCGACGGCTCGGCGATGTTCTCGCCCTTGACGATCGCCTCGTAGGCCTTCACGCGTCCGACCGTGTCATCGGACTTGATCGTGAGCATCTCCTGCAGCGTGTAGGCGGCGCCGTACGCCTCCAGCGCCCAGACCTCCATCTCGCCGAAGCGCTGACCGCCAAACTGCGCCTTGCCGCCCAGGGGCTGCTGGGTGACCAGCGAGTAGGGACCAGTCGAGCGAGCGTGGATCTTGTCGTCGACCAGGTGCAGGAGCTTGAGGATGTACATGTACCCCACCGTCACCTGCTCGGCAAACGGCTCGCCCGTGCGCCCGTTGAACAGCGTCATCTTGCCCGAGGCTTGCTCGCCCTCGCGACGGCCCTTGTCGATGTCCATCCGGATCCGACCCTCGTGCGCGTCCTGCCACTTCACGAGCGCCGTGTCAACGTCTTCGACGGTCGCGCCATCGAACACCGGCGTGGCCACGTAGACCTTGCCGTTACCGCCGTTCTGGTGCGCTTCCTTGTAGGCCTCGGTGCCGTCGTCGTACCAGCCCTGAGCCGCCGCCCAGCCGAGGTGCGTCTCGAGGATCTGCCCGACGTTCATGCGCGAAGGCACGCCCAGCGGGTTGAGGATCACGTCGACAGGGGTGCCGTCCTCCAGGAACGGCATGTCCTGCTGATCGACGATCTTCGAGATCACACCCTTGTTGCCGTGACGACCCGCGAGCTTGTCGCCCTCGGAGATCTTGCGCTTCTTGGCCACGAACACACGCACCAGGTCGTTCACGCCCGGCGGCAGGTCATCGCCCGCGTCGCGGCTGAAGGTCTTGACGTCGATCACGACGCCACCCTCACCGTGGGGCACCTTCAATGAGGTGTCGCGTACCTCGCGCGCCTTCTCCTTGAAGATCGCGCGGATTAGCTTCTCCTCGGCCGTCAGCTCGGTCTCGCCCTTCGGCGTGACCTTCCCCACCAGCAGGTCGCCCGAGATCACCTCGGCGCCGACTCGCACGATGCCACGGTCGTCGAGGTTGCGCAGCGACTCCTCCGAGCGGTTGGGGATGTCGCGCGTAATCTCCTCCTCGCCCAGCTTCGTCGTGCGGGCGTCGATCTCGTACTCCTCGATGTGGATCGAGGTCAGCTCGTCGTCCTGCACGAGGCGCTTGGACAGGATGATCGCGTCCTCGAAGTTGTAGCCCTCCCAGGACATGAAGGCGACCATCAGGTTCTTGCCGAGCGCCATCTCGCCGCGGTCGGTCGAGGAGCCGTCGGCGAGCACATCGCCCGCCTTCACTTTCTGGCCGCTGGAAACACGGGGCTTGTGGTGGATCAACGTGCCCTGGTTGGAGCGCATGAACTTCTGCAGCTCGTACTCCTGCTTGCCATCGTTGCCAGAAATCACGACCTGGTCGGCGTCAACATAGTCGACCGTGCCCGCGGCCTTAGCCAGCAGCACGTCGCCCGTGTCGAGCGCCGCGCGCCGCTCCATGCCCGTGCCCACCAGCGGGGCGTCGGTCTTCAGCAGCGGCACCGCCTGGCGTTGCATGTTCGAGCCCATCAGCGCCCGGTTGGCATCGTCGTGCTCGAGGAACGGGATCATCGCCGTGGCCACGGACCAGATCTGCTCGGGTGAGACGTCGACCAGATCAACGTCTTTCGGTCCCACCGTCACGTACTGACCGGCCTGCGTACGGCAGAGGATCTCGGTGCCCTTCAGCTTGCCGGTCTTCGCGTCCACCGGCGTGTTCGCCTGGGCGATCACCAGCTCCTCTTCCTGGGTAGCGTCCAGACGCACGACCTTCTCGGTCACCACGCCGTCCTCGACCACGCGGTAGGGCGTCGTTACGAAGCCGTACTCCGAGACCTCGGCGAATGAGGACAGCGAGCCGATCAAGCCGATGTTCGGACCCTCAGGAGTCTCGATCGGGCACATGCGCCCGTAGTGCGTGGGGTGCACGTCGCGCACCTCGATCGGCGCCCGCTCGCGGGTCAGACCGCCGGCGCCAAGCGCCGACAGACGGCGGCGGTGCGTCAGCCCAGCCAGCGAGTTCGTCTGGTCCATGAACTGCGACAGCTGTGACGACCCGAAGAACTCCTTCAGCGCGGCCACGACCGGGCGGATGTTGATAATCGTCTGCGGCGTGATCGTGTCCGCGTCCTCGGTGGTTAGGCGCTCGCGAACCACGCGCTCCATGCGATAGAGGCCGATGCGGAAAGCCTCCTGGATCAGCTCGCCGACCGTCCGCAGACGGCGGTTGCCGAAGTGCTCGTACTCGTCTAGGTGCTCGGCCACCGGCTCGCGCGGCATGCTCATCGCCTCGGCGGCGTAGTCCTTGATCTCGACCTCGCCGTCCTCCGGCAGGCCGAGGCGCTTGGGCAGCATCACCAGCTCGCGTACCAGCGCGAGGATGTCGTCGTGCGTCAGCGTGCGCGTGTCGATGTCGACGTCGAGACCGAGACGCGAGTTGAGCTTGTAGCGACCAACGCGCGTGAGGTCGTAGCGCTTAGGGTCAAAGAACAGCTGGTTCAAGAGCGCCTTGGCGTTGTCGACGCTCGGCGGCTCGCCCGGCCTCTGCTTCTTGAATAGCTCGATCAGCGCGCCCTCTTCGGTGCGCGTGATCTCCGTGTCCGCGTCGATCGTGTTGCGGATGTAGAGCGAGTTATCAAACAGCCGCAGAATCTCCTCATCAGAGGCGTAGCCCATCGCGCGCAGCAGCACCGTCACGGGCAACTTGCGCTTGCGGTCGATGCGGACGAAGACCTTGCCCTTCTTGTCGATCTCGAGCTCAAGCCATGAGCCACGGGCCGGCATCAGGTTCGCGATGAAAACCTGCTTCTCGCGATCCTTCGGCTCCATTAGGTAGGCGCCCGGCGAGCGCACCAGCTGCGTCACCACGACGCGCTCGGTGCCGTTGATTACGAACGTGCCGCGCTCGGTCATCCAAGGGAAGTCCCCCATGAAGACTGACTGCTCGCGGATCTCGCCCGTCTCACGGTTAATGAACGCAACCGTGACCGTCAACGGGCGGGCGTAGGTCAGATCCTTCTCGCGACACTGGTCCAGCGAGGCGACCGGCTCGTCGAAGACGAACTCGCCGAACTGCACCGCGAGGTTTCCGGTGTAGTCCTCGATCGGGGAGATGTCGTCGATCGTCTCGCGCAGGCCGCCCTTCTCGGGGTCGGTCAGCCACGCAAAAGAGCGGCGCTGGATGTCGATCAGGTTGGGTACATCAACGGTCTTGTTGAGGCGCGCGAAAGTGCGGCGCGTCCGGAGAGCATCTGCAGCGGCCAAGAAACGACTCCTTCGGAAGGCGAGAAACGGGCAGAGGAGCGCGCCGAAGCGCGACTCGTAAAGATAGCACAGGCCATCGACGCCCTGAAGTGGGCAGCCGACGCTCACGGACCCCGCCCTCGGCGCTCCGCGTATGTGGCGCGGTGCCGTGCTTCCTGGGCGGCTGCGGCTATTGGCCAGCGTTCGGGACTTTACCGGAAAAAACGGCCATTTGTTAAACGCGGATAAAGGCTCGTGCCCGCGTGCGCACGATGGACAATCGCAGCGCGACACGGCAGAGCTGACATGAAGAGGGCCCCGCACGGTGCGGGGCCCTCGATCGCTTGCGGCATAACAACGACTGTGGCATTCGCGAGCGTTGTAGCTCGCGAGCTCAGCAGCCGCGACTACTTCACCTCGACGCTCGCGCCGGCCTCCTCGAGTTCCTGCTTGAGCTTGTCGGCCTCCTCCTTCTCAATGCCCTCCTTGACCGGCTTCGGGGCCTCGTCCACGAGCGTCTTGGCCTCTTTCAGACCGAGACCCGTGGCCGCGCGCACGACCTTGATCACCTGGATCTTCTTGTCGCCCGCGCCCGCGAGGATCACGTCCACGGTGCCGCCTTCTTCCTCGTCCGCGCCCGCGTCGCCGCCTCCGCCGCCGCCCGCCGCCGCCACCGGCGCGGCCACGGCCGCCGCCGATACGCCGAACTCCTCCTCGAGCGCCTTGATGCGCTCGGCGAGCTCGAGCACCGAGATGCCCTTTAGCTCCTCGATCCAATCTTGGGTGCTGGTTGCCATCTTCTTCAGTCCTCCTTGGTGGGATTCGCATCGGCGGGGTCCTGCTCGGCCTCGGCCGATGCGTCCGCCTGGTTTTCGTTCTCTTGCGCCGGCTCATTTGCCGGCTCAGTTTTGGTCTCGGCCTCGGGCTCTGCGGCCGCCTCGGCCTCGGGCTCCGCCGCCGTCTCAGCCTTGGGCGCTGCCTCGGCCTCCGGCGTCTCGGAAGAAGGCGCCGCTTCAGCCTCAGGCGCCGGGGGCGCGCCCGCGGGCAACTCGCCCGACTCCTTCTTCTGCTGCACCTGGCCCAGCGCCGAGGCGAGCCCGCCAACAAGCGCGGCCAGTGAGCGCACAAGCCCGCCAACGGGCGAGGCCACGACGCCCACGAGTTGCCCGTAGAGCACTTCGCGTGAGGGCAGACGCGAGAGCGAGCGGATCTGTTCGACATCCAGCGCCGCCCCCTCCATCAGCCCACCCTTGAAAGGCAGCAGCTGAGTGACTTTCGCGTAGTCGGCGATCGCCTTCGCCGCCGTCGCCACATCGCCGCGCACGAACGTCAGCGCCGTGGGGCCGGCCAGGTACTCCTTCAGCGTCTCCGCCCCCGCCTGATCCGCGGCGCGTTCAGTGAGCGAGTTCTTGACCACCTTGAACGTCGCGTCCGCGTCGCGCAACTTCGCGCGCAGCTCGGCGACCTGGGGCACGGAGATACCGCGGTAGTCCACCGCGAAGATCGCCTGCGACTCGTCGATGTGGGCGACGATCTCCTCGATCGCCACAGCCTTTTCTTCTCGGTTCATGGATTCCGTCGCTCTCGAAGTGTTCGGTGTGCCCGTTGCAGGCAGACGAGAGAGCGCGGGTGCAACCGCAGCTGCTGCTCGCTCCAACCTGCCCTGGACTTCTCCGCTGTCGCGGTGCCGGGGGTCTCGGGCGGTGCGTTTGCTCAGCGCAGTGTAGAGGAGAGCAGGCGCGGGCGCAGGGAGACCCGGCCGCAATCGGGGAGGTCCGCGCGCCTGCCCCCTGCGAAGCAGGTGCGCGCCAGTAGCAACGCCAACGCCAGCGTGCAAGCACCGTAGAGCAGGCTCGAGGCACCGCCCACCGCCACGGGCGTGAAGCGATCGAACAGCGCGTAGGAAACCGCCACCGCCGCGAGCCCTCGCAGCGGCAGGCGCTCACCCGCCAGCGCGTCCCACGCCAGCAGGTCCAGGAGCAACGCCGCGTGGTAGTAAGGCATCGTCTCCGTGTCCAGCGTGCAGCGCAGCAGCAGTACCAGCCCCAGCAGCGCGAAGGCTTCGTCACGGCCGAGTGGCAGCCGTCGCTTGAGCGCCACCAGCGCCGCCACCAGCAGATCCACGCCGATCAGCAGCGGGTGCACCAGGCGCGCGAAAAACAGCGGCAGACGATGCCCGGCCACGGCCACATCCGTGCCTTCCACCAGCACGTGGCGGGTCGCCTCGGGCGCCAGCGGCCATAGCCAGGACCACACAGACGGCGAGCGGTTGATGCCGCTCGCGAGGAACAGCTGGTTGTGCGCATAGCTTCCCAGCGCCAGCACGAACGGCGGCAGGCTGATCAGCGCAGCACTCGCCAGCGCGCCCAGCAGCACCCGCAACCGCGCGCGCTCGAAGGCCAGCAGAACCGGGAGCACCGCCACGACCGACCACTGCTTGCAGGCCAGCGCCAGGCCCAGCAGCACGGTGCTGAGCAACGATCGGCGCTGCAGCGCCGCCACCAGCGCGCTCACGCACAGACTCGCCGTCATCAGCTCCTCCGGGTGCCCGAGCTCGATCGCGGAGGTGACCAGCGGGTTGTAGAGCGCGACCAACACGATCGCCCACTGACCAACCCGCGATGTCCCGTTCGCACGCGCCAGACGCGCGAGCCACAACCCCAGCAACGCGACGGACAGCACGCACGGCAGCACACCCCAGCGGTAGATATTCAACTCGCTGGGATGACCGACGTAGGCCAAGGCAGCGAAGGGCGCGCGGACCAGCAGCGACAGGTCCCCCATCGCGGGGCGGGCGTGCGCGAAGGCGAGTAGCCGGCCGTGCAGCAGATCCTTCAACGGCGGGCCGCCGTCGGTTGGGTAGTCACCCAGCGTGCCGGCCGAGAACGCGGCGTGCGCGCTCAGCAGCAATGCCGTGAGCGCGAGCAGGGCGTCGTTGGAGTGCTTTGCGAGCCTCCTCACATCTGCGTTCTCGGCACACAGCCGAGCGCGCTTGAGGGACCGACGTGTGGAGCGGGCGCCGCGCTAGGCGACGACGGCGGCGGGCTCGCCGGTGATTTCGCGCGTGCGGCTGGTGTCGATCTTGACGCCCGGGCCCATCGTCGAGGTCATCGTGATCGAACGCAGATAGCGGCCTTTCGCGGCTGAGGGCTTTGCCCGCACCAGCTCTTCGACAACCGCCGCGTAGTTCTGCAGCAGCTGCGTCTCGTCGAAACTCGCCTTGCCGATCACCAGGTGAACAATCGCGGTGCGGTCAGTGCGGTACTCGATCTTGCCCGACTTCGACTCCTCGACCGCTTTCGCCACGTCCATCGTGACCGTGCCGACTTTCGGGTTCGGCATCTTGCCCGACGGGCCGAGGATCCGCCCGAGCTGACCGACGACGTTCATCAGGTCCGGCGTCGCGATTGCCACGTCGAAGTCGTCGAAGCCCTCCTGGATGCGCTTCGCGAGATCCTGCGCCCCGACGACATCCGCGCCTGCCGCTTCGGCCTCCGCCGCCTTCGGCCCCTGCGCGAACACCGCGACCTTCACGTCCTTGCCCACGCCGTTCGGCAGCGCGATCGTCCCGCGCAGTTGCTCATCCGCGTGGCGCACGTTCAGACCCGTGCGCACGTGCACCTCGATCGACTCGTCGAACTTCGCGCTCGACAGGCTGCGCACCAACGCGACGGCGTCCGCCGGCTCGTATTCGCGCTCGCGATCGACCGTCTGCAGGCCATCTGAGTAGCGCTTGCCGTGCGCGCTCATGAGGCCACGTCCACGCCCATCGAGCGAGCCGTGCCCGCGATGATCTTTGCCGCCTGGTTCACGTCATGCGCATTCAGGTCCTGGAGCTTGCGCTCCGCGATCTCGCGCAGCTGTGCCTGAGTGATCGTGCCCACCTTCACCCGGTTCGGCTCGCCCGATCCCTTATTGATTTTGATCGCCTGGCGGATCAGCACCGCGGCCGGCGGGGTCTTCGTGATGAACGTAAACGTGCGGTCCTCGTAGACCGTGATCACCACCGGGATCACCGTCCCCGTTTCGCTCTGGGTCTGCGCGTTGAAGGCCTTGCAGAACTCCATGATGTTGATGCCGTGCTGGCCCAGCGCAGGACCCACCGGCGGCGCAGGGCTCGCCTGTCCCGCGTTCGCCTGCAGCTTGATCGTTGTCAGAACCTTCTTCGCCATATCGGTGTGAGCCTATCTAGTGATTTGTTTGGGGACTCGGTGGGGTGAGGAGTTCGAGGGTCAAGTCAGGCAAGGACGCAGGAAGCGAAGTGTGCTCTGCACACGAGCGACCGAGGACGCCGCCTGACGCCGGCCATCGGGCGCCTCAGAGCTTCTTTACTTGGTCGAAGGAGACTTCGACAGGCGTCTCGCGGCCGAAGATTGATACCAGCACCTTGAGCTTCGCCGCGTCGTCGTTGATCTCCGAGATCTCGCCCGAGAAGTCCGACAGCGGCCCGGAGACCACCTTGACCGACTCGCCAATCGTGAACTGGGCGCGGGTGCGGGTCGCCGTGGCGACCTCCTTGTGCAGCAGCCGGTCGACCTCCACTTGGGTCAGCGGCACCGGCTCCTGGGAGGCGCCCACGAAGCCCGTCACGCCCGGCGTACCCTTGACCACGCCCCAGGAGTCCTCGTTCAGCTCCATGTTCACCAGCACGTAGCCCGGCATCGTGCGCTTCTCCACGGTCACCTTCTGGTTGTCCTTCATCTCCGAGACCGACTCCGTGGGGACGACCACGTTGCGCACCGCGCGCTGTTGGTTCAGCGAGACCACGCGGTGCTCGAGGTTGTGCTTGACCTTGTTCTCGTGACCCGAGTAAGTGTTGACGACGTACCAGCGAAACATTCAGATTCAGAGGCTCCTAAGGGGTGACGGAAAGAGTTGGGGCTGGGTCGAGGCAATCTGACGTTCGAGGACCGAGCAGATCGAGGACGCAGGGAGCGTGGCGTGCGAAGAGCACGCGAGCGACCGAGGACGAAGAGATGCGAAGGTCATCGAGCGTCAGATCAGAGGATGAATTCGACGATTTCCTTGGCGACATAGTCCGCGAGGCCGAGATACGCGCCGGCGACTGCAACGAAGCCCAGCACAACCGCCGTGGCCTGCGTGACCTGGCGGCGGTCCGGCCACTGCACACGCTGGAGCTCTGCCCAGCTCGCGCGGAAGAACGCGAATACCCGATTACCGCCGCCGTGCGGGATCGGCGCGCCCGACGCCTGCTCAGGGCTGACGCTGCCGGGTGCGCCGCCACCCGGTGCACGGCGCGCCGTGCTATCGGCAGGTTCCTCGAGTTCGTCCCGGCCGATGTCGCCCTCGACCAGAGCCTCGGCCTCGACTTCATGCTCGTCGAGATGCAGGGAGTCATCCTCGACGTCAGGCACGCTCGCGGGGTCTGCGACCTCACCATCGACGAGCGGACCCGGCTCGGCGGGGACGCCACCCGCGCCCGCGACGATCGCCGCGTCGAACTCATCGGCGTCGGCCGAGGCGTGGTCGAGCGAGCCCGGCACGTCCGCGCGCGCCGGCGTGCCGGGGGGCGTGGAGGAACGGGCGTTCTGCGCGCGACGGTCGCGGCGCTGCTTTGCACGTTTGCGGTCACGAGCCACGGCCGCGCTCCCGCGCTAGCGAGTCTCCCGGTGGCTGGTGTGCTTGCGACACCAACGACAGTACTTGCGCAGCCCGATGCGATCGGGGTTGTTGCGCTTGCTCTTATTCGTTTGGTAGTTACGGTGCTTGCACTCCTCGCAGGCGAGGGTGATAGCAATCCGAACGTCTCCGCGGGCCATGTGTAATCCCTGCGTAAAAGGTTTGCATTCCGGGTCTGGACGAAGAAAAACCCCGCCCAGACGCGAGGTAGTCGCCAGTTTAGCGCGGTTACGGGGCCGGCGGGTAGCGCCTTCGCAAAGCCGCTCTCCGCGCCCTTGCCAGCGGCCGCTTCGGCTGTTTCTCTCAGCTACTCGTACAGCGTCAGCGTGCCGAGGATCACATACAGCGCCACCAGCGCCCAGCCCTCGAACTCCGCGGCCTCCCCATCGCCCGTGACCTGCGCCAGCGCGAGCGTCGTGAGCAGCAGCGCGCCGATGTAGACCGGCGCCAGCGAGAACGTCAGCGTCGTGCTCAGCGCGAAGGAGATCAGCACCAGCAACGGGAACAGGAACGCCGCGATCTGGGCCACCGAGTTCTTCACGACCGAGATCGCCAGGTCCGAGCGCCCCTTCCAGGCCAGCACCAGGCCAGCCACGTTCTCCACCGCGTTGCCCGCGATCGCCACGATCACCAAACCCGCAAACGCCTGCGAGAGATGCAGTTGCACGATCGCCGGCTTCAGACCGTTCACGAACCAGTCCGACACGAACGCCGAGGCTGCGCCCGCACCCAGCAGCAGCGTCAGCGTCACGCCGAGCGACAGGCGCGCCCGGTCCGTGGCCTCGGCCGACACCGCAGGGAGTCGCTGCTCGGACGTCTCGGCCTCGGGCGCGTCCTTCGCCTCCGAGCCCGGCGCCTGGTCCGAGCGCAAATACGGGACCACCCACGCCAGGTAGACGATCAGCAGGCAGACCGCGCCCACCGCCGAGATCACCTTCACGTGATGGCTCGCCGGGTCGTGCGCCGCCAGCGAGAGTCCCAGCAGCACGATGATGAAGACCGTCACCTGCAACAGCGTCGCCGTGTCGCGTGGCAAGCGCTTGGAGAAGCGCATCACACCGTCGGGCGCGCGACGGGCGCCCACCACAATCACCAGGCCCAGCACCAACAGCGCGTTCGCCAGCACCGACCCCACGATCGCCGTCTGCGCCACGATCAGCTCGCCCTTCTGCAGCGCAAAGATCACCACGAACAGCTCCGGCAGGTTGCCGAGCGTCGATTGCAGCACCCCCGTCACCCCCGGACCGAAGCGCTCGCCCAGCTGCTCCGTCGCGAACGAGACGATCCACGCCAGACCCGCCAGCGCCACCGTCGCGATCGCGAAGCGAGGGATCGCCGCCCACGCGCCGTAGTCCGCCACGCCCGCCAGCGCCGTCAGCAGCGCGATCGCCAGCAGCGCCAAGCGCTCGAACGGGGTCAGGGCCGACATGCTCGCGGGCGAGCTTAGCCCTCACACCCGACCGCTGCGCGCGCCGCAGGCGCGCCCACTCGATATCGACGCGGCCGCAAGGCCGCCATCCTCAAAATCCGTGAGCGAGGCCGCTCAGTGGCTGTCGAGCACGCGGTCGATCAGGCCGTACTCCCGGGCCTGCTCCGCGGTGAAGAAACGGTCCCGCTCCATGTCCGCGCGCACCTCAGCCTCCGGTTTGCCCGTGGCCTCCGCGTAGATCTGATCCGTCCGCTCGCGGATCTTCAGGATCTCCCGCGCGTGGATCTCGATGTCCGTCGACTGGCCCTGGAAGCCGGCCGAGGGCTGGTGGATCAGGATCCGCGAGTTCGGCAGCGCCGCCCGCTTGCCTTTCGTGCCCCCCGCCAACAGCAGCGAGCCCATCGACATCGCCACACCCACGCACATCGTCGCGATGTCCGGCTTCACGAAGTTCATCGTGTCGAAGATCGCCAGGCCCGAGTAGATGCTGCCCCCGGGCGAGTTGATGTAGATCGAGATGTCCTTGTCCGGGTCCTGGCTCTCCAGGTGCAGCAGTTGCGCCACCACCAGATTTGCGACCTGATCATCGATCGGCGTGCCCAGGAAGATGATCCGCTCGTTCAGTAGGCGCGAGTAGATGTCGAACTCGCGCTCGCCACGCGCCGTGCGCTCGATGACCATTGGAATCAGGGGCATGGGACGCCCACCCTAGCGTCACCGCGCACGGAAGCCCAGCTGGCGCGTGGCGCGTTGGCTGGCCGCATGTCCGAGTGTGCTGCCGTGTTCTCGGGGTATCCCCTAGAGCGACGATGACCAAACACATGCCCACATACCTCCCCTCCGGACTTCGCGCCCTCGCAGGACTACGCGCCGTCGCGCTGCTCGCCGCGCTCGACCTCCTCGTGCTCGCCCTCGTCGGCGTGCTCGCACACTCAGCCGCCGCCATGACCAGCCACGCCGGCTGGCCCGCCGACCAGCACCTCGTAATGGACAGGGGGCCCGCCGGCAAAGCCAACGTGCTCACCGGCGTACCCGGCAAGCACAACTACCTGCTCGGCGGCTACGGCGACAACACCATCTACGGCGGCGACGCCGGCGACGTCATCTGGGGCGACTACCGACCCACGGGCTACCCCTCCCACCAGACCGTCACGATCCACGCCGGCGACGGCAAGAACTTCATCTACGCCAACGACACCGTCAACTACGTCTGGACCGGAACCAACCCCGCCACCGTCGTGCACGCCCACTCCGGCTCCGGCGTGATCCACTGCGAAAACCCGAACATCATCGTGTTCACCAGCCACCACGCCAAACCGCACTACAAGTTCGAAGACTGCAAGCGCATCAGCTTCTACTCCGTCGGGTACTGAGACCGATCGCTGGTTACCCCCCGCGAACCGCTCGCGCGCGGGCACGGTGTGCGGGGAGGGTGGGTTGCGCTTCTGGTGGCGCGATAGCCAAGGTATATACGCGGGCTCGCTGCTCAGATGTTGAGCTGGCCCATAATCGCCTCGGGATAGCGCGTGCCCGCGGCAGCGGGCAGCGCCGCCGCGATCAGCTCTGCCTCCTCCTCGCTGAGCTCGACCTCGGCGGCGGCCAGATTCTCCTCGAGGTAGGCCACCCGCTTAGTGCCCGGGATCGGGACGATGTGCTCACCCTGACTCAGCACCCACGCCAGCGCCAACTGCCCCGGCGTGATCCCGCGCTCGTTCGCCAGCTCGCGCACGCGCGCCGCCAGCGCCAGGTTCTGCTGGAGGTTTTCCCCCGTGAAGCGCGGGCCATGCAGGCGGTAGTCGCCCTCCTCCAGCTCCTGCTCCGAGCTGAAACGCCCCGACAGGAAGCCGCGGCCCAGCGGCGAGTAGGCCACCAGCGCGATGCCCAGCTCCCTCAGCGTCGGCAGGATCTCCGCCTCGACATCGCGCGTCCACAGCGAGTGCTCGGTCTGCACCGCCGTGATCGGGTGCACCGCGTGCGCGCGACGGATCGTCTGCGCGCTTGCCTCCGACAGGCCCAGGTAGCGAACCTTGCCTGCCTGAACCAGCTCCCCCATCGCGCCCACCGTCTCCTCGATCGGCGTCTTCGGGTCCACGCGGTGCTGGTAGTAGAGGTCGATGTGGTCCGTGCCCAAGCGCCTCAACGAGGCATCGCATGCCACGCGCACGTAGTCCGGGCTCCCGTCGATCACGCGATCGATCAGGTTTCCCTCTTCGACCAGCTTGATCCCGAACTTGCTCGCCAGGAACACCTCCTCGCGCTGCGCGGCGATCGCGCTGCCCACCAGTTCCTCGTTTGTATACGGCCCGTACATGTCCGAGGTGTCCAGGAAGTTGCAGCCCAGCGCCAGCGCCCGCGCGATCGTCGCGCGCGCCTCGCCCTCATCGGCCGTGCCGTAGAAGGCCGACATCCCCATGCAGCCCAGGCCGATCGCCGAGACCTCGGGGCCTTGCGGTCCAAGCGTGCGAGACCTCATGCGCGCTCCTTTCTGCTCGCCGATATCGTGCGCTTTCGATGTTCCCGCTGAACCTACCCAATGTGCTGACCGTGCTCCGGATCATGCTCGTTCCGGTACTGGTCGTCGCGCTGCTCGGCAACACCCCCGCCGGCGATGTGCTCGCCGCGATCGTGTTCGCGCTCGCCTCGCTCACCGACTTCGTCGACGGCTATCTTGCGCGCTCGCGCGACTCCGTCACCAACTTCGGCAAGCTAATGGACCCCCTCGCCGACAAGCTGTTGATCGTCGCGGCGCTGATCGCGCTCGTCTCGCTGCAGCGCCTAGCGGCCTGGATCGCGATGGTGATCATCACCCGCGAGCTCGCCGTCACCGTCGTGCGCATGGGCGCCGCCCAGTTCGGCGTCGTCGCAGGCGCGAACATGCTCGGCAAGATCAAGACCTGCCTGCAGATCGTGGCGATCCTCGCGGTGATCGCCGTCCACGGAGACCCACTCTGGGTCTCGGCGCTACTCGACGTGACCGTCGCCGTGACCGTGCTCTCGGGCCTTGACTACTTCTTTGGGCTGCGCCGGCAGATGGCGCAGACCAGCACGCGCGCGCCGAGCGCCCGCGGCTAACTCAGCTCGGCTCGCCGGCGTCTCAGCTCGGCGTGCCGGCATCCAGCCACTGCTCGAGCGTCGTCTGACGCTCCGGCGGCGTGCCCGACTCGATCTCCGAGCGCAGCTCTGCCAGCGTGCCGTGGCGCTCGGCCACCACGTTGTGCTGGTGGATCGTCTCCAAGTTCTCCTGACGCGCCGAGACGAAGCTGCGCCCGTCCAACTGCGGGAACTCGCGCACTACCCCCGCGACCATCTCGCGCACGCAGTCCTCCACGAAGCGCGGCCGGCGGTGCGCCTTTTCCACCACCTCCACCTCATCTGAGCGCTTCATCAACTCGTAGATCTCCGAGGACATGCTCGACTCCGCGATCGCCAGCAGTGCCGAGGCGTCGATCTCCTCCACGCACTCCTCGATGCAGCCGATCTGCAGCGTCGCCAGGCCGCGTTGGTTGTGCGTAGCCACCGGCACCCGGTCGAGGATCCGCTCGATCTGGGCGTCATTGAAGCCATCCGCTGACAGGCGCTCCCGCGCGCGAGCCGCCACGAGCTCCTGTGCACACGGGCAAGCCGTCATGCCCGTCGCCGACACCCCCACCGTGCGGCGCGTGCCGTGTGCGAAGGCCACCGCCCGCCCGTAGAGGGTGTAAATCTCTTGCGTCTGGATGTGAGAGACAGGGGCCGGCTTGTGCTCGGGGTAGCGCGCCTCGATCGTAACCTCCGCGCGCGCGGCCCCCTGACGCTCGCGCACCAGCTCCGCGATGTGCTGTGCCAGCGTCTCCGCACGAAACGGAGACTCGCTCAACACGACCTCGCCGATCGCCTCGTTCACGACCTCCTCAAAGCGCGACATGTGCGCGCCCTTCTGCGCGCGGCTCAGATCCACAAAGCACTCAAGGCGCGCGAAGAACAGCTCGTCGCGGATGTGGATCACCTTCTCCACGCCCGTGACCCCCACGCGCGAAAGGCCTACCTGGACGCGCGGAGCCCGGGCTTGGACATCCCCGCCGAGAACGTCGAGCGCGAAGGGCGCGATGCCTGAGCCGGACGCCTGCACGGTGCCCAGCGTAGCGCGACGCGGGCCGATCGCGAGGCACCGCGAGGGTCTGATCAAGGCCCCCCGGAGCCCTCCGGGGGATCCCCGCACAGCCCTGGACAGATTGCCTCAGAAGACTCATTCGAGACAGCGGCACGATCCCCCGCAGATTCTGGTATCAATCCGCACTCGGCCAAACGGACGATCAACTCGGCGGGAGCCGGATGATCTGGGGGTCCAGGTTGAGGGAGAAGTCAAAGGGTGCAGTGATCGCCGCGGACAGCGTGGTCGAGATCGAGGAGCTGCAGGGGATACTCGCGGCCGGTCGTGAGCGGGGACTCGTGACCGCCGCGAGCCTGCACGGCGCAATCGAGGAGTTGGAGCTGAGCAGCGAGCAGACGCAGGATCTGTTCGGCTACCTGGAGGAGCACGGCATCGAGGTCGTCGAGGCCGAGGACGCGAGCGCCGAGCTGAACGCCGGCGGCGCCGCCGTCGCCGCGGAGGAGACGCCCGCCGAGGCGAGCGAGGCCCAGGAGCTCGAGCAGGAGGATCGCGACGACGAGGAAGCCGGCGACGTGCGCGCGCGGCTGCGCGAGCTCAAGCAGGCCGAAGCGGACCTCAACGTCGATCCCAGCCTCGACTCGCTGCGTCTATACCTGCGCTCGATCGGGCGCGTGCCGCTGCTGAGCGCCGAGGAGGAGGTCTCGCTCGCGAAGCGCATCGAGCGCGGTGACATCTCCGCCAAGCAGCACATGGTCGAGGCCAACCTGCGCCTCGTGGTCTCGATCGCCAAGGGCTACGTTGGCCGCGGGCTGACGTTCCTCGACCTGATCCAGGAGGGCTCGCTCGGGCTAATCCGCGCCGTCGAGAAGTTCGACCACCGCCGCGGCTACAAGTTCTCCACCTACGCCACCTGGTGGATCCGCCAGGCGGTCAGCCGCGCACTGGCCGACAAGGCGCGTACGATCCGCATCCCCGTGCACATGGTCGAGCGCCTGAACAAACTCATTAGCGCCGAGCGCATGCTGATCCAGCAGCTCGGCCGCGAACCCACCAACGAGGAGATCGCCGCCGAGCTCGAGTGCGAGGTGCGCGAGGTCCGCGACGTGCTGCGCCTCGCCCAGCAGCCCATCTCCCTGGAGAAGCCCATGGGTGAGGAGGATGACTCCGCGCTCGCCGATTTCGTCGAGGACGTCTCAGCCGAGTCGCCCTTCGAGATCGCCTCCGAGGCCCTGCGGCGCGAGAACATCATGCGCGTACTCGCCTCGCTCCCACGGCGCGAGCGCGAGGTGCTCGAGTTGCGCTACGGCATCGTCGGCGGTCGCGCCCGCACGCTCGAGGAGGTCGGGCGCGCCTTCAACATCACGCGCGAGCGCGTCCGCCAGATCGAGAACCGCACGCTCAAGAAGCTGCAGACGCTGCCCGAAGCCCAGCAGCTGCGCGAGGCTTCTTAGCTCCCCGCAACTTTCGTGACGCGGACGTACGCGTCGTGTCCGATACGGCCGAGCGTTGTGTCCCAAGCAGGGCCTAACTTGCCTTCTCGCTGGCCCACAAGTACGCGACGTACGAGGTCGAGCCTCGGCGCCCGCTGCTCTCCGAGCGGAGCCGATCGCTATCCTCGGATCGCCCTAGGCGGGGTTCCCGAGCGGTCAAAGGGACATGACTGTAAATCATGCGGCTCAGCCTTCGCAGGTTCGAATCCTGCCCCCGCCATCGGAGATTCGAATCGCCCCACACCATCACCCTCAAAGATCTCCGGTGCCGGTGCTCCCCGAGAGTGGCGGCGTGGGGTTGGCTCCCTAGAGGCAACCCCCACTCCGGCACAGCGATATCGAACAACAGGGTGCGCCGCGGCTGCGGGCGCTCTGCAGCGGGCGCCACCGCGCTCAGCCACCCGAGCAGAGCGACGGTTTTTGGCTACCCGCCCCGCGATCCTGTCGAATGGCTTGATACCGTGCCGCTCCAATTTTCCAACGATTGGAACAGAGGAGTCTGATGCAACTACGGAAAGGCCTTCCGTCCTTATTTGGCGTGGCGCCACTTCTCGTCGGTGTAGCGGCACTCACATCGTGTGGAGGTAGTGCCGACCCTAGCGGGACTACCAATGCGGCGAGGGAACCGGCTCAAGTAGATGCATGTGCGGTACTCGGAAAAGTTGTCGTGGCACAAGCGGCGGCTGTCGGTCGATCGTGGTCATGGACGCCCGCTCCAGGGGGCCCGCTACGGGGCCAAAGCGGAGAGAGCCAGGTCCTTGCGTGCAAAGGCTTCTTGCATGCTTCGGGCGCTCGCGCCGACCTGACCGCCAGCAACGACTCCACCGTATCCGTAGCGATCTTTCCTCGTCACGACGCAAATCAGTCGTGCCAACCCTCCGGGCCGGTCGAGGGCCTTTCTCACCTCGCCACCCTCGAAGCAAACGTTAAGACGGCTGTGATTGGCTGCGCGGAAGAGGAAACCGATGTGGGACCGGAACGAGCGCTTCTCGGGCAGGATGGTGGATGGGTGGCGCAGATGGCTGCCGAAACGCAATCAACGGCCACGCAAGGGGCAAAATTTCTGACGAGCCAGGCGCGGCAGCAGATTGTCGTTGATTGGCTCGTCGCAAGCCGCTTCAACGGCCGCGACCTTCCCGCGGCCCACGGATAGCTGTCGCGCGCGACCTGTCGTGCGGCGAGGCGCCGCTGCACCGGATAACAATCAGGCCTCTGCACCGGCGAGGTGCGACGACAGCAACCGTCCTGCTCTGTCCAGCGCCGCAGCGCCCTCCTCGAGGATCGGGTGATAGGCCTGGAAGACGTGGGGCACCCCAGGGGTGATTTCGAGCGTGACCGTGACTTCGGCCATGGCGGCTGCTCGCGCGAGGCGGAGGGCATCGTCGAGGAGAACCTCGTGACCGCCGGCCTGGATGATCAGGGGCGGCAGACCCGACAGCTCGGCGAATATCGGGCTGATGAATCCGAGGCCCGCGTCTTGTCCCGCCGTGTAGTCGCCGACTCGGGCTTGGAGCGCTGCCCGGCTGAGCAAAGGGTCGAGCGCTTCCTTGGCATCGATCGTCGTCCCGGCCAAGGTGAGATCGGCATAGGGCGACATGACATAGGCCGCCGCCGGCAGCGGTAGGCCGTGATCGCGGGCGTTGAGCAGCGTGGCGACGGCGAGGCCGCCGCCGGCGGACTCTCCCGCGAAGACGATGTCCGAAGGGGCGATGCCGCTCTGCAGGAGGGCTTCATAGGCCGCAAGCGCGTCGTCGACCGCTGCCGGATACGGGTACTCGGGGGCGAGCCGGTAGTCGACGGAGATGACCTTGGCCTGCGTACGCCGTCCGACCTGCGAGGCCAGCTCGGCGGCGAGGGCGGCGTCGCCCATCACGTACACGCCGCCGTGGAAGTAGAGAACGACGTGGCGGGGCTCGATGCCGTCGACTGCAATCTCGGCAGTTGGGACACCGCCCAGCTCGGCGGCGGTCACGTTCACCTCGGCGGGCAGCGGCTGCGCCGACAGCAACTCTCGGAGCAGTCGCCGTTGTTCGTCGACATCGGCGTCCGCGGGGAAGGCCGACTGCCGCAGAATCGCGTCGAGGGTCTGTCGCTGCTCGGTGCTCACGGAGATTCTCCCTTGGGTTGGGTTGGTTTGGCAGCACTGCAGGCTCGCTCGCCCCGGTCAATCAGCGTCATTCCCCGAGCAGCCTCTCGGTCAGCACGAGCTCGACGATCTGCGGCACCGTCTCAAGCCGGTTCCAGTCGCGCTGCAGCTCGCACGCGAGCGAGACCCAGCCGATCGGCACGGCCCCGGCCTGAACGACCCGTTCGATGCCGGCGCGGTGCGCCTCCAGGGACGTGCCGCCGATCGCGTCGATCACGGGATACACCTCGTAGCCCTCCCTCAGCGCGTCCAGGGCCGCGAAGGCCATGCAGACCTCCGTCCAGAGCGCGCAAAAGATCAGCTTGCGCCGGCCGGTGGCACGCACGGCGGCGACGAAGTCGATGTCCTCCCACGAGTTGACGCTCGTGCGGTCGATCGGCGGCCGGTCCTCAAGCAGCGCGGCCAGCTCGGGAACGGTCGGCTGCTGCTGGCCGGATGCAACGTTGACGGTCGAATGGACGATCGGCAGCCCGAACGCCTGGGCTGCCTTGACGGTCGAGACGACGTTCTTCAGCAGCAGGCCCGGATCCATCGAGCGGACCGTCGCGAACTGCGACGGCTGGTAGTCGATCAACACAAGCGCCGCGTTCTGTGGGGTGATCAGGTGGTCGCCGAGCGGGTCGCGGATCGGTGCACTGGCCATTGGTCTCTCCTTTAGGTCGATGTTGTGCGGCGTCTAGACGGACGTCACGTCGCCGCCTGCAGGGCCGCCGCCGCGGCCTGCTTCTCCGCGTCCGCCACACCGACGGCGGCGGTGAGCTTCGGGGCCTCCCTGAAGTACCAGTAGATGACCTGGCCGGCAGGGCCGGCTGCTGGCGAGGCCCAGTCACGGAACAGCTCGGTAACAACTGCAAGCGCCGTGGTCGGCACGGCGCCGACGTGGGACAGCCTCTCGATCGCGGTGCGGTGCGCGGTCTGGGATCGACCACCGACGGCGTCCGTGACGAACATCGCGTCGTAACCGTCCTTCAGAGCCTGCACCGTCGCGAACGTGAGGCAGATCTCGGTGTGCAGCCCACCGATGATGAGGCGCTTGCGCCCGGTCGCCTTCACCGCCTCGCGGAAGGCGTCGTCCTCGAAAGCGTTCATCGACGAGCGGTCAATCGGCTCGACGCCCTCAAGCTCGGCCAGGATCGAGGGCAGCGTCGGACCGTTGAAGCCGAGCCCGACACCCACGGTCGACAGCACGATCGGCATCTCGAGCGCCTTGGCGATCTTGGCCAGAAGCCTGACGTGCAGCTCCACCAGGGCCGCATCCGCCTCCGAGCGAATGACCTCGAACATCTCCTTCTGGTAGTCGATCAGCACGAGTGCGCAGTCTTCGTGGGTCCAGACCCCTAGGTCCTTATTCATCGTCTTTCTCCTCCCTGTGGCCCGTTTTCAGATATGAGGCTTGCCGTCTGCGACGGTGACCGTTCAGCTCTCCGTCCACTCGCCGAGCTCACGGGTGAACCTGTGAGCCGTACCCCAGGTCGAGCCGCAGGGACTGCATGACGTGGAACGTCGTGCTCGCGGTGAACACGTCGGCCGCGGCCAGCACGCCGGTGTACTTCTCGATCACGGGGGTTGCGGCGGTGGCGGCGACTGCGTCGAGGTAGCCCCTGACACCGGCCCAGGTGTTCTCGCTGTACTTGATGAAGTACGGCGTCGGGTCGACGGTGTCCAGCGCCGTGCGGGAGCTGGCGGCGATGTCGGCCATGTATTGCTGGTGCGCCGCGATGTCCTCGCGGGTACCGAGTCGGCCCATATGGCCGCCGATGAAGTGCTTCCACGAGTAGCCAAGAGCAGTGTCCGGCGCGGCGATGTAGCCCTGCACGTCCTCGGTGAGGTTGCTCTGATACACCGGCGCCCAACCCGGGTTCACAATGTCGACGAGCATCAGCGTGTCGTGGTCGGGGAGATGGATGAAGATGTTGTCCGGCGAATGATTGGTGCCGTGCCAGGCCAGCTCGATGCGCTCGCCTCCGATCTCCAGCGTCCGGCGGTCCTGGAAGGTCTCCTCCGGTGCGGGCCTTGCGGGGTCGTCGTCCCGCAACAGCAGCTTCCGGGTGTCCTCGTGCCCTATGCGCGCGATGCTTTTGTCGAACAGCGACGACGCGCCGGCATGGTCAGCGTGATGGTGGGAGTAGACGAGGTGGGTGACCTTGTTGCTGACGCCGTTAGCGGCGGCGATCTCGTCCACCGCGCGCTGGATGTTGTGACCGATCGTGGGCGGCGCGTCGAGTAGGAGAACGCCGTCCGTTGTCGTGAGGAAGGCTGACTGGTAGGTGCCGTCAGTAACCCAATACAGGTTCTGCTCGACACGTCCGACGTAGTAGCCCTGCTCGTTGAGTGCGGGTCCCAGTGCCGGCCGGGGGATCGGCGCGTAGTCCGGCAGGTCCGCAGCGGTGCTCGGGCGAGTGTTGGCGTGTGCCTCGGTTGTCGTATCGGGAGTGTTCATGGACCCGATCGTGCAGCGATGAGCGCGCGATCGAATCCTTGAATTCCTTAGTCCGTCACCCGAGTGTCCTTTCTTGCGAGGGCTAGGGGGTCCAGGTCTCAGCGAGCGGGGTGAGCTGGAGCTCGTGTGTCGCCGCGCGCGCATCCTGGTTAGCCAAGAAGAGGACCGCCTCGGCGATCCGGCGTGGGTCGGCAAGCGCCTCGGGCGAGATTCCGGGACGCGGGGCACCGGTGAGCGGCTGGATGCCGGCGTCGACGATCAGCAGCGCCACTTGAATACCAACCGGGCGAAGCTCGAGCGCGGCAGCGTTAGTAATGGCTCGCACGCCAAATGCTCCCGCCGACCACAAGCCGCGGCTTGGCATGGCGCGCCGCGCCGACCCGCCCGTGACCTGTACCAGCGTCGCCGGGCCACCCTGCTCCACGGCGAACCGTCCGCTGGCTGACAAGAACGAGAACGCAGCTCGCGCCGGAGCTGCAGCCCAGGAGTCAAACCCGCCGAGGTCGGCCTCGACGATCGGCCCCCCGCCGAAAGGCCCGCTGCGATCGCCGCCGTAGGCCGAGGCCGCATTCAATGCGAGATCCACACCGCCATGCGCAGCGGCTACCTCGCCAAGCGCGGCGTACACGCTCGCCGGATCAGTGACGTCTGCCTGTAGCGCGAGGCCCCCGGCTTCGGCGACCCCATCGAGAGTGGCCTGCGAGCGCGCCACGCCTGCCACCGCCCAGCCCTCCGCCACGAGCGCCTCTATGACCGCACGCCCCAGGTTTCGGGCTCCAAACACGATTGCGCTTGGCTGTCTTACTGCTTCACTCATCGGCTCGCTCCAGTTCTGGGAGATGGCGGACCCGTCGTAGCGCGAGCATATGCCCGGCGCCGTCCGCAGTGTCAGAGTGGTGGCAGTTGCCGATCGCGTGACGGGCGAGCGCAGCCTTGATCGTGGGCACGCGAGGCTTGGCCGAGCCGGGCAGGATCACGATCGCGAGAAGGAAGCCGAGGGCGAAGATTGCCACCCCCCACCGAAACGCCGTGGTGTAGCCGTGAACTGCTGCGGCGTTAGCAAGGCCGGCGCTGCGGAGGTGATCGGTCGTGTAGCTGGCGACGGCGCTGGCGAAGATCGTGCTCAGCAGGGAAGTGCCGACCGAGCCGCCGATCTGCTGGGAGGTGTTGACCATCGCCGAGGCCACCCCGGCCTCGCGTCCCTCAACGCCAAGAGTCGCCGTCGAGAATGCCGGCGCGAAGATGCATCCCATCCCGAGGCCGAGGACGAGCAGGCCGGGAAGGACATTGCTGGCGTAGCTGGAGTCGGGCGTCAGGCGTGTGAACAAGAACATCGCGATCGCCCCGAGCGTCGTGCCCGCGAGTACCAGCGGCTTTACCCCGGTGTGTTGGATCACGCGGGTCTGCACGGTGGTCGAGACGACCACCAGAACGCCGGTCAGCGGAAGAAACGCCAGTCCAGTAGTGAGCGGCGACATTCCGAGCTGCTCTTGCAAGAAATAGGTGAGAAAGAGCGATACCGCAAAGATGCCCGCGCCAGCCAGCGCGAGCGTGGTGTACGCGCCGCCGCGGGCCCGGTCCCAGATGATGTGCAGAGGCAGCAACGGATGCTTGGCTCGGCGCTCGACCAGCACGAAAGCCGTCAGGAGCACGGGGCTGGCGGCGAGCGCCACGATCGTGGCTGTGGCGCTCCAGGAGTGGGTCTCGGCGTTGGAGAACCCGTAGACCAGCGCGAACAGGCCTAGGGCCGAGGCGAGAACCCCGGGTATGTCGATCGGATCCCGCTCCGGAGCAGTGTGATTGACCAGCAGGCGCAGCGCCACGATCGTCGTAGGCACGGCAATCACGAGGTTGACATATAGGCACCAGCGCCAGGACAAGACTTCGGTGAGCGCGCCGCCGAGTATCAAACCGAGCGAGGCGGCACCGCCCGCGATCGCACCGAAGATCCCGAACGCTGCGGGCCGGTCAGGAGACTCCGCGAAGGTCACCGTCAGCAACCCCAGCGCCGAGGGGGCGAGCAGCGCGCCGAATGCTCCCTGGAGCGTCCGGGCGGCTACGAGCACGCCGAAGGACTGGGCCAGCCCGCCGATCGCCGAGGCGATCGAGAACCCCACCAGACCGGCGATCAGGGTCCACTTGTACCCGAACAGATCACCGAGCTTGCCACCCAGCAGTAGGAGGCTGCCGAACGCCAGTGCGTAGGCGGTGACGATCCACTGCCGGCTCTCGATCGAGAAATGCAGCGCGTTCTGGGCCGAGGGGATCGCGATGGTCACGATCGTCGCGTCCAGCACCACCATCAGCTGCGCGACGCCCAGCAGGGCCAGGACCGCCCATCTATTCGGTTCACGGGTGCTCATCGAGCGCTCCTATGATCGTGCTTCTCCACGGCACGCATCCTGACGGCGCTGCCTGACAATCGAATCCCGGAATTCCTTAGTCCATGACCCCAGTGTCGTCCTCAGTAATGATTGGGCCGAGATGAGCGAAGCGCCCTCACCGGCCCAGCAATTGCTCGGTCGGGAAAGCCAGCGCGTGGCGCTCGGTCGGCTACTCCAGGACGCGCGCGGCGGGCATGGCGGGGTCCTGGTGGTGCATGGAGAGCCGGGCGTCGGCAAGACCGCGCTGCTCGAGTATGCAGGCGACGCCGGGCCGGAGTTTCGGGTCCTCCAGACAGTCGGTGTCGAGGGGGAGATGGAGCTGCCCTACGCCGCGCTTCAACAGCTGTGCTCACCGATCCTCGATCGATCGGAGCGTCTGCCGGATCCCCAACGCAATGCGCTTGAGGTCGCCTTCGGGCTGAGCGACGGACAGGCACCAAATCCGTTCCTGGTCGGACTCGCAGCCCTCGGCCTGTTGTCTGAGGCTTCGCAGGAGCGGCCGATTCTCTGTTCCGTCGATGACGCGCAGTGGCTCGATCGTGCGTCAGCGCGCGCGCTCGCGTTCGTGGCCCGCCGCCTACTCGCAGAGAAGATCGCGCTCGTTTTCGCAGCCCGCGAGCTGGGCAGCGCGCTCGCGGGATTGCCAGAGCTTAATGTCGAACCCCTAGGGCATCGCGATGCGCGGACGCTGCTGGAGTCGGTCTTGCCCGCCCGCCTAGATGAGCACGTGCTGGATCGGATCATCCTCGAGACACGTGGCAACCCGCTGGCTCTGTTGGAGCTGCCACGAGGGATGACGCCGATACAACTCGCAGGCGGCTTTGGGCTGCCGGCAGTGCCCCTGTCCACGAGCATCGAGGAGAGCTTTACACGGCGCCTGGCCAGGCTCCCCGGTGATGCGCGTCGCCTGTTGCTCATCGCGGCGGCCGATCCAACCGGCGACCCGGCCATCGTATGGCGCGCAGCTCAGCAACTCGGAATCTCCGAGCCCATTGCGGAGACCGTCGAAGCGGAAGACCTGTTGGAGCTTGGCGTTCGCGTGGTTTTCCGTCATCCACTGGTTCGCTCAGCTGTCTATCGGGCAGCCGGGCTGAAAGAGCGCCGCGCTGTCCATCGAGCCCTGGCGCAAGCAACCGATCCGCAGATCGATCCGGATCGTCGCGCTTGGCACCGGGCGCAGGCGGCATCGATGCCCGACGAGAACGTCGCCGCGGAGCTCGAGCGTTCGGCCGGACGGGCGCAGGCGCGCGGCGGGCTGGCGGCCGTCGCTGCCTTCCTCGAGCGCGCCGCCGCGCTCACGCCTCAGCCCGCGCACCGAGCGCAGCGCCTGCTCGCGGCCGCTTGCGCCAACCGCGATGCTGGCGCACCGGAGGCCGCGCTCGGGCTGTTGATAGGCGTCGAAGCTGGACTGCTCGACGAGCTCGGGCGGGCACGTCTCGACCTGTTGCGAGGCCAGATCGCCTCCGAGCAGCGGCGCGGAGGCGAAGCTGGTCGCCTGCTCTTGAGCGCGGCGAGACTCCTTGAGCCACTCGACCCCGAGCTAGCCCGCGAGACCTATCTCGAGGCGCTCGCGGGCACCATGTCCAGAGACGTTGAAGTCCTCGGCGGCGCGGCGGCGGTCGCGCAGGCCGCGCGCGCGGCGCCAACCGGGACCGCCCCGCCTCGGACTGTTGACGTGCTGCTCGACGCGTTTGCGATCCGCTTGACCGACGGATACGCGGCCGCGGCGCCGGCGCTTGCTCGAGCTCTCAAACTCCTGCTCGCGGACGTCCCCAACGAGGATGTTGGTCGGCTCTCAGCCTCGAGCAGTAGAGACGGCAACATCGTCGCCCTGGAGATGTGGGACGACGAGGCCTTGCATCTCCTGGCCGCTCGCCAAGTGCAGGTCGCCCGCGACGCCGGCGCACTCGTGCACTTGCAGTTCGCGCTCAGTTTCCTGGCCAGGAGCCACATGCTCGCCGGCGAGTTGACCGCAGCCTCCCTGATGATCGACGAAGCCGGCTTGATCGCTGAGGCGACTGGAAACCCAGCGCTCGTGAACGCCCCGATGATTCTCGCCGCTTGGCGCGGCCACGAGGCGCAAGCCTCCGAGTTGATTGAAGCTACCTCGGAGGAGGCCGCGGCACGGCGCTGGACGTCCAACCACTACGCGAGATCCGTGCTCTACAACGGCCTCGGCCGTCACGACGCCGCGCGGGACGCGGCGTGGGAAGCGTTCCAGCCCGATCCGATCGGATACGGAACGTATTTGGTGGCCGAGCTGGCCGAGGCGGCATCCAGGACCCGGGACCGAGCGCTGCTCGCGTCCGCGCTTGAATGGCTCTCGGAGCGCACCCGCGTGATTAGCTCCGAGTGGGCGATCGGAATCGAAGCGCGCATGCGCGCGCTTCTGAGCGAGGGCGAGATCGCCGACGGTCTGTACCGCGAGTCGATCGCGCATCTCTCTGGTCCCCGCCTGCGACTCGAGCTCGCGCGGACTCAACTGCTTTACGGGGAGTGGCTACGACGCGAACGCCGCCGCCTCGACGCTCGGAAGCATTTGCGCATCGCACTTGAGGCGTTCACAAGCATGGGCGTCGGGGCATTCGCGGGGCGCGCCGAACGCGAGCTGCTGGCGACCGGCGAACGCGCCCGCAAACGGACCGTGGATACGCTCGACCAACTCACTCCGCAGGAGCAGCAGATCGCGCGCCTTGCCGCGAACGGGACCACAAACCGAGAGATTGCCGCTCAGCTCTTTATCACCCAGAGCACCGTCGAGTACCACCTACGCAAGGCGTTCCGCAAGCTCGACGTGAAGTCACGCACGCAGCTCGCACACCGAATCTCCTAGACGTCGCGTTCTAAGCTTCCAGGCATGGCCATCGCGGACCGCATTGAGGTGGCTAACGTGCCTGACCGTGATCGCTACGAGCTGTCGATCGACGGCGAGGTTGTTGGCTACAGCGCCTATCGCGCCCGCCCCGGCCTGATCGCGTTCGTCCACACCGAGGTCGACGAGCGCCTCCAGGGTCGCGGACTCGCCGATCGGCTGATCCGGTTTGCCCTGGAAGACGCCCGCACGCGAGGTCTCGCAGTGCTGCCGTTCTGTCCGTTCGCTAACGCCTTCATCGAACGTCATCGGGAGTTCGAGGCGCTGGTTCCAGCCGCCTACAGGGAGCAGTTCGGCTTGTGAAGCATTACGAGGGCGAGCACATCGAGGTGACCTACGACGCGACGCGGTGCCTGCACGCTGCCGAATGCGTGCGCGGGATGCCGGCCGTCTTCAATACGGCGAAGCGTCCGTGGATCGCTCCTGACGCCGCCGAGGCCGAGGCGATCGCGGCCGTCGTCCGGCGATGCCCCACGGGCGCGCTGCACTACACGCTGCGAGAGGGCGAGCCCGAGCGAGCTTCGGTGCCGACGCAAATCCGGCTACCGGAGGGCGGACCGTTGCTGCTCGAGGGCGACCTTGAATTGGATGGGAAAAGGGAGACCCGTGCCGCGATCTGTCGCTGTGGCCGGTCATCGAACCAGCCCTATTGCGACCGCAGCGGGCCGTGTCGGGATTGGAAGTACGAGCCGAGCCGCTCACGGTGAAAATCCCCACCAGAAAGTGCGAGTCATCGTTCGTCCGGACCAGGCTCCGCGTCTGAGATGGCCTGAACGCCCTAGCTGTTCTTGCCGGCGGCTTTACCGCCCTTGCGCCCGGCTGCCGCCGTCTGCGCTTTAGTCCCCCCTTGGCTGCTCGCGCGACGTTTGGTCCCGCTGCCCGAGCTTTCGGAACCTCCGGCGGAGAGATCGTCGATGTCGCGAAGCGGAGGGCGCTCCTCGAGCACGACGCTGCGAGACTCCATCGCCTGCTCACCGCTGAGCGGCGGCAACGCGATCGAGCCGCCGGCAGTGGCGTCGGCGAAGTCACGTCCCAGAAACCGAGTCTGCGCTGCGACGAGCACGGCGTAGGCCATCACCGATAGCTCACGCAGCGACTGGTGGCGGTTTTGGCGGGCGCCGAGGTCGACCTGCGCCATCCCGTCGAGGCCGATGCTGCGCCACACATCGATCAGCATCGCGATCTCGACCCCGTATCCGGCGGCGAAGGGAAGGCGCTCCAGCAGCTGCCGCCGGGCGGCTGTCTCGCCCGCAAGCGGCTGCTCGAACACGGCCAGTTCCGGAGCGTGAAGGTTTAGTAGGGGCCTTGCCATCAGCTCGGTCACGCGCCCGCCGCCCTCGGCCAAGACCTGCGTGCCGCTGCGAAACGGCCGGCGAAAGGCTCCCTTGACGAACTGCACGGCGGGATCGCACAGCAGGGGGCCGACCATCCCGAGCAGGAAGCGCTCCTCGAAGTCCTCGGTGTCAGTGTCAGCGAACGCGACGATCTCGCTGCTGCTCGCGGCAAGACCACGCCACATGGCATCGCCCTTCCCCCGTGCGGGCCCGAACTCTGTGAGTAGCTCGCTCTCTTGCTCCACGCGCACGCCCGCTCGCTTCGCGATCGCTGCGCTGCCGTCATCGGAAGCGGCGTCGATCACGATTACCTCATCGAGCAACCCGGCGTCTTCGAGCTTCGCAGCCGCCTCGGCCACAGGCCCGATCGTCGTTGCGACTTCACGAGCCGGAAGCAGCAGTGCGACCGTGGTGCGCTTTGCCTGCAGCAGCCGCTCAAGCGTGAACTCGCCGCCATCGTAGGTGCGCCGTGCCCGCCAGTCAGCGCTCGCCAGATCTCGCGCGAGGCCGCGCGGGGCGCGTCCGCTCTTGCGCGCCGAAGTACGCACGCGCACGCGGCCGCTGCGGTGAATCGCGATGCCTTGGCCGACAAGGGCATGCTCGAGCGCCTCGTCCTCCAGCGCCGCTCGCACCGGCAGGCCGCCGCAGCGGGCGTAGGCGGCCGCGGTGAGCGCAAGCGAAGCACCGCTGAACTGATGGTGCTCCACGAGCTCAGGAGCGACGCTCAGCCTCAGCGCCCGCTCCGTCCTGGCAGCGACGGCGCGATCTCTCACCGCGAGGGCCTCGGGCGCTAGCTGGCGAAGCTCCTCGCCATCAAGCTCGATCCGCCCGCCAATCGCCTCTGCGCCGGCGGCAAGTAGCTCGAGCTGAGTGCAGAGCCAGTTGGGGGCAACCACGCTGTCGGCATCGGTACTAGCGATCAGGCCATCTCCGCGGTCGAGATCTAGCAGCCGCTCGCACGCGAGATCCATCCCCAAGCGCCGCGCGCGCCCCACGCCCTGCGGACTGTGAAGCTCAATCTGGTGCAGACGCAGCCCAGGCGTTTGAGTCGCCGCGACGCGGGCCGTCTCGGCGGTCTCATCGACGCATCCATCAAGGATCACGATGACCTCGTAATGCTCGCACGGCACGTCGCGCTGCAGGGCTAGCGCGGCAAGGCATGCCGCGATCCGCTGTTGCTCATCGCGTGCGGGTACGACAATCACCGCGCGCAGGGTGAGTTCGGGCGCCGGCAGCAGGCTTGTGTGCGCTGAGGTCTCGATCACGGTACCGACGCGCCTCGATGGATCAGCTCGCGGCCTCGCTCGTAGTCGCGGTCGCGATCGTGGGTGAGCACGCCGACGAGCGTGCCTGCGCGCCCGTACCAGACGGTGAACGCTCCATCGGCTTGGGCGATTAGCTCACTCGAGTCATACCCATCGCCCCAGGCCGCGTGCTTAAGCGTGTGCTCGCCGATCGTCGACCAGAAGCCCGGGACATCCTGCCAGGCGGCGCGCTGCCCGGCGAGTACCTTGCCTGCGATCTCGCCGTGCGCAAGTGCGTCGCCCCAGTGTTCGACGTGCAGCCGGCGTCCGGCACTCGCGTTGTATGCGAAGGCGACGTCGCCAACCGCAAGCACACGGTCGCTGGCGCGCATCTGCGCGTCGACGAGCACCGCGGCGTCCTTGACGGGGACCCCGGCATCTTCGGCCAGCGTGCCGCGCGGCCTCGCTCCGGTCCCCAGCAGCACCCACTCGGCCTCAAAGCGCCGTCCGTCACCCAGCAGCGCCGCACGGCCGTCCTCGATCGCGCGCACCTCGGCGTCGGTCACGAGCTCTACGCCCAGCTCGCGCAGCCAGTCCCCGATGCGTAGGGCGACGGCGAGACCGAGGCGCCCTCGCTGCGGGGCGTCTTCTTGGGCGATGAGCGTGACGTGCGCACCGATCCGCGCGAGTGAGGCAGCGATCTCGCAGCCGATGAAGCCGCTGCCCAGTACGAGCGCGTGGCTGCCATTGCGCACTCGCTCGGCGATCCGTTCGCTGTCTGGCAGCTCGCGCACGCTCAGCACCCGCGCGTGCTCGATGCCCGGGAGCTTCGGGCGCACGGGCTCAGAACCCGTGGCAAGCACGATTGCTGCGGCCTGCAGGGACTCATCGCCGATTTGCACCACGCCCGCCTGCGGATCGATGGCGCTGACCTCGCAGCCGAGGCGCAGCTGCACCTGGTGCTCGGCATACCAGCTCTCCTGCTCGAGCGGAAGCTCCGCCGCGGACATCTCGCCGCGCAGGAATTTCTTCGTCAGCGGCGGTCGACGGTAGGGTGGCCGCGGCTCGCGGCCGACAATCGTCACCGGCGCCCCACCGCCAGATTCGCGATACGAGCGCGCGGTGGCGAGCCCTGCCGGCCCGGCGCCGACGATCACGATGGTCTCGCTGCTCATCGACCGTCGAAGCGGTCGAGGCGGTAGTCGTGGCGCCGATCATCGAGTGAGTGCCAGCTCGACAGCTCGCGCGCGAGGCGGTCGTGCACGTCATCACCGCGGAACGGCTCATCGGTTCCTCCTCCGCGCCAGCTGACGGCGAGCACGCAGGCCCCGCCGCGCAACTGCTCTGTAAGCCACGCGATCGCGCCGTCAAGCGCGGGCGCCTGCAGGTAGTAGAGAACCTCCGAGCAGAGGATCAGCTGCCAAGGTCCCGCGGGCACCTGCTCAGGAAAACTCGCCAGGCAGAGCTCGACATTGGTGAGCGCGTCGAGTCTGGCTTGCGCAAGCCGCAGCGCTCGCTCGGAGAAGTCGATCGCGAGCACCTGCTCACAGCGTCCGGCGAGCTGCTCGGTGAAGACGCCGATCGAGCAGCCGACCTCGAGCGCGCTCGTGATACGGCCGTGGGGTAGCGCGGCGAAGGTGCTTACGTACTTCTCACGCTCATACTCGCTGCTCTCATAGCCCCAGGGGTCGGCGCTCCGCTGATAGAGGCCTTCGAAGCGTGCCACTGGGTCGACGCCGGCCCTCACTCTGCGCTCCCTTCAAGAGCGCTTGCGCCAAGCGCGGTGATCTTGGAGTCCAGCCGGTGCTGCAGCAGGAACAGGTCGAGGTCGCGCCGCGCGCGCTCGAGCGCGCCGCCGCCTGCGAGCGCGCGCGAGCCGCAGACCGTCGCGGCAAGCGTGGCCATCTGGCGTGAGGCGTCGGAGATTGCGACACGGCAGAGCGCCGCGAGCTGGGCGGGGTCCTCCTCATCACCGAGAGGGCTAGGCCGAGCAGTGCCCAGATCGTCAAGCCGTGAGGCGGCGTGCGTCAGCCAGCGCTCGATCGTCGCATGCGCGACGATCATCCGCCCGATGCCGTGGACCTGCACCTCGCTCGCACGCTCTGGGTCGATCGCCTCGAGCGTCGAGCGCAGGATGCAGTCCGCGAGCCCCGCCCAAGTAGCCGTGGTGCGCACGGCGTCGCGCGAGAACCAGGGCTCTTGTGAGAGCTCCCCGGCCTCGCCGAGCAGCGTGATGACCGGCGTATCGTGGAACTTGACGCGGTGACTCTCCGAGGAGCGCAGGCCCGAGGCGCGATACCAGCTACGGTCGATCACGATCGCAGCTGTCGTGTCCACGTAGGCTAGGCGGCGCTGGCGCTGCTCGTCCGCGACGACCACAAGCGCACGCTGAACCCCGCCGGCGCCCGAGCAGAACGTCTTGACCCCGCGCAGGCAAAGCTGCCCGCCCTCGCGCACCAGCTGCGCGGGCGGACCCTCGCCGGGCGCCGGGTCAGCCCCCCACACGCCGAGCAGCAGCTGACCCTCGCGGATCGCTTCGAGCTCGCGCTCGCGCAGGGGCCCCTCGGCGCCGCGAGAGAGACGCTCGAGGCCGTTGAGATGTCCATCGAGGATCCGCGCGCTCGAGGCGTCGACCGCTGCCAAGGCACGCACGAGCGCAATCTCCTCGAGCAGGTCTCCGGAGCGCTCAGCGGCCGACCGAAGGGCACCCGCGGCGATGAGGTCGGCGAAGTTCTCTCGCGGGAAACGTGGCTCTCGATCGAGCCACTGCGCGCGCTGGGAGATCTGCTCGAGCGCGGTCACCAACGTGATCGCGCTCGTAGGGGTCGCTCCAGCCGGGTAGGTGCTCATCACGCCGGCGCCTGTTCCTCCGCCTCGCACAGCGGCTCAAGCGTCAGCCCGAGCTCGCGGGTGGCTGCGGTGAGCCGCTCCAGCAGCGCGACGGTGTTCTCGCATCCAGAGCGCTTGGAGCCGGGGCCGAGTGCGTCGTGCATCAACACCGAGCCGCCTGCAGGCAGATCGGTCTTCGCGGCGGCCAGCATCGCCGCTGGCCGATCGCCGCGCCAGTCGTGTGTGTCAATCGACCAGCCGACCAGATGCAGGCCGAAGGAGCGAGCGACACGCTCGCTTACTGGCGTGCTGATGCCCCACGGCGTCCGCCACAGCGTCGGTTGCACTCCGGCGCGTGAGAGCGCCTCCAGCGCCCGTTCGGTGTCGCACTCCAGCTCGCGCTCGCTTAGCAGCGTGTGGCGGATATGTCGGTGACAGTGAAGCTGGACCTGATGCCCGGCGTCGACCGTGGCACGCAGCAGGTCAGGATGGACCACTGCGCACTCGCCAATCACGAAGAAGGTCGCGCGCACGTCGAGGCGCTGGAGCTCGGCACGCACGCACGGGGTCCAGACCCCGTCGGGGCCATCGTCGAAGGTGAAGCTCACGCCCCGCGACATTTCTCAGGCTTGCCGGGCGTCGCTTAGGACCCCGCGGCCTCCTCGTACTCACGCAAACATCCCCCAAACAGCCGCCGGTGGCCCTCCTCGTCACGCAAGATCGCGATCGCGACCAATCCCTTCCTCCTAGTGAGAGGTTGAAATAACGGCGCGAGTCCGAGTCCGCCCTCTTGAAGCGTCTCGTCCTCGCGCCTAGCAGCCCAGCGCTGGGCGAGCTTAATGCCTAGGGTGCCAATACCGCTATTGATTGAATACCCCCGACAGAAGCGCCTACACCCCTGTGGACCGTGCGTCCTCGGCCTTTTGCCCACCGAGCGACTCAAGTACGAACATCTCGGCGGCCAGATCGGTGTTGGTGTCGATCCCGCTGATGAAGCTGCGCACCCGCCGACCCGTGGCGGTCTGAACAGCGGCGACGAAATCGTCTGCACTCGCGTACTGGAAGAACATTCGCATGTCCCGCAGGCGCGTGTGCTCGCCCATCGCCTGGAGGTTCTTCTCTGCCGGGGTGAAGGTGTGCTCCAGCAGACAGATCAGCGTGTCAGGTCCGGCATAGTGCGAATGCACCTTGGTCGGACCACGGCCGAACTGCTCCTTGTAGATCCTGACCATTTCGTTGGATAGCACGGCTAGTCCCTTGCCGGGCTGCTCAGCGCTCGCGTCGTCCCTCACGGACGCACCGGTCTCGTTGACGCTCATCTAGCTGCTCCTGGTGTGGGGACGCCACACGCGAAGGCGCGCAGCAGGTCGGCTCGGCCGATGTGTCCAAACCAGGCTCAGACCCCGATCAGGGCACCTCGAAGGAGGTGCTTCTGGCCGCCGAGACGTTAACCGCCGCTCGCCGGTACCTCCAAAAGCTTAGCGCTTGAGGTAAGCGTGCTCATTCGAGGGCGACGGGTGTCGAGACGTCACGCTGAGCGTGACCCTAGTAAACGGGTCCGGGCGGTTCAAGCCCGTAGTCGTCGTACATCAGCTTCGCGTTGATGCACATCGTTCGTCCGAAGTCGATCTCGCCCTCGCCGTCATACGCGATCACGAGCACCCAGCCGAAGACGTTTTCGGGCCAGCGTGGCGGTTCAAGGGACGGCCACGGCAAAGTCGAGGGAAGCCCTTCGGGCACTCCAAGCGCTTCGGCGAGCGCGAGCGCCTGCTCGTGATGCCAACAGATCAGCAGCGTTGCGTCGTCGTAATGGGTCCCCGCGTTGAGGATGTGTTCCGCGAGCCGCCGAGCTTCCTTGTCTTCATATTCATCGTGAATCGAGAGGCCGAGGGCCTTCGCGAGCGGCGCGATCGTAAGCACGGGACGTTCGCTCTCTGTGCTGCTCTTCGCGGCGAAGATGTGGGCGACACTCAGCCGTTCGCCACCAGCGGTCTTGAAGTTCTCGAAGTAGGGGACGTAGGCCGCGGCGCGCTCGATCCCTTCGAGCGACAGCCCGGCGCCGCTCGGCGGCTTCTCGCCGTGGCGGATGATCAGGATCGTGCTGTTCTTGGGCATATCGTCGGGCCTTGAATCAGTTCGTGGGTCGTTCGAGTTTCTCTTCGAGGATCAGCACGGGTTCCTGCGATTGGGGCGGCGAATCGCCCCACGAGGGGAACTGGTAATAGGAGATCGATAGCGGGGCGCTGGGCTCTGCCCGCTTGAGGTCAACGAGCGCGTAGGCGTGGTTGTAATAGCCGCCCTCGAAGCTGACCCGGTACTTGACGGGATCGAGGTATGGCACTTGCGGGTATTTGACCTCATAGGGATCGAACAGGGTCATTTCCTCATAAGCACTGCAGCCGAGCAGCCGACCCTTGGCCAGGCCGAACAGGTCGTTCTGAAAGGCCGCGAAGTTGTGCTCGTGGCCCCACATCCAGGCCGCGATCCGATCGCTGAAGTAAGGCGCGAATGCTTCTAGCAGGTGCGAGTTCAGGTACGGCTTCGTGCCGTCGTTGAGTCCCAGGCGAGCCGAGAACAGCTGATTGTGCGATAGCAGCACGGTCGTCCCCTGAAAGCCGTCCAGCTTGTCGTGAAGCCATTGCACCTCCGTCGCGTGGAGCCCCGGGCCGCTTCCTGGGTCAACCAGGTCGATTGGATTCGCATCTGCATAGCCGGTGTCCATCGCGAGGAACTGCCAGAGTCCGTCCTCTGTCCGTAGACAGAAGTAGCTCGCGACCTGCTTCGCGCCTTCAATCGTCTCGTTGATCGCGGCGATCGTCGGATAGAAGCCGTAGCCGAACGCGTAGTAGTCGTGGTTACCTGCGAGCGTGAACACCGGAATCCGCTTGCCTTCTGGGAGTGTTTCCGCGAAGACGGTCGCGATCACCTCCGCGTAGTTGACCTGGCACTCGCGCTCGGTACCCGCGTAGTAGATGTCGCCCAGATGGATGATCGCCGCGGGTTTGGACTGCATCACCTCGCGCAGCAGCGCCTTGGCGTCTTCAAGCCCGGTTCCCCAGTCCCCGATGATCCCCACGACTCCTTCGTTGGGCAGCTTCCATTCGACGACGCCGTAGTCGAGCTGGCCTTCGCCCTGTTGCGTCCAGTCGTTGTAGAGAGGCTTGCCGTCGCTGAGGATGTAGTACTCGAGGAACGTCGGCACGATCGAGAGAAAGCCCGGGTCGAGGTCGCTGTACTTTCGGATTTCGAGGTCCAGCGCACCGGCACGCTCCGCGTCGCCTTCGACCAGCGCGATGCCCTTTTTCAGAGCCAGGGACGAGAGGTAGGCGCGCGCCTGACGATCGTCGCTGAAGGGCGGCTGCGGCACGGCGGCCTCACCCCCGCGCAGCATGGCCTCGACGTGGTCGGTCGTGGCCTGCATCAGCGGATCCGCGAGCACGGCCGCCGCCGATAGGCGATCGTTCTTCGCGCTACGTACCTGCTCGGCTACGGCCGACTGCCACAGCGACAGCTCGCGGTCATGCGCTCGCACGAAACGAAGGTCGGACACGGGCGACTCCAGTCGTTGCGATCAATGCACTGCCTACCGGCGTCGCGAGTCTTGCATCCTACGTAGGAGATTTCAAGTTCGAATCCATGGAGATATTCCAGCTCTAGGGACCATCGCGGGGGCCCGATCACCCGCGCGTAGCTCGAGGCGATGCCGGTGCTTGGCGCCGAGGTATCGAGATCGGCGCAGCGGCCCGACACGCCACGCTCAGGCGCCCGTCGACGGCAACGCGACCAGAGAGCCCTAGCGCCCTCTAGCCCGCATCTGCTTCGCCAGCTGCTTCGCATCCGGCGTACTCACCAGCACCCTCTCCAGCGGCGGGTGATTGCGGACCGAGAACGACAGCGCCGGCACGCCGCGCTTGACGACGAGCGCCTGGTCCAGGCGGATCGTGCGCGCGACGTAGCGGAAGCCCGGCAGCCGCAGGCCCGCTTTCAGGCCCGTGCCCGCGGCCTCGCGCAGCGGGTGCTCGACCACGCGCACGTCCCCCACCTCGCTGAGCGGCACCCTGATGTCTTTCATCAGCCCCAGCACCTTCTCCCAGCGAGCCAGCAGCACTTCGATCGAGTCCTCGGTCAGGCGCACACGCACGCGTCAGAGCCTAGCCACAGCCGGACGGGAGAGATCCGTTCGATCCGGGTAGGAACATAAAGGCGGCATCCGGCCCGCCGATCCGTGCCGGATGCCGCACCTCTTAGCAGTCAATCGATAGATCATCTAAAAAGGGAGTCCCGATGGAGTCGTCATCACAGGCGCCCGCGAGAGTGCTGGTAGTGGCGTACAAGACGGCCGCCACACAGCCGCTGCTCGACGCCGTGCGCGAGCGGGCTCAGCGCGGTCCGTCTAAGTTCACGCTGCTCGTGCCGACCCCCGCGCCCGGCCTACACAAGGTCGTCGACCCCGAGGACCAAGGCGGTGGCGAGGCCAAGGCCGTGCTCGAGCAGGCGCTGCCCGCCCTCAGTGACGCCGCCGGGGCCCCCGTCCAGGGGATCGCGGGCTCTACCGACCCCATCGCCGCGGTCGAAGACGCCATCAACCTGCGCGGCTTCGACGAGGTGATCATCTCCACGCTGCCCTCCAAACTCTCGCACTGGCTGCGCCTGGACCTGCCCAGCAAGATCACGGGCATGGGTCTGCCCGTCACCACCGTCACGCCCAACGACTAAGCCCTCCGCACCGCGGCGTCCCCGCCCTACGCGCCGCGCTCACGCGGTACAGTGCGCCTTCGGCGCCCAGCTAGCTCAGTTGGTAGAGCACTTCCATGGTAAGGAAGGGGTCAGCGGTTCGAGTCCGCTGCTGGGCTCTCAGGCCTTCAGTCGTGGGGGTCTCTAAGGGGGAGCCTGCTCCCCCTTTGGCCAAGGTCACCCCTCGGCGATGTTCACGGCCGGCGGGGTCAGGATCTCCAGCTCGACCATCGGGCAGCGGGCGATGTAGCCGAGCTTGTCGTAAGCGAGATCGAGCGTGATGCTCTGGTCTTCCTCCTCGACGTTTTCCCCGCCGTGGGCGAACGACCATCCCACCGTGAGGCCAACCTCAAACAGCGTGACGGCGCCGCCGGGAATCGCGATCAATCGAGCGTTCACGTCATACATCTCCGGGGGAAAGGGTGTCGATTCCGGCTTGCCGTCGTTGAAGAAGTCTCCGCCATACGCGTTGAAGCTCACGATCGACTTGTTTGCCGACTGGTAGTCATAGATCGGGTACTGCGTTTGGTCGTTGCTCTGACCGGTGCTCGGGTCATCGCCCCAGCCAGACCAGCGGACGACGGACAGGTACGCCGCGACCTCGAGGTTCGCGGTGTTTCCGGACAGGAAGCCCCAGGACCCGAAGGCGTCCGCCGCCCCGTAGAGCACGAGCGAGCTCGACACGTTCGCGACGGCGTAATAGTCGCTCGGGTTCTCCCAGAGGAAGTAGAACCGAAAGTCGGTATAGCCTGGGCCCGAGCTCGTCTCCAGCAGCACCTTCACCCAGCTTCCAAGAGGCTCGATGCCCGAGTCCCGGAAGATGCTCAGATCCGGGTGCGGGAGCTCCCAGATCAGAAACGGCTCCTCGAGCGTCACATACGAGGAGGTGAACGGCTGCGCGAGAAGTCCGAGCGCGTGACGCCTGGCGGCAACGCCCTCGGCGAGCGCCGCCGCGTCGGCAGCCTGCGACCCCTGCGCCTCGCTTCGCACCTGCGCCTGCTGCGCGCGCAGCGCCTTGCCTCGCCGATCGCGATATCGCGTCAGGATCTCGCCGAACTTGCCGAGGTCGGGATCCGCCGACAGCAGCGCCTGCAGTTCGGCAGGCTCGCTCTGCGGGGATGCGGGACGATGGTCTGGCGTGAGCGCCCGCCGATGCGCACGAGCTTCGCGCTCGTTCAGCTCAGCGAGGGCGGTCTTGATCTGTGCGAGCTCGTCAGCTGCCATTAGAGCCTCCTCTTCGATTTGCGCGACAAACCGTAGTCTCGAATAGTCGAGCAGTCCCTGTTATTCGGCCACGGCTGGAGCTTACGTCACCGTCGGCCCTGCGGAATGACGGAAGGGGCGCCCGTCGCCGAGGATGCACACCTGCGAGATCTGCGGGCAGGCGTCCTTGAGCGCCGCCTCGCTCGGCCCCGGCACGACGTTGCGACCCGCGTGAACGCGATGTAAACACTCTTGCTCCAATTGACACAACGCGTTAAGGTCCTTGAGTCGTTCCTGGAGGGAACCCACCTGGAGGGGTGGCGAGGAGCACGCGCTGACGCGCGCGTCCACGTGCTCGCCAGAGGTGCGATGTAGTCACGGATGAGGCAGCACCTATCAACGAGTACAAGGGAGAAATGTGTTCACAGCAAGGACTCGCTCGCTCATTGGGGGCTGCGCGATTATGTGCGCCTTGGCAATACCGGCCGCGGCCAATGCCTCCAACGTCTACGTCTCAAACAGCGCGCCCGCGGTGACGGGCGGCAAGAGCTGCACGCAACCCGCCTTCAACCAGATCCAAACTGCGCTCAACGCCGCCGGGGGCGGGCGGGTTGTGGTCTGTCCTGGAACCTATGCCGAACAGCTCGAAATCACCCACGCGACAAAGCTGACCGTCGCGGGCACCACGGGCTCCGCCAAATTGGCGCTTCCCGCCTCACCGGCTAACTCCGAAACCGAATGCGACAAAGCGCCGACGGTCAAAGCGTTCCAGCCGAATCAGGATGCAATCTCGATCTGCACTCCGAGCACCGTCAGCATCACGGGCCTGACGATTGAAGCCAAGTGGCCCGAAGGCGTCTGCGACGACAGCCTGTACGGAATCCGCGTCGTAGGCGGGGCGACGCTGAACGCGTCGAACGTCACGATCGACGGGGCCGGCGCCTTTCCGATCAACGGCTGCCAGGGCGGCGTGGGAATCCAGGCGGGCACGACTCGCACCACGACGCCGGAAGTCGGAAAGCTGAAGCTGAAGGGCGTGACCGTCGTGAACTACCAGAAGAATGGGATCACGATCGCGGGCCCGGGATCGACCGCCAGCATCACCACCACCACGGTGAAAGGCGCCGGCCCAACACCAGCGCTCGCCCAGAACGGCATCCAGGTCAGCGAAGGCGCGCAGGCGAAGATCAAATCATCGAAAATCTCAGGCAACGAGTGCGACAGTGCGGCCTGTGGCTCCGAAGGCTTCTCTCAAACCCAGTCCACGGGGCTGTTGTTCTTCGGTGGCGCGCCGGGCTCGAGTGTGTCGAGCTCGACCATCAGCGAAAACGACGCCGGCGCCTATTACATCTCCGAAAGCGCCTCACAGCCCGCTTCGCCCGAGCTCATGCTGAGCAAGGACGTCTTCTCCGCCAACCGATATGAGGGCGTGGTGCTGGACCAGGGTGACGCCCTGCTCAAGGGCAACACGATCAGTGGCCCCGGCGAGGTCGGGATCGAACTGCCGCAGTACGAAGGGCAGAGCCTGTCCTCGCAGTCAAGCGCATCCGGCACCAAGATCTCGGGTCAGACCGAGGCGGGTATCCGCGTCTCCTCAGACAAAGCCGCCGAAGATATTCCCGGCAAGTTCACGATCACGAAAAGCACCTTTGCAAGCAACGCAACCGTGCTCCTGGACGAAAGCAGCAACTTCGACGTCATCTTCTAGGCCTAGTAGGCCTAGCTCGACGCCCAGTGGAGGCGGTGCGGGTCAACCGCTCCGCCTCCACATGGGCCGTCCGCCGGTGGTCCTCTAGGCTCTCTCGCCGTGGACGGCAGCACCAACCAAGCGATCACCCCCGAGCTCAGCACGCAGTTGTTGCCCGGCACCTTTCCGGGCAACCTCGAGATCGAACTGACCGAGATCACCGACGAGCACGTGCGCGGGCGCATGCGTGTCGATGAGCGCCACCTGCACCCGATGGGCTACGTGCATGGTGGCGCCTGGGTCGCGTTTGCCAACACCGTCGCCGCCTGGGGCACGATGCGCCACCTGCCGGAGGGCAGAGGCTTTACGACCGTGGAGCTGAAGATCAACGTGCTGGCCTCGGCCAAAGCGGGTGACGAGCTGACCGCGATCGGCAAGGCGCTACACATCGGCTCGCGTACGCACGTCTGGGAGGTGCGGGTGCTCCGCGCTGAGCGGCTGGCCGCGAACTTCCTCTGCACGCAAATCGTGCTCTAGAAGCGCCGCGCCCAGGCGAGACGCTCCGGCGCGAAGCTCAGGCCTCGGGCCCGGCGACCGCGCCCGCCGGCTTGGCCGCGCCGCTGCCCAGCGCAGCGGCGTCGCGTTCCTTGAAAAACTCCGCCCCCTCGATACTCACGTGCGGGACGATCCGTTCCAGCCACTTGGGCATCCACCAGTTGACGCGGCCCATCAGCAGCATCAGCGCCGGCACCAGCAGGCAGCGCACGATCGTCGCGTCGAGCACCACCGCGACCGCGAGCCCGATCCCGAACTGCTTGATCGTGGGATCTCCATTCAGCACGAAGCTGCCGAACACGAACACCATGATCAAGGCTGCGGCCGTGATCACGCGCGCGCTGGTGACAAGCCCCGAGACGACCGAGCTACGGTTGTCCTCGCCCGCATGCACGTGCTCCTCGATCTGGCTCACCAGGAACACCTCGTAGTCCATCGAGAGGCCAAATAGCACCGCGAACATGAACAACGGCACGTAGGAGACGATCGGCACTGCGCCGTTGAGCCCGATCAAGCTCGCGAGCCAGCCGTACTGGAAGATCGCGGTCAGCACGCCATAGGAAGCGCCGATCGAGAGCAGGTTCATGACCGCGGCTTGCGCGGGGATCACGGCAGTGCGGAAGGCAAGGATCAGCAGCAGGAAGCTGAGCGCGATCACGACGATGATCTGGAGCGGCAGCTTTTCGGAGATGCGCGAGGCCAGGTCGATGTAGCCCGCGGTGCTGCCGCCCACGTCCGCCTTCATGTCGGTGCCCTTATCCGCGCTCGGGATCACGCTCGAGCGCAGCTTTTCGACCAGGTCGGTCGTCGCTTCTTCGGCGGGGCCCTTGGCGGCAATCACGTTGAAGTAGGCGCTAGTACCCGCCTTGTCGATCTGCACCGGCGTCACCGCCACCACGCCGGGCGTCGTGGAGATGTCCTTCTGCAGCGCCGCCAGGCGCGGATCCGCCGTGCGGGGGTCGGTGCCCGTCGCGGACTTCGCCGCGGAGGCGCCGCCGCCCGAGGAGCCCGACTTGCCTGATCCGCCGCCGCCCGCGCCCGATGCACCGCTGGCGCCGCCCTTGCCCGAGCTCGAGCCCTGGCCCGAGGTCGAAGTCGAAGTCGGCGCCTTGGCGGGCGTGCCGAGCGAAGCAGCCACGATCAGCGGCCCGTTGATGCCAGGTCCAAAGCTCTTGGTGAGCAGGTCGTAGGCTTTGCGCGCGGTGGTCGTGCTCGACAGCGCGGCGTTGTCCTGCTGGCCGAGGTTCAGCGACAGCAGCGGGATCGTCAGCGGGATCAGGATCGCCAGCGCGGCGAGGCCAGCGACAATCGGATAGCGCGCGATCTCGTGCGCCCATTTCGCCCACAGCCCTTCGTGCGCCTTGGATTCGGGCTTGGGATGGCGCACGCGCAGCGAGTTGATGTGCGGCCCCGTGATCGCGAGCACGGCGGGCAGCAGTGTCAGTGCCCCGAGCACCGCGACGACGACGGCGACCGCGGCCATCAGGCCCATGGTCGTGATCAGGGGGATGCCCGCGACCGCGAGCGAGACCAGCGCGATCGTGACGGTGCCGCCCGCAAAGAACACCGCCCCGCCGGAGGTGGCGCAGGAGCGCGCGATCGACTCCTCGATCGAGAGGCCGTCGTTCATCCCGCGGAAATGTCGCGTGACGATAAACAGCGCGTAGTCGATGCCGACGCCGAGGCCGATCATCGTCGCGAGCGTGGGCGCGACGCTCGGCACGGTGGCGACGTGGCCGAGCATGCGGATGATCGCGAGCGTCGCGAGCAGCGAGATCACCGCGTTGAGGATCGGGATCAGCATCGAGATGATCGTCCCGAAGGTCAGCGTGAGGATCACCATCGCGGCGATGATCCCGATCAGCTCGCTGGACTCGGTCGCGGGCTTTGAGACCTTCTGACCGAGCTGACCGCCGGTCTGCACTTCGATCCCCGCCGCCTTCGCGGGGTCGGCCCCGTCGATGATTTCCTGCGCTTCGCTGACCGACAGTTCGCCGGGGCTGACGCCGAGCGTCACCGACAGATACCCCGTCTGCTTGTCCTTGCTCAGCGCGGCTGCGCCTTGCGGCGAGAGCGGGCTGACGACCGAGGCCACGTTCGGCTCCTTGGCCACGCCCTTGGCGGCCTGTTCGACGGCTTCGGCGTTCTTGGCGTCGGTCAGCTTGCCGCCCTTCGCGTGCAGCACGATCGGGCTCGACCCGTTGGCCTGATCGGGGAAGGACTTCGCGAGCGCATCGGTCGCGCGCTGGCTGTCGGTGCCGGGCAGCGACAGGTTGTCGTTGGTGTTTTCGCCGAGACGGTGGGAGACCGCGACGAGCGCGATCGTGGCGATCAGCCAAACCGCGAGCACGACGAACCGACGCCGAACGCAAAACTTCGCCAACCCATAAAGAACGCCGGTCATACCGGTCGCAACCCCCTAGATCGCTTCCCCGCTGCGCGAAACCTTACTTGCCGAGGTTCTCGAATACCGCGGCCATGCCCTGCCCGCCGCCGATGCACATCGTCTCCAGGCCGTAGCGACCATCGCGTCAACGCAGCTCACGCAGCAACGTCGTCATGATCCTCCCCCCCGTCGCGCCGATCGGATGCCCGAGCGAAATGCCCGAGCCGTGCACGTTCACGCGCTCCAGCTCATCGGGCAGGTCCCATTCGCGCAGCACGGCCAGCGCCTGCGCGGCGAACGCCTCGTTCAACTCGATCAGGTCCATGTCCGCCAGCTGCAGGCCGGCCCGCTGCAGCGCCTTCTGGGTGGCGGGGATCGGGCCGATGCCCATGGTTTCGGGGGGCACGCCCGCCACGGCCCATGACACCAGCCGCGCGAACGGCCTCAGCCCAAGCTCGGCGGCCTTCTCGGGATGGGTGACGATGCAGATGGCGGCGCCGTCGTTCTGGCCGCTTGCGTTGCCGGCCGTGACCGTGGCCTCGGGGTCCTCTCGGCCCATGATCGGCCGCAGTGCGGCCAAGCGCTCGAGCGTGGTGTCGGCACGCGGGTGCTCATCGCGGTCGATCACGAGCTCCTGCTTGCGCGTCTTCACGCTCACGGGGACGATCTCCTCGGCGAAGGTACCGTCCTGCTGCGCGGCCACGGCACGCTGGTGCGACCGCAACGCGAGCGCGTCCTGATCCTCGCGGGAGACCCCGTAGTCGCGGCGCACGTTCTCGGCTGTTTCGATCATCCCCCCCTCGACCACGTGGTGCAGACCGCCAGCGGTGACGCGGGGGCGGGCGAGCCGGTCCGCGAGCTCGACGCCGCCGCCCTTGATGCCCCAGCGAATGCCGGTGGCGTAGAACTCAGCCTGGCTCATGCTCTCCGCGCCCCCCGCTAGCACGAGCTCGCAGGCGCCGGTCTGCACCTGCATGCAGCCGAGCAGGATCGCCTGCAGCCCGGCGCCACAACGACGGTCGACCTGCATCCCGGGAACCTCGACGCCGAGCCCGGCGTCCAGCGCGGCGACGCGACCGATCGCGGGCGCCTCGCCATTGGGGTATCCCTGACCCAGGATCACGTCCTCGATCTGCTCGTGCGGCAGCTCGGTGCGCCGCACCAGCTCCGCGATCACCGTGGCCGCGAGTCGCTGGGGCGGAACGTCGCGGAACACGCCGCCGAAGCCCCCGACGGGCGTCCGCAATGGCTCACAGATCACGGCCTCGCGCATGACGCCCTAGAGCCTGCCACAAACAAACCACGGGGGCCAACCGGGGTTATGGAGCGACCGGGGGCCGAGACACTGGCCCCACGGTCGCCCTCTACCCGGATGACCTGTGGCCTTCCGCAGCAACTGTCGGCACACGCAGATCGCTGCTTTAGCGGCGGCGTGCGCGCTGCGCGCGAGTTAGGGCCCGGCTCCGGTGGCGAACTTCCGCGCGACGAGCGTGCTCATGCGCCTGTGCAGGCGCTTGGCCCTGTGCGCGTCGCGCGCCTTGGTCAGGCGACCTTCGGCGAGCCGGCCGGAGAGTCGCTGCTGCTTGGCGGCAACGAGCGCGGCGATCAGGCCGGCCGTGGACTTGCCGGGAGCGGCATCGGCGATCTGGGCGAGCGTCTTGCCCGAGCCCAGCTCGCTGCTCAGCTGGGTGGGCGCGATACCGAGATACTCCCCGGCAACGGTGCCGAGGTGACCGGCGGCAGTGAACAGCCCGAGCTGGCTCGCGCGCTGCGGGCCACGACCCTTGCCAGCTCCTTCGTCCCCGCTGGCGCCGGGGCGACCCGTTCGGTTGACCTCAGCGCCGACGCGCTTAGGCAGGCTGGAGGAGAGCTTCGCCAGACGCGCGCGGCGGGCGGCGACGATCGCTTCGACCACGCCCTGGGCTGACTTGCCGGCGTGTGCATCGGCGATCTGCGCGAGCGACTTGGAGGATCCGAGTTCGCTAGAGAGCTGGCCGGTGGAGATACCGAGGTAAGCGGCCGCCGCGTCGAGGTCGTGCGGACGCAAGTGGCGAGAGCCGTGGGGACCTTGCGCGTGGCGGTGGCCGTTGGCTTGCCCGGTGGCCGAGACGGCGGCGAAAGCCCCGCCCGCGAGCACGAGGGCAACTGCCGCTCCGGCGACTACCTTCTGTCTGACGCTGCGCCGCACTTCGAACATGCTTCCTCGTCTCCCTAAACGCAAGCCGCCCGTCCCGCTAAATGGTACGTAAAAGCAGCGAGACGGCCAAAGGCTGGCTGACGAGCAAACGGCTCGTACCCGCGGGCAACGCGGCGGGCGTGGTCTACGGCGTGATTACAGTCGGTGCGCTGATGGCGGCGGAGAGCGGCCGGCATGAGAGCTACCTGGACACGGTGGCCTCGGCGCTGGTGGCGACCCTGCTCTACTGGCTGGCGCACGCCTACGCGGATCTGCTGGGACGCCGGCTGGCGACGGGCGAATCGCTGACGATGGGCTCGCTGGCACGCGCGCTGATCCACGACTGGGCGATCGTCCGCGGCGCAGCGATCCCGATCCTGGCGCTGCTGATCGCCTGGGTGGTCGGGGCCAGTCAGGAATCGGGCGTGACCGCGGCCCTGCGCACAGCGGTGGTGACGGTCGTGGTGTTCGAGCTACTGGCAGGCATCCGCGCGAAGTCAACCCCGGGCGAACTGCTGCTAAAGGCCTGCGTCGGCGTGACGATGGGCATTGCGATCCTGGCCGTGAAGGGCATCTTGCGCTGAACGCCCCACCCGCTCTCCGACACCATTCTGATGGCAGGGCTTGACTAAAAGAGACGATCCGTCCCTATGGTTCGGATACGCTGTGTGCGGTTGCCTGTAGACAACGTGTCGCTGACATGAAACGATCCTGATTACCGGATTTGGTGACATGATCAAAGGCAGCGATCAATCCTGGGGGATCGAATGTCAAGGACGGAGAGGAACGGTGTGAGCGCGGGCGCGAGCAAGAGGACGGTTGCCCCCCTATACCAGCGCTTGCCCCACGGCCCGCACCGTCTGGGCCCCGAGGCCGTGGTGCGCAACCAGCGCACACGCATGCACGGAGCGATGATCGAGGCCGTCGCCGCGAACGGTTACGAGCGCACGAGCGTAAAGCAGGTCGTGAGTCTCGCGGGTGTATCGAGGCGCTCGTTCTACGAGCAATTCGCGAACAAGCAGGAGTGCTTCCTGGCGACGTATGACCTGATCGCGGGCCGCGGTGCAGGCCGCGTAAGCGCTGCCTACCGGGCAGCCGAAGGCGAGGTCGAGGATCGCCTGCAGGCTGCGTTTGACGAGCTGGGCGCGGCGATCAGCACGAACTGGAACAGCGCCAACCTGGTGATCCTCGAGGCACCGAAGGTGGGTGCCCCGGCGCTGCTGCGCTTGCGCCGGGCATCGGCGACATTCGAGCAGATGCTCTCGACCTGCTTCGAGCACGCCTCTACCTCGAGCCCACTGCCGGGCCCGGTGATCCGCGGCATCGCGGGCGGCCTACACGCAGCGATGTCGAAGTGCCTGCGCGAGGGCTCGGCCGAGATGGCGCCGAAGCTGGCGGAGGAGATGTTCCAGTGGACGCTGCTATTCCAGACGCCGGCCGCGAAGCAGCTGGCGGAACGCCTGTCCGAGCGGGCACGCCTGGCGCTTGCGCAAGGGCGCAAGGCCCCCGGCGGGGCGAGTACCAACGGCCAGGGAGCCAACCAGCGCGACGAGCGCACCCGCCTACTGGAACAGGCGTTGCGCCTGTCGGTACTAGAGGGCTACCGCGAGCTGAGCGCGCCGCAGATCGCAGACGCGGCAAACGTTCCGATCGACGCGTTTTTCGAGCTGTTCGCAGGCAAGGACGAATGCTTCCTTGCGGCGCTAGACATGATGGGCGAGCAGCTAAAGACGCTAGCGAGCGACCCAGACCTGCGAGGCGCGGAATGGCCCCAGGCGGTGCGCCGCACGATCAGCGAGCTGATGCGCTACCTGGCGGAGCGCCCGATCTACGCGCACACGATCGCGGAAGGAGCCTTCGCGGCGGGTCCGGAGGCAGTTGCGCACAACCTGCGCCTTGCTTACGGGATCGCGGCACGCCTAACCGAGGGCGCCCCGGACGAAGCGCGCAGCGTGCTGGTGGTCCAGGGCGTGGCGGGCGCGCTGTCGCACACAATCCGTTGCCAGGTGGCCAGCGGTCAGATCCAGCTGCTGTCGGTGCTGGCGGACTACTTGACCTACATCGTGTTGACGCCGTTCATTGGCGCGGAGCAGGCCGCGGCGATGCTGGTCGAAGAAGAGGTTTAGCGACCCGCGAAGCAGCAGGTCCCGGGCTACTAGTCGACGCAGCGCGGATGAAGCTCTCGGCTGCCTAGCCGCGCTTCTTGCGCTGCCGGCGTTCGGCGAGGTAAGTCAGCACGATGCCGAACAGGACAGAGACCACGATCACGACGATCAGCGGCGCCTTGCCGGAGCCGAAGACGTAGCTGACCTTGACCTCTTTGAGGTTGAAGACCGCGAACAGCGTGAGCAAGATCGCGAGGATGACGAGGGCGGCGGTGCGGGCGACCTCGCGCTGGCTGCGCTTGTCGAGCTTGCCGGGCCCGACGCCGCCGTGCGCTGCTTTGCCTTGCGTGCCGCCGGGTGTCTGTGCGGATGCGGACATGCCCTGCGGCCATGCTACCGCTCGGGGCCTCGCGCAGCCCTACGCGGGCGTGCGACGCGCCTCGTCGGTTACCCACTGGCAACCGACGGACAGATCCTCGACGCCGAGGGCGGCGGCGACGTTGAGCGCCATGCCGTGACGGAAGAAGTCGTCGATCCGTTCGGGCTCGGCGCCGGAGAGCTCCTGCGCGAGCTGCACGAGCGCGGCGTAGCGGCGGCGCACCAGCGCCCGCACGAGCTCGTCGTCACAGGCGGCGTAGGACTGATGCTGGAGCATGAGGTAGTCGCGATCTGAGACGAGCAGCTCCTTGTAAGCGAGGCCCATTGCCGTCAGGGCGTCCTCGCAGTCCTCGGGCGCACGCCCCTCAGCGAAGTCGCGGGCGCCGTCGCGAAAGGTCTGCGCGACGCGTTCGAAGCTCCGCTCCAACGCGGCGAGGAACAGGTCTCGCTTGCTGGGAAAAAGGCTGAAGACGTAGGGCTGGGCGACGCCGACGCGGCGGGCAATGCGCTCGACGGGCGTGCCGTGCAGGCCGCCGTGGGCGAACTCGTGCACGGCGGCGGCGATCAGCTCCTCGCGACGCTCGGCGGCGGGGACACGCTTACGCGCGGGCTTGGCGGCGGTACTCACACACCCTTTCCTACCACGGCGCGGGGAAGCCCGCCACCGGCGGGCGCGGCGGCAGCGCGCCCGGGCATGGCGGAATTGTTCGGAGCCTCGGCGCTGGCGCGGGCCCCGAAGGGGAACGCGAGCACGATCAGCGCACCGAGCCCGAGCACCGCGACGCCGACCCAGATCGCGGGGATCAGGCCGTCGACGAAGGCCTGCGGCGTCGTGTAGGCGCCGGAGCCGGTAAAGACCGTGGCGAGCACCGCGATGCCGAGCACGCCGCCGACCTCGCGAATCGCGTTGTTAGCGCCGGAGGCCTGCCCGGCCTGGTCGGTGCGCACGGAGGCGAGCACGGCGTTGGCGGAGGGTGCGAACACGAGCGCCATCCCGGCGCCGGCCATGAAGAAGGGCACGAGCATCGCCGAATAGGCGAGGTGCGTCGTGAACATGCTGTTCAGCCAGGCGAGCGCGCCCGCCTGCAGGGAGAGGCCGGCGAACATGAACCAGCGGCTGCCGAAGCGCTGGGAGAAGACCCCGGCGAGCGGGGCGACGACCATCGTGCCGCCGGTCCAGACGAGCAGCTTCAGCCCGGCCTGCAGGGGCGTGTTGCCGAGCACGTTCTGCAGGTACTGGGAGAGGAAGAAGATCGAGCCGAACATGCCGAAGTACATCGCGAGCGAGGCGACGTTCGTGACGGCGAAGGAGCGTCGGGCGAAGAAGTACATGGGCAGCATCGGCTCGGGCGTGCGCCGCTCCCAGAGCACGAAGCCCGCGAGCAGCATGGCTCCGAGGATCAGCGAGGCGAGGATCGTGGCGCTGCCCCAGCCGAGCGACTGCGCGCGCACGAGCCCGAAGACGATCCCGAACAGGCCAGTGGAGGCGAGCGCGAGCCCTGGCAGGTCGAGTTTGCCGTAGGGGCCATGGCTCTCGCGCAGGGCGCGCATCGCGAGCGGGATCACGGCGAGCCCGATGGGGACGTTGATCCAGAAGATCCAGTGCCAAGAGATGCCCTGCACCACGGCGCCGCCGACGAGCGGCCCAAGCGCGACGGCAACTCCGGAGATACCGGACCAGATCCCGATCGCGATACCACGGCTCTCGTCGGGAAAGGCCTCGGCGAGCAGCGTGAGCGTGAGCGGGGTGACGATCGCGGCGCCGGCTCCCTGTACGGCGCGCGCAGCGATCAAGAGGTCGGTGCTGCGAGCGAGCGCGGCCGCGGCGGAGGCGAGCGTGAAGACGCCGAGCCCGAGCAGGAACATGCGCTTGCGCCCGAAGCGATCGCCGAGCGCAGCGCCGGTGAGCAGCAGCACAGCGTAGGCGAGCACGTAGGCATTGACGGTCCACTCCAGCTGCTGGATCGAGGCGCCGAGCTCACGATGGATCGTGGGCAGCGCGACGCTGACGACGAGGTTGTCGAGCACGACCATGAAGAGGGCGACGGAGACGATGCCGAGGGTCCAGCGGTTCCTGCGAGATATGCCGCTCATCGCTTGCTCCTTTCGGTGTTCTGAGAGAGCTGCCGCCAATATTAGCAGTGGCTAATAATTATTAGATGGCGGCCTTTCGGCCGCGTCGATCCGCCGATGGCGCAGCTTGTGCAAGGCCGCGGTGTTAGCTCTGGCGAAGCGCCAAACCAAGCGAGGAGGGCCCGGGCAAATGGCGAATACCATGCGCAGAATGCGAGGTACCGGCTCGAGAACGAGATCTAACGCACTGCGCGCGAGCGCCGCGGCGCTGCTGACGAGCTCGGCGCTGCTGCTGGCGGCGTGCGGCGGCGGCACGAAGACGGTGACGGTCTCCAGCGCGCCGCTGACGCCCGTGAACACATCGAGCACGCAGACCAGCACGACGACGAGCACCCAGACGACGCCGACGCAGCCAAGCGCGACGAGCACCTCGACGGGCACGACCGCGACGACGCGCTCGGCCCCGGAGCCGGCTTTCACACAAGGCGAAACCAAGGCGGAAGGCACGAGCGGCGCGGCGGCGGCGGTTCGCGCGCGCGGCTACACGCCAAACGACACCTCGGAATACCACTCAGACCAGGCGCTGCGCGTGATGTTGGGGACGCGCACGGGCTCGGCGGACGGCTACGAACAGCAGGCGTTCTTCTTCGTGAACGGGCGCTACCTGGGCACGGATACGAAGCTGCCGAGCGCGGCCGTGAAGGTGGTGAGCCAGGGCGACACGGAAGTGACGCTGGGCTATGCGCTATATCGCCCGAACGACCCGCTGGTGAACCCGAGCGGCGGGGAAGCGCACGTGACCTTCCAGTTGAACAACGGCAAGCTCGTGCCGCTGCAGAAGATCCCGCCCGCGCATTCCGCCACGGGCCTGAGTCGTAACTGAACCGTGGGCCAGGCCCCGCCACAGCGTCGTAACGCGAACCGGACCGCGGTCGTCGTAACGTGACTGCGAACACTTCCGCAACTCACGAGAAAGGTCGAGAGGATGAGCGCAACGGTGGATGGGAAGGCTGAGCAACTACTGCAGGGCAAGAACTTCTGCGTGGTGTCGACGCTGCGCAAGGACGGCACGGTGCACGCGGCGCCGGTCTGGGTCGACGTGCAGGAGGGCCGGCCGGTGCTGAACTCGGCGGAGGGCCGGGCATGGCCGAGCAACCTGGAGCGCGACCCGCGCGTGACGCTGACGGTCCAGAACATGGAGAACCCCTACGAATACGTGGAAATCCGTGGCACGGTGGCAGAGAGCACGCGCGAGGGCGCGGACGAGCACATCGACGCAATGGCGAAGAAGTACATGGACCTGGACAGCTATCCGCTGCGCAAACCGGGCGAACAGCGCGTGATCATCCGCGTACAGCCGGAGCGCGTGTACCTCAGCGCGCCCTAGCCCGTCCCGGCAGGACCCAGGCCCGTCGGGCGCGGGGAGTCGCGGCTACCCGCGCCGCAGCAGCCGCCGCCACAGCGCGGGCGGGCGGGGCTGCGTGCGCTGCCACTCATCGCGCAGCGGCAGCCGCCCGCGCTTGCGGGCCGCGAGCACGCACTTGGTGTGGGCGTGGCGACGACGGCGGGTGTCGCCTTCGGGCGCGATCAGCATATGCTCGCTAAGCGCGGGTAGATGATGACCACACAATGGACAGCGATACGTCGCAGGCTTTCGATTCGCCGCCCGGCGCAGCGTCCACCATGGGGCGTCAGGAAGGCCGGACACGGCTCCATTGTGACGCCGCTGAGGGCAACCCTGGCCGCGGTCGCCCTGGGCGCGGGCGTGGCGTTGGCGCGGGCAGAGCGCGAACGGCGGGTGCTGCGCGAACGGTGCTCGCGCGAGCGACACTTCGCCCCCCTGGCCGAGGAGCAACTGGGCCAGGGGCTGCAGCGCATGGCGTTGGGTCAGCTGGACGTGGCGATCGAGGCGCTGTCGGGCGAGGGCGCGGCGGCGGGCTCGCCAGAGCATCGGGTGCACGAGGCGCGCAAGTCATTGAAGCGCCTGCGCGCGCTGCTGCGCCTGCTGCGCGAGGAGCTTGGCGAGCAGGTCTACGCGCGTGAGAGTGGGCTGCTGCGTGACACGGGCCGGAGCCTGGCGAGGGCGCGCGACGCGGCGGTGCTACTGAGCACGCTGGAGGACCTGATCGCGCGCCACCCTGACGAGCTGGCAGATCGCCGCGACGCGCTGCGCCTGCGCGCCCGGTTGCAACAGGAGCGCGAGGGCGCGGCAGCGCTGGCCTTGGCGGATAGCGCAACGCACGGAGGCACGCTGTCGGACCTGCGGGCGATGCGGGTGCGGGTGAGCACCTGGCAGCTGGGAGACCCGGGCGGGATCGAAGCGATCGAACCGGCGCTCGATCGCCTGTACCGCAAGGGCCGCAGGCGCCTGCGGCGCGCGGAGAAGGCGAAGGGCGAGCGCCGGCGCACGCGCACGATGCACGAGTGGCGCAAGCGCGTGAAGGACCTGCGCTACGCGGCAGAAATGCTCGACCGCTCCGACGCGAAGGCTTCGAAGCAGCGCACCACGGGGTCCGGGCGCAAGTTCGCGAAGCGGATCGGCAAGCGCGCGGACGAGCTGGGCGAAATGCTGGGCCAAGAGCACGACCTGGCAGTGCTGGCTTCGCGAATACGGGCCGAAGCGAAGGCCGGCCGGGCGTCGGGTGCGCCGGGCCGCCGCACGCGCAAGCTGCTCTTGAAGCTGATCGCCAAGCGGCGTCGCAGGCTGCGCAGACGCGCGCTGCGCGACGGCAAGCGGCTATACGAGCGCAGTCCGAGGAGCTTCGTCCGGCGCATGCGCAAGGCGGCCGCTCTGCGTTCGCTCAGCGGTCGCTAGCCGTCGAGGCCGGGGAGGCGGCGGATCGCATCCGAGCTTCGAACCCGCTTCGCGGGAGCGGCTCAATCGACGCTAATAATCGTCAGCTCGCGCGAGCCTTTGGGCAGCGTGACCGATGTCTTATCACCGGCACTGCGACCCATCAGCGCTGCTGCAACGGGCGATTCAACCGACAGACGACCATCCGCGGGGCTGGCATCGTGCGAGCTGACCAACCGCCAGGTCTGCTCCTTGCCATCCTGATCGCGCACGTGCACCGAAGAGCCGAAGGCGACCGCGCCGCCACCCTGGCCCGACTCGGCCTCGACGACGACCGCGGCGGTGATCCGCTCGCGCAGACGCGCGATCTTGGTCTCTAGATGCGCCTGATCGTTCTTGGCGTCGTGGTACTCGCTGTTCTCCTTCAGATCGCCCCACTCGCGCGCGGTTTTGATCCGCTCGGCGATCTCACGTCGGCCCTCGCCCTCGAGCGCGTCGAGTTCGTCCTTCAGCTCGGCGAGCCCCGCGGCGGTGATCATGTTGGCGGCGTCCGACATCACCAGGGAGCCTAGCGGTTACGGGCGACTCAGAAGTAAGTGCTCGGCGGAGTCGAGAGCAGTGCGTAGATCTGGACGATCGCCGCCTGGTAAAGCAGCTGTGCAGATGCGGGCGAGCCGGCGACGAACAGGTTGTCGCTGAGACGCAGGTGCTGCCAGGCGTAGTCGACGTAGGCCTGCGCGATCTTCGGACCGGGCGGGTCGTGCGTGACGGAGTCGAGGTAGAGCAGGTTGCGGAAGTAGACCGAGGGAAAGAAGGGGTTCTCTTCCCCGAGCCGCTGCGGCGTGAAGTATTCGCGTGAGGCCTGCGCGGTCTGGCGCGCCTGGTAGAGATAGCCGCTGTTGCCAGTCGCCTGGTAGAGCAGCGTGCCGGCGCCGATCATGACGCCCTGGTTGTAGCTCCAGAAGGTGGAGTCGATCACGCCGTGCGGGCGAATGTGATCGGCGTAGAGCTGGTTGGGCTGCAGCAAGCAGGTACGCACCCAGTTGTAGGCCGTTTCCGCGAAGCGGAGATATTCGACGTTGCCGGTGATTTTGTATAGCTGCACCGCAAGCTCGGCCGCGGGGCCAGTGGTGATCGTGTTGCGATCGGTGTTCGCGACCGTGTTCGCGAACGGGATTCCGCCCACGCAGGCGAGCGTCGGGTCGGTGGAATAGCCCGCGACCTCGAAGGCCATGATTCCCTCGGCATAGCCAAGCGCCCCGGGGTTGTGGGTCTTTTTGTAGATCCGGGCCAGCTCGATGCCGATCCAGTCGTTGTCGTCGTAGTACTTGGCGCCCCCGGGCCCCACCGGGGGCGCGACGGTGCCGTCAAAGGCGGCAAGCGTGCTCGTATAGCCTTCGAGCGCACCGGAGTTATTGGTGTCGAGGTAGGTGCGCAGCCCGATTAGCCGCGCGTGCACTTCGGGCGAGATCGAGACCGGCAAGCGCGGGACGTTGGCCATGCTGACGGTGGCGGCGAGCGCTTGGGAGAAGGGCCAAAGGTAGGAGAATGGTTCGCCCTCATACAGCCCCGAGCCGCGCACGTAGTAGTAGTGCTGCATGGCTTCGAAGGCCAACAGCGCGCGTGCGGGATTGCCGGTAAGCACGGGCTTCTTCGGCTTCTTCTTGCTCGCGGGCAGCTGCGCGGCGGCGCTGTGGGCGAACGGCGCCGAACCGGCGTGCGCCCGCGGGCGCGAGACCCCCCTGGGATAGCGCGAGGCGGCGGCACGTGTCTTAGCGTGCGCCGAGTGGCTGTCCCTGACGGAGGGCGCCGCGCGCGCGGTGTCGCCGAGCGCGCAGGCGACGACCGCCAATAGCGCCAAGAGCGCGCCGGCACGGCTGGTGATTTGCAGGGAAGATGAACGCATCGAGTCAGCAACGACAACAGACGAGCCGGTCATTCGATTTGGTGCGAGCGCCGCGAGGTGAGCTTCGACTACACAACGGTGGGCCACGTGAGCGTGGATGTGATGGCCGACGGGAGCCGCCGACCCGGGGGTAGCGCCTTCTACGGCGCGCTACAGGCGGCGCGGCTAGGCAAGCGCGCGCTGATCCTGACGCGCGGCGTCCCGGATGAGATCGAGCGGTTGCTGGCGCCCTACCGCGAGGAGCTGGCACTCGAGATTGAACCGGCGCCGCACACGACGACGCTTACGACCACTGGCATCGGGCACGAGCGTGCACAGCGGATGGTGGCGTGGGCCGGGGCAATGCAGGCAACGCCACAGCTGGACACCGCGGTCCTCCACCTAGCGCCAATCGCGCGCGAGACCGGCCCGCGCTGGGGCGGGCGCGCCACGCTGGTGGGGCTGACCCCGCAGGGGCTACTGCGTACCTGGTCGCGGTCCGACGGCCGCGTCGTGCTCGCACCGCTGCAGGGCTCACAGTTGCCGGAGCGCTGCGACGCGGCGGTCTTCAGCCGGCTGGAGCGCCCCTACTGTGAGGCGCTGCTGGGCGGCTCAACGCTGGTGGCGGTGACCGACGAGGCGGAGCCGACGCAGCTGCTGTTGGCGGACGGCAGCTGCCGGCGTCTGCAGGTATCGGCGGTAGCTCGCATCCGCGACGATATGGGCGCGGGCGACGTGTTCGCGGCGGCGTTCTTCCTCGCGCTCGCCGATGGCGAGGAGCCGCCCGCGGCGGCGGCGTTCGCAAATGCGGCGGCGGCGATCCGAATCACGGGCGTGGGACCCGACGCGGTCGGGGATCGCGCGGCCATCCAGGCACGTCTTGTGACCGCGAGCTGAGGCGAGGCCCCCGCGCAAGCGCGCGCTCGCGGGCGTCAGCGAACCTGCGCGAGCGCGTCCTCGAGCAACATGGTCAGCTGCTGAGCAGACAGCTGCTCGCTGCAGCCGCAGGCGCGCAGGCCCAGCTGCAGGCTGCCGCCAACGGGCGCCATCTCCACCACGGCGATCTGCGCCTGCGGCGCGGCGCGATGGACCGCGGCGCGTAGCGGCTCCACCAGCAGCGCCCCGGCCTTGAACGTGCTGCCGATCAGGCCGAGCGGAAACGGCCCGGCACGGTCGAGCTCCGTCTGGCGCACGACCTCGACGACCTGCCGCGCCAGATGCTCGGCGCCCTGCTGGAACAAGTCGCGGGCGACCGCGTCACCGTCCTCGGCCAGCCGGCAGGCTTCGACGGTGAAGGCCGCTATCTCGCTCTTGCTGAGCGGCTTTGAGTAGACCAGTGAGGCCACGGCCTCGACGCTTGGCGCGTCGAAGAACTCAGCCGCCGCGTCGCTCAAGCGGGTTTCGGGGCCAGAACCGTCGCGGTCGCGCAGCGCGGCGCGAATCGATTCGGCTCCGAGCCAGTAGCCGCTGCCCTCGTCGCCCAGCAGGTGCCCCCAGCCGCCGACGCGCCAGGAGCGCCCATCGAGGCCGACGCCGAATACGTTGGAGCCAGTGCCCGAGATCGCACCGACCCCCGGCTGCGCGCCGGTCGCCACGGCCCAAGCGCCGACGACATCGTTGACCACGATCCAATCCTCGCCGCGCGCGATGCGTACCGCGCGTACGATCGCCTCGGTGTCGGTCCCCGCGACCGCCAGCACCGCGGCGGCCAGCTGCCGATCGTCGATCCCCGCCAGCGCCAAGGCCTCGTCGGCCACGTCGACGAGCGCCGCAACCGCGGAGCGCGAGCCGATCGCGTCCTCGTTGCTGGGGCCGCCGTGCGCGAGGTGGACTACGCGCTCCTGCAGGTCGAGCACCGCGGCGAGCGTCTTCGTGGCGCCGCCGTCGATCCCCAGTAGATAACGCCCCCCCGGGCGCGTCGCCGGGTGGGCGAGCACGGGAGGCAGCTCGACGAGCGGGTCTCGCTTCATGGCGTGATCCTGCCACGAATCGCCGCCCAGGTAGGATCGAGCCGCGATGGCAAACCGCGCAATGTTCCCGCAGGCGCGAGCGCGTGCGGGCATGTACGAGTCCTTCTACCTGCGCGCGGTCTCGCCGCAGGCGCCGGTCGGCGTATGGATTCGCCACACGGTGAAGAAGCCCCCGGGAGGCGAGCCGCGCGGGTCGGTGTGGTGCACGGTGTTCGATGCCACGGCTGGCGCCCCGTTGATGCAGAAGCTCACCAGCGACACGCTGCGCGAGCCGGCCGGCGGCTGGATCGAGATCGGCGAGCGCCGAGTCGCCGGCGAGCAGGCCGGCGACGGCCAGGGCGCCACGATGGGACCCGCAGGCGCCGAGGGCGCCTGCGGTCCCGCAGAGTGGTCGCTGCGAACGCAGCCGCTGGCACCGGAACTGCGCCACCTCCCCCGCGAGCTGCTGTATCGCGCGCCGCTGCCCCGCACCAAGCTGACCAGCCCCGCGCCGGCTGCGAGCTTCGACGGTCGACTGCGAATCGCAGGAGCGCGCGAGCTGGCGCTGGAGGGGTGGCCCGGCATGGTCGGGCACAACTGGGGCGCCGAGCACGCCGAGCGCTGGATCTGGCTGCACGGCATCGCCTTCGCCGAGGCGCCCGACGCTTGGCTGGACGTGGCGCTGGGGCGAATCCTGATCGCGGGCCGGCTGACGCCCTGGGTGGCTAACGGCGCGCTCTGGATCGATGGCCGCCGCCTGCGAATCGGCGGCCTGGGCGCGCGGGGGCTGCGCGTACAAGAGAGCCCCGCGGGTTGCACGGTGGCGCTGCCCGCCCAGCACGGCGGGCTTGTCGAGGTGCGTGCCACGGTCCCTCCAGGCACCGCGGCGGGTTGGCGCTACAGCGATCCCGACGGCGCCAGCGAGCACGAGGTGGCCAACTGCTCGATCGCTTCGCTGGAGCTGAGCGTGCGCCTGCCCGACGAGCAGCGGCCGCGCACGCTCAGCAGCGCACACGGCGGTGTCTACGAGCTGGGGATGCGTGAGCGCGACCACGGCGTTCCGATTGCGCCGTTCGAGGACTAAGGGGCTGAGAAGGGGCACGACTGGGCCGGCGAGGGAGCCGGCCCAGTCGCGGGAGGCATCTGGCGGGGCGCATCCCAGCCCCACCAGATCGGAGGAGCGAGACGAACTTCGCTCTTGGGGGATTGCTCAGTGAGCCTATCAAGATTGTTGTCACTGTCAAGCTAGCGTCGCAACGAGGCCGAGCGGCGCCGAGCAGCGAGCGACTTACACGAGCGTGCCGAACCCGACCCGCGCCGGTAGGCTCAAAGCGCATGAGCATCAGCCGCCGCGACACCCGCGCAAGGCACAGCTGAGATGGCTTACACGAAGGGCCTGCACGAGCTGGGCGACGGGCTCTACGCCTACCTGCAACCCGACGGCGGCTGGGGCTGGAGCAACGCGGGCCTGGTGGTCGATGGCGAGAGCACGCTGCTGATCGACACGCTGTTCGACCTGCGCCTGACCGAGGAGATGCTGCGGAGCATGCGGCGCGCGGTTCCAGCCGCCGCGCGGATCGACACGCTCGTGAACACGCACGCAAACGGCGACCACTGCTACGGCAACCAGCTCGTGGGTGAGGCGGTGATCGTGGCCTCGGAGCGAACGGCTGCCGAGATGGCCGAGCTACCGCCCGCGGCGATGGCGGCGCTGGTGGCGCAGGCGCCGCAGATGGGCGTGCTGGGCGAGTTCTTCCTGCGTTGCTTCGGCTCCTTCGAGTTCGACGGCATCGAGCCGACGCTGCCCCAGCACACGTTCAACGGCGAGCTCACGCTGCACGTGGGCGGCCGCGAGCTGCAGCTGCTGGAGGTCGGCCCCGCGCACACGCGCGGCGACACGCTGGCGTACCTGCCTCGCGAGCGCGTGCTGTTCACGGGCGACATCCTGTTCTCGGGTGCGCACCCGATCGCGTGGGCGGGTCCCGTGTCGAACTGGATCGCGGCCTGCGAGCGAATCCTCGCGCTGGAGCCGCAGGCGATCGTGCCGGGGCACGGACCGCTCAGCACGCTCGAGCAGGTGCGCGAGCTGAAGTCCTACTTCGAATACCTCTACGAGCAGGCCCGCGCCTGCCATGCCGAGGGCATGAGCCCCGTGCAGGCAGCCCACTCGCTCAAGCTCGACCGCTGGGCGGACTGGAAAGAGCCCGAGCGGCTGGCGGTCAACCTGGCGAACATCTTCGCCGAGCTGGACGGCCAGACCGAGCCGCTGAACCCGCTCGCGGCTTTTCAGCAGATGGCCGAGCTGGACGCCTCGCCCTGAGCGCGAAGCGGCCTCCGCAACGACCGAGGGCGGGAGACGGGACGCTCGCTTCGCGTCCGCCCCCCGCCCTCAGCGGTCGGCCAATCCCCTCAGGGGTTAGCTGAATTCCAGGCTGCCTCCGCCGAGGAACACGGGGAAGCTGCCCAAGTAGGTGCCGCCACCGCCTTCTTCGCCTTCTTCTTTGCCCCATTCTTCGCAGGGTTCGCCTTCAAATTCGTATTTGATCCCTTTGAGGGAGTTGGCGATTTCGATCGAGTGCCGGAAGCCGTCCGGGTATTTTTTGCTGACCGGCATCGGCGTCGCGACATTGGAGTAAGTCGCTGCCGAGTATTCGAGTTCCGGTTTTTTCACGGCTTTGAACGGAAGCGTCTGTTCGGGCCAGAGGATCGTGCAGCGGGACTGTTCGTGTTCGCCCGGGAGCACGCCCGTGTAGACCTTGATTTCAGCTTCGCCACCCGAGAGCACGGCCGAGCCTTCGAATTCTTCGAGTTCCGAGCCGGTTTCAACGAAACCGTTCGAGTGGTACGCGATTGCCAACGGCGTCAAGAAATGCGTCGGCACGTGTGCCGGCTTGGTGCCGAATTTGACTTCGTCCGTGCACTGCCCGTATCGCAGCGAGACGGCCAACGTCGAAGTGGCGCCGGCCGCAACCGAGCCCTTCGCCGTGACTTTTTCGCACGTGATTTTGAACGGACCGAGTTTGAACTTCTGTTCGGTCGTGGCCTTGCCCTTCGTTTTGCCGGACTTGCTGGCCGTGAATTCGTGGGCCAGAGCCGGCGTGGCAGCGATCGCAAAGGCGCATACGGCGCCCACGAACCCTGAGCCAAGCCTGACGTGTCTCATTCTCCTACGTCTCCCTTCCGCCTCTTCTATCTCCATGTAGGCCGGTTCGACTCAGCCTTTAAAACCCAACGGGGAGCTGCGCCCTTCCCCTCCCAGCCAATCCCGAGTTCGTGACCGCGTAGCCTACCACGAAAATCGGCAACAAAACCCATATTTCTCAGATTGTCGGGGACCCGCAAATTGCGTGCAAATGCCGCTTTTTGCAGCGCGCGATTGACGCGCTGGCGCGTCACGAGCCGGGGCTAGGAGCCGGCGCTCGCGGGCGCCTGGACCGTCGAGCTGTAACCGAGCAGCACGAAGCTCTCGAGCACCTCGTCAACGTCGGCTTCGGCGGTCGCGATCTTCTTCTGCGCGGCCGAATAGGCCGTCGCGTCCTGTTCGCCCGCCGCCGCCGCCAGCGCGAGATAGCCGTCGTGCGCGCGGGCGATCGCGTCGGCTAGCGCCTTCTGCGCGGGCTGCGCCGCGAACGTCGGTTCGAGCTGGTTGAGTTCGTCGGCTGCCGCCGCGAACCCGTTAGCGAGCTGACCCGCCAGACGCTTGACGCCATCCGAGCTCACATCCGGGCGCAGTTCACGCTTGAGCGAGGCCCGCAGGCGGTCGAGCGAGGCGATCGTGGTCGAGATCTTGCCCGCATAGGCGGGTTCCGGCGTCAGCTGATATGCCTGCGGCTGACCGCCGACCGTCACGGTCGCGACGGCCGCCTCGCAGGTGCGCATGTACCCGGAAGCGGCGGAAGGGGCGTAGCAGGCAAGCGCGGTGGGGCGAGCGCCTGGGTCGGGGATCACGAACAGCGTCAGCGTCCTGTCGAACCCGCTCACGCTGAGCTGCGCGTACTTGTATGCCTGGATTTCCTCGAGGTTCACGATTTCGGTCACGGGCAGCCGGCGCAGGCTCGCGATGAACTTGCTGGGCAGCGGCGCGAGTTCGCCGGGCGGCAGTGAGCCGAGCAGCAGACCCGCCTCGGCGGCGTTCCCCGCAGGTGCGATCGTCGTCGCGTGTGCCAACGCAAGCTGCGGGATCTGCGGGGCGCTCTTGGCGGTACTCCAACCGACGGGGTAGCCGATCACGACGTTGGCGCTCTGCGCGGTGCGGAGCTGTTCGGAGGAGGGTCCGGTGGAGCCCGATTTTCCCGCGACATAGCCGAGGATCGCGACGGCCACGAGAATCGGAACGATCGCCGCCGGCAGGGCCGGCCTGCGCGCGAGCATCGCCCTCCTATTCCGAGCTGTCAAACGAGCCGCTGCCGCCCGAGGAGCCGCCGCCACCGCCGGAGGAGGAGCGCCGTTTGGCGGTGTTCGAGCCCGCGCGGGTCGGCGTCTTGGCCTCGGTCGGCACCGGTTGGGGCGCCGGGGCGGTTTCGACGGGCACGGTCGTCCTCGGGGCGCTCGCGCGCGTCGCTTCGGCCGCGAACAGCTGCGCCGCTTCGGCGGCGCGCACGCTCTCGGCGTTCGAGCGCCGGACGACGGGTTGCGGTGGCGGCGGCGTCGCGATCGCGGTCGGCACCGCGCCCGCTGCGGGCGAGCCGCCGCGCAGCGCCCCGGGGATCGCGGCGCGCTCGGAGAACACAGGCAGCGCCACGGAGCCCCCGCCCTGCGGGGAGCCGCCCGAGCGGAAGTGGCCCAGGGCAAAGAAGCAGCCGAATACGAACACCGCGGACACGACCAGCGTCAACCATTGACCGCGCATGCCCGCGTCGGGGCCGCCGATGCTCGCACCGAGCCAGTTGTAGCGCACGGTGTCGACCGCGTTGCGGACCGTGTTCATGGCCTCACGCCGCTACTCGACGACTCGGCGCGGAGCCGTGCCGATTACTCATGTGCTGGGGCAGGGACTCGGGCTGGTGCTGGGCGGGCGCAGGCACGCGTCAACGCGTACCGGCAGCTTCCGGCGGCGAATCGTGAAGCTCGTGTACTTGCCGATCTCGCCGGGTTTGGAGACGCGGATCTGCAGCACCGCGCCCGACCGCAGCGAGCGCTCGAAGCGCGGAAAGGCGAGCGTGATCGCGCCGGCTTTGCTCGCGTTCTTGCTCGACGCTTTGGCGAGGCGACTTTCGGACTTGGTCTTGCAGCCATGGCCCTTGCACGAGACCGCCACGGTAGTACCGGGCGGTGCCTGCACCGTCAACAGCTTGACCCGCACGCCCGAGCCGGTCTCCGAGCCCGCGATCCGCACAATCGGGAACGGCTGCATCAGTTTCAGCGCGGGCGCCGCGACGGCGATCGTCTCGGCGACGGTGCTCGAGAGCCCGTTGCCGTCCGCCACCTGCAGGCGCACCACGTGGGCGCCGGCGGTCGCGAACGTCGTCGTGATCGCGGGGCCGCCCGCGGCGAACGGGCCGTTGCCCACGAGGTCCCACGCGAACGCGCCGATCGCGCTGGAGGCATCGGTCGAGTTAGACACCAACGAGACGCTCTGCCCGACCGTGGGGCTCGCGGGCACCCAGGTGAACGAAGCGACCGGCGGCGAGGGGCTCGGCGGCGTGACGACGGGCGGCGGTGGAGGAACGACAACGGTGAAACTGCCGGGGGAGCTTTCGCCCGCGTTGCCCGCTTCGTCGGACTGGCGCGCCAGCGCGGTGTATTCCCCGCCGCCCAGCCCAGCGAACGTGGCGGACCAAGAGCCACCCGTGCGTTTGACGGTCAGCACCTCGAAGGCTTCGCCGGGCGTAGCCGCGGAGCCCTGGAACAGTTCGACGGTGATCTCACCGCGATCGCCGGGGGCGTCCCCCGCGATGCCGCTGAGCGTCTCGGTGCCCATGCTGGGACCGGGGGCGCTGAGCGTGGGCTGAGGAGCGTGGGTGTCGACCGTGAACGTAGTGTGTCCGCTGAAGCCCGGGGTCCCCGCGAGATTTTCCTGCTCGGCCTGGGCGGTGTAGGCCCCGTCGGGCAGGTGTTCGGTCGCGCCCGTGCTCCAGCTCGAGCCGCTGGCCGAGACCACGATCGGAGGCTCGGCGAGTTCGGCCGATTCGGCCACGGAGCTGCCCCGGAAGACCCTCAACGTGACGGATTCCACGACGCCTTTGCTGGTGTCGACGTTGCCGCTAAAGCCGGGGGTCGTGTCTTTGGTGAAAGGCGAGAGCGCGTTCAGCGTCACGTGCGGGGTGTTGGTTTCGATCGTGAAGGTGCGCTTCGCTTCGCCGAGGTTGCCCGCCGTGTCGCGCTGCAGGATCTGCGCGGTGTACGTGCCGTCGGCGAGGTTCGGGCCTTCGGATTCCGACCAGGAGCCGCCGCTGCGTTTGATTGGGATCGTTTCCGGGGTGCCGGCGGCTTCGCTGCCCTGGTAGATGTTCAGCGTCATGCCTTCTTCATCGCCCGATGCGTTGCCCGCGGCGCCGGAGAAGTTAGGTTTCGCACTTTTCAGGTGCGCGCCTTCGCCGGGCGAGCCGAAGCTCACGGAGGGCGCGGCGTTGTCGATCGTGAACGTCTTCGAGTCGGTTCCCGTGTTGCCGGCTTCGTCGGACTGTTCGATCTGCACCGTGAAGGTACCGTTGGCTTCGAGCGGTTCGGCGACGGTCCACGAGCCGCTGCTGGAGGAGCCTTCGCCCACGACTTTGCTCCCGCTCAGCACCTTCACCTTGACGAGCGGCAGATCGCGCGGCGCGATCCCAGCGTTCCAGTTGAAGGTCGGGGTCCGGTTCTGCGAGGGGCTCGTCGGCTGCAGCAGCGACGGTTTCGGCTTGCTGGTGTCGATCGTGAACGTCGGGGCGGCGCTCAGGCCCTGGTTGCCCGCGCTGTCGAGCTGCGCGGCCTGCACCGTGTAGGGACCGTCGGGCAGCGAACTGGGTGTGTAAGACCAGCTGCTCCCGCTCACGCTCGCCGAGCCCGTCTTTACGACCGTGCCCGCGGGCGAGGTGCGCACGGTCACGACGACCGCCGACTGGTCGCCGGCGGCGGTGCCGAGCGAGCCGCCGAACGTGGGCGTGCTGTCGTTCGTGGGCGAGGCCACGGGGTTGATCGAGACCGACGGGGGCGTGGTGTCGACGGTGAAGCTGCGGGTCGCGCTGGTTTCGGTGTTGTTGGCTTCGTCGCTCTGCGCGACCTGCACCGTGTAGGCGCCGTCGGGCAGCGAGCTCGGCGTGTAGGACCACGTGCCGCTCGATGCCTGGGTCGTGTCCGAGACGACGACGGCTTCCGCGGAATTGCGCACGGTCACGGTCACCGTGGACAGGTCACCGGCCGCGGTGCCGGCCCCGCCGCTGAAGGAGGGCGCTTTCGTAGGGGAGGCGACCGGGTTCAGCGAGACCGCGGGTCCGGTTTTGTCGATCGTGAACGTGACCGGCAGGCTGATCCCCGGTTCACTGGTGATCGAGTTCAGCTGTCCGGCCACGGCGGTGTAGGTGCCTTCCGCGAGCGGCGAGGATTGCACGCTCCACCCGGTTCCGACCGGCTGCGTCGTTTCCGAGAAGGCCGGGGTGCCGGATGCGATCTGGCCTTCGTAGATGCTCATCGAGACGGGGTCTAGCGTGTCGTCGGTGCTGCCGCTCACCAGCGGCGCCGCCTGGTTGGAGCGCGAGTTTGCGGTCGGCGATTCGATCACGATGTTTGGGCCCGCCGCGTTGGCCGGCGCCAGCGGCCCGACCGCGAGCGCGATCAGCGCAGCACTCATCGCCATGCTCAGCCTGCCGGTCCCCTTCATGCAGATCCACCGCCCAACGTGCCGCCTTCGATCCGAGTCGCGCGCATCCATGGCCAAACAACGTTCCATCCGTGGTGGTTCTTCGCTGCCGCCGGGATGCATGATATGGCCGTTCGGTGTGGGTTGACGCCACATACGCGGCGCGGAATCGTGGTGCTCGGATCCTGCGAGAGCCAAGCTGCCTCCCGGCCGCCCATAGCGCGCAGGTCGAGCGCATCTCGGAGGACTGCATCCTCCAGCCTTCAGCGCGCAAGCCCGACGCGTGTCTCCAAAGATCCTTCCGCCGAGACCGCTGGCGCACCCGCGCGCCGCGGGATTATACGTCTTCGGCGCGAGCGCGAGCCAGGTTAGGAGGCCCGCATGGGGTCGGGGTCCAGCGCAGGGTCTGGTAGCGCTCGCGTAGCGCACCAAGCGTCGGACGAGCGATGTGCGCGTCTCCAACCGAGCTACAACGACTCAAGCGTCCGAGCAAGCTCGGCGACCTGCTCGCGGAGCGTTCCAAGCTCCTTACGCCGGGCGGCTCGCCCACGGCCAGCGACCTCCTTGCCCATCTGGTCGATCGCAGCGATGATCCTCTCGGAGGGCGTGGCGCGACCAAACAGCTTGAGAAAGCGCTGCCAGTAGCGAAGTTGCACGCCGGCGAGCTCCTCCTCCTCAAAGACCTGATCTATGTAGCGGCGCATTAGGCCAGTTCGCGCGATGCGACCAAAGTTGTTGCCCTTGTCGTTCATGGCCTCGTCGTTGTGCTCCTCGGCCTTCGACTCCGGATAGTGCTTGGTCACAGCTGAAAGCCGAATCTCTCGCTCAGCAGGCGCGGGCTCATCCTCGTCCGTGCCCTTTCCCATCTGATGAAGCCAGTGCCAGTTGCGATACTCCGCCGCGTAGCGCGCACCGACGATCCAGGGCGAGAGGACTTGAGCGTTTCCCGAGATCACTTGCGAAAGCGCCCAGGGGAAGACCACCAGCATGTCCAGCTCTGAGCACGACAGCGGCGTGGCCTTGAAGCGGAAGTTCGGCTTCCGCTCCTTTGCCAGTACGTACCAACCCTTGAGCTCGATACCGAGCTTGATCGGCTCGACCGCATCGGGGTCGGTTGCCTTCAGAACGACATCCGGAAAGACCTGGGCCTGCCGCACGAACCGATAGCCGGTCAGCTCGCCGTCCGGGTCCCAGGTCGTTGTCCGAACGCGGTTGAGCGTGTCCACCACCTGAGACTCAATAGATGAGCCAAGCACCGCGCCGAGCGTGTGTATCTCGGTTGCCTCCAATGCGGGCGCAGTGACGGCACCGAAGTTCTCGGGAACCGCAAACAGCGCGTTGCGAACTCGCCCGGCTAGGGAGTCGGCAGGCGGATCACCCGGCGGCTGCGGCTCGTCGGCCGAGACTGACAGGGGCGTTAGAGCCTCTCGCCCTGACTCGTCGTCTATCGGTGCGCGGCTTGTCATGGGTGCCAACAGTCTTCACCTCCACGCCGTGCTCTGCAAGCCTCCGAACCGCAGCACGGTGCATATTGGGGTCGATCTCGGCGCCGAAGTAGCGACGACCTTCGTTGTGTGCGGCAATCGCGCCGGTGGCCAGCCCTGCAAACGGGTCCCAAACAACATCGTTTTTGTCGCTGGAGGCCCTGATGGCACGCTCGATCAGACGCAGGGGCTTCTGATTAGCGTGGGTGTACTTCCCCGCCTCGTCTCGAATCCGGTTGCGGCCGTGCACCGGCGGCTCATCCCAGACGTTGGTTACTCCATGCTCGTGGTGCCACTTGGCCCGCATCTTGGCCCACCGCTCGGCTGTTAGCTGCGACCGGCCGTCGAGCGAGAAATAGGGGTGGCTCGTTCGTTTCCCATGCCGTCTCGCATAGAACGCGATCCGCTCCATCGTCTCGGGCGGAGGGAAGTACCACAGGTGGCACGCCGTGAAGTACTTACGCGTGGCGGCGTTCTTGACGCCTGCGGCCTCGTTGGTCTTTGAGAGAGGCAGCCCCGTGCGCCGCCACTCGGCTCTTAGCCACTCCCGCATCGGGAGTAACTGGCCCTCTCCGGTTCGCAACTCGACCCGTCGGTTGTACTGGACGCAGAGCTCAGTCGCGATCGGGAAGCGGCGAATCGTCGCGCTGTTCACGTTACCCGCGATGTGGTTTAGGCCCTTGTCCCAGACATGCGCGGTCCGGTAGTTCCAGCCGTTCAGCTGGAGGACTGGGTGGACGGTCGCCCACGAGAGCTCCGTTCCCCAGAACCAAAGTGTCGTCTCGGGCAACGAGCGGCGCGCCCAAGCGGCCGCATGCGGCGCGTACCACTCGGCCAGCCCCTCCACGGTGGGAAGATCGCCCTTGAAGCCCGAGACACCATAAGGCCCGTCGGCGATAACGACCGTTGGCGCATCCCAGTTCTCGTAAAGCTTCAGAGCGTCGCCGAGATCCAGGCGCGTGCGTCGCATGACCTAACCGTATTGTGGCCAACGGCGGCACAAGCCAGGGGCTCAGGAAGACAAAATTGCCGACTAGCAGCGAGCTACGACGCGCCCAAGAGGATTCGAACCTCTGACCTTCGGTTCCGTAGACCGACGCTCTATCCAGCTGAGCTATGGGCGCAGAGCGGCCAAGTCTAGTGACCCCGCCCACGCAACCGGGTTTCACGCCCCTGCCCCGCGGGTATCCCCGAACTCGGGCCTCGCGCACCAGCGCGCGCCCGCCTGACCTGGGTCAACGAGGAGGAGAGATTCATGCGCCACCGCCTGCTAGCCCTCGCCGTCTGCGCCGCGCTTGCTGGCGTGTTCGCCACGACCGCGGCCCAGGCCACGCCGCTGCCCGTGCTCTACAACGGGATCGCGGGCTACGCCCACGTCAGCGCCACCGCCAGTCCACCCGGCGCCAACGACTTCTCCTGCAAACCCTCCGCGGCGCATCCGCGTCCCGTGGTCCTGGTGCACGGCACCTTCGCGGACATGTCAGACAGCTGGCAGGCGCTCTCACCCCTGCTGCACAACAACGGCTACTGCGTGTTCGCGCTGAACTACGGCTCCTACGCCGGCAGCGGACTGCTTGGCATCGACGCCACCGGCGACATCCCCACCTCGGCGGGACAGCTCTCCGCGTTTGTGGACCGCGTACTGGCGGCGAGTAAAGCCAGCCAGGTCGACCTCGTGGGCCACTCCCAGGGCGGCATGATGCCGCGCTGGTATCTGCGCTTCCTTGGCGGCGCCGCCAAGGTACACACGCTAATCGGCCTGGCGCCCTCTAACCACGGAACTACGCTCAACGGCCTGTTCACGCTCGCAAGCGATCTCGGCGCAGGCGCCTTCGTCGGCGTGCTGTGCCCCGCCTGCGAACAGCAAGAGGCGGGCTCGTCGTTCATGCAGACACTCAACGCGGCCTCGGAGACCGTGCCCGGCGTGGAATACACCAACATCGAGTCCGCTAACAACGAGGTCGTCACGCCTTACACCTCCGCCTTCCTGAGCGGCCCCGGCGTGCACAACATCCTGCTGCAAAGCCAGTGCCCGCTAGACCAGGGCGAGCATCTGTCGATGCCCTACGACCACATCGCCGACGCCGACGTGCTCAGCGCGCTCGATCCCGCGCATCCGCTCTCGCCCGCCTGCACGCCCGTGCTGCCGATCGTGGGTGGCTAGGACCGAGAACGACAAGCGCGCTTCACGCGCCGCCGCGCGAGGCGATCGACGTCGCGAAAGCGACCATCAAAATCGTCTGCGGCCAGTTCTCAGCTGGGACCGGCGCTGGCACTCGCGCTCGCACGCGGCGCGCGAGCCTCGGCGAAGCCCACCATGCGCCCCGTGCGCTCGTCCCACAGCTTCAGGCGGACCGCCCGCATCCCGTCCATGAACGTCAGCGTCGGCACGCTGTGGAAGATCGGGTTCTCGTCGTGTGCGCGCTGCAGGTTGTAGTTCGGGATCCGGGCGTTCAGGTGATGGACGTGATGCAGCCCGATGTTGCCTGAGAAGAACTGCAAAACCTTCGGCAGCTTTAGGTAGGAACTGCCCCGCAGCGCCGCGTCGGCGTAGCTCCAACCGTCGGACTCCTGCCAGTAGGCGTCCTCGAACTGGTGCTGTACATAGAACAGCCAGATCCCAGCCGAGCCCGCAAGCATCAAGGTCGGCGCCTGCACCAGCAGAAAGTCCTCCCAGCCGATCAGCCAGCAGAGGCCGCCGACGGCGACAGCCAGCGCAATATTCGTGCCGATCACGCTGCGCTTCATCCGTGGGCGAGCGTCGCGCGCGACGATTCGTGGGCCGATCAAGAGCGCGGCGATCGGACCGATCCCAAACATCACCAGTGGATTGCGAAACAGCCGGTAGGTTAGGCGCGCCCGTGGGGCGAGGGCCTGATACTCGCTCACCGTCAGCGTGTGAACGTCACCGCCGCCGCGACGGTCCAGATCGCCTGAGGTCGCGTGATGGATCGCATGATCGTGGCGCCAGCGCAGGAAGGGCGAGTAGACGAACAGCCCCAGGAACGTCCCCAGCCAGGCGTTCGCGCGCCTGGAGGGCAGCAGCGAGCCGTGCGTGCAGTCATGGAACAGGATGAACGTCCGCACCAGGAAGCCAGCCGTCGGGATCGCGATCGCCAGCGTCAACAGATATGAGGTGCGCAGCGAGAAGTACATCAGCACCGACAGACCCAGGTACGGCACTACCGAGGTCGCCAGTTCCCGCAGGCTGCGCCCCAGGTGCGGCTTCGCATAAGGCGCCAAGTCCTCGCGCCAGAATGGTCGCCCCGCAGCTACACCGTCCGCCATTGGAGGTGGATTGGATGCCGCGATGTCCTGCTGCTCGTCTGCGCTCTGCGCAGGAGGGCCGTACAAGTCGATGTTCTCCAGGTCCTGGACCGCCGCAAAAGCGGTCTCAGTCCGTTGGTGTTCCTCGCAGCATCCCACGTGCGTCGGCCGACCGCAAGGCGCAACCCTGTGCGGCCGGCGGGCTCGACCCGTCAGGCCGCTTTCGCGACACCCTGCTCGCGCTCTCGCAGCGCGCGGGCGATGCGTCCGCCCAGCGCCCCCAGCAACATGCCCGCGATCGCGTCGATCACGATCAACAGCGGCGGGAAGCTCCCCAACGAGACCTTCGCATGCGTCCCCGCGATCCAGTGCGCCAACAGCACTCCCAACCCGAACAGGGCGCCGCCCACCAGGCCGCGATCCGCGCCGCCCCAGCCGTCCTCGTGCTCAAAGCCCGCTAGTACGCCGCCCAGGCCCGCCACCACCGCCAGCGCCCAGTACACGCCCGCCGAGACGCCCAACAAGATGCCGACCACCGCGCCGAACAGCAACGGCACCGCCCCGCCAAGCGCGATCTGCACCGGCCGCGGTCGGTCACCGAACAACGTAGGCATACGCATGCTGCCTCCCTCCCCTAGTCCAACTCGCCCCCTTCGGGCGACAGTACCACCGCGCCACAGCCCGCGGTTGCGCTCGCGCTCGCCATCTAGAGTCCCGCCATGCTTTACGTCGCGCTCGGCGTGCAGATCCTCGTTGTCGGCGTCGCCTTCTGGCTCGAGGGCCGCGATCACGAGGATGCCCATGCCCATGGGGCGCGGCGGGCCGTGTCGTGGAGCATCGCCTGGCTTGCACTCGGGCTGTTGCCCACGCTGTGGTTTGGGCTGTTCGACAGCTCGCACGCCGCCAGCTCCTACGCCGCCGTGTATCTGATCGAGCGCGCGCTCTCGCTCGACAACGTGTTCGTGTTCGCGGTCTTGATCGCCACCTTCCAGATCCCGGTCGCCGAACGCGAGCGGCTGGTCTCCTTTGGCGCCCTGTCCGCCTTCGCCCTGCGCGTGCCCGCGATCCTCGTGGGCGTCGCGGTGTTCGAGGCATCGCACATCGTCAGCTACCTGCTCGGAGCGCTGCTGCTGCTGCTCGCCTGGCAGACCGCGCGCGCCAGCCACTCCGAGCCCACAGGGCCTAATCGGATCGTGCTCTACCTACAGCGGCGACTGCCCGTCAGCGACCACGTCCCGCGCCGCTGGCTCGTGATCCGCGACGGGCGCCGCGAAGTCACGCCGATGCTGCTGTGCCTGGTCGCGATCATGCTCGCGGACCTTGCCTTCGCCGTGGACTCGATCCCCGCGGCGCTCGCGATCAGCAGCGACACCGTGCTGCTGTTGACCGCCAACTTGCTCGCGCTGCTCGGCCTGCGCGCGCTGTTCCAGCTCGTCGCGATCGCCCGCCAGCGGCTGCTCTACATGGACCAGACCATCGCCGTCCTGCTGCTGCTCGTCGGCGTCAAGCTGCTCGCCGCCGAAGCGCTCGAGGTCGGGCCGCTCGCCAGCCTCGCCAGCGTCCTGGTCGTGCTCGCCGCCGGAACCGCCATCTCGCTACGGGCCAGCCGCGCCGCCTGAGCGCTCAGGCCCAGCTCATCGGCTCGTAGCCGCTAGTGCGCGGCGCCGAGACGATCATCACGCCCGCGAGCTCCTCGCCGTCGTTGCGCATTGTGCGCTTGTGCTCGGGGTCGACCCGCGCGAACGCTCCAGCCGGCAGCACGTACTCCTCGCCATCGATCAGCAGCGTGGGCTCGCCGTCGAGCACGTAAAAGATCTCCTCCTGGTCGCGGTCCAGCTCGTCGTGTTCGGGGATCTGCTCCCCCGGCGGGATCTCCACGATGTTGATCCCAAACGACTCCACTTCCAGCGTGCGCCGCACCAGCTGCCAGTTGCCCACCGACTCACATTCCGCGCGGTTCGCCAGCTTGAAGCCCATCACGACCTCCTCGATTGACTTCGTCCGATCCCGACTGCGGCGACCATACCGCGAAGGCCCCGCGCCAGCTAGTCGGCGGCCGGGAACTCCCAGCCATGGCTCCTCGCCGCCGCCAGCACCCTCGCGGTTTCGGGCGGCTGCGCCTGCGTCGCGCTGCCCGCCTCCAGGAAGAAACGCTCCATCCCCCCGGGGCTAAATATCAGCACGCGTTGCCCCTGTTCGCGACCCACGTTCGCGCCGGAGTGGACTACGCCCAGCGGCACGTGGATCGTCTCGCCCGCGGCGAGCCGCACCCGCCGCCCATCCACCTCCATCTCAAACTCACCTGCCACCACGTGGATCGTCTCCGCCGCGTCAATATGGCGATGCGGCGGCAGCGACCAGCCCGGGGGCGGGTGATCGACCAGCAGACAGAAAGTCCCGCCGGTGTCCTCCGAAGCGAGGTGGACCTCCGTGCGGGTGCCGCCCGGCATCCACACCACGCGCGGCGAAGACGAAGCCGACGACGGCTGGGCGGGCGGCGGCTCAGGAGACGACTCGTTGGGCACGATCCGACCATATCCTCCACGTCGTGACCGTGGCGGCTCGCCACCGCTGCGGCCCATCAACCTCCAGGCATGTTCCGGCTGGTTACACCTGGGCCCAGCCCCGCCACTAACATCGCCCAGCGACGCCTCCGTTCGTGCCGACGGCCCCGCGGGCGATTCGACGCGCATGGCAGCCCATCTGTACCCCTTGCAGCAAGCGCCGCGGGCCAAGCGCCCGAAGCTACTCGGCGCGCTCGCCGCGACGGCGATGCTCGCCGGCATCGCGATCCCCGCCGCGGCACCGATGGCTGCCCGCGCCGAAGTCAGCGCCGCGGGAGAGCTGTACGTCTTTGGCTCCAACTACTTCGGGCAGCTGGGCGCCGACCCCGACACGAGTCCCCACCCGCTCCCCGCCCCGCTCACACTGCCTGGCGCTACGGGAGCGCCCGTGCAGATGGCGGCCGGCGACGGATACAGCCTCGTCATCACCTCCAGCGGTCAGCTCTACTCGTTCGGCACGAACATCCACGGCGAGCTGGGGCGCAGCACCGCCCTCGAACCCTTTGAACGACTGGCCGGCGACCCCGTTCCGAGGCTCGACTCCTTGCCAGGGGCCGTCGGCGGCGTCGTGCAGATCGCCGCGGGCGCACTTCACGCTCTGGCCGTCACCTCCTCCGGGCAGCTGTTCTCCTTCGGATACAACAACCGTGGGCAGCTCGGCGTATCGACGAACGTCGGGAGCGAAGCACCCAACCCAACCCCTCAGCTCGTGACGCTGCCGGGCGCCGGGGGGCCGGTGGTGCAGGTCGCTGCCGGGAGTCTCTTTAGCCTCGCGCTCACCGCCACCGGGCAGGTCTACTCCTTCGGGAGCAACACCTCCGGTCAGCTCGGCAACCTCGCCCCCAATACCGGCGCCAATCAGGTCCCGGCGCCTGTGGTGCTGCCTGGCGCCACCGGGCCCGGGATCGCGATTGCCGCCGGAGACGGGCACAGCTTGGTCTTGACCTCGACCGGGCAGGTGTTCGCGTTCGGCGGGAACCACGGCGGCCAGCTCGGCGTCTCGACAAACACGGGGGGCTTCACCCCCAACCCGACGCCGACGCTGCTCGACCCGAGGGGCCTCGAAGGATCGGTCGTGGCGATCGCCGCCGGAGCGGAACACAGCCTGCTGCTCAGCTCGACCGGACAGCTGCTGTCCTTCGGGGGCAACCGGTTCGGGCAGTTGGGACGCCCAGCCAATGCGGGAAGCGAAGCTCCAAACCCAGCCCCCTCCTCAGTGAGTCTGCCCGGTGCACGCGGTCGGCTCTTGCAGGTCTCCGCCGGCTCCGAGCAGAGCCTGGCCGTAACCGCGACCGGTCAGATGTTCGCGTTCGGCGCCAACGACGCTGGAGAGCTCGGCACGCAGGCGAACCTCGAAAGCCTGGCCGCTAACCCCACGCCGACCCAACCGGACTTCCCGCCCGGTACGACGATCGATGCCGTCCAGCGCGGCGGGCCAGGCGCCGAGCAGACGCTTGCGCTCGTCGCCGATCTCTCCGTGCTCAACGGCTTCCTGCCCGCGGGCCAGGTCGGCCTCCCATACGCGACCAACGCCGTTGCCGCGGGCGGCAGCGGCGGGCGGACGTGGAGCGCCGAAGGGCTCCCGGCTGGGCTTACGATCGATCCCCAGAGCGGGCACATCAGCGGCACACCGTCGATCGCGGGAGCCAGCAGCGTCGTGCTGCACGTCAGCGATACCTTCGGCGTCGGGGCCCTCAGCGCCACGCTACCGCTCACGATCGCGCCCGTGCCTCGAGCGCGTGTCTCATCCACGCTGACCGAAGCCCAGCTGCGCGCGAACCTCACGATGCAGCTGGGGATCAAGGGCGCCCGCATCCGCATCGCAACCTTGCGCAAGCGGGGGCGCTACTCCTACGGGTTCACCGCGCTCACCGCAGGTACGCTCGCGATCGACTGGTACTACCTACCGCCCGGCGTTCACCTCGCGGCTGCCAAGCCGGTCCTGCTCGCCGCGGGCAAGGTCAGCTTTGCGAGCGCAGGCACCAGGGTCATCACGCTCAGACTCAGCGCGCTCGGACGCAGGCTGCTGCGCCATCACAAGCGCATCAAGCTCACCGCCCGGGGCAGCTTTACGCCGCGTGGTAAGCGGGCAATCATCGCCAGCAAGAGCTTCAAGCTCACGCGCTAATCCGCCGTTCGATTCTCGCCGCATCTGCACCGTGCGGCGGTGCTAGTGGAGGGCGATACCCGTCGCCGTGGTCCAAATAACCCCCAAACCAGACCGGCCGATCGACGAGCGCAGCAAACGCTATTCAGCGACCAGCGGCCGCTCACGGACAACTGGCCCCCGCTCCTCCACCAGCTCGTGCGATGTCGTCGTCAGCAGCACCATCGGGTCGATGCCGATGCGCTCGGCGATCCGTTCCACGCTCCTCAAGGTCAGGTTGTGCTCACCCCGCTCAATCCCGCCCAAGTAGGTGCGGTGGACACCGAGAACGTCGGCGAACGCCTCCTGGCTCATGCCGCGGCTGCGCCGGTGCGCCCTCAGGCTGAGCCCGACAGAGCGTTGAAGACGACCGTCCACAGGATGGAACAGTCTCTGCCTGCTGCCGTTAGGTCTACAGAGTCATAAGTAGCACCATCAACCAATCGGTTGACAGATGTGAAGGCAGCCACTATGCTCAACCGAATGGTTGAGAAAAGGACAGACTCGGATGCCGCGCTCGAGCTGGACGTCGTCTTTCAGGCGCTCGCCAACCCCACCCGCCGCGAGATCCTGGCTCGACTTGCGGAGCGCGAGCACACTGTGGGCGAACTAGCCGAGCCGCTCGCGATGTCGCTAGCCGCGGCTTCCAAGCACATCAAGCTGCTCGAACGCGTCGGGCTCCTACGCCAAACCGTCACCGGGCGAACCCACGTCTGCCGCCTGGAACCGCTGCCGCTCGCAGCGGCATCGAGCTGGCTGGCCTTCTATGAGCGTTTTTGGCAGCAGCGCCTCGACGCCCTGGAGGCGCTGATGGACGACGACTTCTACAGCGGCTCCCAGCCGCACCCCGCCCCCGGAAAGGACAAGTCATGAACACAGAAACAGCGACGACCACACCAAGCCCGAAGTACAGCTCGACGCCCTAGGTGCCGCGATGCCGCAGGTCGTCGAGAAGGTCGGCCTTGGCTGGGAGCTCGTGCTGGCGAGGCTCGCCGCCCTGCTCGCCGCCTAGCCTTCGACCGTGACCAGCGTGCCGATCGGGGTATAGGGGTAGATCTGCGCCGAAGCGTCCAGCGGCAGCTCCACACAGCCGAGGCTTTGAGGCGTGCCGAATGAGGAGCGGTCGAAGTTGTGCAGCGCATCCCCGCCGTTGAAGTAGCTGACCCATTTGATCCCTGGGTCTTCGTAGTGCGAGCCATCGGGGTTGGTGCCGCTCATCGTGGTTTCCGGCAGGTGCTCGAACACCGGGAACGTGCCCACTTCTGTTTCCGCTCCCGAGATCCCCGTGTTTGCAGGTGAGGTCAGGACCGTGTGGCCGTTGTGCCAGAGCGTCAGCACCTCAGGCACTTCGCGGTGTACGTAGACGTAGCTGTAGCCGCTGGTCAGGCGCTTGTCCGCGATCGCGTTTTCGATCAGCTTGTGCCACACCGCGGCGCCCGGTAGACCATCGACCGTGAGGCCATTTTCGTCCTCGAACTTCATCAGCGCGCCGCGCGTGATCGTGTTTTCCTCACCGGGGCTCCATAGCGACTGCAGCTGGTGCGGCGTGTTGCCGTAGCGCCAGCTGAATTCGCCCTTCGGCGCGTCAACCGCCGCCTGTGCCTCGGCACTTGGCGTGTGCGTCACGCTCGGACCCGTGGCGTGCCAGCTCAGCGGCAGGTAGCCCGCCTGCGCGAGCAGTTGCTGCAGGCGCAGGGTCGAACCGGGCGGCACGGTCCATTCGATCGTGTTCGTCGTGTGCAGAGCGCCGCCCGAGGCCGCGCCGCTGCCCGAATCCGCGCCGCCGCCGGGACCGCCGCCCCCAGCTGCACCGGCGCTGCTACCAGAAGAACCCCCCGTGACCGATACGGCGTGTGGCAACTGCACGCGAAGGTGCGTACCGAAGGCGGCGCCCATGCCGGAGGGGACGAACACCAGCGTGTGGCTATTGGCCCTGTGCCAGTGCCCCGGCGTCGCGGGCGAGATGCGCGGATGCGCGGAGCCCAGTACGTCGCTGACCGGCTTGGAGAAGGTCAAGTAGAGCTTCGTCGCCGGGCCGACCCGGCTGCCGGCGGCGGGCAAGGCCACCATCACAGGCTTGTGCGAGGGCGGGAACCAGCTCACCTGCGTGGGCGGACCTACCGTCTCCCAGGAGCGCGCGGCCACCGCCAGCTCGGTCGTGCCGGTAACCGCCTGGTGGCCAAGTGAGATCGTGCTCTGTGGCCCAGCGAGAGCGTGCGTTCGCGACAGCTTGCTGTCACTACCGCCCCGCGCGACCGCGCTGACCGGCTGGTCAAAGCTCACGCTCACCGCGGAGCCCGGATGCACTGTCATCCAGCGCTGCTTCACCCGCGCAACCGGCGTCGTCAGCGTCAGATGCTCGGTGCGCTCACGGCCCAGCGCCCAGCTGATCCATCCCGGCCGACGCACCTCTACCTCGACCGATACCCGCTCGCCGGGCTTGAGCCGCTGCAGCGGCGTCAAGCGCCCGCCTTCGACCGCCAGCGGGATCCGCCGACCCCCGGGCCCGAATGCTTCGACCCGCTGGATGCTGCCGCCGAAGGGCTGTACCGAGGCATGCGCCAGCGCCGTGGCATCGCCCGTCAGCGAGACGCCCGACCACACGAGCACGAGCACCGCCACGACGACGATCGCGACGACGATCGTTCCCCCGAATCCGACCAGGACACGTTTGCGACCGTGCCAACGTGACCCCATCTGAGATTCGACGTGGGCAAGCGCGGACTCCGTCGTTGCCATTACAGAAGAATAGGCGCGTGTGCGGGGGTTTTACGCCGCATGGGCCGGATGTTCGAAATTTGCAACGCGTGTTGCGCCAGAAGCCGCGAGCTTTCATTCCACCCAACTGTCGTTCACGGGTTCACCATCGGCCTCGCGGTGGGGCCCGAAGGCGATGAACTCAAGGCCATCCGGGCCAGCCTCGAAGGCTCGTGCCACCTCCGGCGCGACGCGGACCGCATCCAGCGCGCGGACATCGCGGACCTCATCGTCGAGCTTGATCCGCCCGGTCCCCGAGAGCACTAGATAGACCTCCTCAGTCTCGCGATGGCGATGCGCGAAGGGCGAACGCTTGCCGGGTCGGAGGCGAAAGTACGTCAGGCCCGTCTGCTCGGCCTGGAGATCCGTTCGTGCCACCCGGGCCTCCCATCGATCACCGAAGCCGTTGGCCGGCGCGACGTCCTCGACGCCCGCCAGGTTGATCTGTGTGTAGCTGCCAGGCATCTCGTCTCCTATTCCCCATCCGAGTCGTCGGCAAAGGAGTGATGCTCGTGGGCCACCATCCAACGCCCACGCTCCTTGCGGAGTCCCAGCGTCAGCCTGAGACGGTTTTCCGGGTTCTTGGCGAGGCCCTCAGGCGTGCCACAGCGAAGCAGGGCGTGAGCGTAGGCGACGCCCTCTCCCGCGGTCACCTCCAGGGACACGAGCTCAAACGAGGCTCCACGCGCCTGCCAGTCGAAGAACCCGGGCCACGTTTCGCGGTAAGCCTCGATGCCGCGAACGCCGTCGTATGGAGGTGGAACGTCGAACATCACGATGTCCTCGGCATGGTCGGCCAGGACCCCCTCCATCTCGCCGCGATGTACCGCGACCGTCCATCGCTCCACCAGGTCCCGGATTTGCAGCTCGTCATCGGACATGGTCTCGAAGACCTCCTCTCGTGTTGGCGGCGGCGCAGCCCATGCCACGCCTACTCCCAACAAGACGCCAAACGGACGAAGAACTCATCGCCGCGGCACGGTCGGACGTCGCGACCGGCGTCCACCAACGCGGCAGATTCCTCCGTCCGGAACATCTGCCAGGGTATTGCTAAGCAGTACCATTGGCGTACATGAAAGTCGAGACGACACTTGAGTTGGTGCGGAACTCATTCATCATCTGGCGTATCTGTAGCTCGTAGTCGCAACCTAGACGCATGGGCAGACCACCGCACACGGGTCTGGCTCGTGCGGGATGGAGTGCGATGGCGAGCAAGACCTACAGGAGCCAGCCCGACGTCGAACGAAAATTCGTCCGGCTAGAGCTGTTCAAAGGCTGGCTTGCGGTGGCCGGTCAGGCCGTCGCCATCCTGCTCGCAGCAGGCTTTGGCATCACGGCGATCACCGACGCCCATGCCTCGGCGCTACAGATCACGGCTAGCCGGGGCATCGCGAGTCTGGCTTTCGCCAGCATCGTCATGGCGGTTGGCGGCCACCGCGACAGGAAGCGGAAATAGCCAGTCGGGCAGCGCCGATCAGCCTGGCGCGCTCAAGCCCCGCACCAATCGCCCTGGGTCAATCCCTAAGCCGTCGGCGATCTTGAGCAGGTTATGCAGGCTCAGGTTGCGCCGGCCGCGCTCCACCTGGCCGATGAACGTCCAGTGAACGCCGCAGCGGTCAGCCAGGGCCTCTTGACTCAGGCCTTGGGCGTGACGCTCGGCCCGAATCCGTTCGCCGAGGACCTGGGTGGCAAGGGACAGCGGCTCGGGCACGCCATAACCCCATCTGGCCCCACTGTCTATGTCCAGAGCAAGTACGCCTAGTGTCTCTAGATCCCAACTATCCGTATCCTGCTAAATTGCCCGCCCCACATGGGAGAGGGATGGCGAGGCAGGTTTCCACTTAGCCTGCCTCGCCTAATAACGGCGGGCCCAGGCGACTCCAACTGGCCCCTGGTGCGGGGCCGCAACTCGGACCAGGACGACGGGCGCCCTGGGCATCATCTTTACTCGCCAAGCGGGGCCTAGCCCCCAGACGACTACTTCGCTGACTGACGAAGAGGCGCATAACCGCGTGATCCACGCGAGCCGACCCGCCGACCTACTGAGTGTCGTCGTACTCGTCGATGTCGATCGCCGCCCCAAAAGAAGCGGCCGCCGCGACGTGCCGGCGATCCAGAACCCAGCCGAGGCTCAGCTCGCTCCCGCGGTGCTCAATCCAGATAGCTCACCGCCACCTTTGGGGAGTAGATAAATTTCACCGGTCGTCTTGTCCCGGTGCAACTAGGGATTATCAGTCGCGCAGCACCTGGCTCGTCCGGCAAGCCATCGCCAGAGCGACGACCCATCCGATGAAGGTCCAACCGAGGAAGAGGTTGATAACAACCACGCTGCCCTGATGGGTGACTTTGCGCGCGACGGCAACGATGGTTGGGAGAAAGTACAGCGCCAGCACAACCAGGAAGGCGAAGGAATGGATCGCCCCACCGATAAGCAGGCCAGTTGCCATCAGATCTAGATCATAACCGGCAGGGTCCTAGGCTCCTACTTAGCCAAAGAGCTCCGACATATGGACCCAGAAACCCAGGGGCGCAAAGGAGCCTCGATTGACGGAAGCGCGGGCGCATACGCATCCGCGCGTCATCGAGGGCTGAGCTCCACGAGGGGCGATTTGGTTCCGGTCCGGTGCCAGTCCCCGGACGACAGTCGCGGGGTACTCTGCCGCGTCGCGCCTAAATTCCGTATCCGGCTCTCAGCTAGAGGGAGGTAGCCCTCGCGCTACGCGACCGCTGTCACGGTCGGCTAGGTAATAAAGCACCGCAAAGCTGACGAGCTCGTCTTCTGTGACACCAAGCGTAATGCACTCATCTGCAAGGGCTTCCCACATGAGAGCGTCCTGCGTTATAGGTGTGAGGCCCCACTTCGCAGGCTTTACGTCTGCGGCGATGCCGGTTTTTCCATGGATGAGCTCGCCGATATCAACGCCCATGCTGCCAGGGTCCGTAATCTCTAGGTAGCTTGTGATTGTGCGACTTGCCCGACGCAGCCCCCCGGCAAAGAGGAGTGCCCGTATCGGCCGGTCGACGAGGCTCGCGAGCTCGGCGTCCCACTCGTCTGAAGTATCCGTGGCGTGATCGCCCGGTATCTTGACCGAGGCTTTCTTGGCATACCTGCGGAGGATGTCATTTAGCCAGCCCTTCGCTTCCCCGATGAGGAAACCATGTCCGACGCCTACGAGCGTTACTAGCGCCACTCCAATAAGTGTCTCGCTCATGCCGCTGGCTGTACTTGCGGCTTGACGGCGGTCCTTGCGCGCTTCACATATTGCCCGCTCGACGAGGGTGCGCGTGCACTGGTCGCTGTCGCGCCTACTGCCGTGAGCCTGTAGAGGCGGCGACTCGCTCCTCCCTTTTCGGATGGCTTTTCTTGTGTTCGCACAAGCCAGCCGTCTGCCACCAAACGATGCAGCAGGGGATAGAGCGTTCCGCTGCTGAGACCGGTTGCCGCCATCAACTCCAGGCCGTACCACTCACGAGTTGGATCGTCTGTCACGACATCCAGCAGCGCCAATAGCTGCTTCGTAATTCGCCGGGGCATCGAGCTTATTCTACATACCTCAGGTCGACTCTACATCGGGCCGTCGGCTCAGTCAAAGCGCACCGCGATTCGGTCCGACGAGGCCCCTCACTCATGCAGCGAGGGCGCGTAAGAGACTCCGATGATGAGTCCCTCCGGTGAGAGCATACGTGTGACCGTCTGACCCCAAGGCTCCTCGCGCGCGGGGTGCAACAGCTCGTAGCCGGCGGCCTGAAGCTCCTTGCCCGCAAGCGTCACGGCGTTGGCGTCGGCAACCTCAAACTCGATACTCGCCTGTGGCACAGGCAGGTCGGTTGGCCATTCACTCGTCCCAAAGCACGCCCGAGCCGCCTCCGTCAGAGGCCACACGCCGAAGCTCTTGGAACCCTCGACCTTCTCGCTGTGGAGATAGTCGCCCTGCCCCTCGAGGGGCAAGCCGATCACGTCAACGTACAGCCGGTGACTCTCCGGCGGGTCGGTAGTGATCACAGCAACGCTGGTGACGAACTCGATTTTCATGGGTGTCGATACAAGCAGTTAGACCAAAGCCGCCCGACACCGAGGCATCGACTCAGCTCGAAACCGAAGGTTATGACGGCGAGGATAACTGGCTCCGGTGGGAGTCGCGCGACCTTCAATCGCGCCCGTTCAGCTTTCCTACCGTGGTAGGATCAAGCTATGGCGAGCCAGAAGCGATCGATCTCTTTTGAGGAATCGGTGCTTCACGAGGCCGAGCGGCGCCTCGCTCGCTCAGGAGGAAGCCTGTCGGCATTTGTGAACGCTGCGGTCCATCATGAGTTGCAGGTCAGTCGCGGGCGCGAGCTACTGGCCGAAGACGAGGCCGAGCTTGGAGCGATCCCCGAGAAGGTCAAGTCCCAGATCGCCGCCGAGTGGCCGGCCTGACCCTCGACGCGGGCGCGCTGATCGCCTACGAGCGCGGTGATGCGCGCGTCCGCGAGATCCTCACGATCGCATACGCGCGCGGTGTCGTGCCAACGATCCCAGCAATCGCGCTTGCCGAGGTGTGGCGCGGCGACCCGAGAGATGCCCGCGTAGCCCGTCTGCTCAAAGCATGCTCGATCGAGTCCGTCAATGCACAGCTCGCCCGCGCAGCCGGCGAGCTGCGTCGAACCACACCGGGGAGCGGCACGGTCGATGCGTGCATCGCCGTCGGCGTTCGCAGTCGCCGCGACGCGATTGCGACCTCGGATGTCGGCGAGATGAGGTCGCTTCTAGGTCCAGGCTTCACGATCCTGGCCGTGTGAGGGACAAGGGTGCGCGCGTGTGCCGGGTTCGGACAAGGACCACACGCCCGGCCGAGACGGAGAGGGAGGGATTCGAACCCTCGAACGAGGTTGCCCCCGTTACGCGATTTCCAGTCGCGCCCGTTCAACCGCTCCGGCACCTCTCCAGGGTTGCTGCGAGCCACGAAGGCTACGACACCAGCGCCACCGCCGCTAACGCCGCACGCAGCGGCTCCTCCGGGCCCCGCGCCGCAGCACGCCGCCCCCCTCCGTTGCTAGGCTCCCGCCCAATGGTTCTCGCGATGAGCAAAGCGCTCAGCACGGACATCGGCCTGATCGCCACGTTCGGCGGGATCGGCGTGATCGTAAACATCGTCATCGTCTACATCGCCGTGCAGATCCGCGGCGAGCGCCAGCAGAACCAGGAATACCGCGAACGGATGCTCGACAGCTAGATGATGTAGACGGGGGTCCCCACGGGGGACTTTTCGTACAGTGCGATCACGTCGGGGATGCGCATGCGCACGCAGCCGTGCGAGGCGTCGTGGCCGATCGAGTCGTACTCGCTGGGATCGATGCCGTGGATGCCGGCGCCGCCTTCGATCGACATGAAGCGCGCCTTCAGCGGGTCGTCGGGGCCGGGGGGCACGACCGTGCCCGCGAGCTTGCCGGCCCAGGCTTTCTTGGGCACATACCAGGGCGGGTCAACCTGCTCCCATTCGATGTGATGTAGGCCCGCGGGCGTTTCCAGCCCTTCCATGCCAACGGCGACTTCGTAGGTTTTCGCGAGTTTCAGGTGTTCGTAGAAGCGCAGTTTGAATTCGTCACGGTTCACCACGATGTAGGCGGGATACTTTTCGGCCAACTGCGCCGTCGTGATCGCGGGCTTCACGCTCCGCGCGGGCACCGAGATCGAGCGTGCGTCACCGCGAGCGACGAGCGCGTGCTGGATCCCTGCCGCGAGCTTCCTGTTCTCTACGCTCAGCCCCGACGCCGCGGGCACCTGTTCCAGGCCTTCGCCGCCCGGGGTCACCGTGGCGTCGCGCGGCGCGCGGTTCACGGCCGTGCGAATCTGCGCCGTGAGCTTGCGGATCGAGCCGTGTGAGTAGCTGAGGACGAGCGGGATCTCGCGGTGCACGCTACCGCCCGTCAGGCCCCGCACGGTGCGCGTGAAGATCGAGCCCCCTCGGCTGGCTTCGACCGCTTGGGAGACCATGTTCGCCGCGTCGACCGTGACCCCAGCCCGACGCGCGGTCAAGGTCCAACTGTGGGAGCCGAAGTGGATCCTCACCGGCTTGTTTAGCTCCGCGATCAGGTCCCGCTCGATCTTCCCGCGCGCCTCAGCCTCGCTCAGCCCGCCGACCGGCACGCCCGCGATCGTGACGCCCTTCGCGATCTGGTCGCGTCGGGCGTGGTCATAGATGAACATCGCCGCCGCCAGCAGCACGATCAAGCCGGCCGCGATCGCCGCGATCAGTGCCAGGCGATTGCGCCGTGGAGGCACGGGCGAGGCGGGCGGAGGTGCGATCGTCGACGCGCTCATTGGGTCATCGGGTAGGGACTACCAGGCCAGCCGGGTTAGCCCGACTGCCGAGTGTACGTTTCGGCACGAGCTCTGGATCGCCCTGCAAGGGGGCGTTCAACGACGATGGGGCCGAGGCGGATCAGGCGCTGGGCGCTTGCTGCGCGTTTGCCGCTTCCTGCGCATGGGTCTCTTCGCGCGCGCGGCGGTACTCGTTCACGACGATGTCGGTCAGCTCCTCGACCGAGGTCTCCGAGGTCGGCTTGTCCAGCGCGATCGCCCCGTCCTGGATCATGCTGACGCGGTCGCAGGCCTGCAGCACGTGGACGTAGTTGTGCAGGATCATGATGATCGAGACCTTGCCCTCGGCCTTCAGCCGCGCGACCAGGTCCAGGATCTGCGCACCCTCTTTCGCACCCATCGCCGCGAGCGGCTCGTCCAGCAGGATGATGTCGGCCTCCGAGTTCACCGTGCGTGCCACCGCGATCGCCTGGCGCTGACCGCCCGAGAGGCGAGCCACGGCGACGTCGATGCGCGGGATATTGATCCCGATCTCATCGAGCGCCGTGCGCGCTTCGCGCTTCATCTGGCGATTCGCTAGCAGTGGAAACGGTTTCAACAAGCGCTCGCGGCGCAGGAACAGGTTGTGGTAGACCGACAGTTCGTCGATCAGCGCCAGATCCTGAAACACAGTGTCGATCCCCTGCGCCCGCGCGTCGTCGACGTTTTTCGGCGCGTAGGGTTTGCCGTGCAGGAGCATCGTCCCCGAGTCCTGCTTCTGAAAGCCGGCCAGGATCTTGATCAGAGTCGACTTACCCGCCCCGTTGTCGCCCAGCAGCCCTAGCACCTCGCCCTTTTTCAGGTGCAGGTTCACGTCGCGCAGCGCCGTCACGGGGCCGAAGCGCTTGGCGATGTGTTCCACGCGCAGCACGTCGTCCGGCGCCGAGCTCGGCCCCACCACGGGCTCGATCGATGGCGGGTTCACGTCAGCCACTTCCGCTGTGCCCCCTGCGCGCGCGGCCCACGTAGACGTTGGCGCTCATCGCCACGATCACCGCGAGGCCCGTGTAGAACAGCAGGTAGTTGGCGTTGACGCCCTGCAGGATCAGCCCGTCCTTGAGCACCCCCAGGAACAGCGCCCCGATCAGCGCACCCACGACCGTGCCCGAGCCGCCGGTCAAGAGCGTGCCGCCGATCACGCCCGCCGCCACCGCCAGGAACAGGATTTCGTTCGCGCCCGCGGGGTCGGGCTGGACCGTGCCGGAGCGCACCGCCTCGAAGATCCCCACTAGCGCCGCGGTCAGGCTGCAAAGCATGAAGTTGCGGATCATCACCAGCTTCACCTGCACCCCGGCCTCCGCGGCGCCGAGCTTGTTCGAGCCGATTGCAACCGTATAGAGACCCCAGCGGGTGAACGTCAGCACGACCTGCAAGATCACCACGATCCCCACGGCCCAGATGATCTCCGAGTAGGTGCCGCCGCCGAACACCTTGCCGAACGTGCCGAGCGGCGGCTGCGCGCCCGGCGTGGCCACGGGCGTGCCATGGGAGATGATCAGCGCGAGCCCCTCGAAGGTGAACAGCATCGCCAGCGTCGCGACGAACGAGTTGATGCCGACGACCGCGACGAAGAAGCCGTTCAGCGCGCCGACGACCATGCACAAGAGCATCGTCACGATCAGACCCGGCACAAGCCCGAAGCCGAGACCGGTATCGAGCTTGTAGAACAGAATCGGCGCGAACAGGTACATCGCCCCGATCGACAGGTCGATCTCGCCCAGAATCATCACGAAGATCTCGCCCGCCGCGAGGATCGCGAACGGCGCGAAGTAGGGCAGCAGCGTCTTGAAGTTCCCACCCGTGAAGAAGCTGCTGGTGTTCGCGGAGAAGTAGATCGCCGTGATGATCGTCACGACGATGATGCTGCCCTCGCGCAGCGAGACGATGCGCTCGAAGATCTGTCTGCCGGTCGACGGGGCCCGGAGCGAGCGCTCCGGGCCCTGCGGCGCTGCCGGGGGCGTCTCCGCGGAGGACCCGCCTGTCACGCTCGCCATGCCAGCTCCCTCACTCCGCTCGCCTGACCTACGCGGAGATGACCTTGGCGGCCGTCGAGGTGCCCTCGTAACGAGACTTGCTGTTGACGTAGGGGGTGATGGTTTCCTTGTCCAAGAACTTCAGACCGGTGTCGGCTTCATAGATGCCCGACAGGGTTCCGGAGACCTTGTACATAAACAGCTGCAGCACCGGCAGGAAACCCTGCAGGTAGGGCTGCTGGTCGATCGTGAATTCGATGTCACCAGCTTTCAGCAGGTTCTGGGTCTGTTCGGTGAGGTCGAAGCCCCCGGCCTTCACCTTGCCGCCGAGGCTGTACTTCTGCATCACTTTCGCGAGGCTTTCCGTGGAACCCCCGTCAACCGCGTACATGCCCTTGGTTTCTTTGTGACCGACCCAGTAGGCGTCAATCGTCGAGAGCTCGCCCGGCACCGCGGCGCCCGTGGCGACCGTGTGCAGCGTGATCGGCTTGCCCGAGTCCTTGACCGCCTTTTCCGCCCCTTCGATACGCGGCTGCAGGTTGGCCGAGCCAGGCGTGGCGATGAACAGCGCGACATCCCCCGAGCCGACGTCCGCGACGATCCGTTCCCCCATCTTTTCGCCGGCCTTTTTCAGGTCCTGGCCGATGTAGGACAGGCGCGCGTTGCCAGGTGCGTCCGCGTTGTAAGCGACGACCGGAATGCCGGCCTTGATCGCCGCTTCGACCGGCCCGTTGAACGCGTGCAGGTCGATCAGCGCGACCGCGATCCCGTCGGCTTTCGCGGTCACCGCACTATTCAGCGCGTTGACCATCTGGCTGACGTTCGAGCTTTCCGAGCCCGTCCACTGATAGGAGCAGCCAAGCAGCTTCGAGGCATCCGCCGCGCCATATTGCGTCGGCGTGAAGAACGGGTTCGTTGTGACGTGGTTGACGAACACGAATTTGTAGCTGGGGTGCGAGCCAAACACGCTCGCGGAGCCACCGCTGCCTCCACTGGAGGCACTGGAACCACAGGCGGCGAGCAGGGTGCTAACGGAGCCCACGCCGACGCCGGTAAGCGCGCTGCGACGAAGGAACGCACGCCGGTCGAACCCGGGTCGCTCGATCACAGGTGCATCGGCGTGCTCAACGGCCCCACTGGGCTGATCAGTCTCTGGCATTTCACTCTCCTCTGATCGAGGGCTGCGCCAGGTCGGCGCTGTGCCCACCGCTTTACTTCCCGCGAATCTACTCCTCAGTCAAGCACTTTGCGTGGACCTTTCCGGGGGCGGGTAAAAAGTCCTTCGTGGCCGCCGCAAGCCGCGCGCTATACCCTCGCAGGATGGACGCAGAGTCCGAGCAGGCAACGCCGTCGAACTCCTCGCCCGTCGAGCCGTCGAACTCACTGAAGCCCGAGGCCGGCGCCACGCAGGTCGAGCACTTCGGGCCGCTGCAACTGCTGCGCACGAACAAAGCCGACGGCCGCGCGTTGCTGCTGTTCAGCCGCGAGGAGCGGGGCTCCTCGTGAGCGAGTTGCGCTTTAACGAGCTGCGCGGCGAGCAGGTCGTCTACGCGATCCATCGCCAGGACCGCACGTTCCTGCCGGATCGCGAGCATTGCCCGCTGGACCCGACGAAGCCGGGTGGCCCCGAGACCGAGATCCCATACCCGTCGTTTGAGATCGCCGTGTTCGACAACCGCTTCCCCGCCTTTGAAGCGCAAGCACCGGGCGGCGCGGCGGAGGTGGTGGTCTACACCGACCAGCACGACGGCTCCTTCGGCTCGCTGGCGCCACAGCGCGCCGAGGATCTGATGTGGGTCTGGCGCCACCGCTACGAGGAGCTAGGGGCACGCCCGGATGTGGACTACGTGATGATCTTCGAGAACCGCGGGGTCGAGGTCGGCACGACGCTGCACCATCCGCACGGGCAGATCTATGGCTACCCCTTTCTGCCGCCGGTAGCGGGACTGGAGCTCGCGGCCGACGAACGCCTCGGCGGTTGCGCGCCGTGCGCACTGCTGCGCCGCGAGCTGGCCGCGCAGGAGCGGCTGCTGATCGAGAGCAACGGCGTCGTCGCCTACGTCCCCGAAGCCGCCCGCTGGGCGTATGAAGTCCACGTCGTGATGCGCGAGCACCGAGCGAGCCTGCTGGACTGCGAGCCGTTTGAGCTGCGCGAACTCGCCGTCGTACTGCAGGCGCTTGCGCGCGGCTATGACGCGTTGTTCGAGCGTCCCTTCCCCTACGTGATGGTCGTGCATCAAGCCGCGACCGCGGGATCGCCGGGAGCGGAGCAGCGCCGTGGCCATCTGCACGTGGAGTTCTACCCGCCGCTGCGAACCGCCGAGAAGTTGAAGTTCCTCGCGGGCTCCGAGCAGGGCGCGGGCACGTTCATCTCGGACACGCTGCCCGAGGAGACGGCCGTTGCGCTGCGCAACGCGATCGCCCGTGCCCACTGAGCGCGTGCGGGCCTTCGGCCCCGGTCGCGTGAACCTGATCGGCGAGCACACCGACTACAACGGCGGGCTCGCCCTGCCCTTCGCGATCTCACGTGGTGTCGCGATCGACGCCGTGGCGAGCACGGATGGCCGCGTTCGCTCACACGCCGTCGATTTTGATGAGAGCGATGATTTCTCGGTGCACGACCGCGCGCCCGTGGAGGGCTGGCGCGCGTTCGTGCGGGGCATGGTCGCGGAGCTGACCGATGCGGGCGCCGACGTGCCGGGAGCAGCGCTTCAAATCGGGGGCGACCTGCCCCGCGGAGCCGGCCTGTCCTCCTCGGCGGCACTCGAGGTCTCACTATGCCTGGCGCTGTTGGAGCTCGCCCGCACGGGGGCGCTCGCGCGGGGGGCGCCCCCGCCCCCGGAGTTCTCAAGGCTAGGGCTCGCACGCCTGTGCGCGCGCGTCGAGAACGATTGGGTCGGCGCGCAGACGGGGCTGCTCGACCAGCTCGCCTCGCTCTGTGGACAGGCCGACGCCGCGCTCTTGATCGACTTCGCGACGCTGCGGATCGAGCCGGTGCCGTTGCGGCTTGGTGACTGGCGGCTGGTCGTGCTCGACTCCGGCGAGTCCCACGAGCACGCGGGCGGCGGCTACAACGAGCGCCGCGCCGAGTGCGCGAGCGCCTGCGAGCTGCTCGGCGTGCGCACGCTGAGCGAAGCCGACGCGGGCGCCGTCGAGCGGCTGCCCGCGCCGTTGCGCGGGCGCGCGCGCCACGTGCTGAGCGAGAACCGCCGCGTGCTCGCGGCGGTGGCGGCGCTGCGCGAGCAGGACATGCCCGCGCTGGGCGCGCTGCTCGACGCCTCGCACGCGAGCCTGCGCGACGACTACGAGATCTCGACGCCCGCCGTCGAGGCCGCGGTCGCACGGCTGCGCGAGGCCGGCGCGAGCGGTGCGCGGATCATGGGCGGCGGCTTCGGCGGCTATGTGCTGGGGCTGTTCGCGCCCGCGGTTCCGCCTCCCGCGGAGGCGCTCGAGGTCCGCCCCGGCCCCGGGGCACGTCTACTAGAGGCCTGATTCGAGTCGCGGCCGCGGGCTCAGAGCCGCGCCGCGACCAGCGCGCAGGCGGTCACGACGACCGCGAGCGAAAGCGCCGCCAGCGCTCCGTCCAGGGGCGCAAGCAGGCCGGCCACCGACAGCTCCTCGGAGCGGCCGTCGACCCCGACGCGCACGCCGCTGAGCGAGCGCGTGCGCCGGCGCAGCTCACGCGCCGGCGAGCTCAGGCGACGCTGCGCGACGCTCAGCACCAGACAGCCGATCGCGATCAGCACGCCCGGCAGGGCAACCCGCTCGGCGTCGGCGAAGTAGCCGGTGAAAGCCGGGAACGCACCCCAACCCAGGGCGAACCAGAAGTCTCCGTGGAAGCGCCCGCCCGCGAGCTCGAGGTTGTAGGCGGGCAGGAACAGCACGCCGAACACAACGAACGGGATCAACCAGGGCGACACGACGATCGTGCCCGCCACGCCGATCGCCAGCGCGCCCGCGAGGCTGAGCGCCGCGAGCGCGATCAGCGTGCGATCGCCGAGCCGCGTGCCCAGCGGGCGGCCGTTCAGCTCGTCGAGCGCGTGCGCCGCGACGCCGACGGCCAGGCCGAAAGCGGCGAGGCCCCAGAGCAGGCGGTCGAGGTGCAGGTGCGGCGCCACCGCGGCCCCCAGCGCGTAGTAGCTGAGGTGCCACGCCGTGTATGGCGGGTGCAGCAGCGTCAGCAGGTCGCCCACGCGCCCGCCGCCGAGCGCGTAGAAGGCGGGCCGCTCGGGCGAGGCGCGCATCGCGCTCGCTCAGGCCTCACCGCGGCGCGCGGCGATCACGACGCCGCCGCCGAGGCTCATGCGTCGCACGCGCACGTCGGTCAGCCCCGCCTCGCGCCAGTAGCCCACGATCCGATCCAGCGGATGACGCGCGTAGAAGCCGCGGATGCTCGGGCCCAGAAAGCGCCCTACCTCGGCCCATTCGCGCGAGGCCAGGCGGCCGAGCGTGGGCAGCCCGACCGCGGTGTAGAAACGCCACGCCGCGCGCGCCGGCGCCCACGGGGGCACGCCGAACTCCAGCGAGGCCACCGGTCCGCCGGGCCGCACGACGCGCGCCAGCTCGCGCATCGTCGCCGCGGGGTCCTCGACGTAGCGCAGCAGGTAGGTGAACGTCAGCGCGTCGAAGCTCGCGTCCTCGAACGGAAGCCGCTCCGCCTGCCCTTCGACCAGCTCAACCCTGGCGTCGCCCGCGAAGCGCGCGCGGGCTGCGCCCAGCATCTCGGGGCTCTGGTCGAGGCCCACGACCGTGCAGTTGCCGCGCGAGAGCAGCTCCGCCGCGACCATTCCCGTGCCCGTCGCCACGTCGAGCACGCGCGCGCCCCGCGGCGGGCCAACCGCGTCCACGAGCGCACGCCGCCAGCGCGGGTCCTGGCCGAAGCTGAGCGCCGCGGACAGCGCGTCGTAGCGGCGCGGCAGCCCGCGAAACAGCTCGAGCGCCTCGCGCTTCTTCGCCGGTGCACGCTCACGCCCGCCGCCGCCCTGCGCCCCACTGAATGAATGCCCGCTCATGCCATCGCCGATCTGAAAGGCTAACCGCAGGCGGTGCCGCGCACCCCCGGTGCGAGAACATTCCAACGAAGGATCCGATCATCATCAAAAAAACGACACCCCCACAAGGCGAGGTCGGCGTCGCGCTCGTGACCGGAGCATCCAGCGGTATCGGCGAAGCCGCCGCGCGTCGGTTGGCGCGCGAGCCCGGCAGCAAGATCGTGCTCGTGGGTCGCCGCCAGGAGCGGTTGCAGACGCTCGCGCAGGAGCTGGGACAGGAGCGGGTCGGCTTCGTGGCCGTGGACCTCGTCACGGAGGAGGCCCCCGAGCGAATCCGCGAGTACCTAACGGAGCGCCACGGGCGCCTGGACCTGCTCGTCAACAACGCGGGGGCCGCCTGGCGCGCGCGCTTCGCCGACGGCGGCTGGGAGAACGTGCGGCGCACGATGGAGATCAACTTCGACGCGCAGGTGCGGCTCACCGAGGCGCTGCTGCCGCTGCTGCGTGAGTCGGCGCCCAGCGCGATCGTCAACGTCTCCTCGACCGCAGGGCGCGTCGCGCGCGCCGGCTCCGGCGCCTACAGCGCCTCCAAGTTCGCGCTCGCCGGTTGGTCTGATGCGCTGTGGGCCGAGGAGGCCGCGCACGGCGTGCACGTCGGCCTCGTGCTGCCCGGCTTCATCTCGACCGAGGGCTTCCCCCAGTCCGAGCTGACCGAGAAGCCGTGGACGCGCTGGATCGTCTCTGAGCCCGAGCAGGCCGCCGAGGCGATCTTCCAAGCGGGTGTGCTGCGCCGCGCCGAGCGCTACGTGCCGCGCCCCTACGCGATCGCCGCCGCGCTGCGCGTCGTGACCCCGGGCCTGGTGCGGCGCGTGCTCGGCGGCAGCGCCGCGGCCGTGATGACCACGACCACAGGCCCTGACCTCGCCGAACGCCGCAACGGCGCCACGCCGCCCGACTGACGCGCGACTAGACCGACTCCTCTCTGCGAGTTACTCCGGCGCCGCGCGAGTAACCTGACCCAATCGCCACTCGGGCTCTCGTCACAGGCGCAACCGGTTTCATCGGCGGCCGCCTGGCCGAGTCGCTGGCCCGCTCGGATGCACGAGTGCGCTGTCTGGTGCGCGACCCCGCGCGCGCCGGCGCACTGCAGCAGCTCGGATGCGAGTTGCGCCGCGGCGACGTCAGCGACGCCGACAGCCTGCAGGGTCTCGGCCAGGACGTCAACGTCGCCTACTTCCTGATCCACGCCATGGCCGGTGGCGCCGGCTATCAGGAGCGCGAGCTCGCGGGCGCGCGCAACTTCGCCCAGATGGCCGCACGCGAGGGCGTGGGCCGCGTCGTGTACCTGGGCGGGCTGGGCGACGAGACCGTCTCCGAGCACCTGCGCAGCCGTCACGAGACCGCGCTCACGCTCGCGGAGGAAGGGCCGCCGCTGACGTACTTCCGCGCCGCGATGGTCGTCGGCGCGGGCAGCGAGTCCTACCAGACGCTGCGCCATCTCGTGAAACGACTGCCGGTAATGATCGCGCCCTCGTGGCTGCGCAAGGACACGCAGCCGATCGGCATCGACGACGTCGCTGAGTACCTGCGCCGTGCGCCCGAGGTCGCCGAGTCCGCGGGGCGCGAGGTGCAGATCGGCGGACCCGACGTGCTCTCCTACTCCGAGATGCTCGATCAGATGGCGCGCGCCATGGGCGTGCGCCCGCGTCCGAAGCTGCCCGTGCCGCTGATCACCCCCTGGCTCTCGGCGCTGTGGCTCGGGCTCGTCACACCCGTCGACACCAACGTCGCGCGCCCGCTCGTGGAGGGGCTCACGACCAACACCGTCGTCACCGATCCCAGCGGCGCCGCCCCGTTCGGGATCGAGCCCGCCTCCTTCGAGCAGACCCTCGCCCGCGCGCTGGCCGAGGAGTAGTGTCCGCCGCGAACCACGCCAACGCACGCGAGGAGGCGAGATGATCATCACCACCATGAACGACCTTCCCGGCTATGAGATCGAAGAGGTGCTCGGCGAGGTCTTCGGGCTGACCGTGCGCTCTCGCAACCTCGGCTCGCAGATCGGCGCCTCGCTGAAGTCGCTCATCGGCGGCGAGCTGAAGGGCATGACCAAGCTGCTTGCCGAAGGTCGCCTCCACGCGCAGGAACGCCTCGAAGAGGAGGCCGGCGCCAAGGGCGCCGACGCGATCATCGCGTTCCGCTTCGACACCTCCGAGCTCGGCACAACCTGGACCGAGATCTGCGCCTACGGCACCGCCGTGCGCGCGAGCAAGCGCTGAGGCGCTAGTCGACGAACTGGCCCGCGTAGAGCGCGAACACCGCGCCCTGCGGGTCCTGCACAACCGCGATCTTCGCGATCCCGATGTCGTCCGGCCCTGACAGCGTGCGCCCGCCGAACTCGCCCACCCGCGCAACCGCGGCGTCGATCTGCTCGACGCCGAAATACACAAGCCAGCTGGGCGGCGTCGACTGAATCGGCTGGGCAATACCGCCGTTACCCGCCTCGCCGTTCTTGATCAGCTGGTAAGGCATCGGGCTGGCCTCGAAGGGCTCAAAGCTCCACCCGAACAGGTCGCCATAGAAGCCGGTCGAGGCGTCGAGGTCCGGCGTCATCAGCTCGTTCCAGCAGAACGCGCCCGGTTCGTTGACGAGCGCCGCGCCGAAGCGCAGCTTCGGCTGCCACAACTCGAAGAACGCGCCCTGCGGGTCCTGGATCACCGCCATCCGCCCCACGTCGAACACGTCGAAGGCGGGGGCGTGCGCGGTCGCGCCCAGCTCCGTCGCGCGCGCCAGCGTAGCGTCGGCGTCCTGCACCGAGACGTAGGAGTTCCACAGTGGCGGCACGCCCGCGTCGCGCTGCTGCTCGGGCTGCGGCGCGATCGCAGCCACGTCCTTGCCGCCCAGCTGCATGATCGAGTAGACGGAGCCGTCGTCGCCCGTCGGCATGTCCTGGGCCTCCCAGCCAAACAGCGCCTCATAGAAGGCCTTGGACGCCGCCTGGTCGGGCGACGTCAAGTCCACCCAGCAGAACGTTCCCGGCTCATAGCTCGTTCGCTCACCCATCTCCGCGGAGCGTAGCGAACGCTTGCGAGGTGACGCTCGCCCGGGGCCAAGCGCTCGTCTCAGGATGGGCCGCGCTGGCGGGCGACGGCGCTCTGACACAATCGGACGCAATGCGTCGGACGCTCATCCTGCTGCTGCTCGTCCTCGCCGGCGCCGCGCTGGCCTCGTGCGGCAAGGGCAGCTACACCGTCACCACCTCCGCCACGTCGAGCCCGCATCCGGCGGGCACTCGCGAAAGCGGCGGCGGGTCCTCCGCCACCTCGCCGAGCCCACCTGCACCAAAGGGTGAAAGCGCGCCCACCAATCCCTCGCCTGCACAGCCAGCGCCCTCGGAACCTGCCCCCTCGGAACCTGCGCCCTCGCGCCAGCGCGCGCTCGCCTACGCGCAGGCGGTCAACCTGACCGCCGCAGACGTGCCTGGCTTCGCGGCCAGCGATAAGCACAACAGCAGCTCGGCTCACGAAAAGCGCCTCGAACACCAGATGGTCCAGTGCGCCGGCGTCGCGGGGTTGGGGGCCGCCGGGGCGGGTGTCGCCGGCAAGCGCAAGAGCGTGGCCGAACTCGGCTCCAAGGACTTCGAGCTCAAGCATGGGATCGTCGACCTCAGCGTCAGCTCCGAAGTCTCAGTCCAGAGCAGCAACGCCGAGGCACTCAGGGGTCTACAGGCGATCCGCAGTCCGAAGGTGCGCAGCTGCTTCTCCCACTACCTGCAGCTGATCTTCGCGGGCGAGCGCGTCAAAGGAGCCACGCCGGGGCCGGTCTCAATCCAGGCAGGCACGCCGCCCGCCCCCGGCACTAGCGGCGGCTTCGGCTGGCGCATCACCGCGAGCTTCGCGGTGCGCAAGATCAAAGTCCCGATCTACCTCGACTTTCTCGGCTTTGTGCGTGGTCCGAGCGAGGTCACGCTGCTCAGCTCCGGGCTGCTGCGTCCGTTCCCCGCAGAAGTTCAACAGCACCTGTTCGCGCTGCTGCTCGAACGGTCCAAGAAGCACGCGCTATGAGAACGGCGCCCAGCACGCTCGAAGGAGCGAAGTGAGCGACCCGCAAGCATCGCTGTGGAGCGAGGTCGACCACTACGTTGGTGGGCAGCTGATCGGCGAGGACGAGGCGCTCGACTCCGCCCTGCGCGCCAGCACCGAGGCCGGGCTGCCGCCGATCGCCGTCTCGCCGCCGCAGGGCAAGCTGCTGCACCTGCTGGCCCGCTCGATCGGCGCCCGCAGGGCGCTCGAGATCGGCACGCTCGGCGGCTACAGCACGATCTGGATGGGACGCGCGCTCGGCGATGGCGGCCAGCTCCTCACGCTCGAGGCCGACCCCCGCTACGCCGAGCTGGCCGGCGCGAACATCGCCCGTGCCGGCCTGAGCGCGGTCGTGGAGATACGCGTCGGTCCCGCGCTCGAGACCTTGCCCCTGCTCGCGGCTGAGCAGCCCGAGCCGTTCGATCTGGTGTTCATCGACGCCGACAAGATCCACACGCCCGACTACTACGAATGGGCGCTGCGACTGACCCACCCCGGCAGCCTAATTATCGCCGACAACGTGGTCCGCGATGGGGGGATCGTCGACTTCGACGGCGAGGACCCCGGCGGCCTCGGCGCGCGGCGGCTGCACGAGCTGCTCGCGGCCGACCCGCGCGTCAGCGCAACGACGATCCAGACCGTAGGGCTGAAGGGTTATGACGGCTTCACGCTGATCCTCGTCGGCTAAGCCGAGGGCGAGAGATAGCGAAGCACCTCAACCGCGTCCTGCTCCAGCGCCTCGCGCTCGGCGCGAGCTATGCGCCCGAACGGCTCGATCTCGACCTTCCCCGCGGCGAGCTTCCAAGACGCGACGGCCTTGCCGCGAGCGAGTGCGAACGGGCGGAATAGACCGTTGACCGTGACCAGCGACTTGTTCGCCCCGACGATTTCCTCGCGCGAGCACCAACCCAGCAGCAGCGGGTCAAAGGAGCCGAGCAGCCGCGGCGCCGGCAGCTCGGCCGCGGGCTCCCGCTTGGCCAGGTCGAGCAGGCCGTCCTCGCGCTCGCGCAGCTGGCGCACGATCGCGCTCAGGCCCGCCCGCGCGTCACGCAGCGGCAAGCCTGCCCAGCGCGCAAGGTCGCGGGCATCCGCTGGACCGTGGCCCGCCAGGAAGCGCCGAGCCAGCTCCGCCAGCGCCCACTCGCGCTGCACCGGCGCCTGCTCGCCTAGCCAGTCCCTGACCAGCACGTAGGCGTGCTCGCGCCCGACCATCGGCCCGCGCACGGTCAGCCCCCGCAGTGTCACGAGGAACAGCAGGTGCACGAGCGCCTGCCCCTCGCTGCGCACGCCCGCCGCCGCGATGCGGTCGCGTAGCTGCGCGCGCGTCAGCGGGCCCTCCTCCGTGAGCGCTCGCTCGATCACAGCCACGCCGCGCTCGGCCGCCGCGACCGAGACGCCCTCCTGTGCAAGCCGACGAGCGCAGGCCGTCGCCAGCGACGGCGTCGTCAGCGCGTGCAGCCAAGCGTAGTCCTCGCTGCGCACCAGATGCAGAGTGCCCCGATTCAGCCACGTGATCAGCAGTGAGCGATCCTCGCTCAGGGCCCGGTCCACGTCCGCCGCGACTAGACCCTCGCTACGCGAGCGGATGGCCAGGCGCGCGCCGCGCGGGTCCTGACCCTGGATCGCCAGCAGGCGCTCGGCGACCGCTACCGGATCGCGCGCGGGGGGACCCGAGAGCAGCTGCGCGGTCAGGCGCTCGGCGACGATCTGTGCCCCGCGCCCCCCACCCGCAGTGGAGGGGGTCATCGTGTGAGCGCGCGCACGAAGCGCTCTCGCCCCGCCTGACACTCATAGCCCGTCGCGATCCAGAAGTCTCGTGCGCCCGCATCCTCCTCGGCGACGATCGCAGTCAGACGTTCCACGCCCCGTCCCCACAGGCGCCGTTCTCCCTCGCGCACGAGCGCGGTGGCGAGGCCCTTGCGACGCATGTCGACATCCACGACCAGCCGGTAGGAATTGCCGCGCCAGCCGTCCCACGCGGCGATCAACGAGCCCGCCAGCACGCCCTGCACCTCAGCCACCAACAGCGCGTCGCCGTCGCGCGCGAGCAGCCGCTGCAGACCGGCGTCGTGCATGCCGACCAGGGCGTGCGAGCTTCCCGCCCGCCACAACGCCAGCACGGCGTCGATGTCCGCGGGGGTCGCGGTGCGAATCGTCCAGCTGGACAAGTCACGAGAAATAGCACGGCGCTCTCGACGTAGCGTCCTAGACTCCTGTCGATGCCCGGCTTCACGATCAAGAACCTGATGGAGGTCGAAGACTCCGCGGGCGAGCGCGCGCCGGGGATCGAGGCGCGCTTCGCGCGTAAGCACCTCGACTCCGAGCACCTGGGCGTCAGCTACTTCAGCTACGGCCCGGGCCTGCGCTCGGGCATGGGCCACAGCCACCGCGAGCAGGAGGAGGCCTACGTGATCGTCGGCGGCTCGGGGCGGCTGAAGCTGGACGACGAGATCGTCGAGCTGCGCCAGTGGGACGTGGTGCGCGTCGCGCCAGAGGTCGTACGCGCCTTCGAGGGCGGCCCCGAGGGTCTGGAGATCATCGCGATCGGTGCCGATCGCCCCGAGGGAGGCGATGGCATCCCGGCGCCCGACTGGTGGTCCAAGGACTGAGCGTCGTTCAGGCGCGGTCGGCGGCCGCGAGGCGTTCGAGCACCTCGTCAGCATCGGTCCCGTGCTCACGCAGCGCACGCTCGAAGACCTCGCCGTAGACGGCCAGCACGGCGATCAGCACGTCGCTCGTAGCGACGCCGCCCGCGCCGCGCTCGACCGCGATGCGCGCGGCGCGGTCGCCGACCAGTGCGATCACATCGCGGCGCTCGCCGCCGTCACCACCTGCGTCCTTGCGTGCATCCGGGGAGTGAGGATGATGGCCATTGCTGGCGTGGATGGCGATCGAATCCTCGCTGACGCCCAGCGACTGCAGCACGACCCCCACCTCACCGTGCAGGCGCAGCACCCGCAGCCAGCGCTCAGCCTCATCCTCGGGCGTGCGCGCGAAAGGAATCGCCGTGGCGGCGATGCCAAGCACCATCGCGGCATCGGGGGCGAGTGTCGGAGCGGCGCTCATCAAAGCTCCTAGGAGGCGCCCGCGATCGTGAGCGCAGCCGGATGGATGACGTTGTCCTCGGCAAGCGCGACCGACGACCCCTCAGCGCCAAGCGAAAGTTCGAGCAGCACGGTCTCCTCGAGTTGCAACCGCGCGCGTGCCTGACCCAGGACCGCTTGGGCCTGCTTGCGCGAAACGCCGCAGTCCCCCAAGAAGCGTTCGACCCGCGGACTCCTGACCGCCTCGCGATCCAGCTCCAGCTGCTCGAGCACGATCGACGGCGCGCCCTCGCCATCGAGCACGCGCAGCAGACACGCCGCCATGTCGTCGGGCCGCGCGTCGGACTGCTCGGCCACGCGGTCCAGCAGCCCGCTCGCGTCTGCCTCGGGTGCCAGCGCAGACAGCGCGGCGGCCAAGCGCTCAGCGCCGAACAGATCGCCGTCGATGCGCGCCTCGGTAACGCCGTCGGTGTGGAAGCACAGCCGTGCCGGCCCCGGAATCGAGACGATGGTCTGCCGCGTACCGGTACGCATGCCTGCGCCGACCGGCGGCGCCGAGCAGGCGGTGACGGGGGCGATGCCGCGCCGAGCGAGATCCTCGGTCTCGCCATCGGTCCCGGACACGGTGGGCTCGGCCAGCACGACGGGGGGCGGGTGTCCAGCGCTTGCATAGGTGAGCCTGCGCTCGCGGGGGTGGTATGTCGCGGCGAGCACCGTCGCGAACGAGCCGCCCAGCTGGCGCTCGAGCACGCTACCCGCGGTCTGCAGGGCCTTACGGGGGGAGAGTCCAGCCTCCAGATAGGCACGCACAGTGAAGCGCACCAGCGCCGTATGCGGGAGCGCCTCGCGCCCGTGACCCGAGACGTCGCCGACGATCACCGCGAGCTGGCCGTCCTCGAGCGCGAACACGTCGTAGAAGTCGCCGCCCGCGCCCGGGCCGTCGGCCGGGCGATACGCGACCGAGGTCGCCACGGGGCCGAGTCGCGACGGGGGCACCGGCAGCAGCGCGGCCTGCAGCACGCCGACGTCCTCGAGCAACTGACCGCGCTGGCGCACGAGCCGTCGCGTGCGCACGCCGCTGAACAGCGAGCGTGCGCCGAGCAGCAGCGCTAGGCCGATCAGCGCGACGATCAGGATGCGGATCGGCGTCGGCACGACGCCGACAATCCTCGTGAAGGTCTTCACCAGCGCGGGCTGGCTTGAGCTGTGGTGTGAGCGTTTCGCCGCCTTGCGGGGCGTGCCCGGCTGCAAGCTGCTCGCCTGCGCCGCTAGCGACTGCGAGCTGAGCGCGGTCGAGGTGGCGATCGGCTGAACGGCGGCGGCGGTCGCGTGGTCAGTCGCGCGATGGCGGTGACGGGGACCGCGCCCCGCGCCGAGGCCAGTTCCCGAGGTCGCGTTGGCGTTGGGAGCGGCCGAGACGACCGACGCCGAGCCCGTCCCCACTGCCGGAGTAGGCGCCGCGACCGGGGCCGAGATGGTTGTGGCGGCGACGCTCGTTTGTGCGGTGGCCGCGCCGGCGCCGACGGAGGCCGCCTTGCTCTTTAGGCTGGCGCCTTCAGAGCCGGCCTCGCTCGGGTCTTCGGCTTCTTCACCGGTCGCACCACCACCCGTTTCTTTGCCTTTGCCTTTGGTTTTTTCTTTCGTTTTTTCTTTGGTTTTTTCTTTGTCTTTGCGTTCTTTTTTGCCTGCACCGCCAGAGCCTTTTTTCTGCCGCTGGGCAAGCGTTTCGGCGTCGCCGGCGACCGTCGAGTCGACCTTCGTCACAGCGGGGGCGGCGCTGGTCGCGGCGGTTGGTTGTGCGCGCGCTTCCTGGCGCTGCTGGCGCCGTTCTTCATGACGCACGTGGGCGCCCGCAGCCGTTGGGGGTGCTTCGACGGGGGGCGCGGGTGCGGCCGGCGGGACTACTTCCGCCTTGGCGGCCGCGCGTTCTGCGCGACGGGTGCTCTGGGCGCTCGCTTCGACCGAGGTCGTGACCACGGCGCCCGCGACACCGCCTTTGGCTGCGGCTGCGGTGGGCAGCGATTGAAGCGCGAAGACGCCGCACAGGAGCGCGAGCAGCGCCGGCAGGCGGCGAGCGGCACGCGCGCGTTGGGTCGTGCGCGCGAGCCAAGCTGCTCGCGCGGGAGGCGCGTGCCGGTTCGCGCCGCGCGGCATCAGCGGCTCACGCCTCTCACCCGATCCGAACGGTCTTGCCGCGTACGTGCTCGAGCGCCTGCTCGACCGTGGGGAAGATCTCAAACACGCCGTCCATCCCCGAGAGCTCGAAGATTTTCAGCACGTTCTGGTTGGTGCAGACGATCGCCAAACGCGAGCCCACGTCGAGGCTGCGGTTGACGCCGACCAGCACGCTGAGCGCGGTCGAGTCCATGAAGCGGACCTGCGTGAGGTCGACGACGAGCTGCTGCTTACCGGCGTCGACCGAGTTGACCAGGGCCCACTTCAGCGATGGCGCGCGCTCCAGGTCGAGCTCCCCTTCCAGCGCGACGACGCTGGTGCGCTCGTCGGGTTGGCTCTGGATGATGCCGAACGAGCCCGTGAAGGGCTGCGGGCTTTGGGTGTCTGCGGTACCAGGCATTCGGCTCCTCGCTTCGGACGTCTCGGGGATCGATTCGGACGCTCCTCAGGAGCAGCTTCGGCCGCTCACGACGGCGCCTGTTATCCGAATGCCTTGGGATCAAACGTCCGTCCATCTTGAACGGCGGAAAGCGCGTTTCTTACCCGCACGCACGAACTGATGGGCTGCAAGACTGCGAGCTGATGGCCGAGGAACTTCCGGAGCTGATCGCCGCCGACGTCGATGCCTGGCTGGCCTGGCTAGCCGAGCGGCACGCCTCATCGGCGGGGGTTTGGCTCGTGCTGGCGAAGAAGGGCACGACCGAACCCACCTCGCTGAGCTACGACGAGGCGCTGGATGAGGCGCTCTGCCACGGTTGGATCGACGGCCAGATCAAGCGCCGCGACGAGCGCACGTTTCGCCAGCGCTTCACACCGCGACGCGCGCGCAGCGCGTGGTCGAAGCGCAACGTGGAGATCGTGGCTCGCCTGCGGGAGGAAGGTCGCATGCAAGCCGCGGGCATGGAGGCGGTTGCGGCGGCGCAGGCCGACGGCCGCTGGGAGGCGGCTTACGCGGGCCAAGCCACGATCGAGGTGCCGGAAGATCTGGCGGCGGCGCTCGCGGCGGCGCCTAGGGCCCAAGCGATGTTCGAGATCCTCACGAGCCAGAACCGCTACGCGGTACTACTGCGGATCGACAACGCCAAGCGCGCGGACACGCGCGCCCGGCGGATCGAGCAGTTCGTGGCGATGCTCGCGCGCGGCGAGACGGTCCACCCGCAAAAGCGCAAGCTCAGCGACTGAGCCGCAGCCCCATCCACACGTGCGGGATGCCGGCCTCCTCGAACTGCTCGGACTCGACGGCGAAGCCGGCTTGCTCGTACAGCTCGACCGCCGCGACCTGGGCGGCGAGCCGCACACGCGTAAAGCCCTGCTCGCGGGCGCGGGCGAGCGCGATCTGGAGCATGCGCGCGGCGATCCCGCGGCGACGCCGGTCCGCGGCGACGGCGACGCGCCCGATCTTGGCTTCCTCACCGAAGGACAGCAGCCGCAGCGTGCCGATCACGCCGCGGCCGTCGGGATCGAGCGCGACGAGGTGCTGCGCATCGCGGTCGAGCTCGTCGAGCTCCTCCTGCAGCGGCACGTGCTGCTCGCCGTAGAAGACGGCTTCGCGCAGCGCGAAGGCGCCGCTTACCTCCTGCGCATCCCGCGCCCAGCGAATCGTGATCGGCTCATTCCCCACGCAGGCCAACATAGCCGTGCGTGGGCATCGCCAAACCGGCCTGGACGCCGGGCTCCAGCCGCGGGCTCTAGCTGCGGCGGCGCTTGCGCCCGAACGGCGACTGCAGGTCGCCCTCGGCGAACGGGCCCTGTGCCGTGCCGTCGGTGGCGTAGCGGTAGAGCGCGACGGCGAAGGTCTGGCGCACGACCAGCTGCAGCGCGACCACGGCGGCGAGCGCGAGCACGCCGACGAGGATCACGGCGTCGCGTACGGCGGGGACGTCGTTGGTGGCGACGGCGGCGACGGCGAACACCACGATCAGGACGAGAACCGCGATGCCGCCCCAGGCGCCGATGATCAGGCTGCCGCCGATGCCCTCGCCCCAGCGCTTCTTCATCACGTGCGCGGAGCGCTTCAGAGCCTCGGGCGCGGAGCAGTCTTCGAGCGCGATCACGGGGATCGCGAACAGGCTCGCGAGCGACCAGCCGACGCCGACCAGCCGCGCGGCGATGCTGCCGCCGAGGGGCAGGCGGCTTGTGAGCTGCTCAAGCACGACGCCTACGACCGCGGCGATCAGCGCCCACAGCGCGATCGTGCCGAACTTGCGGGCGGGCACCGCGAGTGCTTCGCCGACGCTCAGATGACGACCGTCGAGCGCGGCGGCGGCCGCGGCGGCGATGGCGGTATTGAAGAACACGCTGATCAGCGTCAGCGGGTAGGCGAGGATCAGCGCGAACAGCGCGAGCTCGTCGCCCCGGAGGTGACCCTTGTCGAAGGAGCCCGCGAGGATGAAGATCAACGCGAGGCCGATACCGCCGGTGATCGCAGAGACGGCGGCGAGCATCAGCAGCGAGCGATCCTCGCGCACGACGTTCCAGGAGGCGCGCGTCAGACGCCAGGAGCGGGCGATGCGCCCTTCCCGAGGGGGTTCGACTACGGCGCTCTGCATGTCTGACATTTTCTTCCTTTTGATGGGCGGACTTTCGTCCGCTGCTGGTTGGCCGTGGCTCCTCACGCGCCCTATCGGACGAACTCGCGCGCTGCTTGATGCCGCAGCAAGATCAGCCGACGCCCTGACCGGACGGACCCAGACCGTCGAGCAGGCCGTTCAGCGCGAGCGTCCAGCGCCGGTCGACCGATGCACGGCGGCGCCCGAGCCGACGTGCGTTCTCGGCGAGCGCGACGCCCTGCACGAGCGCGACGAGCACGTGGGCGATGTCGGTCTCATCGCCCCGCAGCAGCCCGGCCTCGACACAGCGACGCACGCGCGCGAGCACGAATCGGCGCACGGAGGCGCCCGCCTCGCGCTCGTCGGCGCTCGGCTCGAAGTCGCTGAACGGATGCGAGAACATCACCTCGGCGAGCACGGGGTTCTCGTTGATGAAGCGGCGGTAGCAGTCGCTCAGCGCGAGCAGGTCGGCGCGCGGGTCCTCGGACTCGGCCAGCTCCGCCAGACGCCCTGCCAGCAGCCGGAAGCCCGCGAAGAACACCTCGCGCACGAGGCCCGCCTTGTCGCCGAACAGCTCGTAGACCGCGGGCGTCGAGGTATCGGCCTCGCGGGCGAGCCCACGCGCGGTGAAGCCCCCCACCCCGTCGCGCGCGAGCAGCGCCAGCGCGACGGCGAGCACGTGGTCGCGCAGCTCGGGCGTACGTTGCTTGGGGCGCGGCATCCGTGCAGCTTAAGCGAGTTTCAGGACATCGTTTCGGAACGGTGTTACAGTACCGCCGATGGAGCCCGTCACCTACGCCCTGGAGGGAAGCGTCGCGTCGATCGCGATCGACGACGGCAAGGTCAACGCCTTCTCGATCCCGACGCTGCGCGCGCTGCACGACGCGCTCGACCGGGCCGAGCGCGACCAAGCCGTGACGGTGATCGGCGGACGCGAGGGCTGCCTCTCGGCGGGCTTCGACCTGAAGACCTTCGGCGAAGGCCCCGAGGCCGTGGTCGAGATGCTGCGGCTGGGCGCGACGCTCGCCGAGCGCGTGCTCGCGTTCCCGCGGCCGGTGGTCCTCGCCTGCAGCGGCCACGCGGTCGCGGCGGGCGCGTTCCTGACGCTCGCCGCGGACGCCCGGATCGGCGTGGAGGGGCCGTTTCAGCTCGGTCTGAACGAGGTCAGGATCGGCCTGACGGTGCCGTGGTTCGTGGTCGAGCTGGCGCGTCAGCGGCTGGCGGGCCCGTACTTCGACGCGGCGGTCGTGAGCGCACGGATGCACACGCCCGCCGAGGCGGTGGCGGCCGGCTTCCTCGACCGCGTGGTGCCCGCGAAGCAGCTCGAGCAGGCGGCGCTGGAGGCAGCGGGCACGCTGTCGCAGCTCGACATGCGCGCGCACGCGGCGAGCAAGCTGCGCGCCCGCGGCGAGGCGCTGGGGCGGATCCGCCACGCGATCGAGTCGGAGCTGACGGTCGAGGGCCTGGGCGCCGCACAAGCGCCTGCCTGAAGGCCCGGTCCGGTCCGGCCTCTCAGCCCTGCGGCGCGGCGCTCTGCACGAACTCCGCGATCAGAGCGGCGACGCGCTCGGGCTCCTGCGCCATGAAGGCGTGTCCCCCGCCCGCGATCCGTTCGGCGCGGGCGCCGGGCCAGAAGGCGGCGAGCGCGTCGGAGTTCTCGGGCGGGATCACGACGTCCCGATCGCCGCACAGCGCGAGCACGGGCGGCGAGTCGGTTCCGGGTAGCTGCGGCGCCTCGGCGTGCCAGGCGAGCAGCGCCCGCGCCTGGGCGTCGAGCGTGCGCGGCGAGAGCTGGGCGCGCGCGGCGGCGACGAGCTCGCCGAAGTCGCGGTCGATCTGGGCCGCGACGTCGGGGGGGAACAGCAGCGAGAGCAGACGCGTGGCCTGCTCGCGCGGCGTGCCGGAGTAGTCGGTGAGCCTGGCGAAGACGCCAGGCGCCGCGGAGATCGCGGTGGGTCCGCCGGGCGCGCTGGCGAGCAGCACCATCGCGCAGACGCGCTCCGGCGCGCGCAGCGCGAGCCGCTGCGCGACGTAGCCGCCCATCGACCAGCCGACGAGCGCCGTGCGATCGAGCCCCAGCTCCGCCAGCAGGCGTTCGCAGTCCCCGGCCATGGCGTCGACGCTCAACTCGGCCTCCTCCCCCAGTTCGGAGGCGCCCACGCCGCGGTTGTCGGGGCAGACCAAGCTGAAGGAGCGGGCGAGCGCGGCCAGGAACGTCGGGTCCCAGTCGGCGGCGGCCCCCGCGTAGCCGTTGAGCAGCAGCAGCGGCGGTCCCTCGCCGAGCGCGCGCCAGGCAAAGCACCGACCATCGATCTGCATCGTGCGCTGCTGCTCGCCCCTCACGGCGCGCAGCATCTCAGATCGGCCTACTCGCCGAAGCCGACGACGTGCACGAGCCAGCGCGCGAACAGCTCGCGCGCGAGCGGCACGGACTCGCGCTCGAGCGCGCGCATCTGCGTGCGTAGCGCCGCGGGTGCGTCGGCGCCCTGCTGCTGCTCGAGTTCGGCGACGAACGAGGGCGTTCCCATCCACTCCCCCGCGAGCGCGGCGTCGACCTCGAGGTGGAACTGCAGCGCGTAGGCGCGCTCAAACACGAACGCCTGCTGCTCGTATCGCGGGGAGCGCGCCAACTGCACGGCGCCCGCGGGCAGCTCGTAGGTTTCGCCGTGCCACTGGAGCGTCGGGAAGCTCGGCGGCAGCGCCCCGAACACGGGGTCCGCAGCAGCGGCGGCGGTCAACTCCACGTCCAGCACGCCCAGCTCGGGCTCGGGTCCAGGCACGACGCGCGCGCCGAGGCTCGCGGCGAGCAACTGCGCGCCGAGGCACACGCCCCAGTAGGGGGTGCCGGCGCGGACCGCCTCGGCGATCAGGCGCTTCTCAGGCGCGAGCCAGGGGTGCGCGGCCTCCTCCCCGACGCCCATCGCCCCGCCCATCGCGACGATCCCCGCGAAGGCCTGCCAGTGCGGCAGCTCCTCGTCCTCGTCGAGGCGCACGCGCACGAACGGGGCGCGTCGCGCCAGCAGCTCATCCTCGTATGCCCCGGGCGGCTCGCAGCCCGCGTGCTGGAGCACGAGGATCGGCCGACGCTTGGGGCTGTCGCTCATTGCGCGTGAGTCTAGGGAGGTGCTACTCGCTGGCGAGCGTCAAGAGCTTGTTGACGGTGGTCCAGTTGCGCGCGGTGGCGATGGTGCCGAGCCCCCGCTTGCCGAGCGCGGCCGCGAGCTTGGAGCGCCCGACGCCGTGCGGAAACCAGGCGTAGATCTCGCGGCCGTGGCCCAGCAGCCGCTCGCCCTCAACGGCGCGCTCCGCGAGCTTCGCGACCGCGGCGGGGTCGGGCATCTCGGCGCAGAACGTGACCTGGTAGAGCTTCCCCTGGTCGGCCACGTCGCCCAGCGGGTCGTGGCGTACGACCTTCCCGAGCTCGGCACGCGTTCGCACCAGGACGTCGATCTGCAGGCCGAAGCCGTCGGCGATCACGCTTTGCACCTCGCGCGCGAGCGCATCGGGCTTGGCGTCGCTGTCGAGCACGACGTTGCCGCTCTGCACGTAGCTCTGCACCTCGCGCATGCCCGCGGACCCAAGCGCCTCGCGCAGCGCGGGCATCGGAAGTTTGTTGCGCCCGCCAACATTGACGGCGCGTAGGAGCACGATCTGTTTCAGCGCCTGTTCACCTTTACCAATGCAGGGTAGGAGGCGCGCTGCCCAGCGGCGTGCGAGGCTCCGAGCCAAGCGGCGATGAGTTTCTTTGCCGAGCACCGTCTCAGTCCATACATGCCGCGAGCAACCCGAGATCGACCACGAATGGAGGATCAATGAGCGACACACAGACCACGAACAACCTGACGCAGGTGGGCACAGTGATGGTTCCGGTCAAGGACCAGGACCAAGCGATCGCGTTCTACACCGAGAAGCTGGGCCTCGAGCTGCGCGCAGACATTCCCTTCGGCGGCAGCGAGCGCTGGGTCGAAGTGGCGCCGGCGGGTGCGGAGACGACGATCGCGCTGGTCTCACCCCGTCCGGGCGACCCAACCGGCGTTGAGACACGGATCGCGCTCTCGACCACGGACATCGACGCCGACCACGCGGATCTGAAAGCGCGCGGCGTGGACGTCAACGCGGAGATCATGCGGATGGGCGACCCGGTGCCGCCGATGTTCTGGTTCAACGACCCCGAGGGCAACCGGCTGCTGATCGTGCAGACGAGCTGAGCCGGGACAATCGAACAGACCAAAGGAGCAATGAACACATGGCGAAGCTCAAATGCGGCATCGCGGTATCGCTCGACGGCTTCGTCGCGGGTCCGAACCCCAGCGAGCAGCACCCGCTCGGCGAAGGCGGCATGCAGCTGCACGAGTGGGCCTTCGAGCTGGCGGCTTGGCGGATTCCGCACGGGCGCGACGGCGGCGCGGTCAACGCGAGCACGCCGATCGTCGAGCAGTCGCTGGCGAACGTCGGCGCGGTGATCATGGGCCGCAAGATGTTCGGGGGCGGCCCCGGCCCCTGGGGCGCGGATCCGTGGAACGGCTGGTGGGGCGATGACCCGCCGTTCCACGCGCCCGTGTTCGTGCTCACGAACCACGCGCGCGAGCCGCTGAAGATGCAGGGTGGTACGACGTTTCACTTCGTGACCGACGGGATCTCCTCGGCGCTCGCGCAGGCGGTCGAGGCCGCGAGCGGCCAGGATGTATCGCTGGGGGGCGGCGCCGACGTCGTCCGCCAGTACCTCGCGGCCGGACTGCTCGACGAGCTGCGTCTGGACCTCGTGCCGGTGCTGCTGGGCGGCGGCACGCGCCTGTTCGAACCCAACGCCGGTGCGGGCGTGGCACTCGAGCAGGTGCAGGCGGTGCAGGCGCCGGGGGTCACGCACCTGACCTACAGGCCCGCGCGGGAATCGCACGAGTAGCGGGCGTCGAGCGCGCCATGATGGTGGCGTGAGCAGACGGCATCTGGAGATCGCGGGCACGGCGAACGTCCGCGATCTCGGTGGCTACGAGACCGAGGACGGCACGATCCGCTGGGGCGTGCTGCTGCGCGGCGACGCGCTCGCAGATCTGACGGCCGAGGGTCGCGCGCAGCTCGCGCACCTCGGCCTGCGCACGGTAATCGACCTGCGCGAGCCGATCGAGCGCGAGCTGGACCCCGATGCGATCGACGGCGTGGAGCTGGATCTGCGTGAGCTGCCGTTGATCGAGGGCCGCGTGGACCTGCGCGAAGTCCAAGGCATGCGCGACTTCTACGGCGCGGTGCTGGGACGCTGCGGCCCCGGCATCGCGGCGGCGGTGACGCTGCTGGCCGAGCCCGAAACGCTGCCGGCGCTGGTCCACTGCTCGGCGGGCAAGGACCGCACGGGCATCCTCTCGGGGGTGGTGCTCGCGGCGCTGGGCGTGGCGGATGAGACGATCGCGCAGGACTACGCGCTCACGGAACAGCTGCTGCGCGGTGAGGTGCTGGAAAAGGTACGCACCCGCGCGCTGGCGGCGGGACTTACCGAGCAGGCGATTGCCGCGGCGTCGAGCTCACCGCCCGAGCTGATGCTCGAAGTACTAGCCGAGTTGCGCGAGCGCCATGGAGGGGCGGCCGCTTATCTGGAGCGCTTCGGTCTACCTGCGAGCGCTTTGGAGCGACTGCGCGCAGCCCTGCTTGAGCCGAGCGACTAAGCCGCCCTACTGCCCGGCGGCGACTCGCGCCGGCTCGAAGATTCGCTGCTGCAGGCGGCGCACGGCGTCGAGGTGATCGCCGGTCCAGATCACGCGCACCGCGGTCGCGGTCCCGCGGCCGTCCTCGGCGCGCAGGTCGCTGCGGACCGCCTCGATTAGCCGCCCGTCCGCGAGCTCGTCGTGCCCAAGCGGCGCATTCGGGGCGCGCCCGTCGGCGAGCCGCGCTGCGAGGTTGTCATACCAACCCTCGATCTGCTCGCTGCTGCGCAACAGCTCCTCGCGCGCGGCGGCGCGATCGCCTGGGATCGTGCCGTCCTCGCGCTGCCACAGGTCGAGCACGGCGTCGCCCGCAATCCGCAGGCCGCCGACCGCCGTGACGAGGCGGCTGATCTCCGCGAGCGGCACGGGCTTGGAGCCGCGCTCGGCCAGGAAGCTGCGAAACGTGTCGTCGAGGCGACGGGCCGAAGCCGCGGCGCGGGCGGCGTCTTCGGTCGGCTCGACCGCGGTTAGCGCGGCGCTCGCGTCGCAGCGGCGCATCCCGAAGTCGACCGCGCCCGCGAGATAGCGGGCACTATCGATATAGGCGCTCGCGAGCGCTTTGCGCAGCTCGGCGCCCGCGCCACGTGGCCAGAACAAGAGTCCGACGAGCAGGCTGACGCCACAGCCGATCGCGATGTCCTGGACGCGTACGAGCCCCACGCTCCAGCCCGCGGGCTGGATGATGTTGAACAGGAACACCAGCACCAACGTCAAGGCTGCCTGTCCCGCGGCGAAGGAGATCGCGGCGGGGGCGACGCCCGCGAGCAGGATCGCGACTGGCAGCAGGAACCACAGCAGCGTGGTGTCGGCGCCGATTAGCGTCAGCAGCAGGCCGCCGACGACGAAGCCCGCGACGGTACCGAGCATCCCGCGAAGGATGTTCTGGCCGGTGCTGAGCGCATTGGAGCGGAGTACCGAGAGCGTGCCGAGCACGACCCAGAACGAATGCTGCACACCGGTCTCGTTCGCGACCAGCACCGCGATCCCGAGGCCAACCGCGCCGCGCACGCTGTTGTGCAGCCAGACCGAGTTCAGGTCAATGTGGGCGGCCGCCCGCTGCTGGGCTGCCGCGACCGTGCTGACGAGGCCCTTCGGCTGGCGCCCGAGCACGCGGTCGGTCCAGCTCCGTCGCTCGGCCGCCGCGGTGAAGCCGATGTTCTCGGCGATCAGCGAAGCCGCGTAGCCGAGCTCCTGCGCGCGGAAGCTCGGGTCGAGCGCGCTCAGCAGCTCGCCTGCCGCGGGGTCGGGTAGTTCAGTGGTGGCGCTGGCCTCGACCCTGCGCATCTCGCGCTTCAGCTCCGCGATCGCCTCGACCAGTGCGGCGGGGTCTCCGCCGGTCATCCCAAGCAGCTCGGCGCCGCACTCGAGCACGCCCGCCGCCGCGGTCTTTACCGCGCAGGCTGGGCGGTTCACCGACGTCCCCGCACGCGGCGCCGGGGAGTGATCGAGGATCGCGTCGAGCCAGTCGATCTCATCGACGAGCCGCACGACCGTGCGCGCCGCGGTATTCAAGCCAGTGGGGCGAAACGGCGTCGCGAGGAAGACCTTGCGCATCGCCGCGACCGCCTCGGCCGCGGCAGCCTCGGCGCGTTCGCGATCGGCCGCGAGCGTCGGGTCCCCGCCGCCAAGCCGATAGGCGACGTCGGCGCGCATACGCGCCGCGAGCGCGCGGCAAGCTGCGGCGGCGGCGTCGCGAAGCAGGCCTCGCGCTGGCGTCGGCCAGAGCAGGACGATCGCGAGCAGCGCCGCACCCGCGGCCATGCCCCAGCCCGCGACGCGATCTGGAATCGCGGAGAGCGGCGCGGGGTTAGTGACCGGCAGGATGAAAGCCAGCAGCAGCGAGGTCGAGGCGCCCGCCAGGACCGAGCTGACGACGCCGGAGAAGATCACCGCGAAGCCGATCACCGCCATCGCGACGGCGGAGATCCAGACCGTGCGCGAGGCGAGCGTTCCGAGGCAGACGAAGGCGCAACCCGTAACGGAGAGCGCGACCTGCGCCTGCAGCCGCGCACGCATGGGGCCGCCGAAGTCGACGAGCAGCAGCATCGCAAAGGAGCCGAACGCCGCGAAGGTGGCGACCGCGGGGTTCTCGAGGACCTTGTCGCCGAGCGCGAACATCGCGGGCATCACGATCGCGCTGCGCCCCGCCCGCCGCAGCGCGGCGAGATCGCGATCGCGTTGGCCCAGCCACTGCATGGGGTGGCGAAGCATGGCGGGAGGGTACTCGTGGCGCACCGAGGGCATCAGCCTGCGCCGGGAACGCGGCTCGGCCCACGCTCGTTAGAAGCGGAGCACTTGAGGTCGCGGGTGTTCAGTAGGTCCGAGGCGCAGGCGCGTTAGGTACGCGAGGAGCTTCGTCGGGCCAATAGCCGTGCGCGTCGAAGTAGTCGCGCGCGGCCTCCTCCGCGTCGCGCTCGCGATCACCGTTGACCGAAGCGCGATACAGCCAGTTCATCGCGTAGATCGCGAGCGAGGCGCCGATGATGCCTGCACCGCCCTCGAGGTTCGATTCGCCACCGAGCGCCATCACAATCAGGCCGGCGAGCGCACCGACGGCGGGGAGCACATAGCGGATGAAAACCATGCCTATTTAACTTAGCGTGCGAGGTCACTCCTGCAGCGCGAGCGTGGCTGGCACCGACGCGGCGAGATATCCAGGAATCGCAAGGATTGCGAGCGCCGTGACGGTCATCAGGACGAGGCTCGAGAGCGCCGTCAGCGCCGTGATCGAGTAGACCACGGGGAAGTTGATCGTCTCCGCGAGCGCGCGGTCGGCGAGTTGCTGTCCGTAGAGCCCGAAGATCGCCCCCAGCAGACAACCGACGCCGAGCAGCAGCAGGCTCTCGAGCAGGAGCGTGTGCCAAAGGTCGACTCGTGGGAGCCCTTCGAGCTTGAGCTTGGCGAGGCGTGGGCGTCGTTGCCAGATCATGGCACCGAGCGCTGCGGCGATTGCGAGTACCGCGACGATCGGTATCAACGTGGCGATTTGGGTGAGGCGCGAGAGAGCTTGGCGACTGAGCGCGCTCTGTTGGGCGACGTGCTTCACGGCGGTCTTCACTGTCAGCCCCGAATGCGGACCCAGCGCGCGCTCGAGCTCCCGCACAACCTGAACTGATGTGGCCCCAGGGGCGAGTTGGATGTTGTAAGCGCTGGCGTCTTCGCTGCCCCAAGCGTGCGCATAGTCAGAGGCGTTCATCGTGATCGCACCCGGCGCCCAGCCAATGTTCGTAGACAGGGCCGCGACACGGAACTTGCTCGGGTTCGGGGATGGCAAGGTGAATGCTTGGCCAATGCGTAGGTGCCGTTCAGACGCCAGGGCTCGGGAGAGGATCAGCCAACCACCTGCGCGCACGCGTTCGGCCGCCTCGATCGGATCGCCTTGCACTACCTGTCCTACGGGCACCAGTGGGGTCGATTGCCGCGGCGGCGCAATCACCAACACGCGGCGTTCGCCGTAGTCCATCAACCCCCCGCGGTACAGACGCACCGTGCGCACGCCCGGTAGACGTTCGAGCTTCGCCCGATCGACGGGGGTGAACGGAGTCGTGTTCATCAGGTCATACGAGCCTGCGGGGGAAACCCAGATGTCAGTGAAGGCGTTCGTATCGCGCGCCGCGCCGTCGAGACCCGCGAGCAGATCTCCGTGTGCGCCCTGGATCGCGACGCTGCCGAAGATCGCGATCGCACCGGTCGCGGCGATCGCGACGGCGCGCGCGCCAGCGGCGTTCAACTCCATGACAGCGACATGCGGGACCACGCCGGTCCTCAAGCCGGCAAGCCGTCTGAGGACCTTGAGCGTGATCCCGAGCGCGAATGGCAACACGAGCAACAGCGCTCCCACCAGCAGCACCATTCCCGGGATGGCCGCGTCGGGCGCGCGCAGGAGGATCGCCGTAGCCATGAGCAGACAGACCACTCCGGCGAGCGCCGCGCGCCCAACACCGCGAGCCACACCAGCGCTCTCACGTGGGGTGGTCGCGGCGAGCGGATCACGGGAAAGGATGTCGCGCAGCGGGCTGAGCACGGCCACAATCGCGGCCAGCATCCCTCCGCCCGTGGCGACAGCGATCGCCTGCCAGCTCACCACCCGCTCGCCGCCGACAGTGAAAGCCAAGGAGAGAAATGCCGGACTGGAGTGAAGCACGTGGATCGAGAGCTCCTCTCCCAGTGCCAACCCGAGCACGCATGCGAGCAGGCCGAGGGCGAGGGCATCGATCAGCAGCACAGTAATTACCGTCCGAGGGGCATACCCATCGCGGCGCAGATCGACGACCAGCCGCCGGCGTTGCGGAACGGTGAGCAGCATCGCGTTGAACGCGAACAGGAACCCCACGAGCGCGCTGATCGCTGAGAACAGCGCGCTGGACTGATTGCTCGCCGCGGCGGCATTTGCGAACAGCTGCTCGTCATGGCCAACGGTCTCGACGTTCAAGCGACCGCCTGCCAAAGCGTGTAGCCCAGCCTTCACGGTCGGTTCGGACCCAGGAGCCGGCTGTACCAAGATGCGGCTGACGCGAGCGCCGAGGCGAGTCATTTCCTGCGCAAAGGGCAGCGGCACGATCGCCACGGCACCGGCGGCAAGTGGCCCCGTCTGATGTTCGTGCGGCCGCTTGTAGAGCGGCGCCTCGGCGGTGTGGCCGCCGAGTTCGAAGATCACTTCCTGGCCAAACTTCGTCACGCCGATCCGCCTGGAGAGCGCCGCAGAGAGCACGACCGCACCGATCCCCCCGAACGGTCGCAGCGCGGCGTCGTGTACAAGCGTGCCGCCAAGTCCAGACAAGCTCGAATCGGCCCCGATGAGCTCGACGGCCTCGCTCCCGTTTGGGCCCGCCGCATTTGCACCGGCTTCCAGTACTGGCGCCGCAACGCGAACGCCGGGAAGTTCACGTACCCGCTTGAGCATCGTTTCCGGGAAGCCGTGCGGGTCACGCGCTTGCAGCTGTAGGGTCGCTTTGCCGGCGATCCCGCGTGAGAGCTGCGCGACCGAGCTCTGAAGGCTGGAGCTGGATACCTGGGAAGCGAACAGCAACGCAACTCCCGCCGCGATCCCGACGACGGCGAGGCACTCCTGCAAGAGCCGCGCGCGCAGACGCACGCCGTAGAGCGCCAACACGTTAAGAGGCTTCACGGCTACCTCGTGTCGACCGGAGCCGCGAGCTGGACCGCGCCCCCCGCTTGCGAGCTCGTCTGCACGCAGGGACGATCGACCTCGAGCTCCGAGAGCCGTCCGTCGCGGAGCACGAGCGCACGGTCCGCGTACTGGGCAGCCATCGGATCGTGGCTGACGATCACGCCCGCAACCGCCCGCTCACGACAAAGCCCTTGCAGCAGCTCGAGAACTTCGCGGCCGCGCTGGGTGTCGAGGCTACCCGTGGGCTCATCGGCGAGCAGCAGGCTCGGTTTGGTGGATAGAGCCCGGGCGATCATCACACGCTGGCGCTCGCCCATCGATAGCGTCTCCGAGCGCTGACGCATGCGCTCGCCCAAACCAAGGCGCTCGAGCAACGGCGCTACCTCACGTCGCGCCTCGCGCCAACGTCGTGTCTTGAGCAGCTTCAGCGTCGCATTGTCGATCGCGCTGACGCCGGGTAGGAGGTCGAAACTCTGACGGATGAAGCCGAGCTCAGAGAGCCTGAAGTGTGAGGCCTCTCGCTCCGAGAGCGAGGACATCTCGCGTCCGTCGATCAGGACCGTGCCCGCGGTGGGCTCCAGCAGCATCGCGATCATTAGTAGGAGCGTGGTCTTGCCCGACCCGCTCGGCCCATATAGGGCGACGGTTTCACCGGGCAGGACTTTCAGTGAAACGCCGTCTATTGCGCGCACCACCTCACCTCCGACGGCCGCGTAGTGCTTTACAAGGTCACGCAGCTCAAGCATTCTGTCTCCCGGGCGAGGTCGGGACTTGACCCAATCCCATCAGCCCGACACGCTGCCGCTCACGTGCACTGTGATCGCGTCGTGGTTCGCTTCTTCGATTACCCCGCTAAAGCTCAGCCCCGACCCGTGAACGTGGACATACTTTCCCGTCCCGCGACTAAACGACATCGAGCCAGAGAATTCGGCGATCGTGCCTTTGCGGCGATAGCTACCGGTTCCACTACCAGCGACCGACCCGCCACCCGGATGGATCTCGACCTGGACCGTTACGCGGGTACTCGAGACCGCGGTTAGGCGAACGTAGATCACGCCTGCGATCGTCCCCGACACCGAGCCCTGCTCATTCAGGGTGAAGTTGTGCTTGCTCGTCAGGTGCAGACGGCCGGTCTCGTTCAACCGGGTTGTCCTGGTGGCGCTCGCGAACGGGGTCGATGCGGACCCGCCGATCGTCGATCTACTAGCGGCGCCGAGGGAGGGCGAGACCATCGCCGCCCCGAGACACATCGCACCAGCCATTAGAACCCTGCCGAACCATCTCAGGCGGCGAATTCGCGTCATCTACTACCTCTCTTCACTAGTCGTCATGGGCACGGAATCGTCGCGCGAGCGCTGCCGCCCGAGCCATCGGCATATACGAAGTCCCCACCGACCGGAAATCCCCCGAGCGGACACCGCGAGGGCACGATCACGCTGTTCTGATCGCGCTCGTGATGAGGCTTCAGGGCACCCACCGTCAACGAGAGGGTGACGATCGACGCATCTGGCTCGAGCGGCAACGTCGCGATCGGAGGGATGGACATTTCGAGCGCTTCCCCATAGGGAGCGCGATCTGCGATCAGCGATCCGCTGAACACGATTCGCTGATCAAAGGGGGTATACCCGCGCCCGAGGACCACCACGGTTGGCTGCAGGTTGTGTAGCGGACCAAGGTAGACCCACAACGAGATGTGCTCAGCGATCGTCTGCGATCCCGGCTGTGCCTCCACGAGTGCGTACCCTCGGCCAAGCGCCGATGCGGCAGGACAACCATTGGTCGTGTGTGTTCGCAACCGCGACGGGCTGCAACTACGCAGGTGCGGCAAGTCGAGCGCCAGCCCAGCTGGAAAACGCAGGACCATACGGCGCACCGAAGCAGGCACAGGCTTACTGGAATCGGTGAAGCGGACTTGGAAACTAACCGCGCCTCTGGTCCCGAGGCCACCCGCGAACAACCGAGGTGCAATCACGGCCGAGGTTTCCGCGTGCACCGAGCTCGCGAGCACGGCACAAGCAGCCAGCGCGGCCGGGATCGCCCACACCCGTCCGCTCATCAGTGCCCGCCGGGGCAAGGGGCTAGATATTCACCAGTACTGCTCGTGTGGTCTTCGAAGGTGACGATCGTCTTGAACGGGAAGCCACCGCTGGGACACTTCGCAGGCGCGACCACGCCCCTTATGTGCACGAGCTTGCGATGCCCGTGGATCGTTCGGTAGTAGGCGACGTTCGAAGCCCCGAGCGAGGCATAGCTCGATTCCACCGAGGCGATCGCGGCGCCCGGGATCGTGGAGATCGGAGGTATTTCAACTGCGAGTCCAAAACCGTATGGCGGGGCCCCGGACATTTCCTTCGCTATCAACACGAGTTCCACTTGAATCGGTTGCGAGGCGCTGGCGTAGATCAGGATCCTTAGGTGCCCGTGTTCGCTCGGCGCGAGGAAGAAGTCAAGCGTGTACGACTCTTTAACGGTCGTGTTCCCGATTGCGACGGCGCCATCGCCGCCGCCGAAGCCGACGCGCGACTCGGCCGGACATCCACGCGGCCCTTCAAGTTCCAGCCTCATGCGTTGGCACGTGGCAATCCCCCGCACGTCCAGCCCGAGCCCAGCTGGCGCATAAGCAACTACCTTTCTCACCGGCTTCGGCGCCGCTGCACCTTCGACGAGCGTCATCGTCGTCGAAACGTTCGTCGCCGCGCCAAGCACGTCCGGCGTCAGGGCCGCGGTGAGCGTGAATGCATGCGATGAGGATGCAGAAGTGAGACCGCCCAGACACGCGACCAGGATTGCTGCCACCAGTCGGCTATTCATCGCCTGCGACGCGGCGGCTTTGGAAAAACTCGTGATTGAGCTTGCCCATCGCGGTGAGCGGTGCCGCGCCCTCGTAGTGCTCGGCTGAGATTGAGCCCCAATGGTTGCCGGCGTGCAACTGCCCAATGACCGAGGCGACCGCGATCTCGATCCTGAGCATGAACGTGAACTCGGGCAGACCGTCTATGTGCCGGAGAACGTTGGCGGAAGGGCCGTGCGCCGAGTACCTGCGTTCGATTCCCTTCGCCGCGTACTCCGGAGTCATGACGAAGCGCTGCTCCGCCCACAGCAGCGCATTATCCTCGCGCCAGTAGGCGAACACTTCCTCGGGGGTAACAGGGTCCGAGGAGCGCCACAGACCACCCTCCACACTCGCCCGCCATGTCCCGAGTACGTCGTTGCGAAGACATTCACGGAAGATCGCGTCGCGCAGTTGGACCTGCTCGCGCCGGAAGCGCTTGACGCTGCCGAAATCCAGGAAGCTCACGCTCCCGTCCTCGTGGAACAGGTAGTTGCCTGGGTGCGGATCGGCGTTGAACACATGCAGGCGGTAGTAGGAGCCGTAGACGAAACGGTGAATCGCCTCTGCCCAGCTATCGCGCAACCCTTGCTCGGCGATGAGGGCTTCACTCCACGACAGGCCCCGGACGAGCTCTTGGGTCAATATGCGATCCGTGCAGAGCTCGTCGACCACCTCGGGCACGTGGATGAAGGGGTGATCACGGTAATACTCGGCAAACTCGGCTTGGTTGGCCGACTCGCGCCGGTAGTCGAGCTCCTCGCCGATGCGAGCGCTCAGCTCGCGGGCTACGCCGCGGGGGTCGAGGCCAACCTTCCAGGGGGACAGGCCGCCGAAGGCCAAGCTCATGAATGTCGCCAACAGCTCGGCGTTCTTGAGGTCCGCTTGAATCGCCTCCGAAACGCCCGGGTACTGAATCTTGACCGCCACCTCGCGGCCGTCGTGTAGCCGGGCCGCATGAACCTGGCCGATCGAGGCCGCCACAAGCGGTTGCCAGTCGAACTCGGCAAACGCGCTCTCGGCCGGGCCGCCCAACTCCCGTTCAAGCACCACACGTGCGGTCTCGGGCGCCATCGGTGGCGCATCGGTGTTCAGACGCGATAGCGCCGTCTGGTAGATCGACTGCAGCTCCGGCGGCACAGTGGGACCCACCGACGCGAAGGAGAGTATTTGCCCGACCTTCATCAGGACTCCCTTGGCGTGGCCGAACAGCTCGGCGTAGCGCTCCGCCGTGCGGAGGTGGAACTCGGAGCTGTCGGTGCCGACCAACTTACTCCGCAGCGCTACTACCGCGGCCTCGCCAGCTGTTCGCGCGGTCAGGCCCGCCAAGGAGGTGGTGCGTCGTAGACGCCCCCGTGCGATGCCATCGCCGGGCCAGGGCACATCGTCTGAATCTGAAGGAAGCCCAGCGTCGGACACGACTTATCTACCTTTCACGAACCACTGACTATAGCTAAGTGTATACTTAGGTGACTGGCCATGTCAAACACCACCCGCGAGCGGATAATCGATGAGGCGATGCACTTGTTCAGCGAGCGCGGCTACGCGGCCACGAGCATCGCCAAGATCGAAGCCGCGGTCGGACTCAGCCCAGGAGCGGGCGGGCTCTACCACCACTTCGACAGCAAGGAAGCCGTGCTAGCCGCGGGCATCGAGCGTCAGCTCGCCCGACTGGACGCGCTGCGTGAGATCCGCCTGCTGCTCACCCCACTCGGGGATCTCAAATCCGAACTTACCCTGATCGCTCGCTACATCCTCGCGGAGCTCGACAATGAGTCTGAGCTGCTGCGCATCCTCGCCGTCGAAGCACGCAACCGGCCCCAGCTGCTGAGGACCGCCGTCGACCAGCTTGTCAACTCCACGTTCACGGGCTTTGCGACTTGGATCGGCGAGCGCGCGAAACCTCCGATCCCCGAGCAGTCATCGACTACGCTCGCCGCCGTTGGGCTTGGGTCGTTGCTCTCCAACCGCCTACTGCGCGATGTCCTAGGTATTCCCAGTCAGCTCGACGACGAGGCGCTGGTCGACACCTGGGTGCAGTTGATGATGTCGGCGCTGCGCGAAGCGGGGACCGACGGTTCCGGCTGAGGAGCTTGCCCAGGGCGATGCACGCAACGGCCACGAGGGGCGCCTTGGACTGGTCGTATCCATGCCCGGATAGCCCTTAGAGATCTCGACGTACTTCTCCAAGGACACGTCCCCGATCGGCTCGAAATCCGCGTCCTTGATTGGACCGACCGGCGGCATCGCCCCGGCCCTGGCAGGGCCATGTTCGCGTCGGACGTCATCCCTGCCTGGCCCCCGGCCCGAAGCGCTGCGGCCTGCGCGAGCGCATGACGCGCCTCAGCATCGCCCAGCAGGACCGTTTTGCACTCATTGATCTTTCGCGGCTGGGCAGCGGCATACCAGGCACCACGGGACAAAAACTGCAGTAGCGTCACCGACTGGACAGCGCTAATATCGTCGCCGTAACTGGGTCGCACATTGGGGTCATACGGGAGGGCAAGCGTCGCTGTGGTGGGCCTAGGGCGCGCTAGCCAAAGCGGAACGGAGGGTTTCTGCCGTGAAGATACGTCCAACTAGCGTAAGCGCCTTGGCGATCATCGTTCTTGCCTCGCTGCTCATGGCAGGCAGCGCGAGCGCGGCCTCACCCGTGCTCGAATTTGTGTCACCCGGCGGCCTGCCGGTCGGCTTCACTTCCGAAGGAGGGCCAGTGGTGGCAGAACTGGCCAACTTTGAAACGGTCGTGCATTGCACCGGCTCAAGTGGGGACGGCGAAATCACGGGACCCCGCTCGACCGTTTCGAAATACGAGTTCACGGGCTGTGTCGCGCAGCAGGGCTCAAGCGTGGAATGCAAATCCGAAGGCGCGAATCCAGAAGAAATCAAGACGGGCTCGATCGCGGCAGAACTCGTGTACCTGGATCAAGCCAATGTACCTGGATCAAGCCAAAGCTGAAGTCGGGATCCTCCTGAATCCGGGCGGAGGCGTCTACATGTCCTTTGAGTGCGGCGGCGAACACACCGAAGCAAGGGGCTCGTTCCTTTCCTCCATAACCCCAATCAACAAAGAAGCCTCGTCGTTTACGGCGACGCTCACCGAGTCAGCTGCGATGCAAACGCCGGATGAATATGAAACCGCTACCGGCGAAAAACGCAAAGCGATCCCCGAAGGCAAAAAGGGCAGTGGTGAATGGGTCACGACGGGCGTGGCAAGCGCGATCACGGTACACCCGAACATGCCGGTTGGGATAAGGGCGATCACGGAGCGAGAAGTTGAAACTCAAGAGCGCGAAGCTCAAGAGCGCGAAGCGAGAGCTAGGAAAGACGCAGAAGAAGCACTGGCCGCTGGGGCAAAAAGACAGCTAGACGAAGCAGCCGCGATGAAACGCCACGAAGAAGAAGTCGCAGCGGCGAGCAAGCGTCGGGAAGAAGAAGCGGCAACGGCGCTCACGACTGCGATCCGCGGTGCGCTAACGCCGAGCGGCAAGGCAATGAAGATCGGGACGCTACTCAAGCGCGGAGGACTGACGCTGACGTTCAGCTCGTCCGAGCCGGGCGCATTGCTCATCCAGTGGTGGCAGCTGCCGCCGGGGGCTCACCTGGCGAGTAATGGCAAACGCAAACCAACGCTGGTCGCGCAAGGAGGAGCCTCGTTCTCTAGCGCGGGCGTGGGCAAGGTCAAGATCAGCCTGACGCGCACCGGCCGCCGCTTGCTCGCGCACGCGAGCAAACTGAAACTGACGACGCGAGCTCGGTTCAGGCCAACGGCGCATCCAGCAATCAACGCGACCGGCGTGCTCACGCTTAGGAGATAGATAGATCTACCGATGGCTCCGAGCTGCGCGCTTGACGAGGCGGGCTGCGCTCGCAGCTAGAGCGCTATGCGATCGCATTCGCCCTCGAGCTGCAAGCGTCAAACTGAGCGGCGATGCTTACGGCCTTCGGCGCGGCGGCGGTGACCTTCATGGTCTGTATGTATGCCTTGGAGCGACGCCACCGCCGCTACATCTTCGCCTTCGCCTGCGGGTGCGCGCTGTCAAGCGCGTACGGATTCCTAGCCGGAACCTGGCCCTTCGGTGTGGTCGAGGCCATCTGGAGTGTCGTGGCACTAAACCGCTTTCGGCATTCAGACCCCTATTAGGCGCTCGCTGTTGGACGAAAGTCCAGGCCGCTACGTAGCCGTCTTGCGGCGCGAAGCGGCGAGCGCACCGAGCCCTACGACCAGCCCGAGTGCCCCGAGGATCAGTGCGAGGATGCCGAGGCCTTTGCTTGCACCGCTGCTACTGGACCTCACAACGGCGGGCGCCGTCGAGGAGGCGGCCGAGCTCGCGGCCGTCTGCCCGGCTTCTGGCCCTGCCTCGTCCCCCGCGATGTCCTCAATCACACCACCCTTGGCGGTGACGTTGATCCTTGGCGAAGGGTGGTCGGCGTCGAGCGCCGGTTCGATCCAGCGCGCTACTTCGCCGTTGCTGTAAGTCTGGACGGTCCTAAATTCCAGCGGCTTGCCCGTCGCGTCTTCGGGGATCGCAACCGACAGCGGGAAGTTGATGAACTGCCCGTTGTTGACCTTGCCCAGCGGCCCGACCCAGGTCCAGACGACCTGTGAGACCTGCGTGTCGATCGGCCCGTCATCACTCTGGATCGGTTTGGCGAGCCTGCTTTCGATCACCTTCACACTCCAGCCGGGAAGGTTTTCGTAGTCAACGCCCGTGAAGCCCTGCGGAAACAGGACGTCAACCTTCTTGACGTAGGCGCCTGCGGCCTCGCCGGGGACGCGCACATCGAGCGTGGCGAAGGCGCCAGCCGGGATGGTGTTGGGGTGCAGGCTGATGTGCGCCTGCGCGCTTGCGGGACCGAGCAAGGCTGCTGCTGTCACTAGCAGGGCGAGCTTGTTGGGTTTCATCGGGTGTTCCTCCAGAGTCAGTGAACAGACGTGCCACCTGGCCGCTCAACCTGCTTGCCGTAGACGACGGGCGAGAGAGCTAACTAGGCAGTCAAGAACCTGCTGTCGAGCTGTCCGCTCAGAGGTGGGGCGCGACCCGCGAGCGCCCTCGCGAGCAAAGCGCCACCACGCGGTATGTGCGCGACTCTGTCGAGATGAATCTTCGGAGCGGGCGCCTTGCGCCTTGTCCGCCGAGGGCGCGTGAATGCCAGGAGCAGGCGCTCGCCAGGATAGTGGCCCAGACAGAGAAGCACGAACACGAACACGGCCGGGCTGAGATATGCAAGACCGTGCGCCATGCCAGAGACGTGCGCGAGCGAGACGCATGCGAATATCGCGAAGCTCACGGCGATCGCGATACCCAAGTGCCTTCGGTTTGGCGCGCTCATCGAATCGACACGCTCACCGTGCGGTTGTGCTGTTCAAATTCAGAGGTCCGATCCATGATTTCGATCTCCCAAGTGCCACCCGGACTGAGGACGGCCGAGTTCAGCACGTAGTGACCCGGACCAGCAAGTATGGCCTTCAGGGGAAGTGGCCCGATCCCCTTGGAAGGGAGCCGGGCATTGACCATCAGTTCCTTGGTCGCGGTGAACTGCGTGCCGTTCTTGGCATTGATCAGATAGATGTGGATCGTGTTGAGCCCGACCTTGGCGGGTTCGAGCGTCATCTCAAGCTCTGCGGGGCCGATCGTCGTCGTGGTCGAGAACGGCCCGGAGGCGGCGTCGATCGGTGGCGCGTAGCTGATGAGCGCGGCGGTCACGCCAAATAGGCAGATCATCAAAACGAACTCGCCGCGCATCGTGCGGCGCGCCAAGGCACCGACCCCACCCGGCGACTGCCCGTCGCCGACGATCCGCCCAAGGGCTGGGATGACTCGTTCGCGGTTGACCCAGCCGAGACCGATCAGGCAGGACAACAGCGCGATCTTGACGATGATCAGCGCACCGTAGGTGGTGTGAAAGAGGCCGTGGAAACTGCGAACGTCGATGTATGCCTGAATCACGCCGGTCACGGCGATCACGACCACTGCGCCGAGAGCGATGGGCGAGAACCGCGCGAGCGTCGCGAGCAGCAGGCGGCTGCGCTCGCCACCCTCAAGGCGACGGGTCGCCCCCGGCAACGCGATCAGCAGACACGCGATCCCACCAACCCAAACGCTACCCGCGAGGACATGCAGCACATCGGAAGGGAAAAACACCGCGACAGGACTCTCGATGCTGGCGTGACCAGCTAGCGCCGGAGTGATCGCCAGATAGGCGCTACCGATGGTAAGCAGGGCGAGAAGCAGGCGTGACGGAGGTGGCGTGAGCTTCGCTACTGCGCTTCCCTGCGACTCACCTTCCTGCGACCCGACTCGCACGCGCGAAACCACGTCCCTGCGCATTGCTTTCGCCGAGAACAGCAGCGCGCCAAGGAGCAACCAGTCGATCGCCCGCAGCCCCCACACCGTGCCGAAGCGACTGTCAAGCGTGTCTTCGATGATCGAACCTTTCAGCGAGGACCACAACGACACGCCGCTCGCGCTCGCACCCTGCAAGAGAACGCCGAGCACGCTGACGATCACGCCGAGCACAATCGCAACGGCGAACAAACGCCGAAGGCGCAGGGCGAACGTGCGCGAGGCGAGCGACCAGCGCTGCTCACCCCCCGCCACGGCCGTCAAGGCAGGTGTCCAGGCGCAGAACAGAAAGACAAGGCCGCCGACCATCAACGCAAGCGTCAAGTAGTTCATAGCCCGCACGACGCCGAAGGCGACCCTCGTCACCTCGCCGCTCTCGTTCTTGTCGATCAGCCCGGCGACCGTGAACTTCGGCGCCGCGCCCACATGGCCGATGCTGAAGACCAGGCCGCCGTAGACGATGTGTGTGTCGGCCGAGATCACGCGGTAGGTGCCGGTATAGGTGCCGTCCGGCAGATGCGGCTGCAGACCGACGCCCATCCAGTGGGAGTGCCCCCCCGGATGGGACACCTGAAGGTTGTCGACCTCCTGGCCCTGGGCGTTGTACACGCGTACTGCACCGAGATCACCGCTGACGGGCTCGCCGAACTTGAAGATCACCTCCTTGGGCTGGACCTTCACGGTTGAGCCCGACAGCGGCGAGCTGCCGAGCAGCTGCGCGTGAGCCAACGCCGACGGGGCGCTCGCGAGCAAGGCCGCCGCCACGACGATGAGTGCGAGCGAGCACCTCAGGCCGCGGCTGCGGCGAGCATTTCCCGAGCTCCGAGCTGGCTTGGAGTATTGGCTGACCATCGCAATAGGGAGTCCTGGAAGCGGGACGCCCAGCACGACGGAGATGGAACGAGACATGAAGGCTCCTGGTACGCGCATGTGGACTTAGCCGTGCACCCCACCACCGGCACGGCGCGCCGCTCGGGCGGGGCATCCTCTCGCGGACGAGTTACCAACGCCCGCCATCGGGCGCGGATGGGCTAGCTCGCCGCGATCAGGACAGGCGGCGGGCGAACAGCGAGGTAGCGCGCGATCAGCTCTCCGCCGCGCGCGATCAGCGACATCGGGGGCCGGCTAGGAGGAGGCGAGATGGAGCATGAGCGCGGCCAGCGAATCGGTGCTTCATTGCGCAAGGCGGCGAGCAGGGTGCGCTCCCCTGGATAGCGCCGCGCTAGTAGCGGTATCGCTAGCGCGATTGCCGGAGAGAGACAGAGCAGAGTGTGTAGCACTGGAGGAGAAACCCTACTCCTGCTGGACGGCTCGGGGCGGCATATACGTTGTTGCGAGCGCGACCACGGACGCCGAGCTGGAGATCCGCTCCCTGCATCCGACACTGCCTGCCTGAGCTTTCAGGTGGAACGCGACCCGTCTTGCGTCCTATCCGCTTTCTCCAGCGCGGACGGCGCGGCGAAAGCGCCTGCGGGTTGCGCCCCCCACAACGAGCCTGTAGACAGGGCGCAGCGGCGGCATGAGGTAGGAGGCGCGGGTGTGTGGCGCATAGGTGCTGCCGTCGAGCCAGCCAGTGTGGACGATCTGACGCTGGCCGGTGACGCCGCGCGAGAACCAATGCGCGGTCAGGCCAGCGCGACGCGCGCCCGCAGGCAGCAGGCCCTGCGACGCGACCAGCTCGATCCCCTCGCGCGCCGCCGGCCCGATGTCAACGGGGACGATCATCGGTCTCTCGTCTGCGCCCACCCAGCCGAGCAGCGCATCGGGGAGGCGTCGCGCTTCCCATGCCGCGCGCCGGTGAGCGACTCGAGGGGCGGTGCCCCTGGCCGGCGGAGCCTGCGATGGAGGTGAAGTCTCGCCAAGCGCCAGACCGTAGACCTCTGGCGCCCCGGTACAGGCCAGGTCGGGCCAGACGACTACCCGCTCGACGAAGACCTTGACCTCCACCCGTCGCCCGTAGATGCGTAGCCAGCGCTTGGCGAGGGGACCGAGCGAGCCCCAGGGCTCAATGCGCTCCCATTGCTCAAGCACGGTCGATGGGAAGTCTTCAACCGGAAGACTGAGACTTGCCCGCCCCTGCACGAGCACGTACTCGGGGCGCTCGTGGTCCGCGTGAGCGCGGGTGTGAAAGGCCAGGGCGATGTTGGGATTGGCGCGGATCCGGGCCAACTTTCTCCAAGCGCCGACCGAGGTGCTGATCGAGACCGTGGCCGCTTGGCGGTCGTGCAGGGCAAAGTTAGTCACCGGGGTAAGCACGACCCCGCGCGCCGGCGTCACGTAACCGAGCATGACCGCGTGCTCGCCACGGAGAATGATCTCGACGCTGTCTGGCCAAATACAAGACGGCATGTCTTGTATTTATAGCAGGACGCAACGTCCAGTAATCTCAGGAGATGAGCGGTCCCGGGCGCCCACGCAGCGAGGCGGTGCGGCGCGCGGTCCTTCTCGCGGCGCTAGAGATCATCGAGGAGAGCGGTTACCCCGCGTTGACGATGGAGGGCATCGCCCGTCGTGCCATGGTGAGCAAGCAGACCGTCTATCGCTGGTGGCCCTCCAGGGCGGCGGTCGTGCTCGAGGCACTCAACGAGGGCGCCGCCAAGCTCGCCCCGCTGCCTGACGCCGGTGAGCTGGCGGAGGACTTGCGTACATTCCTGCGGCGCAGCGTGCTAGGCGCACGCGGGCGCACCGCACGGCTGCTTGTGGCGCTGATGGCGGAGGCCCAGCTCGATCAGGCATTCGCGCGCTCGTTTCAAAGCGAGTTCCTCGCGCGGCGACGGTCGGTGATGGTGGACCTCCTTGACCGCGCTCGCGCGCGCGGCGAGATCGGCGCCGACGTCAACCTTGAGCTCGTCGCGGAGCTGTTCTTTGGAGCACTGTGGTACCGCCTGCTCGCCGCGAGCGGGCCGGTCAACCGGAGCTTCGCCGATGAGATGACCGATGCGCTGCTGGAACTGCTGACTCGTCGCGACGGGCCCGCGGGCGCCTAGCGAGTCAAAGGCATTGGTTTCGCGCTCGAGCCATCCCGTCAGGCTCCCGCGGCCAAGCAGTCGTCAAGCGTCCTCTCGGCGATCCGGGCATCGGTTGCGAACAGCACGACGAGAGGCGGGCCCCGCAATTACCGACGAGCGGATTACCTATACGCACGACAGCCCTACCACGGAGCCAGCAACGGCGCGAGCTGCTGTCTCATATTTTTTGCGAACGCCGACATACCGTCAGTTTGCGTGAGGACGAGCTTGCCCTTGCGAAACACGTCACCAAGATTCCCCTGCACATCCGCGAGGTCAGGCCGGCTGCCAGTGACGATCCCGAGGTAGAAGCCCGGGTAGATGTCTTGCAGTATCTGGATCGCGTGAGCCTCTGCGGCCCTCCAGCCACAAACGAGCAGGCGGCGAATCTCGGGGATCGTGCTCTTGAACGCCTGCACTTGGATGTCTTCGCATTCGAACGTCGTCTTGTTCGCCAGGGGAACGGCGATAGCGGGGAGCAGCACCTCGCCGTTGTCAGTTGACGTGACGCGTGTCGCGTTCTGCGCCCGAAGAGGAAGTCTCCCGGAGTGCGCTAGCTCAGCTGCGGCGAGCGCACGGACCGAGTTGGATTCACTGCGCGCATCATCGGCGGGATTGGCTACCCGCGACCAGCTGACGGAGCCGTGCAGCTTGAGCAGACCCCAGTCAGAGCGGCTGATGTAGTCGCTCAACGCATTGATGCGCCAGTCGGGGATCACACGCGCAGCGGCGTCCTCGAGCAGCGTGTCGTAGTTGAAGGTAATGAGTTGGACGCGTTCGCCCGACGACTCCTGCCACTCCAGCAGTTGGTTCAGCAGGCTGAGGTAGATCGTAAGGCCGTGGGTTTCGCGCAGCCATTCATCCGTGATGTTGGTGATGAGGTGACACAGGTAGAACCGGAACGCGACAAGGGCTTGGCGACACGCAGAGCTGTTGTCTGCCCTCGCCGCGTACTGCGCGAGGATCGCCTCTAGGCTGCTAGGAGTGTCCTCAGCAAGGTTCTGCTGCACATAGTCGATCACGGAGATGCTGGCCGGGTATTCGTTGGCGAGCTGGCGATAGTGCTCCCCGATCAGATGCTCGGTCAACGGTGGCCGTGAAGTGTTCCGGGCACCGCTGACCGGGCGTTTCACGTCACTGTCGTACGAAGCTCCCGCGCCGAAGATGACCATCAGCATCGCCCCAGCCTACGATGGCGAGACGCTCAGCGGCGTTCCGCCTGGGCGAACTCGGGGATGGCGCGCCGTGTTCCGGCCTCGCTCGGCAGAACATCATGGCTGCTCGATAGATCCGGAGCTCTCCCTCGACGGGCGCGGCGCAACCCTCGCGCGTAGCCCATACAGGTGACCGCTCGGCTGGGCGGACGCACAGTTCGGCGTTACGGCTTGAACGGTGGCGCCTCGCCCCAACCCCAGCGCGGGACCGGCGCGTGCTCGACGACCTCGGCGCCGGGCTGCGAGTTGTGTTGCGCGAGCCGCGTTCCCCACTCGACGTAGGCAACGAACGCCGAACGGAACTCAGGGTCGTCGGGAAGAGCGGCGTCGTCGGCCGCGAGGCTCATCAGAGAGGCGAATCGGAATCGCTGCTCAGGCGTGATCGCCAGGTCGTGATGCTTGGCGAGCATCCGCTCGTAGCCGCCTAGCTCGTCGGTATATGTCCTCGGTCCGCCGAAGACCTCTGACCACCAGGCAATGACGTGCAGTCGATGCTCCTCTGTCACGCCGCCTGGAAATAGTCCCGAGAGCAACTCGTCGGCTTCAACGCGGTCATAGAACGCGTTTATCAGTCGCGCAAACGCTGCTTGGCCACCAGCCCAGTCGTAAAGAGAGGACAAGGCGAACATGTTAACGAGGGACTCGCCGCGAGCGATCGGCAGCCTTGGCGGAGGCTGCTACGGACCCGCGTGTAGAGTCGCGCGACAACAACCTGCCGAACGGAGGAGCGCGCCCATGGTCATCCTGCACGCACATGGAGTCATCAAGCCGGAGGCGCGCGAGCGCTGGCTGGCGATCCTGGATGCGGTCACGCCTCCATCGCGCGCGGAGGACGCCTGCCGGAGCTACGTCATCTACGAGTCCGTCGAGCGCCCTAACACGTTCATCTTCGTAGAGGAATGGGCAAGCCTCGATGGTCTGTACGAGCATTTTCACACCCCGCACTTCACCGAGTTCTTCGGAGCGCTCGGAGACGTGATCGCCGAGCCGCCCACGGGGACCGTCTCCGAGCTGTCCTCAACGAAAACGCTCGACGATGCCTTTGCGGCCGCCGGCATTGGCGGGTAAGGGCGCAGACCACGCGTCGCTGCGCCACGAGCAACACACCCGGCAGCCGCGTCATCCCATCGCGTGCTTGGCGCTTTCACCCTACTAGCGCGGGCTATAATAACGATTGGCTTAGTCGGGTATGGTCTAACCCCCGAGAAAATGATGCGTGATTGTGGTCAGTCGGCGTCGTACGCCGATCGACCGTGCCCGCAGCGCCTGATCACCGGCTCGCGACAGCGGCCGTCGCCGCATCGGACTAACCGGCCGACGCTATGAGGTCGGGCTTCGGCCGGGCCCTAGCGCACAGAGTCGAGGGGTCATGCCTTCTCTCGGAGCCCCTCAGCCAATCCGCTCCGCCAGCTCGACGATGATCCCCTCCGGGCCGCGGAGGTAGCAGAGCCGATAGCTGTCTCTGTAACGCTCCACCTCGCCAACGAGCTCCGCGCCGCTGGCCTGCGCGCGGGCGATGGCGGCATCGAGATCGTCGACCGCGAATGTGACATGGCGGATGCCCGGGGTGTTCGCCGGCGCGTGCTGGTCCCCGCCCCGACCCGACGGGGCGTGAAACTTCGTCAGCTCGAGCCGTCCGTGGCCGTCCGGGGTTTCCACCATCACGATCTCCGCCCGGACGCCCTCGAGCCCCACTACGCGGTCCACCCAACCGCCCTGCACCAATCCCTCGCCCTGCAGCTTGAGTCCGAGCTCAAGGAAAAACGCCGTCGCGGCCGCGAGGTCGTCGACCACGATGCCAACGTGGTCCATGCGTTGGATCGTCATGCGTCTCGACGATAGCGACACGACGGCCCCTGCTACAGCGTCTCTCGGTCCCGATCGAGGAGTCCCCACGCTCAAGAGTGCAAGCTAGAAAGGCACGCCCGCGTCGCTCCGGTCGCCCGTGGGGCGCCGTTCTTTCCCAGTCGCTAGTGCGGCGTGGGGGAGCCAAGCAGGCCTGCCACCGCTCCGACGGTGGCTGCGATGAGCAGCGTGAGGACGACGCCACGGCGCAGCAGGAGTAGGGCGACCGCCGCGACGGCGAGCACCGCGTACTGCCAGCTCTCAGAGAGCGCTGCGCTCAGCGGGATCGCAGAGCCAATGATCGCTCCGGCCGCGGCCGGAGCGGCACCAGCAAGGAAAGCTACAACGCGCTCGTCAACTAGGAGCCGCTCAAAGCGAGCGGCTCCTAGCAGGACGAAGGAGAACGAAGGCAGAAACGCGATCAACGCTGCCAGCAGCGCCGAGGGCAGCCCTCCGGCCGAGTAGCCGACCGCCGCGACAGTTTGTGTGATCGGCCCCGGTGTGACCTGCCCGAGCGCGACGGCATTGAGAAACTGACCGTGGGTCATCCAGTGATAGGTGCTCACCGCGTCTGTCTGCATCAGCGGCACGATCACAAAGCCACCGCCGAAGGCAAGCGCGCCGACCTTGAAGGCTGTCCACACGAGCGCACCAGTGCCGCCGGGCTCCACGACCGCGCCGAGCAGCGGCCAAACGTGAAGGCCCGCAAGCTCTCGGGCGAGACCTCGCACGAGGACCTCGATCGCGCCGCAGGCGAGCAGGACGAGCACGAGCCAGGGACCAGTCACCGCGGCGGCGATCCCACCGGCAAGGGCATAGGCGGTCACCCGCACCCGTCGCGCCTCGTGCGTGCGGCGCCAGATCGGAACGGCGACCCCGAGCCCGGCGCGAACCGCGACCGGCGCGACTGCCGCGCCGGCACCAGCCCCGGCGCCACGTATCCACGCAGGGGGCGAGCCGGCGAGGAACAGGACCGACAGTGCAAGGATCAAGACCAGGCCAGGCACGATGAAGCCGAGTCCACCGACTACCGCGCCCCTCGGCCCGCGCAGGCGCCACGCGCAGTAGATCGCCAGCTGCGTGGAGGCCGGACCGGGCAACAGGTTCGTTGCCGCGATCGCGCGCTCGAATTGCTCCTCGCTCAGCCACTTCCTGTCCGACACGCAGAGCAAGCGAAACAGCGCGATATGTGCGGGAGGACCACCGAAACCGATGCACCCGATCCGTCCCCACTCCCAGGCGATCTCGGCAAGCGAAGGCTCCGCACGGGTCGGTCGCATCGCGCCAGCCTACGTGCTCACCTCACTCCTGCTTGCTGCGATTCGTAGCTTGCCGAGCGCCCCGATGCATCGCGCCCCGATCGCGGAATGGCTCGACTAGCTTCGACCGGCGCGCCCCGACTCGTCAAGCTCCGCGATGAGCGCGGAGATTCGCCGCTGGATCTCGCCACGGGTCGCCCTGACCTCCTCAAGCGGCCGGCCCTTCGGATCGGGGAGGTTCCAGTCGATGTAGCGCTTACCGGGTATATAGGGGCAGGCGTCGCCGCAGCCCATCGTCACGACCACGTCGGCCTGCTGAGCAAGCTCGACCGTCAGCGCTTGTGGGACGCGATCGGCGAGCTCGATGCCAAGCTCGCGCATGACCTCGACGACCTCCGGGTGGACGCGCTCGCCGGGAGTCGTGCCCGCCGAGAGCGCGGAGTGCCGCCCTTCGGCGGCGCGCTCGAACAGCGCTTGGCTCATCTGCGAGCGCCCCGCGTTGTGCAAGCACACGAACAAGGCAGTCGCCACCTAGCCGCCGATCGCCGCTTGCCCGACTGTCCGCTCGTGGTGGGGCACCACTAGCTCGGCAGCCTCGCCGGGCGTCACGCCCGGGTAGAGCACGCGGATCGCGAGGATCGCACAGGCGCCGCCGGCAAACTGCGCCAGGACAAATGTGGGCACGGACGCAGGCGCGATTCCGGCGAAGGTGTTGGAGAACATACGCCCGAGACTGATCGCGGGGTTGGCGAAGCTCGCGGAGCTTGTGAAGAAGTAGGCGGCGCCGATGTAGGCGCCGACTGCTGCCGGCGCCGCGCTCAGGCGCTTGGTTCGTGCCAGAGAGAAGATGACTAGCAACAGGCCGCCCGTGGCGATCGCCTCGGAGAACAGGTGCGCACCGCTCGCGCGGTGGTGCGTCGAGATGCTGACGGCCGCCAGCGCAAACATGCCATTCGCGCTGATCGCGCCGATTATGCAACCGGCAACCTGGGCGGGTATATAGGCGAGCGCGTCGCGCCAGGAAATACCGCCGAAGGTCGCATCGGCGAGCGAGACCACCGGGTTGAAGTGCCCGCCCGAGACGGGACCGAACATGAGGATGATCGTCGCAAGCCCCATCGCGGTCGCGACGGCGTTCTCGAACAGCTGTAGCCCCACGTCGCTCGGGGAGAGCGTCTGCGCCGCTATCCCAGAGCCGATCACGAGCGCCGCGAGGAATGCTGAGCCCAACAACTCGGCGAGCAGGCGGCGCGTGAGCGGAGGTTCGGCCATGCGACGAATCGTATTACATCGATAAACATATATTTTATTGATATATATAAATTGATGTCCGTCGATCTGGAGCTAGCGCCCAAGCAGAAGCGAGCCAACGGCGCGCCCTGTTGCGAGCCGGTCGTCTACCCCGATGTTCAGCGAGAGGAAGCGCCGCGTATGGCAGAGGTCGCAAAGGCACTCGGCGACCCGATCCGCTTGCAGCTCGTTGACGTGCTGCGCAAGCACGCGGGTAAGGTCTGCGTCTGCGAGCTCGTCCCGCTGTTCGAGATATCTCAGTCCACGCTCTCCCACCATCTAGGCAAGCTCCGCGCCGCCGGGATCGTGGACTCCGAGCGCCGTGGCCTGTGGGCCTACTACTACGTGATCCCCGATGCCTTGGAGGAGCTGTCCGCATGGCTGAGCTAAACGCGACCAGGACGACGACTGACCCCTGCTGCGCCCCTGAGCAGCAAGCGTCCTGTTGTGGGCCGAGCGCCAAGGCCGACTGCTGCGGCCACGAGGAGGGTTGCCGTTGCGCGACCGCAACCTCCGCGGTCGTCCACGCGCAAAGCCCCTCGCGTGGCCCCGGGACTCATTCTGGGGTCTGGCAGCCAACGCCAGCTCTGGCGGCGCGGCGGCGGTATGAAGCCTGAACCGTAGACTCGCGGCCATGCCGTTCACGCTCAGGAACCTCAGAGAGGATCTGACGGACGTCGGGTCCAACTTCGACGGCGCGCCGGACCTGGAGTTCCGTCTCGCGAGTCAAGCGCTCGAGCTCGAGCAGTCCGGCCTGAGCTATCAGTACATCCCGCCCGACTACCGGTTCCCCTATGGCCACACGCACAAGGAGCAGGAGGAGGTGTTCGTGGTCGTTGGCGGGAGCGGGCGAATGAAGCTCGACGAGGAGATCGTCGAGGTCAAGAAGTGGGACGTGGTGCGGGTTCCGCCTGGCACATGGCGAGGGTACGAGGCCGGGCCGGAGGGCCTCGAGATCCTCGTCTTCGGCGCGCCCCACCTCGGCGAGAACCCGCGGGAAGACGTGGCAGGTCAGCGAGACTGGTGGGCGGACTGAGCGAGCGTACGCCGTCGGATCGTCCCCTGACTAGACGGACCACAGGGCTTGGGTGGGTGAGAGGCGGGCAGCTCGTAGGGCGGGATGAGTCCTGCGACCGCGCCGATGATGAGGGATGCGGCGATGCCTCCGACCCAGGCTTCGGCAGGGATGACGGTGGCCCAGTGTTTGGTGTGGGCGTAGACGGCGGTCGACGCGGCGCCGAGGGCGACCCCAACCGCTCCGCCGAGCAGACCGAGCAGAATCGGCTCTGAAAGGAACTGTCCGCGGATTTGTCCGCGAGTCGCGCCGAGCGCCCGTCTGAGGCCAATCTCGGAGCGGCGCTCCAAGACGCTGATGATCATGTGTTCGCGACCCCGACCGCGCCTACCAGGAGGGCGACGGCGCCGAGGCCGAGAAACAGGCCGTTCAGGGCGCTCTTGGCGCCCATGCTGACGAGGAGCACTCGCAGCGAGCGATCGGCAGCTTGGGGGAGCCCCCGGTACGGGCCTGCGCTAGCTTGACTCAATGCCTGCTCTCGCGGACCCGAACGTCCACCGACACGGAAGGCGTCTACACAGCCATCCACACAGCGCGCCTCACCGTCATCTGAGACTCGTGCGTCGATCCGTGCCGGTCCGCGATACCAGCGAGCACGAGCAACACAGCCACGGCGACGAGCACGGGCACTCTCATGGGCTCATACACGACAGCATCAAGCGCTCGCGTGAGGGCATCCGTGCCGTCTCGCTCTCGCTAGCCATTCTCGGCCTGACGGCAATCGCTCAGACCGTCGTGTTCATCGCCAGCGGCAGCATCGCTCTGCTTGCCGACCTGATCCACAACTTCGGCGATGCCCTGACGGCTGTGCCGCTCGGGATCGCTTTTGCTTTGCGCTCCCAGGTAGCGGAGCGACGCGCCGGGCTGGCGGTCGTTGCCGCGATCTTCATAAGCGCCTGCGTGGCCGGAGTCGAGGCCGTTGACCGACTGATCCACCCGTCAGCCCCTACGCACCTAGCGGCACTCGCGCTCGCCGGGGCGATCGGTTATGCGGGCAACTTCATCGCCGCTCGCGTGCGTCTGAGTGCCGGACAGCGGCTCGACAGCCCGGCGCTAATCGCCGACGGCAATCACGCCCACGCCGACGCCTACGTGAGTCTCGGGGTGATCGCCTCTGCGGTCGTCGTGGCGCTTGGAGCCCCGGTCGCCGATCCGCTGATCGGCCTGGGGATCACGCTAGTCATCCTGCGCATCACTTGGCAGTCCTGGGCGACCGTGCGCGGACACTCCCGCTAACCGCACGCGGGATTCAGCGCGCCTTGAGAACTCCCTTCGGGAGCTTGACGCGGCGGGTGAGGATTTCCAGCCCGAGGATGACCGTGCGGATGACGCCAATTTGCCCTAGTAGGGCGATCGAGTCGGAGTGCCCGCGATCTTCAACTGTCCTGCCGTCCTCGTCGAGACGGCTGATCGTGATGCCTCTGAGCACGACGGCTCGGCCGTGGTAGGTGCCGTTCAGAACCCATCGTGAGGCGACGCGGTTGCCCTCGGTGACCTGCTCCTCGACGCCCATGCGGTAGCTCTTGAACAGCGTCCCGTAGAAGGCAAGCGACTCGCGCCCACCCTCGTAGCCGTGGAACGTCATGTCGTTGACGTGATCTACAAAGTCAGGGCTGTAGAACTCCTCCATCCTCGACACGTTGCCGGAGCAGACGATCTCGATGGCCTGTCGTGCTTGCGCTGCATAGTCGTGCTCGGTTGTGTTGGTCATGCGATCGAGAGTACACGACAACAATGTAGTAGCGTTTTATTCATGGCAGGTCGGCCACGAAAGGCGAGTAGCGGGCTAGCGCCGCTTGAGTCCGAAGTGATGGGCGTGATTTGGCAGGCCGACTCGCCCGTCTCCGTGCGGTTGGTTCTCGATGCGCTCAACGACCAACGAGACTCGCCGCTTGCCTATACGACCGTGATGACCGTGATGAACCGGCTCGTTGCAAAGAACGTTCTCGCGCGCCACGGCGAGCGACGACGCTACGTCTACGAAGCAACCGCCGCCGACGCCGCCGGCCTCGCTGTCCGCGACGTGCTGCGCGCGCACGGGGATGCTGCGGTCGCGCATTTCATAGACGAGGCCCGCGCGGACCCAGCCGTGCTGCGCCGGCTGCGGGCTCTACTCGCGGAGGACGGATGAGACTGGATCAGGCCAACCGCAGCTTTCTCGCGTTCGTCGGCGTCGCTTTGCTATTCGGCGCAACCGTCCTCTGCGGGGTGCTAGGCGGCGTCCTCCTGCCGCTGAGCTTGGCGCGCGTCTCGCACGGTGGGCTTGCCGGCCTATGGAGCGATCGAGCGTCGCTGCTCGTGCCGCTGGCGCTTTTCCTGTTGATCGCGCTGGGCCTGGGGCTCGGCGGGCGCGCGCTGCTGCGACAGGCGGTCGCCTCACGAGTGCTTTCGCGTCGCGTGCACGCCCTGGCGAGCACGGCACCCGAAGCTCTTGCACAGGCAGCGCGGCAAACGGGACTCGCCGGGCGCGTGGTTTTCATTGATGGGGCCGACTCGTTCTCGTTCGTTTACGGCGTGATGACACCCCGCGTCGTGGTCAGTCGTGGACTGCTCGAACGCGCGACCTGCGAGGAGCTGCGCGCGGTGCTTGAGCACGAGCGCTACCACGTCCGCAACATCGACCCGTTGAAGGCCGCAATCATCAGAGTGCTCTCGGAGTCGCTGTTCTTCTTGCCGGCACTGAACTCCCTGCGCGCCCGCTACGTGGCCGCTCGGGAGCTTGCGGCAGACCGTCGCGCAGTCGCGCTCTACGGGCGCCGCCCCCTGGTCGGAGCGCTGCTCAAGGTCGTGCGTGGTCCCGACTGGAGCGAGCAAGCAGGCGCCGCCGCAATCTCCAGCCCGGAACTGCTCGACGTGCGCCTCCTCCAGCTTGAAACCGGGTCCGAGCCAAAGCCCGAAGCGCTCGATGCCAAGAACGTCATCCTCTCGCTCGGCGGCGCCGCGCTGTTCGCTGTGATGTTCCTCGTGTCGGTGTCCGGCCTGGGTGGAGCGACGGCTGTCTACCACGCCACGGGGACCGGACTGGCGTCTGCGACGTGGCTCGACACCCTGACCTGCACCACGCCGTTTGCCGGCGCGGGACTCTTGATCTATTCGCTTCTCGCCGTGCGCGCGCGGCGACCTCTACGGGCTCGGAACTAGCAGCACCCGTCCGTGCATCCGTCGCCATCGGCGCCGATGATGGGCGCGGTGCAGCACGCCTCACCGCGCCAAGCGTTGCGCCCCTCCTTGACCGCGACGGCCGCGATCCCGAGTGCAGTAATCGGATCGGCCCACCACCATCCGAGTAGCGCGTTCAGGCCGAGCCCGAGCAGCAGCCCGGCAGACAGGTAGGCGCAAAGCATCGTCTGTCGGCTCTCGCTCTTGGTCGCGGAGGACCCAAGTTGCTCGGCGACCCGGCCCTTCGCTTTGGCGAGCGGAGGCATCGTCGCCAGCGTCAAAACGGATAGGCCGATCCCGACCCAACTGACGGCGGGACGATCCCCGGCGGCGAGCGAACGGATCGCCGCGACGACGACATAGGCGCTAAGCAAATAGAAGGACACGGCGATCATCTGCTGAGCGTGACGCTCGCTGATCGCGCGAGCGCTCGCCAACCGCCACAGCACGACAATTCCTGCCGCTAGCTCGATCAGCGAGTCCGCGCCGAACCCGACGAGGGCGACCGAACCGGCGAGGACGCCTGCCGCGATGGCGACCGCTGCCTCGATACCGTGCCAGCCGAGCCCGATCCAAGCGAGCCGCCGCGCGCGACGAACGAGCGATGCTCGCGAGCCGGTCGCGCTCATTGACGAAGCGACGTGCAGGGTTGGCAGTTGACCCGGCTCAGCGCTCAAGCCGTCACCTGCTCGGCAAGCACTACATCGACCAAGGCCCGACCCCGCTCGGTGAGGTCGTACATAACCATCTTGCCGTCGCGGCGCGAGCGCACGAGCCCGGCCGTGCGCAGCGCTCGAACATGATGGGACACAAGGTTCTCCGCCCGCTCGGCGATCCAACTCAGGTCGCACACGCATAGCTCGCCGCCATCACGTAGCGCCACCGCAAGCGTTAGACGCGTCGGGTCCGCCAGCGCCTTTGCTGCGGCAGCGAAGCGTCCGGCGGGTTGCGGATCGAGCCGGGCTTGGCGCAACTTCTCCGCGCGCGCCAGGTCCAAGCAGAGAAGGGCGCAGCGGTCATCTGCCATCGCGTCATCCTAACGACCGTTGATTTGTAAGCTAGGGGCTGTGGACCTACCGATGGCTCCGAGTTGCGCGCTTGACGAGTCCGGGCTGCGCTCGCAACTGGAGCGCTACCGGCACGCAGGTCGGAACGCTCGCTTGATCGAACGGACGCGCCGTAGCCTCGTCGCAGACCTTGATGAGAGCGTTGACGCTGAGCTGGTCAGGGAGGCGATCGCGGTCGAGCAAGAGTGCTGCCCGTTCTTCACGTTGACCTGGGAGCCGGAGCGACGGCGACTGACCGTCTCGGTGCCTCAAGCTGAGCACGAGCCAGCCCTAGACGCGATCGCGTTCGCCCTGGACCTTCAAGCGTCAGCTGCTTCACGGTCGCCCTGAGTTGCATGACTCGCGGCGACTCTCGCGGGGGTTGGTGCGTCCAGGCAGCATTCGACGCGGCTCTCGTGGACGCAAGGACGCCGCGTGGCGCTGCTGCTACCGGAAGCTCACAACCGCCGGCACCCAGCCGTCGTGCATAGGGGTTTAGTTACGCTTCAGCGCGTGGAGCTGCAGCGGCGCATTGCCGAGGGGACGGGTGAGTTCTTGCTGTTCGCGCTGACCCCACCGCGCCTGACGACCGAACCGGAGCAAGCCAGTCAGATCGCCGCGAAAACGCTTGAGCGCCTGCGCCCTGTGGGCCTCGACGGCCTCGTGCTCTACGACATTGATGACGAGAGCGACCGCAATCCCGAGGAACGCCCCTTTCCGTTCCTACCCACGATGGACCCAGCCGACTACCTCGCTCGCGATCTCGTCGGCTTGGAAGTGCCGGCCATCGTCTACCGCGCTGTCAGCAAGTATCCAGAGCAAGGACTTCGCTCGTGGCTCAGCGAACAAGCCCCACCCCACGTACTGTCGGTGTTCGTCGGTGCGTCCTCTCGTGAGAAGGCGATAGCAACCTCTCTGTTGCGAGCCTACGAACTCAGGACCGAGGTGCGCCCGGATCTCCTTCTCGGGGGTGTCGCGATCCCAGAGCGGCACACGCGCGGGCGCGGGGAGCACGTCCGTCTGCTGGCGAAGCAGGCGGCAGGTTGCTCGTTCTTTGTCACCCAGATCATCTATGACGTCAATGCCGCGAAGAACTTGGTCTCCGATTATCACTACGAGTGTGCCGCTCGTGACGTCAAGCCAGCGCCGATCGTCTTCACGTTCTCGGTCTGCGGCTCGCTGAAGACACTGGAGTTCGTTCAGTGGCTCGGTGTCGATGTGCCGCGTTGGATCGAGAACGAGCTGCGCCACGCGGATAACACCCTCGACGCGTCCTACGATCAAGCCGTCGCCACGGCCGTCGAGCTCATCGCATTCTGCCGGGGCGTCGGAGTTCCATTTGGGCTCAGCGTCGAGAGCGTCTCGATCCGCCAAGTCGAGATCGAGGCCTCCGTCCGCCTCGCCACCCGGCTACAAGCAGAGCTACGTCGCTAGCCCTACGACCGGGTCCGCCCGTCAGTGCTTGGCGTCGATCTCTTGGCCGCGCTTTTGAAGGAAGCTGCCGAACGCGCCAGCCAGTGTGGCGACTACCGTGATCGCCCAGATCTCCATGAAGACATCCAGGATCCGTCCGCCGGCCGAGATCGGATTCTTGATCTGCGAGGAGACGGTCAGCAGTTGAGTCGTCGTCCAGAACACGGCGCTGCCGAATGTCTTGATCTCGGTCTGCTGGGAGTGGCGCTCGAGCAGGAACGCCATGATCGCGCAGAACAGGTCAATACCGACTGTCACCGCGATGATCGTCACAAGATGGTCCCGCAGCCGACGGTGCGTGGGTGTCGCCGCGCGGAGAACGTCACGAAACTCACGGGCAGCGGATCCCAGCACTCCAAACGGCATCGGCCAATCGTCACGGACAAGCCGGACGTCGCAGATGCATCGACAGGGCGGGATTGATACACAAACCCGCGACCGCCAATCCCCCGATACTACGGGCCTTCGCCCACCGGATCGAGGAGTCGTGGCCGCTCGCGTAAGAGCCCTTCCAGCGACTCGACCGCCAGCGGGGCTTCAAGCTGAAGGCTTGATCCAGGGTCACCCTGGCGAAGCCTCGGGCAGCCCGATCGCCTCCTCGGCGCGCGAGCGCGCGACGGCGACCGACAGCGCGCGCACGTAGGCCCGCGCGGACGCGTCGATGATGTCCGTCGAAACTCCCTGCCCGGCGCCAGCGACACCCTCGACCTCAAGCACGACAGAGACCTCGCCGAGCGCATCTTGACCCTCGGTGACGGCGCCGATCGTGAACTCGCTGAGCTTGGCGGCGACGCCCGTGGCGGAGTTGATGGCCTGGAACACGGCGTCGATCGGTCCGTCGCCGATGAATGAGCCTGTGCCGACGCCACCCTCGGGCAACGTGACCGAGACCTTGGCGTGCGCTGGACGCAGCGACGACGCCTCGACCTCGAACCAGTCCAGCGAGAAGCCGCCGATGTCCTCGCTGCGCAACTCGTCGGTGACGAGCGCCTCCAAATCCATAGCTGTGACCTGCTTCTTTCGGTCGGCGATCTCCTTGAAGCGCTTGAACGCCGTGTTCAAGGCCTGCCCGTCGATCTCAATGCCCATCTCCTTCAATGCCTCGCTGAGCGCGTGGCGGCCGGAGTGCTTGCCAAGCACGATCGAGTTGCTGGTCAGCCCGACGGTCCTCGCGTCCATGATCTCGTAGGTGGTGCGCTCCTTGAGCACGCCGTCCTGGTGAATGCCTGCCTCGTGTGCGAAAGCGTTGCGCCCCACGATCGCCTTGTTCGGCTGCACGGGGTAGCCGGTCAGGCGCGAGACGAGGCGGCTCGTGCGGGCGATCTCGGTCGTCTCGATGCCCGTCCACAGTCCAAGGCTCGGCTCGCGAGTGTGCAACAGCATCGCGATCTCCTCAAGCGACGCGTTGCCGGCGCGCTCGCCGATGCCGTTGATCGCACACTCGACCTGTTGGCAGCCCGCTTCGAGCCCGGCGAGCGAGTTGGCGACCGCCATCCCCAGGTCGTCATGGCAATGCACCGAGAGGACGACATCGCGCAGACCGGGGACCAGCCGGAACAGCTCCTCGAACATCGAGGCGAACTCTCGCGGCATCGTGTAGCCCACGGTGTCAGCCACGTTGATCGTCGTCGCGCCCTCATTGAGCGCGATCTGGATCACCTCGGCCAGGAACTCCACGTCCGAGCGCGACCCGTCCTCGGTCGAGAACTCGACGTCCTCGGTGTATTCGCGCGCCTGTGCGACTGCCGCGCGTACCTGTCCCTTGACGTCCTCGCGCGTGGTTTGCAGCTTGTGCTTGATGTGGATGTCGCTGGTCGCGATAACCATGTGAATGCGCGGGCGCTGAGCGTCGCGCACGGCGTTCCACACAGCCTCGATGTCCTGACTGACAGTGCGCGCCAGCCCGCAGATCACAGGCCCTTCGACCTCCCGCGCGATCGCCTGCACCGACTCGAAATCGCCGGGCGAGGTGATCGGAAAGCCGGCCTCGATCACGTCAACGCCGAGGCGCGCGAGCTGGTGGGCGATCTCCAGCTTCTCGGTCTTGTTGAGGGAAATCCCCGGCGACTGCTCGCCGTCGCGCAGCGTCGTGTCGAAGATCAGTATGCGGTCGGACTCGCTGCGCCCGCGTGAGGTACTGCCCGCCGAAGCGTCCATCATGTCGTGCTCCTTCTCTCGCTTTGCCGTTTCCTCTCTGCTGGGTATGCGGCTACGCGGCCGCCACGCGCTATTCCCCCCGAGGGGGGAGCAGGAGAAGCGAGAGAAGCGAGTTCTGCAACGACATCTGCGGGGAGCGTAGCACCGGCCGCCGGGGACGGTCCGCGCCCACTCGGCCGGACGTCGCAGGTGTATCTCCGAGGCGGGATTGAGACGCAAACCCGCGACCGTAGGACCGGGACACGACCTGGCAGCCGCGTATCGAATCGAGGAGTTTTGCTCGCTACGCAAGCTGGCTACCGCTTAGAACTGCGGTTGTGACGCACAGCACGGCACAACTCTGCGCCTTACAACAGAGCCCTCGAAGCTTACGGAGCAACTGAGGCTGATGTTCCAGGACTACGCGCCTGCTACCTGCAAGCTACACATTGAGCACGAGGCAACGATCATGCGACAAAGCCACTACCCGGATGCGACGAGGCTTGCCGAGATGCGCCGTACGGGCGCATTCGTCCAGCCGGTCGCTCGACCCTAACGCGCTGAGATTAGAGCGCGTCGCATAATGCGTGTTCCGCTCGGGGCATGCGAGTTTCAGCACCTCATTGGTCAGGTCGGCCACACGGGACGCTGGTGCGGGACGAGCTTCTTCCGGATCAAGCAGTGTCCCGTAAACGCCCCCCAAATGACCTTTCTAGAGGGGGAGCCCTCGGCCCACATAGCGGGGGCGGGACCTGAACACCGATCAGCGACCGGCACCGCCTACCGCATCGTCGAGTGCGTTCCGATCACTCAGATGCCAACGCGCTCCCGCACCGGTGCCGCGGGAGCTGATAAGCCCGGCGTCGCGTAGCTCGTTGAGCACCAGCCGCACGGTGGCCGAGCTTATGCCCGGCAGCGCACGATGGATGTCGCGGGTGCGGAATTCCGCAGGCGCATGATCCAGGATGTGCTCACGAACACGATCTTGCTTGGAGCCAGTGCTAGTCGTACCCGCTGCGACGCGTTGCTCGAAGTCATCGTACGCACCCCCGAGGACGCGCACGAGGAAGATCGTCCACGGCCAGATCGTGTGTTGCCCCGTATGCCAGTCGCGCTGTGATTCATACAGGCTCTGGTAGTAGGTGTTCTTGGCTTCAAAGATGCGCTGCTCGACGCTGACGTAGCGAGCGACACCATAGCCGGCCGCGAGTAGCTCATAGGTGGTCACGAGCCGTGCAAGTCGACCATTGCCATCGGCAACCGGGTGGATCGCGAGCAGGTCGATTATCAAGGCACCGATCAAGACCAGGGGATGGGTCCGCGCCTCTCTCTTCGCTGCTTCGTAGCGGTCCAGGAGCTCGGTTAGCAACGTTGGCGTCTCGTGCTCGTCCGGAGGAGTGAATACGACCTCGCGCCGACCGCTCTCGTAAGAGACGATCAGGTTCTGGTCGCTCTTGAGATGCCCACCGCGCCCATCTACGTACTGGAACAACAGCCGGTGCAGGTGCAGCATGAACGGCACGGTCAAAGACTCGTAGCGCTCCAGGCGCATGATGTAGTCAATCGCATCGCGATAGCCGGCGAACTCCTTCTCGTTGCGATTGCGAAAACGCGGACTGCCCTCGGCTATCAGATGCGCGCGATCCTTCGCCACGGTCACGTTCTCGATCGCGTTTGAGGCTGTGATCGAGGCAATTCGGGCGTTCTCTGAAAGTGTGCGCAACAGCTCCGGGAGCTGGTCCGCAAAGAGGCGTTCTTGGCCCTTGCCAGTGTCGATCCGCGACAGCTCTGCACCAAGCTCTCGCGGCTGGCCACCGAACTTGCCTTCTAGGTCGATAAAGCTCCTCATGATGCTAATGATCGCATAATGCTGCTAAGTGACGCCTCGGTTAGCATTATTTTCGCGGGCATTAGCACCATCCATCGGCTTTTTACCGGGTCTGCGGTCCACGCAGGGATTTCTGTGAAAATAATTCACGGTCTTTCCTTTTGATATACTTATACACATAGATACCCTGCCCATCCTCGATGACTACGCTGCCTCAGATGCCCCCCCGGTGACGCTCGGCCAGATCGCCGAGCTTGCTGGCGTACGACCCTCGGCAGTGAGCAACTGGCGTAAGCGGTTCGACGATTTTCCGCCTCCCACAGCGAGCACGACTGGCGGAAGAGACCTCTTCTCCCTCGATGCGGTCGAAACGTGGCTCGTCGCGCACAACCGACTCACCGGGACGAAGGAGGACGAGCGCTTTCTTTGGCAGGCCACCGACATTCTGCGGTCGGAGCTCGACGTGAAGGGAATCATCGATGTCATATGCGCCGCATTGGCTTTTGTCTACGTGCGCACGGACACGGACCAGCCAGCCGGCAGTGTCGCGTTCGGTCGTCGCACGCGGGACGACCCAGCCTTCGCGGAGCCTTTTGCGCCACTGACAGCGCTCAAAGCAGAGACTCGCGTCCATCTCCTGCAACTCGTTGGCCAGCTCACCCCGGCCAACATCCCAAGCCTCTTCAGCGGTGTTCTCGCTCGCCATCAGCGGTTTGTCGAGACCCGGACCAGCAGTAGGCTGATCGAGCTTCTCGTCCGGGTCGGAATCGGCGATTCAAAGACCGCGTTTGTCACCCGCATCTTCGATCCAGCAGCTGGACAGGCAAGCCTTCTGTTGGCCGCGGCGAAGGTCGCTGGACCCGGAGTAGAGTTGGCGGGCCAGGAGCTCAACCACGCCGCTTGGCGAATAGCTAAGCAGCGCTTTTACGTGGAGGGCCTGAGCGCCAGGGTCGAGCTTGGCGATAGCCTCCTCGAGGACGCGTATCCCGACCTTCGCGCCGATGTCGTCCTGTGCGATCCGCCATATGGGCTGAGGACACATTTCCCTGCCGAGGCACTTGCTGACGGCCGATGGAAGTTTGGCGTGCCAGGCACAGGTGTTGCGGACTTTGCCTGGCTTCAGCACACCATTCATCACCTGACAGCTGACGGGCGTGGCTACGTGCTGCTTCCGGCGTCCACCCTCTCCCGCAATGGTCGCGACGCAGAGATACGCGCACAACTACTCCGGCAGGGCGCCGTCGAAGCGATTGTCGCACTACCCCCGCGGGCGGCCGAGCGCACAGCGATATCGCTGGCTCTCTGGATTGTGAGACGACCGATCGACGACAGCAATCCAAAGGTCCTCCTCATAGATGGGACAAGAGCCAGCCCCCAACCACGCGAGCCTCTGGACGAGCCGCTCATCGAGCACATAGCGGGCGCAGTCGAGGTTTGGCGTCAACGCGCCGACGTACTCGAGGCGGATCGTGGCTTCGCCATCGGGATTCCCGTGATGGATCTACTTGGTCCACGTGCGAACCTACGGCCTGCTCGCTGGGTGCACCAGGAGTCTCGACTTGACGTCGAGCAGCGTCGGCAAGACTTTAGAAGCGCCGCGACAGCCGCCTCCGAATCGCGTTGGCAACTGCTGGAGGCTGACATCCGAACCGGCAATCTAATGGGCGATCCGAATGCCCTCGCATGGATCTCAGTGCGAGACCTCATCGCCGACGGACGGGCTGAACTGGTCCGCGGAATCCGTCTACGCCACGAGGACTCTCGCCCGAGTGGTACTCGGGTGCTTCACAGCCGAAGCATACGGCCTAGCGATCCAGAGCCGCCCACATACATAGATCTGACGATATTGCCTCAGATACCACGTCTGACGCGTGCTGGCGACATCGTTCTATCGCTGGCCGGCGACAATCTGAGGACATTCGTCGATACGCAGGGTGGCTGCGTGCTGGCTCTACCACTACAGGCGCTACGCCTCGACGAGGAGTGGCTGGATCCTACCGTCGCTGCGGCGTTTCTCGCAAGTCCGCGCAATCGTAGGCTCCTTGCGGGAATGGCCCCAACGCAGGCACATCTCGAGGTTCGCGAACTCCAACTTCCCGCAATCCCGGTACGCCAGGTTGCCGAACTGCGGAAGACGCTGAAACAAATCGATCGCAGTGAGCAGCTTGCTCGTGACGTCCTCATCGCTTCACGCCAAGCGCGAGATGCATTGCTGGATCTCGGTGGCTATGTAGCGACGCCTCGGCCAGCTCACACACACCACGAGCAGAGCTCGCGATGAACAGCTGGGAACACCTGAGACTGAAGCGAGAGCAGTTGCAGCTGTTCTTTTGGGCCGCCAGGCAAACCGTTTTCCTTGTCGTCCTCGTTGTCTTGGCTATCGCAATAAGCGTTGAAGTGGTACTCAGCGGAAACACACCGACTCTAGGTCCGCTGCTCAGGCTGGTCAGCCGGTGATACAGCAATCAGAGTCGGCCGCGGATGCTGGCGAGGATCAAGCCAGCGGGCACCTGAAAACCAAACGACCGCGGGGACAGGCTGGTCTGATGTCCGACATAGCGGGGGCGGGATTGATACGCAAACCCGCGACCGTAGATGGCCCGAGGTCAAGGGCCGTAGCCCACAGAGTCGAGGAGACGCGCCTGCTCGGGGAGCCGGTACCACACTAGACAGGCGCTTTGCCGCCTACGGGACACCCTGCCCGGTCTCATCTTGAGAGGACGGCTCCGGTGTTGGCCCGCTACGCGAGGGGCTCAGTTGCCAGCCACGATGATGTTTGAGACCGCCGCAAAGCCGAGCAGCAGGCTCCCTAGGATCAGGATCAGTCGCCACCCGAGCAGCCACGACCAACTGTGTCCGGAGATTCGCACGGGCCGCTGAAGCCGCAGCGCCCGGTTGGTGTCCGCGAACGCAACAAGCGCGATCACACTGAACGCGACCGCGAGCACGGCCGCGAGCGCCAGAAGACCTCTGTCCGATGAGCTAACGCCCTTACGCGCCAGGAGCGCGATCGGGGTCAGCCCGCCGATCGCGATCGGCGCGAGCAGGAACGCCGACCAGACTCCCGGCTGAGGCTGACTGGACTCTCCTGGCCGGAAGATCTGGCCGACGGTCAGCCAGTTCGCGATGATCGCAACAAGGTAGGGGAGACCGGCTAGCAGCACGAGCATGGGACGGGGTCCTTCTCAGGGAACGTCACGGAGAGTGGGAACGGCTCGGCGTCGAGCGCGGGCGAGCCGTTCAGGACCTCGATGTGTGCATCGATCTTCGCGACGCCTTCGGGCTGGCGCTGCACGGCCACCCATTGCGGCAGGATCGCGCTGCGATAGTTGCGTCCACGGTTGCGTCCGGCCGCGAGTTCGAGCACCTCGCCAGGGTTGTGAGGGTCGAGGGTTCCGCCGGTAGCCCTCAGCTCCCGCGTGAAACGCAGCGGCGCGGGGTGGTAGGACTCGTACGCGATGCAGACCTTCGCCTCGCCGGGTGGCGCAGGCGCCTCGCCGGGTCCGTGCGTTTGCAGGAACAACGCGAGCTTAACGTGATGGTTATCCGAGTGCCAGCAGTCGACGGTGTCTCGGCTACAACGCGAGAGCACCCGCGCTGCGGGCTCCTCGGGCTCGGCATGCAGAATCTTCCAAATCCTCCCCGGCATCCATCCTCCTTCTCTAATCCCGCCCGCCTTCAAGCGAGCGGGAGTTTCCTATTCCCCATTCCCGATTTCCTGGATCGCTCGCCCGAGCCATGCCGGGAACAGATACCTCGCCGAGGTGCGGGCGTAGAGTTCCTGCAGGTGCTCGTGGTTCAGGTGATCCACGAACACGCCGATTAGGGGTCCCGAGGCGATGTCGGGCGGCGAGACGTCCGCGTAAAGATCGAAGTCCGCTGAGCACATCCTGATCCAGTGCAGCTTTGGTGTGCTGTTCGTCTCGCCCCGCAGCCGCTGGTCCTCCGCGATCACGCTCACGAGGTCAGCGAGCGTGATCGGTAGCTCCGCGCCGTACTCGGCGATGCCCGTGTCGGTCCCAACGGTCATCTCCACCGCGGGCGTGTTGTGTCGTTCGAACGCCTGGGCGAACCGTTCGAGCACTTCCTCTGCGTCCAGGGCGCTCGGCCAGCGCAGCACGTACTCGGAACCCGCGGAAGCTTCTCCTGCCGCGTCCGGCTCGCCGGTCACAGGCGTGTAGCGCTCTACCACGAGGTACTGGAGTGTGCGGCGAGCGGCGCCGCGATCGAGCAGTTCGTAGGTGGCGTGGCCGATGGCGGGGGTGACCTTGAGCTCGAGGACCCGGTTCCACAGGTCCGCGAGGCCGGTGCCGGGCGCTTTGGCGCTGAGTGCGGTGCTGACCTCGACGATCAGATCGAACAGCTTTCGTGGGGAGCGCGTCAGGGCCGGCAGCACCTCGCCTCGCTGCTGTGTGACGCTGAGCGTCGCGAGGCTCGCGTTGTCGTAGATTCTCTGTGTCTGTGCGATCACCGGGTCTCGGACGAACTCCGAGAGCGCGTCCAGCTGCGCCCGAAGCTCGTCGGTGACGAGGTTCTGCTCGATAGCCTGCTCGAATTCGGGGTCGTGCTGGTGCTCGTCTGGTTCCAGGTAGGCAGGCGTGCGCCGCAGGTCACGCTCGAGCGTCGCGGCGTCAAAAGCAGACTGCACTGTGTAGTTGACCGCTTCGCCCGCCGCCGGGAACGTGTCCAGCAGTATCTCGATGTAGATCGCATCGCTCGGGCGACGGGAAACTGGTCCGACGATCTCGCGGCTCCATGCCCGCTCGTTCAGCAGAGGTTTGGTAGCCGTAAGCAGATAGGGGTGGAAGTCGACGTCGGCGCTGTCTGCGTGCCGGCGCAGATTCATCACCGCCGCCCAGTTCAGCGCGTCCGATCGGTTCGCGTCGAGAGCGTTGATGCTACGCCGCCGCGCGTCGAGCGCCGCCTTTGCGATCTCGAATGCTTCGTCGTCGATCTCGCCGTCGCCGATGTCCTCCCACAGCTTCACGTTCTGAAGGCGCAACAGGTGGTTCAGACGGAAGGCACCGAAGCTGATCGCCGCGTCGTCCAGTCCGTAGACGTCTCCGCGCTCGCGCCGGCGGAGTCGCCTGCGCGGCTGCAGTGCGCCGTCGGCTCCGATCTCCAGGCCCGTGACCTCTAGGAATTTCTTGATCTCGAGCTGCGTTCCGGGGCCGATCAGGAACGTCGTCTCCTCGTGATTGAACAGGTATTGCAGCTCCTGCGCCCAGTCAGGCCGTTCCTCGGCGCGAAACATGTAACGGAAGATCAGCTCGAAGTCGAGCAGATATCCCGGCCGGCGTCCTCCTCTCGCTAGCCGCATCGCGTCCTCGTGACCGTCGTGCAACTTCTCGCGGTGTACCTCGAGCGCGTCGAGTAGCCGACGCACCTGTCGCGCCGATAGCGAGTCGACCTCGCCGACCGGTTGGTTGCTGAGGAACGTCGCCACGTCAGCCTTCCGGCCGAGGGTCGTGGGATCGACTCTTGCGTCTGGTCAGGCGAAATCGCATTTAGTTCCCGCAGGCGCCCTTGTCGTCGATATAAGCACGATCGAATACTAAGGGATGAATATTACGTCAGGATTGTTCCGGTACTCTGAACGTTCCCTCAACTGAGCTACCGATGACGTCGTCCGCCAATCGGCGCGACCCGCGCCCCCGCTGGCACCCACGGACCCGCGTCGGTTCGGCCCCGGAAAGCCGATCCTTTAGTCGATATGCGGTGAGTTAGCGCGCAATACCACCGGCGCGCGAGGACGCTAACCCCAGCCTCCATCGTCGTCGCTTAACGGCAGCGCACCTTGGCGTCGCAGGCGCATCTACGGGGCGGGATTGATACACAAACCCGCGACCGTCGAGCCCGAGCCGCGCGCCCTAGTCGCCTACCGGATCGAGGAGTCGCGCGCGCTCAAGAGCGCCGGCACCTAGATAGGTGCGGTCAGGGAGCCTGCCGGGACAAGGCCGCATCGGGTCGCCCCGTTTTCCGGCATCGCCAGAGTGCGCCGCCGGGGACTACTGCCCCACCACTCATCCCTCCCGAAGCGGCAAGACGTGCCGCCGCGTGAACGCGCGCAGCACGGCATCCATCGCGTCGGCGATCTCCAAGGCCATCGCGCAGGCGATCAGAGCCTCTTCGTCGCTTCGCCAGCGGGGCTCGCTCGACCAAGAGGTCCGATACCCCTCCTCGCCTCTGCCCTCAGACTTGTGCGCGATCCACATCGCAGTCGAGCCGAAGTGGGTCGCCTCAGACAGCTCGCGGTAGACGCCCTCCATTCCAGGCGCGTGTTCTGAGGCGTACGAGATAAGAGCTTTGATCGACTTGCGTTTTGGGCCTTCCTTCGGCAACTCGCGCTCGGGGACGATCAGTGTCCTGACGTACTGCGGATGGTCATTTACATAGAAGACGAGCACGACCGCCTCTGCGAACGCGCGGATCAGAGGGAAGACGGCATACGGGTTGGCGTTCTTGCACTCGCGGGCAATGGCCTGATGGAGCCCTTCGCTTCGAGTAATCATCGACATCCAGAAGAGGCTCTGCAACGTTGACGGCATCCCGCTCTCAAGCGGCAAGAGCATCGAGCCAATCTCGACGTACCTGCTTTTCGGCTCGATCTTTTTGAGCGCGTCCTCGACGGACTCGAACTGCGAGATGTTGACCCGCTTGGGTGGCCGCTCCGACCGAGGGCGTCCTGATTTGGGCATCGGAAGATCGTAGGCCGCTACAGGTGCCCTCACACGGCTCGCCTAGTCAGCGGAGGCGCGGGCCCGGAGGCGATCGGCATACGTCACGGTCTACGCGCCTGCCCACGCGCTTGCCCCGGCAACGATCTGCGTCGAGAATGCCTGCGTTGGAAACGGCGGCGGCACGAACGCGACCTCCGTGACCATCATCGGCGGGAACCGCTGACACCGGATCAGAGCGTTGCGGCGCACCGCCGGGTCGCAGTCGAGTACAGCCCAATAGCCCTTCAGGGCGGTGGTGTAGTCGGCAAGGAACTCGGGCCAGTGCAGCAGCACCCGCCCATTCGTCTCGTGCTTGAGATGCAGGTCCGCCGACTGGCTGTCCGCCAGCGCCACATCATCGGCCGAGAAATTGTGGAGGGGTCGGCAACGCAGGCCACGCCAGAGCCTCGGACCCATCTGCAGCCGGTCGTACTCCGAAGGGAAAAACTCGTGCACGAAGTCGGCGTAACGGCTGCCTTGTTTCCCGTCTCCGTCGCGTTCGGGCGCGAACCGTAGTCCCGCAAGCATGTCGATCATCGCTCCGGCAAGTAGGAACGCACCGAGCGGATAGACCTCCCCGGTGCGATGAATGCCGGCGAGGGAGTGATCGAATAGCGCTGTCCTCAGCGTCTCGATCTCTTCGAGTACGACCTGTTCGTGTTCCGCTCGTTCGTGCATCGCGTTCCGGGGCGTAGGATCGCCGACGCGCACGACAGACCCGCCGGAGCGGAGACGCGACGTGGGGGCTATCGAGAATCGGCAAGCATGTCCGGGTTGCATCCGCCTCTCGGACGACCATCTAAGCCATGAGCCGCCATCCGAAGCGGAAGCGCAAACGGTCGGGAGTCCTCGGCGATCACGAGCAACGAAAGCGTGTCCTCGTCCCTCCGATCATGGCCGTGGCGCCGACGCGCTCGCACTCGTGGCACTCCGAAATCCTGCCCGACTTCCTGTGGGTCGCCCTGATGCTCGGCCGGCGCTCTGACTGGCGCGCCGCCTATAGCGCTCTGAACGTCCTCGACCGCTTCGTTCCCGAAGGGCCACGCTTTGCCGATGGCCGGCTGAGCACGTTCGCGCTGGTTCCGCAAGAGCGTCGAGAGGCCGCGCGCGCGGCCCTGCGTAGCGAGGCGCCACACGCGCTCCCGAGCGCGCTCGGTCACGCGCTCGGGCTGTATCCGCGATGCCCGGCTCTGTGGCTGTACGAGGACTGGCTGACCGAGCATGAGCCGGAGCAGGAGGTCGGGACCGAGCTGTTGCGCTCGCTGATCGCAGACAACGCCGACAAGGCCAGCGTGCGGTCCACCCGGCTTCGCATGGCGGCGATCTCGCGACGCGTCGTACACGGCCAGCTTTCGCATCCGGGGACAGGCGTCTATGAACTGATCCCCAAGTATCCGGGCGGCTTGACTGACGAGGAGCAAGCCGCAGTCGAGTCAACGATCCGCGCGATGTGGCTCAGCTTCTTCGGCATGGAAGTGGATGCACACCCCGACCTGCTGGACTGGCCACGCGAGTTCTGGCGGCGGGGCCGTGAGATTGTCGGTTGCCGTGTCGTGTTTCAACGAGAGGAGCGAGAGATGCCGGAGGCCGATGGCCCGCTAGAGCCCGAGCCGCTGATGCTGGTGTCGGAGATGAGCGCGATCCTCGTCGCGCTGGATGAGCTTGGCGATCGACTCCGCGCCGAACAGACCGCCTTCCTGAGCGATCCCGAGGCAGACGAGCCAAACGAAGTCCTGCTCGGTTTGGCCTCGAGGATGTATCGGCTCCTCTATGCCTTCATCGACCGACCGTCGGCATGGACACCCGACACGACGGCGTTGCACCTCCGACCTCTAGTAGACGCTCGAATCCTCTCGGGTTGGCTGATCGTCAAGAACGATCCGGCGTTGTTCGAGGCATATCGCTCGTTTGGGCTCGGGCGCTTGAAGCTGCTGTACGAGCACATCAAGGACGACCTGGGCGACGATCCGCCCGAGAGCGCCCGCGAAATGCTTGAACACTTCGGCCGGCGCGTCAATCTTGAGCGCGAAGATTGGAGCCAGCCGGTGAACCTCGGCGCATTCACGGATGCCAGCCAGCGAGACATGGCGATCGAGGCCGGGCTCAAGCGGGAGTACGACCTCTCATACGCACCGCTGTCGAGCGCGAATCACGGCGACTGGCCCGCCGTCCGCGACGTGGATATGACCCTCTGCTCCGAGCAGCTACACGGCACCCATCGGGTAGGAAGCTTCGGCCCACCCTCGCGCACGCTCAGGCCCGAGCCGGTGTTCGCCGCTCTCGGCCTCGCCAGGGACGGAATCAGCCAAGTCTTTGAGCACTACGGGCGCGACGTTCGTCAGGCGTTCGAGCCCGTCGAGCAGGCGCTTTCCACGGCGGTCTACGAGCAGGACGAAGGCTCAACGTCCGAGGAGTCGGAGTCCGCGTGACCGGCGCTCACGTTCCCGCGTCAAGCTGGTAGCCGGAGCCACCTCGTAGACGCTGAATCCGAGCTACCGCCGATCCACTAGCATCGGATGCCCTGACGCGAAAGGAGGGCATCATCGCCCCTATTTCCAAGGGACGGCTAAAACCCCACATGCGGGGATAACCACGCTCAGCCGGGCCACAGAGCGGAGCAGGCGCTGGCGAATGGGATACGACGTGGAACCGCGCCAAGTCAAGGCCGCGGGCCGGATCAGAGGCTAGATCGAGCCTGTGGAGGTCGTCTCGGGCCTGCTCCCCGGACCGACCTGCACCTGAATCCCCTCTTGTCCATCACTGCCGCGCACCACGTAGGGCGAGATCGCCTCGCTCATCGCCTCGTACAAGCGCTCCGCCGCCGGGAGGGCGTCATCCAGTCTGATCTCCTTGCCCGCCCATATGAAGTGCGATAGCTCGTCATGGCCGAGCCAGGTCCGGGAGCCGAGCGAAGCAATCGAGACAAGCCGATCCGGCGCGGTCGCGCGACTTTGCAGCTTGCCGCTGCCTTGTATGTAGTCGCGGATGTGCTCGCGTACATCACGTAGATCACGGGCACCCGGCAGCCGGCGATCAAAGGCGTCAAGGGCCGTCACGAGCGCCGCGTCGTGCGTCAGCTCGGCAACCAGCTGTGACGCCTCCCGGAGCCACCGCAGGGCCACGAGCAGGAACGCCACATCGACCTCTTGACGAAAGCCAGCCGCCGCAAAGTAGGCGTCGTCCTCGCGGTCTTTGATGCGGTCGCGCTGCAACGCCACGGCGCGGATCGCGTCATTGGCCGTGCTGCGTGCTAGCGCCAGCCGATGCCCCTGCTCTTGCGACAGCGGCTCCACGATCACGTCGCTTCGGAGACCAATTCGGGAACGGAAGCGGTCAGGCCCGCGTGGTCGGCCTGGCGCCATGCGGCGAGCGAGCCTTCGATCGACTCGCCTCTCTCCGGCGAGCGTCGTGGTCCGTAGAGCGGGTCGCCCATCTGCATACGGGGGTCGTAGACCGGAAGCGCCGCCACGAATGCTGTCCAAACGTCCGCCAAGTGCTGCGCCAGGTCGAGCCAGTGGCAGCGCGACGACACGAGTTGGTGGTCAGCGCGCGAGCGGAGCAGGGTGCGTCCCGCCGGGTTTGGATGGCCCCCAAGATCGCAGTGCTTTTCATACTCGGCCGGCCGGAAGTTCTGCGCCGCACGGCTACGCATGTGACGGACCATGAACCGCCTAACGATCTCGTCGTGACCGCTCCGCATCCACGCGTCGGCCTCATCGCGGCTCTCGCTCATTAGCGTCAGCAGGTAGCCACACTCGATGAGCTGCCGAACCAACGCGGCGCCGGGATACCACAGGCCAGCCTCAAACAGCCGTTGTGCGCCCTCGCCAAGCTCGGCGGCCATGAGGGTGGCCGTGGCGAAGCCGACCCCAGCCGCGTTTGAGTCAAGCTCGTGATGGATCAGGAGGCGTAGGCCATTCGCGGCCAACGCTGACGGTACGTCCCGAGCGATCTGCTCTCGGAGCATCTGGCTCTCATCGTCGGCCAGCGCCAGGTTGAGTGCCTTGGCCAGACGCGCCTTTGGGTTCTCGGACACCTCCCCCAGGCTAGTCTCACGTAGGCCGCGCAGGTAGGGGGCAGGTCTGCGGAAGTCGCCCAGGCGCTGCGCCGCATCCTTTAGCGTGAGCCGCATGGACGTGCTTCGCGCCGAGCTTGAGCGCCTTACGATCGAGGCGCTGCAGTTGGTACGACCGCAGTTGGTAAGCCCGCTTCACGGCGGCTGGTCGCAGAAGGACGAGTTGCGCTTCGACGGGAGCGGTCAGCCGATGATCGTCTCCTCCCCACGCCCTGACACTCCCATGCTCATGCTCGGCGCCACTCGTGCGCTGCTTGATTCGCCCGGCATGGCGGCGACCGTGCAAAGAGTCACCGACTCGGGGCTATTGACGGAGCGGTTCCTTTACGACCCGAACGAGATGAGCGTCGAGCATTCGTGGCAACTCAACGTCGGGTTGGTGCAGAACTTCCTGCTTCGCTACGCCGAACTTGCCCCCGACCTCGGTTGGCAGGAGCAGATCTTCGCTCAGGTCTTGGGAGAGCTCGCGGCCTACGTTGAGAGCGGGAACGCCTCGATCGAGGTGACGTCACTTCTACACCACCTGCGCCTCGATGCCGATCGCGTAGACCTGCACGCTGATGGAGCGATCGAGGCGCTCAACGACGAGGACAAGCAACTCATTTGGGCTCGCGTGCGTAACCAGGCCGCGAACTACCTCCAGCAGCCGCTCGGCTGGCAGGCCGCCGTGCGGACAACGATCGCGTGGCGTCGCGGCGAGCCCTCAGCTCTTCAGCAGGGCCGCGAGCGCCACGACGAGGTGCTCCTCGCGCTGCGATTGCTGAGCGAGGGGCGCGTGGCGATCTCCGTTAGCTTCGCCGACCCTGGCAGTCCCGGCGCTGCATTCGCCGGTCCCGGCGCGGGCTTGTCGGACCTGATGGGCCCCGGTCAACCGCCGTGGGGGGCCGACATGAGGATCGCTCCTGCCGACGCTCCACGACTGCTGGACCTGATCGCCAGCTATAGGCGGAAGGACGATCCTAAGCTCGTGTTCGCGCTGCGCCGTTTTGACCTCTCCTACACGCGGATGCTTGCCGAGGATCGCCTGGTGGACGGCTGGATCGCCCTAGAGAGCTTGTTCAGCGACCCGACAAAGCGCGACAACATTGCAGAGCGTCTAGCAGAGGAGATCTCAAGGGAACTGCGCTCCGACGAGATTGCACGACGCAAACTACGAGACAAGATTCGGCGCGGGTACTACGAGGTTCGGTCCCGCGTCGTCCACGGTGATCCAGTCCCCGCGCAGCAGGTTGCCACCGTCGCGATGCGCACCGACGGTCTCCTTCGAGAAGCGCTTTGTCGGCGGATAGCGCTGTAGGCGTAGGCCCCAACGGCCGCCATTTGCTACGAGGCATCACGGCTTCTCCTGCCGGAACGCTCGGGCTGGGTGCTGTTGAATGGCGACCATGAGGGGCGGGCATTGAGGGCTCTCGGCGTAGACCTCGCTTGGGCCGACACGACTGTCGCAAACGAGACGGGCGTCGTCGCGGCCGAGCCTGACGGCACCATCGTGTACGCGGGCTGGACCACGGGCGTTGAGGAGACAATCGCATGGGCGAACGCCCAGGCAACAGACGCCGCGATGCTGTTCGTGGACGCGCCGCTGCTCGTCCTCAACCCGGACCGGCAGCGGCTGTGCGAGAAGCAGGTCGGGCAACGCTACGGCCGTTGGAAGGTCTCGGCGAACTCAACGAACCTCGGGAGCCCGCGTCTTGCCGGTGTGCGGCTGCGCCGCGAGCTTGAAGCCGGAGGCTGGGCTTACGCCGACGGGAGCGCCGGGCCACCGCGAAGCGGTCGGATTGTGAGCGAGTGCTACCCGTACACGACGATCGTGGGCGCCGACGTGCTCGGTTACGACCGCGAACGGCCCCTTTATAAGCGCAAGCCGAAAGGTCTGCCTACGGCGGCGTGGCGCCCCGTACGTGCGGCTGCGTGCGACGGGCTTATCCAGCGACTCGCCGGTCTGCGGAACGCCTCACCGCCTCTCGACCTACGCTCGCATCCCGTCACGGCGCAACTCCTAAACGAAGGCTCGCCGCTGGACGACCGCCACTACAAGCATCGCGAGGATCTGATTGACGCCTGTCTTGCGGCGTGGACCGCCGCGCTGTGGCTTCAAGTCGGCACGGATGCTTGCCAGGTCCTTGGCAGGGACGACACCCTCGTTGACGAGCGGGATCGGCGTGCAACCATCATCTCGCCGGCACGAGCTTCGCAACGCACAGAAATCTAGTTACGGACCGGCGCGGGAACTACTCGCCGGCCTGTCCAGCGTCGGCTAGACGCGCCTGAGTCTTGTCCCTGGCGTCGCGGATCGTCTCGCTCGTCAGCAGGAGATCCAGCGCGCACCAGACGCGCTGGTTGCGGAACACGTTGCCGGTGCGGACCGGCCTCGACGGCTCAATCACGGGGCCAAGGCTGTAGAGGAAGTGGGGTTCGGCGGTCCAGTCCGCGTCGGGAATGATCTCCGGTATGTAGTCGTGGGGACGAGTGATGACCTCGTAGTGCTCTACGTGACGTATCTGCTGAAGGCGCCCGTCGAAGCGGAAGCCGATGTAGTTCGGTGGCGTGCGCGGCCACCCCCCGCGCTTCCCGCCGACCGGGTGGTAGTAGTAATTGCGCTCAACCACCGTCTCCTTGAATGTGATGCTGGACCAGTCCAGTGGGTTTTGGCCGAGGGCGACGACATAGACGAGGTTGGAGGTCACGTTCTGCATGGTCATCAGCCCCTTCAGGTAGCTGTTTAGCTCCAGAAGGAGCCGTTTCTCCGCATGGCTGCGACTCGCCCCGGCGGTGTCAACCGCAAGCTCGGCGATCCTCTTCCACGGCACGTAGGAGACCGGGACGCCCGAGATCGGGTTCGGCAACGCTGCGACCGGCGGGTAGTACGGCGCGCACTCCGCCACCACGGCGATCCTGCCCTCGCGCTCGTCGTTCTCGTTGAGCCGGTGCGCGTATTGCTGTAGCTGTGAGTCCAGCGGAAGGTTCCAGCCGCGCTTCGCCTCCACGATCAGGTGCAGGCGCTCCGTCTCGATCTCTACGTCAGTCCGCCCGGTGCCGCGCTCGCTCTCCTGCAAGCGGATCGATGTGACCTCGCCCTGCTCGGCGTCGCCGAACGCCTCGGCGAGCATTGCGCGCGTAAATGCGTCGCTCTGCGCGAGACCCCAGCCGAGGCTGTACGTGATGTCGTCCTCCTTGCTACCGAGGAGGTCGAACACCCACATGAATGCTGTGCTGCCACTCGTTCGGCAGGGCACTCTCAAGGCGCTCGAATGTTGACTGAAGCGCGATGCCATGCCCATTTGACCCCGAGTACAGGCGCCACATTGCCGCCGACTGATGCTCCGAGAGATGCCAGCACGATAGGAACATCCGACGACGAAGCGCTTGCCAATGAGCGCGGTACTCAGTGAGTCTCGGGCGATCGCTGTCGGGGGGTAGCTGGCGCTCGATCTGCGCGAGATGCCGCTCCTCGATGACAAGAGACAGACTCGCCTCCCAAGGATCATCCATCCGATCGGCGCGCGCGAAGTACAGCGCTCTTTGATCGAGCAGGTCAACGAACTTGGCGAAGTCGATGTACCGCCAAATCTGAGCGGCTTGGGGGGGTCTCTCGAAGACCTCGTGATGTTCGTATCCACCCACCCCGAGGTCGATCCTAGTCCTCGAACGAGCACGTCCGTCTACGGCTGCGCGCCAGCCGCTAGCGAACGACCGGCCCGACCTGATCTAGCTGTCCCGCATGAGGGTGCTCTTTGACCTTTCTGTTGTGCCCGAGGCGCCCGCCGGCTCCGTGAGCACTGACCGATCAAGAGACTCCCCACCCTCAAGAGCTTGTCGAACGCGAGCCGGACGAGCTGATCGCCCGAGCCCGGGCAGAGCACAAGCCCGTGGCCGTGTGGTGCCTGTTCAGCGGAGGCAACGACTCCACCGTGCTCGCCCACCGCTGCCGCGAGCACTACGACGGCCTCGCCTTTCTCGACACCGGCACGGCCGTTCCCGGCGTGATCGAGTTCGTCCATTCCTTCGCTCGGTGGCTGGACAAGCCGCTGCGAGTCCTCCACGCGGGCGACGCCTACCGCAGGCTCGTTCTCGGCGGCACGATCCGACGCGATGGGTCAGTACAACCGGGGCTCGGCTTCCCTGGGCCGGCGATGCACGGACGCACCTACGTCGCCCTCAAGGAGCGCCAGATTCGGACTCTCCTCCGCGAGAGCAAGGTCGGCCATTCCAAGCGTGCCCGCGTCCTGTTCCTGTCGGGGGTTCGTCGGGCGGAGAGTCGCCGTCGCGCTCAGCGAGAACCGATCGACAAACTGCGAGAGAGCGCGGCCGTGTTCGTGAATCCGATCATCAGCTGGACGACGCTCGACATGCTCCGGTATCGACGCACTCACACGCTGCCGGAATCCGACGCCGCCGCCCTGATGCACCGCTCGGGCGAGTGCAACTGCGGCGCGTTCGCGGCTGCCGGCGAGGAGCGCGCGACGCTCCAAAAGCTCTACCCCGACTTCTTCGCCTCGATCGAAGAGCTAGAGGCCGAGGCCGAGGCGGCGGGCCTGCGCTGGTGCCGATGGGGCGGCTATGACAAGGACGGCAATCGAGCTACTGACGCGCGCGCACGGCAAGCGCCGGGACTGCTCTGCGAATCATGCGACGCCCGCCAGCCTCCTACGCCTGACGGCCCGAGCGATCAGGCTGCGTAACGAGCGAGAACGCCGACGATTCCGAGTTGAAATCTGCCGTCCGATCTGATCTAGATGGATGGCGAGCGCCGATGCATACAGCCTCCCAATCCACGACCCCCGATCGGCCCGACGACCTGCGCGAGCAGCTTGGTTTCTTCGGCCGAGCTGCGAAAGATTTGCGGCGCGAGCGGGGCCTTGGGGTCGAGGAGCTTGCGGTGCTCGCGGGACTCTCGATCCGACACGTTCTGCTGCTTGAGGGCGGGCGCGTCAACGAGGGCTTCGACACGCTCTGCCGCTTGGCCGTGGCTCTCGACGATGGCTTGGACGGGCTCTTTCGTCGCATGGAAGCAATCGGCGGCGGGCGATGAGAAGCCGGCGCTCTGAACTGTGCCGCGCTGAAATGGCGTGTCCCGCTAGGCGGCAGATAACGACCTTCCTGTCGTGCGCAGGATCGTCCGCCGACTCCGACACATCTGACCAAGCCAGCTACACAGAACTGCGGAGGACGGCGGGCCGATCCTGCCGAGTCCGGCTCGCTTCGCCTGAACGTGACGCTTATCCCGATGGAGGAGGCCGAGGCGAACCCTTTGCGCGACCGACAGCTTTCGGTGATCGTGAATCTCCTCAGACGCGCCGCGACCGAAAGCGCGGAGGAGCCCGAGGCTTCGGCCTCGTGCGAGCGCGTCTCGTCGGGATGAGGGCAACCCGATGAGGTTCGCCTACCTCGGGCGAACCTCCGACGAGGACGCGCAAGACCCCTCCCTGTCGATCCCGCGCCAGTTGTTCAGTTGCGAGGCGGTCGTGAAGCCGCTCGGCGACACAATCGTCGCCCACTATTGGGACATAGAGAGCGGCCGGAAGTTCCTCGACGTTCGCGGCAACGGCGCTGACGCTTCACGCTTCAACATCGCCGTGCCGCGCGACGGCGGGATCAACGATTTGATCCGCGACGCGACGACGGGACGCTTCGACGCCGTGATCGTGGAGAGCATCGACCGCGTGTCCCGAATGACCGCCGACTCGACCCGAGTCGAGCAGGAGCTTGAACGCGCGGGCGTGACTCTGTTCGCCGCCGACGAGCCGCTGAACACCAACGCGACTTCGATTCTCACTCGGCGAGTCAAGCAGGGCATCGCCGAGTGGTATGTGCGTGACCTGATGGAAAAGAGCCGGCGGGGCATGGAGGAGAGCGTCCGGCAGGGGTGGCACACAGGCGGGCGTCCTCCCTACGGCTACATGCTTGAGGAGCACCCGCATCCGAACCCGAGCAAGGCGCGCGAAGGCAAGCACAAGCACAGGCTCATCATCGACCCGATACGCGGCCCGGTGATCGTGATGATTTTCGATGACTACTACGTGCGCCTTCTCGGGCTCGGGGAAATCTGCGAGAAGCTGAACCGGAACATCGAGAAGTTCCCGGCGCCGATCCCGAACCGCAAGGACGCGACCGCCTTGAGCCATACGTGGAGCCGATCGGTCATTGGCGCGATCCTGCGAAACCCGAAGTACACGGGATTCAACGTGTGGGGACGCAACGACAAGCGGCGCGGCCGGCAACAGATTCGCCCCCGAGACGAGTGGGTTTGGAGCGCGAACCCCACTCACGAGCCTCTTGTGTCGAGAGAGCTATTCGAGATGGTCGAGCAGCGAGCAGAGCGCAAAGCACGGGCGATGAAGGTCGGGATGCCTCGCCAGGGCCACAAACAGGTCAAGCGGCAGGCACAGCGCCTCTACCCGCTTCGTGGGCGCGTCCGCTGCGCACTGTGCGGACACAGCATGGAAGGCTCGCATCAGAGGGGATCGAACTGGTATCGCTGCCAGTACGTGCGGCGTCGCAGCGACGCCGCCGCGACGCACGCCGACCACCCGAAGGTGCTCGGGATTAAGGAGGAAAGGCTGCTTGAGCCGATCCTCGACTTCCTGAGCCGCCGCATATTCAGCGCCGACCGGCTGCGCCTGCTGCGGGACGAACTTGCCGCCTCGACCGCCTCGACGTGGGAGGAGCACGCCGTCGAGGCTTCCCGCCTTGAGGCCGAACTGAGCAAGGTCAATCGCTCGCTACGGGCGCAAACGCTACGACTAGAGGAGCACGACGACCCTGCCCATCCGATCGTCGCCCTCGCCAGCGAACGCATCGTGGAGCTGAGCACGCAAAAGGCCGCTATCGCGGACGCGCTCGACGCGCTCGCGGCGAAGCGCCCGGCCGGCCATCATCCCGACGAAATCGTGGCGATGCTCGACGCCGTGCCTGACCTTCGCCCGACCATCGAGAAGGCAACCGACGAGGAGCTTGCCGAGATATTCAAGGCGTTCGACGTGAGGATCACCTACGACAAGAACCGCCAAGCACTCAACTTCGCGGCCACGATCACGTCCGAGCTTATGCCCAACGAAAACGACCGTCCCGAAGGACGGTCGCGGGTTAGTGACATAGCGGGGGCGGGATTCGAACCCGCGACCTTCGGGTTATGAGCCCGACGAGCTACCAGACTGCTCCACCCCGCGTCGCTCCTTATGTTCTAGCAAAGATCGAGCCTTCGATAAGCGCCTGGGAGCCGCATCCCGCCGCAGTCCCGCTGGCTCTAGCATCCCGCAGATGCGCGTGGCCGTGATCGACATCGGGACCAACTCCACACGGTTGCTGGTCGCGGAGGTCGACCGCGAGGCGGGTTCGCTTCGGGAACTCGTGCGCCACTCCCGGGTCACCCGGCTGGGCGACGGCGTGGACGCGCGCGGCTCGCTGTCCCAAGCGGCCATCGATCGGGTACTGAAGGTGCTGGGCGAGTACCGCAAGGAGATGGACGCCCACGGGTGCGAGGCCAACCTCGCGGTCCTGACCTCGGCCGTGCGCGACGCGGAGAACGGCCGGGAATTTGCCACCCGCGTGCGCGAGGACTTCAGCCTGGATGCGCGCGTGCTGAGTGGAGATGAAGAGGCGCAGCTCACGTTCCTGGGCGCGATGTCGGGCCGCCCCCACGACGAGCAGAGCGACAGCCCCACCGTCGTGACCGACATCGGCGGCGGCTCCACAGAGTTCGTCGTGGGCCACGGCCACACCGCCGGGTTTCACATCTCTCTGCACGTGGGCGTGGTGCGCATGAGCGAGCGCCACATCAAGTCCGACCCGCCCGCGCCCGCCGAGCTGCAGGCCTTGGCCGACGACGTGCGGCGAACCTTCGCGGAGGGCTTGCCCCAGAACGAGCGCGAGCCCGTGACGCGCGGCATCGCCGTCGCGGGCACCGCCACCTCGGCCGCGGCGATCGACCAGGAGCTCGACCCCTACGATCCTGACCGCGTGAACGGCTATCCGCTGACGCTGGGTACCGTGGAAATGCTGTTGGCACGGCTCGCGGACATGGACGAAGCCGAGCGGCGCCGGGTCGTGGGCCTGCATCCCGATCGCGCCCCCACGATCGTCGCGGGGATGGTGGTGCTGGGCGAAGCGATGCGGGCCTTCGGCCTGGACCAGGTCGAGGTCTCCGAGCACGACATCCTGCACGGCGGCGCGCTGCAGCTGGCGGGCGTCAGCTAGCTAGTTACTACGCGAGGTTTGACTTGCGCGGGTAGACCACGCTGGGATCGGTCAGCACGTTGACCAGCGCCGGCTGCCCCGCTGCGAACGACCGCTCCAGCGCGGGCTTCAGCTCGCCGGGTGTCCGCACCAACTCGCCATAGCCGCCAAGCGCTTCGACCACTTGGTCATAACGCGTTTCGGGCCGCAGCTCCGCCGCGACGGAGTACCCGTAAAGGAACTCCATCGGGTGCTTCTCAAGCGCCCAGATCCCGTTGTTGCCCATCACCGCCACGACGTTTACACCGTGGCGCACGAGCGTGTCGAACTCTATTCCCGCGAAACCAAAGGCGCCGTCTCCTAGCATCAGCACGACCTGGCGCTCGGGGTGTGCGAGCTTGGCCGCAAGCGCATATCCGGGGCCGGTGCCCAGACAGCCGAAAGGTCCCGGGTCCAGCCAGCAGCCGGGCTGGTAGCTGTCGATCACGCGGCCCGCGTATGAGACGAAGTCCCCGCCATCGCCGATCACGATTGCGTCGCGGTCAATCACCTGCCCGAGCTCGGCATACAGACGCATGGGATGCAGCGGCGCGCGGTCGTCCTCGCGCTCGACCCGCTCGGCCTCGCGCCGCTCGGTCTCGACGCCGCGCAGCTCCGCGATCCACGCCTGGCTGTCGAGCGCCCGTGCGCCCGCGGCCTCACGCAGGTCCCCCAACGTGCGCGCCAGATCCCCGTAGCACTCGGCCGCCACCGCACGGGGGTGCGCCCGCTCTGGTTCGGCGGTGTCGATCACGACGATCTCGGTCTCCTCGCCGAAGGCAGCCCCGAAAGCCAGGCGAAAGTCCATTGGCACGCCGATCACCAGTGCCACGTCGGCACCCTTCAGACCCTGTGAGCGCGCGCGAGAGAAGAACAGCTCGTGATCCGCGGGTACACACCCGCGCGCGAGGCCGTTCAGGAACACAGGAATCCGCAGCGTCTCCGCGAGCTCGAGCAGCGCGGTCTCGCCATGCCCCCAGTACAGGTCGGTCCCGGCCATGATCACGGGGCGCTCGGCCTCCGCCAATAGCTCGCCCGCCCGTTCGATCGCCGCCGCGGACGCCCGCGGAGCGGCGCTCTCGATCAGAGCAGCTTGCTGCTCGGGCGCCTCCTGGAAGACGTAGTCGAGCGGGAAATCCACAAAGGTCGGACCCCCGTGCGGTGCAAGGGCCGATTGAAAGGCCAGATCGGTCAGCCCGGCGATCTCCTCGGTCCCGCCCGCGGTCGCGGCGAGCTTCGTGAGCGGGCGCACGAACGGCACGTGGTCGATCTCCTGTAGCGAGCCCTGCCCCCAGCGCAACGCGGGCGCGCGTCCGCCCAGCACCACAATCGGCGAGTGATTAGCCTGCGCAGAGGCGATCGCGCTCATTCCGTTCGTCACCCCAGGACCCGCCGTCAGCGCGCACACGCCGGGCTCGCGCGTGACCTTGGCCCAGCCCTCCGCCGCAAAGGCAGCCGTCGACTCGTGACGCACGTCGACGATCTCGATCCCCTCCTCACGACAACCGTCATAGATCGAGAAGAGATGACCGCCCGACAGCGTAAAGAGCTTGCCAACGCCATGCGCCTTCAGGCGTCGCGCGATCAGCCGACCGCCGTGAAAGCTCTCGCCCTGGACGGTCTCGGCCTCCTGCGTGCTCTCGCTGGACATGCGCGCGACTCTATCCGCTGAAACGATCCTTCGCCCCTTTAGGGGGAGCCAAAGCACAGATGCCCGGGGTGGGAGTCGAACCCACAGTTGCCGTCAAAGGCCATCGATTTTAAGTCGATTGCGTCTACCGTTCCGCCACCCGGGCCAAGCCCGCAAGCCAAGCCTGAAGGGCCCAGTCTATGGAAGCTGCAATTCGTCTAACAAGGCCGCAACTCGGGCCTTGTTAGCGTGTATTTAGGTCTGGATGAGGTAATGGGTACCTGATGGAGGCCTCCGCACTCACACACTCCGGCATCGCCCCCGCCCTGCGCGGACCGACGCCCCTGCTGCGCCTGCAGTCCGACGAGCGCCTGATCGCGCTGACCCGCCGCGGCCAGCACGCGGCCTTCGAGGCCCTTTGCTCGCGCTATCAGTCGCGCCTGCTGTCCTTCTGTCGGCACATGCTGGGCTCCCGCGAGGACGCGGAGGACGTGCTGCAAGAGGTCTTCACCGCCGCCTTTAACGCTGTGCTCGCCGACGAGCGCGAGATCAACGTGCGCCCCTGGCTCTACCGGATCGCGCGCAACCGTTCGCTCAACCACCTACGCCGCGCTTCGGCGGTGGGTGTGGACTCGATGGATGTGCACTTCGCCGACCACGGCATGTCCACCGGCGATCGAGCGATTCGGCGGGAGAGTTTCCGCGAGCTGCTCGCCGACGTGCACGAGTTGCCCGAGACGCAGCGCACAGCACTGCTGCTGCGCGAGATAGACGCCCTTTCCTACGAGCAGATCGCACACGCGATGGAGACCACAGTGCCGTCGGTGAAGTCGCTCCTGGTGCGCGCACGGATCTCGCTGGCCGAGGCCGCCGAGGCACGCAAGCTGAGCTGCGCAGAGGTGCGCCTGGAGCTGGGCGAGGTCGCGGAGGGTCTCGTCAAGCTGGGCGCTCCAGCGCGTCGCCACGTGCGCAGCTGCGACCGCTGCCGCTCGTTCAAGAAGCAGCTGAAGGAGAACAATCACGCGCTGGCCGCGATGCTTCCCGTGGGTCCGCTGCTGGTCTTCAAAAAAGCTCTACTGGCCAAGTTTGGCCTCGCGAAGCTGGGCTCGGCCTCGGCCGGCAGCGCACAGCTGGCGGGCGGCGCCACGGTCAGCGCGGGCGCTGCGGCCGGTGCCGCGGGCGGAGCGAGCGCCGGCGGCATCTTTACCGTCGGCGCAGGGGCGCTCGCAACCAAGGCCGTCGCGGGTCTCGCCGCAGCAGCGATCGTCGGCGCGGGCGTAGCGGCGGACCAGTCCTCACACCACCATCACGCCACGCACAAGCTCGCCGCGACCGCGGCGGTTGCGCGACCGGAACCGCAGGTTGTGGATCAGCGCCCGCAGCCGGTTAGCGTCGTCGTGCATCACCACCACTCCGCGGCAGCGAATGCCGCGCGCAACGCCCGTCGCCGTGCGCTCCTGAAGGGCTCTCTGACCGAGAAGACACCAGAGAAAGCGCTCGTCGCGACGCCGAAGCCTACGCCTCCGACGCCCACCGAACCAGCGGTCACGCAGGTGACCTCGGAGTCAACACAACTGCCCTCCTCGGCGAGCACCGAGGGCTCGAGCAGCCCCGTGCCGGTCACGACCACGGCCGCCACGACGCCCACCACCACCGCAGCCACACCGACCACGGTTACGAGCACCACGCCAACTACGGACGTACCCTCGACGCCATCCGCGGTGCAGGAAGCCCCCGCACCCTCGACGTCAGCCGTCGTGGAAGGCACGTCTGGGGCGGTCGCCCCGTCCACGCCGGGCACCGTCGAAACGCCGGCCCCGCCCGCGGTGCCGATCCCGCCGCAGGCGCAAGCGCCACAGGCTCAGGAATCCACAGTGGTAAGCCCCAGCGGTGCGGCACCCCACCACAGCGGCCTCGGCCGGCGTTGGGGCATGCGCTCACACCTACGCTAGCGCCGACTGACGCAGCGCTAGAGCGCTAGCCGAGCGTAAAGGTCTTCAGCGGTCGCAGCAGCACGCCCTCGGAGGCGACTTCCAGCGGTGAGGTCACTTGCGCGTTGGCGGTGGGCGAGGTCAGCATCACAATCCTCACGCCCCTACGGGCATGCGGCTGCTGTTTGAGCAACAGTACGTTGCGCCCCCACATCGTCTGACCATCCACCATGGCGGTGTAGAGCACCTGATAGGCGGGCACGTTGTTGACCCGGGTCTTGCCGTCACCACGCAACACGAAGCCCCGGTACTGATTGCGGAGGCGGTCGATGTAGCCCGCGGCATACAGCGCCAACGCCCCGGTCTGTTCGCCTGGGTAGGGCGGCAGCACCAGCGCTTCGACCACATAGGAATCCTCCAGCTCGCCGCCGGCGCGCCGGCGCTCGAGCTTGACGGACTCCCCGGGGTCGGCCTTCACGCGGTCAAGACCGCGATAAGCAAAGTTGAAAGGCAGCGCGCCCCCTTGGGAGTAGTGCGCGTTCTCGAGCGTGAAAAAAGCGCCGATCGCAAGCGCGAACACGGCCGCGACGAGCGCGAGCACGATGCCGCGCGTCAGCCGCGAGGCGGCGCGCCAACGCGGCGAGAGCAGACGTCCGAGCGTAGGCCCGTACGCGGGCTTGATCGGCACCGCAACCATGCTTGGCCGTCTATTACTCCCCGACCGAGAACAGCGCTTCGAGGTCGTGGCGCGAGAAGGCGGCGAAGGCGACCATCGTCTGCGTGCGCGAGACGCCAGAGAGGCCGCCGATCTCGCCCGTCACCACGTCGGCGAGCTGCTCGTGGTCAGGCACGCGCACGAGCGCTACAAAGTCCCACTCGCCCGTGACCGAATAGGCCTCGGCGACGCCCTCAATGTCGGCGAGTTCGCCACCCAGTGTCGAAAGCGCATCACGCTCGGCCTCGATCAGCACCACCGCATTGGTCATCGCCATGAGGCACCCATCATAAGCTCCAACCCGCTCACATCCGGGCGTGCTCGGGACGCGGCAAGCCGAGCCCGACCAGCAGACCCAGCGCCCCACCTATGACGCCAGCCAGCCAGCTGGATTCGAAGCGCGCGAACGGGATCGCGAGCAGCAGCGCGGCGAGCGCACCCGCGCCGAGCAGGTCGCCCTCGTAGTACCCACCCGCGCGCGCCTCGCGCAGGTCCGGCGCGGCCCAGGCGCCCAGCAGCGCGAGCGCGCCAGCGTTGCCGCCGATCACGACGGCGATCGGGTATACCGCGACCGCCGCGAGCGCGCCAAGCACGCCGGCGCCGAGAAACAGCACCAGTACCACCAAGGGTCCAAAGCGACGCTCCAGCAACCAGCCGAACACCGCGATGACAATCAGCACAAAGAACGCGTACCAGCCATTCAGGTAGGCCAGTTGGCTGCTGATCAGCTTCCACCAGTCGCCGTGCAGCGGACCCACCACGACTAGCCGGTCCGCGCTCACGTAGCCCGCGCGCAGCAACACCCAGATCACGCAGCTGGCGACGATCAGCGCGATCGTGGCGTAGGGGCGCGCGGTTAGCGACGTCGCGAACGAGGGCACCGAGCGCCTGCCACTGGCCCGCGTGCGGGCCGGCGGCTCAGCCCCAGGTTCCGTCTCCGAGGAGGAGCCCAGCCGCCCCAGCACCCCGCGGCGTGCGCGACTCGGGGCTCCCTCACGCGGCAGCTTCGGGGCGCGACGGCGCAGCCGATGGCCACAGTAGGGGCACTCCGTGATGTACGGGCTCACCTCAGAGCCGCAGTGCTTGCAGACGATGAAAAGATCTGCGCCCGGAGACATCCGAGCCATTCTAAGTGCCTCTCGACCCCAGCCGGCGCGCCTTTGCGATACTCAGAGCATGACTCTGGGATACGACCAAAAGCTCTACATACTCGCCTTCGACCACCGCGGCTCCTTTCAGAAGAAGTTCTTCGGGATCCAAGGCGAGCCCGACGCCGAGCAGACGGCGATCATCGCCGACGCAAAGCACCTGATCTTCGAGGGCATGCTCCAGGCGGTCGCCTCGGGCGCCGAGGCCTCGGTCACGGGTGTGCTCGTGGACGAGCAATTCGGCTCCACCGTGCCCGAGGAGGCGCACGCAAAGGGCCTGAAGCTCGCGATGCCAGCCGAGCGCTCGGGACAGAACATGTTCGACTTTCAATACGGCGAGGACTTCGGCGAGCACATCCTGAAGTTCGACCCGGACTTCACGAAGGTGCTCGTCCGCTACAACCCCGAGGGGAACGCGGGCGAAAACGAGGTGCAACTCGGCAAGCTCAAGCGACTCAGCGACTGGCTCATGCAGCACGATCGCAAGTTCCTGTTCGAGTTGCTGGTGCCCGCCGAGGACGCGCAGCTGCAGTCGGTGGGCGGCGACACCGACCGCTACGACGCGGAGCTGCGCCCGGAGTTGATGCGCCGGACGATCGCCGAGATCCAGGACTTCGGCATCGAGGTCGATATCTGGAAGATTGAGGGCGTGGACGAGCGCTCCGACTGCGAGATGCTCTCCAAGCAGGCACGTACCGGCGGTCGTGACGGCGTCGTCTGCGTGGTCCTGGGCCGCGGCGCGAACGACGAGAAGGTCGATGAATGGCTGCAGGCTGCAGCCCCGGTCGAGGGCTTCGTCGGCTTCGCGATCGGCCGCTCGATCTGGTGGGACCCGCTCAAGGCTTACGTCGACGGCAAGATCGAGCGTTCAGCCGGCGCCGCGAAGATCGCGGAGAACTACCTGCGCTTCGTCCAGGTCTACGAGCGCGCCGAGGGCAAGGCGCCCGTCGCCTCATAGCTCACGTGAGCACCGCTGTAGGCGGGGAGAAGTCGCCATGAAGATGAAACAGAGCATCGCCGAGTTCGAGCGGGCGATGGCTCGCGAGCTCTCGCTAGACCGCCACCGGCGCGACTCGCTGCGCCGCACGGCCGAGCAGCGCACGCTCAAACGCGAGGTGGACCGCCGCCACAAGCGCGGCTCGGTACGTTTCGTACTGCTGGTACTGACGCTGATCCTGACCGCCGTGATCGTGACGGTCGTCATGTTCCGCACGCTGTACCTGCTGCTCGGCTAGCGGCCTTCCTTAGACCTCCCCGGCTCGCGAGGCTAGCCCAGCGCGACCCTCGACTACGCCTCGCCGAGATCCCCAAGCGCGTCGTTGACCTCTGCCGTCACGGCGTCCTCACCCGCGGCCCCGGCATCGACCGTCCCGTCCTCGCGATGGATCTCTAGATAGATCTCCTTGCGGAAGACAGGAATCTCTTGCGGCGCCTGGATGCCGATCCTTACCTTCTCGCCCATGACCGACAGCACCGAGACCTCAACGTCATCGCCGATCATGATGCTCTGGTTGGACTTTCGCGTCAGAACCAGCATTCAGTTGCACCTTCCTGTTGGCCGCTCACCCGGCGCCACCCCCGACCGCCAGTGTTGTCAAGCATAGTCTGAGGACCGGGGGAAAGCCAGCGGTCATGCCCGCATTTTGTGAACCGGACGAGGCACCAGCGCTTTGCGCTAGTCTCCCGGACCGTCCATGCCTCGCAAATCACTGCGCCCAAACCTCAATCAGATCCGCGCCTGGGTGCGACAGGGCCGCACCGACGCCTGGGTCGCCCATCAGCTAGAGGTCAGCGTGCGCGACATCGAACAGTTCAAGCGCCAGAACGAACTCGTCGAGGACGACTCCTCCGAGGTCAGCGCGAGTTCGGACTATCCCGACGAGATCGACCTGCGCGCCGAGGACGACGCGCTGATCGCGGCCGAGCTCGAGGCAGCCGAGGTCGAGGCGGAGCGCGCGAAGGCCGAGGCGAAGGAAAAAGCCGAACAGGAAGCCGACGCCGACCCGGAGCAGGACGGCGAGGACGACGCTCCGCGGACGCGTACACGCCGCCGCCGCGGCGGTCGTGGACGCAGGGTGCTGGGCTCACGCTCGGGTGGCTCGAGCACCGGTCCCCTGGAGGGGACCTTCGATCACGGTGAGGAGGGCTACGGACTGTGGCTCGATCCCGCGATCCAGGACAACCCGATATACGCGGAGCACTGGGCCGGGCATCGCCCCGTGGAGGTCGCCGTGGAAGAGGACTGCATCATCATCCGCCGCACCGGCGAGGACGACTAGCGGCCCGACAGCCTTCGCAAGGCTGCGTCCTCAGTCGCTCGCGTGCTATCGCACGCCACACTCCCTGCGTCCTTGTCTCACTCGACTCTCGGGCCGCTAGCCTCAGCTGCCCTGCTGTGCCGTCTCCCGGCGACCGCCGGCGTAGTCGGCGGCCTCGCGCAGATAACGGGCGAATGCGGCGTCGACAACGACGCCCGCGTCCCACGCCCAGGGATCCTGTGGCGCCACCTTCATCGCCGCCTGCAGGCACCACGCGGTCCCGGCTTCATACAGCGCCACCAGCTCCTCTGATGAGAAGCGCCCACCCAGACGCCGGCGCAGCTCGGCCACCAGCGCGTCGGTCACCAGCTCCATCCGCGGCCGGCGCTCCGGCGACTCGGAACGCAGTCGTCGCTCGCCCTGCTGCCACTGATAGTTGGCGTTCTCGAACGACATCGCGCCGAGGCTAGCAGCGGGCCACTCCCCGCCAGCTGCCAGCGCGCTTAGTTCGCGGGCAGGCCCGAGATCACGTATGGGCGCTCGTTCGCCTTCTTCATGCCCAGGCGGCGCGCCTGCTCTTCCACCGTGCCCTGGCGCCCCAGCGTTTCGCGCTGGCGTACAAGCGCCGTGTGTTCGCGTTCCATCGAGGCCACCGTCGCGCTGTCGTGGCGCGACTGGTGCCAGGTCGAGAGCATCCGCGTGCCCGCGCTCAGATACAGATACAACAGCGCCGCCAGCACGAACAACATCGCCAGGCGACCCAAGCGGTCCCAGCGCACGCGCGGTAGCGTCAGCTGATCGCCGCCGGGGCGTGAGCGCCGTTTAGCGGCGCCGCGCGAGCGCGGTGAGGCCGAGGCGCCGGGTCGGGCTGATGGGGCAAAGGCTTGAGGCATCCAGACCGCATTCGCGGCCCGCGCTCCGGCTCCTGCCTGCTTTAGCGAAAGACCGAACGACCCGGGAACGAGGCGTCCGCCCCCAGCTGCTCCTCGATCCGAAGCAGCTGGTTGTACTTGGCGACGCGATCCGAGCGCGACGGCGCCCCGGTCTTGATCTGCCCGCAGCCCGTCGCGACCGCCAGGTCGGCGATCGTCACATCCTCGGTCTCACCCGAGCGGTGGCTCATCACCGCGCTGTAGCCGGCCTCCCGGGCCATCGCGATCGCTCGCAGCGTCTCGGTGAGCGTGCCGATCTGATTGACCTTCAGCAGGATCGAGTTCGCCACGCCGGCCTCGATCCCGCGTCGCAGCCGCTCGGTGTTCGTCACGAACAGGTCGTCACCAACCAGCTGCACGCCTGCCCCGACGCGATCGGTCAGCGTCTTCCAACCGTCCCAGTCCTCCTCGTCCATCCCGTCCTCGATCGAGAGGATCGGGTAGCGCGCGCACAGGTCAGCCCAGTAGTCGGACAGTTCCGCCGCGCTCAACGTCCGTCCCTCGTGCTCGAGCACGTACGCACCGCCCTCATATAGCTCGCTAGCGGCCGGATCAAGCGCGATCGCGACATCCTCGCCGGGGGTGTAGCCCGCGGCCTCGATGCCCGCCACGAGCATCTTCAGGGCGTCCTCGTTGGACCCCAGGTCCGGCGCGAACCCGCCCTCATCCCCAACCGCCGTGCTCAGCCCGCGCTCGTGCAACGTGCGCTTGAGCGCATGGAACACCTCAGCGCCCATGCGCAGACATTCCGAGAACGTGGGCGCCCCGCAGGGCACGATCATGAACTCTTGGAAGTCGACCTTGTTGTCCGCGTGCGCGCCGCCGTTCAGCACGTTCATCATCGGCACCGGCAGCACGTGCGCCGCCTCACCGCCCAGGTAGCGCCATAGCGCCATCCCCTCCTCGGCCGCCTGCGCGTGAGCCGCCGCCAGCGAGACACCCAGGATCGCGTTTGCGCCCAAGCGCGCCTTGTTCGCCGTGCCATCGAGCCCGATCAGCCCCTCGTCGAGGCCCTGTTGGTCGGCCGCGTCCATGCCCGCCACCGCCGCCGCGATCTCACCGTTGACGTTGGCGACCGCGCGCGTCACGCCCTTGCCTCCCCACGCCTCGCCGCCGTCGCGCAGCTCGGTGGCCTCGAACTCGCCGGTCGAGGCCCCCGAAGGCACCGCGGCGTGTCCATGCGCCCCCGAGCGCAGGCCGATCTCGACCTCGACCGTCGGGTTGCCGCGGCTGTCCAGGATCTGGCGCGCGTGGACGCGCTCGATCTCGCTCACGTCAGCCGCCCCTCACGGCCGCGCAGAAGCACCTGGCTGCGCGTTCCCTGCACCGACCTGATCAGCCGGGCCTATTTGGAGGTTGACGTCGAGGACGTCGTGGCCGGCGTCGTCGACGTGGTCGCGGGCGCAGTCGCCGCCGGCGAGGAGGTGGAGGTGGTCTTCGGCGCTTTGTAGGACTTGCAGTCGGCGACTACGTAGCCCGTGCGGCATTCCGTTTTGCCCGTCCACTTCTTTTTGAATTCTTTGACGAACTTGCTCAGCGCCGACTGCTGCTGCGTCGCCGTGAGCTGAGCTTTGATCGACGCTTCGGCCTGCTTCAGCGTCTGCTGACTGCCCGGCGTGATCGTCTGCACCTCGAAGATGTAGTACCCGAACGGGGTCTTGACCGGGCCCGTCAGCACGTTCTTCTTGGCGGCGAACACCGCCGTGTCGAGCGCCTTCTCCTCCTGACCCTTGACGACGCCGGGGAGCTTGCCGCCGTTGGACTTGCTCGTGGGGTCGATCGAGACGCGCTTGGCGACGCTTTCGAAGCTCTTGCCCGATTCGATTTCCGCCTTGGCTTTCTTGGCCTGGTCTTCGGTCTTCGTGAGGATCAGCAGCAGGTTGCGCTTTTCAGCCACGCCGAAGCGTTTCGGGTTGTTTTTGTAGTACTTGGCGATCTGGTCGTGTGTGACTTTCGCCTTCTCTTTGACGATCTTCTGCTGGATTTTCGAAGACAGCAGGTTGAGCTTCACGCGCAGCAGCAGGTCGGAGACCGTCTGGCCCGAGGTCGAGAGGAATTTCTGGAATTCCGCCGCCTTCGGGAACTGCTGGCTCTTGATTTTTTCGAACTGCTTCTTGACTTCCTTGTCGGTCGCCTTGACGCCGAGCGAGTTCGCTTCGCCGAGCACCCAGCTAGAGGAGATCAGGAACCCGAGCACCTCCTGCTGCAGCGATTTGTACTGCTGTTCGCACTGTGACTTCAGCGCGGCTTCCGTCGGAACCTTCTGGCCTTTGGCCGGTTTGCTCTGCGCTTTCGTGCGGGCGATGCAAGCCGTGTACTTCGGCGGGTCCGGCACGACCGGCTTGCTGCCGGCGCTCACGGCGCTCGAGGCGGCGGCGACGTCCATCCAGTGATTGAAGGTGTTCTTCGTGATCGATTTTCCATCGACCGAGACAACGGCGTCCCCCGGGATGCCACCGCAGGCAGAGAGCCCCACGAGGGCAAACAAAACGGCGCCAAGCGCCGCGGTGATTCGGAAAGCTCTGTGCACGACGCGGGCACTCTAGCGGAAACGCGCGAAGCCGTGCTTAACGAACGTCTAAACGGTTCCTTAATTGTCATCCGCGGCCCCGTGGCCGCTCACGCGGCCTCGCGCATCACCGCGAGCAATACGTCTGCCGCGCGGACGACCGAGGGGAAGCGCTCGCCGGCGTCCTTGGCCACGCGCATCGACATCTGCGAGCGACCCGACTCATACAGCGCCTCGGGCAGCTCCTCGTGCAGCCGCTTGGCGCGGCGCGAGTCCAGCTGGATCGGCACGACCGCGAGCCGATCGCCGTGGAAGCTGACCGTGCGCGCACCCGCCTGGCCGAACTTGATCCGCGCACGCTGCAGCGCCAGCAGGTTCTCCAGCGGCTCCGGTACCGGCCCGAAGCGATCCTCTAGCTCCTCGCGCAGCTGCTCGACATCCGCCACCTCGACCGCACCCGCCACGCGACGGTGCACGTCGATCTTGGCTTGCTCGTAGGGGATGTAGTCCGCGGGCACGTAGGCATCCACGTTCACATCCAGGCGCACTGGATCCGGTTGTTCGACCTCGACCCCCGCGCCGTCCTGCGTCGGCCCCTCGGCGCGCTCGGCTTCGCGCACGGCTTCGTCGAGCATCTGCATGTAGAGCTCGAACCCGAGCGCCGCCACGTGACCGGACTGCTCGTCGCCCAACAGGTTGCCCGCGCCGCGGATCTCCAGGTCCCGCATCGCGATCTTGAAGCCCGCGCCCAACTCGGTGTAGTCCGAGAGCGCCGACAGTCGCTGCGCCGCGTCCTCGCTCAGCGCCTGCGCGGAGTCGTAGAGCAGGTAGGCGTAGGCGCGCTCCCGGCTGCGCCCGACGCGCCCACGGATCTGGTAGAGCTGCGCCAGGCCGAAGGCGTCCGCGTGCTCGACGATCAGCGTGTTCGCGTGCGGGATGTCGATTCCGGACTCGATGATCGAGGTGCAGACGAGCACGTCCGCGCCGCCCCGCAGGTAGTCGAGCATCACGGTCTCCAACTCCCCCTCGCCCATCTGGCCGTGCGCGACCGCAAAGCGCACGCCGGGACACATCGCGCGCAGTCGCTCCGCGGTCTCCTCGATCGAGTCAACGCGGTTGTGCAGGAAGAAGGCCTGACCACCACGCTCGTGCTCGCGCACGATCGCCCGCTTGACGAGCTCCTCCTCGTACTCGCCCACGTAGGTCTTCACGGGCCGGCGCCCCTCGGGCGGGGTCTCGATTACCGAGATATCGCGCAACCCTGCGAGCGACATCTGCAGCGTGCGCGGGATCGGGGTCGCCGACATCGCGATCACGTCCACGCGCAACTTCAGCTGACGCAAGAGCTCCTTCTGCTTGACGCCAAAGCGCTGCTCCTCATCGACGATCAAGAGCCCCAGGTCCTTGGCGCGCACATCGCGCGAGAGCACCCGATGCGTGCCGATCAGGATGTCCACGCGACCATCGGAGAAGCCTTTAATCGCCTCTTTCTGCTCGGCAGCCGTGCGAAAGCGCGAGACGTGGTCGATCGTGATTGGGTAGTCCGCCAGACGCTCGGCAAACGTCCCGTAGTGCTGCAGCGCCAGGATCGTGGTCGGCACCAGCATCAGCACCTGCTTGCCGTCCTGCGCAGCCTTGAACGCCGCGCGCAGCGCTACCTCCGTCTTGCCGTAGCCGACGTCGCCGCAGATCAGCCGGTCCATCGGACGCGGCGCCTCCATGTCGAGCTTGACCAGCTCGATCGCCTCACGCTGGTCCGGGGTCTCTGTGAACGTGAACGCCTGCTCGAACTCGCGCTGCCAGTCGGAGTCCTCAGCGAACGCGTAACCCGTGCGCCGGCGCCGCTCGGCGTAGAGGCTCAACAGCTCGCCCGAGAGCTCCTGCGCGGCGCGCCGCGCGCGCGCCTTCATCGTCTCCCAGCGCGTGCCCCCGAGCTTCGAGAGCGGCGGGTTCTCACCGCCCGCGCCGACGTAGCGCGAGATCTTCGCGAGCTGGTTGACCGGCACGAACACGCGGTCGTCGCCTTGGTATTCGAGGTACAGGTAGTCGCGCGTGACGCTCGCCACCGTGCGCGTCTCAAACCCAGCGAAGCGCGCGACCCCGTGGTCCTCGTGCACGACAACGTTGCCCGCGCGCAGCTCCGTAAACGAGCGCAGCGCGCCGCGGCGTGCGCCGGTGCGCCCGCCCTGAGCAGCGCCACGGTCGGCGCCGCCGCGCTCGGCGCGACGCCTGCGTAGGAGCCGGTGCTCGGGGAACACCGCGAGCTTCAGCGACGGCGCGACGAAGCCCTCCCGCAACGACGCGGCTGCGAAGCACAGCGAGGGTTCGCTGGGCGAAAGCCCCGCGTCCACGCCCTCACCCAGCCAGCTGGCTTTCAGGCGGCCGAGGTTGTAGGCCGCGCGCTCGCCCTCGCCCCGGCGCGGGAACGTCACGACCGTGCGATAACCCGAGCGCACCAGCTTCTCAAGCTCCGGCTCGGCCTCGCCCAACGAGCGGGCCATCGTGTCCGCGGCCTGCGCGCGCAGCTCGATCGGCTGATCCGCGGAGATCGAGGACAGCCAGATACGCGCACGCTCACCAACCGCTGACTGCACGCTTTCAGGGCTGACGTACAGGTGATGGGCATCCTCGTCGCCGAACGCCGCGCAGACGTCGTTCCAGTGGTCGCTCAGCGCCGGGGCCAGCTCCTCCTCGGCGGCGACCAACATCTCCGCGTCATCGCCGATCAGCTCGAACAGCGCCCCAAAGCGGTCGACCGGCAAGAGCTCGGCGATATCCGGGCGCGCCGTGCCCGCATCGCCGTTCTTCACCGCGCCCGCCGCCAGTTCCTCGCTCGCGATGCTCGCCAGCGCCCGGTGCTCCTCGGCCAGCTCGGCCGCAGGCGCGATCTCAACCTCTGAAACATCGCCCAGCGAGCGCTGCGTGAAGGTCGAGAACCAGCGCAGCGACTCGATCTCGACGTCGAACATATCCACGCGTACCGCGCGCTCCTCGGTCGCGGGAAACACGTCGAGCAGGCCGCCGCGCAGTGCGAACTGCCCGCGCTCTTCTACCTGATCCACGCGCTCGTAGCCCGCCCCCACCAGCTCGGCCGCGCACTCGTCGAGATCCAGCAGCTCGCCCACCCGCAGCGTGAAGGAGTGCGGGCGCAATCCCGGGTCGGGGACCTTCTCCGACAGCGCCACCGCGCTGACCACGACGACCGGAGCGCCGTGCTCCGCGGCCGCCTCGCCATCGCTGCCCAGCAGCGAGTCCAGCGCAGCCATCCGTAGACCCACCAGGTGCGGCGGCGGCGTCAGGTGCGACTCATAGGTCACGCCACGCGTCGGGTAGTAGCGCACCCGGCGGGGGGCCAGCCACGCGCGCAGGTCCGCCGCCAGGTCGCGCGCGGCGCGATCGTCGCCCACCACCACGAGCTGCGCGCGCTGCGCCGCGGCGCCGGTCTCAGCCAGCGCGGCGATCGTGTAGGGCCGCAGCGAGGAGGAGACGAACGCGTGACCACCCTCGCGCGCCAGCTTCAGCGCAGCAGGGTCATCTTCGATGTGGGCGAGGAGGGTTCTGAGCGGCATCTGCGGTGGCGCTCACACGATAGAGGCGAGCACGATTCGCTCCACCTCATCGGCCGCGTGCGCCACCAACTCCTGCACGGCTTGCGCTCCCTCGCGGAAGCGTCCGAGCACCCAGGCCGAGACGATCTCGGGGTCGGTGCTGTCGGGCCGACCAACGCCCACGCGCACCCGCGCGAAGTCCGCGCTGCCCAGCTCGCGCTTGAGCGACTTCAGGCCGTTATGACCCGCGAGCCCACCCCCCACGCGATAGCGCACGTCGCCGAAGGGCAGGTCGATCTCGTCGTGCACCACCACCACCCGCTCCAGCGGCAGCTTGAAGGAGCCCCGTGCCGGTCCTACCGAGCGACCCACGTCGTTCATGTACGTCTGCGGACACAGCACCGCCACCCGCGGCCGCCCGCCCGGTGACTGCCCCACCGCGCTCGGCACGCCGACACGACCCTCCACGATGCGTCCGCGAAAACGGTCCTTCGCGCGGCCGAGATCCCAGCGCCGCACCAGCTCCTCGGCGACCACAAAACCCACGTTGTGGCGCGTCTTCGCGTGCTCGGGGCCGGGGTTGCCCAGACCGACGATCAGCCAGTCAACAGAACTCTTAGAGAACTTAGAGAACACGCCGTCGGCGGGCTCGCTGGGCAAGCGAGGCAAGGACGCAGGGAGCGTGGCGTGCTCCGCACGCGAGCGACCGAGGACGAAGCATCGCGCCGCTCGGCGGGCTCGCCGACCTACTCTCCGTCGCCGGAGTCCCCGTCGCCGGAGTCGCCGCCCTCGGCGGAAGCCTCGCCGCCATCGCCGCCCTCGCCGACCAGCTCCGTCTCGGCTTCGACGTCATCGGCCTCGGCCTGCAGGCGTGGCGGTGAGAGTGTCGCCACGACGCCCTCCTCGACCTCATCTAGCAGCGCCACGCCCTCTGGCATCGCGATCTGATCCAGCGCGATCGTGTCGCCGATCTGCATCTCCCCCACCTCGTGCACGATCGACTCAGGGATCGCGGTCGGCAGCGCCTCGACGTTCAGCTCGCGGATGATCTGCTCGAGGATGCCGCCTTCCTTGACGCCCGGAGCGTCGTCGGTACCCGTCAGTTCAAGCGGAACCACCGCGTGGATCGCCTGGTCCAGGCGCACTCGCAGCAGATCGATGTGCACCGTCTCGCCCCGCACCGGGTCGCGCTGGGCTTCCTTGAGCACGACCGGCGTCGCTTTCGCGCCATCGATGCTCAGGTCGAGCACGGCGCCGGACTTCGCCAGCGCCAGGCGCAGGTCGCGTGCGTCGACGTCGAAACCCACGGAGTCCCCGCCACCGCCATAGAGCACGCCGGGCACGCGGCCCGTGCGGCGCAGACGTCGGGCCGCGCGCGAACCCTCCGCCGCGCGGCTACGAACCTCGAGTTTTGTGCTGGAGTTGGCCATCGGAAGCCTGAGGACTCTAGCAATCCGCTTCGTTGTTGATCGGCCTGCTGAGGCTCAGCAGTTTTACGTCGACCCCCGTGAGCGCGTTTCCCGTGCGGCGCACGTCGATGCACTGGACGACCGGCAGGTGACCCAGCACCGTCCATGCAAGGCGCGTCTTCCCCGTCGCGCCCGTCGGCGAGTTCGCGGTGGCCGAGGTCAACGACAGGATCTTGACCGCGCCCGCGCGGCGCAGGCGCGGGTCGCTCGCGTTCTTGCGCTGCAGCGCGACGCACGAAGGGCGCTCGCGGCAGCCGCTCAGCTTCTCGATCATGCTCGCCGCGTCGCCCTTCGCCTCCGCTTCGATCAGCGCGACGTCATCTTCACGTTCGAGGTTGTCGCTCGTCAGGAACCTCGCGATCAGGGCACTGATCGCGAGAAACACGATCACGCCCAGTGCGATCAGCAGGCGGCGCCTGCGGCGCCTGCTGGCCTGGTCCGGCGTGAGCGCGTCAGCGTCCGCGCGAGGAGCAACTGCAAACCTACCCATCGGGCAGGTCAGCCGGCGGGTGCTTGACGCGGCCCCGGCGCTCACGGTAAGCGGCGATCGCGAGGTAGAGCACGAGCGCGACTACGAGCAGCACGATCAGGCCCGTGAAGACCACCTCGGCGAGCACTTCGTTCGACACTCAGCAATCGTAATGCGAGTACGCGCCTGTGCGCGCAGGCAGCGCTTTGCGGATGCTCAGCCGACGATCGTGAAGGCGAGCGACGGCGAGACCGCGCGCAGCCCGCGGGGATCGCGCGCGGCGATCATCACGGCATATGCGCCCGGCTTCAGCGTCTTGGCGCCGCCGAGGCGACCCTGGAAGCTCACCTTGTCGAGCCCCGCGACAGCAGGGACCGCGAACGAGCCCGCGCCGACGGTCCGCTTGCACTTCGGCTTGCCCGCGTTGCCGCGCGAGACGCCGATGCAGCGGCCACCGACCCGCCTGCCCGCGACCCGCCTCGTGAATGTGAAGTCGACCGACGCGGCCTCGTTCAGGCTGAAGCTGAAGGTCGTGCCGACCCGCGCCCCGCCCGCGCTGCTGATGTGCGGCAGCCCCCGCCCCCGACGCCACCTGCTCGCCGACTGGCTGAAGCCGCGCACGGACGGTTTGGCCACCGGACCCGGGGCGGTCAGTAGCGGACCCGGGGGGCCCGTAACCGTCGTGGTCGTAGGCGCCGCGAACGTGTAGCGGTCCGCCGGCACCACTTCGCTGGAGCCGCCCGGGCCCGTCACGCGAACGTCGACGGTCGAGGCCGCCGACGCGGGCGCGATAGCTGTGATCTGGTTGGTGGAGTCGATCGTGAAGCTCGACGCCGAGGCAGAGCCGAACTTCACGTCGGTTGCGCCCCCTTCGAGGAAGAACAGGCCAGAGATCTTCACGGCATTGCCTCCGGCTGGGCTCCCCGAGGCGGGAGAAACGGAGGTCACGACGGGCGCGAGCACGATGTCGGCGTTGAGCAGCAGTTGCTGGCTGAATTGCTGGCTGATCGGTTCCTCGACGCCGCCGCCATCCGCGAGCGCCGGCTGCCACTCGAGCATGCTGGCCGTGTCCAAGGAGACGTTTTCGACGCCAACTTCGCTGCCGGATCCAGCCGGCTCATCGACCCCGATCACGTCGCCTGCGCGGATCGGCAGGCTGGTGGCGTTGGCCTGTCCCCTGGCGTTCGTCGCGGGCGCCGAGGTGCCTACACCGACCAGTTCTGATTCTCCTTCTCCGGCGAACCTGAGCACACGCAGTTTCAGCGCGCCGGCGCCGTCCACCCGCCAAGCCGTGATCACCCCGGAGGCGGGCGCTTCGTCGGCGGCCTCAGGCGAGACGAGTTGCGTGAACGTGCGGCCGCCAGGACATGACCCCACGCAGACGATGTTGCTTTCGGGTATGAACGGGATTACCGGCCCCAGCCTGACGGTCGTCGCGTCTGCGGCAGTGGGCCACAGCAGCGCGGCAGCCGTGATGACCAGTGCGAAAAGCCTCCCCCGTGGCATGGCGGCACCGTACCACCTGTTCTGGGACAGGCGACCCATGCGACTCGACTTCCCGGCGCCGAGGCTCGCCCAGCCCGCTAGAACAGCTGGTTCTCCCCGCCGAACACTTCGCTGACAGAGTCGTCGACGAAGATCCGTCGGATCGAGTCGGTCAGCAGCTCCGCGCACGGCAGCACGCGAACGTTGTCGGGGCGACCCGGGGCGATCGCGACCGTGTCGGTGACGACGATCTCCTCGAAGCTGGAGGAGGCCAAGTTCTGGAACGCGTCGCCGGAGAGAATCGCGTGCGTGGCGGCCGCATACACGCGCGTGGCGCCCTCGTCGAGCACAGTTTTCGCCGCCGCGCAGAGCGTGCCCGCGGTGTCGATCATGTCGTCGACGATCACCGCCGTCTTGCCCTTCACGTCGCCGATCACGTAGCCGATCTCCGCGACCTGCTGGGCGGGGCGCTCCTTGTCGAGGATCGCCAGCTCCGCGCCGATCTTCGAGGCGAACTTCTTGTTCAACTTCACGCGCCCCGCGTCGGGCGCGACCACGACCAGGTCTGAGAGGCCGAGATCCGCGAAGTACTGGGTGAGGATGAACAGCGCCGTCATGTGGTCGACCGGCTTCTGGAAGAAGCCCTGGATCTGGCCCGCGTGCAGATCCATCGTCAGCACGCGATCGGCCCCCGCGGCCTCGAGCATGCGCGCGACCAACCGCGCGGAGATCGGCTCGCGCGGCGAGGACTTCTTGTCCTGGCGCGAGTAGCCGAACCACGGCGTGACCGCGATCACGCGGTGTGCGGAGGCGCCCACGGCCGCGTCGATCATCAGCAGCAACTCCATCAGCGCGTCGTTGGCGGTAATACCCGTATATGGATTGCCGCAGGTCGACTGCACAATGAACACGTCCGCGCCGCGGATCGACTCCTCGTACTTGCAGTACACCTCGCCGTTGGAGAACGTCTTCAGCGTGACCGGGCCGAGGTCGACGCCGAGCTTGTCCGCGATGTCGACCGCCAGCTGCGGGTTGGCCCGCCCGCTGAACAGCATCAGCCGCTTGTTGTAGTCGATCGGCAGGCTCGACTGCGAGGACGCGCTCGTATCGACCACGCTGCTCATTGCCCCTCGGAGTGTAGAGGTGCGTTCCGTCGCTCGGCGTAGCCCTCGACGTTGCGCTGCTTGGCCCGCGCGACCGCCAGCGCACCGGGCGGCACGTCCTCGGTAACGATCGATCCCGCCGCCGTGTATGCGTCGTCACCGACGGTCACCGGCGCCACGAACGAGGTGCCTACCCCGCCCTTCACGCGCTTGCCGATCGTGGTGCGGTGCTTGTGCTGACCGTCGTAGTTCGCCGTGATCGTCGCGGCGCCGAGGTTCGTGCGCTCGCCCACGTCCGCGTCGCCGATGTAGGACAGGTGCGGCACTTTCGCCGCGGGGCCGATGTCGGAGTTCTTGACCTCGACGAACGTGCCCACCTTCGAGCCGTTGCGCAACACCGCACCCGGTCGCAGATATGCAAACGGGCCGACGCTGACGCCATCCTCCAGCACGCAATCAATCAAAAAAGAATGCTTGATCGTGCAGCCCGCCCCGATCCGCGTGCTGCCGTGGATCGTGGTGAACGGCTCGATCGTGGTGTCGCGGCCGATCTGCACGTCGACGTCGATCACCGTCGCCTCGGGATCGACGATCCCGACGCCGGCGAGCATGTGGCGGTGGTTGATCGCATACTGCGCCAGGCGCCGCGCCCGAGCCAACCCCACGCGATCGTTGACGCCGAGCATCAGCGTCGGGTCATCGAGCTGATGCGCCGCCACGCTGCCGCCGTCCGCGCGCAGCAGGTCCAGCACCTGCGGCAGATACAGCTCGCCCTGCGCGTTGTCCGTGCTCAGCCGCGGCAGTGCCCCGCGCAACGCCTCTGCCTCGAAGGCGTAGATGCCCGCGTTGACCTCCTGGATCTCAAGCTCCTCAGCGCTGGCGTCGCCGTCCTTCTTGGTCTCCACCACGCGCAGCACCGCGCCCGCGGCGTCTCGCACCACCCGGCCGTAGCCGCTGGGGTCCGCCAGCACGCTCGTCACCATCGTCGCGGGCGCCCCGCTCTGCGCGTGCGCCGCCGCAAGCCCGCGCACGGCCTCCGCCCCGATCAGCGGGACGTCGCCGCTGAGCACGATCACCGGACCTTCGACGCTCGCGCCGCTCGCATCGAGTTGCTCCATTGCGGCCGCGACGGCTCCCCCGGTGCCGTTGGAGACCGGCTGCACCGCCAGCTCCACCCCGTCCGGCAGCACGGCCTCAATCGCGCGGGCCGGTGAGTCGACCACGACCACGCGAGCTGCGCCGGCCGCCAGCGCGGCCCGCACGGGCCACAGCACCATCGGTAGGCCGCACAGGTCGTGCAGCACCTTGGGCGTGTCCGAGCGCATGCGCGTGCCCTGCCCCGCGGCGAGGATGAGGACCGTCGGCGCCGGTGTCACACAGCGGATGCTAGCTCCAACCGCCGCCCCCACGGCTCAAGCCTGTGGGTCGATGCCAACGCGATCGAGAAGCCAGAACTGGGGGGCAGGGATTCGAACCCCGATTCTCAGGACCAAAACCTGATGTCCTGCCATTGGACGACCCCCCAAGGGGCTCGTCGAAGAATAGGTGCTGGCGGGCCGCGCCGCGAGCGTCGGAAACGGATCTCATCAGAAGCCACACGCACCGCGGATGTGACCCGCGAGCGTCGGGGGCGCCGCCTCCGATCCTGCAAAAGCCGTGCATATTCGGCGCCAAACGGGTTAGTAACACTGCGTTCTGGAGCTTCTGCAACGATTCTTGCACTTGCGACGGGGAGTCGAAAGAGCAGGGAGGCACTTCGGCGCCCCGCGAGCGGTCGCGCTGCTGCTTGCCCTGTGCGCCCTCTCGCTGCCCGCCGTCGGCCTCGCTGCGAGCGCCGTGCGGCCGCCGCGCGCAGCCGCCGCGGCGATCCCATGCACAGGCGAAGGCTCCTCCCCCAACGGCCACAACAGCGCGCTGATCGACAGCGCCGTGCTGTGTCTCATGAACCAGATTCGCGCCGCCCATCGCCTCGCCACGCTGCACTTCAACCCCTCGCTGGGGCGGATCGCCTCCGGGCAGGCGAGCGACATGGTGCGGGGCCACTACTTCGGCGACCAGAGCCTCTCGGGCCAGTCGCCGCTCGCGCGGATCATGCACTCCGGCTACGTGCTGCACCCCGCGAACATCCGCCTGCACGCCGCGCAGAACATCGGCTGGGGCATGGGCCACAGCGCGACCCCTGCGGGGATCGTGCGCGCCTGGATGGAATCGCCGCCGCACCGCGCGATCATCCTCACGGGCAGCTACCGCGACGCGGGCGTGGGCGTCTCCCCCTCGGTCCCCTCGGGCTTCAGCGGGCGCTGGCACGGCGGCACCTACGCCGCCGAGTTCGGCACGCGCTCGCGCTAGCAGGCAGGCGCCCCAGCAGCCGGTACGGAGCTCAGTCAGTCAGTTACTGCGACCCGAGCGGCGGGGCACACGCCCGCCTTCCGCGCCAGCCTCCGAGGCCGGGCCGCCCGCGGAGGAGATCCCGAGTACCCGCATCGACTTTAGCCCCAGGCTCAGCTTCTCGCGCCCGTCGCTGGAGCTGACGTCGTGGCCCGAGAGCTCGCGCACCCGCTCGAGGCGGTAGTAGATCGTGTGGCGGTGCGTGAACAGACGCTGGGCCGTGCCCGCGACGTTGCCATCGGCCTCGAGAAACGCCTCCAGTGTCCGCACCAGGTCGGTCTCGTACTGCTCGTCGTAAGCGACTAGCGGCTCGACGGTCTCGTCGTAGAAGCGCTGCAGCTCGTTGGGGTTCTCGCTCATCGCGCTCAGCAGCAGGCGGTAGGCGCCGGTCTGCTCAAACGCCAGCGCCGCCCCGTCGGCGGAGCCGTGCGCGACGTTCGCCGCCAGCAGCGCCTCGCTCGCGGCGCGCGGCAGCTCCGCGGGGTCCTCGGTGATCCGGCTGCGCCCCAGTGCGAACGTGTAGCCCGAGAGCCCGGCCTCCATCTCGCGCAGGATGCCCTCCGCCGCGCGGGCGGCCGTGGGCTCATCGCCGCTAGGCACCAGCAGCAGCACCTCGGCGCCAGGCACCCCCTCGCGCTCGGACAGCGCCGCGATCGAGCGGCTCGCCACCGCGCGCGCGCCGCGCTCGGCGATCGCGCGCACCCGTCCCCGCCAGCCCTCGTCGGTCGGCGCCTGCGGATGGGCGCGGGCCACGATCATGCTCGCGCCCTCGTCCACGTTCAGCGATAGCTCCTTGGCGCGCGCGATCAGCTCCTCGCGATCGGTCAGCTCGCGGGCGAGCACCGCGCGCAGGAAATCCGCCGCCGCCGACTCCGAGGCGCGCTCGGGAGCGCGGACGCGCTCGACCTCGGAGGCGATCATCGTCGCCAGCAGCCTGCGCATCGAGGCGCTGGGCTCGGTTTTCGCGCGCATATGCAACGCGCCCACCACCGAGTCGGCGACCCGCAGTGGGATGCTGGTCACGCCCTCGCCCTGCGAGAGCAGCGCCCGCTCCTCCGCGGGCGAGCGCGCCGCGACCGCCAGCGTCGCCCCCCAGGCATCGGACACGGCCAGGCTCGCTTCGAGCGCTTTCGCGGCCGCGCGCACCACCTCTGGCAGCCCCGCGCCAGACTCGACTGCCTCGGTGATCGCGTCCAGAGCCGCGTAGTCCGGCACGGCTAGACCCAGAAGACGACGACGAGGAGCGCGGCTCCGACACCAATGCCGACCAGGGCCGCGAGCACGTACAGCGACAGGACCGTCGCCGCGACTCGCTGCCACAGCCGCGTGTAGGCGGTCCAGGCGGGCACCAGGATCAGGCCGACGTACAGCGCCAGGCCGAAGGTCCCCGCGCAGATCGCGACCAACTCGTTGATCGTCGAGTGGCTCATCGGATTCTCGTGTTCTCGCGCGCCAAGCGGTGATTGTGACGCATGGCCGGGCCGTTATAGCGCTAGGACCTCGCCGAACACAGCAGTGACCGAGCTGGCCGCAACCGGCGTGGGATCGCGTGGCTGCAGATCGGCGATCGCGCGCTGCACGCGCCCTGCGGAGTTGGCGTGGCTGAACAGTCCCAGCACCGTGGGTCCCGAACCGCTCAGCAGCGAGCACTCCGCGCCCGCGTCGGAGACCGCGGCAAGCGTCCGGCCGATCTCCGGCTGCAGCGACAGCGCCGCTTGCTGCAGGTCGTTGTGCAGCAGCTCGCGGGCGGGTGGAAGCGGCGCTCCCAGCTGCAGCGCCGCCCGCAGCTGGGAGCGCAGCTGCTCCAGTTCGGGCCGCTCGCGCGCGAGTGCGAGCTGATCGGCGGCGGCGTATACCGCCGCGGTGGAAAGCTGCGCGTGTGAGGGCAGCACCAGCAGCTGCAGTGAGGGCAACGGGTCGGGTAGCGCCTCCAGCAGCTCGCCCGCGCCCGTGGCAAGCCAGCGCCCGGGGTTGATCTGTGCCGGCACGTCGGCGCCGAGCGCGGCCCCCAGCTCGTGCAGCAGCTGCTCCTCACCAAGGCCCGAGGCGCGCCGCGCCAGGCGCAGCGTCGCCGCGGCGTCGGCCGAGCCACCGCCGAGGCCCGCGGCCACGGGGATCCGCTTCTCGATGCTCAGCCGCAGCGGCGGCGCATCCCAGCCCGTGGCTGCTCGAAACGCGGCGAGCGCCCGCATCGCGAGGTTCTCCTGCACGGGTCCCGGCAACCCCGGACACACCAGCTCGTCGGCAAGCGCGCCCGCGGGGGCCGGTTCGAGCCGCAGCTCGTCGGCCAGCGAGATCGACTGCATCACGGTGACCAGCTCGTGGCGAGCATCGGGCTCGCGACTCGGCCCCAGGAACAGCCCGAGGTTCACCTTCGCGGGCGCCAGCGCGCGGAAGACGCTCACGGACTCGCCTCCGCGAGCGCCGCGGCCAGCGCGCGGAAGTCCTCGGGCGAGAGCCGCTCCGCGCGCACGTCCGCGGGGTGGCCCAGCGCGAGCAGCGCCTCCCGCGTGCGCCTGCGCGTCCCCTCCGGCGCGCCGGGCGCCAGCGCCAGCGAGCCCGCGAGCGCCTTGCGCCGGTGCGCGAAGGCCTCGCGCACCAGCGCGCGCAGCTCGGGCGTGACGCGCTCGCCCTCGTGGCGGACCAGCAGCAACAGCACCGAGTCCACGTTGGGCACGGGCTGGAACACGTTGCGCGACACGGCCCGCAGCACGCGCACCTCGCAGGACAGTTGGGCGAGCACCGAAGGCACGCCATACGCCGAGGTCCCGGGCTTGGCCGCGAAGCGCTCACCGACCTCTCGTTGGACCATCGCAACCCAACTCCTCATCGCGGGGTAAATGTCGATCGTGCGGAGGATCAGCCCCGCCGCGATGTTGTAGGGCAGGTTGGCCACCAGCTTGTTCGGCGAGGGCTCAAGGGCCGAGAGATCGATACGCATCGCGTCGCCCCAGTGGACGCTGACGTTTGCGAAAGGGCCGGTCGCGTCGGTGAGCGCATCGTGCAAGCGCTGGTCCAACTCGACGACGTGGACGTGCCCCACCCGCTGGGCAAGGTGCTCGCTCAGCACGCCGAGGCCACCGCCGATCTCCAGCACCACGTCCGCGGGGTCGAGCTCGGCTGCGCGCTCGATCACGCCGAGGATGTTGGAGTCGATCAGGAAGTTCTGTCCGAGCTCGCGATCAGGGCGCACTCCGAAGCGGCGCATCCGCTGCAGGCTCGGCTGAAGCGGCGAGCCTTCGGCCACGAGCTCGCTCACCAGCCGAACACGCGCGCGCCATTGCGCTCGACGGTCGCATCCAGCTCGGCCACGGACACGCCACGCTGCTCGGCGATGAAGGCCAACGTGTGCGCGACGAAGGCGGGCTGGTTGCGCTCCTTGCGGACGACCTGCGGCGTCAGGTAGGGGGCGTCGGTCTCGACCAGCAACCGCTCCTGGGGCACGATCCTGGCGGCCTCCGCGAGCTCGCCCGCGTTCTTGTAGGTGACGTTGCCCGCGAAGGAGATCTCATAGCCCCGTTGCAGACACTCCTGCAGCCGCTCGGGCATCGAGAAGCAGTGCATCACCACGCGTACGTCCTGCGCTTCGGCATCGAGCTGATCGAGCGTCTCCTGCTCGGCGGCGCGCGAGTGGATCACCAGCGGCTTGCCGGTCTCGCGCGCGAGCGCGATCTGCGCGGCGAAGGCGCGCTCCTGATCCTCGCGCGGCGCGCCCTCGCGATAGAAGTCCAGGCCCGTCTCGCCGATCGCCAGGCAGCGCCCGTGCGCGGCCAGCGCGCGCAGCTCGGCCAGGTCCGCGCCGTCGAAGCCCTTGGCCGCGTTGGGGTGGCGCCCCACGGCCGCGAACACCTGCGGGAAGGCCTCGGCGGCGGCGAGCGCCGCGCGGCTGGAGCCCCCGTCGATGCCGACGGTCAGGATCCGGGTGACCCCCGCCGCCGTGGCTGCCGCCACCAGCTCGGCGTCGCTGGGCTCGCACAGCTCCAGGTGGGTGTGCGAGTCGATCATGCGCCCCCGCCCGGCTTCACGCGCCCCCGCCGTCGGAGGCGGCGCGGTCGACTGCGGGCAGGTCCTTGGGGAACAGCGGCTCGAGTGGGTTGACGTGCTCGATCCCACCCGTGCCCAGCGCCGCGCCCGCGAGCGACAGGCCTGGCGTGCCGAGCGCCGCGAGCAGCCGCTCGGCGCTGACGGGCAGATATGGCCACAGCAGCACAGTCACGCTGCGAATGCCTTCGGCCAGGGTGCGCAGCACGCGGTCGAGCTGCGCGGCCTGTGCCTCGTCCTTCGCGAGCTTCCATGGCGCCTGTTCCTCCACGTAGCGGTTCAAGCGCCGCACGCGTTGCCAAATCTCCTCCAGGGCCAGCGTGAGCTCCGCGCGGTCCAGGCACTCCGAGACCCGCTCGGACAGCCCCAGGAAGTCCTCGCGCACCGCGGGATCGACCTCGCCGGGCGCGAGCGCGCCTTCGCGATAGCGAGCGATCATCGCGATCGTGCGGCTCGCGAGGTTACCGAGGTCGTTCGCGAGCTCACTCTCGTAGCGCTGTTCGAAGGCGGCCGTCGAGACCGAGCCGTCCTGGCCGAACTGCACGTCGCGCATCAGGTAGAAGCGCAGCGCGTCCGCCCCGAAGCGCTCGATCACCGCAAACGGGTCGAGCACGTTGCCGAGCGACTTGCTCATCTTCTCGCCGTCCATCAGCAAGTAGCCGTGCACAAACACGTGCTCGGGCAGCTCCAGCTCAGCGGCCATCAACAGCGCGGGCCAGTAGACGGTGTGAAAGCGCAGGATGTCCTTCGCGATCACGTGGTAGCTCGCGGGCCAGAACGTCTTGGTCAGATCGGCCGCCGCGTCGGCGTCGAGCCCAGCGGGGGCGGGCGCGTAGCCAAGCGCGCTGTAGTAGTTCAGAAGCGCGTCGAACCAAACGTAAAAGACGTGCTCGGAGTCCCACGGCACCGGCACGCCCCAGGTGAGCTTGTGACGACTAAGCGGCACGTCATGCAGCCCGGAGCGGATGAAGGAGAGCGCCTCGTTGTAGCGGGTGCGCGGCGCGACGAAGTCCTCGCGCTCGGCATAGAGGGACTCCAGACGCTCCTGGAAGGCGGACAGCTTGAAGAAGTAGCTGTCCTCCTGCTCACGGGTCAGCTCGATGTGGTGGATCGGACAGCGGTTGCCCTCGTCGATTTCGTTCTCGGGCTTGAAGTCTGCGCAGCGTGGGCAGTACCAGCCTTCGTAGGTGCCCTGATAGACGAAGCCGTTCTCCCGTACGCGCTCGAGCACCTCCTGCACCTTGGCCATGTGCTGCGGATCGGTCGTGCGGATGAAGAAGTCGTTGCTGGCCTCGATCTGCGGCGCTAGCGCCTTGAAGCGCTCAGCGTTGCGGTCGGCGAGTTCCTGGGGCGAGACGCCGAGCGCATGGGCCGCGTCGGCCACGGGCTCGCCGTGCTCGTCGGTGCCCGTGAGGAAGAACACCGACTCGCCGCGCTGGCGGTGATGGCGGGCCATGATGTCAGCGGCGATCGTCGTGTAGGCATGCCCGAGGTGGGGCGCGGCGTTGACGTAGTAGATCGGCGTCGTGACGTAGAAGGACATCCGCGCTCAGGCTACTGGCCCGCCGCTCAGCGCTCGGGCTCGGGCTCGTGGGTGAGCGCGCGGTACAGCTCGTTCGCGCCGAGGCCCGTGAACCTCGCGAGCACAGCGGCGGCGGGACGCGCGCGGGCCCCGGCGGCGACCAGCTCGGTGAGCGCGCCAAGCGCCTGCTCACGCTCCACAGCAAGCCGCTCGGGGGCGCCGATCACGAGCACGATCTCGCCACGCGCGGCCTGCCCGCGGTAGTGCTCCACGAGCTCGGCGGCGCTGCCGCGCGTCACTTCCTCGTGCAGCTTGGTCAGCTCGCGACAGACGGCGAGCGGTCGTTGTGGGTCGAGCTCCGCGAGCGCGGCCAGCGTGGCCGCGAGACGACGGGGTGACTCAAACGCGACGGTGGTTCCCTCGGTCTCCCCCAGAACGCCGAGTAGCTCGCCGCGCTTGCGCGGCAAGAAACCGACGAAGCGCCAGCGCTCGACGGGCAAGCCCGAGGCGACGAGCGCGGTGGTGACGGCGCTGGGCCCAGGCAGTACCTCGACGTGGACGCCCGCGGTGAGGCACTCCCGCAGCAGCGCGAAGCCGGGGTCAGACAGCAGTGGGGTGCCGGCGTCGGAGACGAGCGCGATCACGGCGCCATCGCGTATCCGCGCTAGGAGCTCGGGCGCACGCGCGCGTTCGTTGTGCTCGTGCAGGCTGATCAGTGCTCGCGCAGCGATCCCGTGACGATCGAGCAGCACGCCGGTGTGGCGGGTGTCCTCACAGGCGACCAGGTCCGCCCCGCGCAACGCGTCGAGCACGCGCAAAGTGACGTCCTGCAGGTTGCCGATCGGAGTCGGGCAGACGAGCAGCCGGCCGCCGAGGACCTCCGCGGTGGTCATCCCGCAAATATAGGGTCCAGGCGATGTCCCCCGAGCAAGACCCTGGGCCGGGCGAGCGCCCACCCAGGTACACGCGCTACCGAGCGCGGCGTCGACTGCTCCCGGAGCGCGAGAGCGGCTCGGAGCCGCGCGCGCAGCCGAAGCCCCCCACGAGACGCAGGGTCAAGCCGCCGCGCGGCGGCGCCGCGCCGCAGCATGGTGGGCAGGGCGGCGAAGCGCAGGCGGGCGCCGGCAGGCGCAGTCATCTGGAGGAAGGAGGCCGCGGCGGCGGGACGGGGCTCGGGGCTCGCCTCGGCGGCTGGTGGCGCAGGCTCACGCCGAAACGCGCGCTGCTGAGCCTGCTGGGGCTGATCGTGGCCTGGCTGCTGCTGTCGCTGGTGCTGTTCTTGCTGAGCTCTCACTTCGAGCGCACGGCGCCGCCAAAGGACGTGACGGGCGTGCTGGACCCCTCGGGCTCACCGCTGACTTCGGCGAACAACATCCTGGTACTGGGCTCGGATCGGCGCCCGAAGGGCAGCAAGGAACCGGGCGCGAACACCTCGGGGCCAAGCCGCTCGGACTCGATCATGCTGATGCGGATCGGCGGCGGGCACAACGCGCGCTTGTCGATCCCGCGCGACACGGTGCTGGAAATCCCAGGTCACGGGCTGCAGAAGATCAACGCGGCATATGCGTTCGGCGGCCCAGCGCTGTCGATCTCGGTGATCAAGCGCTACCTGGAGATCCCGATTAACCATGTGGTGGAAGTCAACTTCGAAGACTTCCCCCAGCTGATCGACGCGATGGGCGGCGTGAAATACACGGGCGGCTGCATCGTCTCGCGGATCGACGGCGGCTTTCGCAATGGCGGCTACACGCTGCGGCTAGCAAAGGGCACCCATCACATCGATGGCAAGCAGGCACTGGCGTTGGCGCGCACACGCGAGAACCTGTGTGCACCGAACGAGACGGACCTGCAGCGCGAGGAACACCAGCAGGCGCTATTCAGCGACATGAAGAGCCGGTTGCTATCCCCATCGAGTTTCCTGCGCCTGCCGCTGATCGCGTGGAACGCGCCGCCGGCGATCATCTCGGACATGAGCGGGGAGACGCTGCTGGGCCTATTCGGGGCGATGGCGGTCTCGGGCACGCCGCCGACGCGGGTGCTTAAGCCCGAAGGCACCGATACGCTCGCGGATGGCGAGCTCGGTCTGCGCGTCTCCGAAGCCGAGCGCCGCGCCGCGGTAGCTCAGTTCATGGGCGGTTGAGCCGAGGGCCCAATCCGTGAGCGGCCGGGCTCAGCTCTTCTTGGCCGCGGCGGGTTTGGCGTCCTTGGCCTTGCTCGACTCCTTGGAGCCTTTCTCGGCCTTGGCGCTATCACCGGAGGAAGACGTGGACGAACCGCTCTCGGGCGAGGAGGACGAGGACCCCTCCTTGGCGGAGGAGTCCTTAGAGGAGGAGCCCTCGGCGGCAGCGGCAGTCTCGCGCTGGCGCTTCTTCGTGCCGTAGTCGGTGTTGTAGAAGCCCTTGCCCTTGAAGTGCACCGCGGGCGGGTGCAACACGCGCTCGACAGGGACGCCGGTGTCGGGGTCGACGGTCAGCGCGTCTTCGCTGAAGGACTGCTGGATCTCAAACGTCGTCCCGTCGGGACGGCGGTACTCGTAGATGGGCATGAGCTGACGCTAGTGAATCGAGAGGTCGAGGTCGGCAGGCGCTAGTCGGTGAGGAGGGCGCGCACCGCGACGATCCCGGCCTGCACGGTGGCGGCGAAGTCGCGGTCGGGCTCGGCGAGCATCCGCAGCGCGAGCCCGTCGGCGAGCGAGAACAGCACGTCGGCGACGGCCTCGGGCTCGGCGTGCAGTCGCAAGATGCCCTCGCCGTGCGCGGCGGCGAGCATCGCCGCTACCTGTCCACGCATCCGCTGCATCAAGCCGCCGTACTCCTTGGCGATGTCCTTGTTGCGGCGCGAGAGCATGAAGAGTTCGAAGACCAGCGTCACGAACTCGGGATCCTCGGCGACGGTCTCCTGCAGGTTCTGCGCCATCAGATCGATGAAGTCATCGGCGGTCTGAGCCTCGGCGAGCCGATGCTCGAGCAGCTCCATGCGCAGCTCGCAGTCGCGCCTCACAGCCTCGACGAGCAGTTGCTCCTTGGTGCCGAAGTAGTAGTGGAGCAGGCCCCTGGAGACCCCCGCCTCACGCGAGACGTGATCGAAGGTCGAGCCAGCGGTGCCGCGGCGCGCGACGCTTCGCCGCATGGCCTCGACGATCCGCTGGGCCTTCTCTCCGGAGAGCGAGCGCCCGCCGGGGCCGGCCGGGGCGCCAGCACGGGAGCCCTTCGCCGCGGAGGCCTCCTCCGCGGCGTCGGTCTCCAATGTGACTGCGTCGACTGCTGCGCTCATCCTTGCGAGATTCGTCGACTAAGCGGCGGGTGCGCCGGCTGGGGCGGGCTCGGACGGGGCGGTGCTCGAGCTGTAGTCGAACTCCTCCTCGGCGCCGAACAGCAGGTCGAGCACCTTCGAGCGCAGGCCCTCGCTGAGCGCGACGGCGAGCACGCCGGCGACGGCGAGCAGCAGCAGGGAACGTCCAATCCCACCCTTGCGCCGGGCCTTGGGCTGCTCACGCAAGGAGCTGGAGGCTTCGCGCAACGCCTCAGCGGCCTCTTTCAGCTCGCGCTGGAGCTTCTTGTCCTCGAACAACGCCTGGGTCGCAGGCTTGCCGTTGCTCATGCGCCCGTACGCGCTGCGAGCGGCGCCATACGCGGTGAGCAGGGAGCCACGCAGTTCCTCGTCCTCGAGCAGACGCTGCAGGTAGCGGTTGCGCTGCGCGGCGCGCGCAGCTTCACCGGCCTTGTTGATCCTGTCCTTCGCTGCCATCACCGAACCTCATCTCTGCCGGAGCTTTGCTGGGTCTGTTGCCCAATATACCCCCATGGCCGCGAGCGATAGCGGCCGAACGAGGAACGCCGGGAGCGAGTCCTACGGACGTGCGAGGCTTGCAGTAGGTGCCGAGCTTCCAGGCGACAGTCACGGTAATGGGCCTGCTGCTGATGCTGGGAGCGCTGGCCTCGGGGCTGGCGCGCCGCTCGATGCTCTCGCTGGCGGCGCTGTTCGTGCTGGCGGGCTTTGTGATCGGCAACGGGGGTTTTGACTGGATCGACTTCCGCGCGCGCTCCGGCTTTGTGGAGGATCTGGCGTTCGCGGCGCTGATCGTGATCCTGTTCCGAGACGGGTTGGAGGTCGAGGGGGAGATGCTGCAGCGCGCCTGGCATCTGCCACTGCGCAAGTTGCTCCTGGCGATGCCGCTGACGACGTTGATCGTGGCAGCGGCGACGCGCCTGCTGATCGGCCTGTCCTGGACGGAGTCGTTCCTGCTGGGCGCGCTGCTGGCGCCGACGGACCCGGTGCTGACCTCGAGCATCGTCACAAACCCGCGCGTGCCGCGTCTGGTGCGCCATTCGCTGAACTTGGAGTCGGGACTGAACGACGGGCTGGCGCTGCCAGCGGTGCTGGCGTTCACGGCGGCGCTGGATGTGAACTCGCATGGCTTCGTGTGGTGGCATTTCGTCTTGCAGGACGTAGGTCTAGGGTTCGTGTTCGGGATCGCGTGCGGCTTCCTCGCCTCTTGGCTAATGCCCCGCGCGAGCGGGATGCCGGCGTCGCTGTCAATTCCTTCTCACCAAAAGTCGCTGTTCGCGCTGGGCGCTGCGTTTGCGACCTACGGCGTCACGGTGCTCTCACCGCGTGGCAATGGCTTTATCGCAGTATTCGTGGCGGCGATCGTGCTGGGCATTCGCCGGCCCGACGCGCGCGCGCACTTCGAGCGCAACGCGGAAGAGATCGTGGAGATCGTGAAGCTGGGGGTCTTCTTCGTGTTCGGCTCTTTGCTGACGGTGCATGCCTTCACACGCGAGGGCTGGGCGGCGGTGGCACTGGTGGCGGTGGTGTTCCTATTGGCACGCCCCGTGGCGGTGTGGCTGTCGCTGGCGGGAACGCGCACCGATACGCCGACGCGCCTGTTCATGGGCTGGTTCGGCCCCAAGGGAGTGGCCTCGATGACGTTCGCGCTGATCGTGCTGGACCGTGGAATCAAAAACGGCGTGCGGATCTTCGACCTAACGGCACTGGTGGTGTTCTGCTCGATCGTGCTGCACGGAATCACGGACACGCCGGGCGCGAACTGGATCGCCCGACGCTCAGAACGGCGAGTCTCAACTGAGCCCGAGCCCTGAGGCCTACGCCCGCGGTGCGGGCCTAAGCGTGCAGCGCGGCCTGCTCCTGCGCTGAGGGAAATGACCATGCGGCGCGCGAGCGGCGCTCCTGTCGAAAGACGAAGTGCAGCTGTTGCGGGGGGCGCAACTGCGCCTCGTTGGGCCTGAAGGTGGCGCAGGGCTCAGCGAGATCCAGGGCACAGAGGAGATTGCAGCGAAAGTAACATTCATCACAGCTGACCTTTCGCGGTGAGCGCTTGCCCTGAGTTCTCGTTGCCACGCAGATGCCTCCACTGCCGTCGATTGATGGGACGGCAGGCATCAAAGCACCGCGCGCCCCCGACGGCGCAGGGCCACCTCGCAAATCGCAGACAAAATGAGCTGCACTCCGTAAAGAGCCAGGAACGAGTCACTTGGATGTGACAATCCGGGCAACGACGCCGCACTTTGCGGAGAACTCCAGAGCCGCGAAGCCGCGCGCGTCATGATGTCGGCGGATGCGGATCCTGCTCACCGGCGCCAGCGGCTACATCGGCTCGCTGCTCGTTCCACGATTGCAGTCACAGGGGCACGAGGTCCGCGCCCTGGCCCGCGACCCAACGCGCGTGCAAGCGCAAGTGTCGATCGTCAAGGGAGACCCGATCACGGGCGAAGGCCTGTCGCAGGCAATCGAGGGCGTCGAGGTGGCCTACTACCTGATCCACTCAATGGAGCGCGCTGGCATAGGTCAAGGACCATTTCAGGCTCGCGAGCGGCTAGCGGCGGAGAACTTCGCGAGTGCGGCGTCGGCCAGCGGCGTGAAGCGCATCGTCTATCTGGGGGGCCTGCTGGGCGACTCCCAGCAAGAGACACGCTCGCGTCACCTGAGCAGCCGTGAGGAAGTGGAGCATGTCCTGATGACGGCGGTACCCGACTCGGTTGCACTGCGGGCCTCGATCGTGATCGGGGCCCGGTCTCGCTCGTTTCGGCTACTGGTGCACCTGGTAGAGCGGATGCGAGTCCTCGCACTACCGGCGTGGCGCCGCTTTCGCACCCAGCCGATCGACGAGCGCGATGTGTTGGAAATGCTGGTCTCGGCGGCGGGCGCAGATGTGGGTGGACACTCGCTCGACGTGGGCGGTCCGGACGTGCTCTCCTACGGCGAGATGATCGAACGGATCGCCGAGCTGATGATGGTGCCTCGCCCGTCGCTTGGCATAGGTGTGAGCGCAACTGCTCTCACGGGACGCGTGGCGGCAGCGATCGCGGGAGAGGATCCTGATCTGGTGGTGCCCTTGATGGAGAGCCTGCAAGGGGACCTACTGCCGGCCGAGGATGGGGCGGCGGAGTTGCTCGGAGTGAGACTGCACACATTCGACGCCGCGGTAGAACACGCGCTGGGCGACTGGGAAGCGAACGAGCGCCTCGCGGCGCGCTGAGGCTCGAAAACATGAGCGTTGTCACTGCATCGAGGCAGATCGCGGCCTCGCGCGAGCGGGTGTGGGAGGTTGTGATGGACCCGAATCGTCTCGAAGATTGGGTGACGATTCACCGCAAGCTGGTGCACGCGGACGAAGGACCGCTGCGGGTGGGTTATGAGATGGACCAACAGATCCACCTGCGCGGGGTGAGCCTTGAGGTCCACTGGCGGCTGGTCGAGTGCGAGCCCTACGCGAAGGCGGTTTGGGAGGGACGGGGCCCTGCCCGCTCGCGTGCCCGTACCGAATATGTGTTGAGTGGCAAGGACGGCGAGACGCGATTCGACTACCGCAACGACTTCCGTCCGCCGTTGGGGCCAGTGGGCGCATTGGTAAGCCGCGCGCTGGTTGGTGGGATGCCGGAACGAGAGGCCGAGCGCACACTCGACCGACTGCAAAATTACTTGGGGTCGTAGAGCGTTTGTGAAGAACTAGTAAGGTGAGACGAAGACCAAGTTGCCCTGAAGCAAAATAAGTGGTTGCTTTAGGGCACGTTTACACCTAGTGAAGAGGATGCAACTGTGACCGACTTCCTTGACGAGAAGCGCAAAGAGATCGCCGAGCGACTGACGGAGCTGAAGCCGGCGGTGGACGAGTACAACCGCTTGGAGGCAGCTGCCTCGGCGCTGGAGGGTGTCGGTGGCACGGCCGCGACCGCAACCGTAACTGCAACGCGACGTCGCGGTCCTGGCCGCCCGCGTGGCTCGATCAATCGCAAAGCCGCCACCACCTCGGCGGCGCCGGCGAAAGCCGCCCGCAAAAAAGCAGGACGACCCGCGGGACGCCGCGCCGGCCGCCGCAAAGGCAGCGGAACCCGCGCGGCCGAGGCGCTGTCCTTCGTGCAGGGTCAACCCGGCATCACGATTCCGGAGCTCGCGGCGAAGATGGGTATCAAGCAGAACTACCTCTACCGCGTGCTTCCTGGGCTCGAGCAGGAAAAGAAGGTCAAGAAGGACGGCCGCGGCTGGCACCCGGGGGCGTAGTCTCGTTTCCCCTGGCGGATTGCACTTGACATAAGCCAGACGTCACCGGATCTGGTTTGGGGTTAAAGAAAGGGCGGGGTCATTGACCCCGCCCTTTGTGTTTCTCATTGCCGTGAGGCAGGGACTAGATCAGGCCCTGCTCTTTTACGGTGTCGCGCTCGTCGGTCAGCTCGGCGACGGAGAGGTCGATCTTTCCGCGCGAGAACTCGTCGAGCTCGAGCCCCTGGACGATCTTGTACTCGCCGCCGGAGCAGGTGCAGGGGAAGCCACTGATGAGCCCCTCTGGGACCCCGTAGGAGCCGTCGGAAGGGATTCCCATGGAGACCCAAGCGCCATCGGTCCCGTCTACCCAGTCGCGCATGTGGTCGATCGCGGCGGAGGCGGCGGAGGCGGCGCTTGAGGAGCCACGCGCCTCGATGATCGCGGCGCCGCGTTTGCCGACGTTGGGGAGGAATTCGTTTTCGAGCCATGCCTGGTCATCGACGACGCCCGCGGCCAGCTCGCCGTGCACCTTCGCGGTGAACAGGTCGGGGTACATGGTGGGCGAGTGGTTACCCCACACGCCCATCTGGGAAATGTCGGTCACGGCGACCTCGGCCTTGGCGGCGAGCTGTGCGATGGCTCGGTTGTGATCGAGGCGCATCATCGAGGTGAAGTGCTCGCGCGGGATGTCGGGTGCGTTGTTCATGGCGATCAGGCAGTTGGTGTTGGCGGGGTTGCCCACGACCAGGACCTTCAGGTCGCTGGCGGCCTTGTCGTTAAGCGCCTTGCCCTGAACGGTGAAGATCTTGCCGTTCTCGGAGAGCAGCTCAGCGCGCTCCATGCCTTTGGTGCGAGGGCGCGAGCCCACCAACAGGGCAACGTTTACGCCATCGAAGGCGTCGTTTGGGTCGTCATGCAGGTCGAGCCCGGTGAGCAGGGGGAAGGCACAGTCGATCAGCTCCATGGCGACTCCCTCGAGCGCACCCATGGCCTGGGGGATCTCCAGCAGGCGCAGATCCACCGGTTGGTCGGGGCCCAGCAGCTGGCCGCTGGCGATACGAAACACGAGGCTGTAGCCGATCTGCCCGGCGGCGCCGGTGACCGTGACTTTGACGGGGTTGCTCATTTCATCTCCTGGTGCGGTTCTCGGGGAACTGGGTTGGATCTCTATTTATTTATTGATTGATGGCTGTCGTGGTCCGATGGCACTGCGGATCGCAGCGCACCTACACCGTGGCTCAAGCCATCGCGGCTTTAAGGTTCTCGTCGATCGAGGCGAGGAACTCCTCGGTGGTCTGCCATGCCTGCTCGGGACCGATCAACAGCGCGAGGTCCTTGGTCATCTTGCCCTGTTCCACGGTGCTGACGCAGACACGCTCGAGCGTCGTGGCGAACTGGCTGACCTCGGGTGTGTCGTCCATCCGCCCGCGGGCCTGCAGTCCCCGCGTCCAGGCGAAGATCGAAGCAATCGGGTTAGTGGATGTCGGCTTGCCCTGTTGGTGCATGCGGTAGTGGCGCGTGACCGTGCCGTGCGCAGCCTCGGCCTCGACAGTCTTGCCGTCGGCGGTCATCAGCACGCTGGTCATCAGCCCCAACGAGCCAAAGCCCTGTGCGACGGTGTCGGACTGCACGTCGCCGTCGTAGTTCTTGCAGGCCCAGACATAACCGCCTTCCCACTTCAGCGCCGCGGCCACCATGTCGTCGATCAGGCGGTGTTCGTAGGTGATTCCTGCGGCTTCGAAGTCGTGCTTGAACTCGGCCTCATACACCTCTTCGAAGATGTCTTTGAAGCGGCCGTCGTAGCGCTTGAGGATCGTGTTCTTGGTGGAGAGGTAGACCGGGTAGGTGCGATCCAGCCCGTAGCGCAGTGAGGCGCGCGCGAAGTCGCGAATCGAATCATCGAGGTTGTACATCGCCATCGCGATGCCGCCCCCCGGGAAGTCATAGACGTCGAGCTCGATCGGCTCGCTGCCGTCCTTGGGCGTGAAGGTGAGCGTCAGCGAACCCTCGCCGGGCACCACCAGGTCGGTGGCCCGGTACTGGTCACCGAAGGCGTGGCGGCCGATCACGATCGGCTTGGTCCAGCCCGGAACGAGGCGCGGCACGTTCTTGATCACGATCGGCTCGCGGAAGATGACGCCACCGAGGATGTTGCGGATCGTGCCGTTGGGTGAGCGGTACATCTCCGTCAGCCCAAACTCCTGCACCCGCGCCTCGTCAGGGGTGATCGTCGCGCACTTAACCCCCACCCCGTACTGCTTGATGGCTTCGGCCGCTTGCACGGTGATCCGATCCTCGCTCGCGTCGCGGCTCTCGATCCCAAGGTCGAAGTACTTCAGCTCGACGTCCAGATAGGGGACGATCAGCTGATCCTTGATAAACGACCAGATGATCCGCGTCATCTCATCGCCGTCCAGCTCAACGACGGGGTTCTTCACCTTGATCTTGGCCATGTCTCGTCCTCGGGCAGTTGCGGGCGGGGCGGTCGATGCTATCTATCGCGCGGCTAGCGGCCCCGCGGCGGACCCGAGAGGAGTGCTCAGCCGTTCCAGCCGGCCTGCGAGCCGTGCGCGACGAGGACGGTCGAGCGTCCACCCGCGAATGGCAGCGTCGCGATGCGCCCTTCAGAGGCGGGGCCATCGACGCCGCCTTCGTTGACGAGCACCGTGGCACCGTCGGGGGTCATCCCCGCCGCTTGCAGCGGCAGGCGGGCGCCGCGCGGGGTCAACCGACGTGCGCGCCCCGAGGCGGCGTTCACGGTCCAGGCTTCGCTCGTGTCCTGCCCGACGAACTGCGCCAGCAGCTTGCCGCCGTCGGCGGAGAACGCGAACGGCACGAGCCCGGAGACAAGCGTGCGCACGCGAATATTCGTCAGGCGCCGTGTCTTTCCGCTCGTCGAGCGCAGCCAGATCTCATAGACCGGCGCGTCCTCGCGGCGCAGCCGCTCGCGGTCATATGCGATCGCCTTCGGTCCCCACAAAGGGAACAGGCTGCGCCCGTCGCGCGTCAGGGCGACCGTACCCGAGCCATCCGCGTTGCTGCGGTAGACGTTCACCCGCGCCGTCAGCGTCTGCGTGGCCGACCGGCCGTAGACGACTTCGTCGTTGCCGTTCGGCGAGAAGCTCGCGCCAAAGATCTGCCCGTGGGCGATCACCTTTGTAGCGCCGGTCGTGATGTCCACGATCCCCAGGCCCGACAGCTTCGCTGCGTTCTTCAGCTTCGTGGACTGGATGTCGACCGCGACGTAGCGGCCGTCGCGCGACCACGCGAGCGGCTGCACGGTTTCGCCCGCGAGGTTGAAGTAGGTCTGCGTCGCGGCGCCGCTCGTCGAGTAGATCGCTAGCGCCGGCCCAGTTTCGCTGCTGCTCGGGCTCGCGCCGAACAGCGACGCAGCGATCTGCTGCGCGCTCGGCGAGATCAGCGGCGTGAAGCCGGGCCCGATCCGCGTGTTCTGCGTACCGTCGGAGTGGATCGTCCACACGATCGGCTGCGAGCTCGAGGTCTGCGTCACGTAGGCGACCGTTGGCGTGGCGCTCGACGGGCCGATTGAGACGCCGGCCCCCGCGCCGGGCGCGAGCACCGCAAGCAGGGCGAGCGCCAGCCCACAGCCCGCCAGGCTTCTGCGCGTCGTTTTACCTGCCCCCGTCAGCATGCCGTGAGGCTACCGCCCGGCGGCGATGGCATAACCCCGCGGGGGCGCCCGTGGACCTTTAGACTGTCCGCATGGCCAGTACGCTCCCGCAGCCCGCCGTGGGCGAGGCCCCGTGGAAGACACACAAGGTCTTTAACCAGGCGCCGCCGATGGACGGCGTGAACGTGTTCACGAGCAACACCGCCCTGGTCGAAGGCGTCCAACGCGAGGGTGCGGGCTGGGTGCTCGAGCGCGCCTCCGCGCTCGGCCGCCTGATCGGCGGCGAGCCACAGCAACAGTGGGGCCGTCTGGCCAACGAGAACAAGCCGGTCCTGCGCACGTTCGACCGCTACGGCGAGCGCATCGACGAGGTGGAGTTCCACCCCGCCTGGCACAAACTGATGCAGCTGGGCGTCGAGCACGAGCTGCATTCGCTGCCGTGGACCAGCCAGGAGCCCTTCGCGCACACGGCACGCGCGGCCCTCTATATGACGGCGATGCAGGCCGAGGCCGGCTACGCCTGCCCGATCACGATGACATTCGCGGTCGTCCCCGCGCTGCGCGCGCAGCCTGAGCTCGCGGCCGAATGGGAGCCGCTGCTGACGGCAACCACATATGACGGGAGGCTAATCCCCGTCACGGAGAAGGGCAGCGCGATCTCGGGCATGGCGATGACCGAGAAGCAGGGCGGCTCCGACGTGCGCGCGAACACGACCGTCGCGACGCCGTTGAACGGTGGTGGCGCGGGCGCGGAGTACGAGCTCGTCGGCCACAAGTGGTTCTGCTCGGCGCCGATGTCAGATGTGTTCTTGGTGCTCGCGCAGACCGAGGAGGGCGTCTCGTGCTTCTTGATGCCGCGGATCCTGCCCGACGGCAGCCGCAACGCGTTTCACATTCAGCGCCTTAAGGACAAGCTGGGCAACCACTCAAACGCCTCCTCGGAGGTCGAGTTCCACGGCGCCTGGGCGCGGATGGTGGGCGAGCCGGGACGCGGGGTACCGACGATCATCGAGATGGTTGGCCACACGCGCCTTGACTGCGTGATCGGCTCGGCGGCGGGGATGCGGGTAGGCGTGGCGAACGCTACGCACCACGCCGCGCACCGCCAGGCCTTCGGCAAGACGCTGATCGACCAGCCGTTGATGCGCAACGTGCTCGCTGACCTGTGCCTAGAGGCGGAGGCCACCACGGCGCTGGCGATGCGCCTGGCGCGCGCCTACGACGAGGCCCACGCGGACGCGGAGAACGGCGAGAACGACACCGACGCGCAACAGTTCAAGCGCCTAGCGACGGCGGTGGGCAAGTATTGGTCGTGCAAGCGGGCCCCGAACCACGCGTTTGAGTCGCTGGAGTGTCTGGGCGGTAACGGCTACGTCGAGGAGTCGAACATGCCCCGCCTCTACCGCGAGGCGCCGCTGGCCTCGATTTGGGAGGGCTCGGGCAACGTGATGAGCCTCGACGTGCTGCGGGCGCTGACGCGCTCGCCGCGGGCGCTTGAGGTGTTCGTGCACGAGCTGCGCGAGGCCCAGGGCGCGGACCCACGCCTGGATGCGCGTGTCCGTGAACTCGAGGGTCAGTTCGCGGACCCGACCACGCTGGAGACGCGGGCGCGCCGCGTGGTCGAAAGCATGGCGCTGTGCCTAGAGGGCTCGCTGCTCGTGCGCCACGCACCGCACGCGGTCGCCGACGCCTTCTGCGCCTCGCGCCTGGCGGGGGACGGCGGCCTGGAGTACGGCACACTGCCGGCGGACACCGACTTCGAGTCGATCATCTCGCGCAGCCTCCCCGACATCGACCGCTAGCGGACTGTCGACGCTTCGCTTAGCGGCGTCCTCAGTCGCTCGCGTGCTATCGCACGCCACGCTCCCTGCGTCCTTGCTCCGCTTGGTCGACAGTCCGCTGGGAGCTTCGCTCCGCACCGATGCAACCCGACCGGGCCGCCTGCACAGTCGCGGCCCCTCGGCCGCCTACCATTGTCTGTGTGAGACCGCGCACCAACTTCCAGCTGGCCCGGATCTTCGGGATCCGGGTGGGTGTGGGCGTCAGCTGGTTCGTGGTGCTGTTCGTGTTCATCATCTTTGTAACGCCGATCTTCCACGAACAGCTCGGCGGCTCGCGCACGACCGCCTACGTGGTGGCCGTCGCCTCGGTGCTGTCGTTCTTCGCATCGCTGGTCCTGCACGAGTTGGGACACGCGCTGGTCGCTCGCCGCCGCGGGCTGCAGGTGGCGGGCATCGACTTGTGGGCGCTAGGCGGTATCACTCGCACGGAGGAGTCAAAGACCCCCGGCACCGAGTTCCGCGTGGCCGTCGCCGGGCCGCTGGTAACGCTCGCGGTGATCGTGGTCTGCGTCCTGGCGGGACGGCTCGCCAGCGACAGCAGCAACTTCTTTGAACTGGCGGTCGCCGAAGAAGGCGCGCGCGCGACGCCGGCACTCGTGTGGCTGAGCTGGCTAGCGACGATCAACGTGCTGGTGCTGGTCTTCAACCTCGTCCCCGCCTTTCCACTGGATGGCGGGCGCATCGCGCACGCGGCGATCTGGTGGCGCACCGGCGACCGCAACCGCGCCACGCACGCGACCGGGCGGGCGGGACAGGGCTTTGCGCTGGCGCTCGGGGCGCTCGGCCTGTGGTGGCTGGCAACGGGCGCGGGCACGGCCGGCGTCTGGTGCATCCTGCTGGCTTACTTCCTCTACCAGGCGGCTGGCGCCGCAGTGATGCAGGGGGTGGTCGGACGACGCATCCAGAGCATCAAGGTCTCGGACATCATGGACCGCGAGCCGGTGACGATTCCGGCGAGCGCGACGCTCCTGGACGCGCACGAACAGTTCTTTCAGCGCTACCGCTGGCCGTGGTTCGCGGTGGTCAACCCGGCGCGGCACTTCCTCGGTGTGATCGCGGCTTCGCGGGTCGACGCGGAAATCTCGGCGGGACGCCCGGCGCTGCCGGTGGTGGACGTGCTGGAGGAGGACGTTCACGTGCGCATCGACGAGGCCGAGCCATTGGAATCGCTGCTCGGATCGGAGGGTCTGGGACGCCTCGGAGCGATGGTTGCGGTCGATCGCGACGGCGTGCTGCAGGGGGTCGTGACGTTGGCCGAGGTCCGTCGAGCGCTACGGGTAGCCACCTGAACGTGAGACGGTCCGAGCGCCCGAGCGTTATAGAGTCCTGCCCGCAGCGACCCCCCTTCCCCACGTAGTCGACCTCAGAGAGCCATGCCAGCACACGACGTATTGATCATCGGGGCCGGCCTTGCGGGCCAGCGCGCGGCCCTCGCGGCCGCCCAAGACGGCGCGAGCGTGGCGATCATGAGCAAGGTCCACCCCGTGCGCTCGCACTCGGTCGCAGCTGCCGGGGGAATCAACGCGGCGATCAGCGTCGATGACGACTGGCACTCCCACGCATACGACACGGTCAAGGGCTCGGACTTCCTGGGCGACCAGGACGCGATCGAAGTGATGTGCTCGGAGGCGCCGGGCGAGGTCATGCACCTGGAGCACATGGGCGTGACCTTCCACCGCAACGACAAGGGCGAGATGGACCTGCGCGCGTTCGGCGGCGCCTCGATGAAGCGCACGGCCTACGTCGCGGACATCACGGGCCAAGCGCTCTTGCACGTGCTCTACGAGCAGCTGATGAAGCACCACGAGACGGTCGATCGCTACGAGGAGTGGTTCACGACCTCGTTGCTGCAAGACGAGCAGGGACGCTGCTGCGGGGTGATCGCCCGCGATGTGCGCTCGGGGCGGATGGAGGCCTTCACGGCCAAGAACGTGATCCTGGCCTGCGGCGGCGCCGGACAGGTCTACAAGCCGACGACGAACGGGCTGATCGTGACCGGCGACGGCATCGCGATGGCCTACCGCGCGGGCGCGCCGTTGATGGACATGGAGATGGTCCAGTACCACCCGACCTGCCTGGTCGAGACCGGCATCCTGATCACCGAGGGCGCGCGCGGCGAGGGCGCGCACCTGCTGAATGCCCAGGGCGAACGTTTCATGGAGAAATCGGCTCCGAACAAGATGGAGCTGGCCTCGCGCGATGTGGTCTCACGCGCGGAGCAGATCGAGATCAACGAGGGCCGCGGCGTCGGCCCAGGCGGCAAAGGCATCTACCTGGACGTGACGGTCGTCCCGCGCAAGCGCACGCTGGAGGCGCTGCGCGAGATCGTCAACCTGGGCAAGGACTTCGCGGGCGTGGACATCACGCGCGAGCCGATCACGATCCGTCCCGGCCAGCACTACATCATGGGTGGCGTGAAGACCGACATCGACGGCCAGACGCCGATCGAGGGCCTCTATGCCGCCGGCGAGGTCGCGTGTGTATCGGTGCACGGCGGCAACCGGCTGGGGGCGAACTCGCTGCTGGACACGCTGATCTTCGGCCGCCGCTCAGGCGAGCACGCGGCGGCGCGCGCGGCGAGCATGGCGATGCCGGAGATCGACACGAACGCCCAGCTGCGTCGCGACCAAGAGGCGATCGACGCAATCATCGCCCGCCCGCGCGACGGCCGGCGCGTGTCGGAGATTAAGAACGAGCTCGGCGAGCTGATGAACCAGTACGCGGCGGTGTTCCGCGATGAGCAGGGGCTGCAGAGCGCCCGCGAGACGATCGCGCGGCTGAAGGAGGAGACCGATAAGGCCTGGATCGACGACCACGGCACCGTCTTCAACCAGGACGTGCTGGGCGCGATCGAGCTTGGCTACATGATCGATTGCGCCGAGACCACGGTCGTGGGCGCGATCGAGCGCAAGGAGTCGCGCGGGGCCCAGTTCCGCACCGACTACCCCGAGCGCAACGACGATGAGTGGCTGAAGCACATCGACATCACGCTGGAGGGCGACAGCCCCAAGGTGAGCTACTCGCCGGTGACGATCACCCAGTGGCAGCCCGAGGAGAGGAAGTACTGATGGCCGAGACGCACAAGCCCCCGGAGCAGTTCAAGCTGCGCATGCGTCGCTATGACCCAGAGTCGGGCGAGGCGCCCTACTGGGACGAGCACACGATCGAGCTGGAGCCGCACCGCTCAGTGCTGGAGGGCATTCTGCAGGCGCGCGACCGCTTCGACGGCTCGATCGGGATTCGTTGTTCCTGCCGCCAGGCGATCTGTGGCTCGTGCGGTATCCGCGTCAACGGCGAACCCGCGCTGGCGTGCCACACGCACCTCGACGCCGCCCTGGAGGGCGCCCGGGATGGCGTGATCGAGATCGAGCCGATGGGCAACATGCCGGTGCTGAAGGACCTGATCGTCGATATGGACGCGGTCCACTGGAAGAAGATCCAGCGCGTGACGCCCTGGCTAATCGCCAAGCAGCCGGTGCCCGAGCGCGAGTACATCGTCCCGCACGAGAACATGGTCGACGTCACGCAGACGATGGCCTGCATCCAGTGCGGCGCCTGCGTGTCGGACTGTCTGGCGATGGAGGTGGACCCGGGCTTTATCGGGCCGGCCGCCCTGGCGAAGGCCTATCGCTTCGTGGGTGATCCGCGTGACGACCAACAGTTCGAGCGGCTCAACGACCTGGCACAGGACCCGGAGGGAATCTTCGACTGCACGCACTGCTTCAAGTGCGTGGAGGCCTGCCCGAAGGGCGTGAACCCGATGGGCCAGATCATGCGCCTGCGACGGATCGCCACGAACGACCATCACATCGTCGACAAAAACAACGGCGAGCGCCACGAGGCGGCGATCACGGGACTGATCCGCAACTACGGGCTGCTCCACGAGGCCGAGCTGATCCCCCGCTCCTACGGCGGCAACTCCTGGTTTGCGAAGTTCACGCCCGCGGCGGGCAAGGAGCTGCTCTCCTCGCTGCCGGTGATCGTGAGGGGCCTGCTGCGCGGGAAGCTCAACCCGAGGATCGCGATCTTCGGGCACAAGATCCCGCAGCAGGACCTGAAGGCCGTGCAATCGATCTACGACAAGGTCGAGAGCCGCGAAAAACGCTACGAGCTGAACCTGTACATCACGGGCGAGGACGAGGACAACGTCGAGAGCCCGGCCGCCGCGAGCGACCCAGTGGCGGTCGGCGTGGCCGCGGAGACGGGTGGCAAAGAGCCCGACGAGGACCCCGGCGCGGAGGCGTCGGACACGCCCGCGGAGATGCGCGGCGGCGAAGGAGGCGAGAGCGCATGAAGGTGGCCTACTGGCCCGGCTGCGTCAGCCGCGGCTTCACCCCCGAGCTGCACGGCTCGATGGCGCGCGTGGCGCCGCTATTGGACATCGAGCTGGTCGAACTCGATCGCGCCTGCTGCTCGGGCGCGGGCGTGATCGCCGAGCACAACCAAGAGCTGGCCGACACGCTGAACGCGCGCACCTTCGCGCTGGCCCAGCAAGTACAGGGCGCAGAGCTGATGATGAACATCTGCTCGACTTGTCAGGGCGCCCAAGGCGAGTGCCAGGAGCGCCTGGACGCGAACTCGGAGTACCGCGCGCACATCAACGAGACGCTCGCGGGCGAGGGGCTGTCCTACGAGAAGGGCCTGACGAACAAGAACTTCCTCTGGCTGCTGGTGGAGGAGATCGGCCTGGACGAGCTGCGCTCGCGCGTGAAGCGACCGCTGACGAACCTCAAGGTGGGCCCCTTCTACGGCTGCTACATCGTGCGCCCGCGCGACCGTCTCGGGATCGACTCAGAGCACCCGCGCGACCACTACCTGCACCAGGTAATCGAGGCGCTGGGCGGCACGGTGATCGACTACGCGGGCATGCGCAAGTGCTGTGGCTTCCCGATCATCACCATGAACAAGGAAGCCTCGCTGAAGCAGGCGGGTCGTCACCTTGGCGACGCGGTTGACGCCGAGGCCGACTGCCTGGTGACGCCGTGTCCACTGTGTCACCTGAACCTTGACCTACAGCAGCCGCTAGCTGAGAAAGTGGTTGGTCGCGAGCTGGACATGCCAGTACTGCACCTGCCGCAGTTGGTCGGCATGGCGCTGGGCCTGGAACCGAAGGAGCTGGGGATGAATCGCCACGTTGTGGCGCCAACCTCGGTGATCGACTGGTCGACCTCGGTCGTCGGCGCGGCCGCGGCTCCCGCGGGCTGGTAGCGCACCACGCTGCGGCGGGCCGGACTCGCGCCTGCGGCGGGCGGCACGACGGGTAGGGTCCTGGCGGTGAAGATCCTCACGGTCGTGGGCAATCGCCCACAATTCATCAAGGCGGCAGCGGTCTCGGGGCCGCTGCGCGAGCGCCACGAGGAGATCCTGGTGCACACGGGCCAGCACTACGACGACTCACTCTCGCGCGTGTTCTTCGCCGAGCTGGGATTGGCGCGTCCCGAGCGCGAGCTGGGGATCAGCGGCGGCACGAATACCTCGCAGACGGCGCGCATGCTCGCGGCGCTGGAGCCGCTGCTGACTGAGCTGGCACCAGACGTGACGCTGGTCTACGGCGACACGAACTCGACGCTCGCGGGTGCGCTGGCCGCCGCCCAGGCGGGGATTCCAGTGGCGCACGTCGAGGCGGGGATGCGCTCCTTCGACCGGACCATGCCCGAGGAGCGCAACCGCGTGTTGAGCGACCATCTGTCCGAGCTGTTGCTGTGCTCCTCGGACACCGCGGCGGAGAACCTACGTGCGGAGTCGATCGCGGGGCAGATCGAGGTCGTGGGCGACGTGATGGTGGACGTGGCGATGCGCCGCCAGCCCTCGGCCCGAGCCGACAGGCAGACGCCGGCACGCTTCGGGGTCCAGAGCGGTGCGTATCTGCTGCTGACCGCACACCGGGCGGGCAACGTCGATGACTCTGAGCGTTTGCGCGCGTTGCTCGAGTTGATCGAGGCGCTGCCGGCGCCGATCGTGCTACCGCTTCACCCGCGCACCGCCGCACGCTTGGATGAGTTCGGGCTGCGTGGCCGGCTGGATGCGATCGAGGGGCTGCGCATCACCGAGCCGCTGGGCTACCTCGAGTTCAGCGCGCTGCTGTGCCAGGCGCGAGCCGTACTCACGGACTCGGGGGGCGTCCAGAAGGAGGCGTACCTTGCCGGGGTGCCCTGCATCACGCTGCGCGCGAACACCGAGTGGGTCGAGACGGTCGCGGCGAGCTGGAACACGCTGGTGGACCTCGACGCCGAGGCGGCGCTCGCGGCGCTGGCGACCTCGCCCCCGAGCGAGCGACCGCAGCTGTATGGCGACGGGCACGCGGCCGAGCGCTGCGTACAGGCGATCGGAGCGTTGTGAGCGATCGACCCGTACGCGTGGGCGTGGTCGGACTCGGCTACTGGGGCCCGAACATCGCTCGCAACCTCGCTTCGATCGAAGGCTGCGAGCTGCGCTGGCTGTGTGACGCCGACGAGCAGGCACGAGAGCGCCTAGCGACCTCGTTTCCCGCAGCGCGCACGACCGCGGAGCTGCACGAGTTGCTGGAGGACCCTGAGCTCGAACGCGGTCGCGTTGGCCACACCGGTGCCGACGCATGCCGAGTTGGCGATCGCGACGGCGCGGGCGGGCAAGCACTGCTTCGTGGAGAAGCCGCTCGCGACCAACGCCGCCGACGCGGAAGCCGCGGTCGCGGCGGCGGCCGAGGCTCAGACGATCCTGATGGTGGGGCACCTGCTCGAGTACCACCCCGCGGTCGCGCGCCTGAAGCAGCTCGTGCAGGAGGATGCGCTCGGAAAGCTCTACTACCTCTACGGCAACCGCCTGAACCTTGGCCAGCTGCGCGCGGATGAGAACGCGCTGTGGAGCCTCGGCGCGCACGACGTGTCGGTGGTCCTGCACCTGATCGACGAGGAGCCCACGGAGTGCATGGCGCACGGCGCCTCCTATGTGCGTGAGGGCGTCGAGGACGTGGTCTTCTGCTACTTGCGCTTCCCTTCGGGCATCATCGCGCACCTACATCTGTCGTGGCTGGACCCACACAAGGAGCGCCGCATGACGGTCGTGGGCGCCAAGCGGATGGCGACCTTTGACGACATGCTGGTCGAGGGCAAGCTGTCGGTATACGACAAGGGCTTTGACGAGGACACCCGCTCCTGGGGTGAATACATCATGCGCTCGGGCGATGTGTTCTCCCCGAGCATCGCCAACGCCGAGCCGCTGCGCCTGGAGTGCGAACACTTCGTGGAGTGCGTCCGCAGCGGGCAGACGCCGCGCTCGGACGGGCAGAGCGGATTGCGCGTGGTGCGGGTGCTCGAGCGGCTGCAGCGCTCGCTGGAGCAGTAGCGCCACGGCAAGACGAGCGCGCGAGGGTCACTCGGTCATGCGTCGAGATTGCCTCACGTGCGGCGTGTCGGCACCGAAAGCAGACGATCCGACGATGTGCCAGAACGAGGACCAAGGTACTTGCTCGCCGGCCTGGCGCTTGCCATCGCGCTGCTGCTAACTCTCGCCGTTGCGAGCACGGGCGCTCGCCCCTCACATCAAGAGCACCCGCGATCGATCCGGCCGCGTCACCCGCATCGCCGTTGCACCAAGTCCCACCGCTCGCGGTGTGTGACTACACGCCGTCAGAAGGTGCATCGAGTCCTCCGTCCGCGACGCTTACCGCGCAAAACGACTCCATCGGGCAAGCGAGTAGCCGCGGTCCCGCAGAGGCCGAACCAGACGCCCGCCGTCCCCCCACAGGCCCCCGCTCTAGAGACAGGATCACCCCCGGCGTCAGAAGCATCGAGGCCCGTGACGGGGCTCGGTCCGAGGCTTCGCTGGGCACCACCTGAGCTCGTCGATCCGACCACGATCAGGCTTGGCGTCGGCTACACAAACACCAAATTGTCGCCAACGCAGGACTATGTGCTCGAACTCCCCGCGACTGCGAAGCGAGGCGGGACCATAGTCCAGGGAGGTCACAACGTCGTGATCATCGGTGGCGTCATCTCGCTTGACAAGCAGGTCGCCGATGGCGAAACGGCGGCCTCGAGGAGGGCCATCTACATCAAGGGGGCAACGGGGACCGTTCATATCGAGGGCGTCCTCATAGAGGATCCAGAAGGAGCGGAATTCGATGGCGTTGATATCGATGCTCCCAACGCCACGGTTGAGCTTGAGGACCTGCGCATCGTCGGATTGCGTGGCGGCTTGAACACCTTTCATGCCAACGTGGTCCAACCATGGGGTGGCGTCGCGGATCTACGCGTCGATCGGCTGACCGGATCCAGCAACTACCAGGGCTTGTCCTTGGGCGAGGATCTGGGCCCAATCGGTGAAGCGCAGCTCTCCAATATCGATCTGACGGCAACCACCGATCCTGTCGTTGACGGTGGAGGGCACATGCTCTGGCTGACGAGCGGAACGGATTCGTGTGCTGGCTATCCGACAACGCTCGAAAATGTCTTTGTCCAGCCGCGCCCCGGGCGCAGCGTCGCCAACTCGGTATGGCCCTCGGCAGACGCGGGTCTGACATGCGACGCGACAGGCGGCTCTACGGCCACGTGGCCGGCACTGCCCGTGGCCGGCTCAGTCCAAGCCGGGCCGCCGCCTGGAGGGAGCTTCGTACCGGAAAGCATGGTCGGGGCTCACTACCTGAGCCCAGGGTACGAGACCGGCTGAGCTGGGCGCTGCGGTCGAGCCCGTTGCGGGCCGGCGGCGAGCATGAGCGCCACGAGCGACCAGTAGGCCTGCGATGGGCCTGAGTCCAGCAGGTAGGACTCGAGCAGTTGCAGCACGAGCCACGCAACGCTCGCGTAGAAGACGATGCCGGCGATATCCCAATCGATACCGGGACGAGCCACGCGCACTGCCCGTCGCGCCTGCAGAGCGACGGCCGTCAAGAGTGCAAGGAAGCTCACCAACAGCGGTATCCCGCCCCGAAGCAGCACCGTCACGTACGCGGTCTCGGTGAACGGGAAGTTGCTGAGCGCGAGCTGTGGTGGAAGATCGGGTCCGTACCCGGTCGTCAGGTGACCCGCAAGAGCTGGCGCGCTCTGTTCGCGGAAGACGGCGTATCGATAAGCGATCGTCTGCGGGACCAGTGGTATCCGGTAGCTACTTGCTGACGCCGAGTACTGCTGCGCCGCCCTCCCAGAAAAGCTCGTTCCAAAGACGAGCACACCAACGAGCACGACCGGGACCAGACATGCGACAGCCACACGCAACACACCACGCTTGGCGGCGATGTACAGCCCCCCGACGGTGACAGCGATCAGCGGGGCCAGGGTCGCCGTCGAGAGCAGTGCCGCCGCCGCCACGACAGCGACACCCGCATAGCACCAGTTGACCCGTCGCGACGATCCACTGCCGACCAGCGCAAGCGCCATCAGGACCGACGGCAGCAAGTACCCCGCAAGCGCGTGCCAGATATTGAACGGTCCCGTCACACGGCCGACACCTTCGCCGAGCGACACTGCGTACTGATTGCTTCCGGTCAACGTCGCGAGGACGCTCCTAACAGGCCCGACGTTCGCAAACTGCGCAAGGGCAATCAGGCTGACGATGGCCGTAGCAACCAACATCCACTGAACCGCGCGGATGCGTTGTACTCGCTGCGGGAGGCTGACATTGATCGCCCGAACCAACAGCACGTATTGAGTCGGGCCTAGCATCGTGCCGAGCTCGGTGGAGTCGAGTGAGGCATGGCGACGCAGCAGATCGACCGCAGCGAGCACGACGCCGAGCACCGCGTACAGGAGCAGCAGACGCTCAATCGTGCCCCACCGCTTCGCGGCTCCGCGCGGAATCGTCAAGATGATCAGAGCGCTCAATCCGACGATGAGCAGCTCCGAGAGCCGCAGCCCCGGAATCGGAAATCCCCGCTTCAGACCTGCGCATGCCGGAACTGCGGCGACAAGCAGATATGCGGCGCGCTCTGGGTGCTCGACCAACGCGAGCATTGCAGCGATCGCAACCACACATGCAAGCCCAGCGACTGGGCTCACGACGATCGCCATCCCGACGACTGGAGCGCACACGAATGCGAGTAGCAGCATGCGTGAGGGCCCGCCTCGGCGAGCGTGCGCCGGAAAGGCGCGTGGACCGGCACCCCGCGGCAAGGGCGCGGCGTTCGCTACGTACGCCATGGCACTAACCGGTTGAGCGATCTCGGGAATGGATCGAAGCAAACGAGCGCGGCGGCGACGATCGAGTAGCCGGATGCACTGCGCTCGGCGCATACGCGCTCGAGCTCCTCTGCTCGGGTGCCCCGGGTGAGGATCAAGACGGCGGGCGTCGCGATTCCCCTTCCGCGCATGAGTGGCGGCGCGACCAAGCGCTCGCGCGCCGACAACGAGCGAGCCGCCCTCGTCGCACGACGTCCAACCGGGAGCATCACCGGCACGTCTGAGCCCTCGCGACAATTCGCATCGTGATGAAGTCGGAGGCCCTGGAGATCGTCGTGCTCCTTAGGTCTCGGTTGGGGCGACGCGTTTTTCCCCCACACCAACGAGCTGCGCGCGACGAGCTGCGTAACGGGAAGGGCAACGATCTCCGAGAGATCGAACAGGTCATCCACGCGCGGTGCACGACGCTCGATTGCGACCACCAACGAGATCGCGATCAGTACCGCGGCGAGCGCACCGAGTGCTATCGCCTTCAACGAAGAGAAGCCTGACGAGGACAATGATGGAGCGGCGACCGGCTTGACGAACCTGGCCAGCCGTGAGCCAGCCACTTCCCCCTGAGATGCCAGCGCTCCATTTAGGGCATGTTGCGCTGCAAGTGCCAGGGTCGGAGTGGAGGCGGTAAAACGAGTAAGGAGAACGGCCGTCCCTGGAGGCGCCGTCATCGAGAGCCTGCTGTCGACTTGCGCTTCAGAGAGATGGGTCCTCTGCGCCACAGCCCGCCGGACGAAGGGCTCCTCGGGCAGCAGCCTCGCGTATGTCAAGGCGAGACGGCTCGACTGATAAGGATCCTGCGCCTGGCTACCTACCTGGAAGTTGCTTACCGCCGAGGCACTCGCCTTCGAGACGACGCGACCGCAAAGCGCGCCGAGCAACAGTGCGAGCAGGAGCATCCAGCCTCGCCGCCTGAGAATTCTCCAGGACACAGCTGGCTTACTCATCCGCGACCGATCTGCGATGTCGTGCGCAACGGGCATCGGGGTGTCCTATCCGGCCGCCAGGAGTGTGCGTAGCCGATCAAGCTGGGCCTCCCAACGTCGTTGTTGGGATTCGAGAGCGGCCTCAGCGGTGCGACACAGCTCCACATAGCGGCGGACGGCATCCTCGACACCATCCGCGATCCCCGCCGGAGTGTTGGGCACGTGGATCGCGAAGGGGAAGTAGCGCCTCGCCGCCGCCGATTCGCTCGTGACGAGCGGCCTGCGCGCAAACACCGCCTCGTTGGCGGCTCGGCTCACGTCCTCCGGCCGGTCCGTCAACGCGACCACGACATTTGTCTGCTCGATCGCTCCGCGGTACTCGAATTCGTCAAGAAAACCCGTGAAACGCACGTTCTTGGGAGACGTACTAACGAGCCCCGGCGGACACTTACGTAGATCGCCCGTAATCGCGAAGTCGATGTCAGGCAGCCGACGGGCCGCCTCTACGACCGAGTCTGTCGGCTCGTCTTCCGCGAAGATTCCTACGAACAGGACCTGCGGGCGGGCGCCGAGCGAGCGGGGGGGCGAGACCTGCCAGAGGGGCGGCGCCTCGTGGACGATCTCGGCCTCGCCACCCTGCTTCATCACACGCTCTGCGAGCTCGTCCACCGTAACCATCACGCCGCGGACCCGCGACATCAAGTAGCAATGCACGGGCATCATCGCGGCAATCAGCCGCTTGCCTTTGTACAGAGCAAAGGAGGAGGGGTGGCTGTCGAGCACGACCGGCGCTCCGGTCATGCGCCCGTACGCAAACGCGATCACCCCCGGGAAGATGGGCGGGTTTGAGACGATCAAGGCCCGCGGACGATGAATGCCGAGGTAGAGGAGCGTCCTCACGGCACAAGCGAGGTATCTGATCGGTATCAGCTGCCGACGAACGAGACGCGCGCTGTAGAAGCAGCGAGCCTCGCCGCCCAACGCCGTGGCGATCTCGGCCGAGCGCCCCCGAACGCTGCTCCAAGCAATAAACGCCACCGAAGGGCGGGGGGGCGGTGATCTGGGTAGTCGACGCATAAGATTTCGCTTGCCGAGCCGTTAACGGGTTGAGCGTCCTCAGATTTGCGCGACCTTGAGCCAGCAGTAGCCAGGGTCATACGTCATCAACTTCGTGTCCCGGCCCATCTACAAGACATTCCTAGAGCTCCGCCGCCGTGCTTGGCTCGTATTGCTGGCCACCGGCCTCGTACTCGCGAGCGCGTTTGTGCTCGCGAAGACCGTGACGACGAAGTACTCGGCGGAATCGGTACTCGTCGTTCAGGCAAACGGACCGCTCGCCGGTCAGCCCGACGCCTCGACCAGGCTGGCAGCCACGTACGCGACGCTGATTCCTCTCGATGCTCATATCCGGGCCGCGCTTGAAGGGGAAGTGCCGGGCGCCGACGGCTCGGGCCTGAGCACCACCAACGACACCAACACCGCCGTCCTGAGAATCGGATTCGAGTCCTCGCATGCCGCCGGCGCTATCGCCGGAGCAACCGCCGTGGCCAGGGCGATTAGCGGTCCCAAGCCACAAACGCCGACGATCACGCCCGGGACCATCTCGATCGTGCGATTGCCTGAGGAAGCAACAAGCACGCGCGTAAGCACCGTCGAGCTGCTCGTGGCGGGGGGTGTTCTCGGTGGCGTGCTAGGTCTCGTGCTGGTTGCCTTCTGGCGCGCGCGCGATCGACGCATCGACGATGTTCGCGATCTGCGCAAGCGAGTCGAATGCCAATGCCTGCGTCTAGATCCTCGGGTACCCGAGAGCGTCGAGACACTGATCGCGCTGCTGGCACGACGCGAGAACGACGGCGTCGTGGCACTGGTCCCCGCCACTCAGCGTGAGTGTCAAATGCTTCAACGCGTGCGAGATGCGATCGCACCGCCGCTCGCAGCCGCACGAATAAGCATCGCCGGAGTTCCCGGCAGCGAGGAGGTGGACGAGCTCGCCGCGGTCGGCGCAGACGTAATTGTCCTCGTCGTCTCTCCGGGAACCCGTTGCACACGGGTATCCGAATCCCTCGATCTTCTAGCGCGGTGGGGCGCCCTGCCTAGCCTCGCGGTGCTGGCAAGTCGCTCGCGCTGGCCGAATCGCCCACCGCAGGAGGATGCCCCGGATCCGATCGGCGCTTCCCGCACCGCCGTCTAGCGCTGCCGCTCGTCGAGCGTGGCGGACAGGAGGCCCGTCGGCATTAGCCAAGATAGCCCGGCGAAACGTAATCTGGTCCGACCTCTGAGCGTGGCACGTATGAGCCATGCGGCGGGCTTCCCTCGATCACGTGCCCGCGCACCGTCCTGAGGCCCGGCCAAGAAGCCACTCGATGCCTTACATGTGCCGCACAGGGTTTGCGGAGCCTCGCTTGAGGCCAGATGGAATCCCACAGCTTGCGGGCTCGGCGAGGCCGAACGTACACGCTCGTCAGACTCACGTCATAGGCCTGACACGATGCCGTACCGCTCGTCAGCCAGAGCAAGTGTCCACCGCCCTGCCCCTCGCCGCCTTCGCCGACGAGATCAACCTCGTCGAGCTCCGTGCGCTCGATCGGGCCCTGATCGATCGGGATCGTCAGGCCTTGGTAGTCGGAGGTCGCCGACAGACGATCGACGCGCAGATCCTTGACTCCGCCCCACGGCTGAACCGCGTCGCCGTGGAAGGCACGCAGGGCGCCATTGACACCTTCGATGCGGATGTTCTCCAGCTGAACCGTGGCAGCCGGCGCGTCGATGTCGACCCCATCCCACATCGCTCCGGGAACCGCGTTCAGCAACACCCCCTCGACGTGCACTGTCCCAGTCGCACCCTTGATGTAGATCGCGCGCCGGGTCGCCGAAGTGCTCGAGGTCGATTCCGCCGGCACCGTGATATATCCGCCGATCAGGACAATGTTATGGCCGCCCTCGAGCGTCAGGCCACCGATCTTCTGAGCGCTCGGCAGCTCGACCACGTAGTCCCGCGTGGGGTCCAACCTGACATCGGTATAGCCCTGGCCAACCTTGACCGTCGTTGGTTGGGACAACCGGGGGGGCGCCCACAACAGGGCATCCGCTGCCTGCGAAACCGGGCGGGGAGGACCAAGGTCGCTGCCGTTCGCTTGACTGCCACATCCAACGAACATCGCCGCCGCCAGCAAGCTGGCGCAGGTGCGATGTGCTCCGCGCACCGCCTATATCCCGCGCCGACTTGTATGACCCATCAACCGTTCGCCCTCCTGTCGCTCCACCAACCGGAGCAGCCTCGCCGCGGCAGTCTCAAGCCACGAAGCGCGCAATCGGCCCGCCGTTCTCAGGGCAGCGACGAGCGAAAGCGAGGTGAGGCGATACGGAGCGAGGCGCACAACCGTCTCCCGCGCATCCGCGATGATCATCGAGCGCACAGACCGCCCTCGAGCTGAACGCGCTTCGAGCAAATCGCCGTGAATACCTTGCAGCATTGCCCCGCCAGCACCCTGCGCCCTGGCGTCGCGTCTGAACGATGCGAGTGAGCGCGAGTGCAGGTGCTCGGCGCGCAGCCTGCGGTCAAACACACCCACCATGCCCTCCTTGAGGCAGCGCAGCCCGAACTCGCGATCCTGGTGATACCTCGCGGAATAATCCGGATTCGGGAAGCCGACCGCAAGCGCCTCAAGACGCCTCAGCGAGATATTCCCGGCCCAGAGATGATGCAAGAACAGAGTCAGAGTCAGCCTCGTAGCGCAGACATGCCTGCTCATACTCACGCGCATAGAGACGTGTAGCGAAGCTGTCAGGTCCAGGCTCGGTCGGCAATGCGATCGGCATATAGCCGAGCACGACCAACTGCCTGTGCCGCGCATGCCAAGCGGCGTGACTACGCAGGAGCCCGGGCGAGGTCCGCACATCGTCGTCAAGGATTACCAGTACCTCGCCTGCAGCGGATGCCGCCCCCGCCCCGCGCGCCTCCATCTCGCCCGCGTTTGGAATCCACAAGGGCCGCAACCGTTCGTCGCCCCTCGCAAGCTCTTCCAACAACTCCATCGACCCATCTTCACTGCCGTTGACGACGACGATGATCTCCTTCGGGAACGGGTCCGCCAGCAGTGGCAGAACGACCTCCCGCAATCCGGACCGGCGGTTATAGGTGGGCATCACGACCGATGTCGAGGGGAGTCCTTCGTGGAACAGTTCTGCTCTCTCCACATCGGTGAGACCTATAACCTTTGCGCTTGACGAGCCCCCTGTCATCGGCTTATCCCAGCCGCTCGGCTCCGCAGACCGACCTGCTCAGGGAGATACCAGTGACTATGACCGCATCCGCGCCGAGCCTCGACCCACACGAACTGATCAGATCGCTGCAGTCTCGGTTGGACGACGTCCTGGGAAGTCGCATCCCGCCTAACACAACCGTCGCCTTGCTGGATTACCCCAACCACGACAACGTTGGCGACACCCTGATCTGGCAAGGGACGATCCGTTTTCTGCACAAGCATCGCTGTGAGATCGGCTACGCCTGCGACCGCACGAGCTTCTCGCCGCGACGTCTCACCAAACGCATCGGCCCAGGGGCGGCAGTGCTTCTGCACGGTGGCGGCAATTTCGGCGATGTTTGGCCGACGTTCCAACGGTTTCGCGAGCACGCGGTGGACGAACTGCCGCACCACCCAATCGTGCAGCTTCCCCAGTCCGTCGAGTTTCGCGACCCTAGCGCGATGCAGCGGAGCGCCGCGGTGATGAACCGCCATCCGCAGTTGACGATCGTGACACGAGACACGGTCAGTCAACGGGCCCTGCAGGCGAGCTTGACCGCCGAAGTCCTGCTCGCCCCGGACATGGCCTTCGCGCTCGGCACGCTTGCGCGCGATGCCGGCGAGGCTGTTTCGAGCGTACTTTGGCTTGCCCGTACGGATGCGGAGCGCCTGCACGAGCCTCAGCTGGGCGGCGACGTGCTTATCGTCGATTGGCCTCGCGAAAGCGCGCGGATGAAAACGTTTCGCTACGGCAACAGAATACTCGGCAAGGGACTTGCCCTGAGCAATCTTGATCTCCCGCGCGCGACCAACCTCCATCATCGAATGCTCAGCTTCCATGCCGAGCAGCGCCAGCGTGCCGGACTCGCGACGATGGCAAATCCCCGTGTCGTAATCACCGACCGACTGCATGCACACATCCTGTGCGTGCTGCTCGGGCTGCCCCACATCCTGCTCGACAACAGCTACGGCAAGCTCAGACGCTTCTACGAAGCCTGGACGAGCAATCTGCACGACGTTCAATGGGCAACTTCGCCGAACGATGCTCTGGACAAAGCGCTCGCATTGAGCGCCGAGCTCGCCGGTCGGCCTACGTGACAGGTCGCGCATAGCGATCACTCCACAGAGGCGGTGACGGCTTTGGGCGCCCGACGCCGAAAGATCGCGTCCTTGAGATAGCCCGCGTACTCCTGCAACTGTGCCCGCGCCCAGCGCGTACTGAAGACCAGCAACGCAGGCACCCACAGCGAGAGGCTGGTGGGCCAGCTGAGATAAGGCGCGAACAGCGGTGGTGCGAACGCCGCTAGCCAGCAGAGACTCGGACCGTAGCGCACGGTGAGAAGTCGTTTCACCCGTCGGTCACACCAGGCGAACCCGAGTGGATGGATGGCCATCGCCCAGGCCCAGCCGATGATCCCGATCTGGGGCACGAGCACAGCCGCTACGCCAAATAGCAGGCCTATTCGAAGCAAGTTCGTGACGATCATCGTGCCGTTCAATCGCCGCACCGAGAGAATCGATCCCTCGAGGTTGAACATCGAGGTGGTCAAGAAACTGAGCAGGACGAGCGGCAGCAAATGCACGGTCGGCCGCCACGCTGGACCGAACAGCCGCGGCACGGCGTCGCTGCAGATAAGCGAGAATCCCGCCAGGATCGGGCCGAGTGCGATGACCTGCAGTGCCATCGCCTCCTGGAGTGCCTTCGCCAGCCGCGGTAGGTCATCTTGCAGCCGTGCGAGCACAACCACCGACAAACGCCACGTAGCGCGCGAAACGAAGCAGAGCGTTTCGCCGATCCGCAGAGCGAGCGCCGTATAGCCGAGTGCTATCGGCCCGAGCAGCGTCCCGACGATCGCCGGGCCGGAGAGTTCTCGCGTCTGATAGATCCAAGAAGCCGAGGCGTACCCGATCCCATAGCGGGCCATGTCAACTGCCGCCACACGGTCCCACCTCAAGCGCGGGGCGTAGCCGGCCGCTGCATAGCTTGCCAGCAGCAGCCATGCCTGCCAGGCCGCATACCCGGCGACGGGGGCCCATACGCCAGCGCCCTCCACAGCGAGCGCCACCGCAACCGCGTACAGCACAAGGTCGCCGCTGATTTCAAGCCACGCCACGCGACGAAAGCGCATAGCGCGTTCGAGCTTGGCCTGCGCGGGCACCCAGAGCACGTTTACGGGCAAAACCAGTAGCAAGACCCGAAACGGAGCTAGGTGATGCGCGCTGATAACTGACGTCGGCACGAGCAGCGACCCAGCGAGACATATGATCGTCAGAGCTAGTGCGATCCCGAGGATCATCGTGAAGGCGACGTTGTAAACATCGCCATCGGGATCCTCCTTAAAGCGAATCAAGTAGACCCCAATACCGAGCTGCGCGACCGCCGCCAAGAACGTGACGGCGGCGAGCGGACCCGCATAGAGCCCATAGTCTTCAGGGCCGATAAGGCGAGTCACAGCCAGCGTCCCCAATAGCCGGATGCCGATCCCGATACATTCGCGGATCGACAGGTAGGCACCGCTCCGGAGCGCCTGAGAGCGCATGCTCATCAGGTGCCCGCCCGATCCATGGTCAGACGACAATGGCCTGGTGCAGACGCGTCGCGCGCGAGAAACCGACGTGCACCAGCGTTGAACTGGCGATGGCGGAAACCCAGTACGAGCTTCCTGCGCGCGAGGAGCTCTCGGCGTCCGAGGCACCCGGTTCGGATGGCGACCCCAGCCAAACGGCGGTGACGCTCGCGGCGCCGCTGAGTTCCCCGAGGTTTGCCGCAACCGGCCTGCGCCCCTTCGCAGAGCTGGTGGTCCACCTCGTCAAGCGAGAAATCGACGCCACTCATCGGATGACGGTCCTGGGATGGGCTTGGCCGCTCGCTCGCCAGCTCGCACAGCTCGCCGTTCTCGTGTTCATCTTCGGCTCGGTCCTTCAACTTGGGATCAAGGACTTCCCCGTATTTGTCTTTACCGGGCTGATTGCCTGGACCTGGTTCGCCGTCGGGATCTCCACGGCGACGGGCTCGTTGCTCGCACAGCGGCATCTTCTGTATCAGCCGCGACTTCCTCCGGCGGTGTTGCCGATCGTCGCGGTCGTGGTTCCCCTCGTGGATGTCCTGATGGCGCTCCCCGTGCTGGCAGTAATGCTGCTCACAGGACACGGGATTCCGTGGACGGCAGTACTCCTGCCCATTCCGATCGTCGTACAGCTGCTGCTGATGGCGGGGTTCGCTTGGCTCACGTCCGCTGCCAGCGTGTTCTTCCGCGACGTACCGAACGTAGTCGCGGTAGGGCTCACGGTCAGCTTCTACATGACACCCGTCTTTTACGGGCTGCACACGATTCCCAAGCGCTTCGCAGGAGTACTTCGGCTCAATCCGATGGCGTCGATCGTCGACAGCTATCGGGCACTGCTGCTCGGGCAGCCATACCCGAGCCTCGGCGCGATCGGCTACACCGTTGGGCTTGCGATCGTGCTCACACTCGTCGGATTCATCACGTTCAAACACGTGCAGCACCGATTCATCGACAATCTCTGAGGCTCGATAATGGCGCAGGCTGAATTCGATCGAGTTTGGAAGACCTATCCGCGCTGGGTTGCTGGGCGCCGCAGCCTGCGTTCCACGCTCAGCCCAAAAATGCGCGCCACCGCTCGGCGCAGCGGTTCGCGCTGGGCGCTTCGCGACGTGTCGTTTACGCTCGAAGACGGCGAGGGTCTTGGGCTGATCGGAGCCAACGGAGCCGGCAAGTCGACACTCTTGCGCTTGGCCTCGGGCCTGTCGCGTCCGACCCGCGGATCGATCGGGGTATCCAGCGACGTCGCCTCGGTACTGAGCCTTGGCAGCGCATTCAATGGCGACCTCACCGGGAGCGAGAACGCCTTGACGGCGACAGTACTCGGGGGCGTACGAGTGTCGCAGGCCCGCGAGCTGGTTCTCCAAGCGCTGGAGTTCGCCGAACTCGAGGCATTCGCCAACGCACCGGTGCGCTCCTACAGCGATGGGATGAAGCTGCGCCTGGCCTTTGGCGTGATCGCACAACTTGACCCCGGACTGTTGTTGCTCGATGAGGTGATCGCGGTCGGGGATGTGCGCTTCCAGGAGAAGTGCATGTCGCGCATCACGCAATTGCGCTCGGCGGGGACCAGCTTTCTGTTCGCCTCGCACGACCTCGAGCAAGTCATCGAGCAGTGCGACCGCGCCCTGTGGCTGGAACAAGGAAGCGTCCGCGCGGCGGGCCCAGCGGACCGAGTCGTCGATGAATACCGCGACGCAATGCACACTGAGACCTCGGATCGGACGCCAGAGCCGGATCACGATGCGCCAGCCACACGTGGACTGCGACTCCGCGAGAATCGGTTCGGCTCGCAAGAGGCGACAATCGAGGATGTCGCTCTCGCCGGTCGCGGCGGAACAGACGTTGTGGATGAATCCGGCTCGCTGACCGTGACGCTGCGGCTGCGGCGTACCGGGCTGGCACTGGAGAGCCCTATCGTCGGCATGTCGATTCACCGAGCGCAGGACGACGCACTGTGCTGCGAGATGAGTACCGATGCAAGCGGACTTGTATTGCCGCATCTGGAGGGCGACTTGATCGTCCGCTTCCGGTGGGACTCGGTCGCGTTGGTTGCCGGCGACTACCTGCTCGACGTCGGCTTGTATGAGTCGACGTGGAAGTTCGCCTACGACTACCACTGGCACATCCATCGTTTTCGGGTCGCGGGTGAGGGCAACTCCCGGGCGATCTTCCGGCCCGACGAGCTGCGTTGGGCCGTGGGTGGTGCATGATCCGTACCTCGACCGCGATCTAGACCCGAACCGCCCATCGCGAGCGTCCGAGGTGAGGGTGCTCGATCGTGCTCGCCTGGTCATCTCACTCGTGCTCCCTGGAGCGCGCGCCTGAGCTGGTTAGCGCGCGAGCGAGCTTCGAGAGACCGGCTCGCATAAAACGCGCGCCGCCGATCGCTGATTCACGGTGAGTCGACGATCCGCGATCGGTAACTCGTCTGATCTGAGTCTCGAGCTCCGCGCTCGAAGCGACGCGCTGCTCCTGCCAGGGATCGCCCGGTTGCGCCACCGCCAGCTTGCGAAAAGCGACGGCCTCGCAGTCGGGCACTCCCTCTAGCTGCCAGCCCGAGTCAGCCAGCATCACACGGCAGAGCATCTCTACGGCGGGAGCGGCCAGGTCGTCGATGAGCAGCAGGCCCCCAACCCGCAAGATGTTCGATACGTAATGCCAGTCGATGATCGGATGCGGAAACGAGTGCTTTCCGTCGATGAATGCAATGTCGAGCTCGCGCTCGGGGTAGAACCCAGGAAGCACCTCTTCGGAGTAGCCCTCAACCAGATCGAGCCGATTGATCGGCACGCCTCGTTCGAGGCAGTAACGCCGGACCGTGCGATGCTCACTCGCGACGGGACCAATCGCGGTGTGATGTGCCGCGGCTGCGGCGAACACGACCGTCGAGGCTCCAACGCCTACCTCCAATGTGCGATCGCCCGGTCGCGTGACCCTGGCGATATAGGCAAGCGTCTGCCCTCGCGCATTCCAGATCTGCGGCTCACCTCTGTCCTGATGAAACGCGGGGGGAGCGGCGATCAGTTCGTCAACCACGTGCCGAAATTCGCCTGCGTCAGGCATTCTCGCCCCCCTTTCGCATGGCCTCCGCCGCACCAAGCAGAATGCCTCGCAGCAGACTGGACAAATCGACCAGACTCATGCGGGGCCGCTGCCGCAGCCGCCAAGCGAGCGCAAGGCCATCTCGACAGAGCGCGGCACCGCTCACTCGGTTTCGGGCAACGCCGCTCAGACGCCGAGCCCGACGCACTCTGCTCCGAGCGAACGCTCGCCCGCGTGTCTCCATGCCGTAGTGCGAGGAGCCCAACCCGTGGACGTTCCTACGGGCGACAACCCAACCGTCACGCAACGCCTGGTCGAGCACGCGCACCCAAGCATCGGGTGCATCCTCCGCACCCGACAGAGCACGCGCAAGCTCGCGGCGCAGCAGCAGGTATGCGGGCGCAGAGTCCGTCAGGGTCAACATCGGGATAGCGGGCGAATCGCGGGCATGCAGATACAACGGACAAAGGGGCTCCAAGCTCGCGAGCGCGCCCCCGAAGGCCACGCCGACGCGCTCGCCGTCGAATGCAACGAGCGCCTGTTCCAGCCAGACTGGAGTGGGCGCCGTACCCGGAAAGGGAAAAGCAATAAGCGGTCGCTCCCCGGCGCACGCCGCGGACGCAAGCAAGCGCCAGTGCTCGGCCGTCGCGGTCGCCCTCGCATGCCCGGGATCGATCACGTTGACCGTTGCGCCAAGTTCTTCGAAGGCAGCTCGCTGATCGAGCTCGCGACTACAGGCACCCTGGGGTCCAAACAACACTTCAACCTGGTCCCAAGGAACGAGGCGACGCGCCGGCTCTGGAAGCCAACCGCCAGCGTGAGCTGCCCGTTCGATGTCCTCAAACCGAAGCGCGTCGGCGATCTGCTCGGCGAGAGCGGGTCCCCAGAGTCCCTCACGCGGGATGAGCGAAGCGACCCTCTTGCCCGCCAGCGTCAGCCGCAACATCGGCGCTGCGACCGCAGGAGCGGGGATCGGATCCTCGCTTAGAAGCTCGACGTCGATCGTGGTCGCCTCACGCACAAGCCCCGTGCTCCATCCCATCGCACGGGTTCCCTGAGCGTAGGCGAGCGCCTGGGCGAGCTTGAATAGCCGGCTCCACGCCTGGCGCAGGCGACACGACTCGAGCAAGCCCAACGTCGCGACGACCGCACCCCGGATCGGAGCCAGATCCCACGCGCGAAACGCGAGCCAACGAAGCGGTTCTCCCCGACCGGCCGGCCGATGATTAAGAATCGGGAGGCTCGCGCGCGACTCCGGAAATCGGGTCGCGAGCAGCACGTCGCCGGCGCCCTCGCGCCGCGCATCACGCAAACGCGCGGTCGTGGTGAGCGTGAACTCGTGACGTGCCGAGGCGCTGGGCTCGAACGCCAGCCGAATACCGCCGTGGAGTGCGCGCAGACCCCACTCCCAGTCCTCTCGACGCTCTCGGCCCATTTGCTCGTCAAAGCCGCCATCGAGCTGCCTGAACAAAGATTGAGACAGCGACAGGTTCGCGGTAAGCGCACCTACGAACGTCGGTCGCGACGCCGCCTCCAAGAGCGCGAACATCTCTTGCCACCACAGGCGGGCATTTGCCGAAGCCAGATTCTCCGAGAGCGGACGTGGCCGGTAATGCCCAACCATCGCGACACGCTCGCCCGCGTGTCGTTCGTGCCATCCAACGTGGCTAAGAATCAGCCACGGATCGGCCACCAAGTCGTCGTCGAGGAACAGCAGCAGCGGCGCCCTGGCCGCGAGCGCACCAAGATTGCGTGCGGCTGCGGCCCCCCGGCCATCGCTATTCGTCCTCCGCAGCGAGAACGGCCACGCGTCAGCCTGCCCGCCCTCTGCGTGATCGGCCATTGAGGGTCGCTGTGCCGCTCGCGGATCATCGTCGACGACGATGACCTCAAAGCTGTCGGGGTGACAGTCCTGTGCGCTAAGCGCTTGCAGACAACGCTTCAATGACTCCGGGCGGCGACAGGTCGGGATTACCACCGAAATGCGAAGCCCACCGACGTGCTCGCGCGCACCTCGGCCTCCTGGCTCCGAGCGCCACGGGCGCCGGTCAGTCAACCCAGCGCCGTTGGTCCTGTCCATTTCGCCGGGCTGGGTGCAGCCCGTCGACACCGCCGCCACGCCACGCGCGAGCGAACCCTGATCGCCGCGCGAACGCAACCAACGCCTTGTGCCCAAGAAGCCTCCGTGAAGGTAGTCCCACGACAAGCGTGCGTCGATCGCGTCCGCTCGGCCCAGCGCGCGACGACCCTGCGTGCGCAGGTACTGCTTGATCAGCCACGCCCACGCTCGCGGCGCGGCCAGCTCACGCTCCTCGACGAGCAGCTTCGTGAGGGCGGCCGAGAGGCCGGTGCCATATCCCAGCACGGCGCGGTGGAGAGCTTGACCATCCGCCCGATGCTGGTGAAAGAGGAACATGTCTGGCTCGTACACGAGACGGCAGCCTTGCGCGAGCAGCCTTGCCAGCACGTATGTATCCCCGCCGGATTCGGTCGCCGTGCCCGCGTCGAGCTCGGGCGGGAAGGGCTCATTGCCGAGATCTAACACCACGGTTCGACGAACGGCCAGGTTTGCGCCGACCCCGACGGCCGAGGCGTGCAGCGGCGACAGCGAGCGCCAATCGAAGCGGGTGCGACGAAGCCCTCGAGCGAGACTGGCCTGGCGCTCCATACGAACTCGGGAGGGCGTGTCGAGCAGGTACGGAAAAGCCGGGCCAGTGACCGCCGCAACACCATCCTCGCGAAACGCTCGGGCTACGGAGCCGAGCCATTTGGGCGCCGGGACACAGTCATCGTCGGTGAACACGACAATGTCGCCCTCGGCCGCCCGCAGGCCCGCGTTTCGGGCGTTGTCAAGACCCCGACGATCTTCGCGCAGGTAGCGAAAGCCGGCACGCTCAACCTCGCTCCGACAATCGCGATCGCCGGGATCGTTGTCGACGATGATCGTCTCGAAGGGTCGTGGAGAGAGGACAGCGAGTGCGCCCAGCAGGTCGGGGAGATACTGCGGACGCCGATGTGTACACACGACGACGGAGATGCGCGCGTCGAGGCGATGTTCGGGCGCTGTGGCTTCGGCCAAGCGCTGCCGCAGCCGCTCGATAAGAGCCCTGCGCGCGCGCTCTGGATCGGCGCGACGCACTAGCGCCGCTTCGGCCAGCGCATTCGTTCGCGTACGACCGGGGCTGGGCAGTTCGACGCGAACCGCTGGCGTCGAGTCACACAGGACGAGTACGTGCCACCGCTCGGCAGTTGTGAAGTCGAAACCCTCAAGCGCTTGCTCGGCATCGATGACCGCGGTACCGATCATCGCTCGAGCTTCGCTGCGAAGTCCGCGAGCGTATCGCTGCCTCGAACCTCAAGGCGCGGCAGCCGCAGCTGATCGTCGCCGAGTGACGCCTGCCATTCCTCGGTAGTAACGCCGTAGCGAAACCCGCAGCCGCGAGCGACGGCAAGCACGCCCACGTCGTACAGTCCGTATGGATAACAGACCGCCCTAGCGCCCTCCCCTAGGTGCTCGTAGAACTTCAACCTGCTCCTGCAGAAGTCCTCAGCCAACTTACTCGAGCTCAGAGAGACCAGGGGATCGTGCCGGGAGGAATGAGAGCCCAGCTGTACCCCACGCGCCGGCAGTTCCGCGATCGTCGCCCAGTCCATCAGCGGAATTCGCTCGCCCAGGTCCTTGTCCCACGCGTTGTTCGTTCCAACAAAGTCGGTAACGACGAACATCGTGGCCTGAAATCCGTACCGTGAAAGCAGCGGCAAGGCGTAGTCTGGAAAATCAGCGAAACCGTCGTCGAAGGTGAGCATCACAGACCTGGACGGCAAGGGCCAGCGTCGATCCGATGCGACACGCCACTGCTCAAAGGTCAGCGACACGTAGTCGCGTTCACGCAACCAACGAAGCTGTGCCTCGAAATCACGAGGATGCAATCGCCATCGCCCCCCGGACTGTCTGCCCTCGGGGGCAATTCGGTGGTACATGAGAATTGGCATGCGCAAGCACACGGGGGTCGAGTGCTCCTGCTCGCGACTGGGCTCACCGCCATCGGGCAGGAAGCGGCTTGCATGCTGGGCGTCAAGACGACCGGCCCTGACGGAGTTCCTCTTCGGTGGCCGACGCAAAGGAGCGCGACGTCGCCGACTCCGCCGAACGTAGCGCTGGACGCGATAGTGCGAGGTGCGCAACTCGCGCTCGAGCTCGAGCAGACCCGTTCCCCGGCACGCACGTTCGATCGTCTTCGCCCCGAACGGAACATCCCAGTCAAATCCGGGTGCGCCTCGCTGGTCAACGACGGCATTGGCGTGGGCCATCACGAGCACACCGCCGGGCTTTAGCGATGCGGCCATCGCCGCCAACGCCGATCTGAGGCCATTGACCCCCTCGGCGTAATAGAGCAGCTCGCTGCATACGATCGTGTCATAAGGATCACCGAGCGGCTCGTCGAAGACATCGAGCCGGACGATTCTGACATTGGTGGCGGAGGCGCAACGCTCACGAGCACGCGCTAGCGCAATCAATGAGATGTCCGCGGCCGTCACCCGCGTTGCTCGTTCGGCGAGCGTGACCGTGAACGCCCCCTCGGCACAGCCCAGCTCGAGGGCACAACCCACATGATCGGGTAGCAGCGCGAGCGTTTGCCGATACTTGACTTGCTCATAATCAGAGGCGTAGTTCCACGGGTCCGCCTCCGCAAAGAGGCGTTCGAACGGCATCGACCTGAGCAGCGACTCATCTGAGATTTCAGCTCCGGTGTATCCGCCCTCCGCGTCGTTCGGTAAAGGTGCGCAGAGCAAGCGCTGCACCTGCTCGGTGGCGTCTGGACAGTGAACGGGATCTTGATCCTTGCGAGCTAGCGCCACACGTGCACTCGCTGCGCTGGCTGGAAAGACAACCCATCGCGAGGCTGACGTTCCGTCGGCGCCGCTCGACCGCCCAATTACTACATGGCCGGGCTCGGAAGCGGATGATCCGTCGAGCCTGTAAGCAGCAGCACCCAAGGTCTCCGCGGCGCAGGCGCGACGTGTTGCCAGGACACGCGCGAGGCGCTCGCCAAGCGAGCCGTGTGCGCCCTCCCCGCCAAGGACGAGTGCCTCACGCAGCACCGCACGGAGTAGCTCGTATCCGCTTCGCAGCAAGATCGCCTTACGCAACTGGTGGGTAGAGACCCAGCCGTCGGTCGCATCACATACGACCGCGCTCAGCGGCACGCCTGCGATGAGTATCTCGATCGTCACTCGGCTGCGGCCGCGAACGTGAAGTCGCGGCAAAGGCTCGGCGATATCCACCGCCACCGAGTCCTTTTCGACGACACGAGCCGCTCCTCGATCGAACCGCATCCGACTGCCGTCGTCGTAAAAGTCGGAGCTCGAAAAGGAGGGTCGGTCCCACAACTCCTGGAGAAATAGTGTCCAGCCGATCTGATCGTGTAGAGCTTCCGATGTCGGGACTGCAGGGTCCAACCGCCCCTCAAACAGGATCTTGCCGTTGCGCGAGACTCGTGCCCAGTGCCGAGCGCGCTCGATACCGAGCTCCGGATAGACGTTTCGCTCAAGGAACGCCCGTAGCAGGTCCCAAGCCGTGTCGGCAACCAGCGCGTCGGCCAACGCCCGAGCAGGCAGCCACCCGTCGACGATCGCGACCTCCACATCGTCAACCGGCTCGCCATCGAGGCGAAGACTAAGAAGTGCCCGCTCCACACCCGGACCTAGCTCAAGGCTCTCGATAGCCGAACCCTCTAGCTCGACGTCAGCGACGTACCAGCGTCCGGTGACGTGCGGGCGAGGCGTCCGAGCATGACGTAGGAGCAGTCCCTCGAAGACCGCGTGTGTGCGGAACGAGAGCCAATGGTTGCCCACACGATGGCCCAGCGCATCGATGAACGCACGGCACTGGCGATGGACCTCCTCGGGGAACTCGCTCCATTCTGCGACGCCCGCTGCGCGACCGACGGGGATTGCACCGAACAGGGTCTCTGCGACGCCATGCGAGTCAGCATCGGCCGAGATCCGATCCCCGAGCAAGTCCAGCATGCCTACCGCGCTCGCGCCCGTGGCGATCTCCAGCCCGGCCGTGTAGCACGCGAAGTAGGTTCGTGCGAGGTTGCGCTCGGCATCCGACATCCCGGAACGCTCCGCGGGTTCGAGCTTACGTACCCGCGGATCATCCGTGTGGCCGCGATCGATCACCAGCAATCCGTCGCGAAGCATGCGCCACGCGCTGCCAGACGCCGAGCCAACTCGCATTCGGTAATACGAGATGTAGTCGGCGATCGTTCCGAACCGAGCCCCCACCCGCGTGATTCGCTGCCACAAATCCCAGTCCTCACACGTGACGAGGGATGTGTCGAAGCCGCCGACCTGACGCACGATCTCGGTCCGCACGAGACATGCGTGGATCGCGATCGCACAAGTTCTGGCGAACAGCGGGAACAGATCTGCGTCGCCGCTCGGAACTCGCTCGCGGAGTTCGCGTCCACTCGCGGCGACACGCACATATCCGCCATAAACGCCATCCAGTCGATCGCTTGCGGCCGCCTCGAGCAGCTTCTCGAAGGCCTCGGGCACGATCCAGTCGTCGGCGTCAAGGAAGAACATCCAAGGTGCGCTCGCGTGGCCTATGCCGGTATTACGCGCCGCGCTAACACCGGCATTTTCCTGGCGCCGAAGGGTTATTCGCGGGTCAGCGGCCGCACGGTCTTGCACGATCGCCGAGGTATCGTCGACGGAGCCGTCATCAACGACGATCGCTTCCCATCTCGGATCGGTCTGTGCCTGCAGCGAGTCGAGCGTCGCGCCGATCGTTTCGCTTCGGTTGTAGGCCGGTACAACCACCGAAATGATTGGGTTGCCTGCTCGGCTGGCGCCGTTTCGTCGTGCTGCGGTCGAGGGCATCGTCATTGGTCGTTGAGTTAGTAGGCGTGGCGGGCGAGATGCCGCCAAAGCTCACAACGCTCCGAGTCGCCCCCAACGCTCTCATCAACGCTCCAGAGCAGCACGCTCTTGCGGGAGATCTCGCAAATCGATGACTCCAAGGCCAGAACGCCGAGACCGCGCGAGTCGCAAGCAGCGTGGGCGAACTTCCGTTACTAGGCGGTGGAGAACTCGCCTCGCGCTTGCCGGTCGGTCCTGATGTTGCTGGAGAACTGCACCTATCCAGCCGATACACGCGTCCGCAACGAGGCCGAGACGCTGGCCGGTGAGGGCTATCACGTCACCGTGCTCGCCCCGCGCGGCGACGATGAGCCCAAGCAGGAGTGCATCCGGGGAGTAAGCGTTCGACGCTATCGAGTCCTGTGGGCAACTGGGTCGGCATGGTCTTACGCCGCCGAGTACGCAATCGCCCACGTCCAGCTCCTGTTGAGGGCCCTGCCACTCCTAGTGCGTCGCGAGGTGGACGTATTGCATTTCCACGGTCCGCCGGACACGCTGTTCGTGGTCGGTATCTGTGCCCGCTTGTTCGGATGTCGAGTCGTCTATGACCTGCACGACTCCGGCCCAGAGCTGGTTGCCGCGAAATTCGGGAACTCGCCTGTACGCCGCCTCATGGCGATCGCACAAGAGCTCGCTATCGTGGCTGCGAACCGGGTGATCGTGACCAACGAGTCACAGCACCAGATCGTGCGTGCGCGCGCGGCGGGCGAGCGCACGCCGGTCTCGATTGTTCGCAATGGGCCGCGACCGAGCGAGTTTCCCGATCCGGTCATCCCAACCCCCGGAAGGCTGCAACGACCGCTGCTGGTCTACGTTGGAGCGCTGGATGTACAGGACGGTGTACTGGACATCCCCGAACTGCTCGTTCATCCCACCCTGTCCAAGGCAGTCTTGACCGTCGTCGGCGAGGGCCCCGCAAAAGCTGAGCTCCAACAGCGCTGTCGCCGGCTGGGAATCAGCGAGCGAGTGCGGCTCCTCGGGCGCGTCGCCCACGAGCGCGTCGCCGAACTGATCGGAGCCGCCGACATCGCAATCGATCCTGCGCCGTGCAACGAGCTCAATCATGGCTCGACGATGATCAAGATCGCCGAGTACATGGCCGCCGGTCGCCCGACGGTCGCTTACGCACTACGCGAGACGCAGCGAACTGCGCAGGATGCAGCGCTCTATGCACCATGCGGCGATCGTGATGGATTTGTCCGACAGATCGGCGATTTGATCGAGGACGGAGAGCGGCGTCTGGCGCTAGGGCGTCTCGCGCGCGAGCGTTCACTCGGCCTCAGTTGGGATCAATCCGCGCGGGCACTGCTGCAGACCTACAGGCGCTTGGATCAGTGAGGGCGTGCACTTCCGTGACCAACCACGGAAGTCCGCGGCAAGAGCTTCCGTTCATCTGTCATGTCGAGCACGGACATAAGGCAGGGCAAGTCGAACCCCGCACACCAGGTATGGCTGCTTGCAACGCCTCAGACGGGGGGCTCGATGATGCACGAGCTGCATGCCGGTGGTTGTGCCGTCGAGGTGTTTTCCTCGATCGACGACCTCCTTCTCGCGGCACGCGAGGGTCCGGTGACGGCTGTCGTGCTGGCAATAGCGAAAGCCACGACTTCTTTGTCGACCACGGTCGGCACACTAACGCGGCGTTTCTCCGGCGTTCCGGTCATCGTCTCATGCGCGACGATCGACGGATGGGAGGTTCGCACAGCGTTGGCCGCGGGCGCCGCGGGCGTTGTGTGCGAGCAGGATCTCCATGCCACCCTCATGCCTTGCTTGCGCGCCGCCTGCTCTGGTCAGGTTTGTGTGCCGCGGCCGTATTGGCGCCAGACCGATCGGCCCGCACTGTCGTCGCGCGAGCGCCAGGTTCTGCGACTCGTTGCTGAAGGTCATATGAATAGCGAGATAGCTAAGCGCCTGTTTCTTGCGGAGAGCACGATCAAGAGTCATCTCTCCTCTGCGTTCGGCAAGCTCGGAGTCCACTCGCGTAACGCGGCGGCCGAACTAATCATGAACTCCGAGTCGACCGTCGCATCTCATACGCCGGCGACCGATGCCTCGGGCGCGACGGGGCTAACGAGCGAGCACACGCGCGTCATGGTAGGGCGCTCGTGAGCGCGGCCACCATGATCCCGCTGACGGTGATGGACCACCACGACGCCGAGCTTCTGCGCGAGCTACTTGACGCGATCGAGGCTCTCGCTCACACCGGCCGCTTCACGGGTGGCGATGCCGTCGCCAGCTTTGAGGACCGGTTCGCTAGCTGGTGCGAGACACCCCACGCGGTGGCGCTCTCCTCGGGCACAGACGCCCTGGTATTGGCGCTTCGTGCGATTGGCATCGGACCTGGCGACGAGGTCGTCGTTCCCGCGAACTCGTTCATCGCGACCGCGGAGGCGGTGAGCCTCGTAGGCGCCACGCCGGTGTTCGCCGACGTCGAGGTCACGACCCAGCTGATCACGGCGGAGACGATCGAACCAGTGCTCTCGCCCACTACGCGCTGCGTGATTGTCGTCCATCTGTTCGGTCGGACCGTCGACTTGCAGCCAATCGTCGAGCTTACGCTCGAGCGAAACGTGTCCTTGATCGAGGATGCCGCACAGGCGCACGGCGCGCGCTATCGCGGGCGGCGCGCCGGAACGATCGGCGACGTCGGAACGTTCTCCTTCTATCCCGCGAAGAACCTCGGCGCATGGGGCGATGGCGGCGCGGCCGTGACGAGTGACCCGCAGGTTGCCGAGCGGATCCGTCTGATGCGCTCGCACGGCGAGAGCCCTAGATATCACCACCGAATGATTGGCACCACCGCACGACTCGATGCGATCCAGGCCGCGATCCTCAACGTGAAGCTCGACCGACTGGACGCCTGGAACGACGCGCGCCGTCGTATAGCCGGCGAACTTCGGTCGGCGTTGCGGGGGGCGCCACTGCTCGCGCCCCCGCCAGCCGAAGCTCGTGGCGATCATGTGTACCACCAGTTCGTCGTGCGCTGTCCGCAGCGACAACTCGTGCGCGATCGTCTCGCGGAGCGCGGCATCACGACCGGCGTTCACTACCCCATCCCGATCCACCGCTCAGAGGCATACGGCCAGTTGTTCGGCGACCGCGATGTCGCGCCTTGCGCCACCGCCCTTGCGCAGGAAATTGTTTCGCTTCCGATCTTCCCGCAGATGACCCACGCGCAGGTCGAGCAAATCGGGACGGCCGCACACGAGCTCGGAGACCTGCTCGATGAGGCCGGCACCGCGCCCCTTGAGTCGAGCTGCTGAGCCGATGTCGACCGTGACCTCAGGAGGCATCAAGAGTCGGCCACGGCGACGGGGCTTCACCCAAGCCGCTTACCGAGCCCTCGACCTGGTAATCGCCACCTCCGCCTTGCTCATCTGCCTACCGATCCTGCTTGTCGCATGCCTTGTCATCTGCTTGGACAGCCCAGGGTTCCCGATCTTCAGCCAACGGCGCATCGGACGCGACAAGCGGACATTTACGGTCCACAAGCTCAGAACAATGCACGCTGGCGCCAGCGGAGACGTGCATCGTCAATACATCACGCAGCTCGTCACAGGGGTCGAACGGGCGCATTCAATCGACGGTCAGGACCTATACAAGCTCGTCGCCGACACGCGCGTGACGCGCGTCGGGCGACTTCTGAGGCGCAGCAGCCTCGACGAGCTCCCACAGCTCTTCAACGTGATCCGCGGGCACATGTCGGTGGTCGGCCCTCGTCCCGTCATTCCGTACGAGGTCGAGTTGTATCCAGATGACTACCTCCGACGATTCAGCGTCAAGCCTGGGCTCACTGGACTGTGGCAGGTGAGCGGGCGCAACGAACGGACCTACCACGAGATGGTCGCGCTCGACATCACCTGGGTCGAGAGACGATCTATCCGGCTCTACCTATCGATCGTGGCGCGCACGCCACTCGTGCTCCTGCAGCGCCGAGGCGCAGCGTAGGCACACAACCAGATTGTCCGAGGTAGGTGCCGCAAGCTGGGGCGTCGGTACGACGTTGTTGCAGTATCTAGCGCATCCGCGCGAGTCAGCTCGAGCCTGAGACAGGCCAGGGGGAATGATGATTACAACACCCATCGGAGTTGCCGTAGTGGGGTTCGGATACTGGGGTCCGAACCTAGTTCGCAACATCCTTGAGCGACCCGAGCTGCGACTAATGGGCCTTTGCGAGATGAGCCGAGAGCGCATCGCTGACTTCTCGCGCCGGCACCCCGATGTCGCTGTTGAGTCAAATTTCGAAGATCTGCTGATTGATCCGCGCGTTGAGGCGGTCGCCATCGCAACGCCGCCGCGCACCCATTACGAGCTCGTACGCAGCGCCCTTGAAATGGGTAAGCACGTATTGGTCGAGAAGCCGCTTGCGACCACAGCGTCCGACGCAGCAAGGCTGGTGGACCTTGCCAAGCAAGTAGATCGTGTCCTGATGCCAGGCCACACATTCATCTACAGCCCGGCCGTGAACAAGATCCGTGAGCTGATTGCCTCCGGTCAGATGGGGGACGTGTACTTCATCACCTCCTCACGAATGAATCTCGGGCGCTACCAGAGCGATGGGGTGATCAGCGATCTCGCTCCACACGACCTCTCGATCCTTCTGTATTGGCTGAACCGTCCGATCACGCGCATCGCGGCTGCTGGTCAGAGCGTGTTTCAGCGCGGCGTACCAGAGACCGCGTTCGTCACGATGACGTTCGAGGGTGGAGCGAAGGCGAACGTACAAATTTCATGGATGGCTCCCCGCAAGCTCCGCCAGATGGTGGTGGTCGGCTCTCAGCGGATGGTGCAGTACGAAGACACCTCCTCAGACGAAGCCGTGCGAGTTTACGATCGCGGACTGGACTTCAGCCAGCTTGAGGCACCTGCAACGTTTGGTGAGTATCAGCTCACTTACCGCAGCGGAGATATCGTCGTGCCCCGTCTCGAGGCGGCGGAGCCTCTCTCGCTCGAGCTTGCGGACTTCGCCGACGCGATTCGGACTGGCAAAGAGCCGTTGTCCAATGGCCAGCTCGGTCTCGAAATCGTGGGCGCGATGGAGGCGGCCCAGGCGTCGCTCGAACGCGCGGGCGAGCCGATCGAGCTCGACGGGTTCGTCGCTTCTTCGACCCACACGTCGGGGCTCAGTCCGATTTTTGCCCAGTCAGCACCACAGCCGCTTGAGACGGTGTTGGACCAGCCATAACGTTGACGTGGGTGCGCGATCCACGCAGAAAGCAGCGCCCTATCGACACGCCGACCACAGCAGTAACGCTCACCGGCGAGCTCTCTATCGCTCCGATGCCGGGGGTGCCAGGCAGGACGTGGGTCGATGTCGCCTGGCATAGTCGCCGCGTGTGCAGGCGCTCTCCCAATTGTCGGTTGACCGATCGGCTGATCGTCATGCGCTACCTTGGGATACGTGCCGGAGGACACGTTGAGACGACGATCCCTAGTGCGGCCGCCTCACCCACGAGGACGCCAACTAGTCCTTTTTAGTACCTACCTCCGACGCCCGGTGCGTACGCTCTCGCGATGTCGGACCGTTGTTGGGTGTGGTGAAAGATATCGAGCGGGGTGGCAGCCGGGACTCATCATGTGTCTCGCGGGACAGGTGCCGTAGATGGAACGTGAGCTAATGCTGAAGCTCGATGAATTTGCCTGGGAGGCTATCCAGGATGAGTCAGCCAGGCAGGGGGTCTCCGCCGAGGAGTTGGTGGCGTTTGCCGTCCTTTACTACATCGCCGACTGCGACAGCGGACGCATCGCCCGACGAATCACACCGGCCGAGCTGCGACAAGAGAGAGCCGGTGCGTAGCTAGGGCAAGGAATCGCTCGGCGAGGTCGATCGATCGATCGTCGCCGGCGTCAATCCGCGGTTCACAAGCTCCGCCCGCAACGCCCGGCGGCCACGGTGGTGCAGTCCGTGGACCGATCCCTCTGTTCGACCGGTTCTCGAGGCGATCTCCGGCGGCGTCAGACCGCCCAAGTGTCGGAGGACGAGAACTTCACGCTGGGCCTGAGGGAGGTTCGCCAATGCTTCCTTCAAGTCATTGAGTGACTCGCTTGAAGACTGCCGGTGGTCTTCACCGGCTGCCAACACCTGCTCGACGGGAACGGACTGTTGCTTTCGCAGATGATCAACGGCAACATTCCTAGCCACTCGGAGCATCCACGCCAAGAAGGGCACATCTTGCTCCTGGTATTTGCCGATGACGCGGATCAACTTTGCGAACACCTGTTGGGTGACATCCTCGGCCTCGTGATGGTCGTGCACGATGCTTCGTGCATATCCGTAGATGCTATCTGCGTACCGTGCGTAAAGGAACGCGAGTGCATCCCGATCGCCAGCTTGGGCACGCCTGACGGCCAAGGAAACCAATCGTGAGGGTGCGACATCCTGGATTGCACCGGACTCAGCCTGTGCGCCTCCCGGATTGGCGACTCGGTGCCAACCATCCATAGTCCTGGCGATCCCTTTCTCCATTGTCCACCCCCGCCGAGACACGAGTAGGCACCCACATACCTCCTCGTATAAACGTCCGCCATATGAACGTCGGGGCGGTAAGCTAGCCGCTGCTGAGTAGGTTGTCAAGAATTTCGGAAAGAGGGCAGATTCGGCTGGTTGGTGTGAAGGTAAAGGACAAAAGAGATAATTCTTGTCAAGCCGTCTTTTCCATCATTGTTTCTTACCTTTCGCTTCTATCAAACCTGACTAATAATTAGGATCCGAGGCCTCAGACTCGGCCATGCTGTCGCTACCCACGTTTGCGGTCGGCGTCATCCGCCACTGATCTACTCCACGAGGAGGGGCCTCGGCGCTACTAACGGCACGCCCGAGAGTCGGGGGACCTTCAAGACCTCGAGTCAGGCACATAGGCCCGATCGGACGCACCGCCAGCTACATACTCGCCGCGTCGGTTCCGTTGACCCGCCGCACGCATTTGCCCCACAGCACGTCGGGTGGGATCGGCCGCCCTCGCGTGAGGTCGTGCCGACCGTTCTCGGGCGAGCAGGAACGCCGTCTAGGTTTTGCCGGCTAGGCCCAGCTAGCCCGGCGCCGGTTGACGCCCTCAGCGGGCTCGAGCCCGTCGACGGACATGAGCCCGTCGGTGGAGCGCTCCTGCCAGGGTGGGTCGTGCCAGGTGAGGCGGTTGCGTTCGCGGTGCGCGCGGCGGTCGGGGCGCAACACCGGGCCGACGTGCCTACCGACGCCGCGCATCACGTAGGCGTCGCGCGCGTGGTTGTAGCCGAACACCGGCGTGAGCATCACGAGCCAATGTTTGGCGATGTATCGGCGGGGTCTTCTGACAGTGCGCAAATCTCGTCATCCCTGACTAGGAAAGCCTGAGCAGTTTTGCACATCTCCAGGGTTTTTGGCGCAATTAGCGTGCGCTTTTCACAACCCGGCGCCGAGCTGCAAAGCTTTGAGCAGGTTTGCGTAGCGTACGTCCGGCCATTTGGGACGACCCACGCCAAACGGCGCGGCGCCCCACGGATCACGGCGGAGCTAGAGCGTCTCGCGAGCCTTGAAGGGCTGTTCCTCGCCCACCGTTCCGGGCCCGGAGAGCTCGAAGGCACTGTGCAACGCCTGCACGGCCTGGGCGACGCGATCGCGATCGATCACGCAGGAGATCTTGATCGGCGAGGTCGAGATCATGTCGATGTTGACGCCCTTGCCGGCGAGCACCTTGAACACCTTGGCGGCGACGCCAGGGTGCGAGCGCATGCCGGCGCCGATGATCGAAACCTTGCCCATCTCCTCTTGCGCGTTCAGCTCCGAGAACGCCTCGCCCGCGAGCGGCTCAAGCGCCGTGCGCGCGATTCGCAGGTCCTCGCGCGGGACCGTGAATGAGATCTCAGCTTTCCCGCCCGCGGAGGAGGGCTCGTTCTGCACGATCATGTCGACGTTTACGTTCACGTCGGCGAGCGCGTCGAAGATGCGCGCGGCGGCGCCGGGCTCGTCGGGCACGCCGATCAGCGTCATCCGTGCCTCGGACGTCGAATGCGTGACGGCTGTGATCAGCGGCTGCTCCATCGTTTCTCCCTCTGCGACGACAACGGTACCTGGCGCCTCTTCGAATGACGAGCGACAGTGGATGCGCACGCCGTGATTGCGCGCGTACTCGACCGAGCGCAGCTGCAGCACGCCCGCGCCGGAGGCCGCCATCTCGAGCATCTCCTCGAAGGAGATCGTGGGCAGCTTGCGCGCGTCAGGAACGATCCGTGGATCGGCCGTATAGACCCCGGAGACGTCGGTGTAGATCTCGCAGACCTCGGCGTTCAGCGCCGCAGCGACGGCGACGGCGGTCGTGTCCGAGCCCCCCCGGCCGAGCGTGGTGACGTTGCGCGCAGTGCCGGACACACCCTGAAAACCGGCGACCAGCACGACGTTATTGTCCGCGAGCGCGGCCTTAATGCGGTCGGCCCGCACCTCGATGATGCGCGCCTTGGTGTGGGACTCATCGGTCACGATCCCGGCCTGTGAGCCTGTCAAAGAGATCGCGCGATGGCCGAGGTCGTTGATCGCCATCGCGCATAGCGCACAGGAGATGCGCTCTCCGGTCGAGAGCAGCATGTCCATCTCGCGCGGGTCCGGCGCGTCGGAGACCTCCTCAGCCATCTCGATCAGCTCGTCCGTGGTCTTGCCACGCGCCGAGAGCACCGCCACGACGCGGTGACCGAGCTCGCGCTTCTCGACGATGCGTCGGGCGGCGCGCTTGAGCCGCTCGGCATCCGCCACCGAGGTGCCGCCGAACTTCATCACGATCACGCTTGACATGAGCCGCAGGATATTGGGCGCCGCACGTGGGGCGCCCGCCGTTTCCAGCTAGGGCCTCAGTAGTAGTCCTGCACGGTCATGCTCCAGCGCGCGGTGTCCTCACCGCCGGAGACCGCGAGCTCGTAGAGACCGGGGCCGCTTTCGTAGGTATGACCGTGCGAGGCTCCCTGGCTGAGGTCGAAGCCTTCGAGGCGCGCACCAGTGCGTAGGTTGCTCGGCTGGGCGCTGGGGCCAGGCTCTCGCCGTCGACCAGCTCGGCCACGTAGTAGGGACCCTGCTCGGCGTGACCGATGTCGAACACCTGCACAATCCCTGGGTCGCTGACGCGCGCGAGCACCTCGCCTCGCGCTCGAAGCGCTCCACCCAGGCATCATCCTGGGCCCACCAGGGCTTGATCACCTTCACGGCCACAAGTCGTTCCAGCCGTCTGTCACGCCCGCGATAGACGCGCCCGAACGCGCCTTCGCCAATCAGCGCGTGCAGCTCGTAACGGGCATCAAGCGCGCTGCCCGCGAGATTTGGCGCAACTGGCATCGCCAAAGTATTCCGCGCCGCGCGCCCGCTCCGGGGCACTAAGGGTCTGGCGTTCCCTGCGCGCTCAGAGCGCGCGGCGCCCGGCAAACGCCTTGCCGAGCGTGACCTCGTCCGCGTACTCCAGATCCGAGCCCACGGGTAGCCCGCTGGCCAGGCGCGTGACGGTCAGCTGCGGCGCGCGAGCGCGCAGCTCCTCGGCGATGTGCAGCGCGGTCGCCTCACCGGTTGTGGTGGGGTTCGTCGCCAGCACCACCTCACGCACCGGCTCGGCAGGCGATTCGCTCGCCGACCCGTTCGCACCCGGAGCATTAGCTCCGCCGCCGCGACCCACACGCGCAAACAGCTCCGCGATCTTCAGGTCCTCTGGATCGATTCCTTCGATCGGCGAGAGCGCCCCGCCCAGGACGTGATAGACGCCCTGATACTCGTGCGTGCGCTCCATCGGAATTACATCGCTGGGCTCCTCCACCACGCAGATCACGCCGTGGTCGCGCCGCGAGTCCTGGCAGATGCGGCAACGGGACTCGTCTGTCAGGTTGAAGCAGACCTCACACAGACCGATCTTTTCCTTGACCTCGCGGATCGACTCCGCCAAGGCCAACGCGTCTTCGCCGGGGGCACGCAGGATGTGGAAGGCCAGGCGTTGGGCCGTGCGATTGCCGATCCCGGGGAGCTTGGAAAGCTCGCTGACCAGCCGCTGCACGGGCGGCGCATAGGACGTGCTCATCAATCGTCTCTCTGGATCCGGCTCTCTCGGAGCCGCCTACATACCCGGCAGGCCCAGCCCGCCGAGGTTGCCGAGGTCGAGTCCGCCCGAGGCGCCGCCGAGCTTTTTGGCTGCTAGGTCCTGGGCCATACGCAGCGCCTCATTGACGGCGGCCAGCACCATGTCCGAGAGGATCTCCAGATCCTCCGGGTTGACGGCCTCGGGGTCGATCGCGATCGACTTGACCTCCAGGTCGCCCGACACCTTGACGGTCACCATCCCACCACCTGCCGAAGCCTCGACCACCTCGTCCTTGAGCTGCTCCTGGGCGACCTCCATGTCCTGCTGCATCTTCTGAACCTGCTGGAGCATCTGCTGCATGTTTGGCATGCGCGGTTGCTTGGGCATCTAGGCGCCTTTCTCCTCGCTGGTAACTGCCGCCGAGCCTGCCTCGTTCTCGCCCGCGGCGACGTCCGCCGGCAGCTCCTCGGCGTCGAACTCGTCGATGAAGCGCTTCAGCCACTCATCCTCGCTCAGCTCACCTGGGGCATCGCCGGCGAGGAGCTCGTCGTGTAGCTCGTAGGAGAGCCGCCAGCGACGACCAGTCACATCGTGCAGCGCGGCGGTTACCGCCGCGCGGTTGTCGGGATTCTCGGCCTTCTTCTTCAAGAACGGCGCGGTCGCCGAGAACGCGACGGTCAGATCCTCCCCCGTGACCTCGACCGGCCGCGCCTCCTGGATGCAGGCGCCGAGCAGCGCGTTGTCGTTGCGCACCAGGTCCACGACCGCGGGCCACCACGCCAGCACGGGCGCAAGATCTTCCGCGAGGCTGCTCGCGCCCTGCGGCTCGGCCGACTGGGGCTCCGCGGGTAGCGGCGCGGCGGGCTGGGAGGCCGCGGGCTGCTCCGCGGCGGGCTCGCTGTCACGGTCGGCGCTCATCGCGCGCTCGGGGGCCGTGGCGATCGCGGCGACCGTCACCTCGGCGACGGGCGCCGAGGACTCGGGATCGGGGCCAGGGGCGGCCGCAGCCGGGTCGGGGCGGCCCGTGGTCGGTTCGGGGCCGGCCTGGCTCTGCTCGGGCGAGCTGTCGGCGGGGGCCGACGGCACGGCGACCGATCCGGACGGCCCCTCCGTCGGCGTCGGCGAGCCAGCCGCGGGTGCGGGAACCTCGCGCTGGGCCGCGACGGCACTGAGCACGCCGGCGCCTTCGCCACCCTCCAGCCGCTCGATCCGGGCGAGTAGGGCGCGCATCGAGGCATCGACCTCGGGCTTCGCGGCCTTTAGGAGCGCCAGCTCCAGACGCGTGCGCGCGTCGGCGCCCGCACGCACGGCCTCCATCGCCCCACCGAGCGCCTCTAGTAGAGCGACGACCACGGCGGGCTGCACGCGCTCGGCCTGAGCCATCAGCGCGGCATCGGCCTCGGGTGTGAGCGACAGCTCGCCGGGCACCTCGCCGAGCGTCTGCACGACCAGCAGCTCGCGCGCGCGCACCTCCAGATCGCCCGCAAACGCCGCCGCATCACGGCCCTGCTCGGCGGACTGCGCGAGCAGCGTCAGGGCGGCGCGCGCGTCGCCCTCGGCAACTGCGTCGATGCTCGCTTCCAGCAGCCCCGTGTCGGCCACGCCGAGCACCGCGAGCACGTCTTGCAGGACGATCTCGCTGCCGCTGTAGGTGACTAGCTGCTCGAGCGTGCCCAGCGCGTCGCGGAAGCTGCCCGTGGCCGAGCGCGCAAGCGCAGAGACGGCCTCGGGCGGGATCTCAATCTGCTCGGCCTGGGCCGCACGGCGCACGACGCTCGCGATCTGCTCGACGGTCGGACGATGGAAGTCGAAGCGGTGGCAGCGGTCGACGACCGTAGCCGGGACCTTCTGCGCCTCGGTCGTGGCGAGCACGAACACCGTGTTCGGCGGCGGCTCCTCAAGCGTCTTCAGGAACGCGTTCCAGGCGGCCGTCGAGAGCATGTGCGCCTCGTCGAGGATGTACACCTTGCGCTTGCCGCTGACCGGCGCATAGGCGACGCTGTCGCGCAGCTCGCGGATGTCGTCCACGGAGTTGTTGGAGGCCGCGTCCATCTCGATCACGTCGAGTGAGGAGGCGCGCGCGATCGACAGACAGGATTCGCATTCCCCGCAGGGCTCGACGGTCGGGCCGCGCTCGCAGTTCAGACAGGCCGCAAGGATCTTCGCCATCGAGGTCTTGCCCGTGCCACGCGAGCCCACGAACAGGTAGGCATGGTGAACCTTGTCGCGTTCGACGGCGTGGCGCAGGGTGCGCACGACCGGCTCCTGGCCCACGACATCGGCGAACGTGCGGGGGCGGTGCCTTCGGTACAGCGAGGGCTGCTGCTGTTGGGAGAGCTCCTGTGCGGACACCTGCGGCTGAGTCTACCCAGGGTCGTGAGCCCCGCCGTGGCGTAACGGGCAGCTCGACGGTGCACCCGCGCGAGTGGATAGCGTGCGCGCTCGTGAGAGCCCGGATCGAGCGGCGCGCGAGCAGTCTCGGCGCCCTGGCGACGGTCGCCGTGGGAGGCGTCTTGCTGTGGCTTATCTGCGGCGTGGGCTTCGCCAACTACGACACGCTGTACGCGCTGGCCTGGGGCGGACAGCTGGCACGCGGCGAAACCCCGGCCTATGAAGTCGCGATCGCTCCCACGCCGCATCCGCTGGTCGAGGCGCTGGGTGTCGTGCTCTCGCCGCTGCCACCCCGTGCCGTGGAGAACGTGACCGTGGCGCTGGGCTTCCTTGCGCTGGCAGGCTGTGCCTGGATCCTCTACAGGCTGGCCTCGCTTTGGTTCGGGCGCGCCGCGGGCTTGCTAGCTGCGCTGATCCTGCTCACGCGCGTACCGATTCTCTCCTACGGGGTGCGCGCCTACGTCGACATTCCCTACCTGCTGTTCGCACTGGCGGCCGTGCTCCTAGAGGCGCGCGCTCGCACGCGCGAGGAGCGACCGGCCGGTGCGCCAGTGCTAGCGCTGCTGGCGCTCGCGGGGCTGCTGAGACCGGAGGCATGGGCGTTCTCGGGGCTCTACTGGCTCTACGTGGTGATCGAGACAACTCGCACGCGTGGCCGGCCGGATGAGCCGCGATCGACGCGGGCGCTGATCGGGCTGACGCTGCTGGCGGCCGCCGCGCCCTTGATCTGGGTTCTCAGCGACCTCGCAATCACTGGCGATCCCCTGTGGTCACTAACGAACACGCGCCACACTGCGCAGACGCTCGATCGGATCACGGGCATCGGGCACGTGCCCGAGTACGTGCCGCGACGGATCGGCGAGATCCTGCGTCCAACCGTGCTCGGCGGCGCGGCGCTCGGCGGCGTGCTTTCGCTGCTGTGGCTGCGCCGCCGAGCGCTGGTGGCAGCGGGTGTCGGCGTGCTGGCAGCGCTCGTCTTCATCCTCGTCGGCGCCGCGGGCCTGCCGATCAACACCCGCTACGCCTTCCTGACCTCCGCGGTGCTCTGCGTGTTCTGCGGCGCGGGCGTGTTCGGCTGGACCCGCCTCGACGCATCAGACCCACGCAGGCGTTGGTGGATGGCGGGCGGCGCCGTGGTGCTTGTGGCGCTGATCGCCTTCACTCCCTCTCAATTCAGGGGCGCGCACCGAGAAATGCGCAAACTGGCGCGCCAAGAAGCGATCCAGGATGACCTAATCGCGCTCGTGAGAGACGGCTCGGTGAACCTGCGCTGCGGCCCGGTCGGCGTGCCCAATCACGCCCCGGTGCCGCTGCTGGCGCTATACCTGGAAACGAGTCCGGCAAACGTCAAGAGCGCCGAGGTGGGCTCAATCACCTCGGGTCAGTACCTCGACCCCGCGAGCAAAGAGGTCGAAGAAGACTACGTATTGGATCCGCACGACCCGCATCGGCCCGTGAACGTGCCCCCGGGCTTCCTGGAGTCGCACGCCAACCACACGTGGCTGGTTTTCCAACGCTGCAGCTAACGCTGCGCGCCAAGGCAACACGGCCGCACCTATGCGAAGTGGACCGTGCACCCCTCATCGAGACACCGCCTGCCGGTCGCCTATCGCCGTCCACGACTCCAGTCCGGGAACGCCCGCTGCGCCTGCCGGGGATCGCTTAAGGCTGCTTCCTTCCGGACCTGACCTGGTTCACAAGCCGACACCGCGCGGGACCCGGACCATCGACGCCCCGGACGTCGGAGCGACCGGAGCGGAACCCCTCGGAAGGGAGTTCAGCCCCGCTAGAGCGGATTGCGAGTACAGGGCACCGCTACCTCCCCGCCTAGCACGGTCCGCCGCTGATCCTAGCGTCCATCGAAGACCAGGGCGCTCGAGGGAGACGAGCTTGCACGCGCCCGCGCAAACTCCGTTAGGCTGCGCGACCGTGAACTACATCAACGCTCTTCATCCACGATTCATGCGCGCGCGCTCGCGCGCGCTCCTGTGCTTGGCGGCGCTCGTGGCCGCGGGCCTGATCGCGGGCTGCGGCGGCAGCAGCTCCGAAAGCTCGATCGGCGTCGGCGTCGAGAACAAGTCCGACGAAGCGCTGGCCAAGGCGGGGGAAGTAACCGTCGCCAAGACGCCTACCAGCGGCCCGCTGGCGACGGAACCCAAGGTCACCCCGCCCACGGGTCCGCCCCCGGCGAAGCTGGAAAAGAAAGACCTAATCGTCGGCACGGGCAAGGAAGCGAAATCGGGCGAAACCGTCACGGTCAACTACGTGGGCGTGCTCTACAAAGGCGGCAAAGAGTTCGACGCCTCGTGGAAACGCAAAGAACCCTTCCAGTTCAAGCTCGGCGAAGGCCAGGTCATCAAGGGCTGGGACCAAGGCGTGGTCGGCATGAAGGTGGGTGGCCGGCGCGAGCTGGTGATTCCCTCTGAACTAGCGTACGGCAAGACCGGCTCGCCGCCGGCGATCCCGGCGAACGCGCCGCTCGTGTTCGTCGTCGACCTACTCGGCACCGCCAAATAGGCCTGCCTGGACGCTCGCAGCTGGCCAGCGCGCTCGTATGCGCGCTGGCTGTGGGCGCGATGGCGGGCTGTGGCGGCACGAGCAAGGCCTCGACGCCCGCGGCGCTGAAGCTGCAGCGCGAAGACCTGGCCGCCGCGAGTCGCGCCCTGAAGTCGGTCGAGCATCCGGTGGCGCTCGAGGTCGCGGCGAGCAAATCGGCCTGGCCGTCGATCGCAAACGGGCTCCCTGCCGATGTGAGCAGCGTCTCACGCGCCCCGCAGACACGCGCGGCGGTCGCGCTCGCGGCCGCACTGCGCCTGCCGGCGCTGTTCGGGGAAGCGCAGGTGCGCACGCTGACCGGACCCGCCTCGCAGCTGGCGGGGTTGTTTCGCAGCTACGCGCTACTCAGCGCACGCGGCTGGAGGCTGCTCGACGCCTCGCTCGCACAGATCGAATCCGGCTCCCCCGCCGCGGCCCGCTTCGCACGTGAAAATGCGCCGCTCTACATCGAGAGCATCTACGACGCCCACTTCACGCTCGCGCAGATCGGCAAGAAGCTCACCGCCGCCTACGCCAAGCTCGGCGGGGCGGGCGACTTCGGCGCGGCGCTCACCCAAGCCGAAGTCGCCGCGCTGGCACAGGCCTACTCCGAAATAGAAGACCGGCTGCATCCGCACGTCTCAGGACGGCTGGGCTCGTAGACCTTGCGGTCATAAGATGAGCCGCGGGGCGCCGACCGACGCCTGACAGCGAGCTTGAAGGGGGAGCTAGAGATGGGAGATCGCAACCGCCGCATGGTCCTGGCCGAGCGTCCAACGGGGATGGTGGACGCAAGCACGGTCCGGCTCGAAGAGGTCGACCTGCCGGAGCCGAGCGCGGGCGAGGCGCTGGCACGCGTGCGCTTTCTCTCGATCGACCCCACGATTCGGACCTGGATGGATGACGCGCCCGGGTACCTGCCCCCCATCGCGATTGACGATGTGATTCGCAGCGGTGGGATCGCCGAGGTCGTGAGCAGCAACGCGGAGGCCTACAAGCCCGGCGATCTGCTGTTCGGCTTCACGGGCTGGCAGGACTACGTGCTCGCCAGCCCTGCCGGTGGATACCGAGCGCTGCCCGAGGGCATTTCCCCAACGCTCGCGCTGAGCCTATTCGGAACCACGGGGATGACCGCCTACTTCGGGCTGATCGACGTGGGTCGGGTCAAGGAGGGTGATGTAGTTGTGGTCAGCGGTGCGGCAGGGGCCACGGGCTCCACGGTGGGTCAGATCGCGAAGATCAAGGGGGCAGCGAAGGTGATCGGAATCGCGGGCGGCCCCGAGAAGTGCGCACACATCGTCGAGAACCTCGGCTTCGACGAGGCGATCGACTACAAGAACGACAACGTCGCCACGCGCCTGCGCGAGGCCGCGCCGGAGGGGATCGACCTGTACTTCGACAACGTCGGCGGCGAGATCCTCGACGCCTGTCTGGCGCAGCTGGCGATGCGCGGGCGGATCGTGCTGTGCGGGGCGATCTCCAGCTACAACGAGCGTGGGGCGCTGACGGGGCCTGCGAACTACCGCAACCTAATCGTCAAGCGCGGCCGCATGGAGGGATTCTTGATCCTCGACTACTTCGACCGGCTCGGCGAGGCGCAGGCCGAGATGGCGGGCTGGCTCGCGGAGGGCAGGATCAAGTCCTCCGAGCACGTGGTCGAGGGCTTGGAGAATGCACCCGAGGCCCTGAACCTGCTGTTCACTGGAGGTAACACCGGCAAGGTGATCGTCCAAGTCTGAGCGACGCTCGGGCGCCGGTCGGCGTCAGACGGTACGCACGTCACCCGGGAGGCCTGCGGAGTCCTCGGCCGCGGCCTCCTCGCGGATCACCCACTCGGCCACGGTGCTTACGACGAGGCCGCCCTCGGCGCCCGGCAGCTTCGCCAGCGTCTCGCCGAGCTCGCTGGAGACGAAGGTGACATCGCCGGGCGCAAGCAGCTCGCTCCAGTCGGCGTGATCCTCGCCCAGCTTCTGCGCCGTGCCGCTGGAGACACGCCTCGCGAGCTCGCCGGCGAGCGAGCTCGGGTCGAGCTCCTCCTCCCCGAGGCGCGTGCGCACGACGCCGAGGCGTGAGGCGTTGCCGCGCACCACAGCCACGGGCGGCGCGGGCGCGTCGTAACGATCGTTCGTGCCCACGGCGGCGGGGGCTGCGGGCGCCTGCATCTCCTCGTTGGCCGCACTGGCGGGCTCGGCGACCAGCACCAACGTGGCTTCTTGGGCTCGCCCCACGCGTAGCGCGCCGTGAAGCACGGAGCGATCGACGATCGTCATCACGCGACCGTCCACGTCCGCGCTCGCCATCACCTCGCCCAGACGCGCCAGCGCGGGCTTCGGCGCGAAGGGCGCGGATTCGGGCACGACTAGCAGCGGATGCACCACTCCACCGTCGGCGCGGGCGATCCGTCGAGCGAGCGTCAGCGCCCCAAGCGCGTGCTCGGGATCGAGCACGCCGACGATCACGCGCTTGCCCAGCGGGCTCGGGCCGTCGGGCGGGGCGGCGCGCTCAGACGCGCGTGTGCCGACCAGCGTCGAGGCCAGCACGCTGACCAGGATCAGCACCAGCACCGCGTTGACCACCGCGCTGCTGAACAGGCCGAGCTGAAAGCCGATCACGGTCGCGGCCAACGTCGCGGCCGCCTGCGCAGCGCTGAGCGAGAACAACAACCCGCCTTGCGCCCTGCTGAAGCCGAACAGACGCGCGGAGATCAGTGCCGCGAGCTGCTTGCCGCCGAGGCAGGCAACGATGAACAGACCGGCGAGGCCGAGCGTTTCGCCTTTGACCATCACGCCGGGATTGAGGATGAGCCCCACGGACACGAGAAATACGGGGATGAAAACCGCGCCGCCGAAGAACTCGATCCGATCCATCAGCTGACCCTCGTTGGGTACCAGGCGATTCATGCCGAGGCCCGCGAAGAAAGCGCCGACGATGCCCTCGATGCCAAACAGCTCAGCGACCGTCGCGGCCGAGAGGAACGCGGTGATCGCGACGACGTAGCGCACCGAGCGCTCGGTGCCGAACCAGCGAAATGCCCAGCCCGCGAGCTTGGGTAGGACGAACAGGCTGTAGGTCGTGAGCACCAGCATCCCGACCACGATCTGCGTCGCGACCTCCGCGCTCGAGCGGTGACCGCCAACGGACCCTGCCACCACGGCGAGCACGACCAGCGCGAGCGTGTCGGTGAGGACGGTCGAGCCAACGGCCGTGGCGACCGCGGGGTCAGAGGCGAGCCCGGCCTCTTTGATCGCTGGGTAGGTGATCAGCGTGTGCGACGCGAGCAGCGAGCCGAGCAGAATTGCGGCCAGGGTTTCCCAGCCGAGCGCGAAGCCCACGAGCGAGCCAAGCGCGAAGGGGATGATGAACGTGAGCAGACCGAACGTGACCGCGGAGCGGCGGTATTTGAGCAGCAGGTTGAGGTCGATCTCGACGCCCGCGACGAACATCAGGTAGAGCAAGCCGAGCTGGCCCAAGTCCGGCAGCGTGTTGTTGCCCGCACCGATCAGCGAGAGCCCGTGTGGGCCGATCGCATAGCCGCCGACGAGCAGGCCAATGATCCCGGGGATCCCTGCACGGCGAAACAGCACGGGACCGATCAGCAGCACGGCGAACACGACCAGGAACTCCCAGGGCGCGCCTTTGGGCGAGGACAGTTCGATCAGCGCGAGCACGAGCGCTCCAGGGTCGGGGTCATTCCTCGGTCCTCAGTACGGGTACGTCTTCGGCGCCGCCTTCTTCGATGCCCGAGTCCAGCCAACGATGGGCGAGGCGGTCGATCTCGCCTTCGGCCTTCAGCCCACGAATCGCGGAGTCGACCGCTTCTACGTTGTCCGAGCCCGATGGCAGCGCGACGCCAAGCTCAGCTTCGCTCGGGAGCTGAGCGGCGACGGCGTATATGCGCGGCGCTTCGCGTTCATAGGCAAGCGCCACGGGAAGATCAAGCATCACAGCGTTGGCCCGACCCGAGCGGAGCGCCGCAAGCACTTCAGACTGATGCTCGAATACGAGCGGTTCAGTCGTTGGTTCGATCGATGATTCGAGCGCGGTTTTGAGCGTGGTGTCGTGCTGCACCGAGAAGCGCAGGTCCCGTGCGGCATTGACGTCCAGTACTTCGGTACCCGGCCGCACGACGATTGCGGGCGGCGCCTTCAGGTAGGCGGTCGAGAAGTCGAGGTGTTCGGAGCGTTCGTCGGTGATTGTGATGTCTGAGAGTGCGAGATCAGCGCCGCCCAGATGACCGCGGACCAGTTCGTGGAAGGGCACCTGCACGACCTTGACCTTGTCGAGGTCGAAGCGCGCGGCCAGCTGCTGGGCGAGTCCGTACTCGAAGCCGCCCGTGGGGCGGGCATAGCTGCCGTACCAAAAGCCTGGATCCGGAATCTGGGCGGTGGCGACGGTCAGCGTGTCCTTGTCGTGCGGGGTAAAGGTGCCTGCGGCGCCGTTGCCGGCGTTGGCGCAGGCCGAGAAGCCCACGACGGCACCGAGCAGACAGAGGGCCAGCAGCATCGCCGTGCGCCAGCTGCGACTAGGCACAGGCTCGGCGCGTGGACAGGTCGGGACGGACTTGGGCTCGGCGAGCATGGGGGCACTCTAGGTATCGGTGGCGATCGGCGAGTTCGCGAGAGCTCCGCCGATCCTCGCGAAGCCCAATAGACTCGGGGGCCGAGGGCGCGTAGCTCAGTGGGAGAGCGCTCGCTTCACACGCGCAGCGCAAAACCGCGCCTAAAGCCCAGGCTCCCTTCTTTTCGGCGATTTCGGAGTCCGAACGACAACGTAGGTGCAGCGCGATTAGGTGCGATCCGGCGGGGTTTGGGCAGCGGAACGGGGCTGCTGCCCAAACGACGCACGGGACGGCTGTCCCGTCCGAACTCGCTGGGAGGCTCGGCTCATGAGCACGGGCGACAGAGTGCACACCATCTACATGCAGGTCACCGCAGCATGAGTCAGCGCTACCGCGATGCTCTCGACTACGAGGTCGGAGCACGCATCGTTGTGGAGTTCACGACGCGTCGCCGTGAGGTCATGGACTACGCCGTGATTCTCACCGTCAATGACGACAACGGCGAGATGGCCGTACGCGTCTACGACGGAGCGCACGGCGTCAACGAGATGCACCGCCATGGCGCAGTCAGCGGGAAGGCACCCGCAGAGACCTTCCATGCCGGTACTCTTGGCGAAGGGATGCGAGCTGCGATCACAGCAGTTCGCATTGGCTACAAGGAGATGATCGACGCATGGCGAGCAACATGAACCCCGCCGAGTCGCTGACGGCCAAGGCAATGGACCGGGCAATCGACCTGGCGATCGAGGGTAACTCGCCGTACCCCGAGAACGCCGCGTTTGTGAATGCCGACTCGCCGCACGCTGGGCATGAGATGGCACGCGCGCTAGACGAGGGCTACGCCGTAGTGCTCGTCTCCAGCGATGGGCGCGAGCGGATCATCACCGCCAAGACACTCGCTGCGTAGCGAGGCCGTCAACAGCGCGCGCATCCCAATAGACTCGGGGGCCTAGGGCGCGTAGCTCAGTGGGAGAGCGCTCGCTTCACACGCGAGAGGTCGCAGGTTCGAAACCCGCCGCGCCCATGCCTGGTTTTTCCTGCGAGCAAGCCAGTCTTGGCTAGTTCGTCGTACTCCCTCGTGGAGGCCCAAATCCATTCGGTGGGCTAAATAGTGGGCCAAAGTCCCGCAGCTGACGCGAGCATCACCCGGGGTTCCTGCGACATCCCGATTTTCTAGGCATGACCGTGCGGCGCCACTCGTAATCTCCGCTACCTATGAGTCACCAGCCCTACCATACGAGCTACCGGCCGACGCGCGGCCCGGGTCGCTCCGAGGCGCGACCAGAATCAAACCAGCTCAAACCACTGTGCGGCGGCGTTAGGTAGAGGACTCAACGACCGCAATGGGCGTGCCTCCGAAAAGGGAAGAGCCAACAGCCCTGCACCGATTGACGGTATTACACGAGACCCCCGTCAGGTAGGCCCCTTCAGCGCCCGGTGCTAGCGGCATCGTCTGAGTCGTCCAGCTGCTTCCGTTCCACAAGGCGCCCCAAGGTTTTCTGGCCGCGCCCGTACCACTATTCCCTACAAGCCAACATTCCGTACTCGAGACACACGAAACGCCGTATGCCCACGTCGTGCTGGCGCCGATCGACGTCGTTGCGGCCCACGAGCTACCGTTCCAGACATCGGCAAACGGATGAACTACACCAGACGCCGTGTAATAGCCACTTGCCAAGCACGTCTTAGGCGTAGTTACACAGCTTATGCCGGTGAATGTCCTGCTGGTCGAGCCGGTCGGCGTAGGCGGCTGCGGATTGTCGTATATCCATGTTTTGCCGCCATTCCAGTGCTGAGCCATCAACGACGCCCCAGACGATCCGACCGCCAGGCATTCAGTCGTGCTTAGGCACGCAACACCATGAAACGTCGAATTGCTGGCCACGATCGCTCCCGTGCGAAACACGCTTGAGCCATTGAACTCAAAAGCGGTCGCATGATCATCTCCAACTTCTGCTTCAAAACCGACTGTCATGCACCATTTTGTCGTGATGCACGACGCCGCATTCATTTCGATGCCGTTGATACCCAGCATGCCAGCTTCAAAGGCGTATAGTGTCCAAAAATTGCCGCCTGCCTGGGTTTGATCCATACCGTTGGCTTCGCCTTTGCTAGTGCCGTATGCGCCCGTCGTCAAACATGTCGCTGCGGCCGTGCATGAAACGCCGCGAAGTACGCCGTTCTTTGGCCCAGGGTTTCGCGTTACTTTGGTTTCGACTGTCCAGCCCGAGCCATTGAATGACTCGGCGATGGCACCGCCGATGTGACTGGTGTCGCCATCTTTACCAACGGCGGTACAGGCAGTTAGAGAAAAGCACGAAACCCCTTCGAGGCTAACGGTTTCGATCCCGGGCGGATTATTAAGTGACGATGCTCCCCACGTTGCACCTAGTGCTGAGGTATATCCCGGCGCAGCGATAGCGCACGCGACGATGCAGATAGCCGCCCCATACCGTCGAACGCTACAACGCCCCCACTTGAAACCACGGACAACGAAGTATGGCAACGACATCCGAACCTCCTCGCAGCAATAAGAGCCTCGTTAACGAGGCTCTTTAGGTAGGCAGTCGCAATGCTAACGCCGTTGCAAATGAGGATCGAGGGTTGTTTTCTACTCACCTGTGAAGTGACGGTACGTACACGGTGACAAGTCGTGAGCTCGATCGATTCTTTAGATTCGCACTCTTACACGGGTGATAGCAATCGCTGGTGGCTCGCTTACCAGGCGCGATCGACTTCTTCCTGCACGTGCCGATCGGTAGGTGACTGCCCTCGATTCTTGCCCACCGCAGCCGTTCGGTGAGCCAAAGCTAGGCAACGATCGTGAAACTGAGTGACTTGGGGCTCGAGCGCTCTCCGACCGCGTTTGTCGCCGTGATCACCAACGTATAGCGGCCGGGCTTGAGCCTACTTGACCGCGAGACGCGCCCCCGAAACTCGGCCCTGTTTGTACCACTATGACCGGCAAAGGAGAGTGCCCCGGCAAGGACGGCGCGACTGCACGGGTCGCCCTTAGTGTTCTTTGAGTTCATGGCTAGGCACCGGTGCCCGACCATTCGACCGTTCTCGCGGTGAGCGAATCTGAAGCTCACAGTAGCCTGCTCATTTAGCCAGAGTGAGAACTCGGTCCCGACGGGCGACTTTCCAGCCTCGCGCCAGGTTGAAGCCGATTGGGCTACTGCGTTGACCGTCGGTGCTACCGGCGACGTCGATGGGGACGTAGGAGCGGAGGGAGATGGCGTAGAAGTCGGTGGCGCGGCGGCAATTGTGACCTTGCCGGAGGTACTCGTCACGTTGCCGAACACGTCTGTGCTGTGAAGCACCACTTCATAGGTGCCCGCGGCACCGTAGGCATGGGTGACGTTCGTACCGCTCGATGAGGCGCCGTCGCCAAAGCTCCAAGTCGTTTCTCCGAGGACCGACCACACATCAAGCGGCGCAACCGAGAAGGCGAGCGGCTGCCCTACAACGCCTGTGGTCGGAATCGACAGGCTATTCAGGCTCGGTCCCGCAGCGACGAAACCCGCGTCTTCGATGCCGTTTTCGCCACTCCAGACAGTGACCGCGTCGCCCTGCCCGTCGAACGCGACCTGCGGCTCGAGGGCGCGGGAGGCCTCCTCGGAGAGGCCGACCGGAGCTTGCCATTTCCCACTCGCCGGCCTGAATGCCGACTCCACAATGTGGTTGGCTGTTTCGCTGCGTTCCCAGACGGCTAGAGCGTTGCCCTGCCCGTCGATCGAGACCTGCGGAGAGGACGCCCCTTCCTCTGAGAGGCTGACGGGAGCCTGCCAGGAGCTACCCCGCGGCCTAAAGGCTGCCTGTATGGCAGGGCTGCCGAATTCCCAGGCCCAAACCGCCACGGCATCGCCCTGGCCGTCGACTGCGATCCCCGGTTCCGCGGCGTCCTTCGGCTGGTCGAGTTCGTCGGCTTCTCCGGTGATGTTGACCGGAGCCTGCCAGGCACCTCCTGCCGGCATGAATGCTGCCTGGACGATGCGGTACGAAAAGAGGCCATGCACCCAGCGACGCCACACGGCCGTGGCGTCGCCTTGCTCATCCAAAGCGAGCCGCGGCTGTTCGGCGGTCTCGCCAGCTTCAGAGACATCGACCGGAGTTTGCCAGGCGCCGTCCTGTGGCTTGTACGCAGTCTGTACGACATAGTTACTGCCGTCGTAATGCTCCCACGCGGCTAGCGCGTCTCCTTCCCGGTCAAAAGAGATCTGCGGTTCGAAGCCCACTTCGGAGATGTTGACCGGGGTCTGCCAGGCACCGCCCTGTGGCCTGTATGCGGTCTGTACAGCCCCACCAAAGGGGCCTCCCCGATGCCAGATTACGATCGCGTCGCCCTTCGTATCGAGAGAAACCTGTGGGTCATCCGCACCCGGTATCGCCTCGGAGGAAAGGGAGACGGGACTTTGCCAGTCTCCACCCGCCGGCCTAAACGCGGACTCCACGTTAAAAGTAACGCCGTCGTAGGCATCCCAAACTGCGACCGCATCACCCTGCGAATCCGAAGCGACTCGCGGTGCGCATGCAGTTTCTCCGCACCCGGAGATACTTATAGGTTTTTGCCACGATCCGCCGGCCGCCCTGAACGCAGTCTCCACTCGCTCGCTAGCGCCTTCCGTGCGTTCCCACACCGCGACCGCATCGCCATGCCCATCGAAAGTGATCTGCGGTCTGGCGCCTCTCTGGCCATCTTCCGAAATGTTTGCAGCTGCAAACCACGTGGGTGCTGCCTCCGCATGAGGAACGACCAGACCAGCTAGTAGAAACACGACGCCACTGACCAGGGCCAGTCTTACGCGTGCGCCCGCGCCCGCAGCGATACGTAGTGGATGGGTTATCTGTGCGATGTCGGGCGAGCGCACCGGTTCACCCTCTATCCTCGCCGAGGATCCACGCGGTCGGCACAGGCCCCCAGAAGCGACTGTCATCCGATTCCCCACGGTTATCCCCCATCAAAAACCAGTGTCCGGCTGAAACCTTGATCGGAGTAGGGAAATCGCACTCCGGGCTGCGCGTGCAGGCGCGAATGTAGCCGTCACTTTCGCGGACGAACTTCCCCGAACCATGCGCCTTCCGATAGACATGCCCTTCCCGCACATAAATTTCGTCACCGGGCCCAGCGACGATTCGCTTGATTCCCTGGATCTTCGACGCCGTGGGAATGGGCGCATCGCACGCCGCCCCACCGGGCTTAACAACGTGGGCCTTCGGCCCACATTCCTCTGCGGCGAAGCCTTCCGGTGGGTGATAGACCACAACGTCTCCAACCGTGGGGGGACCCGCCTTCACGAGGACCTTCCTCCCTATCGGTAGCGTCGGCTCCATTGATCCCGAAGGAGTGCGATAGACAAACGACGAGCCCGAACCGGGAGGTCCAGCCACGACGGCATGCGCCCCAGCCTCGCTAGCGGGGTCGATGCTGTCCGTCCCGCATCCGCTTACTAGCAGAACACCCAGGAGACAGAGAAGCAACCAAATCGCGGCGGACCGGCGCATGTTTGGGATCATATCAGTCGCCATCGCCTATGTGGAACTTGCTGAACTGCCAATACGGGTCCGATCCTCGCCTGCTCCGGCGCGGGATAACGAGCACTACCAGCGCTGTTAGCGGCCAAGGCACGAGCAGCGGCGCGATCATGGCTGCATAAAAACTAAAACCTCGGCCCTCTGCAAGCTTGGCAACCAGAAAGGCGGGCATTACCCACAGGATCACAAGTGTGCCCATGAGCGCTATGTCGTGTATCGGAATGCTTCACCACCGATCTTCAACTTTCCGAAGTTAGGCATTAGTGCGCACCACCGACCAAACCTGCGCACATCTAAACACTCCTACGATGTCCAAATATTGTAACAATATTTCACCCCTACGGGACAATACGCCACGGTGACGTGTTCGTTGAAGTTAGGGAATTCCGCGATCGCAGGACCGTTTTTGCGGGCTTTCCTGATTATCGTGGGTATATAGATCCAACAATGTGGGTTATGCGGCTTCCCACCGACTTTTCCGTGACTCCATTCCGTGCACGCTTCGAGCTGGGCCCCTAGTCCTTCTGCCCAATGTTCCGCCTCCCCCGAGGTGAAGCCAAACACCCCCTTCTCGATCGCGTCCTGTATTTGCGCGAGGAAGTCTATGCCGAGGTATTGCTTAACTAGATCTCCGAGTTTGCCGACCCCGAGGGCGTTGGCAATTTCGAGACCCTCGAGCGCTCCGGTGAAAGCTTCCGCGGCCGGGATCGTCATCGTTATCACCCAGCCGGGGTCTTCTGAGCAGGATTCTGGATTAGCCCGGCACGCGGCTTCTTCAGCTTCGATTTCGCGTCCGGCTTCAAGCCCGGGTGATTCCGCCCCCACGCGGGTTGCGCCTTCCGTATTCCATGGTTCCTCCTGGAAGGTGACGGGCGCTCCCCCGCCAGAACCAGCCGGAAGGCCGGGTGGTGGAATCTGTTCGCTTTGCAGCGCCCTTCCGGTCTGGGGTACATACGAGGTAGCGCCCTCGGTGACAACACCGGACGACAGTTCGCTCGATACGCCCCCGGCACCGAGCCAGGCGAACTTTGGCGGGGGTTTACCGGCGTTCGGGACGCCGAACTCGGTGCTGTTATACGTCGAGAGTAGTTCTGTTTCGCCGGTTTTGTCTTTGATTGTGGCGACAACGTTGCCCTCGAGATCGTGGAGCTGCAGCACCGCTGTTTCGCCCACTTTTCCTTCGCCCCTCTGTATCGCCGTGAGCGTTCCGTCGATACCTGGAATGTTGCGTGTCCATTTTTCCGTTTCGCCCGAGCCTTCGCTGGTCCAGGCAACCGCTTCACTTGGGCCGTCGTAATGGGTAACAAGTTTTTTCGCTCCGGTAAGCGTTTCACGCGTCCGCCCATCAGGATCCAGGAAGTAGCTGTTTGTGACCCCGTTCTGCGTCTGTGTCGCTACCGCGTTGTCTACGTAGAAGCTACTTTCCAGCAGGTGTCCTTCGGCGTCAGCGGCCGGCAGTTTCGTCACATTACCCAGCGGGTCATAGGCGATCCCAGTGTCGGTCAGGCGGTTCGCTTCGTCGTACGTATGGTTTTCGACAGTGCCACCTTCGGTCGCACATTCTTTTTTGGCATTTGGTTCGCGCGAGGTTAGACGCGTGCGGTCCGCTTCTTCGTCATAGACGTAGCTGCGCGTTTTACAGAAGGCGCCCGAAGGTGTTTCCTGTGCTTCGGTTAGGCGGCCAAGGCTGTCGTAGGTGTATTCCTCGGCGGCAAGCGTGCTGGTACGACTCATCGTTTCCCCGTGCACCGAGGCCACCTTCGATTCGCTAAACCACACCTGCGGTTCTTTTTCCGAACAGTTCGAAGTCTTGAGGTATTCGATATGCGTCATTTCGCCAACGGAGTTGCTCGCATAATTCGCACACATGCCGTTCGGGTATACCTCGCTCGCCAGCTTCCCTTCGGCGTCATAGGTCGCCGTAAACGTACCAGCGCCGGAGTCGACAAGCTTTGTAAGGCGCTTCGTTGTTTCGTCGTAAGTGTACTTCTGGCTGCTTTTGCCTTGATCGCTGCTGTCCGTGATTTCTTCCGGCAGGCCATCGCTTTCCGGCCCGCCAGATTTGATGGTCGTGACGTTTCCGTCGGCGTCGGTGTATTTTTCGAGCTGGCCGAGCGTGTTGTATTTGCTCGTGAGCGTCTTGGTAGTTGCGCCGACGGTAGTGCTCTCCTTTTCGAGCACGCCGGTTGACGCGTTGTATTCCTCGGTCACCTTCGGAAGCGCCTTGTCGGTACTTTCGGTAGTCGCGGTTGACGTCTCTTCTCCGCTTGTCATCCGTCCGGCGGCATCGTAGGTGTTTTTGGTCGTGCGGGACTTTTCCCCGAACACTTCGACGATCGTTTCCGGCTCGTTCCACATGTTGTATGTGGTCGTCGATTCCGCCAGCTTCGGCAGCCCGGCTGTTTCGGGCTGTTTGGCCGGGAGCGTCTGACACACCAGGCCAGCCCATTCCGGATGTTTCCCACACGTCGTGTGTTCTTTATTTTCGGCCGCGGAGTAGTAGATCGTCTTCGAATCGCGTGCCGAATTGCCGGCGGAGCCTGCGGGCCCCCGCGTTTCCATAACCTGGCCCATCGCTTCGTTGCCCTGTTCGTAGTAGAGCGTCGTGTGGGTTTCTTTGGCACCTTCCGGGTCCGTGGTGACGGAGGTTGGTTGACGCAGCTTCCAACCCAAGCCAGCCGGCGCGCCGACGCCTTTCTGGCCCGAGTATGACGTGGTCGTGTGCCGGACTTCGACTTCTTCTTCGTTGGCGAGCTGTGCTAGATCGGTGGTCTTCGTGACCAGGTTGTACTTTTCGCTCGTTTCCGCTTCGGCCGCTTCATCTTCGTAGAAGAACTTCTTGTGGTCTCGTGCCAGGGCTTCTTTATGTTCTTTGCCGGCGACGTATTTGACCTCGTGCTGCGGACCTACCGTGTCGATCAGCTTCGTCCCGGGTTCCGCCACTTCTTTTTCTTTCGCGCCTTCGCCGTTGTAGGTCTTTTCGGTGCTCAACAGCTTCGCTGTTTCCACCGAATTTTCCCCCGCTTCGAGCGCTGTCGCGCGATTATCTGGGGAAAGGGCACGAGTGACATCGTTGGTTTCGTTGTATTCGGTCGTAGAGATGGCTCCGTATGATCCGGTGCTCGGAGCGGAAACGTTCACGACCCGTCCAGCCTTGTCGAGATAATAGGTAGCGGCTCGTGTGTAGGTTGTAGCCGGCCAGCCCTGGGGCGAGTCCGGCGGGGTAATCGCGGTTGCTTCTACCGGTGCCTCTTCAGCGCTTTGTCCCCATCTCGCTACTTCCGCGGCGCTCATGTTGTGTGGCGCCCCAGTCCCCGAGACTGGGACGTTGTAATCGATCGTCGTTCCCGGACCGGGCGCCACTACTGCGCCTTCGGTCGGTTTGAGCGTGACCTTCCCAATGCCGTTACTTCCCAGTATCCAGATATTTTTGTCTGAGCCCTCTGTAATCCCCAGCTCGCCACCGGAGTACACGATCCCTTCCAACGTGACGGCGCCGCTAGTGTTGAGCCGCGCGATCCGGCCCGTCCCTTCCTCCGTTATCCACAGGCTTTCTTCCGGACCCGTAGCGATCGCCGAGGGTTTGCTGCCTGAGGGCAACGCATATTCGGTGATGACACCGGACGTCGTAATCTGCCCGACCTTGCTGGTTCCCGCCTCGGTAAACCAGAGATGCCCATTAGGGCCCGTGACGATGTCGCTGGGGTTGCTTCCTTTCGGCAGTGAGTACTGCGTGATCACCCCTGCTGTGGTCATCTTGTCGATCCTAGGAGTTTCGCTGCTGGTTTCCGATTCAGTAACGCCTGGCGCGACAAACCAGAGATTATTGTCTGGCCCGGTAGTAATGTCGCCAGGGATACCGTTGGGGACTGTGTACTGAGCGCTTTTTGTGCCAGTCGAAGTAATCTTGATGATGCTTGGTTTTACTGACGCGCCAGTTTCGGTTTCTTTTTCATCATCGGTGATCCACAGGTTACTTTCACCGCCTGGCCCCGACGTGAGCGACGTGAATGCGAACTGCAGAACGGGCCCGAAGAGTTTGTAACGCGTGAGAACGCCTTCGGTTGTTAGGTCATCTACGCTACGCCCATATTCCGCAAACCAGAGATCTTCGTTCGGTCCGGTAGTGATGCCCGTCGGGTAGTAGCTTTTAGTGGCGTATTCCGTAAACGTGCCAGCGGTAGTGAGCTTGCCGATCTTGCCTTTATTTTCCAGGCCGACGTTTACCTTATTCGTGTACCACAAGTTACCGTCTGGCCCGGCCGTGAGCGAAGTTAGCTGGTGTTCTCCCGATGGGGAGTAGTTCGTCTGTTCAGTGGCCTCCACTGGGAGGGTCGGGGCGGTGGCCGCTGTCACAGACCCGCCCCCATTGGTCGCGCTGACGGCCGCCACCAGGCGGAACCCAATGTCGCTCGACGTCGGCGTGTAGTTCGCATTGGTGGCACCAGGGACCGTCGTGCAGCTTTTGCCTTCGGAGTTACAGTGCTCCCACTGGTAGCTGTACGCGAGCGCGCCACCCGACCACGTACCCGTTGAAGCGGCTAGTCGTATGTTGAGGATTGCCTTGCCCGTGACTACGGGTGCCGCGGTGTTTTTCATGGCTTCGCCGGCCCAAAGTCCTGCAGCTACAGGCGCCCGCGTAACCTTGAGCAGCCGGCCCGTGCCAGCGTCACCGACGCTCGATCCATAGGCAAAGACCCAGGGCTCCTGTCCCGCCGGATCGAGCGCCGTGACGTGCCCTTCGGCGTCGTATCCATACTCCGTCTTGAGCGCCGGCGAGATGCGCGGGTCCCACTCGGCACGGAGCCTACCCTGGCCGTCGTAGGAGTATTCGGCGATCGGAACCGGGGTTTCGGTCATTTTTTTGGTGGCGGGGTTGTAGCCTTCGTATCCCACCGCGATCAGCCGGCCTTCGTATTCGCCCCACTGGCTCGGCGCTTCGCCGATTTCGCTCCTAGTTTTCGTTGCATAGGTGAACTTCAACGCACGACAACCCGGTTCCATTTTCGGAGAGCACGAGACATTTGGATGTGGTGCTAGCGCTTCGGTAGGCCTCGTGATTGCTTTGCCAGCCACTTCTACGGTCTGGTAGGTGTAGCTGACGGTGTCGGTTGCGACCGGGCCTTCCTGCCTCGTCGGCACCCAGAGTTTCGACGCACCGCCTGCCAGCGTGAACTTCGTGGAAGTGCCCGCGGTCGGTGCCTTCAAGTAATAGGCGACCTTTTCTTTTTTTTCGTTTTCTTCTAGCGTCATCGTCAGATTTGAATCTGCGGGTGGGGCTTCGAATTTACCCGTAGGTTTTCCTTCGGAATTAAGGATCGCCGCAAAGATCGTCTGGCCGCCCGTCGCACTTCTCACGAGCACGCTGCCGTCAACGAGTTCGACAAGCGTCTCCTGACTGCCGAGGCTCAGGCTCCATTGCGGGCCCAGCGACCCTTCCGCCCCCGCTGTCACAGCCCGTGAGCTGTAGATCCGTGAGACGGACAGACCCGATCCGAGCGAGACGTCGCCGGATCCAAGGGTGAAGTCACCAGACTGAAGGTCCACCGAACCTGGGCCGAGACGCACTGGGGTCGAATGGCGGATCGAGATCGTTTCTTCTTCTCGCCCTTCGTTGCCAGCGTTGTCCTTAGCCGCGATCACGATCGCGTGGTATCCCGCGCCCAATTCGGAGCCTTGGATTTTGTATTTGGCGGTCGCCGTGCAGGCGCCTTTGGCGACCGAGCATTTCCCTTCGGTTTCAGTTAGCGGTTTGATCGATTTGCCGTCTACGAAGAGAGTGATCGACTTGACGCCCGAGCTTGCGACCGTGGTGCCCACGCCATCGGTCGCAAAGGCCGTTAGTTCGTAGGATTTTTCGCTGAGTTCGTTGCCGTAGGGCAAGCCGCTAAGGAAAATGTTCGTCGGCTTGGCGGCGTCTACTTTGACGGTCGCGACGCCTTCGGTAGCGGTCAACTGGGTTTCATGGGTGGCGTCGCCCAGGGCCTCTTCGGCCCGATAGCGGATCTTGTCTTCGCCGTTGGGCAGTTTGCTGCTTAGCGTCCAGTTTTCCGTGTGTTCGGGGTTGAAGCACTGAATGCCCTTGCACTTATTTTCCGTGAGGTAGTTGTGTTCGTTGAGGAGTTCCCATTTGCCGCCGGCTTCGTATTCAAACCGTGTCGATGAGACGCCGATCCCCGTATCTTTGGCAATCAGCTGCAAGGCCCCGCCGAATTCACTGAGCCAGGTTTTCGTCCCGAACAGGGCGTTAGCCCGTTTTTGTTTTTCAGTTTTGCCTTCTTTTTCGACTTCGATTTCGAGTTCGGAGGCGGTCGTGTTGTAGCTTGTCGTTGAGTGGGTGCCAGCTGGCTCAGAGATGTAGACTTCGCCCTTATCGAGGAAGTCCGAGAAGCTGAATTTGCTCGTGGGTTTATTGACGATCGACTGCTCAAAGTGTACGGCGTTTTTTGCCGTCCCGGATGTCGAGACGCAGGTGCCTTTACCTTTCGGACAAAGTGGTTCTGGGAGCGGTTGCCTGGCATATTCGGGGCTCGCCAATTCGGTCGACAGCAGCTCTTTTTCTTCTGTCGCGCCGCCCGGTGCCTGGAGTTCGATGCGGCTTTCGATTCGATCTTCTTTGTTTTTCGCTTCCGTTTCGCCGGTGAACTCGTAGATTTTTGAGACACCCTGCGTTTGGTAGCCCCAGTAGGCCCATTCGCCTTCTTTGTATTCGTGAATTCCGTATGTCTCGAGATATTCGCCACTTTCGGCACTCATTTTCGAGGCGAAGTTGGCCACGTTGCTGGTAAAGAATTCCCAGTTCGATTTTTTGGGGCCGTTGGTAGCCAGCTGCTGATCGGTTCCGAGCACTTCTGGATCTACGTAGATCGGGTACTGGTAGTCCGCGGCCTGCAGGTCGGCGGTTAGGATCAGCGTCGTTCCGGAGACCACCATCGAGACGGGCACGGCCGTACCTGCGGCGTCCTGCGCATGTGGGGGCAGGATGGTGGCGATCACCGCACCGTATTGGACGACCTGAGCGACCCCCGACGGCGACTGCGACAGTTCTGCGCCTTGCGGCAGCCCGACTTTGAAGAAGAGTTTTCCGGGGCTGTCGGCTGCGCGCAGGACCGAGGCGGCGTCGAACCCCTCGGAGGTGGGCTTGATGAGCGTGTCTAGGTCCGTGGCGGTGTTCGCGTAGAACACGGCCGTTTCTTCGGTTGCGCCGTCAGAGCCCCGTAGCGGCTGCCCCGACTGCTCAACTGGGGTCAGCGATACCCCTGTGGCTGTCAGGACGATCCCTTCGTCCAGGCGCTTTGGAATCAGGAGTGAGGTCGCCAACCTCGTCGGTTCGAACCCGTTGTCGGTGTTGTGCAGTGCGAGGTCCACCGGCACCCTATTGCCAGCCGAGGTTTCCACCGCCATAGGAGCAAGCGATTCGATTACGCCGTGCTGTCCTTCGCCGAATTCCACTTCCGCGCTGGTGTCGGTGAGAAAGCCTGTGATCTTCTCGCCGGTCGGAAGTTCCGGCGGTCCGCCAGGCTCAAGGGCCTCGGGGAATACTTCAGCGTCAGTTGTCGCGGCCTGTTGTGCAGTCAGCCCCTCGAACTTCGTAGTGGATTCCTCGCGAGCCCTAACGGCTTCGGGGCTCGCCAGCCTGGCCTGTTCGGCGGCTTCCATTGCTTCACTGGATGCCAGCCCGTCGGGGACTACCAGCGGCCCCCCCAGCGTGACCACACCAGCCTCGTTGGCTAGCTGGCCTCCAGAGCCAACGTCCCCAAGCGCATCCATCGGCGAAACTGCGGCCGCGACGCCCAGACAGCACGCGACAAATAGTCCCAAACGAGTTTTCATCGTTGCCCCTCACGTAGCGGCCGGTGATCGCGCTCGGACCAGGGATGCGTATCGCGACGCTCATTACGCGCGACGATCGAGCTTCCAGGCGTGAGAATGCAACGTTGTTCCCCCCACCAGCGCTGGCCAATGACCACTTACTCGCTCCTAAAATGCGGAGCCGCGGGCAACGTCAATCGACCTTCAGCTAGTGCGACACGCAGCACGCCGGCGTCTTGGGCCGGGGTCACTGTGATCGATCTCTCGAAGTTGGGCATTGTGCAAGGACGAGCTTGTACGTTTTGCCGGGGAGCCCTCTACAGGTTCACGGGGGTGTGCGCACGCGGCGCTGCCATGACCACGGGACGGGGAACCAGCGGTGCGCAAACTAGTTGGGGTCACAGCTCGATGTCTACCAGCGTTTATGCCGACGACAAATAGGTAACCGTGCGGTGTTTAAGTGCAAGCCGTCAGACGGAGACTTCACCCTGCTACGGACTCGGGATGCCCGCGAGCAGCGACATCAAGGGCACATAGAGGCCGAACGACAATGCGACGAGAGTGAGGAGCTTGGGCTCCTGGCGTGTCCCCTCAGTACGCACGATTGTGTCTTCCCCGATGCGGCTTTTGTCAGCGAGCGTGCGCTGTGGCATGCCTGCGCGCTCGCGCTCATGGCGGAGATTCTTCCCCACGGTCTCGCGAATCAGTCTCGCGTTGTCCGGGGTAAAGGCCCACCCAGAGGCGTCCGTAGGGCCATCAGCCCACAGACTCTCACCCGGCTCTGGGCTCGGGACGCCCGCCAGCAAAGAGGGCAGTGGTACGTAAAGACCGAATGAAAAGGCCACCAGCGTTGAGATTTTGGCCTCTCGTCGCGAAGCCTCAATGCGCGCGATCGTGCCTATGCCGAGACCGCTTCTGCCCGCGAGCGTGCGGTGCGAAATACCCGCGCTCGCACGCTCGCGACGAATGTTCATCGCAACAATCTCTCGAATGAGACGCGCGTTGTCGGCTGTCAATGCCCATCCACTGGCGCCTATCCAGCTGTGCGCCGCTTGCGTGGAGCGAGGCGGATCGGCAGCGTCGCGGTCGTTCTTGTCTACCGATAGCGGTCTACTCTCATACACGTGTGAGCACGTCCCCCAGAGTCGAAATGCTAGCCGAATTCCGACTAGTCTACTTGTGGACGAGCTGCAAGATCCGTATTAGCCCGCCTGACTCCGCGAGGATCTCGCCGTCGGGCGTTCGCCTGTCTAGGGTGCAGGCGCGGCGCTGACCAGCATCCCGCTTGCGGCCGGCACGCTCACGGCGAGCACCCCCCGACGTACCCGCGCCGTCCCGTAGCGCCCGCCCGACCAAGACCCCTCAGGCGCAACTTCAGCCCCACCAAGCTCGGTCCCGTACGTGGCCTTGAGTGAGGGGCCCGTGAGCGCGAGCGTACTTCCCGCAACGAAGCTCGAGCCCACCCGCACCCGCACGACCGCGCTGCGCTTCCCCAAGGGTTCGTCGTTGGCGACCACGAGGTCGATGCGCCCATCGGGCGCGAGGAACCCCGCGGCCTGCAGGTTCGTGGACTTCGGCGCACGCACGACGCTCGTCGGCAGCGGCCGGTCGCCGACTAGCCGCCTGGCGATCAACAGCGCGTACCACTCCGGCTGCGCCTGCAGTTCGCCCGTCGAAAGCTCCTCGGCCCCGGCGGCACAGATCGGGGAATAACCCGTGCAGCGGGACACGTTCCCGTGCATGTTCACGCCCGCGGCGCCGTCGCTCATCACCTGCGGCAGGAAGCCCGCGGCCCAGAGCGCGGAGGCGAAGGTGTCGCTGATCCCCGCGACTCCGCCGCAGGAGACGCTATTCGTCTCATCGAGGCGAAACGGCAGGTTCGCGGACTGCGAGATCCGCACATAGCGCTGGATCGAGCCGATCTCCTTGCGCCGGATCGGCTGGCTCAGCAGGCTCATGATCGAAGGCACGGGGTTCTTCTGTTCGCAGCCGAGCGGGTAGTGATGACCCGTCAGCATCGCCGGCTGCTGATCGACCACCTCGCCGGGCCCCCAGGTCCCGAACGCACTCGAACCCGAGACGTCAGGGCCCCACACCGGGACACCCGGCGCGAGCGCTTCGATCCCTTCGCGGTAGGCGTCCACCTGAGTGTCGTACTGCTCCACGCCCCACGGTTCCCCCCGCATGTCGTGCAGCGCATAGGAATTCGGCTCGTTGCCGAGCTCGAACGCCTCCAGCCACGGGCCCAGCGCCGCCTTCGCCGCCGCCGCCTCGCGCGCCGCGGCCTGCGGTTCGAAATGCACGATCCCGAGCGTCAGCACGATGTGCCAGCCGCTCTCCGCCGCGAGGTTCGCGAGCTGTCTGAAGTCGTCGACGTCCACCACGCCCGAGGCCCACGCCGGGCGAGGCGTGCGGTTGTCGGTCCAGGCGATCCGTGTGTCAGCCGAGACCCCACCAAAACGCAGCACCCCCGTCCCCAGCGAGCGCAGCAGCGTCACGAGGTTGCCGCGGTCCGCGTACCTAGCCATCTGCGGCAGACTCGACATCTCAAACGACAGCCCCAGGAAGTCCGCGGGTACCGCTGCTCCCGGGTGCGCGGTGTCCAGTGAGACCGTCACCGTAGGCGGCGGCTTCGGCTTAGCCTTCGGCGCGCGGGCGAAAGCATCCACACCCGCGCCCAACGCCAGCAGCGCCACCGCACAGAGCAACGCCACCTTCGCCAATCTCAGGGGCCCGCGAATGCCGCGCGGCGCGTCGAGTGCATCTGAGCCGCGGCAGATCATCAATCGATCTCAGTAAACACCTCCCGGCCTGAAGATGCGCCGGGACCGCCCCACTTACCGGCCTGTCCTCTCCTAAGCCGTCGCTAACGTGAATCCTCGGCCTACCCCCCACGCGCAAAACGGACGGAGGACTAGATGGATTACGTGAACCTCGGCGGCACCGGTCTGCGGGTCTCGCGGATCTGCCTCGGGATGATGAGCTTCGGCAACGACTCCGACCGCGACTGGGTACTCGATGAGGACGCGGCCGAGCCGATCGTGCGCGCCGCGGTCGAGGGTGGCGTCACGTTCTTCGACACCGCCGACACCTACTCGGCAGGCGCAAGCGAGGTCGCGACCGGGAAGCTGCTTCGCAAGCTGCTCACGCGCGACGAGGTCATCGTCGCGACCAAGGTCTTCATGCCGATGACCCCCGGTGAGAACGGGGGCGGGCTCTCGCGCAAGCACATCCTCTCCGCGATCGATGCCTCGCTGCAGCGTCTGGGTATGGACTACGTGGACCTCTACCAGATCCATCGCTGGGACCCGCGCACGCCGATCGAGGAGACGATGGCGGCCCTGAACTACGTCGTGCGCACAGGCAAGGCGCGCTACATCGGCGCGAGCAGCATGTTCGCGTGGCAGTTCGCCAAGGCGCAACACGTCGCCGAGCGCCACGGTTGGGCCAAATTCGCCTCGATGCAGCCCCACTACAACCTTGTCTACCGCGAGGAGGAGCGCGAGATGATCCCGCTGTGCCTCGACCAAGGTGTCGGCGTGATCCCCTGGAGCCCGCTCGCCCGCGGAATGCTCGCGGGCAGCCGCTCGCGCGAGGGTGAGCGTCGCACGACGCGCGCGAACTCCGACGCCTTCGCGGACTACCTCTACAGCCAGCCGACTGACTTCGACGTGGTCGAGCGCGTCGCGGAGGTCGCGGCCGAGCGCGACGTGCCCAGCGCGCAGGTGGCACTCGCCTGGCTACTGCACAAGCCCGGCGTCACGGCGCCGATCGTCGGCGCCACGAAGCCCGACCACCTGCAGGACGCGCTCGCCGCAGAGCAGCTTGCGCTCTCAGAGCAGGAGATCGCGCGCCTGGAGGAGCCCTATGCCCCGCATCCCGTGCTCGGACACGGATAGGAGGTCTGCTATCGCAGCGCTGCGATTGCAGGGGTATATACGCATTTGGGCGGCGTATATACGATGGCTATCGGACTCCGGAAAAGAGACCCCCACCCCTCTCTCCCTCAGCCCTTCGGCTGCAGCGCGACGACCGGGATCACCCGCGAGGTTTTCGACTCGTAGTCCGCGAACTGGGGATAGAGCTCGGCTTGCTTGCGAAACAGCCGCTCGCGCTCCTCGCCCTCGGTTACGACAGCCTCGGCCTCGACCGTATCGCTGCCCACCTCGACCGTCGCAGCCGGGTTCGCGACCAGGTTGTGGTACCAGGCCGGATGCGTATCCGCGCCCGCCTTCGAGGCGAAGATCACGAACCGATCACCATCGGGCAGATACATCACGGGCGTCGTGCGCTGCTCGCCGCTCTTGGCGCCGGTCGAGGTCAGTAGCAGCACCGGCGCGCCCTCGAAGGGACCGCCGACCTGGCCGTCGTTCGCGCGGAACTCCTCGATGACTTTGTTGTTGAAATCGCTCATGTCAGCCATGCCGGCTCTCCGTTTCGTCAGGGGAGCTTCAGCCTAGCCACGGGCAGCGCCCCGCCGAAGCGCAGTGGCGCCGCCAAGCGCGGAAGCGGCGCGACAGAGCGACCGCTAGGGGTTCAGCCGCACCGGCAGCGTCTTCAGCTGGTTTAGGAACATCGATTCCACGTGCGTGGGCGACTCGTCGATCTGGATGTTCGGAAAGCGCGCGAGCGTCTCCTCGATCAGGATCTTCAGCTCCAGGCGCGCAAGCGCAGTACCCAGGCAGAAATGCCGCCCGCCCGCCCCGAAGGCCTGGTGCTCCTCTTTGCGTCGCAGGTCAAAGCGCTCGGGGTCCTGAAAGCGGGTCTCGTCGCGATTTGAGGAGGCGTACCACATCACGACCTTGTCGCCCTCGCGAATCTCCTGGCCATGCAGCTCGGTGTCGCGCGTTGCGGTGCGGCGGAAGTGGGCGAAGGCCGGGAACATACGCAAGGACTCCTCGACCGCATCGGGAACCAGCGAGGGGTCATCGAGCACCAGCTGACGCTGCTCGGGGTCTTCCATCAGCGCGCGCATACCGCTGCAGTAGGTGGCCTTGGTGCTGTCGTTGCCGGCAGCCATCAGCAGGAAGAAGCCCATCACGATCTCGTGCTCCTCAAGCTTCTGCCCGTCGACTTCGGCGTGGACGAGCACGCTCGTTAGATCGTCGGTGGGGTTCTCCTGGCGCTCCTCGATCAGCTTGCGACACAGCTCAAAGATCTCGGGGATGTCCTTGTTCACGGCCCCGTCAAAGCCGTCGGGATTCAGGTCGGGGTCACCGGCGCCGAGCGTGGAGTTCATCAGCCGTGCCCAGATCAGATCTTCCTCTTCGGAGATGCCCATGAAGCTGCCGATCACGCGTGAGACCACGGGCTGGGCGACGTCTGCGACCAGATCGCAGTGCTCGCGACCCTCGAGCCGATCCAACACTCTGCGAGTGATCGCACGGATCGCATCCTCGTGGTCGGCGATCCGCTTCGGCGTGAAGCCGCGCTGGAAGAGCGCCTTCAGGCGATCGTGCTTGGGCGGGTCCATGCCGATGAACATCGCCCGCGCTAGCTCGATCGGGAAGCCCGCCGCGGCGGCCACGACGCCACCCAGTTCCGAGGAGTAGGTCTCCCAATCCCGGCTAACCGCGTGGATGTCCTCCGCCGTCGTCACCGACCAGAAGCCGGCCTCCTCGGGAAGTTCTTCAAAGCCCTGGGTCCAGTGGACCGGACACTTGCTGCGCATCTCTTTGAAAGCCTCCACCGGCGGGCCGTCGCTCCACAGCTCGCGCTGCGTCAGTTCCAAGCTCTCGATGTCGCGCCCGACCGTTGCCATGGATCCTCCAGTTCGCCGACCTTGAATGCTCGCCGATCATACTGGCTGCACAGCCAGTTTTTATTTTGATTGGATGATCCGCCCGCGGACGGCCCGCGTCTGTGATCGTGCGCACACCCCGGCAGGCCGCATCCACGCCGGCTGGCTAAAAGCGCTCCAACACCCGCTCGATCGCGCTGGTCCCAAACTCCACCGCCGCCGCGGGCAGCCGCTCGTCGGGCGCGTGGATCAGCTGCATAAACGGCAGCTCCGGCGGCAGCTGCATCGGTAGGAAGCCATAGGTCTGGATGCCAAGGCGTGAGAAGAAGCGCCCGTCCGTGACGCCCGGCAGCAGCATCGGGATCGCTTTCGCGTCCGGGTCCAGCTCGCGCAGCGCGCCCGCGAGCGTGTGGAACATCGCGAGGTCTGGCTCGCCCGAGACCGGGTCATGCTGGGCGATCTCGAACTCCAGCTCCAGACCCGAGAGCGCACGCAGCTCCGCGAACACCTGCTCGGGCGTGAAGCCAGGGAGCAGCCGGCAGTCCAGCTCGAGCGAGACCGCGTCGGGGATCACGTTGATCTTCTCGCCGCCCTTGACGATCGTGGCGCTAGCGGTGTTGTGCAGCAGCGGGTCGAACACCCGGCCACGCTCGCCGAAGGCATCGAGCAGGCGGTCGGTCAGCGTCGGCACCAGCAGACCGCGCAGCGGCAGCGCCAGCCTCGCCGGCACGTCGTTGGCGATCGCCCCGATCATCGAGCGCGTTACGGGGGTCACGTGCACCGGTAGCCGGCGTCGGTCCAACGCGTGAAGCAGCCGCGCCAGCTTGCCCATCGCCCCGCCGCGCAGCGGCATTGAGCCGTGCCCCGCGGGTCCCCGCAGCGTCGCCTGTGCCCAGCACACCTGCTTCTCCGCGACCATGATCGGGTAGAAGCGCCGTCCCGCGACGTCCATCGTGAAGCCGCCGAACTCACCGAGCGAGTAGCGCACGCCCTCAAATAGCTCGGCGTGCTCGCGCACCACGAACTCTGCCCCCAGCGGGCTGCCTGCCTCCTCGTCGGCCAGCAGGCAGAGGATCACATCGCCCGGTGGTCGCGCGCCGCTTGCGAGCAAGCGCATGAACGCCGCGAGCATCATCGCCACCCCGCCCTTCATATCCAGCGCGCCCCGCCCCCACACGTAGCCATCGACCAGCTCACCCGCGAACGGCTCCTGCTGCCACTCGCCTCGCGCCGCGACTACGTCCACGTGCCCCTGAAGCAGCAGCGGCGGCTTCTCACCGCGCCCCGAGACGCGCGCGATCAGGTTCGGGCGCTCGGGCTCCTGGGCCAGGATCTTGACCTCACAGCCAAGCTGCTCCAGCAATTCTCTGATCCAGTTGATGCACTCGCGCTCGCCGCCCGGCGGGTTGCTCGTGTCGAAGCGCAGCAGCCGCTGCAGCAGCTCGACCGGTCGGTCTTGGAGCGCGCCGTCCTGCACACGACACAGTGTCGCCGATTCACGCCCCGGCGCGTGCGAATTCACTTAAGATGGATCGCATGGCGCAGGCCGTGACCGCCAACGAGGAGGCAATCGAGGCATGGGACGGTCCGCTGTATGACCGCTTCGTGCGCTTCCGTCATCTGCTGGCGGACGGATTGGGGGTCCACGGCGACGAAGCTATGCGACTGGTGGCACCCGCACCTGGCGAGCGTGCGTTGGACATCGGTTGCGGCTTCGGCGACACCGCCCAACAGCTCGCAGCGCTCGTCGGGGCGAACGGCAGCGTGCTGGGCGTCGACGCTGCCCCGCGCTTCATCCAGACCGCCCGCGAGGAGGCCGCCGAGGCCGGGGTCGACAACATCCGCTTCGAGGTGCTCGACGTCGAGGCGCACTCCTTCGAGCAGCAGTTCGACCTGGCCTTCTCGCGGATGGGGACGATGTTCTTTGCGAATCCCGTCGCCGCGCTGCGCAATGTGCGCAAGGCGTTGGTCCCCGGCGGGCGACTGGCAATGGCTGTTTGGCGCTCGAAGGTCGAGAACGAAGGCTTCTACCGAGGTCAGCTCGTAACAGAGCGATTTGTCTCAAAGCCCGAGGAGTACGACGAGCCGACCTGCGGCCCTGGTCCCTTTTCGATGGGAAACGCCGACACGACCAGCGGCATCCTGGTGAGCGCGGGCTTTCAGAACATCTCGCTGCTGCGCTGCGACAAGCCGATCCTGATCGGGGTGGACCTCGATGAGGCCGTCGAGTTCGTGATGAGCATCGGCCCCGCCGGTGAGATCTTGCGGCTGGCCGGCGAGGGCGCAGCGCATCTGCACGAGCCGGTCGCCGCGGCACTGCGGGAGGACATGGCGGAGTGGGTCGCGCCCGAAGGCGTCCTCGCGCCGGCGTCAACCTGGATCGTCACGGCGCAGGCGTAGGCGCCCCGGTGCGGTCCTAGCCCACTTGTACGATCCGCCGATGCGGCGGGGGCGCATATCAATCGGCCTCGGGCTGCTGATAGCGCTAGTCGGCGCCTTGCTGCTGCTCGCGGCTAGTGGAGCGCTGGCGACGAGTTCGACCTCCAGGTCACATGCGAGCACCACGGCGGGCGCCACAGGAAAGTCTGCCTGCCACAAGAACGCGCCGCCAATCCTGCACGATGGCTTTCCCGAGCCACCGACGCGCTACAGCCGTAACGGCCGGCTCGACGTGCCGCTGACGGCGGCGCTTGGCAAGGTGATGATCAATGGCAAGCGCGTGAGCGCGCTCAGCTACGACGGCAGCTACCCCGGCCCGACGCTCGTGATCTGCGCGGGCGACCACCTGACGGTCCACTTCAAGAACGACCTCACCGAACCGACCAACCTGCACACGCATGGCTTCCACGTCTCGCCCGAAGCCAACCACGACAACGTGTACCTGAAAATCGACCCGGGCAAGTCGTTTACCTACGAATACGACATCCCGCAGGACCAGCCCGCGGGGGCCTACTGGTACCACCCGCACCTGCACATGTTCGTCGAGCCGCAGATCTTCGCGGGACTGGCGGGGGCGATCGTGCAGGAGGGTGGACTGGACACGCTGCCAGCCCTACGCCACGTCCCACAGCGCTGGATCGTGATTCAGAACACGGAGATCAAGAAGGACAAGATCGTGCCGGCCGAAGAATCGTCTGAACCGAACTCGCGCCTCTATGTCAACGGGGTCAAAAACCCCACCGCGAAGATTCGGCCCGGGGAACTGCAGCGCTGGCGCATCTTCAACGCGGACGCCGACCGCTTCGTGGTGCTGCGCCTTGCCCATAGCCAGCGCTTCCAGCTACTGGCCGAGGACGGTCATACGCTGGCACACCCGCTGAGCGTGAGCACGCTGCAGATCGCCCCCGGCTCGCGTCGCGAGGTGCTGGTACGCGGCGGCAAGCCGGGTTCCTACGCGCTGAAGGCGATTCCGTTCTCCTCGTTCCCCGGCGGGGATAAGGCGGCCAACGGCGGCCCCGAGCCCAACGAAACGCTACTCACGCTGCGCTCAGCAGGCAAGCGAAGCCGGACGCCGTTCCCCGCGCACCCGACCCTCACTCACCCCGAAGACCTACGCGGCAAGCCGATCGACCGCAAGCGCACGATCGTGTTCAACGAAATGACCGAACCCTCCGGCGCCGCGGCCTTCACGCTGAACGGTATGAAGTTCGACCCCAACCGCGTCAACGTGACGATGAAGCTGGGCTCGATCGAGCAGTGGACGCTCCGCAACGAAACCAGCGAATGGCACACCTTCCACATCCACACAAACGACTTCCAGGTCGTGAGTGTGGCGGGCAAGCCGGTGCCCTATGTGCTGGAAGAGGACAACGTCGCGCTGCCGCCTAAGTCCAGCACGGTCGTGCTGATGCACCCGATCGACTTCACGGGCAAGTTCGTGTTCCACTGCCACGTGACCTTCCACGAGGATCACGGCATGATGGCGGCGGTGCAGGTCGTGCGCGAACCCACGGCCGCGGAGGCGAGGCGCTCGGTCTCATACGACGGCGGCCTCGCAATCGGCTCAGGCGCCTATGGCTCCAGCGCCCCGCCGCCGGCCGTGCGCTCGCTGGTGTTCTTCTGCCACGCGCTCGGCGTGGCGCCCGCCCGCCTGCGGATCTAGTCCGACCAGCGCTCGCGCGCCTCGGCGCTCAAGCACCCGGCGCGAGCGGCTTGCCGATCAGCGGCGTGCCGCCGGAGACAGCTTGAACCACGACCCGCAGACGGCCGCGAGCGCTCGGAGGCTCCGCGAGCGTCGCCTTGCCCTGCGGGCTGAGATGAGCGCGACGCACCGTGCGCCACGGCGCCGTCGCGGGGTAGCGCTGTTGCAGCAGCACGCCCGCCCCCGGACGCGGCGCCTGCACGTGGATCAACGTCTGCTTGCCGCGCGCGGTGTGCGCCGGACTCAACCGCACCTGAAGTCCACCGGCCGGCGGCGGATGCTGCCCGGGCGCGAGCACCGTCACCTCGCCGCGCATGCTCGGATGGATCGTGCATTTGTAGGCGAACGTGCCCGGCGTCGTGAACGTCACTTTGTAGCTTTCGCCCGCGTTCAACCGTTCCGAGTTAAATTCGCCGCCCAGCGCCGTCACGGTGTGCGGCGTAAAACCGCGGTTAGTCCAGACCACGCTCTGCCCATCTTCGATCGTCAGCTGCGCGGGCTGGTAGGCGCGCGAGACGATCGTCACCGGCACTTCGCTCGACGCCGTGCTCGCGCTGTCCAGACCGAGCGCGGGCGCCGCCACCAGACCTAGCGCCAGCGCCGCGCCCAACGCGGTGGTTCGCAGAGCCTTCACGCGCTCGACACTAGCGAAGGGTCGCGACCCCGTGAGGTGTCCGTGGCTAGCCTGAGCTGCATGCAGCGCGCCCAGACCGTAGAACCGGTCGAGCTAGCGGACGGGCTGTGGCGCTGGACGGCGCCGCACCCGGACTGGAAGCCCGACGCCGCCTCGGGCAGCTCGGCAGACTGGCCGCGGCAAGTCGGCTGCACGCTGGTGCTGGGCGCGAACAGCGCCGTGTTCATCGACGCGATGCCGAGCGAGGACGAGACCGCATTCTGGACTTGGGCGGATCAGCGCTGCGCGGGGCGTCGGGTGCTGGCGCTGAACACGCTGGCCTTCCACCGGCGCAGCCGCCCCGAGCTGGTGGCGCGCTATGGCGCCACGACCTCGCGGGCCAAGCACAACCTGCCGCCCACCGTGCACCCGATTCCGCTACGCGGCGCGGGCGAGACGATGTTCTGGCTGCCCGAGCAGCACGCGCTGATCCCGGGTGACCGCCTGGTAGCAGACGCGGACGGGCGACTACGTATGTGTCACGAGTCCTGGCTTGTCTATCTCCCCAGCGGTATCGGGCTGGCGGAGCTGCGCGGGCTACTGCGACCGCTGCTGGCGCTGCCGATCGAGCGGGTGCTGGTCTCGCACGGGGAGCCCGTGCTAGCCGACGGACGGCGGGCGCTCACCGAAGCGCTGGAATAGCTCCGGCAGCAACGTCGCCAGGTTCGCGTACTCCTCCGCGCAGTGCCTCGCCAGTGCGCGCGGTAGCCCCGCGGGGAGCGTCGCCCGGCGCATGAAGCGATGGTTCAGCAAACGCTCGCCCAGCGCTCCGAGCGCGCCGTACGGGCGTACCGCCGCGCCGAGCCAGAACGCGCTGCGCAGCACGAGGCCGCCTTCGCCGTCGTGCAGGAATACGTGGAACATCGGCGTGTGGCGCACGTGACGGCGATCGTCGCCCACGTATCCACAGACGATCGTGGCCACATCCTCGTTTTCCAGTTGATCGTCAACCAAGCCCATCTCGCTCGGGCGATGAAAGGCGATCCGCGCGTGCACCATGCCGATGCCGACGTCCTCCACGGGATGATGCACCGCGCCCCAGTGCGCCTTCCCGCGCGAGGACCCCCCGCCCGCACCCTCGCCCCCGGCGCGCGACTGCAGTGAGTTAGCGCGATGCGCCGTGGGATGCCACACGCGGTAGCGCAGCGGATCCCGCGGATGCCAGTCAAACCACCAGTCGACCATCTCAGCGCTCACCTGCGGCATCGCCGTGCGCACCGCGACGAAGCCCACGCCGTCGGGCAGCGTGCACCAGCCGTTCTCCACACGCAACGGTTGCGGGTCGAGCAAGCGCTCAACCTCGCCGAGCGCGAGCGCTTGGCGAGGATCGGTCGGCCCGCGCGCGATCGCCGTGAGCACTTCGGCCCGCGGCGGCGTCATCGGCCGTCGCAGATAGTCCGCGAGCGCTACAGCCTGCCCATCCACGGGTGAAACCGTCCCTTCGGGTCGTGGATCGCGCGCAGATCGTCGAGGCGGCTCATGTGCGCCTCGCTCAGAAACCGCGCCGGGCGCCTGTCGAGGTTCTCATCCGCGAGCTGGATGCCCGTCGCGAGCGACTCCATCTCGCGCATGCGCTCGGTCGCCCAGGCGAGGTTGGTCGCGTCCGCGGCGGGGTCCTGCCACACGCCGTAGAGCGCGACGTAGGTGTCGTCCTCGACGCTGTAGGCCATGTCTGGCCGCGCGGGCGCCGGTGTGCTGCCGGGGCCCCAGTTCATCCACAGCATGTGCGACGGTGCCGCGGGCATCGTCTCGGCGATCCTGCGCAGGCCAGGGAGCAGCTGCTCGATCGGCGCGTGCGTCCACATGTTGTCCGCGGAGTATCGATGCGCATCGGGATAGGCCGCGTGCACACCCGCGTACAGATCCTCGAGCGCCACCGGGATGTAGGGCTCGGCCAGCTTGGCGCGCTCCAGTGCGGGGCAGCTCTCAAGCAGCGACAGCGCCGCGCGCGCCTCGGACTCACTGTCGGCCAACACCGGGCCCGTGACCGCGATCTCAAGCTCGCCGTCTTCGGCGCGGTGCACGATCAGCATTAGCTCCATGTTGCGCGGCACACGCGGACCGACCTCCTGTGCCCAACGGAAGACCTCCTCCAGCTGCTCGATCTCGTAGAGCACGAGCCCGTTCGCAACGACCCTTGGCTTAGGCTGCAGGCGCAGGTGAAAGCGTGTGACAGCGCCGAAGAAGCCCGGTCCCGAACCGCGCGCGGCCCACAGCAGATCGGCGTTCTCCTCGGCGGAGGCCCGTAGCAACCGACCATCCGCGGTGACCAGGTCGATCGCCTCGACGCTCATGCAGGCGGGGCCGTACACGCGGCCGTTCCAGCCGTAGCCGCCCTGCAGCAGGTAGCCGCCCACCGCCACGCCGACGCAGTGCCCTGCGGGAAAGAACAGATCGTGCTCGCCGAGCAGCGCGAGCAGCTCGTTGCCGGGGCAGCCCGGCTGCACCGAAGCCGTCATCGCCCCCGCGTCGATCTCTACGTCCTGCAAGCGCGAGAGGTCGAGCAGCATGCCGCCGTCGCGCACGTGGTTGCCGGCCCAGCTGTGCCCGCCTGAGCGCACGCCGATCCTCATCCCCCGCTCGCCCGCCCACCCGACGGCGCGAACCACGTCCTGCTCCTCGCCCGCGATCGCGATCGCATCTGGATAGCGCGCGGGCGTCCGAGCGTTCCAGACCGCGCCGCGACGGGCCTGCTCATAGCCGTCCTGCCCGCGTGTGAACAGCTCTCCCGTGAACCCCAGGTCCATCATTGCGTTCCACGATACAGGATATACTTCCCACAATGCAGAACACACGCCGCGAAGGCGTACAGTCGATTGCGCGGGCGGGCGCGGTACTCCGGGCGCTGGAGACCCACCCCAATGGCCTCGGCCTGCGGGAACTCGCGCTGGCGGTGGGGCTGCCGAAGTCGACGGTGCATCGGCTGGTGGGCGCGCTGGCCGAGGAGGATCTGCTGACGAGCACCGCCGGCGGCAAAATTGCACTCGGCGGCGGGCTCGCGCGGCTGAGTGCCGCGGGCTCACACTCGCTCCCCGACCAGCTGCGCCCGGTGCTCTCCCAGCTGCGCGAAGACGTCGACGAGACCGTCAACCTGGCGGTGCTGGACGCGGGTCAGATGCGCTTCATCGAGCAGCTGGGAGCCGCGCACCGGCTGCGCGCGGTGTCCGCGGTGGGGGCGCGCTTCCCGCTGCACTGCACCGCCAACGGCAAGGCGCTGCTGGGCGCGCTGCCTAAAGAGCGCGCACTGGCGCTGCTGCCCGCGCGCCTGGAGCGCTGCACCCCAAACACGATCGTCGCACGGGCCGCGCTGGCGCAGGAGCTGCAGGCCATCCGCGAGCAGGGTGTGGCCTTCGATCGCGAGGAGCACACCGTGGGCATCTCCGCGATCGGCGCCGCGGTGCTCGACGCGCGCGGGGAGCCCGTGGCGGCGATCTCGGTGCCGGTGCCGACCGCACGCTTCACGGACAGCGAACCGCGCTACGCCAAGCTGCTGCGGCAGGCCGCTCGCGCGGCAAGCGCGATCCTGGCCGCGGGCGAGGCTCAGCCGCGGGTCAACTCGGCGTAGCGCGCGAGCATCGCGATGTCGTCGTCGTACTCGTACTGATCGACGCTGAGCGAATGTTCGTTCTCGACCAGGGTCACAAACCCCGCCTCGACCGCGAAGCGGCCGTGCCCGCCCGCCCCTTGGCCGTGATAGGAGGCCCGCAACGCGACCACCCGCTCGTTGCAGGCGATCACCTCGTCCACCGCGAAGCGCACGCCGGGCGAGACCGCAAACACCGACGCCGTTAGCGCGCGACAGGCCTCGCGACCGAGCGTGGACTCCCATCCCTCGGCACGATGGTCGGTCATCATCCAGCGCTCGTCGAACAACTCGATGAACGCGTCCAGGTCGCGTGCTTCGTAGCGCCGGCCATACTCCGCGTAGTAGCGCAGCGGTGGCAGGTCAGCAAGCTCGGCCGGCACGCCGATCGAATCGGCGATACCCGTCAGCGACGCCTTAGGTGCGTCCCGTCTGCTGGAACGGCTCGAGGTTATGGCAAGTCCCCCTGGGTTGTCCTGCACCAATAGAGTACTCCTTAGTGCGATTCCTCACCCACTTGACGGGAGTGGCCATTGGCCGTCGGATGGGTCATTCCCCTACGAATGGACCATTTCGAGAGCGGGCCGGGAACGAGCAAAACGCCGCTCCCCACCGGCGCGGGGGAACCGGTGGGGAGCGGACGGGACGCGCGACGGAGGATGCGCGCGCCTGGGCGTGCTCAGGGCACGCTCAGCTCAGTACGCGCCTTAGAGCAACGCTCCAGATCGGGCTCATCGATGCGTGCGGCTCGCCTTCTTCACAGCTGCGTCATGCAGCGCGATCGTGGTCTGCGCGCGCTGCCCTTCGGGTGTGCTGAGGGCCTGCAGCACGAGCTTGTAGTTGCCGTGTTTGCGCGGCAACTGGAACGTGAGCACGTTTGCGCCCGCCTTCACCGTACGCGAGCCTTTGCTCAGCTTGCGACCGCTGAAGCTGAGCTTCGCGGCCGAGGAGACGTTGAAGCGTAGGTGCACCCGCGAGCCGGGACGGCCCTTGAGCGAGCGCTTTGCCGCGCGCAGCGTGAAGCGCTTCTTCGCCGGGGCTTTGCCGCCGCCTGTGGTCGAGCCGTTCGCACCAGCGGCGCCTGCGGCACTCGCGCCTGCTGAGCCGTTTGCACCCGAGGAGCCGCCGGCGCCCGATCTGCCCGACTGGCCGCTGCTGGCCGCGGCGCCCAGGACGCCTTCGTCTTCGATCACGTCCCGTAGCGCGGTCTGCGGGTCGACAGCGCCGCCCGTGGCATTGGAGATGTCTTCCAGGGCGCTCGCGAGCGTCGTTTCGAGCGGCAGGCCCGCCACCAGCGCTTCGACGGTCGAGGCCGCGGGCGTTTCGGCCGCGAGGCCGTCCAACTCCGCCTTGACGGTCGTCGGCGGAACGCCCTGGAGTTTGGCCAACTGGGCGATCGTCAGGTTCGAGGTCGAGATCGTGGTGCCGTTCACGACGATCGAAGTTCCACCGAGCCCGACTTCGATCGTCTCGGCCGCGAGTCCCTGAGCGGGAAGGACCGCGAGCGCGCCCAGCGTCGCCGCCGAGGCGACGACCGCGCCTACGCTGCGGAACCTTCTCCCAGGGTGCGTCGTGTGCCTTCTGCCCAGCATGAGACCTCCTTGTCGTGATGAGATCGGAGCCCTGCGGCTCCTGCGGGACGGCGGCGGGGCGTCCTTTGGCGGATGCCTCGCTTCTAGGCCGCCCTTCCACTGCGAGAGGTGGATACCCGACTCCCGCCGCGCTCACGCCGGCATACGACAGACGTCCACCCTGCGTAGCATCACCCCGTGCGCTGGGCCGCCGCAATCGCCACGTTGATTGGCCTGCTCGCGGGGGCGGCGAGCAGCGCGAGCACGACACGGGCGCCCTCGGCCGCGGCCCCACGGCCGCGCATACACCAGTGGCCCATCCCCTACGGCGCCGCGCGCAAGCGCCAGATGGCCGCCTACTCGCTGCGCCACTACGGCGAAGACACCGCGCTGCTCAGCGACCCGAAAGTGATCGTCGAGCACTACACCGAGACCGCGACCGCGCAGCAGGCCTACAACACCTTCGCGCCCGACCTACCCGACAGCGAGTTCCACGAGCTGCCCAACACCTGCGCGCACTTCCTCGTCGAGCGCAGCGGCAAGATCGATCAGTTGGTGGCGTTGACGTTGCGATGTCGGCACACGGTCGGCCTGAACTGGACTGCGATCGGGATCGAGAACATCGGCTTCTCCGATCTCGAAATCATTAAAAATCGGAAAGAGTTCGATGCCTCTCTGGCGCTGACCCGCTGGCTGCGGTGCACGTATCGGATCGCGCTGCAGAACGTGATCGGCCACAACGAGAGCCTGTCCTCGCCGTTTCATCACGAGCGCGTGCCGGCCTTTCGACACCAGACGCACTCCGATTGGAACAGCGCGGACATGCACGTCTACCGCGAGCGCCTAGCGCGTCTGCCCTGCCCCTCCGTTGCTAGTAGCTTGGCCGCACCCATCGAGTCCGACACAGGAGGCAGCTGATGGCTAAGGAGTTCAAGGCGTTCCTGCTTCGTGGCAACGTCGTCGACCTGGCGGTCGGGATCGTGATCGGGGCGGCCTTCGGCGCGGTGGTGACGGCGCTGGTGCGCGACCTGCTGACGCCGATCATCGCGGCGATCATCGGCAAGCACGACTTCTCCTCGCTGATGTTCACGATCAACGCCAGCACCTTCCACTACGGGGACTTCATCAACGTGCTGATCGCGTTCGTCTCGATCGCCGCGGCGGTGTTCTTCTTCGTGGTCAAGCCCGTGAACGTGTTGATGGAGCGGCGCAAGACCGGACGCGATGTCGAATCCGAGACACGCCCTTGCAGCGAGTGTCTGTCAGAGATCCCCCGGCAGGCGCGCAAGTGCGCGTTCTGTGCCTCCCCGCAGCAGCCCGCCGCCGGCGTCTCCTAGCTGGGCGGCCCCGCGCTTGCGACGCCCAGTGGTGGCGTGCCGCGAGGGGCGTGTGTGCGTTTCTTGCGCCCGATAGCAATCGTATATACACCCGTAAATACCATGGCTATCGCGTCTCGATTTCCAAGAGCCTCAGCCACCGCCCCAGCCATGCACGCGCCCGCGATCTTGCAAAAGAGGGTGGATCCGCTCCCACGTGGTAGTAAATAACCATGCCACGCTCGATCTGGACGGGCGCGATCAGCTTCGGCCTGGTGACGGTGCCGGTCAAGCTGTACAGCGCAGTCAACCGCAAGACGGTGCGCTTCCACCAGCTCTCAGCCAAGAGCGGCGTGCGGATCGCGCAGAAGCGCGTGGACCCGCAGTCGGGCGAGGAGGTCCCCTACGAGGACATCGTCAAGGGCTATGAGCTCTCGCCCGATCGCTACGTCGTGATCGAGCCCGCCGAGCTCGACACGCTGCAGCCGAAGAAGACCAAGACGATTGAGATCGAGGACTTCGTCGACCTCGAGCAGATCGACCCGATCTACTACGACCACCCCTACTACCTCGCCCCCGGCCCCGGCGGCGCCAAGCCCTACCGGCTGCTGCTCGAGGCGATGGCCGAGACCGAGAAGGTCGCGATCGCGCGCGTCGTGATCCGCTCCAAGGAGCAGCTCGTCGCGATCCGCCCGATCGGCGATGTGCTCGAGATGGCGACGATGCTGTTCTCCGACGAAGTCTCGCCGCCCGATCGCCTCGAGGAGCTGCCGGACCCGAAGGAGATCAAGACCACCAAGCGCGAGGTCGACGTGGCCAAGCAGCTGATCGGCTCGCTGGCGGGCGACTTCGAACCCGAGAAGTACAAAGACAGCTACCGCGCCGACGTGCTCGCGCTGATCGAGCGCAAGGCCGCGGGCAAGGAGATCGCGCTGCAGCCCGAAGCCGAGGAGGTGCCGGAGCCCGCGCCGGATCTGATGAGCGCGCTGAAGGCGAGCCTCGAGGCCGTGCGCTCGCACGGAGACCGCGAGGACGCGGGCGCCGCGAAGACGCGCAAGACCGCGAAGAAAGCCCCGGCTAAGAAAGCTGCTGCGAAAGCCTCGGCGAAGAAACCGCCCGCGAAGAAAGCCGCCGCCAAGAAACCGGCGGGCAAGCGGGCGACCGCCAAGCGGTAGGTGCCCGCCCGCCGCGCGAGCAAGCAGGACCGCGGCAAGGCCGCCCCGGCAGCGAACCTCGAGGAGTACCGCGGCAAACGCGACTTCGGCGCCTCCGCCGAGCCGAGCGGCCGTGAGAGCAAGGGCAAGGCAGGCAAACCCCGCGGCGGCCACCCCGCCGCGAGCGACGCCCCGCGCTTCGTGATCCAAGAGCACCACGCGACGCGCCTGCACTGGGATCTGCGCCTCGAGCACGCGGGCGTGCTGGTGAGCTGGGCGCTGCCAAAGGGCATCCCCGAGGAGCCAAAGGAGAACCGCTTCGCCGCCCGCACCGAGGACCACCCGCTCGAGTACCTCGACTTCCAAGGCGAGATCCCGAAGGGCCAGTACGGCGCGGGCAAGATGACGATCTGGGACCGCGGCAGCTTCGAGCTGCTGAAGTGGGAGCCACGCAAGGTCGAGGTGGCGCTGCACGGCGAGCGCCTGCAGGCGCGCTACGCGCTGTTCCCGCTCTCCGCGGCGCCGGAGCAGGGCGGCCCGCCGAAGGAGTGGATGATCCACCGCATGGACCCCGCCGCGGACGCGGGGCGCGAGCCGATGCCCGAGCACGTCAAGCCGATGCTCGCGCGCACCGGGGCGCTGCCGCGCAGCGACGCGGGCTGGACGTTCGAGATCAAGTGGGACGGGGTGCGCGCGATCGCCTACTCCAAGCCGGGCGAGCTGGAGCTGGAGAGCCGCAACCTGAAAGCGATCACGGGCCAGTATCCGGAGCTGGGGCGGCTGAACCGGGCGCTCGGGTCGCACGCGGCGATCCTGGACGGCGAGATCGTGGCGTTCGACGCGCAGGGGCTGCCGAGCTTCGCGGCGCTGCAGCGGCGGATGCACGTGAGCGCACCCGCACAGGCCAAACGCCTGACCAAAGAGGTGCCGGTGACGTACATGATTTTCGACCTGCTGTGGCTGGACGGCCATTCGCTGATGGGCCTGCCCTACGAAGACCGCCGCGAGCTGCTGGAGGCGCTGGACCTAAACGACGCGTCCTGGCGCACGCCCGAGCACCTGACGGGTCGCGGCCGCGACGTGCTGAAGGCGACAGCGGAGCAGCGCCTGGAGGGGATCGTGGCCAAGCGCCTGGACTCGACCTACCAGCCGGGCGGGCGGACCGAGGCGTGGGTGAAGATCAAGAACGTGGGCCGCCAGGAGTTGGTGATCGGCGGCTGGATCCCGGGCGAGGGCCGGCGCGCGCGCGGCATCGGCGCGTTGCTGGTCGGCGTGTACGAGCCCGAGGGCGGCTTTCGCTACGCGGGGCGCGTCGGCACCGGCTTCAGCGACGCCGAGCTCGATCGCCTCGGCAAGCTGCTGAAGCCGCTGAAGCGCGAGGGCTCGCCCTTCACGGCGGGCGAGCGCCCGCCGCGTGAGTCGATGTTCGTCGAGCCGGAGCTCGTCGCGGAGATCGAGTTCAGCGCCTGGACCGCGGCGGGCAGCCTGCGCCACCCGTCATACAAGGGGCTGCGCGAGGACAAGGACGCGCGCGAGGTCGTGCGCGAGGACTTCACGGTCGTGGCCACGACGGCCGCGGCGAACGCGGAGGACTCGGACACGGACGCGCACGGGCACGGGCAGGCGCTCGCGCCCGAGGTCTCGGAGCTCTCGACCCCCCTGTCGATCCACGAGACCAGCGCCGGCAGCGCGACCACGACGGTCGAAGGCCGTGAGCTGAAGCTGTCGAACCTCGACAAGCCGCTCTATCCAGGAGCCGGGTTTCGCAAGCGGGACGTGATCGATTTTTATGCCGCTGTCGCGGAGACGATCATCGCCCACCTGCACGGCCGCGCGCTGACGGTGAAGCGCTGGCCCGATGGCGTGGAGGGCAAGGCCTTCTTCCAGAAGCAAGCACCCGCGCACCGCCCAGATTGGGTGCGCACGGTGACGCTGCCAACGCGCGAGAAGCCAATCGACTACTTGCTGGCGGATGACCGCGCGACGCTAGTGTGGCTGGCGAACCTGGCGGCGCTGGAACTGCACGTGCCGCTACAACGTGCGGCCGCGAACGAGCGTCCGACGGCGCTGGTGTTTGACCTCGACCCCGGCGCCCCCGCGACCGTAATCGAGTGCTGCCGGGTGGCGCTCACGCTGCAGGGCATGTTCGAGAACCTGGGCCTGCAGAGCCTGGTCAAGACCTCGGGCAAAAAGGGGCTGCAGCTGTACCTGCCGCTGAACGACCCGCGGATCACCTTTGCGCAGACGAAGCCGTTTGCGAAAACGGTGGCGGAGCTGCTGGAGGAGGCCGAGCCGGAGCTGGTGGTCTCGCGCATGACGAAGACCGAGCGCCCAGGGAAGGTCTTGATCGACTGGAGCCAGAACGACCGGCGCAAGACGACCGTGTGCGCCTACTCGCTGCGCGCGAGCGAGCGCCCCACGGTCTCGACGCCGTTGGGATGGGACGAGGTGCGTGCGGCGCTCGACGGCGGCGATCCCGACGCGCTGCGCTTCGAGGCGGGCGCAGTGCTGGAGCGGGTCGCCGAGCGCGGCGACCTGTTCGCGCCGGCGCTGTCGCTGGTGCAGAAGCTGCCCTCGGTATAGGCCACACGCACCGGGCGCGGCGCAGCGGCCCGGCTCAGGCGCGCGGGTCTTCCAACTGGCGCTCGTAGGGGCCGCGGCCCGTGAGGCAGACCGCGCCACAGCGCGCCGCGAGCGCGAGCGCCTCGGGCACGCTCAACCCGGCGCCGAGGCCATAGGTGAGACCGGCGGCGAAGGAGTCACCACAGCCGTAGGAGTCCACGGGCTCGCCGGGCGGTGGAACGGCGGACCAGCGCCCGCTCTCACCGCCGCGCGTGCGATAGCTGCCGCCGCGATCGCCTTCGGTCAACACGACCAGCTCGGCCTCCCCCTCGGCTCGCTTGGCGGCCTCCAGCTCGACGGTGTCCTTGTGGCTGAGGACCAGCGCGTCGAGCGGCACGCCGTGCCCGAGCGCGTCGAGCGCGCGCGGGTTTGCGACCAGCACGCGCGCCGCGCGGGCGGCGTGCAGCGCGTCGAGGTCGCCCGCCGTGAAGTAGACCGCATCGAATTGGGCGAGCTCGCCCCACGGCAGCTCGGCGTCGCGGCCAAGCGGCTCGGGACGCGGGCCGAACGTCGTGATCGTGCGCTCGCGGCGGTCGTCCACGAGCGTCACGGCGCGGCGCGTGGGCTCGGCGCGAGCAGCGGCGTGCACGTCGACGCCGAGCTGCTCCAAGCGGGTCCGCGAGCGCCGCCCCGCTTCGTCTGAGCCGAGCGCGGTCAGGAACAGCGCGCCGCCGGCCAGCCGCGTGAGCTGCACCGCAGCGACCGAGCCGCCGCCCGCGGGCTCCTCGAAGTCATCGTGCGCGTGGACCACATCGCCCGCGCGCGGGACCTGCCCAACCCGCGCGAACTGCACCCACTCGACGTGCCCCACCACCGCGACGCGCGGCTTCGCGCGCTCGACGTTTTGGCGCTCTGATGGCTCGGCTGACTGCCCGGCGCTGGCCCTCGCTGCTGGCACGCGCGCCAGTGTCACACACTCGTATGATCGCCCGATGAGCGAGACGAGCAACCCGGCCCCGAGCGCGACCCCGGAGCAGTTCCGCGACTCGATGCCGTTCTTCGCGCTGATCGGCGTCGAGCTGCTGCAGGCGAGTGCCGAGCTGGTCGTGGGCAAGCTGGCGTTCGCGCCCGAGCGCTGCACCGCGGGCGGCCTGCTGCACGGCGGGGCGCTGATGGCGCTGGCCGACGGATGCGGCGGCGTCTGTGCCTTCCTGAACCTGCCCGAGGGCGCGATCGGGACCGCGACGATCGAGTCGAAGACCAACTTCCTGCGCGGCGTCCGCGAGGGCGCGGTGACGGCTAGCACGCGGCCGCTACACGCAGGACGCACGACGATCGTGATCGAGACCGAGATTACCCGCGCGGATGGCGCGCTGGCGGCGAAGGTGACGCAGACGCAGGCGTTTCACTACCCGCGCGCCTAGCGCGGGCGTTGTCCTGAGCACAGACGCGCCAAAGCGGGTAGTGACTGCCCGTGACTAGCCTGATCGAGAACTTCGGCGCGCTGGGCGTTTTCCTGCTGATGGTGCCCGAGAGCGCGTGCATCCCGGTCCCGAGCGAGGTCACGCTGATCTTCTCGGGCGTCGCGGTGCACCAGGGCTGGATGAGCTTTCCATTGGCGCTGCTCGCCGCCACGGCGGGCAACCTGGTCGGCTCACTGCTGGCCTACTGGCTCGGAGCGAGCGGGCTGCTCGCGCGCGTGCCGGTGCTGAGCGCGGTCCTGGCGCGGTGGGAGGGCCTGCTCGACCGCCACGGCACGCGCGCGGTGCTGAGCGCGCGGCTGATGCCGCTGGCGCGCACGTTCGTCTCGCTGCCCGCGGGGGCGCGCCGCGTGCCGCTGGGGAGCTTCGTCGCCCTCACGACGCTGGGCTGCGCGCTCTGGGCCGTGGCCTTCATGCTCGTCGGGCTGCTCGCGGGAGCGGCCTGGGGTGAGGTGAGCACGGTGCTGGGACGCGTGCTGCTGGCGACGGGCCTGGCGGTGCTCGCCTACACGTTCCTGCACGGACGCGAGCGGCGCAAGCGCGTGCCATGATCGAGCGATGAAGCGCGCGAACGTGTTCGAGGACGAGTTCGAGTACGACGACACGGACCCAGAGGGCTACCGCGCAGCGATGGCGCGGGTCGGCGCCACCGCGGGCGGCGAGGACATCGCTGTCAAGGCGTTCACGATCCCGCATGGGCAGAGCGTCTGTCCCTACCACTACGAGTACGAGGAGGAGTGGCTGCTGGTGCTCGACGGCGAGGTGGTGGTGCGCACGCCCGAGGGCGAGCAGACGCTGCTCCGCGGCGATCTCGTGCGCTTCGCCAAGGGTCCCGAGGGCGCCCACAAGGTCGGCAACCAAGGTGAGCTGCCCGCGCGGGTGCTGATGTTCTCGAGCGCGCACGAGCCCGCTGTCGCGGTCTACCCCGACAGCGACAAGATCGGCGTCTGGTCCGGCAACGACGCCGACAAGCTGATGCTGCGTCGCGCCGACGGTCAGGTCGACTACTACGACGGCGAGCGCTGACTAGCCCTGGCCGGCGGCGCCTGGCGCCTCCAGCGCCACGCCGCGCGCTCCACTCGCGAGCAGCCGCCGACCGGAGACGATCCCCGGCTGGTGCTCGCCGGGTGCGTCGACGACGCCGCTGCGAGCCTTGGCTCGGAGCTCAGCGGCGGCAACCTCGCGTTCGCAGTGCCGGCAGCGAAGCTCGACCCGCATCTCGTGGCCGCACTGCTCGTGCTCCACGCGCACGGGGCCGCGCCCGCCAGGCCACGCCCAGCGATCGCCCCATGCCATCAGCGCGAGCAGCGCCGGGATCAGGTCGGCGCCCTTCTCGGTGAGGCGGTACTCGTGTCGCTCGGGGCGCTGCTGGTAGATGCTGCGCTGCAGGATGCCCTCGGTAACGAGCGTCTCAAGCCGGTCGGCGAGCACATTTGCGGAGACCCCCAGGTCCTCTTGGATCGCGGCGAAGCGCTTAACGCCGTAGGCCACGTCGCGCAAGATCAGGGGCGTCCACCACTCGCCGGCCACGTCGAGCGTACGGGCAATCGAGCACGGATGGTCAGCGAGGCTGGTGCGCTTCATCTCGTTGCCAGTCTATCGCTTGCATAAGAAGAGTTATTTCTATAAAGTCGCTCCTATGAAGAAAGTGAGTCGCGTGGGAAGCACGGCGACCCCCCTCTCTGGCCTCGTACTGCAGGACGAGTTGGGCGTGGATGTCGAGCTCGATGAGCTGTGGCGTGAGCGCGCTGCGGCGCTCGTCTTCCTACGCCACTACCTCTGCGTACAGTGTCGCGTCGGCGCGATGGAGCTAGAGCGCGATCGTGATCTGCTGGGACCCAAGCCGAACCTGTGGCTGATTGGGATGGGAACGCCAGCGCAGGCGGCCGCGTTCAAGCAGCAGACCGCGGTGCGCTTTCCCGTGCTGCTCTCACCGGACATGCACGCGTATGAAGTGATGGATCTGCCACGAGGAAGCCTGCGCCAGATCTTCGGAATCGCCGCACAACGGGTGGCACGACGCCGCGCCAAGGGCGCGGACCTCGAGCACGTCGCGGCTGGGGGCAACCGCCCCAAGCAACGACCCGAACAGGATTGGCACCAGCTGGGGGGAGCGTTCGTGTTCGCACCCGGCGGCGAGATCGTTTGGAGCCATCGCGCGAGGCACGCCGGCGATGACGCAGGTGCCCGAGCTATTGGCGAGGCGCTGCTTCGTGCCGACCCGGCCCGGCCCGATCCCCACTTGCCATTACCAACCCAGATGCCGGCCTCACGCCGGGCGGAGGTCTGACATGCCGATGCTGGACGCATACATCCCCGAGGGAGCACTACCGGCCGAGGCCGAGGAGCAGCTGCTGGCGAAGCTCACCGACCTGCTGATCGTCAATGAGGGTGCCGACCCGAACAACCCCCAGGTCCGGTCGATCGCCTGGCTATTCGTGCACCGGCCGGCCGACGTCTACGTCGCGGGCTCGCGCGCCGACGCCCCGCGCTATCGCTTCGTGGCGTCCGTTCCAGAGGGTCAGTACGACGCCGAACGCCGGCAGGCGATGGTCAGTGAGATCACCACGGCCGTGCTCGACGCCGAGGGCGGCGCCTACGCGCGTGATCCCTCGCGGGTGTGGGTGTTCACGCCGGAGGTGCCGGACGGCACCTGGGGCGCGCTCGGCGGCATCGTGACGCTCGCCGACATCGCGACCTTTGCCACGGGCGATCCCGAGCATGGGCGCCGCTACGCCGAGGAGCGTCTTGGCGCTCGACGTGACACGGCAGCCATGGCTTAGCCAGGCCCGCCCAAGGGGTGATCGGGACTCCTGCGTCAAGCTGGATGGATGAGCAGTGTCCTAGCCCAGCTGCGCGTCCTGCGCCATCGCGACTTCCGTTACCTGTGGATGGCGCAGACGGCGAGCGTGATCGGCGACTGCATCGTGATCGTGGCGCTGGCGTTGTTCGTGATCGAACTGACCGGCAGCGCGACCGATCTTGGACTGGTGCTGGCGGCGGCGAGCCTGCCGCTGGTGGCCTTCCTGCTGCTGGGCGGGGTGTGGGCGGACCGACTGCCACGCCACCGCGTGATGGTGGCGACCGACCTCGTGCGCTTCACGCTGCACGCCACGCTCGCGGCGCTGATCTTCACAGGAGCAATTCGCATCTGGCAGCTGATCCTGATCGAGGCGCTGTTCGGCACCGCCGAGGCGTTCTTCCGCCCCGCGGCCAACGGCCTATTGCCGCAGACGATCCCGGAGGCCGAAATCCAGGAGGCGCAAGGCCTGAGCACGCTGTCGAACAACATCGGTGAGTTCCTCGGCCCCGCGCTGGCGACGGGGCTCGTGCTGGGACTCGGCGCGGGCTGGGCGTTCGCGCTCGACGCCGCGACCTTCCTGCTCAGCGCGGGGCTGCTCTCGCGCGTGCGCCCGCGGCGGCGGACCGCCTTCGCCGGTCAAGACCTCCTCGCCGAGCCCAGAGCCGATGACGTCCGTGCCACGCCCGAGGCAGCCGTCGAGGAGGAGCGGGTCGGCGTCTGGACCGAGATTCGCGAGGGCTTTCGCGAGGTGCGCTCGCGCGGATGGGTGTGGGCGACGCTGGCGTCGTTCTGCGTCGCGCTGTTCACGGGCCTGGCGCCGTGGTTCGTGCTCGGCCCCGTGGTCGCGCGCGAGCAGTACGGCGACCTCGGCGTCTACGGGCTGGTCTCGGCGGTGCTGGGGATCGGGACGATCGTCGGCTCGCTCGTGGGGATCGGCTGGCGCCCGCGCTACCCAATGCGCGCGGCGATGCTCGCGATCGTGGCGTGGCCGGGGGTGGCGGTGCTGTTCGCGGCGGGCGTGACGCTGTACGTAGTCGCGCCGGCGATGTTCCTGGGCGGCGCGGGCATCGCCCTTTTTGACGTGTGGTGGACGACCGCGCTGGCCGAGCGTATTCCGCCGGAGAAGCTCTCGCGCGTGAGCTCGTATGACTGGATGGTCTCGCTAGGGCTGCTGCCGCTCGGCTACGTGCTCGCGGGGCCGCTGGCAGGCGCACTCGGCGCGGTCGAGGTGCTGCTGGGTGGGTCGGTGCTGGCTGCGCTCGCGCTCGCGCTCGGCCTACTGCCGCGCGAAACACGCACGCTCGAGCGCCTGGCCGCATAGTCTTGGGCGCATGGACTTCCTGATCGCCAAGGACGACCTGCACCGCTGCCGCTTCGAGGAGGCGCCCGCACCGCAATTGCAGGCCGGCCAGGCGCTGCTGCGCGTCGAGCGCTTCGGGCTGAGCGCGAACAACATCACCTACGCCGTCTTCGGGGAGGGTATGTCCTACTGGAACTTCTTTCCCGCCGAGACGGGCTGGGGGCGGATGCCGGTGTGGGGCTTTGCCGAAGTGGCGCAGAGCCTCGTCGAGCAGCTGACGCCCGGGACGCGCCTTTACGGCTACCTGCCGCCATCGAGCGCGCTGGTCGTGGCGCCGACGCGCGTCGACGAGCGCGGTTTTCTCGACGCCTCGCCGCACCGCGCGCAGTTGCCCGCGGCCTACAACGCCTACGCGGGCGTGGCGGCCGACCCGATCTACGAGCCGCACACCGAGGAGCTGCAGATGCTGCTGCGTCCGCTGTTCTTCACCTCCTACCTGCTCGACGACTTTCTCGAGGAAGCCGAGTGCTTCGGTGCCACCTCGGTGATCCTGTCGAGCGCGTCGAGCAAGACCGCCAGCGGTCTTGCGTTCCTGCTCTCGCGCCGCGAGGGCGTCGAGGTGATCGGCCTCACCTCGCCGCGCGGGGCGCAGTTCACGACCTCCCTAGGGGTCTACGACCGGGTGCTCACCTACGCGGAGATCGAATCACTCGCCGATACTCCGTCGGTGTACGTCGACATGGCTGGCGATGCACAGGTGCGCAACCAGGTGCATGAGCACTTCGGCGCAGCCCTGACTCACTCGGCGGTCGTGGGTGCGACCCACCACGAGCACATGGGCGGCGTGCCGGACTCATTGCCTGGGCCTCGACCGAGGTCCTTCTTCGCACCCGACCGCGTGGCCAAGCGCTCCAAGGAATGGGGCCGAGACGGATTCGAGCGACGCTTGGGCGATGCCTGGCGACCATACGTCGAGTGGGCCGGTGGCTGGCTGCAGACGGTTCCCGGCGAGGGACCGGAGCCGCTGCAGCAGGCCTACCTCGACCTGCTGGACGGAAAGATCGACCCGGCCAAGGCGCACGTGCTCTCGCTGCCGGACTAGCCGGCTCGCTGATCGTTCCGCGTTCGTCGTTTTGCGCGTGGACACCGTCTGGCTCGGTGCTGTCCTCCACGTCTGTTCAGCTATTTCCCCGCTTCCTATACGCAGCAGAGTCCGACTTGGATCACAGTTCCGTCCTTGCCCTGTGGCGCTCACGCCGCTCGGCCAGGCTCGCGAGCAGCAGGCTCGCCTCGAACAGCAGATACAGCGGCACGGTCTCCAGCAGCATCGTGATCGCATCGCCGGGTAGGAATGCGGCCACCGCGCCGCAGGCCAGTACGGCATAGCGGCGGTTGTGGCGCAGCTGGGTCGGCGTCACGATCCCGGCGCGGGTCGCGGCGAGCACGCCCACGGGAATCTGGAACACGAGTCCCATCGCCAGCAGCGTCACGGCGGCGAAGTGGTAGTACTGGTTCGCCTGCACCAGCACGTTGAACTCGCCGCTGTTGAAGTTCTGAAAGAAGCGCACGGCGGCCGGCAGCACGACGAAGTAGCCGAACAGCACGCCGATCACGAACAGCACCGGGATCGAAAGCGTCAAGGAGCGCGCGACTTTCTGCTGGTTGGGGCTGAACGCGGGCAGCAGGAAGCCGTAGAGCTGGAACAAGATCACCGGCAGCGCGAGGATGAAGGCAAAGATCATCGCGATCCCGATCGTCGTGGTGAACGGCTCGCCGATGCCGAGCGTCACCGGCTTGTTGCCGTCGGGCGCCTTCGAGAGCTGCTTGATCGCCTTGTGCAACTGCGGGTTCACACCCGACAGCGCGGCGCGTGTAGCCGGCGAGGCGCCGCTGCCCGGGCGCTCGAGCGTGCCAACCACGCTCTGCAGCTGAGTGGCGACCGAGCGGGCGCTCTGCTGGACGGAGTAGGTCGCGCCAAGCGGGCCGCTGCCCGCCTTGACCTGCTTCTGGGTCTCGGTCGAGAGTGGCTTGTTGATGATGTGCAGCAGCGCGTGGTTCTGCCACATGCAGAAGCCGAACGCCACCGCGAGCGCTGCCAGGGAGACGATCAGACGAACCCGTAGCTCGGTCAGGTGATCGACGATGCTCAGTCGATCTTCGTGCCCGACGCGGGCTGCGGCAACGGCCATGATCTCTCCCGGCGCTCTCGTGCGTCCGCGCTAGGCGACCGGCGCGCCGGGCTCGCGGACGACCGCCATGACCGGCTCGCGTACGGGCGTGGCCTGGCTCGCCACCGGCGCAGCCGTGGTGAGCGGCTCCTGCGGCGTCGCCAGCGAGGCGTGCGTGTCCTCGCCGCTGAGCGAGTCCTTGAAGCCGCGCATCCCGCTTCCGAGCGAGCGGCCCATCTCAGGCAGTCGCTTGGCGCCGAACACAAGCAGCAGCAGGATCAGCAGGAAAGCGATGTGAAGTGGATTGTCTAGGCCCATTGTGTTAATCAGCTCCCGAAGTCTTGGATTGCAATTCCTGGCGGAATTGGCTTCATTAGGTACTACGCCGCGGCGCCGGTCTTAGATCACCGGCGCCGCGGTGGTGTTAATGCTTCAGCCGTAGCTCAGGACTTGATCAGGGGACCGGCCTTCGCCAGCACCTGCGGCTTGCTCAGCGGCTTGTCAAAGCCGCCGTCGGGTGTCGGGCTGTTGCCGATCAGCAGGTCGATCGCGGCCGCGTGTCGCGCCTCGATCTGGACGATGCTGCCCGCCGAGGCCAGCACCTGCTTGCTCTGCAGCGAGGGGCCGGCGCCGTTGTAAGCGCCCACGCCGGTGTTCTCGAGCACCGAGGCCAGCGCGAGGAACGACTTTTCGTCTTTTGCCGGGAACACGAACGTCGGTTTGGCGACGGGTTTGCCGCCGAGCTGCTTAATCGCCGCGGTCAGCGCCGAGACGTGTGCAGCCTCCTCGGCGCCGAACTCGCGGGCATAGCGCTTCGCCACGCCGCTGAGCCCTACCTGCCGACCCTTGACGTTGTAGAAATCGGCCTCCAGGTACTCGAGCGTGAGCGCGAAGTTGAGGACTTCAGCGTCGCTGCCGCCGCCTTCGGCGGCAAACGCTTGGGAGACGAACGGCGCGACCGAGGCGGTGCCGTAGAACGCGCCCGCTGCGAGCGCCCCGCGCAAGATGAACGCCGAGCGCGTCATGCCGTGGACCTCGCAGGCTGCCAGGTCCGGGTTTGCCATCTGTTGGTTGGTCATGCTTGATCTCGTTCCTTTCGTGCCAGTTTGGGGTGAGCGACTAGGACAGGAACGGCTTGACCGCTGCCAGAACCGTGGACATGTCAGCCGGCGTGGCGAATGCGCCCTGCGGGGTGATCGACTTCTTGACGAGCGTGCCCAGCGTCGCCGCGTGACGTGCCTCGACCGAGTGAATCGCAAGCGCCGAGGCGAGTACCTCGGGGCTCTGGATCTTCGCGGCCTGGCCGAGATACGCGGCGGCGCCCAGGTTCTCGACCGTGTAGGCGAGCTCTGCCACCTGGGTCGCGCTCGTGATCGGGAATTTGCCGTTCGGGTTTTTCACCGGCGTCCCGCCCAGCTTCATCACCGCCGCTTTCAGCGCTGTGACGTGCGAGTCCTCCTGGCTGCCGAACGTCTCGAGCAGTTCGCCGACTTTGCCGCTGAACAGCTTCGCGGCGACGACCTTCGAGTAGAACTCCGACTCTAGGTACTCCAGCGTGAGCGCGTAGTTGAGGATCGCGATGTCACCCGTCGCGCTTGCTGAGGTGGTGCTCGCAGTGCTCGCCGTGGCGGCGCTCTTGGTGCTGCTGCTGCTACCGCACGCGGCGAGCATGAAGGCGCCGAAGCTCGCGGCGCCTGCGCTGCCCGCCATCTTCAGGAAGCGCTTGCGATCTACGTCGTCTCGGGCGAGGCGCTCGACGATCCCCGCCGGTTGGGGCGCGGCCTCCTCGGCGGCTTTCTCGCCATTGGCAGGAATAGCCATTTCAGGGAACCTCCATTTGTGAGTTGCGGCAAGCGCCATGTCGGCCTTGCCATTTACGAATCGAGCGACGGCCGAAGCCTCGCGGTCACTCTTTTTCTCTTGCAGGCCTCTACGCGATCACCCGACGTGTGGATCACAACGCCGGGCGATCGCGAGTGATTCGCGAGACCAGTTAGCGCTCTCAGCCGACGATGAAACCGGTTCCCTTGACAGCGCTCAGCACCTTCGCGGCCGTGTAGGGAGTGTCGAACGCGCCGTTCGGGGTGAGCATGCCCTTGCTTCCGTTCAGCAGGCCGATCACGCTGGCGTGACGAGCCTCGATCGTGAGGATCGAGAGTGCGGCCTTGACGTAGGCCGGGTTCTTGATGTTCAGCGCCTGACCAGAGTAAGCGTGAACGCCAGTGTTCTCAAGCACTTCAGCGGTTGCCATGAACATTTCCACATTCGTGTTCGCGCCTTTGAAATCGAACTTCGGTTCCTTGGCAGCCTTCGAGCCAAGTGCCTTCTTCAGGAACTTGACGTGTTCGTTCTCGTCCTTGGTGACCGTTTCCAGGAACACCGTGCCCTGCGCGTCCAGCGGCAGTTTTGCGGCGCTCGCACCGTTGTAGAAAGCGGCCTCCAGGTACTCGAGTGTCAACGCGTAGTTGAGAATGCCGATGTCACCCTTGCCAAATTTCGCGGGGGGTCTTCCCGCCTGCGAGGCGGCCATCGCGCCGGGGGCCAGCGCCGAGAGCACCGCTCCACCGCTTACCATCGCGCCACCGGCCAGGCCGGCCTTCTTCAAAAAGCCGAGGCGGGTGTCGCCCTCGACCTCGCTCGCCGCTTCGCGGATCGCGCCGTCGGCGTCGACCTCGGCGAGGTTAATTCGATAAGTCATAACTGCTCCTTGTCGGTTTGCCAGGATCACGGCGCCGGGAACGGAAGGCTTCCCTGGCTTTACCGTTGATAGGCCTGTACGGGGTGACGCGACGGATGGATCACCACGCAATTGGCGCTCGCAGTAATTGAAAACAGGAGTGATCCGGCATCGCCCTTCGCACGTAGAGTGAGCACGATGCCCCTGCTGCGGCGCCCCAATGTCAACTCGAAGGAAAAGCTCAGACAGCTCGCTGACGAGGAGTTGATGGAGCTGGTCGCCGCGAACGACGCGGACGCCTTTGAGGTAGTACTGGAGCGCCACGCCGACGCGGCCTTCTCGCTCGCCTACCGCATTTGCGGAAGGCGCTCGGTCGCCGAGGACATCGCCCAGGAGTCCTTTCTCGCGGTCTGGCGCAGCGGCACCCGTTACGACCGCACCCGCGGCAGCGTGCGCACCTGGGCGCTCGGCATCGTGCACAACCGTGCCGTAGACGCGCTGCGCCGCAGCGGTGCGCACGATCGCCGCCGCGCCAGCGACGAGGGCATCGAGGAGACGCTCGAGGCCCCGGAGCGAACCGAGACACAGGCGATCGATAACGCCACCTCGTTGGAGATACGCGACGCGCTTGGTGAGCTTCCCGATGAGCAGCGCCGCGTGATCGAGCTGGCGTACTTCGGCGGCTTCACGCACGTGGAGATCGCCTCGATGATTGAAACGCCAGTGGGGACGGTCAAGGGGCGGATGCGCCTCGGGCTGCAGAAGCTGCGCACACAACTCCAGGGGCGGGAGGCGCTCGGCACATGAGCCAGCACGAGCACGACCCCGCTTGCCCGCAGCAGCTCGACGTCGCTCCTTATGTGCTCGGCGCGCTTGAGCAGGATGAGCTGCGCAGCTTCCGCGAGCACCTGGCCGAATGCGCGACATGTCGTCTGGAAGTCGCCGAACTGCAGCCGGTCATCAACGAGTTGGCAACCAGCGTGCCGCTGGTGCCCGCTCCCGCGGCGCTACGCGAGCGCGTGCTCGAGTCGGTGCGGTCGCAGGCCGAGGTGTTGAGCGCCGCGGGCCACGAGGCCGATCGCCCGCCGCGCCGGGCTCGCCGCTGGCAGGCACCGCGCTTCGCCCTCGCCGGCGCGGGGGCGTTCGCCGCTGCGCTCGCCGCCGTGATCGTGCTGCTGCTCGGCGGGGGCTCCTCCAGCGAGCGTGTGATTCCAGGCCAGGCGACGGGCGTGGCACGCGGCGCCGAGGTCGCGCTACACAAGCGCGGTGGGCACGCAGAGCTGCTGCTCGCGCACATGCCGCCGCCCGGAGCGGGTCGGATCTACGAGGTCTGGCTGGTCCGCGGCGGCGCGCCGCGTCCCACCAACGCCCTGTTTGGCGTGAGCGCGCACGGCAGCAGCGCCGTCGACATCCCAGGCAACCTCCAGGGCGTCAAGCAGGTGCTAGTTACGAGCGAGCCGCTCGGCGGCAGCAAGGCGCCGACGCGCACGCCCGTCATCGCGGTCTCGCTCTAGCGCAGCGCTTCGGCGAGGAGCGGGGCTACGCGCCGCCCGCGCGCGCGTTGCGCACGAGCCGGCGCATGCCGGCGATCCAGCGGGGCGGGTCGCTGCCCTTCAGCGCCATAAAGCCCGCGACCTCCTCATGCGGGAGGATCAGCAGGCGCTCCTCGTTGATGCCCGCGATCACGGACTCAGCTACCTCCTCGGGCTCGATCAGCCCACCGGCCGCGAGCGCCGCAGCGCCCGCGGGCTCGTCCATCGCGAGTTCGAGCATCGGCGTGCGCACGCCCTGCGGGCAGATGCAGGAGATGCGAATTCCGGCGTCGCCGTACTCGATCGCCATCCACTCCGCCAGCGCTACCGCGGCGTGCTTGGTGACGCTGTAGCCCACGGAGGAGACCTGCGTGAGCAGCCCGGCAGCCGAGGCCGTGTTGATCAAATATCCCTCGCCGCGCTCGAGCATCGCGGGTAGCAAATGACGCGAAGCCCACACGTGAGCCATCACGTTCACGCGCCACGCTTCCTCCCAGGTCTCGTCCGTGGTCTCGGGCGGCCCGCCCATGCCGCCGGGCACACCGGCGTTGGAGATGTAGATGTCGATCTGGCCGTTGGCCTGGGTTGCCTGGTCGATCAGCGACCGCACGCCGCTCTCCTGCGCCGCGTCGAACTCGACCGCCAGCCCGCCAAACTCCTCCGCGACCGCCTGCGCGCGTGCGCGGTCGCGATCGGCCACTACGACGGCCCGCGCGCCCTCCTGTGAGAGGCGCCGCGCCAGCGCTCCGCCAATCCCGCCGCCGCCGCCGGTCACGACCACATGCCTTCCAGAAACGTCCACGGAGGCGTACTCTATTTGAGTTATGGAGGGCGGGGCTGGCGTGAGGTGGGCCGAGGGGGCTGTCAGGCAGTCGCCGAGCGTGCCGCTGTGGAACGAGGCTCGCTATGGGCGCGAGCTGACGCGGTTGCTCGCCAGCAGCGAGTTCCGCTCGGTGCCGCGCCACGCGGACGCGCCCCCGGTGCTGCTGATCCCCGGCTTCATGGCGGGCGACTCCTCGCTGCGAGTGCTGAGACGCTGGCTGCTGCGCCGCGGGCACCGGGTGCACATGAGCGGCATCCGCGCGAACGTCGGCTGCGCGGACGCGCTCGTGAACCGACTCGACGAGCAGCTGCGGGCGCTGTCCTCCGAGACCGAGCGGCGCGTGTTCTTGATCGGCCAGAGCCGCGGCGGCACGCTGGCACGCTCGCTGGCCGTGCGCCGCCCCGATGCGGTGCTAGGGCTAGCGATGTTGGGCTCGCCGGTCAACGACGGCTTGGCGGTCTCGCCACACGTGCTGCGCGCCGCGCGGCTTGTGGCGACGCTCGGCGATCTGGGGGTGCCGGGCGTACTCTCGACGGAGTGCAAGGACGGAGCCTGCTGCGCGGACTTCCGCGACGAGCTGGCGGCGCCGCTGCCGCACGGCATCCAGGCAACCGCGATCTACTCTCACAGCGACGGCATCGTCGACTGGCAGGCTTGCGTGGACCCGCACGCCGAGCCCGTGAGCGTTGACTCGAGCCACTGTGGCATGTCGGTGAACGTCAACGTGTACCGCGCGCTCGACCGCGCGCTCGACGCCGCGACGGCCCCGCCTGCGCGGCGGGGCAAGACCACGGGCCGATGACGCACGTCAACGCGGAGAGGTAGCCGCCCGCATGGAATGGATGAGCCCGATGGACTCGTCGTTCCTGCACCTCGAGAACGACAAGACGCCGATGCACATCGGCGGGGTCAGCATCTTCGAGGGTCCGCCGCCGCCGTTTGTGCAGCTGCGCGCGATGGTCGCCGGGAAGCTCGGGCTCGTTCCCCGCTACCGGCAGAAGGTCCGCTTCGTGCCGCTCGCCGCCGGGCCACCGATCTGGATCGACGACCCGCACTTCAGCATCGACTACCACCTGCGACGCACCGCGATCCCCGCCCCCGGCGAGGACGCCCAGCTGCGCCAGATGGCCGCGCGTGTGTTCTCGCAACACCTCGATCGCAACAAGCCACTCTGGGAGCTGTGGATGGTCGAGGGGATGACCGGGCGCCGCTGGGCACTGCTGTCAAAGGTGCACCACTGCATGGTCGATGGCGTCGCCGCAACCGACCTAATGTCGGTGATGTTCTCCGATGAGACAGTCGACGCGCGGGCGGGCGCGGGCCCACAGCCCCGCTGGTCGCCGCCGCCCGAGCCCTCAGGGGTCGAGGTGCTGGCGCGCACGCTCGTGCGCAAAGCCAGCCCCGCGGGGCAGCTCGAAACGCTCAAGCAGGCACTGCGAGCCCCACGCGAAACCGCGCGCACCGTCGCCGAGGTGGCGCAGGGGGCGCTGGCCGCCGGACCGAGAATGCGCCCGGTCGGCGCCTCCTCGCTGACCGGCCCGATCGGGCCGCACCGGCGCTGGAGCTGGGCGACCGTGCGCCTGAGCGACGTGAAGGCCGTGCGCAGCGAGCTCGGCGGCACCGTGAACGACGTCGTGCTGACCGTCATCACCGCCGGCTTTCGCGCACTGCTGGCGGAGCGTGGCGAGCGAATCGAGGCCAACCGTGTCGTGCGCACGATGGTCCCGGTCTCGGTTCGACGGCGCGGCGAGCGCGGCGTCTACAACAACCGCGTCTCGGCCGTATTTGCGGCCCTGCCGGTCGGGCTCGAACATCCCACCGAGCGGCTCGAGCGCATCCGCGGCGAAATGGACGGGATCAAGCAGTCCAAGCAGGCCGTCGCGGGCGACGTGCTGAGCTCGATGTCGGGCTTCGCGCCGCCGCTGCTGCTCGCGCTGGGCAGCCGACTCGTGACGGCCTCCCCGCGGCTGAACATGCACACCGCGACCACCAACGTCCCCGGCCCGCAGCAGCCGGTGCAGACGCTCGGGCGCAAGATGATCGAATCCTTTCCGTTCGTGCCCGTCGTTGGCTCGATCCGGATCGTCGTCGCGATCTTCTCCTACGACGGTGGCCTGTACTTCGGTATCACCGGCGACTATGACGGCGCGCCCGACATCGACGTGCTGAGCACGGGCATCAAGCGTGGCATGGAGGAGTTGCTGGCCTTAGTCGCGCCGCCCGTCCGAGCCGCCCGCGGACCGGCTGCGACGACGCAAAAGCACGGCGGTCGCGCCGGCGCAAAGAAGGCGGTCAAGCAGTCAGCGAAACCGTGAGTTCGGCCGGGCGCGCTGCGACTAGGAAAAGTCGGTCACGTCGTACACGGGCCGGGCGACCCGCGTCAGATCCCGCATGCCCTCGCCCCCGGTATGGACGGCGTATGGCTCGTCCCGGCCGTGATCCAGGATCGCTGTGACGAGGTCCTCCCCGTGCGGCAGCGGCCGCCCCACCTCAATCTCGCAGTCGCTGCCCTCAAAGCGGCAGTCGAGCTTGAATATCCTCCGCGGCTTCGCCTTGCAGCCGATCACCTGTAGCGATCGCTCACGCATATGCAGATACGCCGTCTCGATCTCCTCGGCGCTATCGCTGTCCGCGCCTGCGACAAAGAAGCGTGTCACCTGCGGGCGCCCTTCGCGGGCGTCTTATGCGGCTGCGGCGGGAACTGCTTGCGCTCCTTCGCGGTCAGTTTGCGGATCTTCAGCGAGCCTTCCTTGACCTGACGCTCGACCTCCTGCAGCTTCTCTTGGCGCCTCGCCGCGGCGCGCTCAGCTTGTGTGATCATCGTTACAAGCCTAGCGGGTTCACTGCGCCCTCCCCGGAAGTCGACGTGAGAGGATGCCCGCGGCCCCCGGCCATCGGCCGGAAGCGCGACAACCTGCCATCGCCTCACGTTCAAGGAGCCACCACATGCCCGACATCGAGTTCCCCACAAGCGCCGGTACCGCTTCCGGCTATCTGGCGACGCCCGCGAGCGGGAGCGGAGGAGCGACGGTCGTCCTGCAGGAGTGGTGGGGCGTGGAAGCACACATCCGCTCGGTGTGCGACCGACTCGCGGCGGAGGGCTTCTTCGCGCTGGCGCCGGACCTCTACGAGGGCGAGACCACCACCCAGCCGAGTGAGGCCGAACAGAAGATGATGGCCCTGTCGATGGACAAGGTCGAGCCGCAGATGTGTGGCGCCGCGGACTTTCTTAGCTCGCAGGAGGGTTTCACTGGCTCGGGCGTCGGCTCGCTCGGGTTCTGCCTGGGCGGTGGCCTGTCTGTGTGGGCGGCGGCCACCTGCTCCAAGATCACCGCAGCCGTCACCTATTACTACGTGATGCCCCACGGCAAGCCCGACTTCGCCAACGTGAAAGGACCCGTGCTCGGGCACTTCGGCACCGCGGACGAATTCATCCCCACCGAGCAGGCCAAAGCGCTCGAGTCCGAGCTCAGCGACGCGGGCGTCGAGGTCGACTTCCACTATTACGACGGCGCGGGCCACGCCTTCTTCAACGAGGTCGACCGCCTGGGCACGCACAACCCCGCGCTGGCCCAGCTCTCGTGGGAGCGGACGCTCGAGTTCCTGCGTACGGCGCTGGCCTAGCTTGATCAGGCTGGCCTCGCTCGCGCTCGCGGGCCTCGCGCTCGCGTGTGGCTCGCCCGCGCTCGCGGCACCCGCCTCGTGGTCGCAGCCCGCGCAGCTCAGCCCCTGCGCCGCGGTCGCCGGGGCGCAGGCGGTTTTCCCCCGCGACAAGCCCACCCACGCGACGGGACCAGGGGCGGTGGTGTGGAGCGCAGCGCCCAGCTGCCCGCAGGGCGCGGGCACGTTCGTGTCGCGAATCGGCGCGGGCGACGTCCCCGCGCGGCCGGCCTACGCGCTGCTGCGCGGCGGGCACCGGCTCGCGCTGCGCGAGCCGTTGGCCGTGTCGCCCGCGCCGCACGGGCAGCTCGCGATCGCGGGCTCGGGCGGCTCAAACGGCGGTGGCGCGCTCCTGCAGGGGAGCGCGGGCGGCCCCTTCACGCCGCTCGGCTCGCTCGCGGGCGCGGTCAGTCCGGACACGCTGTTCACGGCATACCTCGGCGACGTGGGCCTCGCCACCCCAATTGCCGGCGGGCTCGACCACGGCGGGCTGGAGCTGCGGATCGAGCGCTACTTCGGGCACGCGCTCTCGCCCACGATCACCGTCGCCGGTGAGGGCGGGGCGATTGAAGCACCGACCATCAGCCTCGACTTCCGCACCGACGCGATCCTGGTGTGGCGCCAGGCGGGCTCGCTCTACGCGCGCGATGAGCCCGCCTCTGGTCGTACGCAGCCGACGCAGCGACTGGCGAGCGCGGACCCAGCCCCTAGGGTCACCGCGCTGATCAGCGATGACAATCGCGCGATCGTCGCCTGGGCCGACGAACACGCCGGCCATACGGACATCTATATGGATTACTCGGCCAGCGGAGTGCGCTTTGGAAAGCCACAGCTGCTTGAGCGCTTCGCCAACCCGTCCGGCCTGCCCTATCCCTCGGGCGCGCCGCGCCTGACGCGACTCAGCTCTGAGAGCGTGATGCTCGCTTACAACGGGGCGCAGGACGGACACTGGGTCGTGCGCACCGCCGCGATCGACCTCAACGGGCTGCGCAAGACCAGCACGATTAGCCCGCCCGGCAGCGATGCGCTGCTCAGCGATCTGCAGCCGGGCCCCGACGGCGAGGCGATCGCGCTGTGGGGCGAGCCGCAGCCCGGCGCCGACGGCGCGCTCGAGCTCGGCCAGCAGGCGCTGTTCGCCGCGCGCGGGATCGACGCGCGGCCCGGCGTCACGATCTTCGGCGGCCCCGAGGCCGTCGCACCACCCGGACCCAACAGCGACGCCACGCTCGCCTTCGACCCCGACAGCGATCGCGCGATCGCGCTGTGGCGTGGCGGCGGGGGTCGGATCGACTACACGATCCGTACACCCGCCACACGCTGATCAGAAGATCTGCTGGTAGATCAAGAAGACGTTCAACGAAGTGATCAGCGCCGCGAGCGCGATACCGACTACGGTCGTGATGCGTTTGTTGACGTGAGCGCCCATCACGTCGCGGCGCATCGTCAGCATCACCAGCGGGATCAGCGCGAGCGGGATCCCGAACGACAGCACGACCTGGCTCAGCACCAGCGCGTCCGTGGGGTTGACGCCGATCGCGAGCACGACCAGCGCAGGCACCATCGTCACGGCGCGGCGCAGCAGCACCGAGATGTTGATTTTGAGAAAGCCGCTCATCACGACCTGCCCCGCGTAGGTGCCAACGCTCGAGGAGGAGGCGCCCGAGGCGAACAGCGCCACCGCGAAGGCCAGCGCCGCCAGGCCACCCACCTGATTGCCGAAGCCGTGGTAGGCCGCCTGGATCGAGTCGACGTTTGTGTGGCCCGTGGAGTGGAACAGCTTCGCTGCCACCGCCAGCATCGCCATGTTGACCAGACCCGCGCAGGCCAGCGCGATCACGATGTCCAGCCGCTCGAAGCGCAGCACACGCCCGCGCTCGGAGTCGTCGCGCATCGGCATGCGATTCTTGGTCAGCGCCGAGTGCAGGTAGATCGCGTGCGGCATCACGGTCGCGCCGATGATCCCCACCGCCACGTACAGCGACTCGCTCCCGCCGAGGTGCGGGACCAACCCCGACAGCGAGCCGTGCACCGACGGGCCGATCTTCAGCGTCTCATACAGGAAGCCCAGGAAGATGATCCCCAGCAGCGCGGTGATCGCCAGCTCGAAGCGGCGGAAGCCGTGTGTCTGCAGCTCGAGGATCGCGAAGGCGATGAAGCCCGTCATCACTCCCGCCCACAAGAGGGGCACGCCGAACAGCAGGTTCAGTCCCAGCGCCGCGCCCACGAACTCCGCCACGTCGGTCGACATCGCCATCACCTCCGCCTGCAGCCACATGACCCGGCTCGCCGCGCGGGGATAGCTCTCGCGGAATAGCTCCGGGAACGTGCGGTCCGTGGCGATCCCGACCTTCGCGGACAGATACTGGATCAGCATCGCCATCAGGTTCGCCGCGAGCACGACCCACAACAGCATGTAGCCGAACTTGGAGCCACCCGAGATGTTCGTGGCGAAGTTGCCCGGGTCCACGTAGGCGATCGCGGCCACGAAGGCCGGCCCCAGCATCGTCAACGTGGCCCGCAGACGGCCCCTGGCGAGCAGCTTTTCCAGATGGCTCGCGCCCAGCACGACGGCCGTGCTCGCGGGGACGCTCACGCCCGTCGAGATGCCCGCGCCCTCCAGCGCCGGATCTGGGCTCACCGGCGGCGTCAAGCCGGCCCCTCCACCGACCGCGGATCGTGGTCCAGCTGCACCCGCATCGCTCCTGCTAGCCGCCCGCCGATCGCGTGCTCGGAACTGCGTTCACCATCGCCGAAGGTGACCAGCAGCGGGCCGCCGAAGGGCTGACGCTCCAGCACGCGCAGGCGATCACCGGGCGCGATGCCGCGCTCGGAGAGGTAGCGCAGCATCTCGGGATCGGCGTCCGACACGCGCACGAACAGACCCGCGTCGCCCTGCTCCAGGCGATCCAGCGGCAGCGTGTCGGGCTCGTGCAGCTCCAGCTCAGCGCTCGGGATCGGATCGCCGTGTGGGTCGAGTGTCGGGTGGCCGAGCGCCTCCGCGATCAGCTGCTCGAGCTCCTCAGAGATCACGTGCTCCAGCACCTCGGCCTCGGCGTGCACTCGGTCCCACGGCATCTGCAGCGACTTTGCCAGGAACAGCTCCAGCAGCCGATGGTGGCGGATCACCTCGAGTGCCACCTTGCGACCCTCGTCGGTCAGGCGCACACCGCGATATGGGTGGTGCTCGATGAGTCCCAACTCGCCGAGGCGCTTGAGCATCGCCGAGACCGAGCCCGGCGTCAGCCCGAGGCGCTCGGCCAGCGCGTTCGTCGCGACCGGCTCCTCGGTGCGCGATTCGAGTGTGAAGATCGCCTTGCAGTAGTCCTCCACCGCGGGCGAGCGGGCGGCCTCTCTTGTTGCCATGAAATATATATTATGGCATACCAAGATTTTTATCAAGGGTGTGCTGGACCTTCATCCAACCGCCCTTTAGGACAGGATGCAGGCCGGATGGACCGCGACTATGAGTTGCAGACACACCGCGCCGAGGACCGCCACTGGTGGTACCGGGGCCGGCGTAACGTGCTGGAGCGCGTGATCGCGGATCTGCGCCTGCCCGCGAGGGCACGGATCCTCGACGCGGGCTGTGGCAGCGGGCGCAACATGGTGGAGTTCGCCCGCCACGGCGCCGTCACCGGCGTCGAGCTCTCCGACACGAGCGTGGAGTTGGCCCGCGAGCGCGGCGCCGGCGAGGTCGTGGCCGGCTCGGTGCTGGAGATGCCCTTCGAGGCCGACACCTTCGACCTGGCGGCCTCACTCGATGTGATCGAGCACCTCGAGGACGACCTCGGCGCGCTGCGCGAGCTGCGCCGGGTGGTGGCGCCGGGAGGTTCGTTGCTGGTCACGGTGCCCGCCTACCAATGGCTGTGGAGCGGCCACGACGAGGTCAACCACCACTTCCGCCGCTACACGCGTCGCTCGCTGCAGCGCGTAGGCGAGCAGGCGGGCTGGCAGCAGGTGCGCACGACCTACTTCAACTCGCTGCTGCTGCCCGCGGCGATCCTGCTGCGCGTGCTCGACCGCTTCAACCGCAAGACCACAGAGTCGAGCCTCGACCTGTGGGTCCCGCCCGAGCCGCTGAACTGGCTGCTCGAGCGCCCGCTGTCGCTCGAGGCCGCGATGATCGGGCGCGGGGGACGGATCCCGGCCGGGCTGTCGCTACTCGCAGTCTTTCGCTAGACGGCCGATAGGCGGTGCGAGCCAGCGTCCTCGGTCGCTCGCGTGCTACTCGCACGCCACGCTCCCTGCGTCCTTGGCTCGCTTGCCTCTCGCCCGTCTAGATCGGGATCGATTCCGATGGGCCCCTTGCGGGGCCGATATGTCTGCGGGGCGGCTCGTGAGCCGCGCCACTCAACCCTCGGCGTCGACGGCCGCCACGGGGTGGTGGTGCATGCGAAAGGTCCAAGCGCGGTTGACGAGGAAGGTGATGACGGTGACGATCACGGTGGCGAACGCCTGGCTGAGCAGCTTCTCGACGTGCGCGTCGTCGACGAACAGGTAGAGCAGGCCCTCGTTCAAGGCGAGCCCACAGCCCTGCACGACGCCCCAGCGCACGGGCGTCAGCGAGTCGCCGACGTGGCCCGCGAAGGTCCAGCGACGGTTGAGCAGGAAGCCGTTGATCGCGCCGACGACAAAGCCGACCGCCGAGGCGGCGAGGTACCAGACGCCGAACACCTTCAGCAGCACGGTGTAGATCGCGAAGGCGAGCACCGTGTTCGAGATGCCGACGATCCCGAACTTCGCGAACTGGACGACGACGGGGGCGCTCAGGTGCCGGGCAGGTCCGGGGAGCGCTGCCGATAGTCTGGAGGGCGTCCTCTGCTGTACGGGGCCGTCGGAGGGCATTCCTAGACAGGATGAACGATAAATTCATCGTGGGCTTAGGCCGCTGTCGGAACATCGACAGTACGTGGATCCTTCCTACGACCACATTCCGGTGAGCCAGCAGATGCCCGACACAGATCTTCGCACCCCCAAGCTGCTCAGCATCGTCGCCCCGGTGTACGACGAGCAGGAGCTGATCGAGAAGTTCGTGCAGCGCGCCTGCGCGGCGGCGGCGGACTACGAGTTCGAGTTGGTGCTCGTGAACGACGGCTCCAGCGACGCGACGCCCGAGCTGCTCGACCGCATCGCGGCGGCGGACAAGCGCGTGCGGGTGATCCACCTATCGCGCAACTTCGGCCACCAGGCTGCGCTGACGGCGGGCCTCGAGCACGCGGTGGGCGACGTCGTGGCGATGATCGACGCCGACCTGCAGGACCCGCCGGAGCTGATCCAGGACATGATCGCCCAGTGGAGCCAGGGCGCGGACGTCGTCTACGCGGTGCGCAACCAGCGCGAAGGCGAGACGGCCTTCAAGCTGGCGACGGCATCGTGGTTCTACAAGCTGTTCGACAAGCTCGCGCAAGTCGACCTGGAGCCCAACTCCGGCGACTTCCGTTTGCTCGATCGCCGCGCGCTGGACGCGCTGTTGGCGATGACCGAGCGCTCACGCTTCCTGCGGGGGATGACGGTCTGGGTGGGCTTCAACCAGACCGCGGTCTCCTACGAGCGCGACGCGCGCACGGCGGGCGAGACGAAGTACACGTTGCGCAAGATGCTGCGCTTCTCACTCGACGCGATCGCCTCCTTCTCGCACCTGCCGCTGCAGCTGGCGACGTGGATCGGGATGCTCTCGGCGGGCGTCGCGTTCGTGGCGATCCCGGTCGTGATCATCCTGCGCCTGTTCGACTCCTACCTGCCGGGCTTCGGTGCGATCACGATCGCGATCCTGCTGCTCGGCGGCATCCAGCTGATCGCGCTGGGGGTGATCGGCGAGTACGTGGGCCGCATCTACGACGAGGTCAAGCACCGCCCGCTGTACATCGTGCGCGACGAGCGCAACCGCCCGCTGCCGCCGGGCGAAGGCACGACGGGGCCGCAGGCCCGCGCGGGCCTGGCGGCACGCGCGGCGCAGCGGGTCGGTTGAGATTCGTTACGTGTTTAAGTCAGCGACCGCTCCGCCGTGCGCGCTGCGGTGTTCTGGCCGACGATGAGACTGCTGCCGCGCACGCTGCCCGGGATCGCCGCGACGCTGGCTGGCGCCTTGACGGCGGCGCTGGTTGGCGCCGTGGCCTGGGCCGCCCCTGCGCTCGCCGAGGCATGCCCCGGCGTGGGCGGCGAGCCATGCCCCTATGCGTCGGCCACGATCATCGGCCAGCGTGCCGAGGGTGTGATGCGCTTCCCAGAGGCGGTCGCGGTCGACACTCAGGGCAACGTCTACGTGGCCGACCAGCTGAGCTACGTGGTGCAGAAGTTCTCGGCCGCGGGCGTGTTCGAGACCGAGTGGGGCTCCTACGGGGGAGGCCACGGACAGTTCGGTCCGATCGGCGGCCTCGCGACAGACGCAGCGGGCAACGTTTACGTAGTGGACTCGAGCCATAACCGCATCGAGAAGTTCGATCCGACGGGGAACTTCATCACCCAGTGGGGGCAAAAGGGCTCGGAACCGGGGCAGTTCAACTTTGGCTCCTCCCAGGACTACACCAAGCCGCCGGGCGGGGGCATCGCCGTGGCCGGCAACTACGTCTACGTGGCGGACTCGGGCAACAACCGCATCCAACGCTTCAACCTCGAAGGCGGCGAAGGCATGGAATGGGGCGCGAAGGGCTCCGGGCCGGGTCAGTTCTCCTACCCTCGCGGCGTGGCGGCGAACGCCAGCGAGGTGCTGGTCGCCGACGACGACAACCACCGGATCGAGAAATTCGACCCGAACGGTGCCTATCAGTCCTCGGCGGGATCGCAGGGCAGCGGTCCGGGGCAGTTCGCCTTCCCCTACGGGGTCGCGCTGGACGCGGCGGGCAATGTGTACGTGGCCGACGACCTCGGTCACCGCGTGGTCAAGCTCAGCCCCGAACTGGCGTTCCTGGGAGCGTGGGGCGGCTACGGCACGAAACCCGGCCAGCTCGCGTTCCCGCGAGCGGTGGCGAGCGATCCCGCGGGCGACACCTACGTGGCGAACACAGCTAACGATCGCGTCGAGGTCTACAACCCCGAAGGGCAGTTCCTGCGCACCATCGGAGTCTCGGCGCGGGGACCAGGCCAGTTGACGGGCCCGCGCGGGCTGGCGCTCGACCCGAGCGGCGGCCTGCTGGTTTCGGACACGGTGGGCAGCCGGCTGGAGCAGTTCGCTCCGCTGAGTGATGTCTACGAGACCCAATGGACCGCCACGGGCGGCCATCGCTCGAGCTTCGCGAAGCCCTCGGGGATCGGCATCGACCCGCGCGGCAGCGTGTACGTCGCAGACCAAGGCAACGAACGCGTCGTGCGCCTATGGGGAGACGGCACCTACCTCTCGGAAATCGGCGGTCCCGCGAACCTAGGCGGCGCACAGCTGAACGGCGCGGACGCGGTAGCAGTGTCACCGGCGAGCGGCAAGACCTACGTCGCTGACGCGGGGCACAACCGTGTGCTGGTCTACGGGCCCGAAGGATCGCTCCTGGCTCGCTGGGGCGCCGGCGAGGGCAACGGAGCCGCGAGCAGCGCCAGCGGCGGCTTCAACCATCCCTCGGGTCTCGCGGTCAGCGCGGCGGGGAGCGGTCAGGAGGTGATCTACGTCGCCGACAAGGGCAACGACCGGATCGTCGAGCTGCTGCCGGACGGCGGCGTCGTCAGACAGTGGGGTGGGCGTGGCACGGCGGACGGACGCTTCCACGCACCGACCGGCGTGGCGGTCGACGGCGCCGGCAACGTGTTCGTCTTGGACGGCGAAAACAACCGCGTTCAGGTATTCGATCAGTACGGGCACTATCGCGAAAAGTGGGGCCTGCGCGGCACAGGCCTTGGCGACTTCTCTCAGCCGTCGGCGATCGCCGTGGACTGCGGAGGCAGCGTCTACGTAGCGGACACGAACAACAACCGCGTGGAGCGCTTTAACCCAGTCACCCCCGCGCCCGCCGCGGGGGGCTGCCTGGCAGCCGGTACATGGCCGCCCCCGCTAGACGTCGCGCCGTCACTGCACATCGGCTTGCCGCGCGCCCGCGGCGTGCTGGCGCGCCGCGCGCTGGCGCTGAGCGTCAGCTGCGAACGTGGCTGCAAGATCCTCGTCAGCGGCACGCTCTCCGCGGCGGGGCGGCGGGGCTCGGTCGCGTTCGTGTCCGTGGCGCGCTCGCTGCCGCGCGCGAAGGCGGGTCACGTGCGCTTGCGACTGGGGCCGAAGGGGCTGCGCCGTTTGCAACGCGCGCTCGGGCGCCGCCGCGGCATGACGGCGCGGGTGCAGATCATCGCGGCCGGACCAACGGGCCGACGCACGACGGCGACGCGAACCTACGCCGTGTCGCGATAATGCGCAGATGGCCGACGAGACCAGCTGGCAGGACGACCAGCCGAGCATGGACCACCGGCGCGAGCGGATCCGCGTGGAGACCGAGCGCCACCGCATCGAGGGGGACCTCACGCTCGCGCGCGACGGCTACCGCAGCCGCGTCTCGGACGTCCTCAACGCCTCCGAGCGCGACTTCATCACGCTGACCGAAGTGACCGTGGCCCCGCTAGAGGGCGGCGCGGTCGAGCTGCACCCGTACCTGACGCTCGCGCGGGCACACATCGTGTTCGCGGTCGCGGCGGCGGAGACCCCCGAGTAGACAAACCTCGCCTTCGTATATGCGTCCGCGCCCGGCCGCGGTGAGCAGCGCGAGCGTAGCTTTTGTTACATGAACTCGTTCGCAGGATCGGCAGGCCTCGCGCTCCAGAAACGCAACGGCAGCCCGGTGGACGGCGCGGAGCCCGCGGAGGCAGGTCCGGCGGCACGTCAGGCACCCCCGGCGGCACCCCGTATGCGTCGCTACCTGCCGCTGGCGATCGCGACCACGGGGCTCGTTGTGGTGGCGCCGGCGATCCTGGTGAACGCGGATCTACCACACGGCAGTGTGCCGGCGGCGGCCCTCTCCGCCGCGGTCGCCGTCGCGGTCTCGCTGGCGCTGGCAGTATTGGGGGCAGCGCTGTGGAAGCGCCAGCCACGTTCGCGCGACGTGGTGTTCGCGGAGCTGTTGCTGTGGGGCTGGGTGCGCCGTTGCTGGACCGAGCGCCGACTTTCCCAGGCGCGCGAGCTGTTCGAATCAGCGCGGAAAGCTGGACCGCTGGTGAACATCGAGCTGCTGCTGGGGCTGAGCCGGCTGCTGGAAGCGCGCGACGCCTATCTTCACGGACATAGCCAACGGGTAGCTCGTCACGGCGTTCGAATTGCCCGGGCGATGGGCCTGTCGCCAAGGGAAATCGCGAAGCTCCGCACGGCGGCAGAGGTCCACGACGTAGGCAAGCTCTACACGCCGCGCGAGATCCTCAACAGCCCCTACCCGCTGAGCGACGAGGACTTCAAGCTCGTCAAGCAGCACGCGCTGCAGGGTGCGGAGATGGTGAGCGTGGTGGGCGATCCGGAAATAACGGCGATCGTGCGCCACCACCATGAGCGGATCGACGGCGGCGGCTACCCGGACGGCTTGTGCGGAGCGGAGATTCCCCTAGGCGCACGGATTATCGCGGTGGCAGACACCTTCGATGCGATCACCTCCGATCGCGCGTACCGCAGCGCGGGCTCGCAGAAACTCGCGCTCGACGTGCTCTCGGCCGAAGCCGGCACGCAGCTGGACGCGGACGCGGTGGCCGTGTTCATGCAGGGCTACTCGGCGCGCCGATCGGTGGCCTGGTACGCAGCCGGCACCGTCGTGATGCAGCGCGCGGCGCTGGCGCTGCAGTCGCTGGGGTCGAACCTCGGCGCCGGCAGCCTAGCCTCGGTGAGCACGCTGGTACCCACACTCGGCGCGGTTGGCGTGCTCGCGGTCTCACCCGCTCTATTCGGAACCTCACATGGAGCCAGACAGTCGAGCGTGACAGCGGCGGGACCGCTGGCGTTGGTGCAGTCGCTACCGAGCCCCGAACAGGGCGCCCAGCCGGGGCCCGAGGCAGGCACAGGAGTCGATAGGGCGCGCAGGGACGCCTCGAACGGTGGCCGGGGGCCAATCGCGCACGTAGAGCCGCGCGGCGGTGCGCAAACGGGCACGGGCGGGCGAACGGCATCGCCGCGAGCCCCCGCGAGCGACGCGGCTGATTCGGCCGGGGCAGCTGCCAGCTCCGGCGCGACCCCGAGTTTGGCGGGCTCCGCGAGCGAGGGCGGCACGAGCGGCGTGAGCCCAACCCCACCCGCGGGCACCAGCTCCGGCGCGCCGGTGACGCTTCCGGTGGGCGGCGGGGGCGCACACGCTCCTTCACAGCCCAGCATTCCAATCACGGTGCCCAGCGTGTCCACGCCGACGGTCAGCGCCCCGACCGTGAGCACGCCGTCGGTCAGCACCCCCGCTATCGAAACGCCGAGCATCTCCGCGGCGGGAGTGACAGTCCCGAGCGTGCACGTGCCAAGCGTGACGGTGCCGGGCGTCACGGTGCCCAGCGTGAAACTTCCGGGCCTGAAACTGGGCGGCTAGGGGACCTGGAAGCTCGCCGCGCTCGCGATCGTGCCGGCAGGCGCGCTGGCGTTGGTGAGAGTAATCGGTCCGCTGACTGCCGCGGTGGGGACTACGACCTTCAGCCGGGTCGGCGAGACGAAGCTGACTTCGCCAGCGGTCACGCCGCCGAAGCTGACGCTGGAGCCGGGGGTGAAGCCCACGCCCTTGAGCGTAACGGTCTTGCCGGGCGCGCCGTGCTTGGGTGAGACGGCGGTGATCGAAAGGGTGGGTTTGAACTTGGCCTTGGTGAGGAAACCGCCCCCGGAAGCGCTAATCGCGACCTTGCCGGCCTTGGATCCGCTGGGCACGATCGCTTCGATCTGCGTAGGTGAAAGCACGGTGAAAGCGGCGGCAAGCTTGCCGAGCTTCACTTCGGTGACGCCGGCGAGCGCGCTGCCCGTGATCACGAAAGCGCTGCCGGTGATGCCGCTGGCGGGCGTAAAGCCAGCGATGCTGGGCACGTTGGAGGCGACGGTGGCGGTAGGCGCCGAGGCCGCGGGAGCGCTCTGTCCCGCGTCGTTGGTGGCGGTCTCCTGCAGGCGCAGCGTGAAGCCGGCGTCGGCAGCGGCGACGGTGTAGCTGGTGCCGGTGGCCCCGGCGATGGGCGCGCAACCGTAACCGGCGGAGTTGCAACGTGCCCACTGCTCGGCGAGCGAGGTCGGGCTTTCGCTCCAGCTACCGTGTCCGGCGGTGAGCTTCTGTCCCTGTTCGGGGAAGCCCGAGACCGTCGGCGGCGCGGTCTGCGCGGGGGCGCCGGAGATCGAGAAGGCGCCGAGGCCGAGCGGGCTGCCGACGCCGGTGGGGCCATCGAAGCCGACGGCGGCCTGGCACTCGATAGTGCCACCACAGCTGCCGTTTTTGCCGGAGGTCACGTCATAGAGGACGGCGCCATCTTCGAGATGGGGGTAGAGCGTCGCGGCTGGGTAGGCGACGGCACGTGCACCACCGGCGAGCGCCCACTCTGCGGCAATGATGGGCGACGCCACGGAGGTGCCACCCCAGACGGCCCAACCCGTGGGGTCGCCGTTGCCTTCTGGCGTGCTGTTGTAGACATCGACGCCGGTTTCGGGGTCGCCGATCGCAGCGACGTCCGCGACCGAGCGGCCGCTGCCGCAGCCGGTGGCGGCGAAGTTGGCTACTTCGCTCTGCCAGTCGGCAGCACTGAAAACGTTGCTGCAGCCACTGCCGCCTTCGTCCCAAACGGTGCTGCGCCAGACTTCGTTGTGTTCGATCAGCGAAGTGCCTCCGACCGAGAGCACCTCCGGGGAGTCGGCGGGGAAGTCGGCGACGTTGGGTTCGCCGGGACAAGCCTGGTTGAAGTAACCGCAGTCGCCAGAGCTCGCCGCGAGCACGATGCCTGGGTGGTCGTAGTGATTGGAGGCCAGGGTCAGGTCGGAGTGTTCCTCGGGGCCACCGTAGGAGTTACTGATCTCGGTGGCGCCCATAGCGGCGGCGGTGTCCACGGCGATCCCGAGATCACCGAATTCTTCGCTCGACGCCTCGACCAGCAGGATCCGACAGCTCTGGCAGACGGCGCGCACCATCTGCACGTCGATTGAGATCTCCCCCGCCCATTCGCCCTGCTTGTGCGGCAACGGGGCCGCGTTTCCGGACTGGTTGACCTTCCGGAAGCAGCCGTTGGCTGTGGTACACGGGGGCAGCCCGAACTGTTCGTTATAGACCCCGAGATCGGCTTCGGCGGTGGGGTCGTCGAAGGCGTCGACGATCGCTACGGTCTGCACGTGCGAGGCGTCGGTTTCGACGGGCAGCCCGTACGCATCGTGCAGGCCCTGCGGCGTGAGATAGCCGGGATATGGGCTTTTGACGCCGACCGCGGGACGCGCGCCCTTGGCGGCTTCCGCGGACTGGCGGACCGCGTTGGCGTGTAGATCAGTCGCAGTGAGCGACGAGGGGACGAGCTTCATGCCCAGGCAGGCGGCGGAGCCAGGGCGCGGCGCATGGCACAGGCGGTGCACCCGGAAAGCCTTGCCGGCGTCTTGCGCTTGCGCGCCCGCGACGAACGGGCCGACGGCGGACACAAGCGCTGCCATCAGCAACAAGGCGAGCGCCTTGCCCGCCCTGCCCCGTCCTGCCGACTTCCTCCCCTTGACCGTCGGAAGCATGACTGTTCCTGATCGTACATCGCCCAGGCGGCGATCGTGTTGCTTGGTTGTCACCGAAGCGCGCCTCCAGGGCCGCTTCGGCCAGCCGGCGGGGCCGCTCGACGACCGGCCACATGACCATTCAAATGTCGGATGAGCGTCGCCGGCGGTATGGTCCGCGCGTCAACCCAGAACGGAGAGCGATTTGCCATCGACTACTGATTCAGAACTGAAGGCGCGCCATCGAGCGATGTGGGCGTCGGGCGATTACCCCTCAATGGTCGAGACATTCCTGTTGCCGCTCGGGCCGAAGCTCGTCGATGCCTGCGGCATCACGTCAGGGATGCGCGTGCTCGACGTCGCCGCGGGCACCGGGAACGCTTCGATACCCGCGGCCAAGACCGGCGCTGAGGTCACTGCTAGTGACCTAACACCCGAGCTCTTCGACGCGGGCCGCCGGCGTGCAGAGGCTGAAGGGGTGACGCTCGAATGGGTAGAGGCCGACGCGGAGCACCTGCCGTTCGAGGACGAGTCCTACGACGTCGTGATTTCGTCGATCGGCGCGATGTTCGCCCCTCATCATCAGGAGGTGGCTGACGAGCTCATCCGCGTCTGCCGTCGAGGCGGCACCGTCGGAATGCTGAACTGGACGCCCGAGGGAATGATCGGGGCGCTGTTCCGGACAATGGGGCCATTTGCCCCCCCGCCTCCACCTGGTGCGCAATCTCCACCGCTTTGGGGGAGCCCAGAGCACATGAAGGAGCTCTTTGGTGATCGAGTCGACTTTCGCACGCTGGAGCGGGAAATGCTGGGGATCACGGCGTTCAAGCATCCGCACGATTACGGCGTGCACTTCAAGGAGCGCTACGGCCCGACCATCGTCGCCCAGACGAACGCCCGCAACAATGGGCGCGAGGCGGAGTTCGACGAGGCGCTTAACGCTTTCTGCGACGAGTGGAACCGCGGCACGCCGGACGAGGCGCGTTTCGAGCAGGAGTACCTGCTTGCCGTGGGTACGCGGGCATAGCTTGTAATCGCCCGCTGCAGTTCGCGGGGGAGCTTAGGCTTAATGCCGCGCGCGCGACGAACCGGTCCGGCCACTATGTTCCTCGCGGTACTGCTGGCGGGATGCGGTGTGAGCACGATCAGACCGCACGCAACCGAGCAGACGATCGCTGAGTTCGTCTTCAAACACACGCGCTTCAGACCGACCGACGTGCGGTGCCCGTCGGGTATCCCGGCAAAGGTTGGTGGCACATTCGAGTGCCATTTCACCGGCCCGGATGGACCATACGCCGCGCACGTGCGAATCACCAGTGTTCACGGCGAGCGAGTCATCGACTACATCGTCACGCGCCGCAGCGGCCCCTAGCGGTTCGAGGGGAGAGCGCTGGGTTCCGCACGCTCAGGCGGGAGATCCGTGGCCATCGCGCCCACGGATCTCCCACCTTGCACGCGCCCATTTCGATGGGCGGTCAGTGGCTGAGCCGCGGATCAACATAGACGTCGTCGATTGACGAACTGCCGACGACCGCGGTGAACCGCAGGCTGACCTGCGCGACGCCGTTCTTGAGCACGCCCTGTACCGCCGAAGCGGTGAGCATCGGCAGTGACGGCTGCCAGTTCTTGCTGAGCGCCACCACGCCAACCGGGAGCACCACTCGGCCCACGATCGGATCGTCGTAGACGACCTGAACTATCACCGTCGAGAGCAATGAGGAATTGCGCGCGAACAGGCGGAACGTCGGGTAGGCCGCGTTGACGCAGGTCGGCGGCGATTCCGCGGAGGAACCGGCCGGAAGGTACAGCGAGTGCGATCCGACGAGCCCGCCGGCGTTGAACGTCTCGTTGCCGCTCGCGACGGCAGCGCCGTGGCTGAGCGTCCAGCCAGATGCACCGTCCTCGAACGAGCCTCCGGGCACGAGCTTGTACTGACTGGAATCCAGCCAGGACCTAAACGGCTGGGTCAAGCTCGCTTCGTCACACGCGCCGGTGCTGATCAGCGCGGCCGACGAGACCGCGGGAAATGCAGCCATCGAGCCAATTGCGCTGGCTGCGAGCACTGCCACTACGCCCGCCGTCCGGCGGGGGCTAAATCTGAAAAGGCACTTCATGTCTGTACGCACCATCCTCGGTGTGCACTGGCAGCCGAGCTATCTCGCCATTCGAGACCTCTAGCTTTGCGCCCCCGGTTCACACCGGGTTTGCCCTTTTCAGTTGGGGTGTGTTCGATGAATCGGAACAATCGCCCATGATGTGAGCATCCCTGGCCGTGTCTGGACACGTGTATGGCCAACGAGTCGTCAGCCCGCAGCGTTGCCACGCCCTAGACCGTCATTTGTCGGCGCGCGCATTGACGACTAAGCCGTGTCGCCCAGACGTTCGATAAAAGCGCGATGTCCCTCGAGCCCACAGTGGAGGAGCAGGAGCTACTCGCGAGCTCGCTCATCCGAGAGCGCACCACGATGACGATGCGCGAGCGGATCTCCGGCGCGATAGCCGGCGGCGGCTTTATCGCGGCGACAGCGGGACTTTGGGCGCTGTATCCGCCGGGCAGCTTCCCGATCGGGTCGGCGCTCCTTTGCGCGATCGTGCTGGTCGCTGCGGCGATGGTGTCATTCGACACCCCGTTCGGGTTCACGGTGCTCACGCAGGTCGCCTTCATACCGCTGCTGTTCGTGGTCCCCCCGGCGGTCGGCCCAATCATTGTCGCCGCATCCCTGGCGATCGCGAAACTCCCAGGGATCGTGCGGGGGGAGATCCCCGCGGCGAGACTGCTCGGGGCGCCGGGCAACTCGTGGTTCGCGCTCGGCCCTGCGGCTGTGTTCGCGATCTCGGAAACCGCCCCCACCAATGCCGGTGCAGGACTGCTAATCGCAGCGCTCGCGGCGGAGTTCGCCCTCGACTTCCTCGTCTCCTCACTGCGCTACTCGTTCTCCTGGAGCGCGAGCCTGCAGATCCAGCTGCGCGAGACGTGGGTCTACGGAATCGACGCGGCACTTTCGGGGATCGGGCTGGTGGTCGCGGCGTCGGCGCAGACGCACCCCGAGGCGGTGCTTGCGCTGCTACCGCTGCTCGGCCTGCTCGCCGTGCTCGCGCGCGAGCGGCGCCAGCGACTCGAGAGCCTCGTCGAGCTCAACAATGCCTACCGCGGCACGGCGCTCGTGCTCGGCGATGTGGTCGAGGCCGACGACGGGTATACGGGTGAGCACTGCAAGGGCGTCGTCGCCCTCAGCGTCGCCGTGGGTGAGCGCCTCGGCCTTTCGGCAACGCAGCGCCGGAATCTCGAGTTCGCCGCGCTGCTGCACGACGTGGGCAAGATCGCGGTCCCGAAGGAGATTGTCAACAAGCCCGGGAAGCTCAGCTCGGAGGAGTGGACGATCATCAAGACGCACAGCACCGAAGGCGAGCGCATGCTCAGCCGCGTGGGCGGGTTCATGCGCGATGTCGGAATGATCGTCCGCTCACACCACGAGCGTTGGGACGGTGGCGGTTACCCCGACGGGCTCGCGGGCCAGGAGATCCCCCTCGAAGCGAGGATCGTCGCCTGCTGCGACACGTGGAACGCGATGCGCACGAACCGCGCTTACCGGCGCGCCCTCTCACGCGAGGTTGCGCTCACCGAGCTACGCGCAGTCGCCGGAACGCAGCTCGACCCCGCCGTTGTCGACGCGCTCTGCGCCGTCGTAGAACAAGAAGCCTCCAAGGCGGACGGCTCCATCGAGGTGCACGCAGTTCGCTCGCAGCTGCTCGAGCAGCCTGTGATAGCCGAGTAAAGCGTTCCACGGAGATCGGGACGACTTGCAAACCCCAGCCTGTCCCTGAATGAGCTGCTCCAGCAGCTGATGGAGCCGTCGGGTCGGGAGGCGCAGCGACGAGCCGCTGCTGTAATCCAGTGGCCTCCCGGCTTTGGTCCTGGCCCGGCTGAGCGGCGTCGAGGTCAACGAGGTCGCGTGGACGCCCCGCGGCCAGCTATGGAGCGCTCGGAGCCGAGCAGCGACTCCCCCATCTTCGGAACAAGGTCGGCTTCGACGCCAGTACAGTTTGCTCACGATGGCAATGTTCATGGACCGCCACGATCTTCCCGATGCGACTGCGGCCGATCTCGCCGCTGCTCACTTGCGCGATCTCGAGGTGCAGGATCAATTTGGGGTGCGCTTCGTTACATACTGGTTTGAAGAGGGGGCCGGAAGCGGCTTTTGCTTGGTCGAGGGACCTGACGCGGAGTCCGTCGAAGCGGCCCACCGTGCGGCTCACGGCTTGCTCCCCTCTCAGGTGATCGAGGTCGATCAAGCCGGCGTGCGCGGCTTCTTTGGCCGGCTGAACACGCACCCTCCTGGCGAGCCGTACACGGAAAGCGCGTTTCGCGCGATCCTCTTTACAGATATAGCCGAGTCCACGCGCCTGACTCAAGAACTGGGTGACCGTGCGGTGATGCGAGTGCTCCGCGAGCACGATTCGATCGTGCGCGCCGCCCTCGCTCAGTTTGGCGGCAACGAGGTCAAGCACACGGGCGACGGGATCATGGCTGCGTTCGTTTCCGCCTACCAGGCACTCGGCGCTGCAATGCAGATCCAGCGTGACCTGCATGAGCGCGATGGGGTTGAGCTGCATGTGCGCATCGGCGTGGCGGCAGGGGAACCGGTGACCGAGCAGGACGATCTCTTCGGCGCGGCGGTGCAGCAGGCCGCGCGGCTCTGCGCCTGTGCTCAGCCGGGCTGCATCGTCGTGTCGTCGGGGGTGCACGATCTGTGCCGCGGCAAGGGCATCCGATTTTCGGACGGCGGTCCGATCGCCGTGAAGGGATTTGCCGAGCCGATCGGGCATTACGAGGTTCACTGGCGCGAATGACGCCATCACGCTCAGCCCGTTTCGGGCGACCCGACAGGCCTAGTCAGTAGACGCGCGATATCGCGAAGCTGCCAACCTCGACGAGGTCACCGATTCGATCCCGGTTGGCTCCACCATCTTGACGAAGGTCGAACCGGCCCAGCCCCCCAGGGGGCTGGGCCTTCGGCGTTCCCAGGGGCGAAGGAGCCTGTTCAGCGCTTGATTGAGGCGCTGCTAGAGAGGCCGCGTTAGCCAAGAGAGGGCGGAAATCGGACGTGGGTTCAGTTAGACCGTCTCCGCAAGGCGCCCGCGTTCTCCGAGCAGCAGTCCTCCCGTCCTAATCCGAGATCTTCAGCCCCCGCCCCGGCCCCTTGAACCCCTCCTCAGGACCTCTCATCTCCGCTCGCGCGGGATTGGGACTTGGCGAGCCGCCGATGTCCGCGCTCTTGCCAGCGGTGCTCGATTCGGTCTGAAAGTTTTCGACGGATCTCGCTGACCGACAAGTGTCTGACCAGAAAGGCGAACATCGTCAGTCCCAACACCACCGCCAACGAAAGCCATATCAATATGCGCTCGGCCAGATCGTGCGCTTTCAGAAGCTCTACATCTGGGACCGTAGCTAGCACCCCAAGGATTACAGCTGCCCCGAGAATGACCGTTACGGCAATTCCGGCTACCGTGCCAGCGAAGTGTGCGCGCGCGCCGATCTGACCGTCTTGAGCGCGTTCAAGACGCAGACGGGTGCGTCTCTCAAGTTGCGCCTGCTCAGTCGCCTGGCGCGCTGACTCGCGCGCCTCGTCTACTTCCGCTTGCGCTTCGCCCTGAATCACGGTCCTAGCGTGGGCTAGGACCTCGTCCACAGTTCCGGCGCTGAATGCATTCTCGTCGCCGAAGGTTTGGTCCATTAGCGCGATTCGCGCCTCCCGAGACGAACGGAGCAGGTGGTACTGCTCATCAGAGATGCCCTGCTGCAGGCGTCTCCGCTCGATCTCCTCGATATAGCGGCGCCATAGCTCCTCACGAGGGTTCAACGCGGCGTAGGAGGCCGCCATGACGAGGTGCCTCGGCACATCGGGAGCGGCGATTGGCTTCTTCACCCAAGCAAGCCTCGTCATGAGCCGATCGGTCATTCCGATCGGAATCGCAGGGCCGGGCTCTGTCTCCTTGAAGAAATCGTGGCTGGCGGCAACCAAGAGAGAGTTGCTCGTCACAAAAATGGCCTTTGACCTCTCAAATTTGTCCATCCGACGGAGGCCTCTGAGCCGAGCGACCGCCGCCAGCGACATCGCGTCCTTTTCGCGTCCGCGCTCTCGGTGATAGTTGATGCGCTTCCCGAGCTGCTCCTCGAGCGCGGCCTCGTCCGGCTGATCGGTCCAGGCTGGCGTATCGACCACCTCGACGCCCAACGTTTCGAGAGTAGCGTCGATTGTGATGATCATCTCCTCGACGTCGCTAAGCGAAAAGGCCCTGTTGGTTTCAAAAAAATGGCGGTCGTGCGATTGATAGCCCCCGGGCCGCTTGCTGTTTGCGATTGCCTCCAAGACGCCCACGACCTCCTCGCGGGTGTGGTGGAAGCACTTCAAGCCCGCGCCGAGCTCTCGCAAAAGGTCCAACAGGTCCGTAGCCTGTGCTGCGATCCCCTCCTCGGCATATCCGAGCGCGGATAGGACGAGCGGAGTGTCAAAATACACATCCAGCTCAGTAAAGCGAGCCTCGACCTCGCCGAGACTAGGGTAAAAGAGCACACCGCTTAGCACGTGGCCCTTGACGACAGTCTCCAAACAGGCAAATCCCTCCGGGTCGCGTTCGCTCAAATGGAGAGCGAACGCGCTGATTACGTGACGGGTCTTCCTGGAGGCCGGTCTGAACGACGGAAGCGGATCACCTTCGATCGCAGCGTAGAGGACGGACAACGACCCCTCCTGCAAGTAGTTGAGTACGTTGCGATCAGCATCTGCCTCGGACCACTCCATCTCGTAACGCTCCGCCGCAAATGCTCTGAGCTTGTCGAGCAAGCACTGGTGCTTGCGTAGCGCCTCGGCCTCCGTCTTGTGAAAGTCGACCGTCGCTAGCTTGGCTGAATCAGCGTGATATACGTTCGCGATCTTCCGAACGTAGCCGTGTCGTGCACATCGCGCGAGCATCGCGGTCAGTGCGCCCATAGGGATTTTGATGCCCACCTTCTCCGCTAGTTCGCGCTGAAGATCGACCGCGGACACGGGCCGTCCCTCATCGCTCGGGAGGTGCGCGGCGATGAGGGGCACGAAGCTCTCAATTACGTCGTGCCCTTGCTCCCAATTGACCGTCAGAACGGCGAGACTCGAAAGGGTCTGATCCGACATAACGCGGCCTAAGCAGCCTTCGAGGCGGCGTCAACCTTATCTTTGAGACTCCCCAGCTTCGTGCCGAGAACCCTTGAAACCTGCTGGTAAAGATTGTATCTAGGCATGACTACCGAGGTCAGCGCCTCCTCGGAGAGCGCCTTTTCAACAAGGTTCGGAGGCCACTTGGCGCTCCCGCGTACGGCGAGCACGCCAAGTACCGCCTCAACGAGCTGCTGGGCGTACCACTCCTTGATGACCTCCGGCACTGTCCGCTCGACGCCCGGATACCCCTCGTAGAGCCGCGCAAAATGCTTAACGAGGTCAGTAAAGACCCGGAAGTCCTCGTTGACGAGCAGAACATTCTGCGAACTGTTCGCGTAAGAGGCGGCGCGATCCTCAAGAGGATCGTCGCTCGCTCGTGTGCCGTTGGCAACAGATACCCAACGGATGTCGGGGAAGTCGGTCTTTGGGTTCAGCGGCTCGGCCGGCTCGCCGTCGTCGTCGTCAACGTAGGCACCGTAGAGATCAGCCGTAGTGCCACCAGAGGTGCCTGACTTAGCTTTCCTGGTCGACTCCTCGGCTTCGCCCTCACCCGCCGAGCCGCCCGCCGCTTCACCGTTGGCGCTCATCGACCCGGCAGGCGTTCGCCGATAACGAGTCGTGCGCATCAACTCTTCGATGCGCTTGAGGCGCTCGCGGATCGCCTCCTCGTGATTGCCGTCGCTGTCACGGCTGAGAAGCTCGTCCATCATCTGCCGGATCGGCTCGGGCAATTCGTCGCGGAACTCTGCCGCCCACTGCTCCCATGGCAATGGCTCCCCGTTGGCGAGCAGTTGACTGCGCGCCGTGTTGGGACTGATCCGCTGGCGTTCGTCCGGCTTGACATAGATGACGACCCGACGTGACCCAAAAAGCACACCGAAATGCATCAGTTGACGGATACCGCCGTTCCCGTCACGCAGCTCGTAAAGCTCGTCATGGAACAAAGCGGCAATATGACCACTGCTGAGCCAGTAGGACGGGTCACCGATCTTGTCCTCCTTCAGGAGCCACCAAAAGGCCGTTGCGTGCCCATCCTTGAGACGGACCTGACCGGAGGCCTCGGCATTGCGATCGAGATGATGTGCCTGCCCGACCGCTGCCCGCATCATCCCACCGTCCTTGGCATAGGTTGGTGGCCTCGGCGGCCACTCAGATGGGTCGCTCTTGGTGAACTCACGGACGCGGACTGTCACCCCTTCCGGGAAGACCAGAAAGCGGCGATTGAGGTACCGGACCAGCCAGCGCACGGCACCAACGGCCCCATCGGGAGCCTCCATTGTGTGCTCGTCAGCACTCTCACCGAGCAAAGTAACCATCGTCCCGTGGCCTGCATTAATGATCTCCTCGGGCAAGACCTCTGGCTTGAGCTTGCGCCAGTAGTGGTACGACCCATCTCGATTACGCAGATAAGGCTTGATGCCGTACTCGCTCGTCTCGGCGTCACGCCAGAAATGGATCTGGTGTACCTCGCCGCTCTTGTACGAGGTGTAGATCAGACCCGCAGGATTCGAGACGCCAGCGGTGATCTTGGCACCAACGCCAAAGTTGCGGTCGAGAGCTTGGACCCCAACCGAGCTGGCCAAATGGTTTATGTACTCCACCATTTCCGGGCCAGTCATGCCATCACCGGTGTCCCAGATGCTCAACTTGTAGACCGGCTCTTGACCTGACTCTAGTTGCGCCGACAAGGCTCGCCACTCGACGTCCCAGACGACTTTGTGCCCCTTCTCCGGCGGGGCGAGCCCGTTCTTGGCCTCGTCTTCCTGAGATCGTTCGATGGCCTCAAGTGCGTTCTTGGTCAGCTCCCGATACTCCTGAAGCGGCGCGCAGTCTGCGGCGAGGCGTTCGAGCAAGAACGCGGCATGCCGCAGCTCAAGAGGCATAGTGCTCCCTGTAATGACGTCCGTATCCATGACGGACCCTCCATTCGATCATGAGCGACACGACCCAGAGGCGGGGCCACTCGATGTATGGGTGCCAGCGGATCGTGATGCTGTCTGCGAGGCCAACTCGGCCCGGGAGACGTGATCACAACGCGCTGTCTAGTGCGAACCTAGCACGAGTGAGCAATGGCGTTGTGGCGGCGTTCGCTACGAGCGCGAAACCGCGAGGTCCGGCGGCACGTGAACGCGCTTTAGATCCCCGGGCTCAAGCTTGTGGCTACCGCCGTGGTAGCGACGACTCGCGCGCAAGAGCTCACGCTGACCGTCATCCGAACGTAGCCAGTCCGCGAGCGCCCGGGGGTCCGCACCATTGCGCATCGTGATCCCAAAGAGATTGTTGGAGGGGACAGCCCGTATCGAGTTCGAGACCACCTTAAAGCCCGTCTTCGCCAGCGGCGCGATGACGAGATCAGGCCGAGTTAGGTCCGTGATCGAGTACCAAGGCTTACGTTGGGAGGGAAGAAATCTGCGGCTCACTTCTCCCTCAAACTGCTCGACATACAGGCGAAGCGCCCCCCGAATCGGGAGGTCCCGCGGGATCGTCAGCAACCAGCGCTTAGTTTGCTTGTCTCCCCAAGATGCGTGCGCGACCCTGTTCATCTCGTATCCCGCGAAGCGCTTCAGCGTCGGTATCGCTGGAGTGACCACGCCATCGGGTAGTCGTGCCGCGTCGGCATCCGTAAGGAAAAACATTGCGTTGCTACCGGTCGCGGTGCCGCGTCGCACAACCGCGATCTCGGCGAGCGGGACGGCATTCTCGATGACATCGGTGTCGCGGGACCAGAACCAGTTCGCCGGTTCTTCCTCTCCACGCTCGCGCTCCCAGCCTTCGAGCAGGACTGCGGGGTCGCCGTCGAACTGGACACGGGCAAATTGGATAGGTGAGCGCTTCGTCTTGACAGGTCCTACGACCAAGATCGCTGCCTGCACAGAACGGCCAGTGAAAGGTCTTGTCGTAGCGGGTGTACGTTGCATGATCACTGGGCGATGCGCACCCCATAGGGCTTCGCGCAGCCCCCTGCTCGCACGTGTGTATCCAACGGAACCAGGAAGCACCATGCAGGATGCATCGTTGTCCCGCATGTGGTTCAAGGTTGCGGCCTGGAATAGGACGGCGAGATTGGCGTGGCCGCTGTCGATGATTCCCCCGCAAAGACCGGAAGCCTTCGCTCGATAGTCAGACGGCAACTCTTGAATCCGGGTGTAGGGCGGGTTACCGATCGTCAGAACTGATCCCCGCACGCCCTTTGCCTGACCGAGCTGGTCGAGATAGTCCCCGAGGACCAACTCAATCCGCCCGAGGGACGACGCGTCTTCAGGCTCCGCGTCAAGCTCGAACGCGATGCGTGCTGCCAGAAGACCTAGCGTCACCACGTTCACGTCAACGGCCAACACGCGGGCTGCCGGCCAGCGTTTGGCTGCGGCGATTGTGAAGGCCCCCACGCCCGCCCCTGGGTCGACGACACATGCTGGCGCATCGCCGATCGCGTCGGCAGCTAGATCAAGCATGTGGTCCACCACGGGCGTGGGTGTGAACACGGTCCCTAGAACGCCGTCGATGGGCGGGCGAAATACTTACGTCGTAGAGGGCAGACAGGGGGTCGGTCCGAGTGCCCAGACCCTCACATACCGCTTCAACGAACTCCTGAGGAGGCTTGGGCGCTTGCTCAGCCCAACGGCGAAGGGGCTCGGGCCACCCAGAAATACGATCGCCCGCGACTCCGGCGGCGACCCCTCCGAGTGCGCCGAGAATCTGCCGCTCCTCAACGCTGGCACCGGTGACGTCTGGTGGCGCACTCAGCGCACTACTAGCTGCCCATCGACGAAACGCTCGGGCGAGCCCCTGAAGCGTCTTGAACTGGTTGATCCGCGGTTCATCGGCCATCCGTCGTCACCGTATATGCGCGCGGGATGACGCGTCAACGTGAGACGGCTCTACGTCGCACAAGCGGCACGCCAACCCAGCGATCATGTCCACGGGGGTCAAGCGGCGGCTTCGGCGGGCACGTAAGATCTGGCCCAGCTATTGAGGGAGAGAGAGGATCATGAAAGGTAACCCCGATGCGTCGGATTCGGTTGTCCAGCCTTTGGCGTCGCTGCTTGAGGCAGCGTCGCCCCTCGCTCGCGAATTGGAGTCCGATGATTACTCGGACGCGGAACGTCAGCGCTTGCGCGAATTGGTTGGCTTTGAGGACTTCTTCGAGCTCACTAACCTGCTTCACCGTCTCGGCGGGAGACGTGCCCGTGAGATCTATCGCGGTGAGGGCAAAGGTGGCTAAAGATGCTCAGGCGCAACGACGCGCTCCTGATGAGACTGCAAGTCGCTCAATCGGTGATGCCCCGACCTGGTTGGAGCCACGGTATCTGCTTCACGTTCGCGTGTCTGAGCTGCTCGCAACAACCGTTTGGACGAAGGCAACCAAGAAGCCTACCGCGAGACTCAACAGGACGCCGGAGATGAAGGTAGTGCGTCGGCTGCTGCTCGCCTGCGCTGGCGCCGTGTAAACCCACTTCGCCTGAAATGGCGAATTTTGTTCCCAGCGCAGGCTCCGGGGTTCGGCGGTCCGTGGAATCGTCTCAAGGCTTCCTAGCAACTGGTTTTCAACGTCAAGATTTGATCCGCTGACGAAGTATTTCGCGACTGGCGCCCTCCAACTGCCGACAGGGCCGTCGACGAGAAAGTAGCCGTCGCCAACAAGGCCCAAGTATGGCAGCGCCCCCGCGATAAGGCCGTTTTCGTCGCGTTCGGCGTCCTCGGGCAGGCGTACCCCGAACGCTACGCTCCTCGCCGGTCTCACGAGCGGGATAAGGCCGGAGTACGACTCATCATTCTCGCGACGCCACCGCGTGATCACCTGATGCGCGGTCACCGAACCCGTAATCACCATTCCACCTGCTGCCGCGGCGGCGGCGCTGTATCGGACTTCCTTGTGCTCCCGCGGCAGTAACTGATTGGGGTCCGCCAAGTGTAGGGGTTGGTCCGGCCGATAGTAATAGGTAGCAGTCAGTCCTAGGGGGAAGCGCTCGCCCCGAAAGTCTTTGAGCGGATGCTGTCCATGGACTTCTTCGCTTCCACGAAGCGCTGGCCCCCTCCCCTCAGGGGTCAGCCCTGAATCGAACGCGATTGCCCAGCGGGTGCCGGGCGGCGTCGATGGCGGAAACTCGATTGTCACGGCACACCATCCGCTCTCTGCGGTCTGTCGTCCTGTGACACAGTTGAGCACCACGGTTGCTCGGACATGCGGGCGGTCAACAAGTACGCCTATCCCAGAGAGTCGGTAGGGAGCTGCGAGAGGTGCAATCGGCGTATTGCCCGCCTCTTCAAAGAGCTTCCACGAAGTGACGCCGGCGAAGCCAGCCAGAATGACCAGGACGACCGCCGCAGAAAGCCGACGCCTAGAGAGTCTGATTCGAACAGGTGCTCCGGCGTCTGCACGAGCAGGCGCCCTAGACCCGTGCAGCCTCGGCGGCGGCGTCGATGGTATCCAAGGCGGTGGTGACGGCTCGCCCCGACTCGTCGTGTGGACCGCGCGTCTCCGGTACACGTAACGGAGTGCCAAGACTACTGCGAGGGCGATCGCGTTTACTGAGGCTTGAAACTTCCGCCGTCGACAGGTCACGAGTTCCAGGAGGTCATATAAAAACCACGGCCACGTCAGGCTGCAGTCTCGCACGTCGCACAAGTGTCATTCCGCGACCTGCGGCCGGCAATTCAACCGCAAGCCATTCCGCGCTCCGAACCGGCAAGCCCACACGAGCGGACTGACCTCGCGAATGCCCTGGGAGTTACCGCCGCAAAGAGCGGCGACCATATGTGCGAGGCAATCCCAACTATACGTATCGTGCTACTCCGTGCCCCACGCGGAGAGGCAGGGCGGGCAGGCGCCACTCGGCCTGCCTGCCCGCGCGGGGCTCGTTGGCCCTTCAGCTCCGCTCGATAACGGCTACAACCGCGCACACCGAAGTAGCTCGCTGAGCTTCATGTCCAGGCCACAGGCGATTCTGTCGATCATGGCGATCGACGCCTTGTACTCGCCACGCTCGATCGCGCCGCAGTAGCTCCGGTCAAGGCCGATCATCGCGGCAAGCTTTTCCTGGCTGTAGCCCCGCTCCAGCCGTACCGAGCGAATCGCTTCACCAAGCGCTACATGGACAGCCGACTTCATACGCCTCGTTCGTCTCGGCTTCGTCTCAGACACTGGCCTCACCGATCAGCTCCCGATAGCGGATCGCCTGACGGGTGGCGAACACAAACCCGTCGCTGTCGCGATGGATCAGACCGGCGCGAGCCAGTCCGCACAGGGCATCTTCCGCGCCGCCCGGATCTTCAAGCTCGAGGCCCACCTCCTGCACCGACCAATGGTGCTGTCCGCCTGGATCGGTCAGCAGGTAGATCGCGTCGCGCTCGGCCAGGTCGCTCTCGGCTGCCGGGTCGGGGGTAGGCTGCTCGTCGGGCATGGGAGACGTTCCTCCTGTGTCTGGGCCTCGGCGCGGGTGCAACCGTGCCGAGGCCGGTTGCTGAATGGACGCTCGACGGTAGGTCTGACTCGGCTGATCGGTCAAGCTGTGGCCCGCACGCCCGATGGCGCTCAGTCAGCGCCGGGAGGAAGCAGCCGCCGGCCGCGCCTACGGCGATCCCCAGGCGGCTCCGACCGCGATTGCCTACTACGCCGCGCTCGAGCGCAGCGCCCAACTCGTCTACCACGTGACGCCGATGACTGGCCGCCGAGCGCCGGGACGCCTCAGCTTCGATTGGAGCTTCGACTACTACCCGCTGGACTACCGGCTGCCGGGGCCGGAACTGCGGATTTATCGCCTACGAGGCCGAGGTTGTAGCGGTGTCGCAAACATGATTAGAGCAGGGAATTGATATTCCGCTGTCTGGTCGGCCTTTGAGCGTTGTGGAGGCCGGTGGTGTGTTCGCCACAGCCTCGCAGGGCAACTCAATCACGATTAAGATCGAGGCGCGGGTGCCTTGCCGCCAAGGCAGCGGGACGGTGGTGCGCATTTATCAGCAGGACACGTAGCGAGCCCAGGGGCTCGGGTTCGTACTTCGCGGCGCACGTGCGGCGTCACACAAAGTGCCACTCCCGAGTGATTGACCGTTAGGAGTCAAAAGTCGTATTCCATCGTCGGCTCCGTTATGCCATTTATTGTAAATCAAAGACCCGACCAGCGCAATCCGTACGTCGTTCCCTTTTTGGGAGCTTTCACCTCGTATTTGTATACGCCATCGACACCTGGAACGATGGGCTCAGTCGGACCGTTAGGCACCAAACGTCCGGCCGCCATCTCGAACACCCCGCCATCGACTTGATGGCGAAACCCGGGAGCTAGGCCCTCGACTTCAAAGCGAAGATATTCCATGTCCGAAAAGGCAGCTGGGCATGTCAGAAAATCTCGGAAGGTGCCGTCTGTGTCCTTGAACTCCTCCGACCATTCAAGGTCAACAGTTTCGCCATCCTGTAGGGCTCCTCCGAGATGGAAGAATGCGACATACCAGTCGGAAGCGAACTCGGGTGGTTCGGGACGCGTGCCGAGCCAAGAATGATAATGCTCGGTTGACAAGACCTGAGGAATCGGAGACGTGCCGCCTCCGGACCAGTGATAGCTATGACTAACTACCCGTGTCCGAGGTGATGTCGACCTTATTCGCATCGAGCGTCTGTACCGCTGAAGCATTGGCTCCTCAGGGCTGAGGGAGAGCTTCACCGCCCAAGCTTGGACGACATAGCCGCCTAGGCCACGTTCGGAAACCTCCGAGCTGTGCCTAGCGGACGCTCGGGGGAGCACCGCAGCGGCGAAACCCTTCGAGAGAAGAATCGTCGCCAGGCGTGCCAACGCTTGGTACTCGATGTCCCCCAATGTCTTCTCAGACGTCCTCTCCCCCACAAGTCCTTGAGCTGCGGCCCGCGCCCGCGCGGTCCTGAGCCGAGTGGTAACGGTCGAGCCCGCTTCCCCTGAGAGCAGCACCTCCTCGAGGACAAGTCGGTGCAAGACGTCGGGAACGCGCTTCGCTGCCTCACCAAGCAGCATCGGCAGCCGATTGGCCCTCTCAACGAGATCCACAGCATCGTCGTCCAAGCATGGCAAGCAGAGCAAGTCATAACAATCGAGCACGCGGCTCGGCGCAAGAGGCAACTCGCGTCGAAGCCATTGCAGTGATCGCGCGACGTTCGCGGGCGTCGGAAAGGGAACAAGGCCGTCCGCGACACGCTCGGAGTCCCCAGACATCGGCGGCGAGCATAGCGGCCCGGCCAGAGATGCCCGTGCGAGCACTCCCGGAATTCCGGGACTTTTCCGGTTCTGTTGTACGTCGGTTTCGGTACTGCCACAACGTCACGCAGAGGCAGCCACCCCGTCGAGAGGAGACGAACCCCATGTCCAGTCACTTTCCTGAACGCCGCAACGACCTGTTCCCGACCAACGTCAACCGGCAGCTCGGCAAGCAACTAGCGCGGATGAACGCGCAAGCCCTTGCCGCGCAGCACGGCGACGCCCTGCGCGTTGCTCGCATTGAACAGGCGACCGCTCGCGGGCTCGTGGCCGTGGCCCAAATATCGAGCTTGGAGGCGTCGCTGGTGCGGATCGCGCCCCACGCCGAGGGTCGCTTGCGGGCCGTGGCCGACGCCGGCACCATCGGCATTGTCGGCATCGTCGCCCGGTCGGGGTTCTAGGCGATGTGGATCGCCATCGCTCTCCTCGCATTCGTTCTGTGGTTCGTCCTAGTCGAGATTGTGAAGAACGCGCACGCGCAAGCCAAGGATCATCGCGACGAGCGGATCATGACGGCCTACCTACAGCAGGAGGAGGCGCGCTTCGACGCCTACAACCTGGCCGCCATTGACCGGACGGTTCGCGCTACAGCCGAGGAGATGGTGCGCGTCGCTGCCGAAGCGCGCGGCGAGATCATCGAGAGCACAGCCGTGGACGTGAGGCGGTGAACAAGCTGATCCAATCGGCAGCGCTCGGAATCGTCGGGCTAGTGGTCTTGGCTGCCTCCAGCCGCGCCCTTATCTCTCTCGCCGGTGCCTTGGATACGCCGATCCTCGTATTGGGGGTCACGGCTTGTCTCGTACGTGTCGTCTGGTGGCTGACCGGGCCGAGATAGCTCAAGAAAGATGCCCCGGTCATCTCTCAAGGTACAGCCGGCTTCAGTCCTGGTGGCCGAAAAAAGTCCTTGACTCATTCAATTAACTTGATCAATACTCAGGAGGTTCGCTAGGCGAACAAAATACGAACACTAGCAACGGAGGTGACAAATGTAGAACCAACTGACAGTGAAAGGAGGAATTATCTATGGCGAAAACACGTCGTATCAAAGTAAAAGGGGTCAGACGGACCGAGGGTGAGGACACAGAGATGCTCAGTTTGGTTCTCTGGCTCCAAGCCAAACGAATCTTGAAGGAGCGCCGCGCCAACGAGCAGGCCGAGAAGGCCAAACGCCGGGAGATCGAGGGGCGAGCGTGAACACCGACCTGCTTTCCCTTGTAGCGATTGGCGGCAGCGGCTCGGCGATGCTGGCTGGGATCGCTGCCCATGAGTACACCCAGGCCGAGCGGATGCGGGCCAGCCGAGTTCGGCTGGCCACCCGCTACCCGATGAATCTTGAGACGGCCCAAATCTCTGCCGCCTGGGAAGGCCTGGCTGGTCTGCCGTACACCACTGAGCTGGTTGCCGAGCTCAGAGCAAGCGAGGGTTCTATTACTCACAGCCTGATGGTGCCGCAGGCAGCGCGAGAGTCAGTGCGGGCAACTCTGAGCGGGGCAATCCCGAGTCTGCGTCTGACTGACGACCCATCGATGCAGTGCAAGACCGCCAGCCTGAGTCTGCAGTTGTTCGTTCCGACGAGCGTCCTCAAGGCGGACAACGCCGTCTCGGCTTCGCGCTCACTGCTGACCGGCCTCTCTGGACTGCGTGCGGGTGAGACGGTCGTTATCCGTTGGGCGCTCTCGCCCGGTTGTGCTCCCGCCAGGCGAGAGGTGAAGGAGCCAACGCCGAGGGAGCGGGAGATCGCGCGAGCGTGGCAGGCCAAGTCCGCTTCCCCTGGGTTCCGCGTCGCTGGATTGGTGCTCATCCGCACGGCCACGGTTGGCAGGTCGCGGGAGCTGGCTGGGCACATTGAGAACGTCCTGCGCAGTCGTCGCGGTCTCCCCGGTGGTATTCGCGTCACCTCAGACCGGGCTGGCCGCAGCCTCGCAGCGCTGCCGAGGGTTCGACGGTCGTCCGGCTGGCTGTCAGTGGCAGAGATCACTCCGCTGCTTGGGCTGCCGTTCGGCGACGCGCTGCCAGGGGTGGAGGTCGGCTCACGCGAGCTACTGACCCCTACAGGCGCTACCCGTGCTGGGCGGCATTTATTCATCGGCCGCGACTGGCGCGGCGAGCGCCCGGTGGCGCTGTCGCCGGAGGCCGCGAGGCATCACGTGGCGGTTATCGGCCCGAGCGGTGTGGGCAAGAGCGTGCTGCTGGCCAACTCCATCCTCAGTGACATTACGGCCGGTCACGGCGGTGTGGTGATCGATCCGAAGGGTGATCTCATCGACACGATCCTCGACCGTGTTCCGGCGGCGCACGCCGAGCGGGTCGTGGCCCTCGATGCGGGCGATGATGCTCGGGCGGTTCCCGGTATGGATGTTCTGCACGGTGGCGACCCGGACGCCCGCGCTGACGTTCTCGTTCGGACGTTGAAGTCGCTGGTGCCGGAATGGGGTATCCGCTCGGAGACCTTTGGGCGGCTCGGACTGAGAACCTTGAGCGAGGTTCCCGGCGCGACCTTGATGGATCTTGGTCGGCTGTTCGCGGACGAGTCCTACCGGCGCATGGCGGTCGCCAGGCTCAGCGATGGGTTTCTGCGCGACTCCTGGCAGAGCTACGAGGCGCTATCGCCGGCGGCGAAAGTCGACGTGGTGCAGGCTCCGATGGCTCGCGCGATGGCGCTGCTGGCTCGTCCCCGTGTTCGCGCAGTTATTGCCAGCGCCGACCCGAAGATCGACGTGGCCCGGCTGCTCGCAGACGAGCGCTTCCTGCTGGTGTCGCTCGCACCGGGCACGCTTGGGGAGGCAGCCAGCTTGATCGGGGCGGCGGTGATGTACGCAACTTGGAGCGCCATCGAGGCACGGGTGGCACTACCGCCGCAGCGGCGGCACCTGCTCAACATCTACATCGATGAGATCGCGACCGTCGTCAACGGTCTGCCGAGCAACCTCGAGCTGATCGCGGAGCGGGCGCGCGGGCTGGGTGCGAGCCTGACCGTCGCGGTGCAGACCTTGAGCCGCGTTCCCGAGCCGACCCGCTCGGCGCTCCTGGGGAATCTGGCGACGCTGATCAGCTTCCGAGCGGGAGCCATCGAAGCCGTACCGATCGCCCGCGAGCTGCCCGGTATCTCCCCGGATGACCTGATGGCGCTCGGTCGCTTCGAGGTCGCCGCACGCGTGGGAACCGGAGTCGGTAGCGCGGTCTCGGTCGTGACCGGCCGCACCTTGCCGCTGCCTCCCGTGACCGGCCAGGCCGGGGCGATTCGTGACCGTTCAGCTCGGGTGTATGGCAGCGCTCCGACCTCGCCAGCAACCGGCCAGGGCGAGCAGTCCGACGATGAGGGTGACAGCGATCTGGTGGGTGCTAGAAGGAGGCAGGCGTGAGTCCGATCGCTGGTCCGCTCGCATCGAGTGCGACGACCCCGAACACGCCAAACGGCGCGGGTTCTCGCAGGCTTAAGCCAACGAAAGACCTGCTTACCCGCAGGCGCTTGTCTCCCCGCCAGCTTGCCGTCATCTCCGAGCAGCTCTCGGCGCGGGACCGCCAGGCTCTGCGGATGGTCGGTCGCTTCCGGGTGATGAGTGGAGCCCAGCTTGCGGAGCTGCTGTGGGATGAGGTCTCCCCGAACGCCAGGGCACGGGTAGCGCGCCGGGGGCTCGCGCGCCTCGTGCGTCTCGGTCTGCTTCAGCCGCTCGCGCGCCGTGTCGGTGGCGCGCGCTCAGGCAGCGCCAGCACCACCTTTGCGGTGGGCCGAGCTGGGCAGTACGTCTTGCGGTCCGGAGCAGCTCCACGACGTCGAGTGCGAGCGGCGCACACCCCAGGTGCGCGCTATCTCGCGCACACGCTGGCGGTGGCCCAGCTCTACGTCGACCTGATCGCAGCGCAGCGACAGGAACAGGCCGAGCTGATCCGCTTCGAGCCAGAGCCGGAGTGTTGGCGTCCCTACATGGTCGGGTTCGGTGCGCGCCAGGTACTCAAGCCCGACGCGTTCCTCAAGCTCGCTCGCGGGGACTACGAGTTCTCGTGGTTTATCGAGCAGGACATGGCAACCGAGGCGCTGACGACCGTCAGATCGAAAGCCGCCAGATACCACGAGTATTTTCATACCGGCACAGAGCAGGCCGCGCGTGGCATGTTCCCCCGCGTGCTCTGGATCGTCCCGGACGAGGACCGCGCCGAGGCTGTCCGCGAGGCGCTCGCGCAGCTTCCGGCTGCCGCGCACCGCCTATTCGTGGTCGCCACCACAGCCGACGCCTTGGCGCTCCTGACGAGTGGGGCGCGATCATGAGCGCCCGCAAGCTACCCCTCTACCGCGACGCGACTGACCGCTGGCGGCTGGCCGAGGCCGACTCCCTGAGCCTGATGGCAGTGTTGCCCGAGAACTCGATCAACGCCGTCGTCACCGACCCGCCCTATGGGATCGCCTTCCACGGCGAGTCTTGGGACGGAGCGGGCAAGGCGGGAGGGCAGCTCGCGGATAGCGAAGCCTTCGCCGCGTGGGCGAAAGCCTGGGCGGTCGAGTGCCAGCGCGTACTCAAACCCGGCGGGCACATGGTCGCCTTCGGCTCGCCGCGTACCTTCCACCGCCTCGTAAGCGGTATCGAGGACTCGGGGCTCCAGATCCGCGACGTGCTGATGTGGGTCTACGCGCAAGGCGCACCCAAGACTCGCAAGCTCCCCGGCGGGCTCGCGGCGATGCTCAAGCCCGCTTACGAGCCGATCCTGCTTGCGCGCAAACCCCCGGACGGCACCACGCCGCGCAACCTCGAGGAATGGGGTACCGGAGCGCTGAACATCGAGGCGTCCCGTGTGAATGGCTACTGGCCGGCGCACCTCGTGCTCTCTCACACACCCGGCTGCACGGATACGAGTTGCGCGAGCGACTGTCCGGCGGGGCAGCTCGACGCCACACATCCCGATCTTCGCCCGAGCCGCCTGTTCTTCTGCGCCAAGGCATCGAAGCGGGAGCGCGAGGCCGGGTGTGACGAGTTGCCGCTGCAATCCGACCTGCTCTACAGCCGCCCGGCCCCGCGCTTGCGGCGCAACATTCACCCCACCGTCAAACCGCTCGCCCTCATGCGCTGGTTGGTAGCACTGGTGACACCACCGGGCGGGGTTGTGCTTGATCCGTTCGCTGGGAGCGCCACCACGGGAATCGCCGCCGTCATGGAGAACCGGCCGTTCCTCGGCATCGAGCGAGAGGCCAGGTACATCGACATTGCCTGTGCCCGTCTTACCCATTGGGCGCATCGGCCAACGGAGCACTCGTGAGGGCTGGAGGTCTCCCGGCCCGCGGAAGGGCTTTGAGTCTTTCTGCGGGCCGACATGGCCATCCAACCAAAGGAGAGCACGCATGGCAGTCACCAAGGCTCAGGAGATCTACGACCGGGTTGAGGGGATGATCGCCTCCGGCACCGACAAGGCGGACGCCTTCCGTCAAATCGCCGAGGAGACGAGCAGGCCGTTCGACTCGGTTCGCGGGTCGTACTACTCCCACAAGAAGAAGCTCGAGGGCGGTGAGAGCAAACCACGCACCCGCCGCCGTGAGACAACACCCGACGATGCGCTTGCCGATGCCAGAGCAGCACTGGAACGGGCCATCGACTCAATCGACCGCGAGGTCGAGGCCGCCAAGTCCAGGGCCGATGAGGCCAAGGCCGAGTACGACGCGCTCAAAGGCAGCGCTACCGAGAGGAAGCAGGTCATCACCGAGCGTCTGGAGGCGCTGAAGTGAGCCACAGCGAGCCGGTCGGGGTTACACACCTTGACCGGCTCGCACTACCAATTAACACGTTGCTTAACTCACGACTTAACGGGAAAATCATTAAGCCGATTAACCACAGGAAGGAGGACGATATGCCACAAGCCCTAGTCAAATCAGATCAGCCCAGCCCCGAGGCTGAGCCGGTGGAGACGGCCGCGATCTATGTCCGTGTTTCCAGCACCGGCCAGCTCGGCCGTGACGGCGATGAGGATGGCTACTCAATCCCCGCACAGGTCGAGGCGTGCAAGAAGGAGGCGATCTCCCGCGGCGCTGACGCTGCCAGGGTCTACATCGAGCGGGCCGAGTCAGCCAAGAGCGATGACCGCCCTGTCTTGCAACAGATGCTCAAGGAGCTGCCCGCCCTCGGCGTCAAGTACCTCATCGTCCACAAGGTCGACCGCCTCGCACGTAACCGGCTGGATGACGCCACGCTCTATCAGCGCATCGTCGGCATGGGGATCAAACTGGTGTCAGCCTCGGAGAACATCGACGACACTCCGGCGGGGCAGCTGATGCACGGGATGCTCGCCACCTTTGCTGAGTACTACTCCAACAACCTCGCAAGCGAGATCATGAAGGGGCTCACCCGCAAGCACGAACAAGGCGGCACCCCGTTCAAGCCACCGATCGGCTACCTCTCAAAGCGTGAGCTGATCGGCAGCCAAGACATTCGCAGCGTGATCCTTGACCCCGTGCGCGCGCCGCTGGTTCAGCTCGCGTTCACCCTCTACTCGACCGGGGAATGGCCGTTGAAGCGCCTCGCTGCTCATCTTGAGGAGCAAGGTCTGCGGAGCCGCGGGACACGCCGCTACCCCGAGCGTCCGCTGGGAGACAACCGCGTGCAGAAGATGCTGCGCAACCCGTACTACATGGGGATCGTGGAATGGAACGGCAAGCGCTACCCCGGTAAGCACGAGCGCCTCGTCAGCGAGGACACCTTCGACCGCGTCCAAGCCCTGCTCGCCGCCGCCCGTGTCGGCGGGGAACGACCACAGAAGCACGAACACTACTTGCGCGGCACCGTCGTCTGCGATGAGTGCTTGGGGCGGCTGCTCTACGGACGCCACCGAGGACGAGGCGGACGCCAGTACGAGTATTTCTGCTGCAACAACCGCACCGTGCGCCGCCGCAAGACCAAATGCTCAAGCGGCCACGCCTCAGTCCCAACCGTTGAGGAGCACATCGAGGAGCACTACCACGGCGTCCGCATCGCCGCAGAGGTGCAGGAGCAGATACGTGCGGAGCTACGCGCTGAGCTGGCAGACCGCAGCACGCTCATCGAGCGCGAGACCGAGTGCCACCAGCGCGCCCTCAAAGCGATCGAGGCGAAGCAGGAAAAGCTGGTGCAGCTCTACTACAAAGACCTCGTTTCCGAGGACGTGTTCGCCGCCGAGCAAGACAAGCTCAAGGACGAGCGCCGCGCCGCCCAACGCCTCCAGGAAGCCGCCACCGCCGCGCTAGAGGACATCCAGCAAGCCCTCGATCTCGCCCTCAGCCGCGTCAGCAGGCCTTACGAGGTTTACACCCAAGGCACCGAACTGGAGCGGCGCATCATGAACCGCGCCATCTTCGACCGCATCGAAATCGGGCCAGATGCCGAAATCACCGGCACCACCCTCACCCCCGTATACGCTGCCCTATCCGCCTGGCAGCCCAGCCTCGGCCGACCCGCCGCCAGCCAGGCAAAAGGCCGGAAAAGGCTTCGCACGGCTAGTTTTCGACCGTACCCCGCCCACGTCCACCATCTTGACGGAGGTCGAACCGGCTCAGCCCCTCAGGGGCCGGCCCTTCGGCATCGTTGGAAGCAAAGCCCCCCCGTTCAACGTCTGATTTAAACGCCGCTCTCGCTAGCGCATCCGGATATGGGGATCGTGGGAAAGTCCTCAAAATCTCCCCGGCCCTGATTCGGCAGCTTCACGGGGAACGATTCGGGTCGGACGACCGGAACTAAACACCGGGTTCGATTCCGGTCGTCGCCTCTAGTGGGATTGCGGGGTGCTCTGGCGGGGGTAGTCCCCGTGTCTCTGCCGGCGATTCCAGCTTGGGCGTTTCCCAGTTCGCCGCGCCGTTCACGGCGTTCGAACACCCGCGTGTCGAGCGCCAGGAGACCTGGACGACTACGGCACCCACCCTCGACGAGACCACCTTACTTGCGCGGGCACCCGCGGCTTGCTAGCAACTCCCTATCCCGGCGGGGCGGACAAGCGAGGTTGATCTCGGCGCGCCTTGTCGCGGCTGACTGGCGGTGGGGGCCGTGGCCGCGAGTTCGTGGTCGCGCGGTTCTCCGAGCCTGCCCCCGAGGCCGGCCGTCTCCATCGCGTGACCTCGATCGCATAGGAGCTGAGAACTCATGACCTGCATACGTCTCTTGCGAGCGGCCCTGCTCGCTGTCCTCGCCGTATCCGCGCTGGCACCATCGGCGGCACAGGCGGCCGAACTCGAAGCGCCGTGGTATGGCGTGGAAGTAGCCGAACTAGAATTCGCCCGTCTCGGCGAAGGCGAAAACAGGGAAATCAAATCATCTGGGACCAAAACCTACGAACTCAAAACTGGAAAAAAAATCACGGTAACCTGCACGAGCGAGAAAGCGAAAGGAGGCGGTAAGCTGATCGGTTCGAAATCGGGTGAACCAGGTACTGGCGAACAGGTGGATGAATACTCGGGCTGCTCGGTGACCGGCAACGGCGAAGCCTGCAAAGTGACCGAACCAATCGTCACCAAGACGCTCAAGACCGAACTGGTCTTCGACTTAGAATCGCAAAAACTCCTCACGCTTCTTACGCCGAAAGAAGGCACCGAACTTGCCAGCCTGAGCTTTTCGGGAACGTGCACCACGAAAACGACTCAACTGACGGGCAGCGTTGCAGCGGAAACGCTGAATGAAAAAGGCGTAGCCATCACAACGGAAAACGTTCCGGGCGGAGAACTGAAAGAGTTCCTCAACTTCCCCACGACTGGCATCACGCACGTCGTCAAAGTCAAAGCTAAAAAATCCGAAACGCCAACCGAAGTCGGTTTGAAAGCGTTCGGCGAAGCGGCCACGCTCGTTGGCCGATCCGAAGTCTCCCTGGCGAGCGGGAAAAAGTTCGGTGGGCAACCCATCCTGAATACCCTGAGGTTCATCTCCGTCGAAACGCCGTTCAAAATCCCGGCCGGGACCACGCTCGAATACACCGTGGAATTCCGCGGCATCGGGCGCATGAACAACGGTATGGCGAGCCTCACCAACATGACCGCGTTCGAAGTCTTAGCGCCCATGGCTGGCGTCACGGATTGCCGGGCTGCGCAGCTCTTAAACGGGCAGTCCTGCGCGATCAAGATCAAGTGCAAGGGCGTGGCGACCAACTCCGGCGAAGTCAAAGTGACGGACTTCAACGCCCCCTTATCGGCAACGAGGACGCTGTTATGCACGTAGCGGCTCGGCGTAGCGCCGCGGTATTGCGCCGGTAGGTGCGTGAACGGCCCGCCGGCGCTCAAGCCGACAGGTCATTTGGAGGAGCCCTACCGTGGCGGGGCTCCTCCATAGCCGCCTGCACCGGGCTGAGACCGCGACCTGCTCCGCGCTTCGTTGCCGCGAGCACCAAGCATCGCGAACATCAGATACCGGACACGGCACAACAGCGGCTCCCGAGAATCGCTCTTGCGATACGACTACATGCCCTGGCTCGCGGCTGACGTGCTCGCGGCCATCGATTTCGAACAACGGCCATACGCTTGAACGAAACGGGGATCGTGGGAAAGTCCTCGAAATCTCCGCGGCCCTTGATCCGGCGCCTGCATGAGGAGCGTTTCGGACAGATCTCCCGCTAGGAGCCCACGATCGCCGGTGTCAACAGCCTTGGCCGTCGATATTTGCAGGCTCGAAGTCAGGCGCTGCGAAGCAGGTCTGCGACTACTTCGGCAGGCCGCTGGTGACGACGCGCTGCGAGCTGCTGCAACCGCTCGGCGTCCTCGTCCTCGACACCGACGACGATCGTCAGTTTGGCGTCGGGATTTCCGACATGTGCCTCGACGTATCGAGGATCGACCGCCGTTAGGTCGGAGTCGAAATCGCCCGGACCGGGATCAGGATCTGTCCAAGGATCGTGCGCCATGTTCATCTCCTGAGGAGTTTACGCTCGCGCGGCGAGGAATCCCATCCGTCACGATCAGCCAGGTTGTCGGGTCAATCGTCTGCTCGATGACCAGCGTCAGGACTCGGCCGCCATCGGTGCGACCGATGAGCAGTCGGTGCTTGCCGGCGGAAGCACTGCGCGGGTTGCGCACAAGGACATGGGGATTGCGAGGGATCTGGCGTGCATCGTGCGTAGCGATGCCGCGAGCCCCGAGCTTGTCGATAGCCGCCTCCGTCGCAAGCAGCTCATTGATGAGATCGGGCACGCACGAAGCATGACCAGCGCTTGGGATGTCCCAGTCCGTCGATTTCGAACAACGTCAATCGACCGGGCGAAAACGGGGAGATCGGGACGGTTTGCAAACCCCGCCGCAAACCTGGATCAGCTGCTTGAGTCGCTGATGGAGCCAGTCGGTCGGCAGGCGCGGCGGCGAGGGCAGCGGCAATTCGTGAAGCAGATCGCTGAACCCGCCCCAAGCCGCGCCGCATGTAGACCGGGACGTCGTGGTTCTGGGCTTGCTTGATTGACGACCGCTTTCGCTACGTTGTCGTCATGGTTGCGCAGGAGGTCATCGACGCCGCAGGCCAGACCTTGGCGGCGGTTGCGGCAGATCCGGTCAAGATCGTGCTCTTCGGTTCGCATGCCCGTGGTGACGCCGGCCCGGACAGCGACTTCGACTTCCTGGTTGTAGAGCGCGACCCTACGGACCGTCACGCCGAGATGGTGCGCCTCGGCCGAGCGCTCCGCCCGCTCGGAATGCCGTTCGACATCATCGTCGTAAGCAAGCGCTACGCCGAGGATTGGGAAGGCGTAGAGGGGTCGATGGTGCACGCCGCGCTGACGGAGGGTCGAGTGCTGCATGCCGCAGCATGACCGACTCGACTTGGCGCGCGTCCTGCTCGCCCGGGCGGTAGACGACGAGACGCTCGTGCGGAAGGTCAACTCGGACACCGACGTCGCCGACGCGATCGTCGGCTTTCACGCGCAACAGGCCGCCGAGAAGCTGATCAAGGCGGTATTGGCCGCTCGCGGCGTGGTGTTCATGAAGAGCCATGCGCTGGGCTACCTCATCGGCCTGGTCGAGGAAAACGACATCGAGGCCCCAGCGGAGCTCTCCGAGGCTGACGTGCTCTCCCCCTGGGCGGTCGAGTTCCGTTACGAGGGCGACGAGCCACCCGCGCTCGACCGCTTGGCAGCCCTCTCACTGGTCGAGAAGCTAAGGACATGGGCCGAAACCGAGATCAAGGCGAAAGATCAGCCGCCAGAGCCCCAGCAATTACCTGACGAAACCGCGCCCCAGTAGAGCGACAGGGTTTGCACGAGGACCAAAGGCCCACGTCCCGTCGGTCTCCATTCATGGCTTAGCAGAGGCAAGAATGACTGAAACGGCTGTCAGCGGGGAGATCGGGACGCGTTGCAAACCATCAAACCCGGGTCGAGCGCCTGGCTGGGCTTCTGATGGATCCGGCTGGGCGCCAGGCACGCCGACGAGCGGCAGCGGCAATCAGGCGACCTTGAGATATTCGCGCAGCGCCTTGCGAATCACCGAGGAAGTCGTCTCGTGATCACGCTCTGCCCGGCTCGCCAACGCCTGACGCAACTCCGGCTCCAACCGCACCGACTCGACACTGGCAGCCGCTGAACCGATCGTTGGGCGCCCCCCGCGCCGGCGAACCGTCTCCTCGACGTCGTAACCGGCCTCGGCCTGCTGGACAAGCTTGCCGACCAGCTCGTCTGTGATCGGGATTCCGCTCGCTGTTCTTCCGTGTGTCTTCTTCGTCACGCTCAACCTCCCGGTAGCAGCTGCTGATACTTCGTCCTCATCGGCATCGCGTGGATCGCCAACTCGGACCCGTCGTCCCGCCTGATAGTGACGACCTCGAGCAGTGCGGCGCTGCGCGCGGGGCCGAGGTAAAGGCGGGTGTCGTCGTACTGATCCTCGATCGTCATTGCGTGCTCCGCCGCGTGCTTGATGTCCTCATCGACGATGCCGTGCTTGCGCGCCGAAGAATGGATCTCCACGGAGAGCAATTGTAGTACGAAACTGCACCAGGACGGCGGCCATCGCTGTCCATCTAGCGGGACGGAGAGGGCGGGATTCGAACCCGCGATGGAGTTTGACCCCCATACTCGCTTAGCAGGCGAGTGCCTTCAGCCTCTCGGCCACCTCTCCCGGGTTTGGGGCCAGAGTTTAGAGGCTGCCGTGCGGCACTGAGCGAGCCCCCGACGCACCGGCGTGTCCCCCCACGGCTGCCGCGGACCGCCCGAGGTAGAAGATGGGGCTGAGCGATCGGCGCCTGGGCGCCTGCGCTCAGTCGGGGCGCCGGGCTAGGGCCGAGGGCTCGGCGATCCCGAGGACGATCGTTTCCCGTGCCCTGTTCAGCACCTGCTCGAACTCCGCGTCGCTCAGCGTCATGTTGGCGGGTCCGAGGTGGGAGGCGATCACGCCGTCCCAAGCGGCCCAGAGGAAGCGGGCGGTGGCTACCGGCTCCACTGCGCGGACCACGCCTTCGGCGATCGCTGCCTCCAAGAGCCGCGCCATCCGCATGGTTTCCTCGCCGATCCGCTTTGCCACCTTAGCCTCCGACCCGCCGGCACCACCGGCTGCTGATCGGTCGTGGGGCGGAAAGCGAAACAGCCGAAAGTAGCCGGGGTGCTCACGGGCAAAGCGCAGGTATCCCTCGGCCAGGCCAACAAGGCGTTCCAGCGGCGAGTTACCCTGCTCAAAGCCGCTCTCGCTGTAGCGGCGATCCAGCTCGAGAGCGCGATCGATCAGCGCCGCGTAGACGCCCTCCTTGTCGCCGAAGTGGGCATAGATCGAGCCGATCGCGACGTCGGCCGTGCGCGAGAGGTCCTCGATCGTCGTCGCCGTGAAGCCCCGCCCAAGGAAGAGTCGCTCGGCGGCATCGAGGATCGCCGCCGCCGTTCGCGCCTTGCGCCGCTCGCTGCGCGAGCCGGGGGGCGATGAGTCCGGCAGATCCGGGGGCATGCCCGAGCCTAGCAAATCTGTAATCATCTTCAGAATCAGAATATAATTCTAGTTAGGAGCTAGCCCATGCCTCTTCTCACCCAATTGGGGATCTGCGAGCTGGCCGTAGGGGTCCTCTCCGGCTGGGCGATGGTCGCAACCATTGAGAATCCCGAGCTGCTTCGGCGCGCCGGCCTGCGCCACCTCGGCCGCGTCCGCCAGGCCCACCTCGACCTGCTTCTGCAGGGGACGATCCTCACCGTGGTCGGGGTGGCGGTCGACCCGCTGCCGACCTGGATCGGCTGCCTCCTCGTCCTCGGGGCTTTCCTCGCCCCGCCGCTACTCGGGGTCCTCGCCTTCGACTCCGAGCTGCAAAAGGGCTCGCGGCTCTACCGCGCGATCAACACCGTGGTGCTGGTCGGCTTCACGATCGGCTGGGTAGGGCTCGCGATCACCGTGGCGGGGCGCTGAAGCTGCCGTAATGCCAACCCTGGCGCGTGACGCCCCCGGGCTGCTCGCCTGAGTCATCCCGCTGTGGCGGCTGGCGAATCGACTAGCCTTCCCCGTCAGTCGCGCTCGGAAGGGTGGCAGAGCGGTTGAATGCACTGGTCTTGAAAACCAGCAGACGGGCAACCCCCGTCTCGGGGGTTCGAATCCCCCCCCCTTCCGTCCACGTGTTCGGGGGTTGGCGCGAGCACCAGGAATCTAACTCTCTCGCGGGCCTGGCCGCCCGATAAAGGCTTCGATTGCGCTCCACGCCGCCCCATGAGCGAGCGGCCCAAGGCGAAGCGTCCAGTCATCGCCTAGCTCCTGACGGACCGACGCCCGCAAACGAGCGGCTTGCAGGCGGCGGCGCTGAGCCTCCGCCCGCTCAAAGCCCGTGCGGCCGTGGTAGGTGGCGTCGAGGCCATAACGACCTCCCTCCACCGGCCATATCGACAGGCGGTCTGGGGCGAAGACCGGACCAGTCTCGGCGGGCAGACTCATCGGCGAATCGTAGGTGTAGATCCCGACTGCATGAACTCGCGTCTCAATCCTGCTAGCGTCTAGCCCCAATTTCCACCTAAAAAGGAGGCTAAGTTTATGGTCCTAGACGAGATTAGTATCGGGACGTCGATCACGCGCTCGGAGCTACATCGCCGGTACGGTGGACGCCGTCAGGGCGGGATCAGCCCCTCCAAGCAGTCGCCGAACGTGTTCCTGTTCACGGACCAGGAGCGCGGCATCTTGCATGGCTATCTGTATGACGGACAGCACGAGGACGGCCTTTATCACTACACCGGCGAGGGGCAGCGCGGGGATCAGAAGATGGCCCAAGGGAATCGGGCCATCCGCGACCATCACGCCGAAGCTCGCCGACTGCACGTTTTCGATGCGAGTGCGGGGCAGGCGAGCTACCTGGGTGAGTTCGAGTACATCGACCACTACACGGCCGACGCGCCAGAGACCGGCGACGGTCCCGTGCGCTCGGTGATCGTCTTTCGACTCAGGCCGCTGAGCGGGACCGCGAGGCTCGCCCCTTCGCGGCTCAACAAACTCGGCCCTGAGCCCGTGAAGGAGGTTCCGATTGAGCGGCACCTGACCGAGCGGATGATGATCGAGCCTAATCGTGAGCCTTACGAGGCAGAGCGCCGCGAGCAGGAGCTGGTAACGAGCTACGCAGCCTCGCTGCTCGCTAAGGGGCACGATCTCTGCCGGCTGCAACTGCGCCCGCCGGAGGAGCCCGCGCCGTTGTTTTGTGATCTCTATGACCGCTCGACCAACACGATCGTCGAGGCGAAGGGCAGCATCTCGCGTCCGGCGATTCGCATGGCGATCGGCCAACTGGCCGACTACGCGCGGCTGCTCGATCCGTCTCCGGCGAAGACGATCTTGCTCCCAGAGCAGCCGCGGCCCGACCTCGCGCAGCTCGCTGCCAGTCAGGCAATCAGCCTCGTCTGGCGCGATGAGCGCGGGCGCTTCTGTTCAGCTGAGGACAACTAGTCCGGTCGCTGAGTCTGCCTTTATCGTCGCCGTGTTCAATATCGCTGATGCGCGGCTGCAAGCCGGAGCCCTGCGACCCTGCTAGAGGCGCAGACGCAAGCGCGCCCGCAGACCAGCCCGACCCGCCGCCGCCAGTCCTACGATCAACCACGCATGGAGAGCATGGACCCGGAGCAGAGCAAGAAACGACTGGATCGGCGTACGTTCATCAAGGGCGGACTCGCCGCGGGCGGGCTGCTAGGCGCAGCGGGGCTCGGGGTCGTGCGGCTGGCCGACGCCAGCGAAGACTCGGGCGGGAGCGCGGCGCCCAATAAAGCCGCGCGCGTGCCGCCATCGCCGCCGCCGGCACAGCCGAACATCCTCGTGATCCTCGTCGATCAGCTGCGCTATCCGGCCTGGTTCTCACCCGCGGCCGACGGCACCGCCTTCACGCCCAACCTGCGCCGCCTACGCGAGGGCGCGGTCTCCTTCGCGGGCCACTACACCGCCGCCAACGACTGCACGCCCGCGCGCTCGACGCTGCTGACGGGCCTGTACACACACCAGACCGGGTGCATGATCACCGGCGGCAGCACGCTCGACCCCGGCTTTCCCACCTGGGGCACGATGCTCCGCGAACACGGCTACCACACGCGCTGGTACGGCAAGTGGCACCTGACCCACGGCGACGGCAAGTGGGGTCGCGGCCGCGGTGAGCGTGCCCTGCAGGGTTACGGCTTCGGCGGCGGCACCTTCCCCTCGCCCAACGGCGCCCCGGGCCAGGGCTGGCGCCTGGACGGGCACATCGTCAAGCAGTTCGCCAAGTGGTTCAAGCACGAGCGCCCCTCCGAGCCCTGGTGCACCACGGTCTCGTTCGTGAACCCGCACGACATCGCCTGGTGGTACGTGTGGAGTAACCGCATCGCCGCCGAGACCGATGCCCAGAGCGTCGTGCAGAGCCTGCCCGCCAACTTCGAGACGCCCGAGCTGCTGATCGAGCGCAACAAGCCGCGGCTGCAGCGCTCGCTGCAGGAAACCGCCGCGGCCTCGTTCGGCCCCGTGCCCTTCGAAGGCCCGGAAGTCGTGGCGCTCTGGTCGGACTTCATCAACCTCTACGCGAAGCTCCAGCGCGAGGTCGACCTCCATATCGGGCGCGTGCTCGACACGCTCGAAAGCCACCCCGAGGTCGCGAAGAACACCGTCGTGGTGTTCACCTCCGACCACGGCGAGTACGGCGGCTCGCACGGTCTGCGCGGCAAGGGCGCCGGCGCCTACGAGGAGGCAATCCGCGTGCCGCTAATGGTCAAGGACTATCGCGGCGAGCTCACCCAGGACAGCGAAGTCACGCGCACGCAACTGACCTCCAGCGTCGACATCGCACCGCTGCTGTTGACGATCGCCACGGGTTCAAACGACTGGCGCGAGGAAACCCACTACGACCACCTGGCCGAACGCGCGGATCTCGCCGCGATGCTGGCCGATCCCGGCGCCGCGGGGCGTCCCTTCGTGCTGCACACGACCGACGAGACCGTGACCGAGTACGCGATCGAACCCTACGCCGCGGACGCCCCACGGCACGTGATCGCGGTGCGCACGCTGGACGCGAAGTACGCCACTTATTCCGACTGGGAAGCCGAGAACATAGAACTGTTGCCCGAGGGCCAGGAGGACGAGCTCTACGACTACGGCAGCGACAGCGGGCGCATGGAGTTGCACAACAGCGCCGGCGAGAGCGAACTGCAGGCACCCCTCTCGCAGACGCTCCAGCACGCGCTGGAACAGGAGCTGCGTCGCCAGCTGCCCGCGCGTCTTAACTCAGCTCACGCGCGGGGCTTCACCGACTACTTCACGACCGCCCGGGCCGCGGCGAACAACGCCGCGGCGGTGCGCGAACGGCGCGCGGAAAAAATCTTCGAAGGACTCGAGCAACCCGGCGAAGCCACCGGGGAAACCGGTTTTCACCGACTCAAGCGCGGCGTGCGTGCGAGACGCCAATGACCGTGCCGCTGGCGTCGAGCGCCTGCACCTGGACGTAGTCGCCCGCAGCCACACCCCGCGCGCTGATCGCCGTCTCGAAGCCCCCACGCGCCGCGCTCGCCACCGCCACCAAGCTCGCGATGGAGGGGCCCGCCAGCACGCGCCATCCAGCCACCGCCGTGGCCCCGTTCCAGCTCGCGTAAACCGTCACCCCGCCGCCCGAGGAGCCGCTGCGCACTGGCGTTGAGCGAGCCAGCGCGAGCGCTGGGTGACTGTCCGGTCGCCCGCTCCAGGGCAGGCGGTAGGCGCGGTAGGACTCATATGTATCCGGCAGATGCGCGTCGAACAGCGGCTTGCCCGTGGGGTCGAATTCCGAGACGTAGGGCACCTCGCCCCAGCCGACCATCCAGTCGCCGTCACCTAGCGCCTGCACGTTGCCCTGGCTGCCCGCCACCAGCGCCTTGCCCGGGTGCTCGACTTCGCGCACGAGCGTCGCCGTCATCGCCTGCATGTCCAAGCGCACGTCGATCGCCCGCGACTGCTTGTGAACCGCGGGCGTGGCGCCGTTGTCAAAGAACGTGATCGTCCCGTCGGGCTGGCGTCGGGCATCGTGCTGCCAGGCCGTGCGGGTCCCCTCCCCCATCTGAAAGCTCGAGTGCTTGCCGCCCAGCTGCCAGCGCACCTGCCCGCTGCGCGCATCGACCTCGTAGGCCGCCCAGGTGTTGCGTGAATCCACCAGCAGGTCGCCGCCAGGCTGCACGTCGATCGCGTTGATGTGGAACTGATCGAAGGGCGTGGTGCGGCTGGAACGCTTCGCCGAGGCATAGGAGTCCGCCAGCGCCACGTGGTCCAGCGCGTGCCACTCGTACATCACCAAGCCCGTCTTCAGGTCGATCTCCTGCAGCAGCGTGTCCGCCACGGCCGCGTCGCGCGCGCCGCCCACGCTGGAGAGGTCGCAGTCGATCCCGTCGTAGACCGTGATCAAGGCTGTGCCCTGCGGCGTGATCTGGAATTCGTGGAGGTCCGGCTGGTAGCCGTTGCCCGCGCGCACCACCGCGATCCGACGGTAGGCGCTGTCCATGATCACCTCGCCCGCCTTGCTCGAAGCGCCCGTGATCAGCGGGTCCTGCCACCAGGTGAGCACCGGCTTGCCTTCGTACTGCTGCACGCGGAAGTCCGCCGCGCGGGTACCGGTCGGCTGCAGCGGCTGGAACCAGATCAACGAGCCGTCTTCGCCGAGGATCATCGGCCCGTACTGCCCCGGTCCCGAGTACGGCGCGATGAACACCTCGCCCTTGCTGGCCGCGGCGCTGCGCGCCGTGACCGTGACCGTCGGCGGCTTCAGATCCGGGCGCGAGTGAAAGCGCTGATAGGCGGCGATCTGTGGGGCAGGGCGCGGGCTGCCGCCGGCGTGACCGCCGTGGTCCTGCACCGCTGCCGTGAAGCTCCACGCGAACGGGATCGTGCGCGCGCCATCGCGCAACTCCGCATGGACGCTCACGCGCTCGCCCTGGGTGAACGGCTTCGCGGGCACGAAGCTCGCGCCATCCTCCTGCGAGTAGGCCCGCAGCCGCCCGCTGTGGGCGCCGCTCTCAGAACCCCTCACCGTCACGTGCAAGAGCCTGCCCGCGGGCGGGCCGAGCATGCTGATCTGCGTGGCGACCGACGCGTCGCGGGAGTCGGGCTCGGGTGAGACCGTCACGCGCGAGCCCGCCAGCGCCGCGGAGACGTTCAGGCGCGGCGGGACGCAGCTCGGCGAGATCGCGGGTTCGTGGAACTTGCTCGACCGCGCTCGTTGGTCCGCCCCCGCCCCGCCCGAGCAGCCCGCCAGCAGCACAACCAGGCCCGCTAGCGCGAGCGGTGACCTCACCCTTTGACCGCTGCCGACGTGCCGAGCACGTTGCCCGACCCATCGAGTGCCTGCGCTGCGAAGTAGGGGCCGCCGCTCGCCTTGATCGTCGTCTCAAAGCCCGACTTCGCAGCCGTCGCGACCGGCGCGAGCGCGCCTGCCGAGGCGCCTGCGAGCAGGCGCCAGGAGGCGATCGCGGTCGCCCCATTCCAGCTCGCATAAGCGCTCCCGCCGCGCACCGCGAGCGCCGGCCTGCCCGGCGCTGTCGCACTCCAGGGCGCCAGGTAGGTGCGGAAGTCCTGGACGTTCTTACCCAGCGTGCCGTCGAGCAGCACGTGCCCGGAGGAGTCGTACTCCGTGAAGTTCGGCAGCCCGCCGTAACCCATCATCCAGTTGCCGCCCGGCAGGCTGAGGGTGTTTCCCTGACTGGAGGCCAGCATGGTTTTCGAGGGGTTCGTCAGGGCTTTGACGAGCGTGACCGTGTGGCTGGAGGTGTCGGGCTTCAGCAACAGCCCGCGCGACTGCTTCTCCTTCGGCGGCGTCGAGCCATTGTCGAACAGCGAGATCAGCCCCCCGGGCTGCCACTCGGCGTCGTGCTGCCAGTAGAAGCGCGCGCCCGCGCCCTGCTTGAAGCTCGAATGGCTGCCGCCCAAGCGCCAGCGGATCCCGCCGCCCGCAATATCCACGTCATACAGCGCCCAGGTGTTGCGCGAGGACAGCAACACGTCGCCGCTCGTCCCCGGCGAGATCGAGTTGATGTGCACGTAGTCCCACGGGTAGTGGTATTTCGGCGCGGGGTTGTTCGATTCCGAGAGCGGGATGTGCCCCAGCGCGTGCCACTCCCACATCACCAGGCCCGTCTTGACGTCGATCTCCTGGATCACCGAGTCCGTCAGCACGCCGTCTGAGAGGCCGTGCTCGCCCGCGAGGTTCATCTCGATCGGGTCGAAGTCGTCCGTCCAGGCCGCGCCTTCGGGCGTCAGGCGGATCTCGTGCAGGTCCGCGTGGTAGCCGTTGCCGGCCTTGACCGTTGCCACGTGCTGGTAGGAGGTGTTGTAGATCTCGTCCTCGCCCTGGCCGAAGCCCACCTCGAGGATGCGTCCCTGCCACCAGGTCAGCACCGGCTTGCCCTGGTACTGCTGCACCTGCATGTTCGTCGCCGACTCGCCCTTCGGCAGCGGTTTGAACCACACGAGGCTGCCGTCCTGTTCGGCGATCATCGGCCCCGGCGTGCCCTTGCCCTGGTAGGGCGCCAGGAACAGATCGCCCGGAGTGGTGCCCGGCTTCGCGGGCGTAGTAATCCGAACGGTCGAGGGCGTCAGCGTCGGCGCGGAGTTGAAGTGCTGGATCGCCTTGGGATCGCCGGGGTTGACCGGGAACTGCTTCTGGCTGACCGGCGCCTGGTGGGCGATCGTGAAGCTCGTGCTGACCGCGCTGCCGCCCGCGGTCGCGTGGACCGTGACCTTCTCGCCTGCGCGGAACGGCTTGCTCGGCAGGAAGCTCTCGCCCGTGCCGGTCGAGTACGCGCGCAGCACGCCCGTGTGCGAGCCGCTGCTGGAGCCCACGACGTGCACGGCCGAGACCTGCGTGCCCGCGCCGCCCAGGAAGCTGATTTGCGTCGAGGGCGAGGCATCGGGCGTGCCCGGCTGTGGCGAGACCGCGATCGATCCCGACGCCGGCCTAGCGACGGCGGCGCTCAGCGTGGCCGAGGTCGCCTCCGAGGTGCCACCGCATGCGCTCAGCGCCACCGCGCCCAGCAGCAGCCCCGGCGCGAGCACAGTTCTCAACAGCCTACGCGTCATTCGGTCGGCGATCGTATCCCCCGCCGAGGCGGCGCGTGCCGATTGCCTAGCCACCGAGCGTGAATGGTCGCGAGCTGCCGATCACATGCCCCGCGCCGTCGAGCGCCTGCAGCTTGTAGCTCTGGTAGCTCTGGGCCAGCGGGATCGCCGTCTCAAACCCCTCCTTCGCGCGCGTCGCCACGACGCGCCGGGAACCGCCGCTGCCCGCCAGCACGCGCCAGGACGCGAGCGCCGTCGCGCCGTTCCAGCTCGCGTAGACCGTGACCTTGCCGTCGGCCTCGCGCGCCGCGCCCGCGGGCGGCGACAGCGGCATGCCCGACCATCGCCCGAGCGTCGTGCGATAGCTCAGGTTCGGCCCCGGCAGCTGGCCTTCAAACAGCAGCTTGCCCGAGTGGCTGTACTCCGAGAAGTAGGGTTCCGAGCCCCAGCCCACGAACACGTTGCCGTTCGACAGCGGCTGCGTATCGCCCATATATTCGGATTCGAAGTCGCCGCCGCCCGTGTACTGGGCCGCGAGCTTCGCGGTGCGCGCGCCCTGATCGAGCTTCAGCAGCAGCCCTCGCGAGGGCCCCGTCGCCGCGACCGACGTTCCGCCGCCCGTGAGCTGGCAGCAGTGGTCGTCGAACATGCTGACCGTCGAGTCCGGCTGCAGGCGCACGTCGTGCTGCCATTGAAAGGCAGCACCCGAGCCCAGCTTGAAGCTCGAGTTCCTGCCCCCGAGCGTCCACTCGATCGCGCCGGTCTTGATGTTCACCAGGTAGGCGGCCCACGTGTCGCGCATCGAGACCAGGAAGGTTCCGTCGCCGACCAACTGAATCGAGTTGATGTGGTACGCGTCCCACGGGAACGCATTCGTGGGCAGCGAGGCCTGGGACTCGCTCAACGGGATGTGGTCGATCGCGTCCCAATTCCGAACCAGCTCGCCGGTCTTCAAGTTGTACTCCTGCACCGCGGAGTCGATCAGCGCGCCGTTGTAGGCGCCCCCGTACTTGGACAGATCCCTGGGCACGTTCTTGTTCGCCGTAACCCATGCGTCTTCTCCGCTGATCAGGAACTCGTGGAGGGTAAGCACCCAGCCGTCCTTCGCTTTCAGCCTTGCGACCGGCTGGTAATGCTGGTTGACCACCACGTCTTCGCCGGTTTCGGTCGCGCCGGTGTTCGTGACACGGCCCTGCCACCAGGCCAGCGCTGGCTTGCCCTTGTAGGTCTGTTGGCTGAGGTTTGCAGCCACGATCTTTTCCGGCACGGGCTGGAACCACACCGGCTGCAGGTTGCGGTCCAAGATCAGCGGCCCGCTCTGGCCGACGATCGGCGGTTCGTTCAGGTTGTAGAAGTTCGCCGTGAAGATGTAGCCCGGCCCGAGCTCGCCCGTCGAGGCACGCTTGTTGAGACGGATCTGGGGCGGGTGCAGCGATGGTGCCGTGACATAGCTGTAGGCATCCTTTGTCGAGTATCTCCCGAGCGGAGCAGCGTGTGAGCCTTCGAAGACGACGGTCAGCGCGACAAACACCGCCAACACGGCTCCGATCCCGAGCGCGAAGCGTCGCGCTGCCGGAAGCAGCGCGCTGTCGGGTTTGGGCAGCGCGAAGAACGTCAGCAGCGCCGCCACCGCCGCCAGGCAGGCACCGATCAAATACGCGAGCGCAAAGCCGTGCGTCAGCGCCGGGGCGACCTGTTCGCCCGTGCCGATCAGGTGTGTGGTGTGCTGGGTCGCGAACGTGATCAGCAGCGCCAGCCCGAGTCCGCCGCCGACCTGGCGCGAGGTGTTCACCAAGCCCGAGGCGAGCCCGGCCTGGCCCTCCTTCGCGCCCTGGGTGGCCGCGATCGTCGAGGGCACGATCGACATCGCGATCCCCGCCGCGGTCAGCACGCCCGGGATGATCACGTACACAATCGCGCTGCCGCTGGAGCCGATCCGCGTGAACAGCAACAGCCCCGCGGTCAACATAATCAGCCCGCTGCCCAGGACGGGGCGCACGCCAAAGTGGCTGACGAGTTTGCCGGCGCGCGAGGCGATCAGCATGATCGTCAGCGTCATCGGCAGGAAGATCAGGCCCGCGTGCAGCGGCGACAGGCCCAGCACCTGCTGGATGTAGAGCGAGCTTATGAACCACATCGGGAACAGCGCCGCGCTGAACAGCAGCACCACGGTGTTCGCGACCTGCAGCGGGAGCGTCAGCTCTTTGAAGGGGATCAACGGCGCCTTGGCCAAGCGCGACTCGATCAGCCCGAAGGCGCCGAGCAGCACGATGCCGAGCGCGATCGGGCCCAGCGCCTCGAACGTGCCCCAGCCCTTCAGCCCCGCTTCCACGACGCCGTAGACGAGCACCATCTGGCCGAGCGTCAGCGTCAGCGCGCCCGCGAGGTCGAATGGCGCAGCCTCGCGCCCCTTGCGCCGCTCCGCCACCACCGCGTAGGCCACGATCGCCGCCGCGATCGCGATCGGCGGGTTGATCAGCAGCACCCAGCGCCAGCTCAGGACTTCGGTGATGATCCCCCCGAACAGCACGCCCGCCGCGCCGCCGAGCCCGTTCATCGCGGCCCAGATGCCGATCGCGCGGTGCAGCTTCGGCCCCGGCTCGTAGGAGGCGGTGATAATCGCCAGCGAGGTCGCGGCCATTAGCGCGCCCGCGAGACCCTGGATCGCGCGCGCGGCCACGAGCACCACTTGGTCGGGCGCGACGCCGCCCGCCAGCGAGGCGAGCCCGAACAGGACGAGGCCCGCGACCAGCGTGCGACGCTGGCCGAAGTGGTCCGCCACGCGGCCCCCCAGCATCAAGAAGCCCGCGAAGGTGATCGCGTACGCGTCGACCACCCACTGCAAATCCGGCGAGGTGAAACCCAGGTCCGACTGGATCGAGGGCAGCGCCACGTTGACGATGCTCAGGTCGAGGATCACCATGAACTGCGCCACACAGCACACGACCAGCAGCCAGCTCGAAGCCGAACGCTGTTTGTCCTCCGCGGGAGCCGCCGCGGCGCCCTGTGGACCAGCCGTCGTGTCCACGCTCACGAGCGCCCGCCGTCCTGAGATCGGCTACAGAAACGCCTGGTAGGCTGCGCCCCCGATCCCTTGAGCGACGATTGGAGCCCGCCCCATGAGAAGAACGCCACTGACCGCCATGCTAACGGCCCTGGCCGTCCTGGCGAGCACCGTCGCGGTGGCCGGGTGCGGCAGTAGCTCCTCATCTTCCTCCTCGACGAGCAGCTCGACGCCGACCAGCAGCACGACGCCGACCAGCACGACCACGACCCACAAGCACAAGTCAAAACCGGCCTACTAGTAGGCATCCCGCTAGCCCCCGCCTCGCAGCGAGGCGTAGTAGCCGATCACTGCGACGGTCTTAGAGGTGCCCAGCACGTGGCCGCTCGCGTCCAGCGCCTGAACCGCCGCGTCCGCGTACTTCGCCGGCAGCGTCGTCGCGCTCTCGAAGGCATCGGCCGGGATCTCGGCCTGGGGCTTCAGCGCGTTCGGGTGCTGCCCCGCGAGCACGCGCCAGGAGGCGACCTCGGTAGCGCCGTTCCAGCTCGCGTGCACGACCGTCTCTTCGCCGGTGTCGTTCATGCTCGCGAACACCGCGGGCGGGGTCGCGGGACGGCCCTCCCAGGGAAAGCGGAAGGCGCGGTAGAAGGACATGTCGTAGGGCTGATGGGCATCGAACAGCAGCGATCCATCGCGTGAGTACTCACTGATCGCGGGCACGCCGCCGTAGCCGATCAGCGCGTTCCCGTTCGGGAGCGTCTGCATGTTGCCCTGGCTCGCCGCGAGCAGCTGTGGATTGGCATGCGTGTAAACGGCGGCCAGCCGCGCTTCGTGGGTCTTGAAGTCCAGCTTGATTCGCAGCCCGCGCGACTGGTGGTGGATCGGGGGATTGGCGCCGTCGTCGAAGAAGCTGACTTCGTTCGCGGAAAGCATGCGGCCGTCGTGCTGCCAGGCCATGCGCGTGCCGGGGCCCATCTTGAACGAGCTCTTGTTGCCGCCCAGGCGCCAGAGCACGTTGCCGCTGCCGCGCTGCAGCTGGTAGCCGGCCCAGGTGCTGCGCGCGGAAATGAACAGGTTGCCGTCCTCCTCGGGATCGATCGAGTTGATGTGAAAGTAGTCCCACGGCGTCGGGCCTTCCGGCGCTTCGACTTCGGACTCCGAGGCGCCGATATGGTCGAGGCTGTGCCATTCCCAGCGCACGAGCCCGGTCTTCATGTCGACCTGCTCGATCGCGGTGTCGACGATCGCCCCGTTGCCCACGCCCCCCACGCTCCTGAGGTCGCAACGGATCGGGTTGTAGGCCGTGACGTAGGCGACGTCGCCCGGCGCGATCCGGAAGTCGTGCAGATCCGCCTTTAGGCCGTTGCCCCCCTTGACGCTGGCGATCGTCTGGTACTTGGAGTTCATCACCACGTCTTCGCCCTGGCCAAAACCAAGCGAGAGCACGTGTCCCCGCCACCAGGTCAGCACCCGCTGGCCCCGATAGGTCTGCTGGTTTAGGTTCTCCGCGGCTTCACCGTTCGGCATCTGCTCGAACCAGACGAGCCGCCCGTCGGGGCGGTAGATCAGCGGCCCGTACTGGCCGGGACCCGGCCCGTTCGTCGTGAAGACGTCCCCCGCCGAGGGGTCGCGATCCGGCACGGTGACCGTCATCACTGGGGCCTGCTCACCCGGGAGCGTGTAGAAGCTTTGAGAGTCCGCGGGCGCCGCGGGCAGGTTGGCGAAGTCGGTCGTGTTGGCCGTCGAATACGGGGTGTCGATGCGAAAGCCAAACGCGACCTGCGTGCCGCCGCCTACCGCGCCGATCGTGGCGTGCACCGAGACGCGCTCGCCGACCTGAAACGGAACATCGGGCGTGAAGCTCGCGCCGTCGCCCTGGGAGTAGCCGCGCAACTGCCCCCGGTGCTTGCCGCTGCGCTCGCCGACCACGGAGACGTCGCGGACCGCATCGGGGGATGCCCCCAGGAAGCTGATCTGGGTGTGCGGGTTGGCGGTGTCTGTTTCTGGCGCGGGAGAGACGTCGACCGCGGTGCCCGCGAGCGCCGCCGAGTGCGCGATCGAGGCCGGCAAGCAAGCCGGCGAGACGCCGCTAGAGGCGCTCGAGCCCGAGTCCAGTTTCAAGCTCGGGGAGTCGAGCGCGAGGGCCAATATGCCCCATGCCAGCACGACGAAGCCCAGGATGATTAGTGCGTTGCGACGCATGTAGGAGTGCGGACACCCGTGCCGAGCTGCTCGTGCCCGCGGGTGTCGAGGTCGGAAGGGTGCCACATCCGCACGCGGGCAACGTAAGAGTTGGTTCAAAACCTTGGCGATTGGACGCATGCCGGTACCGCGGGGCCAAGGGCAAACGCTCGGCATGCGACACACGCATGTGCGCGGGCGAGTAGGCTCGAAACCGTGAGAGGGTTCGGGTACAGAGTGACTGGGACGATCGCCGCCGCGCTCGCCTGGTGCGCGTTGGGGTTGCTGCCCTTCGCGGGGCCACTGTCGCCTTCGCTTGCCGCCGCATCCTCCGACACGGCCACGACCGAAGCGTATCTGCGGGCCAACTTCACGCTGGTGAGCACGGGACATAGGCTGATTCCCATGGGGCGGGCGAGAATCGCGGCGCTGCGCCAACGCCTGCGTAGCGAATGCCCGAAAGTGGTCGCGGGCTCTCCCCAAAACGAAGACTCCGAAAAGCTCACGTGGGAGCTGATCGGGGCAATGACGATCGTCGGCTACGAGCCGGGCGCCGCCGCGGCAGCGAAGTTCGCGCGCAGCGTCTCGAAGCTGAGCTGGAGCAACGCGGCCCTGACCCGCGCCGTGCACCGCTACGCGCGCCAAGGGCTGGCCGAGGTGCGCACGCCGCTACCCGATGTCTGCGGCGACCTGCGCGCCTGGAAGGGCAGCGGCTATACGGCGCTGCCCGCCACGACGATCCACTTCAGGCAGACCTTCTATGAAAACTACGTGGGGGTGGGCTTCGTGCCGAAAGGCATGCTCGCCCCCTATCTGCGGCCCTCACAGAAGCCGCTGCTCCAGCGCACCCAGCACTTCGAAGAAGCGGTCGCGGAAGCCGAAGCGCGCGAAGTCGAAACCTTCGGCGAAATCATAGATTCGCTCGGGCTGAACCAGTAGCGCCGGACTGCTCCTCGGCGCGGCCCTCGCGCACACGCACGAGCACCCGTGCCAGCAGTTGCACGAGCAGCGCCCCGCACAGCGCCAGCAGGAACGCGCCGAGCGCACCGAGCGGGATCACGAGCACGGCGACGATGAAGCAGAACGCGGCAAAGCCGAAGGCGCCGCGCAAAAAGCCACGGAAGAAGGCGTCGAGCTGCACGGGGCCCTCGAGCACGAGCACGAACGCGGCGAGCACGGTGTTCGAGACCGGAAACGGCGTCAGCACACCTGTGAGCCGTGGACCGAGCCCAGCGGCAGCCCCGGTCAGGCCCAGCACGAGCAGCGCCGTGGCAAACGCGCGTGCCGGCAGATCCCAGGCGGGCAGCTTGGCGATTGGCCTGTCCCGTTCGTAGGGGTCGCGCGGCAACAGCGACGGCGCCAGCGCGAAAGCACCGGCGGCGAGCGCGAGGCCGATGCCGGCCGGGATCTTGCTCTGTCCGAAGGCGAGCGCGACGGCGAGGAAGGCGATCCAGCCGGCCAGTACCGCGGCGAGCCAGCCCGCCCGGCGCGCCACCTGTGCGAAGACGGCGACGAACGAGACCAGCGCGACGAGCCCGAGCAGCGCGGCCGCACTAGTGTTGGCGGCGAAGTGCCTGCCGTGCTCGAGCTCTGTGATCAGCAGGATCGGTCCGGCCACGAGCGGCAGTGCGACGAGCAAGCCCGCGACCCGATGACCCCAGCGGCGCCCCGCGAGCGAGGAGCCGACGACGAGCGCAGGCGCGAGCGTGAGCTTGACCAGCAGCAGCGGCATCCGCCGATTCTCCCAGCCCCGCGCTCAGTCGCTCAGGATCGCTCCCAGCGGTACTCGGGCTCGGTGCGTACTCAGCTGATCGCTGTCGTGGCTGCCCGCTCGCGCACGAACTCCCGGATCGCGCGCGCGAACGCGCGCGGCTGGTCGCGCATGATCAGCGTGTAGCTGTCGGCGATCTCGACCAGGCGCGCGTCCGGCAGCAGCTCGGCGAAGCGGCGGCCGTGCTCGGGGCGCTGGACTTTGTCCTCGGGCGTCCAGACGACGAGCGTCGGCAGCGGACACCCGCGCAGGCGTTCGCAGAACGCGACCATTTCTCGCCGCCGCCCGCCGGTGACGTAGCGCCGGAAGTCGCGGCGCACGCCGCGCTGGCTCTGCATCGGCTCGAACCAGCGGTCCAGCAGCTCGTCGGGCAGCGGGTGCTTCGCCATCCAGCCGTAGCCGATCGGCGAGCGGCGCAGGACGCCGAGGCGCATCGCCTGCGCCGCCAGGAAGCTCCCGCCCGGTAGCCATGCGAGGGCCCGCGCGTTCTTGCCCGGCAGCCCCGGCGGGTAGTTCTCGAAGGACTCGCAGGAGGAGATCACCAGGCGCGCGACGCGATCGAGCGCGGGGTCCTCGCCGCCCGCGAGCACGAGCGCCGCGGCGTGGTCGTTCGTCAAGAGCGTCACCTCGCGCAGGTCCAGGCGCTCCAGCAGCTCGGCGATCATGCGCGCGAAGCCCTGAAGCGACAGGTCGGCATCGGCGCGCATCGGTTTGCGGTGCGCGCCCAGTGGCAGCGTCGGCACCACGCAGCGATGGTCCGCGCGCAGGTCCTCGACCAGCGGATCCCACACCGAGGAGTCCATGATCAGCCCCCCGAGCAGCACCAGCACCGGGCCCTCGCCGCCGCTGTCCTCGTACTCGATCGTCCCTGCGGTCAGCTCGATCTCGGGCATCGACGCGACTCCTTTTTTCTATTAATTAATAAATAGATAGATCGCTCTAGTTGGCAGGTACCGTATCATTCGCTCGCATGCCGGCGGCGACCAGGGAGCGGATCGTGGAGCGCAGCGCCGAGCTGTTTCGGCGCCAGGGTTTCGCGGGCACGGGCGTCAAGCAGATCGTCGCCGAGGCCAGCGCGCCGTTCGGCTCGCTCTACCACTTCTTCCCCGGCGGCAAGGAGCAGTTGGGCGAGGAGGTGATCCGCTTCTCCGGCGCGATCTACGGCCGGCTGATCGACGAGTTCTTCAAGCCCGGCGAGGACCCCGTGGCCGCGACGCGCAACTTCTTCGCCGCGGCCGCGGCGATGCTGCGCGAGACCGACTACGCCGACGCCTGCCCGATCGCGACCGTCGCGCTCGAGGTCTCCAGCACCAACGAGCCGATGCGCCAGGCATGCGCCGATGTGTTCAATGGCTGGGTCGACGGCGCGAGCCGGCGCTTGCGGGAATGCGGCCTCTCGCCCAAGCGCTCGCGAGCGCTGGCGTTTGAGCTGATCGCCGCGCTCGAGGGAGCCTTCGTGCTGGCGCGCGCGCTACGCAGCACCGAGCCGCTGGAGGTCGCGGGCGCCGCGGCGACGGCCTCGGTGCGCGCGGCGATCGACAAGCAGCGCAAGCGCCGCGCGGCATGAGCGAGCAGCTCGAGGACTGGTGGGCCGCCGGTGAGCGCCTACCGCTGGAGCTGAGCGGCGTGGAGCGCCAGGTGTTCGTGCGTCGCCTCGGCAGCGGCCCCTCGATCACGCTGCTGCACGGCTTTCCCAGCTCCTCGCACGACTGGGCCAAGGTCGCGCCCGCGCTCGCCGAGCGCCACTCGCTGCTGATGCCCGACTTTCTCGGCTTCGGCGCCTCGGAAAAGCCCGCCGAGCACGAGTACTCGTTGCACGAGCAGACCGGACTCGTGCAGGCGCTATGGGCGCACGAAGGTATCCGTGAGACCGTGCTAGTGGCACACGACTACGCCGTGTCCGTCGCGCAGGAGCTGCTCGCCCGGCGGGCGCAGGGTGCCCTGTCGGTGGGACTGCGCGCGGTCTGGCTGCTGAACGGCGGGGTCTATCCCGAGATGCACCGCCCCCAGCCGACGCAGACGCTGCTGCTCGACCCCGAGCAGGGGCCGCGGATCGGCGAGCTGATGAACGAGGAGCTGTTCGTCGGCGGCGTGCGCCCCACGTTCGCCGAGAGCTACGACGCCGCGAGCGACAGCGCGCAGATGTGGCGCGCGATGCAGCGCGATGACGGCCGGCGCATCGGCCACCTGCTGATCCGCTACATCACCGACCGTGAACGCCACGAACAGCGCTGGGTCGCGGCGCTCGAGCAGACCGACGTGCCGGTCTCGTTTTTGTGGGGCATGCTCAACCCCGTCTCCGGCGCCCACATGGCCGAGCGGATTCGCGAGCGCTTGCCGGGGGCGCCGCTACTCCCCCTGGAGGACGTGGCCCACTGGCCGCAGCTCGAAGCGCCCCAGCGCATCACGCGGGCGCTGCTCGAGGCCTGACTTAACCCGCTCGCTGCAGCTCGTCCAGGCGGTACTGCAGGAAGCGGCGCTCGGCCTCGGAGTGCACCAGCTCAAGCGCGCGTGCGTAGGCCGCGCCTGCGGCTTCGCGACGATCCAGGCGACGCAGCAACTCCGCGCGTGTGGCGTGCAGGTAGTGATAGCCGTCGAGCTCCAGCGAGTCCGTGAGCGCCAGCGCGGTCTCGGTCTCCCCCGCCTCGGCCAGCGCCACCGCGCGGTTCAGCTCGACAACCGGCGAGCCCGTGAGTGCTGCGAGGCTCCCGTACAGCGCGGCGATCTGCGCCCAGTCGCGCGGCTCCTGCGTGTGCAGCGCGGCGATCTGCGCCTGCAGCGCGTAGGGGCCGCTGGCCTCGAGCGCGACCGCACGTGCCAGCGCGGCGCGACCATCCGCGATCTGCCCCTCGTCCCACAGCGAGCGATCCTGTTCGGCCAGCAGCACCACCGCGCCGTCGGCGAAGCGCGCCTCCCGACGTGCGTCGTGCAGCAACATCAGCGCCAACAGCGCGTGGGTCTCGGGCTCATCCGGCATCAACTCCACCAGCGCGCGCCCCAAGCGAATCGCCTCACCCGCCAGCTCGCCGCGCCCGCCATAGCCCTCGTTGAAGATCAGGTAGAGCACGGCCAACACCGCCACCAACCGCTCGGGCAGCAGATGGTCAGGCGGCACCCGGAACGGGATCCCGGCCGCCTTGATCTTGTGCTTCGCCCGCACCAGCCGCTTGGCCAGCGTCGGCTCTGGAACCAAGAACGCACGCGCGATCTCATCGGTGCGCAGCCCCCCCAGCGTCCGCAGCGTCAGCGCCACCTGAACCTCGGTCGCGAGCGCCGGGTGGCAGCAGGTGAACAGCAGCTCAAGACGCTCGTCTGGGAACACGCTCTCCTCGATCTCCTCGAACACTTCGCCACTCGGCTCGCGCAGCTCGAGCTCCCGCGTCTTCGCGGCCAGCGTGCGCTCGCGGCGGATGCGATCGATCGCGCGGTTGCGCGCCGTGGTCGTCAGCCACGCGCCTGGGTTCGTGGGGCGACCCTCACGCGGCCAGCGCTCCGCCGCGATCAAGAACGCCTCCTGGGCGGCTTCCTCGGCGAGGTCGAAGTCGCCGAGGAAGCCGATCAAGGTCGCGAGGACACGACCCCACTCCTCACGGAATAGTTGCTCGAAGCGCTGCGGCTGCTCGCTGATGCTCAGCTCAGTGCTCCACGATCGGTCGCACCTCAATCGCGCCGCCCATCCGCGCCGCCGGGATCCGCGCCGCCATCTCGATCGCGGCGTCGAGGTCATCGGCCTCGTACAGGTAGTAGCCGCCCACGGCCTCCTTGGTCTCGGCGAACGGACCGTCGGTCGTCAGCGTCTGCCCATCCTTCACCCGCACGGTCGTCGCGGTCTCCACAGGCTGCAGCTGGTGGCCGCCGAGCACCCCGGGCGCCTGGGCGATCGCCATGTACTCGCCGAAGATTGCCTTCTGTTCCTCCTCAGAGAGGTTCTCGTACTCGGACAGCGCGGGGGCATTGAAGATCTGCAGCAGGTAGGTCATTACTTCCTCCTTCGAGAGTTTTAGTGGTCTTCTGAATGCACGACGAACGGGAAGCCGAACAATGGACACGCGGCGCAGACATTTCTCATAGAGTGACCGCGATGAGCAGCTCGGGGGAGCTAACTATCGCCGGCAGCGTGGTGCGCGCGGGCGATACGGACTGGGACGGCGCGCGCGCGAGCTGGAACCTGGCCATCGAGCAGCAGCCCGCGATGGTCGCGCTCGCAGAGAGCGCCGAGGACGTCGCCCAGGTCGTGCGCTATGCCGCCGCCAATGGGCTACGCGTGACGGCCCAGGGCACTGGCCATGGCGCCGCGCCGCTCGGCCCGCTCGATGACACGGTGCTGATCAAGACCGAGCGCATGCGCGGGATCGAGATCGACCCCGACACCCGCATCGCGCGCGTGCAGGCGGGGGTGCTGTCGTTGGAGCTCGGCGAAGCCGCGCAAGCGCATGGACTCTGCACGCTGCCGGGCTCCGCGGCCGACGTCGGCGTGATCGGCTTCACGCTTGGAGGCGGCCTCGGCTGGCTCGGCCGCCGCCACGGCTTTGCCTGCAACCGCGTCCGTGCGATCGAGCTGGTCACCGCCGAGGGCGAGCTTCGCACCATCGACGCCGATCACGACGGCGAGCTGTTCTGGGCGCTGCGCGGAGGCGGCGGCAGCTACGCGATCGTGACCGCCTTGCAGACCGAGCTGGTCCCACTCGCGGAGGTCTATGCCGGCACCTTGATCTTCCCCGCCGAGCTCGGCACCGAGGCGATCCGCGGCTACCGCGACTGGGCCGCCGGCGTGGGCGAGGAGGTCAGCTCGGTGGTGCGCTTTCTACGTCCACCGCCCTTGCCCGACGTGCCCGAGCCGCTGCGCGGCCGGGCACTGTTGACGATCGGGGTGGCCTGCATCGGCAACCAGGAACACGGCGAGGCGACGGTCGCGCCGCTGCGCGCGTTGGGCGAGCCGATCATGGACATGGTCGGGTGGATACCCACCGCGGGCCTCTCGCGCATCCACATGGACCCCGAGCAGCCGACGCCCGGGATCGGGCATCACGCGCTGCTGGGCGAGCTGCCCGACGAGGCGATCGAGGCCTTCGCCGGCGCGGCCGGACCCGAGGCCGGTTCCTCGCTACTGCTCGCGGAGCTGCGCCAGCTGGGCGGGGCGTTCGGCCGCGAGGCCGAGAACGGCGGCGCGCTCTGCAAGCTCGAGGGCGCCTTCCTGATGAACGGGATCGGCGTACCAATGGGGCCCGCGACGCCAGCTGGGATCAACGCCGACCTCGACCGCCTTTACGACGCGATGGGCCCCTGGCGCCACGAGGGTCAGTACTTCAACTTCGCCGAGCGCGCCTGCGACGTGGATGCGATCCTGCCGCCCGAGGTGTGCGCGCGCCTACGCGAGGTCAAGCGCCGCTGGGACTCGGACGGACTGCTGCGCGCCAACCACATGCTCGCGGCCGCCTAGCAGCTGAGGCGCGGGCCGCTCACGCGGCTGTCTAATCCTCCAACCGCTCAGGCGCGCAGCGCGTCGATCCCCAGCCCAAGCATCCGCCGCCAGGCTTCATCCTCGAACTGCATCGCCGCACGGGTCGCCGCGAACAGCAGCTGTAGGTCGAGCGTCGTCGCATCCGCCCGCAGCGAGCCCTCCACGCGAGCTGCCTCGAGTAGGCGCTCCAGCGAGTCGATCGTGGCTTTGTAGGCCTCCTGCACCTCGAGGTGCTCGGAGACGGTTGCCATCGCCTCGCCCATCACCTCATCCGCCCCCTGGCGCTCGGCCAGCGCCCACAGCAGGCCGGTCAGCGAGCTCCAAGCGTCCTGCTCGCTCGCCAGCGCGGCCTCCGCGCCCTGGCGCGAGAGCTTCAGGCGCTCCAGGACCAGCGCCGCCAGCAGGTCGCGCTTGGCGGGGAACTGGCGATAGACGCTGCCCATGCCCGCGCCCGCCGCCGCCGCGATCGCCGGCATCGGCGCGTCGAGCCCCTCGCGCGCGAACACCTCGCCCGCAGCCCGCAGCAGCCGCGCGCGCTTGTCCTGCGCCGATAGGCCCGACCAGCCCATCGCGGTATCGACCGCGCCCGGATCATCCTCCAAACCAGCAGACGAATTAGCCAGAACCGGAATGCCCATTCCGCTACTGTAGTCGGCTACGGCGGCGGTGCGCAACCCTCGTCCCGCGACGCCCGCTCATCCTCGATGCACGCGACCGACACCGAACGCACTCATCCGACGCTGATCCTCGTCGTGCTCTCGCTCGCTGGGGTCTCCTACGCGATGCTCAGCTCCTCGGTCGTGCCCGCGCTCCCGACGATGGAGCGGGCCTTGCACACGAACGAGACCGACATCACCTGGCTGCTGACCGCCTATCTGCTCTCGGCCTCGGTCGGCACCGCGATCCTCGGCCGGCTGGGCGACATGTACGGCAAGGAGCGCCTGCTGCTCGCGACGCTCGCGATCCTCGGCGCGGGGACGCTGCTCGCCGCGGTCTCGAGCTCGCTGGCGCTGATCATCGTCGGGCGCTTCATTCAGGGCGCCAGCGGCGGTATCTTCCCGCTCGCATTCGGGATCGTGCGCGACGAGTTCCCCCGCGAGAAGGTCGCCGGCAGCATCGGGCTGCTGTCCGCGATCCTCGGCGTCGGCGGCGGCGTCGGGATCATCCTCTCGGGCGTGATCGTCGAGCACCTGAACTACCACTGGCTGTTCTGGATACCGCTGTTCGCCACCGTGATCGCGGCCGTCGCGACCTGGCGCTTCATCCCTGAGTCCCCGGTCCGGGTTCCCGGGCGCATCAACTGGCTCGCGGCCGCGCTGATGACGATCGGCATCTCGATGGTGCTGCTCGCGGTCTCCGAGACCACGACCTGGGGCTGGGGCTCGGCCAAGACGATCGGCCTGATCCTCGCCGGGCTGCTCGTGACCGCGGCCTGGATCGCGGTCGAGACCCGTAGCCGCAACCCGCTGATCGACATGACGATGATGCGGATCCGCGGCGTCTGGACCACCAACCTCGCGGCGTTCCTGCTCGGCGCGGGCATGTACGCATCGTTCATCGTCTTCCCCCAGTTCGCGCAGCTGCCCAAGAGCACGGGCTTCGGCTTCGGCGCCTCGGTCGTGGTCTCGGGCCTGTACCTGCTGCCCTCGACAATCGGCATGACGATCCTCGGCATCTTCGCCGGGCGCATCTCCGCGCGCTTTGGCTCGCGCATGGCGCTGTTGGCCGGCACCGCCTTCACTACCGCGGCCTTCGCGATGCTCGCGATCGAACACAGCCACCCGATCGACCTGCTGGTCGCGGCCTCGCTGCTCGGCATCGGGATCGGCCTCGCGTTCGCGGCGCTCGGCAACCTGATCGTGCAGGCGGTCTCCAGCCACCAGACCGGGGTCGCCAGCGGTATGAACACCGTGATGCGCACGCTCGGCGGCGCGCTTGGCGGTCAGCTCTCCGCGACGTTCATCGCCGCTCACACGATCCACGGCCAGCCCGCGGTCACCGGCTTCACCGAGACGTTCGTGATGGCGACGGGGTTCCTGGTCGTGTGCCTACTAGCCGGAGCGCTCGTACCAAAGACACTGACCCCGCCCGACGTAGAGCTCCCGCGGGAGGCGCCTCGGGAGGAGTCGTTGCTCGAGGTCGCGGCGGGCGGCTGACTACGCGGGCGCCACGCCCGTATCGGCCGGCCCGGCCTCGACGCCCGCTGCCGGCTCGGCGGCCGGCGCGGAATCGCCCTCGCCGACTAGCTGCTCGGCCTTGCCGCCGGGCATAAAGCGCAGCGCGACGATGAACGCCAGCGCCATCGCGCCCGCCATCCCGTAGACCACGGTCTGCGTGGAGTGCGCGAAGTCGAGGCGGATCTGATGTGGCGGAGCGCCGCTACCCGCGCCGCTGCCACCCGAAGCCCCTGAGATCGCGTGCGCGATCTTGTCCGCCGCCGCCTTCGGTACGCGCCCGCTGAGCGTCGTCTCGACGCGCGAGACGTTTTCGGTGATCAGGATCGAGCCCAGCACCGCGAGGCCGAGGCTGCCGCCGAAGTTGCGGACCGTCTGCGTCAAGCCTGTCACCGAGCCGTAGGTCGCGTGCGCGGCGCGGTTCAGCGCGTCTGTGCTGACGGGGCCCAGGACCATGCCCACGCCGAGCCCCGCGATCGCCAAGCGCCACCATTGGGAGTTGAACGACAGGTTGTCGAGCTCTTCGGCCCACAGATAGAAGCCGACCGCGGCGATCGCGCAGCCCGGCACGATCGTCGGGCGCGCGCCCTGACTGTCGAGCAGGCGCCCGCCACGCTGCGCCCCAATCGTGAAGCCGATGAAGAACACCAGGATGTAGAGGCCGGCCTCGCCAGCACTTTCCCCCAGCGCGATCTGCGCGTAGAGGCTGGCGAAGAAGAACAGCGGCACGAAGCAGACCGACAGCAGGAACAGGACCACGTTGTCGATCAAGAACGCGCGACCTGCAAATAGGCGCATCGGCACCAGCGGGTCGGAAATGCGCAGCTCGTAGCGCACGAACGCCGCCAGCAGCCCGAGCCCGGCGACCAGGCACAGCCAGGTCGCGACGCTGCTCCAACCCCACACGCCCGCCTGCTGCAGGCCGAGCACCGCGATGCCCATGCCGCTGCTGACCAGCACCGCGCCGCGCACGTCGATCCGCGACGGGCTGCGCTCCTCGATTGGTTTCGAGCGCGCGATCAGGATCAACGCGATGATCGCGACGGGCACGTTGATCCAAAAGATCGAGCGCCAGGTCCATTCCGTCAGATAGCCGCCGGTGATCGGACCCACCGCCGTAAGCGCACCGGTGATCGAGAAGAACACCGCCAGCGCCTTGCCGCGTTCCTGCACGGGATAGCTCGCGACGACGATCGCCAGCGCCGCCGGGAACAGGATCGCCGCCGCGGCGCCCTGCAGCACGCGGAACACGATGATCCAGGTCTCGGCGAGCGAGCCCGTCGGCGTCGCCCCGCACAGCGCCGAGCACAGCGCGAAGGCGATCACGCCAATCGTCACCATCCGGCGCGGCCCGTACACGTCCGCGACCTTGCCGCCGAGCGCGAACAGCGCCGAGAGCGAGAGCAGGTAGCCGTTGATGACCCACTGCGAGCCCGTCGAGGACAGGTGCAGCTCGTGCTGGAAGTTCGGTACCGCCAGCGCCACGATCGTCTGATCGATGAACAGCATCGCGACCGCGAAGATCATCGCCGTGAGTACGAGTTTCTTTTTGTCCACCGTCGGCCCCCTGTTCAGTCGGCTCGCGTGCGTCTCGTGCGGCGCAGCAGTACCTGTCGAAGTTCGATATCGACCTTCCGCTCCGGTCGCTTAAATCCTGCCCGGGCCGACTGTGGGGGGATCACAGTGAGACCCGCTCCCCGACCGTGACCGTGCGCTCGTCAGGGAGGCGGAAGTAGACGACCGGATTGGCGGCGTTGCGGGCGAGGATCAGGAACAGCCGCTTGCGCCACGGGTTCATTCCGTGCGCGCGGGTGGGAACGATCGTGATCTGCGACAGGAAGTAAGACAGCTGCTCCAGGTCGAGCGAGCGCTCGAGCAGGCCCTGGCGAACCGCCAGTTTCAGCATCGCGGGGACGTTCGGTGCGTCCTGGAAGCCGAGACGCACCGTGAGGCCGGTGATGCCGTCGGCCGCATGCCCCAGTTGATCGCAGCTCAGGCGCTCGGCGTGGTAGACGTGCGGCACGCGCTCGGTCTCCATCGAGACGATGATCACGCGCTCGTGCAGCACGTGGTTGTGCTCGGCGTTCGCACGCAGCGCCAGCGGCGTCGTCTGCGCGTGGGCGTTCAGGTACACCGCCGTGCCCGGGACGCGCTGCACCGGGATCTCGTAATCGTCGAGCGCGTCGATGAACTCGCTCAGCGCGCCCTCCTCGCGCGTGCGGTTCACGCTCACGATCTCGTGACCTCGGCGCCAGGTCATCAGCACGAGGAACACGCTCGCCGCAATCGCCAGCGGCAGCCAGCCGCCGTGCACGATCTTCGTCAGGTTCGCCGCGAAGAAGGTCACCTCGATCGTCAGGAAGACCGCCGCGCCGAGCGCGATCAACCGCCGCGGTGCGTGCCAAAGGAGCCGTGCCACCGCGAGGAACAGGATCGTGTTGAGGATGAACGTGCCGGTCACCGCGACGCCGTAGGCCGAGCCGAGCGCGGTCGAGGAGCCGAAGCCGATCACGATCGCCACCACGACCGCGAACAGCGCGGCGTTGACGCTCGGTGCATAGACCTGCCCGATCTCGCGCCGCGAGGTGTGGCGGATCGTCAGCCGCGGCAGGAAGCCGAGCTGCACCGCCTGGTGGGTCACGCTGAAGGCGCCGGAGATCACCGCCTGGGAGGCGATCACGGTTGCGACCGTCGCGAGCAGCACCATCGGGATCTGCGCCCAGGTCGGCATCAGCAGGAAGAACGGATTCGACACCGACTTCGGCGAGCGCAGGATCTCAGAGCCCTGCGCGAGGTACTCAAGCGTCAGCGCGGGGAACACGAGCAGAAACCAGGCGCGGCGGATCGGCGGGCGCCCGAAGTGGCCCATGTCCGCGTACAGTGCCTCGGCACCGGTGACCGCGAGCACGACCGAGCCGAGCGCGATGAACGCGACGTGGCCATGGTCGAGCATGAATTTCGCCCCGTAGGTCGGCGACAGCGCGCGGATCACGGCGGGGTGCTGGACGATCTCGACGATCCCCGTCAGGCCGAGCACGCCGAACCACACCGCCATCACCGGGCCGAACAGACGGCCCACCAGCTTCGTGCCGAAGCGCTGGATCGCGAACAGTACCGTGAGCACCGCGACCGTGATCGGCAGCACCATCGAGGCCAGGCCCGGCACCGCCACCTTCACGCCTTCGACCGCCGAGAGCACCGAGATCGCCGGCGTGATCGCGCCGTCGCCATAGAACAGCGATGCGCCGAGGATGCCGAGCGTCACGAGCGCCATCTTCGCCATCGCGCTCTTGACCCTCGCCCCCTGGACCAGCGCCGTCAGCGCCATGATCCCGCCCTCGCCGCCGTTGTCGGCGCGCATGATGAACGTCACGTACTTGACCGAGACCACCATCGTGATCGACCAGAACACCAGCGAGATCACGCCGTAGACGTCGCCCGGCGTGGTGTGCACCGCGTGATGGTCCGCGGTGAAGACTGTCTGCAGCGCATACAGCGGGCTCGTGCCGATGTCCCCGAAGACGACGCCCAGGGCGCCCAGCGTGAGTGCCGCCATCCCGGTCGTAGCAACGGCGCGGCGCCGGACGCTGGACTCCTCCGGTCCCGCCTGCTCAGGCGCCGGCTCCTCGGGTGTCGCTGAGGCAGCCGCGGGCACCGTCAGACGGTACTGCTCGGCACGACCGTCAGGACGAGCCGGCCTCGTAATCGAACGACGGCGCCGCGATCCCCGCGGCGTCGAGCAGCTCCTGCGCCTCGGCCTCGATGCCCGCGGCCATCAGGTGCAGCTGATCGACTAGATGGGGGTCGGCGCACAATCCGAAACAGAGCAGCCCCGCGAGCGACATCGCCGAGACGCGCAACGCATGGTGTTCGCCGATCTCGGCAAGCGAGTGTAGGCGCGCGACCTGGCGGCCCAGCACGCTGACGGGCTCGCGCGGGCCCGGGACGTTTGAGACGCTCAGCGCGAAGCGGCGTGGGTTGCGCTCGATCCGCGTGAGGAAGTGCTCCAGCGGCGGCACGCCCGACAGCTCACGCAGCAGGTGCTCGCGATACTGCGCGTCGTGGTCGAGCTTGCGCTCCGCGCTCGCCGCGTGAGCCAGCCGCAGCCGCGCCACGGGGTCGGGCTCGTTCATCGGCAGCCCGACCGAGAAGAAGGAGTCGTGGTTCGCGGTCGCATCGCCCTCGCTGTGCAGGCTGACCGGCACCTGCAGGCGGATCGTGCCCAGCTCCCCGTGCCGCTGCGCCACCCAGCGTCCCACGGCACCCGCGACGATCGCGAGCACCGCGTCGTTCACCGTCGCCTGATCGAGCGCCTTCGCGGCTTCGTGCAGCCCGGCGAGCGGCACCGCCGCGAAGGCGACCTCGCGGCGGGTGCCGATCGTGCCGTCGAACGGCGAGCGGCACTCGCCGCGGGCGTACTCGCGCCGCAGGAAGCCCGCGAGGTGCGCGCGGCGGCGAGCTTCGTCGACCGCGTGCGCGGCGTGGGCCTGCGCCGTGCTCATCTGCGCCTCCGCGCTCTCATCCCACAGCAGCGCGCGCGCGTAGCGGACCGAGGCCGTGCCGTCCGCGAGCGCGTGGTGAATCCGCCAGATCAGCGCGGCGCCGCCGTCGCTCAGCGGCACAACGTCAATACGCCACAGGGGACGCGAGCGCTCCAGACGCTGCTCGAACAGTCGCGCGACCAGCGCCCGCAGCGCGGGCAGATCGACGGTCCCCTCGACCTCAGCAGCCACGACGTGCTCAGACAGCTCGAACTCCTCATCGAGAACCCAAGCGGGCGCCCGTGCGCTGCCGCCGAGCTTGCGCGTGAGCGCGGGCGCCAGCGCGATGCGCTCGCCGATCCGCGTACGCAGCGCCTCGATGTCGAAGGCCTTCGCCTCGCCCGGCGCCAGGCGCACAACCTTGCAGGTGTGGCCCGCGATCGTGCGGCACTCCAGCTCGAGGATCGCCCGGTCCTCGGGAGCAAGCGGGATTGGCGCCGGCATCAGCTCCTGCATCGGAAGCACATCATGAGGGCTAAAGCCAGTCGTTGCGGCGAAACGACCAGTACAGCGCGGATGAGACCACCACGATCAACGCCGAGGAGAACCAGAAGCCCCAGTGCGCCGCGAACCCTGGGTAGGGGAGGTTCTGACCGTAGAAGCCGGTGATCGCGGTCGGCACCGCGATGATCGCCGCCCAGCTCGTGACCTTCTTCATCGCCAGGTTCATGCGATTGCCCTGGATCGCGATGTTCGTCTCGAGGATCGTCGTCACCAGGTCGCGCAGCGACTCGGTCCAGTCAGTGGCGCGCATCACGTGGTCATAGACGTCCTGGTAGTAGGGCGCCATTTCCTGATCCAGCACGTGCAGATCGCGGCGCATCAGCGAGTTCACCACCTCGCGCATCGGCACCACCAGCCGGCGCAACAGCACGAGGCTCTTGCGCAGCTCGAACGAGCGCCGTTGCACCTCTTTTTCCTGGGGGCGATCGTCAAACAAGAGGTCCTCCAGCGACTCGATCTCCGCGTCGAGCGACTGCACCGCTTCGAAATGCCCGTCAACCAGGTCGTCGAGCAGCCCCCACAGCAGGAACGACACGCCGTGGCGGGCCAGCTCTTTCGATTCATCCCAGCGCGTGAGCACGCCGTCGATGTCGACGCCGCGATCCTTGCGCACCGTGACCAGCGCCTTGGGGGTGACGAACACGCCGACCTCGCTCGTCTGCAGCTCCCCGGACTCCATGTCGAGCTTCAGCCCGTAGGCGCTGATGAACAGGTGCGAGTCGTAGCGGTCCAGCTTCGGACGCTGGTGCTCGGTGATCGCATCCTCCACCGCCAGCGGATGCAGTTGCAGCTCGCTGCTGATCGTCGCCAGCTCCGCCTGCGTCGGTTCGCAGTAGTCGAGCCACACGCAAGCGTTCGGCTCCTTGATGTGCTCGGATATGTCCGCGACCGGAAAGTCCTCGAGCGCGAGCACGCCGTCGCGATAGAGCCTCGTCCGCGCCATCGGCCCACCATACGGCCGTGGTCGGACCTCGGCGGGGCTCAGCCGCGCGCGGCGATGCGATACACGGGCCCCTTCAGCGAGGTCAGATAGATCCGCCCGCGCGCGTCCTGACCCATCGAGGACAGGGCCTGGACTTCCAGACCCGTAGCCCTAAGACCGCTGGCGCGGCCGTGCGCCAGCGAGACCGACTCGATCGTGGGCCGGCAGAAGTCGCCGAACAGGTAGCGGCCGTAGAGGCTTCTGAGCGATCGGTCGCGTACCACATAGCCGCCGATGATCGCGCAGTAGCCGCTGGAGTGGAGCGCGACCAGGACCGGGGAGATCGCGCCCGGCGCCGCTCCGGACTTGTTGCGCCGATCGCCCTCCCACACGCTCCAGCCGTAGTTCGCGCCCGCGCCGGTCCCCGCGCGCACGAAGTCGATCTCCTCCTCCTTGTCCTGCCCCACGTCGCCGATCAGCATGTTGCCCGTGGCGCGGTCGAAGGAGAAGCGCCACGGGTTGCGCAAGCCGTAGGCCCAGATCTCCGGGCGCTTGCCCGCCGCTCCCGCGAACGGATTGCCCGCGGGAATCGTGTAGGAGCCGCTCGCGGTCGGGGCGATCCGCAGGATCTTGCCGAGCAGCGTGTCGGTGTTCTGGCCGTTGTTTTCGGGGTCATCCTCGCTGCCGCCGTCGCCCACGCCGATATAGAGGTCGCCTTCGGGGCCAAACGCCAGCTGGCCGCCGTTGTGGTTTTCATTCTTTTCGTGTTCGATCGTCAACAGCGTGTGGGCGCTCGCGGGGTCCGCGAGGTTCGGGTTGCTAGCGGAGCGGCGGTACTGCACGACTTTGATGTCGCCGTTCTGGCTTGTGAAGTCCACGTAGAACAGGCCTGTCTTGGCGTAGTCGCTCGGGAACGCCAGGCCCAGCAGGCCCTGCTCGTCGAATTTCGTCGTGATCGCCCCGCTCACATCTAGGAACGGCTGTGGCTGCTTGCGACCGTTCAGCAGCAGCATCACCTGCCCGGTTCGCTGCACCACGTAGACGCGACTCGCGTCGCCGCTCGCCGCCGTCAGACCCACCGGTTCATCAAAGCTGCCGACCCGCACCAAGCGGACACCGTGTGCGCCGCGCGCCGCCGCCGTGGCGCTGGAGGTCGCAGTCGAGTGGGCGGCTTCGCCCGAGCCGCACGCCGCGAGCGAGATCGCGAGCGCAAGGCTCGTAGCCGATGCGTAGATGCGCATCCGGAACCTCATCGCCCCATACTCGCAGCAGGCTCGGGCAGGACGCGAAGGTCGGCACGTGAGTCGCCGCCCGCGCCGACCCCCAGGCCGCACGTGGCGGCCTGGGCGTGCTTCGTGCTGCCGGTCGGCTGGCGCTTCGCCCTAGCGGCGCGGGTGCCGGGAGCGGTGCCGCGAGAACTTCGCGTGCTGCTGTGCACCCTGGTACTTGCCGTCATGACCGGCCCACGGCCCGTGACCACCATGGCCGCCGCCGCCCTGGCCGCCGCCACCGCTCCCCGGGCTCCACGGCTGCAGGTAGGCGCGGTAGCTATTCACACCAGCCGGGAACTCGGCGTTGAACAGCAGGTCGCCGGCCGTGTCGTACTCGGAGAAGTAGGGCAACGAGCCCCAGCCGACGAGCAAGTTGCCGTCGGCCGTGGTCTGCGCGTTGCCCTGCGACGGTGCGGTCAGCGCGTCGGGCTGGTTGTAGGACTTCAGCAACGTGGCTGTGTGCGCACGCTCGTCGAGCTTGAAGCGCACGGCGCGGCTGAGACCGAACTGGGCCGTCGGGTCCACGCCGGTGTTGCCGACGCCGGCCGCGTCGTTATCGAACACGGTGTAGACGTCGTTGCCGAGCGCCTCGGGGTCGTGCTGCCACGCGAACAGCTCGCCTGCGTTGTTGAGCTTCTGGCCGGGCGCGGCCTGCAGCGTGAAGCTACTGGCCTTGCCACCGAGCTGCCAGATGACGTTGCCGCTGTGGCGAGCAACCTTGTACGTGGTCCACGTGTCGCGCGCGTCGATCAGCATGTTGCCGTCGGTGTCGATGTGCACGGCGTTGACGTGGAACCAGTCCCACGGGCTGCTCGCTGAGGCGGGCAGCGGCTGCTCACTCTGCGAGTAGGGCACGTGGTCGGAGGCCTTCCACTGGAACAGCACTTTGCCGGTGGGGATGTCGATCTCTTGGACGATCCCGTCGATCACCGTCTGGTTGGATGGGCCGCCGATCGAGGTGAGGTCGGCGGCCTCCGTCGTGTAGGACAGGATCAGCGCCGTGTTCTGCGGCGTGATTAGGAACTCGTGGCCGTCCGCGCTGTAGCCGTTGCCCGCGTTAACGGTGGCGACCTGCTGGTAGTTGCTGTTGTAGATGTAGTCGGTGCCTTTCGCGAGGCCGCCGAGTCCGGTGCCCTGCCACCACGTCAGCACCGGCTGCCCGCGGTAGGTCTGCGTGCGGAAGTCGGATGCCTCCTGGCCCGCGGGCACGGCCTGAAACCAGACTACGTTGCCCTGCTGATCGAGGATCTCGGGACCGTTGGCGTATTTGTCGGTGCCGCCGAAGGGCGAGATGAAGAAGTCGCCGTGACCGACGTTCCCCTCCGTGAGGATCGTCACCGGCGGCGGGGCGGTGGGGGTGTCCGCAACGGCGGGTCCTGCCACGGCGGCGGCCGGGACTACGGTGAGGATTGCCGTGGCAAGCACTCGCAGCGCGCGGCGCCACGGATGCGGCGCCTTGCGGAGGGCTCTCGAGGGGATGCTGCTGGGCATGGTCTGCTTCCTTTCAGAGGGGTTCGTGCGGTTTTGGGTGGGGACTCCTGAGGGCTCGCGATCGGCTCGGGAGCCGTGCGAGAGACCAACGTAGCGGCAATCTCCATAATTTCAACCTTATTTATGATGATTATGTTGTGGCGACCTCGGGGGCAGCGCCCGCGCGGGGCCAAATGCCCAGCCAGACGTGGCGGTTCCCGCGGGCGCTGGCCTATGCTGCGCCGACAGCGCGCGTAGGAAACGAGACCGAGCAGATGAGCCCACAACCGATCAGCGATGCGCTCGCGGCGCGGATGCGCGAGCCAGACGCTGTGCTCGAATTGATCGAGCCGGGCATGGACCTGGTCGTCGGCCAGGCAAACGCCGAACCGGCGCGCACGATCGACGCGATCGAGGCGGCGGTCGAGGGCGGCAGCCTGAGCGATGTGCGCCTACATCAGATGATGCCTTTGCGGCCGCGCCGCTACATCGACGGCCAACTGCCAGGGCTGCGCCACGTGGCGTGGTTCCTATCGCCGCACAGCCGCGCGGCCTTCCACCGCGGCGACTGCGACCTAGTGCCGAACTCGTTCAGCGACGTGCCGCGCCTGATGCGCCAGACGCTCTCGCCGCGGCTGGTGCTGAGTGCGGTCTCACCGCCCGATCGTCACGGCTACTTCTCGCTCGGCCCACACGCCGAGTACACGGCGTCGTTTATCGGTGAGGTGCCGTTCTTTGTGGAGGTCAATCCCAGCGTCCCGCGCACCTATGGCGGCAACCAGCTGCACGTCTCAGACGTGGCAGGCTGGTGCGAAGCGGATACGCCGCTGGTGGAGGTGGCACCACCGACGGGGAGCGATCGCGACCGTGAGATCGCGGCGCTGGTCGCAGAGCGAATCCCCGACGGGGCGACCCTGCAGGCGGGCATCGGCGCCGCGCCCGATCTGGTGCTCGGAATGCTGAAGGAGCACCGCGAGCTGGGCGTGCACACCGAGCTGCTTGGCGACGGTTTCGTCGACCTGGTGGAGTGCGGGGCGGTGACGGGCACCCGTAAGCGCACTCACCGCAACAAGCTGGTCACGACCTCGGCGTTGGGCTCGAACCGGCTGTACGAGTTCGTGGCTGATAACCCGGGGGTTGAGTTCCACCCCGTGGACTACACCAACGACCCCACGAACATCGCCCGCGAGCCGCTGATGACGGCGATCAACGCGACGCTCGAGGTCGACTTCCTCGGCCAGTGCGCCTCGGAGTCGCTAGGCAGCGACTACTGGTCCTCCTCGGGCGGCCAGCCCGACTACGCGCGCGGCGCGGTGATGGCTGAGCATGGCCAGGCCTTCATCGTGCTGCACTCGAGCACCGCGGATGACACGGTCTCACGGATCGTGCCGCAGCTGCACCCGGGCGCAGCAGTGACGACCTTCAAGAACATCGTCAACAAGGTCGTGACCGAGTACGGGGTGGCAGAGCTACGCGGGAGCTCGATCGCGGAGCGCACGCGGCGACTGATCGCAGTGGCGCACCCGAACTTCCGCGAGGAACTGACGGCTCGGGCGCGCGAGCTCTGCTACCTGCTCTAACCGCGTCGTGGACCCGTCTGGGCCCGTAGGCATTGGACGAGTCAAACCATGTGTGCTAGAAACAGGCGCGTTCTTCCCTTGTCCAACATGCGTTCACAAAAGCTCTACGTCATAGGGATACGCATGCTCGGATATAGAGCCGCACTTTTGCGAGCAGGGTGTCCGGATCGGTCGACGGGGCACGGATGGCACGGCCGCCGCGCACCGTCGGTGCTCCCACTCGCGACGCGGAGAGACCGCTGAACCAGCGGGGAACGAGGGGCGAGACGGGGAACGGGCACAACAGGAGGAATTGCCGTGAGGTCGCAGCGGGAGCGCTGCCGCCTCGGGGCGATTACATCGGAGAGAAAGGACGAATCACGATGAAGCACTTCCGGAGCCTCATGCTCCTGCTCGTCACCGTGTTTGCGATCAACGTGGGTGTGGTGAGCGCGCAGGCAGCCGAAGGCGAAAAACCGCTGGTCGAAGAAGCCGAAGAAATCAACAAGGAAAAGCTCGAAGAAGCGAAGGAAAAGAACAAAGAAGCCAAGGAAAAAGCGCACGAAAAGAACAAAGAACGCAGTGAAAAAGCCAAAGAACACGGCATCGAACGGCTCGAAAAAGTCAAAGAACGGAATGAAACCCGGATCGAACGAGCCGAAGAAAAGGAAGTAAAGGACGCCGAAAAAGCGGTCAAACGTGAAGAACTAGAAAAACAGCGCGAAGCCAACAAGAAACTTCACGAAGAAGAAAAAGCCAAAAAGATAGAAGAACGTGAAAAAGGCAAAGAAGGCGGCGGCGAAGGGCCCGTCTGATCCTCTAACCGCCGGCCGGGTCGCCGGCGCCGCGACGGTGGGACGACTGCAGTTCGTCCTCGAGGCGTCCGTCGGGCCCACGACCTGAGCCAACGCGCTCGCAGAGGCCGCACCTTTTCTGGGGTGCGGCCTCTTTGCGTTTTTGGGCTGGTCGTTCGGAGCCACGCCGCAGCACGAGCGCCGCTCGGCGATGATTCCGGTCGCGATGAGGCGACCGACCCAGTTGACGCTCGTCGCGGCGAATCGCCCACTGCGGCGCCTGCAGCTATCGACGGCCGCGACCTCGCTGGGCAAGTGGGCGTTCGCGGTGACGCTCGCGGTCTACGCATATAGGGTCGGCGGCGCCGCGGCGGTCGGGCTCGTGTCGCTGATCCAAGCGATCCCCGCGACGCTCGCGGCGCCGATGCTGGGGCTCGCGGCGGATCGCTATCCCCGCCAGCGGGTCCTGCTGGTGACAAACGCCCTGCGCGCGCTGCTATTGGCGCTGATCGCGCTCGCGACCTACAAGGGCGCATCGACGGCCTGGATCTTCGCGCTCGCGGCGATCTTCAGCACGGTCTCGACCGCGAACCAACCTGCGCGCGCCGCGCTGATCCCGGCGCTGGCGCGCTCCCCGGTCGAGGTGGCGCTGGCGACGGCGTTGATGGGGTCGATTGACACGTTTAGCTTCCTGGTGGGCGCGGGGCTCGGCGGCGTCCTGCTCGCCGCGACGAGCGTCCCGCTCGTCGTCGGGCTCTGCTCGCTCGCGTACGTGCTCGCGACCTTCCTGATGTTCGAGATTCCGCTCGACAGCCGTCCGCGTCAACGCGCGGAGCACCCGATGGCGGAACTGGCGGCGGGGTTGCGCACCGTGCTCGGAGAGGCCGACCTGCGCTTCGCGGTGGGCGTCGTGGCGACGCTGTCGATCGTTCGACGGGCTGATCAACGTGCTCGTGATCGTGACCGCGATCGAGCTGTTGCACATCGGCACGGCGGGGGTCGGGTTTCTGAACATCGCACGCGGCGCAGGCGGAATCCTCGGCGGCGCCTTTGGGTTTGCCCTGCTTGGTCGCTCTCGGCTATCGCTCGGCCTGGTGCTCGGAAGCCTCGCGCTCGGAGTCCCGCTCGCGCTGACAGGCCTGCTCCCGAGCGTCGCGCTTGGGATCGTCGCCTGGGCCGGCGTCGGCCTCGGCTACGTGCTGGTCAAGGTTTCCGGCCTGACGCTCGTCCAGCGCCTGAGCGGCGACCGCGTGCTCGCGCGGGTGCTGGCGGTGCTCGAGACGATCTTCGTCGCCACGATCGGTCTTGGCGCGATCCTTGCTCCCGGGCTCGTCTCGCTGCTGGGGATCGGGGGCGCCCTGGTCGCCGCGGGCGTGGCGCTGCCGCTGATGATCGTCCTTCGCAACGCGGCGCTGCGACGACTGCAGACGAGCGCGCCGGTGGCGGAGCGCGAGTTCGAGCTGCTGCGCCATTGTCCGGTGTTCGCGCCGCTGCCGCTCGCGACCGTCGAGGACATCGCGGGGCGCCTGGTGGCGGTGGAGCTGCCCGCCGAGCGCGCGATCATCAAGCAGGGCGAGGTCGGCGACCGCTTTTACCTGATCGATCGCGGCGAAGTCGAAGTCGTACAGGACGGCGTCGTGCTGCGCCGCCAGGGCCCCGGCGACTCGTTCGGCGAGATTGCGCTGCTGCGCGACGTGCCTCGCACCGCGACGGTTCGTACCCTCGCGCCCACGCGCCTGCTCGCGCTCGACCGAGAGCCGTTCCTGGTCTCGGTCACAGGGCACGCCGACAGCCGCGATGCCGCGAACGAAGTGACCGACCGCTTCCTCGGTACGAGCGAGGCCGATGCCGAGCCCTCGCCCCAAGCGGCAAGCGAGGTCGGCTGAAGCCTCAGGGCATGAAGCAGACGTTCTCGGCCTTGGTCAAGCCCTCTAGTGGCGCCAAGTCATCCGCGAGGATTCGATGTGCCGAGTACCCCAACTCGCGCATGAACTCCAGCACGTGCTCCTGCTTGGTCTCCACGACCACGATCGGGCGGGCCTGCTCCAGCAAGCCCCGTGCGCCCCTCAGCGCACGGAGCTCGTGCCCCTCGACGTCGAGCTTGATCAGATCTGGACGCGCTCCGACCCGGTGGGCGTAGTCATCCAAGACGATCACCTCGACCTCGACCGGGGTGTCGGTCTCGCGCTCCAGGCTCGACCCGCCCGTGTTGCGAGATGGCGAAAGCCAAAGGGTCATCGTCCCCTCGTGGTCGCTGCAAGCCGCGGGGACCACGGTGATCCCCTCCTGAAGGCTTGCGCTGTAGCTGAGCAGACGACGTACGTTGGGGTTGGGCTCGAAGGCGTGCACTTCGGCTCCCAGCTCGCGGGAGAGCATCGTGAAGTAGCCGACGTTCGCGCCCACGTCGAAGACCGTCATCCCCGGTCGCACCACGCGGCGGAACAGAGCGGTCGTGCGCTTCTCGTATTCGCCCCAGAAGTAGATCCGCCGATGGAAGTGGTCGCGCATTGACAGCGCCATCTCCGAGCCGCCGAGCGTCTTGCCCACCAGGACCCGATCTCCGAGCAGGCCACCCAGTCTGAACGCGGCGCGTTTCGTGAGCGAGTTGTCCCAGCGCCGGGCGACGTACGGCGGGAGTTTCCAGATCGCCATCATGCTCGGTTGCGCGGTTGCCATCGGCTGGCTCGTCGGCGGCGGCACGTGCACGATGCTATTGGCAAGCCCTGCCGCGAGCCCCGACGTGCCAAGCCGACGCGGGGACTCGAACCCCGGACCCCTTCATTACGAGGGTAGGTACTGACGGGTGTGAGGCCAGCGGCAATGGGGGCTGCGGCGCCGGCGAGCGAGCCGTACCAGTCGTACCGCAAGCTTTGACGCTAGGACGATCGCGTGCGAGGTGCTCTGATCGCGTCGCGTCGATTGCCGAGGAGCGTGCCTTAACTGCCTCTTGACGCTCGTTGCTCACGCTCGTAGCGCCCTGCCAGGTATTCGTCGACCCAGGCGCGCGTACTGCGCCACGTGCCATCTGCGGCCTTGGAAGCCTGAAGCCGCCCCCGCGTGGCCGCTACACGAAGCGCGTTGGCAGAGATCTGCTTGGAGGCAAGGGCCGGCAGCGGCACCAAGCGCGATGGCCCGGCAACGGCCGGGACGACGAACTTGTGCAGGTTGTCGAGGATTGCTCGGGCGAGAAGCTCGGCGAGCGGGCCACGGTCGCCCTGATCGGCGCGTCGAAGCGCAGCGAGGTAGCGCGAGCGGTCGCCCTTGTAGATGATCGCCGGGGGATAGCCGAGCCGGACCAGCAGCAAGTTGAGAATGAGGCGTCCCGTGCGGCCGTTGCCGTCCAGAAACGGGTGGATCTGCTCGAAGCTCGAGTGCAGTCTCGCGAGTGCCTCGGGCTCGGCGCCCGAACTCTTGTCGCCCAGCTTCTGAGCCGTCGAGAGCCAGTCGGCCACCATCGCCGGCACCTCGGGCCAGGGCGGTGGCTGCATGCCGCTTGGAAACGGCTGGATGTCGTGCTCACGAAAGGAGCCGGGGCGCTCAGCGTCGGTGGCGTTGGGATGAGGTGCTACGCCCCACACTGGCGCCAGCGCGAGACGATGGACGTGCCGAAGCTCGGTCAGCGAGAGCAGTTTGCCGGTCGACCATGCGCCGGGGTCGACCGCCTGGCCATAGACCCAATTGGCAGCATCAGCGTACCCGCGCACCTCCATGTACTCGCGCAGCTCCTTGTTGCCGACTGCGCGGCCTTCGTCCAGCAGTTGCTCGACCTGCTTGAGCACGAGCGTATTGCCCTCGATCGCGGTCGAGTGATGTGCCTCCTCGAGCCATATGCCGCGCCAGATGCCGTCCGCTTCGACTGGCGATGGGAGGCCGCCCAAGCGATAGCGAAGCTCGCCGATCTGGACGCGAAGACGCTCGTAGACTGCAGCTCGCGCAGGTCGACCGCGACCGACCTGCGACATGTTGTGCGGCTGAGGCATCTTCTAAATGTATCGAACACTTTAGAAAATGTGCGGTTGCCGCCAAAGCAATTGCACCGAACACTTTACGTCGCCGCCATCGTCGCGACGACCGAATCAGGGTGACGTGACCCGACAGCTCGCGCGCCTGAAATGCCAAGCCGACGCGGGGACTCGAACCCCGGACCCCTTCATTACGAGGGTTGTTCCCGGTTCGCCGAAAGCCAAGCGTAGCCACGGACTTTGGCTACGCGCGTTGCCCATACCCGCGCCGGTACCGCACCGGCGAGCAAGCGCGTCGGCCGAGCGCGCGGCACCCCCGCGCCTCCACTTCCCTCGAGGGGCGCCACGTGGCGCCCCTCAGCAGCAGTCTCATGCGGTCGTGATCTGGCCTAGCACCCCAGGTGGACCGTGGTCTCCTGTCCGCGCTTCACGTTGATCTGCTTGGCCGGACATTTCCGGCCGGCCACCTTTCCAGCGACGCGATAGGCACCGTAGGCAACGCTAGCGATCTCGAACTGCCCGGCATGGCGCACTCTCGTACGTCCGAATACCCCGCGAGAGTTGAACACGACGACTTCGCCGCGCCGTGAGAACGTCCCCTTGACGCTGCCCGAGTTGAGCGGGTGAGAGCCGCGCGAAGCAGCTTGCGCCTTGGTCGCCTGGGGCGCGGCTGTGAATTGACTCACACCCCCAGGCAGTTCCGCCATGCCCGGCGGCGAAGTCGTGCCTGCGCCGATAGTTAGTCCTCGGCGGGTTCCAGTGTGGGCGTCGAGCAGCAGAACTGCCGTTGAACCCGTCACGGGGCGCGCGTTTGCTGGCAGTCGCTCGGTCTGCGGCGCAAACGACTTACCGGAGATCGTCACGAGATACGCACTTTGCTGGCCTTCTGCGTATAGAACTTCTTTGGCGTGCTGCTGTTCGGCTGCCGAGCAGTTCGCATTCTGTCCGCCAAAGCAGAACGTACTAGATGGCGTAGGCGATGCTAGCGCTGCTTCCTGAGCGCGCGCCGCAGCGAGGCTGCCGCCTTCCATCAGAGCGCGTGTCTGCGTGATAGTTCCGTGCGCCAGTTCGACCTTTACTGCGCCGGATTCCCCGAATGCCCGAGCTTCCGAAACTGCGAGATTCGCAGCATCGGATACGGAGAGTTCCGGGCCGGTGGGCACCTTGAACGCCATAACCGGCGTCTCTGGAGTGACGGCCGCGCGCGCCGAATTGTGAATCATCGTCACGCTGAGCGCCCCAAGGACCGCAGCCGCGCTCGCGAGGCAGATGACTACGGTACGGCGTTTGATAAGTAGGGTATGGAGTCTCATTCTTCCTTTCCACCGTTCCTTTTCAGCAGCCGGGCTGCGTTGACCACGTTATATTGCCCGCGGCTGAGCTGTCGGGATTCACGGCAACGCATATCCCGCCGGTTTTAAACATCGTGGCGCCGGACCACGGCGTCCATTCGCCCCCGTCTGAGGCTGCTACCTCCTGCTTGCCCCAGTTATACGGCTGGGAGTCGGCCGCGGCCTCGATGCCCCCTTCTTGCTGCATTAGGTAGACAGGCCAGCCACCGTAGGAAGCGACTTCGCAGCAGCCCCAATAGATGTGAAACACGCCGTTTACGTTCGCGTCAAAGAGAACGTAGTGGTTGTATTCGTTTGGCGGCTCTGTCCCATATGCCAAGTATTCTTTATATTTACCTTTGTATTGCTCGGCAAAGAACGGGTGCTCCGAGCAGCAATCTTCGGGCCAGCCGTTAGCCTGCCCCGTCTCTACCCATTCTTCGTGTTTGGTAGGCCACGAGATCCATTGCTCGTTGTCGACGAATCCTCCGCTTGGTGCCCAGGGCGTGCTTTTCCCTTCGTAGACGGGCGTCATCGTATTTACGAAGTCTATGCTGGCCAGCACACCGCCGAATTTTTCGATATTTCGGCCGTCCAGGCCGTAACAGTGCGTGGCAAGGCTGCATGATTCTTTACCCCAGCGCGCCTGGGCCGTAGTCGACAGACCCAGCACCAAGCCAAGCGTTAGGAAAAGTGTAAGCACCCGCGGGTTTAGCTTCACGAAGGGTTCGCTCCGTTTCTTGTCGGCGAATTGGTCTACACGGACATTCTCGCCTAGGCGGACGCGCGTGCAAGCCGTGTTTTCATGTGGATTGCGTGAAGAATTCGGATAAGTGGGCACAGGGCGCGCATTCGGCGACCGCATGCGTCGGACGCACCAGCCCGCAGACATCGCCAGTACACGAGCCGGGGTGGGCCAGCGACGATCTGCGTGAGCACGTCGGCCTAGGCAAGACTCCAGCGACCTACCCGTTCTGCGCGGCGCGCGCTCCATTTGTGTTCGTCCGGCCGGCCGAACCTGAGCAGAGCCAACGCGGGGGCTCGCACCCCGGACGCCTGCGCGGTTTCCGCGTCCGCGGAGAAAGGTAGTCCTCTACGGTCCGGGATCGAACCGACAGACTCCTACTTGCAAGCGGGTAGCTGTACAAGCCGTACCAGCCTCCGTACCGCAAACTTATGTGCTCCCGTGACACGCAATGGCAACACGTCGCCCAGATTGTGCGCGTACGGCGCTAGCCTGAGGATTTCCTTAGGTCGTCGGGCTATTCATTGCGAGTGGCGTGCCCTTGCCAGCTGAGCTATATCGAGCTCGGCGCCGTCGAACCATGCGCAATGCAGCACTGGACAGATTTCGAGTCCCGACGAGCCCTCCGGCTCATCCGTCCCATCCAGTCCAGCAAAAACCCAGTCGTAGCTTGGATTTCTGCCCGTGCGAGCGAGACGGTCAAAGGCAAGCCGCTCAGCGCCGCAGCCCGCCAGACACGCGATGACGCTGCTCGCGATCGACAATTCTCGAAGCCGACGCGGGGACTCGAACCCCGGACCCCTTCATTACGAGTGAAGTGCTCTACCAGCTGAGCTACGTCGGCGCGGCCCCAGATGCTAGCGGCGCAGAGACCCAATCGGGGTGCCGAACGGCACCCCGCGCCAGCGTGGACTAAACCGCGACGGGCGGCCCCATCTCGGCGAGGGTCGCCAGCAGCGAGTCGCCGTGCTTTTCGCAGAAGGCCGGGCCGATGCCACGGATCTCCAGCAGCGCGGACAGATTGTCAGGCGCGGCGCGCAGCACGTCCTCGAGCACGGCGTTCGCCGCGACGGTATATGCGGGCTTGCCTTCGGCGCGCTCGTAGCGCCAGGCGCGCAGGACCTCGAAACGCTGCTCCTCCGCGGGCGTCAGCGCCTCGCGCTCGGCAGCGCCCGCGCCTGAGCCGCGCGAGGAGCCACGCGCGCCGCCGCGACTGGCTTTGATCGGGGCATTCACTGCCGCAACTAGAGCCTGGTCGGGCTCGCACACGTCACAGCAGCGCCCCGTAGGCGCCCCGGGCTCGGCGTCACCGAAGTGGTCGAGGATCTGCCGTCGCCGGCAGGTCTCGCCGCTGGTCATGTAGCGCTCGATCGAGCGGTAGGAATCCCAGCCGCGGTTGCGCGAGGCCTGGATCGCGGCGGCGGCGCGGCGCGGACTGCCGCGACCAGTCAGGCGCACCAACAAGCCGTCGGCGCCCGCAGGCTCCAGCTCGAGCGCGCCGGCACGCTCGGCGATCGACAGCAACACCCGGTCTCGCTCACCCAGCTCGCCATGGCCGACGATCGCGGTCTCACCCTCGGGTCCGCGCTCGGCGCCTCGGCGCAGCCGTGCGACGTAACCCTTGACGTCCTCGACGCTGGTCTCACGCTCCTTGATGAAGCGGATCAGGCGGCCGAGGTCCATCCGCGCGCCCAGCAGCAGCGCGCGGGCGGGCTGGCCATCGCGACCGCCACGACCGGCCTCCTGGTAGTAGGCCTCAAGGCTGGTGGGCAGCGCCCAGTGGGCGACGGTGCGCACATCGGCCTTGTCGACACCCATGCCGAACGCGTTGGTCGCCACTACGACCTCGGCGCGTCCCTGCATAAAGGCCTCCTGGCTGGAGCGTCGCGCATCGGGATTCATGCCAGCGTGGTAGGCGACCGTCGCCATGCCCTCGGCGGCGAGCCGCTCGGCGACCGCGTCGGTGTCCTTGCGCGTGCCGCAGTAGACGATCGCGGGCCGGGTCTGCGGATCGGCCAGCGCATGCAGCAGCGCGGCCCACTTGCGGGCGACGGCGCCCTTGCCCTCGACGCTGACGACGTCGAAGGTCACGTTGGGACGATCGAAGCCCGAGCGGATCGAGACCGGCTCGCGCAGCTCCAGCCGCGCCGCGATCTCATCAGCCACGCGCGGGGTCGCCGTGGCGGTGGCGGCCATAACCGGGGGACGCGACGCGCCATCGTGGCTGCTGGCAAGCGAGGCGATCGCGTCGTGCAGGCGTAGGTAATCGGGGCGGAAGTCGTGGCCCCACTCGGCCACGCAGTGGGCCTCGTCCACGACGAACAGCGATACGGCCCGTCTTGCCAGCGCGGCACGGAAGGCGCCAGAGGCGAAGCGCTCAGGCGCGGCCAGCACCAGCTTGCACTCGCCGGACTCGATCTCGCGCAAGGCCTGCGCATTGTGGCCGTCCTCCATACCGGAGGCGAGCATCGTGGCGCTGACACCCGCATCCTGCAGCCGCCGCCACTGGTCAGCCATCAGCGCGATCAGCGGGCTGACGACGACAACCAGGCCCTCGCCGGTGAGGGCGGGTAGCTGATAGCAGAGCGACTTGCCGCCCCCGGTCGGCATCACGACGAGGCTGTCGCGGCCGTCGAGCGCGGCCTGCACGGCCTCGCGCTGGCCGGGCCTGAACTCGTCGAGGCCGAAGCGCGCGAGTAGCTGCTCGGGGGTCATGCCGACGCGCACGCCGTACATACCATGGCTATCGCACTCGAAAAAAGGAAAGCCCTATCGCTCAGGTCGATCATCCAGCAGACGTTACGACGAGCTGCGGCTGCTACGGCGACCCGAACGGCCTAGCGAGCCCGCCACACGATGCGCGCGCCGCGCGCGGGCACGAGCGTGATCGCCCGGCGCCGGTTCCACTCGCCGCCGGACCCACCGGACCCGCCGGACCCGGCCGACGCATCGCCTCGACCGGCGAGCCGCCGGAGCGCTCCGAGCGCGCCATGCTCCGGCGGCGCGCTGGGCGTCAGCTCGCTGAGCATGGTGCGGAGCATCAACCGCATCTCCAGCTGCGCAAAGGAGGCGCCGATGCAGCGCCGAATCCCGCCGCCGAAGGGGATCCAAGAGAAGGTGTCGGGGGCGCGATCGAGGAAGCGCTCGGGGCGAAACTCAGCCGGGTCCCGATAGACGCTGGGGCTGCGGTTGGTGAGATAGATCGCGGGCGCGAGGCGCGTACCAGCGGGCAGCCGGTAGCCACCGACCTCGAACTGCTGCTCAAGCATTCGCACGACGATCGGCACGACGGGGCGCACGCGCAGGGTCTCGTTGACCACGGCGGTCATGTAGCGCTCCTCCTCGCCAGCGTCGATCTCCGCGACAAGCCGGTCAAGTGCATCGGGGTGACGTACCAGGCGCTCGATCGCCCAGGCTACGGAAGTGGCGGTGGTCTCGTGTCCAGCGAGCAGCAGCGTGACGAGCTCGTCGCGGAGCTCGACGTCGGTCATGGCCAGGTCCTGCTCGTCGCGCGCCTGCATCAGCAGCGAGAGGATGTCGGCGCGCTCGGCGAGGTCGGTCTGCTCGCGGCGGCGGGTCAGCTCCTCGTAAATCACGGCGTCTAGCTCATCCAGCGCCTGGCCGAAGGCGCCGGTAGGCCGCTCGAGGCTGGGGCGCGCGAGCGCCATGATCACCAAACGCGCCGGATGCACGGGCTCGAGCAGCCCAGCGATCGCCCGCCGCAGCCGGTCCATGCGCTCGGCTTCGACGCCGAACACGGCGCGCAGGATCACCTCCAGCGTGATCGCCCGAGTGCGCTCCTGCAGGCGCATCGGCTCGCCGAGCGGCCAGCGCGCGATGTCGGCGCGGGTGGCCTGCACGATGGTCTGCTCGTACTCGCGCATCCGCTCGCCGTGGAAGGGAGGCAGCAGCAGCTTGCGCTGGCGCATGTGCTCGGGGCCGGTGAGCACCAGCACGGAGTTCTGGCCCATCACGGGCGTGAGCGGGGAATTTCCCGCGGCGGAGGGCGCGACCTCGGGCGGGGCGGTGAAGATGCGCTTCACGGCCTGGGGATCGCTCATCAAGACGATCTTCATGCGGCTGGGCCAGAAGGTGAGCGTGAACGCGTGGCCGAGGCGCGGCGCGGCGCGGTCCATCACCCAGGTGGGGGCGAGCGCCCAGGCGAGCGTCTGCACGAAGGGGTGTACGCGCGGGCCGGGCGGCAGGCCGGCGTGAACGACCGCTGGCGCGGGCGCCGCCGAGGGATCGAACGAGTCCGAGCCGGCGGAGTCGCGCGGTGGAGCGGCGGATGGCGCTGCAGCCATACCTACACGCTAGCGCTCCGCCGCGAGGCGCAGCGCGTCCCTCAGCGCGGGGTGAGGGCGCGGCTGCGCTGGACGCGTTCCATGCTGGCCTGCTGGACCAGCGCGTGCTTCAGCCGCTCGGCGGCCTCGTCGATCTCGACCTGGGTGAGCTTGGTGGACCGCTTGGAGAGATGGCCGATCAGCATCCGCGCGGGCAGCACGCGCACGCCCTTGCGCCGGGCGAGCGGTCGATCGACCCAGGCGCGGCTGAAGACGAGCATGGGTTCGACGGACAGGCCGGTGGCCTTCTCGATCGCGTTGCGCTGGGCCTGAGCCTGGCGGATGGTCGAGCCGTGGACGCGCCCGACGCGCACGGGTCCGGGGTGGCTCTTGGTCTCGACGGTGAAGGCGCCCGGCGGGCCGATCAGGATGTGGTCGACGTTTCCGTGTCCGAGGCTGGCATCGTGGATCACGTGCCAGTCGCTGGGGTTCAGCGCGGAGAGCAGGCTGCCGACGTGCTCCTCGGCGGCAGCCCCGCGATCGCGCCTGGCCACGAGCGGCAGCACGTAGCGCGAAATCACGAACATGCTGGCGAGCAGGGCGAGCTCGGCAAACAGAAAGCGGAGGTCGTGTAGACCGAACAGGCGTCCAAGCGCGGCGGTAGCGACGGCGAGAATTCCGAGCGTGACGAGCGTGCGCAGACGCAGGCGCACGACGGTCGCGCGCGCGTGCTGGCCCGCCGTCCGGCTGGTGACATCCCCGACTACGTGCATCTGTGCACCCTCCCTACCTCCGCTCGCAGGTATCTCACTGCAATCTCATCGGCCGAATCGGTCGACAGCCTGAGCAGTCGGACACGCCAGCGGGAAATTCCCCCAAAAAGCGTGGAGCGAGCGCGCATCTCCTAAAGCAGCCCGGAACCGCCGCCGACAGCCAAACCAGACGACGGATAGCCCACAAATCGTCTTGACGACGGCTCGGCAAGGACGCTCCGATGACCAGGAACTCGAACGGCTCACGCAATCCCAGGCAGTCCCCGGCAGCGGACGTGTGCCTGCTGCTGCGCGCGCACGCAGAGTCGCGCTGGCTGGGCAACGAGCTGACGCCGGTGCTGCGCGAGGTCGAGCAGCGCGAGGCGATCTCTGAGCAGCAGGTGGGCACGGCGCTGGCCTACCTGGAGGTGCTGTGGATCGAGGCCTGCGCCCGCGCGCGCGAGACGGAGTCCGCACGCGTGGAGCTGGACGCGTTCGGTAGCTACGACGCGGCACTGTGCGAGAAGGCCCACCGCTACCACGCGGCGGTACGCCGACTGCGGGACGCGATCGAACTTCGCGTCTGCCGACTGCTGGCAATTCCGGACGACTTCCCAGACGATGGCCAGGCGGCGCCACGTCGCGTGCGCGATCGCCCGGCAAGCTCCTGAGGGGATCACATAGGCTCCCGCGCGTGACGCCCCGCTTTGACCTGCAGTCGCACTCGACCCACTCCGACGGCGCCCTGCCCGCGTCGGAGGTTGTCGAGCGGGCGGCGCAGGCGGGCGTGGAGCTGTTGGCGCTGAGCGACCACGACACGATCAGCGGCGTGGCGGAGGCGATCGAGGCAGGTGCGCGCTTCGGCGTGCGGATCGTCCCCGCGGTGGAGATCTCGGCGGTGGATGTGGACTCACCGGTCCCGCGGGAACTGCACATCCTGGGCTACGGGATCGACCACACGGGCCCGCCGATGACCGACCGCCTGGAGGCGTTCCTGGCCGACCGCGAGAAGCGCACGCTGCGGATGCGCGACGGGCTGCGGGAGGCGGGCTTTGAGCTGGACGAAGCCGAGCTCGAGCAGAGAATCGCGGAAGGCAAACCGATCGGGCGCCCGCACCTCGCGGCGGCGGTCCTGAACGCGCCCGCGAACGCCGAGCGACTGGCGGCGGAGCAGATCGACGACATCGGCTCCTTGATCCGCGGCTACCTGATCGAGGGCAAGCCGGCGTTCCGCCTGCGCGAGACGCCCACGGTGGCCGAGGCGATCGAGGCGATCCACGACGCGGGCGGGGTGGCGATCTGGGCGCACCCGTTCTGGGACATCGAGGACAAAGATGAAGTGCTCAGCAGCATCGACCGCTTCCGAGCGCTGGGGATCGACGGCGTGGAGGCGTTCTACATCACCCACGACGAGCCACAGACGAAGCTCCTCGCGGAGCGCTGCGCGGAGCTGGGCATGCTGAGCACGGGTTCGGCGGACTACCACGGCCCGGAGAACCGACTGTTCTCCCAGTTCTTGGCGTTCGAGACGTACGGCATCGAGCCGAATCTCGGCCCACTGGCCGACTGATTTCTTCTAACTAATTAAAAATTTGATTGACAGCGTGGCGCTCAGACGTTCGCGCGGTCGGCAAGCAACGCTTGCAGCCTGTAGGCCAGCGCCTCGAGCGCCAGCTCTTCGGAGACGTTGACGCGAAGTCGCAAGCGCGTATCCGCCAACAGCTCGATACCCGCGCGTAGCGAGGCGCCGGAACGCCCCTGCGCATCAGCTTGGAGCTCGTCCTGGCGGTCAACGGCGTAGATCAGCTCGGGCGCACCCTCACACAGGCACAGCACGTCGCGCAGCCACAGCTCGGCGAGCCCCAGCATTAGATCCAGCGCTTGCGTGCGCGCACGGCGTTCGCCGCGCCGGCGCGCCTCGATTCCTTCGCGCTCGTATTTTTTGCGCTCCTTGGCAGGCACGAGCTCGAGCTCGCCGGCGAGCTGTTCCTGCGCACGCTCACCCGCCTGCGCGCCCGCGGCCTTGGCGGCGTCGAGCATCTGCAACCAGGGGCGTTCGCCGCTACGACCGGCGAACGCGGTCCGCGCGAAGCCCTCGGCGCCGGCGCGCAGCGCGGCACCCTGCTCGCTTGCCAGCCGCGCAGCCAGGCGTGCGTCGCCGAGCGCCAGTCGCGCGCAGGCCTGGGCACGCTGCGGCTGGGTCGCGGTCCCGGCCTGCGATTCCGCGGCTTCGATCTCCTGCGCGATCCGCTGCGGCGACAGCGGATCGAAGCGCACGGGCTGACAGCGCGAGACGATCGTGGCCAGGACGTCCTCGCGTCGATCGGTCAGCAGCAGCAGGTGCACGAACTCGGCGGGTTCCTCGAGCGTCTTGAGCATGCGATTCGCGGCCTGGTCGTTCATCGTCTCGACCGCCTCGATCACGAACACGCGCCGGGAGGACTCAAACGGGGTCCGGGTGGCCGCGGCGACGACGGGCTCCTCGATGTCGGCGACCAGCATCTCGGCGGCCCCCGAGGGGCGCACCCAGGTGAGGTCGGGGTGCGCGCCACGTGCGATCCGCTCGCGCACGCTCTGCGCGTCGTGGGTCTCGTCGGCGAGCAGCGCCGCGGCGAAAGCCTGCGCGACCGCGCGCTTGCCGGTGCCGGAGGGACCATGGAACAGATAGGCGTGCGAGGCGGTGGCGCGCTCGCGCAGCGCGGGAGCCAGCACGGCGCGGGCGTGGGGATGGGCCTCGATGCCCGGTAGCTGCTCGGCGCTCTCCGCGATCGACATGTGAGCCATGCTAGAGGCGCCTTGGGAGGCAACGCTGCGCCGCGTGCCGTCGGCCTTCTCCGCCGGACCACCCGCCTCGTCGGGCGTTACCGTCCCCCAATGGCCCGCGGCAGGCTGATTACGATCGAGGGCCTGGACGGCGCGGGCAAGTCCACGCTGGCGGTCGCGCTGTTCACGGCGCTGGCGGACCACGGCCACCGCGTGCAGCTGCTGCGCGAGCCAGGCGGCGTCGAGCTCTCAGAGCGGATCCGCGCGCTGGTGAAGGACCCCGCGCTGCGTGTGGGCGCCCGCGCAGAGGCGCTGCTCTACGCGGCGGCACGAGCGCAGCTGGTGCAGGAGCTGCTGGAGCCACTGCTGGAGCAGGGGGTCACCGTGCTGCTGGACCGCTACGTGGACTCCTCGCTCGCCTACCAGGGCGCGGCGCGCGGACTCGGCGTCGAGCAGGTGCGGGCGATCAATCACTTCGCGACGGGCGCGCTGGCGGCGGACCGCACCCTGCTGCTGCGGATTGACCCCGCTGCAGGGCGCGCACGCCAGGCCCAGCGCGACGAGCGCCCGGACCGCCTGGAGCAGGAGGACGCGGAGTTCTTCGCCTGCATCGCGGCGGCCTACGACGAGCTGGCGGCGGCGGAGCCCCAGCGGATCCGCGTGCTGGACGCGAGCTTCACGCCCGCGACGGTACTGGCGGACGCGCTGGACGCGCTGGGCGACCTGTTGGGGCCTGCCCCCTCCCCGCGTGGCTAGCATTCGAGCGATCTTGACGCGCAATCTCCTGCTTGCGTTCACACTCGCGGCCGCGCTTGTACTGGCGCTGCCGTCGATGGTGCTCGGCGCCACGAGCACGCCTGGCGTGACCGTTCCCCCGAGCGCGACGGTGCCCGCCACGACGACGACCGCCCCCGCGGCGACCGCGGGCGGCACGGGCGCACCCGGCGGGACGGCAACCGCCTCGCCGACGACCACATACGTGCCCCCCGGGGCGACGACGACCCCCGGCGCCGCCACCACGCCAGGGGCCGCGACCCCCGCCTCGCCGACCGTCGGCCTTCCCGCGACCACGACACCTACGAGCACGACGCCCGCACAGACCGCGGGGCAGACGGCTGCCAGCGCAGCCAAGGGAGGTTCGGTCAAGCCCGACCGCGGCCTCTCGACGGGCGCGATCGTGATCGCGGCGCTGGCCGCCCTACTGGTGCTCCTGTGCCTCTCCTGGGCGCTGGCGAGGCGTCGCGCCTTCGAGCCGCACTGGCTGCTCTCGCTGCGTCACGCGATGGCCGAGGCTGGCTTTCGTGCGTCGTCGACTTGGGCGGAATTTGCGGACTGGGTCAGGCTCGGGCGCTGACTAGCGTCGCCGGTGTCGTCGCCGCAAGCGCCGGCTGCCGGACAGGCTCACGAGCACCAGCACGAGGGCGTTTGCGGAGCCCCATGCCAACAGGACACACTCGAACATGGACACGTTCCGTTCAACCGAGGTGACGCCCGGAGGCTCGCACAAGAGGACGAGTGGGAGCCTCCGGGAGCCGAGGGCTAGGAGATCACCAGCGGCGTGCTGCCCGCGAGTTCGATGCGCTTGAGCTTGTTCTTCTTCGCGCAAGGTTCGCCCTTGCCCTTGAACACGGGCGTACCCGCGAACGTGTCCGAGACGCCCATCCCGGCGTAAGGGCCCTGTTCGATGGTGCCGCTCAGGCTGAAGCTCGACGGTCCACCGAGCAGCGAGAAGGAGCCCTGGGAGTTGCCCTGGCCGTGACCCCACTTCAGGATGCCGGTGCCATTGGCGAGGATGCCTTCGCCGTTCAACGTGAGGCAGGAGACGGGCGCCGCGGTCTTGAGGTGCAGCACGTACTTGGTCGAGGCGCCGGCGCTCCCCGAGCATTCCCCGGCGGTCCCCTTGACGGTGATGTTCTGCACCTTCGCGGTTTCTTCGATCCCCGGCGACAGCGTCGCGATCGCGCTGCCGGTGGCGCAGGTGGCGCCTGTTTCTTCGACGGCGCTCGCGGCTGTCGCACTCATGCCCGCGACTGCGACCACGGACACTCCCGACAAGGCGAGCTTCAGGACAAAGCTGCGCATAGTTCCCTCCTAAGTCGTTGTTAGGTTCGCCCTCTGAAAGCTGGCGAGGGTATTAACGCGACGCCCTCGCAAAGGTTGGAGAGGGACGGGACCGGCAGGCAGAGGGAGCGGCTCAGGGCTTCGAGGCAGCGTGTTCTGGCTTCTCGCTCGCCCCCGCGCCAGGTTCGTGCGCAGCGGCAGACGAGGGGTTCACCTGGCCCGAGCCCGTGGGCCGCGCGTCGAGCGCTGGCCCGGAGCTGGCCGGGCCGGAGACGGGGGGCACGCTCGCCCCATTGCCGCCCCCGTCGCCCGCGAGATCCGCACCCTGATGAGCGCCCCCTGCCTGGCCATTGCCCGCGTTCGCTCCGCCGCCAGAGGCCGGCAGCGCGCCGTGCGCGTGCCCGGCCGAGTTGCCCGATGCTCCCGTGCCGGTGCCGGCCGGTGGGTTCGTGCGGCCCACGGCGCGACGGTTGCCGTTAGCCGCAGATGCGCCGTTGGCTCCCGCGTTGAGCTTGGCTTCGAATCCACGGCGGTTACCCGAGCCGTGGCCCGCAGAGCTGCCACCGCGAGCGAACCCGCCATGCGCGTGCGAACCGCCATGCGCGGTGGAGGAACGCCCATGTTCTGCCGACTGGCCTTTGGAGGCCGCGTGGGCGGCTGCGCTCTTGCCGCGTTCAGCGGAGCGGCCGTTAGCCTTGGCGGCACGAGCGCCGCCGTTGCCGCTCGTGCTCGTGTGCTGAGGCCTGGAGAGCGCTGTGACAACGGGCTCGTGTCCGGGCTCTGGCGCGCGCGGCTGTCCGGGGGACTTCGACCGAGCTGACGGCACGCCAGCGGCCGGCGCGACGAACGCCAGCGGCGTACCAGGCCCGACTCCAGGGCTGTTGGAGCCGCTCCCCGCCCCCGGCTCGCCTCCTCGCCCCGCGGTCGACGTGCCAGCAGCGGCGAGGTGCAGCTTGGGGGCGATCGGCTGTGAGGAGGCGACCCCGAGCACCAGCGTGCCGGCGCCCGCCCCAGCACCGATCCCCGCAGCGGCGATCAGCACCTTGGCGAGCAGCGTCTTGGCACCCGTCGCACCGCCGAGCTCGATCGCTCCACTGAACGTGACCCCGACGCTCGCACCGCCAACGCAGGCCCCGGTGCCGGCGGCCTGGCCCGCCGTCGCTTCCAGCACCCGCCGCTTGAGTGCAAGCGAGGGCAGGAAGGGCAGCAGCGCCCCAAGCTCGCGACGACGACGGGAGACGTGCTCGGCATACTCGCGGCAGCCGGCACAGGCGCGCAGATGTCGGCGCAGATGCCCCCTCAACAGGGCCGCCCCACGTGCGCCGAGGAGCTCCTCCCGGATCTGGCGACAGTCGGTCTCGCGCGCCACCCGCTCGGATGCAAGCGTCGAACGCGCCTGGAAGATGTAGGACTTCACGGTCGCCGGCGGGACCCCGAGTATTCGCCCTATCTCGCTCTGGCTATGGCCGAGCAGCTCCGCCAATACGAGAGCCGTGCGGTGGCGCTCGGGTAGATCGAGCATCCCGCTCAGAAGCTGGCGCAGGCTCTCGCGCCGCTCGACCTTGGCGAGCACGTCCTCGCCGGCGATCCGCGCCTCCCACTCGAACACGGGCGGCCGCCGCTTCCGCAGGATCCCGATGCAGGCATTGCGTGCAATCGCGAACAGCCACGGGCGCAGGTCGATCTCGCGATCGTCGCGAAGCAGTGCCCGATACGCGGAGGCGAAGGTCGATTGCACGGCATCCTCGGCGTCCTCTCGGGAGCCGAGCATGAAGAAGCAGAACGACAGCAGCTCGGCAATGTGTCGGTCGTAAAGGGACTCAAACGCGCCCCGATCGCCGCGTCGCAGCAGTGCGACCAAGCGCTCGTCGGAGATGAACCGCTGCGGTACGCGCGGGAGCACCCGTGAGATGGCTCGGGTCCGCCGATCAGTCTCCGCCAACCTGCCCTCCTACCTCCGCGCCCTCGCCGCTATCGCGACCACGCACAAACCTGTTAGAAACCGCATCTTACCCAACTTGTCAGTTGCGAAACTGGTCATGAGGCATTCGTCAACCGAGGGTCTCGCTCGCGGGCTCGGCACGGACATCGTGCTGGCGCGGCGGCGATGGGGTGTGAATTTCTCGCGCAAAGAGCCGTTTTGGACCCGAGCGTCAGCTCGACCGAGGCGACCCGCGACAGGCGCGGGAGCGCGCGGCCGCGTCGGCGCGCAACCAGTTGTCCCTGGCCGTGGAAAGGCCCCGATTTACGGGCAATTCGTGACTCCTGCAGGTTCCGAATTGCCTGCCTTAGTACTAAAATAGGGGTTAGTTCCTGCCTGGATTTCGGCTCCTGGACCGCGACCTTTTCCGTCCGCCTCAAGCGCCACGATGCTTGACCCCCGATCAACAGCTCGAATGGCCGCCACAACACCGGCGCAGCAGAGGAGGAAGGTCTGATGAACGAAGCCCCCCACCCCACAATCTCGTACGCGACAGCACCCGACAACGCGCTTGGGATCAAGCGCTTCTTCACGACGTCGGGAACGCATCCGTTCGATGCCGTGGAGTGGGAGAGACGCGATGCACGCATCGGTCACGGCGACCGCGTCGCCTTCGAGCAGGAGAACGTCGAGTTTCCCAAGAGCTGGTCGCAGAACGCGACCAACATCGTCAGCCAGAAGTACTTCCGCGGTCAGGTCGGCAACCCCGCGCGGGAGCACTCGGTCAAGCAGATGATCTCGCGTGTCGCGGGCACGATCGCCGGCTGGGGGACCGCGCGGGGCTACTTCGCCAGCGACGAGGACGCGGAGGTCTTCGAGCACGAGCTGACCCACATCCTGCTGCACCAAATGGCCGCCTTCAACTCGCCGGTCTGGTTCAACGTCGGCTTCGAGGAGCACCCGCAGTGCAGCGCCTGCTTCATCCTCTCGGTGGACGACACGATGGAGTCAATCCTGGGCTGGAACACCAAGGAGGGGAACATCTTCCGCGGCGGCTCGGGCTCGGGCATCAACCTCTCGAAAATCCGTGGCTCGATGGAGCAGCTGGCCAAGGGCGGCACCGCTTCGGGCCCGGTCTCGTTTATGCGCGGAGCGGATTCCTGGGCCGGCACGATCAAGTCGGGGGGCAAGACGCGCCGCGCGGCGAAGATGGTCGTGCTCGACGTCGACCACCCGGACATCCGCGAGTTCATCTGGTGCAAGGCCAAAGAGGAGGACAAGGCCGCGGCCCTGCGCGACGCCGGCTTTGACATGTCGATCGACGGCGACGGCTTCTTCTCGATCCAGTACCAGAACGCCAACAACTCGGTCCGCGTCACCGACGAGTTCATGCAGGCGGTCGAGGAAGACCGTGAGTGGAACCTGATCGCGCGCACGACCGGCGAGCCCGTGGGCGAGCCCGTCAGCGCGCGTGAGCTAATGCGCGAGATCGCGGAAGCCGCCTACCGCTGCGCGGACCCGGGCGTGCAGTACGACACGACGATCAACCGCTGGCACACGAGCCCCAACTCGGGTCGCATCAACGCTTCGAACCCGTGCAGCGAGTACATGCACGTGGACGACTCGGCCTGCAACCTGGCCTCGCTGAACCTGATGAAGTTCCGCCGTCCGAACGGCACGCTGGACGTCGAGTCCTTCGAGCACGTGGTCGACGTGATGCTGTTGGCGCAGGAGATCATCGTCGGCCCCTCCAGCTACCCGACCGAGGAGATCGGCGCCAACGCGCGCGCCTTCCGCCAGCTGGGCCTCGGCTACGCGAACCTCGGCGCCTACCTGATGAGCAACGGCATGCCCTACGACTCAGACCCGGGGCGCGAGACGGCGGCGGCGATCACGGCGCTGATGACGGGCCGCGCCTACCGTCGCTCGGCCGAGGTCGCGGCGGCGCTCGGCCCCTACGAGCGCTACGCCGAGAACCGCGAGGCGCACAACCAGGTGATGCGCATGCACCGCGACGCCTCCTACGTGATCCCGGAGCAGGACAGCGCCGATGAGGAGCTGCTCGCGGCTGCACGCCGCTCCTGGGAGGAGGCGGTCGAGCTGGGCGAGCGCCACGGCTACCGCAACGCGCAGGCGACGGTGCTGGCGCCGACGGGGACAATCTCCTTCCTGATGGACTGCGACACGACGGGCGTCGAGCCCGACTTCTCGCTGGTCAAGTTCAAGGAGCTAGTGGGCGGCGGTCAAATGACGATCGTCAACCGCACGGTGCCGCAGGCGCTGCAGACGCTGGGCTACTCGGAGACCCAGGTCGAGCAGATCGAGGCGCACCTGGCCGAGCACGGAACGATCGTGGGCGCCCCGGGCCTCGCGGATGAGCACCTGTCGGTGTTCGACGTGGCCGTGGGCGAGCGCGCGATCTCACACATGGGCCACATCAAGATGATGGGCGCGGTACAGCCGTTCATCTCGGGCGCGATCTCAAAGACGGTCAACCTGCCACAGGAGGCGACAGTGGAGGACATCGCCGACGCCTACACGCAGGCCTGGCGCCTGGGCGTGAAGGCGCTTGCGATCTACCGCGACGGCTCGAAGACCGCGCAGGCGCTGCGCACGGACGCGCAGAAGGAGGTCGAGGCGCCCGCCGACGTCGAGCAGCTCGTCGAGGCGGCGGTCAGCAAGGCGCTCGCCGAGGCCGGCCCGCAGCGCAAGCGCATGCCGGTCGAGCGTCAATCGATCACGCACAAGTTCTCAATCGCGGGCCACGAGGGCTACATCACGGCAGGCATGTACGAGGATGGCTCGGTCGGCGAGATCTTCCTGACGGACATCGGCAAGGAGGGCTCGACGCTACGCGGCATGATGAACTCGTTCGCGACCGCGATCTCGATCTCCCTGCAGTACGGCGTGCCACTGGAGACGCTGGTGCAGAAGTTCAGCTACATGCGCTTCGAGCCAGAGGGGATCACACAGAACACGGAGATCCCGTTCGCCAAGTCGATGCCCGACTACATCATGCGCTGGCTGGCCTCGCGCTTCTTGGATGTGGACGCCCAGGAGGAGCTGGGCATCCTGACGCCGCAGGTACGCGCTCGTCAGGCGGCGCAGGAGGCGGCACAGTCGTTTAGCTCATCGGACACCGCGGGCCCCGTAGCGGCACAGGAGCCCGAGGGGGGCCCGCACGCCTCGGCCGGCAACGGTGGCAATGGCGGCTCGAGCGCCGCTGCAGCGTCGTTCACCGACACGCCGCCGGTCGTCCCGGCGCGCCTGCAGGGCCTCGACCTCGGTCCCGCCTGCGGGCAGTGCGGCGGGATGATGCAGCGGACGGGCTCCTGTTACACGTGTTCGTCCTGCGGCAACAACACCGGCTGCGGCTGAGGCTCGATGGCCGGCGCGAGCGGGCGTCCTCGCTCGCTCGCGTGCTAGTCGCACGCCACACTCACTGCGTCCTTCGCTCGCTTGGCCCTCGAACCTCAGCTACCTAGTGCCTCGTTGCGTCCTTGTCTCGCTTGACTCTCGCGCGTCAGGGGCTTACTACGTCCGTTCGGTGCGTCCTTGATCTGCTTGCCCCTCGACCGTCAGCCCGCGTTCTGTGGGCCGGGCGGTCAGGGGCTTTGCCTGGGCGAGCCGCCGGTTGAGCCACCTGACCCACCGGACTGACCGTCGCCGGACTGACCGTCGCCTGAGCCGGACTTCGCGTCGGGCTCGGGTGATGGGGGCTGGGTTGTGGCGGGGTTGGCGTTGGTGGAGTCGTCACTGCTGCCGCTGGAATCGCCAGCTTCGATGCCGGTTCGGTGGGCGCCTTCGAGGTGGCCGGTTGCATCGCCGGAGCCCAAGTCGCCGCGATGAGCGGACTGCGACTGGGTGCGTTCTCCGAGACGCCCGTCCGTATCGCCAGAGCCCCGGCGATGGCTGTCGGCGTCGCGAGCGTCCAGGTCAAGCCCTCCGTCGTCGCGGTTGCGGCTCCCCCCTGACCCGCCGAATCGGCGGGCGACGGCGCGCTCTGAGTCGGTGCCGGCAGGAAGGACGACGGCGGTCAGCTCGTCGGGGTCGTGCCGCTCATCGTGCTCACGACCGGTGCCACGGCCCGCGGTGGAGTCCCGCGGGTGAGCGGACCGGCCCCCGCGGCGGTGGCCTGCCGTGCGATCGACCGAGCTTCGACTCCCCGGGGCGCCCCGGCCGAACAGGGCGGTTGAGATACCACGAGCGCGACCCGAGGAATCGGGAGTGCTCGCGCGGGCAGTCGATCGGCTGCCGAGTGCACGCCGGGACACCGCGGCTCGAGCGCGCCTTTGCCCGGCATGGTGTTCGTGCGCGGCGATCACGTTCGCGCCGGTGGCGAGCGCGCCGGCGGTAACGGCGACGACACTGCCCTTAAGCAGCAGCCCGGCGATCCCGGCGGCAGCGCCGCTACCGGCGCCGAGTTCTGCGATTCGCTCGACGGTCGGCCCCCCTGGGCCAGCACCGCCGACGGCCCAAGCAAGCAGCGGCGGCGGCGTGAGCGCGGCGGCGGCCGAGCGCAGGGTGGCCCGAGCGCGGTAGAGCAGGCCACGCAGCGATCCCTCGGAGACGCCGAGCGTGTCGGCGACCTCGGAGTGGGTCTGACCGTCGACCGCGGTGAGGAAGATGGCCTGGCGCTGCATGTGTGGCAGCGCCGCGACCTCGCCAAGCGCGGCGCGCGCGGCGATCACGCGCTCGATGTTGGAGGGGGTGGTGAGCGCGGCGCGATCCTGGAGCGCGGGCGTCAGCTCGGCGGGCGGCTCGCCCGCGCTACGGATGGCGTTGACAGCGACGTTGTGCACGATCCGATACAGCCAGCCGCGCACGTCCTGCACGACGGTGCCACGCGAGAGCGCGATCCAGGCCTGCATCAGGGCCTGCTGCAGCACGTCTTCGGCGCGGGCGTCGGATAGCTGCATGCGACGGCCGTAGCGCAGCAGGGGGCGTCGGTAGCGCTGCACCAGCGCCTCGAACGCGCGCTCGTGGCCCTCGCGCGCGAGGGCGAGCAGGCGCTGATCAGACTGGGCGGCCAGCAGGCGGATCGAGATTCTGGGGCTCATGGCTCGGGCTTGCATCCTCCTGCTCTACAGACGCCGCAATCGACAGATCCTTACCCGTGAGGCGAACCGAACTGGCACGGCTGGACGAACGGCCCAGGCGAACCAAACGCCCCGAGCAGCACCACGAGGGCGGCCCACAGGCCGCCCTCGCTTACCGGGTGCTTGTCCTACGACTGCTGCTGCCGTCAGCCGAGCTCGACCTTCACCCAGGCCGCGCCGGCGCCGCTGAGGCTGAGCAATGCCTCCTTGACGCTGGCGCCCGGCACGAGCGCGGCGGTCGTGCAGTGTTCCGTCTGCGCGCCGGCTTCGTGGCCGGGGCAATCGCCGTGATCGTCGCCCGAGGGGCCGGGTCCTCCCTGGTCGTGGCCGCGATCGTCGAAGCGGTCGTTGTCATCACTTTGATCGTTGTTATCACCCTGGTCGTGCCTGCCGAAGTCGGCGGCGCTGGCAATCGAGGACGTGCTCGCGGGGCACTCGATCTCGGTGCGTTCGGTGACCTTGCCGCTGACAGAGGAGCCGTCGCTCAGTTTGAGGGTCAAGGTCCCTTCGGAGAAGGACACGACGGTTCCGGCGCTGTCGCTCGATGTGGGCGTGGAGCCGGTGGGCGTGGCGGAGCCGGCGGGAGCCTGCGCGTGGAATGCGAGCACGTGCGCGTGGCGGTGATGGCGGCCGCGGTGATGGTGGTGGTGCTCGCCGTTGTGGGCGAGGGCGGCGCTCGGCGCAACGAGCGTCAAGCTCGCGACTGCGGTCATGATGATCCGTCGCATTACTAGAGCCTCCTTCGACCGGATCGGCGGTCGGTTGGATGTGTACGCCCCTATGGACACGGGCGCACGCAGAAAACTCACGCGCCTGGCCAGAGATTTCTAGGCGGGGTTCCGAGGCCGCTTTCCTCGATAAACGAGATGATGTCCGCGTGAGGTCTCCGCCACGCGCAGTGGTCTTCGACAACGACGGCTTGCTGCTCGACACCGAGGAGGCCTGGACGCGTGCGGAGCAGACGTTGTTCGCGGGGTTGGGGCGCGAGTTCACCACAGAGCACAAGCGCACCCTGATCGGCTCCTCGCGAACGCTCGCGGCGGTGAAGCTCGAAACGATCCTCGAGCGCCCGGGCGAGGGCGAGCGGCTGATGGACGAGCTACACGGGCTGGTGATGGAGGAGGCGCTGAAGGGCGTGGCTCCGCGGCCGGGCGCGCTGGCGCTACTGGCGCGCTTGGGCGCCGCAGACATCCCGCTGGCCGTGGCCTCGAACTCCGAGCGCGAGTTCCTGGAACGCACACTGTCGAGCGCGGGGCTACTAAAGAACGGGCCGTTCGCGACGGTGGTCTCGGCCAACGACGTCGAGCAGCCAAAGCCGGCGCCGGACATCTACCAGGAGGCCTGTCGCCGCCTGGGGGTCGAGCCAGAGCAGGCGGTGGCGCTGGAGGATTCGCCGATCGGCGTGGCCTCGGCGGCGGCGGCGGGCATGTTCGTGATCGGCGTGCCCTACTTCGCGGGCAGCGAGATTCCCGGCGCGAGCATGCTGGCCGACAGCCTGGCCGACGAGGCGGTGGCTGTGGCGCTGGGACTGAACGGGCGCGCGGCGATCTAGGATTGCCGGATGATCGAGGTCCAGCCGCCCTCACCACAATCACCGCTCCAGGGCGGCTGCCTGTGTGGTGCGGTGCGCTTCGAGCTGACGGCGCCCTTTACGTCCTCGGGCTATTGCCACTGCACGCACTGCCAGCGGCGCACAGGCACTGGCTCCTCGGTCAACGGCCGCGTGCCGCGCGATGGCTTCCGGCTGCTCCAAGGCGAGCGCGAGCTAGCGGCCTACCAACCCTCGGGCGGGCGTCCGAAGCTGTTCTGCTCGCTGTGCGGCTCGGCTTTGTTTAGCGGCGATCCCTCGTCTGATGAGCAGGTGGCGGTAAGACTGGGGACGCTGGACCGTGACCCGGGCATCCGCCCTAGCTATCGCCAGTTCGTGGCCTCGGCCGCGCCTTGGGAGGAGATCCCAGACGATGGCCTGCAGCACTACGAGGGCTCGCGCGGCTAGCCCAACTCCGCGGCTAGCGTCAGCCCCGCGGTGAGTATCGCGCCGGCGCCCGCCACCGCGCCAGCGAGCCCGGCCTGCGTAGCGCGCACGCGGTGTCCGAGTCGCGCCGCGCGCTCGCGCAGCCAGCTCAGCGAACGCGGTTCGCCGCAGCGCTCGCGCCAACCCGCCAGCACGCGTTCGAGCTGCTCGTGCTCGTCGATCGTGGCCAGCACCTCGACCTGGCCGCCGCCCTGCTCGGAGGGGCCGAGCCGCACGAGGTACAGCTCGCCGGTGTCGCTGACCCAGGCCGCGCGGTGCAGCGGGCCGTCGGCGGTCTCGCGCCACCAGAGCCCGACGTCACGCTCACGAGAATGCACGCGGCGCGGGTCCGCGGTGTAGAAGCTCTGCAGCGAGCCGTAGCGCATGGGACGCGTCCTGCGCTTGTGCTCGGTCCTGCGCCTGCGATCCGTCTTGGTCATGCGGCACCGCCCGATTGGTCGAGGTGGAAGGTGATCCGCACAGCCTTCCTGCTCGGCCTAAACGCCGGGTTAGCGCGCGAGAAGTTTTCTCACGGAGACCTTCGGCGCCCAGAGGTCGCCGGTCCTCAGGCCGGTGACCTCTGGGGATCGCGAAGGACGATCAGCCGTTCAGGCGCTTCTTGAGCGCACTGGCTGCCGAGAACTTGGCAGCCTTGCTGGCGGCGATGTTGATCGTCTCGCCGGTCGACGGGTTGCGACCCTGCCGCGCAGCACGGTGGCTGACGCTGAACTTGCCAAAGCCGGCAAGAGCGACCTCACCTCCAGCGGCCAGCTCATCCGAGACAACGTCGATCACCGTCTCCACGACCTGTCGGGCCTGACTGGCTGCCAGTCCATTTCGACTGGCGACCTGCTCGGCCAGCTCGTTCTTTGTCATGCCACTCCCTTCTCGGGTGTCGTTACTTCGAGCAGGCTAACCGCTCGTGAGGACGACAGAACCAATAAACACGGGAGATCGGCGCCGGGGATGGCCTAATTTCCGGGGAACTTGAGCGGCCGCGGCGCCGCGATCGCCGCGCCCGGGGTCCGCTCGGCGGCTTCGGGACGCCGGCGAGGCGCCAAAGCCCCGGCCGCGCAGGCCGCCCAGACGGCCGCGAGCCAGGCCCCGCAGGCCAGCCCGACGTGCACCCAGACCAGCTCGGTGGGCAGGTGGGTCTTGTACTGATCGAGGCCCACCACGCCCTGCAGCGCGAGCAGCACGCACAGCACTGTCAGCGAGCGCCGCACGACCGGCGCCGCCTCCCGGCGCCTAGCTAGCCACCAGATCGCGACGGAGGCCAGCCCGAAGAACAGGGCGATCTCGCCGTGACGATGGATCACGAAGTCCATCGTCATGTGCCCGTCGAAATCTAGGCGGTTGATTTTCTGGCCGGGCGAGCCGCCCGCATGCGGACCGGCCGCGGTGGCGGCGGTGCCCGCGAAGATCGTCAGCGCCCCCAGCACGACCAGGCCTCTGACGGACAGGATCAAGCTGCGGTCGCCCTCCGCGCCTTCCGAGCTGGCGTCCGCGCGCTCGACTTCGCCAAGCGCGTCCTCGTGACCGGCCCGCCAGGCGAGTACAGCGGCGGCCAGCAAGATCAGCATCGACAGCGCGAAGTGACCCATCACCCAGCCGTAGTCCAACGCGCCACGCACGGTGAAGCCACCAAGCACAGCCTGCCCGATGACGCCAAGGGGCAGCAGCGCCCCGAGCCACATCAGGTCGCGCCGGTAGGGACGACGGCGCAGCGCGCAGAGCCAGGCGGCGCCGGCGGCGATCGAGACAGGCACGGTGATCAGGCGGTTCGAGAACTCGATCAGGGCGTGCGTGGTCAGCGGGGGATAGGCGTGGCCGTAGCAGCGCGGCCAGTCCGGGCACCCCAAACCCGAGCCCGTGAGCCTGACAGCGGCACCGCTGAGCACGATCAGCGTGAGCGCGCCGAGCGCTACGTAGGCCACGTAGGCGTACTGGCGTGGAGTGACCGTGTAGCCGTTGGTGCGCGCGCGCAGGCGCTCGGAGCGTGTGCTCATACCGCCTAAGAATGCCACCGGAAGGGCAGTTCGCCCGCCAGCTCGCGTAGCCGCGGCGCGGAGGCGTCGCGCTCGGAGATGATCAGTTGCTCGTCCGCGAGCGGCCATTCGATACCGACGTCCGGGTCGTTCCAGGCGATGCCGCGCTCGAGCGTCGGGTCGTAATAGGCGGTCTGCTTGTAGATCACGTCGGCTACCTCGCTGAGCACGCAGAAGCCGTGTGCGAAGCCGACCGGCACGTACAACTCACGCATGCTCTGATCGTCGAGCTCGACCCCCTCCCACGCTCCATAGGTGGGCGAGCCCTGGCGCAGGTCGACCGCGACGTCGAGGATGCGTCCGCGCGCGCAGCGCACGAGCTTGGCGACGCCGGGTCCGACGTGGAAGTGCATCCCACGCAGGACCCCGCGCGTGGAGCGGGAGTGGTTGTCCTGGATGAAGCGCTCCTCGGCCGCGAGGCCCAACTGCTCGTGCCACTCGGCGCGGTAGGTCTCGCAGAAGAAACCGCGCTCGTCCCCGTGAGCGACTGGCTCGATCGCCACGAGGCCGGGCAGGCGTGTAGGCGTCCTCTGCATTGGGGCAAGAGCGTAGCCGTCCATGGCGCAAGCCCTATATTCGAGCGGCATGAGCGGCACTACGGCCACGCCGCCGACCGATCGGCCACCCGCGCCCGCGGCGTGGGTCACTGGCCCGAGGCAGCCGCGGCTTGAGGCGGACGAACTTCACGTCTGGCGCGCCGAGCTTGCGCGCGTGGGCGATGAGCATTGCGAGCTGCTCGATGGCGGGGAGCGCGAGCGCGCGCAGCGGCTCGTAAGCGAGCGCGAGCGCGTGCTTTGGCAGCGCTCGCGCAGCGTGCTGCGGCTACTGCTCGCGCGCTACCTCGGCGGCGATCCGGCAGAGCTCGCGCTGACGGTCGCGCCCGGGGGCAAGCCGGGCCTGGCGGAGACCCCAAGCGGGCCGGATCGGGATCTCTCCCACGGCGAGGGCGCCTGGCTGCATTTCAACCTGTCGCATTCCGGCGCCTCGGCCTTGTACGCCTTCGCTCGCGCGACGCCCGTCGGCGTCGATATAGAGCTGCACAGAGACGAGCAGCGCCGGCGCGCGCGCGACCACGTCGGCATCGCGCGGCGCATGCTCGGCGAGCAGGAAGCCGAGCGCCTCGCGCGGCTGAGACCCGCCGAGCGCGAGCGCGAGCTGCTGCGGCTGTGGACGCGCTACGAGGCCAAGCTGAAGCGCACTGGGCGCGGCATCGGCGGCGGCGCGGCGCGCGCGGACGCGCGTTCGTGGGTGGCGGAGCTCGACCTCGGCGAGCGTGCCGCCGCCGCGGTCGCGCTGGAACGTGCGCCCGGCGCGTTGCGGCTGTGGAGCTTCGCTTAGGGCGGCGCGCGCCCTACAGGATCTTCACGGTGATGCGCTGCTTAATCGTCGCGCCGTTGACAACCGCCGAGAGCGTGGTCGAGATGCCGTGTTTGGCCCGGATCTTCTTGACGAGCTCCGACTTGACGCGGATCGGCAGGTGCACGGTCTTGTTCGCCGGCAGGCTGAACCCCGCGCGGCCGTAGACCTCTTCGCGGCCGTAGGTGGAGGTGTCGGCGCCGTTGGAGCTCAACGTCGCCACGCCTCGACACGGGCTGACGCGACAGAAGATCGCGACCGCGACGATTCGGCTGTGGTTGATGCCGTCGGTCTGCGGGCTCACCCTGATCGGCGCGAGCGGCGGCGGCAGACCCTGCTTGCCGCCGGGGCAGATGTGCGTTGCGTCGGGGCCCGTGCCGAGCGTAACGCGCATCATCAGTTCCTCATTGTGGTTGGTCGCAAAGCCGTCGTTTGCGGAGGTCACCGACGGCGAGAGCACCGAGCCGTTGCCGGTGCCCTGATCCTTGATAAAGGAGTCGGTGCTCGCCCCCGGAACGGCACCAAGCACCTGGTAGGGGACGCCGCTGCGATAGACGTTCGGCACGTAGCCACCACTGTCGTTGAAGCCGACGTAGTCCCCTGCGCTGACGCACAGGTTGATCGGCAGATAGGTCGTGATCGTAGAGGCGCCGGCGCCGTTCTCCCCGCAGACCGGGAGATCGAAGCCCTGTGAGGTGATGTTCACCTTCGCACCACCGTCCGGCAGCGGGCTGAGGTCCTGGATGTGGATCGTCGTCAGCGGACGCGGACCACCGCTCGCCTGCTGGGCGCAACCCTCGACTTCGACCCTGAGCGCCTGGCCGGTGCTCGGCACGCGCATCGTGCCTTGGGAGTTCGAGAGGTTCCAAAGCGCGGTGTCGGCCCCGTAGTGGTAGGTATGAAAGACGCCGTTGGGCGCGTCCGGAGCTGGAGGGACCGCCGTGTTCGTACCGGGGTAATTGAGGTCTTCGGCGGTGTTCAGCGTCGCCGGCACCGTGAGCGGGCTGCCGATTTTCGTGACTTCGCCGTGGCTTACGGCTGGCAGCAGGAGCACGAGGCAGAGCGAGGACAGCACCGCTCCGAGCAGCCAGGTCGAGCGGGGGCGGGTTTGGGCAGTGTGTTCGGTGGGCATCGCAGTTTTTATCGACACGATCGGTAGATACTCGACTAGCCGTCGGGCAAACAAACAGATGTCCACCGGTAGACGCTGCGTCCAGCGTAACCCCGGCACCCAAGTGCGACCGCGCTTCGCAGGCGCGCCAGGCGGACGGTCGGGACGATCAACTAACTTGACGCGATGCTCGTAAAGGACGAGGAGCCAGCGCTCGCCGAGACCGACCTGACGGCCCCCGAACGGGTCCCTGTCTGGCGTCGCTTTCAGCGCGAGGAGCAGCACAGGCCGCGGGGCTCCCGCCTGCTCTTGAACGGGGTGACGGTGCTCGTCACCGGCGTGTTCCTGTACTTCGCGCTCAGCAACATCAACCTCTCCCTCGCCTGGCGCGGGCTGCGCACGAGCGACTACTGGTGGCTGCTCGCGGCGCTCGCGGCCTTCGCCCTGGGCAACGTCGCGCGCGCGATCCGCTGGCGCTCGCTGTTCGCCTCCGGTCGCAAGCCTTCGCTGGCGGCGGTGAGCGACGCGATGCTGGTCGGTTACCTCTACAACAACATCATGCCCGCGCGCGCTGGCGAAGCCGCGCGGGTACTGGTCCTCACCCAGCGCAGCGACACGCCGCCCGTTGAGATCGTCGGCACGGTCGTGCTCGAGCGCCTCTACGACGTGCTCGCGATTCTCATCATCTTCTTCGCCGCCGAGCCATGGCTGCCGCACGTCAGCTGGTTCAGCGCCGCGGCAGTGGCCGCGATCGTGCTCGCGGTCCTGATCGCCGCGGCCGCGCTCGTGCTCGCCATCTACGGCGACCGCCCGCTGCACTTTCTGCTCAAACCGCTGGGGCGCTTCTCCTTGTTCTCGGGCGAGCGCCTGGAGCGCACGATCGATGAGCTGATCCACGGCCTGAGCGGACTGCGCCACCCCTGGCTCGCACTGGAGGCGTTCGTCTGGACGATCGCGGCCTGGCTGCTGACCGCGTTGTGCGCCTACCTGGTGGCACTCGCTTTCCACCTGCACCTGCCGCTGGCCTGCGGCGTGCTGGTGGCGGTGGCGGTCGGCCTCAGCATGATCCTGCCGTCGCCGCCCGCGGCGGTCGGCGTGTTCGAGGGCGCGGCCCTGATCGCGCTCGAAGCCTACGGCGTGTCGCATTCGGCGGCGCTGCCTTACGCGGTCGTTCTACATCTCGTGAACTTCATCCCGTTCGTGCTCGTGGGAGCGCTGGTCCTCCACTACAACTCCCGCCATCCCGTGAACGTACAGAAGCTCGAGGCGTCACGCGCCGCGCGCGCATAACCAGCAGACTCCACGACCGATGACCGACCTGCTGGAGAACCTCCGTGAAATCGAGCGCAGCCGTGAGGCCTACTGGCAGCGCTACCCGGCCACCTCGCCCACTCGGCTGCGCTGGCGCGCGAACGCGGCGCGCCATACGCTGCACATCGCCCCAGGTGAGTCCGTGCTCGAGCTAGGCGCCGGCAGCGGCGTGTGGACCGAGCGTCTCGCGGCGGTGCTGCGTCACGAAAGCCCGATCACGGCAGCGGTCTTCAACGAGGACTTGGCGGAGCTCGCGCGTGCGCGGGAGCTGCCCCGCGTCGAGGTCGTGACGATCGCCAGCGATGACCAGCTCGCTCCCGAGAGCTTCGATTACGTCGTCGGCACAGCGATGCTGTCGCACTACCGCTGGCAGGAGAACCTGAGCTGGATCGCGGAGCTGCTGAAGCCCGGCGGGCAGATGCTGTTCCTCGAGGCCAACTACCTGAACCCACAGGTATTCGCGAAGGCCAACAGCAAGCGCCTCTCGCGCTGGAGCCGCAACGCGGAATGCCAGATCGCGCTGCGCGAATCGGAGGTCGAGGAGGCTGCGCGGCACGTCGGCTTGGAGGAGGTCGTCGTCGTCCCTTACGACATCCTGCACCCCCGCACGCCGGCGCGGCTGGTGCCCGCGGTGCAGTCAACCGCGTTCGTGCTCGAGCACCTGCCCGTGGTCCGCAAGCTCTGCGGGACGCTGTTCATCAGCGCCGTCAAGCCCGGCCGCAGCTCGATGGAACGCCCACGCAGAGACCTGGCGCGACACGAGTCGCTGCGCGACGGGATCTCGATCGTGGTGCCCTGCCACAACGAGGCAATGAATATCCCACGACTCGTGCACGCGTTGATAGCGACCTACGACAGCTATATCCACGAGATCGTGCTGGTCAACGACAACAGCCAGGACGATACGGCCGAGGTGGCGCGCGAGCTCGGGCGCCAGGACCCCCGCGTGCGCCTCGTCGATCGCTCGCCACCGCCTGGTGTGGGCCGCGCGCTGCGAGACGGCTACGCCGCAACGAGCGGCCGCTACATCCTCACGATGGACTGCGACTTCGAGATGCTGGTGCCCGAGCTCCAGGACATGTTCGACGTGATCGCAGCCGGCCACGAAGGCGCGATCGGCAGCCGCTTCTCGCACGAATCGGTGCTGCTCAACTACCCGGCGCCGAAGCTGCTGGGCAACCGCGCCTTTCACCTGATCCTGCGCCTGCTGTTGCGCCGCAAAGTTCGCGACATCTCCAACAACCTGAAGCTCTATCGCGGCGAGATCCTGCGTGAGATGAAGATCGAACAGGACGGCTTCGCCGCCAACGCCGAGACCGGGCTGCGACCGCTGCTGGAAGGGCGCGACGTCAAGGAGGTGCCGATCGCATGGATCAACCGCTCGAGCGACATGGGCGTCTCGACGTTCCGCGTGGCGCGCGTGGCACCCGGCTACGCGAAGGCGCTCGTGCGGATGCTGGCCAGCGCACGCGCGTCCTAGGGACGGCCCCGGGCGCGCCAGGGCGAGATGGCTACGTCGCGCAGACGCTAAGTGCCGAAGAGGAGCTCAGCTGCAACTGCCAGGGCACTGCACGCGCGGCGTCTGCCGGGAACGAGACCGAGGCGACGCCGTGCGGCGCCACCGAGCCGCTCAGTCCAACAAAGGATTCACCGAAGCGGCGTACGGCCACGACAGCCGGCCCCACGCCGCGATCGCGGATCTGCAGCTCGCCGCTCGCCAGCGCCAGGACGGCGGTCATGCCCGTGCCCGCGGTTGGTCTCAGCAGGACGCAGCCGCCGCGGCTAGTCGCCGTGCCAGCAGCGACGGCTAGGAGCCTCGGGGGAGGGCCCGTGAGCCGCGGTAGCGCAGCGGGGCCCGAGCGCAGCGCGGGGGAATCGAGCGCGAGCAGCACACCGTCGGCGGCGGCGCGCGAGCTCTCATCGGCCGCCAGCATCGCGGTGGGCGAGTCGGCCGGCGAGGAGCCGATCGCGCGCACGGTGTGCAGATAGGGCCCCGCGAGAATCTGCGGTGCGAGGTGAGGGTCCGGCTGATAGCTCGCGGGGGCGAGGGCAGCCGCGAGTTCCAGCGCGCCAAGCTCGGCGGTGACGGTTTTTGCGTCGCTGCGCAGACCGACGGCGCCATTGCGCAGCAGCGCCAGCCCGGTGATCGCGAACATCGCCACGACGATCGTGGCCAGCGCGAGCACGCGCGACCCCAGCGCGATCCCACGGGCCAGCTCGACGGATACGAGCAAGATCACGACCGCGCCGAGGTACACGTAACGGCCGGTTTCCGGCGAGGAGATCGTTGAACGTGCGGCGGCCGTTACCAACCACAGCGACAGTCCCGTGGCCAGCAGGCCCGCCAGGCGAGGTGTGAGCGTGCCCGGTCGGGCAAGCCGCCAGAGCAACACGATGAAGCCGAGCAACGCGAGTGGACGTCCCCAGTCCACACCGTGCCCTGTGAGGCTGCCAAATGCGGCGGCCGCGATGTCCTGGGAGAAGCCGGGCGAGTTGATCAGCCCTTCGTGTGTGATCACGTCTTCGCCGTAACCGAGATACCAGAGCCCGTAGAGCACCGCCGGGATCACGACCACGAGGCCGCGCCTCCACTCGCGCCTGTAGGCGAGCTCGACGATCACCCCGAACAGCACCGGCAACCCCAGCCCAGAGCTGGCGACCGACACCACGACGGCGATCGTCGCGCCTACATCGCCGAGACGATCGCGGCGTTCGAGCAGCACCCAGGCGGCCAAGCCGCCCGCGATCGAGAGCATGTAGTCGATCTGAAACGCCCACAGCAGGTCTTCCCAGGCCGCGCCGAGGAACAGGATTAGGGCCGTCGCGAGCAGCGCGAAAACACGCGTCTGACGACGCGTGACGAGCACGAATACAAGTCCCGCACACAGCAGGTGCAAGGCGATCAGCACGAGCCTGAAGACCGCGTAGTGATTTAGCCCCACGAGGTGGAAGAGGAGCTTGTAGACGGCGACTGGAACCACCGACATGTGCCCGTTGTGGGCGACGAGCAGCGAGTGAATGCCGCCCCCGTAGTCGTGCGTCACGTAGTCCCACTCGTCGAAGAAGAACGTCAGCCCGCGGCCCATATAGAGCAGCAGCAGTGCGTCTGCGAGCAGTAGCGCACCCAGCACCCAGCGCCACCGACGCTCGATCGTCGCGACCGTCCGCGCCAGCATCGCGGGTTCACTAGCGTGAGCCGTCGCGTCCTCCGAGCTCGCGCCTAGGGGAGCCGTCGCGCCCGCGCGGGAGTGAGCCCCGGGTACCGCCGTCGTGCTTGGCGCGCTGGCCGCGCCCGCCGCCTGCGCCATCAACCGCCCACCGCGTCGGCGCTCGCCAGCCAGCGCTCCGCGTTGCGGTCGTGGATCTGACTGAGGATGTCACGCACGTCGAAGTTGATGTCCCAGCCCGGATAGTCGCGCTTGAACGGCTCGAGGTCGCTGATCCACCAGCGGTGATCGCCGATCCTGTTCTCCTCGCCCAAGCTCCAGTCGAGCGTGCGCCCGGCGATCTGCTGGCACAGCTCGATCGCCTCGAGCATCGAGCAGTTGCTCTGCCGTCCGCCGCCGATGTTGTAGACCGCCGCCGGCCGAGGAGCGCGGTGGAAGGCCTCGAAGGCCGCGACCAGATCGGCGGCGTGGATGTTGTCGCGCACCTGCTTGCCGCCGTAGCCGAACACCGTGTAGTGCTCGCCGGTCATCGTGCAGCGCATCAGATAGGAAAGGAAGCCGTGCAGCTGCGTGCCCGCGTGGTTCGGTCCCGTCAGGCAGCCTCCGCGAAAGCAGACGGTGGGCAGGTGGAAGTAACGCCCATACTCCTGCACCAGCAGATCGGCGGCCGCCTTCGAAACGCCGAACAGCGAGTGCGTCGAGGAGTCGATCAACATCGTCGTGTCGATGCCCTCGTAGTAAGGGTGATCCTCAGGCAGCTCCAGGCGCTGCTCGAGCTCAATCAAGGGCAGCGCGTTCGGCAGGTCGCCGTAGACCTTGTTAGTCGAGCAGAAGATGAACGTCGCCGTGGGCGCGTTCAGGCGCGTCGCCTCGAGCAGGTTCAGCGTGCCGTTCGCATTGACCGCAAAGTCCGTCTGCGGGGCGGATGCCGCCCAGTCGTGGGAGGGCTGGGCGGCGGTGTGGATCACCAGCTCGATCTCCGCGGCCCGTTCGGCGAAGATCTGCCCCACCCGCTCGGCGTCGCGGATGTCCACCTCGAGTGAGCGGAACGCCTTGCCGTGGCTGCGCGTCAACGCGTCGGTCGTGTGCGCGGTCGAGGCGTCGCGACCGAAGAACTGCGCGCGCATGTCGTTCTCGAGGCCGACGACCTCATAGCCGGCGTCCACGAAGTGTCGGACGGACTCCGACCCGATCAGCCCTCCCGATCCGGTAACGATCGCTACAGCCATTTCAGTCCCTTTCCAGAGCGCCCCGTCGACCCGCGAACGGGCAGACGGCCGACGACGATCCTAGCCGTGCGCTCGCGGGACGCTCAGCGCCGCTCTCCGTCATCGTCGCTCGAGGCCTGCTTGAGCTCACGCAGATCGGCCTCGAGCCGGTCGATTCGGTCGGCTTGCTGGCGCAGGGCGATGTGCACCAGCGGAGGCATCCGCTCGGACTGGGCGTGATCAAGCCGCACGTCCAGCGAAGCCACGGCCTCCGCCAGGGAGCGGTCAACCTGCTCCTGGGCGTGCAGCACCGGGCGTGCCACGCGGAAGATCGCCCGCCGTGCCGCAAGGCCAAGCGGACCAAAACGGCTCGCATCATCGGGCGCTTGAAGGGGCGCACCAAGACCCTCGACCGTGCTCGCCGGCGCGGCCGGGGGCGGCAGCGCGGCGGCACCTTGAGGGCGAGCCCGAATCGGCGTACCGGTGGACGCGTCGCCGCGGCGGCGAAGAACCACCTGGTCCTGGAAGTCAAGGCTGCTTCGGGGAAGGTAGGCCAGCACGTCAAACCAACGGCTCCAGTGCTCGAAGACGTACCACGGCGCGTGAAACGCCGTGTGGTAGAAGTCGGGAAAGGCGCTTCCGACGTAGCTGTCCTCGGCGACGAACAGGATCCCGTCGCGCTCCAGCGTGGCGCGCCACTCCTGCCGCTGCGATGAACCCGGCGCGAGCTGCCGCTCGCTCATCTCAAACGCGTGGTCGCCGTGCACGCTCAGGACGAGGACGCCGCCGGGGGCGGCGATCCGATGTAGCTCCTCTAGCCAGCGATCCTGATACTCGGCGTCGAGATGCGTGAACACGCTGTGGTTGAGGATCAGGTCGAATTCGCCGTCCGCGTAGCGCGTCGGCGGAAGCCCCTCGTTGACGTCGAAGCGCGCGAACGGCAGGTTCGCTGAAGCCCACTCGATCGCACGCGCGTCGATGTCGGTCCCAACCAGCGTGCTCGCGCTGCCGAGCTGTTGCATCCAGCGCATGATCCGACCGCAGCCACAGCCGAACTCGAGGATGCGCAGATGGTTTGAGGCCGCGTCACCGATCGCCGCCAGAGCCGCCTCGAGGTCCTCGAAGGAGCTTTTGCCGGTCTCGAGAAACAGCCTGCGGTGCTCCTCGGCCTGCTCGTTGGAGAACCCGCTGACGACGCGGTCGATCAACTCATCGGGGGGAAGTGGCAGCGTCGATGCCGTCTCGGTCACGGCGTGCAGGCTACAGGGCGAGCCTGTCGACGGCAGGCGGATCACCCCAGGAGCTCCGCCGGAACATCGACGCCCGGCACGGCTGCTTCGGCGCTCACCCACGCCAGATATCGCGGGCTGTCAATGCCGGGGACATCGGGGAAGGCGGCCACGAGTTCAGGGCGCTCGGCCCACACGCGCAGCAGGTAGCGCGACACGTCCGGCCCGGACGCAGCGCCCTGCTGCGGCTCCCGAATCCAGGCCAGGAAAGCCGCGGCCGACTCTGCGCGGTAGGGGCTTGGCGGCTCGGGGGTCCCCTGCTCCCGGGACTCCGCCAGCGCCTCGCGGTACAGCTCGCGCATACGGCGATCGACCCGCATCGATCCCACAACGCGAGGCGCGACTAGCGATTCGATCGCATAGCTGCGCATCCACTCTCCGCCCAGCTCGCTTTCGATCCAGTGGAGGAAGCCCTGTGTATGCGCGCCCGGCACGAATGGAAAAGCGGCCTGCAAATCGGGGCGCAGCTCGCGGATCGCGCTTGCATAGCGCGACAGGCCTGCGTCCTCGTAGCGATCGCCGAGTGGCTCGGCTAGCCAGCCGAGCAGCCGGCCCGTGTCGCCATCATCGAACGGATTCGGCGGCAGCGCCCCGCCGTCGAGCTCGGCTTCGATCACGCCGCGGCGGTATGCGGCGCGAACATGACGGTCGATCGCCAGGCCGTCGGGGAGCGTGTCGAAGTGCTGCGGTCGACCCTTCGCCTCGGGCGCGCGGTGTGCCAGCAGCCGTTGCGCGTACTCGCGGGCCAGGCGCCTTGCCCCCGGCCGGTCCTCGAGATATGGAAGCCACCGGCGCGCGAAGTCCTCGTGGCAGATCTGCTCGGGGCGCTCGGGGTCGAACGCCAGCAGGAAGTGGAAGTAGCGCAACGGGCCTTCGGGCATGCTGGGACGGTCGCCGCTCCAGAGCACGTCGCGATCATTGAGATTTAGGCACATGACATTGCACCCTCGGTCATCGAGGATCTCGTTTGGGAACAGCCCCAAGGCCAGGTCGAGCCACCGCTGATCGAGATATAGGCCGCGGTCCAGCACGTTGATGCAGTGACGGGCGAGCCGCTCGTCGAGCCAGTCCAGAAACGGGATGCTCTGCGGCGAGACGGCGAGAAAGCCGCCATTGATCACCCCGTAGCGAATCTGCGTCAGCTCGAGGCTGTCGCCGTCGCGTGGGGGCGGATGCGGGCTGTGGAGATGGACCGTGAAGATGGTGCCGCACGCGCGTGCGCGCTCCGCCACCTGGTCGAGCTCGCCATAGACGCACCCGTCCGCATCCATCAGGATCACAGCCTCGGCGCCCTGCGCCAACAGGGTCCGAAGTAGGGCGGGGCGCAATGAGCAGACAAGCTCGGTCGCGGAGTACATCAGCCCTCTGCGGTGCAACTCGACAGCTGAGATGCCGACATCACGCGGACGCACGACCCGAAACGGCTCGCTGGAGCCGACTTGCAATGCCTCGTCATCGACCAGCAGGACGACGAACTCCGCGCCGGGGTTGTGCTCACGGAAAGACTCGGCGAGCGTACGTGCATAGGGCAGGTAGCCACAGGTGGCCACCGAGGCCCCGACCAGCTTCACCTTCGACCTGCTCCGAACGCCAAAGTCAGAGGTTCTCGGCGATCTGTCGCGCCGAGCGGTTGAAGACCCAGAAGCCGAGCACGAAGATCGCGACGACGATCGCGACCGACGCGACGAGCCCTGCCCAGCTGCCGAGCACCTGACCGGCACTCGGCGTCGCGTGGGTCACCATCGCGTGACGGAACTGCTGGAACACCACGGCTAGCGGGTTGAGCATGTAGACATGCAGCCAGACGCGGCTCAAGCCGTGCTGGTTCAAGAACGTGACCACGGCCGTGACCGGGATGATCACGGGCGAGGCGTAGAAGATCACCTGCTGAACCACTTCCCAGATTGGCTGGATGTCGCGGAATTTGACGAATAGCGCCGAGAGCAGCATCGCGATCCCGGTGCAGAGCAGGACCAGCATCGCGACGATCAGCGGCAGCTCGAGCCAGCTCAGCATGGGGTGCACACCTTCGATCAGGGCAAAGACCAGCACGACCACGAGGTTGAGGCCGAGGTTGAACGACGCCAGCAGCACCACCGCGAGCGGTATGACCAGTCGCGGAAACCTGATCTTCCGCACGAGGTTCTCGCGATCGACGACGCTGCGCACGGCTCCGGCAGTAGCTTCCTGGAAGAACGTGAACAGCACTATCGAGCCGAGCAGCTGCGTGCCATAGAAGTGCCCGCTCGGCCCCTGTCCCGCCGAGACGTCAGCGACCTGCGTGAAGAACAGGTACAGCACCGCGAAGAACAGCAGCGGGCGAATCAGCTGCCACAGATAGCCAAGCATCGAGCCGAAGAAGCGCAGCTTGAACTCGTTGCTGGCGATGTTGTAGGTCAGATGCCAGAAGCGCGACCAGTCCTCGGTGAGAGCGCCGGGGCCCTGGATCGGGGCGCCGAGCTCGCTGTAGTCAACCACGCTCACGCGACGTGCGCGCCGCTCATGGTCGAGACGGGGGCGCGCTGGACGCTGGCCACGTAGGGAAGGTCGACGAGGCCGCCCTGGGCAGTGGCGCCCTGCACAAGGAACATGATCTCGCGCTTGCTGCGCGCGATCACGTCGAGCCCCGCTCCACGGCGGGCGATGGTTGCGACCGGGTAGTAGCGCCCCGGAGCGAAGCGATTCTCGAACTCGATCGAGAAGACCGCCTCATCGCCCGGCTCGAAGGCCCCCGAGCGCTCGTGCTGAACGGCGGTCGAGGCGATGAACACATCCTGACGAGCGTCGTTCTCGAATTGCACGCGCAGCTCCGGGTCGGCGACGCGGCGCTCGAACTTCACGCGCGCACTGAAGCGGACCGTGTACCCCTGCAGATAGACGCCCCACTGACCGCCGGCTTCATCCTCGAACCAGGCCTCGACGATGTGCGCGTCGCCGCTGCTGTCGCGATCACCGCTGGTCGATCCCGAGCCGCCGCCGTCGCCGCCGAAGTTCATCGCCAAGTAGCGGTCACCCACAGCCTCGGGCTCGTCGAGCAGCACCTGCTCGCCACGCTCGAGCAGCACGGCGCGGTGACAGAAGCGGTTCACGGCACCCATATCGTGGGTTACGAACACGATCGTTTTGCCTTCGTCGCGCATCTGGTTGAAGACGTCGAAGCACTTCTGCTGAAAGGAGGCGTCGCCCACGGCGAGCACCTCGTCGATTAGCAGCACGTCCGCGTCGACCTGGATCGCAACCGAGAAGGCCAGGCGCACGTGCATCCCGGATGAGTAGTTCTTCAGCTTCAGGTCCTGGAAGTCCTGAAGTTCGGCGAACTCGATGATCCGCTCATAACGCGCGCGCGCCTCGCGCGGGCTGAGGCCGAGCATGATGCCGTTGGTCACGACGTTGTCCAGCGCAGCTAGGTCGGGGTTAAAGCCGACGCCCAGCTCGATAAAGGTCGAGATCCGCCCCTGGCACCAGATCTGGCCGCTGTCGACGCCGTAGATGCCGGCCAGGCACTTCAACAGGGTGCTCTTGCCGCTTCCGTTGCGCCCCACGATGCCAAAGAACTCACCGCGCTCGACCGCGAATGAGATGTCGTTGAGCGCAATGAAGGCTTCGTGTCGCGAGCGGCGCAAAGGATGCAGCGCGCGCTCCTTGAGCGTGTGCGTTCGTTCCTCCGGCACGCGGAAGGCCTTGCTGACCTTCTCGACTACGATCGCGGGGCCGTTGGCCATGGGCATAGCGTACCCGCGGCCCCGCGCGACCACGGAAGGCATCGCCCCTGCCGTGGCTATAGTCCCGCCGGGTGCGCTTCTGCACGGTGATCAACAAGGCATGGCTCGCCCACGCGCGAGCCCTCGCCGAGTCGCTGCGAGCGCAGCTGCCAGATGCGCCGATGTCGGTCCTGATCGTCGACTCGATCGAGGGCTACATCGACCCGCGGCAGGAGCCCTTCGAGGTGCTGAGTCCGGCGGATCTGACGATCGAGGACTTCGGGGCTAGGACCGCGCGCTACTCGACCGTTGAGCTGTGCACTTCGCTGAAGCCCGAGCTGATCCGGCATCTGCTGACGCGTGAAGACGCCGGGGAGGAGGTGGTCTTCCTGGACAGCGACATTCGCGTGTACGCGCCGCTCGACGGGCTCGCCGAGCTACTCGAGCGCCGGCCGCTCGTGCTCACGCCACACCTGCTGAAGGCGCTCCCCGACGACGGCCGCCTACCGAGCGAGCTCGCGATCCTGCTGGCGGGCTCATTCAACACGGGCTTCATCGCCGCGCGAGCGGACGAGCGCGCGCTCGCGCTGCTGGACTGGTGGTCGAGCCGCCTGCTCAGAGACTCTCGGCTAGACGCCGCCAACGGCCTGGTCTACGAGCAGCGATGGGCCGACCTCCTCCCCGGCCTATTCGACGCGGTGGAGCTGTGGCGCGATCCAGGCGTCAACGCCGGCTACTGGCGCGTAGCGTCGAGCCGATTTGAGCTGCGCGACGGGCGGGTGACGGTAGATGACGAGCCGCTGCGGACATTCCACTTCACGGGTTTCGAGCCCGGGCATCCAGACCGTTTGAGCAAGTACGACAACCGCACGGAGCTCTCACGCCATCCTGCCCTCGCCGACATCTGCGCTGAGTTCGCCAGCCGCTTGGAGGCGCTCGGCCACGAGCAGTCAAAGGACTGGCCCTACGGATTCGCGAAGACCGCCAGCGGGATCCCCTTGGACGCCACGCTCCGGGCTCTCTGGGACCGGGCACATCGATCCGGGGCCGTGCCCGAGACCCCATTCTCGTCCGAGGGCGAGCAGGCGTTCCTGCGCTGGCTCGCAGAGCCATCCTCCCGCTCCGGTGCGGATTACTGGACCAACCGCTACTTGCGCGCGCAGTATGAGGCCGACAGCGAGCTGCAAAAGCGCTTTCCCGAGCTCGATGGGAACGACCGGGAGAGCCTCGCCGCGTGGGCGGAGGATCAGGCCGCGCGCGATCCCACGGGGGTTCACGCCCGGCTGCGGACACTCGACCGCCCGCGGCGGCAAGGTGGACTGCACGAGCTTTCGCCAGGCGAGCGACTAGACGTGCGGCGCGGCGCGGCGGTGGTGTGCATTCCCGTCTACGGCGCACCGGAGCTGTTCGCCGAGTGCCTGACCAGCGTGCTCGCCCACACGCCGGTCGAGACCCCGATCCTGATCGCCGACGACGCCAGCCCCGATCCCGCGATCGGCGAGCTCGTGCGGGCACTGGGCGAGACACTGCAGCACAGCGTCTATTACCTGCGCCAGACTCAGAACCTCGGCTTTCCGGGCAACGTCAACGCTGGCTTCGGCGCCGCGGCACCGGCCGACGTGGTGGTGCTCAACAGCGATTGCGTCGTCTCTGACGGGTGGCTTGACGGGCTGCACCGCGCGGCCTACTCCGACGCGCTAGTCGCGACGGCGAGCGCGCTGACGAACCACGGCACGATCGTCTCGGTGCCGGATCGCAACCGACCTCGTTCGGGCATTCCCCAGGACCGGTCGCTCGCAGAGATCGCGAGCGCGGTGCAGTCGCTGTCACTGCGCTTCTACCCCCACCTGCCGACGGCGATCGGCCACTGCATGTACATCCGTCGCCAGGCGCTCGACCTCGTGGGCGAGTTCGATCTCGCCTTCTCGCCCGGCTACGGCGAGGAGGTCGACTTCTCCCAACGCTGCCTGCTCCACGGCCTCGTCCACGTCGCCGCTGACGACGTGTTCGTGCTGCACCACGCGGGCGGCTCGTTCGGCAGCGACGGCGAAGTCAGCCCTGTACAGAAGGAACATGACCGCATCGTGGAGGCGCGCTATCCGTACTACGCGCGCGCTACCGAAGCGGCCGCGCATGGCAAGTTCGGGCGCCTGCCGCGCGCGATCGCCTCCGCCAGGCGGGCGATCGGCGGGCTGACGGTGACGATCGACGGACGCTGTCTGGGCCCGTTGATGACCGGGACGCAGGTGCACACGCTGCAGCTGATCAAGGCGCTCGACGCCACCGGGCGGGCCAGCCTGCGCGTGATCGTGCAACCCGACCTGGGCGCCTACGCCGCGAGCGAGCTCGCGCGACTGGCGGATGTCGAACTGCTCCCCCACACCGACGTGCACCCGCAGATGGACAAGAGCGACGTCGCCCACCGCCCCTACCAGGTCAGCAACGCCAACGACCTGCTGATGCTGAGCTGCACAGCCGAACGGCAGGTGGTCACCCACCAGGATCTGATCGCCTATCGCAACCCGGGCTACTTCCCGGGCTACCCGCAGTGGGAGCGCCACCGGCGGCTCACGGGCGAGGCGCTCGCGCTCGCGGACAAGGTCGTGTTCTTTTCCAAGCACGCGCTGGGGGATGCGATGAGTGAGGACCTGGTCGAAGCAGATCGGGCGAGGGTCGTGTACATCGGCGTCGATCACGCTGAAGCGGGCGAACCACAGACACCACGTGCGCCCGAGCCGGCAGAGGCGCTGGCGGGCGAGCCGTTCTTGCTCTGCCTGGGCACCGACTTCCGCCACAAGAATCGCGTGTTCGCGCTGCGGCTACTGCAGTCGCTGCGCGAGCGCCACGGTTGGCGCGGGCGACTGGTGCTGGCGGGCCCGCGCGTCAGCCACGGCTCCTCGGCGGGCGAAGAGGCCATCTACCTCGGCGCCCACCCGGAGCTTGCGCAGGCGGTGCTGGCGCTGCCGGCGGTGGATGAGGCCGAGAAGGCCTGGCTGCTCGAGAACTGCCTCGCGGTGCTCTACCCGACGACCTACGAGGGCTTTGGGCTGATGCCGTTCGAGGCCGCGGAGCACGGGCGCCCGTGTCTGTTCGCCTCGCAGACCGCGCTGGCGGAGCTGCTCCCGCCAGAGCTGGCGACGCTCGTCCCTTGGGACCCCGATGAGAGCGCGGGGCAGGTCGCTCGCCTGCTGGCCCAGCCCGACGCGATGCAGGAGCACGTGCGGGCGATCCGGCGCGCGGCTGAGCCGCTGACGTGGCAATCGACGGCAGAGACATTGCTCGACGTGTACTTCCAGACGGCCGCCTCGCCCTCGCGCGAGGCCTCGCGCATGGCTGAGAGTCTCGCGCTGGTGGAAGGCGAGCGCGACGAGGCCGAACGCAAGTACAACGAGCTGTGGCAGAGCCTGACGCCCGACGCACGCACGCTCGCGGGCCCGAGCGCGTCGCTCGACGCCGCCGGCCAACGCTCGCTGGCGGCAATCGTCAAGCGCCCGCTGCTGCGGCGGCTGCTGCTCGGACCCGTGCAGTTCGCGCGGCGAGCCCGGCGCCTGGGTCGAGCCGTGGCGCCGCCCGAGCCGCCGAGCACCTCGGCACAGGATTTCGAGCTGCACTTCGCCTGGTCGAACGAGCGACACATGCGCGAGCAGCTGTTGGGGGCCTCGAAGACGCCCGCTGCCGACAACGACCGCCCCTACTCGCAGACGCCGCCGGAGGCTAGCAACTAGCCCGCCGCCTGCGGGCTCTCAGAGCGGTCGAAGCGCTCGACTCCCGCTGTGCTCGGACGGGCCAGCTCCTCGAAGAACCGCTCGAGGTCCTCGATCCGTCGCTCCCATGCATAGTGCGCCGCCGTCGCTTGACCGGCGCGTCCGAGCCGCTCACGCAGCTCGGGGTCGGACAGCACACGCGCGAGCGCCTCGCTGACCGAGCCCTGGTCGGGGTCGGGCATCAGGCAGTTCTCGCCATCCACGCAGAAGTCGCGATTGCCGTGCGCGTCGGTGCAGACGACCGCTGCACCTGTGGCCATCGCCTCCAGCGGCGGCAGGCAGAAGCCCTCGTGTGTGGAGGTCTGTACGAACACGGTGGCCTCGTTGAACAAGTGGTTCACGCCCTCGTCGCTGGGCGACTCGACGTAGCGCATGCCCGCATCGGTGGCGAGCTCGGGCTCGATCCCGAACATGCACAACTCGGGGGCGGGCTCAAGCTCGGTCCGCGCAGCTAGCGCGCGCCAGGCAGCGATCGTGAGGGGCAGGTTCTTCAGCGGGTTGGTACGTCCCAGCGCGAGCACGGTCGCGGGCTTGCGCTGGTTGCCGGACAGGGGCCTGAACGTGTCGAGATCGATGCCGGGCGGGATCAGCTCGGCGTCGAGCCCCAACTCGCGCAGGCGCTCGCGGTTCCAAGAGGAGATCGTCATGTAGCGGAACTCGGGCCGATAGGAATCGAGCACGGCGTGCCGCGCGGACTCGTCGTCGGGGTAGTAGGAGGTCTCGATGTCCTGAACGAAGTAGACGGGGATGCCGTGCAGCACACTCGCGCGCCACACGGGCGCGGCGGTGTTCCACCAGGTCGCGACCTTGATCGCATCGAGCCTCGCGAGCGCCTCGATCAGTTCGTCGTAGAACTCGAAGCTGTGCACGGGGACGCGCAGGTCAAACCAATCGGGCTGATCGCCCAGCGTGTAGAGCGCGACCTCGTGCCCGCGGTCGAGCAGGCGGTTGAGGTGCTCGAAGATGTCGCGATGCCCGCCGCCGATGCCGGTGTCCTCGGTGACATAGGCGATCCGCAGCTTGCCCTCGGGGGTGCGCACCTCGCGCGCATCGAAGAACTCGCCCCAGCGCTCCCAGAAGTACCGCTGCGAGGCGAGCTCGCGCTCGCCGACCTCGGTGCCGCGGGTGACCGACTCGTGGTGCACAAGCCGCGCGGCGGGGAAGTAGAGCACGCGATACCCGGCCTGCCAGGCTCGCAAGCACCAGTCGACATCCTCGTAGGCCATCGGGTAACGCTCGTCGAGCAACCCCACGCGCTCGATTACCTCACGACGAACGTACATGCAGGCACCGGTGACCGCGAGCGCGGGGCCCGCCTGACAGGCAGGGCCCCAGCCCTCGGGCTTGAAGCGGTAGCGGTGGTCGAACCACTCGGGTGCGTCGCGATTGCGCACGGTGCCACCAAACTGGATGCGCCCGTCGGGGTAGAGCAACTGCGCGCCGACGATGCCGACGTCCTCTTCCTGCGAGGCCGCGTACTGCAGGCACGCGAGCCAGCCCGGGCGCGCCTCGACGTCGGAGTTCAGCACGACCACGTCGTCCCCCCCTCGGCCGCGCGCAGCCCGCGATTGACGTTGGCGGCGAAGCCGGCGTTCTGCTCGCCGGCGATGACCTCGATCCCCTGGATCTGCCGCAGCGCCGCTAGGTGCTCGGCGCCGCTGGCGTCGTCGGCGACGACGATTCGCGCCATCCCCCGCGGGACGGTCTTGTGGATGCTGGCCACGAGCGTCTGCACCCGATCGCCGTCGCGGAAGCTCGGCACCACGATCACGACAGGCCGACCGTGCTCGCGATACCAGGCGAGCGCCCGACGCATCTCGCGGTCGCGTGCGTGCGTGCGCAGTCGCAGCTGGTGCTTCAGCGGCGTCAGGCGCAGCGGGAAGGTGAGCACGCGAAACAGCAGCGTGCGCCAGCCGAGGTAGCGATAGGTCAGATAGATCCGGCGCCGTAGGCCCGCGAGCGGACCGCTGAAGCTGCCGTCGAGCGCCCCTCTTGCGATCGTCTCGGGGCCCGCTATCGGCGTGGTGGGATCGTTCTTCTGGCTCTCGTCCGTCACTCGTCTGGGTCCTCGTTCGCGGGTTTGCTGCTCGGGAAGTCTTTTTTTGATGAGTCGAGATCGAGTGGCGTGAAGCTCGCGCGACGATCGAGTGAGAGCCGACGGCGCACCGGCGGCGGCAGCCGATCGGCCCGCGAGCCGAGCACGGCGCCGGTCAGCCGCAGCGCGTGGTGGCGAGCGCTCGCTCCAAGGGTAGCCCGACGCTGGGCGGAGGAAGCGCCTTCGCTCGCGAGGGCGCGACGCGCGTGCCCGAGCTCGCCGCGCAGCTGCCCGAGCAGATAGGCCGGCCGCGCGGGCTCGCGCCAGCCGTAGACCTCGCGCAGACCGCGCCACTCGTCGAAGCTGCGGCCCAGAAGCTCAGCAGGGGTGTAGTGATGCGAGTGCAGGACCGTGGCCGCGGGCACGAACGCCTTGGCGTAGCCCGCGCGCAGCATGTCGATCGCGAGCACGCGGTCCTCGGCGTAGGGGACCTCGCGGAACGGGACGCGCTCCCAAGCCGCGCGTGCCACGCACGAGTTCGCATCGCTGAAGAAGCCGCGCCGGCCGATCAGCTCGACGGCGGGCGCCGCGCGCTCCTCGGGCCCCAGGCGCTCGAGGGTCGACTCGCCGTCGGGCGAGAGCGAGCGAAACCAACGCTCGAGCTCCAGGCGCACCGGCGCCGAGGCAGCTGCCCGTGGGCGGTATGGGCCGTAGACGAGCGCGACGTCGCCCGCGAGCTCGAAGCCGCCCAGCAGCCGCTCGAGCCAGTGCTCGTCGGCGGGCTCGGCGTCCTGCGTGAGGAATGCCACGTGCGCGCCGCGAGAAGCCCGCATCAGCAGATTGCGCGTGCCACCGTGGCTGAACTGCTCGGGGGCGATCTCGATCACCTCGCCACCGCGCTCACGGGCAAGGCCGGTCGAGCCGTCGCGCGAGCCGGAGTCGCAGACGAGCAGCTGGTGGGAGACCGTCTGGCGTGCAAGGGCGTCGAGCGTGCGCGCGAGCAGAACCCCGCCGTCGCGCACCGGGATCGCGACCGTGACCTCAGGCATAGAAGCCGGTGAGGGTCGTCAGCTGCCCGGCGTAGCTGAGCGCGAGCATCGCCACCAACAGCACCGCCCCGGCGTAGATCATCGTGCGCCTTCCGAAGGCATGCAGGCTGCCGACGACGAGCGCCGCGAGCGGCACGATCGCGGGGAAGGTGTAACGGCCGAATTCCGCAATCACCGGCCGCGAGCCCGGCGTGTAGAAGGCGGCCTCGACGCCCGCGATCACCGCGATCGGCATCAGCCCCAGCACGATCAGCTCGAGCGCGTGACGGCGCACGAAACTCCACTCGCGCACGAGCGCGACGAGGCCGAGCAGCACCGCGAGCAGCATCGCCCCCAGCAACACCAGGTAGACCCAGTGCGGGAAGAACACGACGTACCACCCGAACGCCCCCCAACCGCGTTCGTCGAAGATCACGAATGCTGGCGAGGTGGTGTTTTCGAAGTGGCGGGCCATGAACGGCAGCCTGGGCAGGAACACCTGCCACAGGTAGCCGAGATAGCCGAAGGGATCGTGCAGGGCCGCGCTCGTCGAGCCCGAGACCGAGGCGGCGCCGGTTTCGGCGGTCGCCGCGGAGGTGCCGCTCGCGGGGCGGAACACGCCCCCGATCCGTGTGGAGAGGGCGCGCAGCGCGATCGCGGCGAGCCCGAAGCTTGCCCACCCCCGCGCGTCGGCGTGGCGATGATGACGCCACAGGGCACAGACGATCGCGACGCCGGCGACGGGATAGAGCGCATATGCGGTGCCCTTCACGAGCGGCAGCAGGATCAGGACGACGGCGGTCAACAGCCCCCAGCGCACGTTCAGCCCGCGCTTGAGCATGCGGATCAGCAGCAGCTCCAGCGCCGCGGCGCCCGCGTTGACGCCCACGTCGTTGTTGACCGCGCCAGAGATGAAGCCGAACATCGGCTGATATGCGACCAGCAGCGCCCCCAGCACCGCCAACCACGGACGCCCCGGCGCGAGCTCGCGGACGAGCAGGTAAGCGAACAACACCGTCAGGGCGCCGAGCAGCGCGGAGGTGAAGCGCATCAGCGTGAGCTGATCGAAGGGCGAGCTCGACGCCAGCAGGTAGGCGGGGGCCAACGCCGCGTAGTAGATCGGGCCGTGCGTTGCCGCGGTCTCGTTGCCGCCCCCGTTCGAGGCGGGCGGGTGCGCGATCGCGACTTGTTCTGAGTATTCCCGCTGTGTCAGCGCGCTCCAGGGGGGGCGCGTGTCGCCGACCTGGTGATCGGTGAGGAACGCCGAGTCTTCCATCGCGAGGCTCTCAGCGCTCGACCAGCGCGGCAGCGGCGAGGCGGGATTCTGCGAGGGCGCTTCGCCCCGTTCCACGAGCGATTGCGTGTAGGCGAAGTGGTCGACCTCATCCGGGCTCTGGAACGCGGGCGTGATTACCGCCCAGCAGCCGAAGTTCAGCGCGGCGATCGCGAACAGCCACAGCGCGATCCGCCGCGGTGAGCGGTTTGCCGCGGCGAGTGCCAGGCAGCGGACCGCCGCGAGCGCGAGCGCGGGCAGCAGCAGGAACAGGATCAGCACGTACAGCCACGGCCCCACGAAGCCCGGCCGGAACAGCGACGCTCGGTCGAGGATTTTCCCGATGCGCGCGAGGTAGCTGCGCTGCGAGCCAGCGGGTGGCAGATACCAGACCGCGATCCGCCCGCTCACCGGCCTTCCCGCGGCGGTCGCGCCACCGGACGTGGGCGGCAGCGGCAGCGGCGTACCGCCCCAGTTGACGAGGTCGCCCGCCTTGACGCAAAGCGAAGCCGCACGTTCGCCATGCGCGGCGGCGAGTAGCCCCGGCACCGTGAAGGTCGGCCCGCTCACGCGATCCAATGGGACCGCGCTCGAAGCAAGCCTGCCGGTGAGCGTGCCGGCACCCGCGAGTCGCAGGCTCAGCTGCAGTTGCGGCCGTAGGCTCGTGCGCGAGATCATCTGCAGGCGCACGCGCGCGGTGCCGGCGGGCACGTGCAGGCCGTGTACGCACATCGGCGCCCCCGCGGGTGTTTCGGCGATATAGGCGTCCGCCTCGACGCTGTTGGTGCCCGTGTAGTAGTCCCGCGGGCGCAGGCAGTAGTAGGCGGTTAGTAGGACCAGCGGGATGGCGGCGATCGCAGCCGCGCGCCAGACGCGCGAGTCACCGGCGAAGACGACCGCCGGAATCCGGCGCAGCTGCCGCACGCTAGCGGCGGCGCAGCCCGAGGATCGACAGGAGGAAGGACGAGAAAAAGATCTGGATGCCCACGATCACTAGCGAGGCCGCTACGACCGCGAGCCGTTCATAGGACAGCGAGCCGAAGCCGTGCGCGATCCAGCTGGCGAGGATCACGCCGCCGAGCACGACCCCGATCAGCACGAACAGGCTGCCTAGCAACAGGCCGTGCTCCAGGCGAAAACGCGAGCGCATGCGGTCGAACCAGGGATCCTTCTCGCCCATGAAGTAGGTGCCGTAGGCATGGGCGCACAGCCCGAGGGCGAGAACCTGGGTGCCGACGATCATCAACAGCGCCCCGCCGATGATCGCGTGCACCCCCCAGGCGCGCCCGAACAGGTTCAGTTCGGTCTCGGTGATCAGGATGATCAACGTGCCAAGGCCCGCGAGCACGGCGCCGGGGAAGATGAACAGGTGGTTCGGGCTGTGCACGAGCAGGAAGCGCAGGTGCCGCCAGCCGTCGCGGAAGCTCGACAGCTTGCTCTCGCCGCCACGCGGGTGGTATTCGATCGGGAACTCCGCGATCCGCAGCTTCTCCTTGGAGGCGCGAATCACCATCTCAGAGGCAAACTCCATCCCGGTGGTCCGCAGGTCCAAGCGCGGTAGCACGTCGCGGCGCAGGGCGCGCATGCCGCAGTGCGCGTCGCTGATGCCCGTGCGGAAGAACAGGTTCAAGAGGCCGGTGAGGATCGGGTTACCGATGTAGCGGTGCAGCCAGGGCATCGCGCCCGGCTGGATGTTGTCCATGCGATCGCCGATCACCATCTCCGCGCCGGCCTCGAGCTCGGCGACGAAGCGGGGGATCTCGTCGAAGTCGTAAGTCAGATCGGCGTCGGCCATCACGATGTAGCGGCCGTGCGAGGCTGCAAAGCCGGCTAGGTAGGCGCTGCCGTAGCCGCGACGGCGCTCGACCACGACCCGTGCTCCGGCCTGCTCGGCCAGGCGCGCGGAGTCGTCCTCGGAGTCGTTGTCTGCGACCACGACCTCGCCATTGACGCCCATCTTGCGCAGCGCCGCGAGTGCAGCGCTCACGCAGGCCTCGATGTTCTCGGCCTCATTGAGGCACGGGATCACGACCGACACCAGTGGCGCGGCCGGGTCCTCGACGTCCGTGCGGACGGGGGGCTTTGTCTGGACGGCTGTGCTCATGAGCGACTACTCAACGCCTTCGATACCCGCAGGGCCGCGGATATCGAGCTCGACGCGTGGTCACGCGGTTATAACGCGCCGGCGGGCGGAAAGTGGCGGATTAGCGAGATGATGCTATCGCCATGCGTATCTGCATCGTCTACGACTGCCTGTTCCCCTACACGATCGGCGGGGGCGAGCGATGGTTTCGCAACCTCGCCGAGCGCCTCGCCGCGGAGGGCCACGAGGTCACGTACCTGACGCTGCGCCAGTGGCAGCGCGGCACGAAGCTGGACCTCGACGAGCGCGTGCGGGTCGTGACCGCGGGCCCGCGCATGGGTCTCTACACACAGGGCGGGCGCAGGCGGATCCTGCCGCCGCTGATATTCGGTCTCGGCGTGCTCTGGCACCTGCTGCGCCACGGCCGCCGCTATGAGGTGGTCCACATCTGCGCGTTTCCCTACTTCTCGCTGCTGTCGGCGGCGCTGGCGCGTCGGGCGGGCGGCTACGGGCTCGAGGTCGACTGGTTCGAGGTCTGGAGCCGCGAGTACTGGCGCGACTACCTCGGGGGCGCCGGCGGTCGCGTGGGCGAGCTCGTTCAGCGGCTCTGCGCGCGCGTGCGTCAGCGGGCCTTCTGCTTCTCGGAGCTGCATGCCGAGCGCCTGCGTGAGGAGGGTCTGCGCGGACAGGTGACGGTGCTGCGCGGTCTCTATGCCCACGGCGATGAGGCGCTCGCGCCCGAGACGGTCGCTACCGAGGCGCCGGCCGTGCTGGCCGCGCCGTTGGTGCTGTTCGCGGGCAGGCTGATCGCCGAGAAGCAGGCGCCGCTGGGCGTCGCCGCGATCGCGCTGGCCGCCGAGCGGGTCGAGGGGCTGCGAGGTGAGTTCCTGGGCGACGGCCCCGAGCACGCCGCACTCCAGCGCGCAATCGCCGAGCACGACCTGCGCGAGCGTGTGTCGGCGCCCGGGTTCGCCGACGCCGACACGCTGGAGCGGGAGCTGCGCCGGGCGATGTGCGTGCTGCTGCCCTCGCGGCGTGAGGGCTACGGCATGGTCGTGGTCGAGGCCGCGGCCCACGGCACGCCGAGCGTCGTCGTCGCGGGGGAGGACAACGCCGCGACCGAGCTGATCGAGGAGGGCGTCAACGGCACCGTCGCACCGACCGCGGAGCCAGAGGCGATCGCCGCGGCGATCGTGCGCGTACACGAGGCGGGGATCGCGATGCGCGAGGCGACCGCGGCCTGGTACTCACGCAACGCCGCGCAGCTGTCGCTGGAGTCCTCCCTGCGGCAGGTACTCGCCGGTTACGAAACCTCGGCGGTCGAGCCCTCGCCGGCGGTTGCTCGGCCGAGCGCCCGCGCATAGCTGTCGAGGGTCAGACGCGCAGTGCGCTGCCAAGTGAACAGGCGCGCGCGCTCGAACCCGCGCTCGCGCAGGCGCTCGCGCAGCGAGGGCTCCTCCAGCAAACGGGTGATCGCCGCTGCGATCGCTCGCGTATCGCGCGGCTCGAACAGCAGCGCCGCGTCACCCGCGACCTCGGGCAAGGAGGAGGCATCCGAGCAGGCCACGGGCACGCCGCGTGCCATCGCCTCGAGTACCGGCAGCCCAAAGCCCTCGTACAGCGAGGGGAACACGAACGCCTCGGCGATCGCCCACAGTCCCTCGATCTCCGGCGCCGATAGCCAGCCGAGGAACCGCACATCGCCGTCGAGCCCAAGGCTGCTCGCCCGCTCTCTGAGCTCGCGCTCGTGCCAGGTCGGGTAGCCCGGCAGCACCAGCAGCGGGCGGCGCTCGTCTGGGATCCTCGCCAGGGCCTCGATCAACGCGCGCAGGTTCTTGTGGGGGCGCTTGGCGGAGACGCTCAGGAGCACGCGACGCTCGCCGAGCTTCAACCGCTCGCGCAGCACGTGCTCGGGCAACGCGGCCTCGCGCTCGGAGGCGCCGAGCCCCTGCGGGATGACGTCGATCCGCTCCGTCGGGGTCCCGAGCAGCTCGACCAGATCGGCGCGGGTGCTCTGCGAGATCGCGATGACGCGATCCGCGCGGCGCACCGCCGCCGGCACGAGCGCACGCATCGCGAGGTCGCGCACGCCGGCGTGCGCCTCGGGCACGCGGGCGTAGATCAGGTCGTGCACGGTGACGACGCGACGAAAGCGTCCGTGCAGCGGCGCCGTCGAGGCGAGGCTGTGCAGCAGGTCGACGCCCGCGCGGGCCGCCAGCCGCGGCAGTAGCGCCTGCTCGCCGAGCACCCACTGCACACGCCGACGAGCATGCGCGGGCACGGTGACGGCGGGCAGCAGCTCACCCCACGGCCCGTCGCCCGCGGCCGCGGCCTCGCGGTTGATGAACGCGGTGAAGCGCGTGCCGGCCGGCGCCTGCTCGAGCAGCGCGGGGATCAGCTCGCGGGCCGCGACCTCCATCCCGCCGGTCTCACCCGGCACCAGGAAGATCAGGTTCAGGCCCACGTGGGCCGGGGCCTTGGCGTCGATCGGCGGACCCGGCATCGCGGCGCCTAGCCTTCGCCGAGCGCGCGTCGGTAGCTGGCGAGCGTCGCCCGCGCGGTGCGCTCCCAGCTGAACTGACGGCAGCGCTCGCGCCCGCGCTCGGCCAGCTCGCGTGCATATGCGGGATCGGCGATCAGCCGTTCGATCGCGGCGGCGATCGATTCGGGCTCGTTGGGATCGAACAGCGCCGCGGCGTCGCCCGCGACCTCAGTCAGGGCAGGGATCTCAGAGCAGGCGACCGGGACGCCGCGGACCATCGCCTCCAACACCGGCAGACCGAAACCCTCGATCAAGGTCGGCAGTACGAAGCAGCTCGCCAGCCCGTAGAGGATCTCTAGCTCCTGATCGGAGACCCACCCGGGGAAGCGCACGCTGTCCTGCACGCCGAGCTCCCGCGTCAGCGCGCGCAGCTCCTGCTCGTACTCGTTCGGCGAGCCGGGCAGCACCAGCTGCAGCGGCGGCGCGCTGGGCGATCGCCCAGCGATCACGCCCAGCGCCCGGATCAGGCCGTGCAGGTTCTTGTGCCTGCGCTTGGCGGCCACGCACAGCACAATCGGCCGCGCGTCCAGGCCCAGGCGCTCACGCAACGCTTGGGCCTCGGCCTGGTTCGGCTCACCCGTCGCGGGCGGCTCAATGCCCAGCGGCGCTACGTCGAACTTGTCGTAGTCCAAGCCCAGCGTTCTCGAGATGTCCTCACGAGCCGCCTGCGAGATCGCGATGATGCGCGTGGCGCGGCGCCCCACCAGCGGCGCCAGCGTGCCCATCACGACGCGGAAGCGCATGCCGGTCGCCTCGGGGTAGTGGATCCAGATCACATCCAGGATCGTCGACACGCTCGCGATCCCCGGATGCACGATCGGCGCGAGGTTCGCCAACCCGTGCACAAGCTCCAGGCGGCGGCGGCGGGCGTCGAGGCCGATCCCCACGAGCTCGTGCCACAGATGCCACGGCGAGCCGACGCCGGGCACCGGCAGACGCACCCAGCGCACCTCCTGCGCCCAAGGCTCGTGCGCGATCCAGTCCGGGGCCGTCGTCCCGACCCAGGCGGTCAGCTCCAGCTCGGGCTCGACCCGCAGCAGGTGCGGCAGCAGTTGGCGCGCGTAGGTGCCCGAGCCGCCTGAGTCCTCGACGAGGTAGGCGAGGTTGAAGCCGACCTTCAGCTTCAACGAGGGTGCTCGCCGGAGACCTCAGAGAAGGGCGCAGCCACGGTGGCTATGATGCCACGTCCGTGACCGAGATCGCCCGCTCAGAGGCCGCCGACTTCGGGCGTACCGTCACCGTGCAGACCCCGGACGGGCCGCGCGAGATCGACATCTACAGCGACGAGGGATACAGCACCCTCGCGCATCTGTTCACCCGCTCGGGCTGGCAGCGCAAGGCCACCTACGAGTTGGTCTGGATGGGGATCCCGATCATCCAGCTGCCCGAGGACATCCTGATGATGCAGGAGCTGATCTGGCGCGTGCGACCCGACGTAATCGTCGAGAGCGGCGTCGCGCACGGTGGCGCACTGGTGCTCTATGCCTCGCTGCTGGACGCGATCGGCAAGGGCCACGTGGTCGGGGTCGACGTCGAAATCCGCAAGTACAACCGGCTCGCGATCGAGGCGCACCCGATGAGCCACCGGATCACCCTGATCGAGGGAGACTCGGTCGCGGACTCCACCCTGGAGCGTGTGCGCGCCGAGATCCCGCCCGGCTCGAAGGTGATGGTCGCGCTGGACTCCAACCACACCCGCGAGCACGTGGCAGCCGAGCTCGCGCGCTACGCGCCGCTGGTCACGCCCGGCAGCTACTGCGTGGTGTTCGACAGCGTCATGACGATGGTCAGCGACGCACCGAACGCCGGTGAGAACTGGGAGCACGACAACCCGCTAGACGCAGTCGCGGCCTTCCTGGACGAGCACAAGGAGTTCGAGGTGGACCCCGCGTTCAACCGGCTCGAGGTCAGCTACTGCCAGAGCGGCTTCCTGCGGCGCCTCGAGGCCGACTCCGAGCCACGCTGAGCGTGGCGGGCGCACAGCCGCGTCTGACGGTCCTGCTGCCGACCTATAACCGGGCAGCCTCACTTCCGCGGGCGATCGACTCGGTGCTCGCGCAGACGCGCGGCGACATCGAGCTGCTGATCTCCGACAACGCCTCGACCGACGAGACCGAGGCCGTCTGCGCCCGCTACGTCGAGCAGGACGCGCGGGTGCGCAGCTTTCGCCAGCCGGTCAACCGCGGCCCGATCCCCAACTTCAACTGGCTGCTGGAGCAAGCGCGCAGCGAGTTCGTGCTGATGCTCGCGGATGACGACTGGCTCGATCGTGACTACGTCGAGCGCTGCCTGGCCGTGATCGAGGCCGACCCGTCGTTGTCGATCGTCACGGGCGCCACCCGCTACTACGAGGGCGATGCGCCGCCGGACCTAGTGCTGAACACAAACCTGACCGAGTCCTCGGGCTCGCGCCGGGTGCTGCGCTACCTGCGCAATAGCTGGTCCAGCGCGGCCTTCTACGGCGTGCTGCGCACGAGCGCGACCCGCGAGGCGCTGCCGATCCCCAACGTGATGGGCGCGGATTGGCTGTTCGTCGCGGCGGTCTCCTTCGCCGGACGCGTGCTGACGATCACCGACACACACCTCAACCGCAGGCGCGGCGGCACGAGCGCGGACTTCCAGCGGATCGCCGAGGTCTCCGAGCTCTCCTCGCGGGCGGCCCGCAATCCGCACCTGGCGATCGCCTACAACCAGTTCCGCGACATCGCCTGCTCCTGCCCGGCCTACGCCCCGCTGGGACGCCTACGACGGGTAGGGCTGGGGCTCGCAGCCGCGGCGGCGATCGTCTCCGGGCATAAGTTCGACGTGTTCTGGGACGCGTTCGGTCCGCTGATCCTGCACCGCCGCGTGCTCTGGCTCACCGGTCCGCTGCGCGACCGCTGGCGCGCGCGGCATCCAATCTGACGCGCCTGCGCCTGGCTAGGCGGCGCGCGAGCGGCGCAGGTTGCCGAGCAGCTCGCCGATCTCGGGTGGGAACAGGCGTGTGAGCGCGAGCAGCGCGGCGAACACGACCGCCCCGAGCGCCGCCTTCGCGAGCGCCGGCAGTAGCGGCAGCAACGCGACCGCGCTCGACGCCGCCCCGACCGCGACGATCGCCAGCGGCCGCAGTAGGAAGGCGCGTCGCAGCTGTGGGCGCGCTCTGATTAGCATCGTCACCTGCGTGCCCGCGAGCGCGAACTCGGCCAGCACAACCGCGACCGCCCCGCCCCGGGCTTCGAACAGCGAGATTAGTAGGACCGAGGCGAGGATGCTCATTAGCAGTGCGGAGGCGTTCGCGAGCAGGATCGCGCGGTGGCGGTGCATCGCTAGCAGCACGTAGCCCGCCGACACCGCGACGCAGGTCGCCATCAAGGCGAGGCCCTGGATGCGGAGCACCGGGACGCTCGCGGCGAAGGCCGAGCCGCCAAGCACGTCGATCACGGGCTTAGCCGCGAGCACGAGCATCAGCGACATAAACGTCCCGAGCACCAGCGTGCCCTCCACGAGCCGCCCCGCCGCGTATTGCAGACGAACCTCATCGCCCTGGGAGGCGGTGCGCGCGAGGATCGGGAAGGCGGCGCCCGCGATCAGCGAGGGCACGCCGACGAGCACTTCGATCACGCGGAACGACGCCCCGAAGTAGCCGGTCTGCACGCTCGAGGAGAGGATCGACATCGCGATCACGCCCACGCGGAAGTAGAGCACGCTGACGGCGATCGCAGCCGCGAACGGCAGCGTGTCGCGCAGCAACGGCAGCCAGCGTCGCGGGTGAAAGGTCGGGCGCAGCGGGATCAGCCCGCGCGTGACGCGGAACGTCACTGACAGCGTCGCGAGCGCCGCGGCGACCGGGATCACGAAGAACGGCAAGAGCCCCGCGCCGGCGAGCACCAGCGCCACGATCAACACGACGCTCACGGTTTGGCGTACCAGTTCCAGCGCGGTGATCCAGCCAAAGCGCAGCTCGCCTTGCAGGCTCGAGCTGAGCAGCGTCTGGTAGACCTGAAGCATCTGCCCCGCGACCGCGACCGCGGTGCCGAGCACAAGCGTCGCGGTGTAGCCGAACACCGCCGCCAGGCCGACCGCCACGAGCCCCGCGACGACCGACAGCGCGATGCGAATGCCGATCAGGTCACGGATCACGCTCGCCCGCTCGGCGCCCGTGCGCGCAGCGTATTCGCGCAGCGCGATCGAGTTCAGCCCGCCCTCCGTCAGCCCCGCGACGATCGTCACCAGCGAGATCACCGCGATGTACTGGCCAAAGCCAACCGTGCCCAGGTGACGCGTCAGCAGCGGCGCCGAGACCAGCGACATCGCCAGGCCTGCCACGTAGCCCGCCGAGCGCAGCGCGCTGCCACGAACCGCGGCCGCGCCGGCCTCGGAGCTGTCGAGCACGTGCTCCTCGGTCGCGGCGTTCACCTCGCTCCCTCCGCGCCAGTCGCGACTTGGCCGCGCCACCACTCGACCGTCGCGGCGAGGCCATCCGCGAGCGAGATCCGCGGCTCGAAACCAACCTCGCGCTTGAGCCGTTGCACGCTGGCAACGAGCCGCTGCGGCTCACTGGGCGAGGGCGGCCGCGCGCCGCGATCGATCAGCTGCACGCCGCCGGTAAGCTCGCCGATCAGATCGAGGATCTCACCCACCGCGACGGCCTGTCCAGAGGCGATGTTGACCGGCCCGAGGACCTCGCTCGTGAGCAACGCCGCCAACGCCGCGGCGACGTCATCGACGTGCATGAAGTCACGCACTTGGGTACCCGCGCTCGTCTCGACGCGCTCACCCACAAGCAAGGCACGGATTACCGCGGGCACAAGCCTCGCCGACTGCTCGTGCGGGCCATAAAGGAAGAACAGTCGCGCCCAGGCGAGCTCCAGTCCGACCTCCCCGGCATAGGCTTCCGCGACGCGGCGCAAGCCGTCCTTGCAAGCCCCATAGAGCGTCGCGGGAGCTAGCGCCGAGCCGCGCTCGTCTAGATCCGCTTCCATGCCCCACTCGTACTCCGCGCACGAGCCGACCAGCACTGCCCGGCGACCCCCGGTTTCGACGAACGCGCGCAGCAAATCGAGACTCGCAGCGACCCACCGCGCGTTCTCAGGCGAGGACCAATAGCTGCCGTGAGCCACGTACCAAGCGAGGTGCACCAGCCGCTCGGGACACAGCTCCGCGAGCGTTCGCGACACTGAGGCCGAGTCGAGCAGATCGACTTGGTGCCAGCGCACACCGGCTTCCTCGGGTACGGGAACACCGGGGATGCTCAGTGCGTGGACCTCCTCGCCCGCGTCGAGCAGGCTTCGCAGGAGCGGACGACCCACGAACCCCGATGCCCCCGTGAGGAGGACTCGGCTCACGCGGAGGCTGGACGCCGGGAGTTTGCGGGCCCCGGCTCGAAGTCGGGGTAGTCCAGGTCCTTTGCGGAGATCATTCGCCCATCCGGCGCCCTCGGCCACTCGATCGCAAAGGCCGGGTCATCCCAACGCACACCGCTCGCGGCCGCCGGCAGGTAGTCAGCGCCCATCTGGTAGAGGACTTCTGTCTCGTCGGTGAGCGTCTGAAAGCCGTGTGCCATGCCTGGCGGAATGTAGAGCGCGAGCCGGTTCTCCTCGCTGAGCTCGACCCCCGCCCATCGGCAGAAGGTCCGCTGCTGCGGGCGCAGGTCAACCGCCACGTCGAAGATCGACCCCCGCACGCAGCGAACCAGCTTCGGCTCACCGTGCGGCTCACTCTGGAAATGCATCCCGCGCAGCGTGCCGCGACGGGCGTTGAAGGACAGGTTGCACTGGACCACATCGGGGCTCATCCCGCGCGCCTGGAACTCCTCGCGGTCGAACGCGCGCGCGAACCAGCCGCGCTCGTCCTCGATCCGCTCAAGCTCGATCACCCAGGCTCCCGGCAGCGCCGTCTCGCGGAACTGCATCAGCCGCCTCCGCTCACGTGATCAGCGCGAGCTCCGACAGGCGCGTTGCGAAGCGACCGCCCCACTCTTCGACGAAGCTCAGCTGCTCGACGATCTCCTCCTTGAGGTTCCAAGGCAGGATCAGCACCACGTCAGGCTTATCCTCACGCAGCGCCTCCGGCGAACGGATCGGGATGTGGCTGCCGGGCAGCAGGTGGCCCTGCTTGTGTGGGTTCAGGTCGCAGGTGTAGTCCAAGAAGTCGGTGCGCACGCCGCAGTAGTTGAGCATCGTGTTGCCCTTCGCCGGCGCCCCGTAGCCCACCACCCGCAGGCCCTGTTCCTTCAGGCCGATCAGGAAGCTCAGGATCTGGCGCTTGTCCTGGGCAACGCTGCGACCGAAGCCGACGTAGGTCTCGAGCTGCTCGTAGCCCGCCTCGCGCTCGCGCTCGCACAGCTCGCGAGCCGCCTCGGTCTCGAGCTTCTCGGCGTCTTCTGCGTGGCAGCCAAAGATGCGCAGCGAGCCTCCGTGAGTCGTCAACTCTTCAACATCAAAAAGACGCAAGCCGTGCGCCTCGAACAGGCGGCTCGCCGTCAGGAACGAGAAGTAGGAGAAGTGCTCGTGGTAGATCGTGTCCCACTGACGATCCTCGATCAGACGCATCAGGTGGGGGAACTCCATCGTGATCACCCCGCCCTGCTTGAGCAGCAGCTTCATCCCGGCAACGAAGTCGTTTAGATCGGGGACATGCGCGAGCACGTTGTTGCCCAACAGCAGATCCGCTTGCGCCTCCGCCGCGATCGCGCTCGCGGTCTCGGTACCGAAGAACTCGACGCGCGTGGGTATCCCTTTCTGCTCGGCGACCTTCGCCACGTTGGCGGCCGGCTCCACGCCGAGCACCGGCACGTCCCGCTCGCGGAAGAACTGCAGTAGGTAGCCATCGTTGGAGGCGATCTCCACCACCTGGCTGCGCTCGCCGAGCTCGAGCCGCTCGATCATCCGTTCGGCGTAGCGGCGACTGTGCTCGAGCCAGCTGGAGGAGTACGAAGAGAAGTAGGCATAGTCGGAGAAGATGTGCTCCGGGGTCTCGAACTCCTCCAGTTGCACGAGGAAACAGTTGCCGCACACCAGCGCGCGCAGCGGATAAAACGGCTCCATCGCGTTCGCCCGCTCCGGCGGCAGGTAGGAGTTCGCCAGCGGCGACATGCCCAGATCCGCGAACACGTCCCGCAGCGGCGCCGAGCAGAAGCGACAGCGCGCCTCGCTCATGGCGAGGCCGAGGCGTATTGGAAAGACTCGATCTGCCCGAGCGTCACCGCCCGCATGTCGGAACCCTCGCGCAGGGCCTGGTACCACTCGACGATGCTCGCGAGCGCCTCGTCGAGGCCGACGGGCGGGCGCCAGCCCAGACGACCCCGCGCACGGGAGGAATCGAGCTTCAGGTAGCGCGCCTCGTGCGGATGGGGACCTTCGTCGAGTGCCCAGCGCAACTCCTCGGGCCACAGCTCGGCCAGCTGCTCGACCATCCAGCCGACGGGACGCGCGTCCTCGTCGGCGGGACCGAAGTTCCAGCCGGTCGCGTGCTCGGGCGACTCGCACAGAGCCTGGGCGAGCACGAGGTAGCCGCTCAGCGGGTTGAGCACGTGCTGCCACGGCCTGATCGAGTTGGGGTTGCGCACGCGCACGACCTCGCCCGCGAGCGCCGCGCGCATGATGTCGGGGACCAGCCGGTCTGCACCCCAGTCGCCGCCCCCGATCACGTTGCCTGCGCGCGCCGAAGCGACCTGCGGACCCTCCGGGTCTGAGAAGAAGGAGCTGCGGTACGCCCTGGTGACGAGCTCGGCACAGCCCTTGGAGCTCGCGTACGGGTCATGGCCGCCCATCGGCTCGTCCTCGCGATAGCCCCACTCCCACTCGCGGTTCTCGTAACACTTGTCGGTGGTGACGATCACGACCGCGCGCACGCCGTCCGGCTGGCGGCGCACTGCGTCGAGCACGTTGACCGTACCCATCACGTTGGTCGCGAAGGTCTCGCGGGGTTGATCGAACGCGCGTCGGACGAGAGCCTGCGCCGCCATGTGCACGACGACGGCGGGCTTGCTCGCGACCACCGCCGCAGCGACGGCCTCGGAATCGCATACGTCGCCGCCGATGCACTCCATCCCCTCGCTCGCACGCGCGAGCTCGTGCAGCGAAGGATGCGTCGGCAGACCCGAGGAGAAGCCCGTCACGCGGGCGCCCAGCGATTGCAACCAGAGCGCCAGCCAGGCGCCCTTGAAGCCCGAGTGGCCCGTGAGCAGGACGCGCCTGTCGCGCCAGAAGTCGGGGTCTATGCCGCCCATCACCAACTCCGCCACGGCGCATCGCCCGAGCGCCACAGCTCATCGAGGTAGTTACGGTCGCGCAGCGTGTCCATCGCCTGCCAGAAGCCCTCGTGGAAGAAGCACGCCAGCTCCGATTCCTGCGCCAGCCCCCGCATCGGCTCCTGCTCCCAGACCGTCGCGTCGTCCTGCAGGTACTCCGCGATCTGCGGCGAGAGCACGAAGAAGCCACCGTTGGTCCAAGCGCCGTCGCCGCGCGGCTTCTCCTCGAACTGACGCACGCGCTTGCCCTCGATGTCCAGTGCGCCGAAGCGCCCCGGCGGCTGCACCGCGGTCACCGTCGCCTTTGTGCCCTGCTCGCGATGGAAGGCCACGAGCGCGCCGATGTCCACGTTCGAGACCCCGTCCCCATAGGTGAAGCAGAAGTCCTCGTCGTCCAGGTAGGGCAGCACGCGCTTGAGGCGACCGCCCGTCATCGTCTGCTCGCCCGTGTCCACCAGCGTCACGCGCCAGGGCTCGGTCTCAGAGCGGTGGACCTCCAGGTCGCCTTTCGCCAGGTCGAAGGAGACGTCGCACGTGTGCAGGTAGTAGTTAGCGAAATACTCCTTGATCAGGTAGCCCTTGTAGCCCAGGCAGATCACGAACTCGTCGATTCCATGGGCCGAGTAGATCTTCATGATGTGCCACAGCATCGGCTTGCCGCCGATCTCGACCATCGGCTTGGGGCGCACGGCGGTCTCCTCGCTCAGTCGCGAGCCGAACCCGCCCGCCAAGATCACGGCCTTCACAAGCGTGCAGAGTAGTGGACGCCCCGCACGCACAGCCTGGTGCTCGCTCGCATGACAGGTGAGAGACGGGTAGCGCTCAACGCGCGATCACGTGCGAACTACCCAGTGTTTCGCCGGCCGTCCCGAGCGCCTGCACTGCAAACACAGGCGCCGCGCTCGGGACCGTCACCGCGGTCTCGAAGCCGCCCGTGGGCACAAGCGCGACCGGCACTAGCGTCGCCGCGGTTGCGCCCGCCAGCACACGCCAGCTGCTCACGCCAGTGGCGCCGTTCCAGCTCGCGTAGACCGTGGTTGTGGCGCCCGCAGCCTTCAGCGCAATCGACGGCACGGTCGCCGGAATCGCGTTCCATTCAAAGCGAAACGCCCGGTAGGTTTGCGCTGGATAGGGCAGATGCGCGTCGAACACCATCTGCCCCGCCGGGTTGAACTCCGTGAAGTAGGGATCTTCGCCCCAGCCCACGAACCAGTCGCCGTTGCTCAGCACCTGGTTGTTGCCCTGACTGCCCGACAGCAGCGTCGGCGTGCGCACGTCGCGGCTGATCAGGCTCACAGAATGGTGGGCGAAGTCGATCCGCTCGTGGATCGCGCGCGAGTAGGCGTGCGCTTTCGGCACCGCGCCGTTGTCGAAGATCGTGATCGTGTGATCGGGCTGCCAGCGCGCGTCGTGCTGGAAGGCGGTGCCGGTTCCCGCCCCCATGTGGAAGCTCGGCTTCCTGCCACCGATTCGCCACTCGACCGCGCCGCTTGAGTGGTTGATCTCATACGCCGCCCAGGTGTTGCGGGAGGAGATCAGGAAGTTGCCATCACCCCACGGGTCGGGCGAGATCGAGTTCATGTGGAAGAAATCCCACGGCCGGTTTGGGTCGTGCGGGTCGTTGGCGTAGGAGTCCGTCAGCGCGACGTGACCGTAGGCATGCCACTCGAACATCACCAAGCCCGTCTTCACGTCAACCTGCTGCACCACCGCGTCCTGCAGCGCGCCGTTCTTCGAGCCGTGTACCGAGGAAAGATCCGCCCGCACGAGCGTGTACGCCGACAGGTAGGCCGACCCCTGCGGCGTCAACTGCAGCTCGTGCAGGTCCGCGAAGTAGCCGTTGCCCGCGTGGATTTGCGCCACGGGCTTGTAGTTCGTGCCCAGCAGTTGGTCGCTGCCGAAGCCGACGCCCAGGTCAATGTGCCCCTGCCAGTAGGCGAGCACCGGTTTGCCCGCGTAGCTCGTGACCTGCAGGTTCGTCATCGAGTCGCCCTTCGCCGCAGGCTGGAACCACACCAGTTGGCCCGCGCCGTTCACGATCATCGCCCCGTTCTGGCCTCGCCCGGAGTTCGTGGTCAGGAAGATGTCGCCCGGGGCCGCGCCCGGCAGGCTCGTGGTCACGCGCACTGTCGGGGGCTGCAGGGTCGGCTGAGTGACAAAGAACTGGTTCGACCCGGCCTTCGCCGGTGGCGGGGTGCGGCTCGCCGATAGCGGATAGTCCACCAGCCGCGCGACGTAGAAGGTCGTACCAACGCGCGAGGGATGCCCGCCGCTGCCAACGCTCGCGGTCACGCTCACGCGCTCGCCTTCGCTGAAGCCACGCGCCGGCACGAAGCTGGCACCGGTGGCGCTGGCGTAGGAGCGCAGCGTCCCGCTGTGGCTGCCGCTGCGCGAGCCGACCACCGAGACGTGTGAGATCTGGCTCGCGGGGGCACCCAGGAAGCTGATCTGGGTGCCCGGTGAGGCGTCGGGGGTGCCGTTGAGGGGCGAGATCGTGACCGCTGAGGCCGCGCCCGCCGTCACCGCGAGCACCGCGCCCGTCGCCAGCAGCGCGACGATCGACGCTCGGCCTCTTTTTATCCAGTCGTAGCAGCGCATCTCTCTCCTCGGCAGGGGTCCCTCGCGGCACGCAGCGAGGGCCAACAGGTCGATAACCCCGCTGAAGCGCCCAGGTAGCGTCGCGGGTGAACCGGCGGATTGCGCCGGCGCCCTCGAGAATGCCGCTTAGCGCTCGCGCACGCCCACCACGTTTGAGGCGCCCGCCGCGAACGGGAAGTCCGACTCGGCTTCCGAGCGCGCCCGGAAGCCGTAGCGCGCAGGGCCCGGGAACTTGAAGCGGTAGCTCGCGTGGTAGCGACCGGACGCGTCGGTGCGGACCACCTTGAACTCGATCCAGCCGCTGCCCGGCGAGCGCGCCTCGAGCACCAGCTGCTTGCCCTCGCGCGGGATCGGCCCGCCGCGCACGCGCCCGCGGAAGAGGATGCTGCGCCCGACGCTCGTGGTGTGCGGATGGACCTTCAGCACGATTCCCACGCGCGTGCCCAACTTCAGCGTCCGCGTCGCCGCCGGTAGCGCGTCGCCGGTGTGGGCCCGATAGTCGAAGCGCAGCGTGCGCGAGGACGTGGCCCGAACGCGGACCCCGAAACGGCCGTTGGCGTCGGTGAGAGGGCTCGTCATCGCGACTGGCCTCGCTCCCGCATAGTCCGGCATCGCGCGCAGGTCGATCGTCGCACCGACGATTGGAACCCCGCTAGTCGTGGTCAAGCGTCCCGTCAGCGTTCTCGTCCCGCCGAAGCTGCTTAGCACCCTCGCCTTGCGCGTCCCGCCCCAGCGCACCAACAGCGACGCCTGCGTCGATGCCGGCGTGCCGTTTGGCTGACCGGGCGGGGGAGGATTCTCGATCGTCACCGTGCGGTCCAGCACCGGCGCCGCGTTGCCCGCCGCATCCAGCACGCTGACCACCAGGCGATGTGCGCCGTTCTCCGCGCTCGTCGAGTCGAAGGGGACGTCCACGCTCACCGCCTGCGGGCATGGCTGCACGTACAGGAACGCCGGCAGGCCGTCGGTCGTCTCGCCCACGTCCCGGCAGCGACCGCCGTTGTCGCTTAGCACCGTGCGCTGGACCACCTTGCCGTCCACGCTGAACAGCGCCTGCCACACGCCTGCGCCCGGGTCCGTCGCGTCGAAGGCGATATCGCTCGCGCCGCGCAGCGTCGGCGTGCTCGTCAGCTCACCACTGACGTTGCTTGCGTGGGGACCGGCTGGTTGTTCCAGGGTTAGGTCCGCCGCGTAGAGGTAGAGGGCGGCGGCGTAGCCGTTGGGGTCGCCCGCATTCGCCTGGCAGATGTGTTCCAGTATCACTCCACAATTCGCATTTACGTAGAGACTCGAACCGAGCAACTCCGTCGGTATCTCTACGTGATTCGCTTCCGCGAATGGTTCGACGAGACTTCCCTCCTGATGGCAGCCCAGGGTAAAAATGCATTCGTCGAGTGGTGTCGTTTGGTCAGTGCTGGAGAGCCAGAGCTGGTACGTCGCCGTTTCGCCAGGCTGCCCACGCAGATAGCCCGCGCGCCAGAGGGACGCACTGAAAAGAGTGGTGTTAGCCGGAGCGGAGAATGTCCAAGTGGATCGATCGACTTGGGCTGCGTGCACTGTCTTGTCCCCGAGCCCAGCCAACAACGCCCCGCCTTCGCCACACGTGTCAAGCGCATACGTATCCCACGCGGCCCCTGCACCAACAGACCCGCTCCACCCATCCGCAGGCGCACTAGCCCCATCGGGCATCCGGCACGAATACACGTGGTATTGCCCGGCGCGTGCGACTTCCTGCGCGACGACGAGCAGTGCGATCACGACGCCGGCCGCGAGCGCTGCTTTGAAGGTCCGTATAAGCATCTCAGCGGTATGTCGGTGCGAGGCCGTAATTGACCCCCTCCCGAAAACCTCTCACCGCGCCCGCACAGCGACAGTGGCCCGCGACCAACGCCGTCAGCGCCGGGGCGAAAGCAAATGAGGCGTCTCCTACTCAGACGCGAAAGGCGATGGGCAGACGGGCGAGCCCATAGATGCCGGAGACGCCCTCGAACTCGGGCTCGCCGTCGAGGCGCAGATCGCGCAGGTGCCGACTCAGGAAGGCCAACCCCTCTTGCAGCTCGACGCGGGCGAGGTTCGCACCCAGGCAGTAGTGAACCCCGGCGCCGAACGTCAGCGGCCGAGCACGCCCGCGCTCGGCGGTGATGTCGAAGCTCTCCGCGCCCGCTTCGCCCGCGTCAACCTGCTCGAGGTCGCGGTTGCCGGTGAAGGCGCAAACCATCACGATGGTGCCCTCGGGGAAGTTGACGCCCCCGTACTCCACGTCCTCGACCAGGATCCGCGCGGTGAAGGGCGTGATCGGCTCATAGCGCAGCGCCTCCTCGACCGCGGCGTCCGCCAACGAGGGATCAGCTGCGAGCAGTACTAGCTGCTCGGGGTGCTGAGCCAGCAGCCGGATCGCGTGCGCGAGCTGGCTCTGGCTGGTGTCGACGCCGCCGACCAGCACGTTGAACACGAGGTTGATGCACTCGACGTCCGACAACCGCTCGACCTCACCGCCGTCCTCGCTCGGCACGGTGGCGGCGATCAACTTGGAGATCAGATCGTCGCTGGGATCCTCGCGACGCGCGCGCACGAGCGCCTGCGCGTACTCGTAGAACTCCTGCACGGCCTGCTCGATCACCGCGATCTCGTTCGCCATGCTGACGGCGTCGAACTGACGCTGGATCACGTTGGACCAGTGATGCAAACGTGGTGCATCAGCTAGCGGCGCGCCCATCACGGAAGCGATCGCCAACGACGGGTAGGGCTTGGCAAAGGACTCGACGAAGTCGCAGCGGATCTCCTCACCTTCGCTTGAACCGGACAGCGCCTCCGCGAGCAGCTGCTCCAGGAACTCGCGCATCACGGGCCGATAGCGCTCGACGGCGCGGGGCGAGAGCGCGGGGTTCACGAGGCTGCGCAGGCGCGTGTGGTCGGCGCCGTTGACGTGCAGGATGTTGCGGCGCATCTGCTCGTACAGCGGACCTTCCTCGACGCCGAAGATCTCGGCGATCTTCATCCCGGGGAAGATCGCGGAGCGCGTGCGCAGGAAGAACTCGCCAGCCTCGCGATCCAGGGTCATGAAGCCGAACGGCGAGCGCACCAACCAGTCCGGCCCCTCCCCGGCCGCCGCCTGCGCACGCACCTCGGCCATCGCCGCGTGGAAGCGCTCCCCGCGCATCTCGGCGTCGGTGTGGTCGAAGCTCGGCAGCTCGAGTTCGCTTAGGAGCGTCATCGCGCCAATGCTCCCAGCTTCTTGCCGGGGTTGAACAGACCCTTGGGATCGAACGCGCGCTTGACCGCTTCGTGTAGTGCGACGGCTCGTGCGTCCCACTGTGAGGCCAGCAGGCCCGACTTCAAAAAACCCAAGCCGTGCTCGGCTGCCACAGATCCACCTAGCGCCACCACAAGCTGGAACAGCTCGACCCCGACCTCCTCCGCGGCATCGAGCTCCGCATCGCTCGCGGGGTCCACGAGCACGGTCGCGTGCACGTTGCCATCGCCGCCGTGCCCCCACGCGCAAGCGTCCAGGCCGTGGCGCGTCGCGACCTCGGCAAACCCGGTCAGCCCCTCGGCCAGCCGCTCCTGCGGGAACGACACGTCCTCGCTGACCTTGCCGCCCCGCGCCCCGGTCACGACACCGTTGAAGCCGTCGCGCCAACGCCATAGCGCCGCGGCGTCGGCCCCCTCGGCGAACTCGTCAACCGAGCAGCGCATACCGTGCCCACCCCTCAGCACGTCGAGCAGCGAAGCACGATCGCGCTCGACGTCGACCCGAGACCCATCCAGCTCGATCAACAGTGCGAAGCCCGCATCCACCGGCACGCCTCCGGGATAGCCCGCCGCGACCAAGCCAAGCGTGGAGCGGTCGAGGAAGTCCAGCGCCGCGGGCTCGATCCCGGCCGCGAGCACGTCGAGCATCGCCCCGCATCCCGCGGAGCTATCGGCGTCGGGGCCACACAGGAAAGCCACGAGCGCCAGCCGAGCCTCGGGGGCAGGGCGCAGCCGCAGCCGCACGGCGGTGATCACGCCGAGCGTCCCCTCCGAACCGATCAGCAGATTCTTCAGGTCATACCCAGCCACATCCTTGTGCGCCCAGCCCCCGATCTCCACGAGCTCGCCGGGGGCGAGCACGACCTCCAAGCCCGTGACCCACGCCCCGGTCACGCCGTACTTCAGCGCGTGCGGACCGCCCGCGTTGGTGGCGACGTTGCCGCCAATCTGCGACTGCTCCGCGGCGCCGGGATCGGGCCCAAAGAACAGACCGTTCTCGCGGGCGAGGCGTTGCACGTCGTGCGTGGGCACGCCGGCCTCGGGCAGCATCCGCCAGAGGGCCGGCTCGAGCTCGCGCACGGCACGCAGACGCTCAAGCGACAGGACGACGCCACCCGCGCTGGGCACGGCGCCACCTAGCAGACCGGTGCCGCCGCCACGTGGCACGACCGGTACGTCGTGGTCGTAGCACCAGCGCACCACCTCCGCGACCTGGTGCGCGCTGCCGGGTAGCGCCACGGCGTCGGCTCGGCCGATCAGGCCGCGACGACGCGAGGAGTCCCCGTTGTAGGGCGACGCTTGCGGCGGAGCCCCGAGCACGTGCTCCTCGCCGAGGAGCTTCGCCAGCTCATTGCAGATCGGCACGAGCGGCATCGTCGCACTTCCCAGCGATCGCCCCAGCGCGATCTACCCACCCGCCGAGCGCCCTGCGCAACTCAGATCACGTCCGCATGTTGGAACCGTGGACAGAAGGGGGGTGAGGCTCTTGGAGAGCACAATCGCGACCGCTCTCGGGGTGAGTGGGCGGTCGAAGTTCGCTGCGCGCAAAGCTCGTGGCGTAGCCGCGCTCCTACTCATCGGCTGGGCACTGCTGCTCGCCGCATGGGTAGTCGGCGATGCGCCGTTCGCAGCTCCCGATGAGCTGGACCACTACGTCCGAGCCGTCGGCCTCAGCGAGGGACATTTGCTTGGCGTCCCCGAGCCGCGCGCCGGCGTCGGTGTCACACCTGCACAGATTGCGTGGACCGCACAAGCGGCTCGAGGCATATTGCTTCCCAGCAAGCTCGAGCCGCAGCCGCTTGCATGCGAACGGCCTAGCCGACAGAACCCCTCTTGCTTGAACAGAGCCCGACCACGATCGCCCGAGGCGTTCTTGACGACCGTCGGCAACTACCAGCCGCTTCCATACCTCCTCCCCGCCGCGGCGCTACGCGCGGGAGACTCGGCTTCGTCCGCGCTGCGATTCGGGCGAGCGGCACAGGCGCTGGTCGTGCTGGCCTTGCTCGCTGGCGCGGGGCTCGCCCTGTACGACGCCGACAGCCCGCTCGTCTCACTGCTCGGCCCGCTCCTCGCCGTAACCCCGATGACGCTCTTCTGCGGAGCCTCGCTGGGAGGTAGCGCTCTGGAGATCGCCGGCGCGATCGCTTTTCTAGCGTGCCTCCTGCGGCTCTGCAGACCCGGTGAGCCGCGAGCGCGTTGGTGGGCGTATGCGACGCTCAGCGGTGCCGTGCTCGTGCTCAGTCGGGCCGCCAGTCCCGTCTGGATGGCGCTCACACTGCTGCTCGCGTTCGCCTGGTGCGGGCGGCGAACGCTCGCGCTGCGCTGGGCCGGACGTCGGGCCGCGCGACTCGGAGCCGGAGTGCTGGTGCTCGCCGTCGCGACGAACAGAGCCTGGGAAGCGATCTACGGCTCGCGTGTGTCACTCGACACGACCGCTCTCCATGCCGGCCTGTCCGCGGGTCTGCGCGAGTGGTGGCGAGCACTCCCCGAGCTAGTCGGCAAGTTTGGCTATCTCGATATCAAGCTCCCGCTGATCGTCCCGCTTACATGGTTGGCACTGGTGCTCATGCTTGTCGCGGGAGCCTTCACCGTGTCGGCGGGACGCGATCGCGTGCTGCTCTTCCTCGTACTCGCGGGCGGCCTGCTCGCGCCAGTCGTCTTCTACGCACTCCTGATCCGCCCGACCGGATTTGGCCTGCAAGGACGCCACGTCCTGCCGATGCTGGTCGCGATCCCAATCCTCGCCGGGGAGGCGCTCAACCGCGGGCGCGATCGCCTGGATGCCCGCCTGATGCGATTCCTCCCCGGGATCCCGGTCGCTGTCGCAGCGATGCAGACGACGGCCTGGTACGTGAACGCTAGGAGCTACGCCGTGGGCGCCGGCGGCCCTGCGTGGTTTCTCGGCCACACCACCAGATGGGCACCGCCCTTGGGCTGGTGGCCCTGGCTCGGCGTGACGCTGCTGGGCGGTATCTGCCTGGGCAGCGTCGCCCTGGCAGCCTCCAGACATACACCAACTTCTCGTGCAGCGCTCAACTAACTCGCCCATGCGTCGAGACTGGCTGTCAAGCCGGAATCCCGGCAATCGAATCGGGGGTCGTCGATGTTCAAGCGAAGCGCCGCTCTGCTGTTCCTGCTCCTGCCGGCGCTCATGCTCGGCGCGCTGGGCGCGGCGCCCGTCTGGGCGCAGGCCCCGCTGGAACCGGCACCCGCGGCGATCGAATTCGGGAACGTCAACCTGCACTTTGGTGGCACACAGCAGCAGACAGTGAAGTTCACGAATAACTCCTCCGAACCGGTGCTCGTGATCACCGACGGAATCGCAGGCGCGGACGCTGGCCGCTTTCAGATCCTCGGCGACTCCTGCAACACGAGCTTCGTGGGCACAGGTGAAAACTGCTCGGTCGAAGTCGCCTTCGCACCCAGCGTGCGCGGCTCGTTCGCCGCAAAGCTCCTGCTCGACACCGGCGCGGGCGTAGTCGAAGCGCCGCTGTCGGCGAACGCCGTGACCGGCACGCCCGCCGCAAGCCCCAGCCCTTTGACCTTCTCACCGATCCCCTACACGCCAGCCCAGGGCTTCGAAGGGGAATACAACGAGACCGAACAGATCAACGTCCAGAACAGCTCCGACGCGAGCACCTTGATCGAAGCGGCGACGATCACCGGCCCCGGCGCCTCGTCTTACTCGATCCAGTGGAACGGCTGCGAAGGCGACCTACTAGCGGCTAACAACAGCTGCAGCCTCGGCGTCCGCTTTGCCCCCTCCTCACCGGGCCTTAAGAGCGCCTCGCTGAGCCTGCACGAGGACTCCGCCGCCGGCCCACTGGTGGTGGCCCTCTCGGGTCTGGCCCTGCACGGGCCGCAGATGACACTCGACACGGCTCAAGCGCTGCTCGGCAACGTCCGGCTGGGATCCTCAGTGCAGCAGACCTTCACGGTCGGCAACAGCGGCGACTATCCGCTAGCGATCCAGCGCGCCTTCCTGGTCTCCGGCACGCCGCTGATGTTTCCAGTGCGATCGGACTCCTGCAGCGGGCACATCCTCTATCCCACGGAATCCTGCGCGATCAACGTCGCCTTCGAACCGACCGCACTTGGTGAGAAGAGCGCATCGTTGCTGTTCATCACGAACACGCCCGCGATCAACGTCGCGGGAATCGACGGGATCGGCGTGCCGAGCTCAAGCGAAGCAGCGCCCTCACTCTCGACACCGCTCTCCTCCTCGCACGGCTCCTCGGCGTCCACGCCCGCTCCGCAGCCGGCTGCGACCGCGGCCGCCGCCGCCGCAGGCGCCAGCCCGGCCCCCACCCCTCCGCCCGCACTCTCGGCGTTGCGCCCGCCCCGCCTCTACAGCTTGCTCGGGCACACGACGCTCGACCTCGGCGCCGACGTGCAATGTCCGATCGGGACGCAGAGCTGCGAAACGCTCGGCGTGGTCCTCCCCGAGGATGCCTCGCACACCTCGACGGCGGGCTTCCGCTCGGGCTCGGCGCCGCTCGGCTCGACCCTTCGCCAGCTACGGGGCGGCGAAGGCGCACACGTGCGCATCCCACTCTCGCGGCACGCGGCAGCGCGCCTGCACGCGCTCGGCCACATGCGTGTCCGCGTCGTGATCGTGGTCCAGTCCGGCGGCACGGTGATCGCCCAGCAGTCTTGGCGGGTGAGGCTCAGCGCCGGTGGCATTGCCACGCGCCTGCCCTAGCGCGAGCGCTACCCGCGAGCACAGAGGAGCACGCGGGTAGCATTCAACCGTCATGGCAGTCAGCGCGAAGCCGTCCTCGAAAGAGGCGGATCCAACGGCTAGGAGCTTCCGCACGCTCTCGGGCGAGCCCGTGCGCGAGCTCTACACCCCCGCCGACCTCCCACAGGGAATCGGCGGCGAGCACGACCCGCTAGGCGTCCCCGGTGCCTATCCGTTCACCCGCGGGATCTACGAGTCGATGTACCGCGGGCGGCTGTGGACGATGCGCCAGTTTGCGGGCTTCGGCACGAGCGAGGAGACGAACGAGCGCTTTATCTACCTACTCGACCACGGACAGACGGGGCTTTCGACGGCGTTTGACATGCCCTCGCTGATGGGCCACGACTCCGACTCGCCGCGCTCGCTAGGCGAGGTCGGTCGCGAGGGTGTGGCGGTGGACACGCTTGACGACATGCAGACGTTGTTTGGAGGGATCGACCTGGGCGAGGTCTCGGTCTCGATGACGATCAACGCGCCCGCGGCGATCATGCTGGCCTTCTACGTGGCAGCCGCGGAGCTGGGCACGAGCACGGCCGGCCCGATGGCACCGGAGCGCCTGTCGGGCACGATCCAGGCGGACATCCTGAAGGAGTACATCGCCCAGAAGGAGTGGTGCTTTCCGATCGACCCGGCGATGCGCCTGTGCGGGGACATGATCGAGTGGTGCACGCAGCGGATGCCGCGCTGGCACCCGATCTCGATCTCGGGCTACCACATCCGCGAGGCGGGTGCGACCGCGCAGCAGGAGCTGGCCTTCACACTGAAGGACGGCCTGACCTATGTGGAGCAGGCGGTGGAACGCGGCCTAGACGTAGACGATTTTGCCCCGCGCCTCTCCTTCTTTTTCAACGCGCAGATCGACTTCTTCGAGGAGATCGCGAAGTACCGTGCGGCGCGGCGCATCTGGGCGCGCGAGCTAAAAGAGACCTTTGGGGCGAAAAACCCGAAGTCGTGGCAAATGCGTTTCCACACCCAGACCGCGGGCGTCAGCCTGACGGCGCAGCAGCCGCTGAACAACATCATCCGCACGACGGTCGAGGCCCTGGCGGGCGTGCTGGGTGGCACCCAGTCGCTGCACACGAACTCCTACGATGAGGCGCTCGCGCTCCCGACCGAGGAAGCGGTGACGATCGCGCTGCGCACGCAGCAGGTGATCGCGCATGAGACGGGTGTCGCCAACACGGTGGACCCGCTAGGCGGCTCCTACTTCGTGGAGGCGCTGACGGATGAGATGGAGCAGCGCTGCTACGAGTACTTTCAGAAGATCGACGAGCTGGGCGGGATGGTGGAGTCGGTCAAGCGCAACTACCCACAGCGGGAGATCGCGGACGCGGCCTTCACCCTGCAGCAGGAGATCGACGGGGCGGAACGCGTGGTCGTGGGCGTGAACCGCTTCGTGGCTGAGGACGAGGAGCCGATCCCCACACTGCGGATCGACCCAGCGCTCGAGCGCAAGCAGCTCGACCGCCTGCAGAGCGCGCGCGCTAAGCGCGACGGCGCCGCGGTCGAGGCCTCGCTTGCCGCGCTGCGCGAGCACGCGGCGCACGAGGACCGCAACTTGATGGAGCCGCTGCTGCTCTGCGCCCGCGCGCACGCCTCCGAGGGCGAGATCGTGGAGTCGCTACAGCAAGTGTTCGGCGACTACACCGAGACGCCGGTCTTTTGAGCGTGTTCGAAGCTACGTGAGCTACCGCCGCCTGCGTAAGGGCCTCATCCTCGGTGGGATCGTGGTGGCGCTGGGCTGTGTGGCCACGCTGGCGCTGGCCGCTCACCGCATCAAAGCCGAGCAGGCGGCGTTCCGCGCGCCGACGGCGGCGCGCTGCTACCCGAGCACGTTCAACCGCTCAGCGACGCTGCCGGGCACGAGCCTGAGCGTGGCGCCGCTGCCGGACTCCTATGACGCCTCGACGCGCACGCAGGTCAGCCTGCTGGGCGTCCCGCCCAGCGCGCTCAGCAGCGTCAGCGCAAAGGGCTCACACAGCGGCTCGCACAAGGGGCGCCTACGCGCCTACTCGCAGGGTGACGGCGCGAGCTTCCTGCCGAGCAAGCCGTTTGACCCCGGCGAGAGCGTGACGGTTCACGGCAAGTTGCGGGTCGGCGCACGTACGCAGGCATTCGCGTTCCACTTCACGGTGGCAACCCAGGATGTGCTGCCCTACTCCAAGCCGACCCCGCCCTCGGGCAAGGACTACAACGAGAAGCAGCATTTCCACTCGCGCCCCGACCTGGAACCGCCGGGCGTGGTGGTCACGACGCACTCACCCCAGGCCGAACAGGGCGACATTTTCCTGGCGCCTTACACGGGTCCGGGCCCCCCTGGCCCGATGATCCTGGACGGCTCGGGCAACTTGGTGTGGTTCGAACGGCTGCCGAAGACGGCGGCGGCAGCGACCAACCTGCAGGTGCAGCAGCTGGGCGGTGAGCCGGTGCTGACCTGGTGGCAGGGCTATATCCCGCCGCAGGGCTTTGGCCAAGGCGAAGAGATCATCGACAACGCCTCCTATGAACGCGTCGGCCGCGTGCGCGCGGGCAACGGCTATGCGGCGGACCTGCATGACTTCAAACTCACGCCGCAGGGCACGGCGTTGCTGACGGTGTTCAATCCGATCAACTGCAACCTCTCGGTCGTGGGCGGTCCAAGCGGCGGTGCGGTGACCGACAGCGTGTTTCAGGAAATCGACCTGAAGACGGGCTTGGTTAGGCGGGAGTGGCACAGCCTTGACCATGTGCCGCTGGGCGACTCCTACAGCCTGGCGACGCACTCGAGCAAAAAGTGGCCGTTTGACTACTTCCACATCAACTCGATCGACCAGCGCGCAGATGGCACGACGCTGATCTCAGCGCGGAACACGTGGACGATGTACACGCTGAACACGACCACGGGCAGCGTGCAGAACACGATCGGCGGCCACCACTCGGGCGTGAAACTGGGCTCGGGTACCCACACGGCCTACCAGCACGACGCGAACACGCTGGCGAACGGGACGATCAGCGTGTTTGACAACGGCGCGGTGCCGAAGGTCCACCCGCAGTCGCGCGGGTTGGTGCTCGCGGTGAACCCGCAAAGCGACTCGGCGAGCGTGTTGGCGCAATACGAGCACAGCCCCTCGCTTTCGTCCGGCAGCCAGGGGAACATTCAGCAGCTGGCCAACCAGAACATGTTCGTGGGATGGGGATCGGAGCCATATTTCTCGGAATACAGCGCCAGCGGCCAGCTCCTCTTCGACGCCCATATGCACGGCTCCTACGAGTCCTACCGCGGCTATCGCTTCGCCTGGACCGGGGCTCCCAAGGGTGCTCCGGCGATCGCGGCGAAGCCGGCCTCGCGCGGTCGGGTGAAGGTCTACGCGAGCTGGAACGGCGATACGCGCACGGCCAGTTGGCGACTACTGGCGGGCTCCACGCCGCAGACGCTCGCGCCGGTAGCGAGCGCTGCGCGCGAGGGTTTTGAGACCGCGATCGCGACGCCAGGCGCAGCCCGGTATGTCGCCGTGCAGGCGCTCGACGCCTCGGGGGCGGTGCTCGGCAGCTCGCACGCGATACGCGGTTGAGCGGCCCGGCTTTGACGTTCGGGGACGGGGTGGGACAAGGCTGGTAGGCTTGCCTCGTTTGGCGTCAAGGAGGGGTTTTCAGCCTGCGGGGATGCGGATATGACGGCGCGCAAGGTGAACACGAAACCCCGCGATGCTAAATCCGGCGAGTCGAAAAGTTCGACTGAAGCCGACGAAGCGTCACGAACGGAGACCGCGAAGGGCGCGGCGGAGAAGCGACGGGGCAACGGCCGCGGCAAGGCCGCGTCGGCTGGCCCGAGTGAGCAGGCGACGCCGCGCGAGGGAGCGAGCGGACGCGGCGGTGCGCGCTACCGCCGCTTGCCCACGGGCGCCCACGGCCTGACGCGGGAGCAGGTCGAGCAAGACCAGCGCGATCGGCTGCGCTCGGCGATGATCGAGCTGATCGCGGAGCGTGGCTATCCGGCGGTGCGGATCTTGGACCTGACACAGCTGGCGCATGTATCGCGCCCGACGTTCTACAACCTCTACACCGACAAGGAAGAGCTGCTGCTGAGCGCGTATGAGGACATCGCGGGGCGCACGACCGCGCGGGTGGCGCAAGCGTTCGGGGAAGGCCAGGCGACGGGGGAGAGCCTGCTGCTGGCGCTGCAGGCGTTCGCGGAGCTAGCGGCGCTGGAGCCGGAGGCGATGACGCTGGCGCTGCTGGGCACTTTTGGCGCGGGGCCGCGGGCGCTGGAACGACGCAACCGCACGATCTCCGCGCTGGAGCAGACGGTGGGCGCGGGGCGGGCCCACACCTGGAGTGAACAGCCGCGCGATCTGACGGTGAAGTTTCTGATCGGGGGCATCCGCGAGGTGGCGGCCAGCCGCCTGCGCCAGGGACGCGCGGACGAGCTACCGGAGCTATCGCTGGAACTGAGCGAATGGGCCCGCGGCTACCCGGAGGATCTACCGCTGGGGCTGGCGGGCCCAGGCCGCATGCGGCAACGACACGTGCCCGAGGAGGACTGGGCCGCGACGCCAACGCGCAGCGGGCGAAGCCGCGTGGAGGGTCGGCTGCCAAGCGGACGCCACGACTTGGCGCGCGCGGAGGTGGTGAAAAGCCAGCGCGAACGGATCGTGGATGCGACGGCTGAGATCGTGGCGGAAAAGGGCTTTGCGGGGCTGACGATCCCCGAGATTGCCTCGCGCGCGAACGTCTCACACGAGACCTTTTATGAGATGTATCCGACCAAGCACGACGCGTTTCTGGGCGCGCAAAAGGTGGGGCTACACCAAGCGCTGCGTGTCACCTCTGAGGCTTACGGAGGGCGCGAAGCGGACTGGTCGGAGGGGGTGGCTGCGGGTCTGCGCGCGCTGATGGACTTCGTGTGCTCGGAGCCCTCCCACGCACACCTGACGCTGGTGGATACCTTCGGCGCGAGCCCGCAGGCGATCGAGATTCGCGAGAGCGCCCTGGAGGCCTTCACGGCATACCTGCGCCCGGGCCTGGAGCAAGCCCCGGCGGATGTAGAAGTGCGGGAGATCGCGGCGGAGGCGGCCGCAGGTGGGATCTGGCAAATCTTGCATCACTACATCGAGCACAGGCGCCTGCACGAACTGTGCGACGCGGCGCCGCAGCTGATCTATCTGACGTTGAGCCCGTTCGTGGGGCCCGAGGCGGCCGCGGAGACCGCACGCCAACCGGCCGACTCGATCGGCACGGGCGTCTAGCCAGCCGACGCGGACCTAGGCCCGCGCTCGGCAGAACCGGAGCGAACCACCGGGAGATCTGCAGTCCTCTTAGTTGGCAGGCTCAGTGATCGCAGCGCCGTGCAGACCGTGCTCGGGAAGCTCACGGGCATCCCACCACTCGTTGATCACGGCTAGGGCGCCGCCAGTGATTCCCTCACGGAAAGACGCCATATCGTTCATACGCGGCAGCTCCTCGACGGGGACGTCGACCTCGAGGAACTTGCACAGTGGCTCCCAACCGTCGGCCGGATCCCAGACGAGCAGACGCTCGGCGGGCACGGTTGCGATCACCTCATCGTTCCAGCGCTGCATGATCGCGGCGAAGCCCTCGTCGCTGAAATGATCACCTGCCATCGCACCGGTTTCGTCGTGCCAGTTGAAGCGGTTCATCAGCACGAGGTAGCGCTTCCACAACGGGTCGAGCACACCGCGCGCCTCGGAGACGTGGTGCATCACCGAGTCGCGGTCGTGGAACATGGCCCAGATCGTTTCGCGCATGCTGCTGACCCAGCCAGCCGCGCCGCGCACGCTGAGCAGCAGCTTCGCGTCGGGATAGAAGTCCATCAGCTCGCGATAGAAGCGGGCAGAGGGCCAGTCGACCGTCGACTGCGCCGAGTCGGGATCGCCTTTCGGGCCAAAGATCGCCTCCCAATCGGGGTTCCCGTCCATCGCGGCTTCCCACAGGGGCAGCTGGGACTCGAGGTCCATGAGCAGATCACGCATGTGGTAGCAGGGGCAGAAGCCGAGCTTCTCGAGCGCGAACATCTGCGTCGTGGTGGCGGTACGGGGGAGCCCCGCCCCGATGACCTTCATGCTCCGCACCCGGTCACGTCAGACCACCTTTCTCTTTTTTTCACATTTCGACCGTACAGCACCCCCGGACGGACAAACCCCGCGAATCCAGGGTTTCTTCATCATTTCTTCGGATTTTTATTGATTAATCAGAACGCCCCCGCGGGCCGCGCGCGCACGGCGCCACGACTCAAGCGGGCGGTGTCAGCGCCAGCGGCTCCGCCGTCTGCGCGGGCGCGAGCGCGGTTCCGAAAGAGACTTCCAGATAGGCGCCCCCTCCCTCGGCGTTGCTCGCGCGCGCGTAACCGCCATGCGCCTCTGCGGCCTGGCGCACAATCGCCAAGCCAAGCCCCGAGCCCGGCAGCTTGCGCGCCCGCTCGGAGCGGTAAAAGCGCTCGAACACCTTGGCCAGCTCCTCGGGCTCGAAGCCGGGGCCATGGTCGCGCACGCGCAGTACCCCCTCGCGCAGTGAGACCTCGATCGTGCCCCCAGGCGGGCTCCACTTACGAGCGTTGTCGAGCAGGTTCGAGACCGCGCGGTTGATGCGGTCGCCTTCGCCGCGGACGACCGTGGGCTGCAAATCGAGCGCGAAGCTCAGCTCGCCGCGCCGGCGGGTACGGGCGACGGCCTGCTCGACCAGCTCGTCCAGGCGCACTTCCTCGTGCTCGGTCAACGCATGCGAACCACGGGCCAGCTCCACCACGTCGCCGACGAGCGTGGTGAGCTCGTCCAGCTCCTCAACGATGTCCACGCGCAAGCGCTGCTGCTCGGAGGCCGGCAACCGGTGGGCCTCCTCGAGCGTCTGGATGTTGGCGCGCAGCGAGGCGATCGGCGTGCGCAGCTCGTGGCTGGCGTCGGCGATCAGCTGACGCTGCGCCGCCAGCGAGCGCTCGAGCGCGTCGAGCGTGGTGTTGAAGCTAATCGCCAGCCGCTCCAGCTCCTCGCCGCCGCTGACATCCAAGCGCTGGGACAGATCGAGCTTGCCCGCGAGCGACTCGGTGCGGCGCGTGAAGCGGGCAATCGGCGCGAGCGCCGTGCGCGCAACGAACGCTCCGAGCACCGCGGCGATCGCGATCCCGGCGACGCCCACGATCAGCAGGATCAAGAGGATCCGGTGCAGCTCGTGGTCAACCTCGGTTAGAGGCCGCGCGATCATTACGGCGCCGCGGGTTCCGAGGCCCGTGCCGGTCGGACTGCTCGCGCCCGCGGGTCCGCCCGCGCCAGGGGCCGCACCTGCGGCGCCCGTGCCCGCGGCAGACGCCCCGCCGCGGGCCCCGGACGCGCCTGCGGCCGTGCTCGCGCTCGCGGGTACGCCGAGCGTCAGTACGCGCAGATGCGTGCCCTTGACGGTTCGATCCGTGAGCGTGCTGCCGTGACCGCTCGCAGCAATCTGCCGGTCGCGCACATCGGGGGGGATCTGCGGCGTCGAGCCCTGTCCGCTCGGCGCGTTGATGCTCCCCTTGGCCGAGACGAACTGGACATAACCCGCAGCGCCCCCGAAGCGGCCGGGCTGCACGAACCTGGGTAGCGGGCCCTCACCGCGCGTGCGGCTGCGCAGCGCGGGGCCACCTCCATCGGGGAAGGCGCCCGCAATCGGTGCGACGCGGACGAACTCCTGTGCGCGTTGCGTCAACGACTGGTCGATCTGCCCGCGCAGATCCGAGCGCACCGCGAGGTAGATCGCGACCGCGGCCGCGAGCACCGCGAGCGCCACTGCGACACCGCCGACCGCGGCGATCCGCAGGCGCAGGCTCACGGCTCGCGCATCACGTAGCCCACACCACGCACGGTGTGGATCAGCTCACGCGCGCCGATGTCCTGCAGCTTGCGTCGTAGGTAGCCGACGTAGACGCGCAGCGCGTTGGACGCCGCGCCGAAGTCATAGCCCCAGACGCGGTCGTAGATCACGCTATGCGGAAGCACTTGACGCGGGTTGCGCAAGAACAGCTCGAGCAGCTGATACTCGGTGCGGGTCAACTCCGTGACCTCGTCGCCGACCGCGGCGCCGTGACGGGCGCGGTCGAGGCGGACCTCGGCGAAGGACAGCTCGTCGGGATCGCCGTCGGGGCCGCTGCGACGCAATAGCGCCCGCAGCCGCGCCTTCAGCTCGTCGTTGTCGAACGGCTTGACTAGGTAGTCGTCGGCGCCCGCATCCAGACCCGCGACGCGGTCGGAAATCTCGACGCGCGCCGTAAGCATCAGGATCGGCACGCGGTTGCCGAGCCGTCGCAGACGCTCGCAGACTTCGAGCCCGTCGATCTCTGGCATCCCGACGTCGAGCACGACGGCATCGGGCACCGACTGCACGACTGCCTCGATCGCCTCGGCGCCGCCCTCGGCGATCTGCACCTCATAGTCCGCGAGCGTCAGCACCCTTCGCAGCGCGTCACGCACCGCGCGATCGTCGTCAACCACGAGAACTCTCATGTTGCGATTGTTGCGCACGCCCCAGGCGGGGAGCCGGCGATCGGGGCGACTCCTACGATCCTCTTAGCTACGGTTGCGTGCTCGGGCCAACCAGGAAGGCAACGATGAGCCGAAGTGCCGCGGATGATCCAACGCCGGCCTCGACCAAGAAGCGTCCGCGCGCCGAGCCATCGGAGCCGCAGCTGCGGGAGCTGACCCTGCACGGCAACCGGATCGCATACCGCCAGGCGGGCAGCGGCCCGGTGGTGGTGCTGATCCACGGGATCACCTCGAACTCGGCGACCTGGAAGCGGGTGCTGCCGGCGCTGGCCCGTCACTTCACGGTGATCGCCCCGGATCTGGCGGGCCACGGCAAATCGGCCAAGCCCAAGGGGGACTACTCGCTTGGCGCACACGCCAGCGGGGTACGCGACCTGCTGCTGACGTTGGGCCACGAGCGCGCGAGCATCGTGGGGCACTCGCTGGGTGGCGGGATCGCGCTGCAGTTCTCCTACCAGTTCCCCGAGCGCTGCGAGCGGCTCGTGCTGGTCGACAGCGGCGGACTTGGGCGTGAGGTGAGCGTGCTGCTGCGCGCGGCCACGCTGCCGGGCTCGGAACTGGTGCTGCCCTTGCTGGCGGCGACGCGGCTGCTGGACGCGGGCCAGGCAGCGGGGCGGCTGCTGGGGCGCTTCGGCCTACGCGCCCGTACCGATCTGGAGGAGATGGCCCGCGGGCACGCGACGCTGTCAGATGCGGAGGCGCGAGCCGCGTTCGTTCACACGCTGCGCTCGGTGGTCGAGCCCGGCGGCCAGCGCGTCGACGCCTCGAACCGCCTGTATCTCGCGGAGCACATCCCCTTCCTGCTGATCTGGGGCGAGCGCGACTCGATTATTCCCGTAGAACATGGCCGCCTCGCGCACGAGCACGTGCCGGGCAGCCGCCTGGAGGTGTTCGGCGCCTCAGGGCACTTCCCACAGCTGGACGAGCCCGAGCGCTTCATCGAGGTGCTGATCGACTTTGTCAACTCGACCGAGCCCGCCTCGCTCGACGCGGAGAAGTGGCGCCAGACGCTCAGCGGGGAAGCCGGGTGAGATCGTCATCGTCAACCGCGGTCGACTCGACGTCGACCACCCGGGACCCGCGCGAGCCCGTCGCAAAGCGCCCGGTCCTCGCGGCGAAGCGCATCACACGCCCGGCATAGCGCCGTGAGATCCAGCGGCGCACCAGGCTTCTGCTGGGCGGCAGCAGTAGCAGCGCGCCGAGCACTGCGGTGACGAACCCCGGCAGCGCCAGCAGCAAGGCGCCCAGGAACCCGAGCGCGTGGTCGAGCGCGGAGCGACTTGGGGCGCGGCGCTCGGAGACCGCCAGCGAGACCTGCTCGATCGTAGCCCGACCCTCGACGCGCAACAGGCGCACGCCGAGCAGCGAGGCGCCGAGCAGCAGGATCAGCGAGAGCAGCCAGCCGATCGCGTGCCCGACCTCGATGAAGACGAACACCTCCAGGACCGGGACCCCAAGTAGGAGCAGTAGGAACATCTCCTACTGAGCCTAGGCGCCCGCGCGCACCTAACCCGCCGGGCGCCTGCGCTAGGCCGGTCGCACGTCGAGTACGACCTTGCCGGTGGCGCGACGCTGGTCAATCGCGTGCAGCGCCTCGACGGCCCGCTCCAGCGGAAAACGCGCGCCGACGATCGGACGCACGAAGCCGTCGTCGATCATCTTCGCGATCGCCACGCCGATCTCGCGGTTGATCTTGGGCTTGCCCATCACGTAGGCGCCCCAGCCGGCCCCGATCACCTCTGTGTTATTGAGCAGCAGCCGGTTGACTTTGACTTCGGGGATCGAGCCGCCGGTGAAACCGACGACCACGAGCCGTCCGCCCTCGCGCAGCGAGCGCAGGCTGTCGGTGAAGCGGTCACCGCCAACGGGGTCGAGCACCATGTGTACACCGCCGCCGGAGAGCTCCTTGACCTCGTCCTTCCAGCTATCGCCAAGCAGCACCACCTGATCGGCCCCGGCTTGCTTTGCGACCGCGCCCTTCTGCTCGCTGGAGACAAGCGCGATCGTGCTGGCGCCGAGCGCCTTGGCGACCTGCAGCACGGCGGTACCGACGCCGCCCGCGGCACCATGCACGAGCACGCTCTCACCGGGCGCGAGCCGGCCGCGGGTGAGCAGGCAGAAGTAGGCGGTGTGGTAGTTGAGGATCAGGCTGGCGCCCTGGGCGAAGTCGAGCACGTCAGGCAACGGGAAGCTGAAGTACTCAGGCGCGACCGCGGTCTCGGCGAAGCCACCAAGCGCACAGAAGGCGGCGACGCGATCACCAGGCTTGACCTGCGCGCCGTCGGGCGCGCTGCGCACGATGCCGGCAACCTCGCTGCCGGGCACGAACGGCAGCGGCGGCTTAACTTGATACATCCCCCGTGTCTGCAGGACCTCGGGGAACGAGACGCCGGCAGCGTGCACCTCGACCACGACGCCCTCGCCAGGCGTCAGCATGTGCGAGGGCTCGGGCTCCTCCAGCTCGACGAGGCGCAGCGCGGTGTCGGGACCGGTTTCCTCGATGATCTGGATCGCTTTCATGGTGCGATTATGTCTAAAGCTGGAGTTACCCGACGGCGAGCGAGAGAGGGCAGGCGATGGCGAAGGTTCTATGCGTGCTGTATGACGATCCGGTAGATGGATACCCGCCGTTCTACGCACGAGACGACGTACCCAAGATCGAGCGCTATTTCGACGGGCAGACGACGCCGAGCCCGCAGGCGATCGACTTCACCCCGGGCGAGCTGCTGGGCAGCGTCTCGGGCGAGCTGGGGCTGCGCAAGTTCCTAGAGGGTCTTGGCCACGAGTTGGTTGTGACCTCCGACAAGGAAGGGCCCGACAGCGTGTTCGAGCGCGAGCTCCCAGACGCCGAGGTGGTGATCTCACAACCTTTCTGGCCCGCCTACCTGACGGCCGAGCGGATCGCCAAGGCGCCGAAGTTGAAGCTCGCGCTAACCGCCGGCATCGGCTCAGACCACGTCGACCTACAGGCGGCGATCGAGCGCGGCCTGACGGTGGCCGAGGTGACCTACTCCAACAGCATCAGCGTCGCCGAGCACGTGGTGATGATGATCCTCTCGCTGGTGCGCAACTACCTCCCCTCGCACCAGTGGGTGCTCGACGGGGGTTGGAACATCGCGGACTGCTCAGCGCGCGCGTACGACCTCGAGGGCATGCAGGTGGGCACCGTGGCTGCGGGACGCATCGGCTCGGCGGTGCTGCGCCGGCTGAAGCCGTTTGAGGTGGGGCTGCACTACACCGATCGCCACCGCCTGCCCAGCGAGGTAGAGCAAGAGCTGGGGCTGACCTTTCACGAGAACGCCGAGTCGATGGTCGGCGTGTGTGACGTAGTGACGATCAACGCGCCCCTGCACCCCGAGACCGAGAACCTGTTCGACGAGCGGATGCTCTCGAAGATGAAGCGCGGCGCCTATCTGATCAACACCGCGCGCGGGAAGATCTGCGACCGCGACGCGGTCGCGCGCGCATGCGAGAGCGGCCAGCTCGCGGGCTACGCGGGCGACGTCTGGTTTCCACAGCCGGCGCCGAAGGATCACCCATGGCGCTCGATGCCCCACCAGGGCATGACGCCGCATACGTCGGGCACCACGCTCTCCGCCCAGGCCCGCTACGCCGCGGGCACCCGCGAGATCCTGGAGTGCTTCTTCGCTGGGCGCCCGATCCGCGAGGAGTACCTGATCGTCAACGGCGGCGCGCTCGCCGGGGCGGGCGCGCACTCCTACAGCGAGGGCGACGCCACGGGCGGTTCCTCCTAGGCGGCTCGCCCGCGCTCGGCGAAGGCTCGCGGGGTTTGCGGTTCCGCAAGCCCCGTGGGCTTCGCGGCCGTTAGCTGGGTCGGCGGGTCGAGCAGGCGGTGGGACCCGTCGTCGAACACCACCACGCCGCCGTGCGGCAGATGAGCCGGCGCTGCCTGCGGGCCCGCGAGCAGCGCGGCCTTGGCCCTGACCTCGGCCTCGAGCGCGCTGGGGGCAAGCGCCGTGACCTGGACAATGCCGGTGAAGGCAGGCTCGCCCGTGGCGGGATCGAGCAGGTGATGTGCCGCGCACCCGCGGCCGTCGAGCCAGCTGCGCCGGGTAATGCCGCTGGTAGCGACGCACGCGTCGATCAGCTCGAAGGTGTGCAGCGGGCGCCGGCCGAACGGGCACTCCACATGGATCGGGCGCGCCAGATGGGCCGAGCCTCCGATGGCGAGGTCGCCGGCGCAGTCGACGGCGTATGCGTCGTATCGAGCTAGGCGCTTGGCGAGCAGGTCGGCGAACAGGCCCTTCGCTAGGCCGCCGCCGTCGATCCTGACACCGGGCGGGCGCCTTACGGTGCGAGCACGAACGTCAGCGTGGACCTGACGCCAGCGCCCCGCGGCGAGCCCGACCGGCGAGCCCACAACGCCACTGGGGTAGGAGCCCGCGGGCCGCGCGGGCTGGCGCGGTGGCGCCAGCGCCAGCACTAGCGACGGCGAGAGCGGCTGGCCTAGATCCTCGGCGTAGCCTGCGATCTCGATCTCCTGCGCCAGCGTCGCATCGACGAGGCCTCCGGACAGCTCGCCCGCTATGCGCACCGCGGCCGCGATCCGCACCAGCATCTCGCTGGCGGGCACCTCGCGGCGCGGGTCCTCGTTCAGCAGCGACAGCTCGCTGTCGGGCTCAAAGCGCGAGAAGCGCCAGTGCCACTCCAGCAGCGAGCGACGCGCCTGCAGCGCAGCCTCACGCGCGGAGCGCCCGTCGACCTCGCCGCTGAGGAGCACGGCGCAGGTGCCGCCGAAGCAGGCGAAGCGCTCGATGTGCTCGTGCGCCGGAGTCATGACTGCGAGGTCGTCACGGAGCTAGGGGATTCGGCTTCCGCGCTGGGGGCTTCGCTTGCGCGAGCTTCGGATTCGCTTGTGCTGGCTTCGGTTCCGGCTTCTGAGCTCGTCGCTTCCGCGCCTGCGGTTTGCGAGCTTTCGGCGACTTTGTGCGTCAACGAGGTCGAGCTGACTTTCGCCGTGTGTGACAGCGCGGGGTCGTGTCCGGAGGCCAGTTGCACGTAGACCACGAGGAACAGCGCCACGAACACGGCCGCGGCACTCGCGGCGACCGCGCGGCGGATGCGCCTGGCCCGCTCGCGCAGCTGGGCGCGGCGCGAGGCGGCGAGCGCCCTGGCCTCCTGCGGGCTCATCGCGCCGCTCCGAAGCGGCCTGCGCCGCTGCCTTCGCCCCGAGCCTGCAGCACGCCGCCTGAGCCGGCCGCGGGTCCCGCCGTGGGCCTGCCAGCGGAGGCCTTTAGCCAGCGTGTCAGCAGCAGCCCGAGCGCGGGCAGCACGACGATCGCGGTCATCGTCAAAAACCAGGCCTGGCCCGCATCGGTCCCCTCGCCGAGCGAGTGCGCCAAGCCGAGCACCCAGGCCAGAGCGCTGAAGCGGTGCAGCACCCGCCAGCGCTGGGCGCCGATGCGCCCACGGACGTAGTAGGAGAGCCCGAGCACGAGCATCGCCCAGAAGGCCGCGATCCCGAGCGTGGTCCAGAGCGTCTGGTAGCCGCTAAGGAAGGGGACCGTCAGCTCGCCGAGGCTCGGGCGCATGAAGCCGTCACCCAGCAGCGTCAACACATGCACGAGCAGGGCGAGCAGCGTGCCGAGCGACAACGCCTCGTGGATCACGCGCAGGTCGGCGGCGCGACCCTTGAGCAGACGCATGCTGCTCGACAGGCCCACGCAGACCGAGGCGCTTGAGAGCAGCAGCGCCACGCTGCCGGCGGCGCGGCTGGTGATCCAGTAGATGTGGGGGCCGACCGCCGTTGCCTGGATGCTTGCCAGATATGCGCTCATGCAAGCGAGTATCGAGCGCGACTCTTAGCGCTTGGTGTGGCGAATCTCAGAAATTTCTTAGCGAAGCGCCGGGCCACCCAGGCAGGCGCGAACGGCGCTCCAGCGAGCCGCGCCGCGCCTCAGCGAGCCGGCAGTGAGCGCGCGGTGCTCTCGCGCGCGTCGGCGTGCGCCCAGCTCGCGAGACCCATCGCCGCCGCAACCAGCAGCACCGCGGGCCAAGCGCCGATCGCCAGCGCCAGCACGTGCGAAAGGGCGAACGCCGCCAGCCCCGCGCCGCCCAGCATTACGGCCGTACGGGCGTCGTGGCGTCGCGCCCACTCGCGTACGCACCAAAGACCGCCCGCGGCGAGTACGAGCCCGCCCAGCGGTCGCGAGCCCGTGCCCGCGGCGACGGCGTAGCCCGCGATCAGTGAACCCGCCGCGACGGGTGCCGTGGGCAGCCTAGGCATCGCTCGACTCGGCCCACAGGTTAATGCCGGCGTCCGTGGCGTGACGGTCGATCTCCGCGAGCTCCTCGGCTGCCAACTCCAGCTTCTCAAGCGCGGCGACGTTCTGCTCCAACTGCCGCACGCTGCTGGCGCCGAGCAGCGCTGAGGTCACATGCTGGTCGCGCAGCGCCCAAACGATCGCCAGCTGCGCCAGCGTCTGACCGCGACGCGCCGCGAGCTCGTTCAGGGCCCGCACCCGCGCGAGGTTCTCGTCGCTGAGCAGTCGCTTGGAGAAGTAGTTGCCACGGCTCACGCGCGAGTCCTGCGGCACCTCTTTGAGGTAGCGATCGGTCAGCAGTCCCTGTGCCAGGGGCGAGAACACGATCGCGCCGACGCCCTCGCGCTGCAGCACGTCGAGTAGCCCTTGCTCGATCCAGCGGTTCAGCATCGAGTAGGAGGGCTGGTGGATCAGCAGCGGCGTGCCCAGCTCGCGCAGAATCCGCACCGCCTGCTCGGTGCGCTCTGGACCGTATGAGGAGATGCCGACATAGCGCGCCTTGCCCGCCCGCACCGCGGCGTCGAGCGCACCCATCGTCTCCTGCAGCGGCGTGTCGGGGTCGAAGCGATGCGAGTAGAAGATGTCGACGTACTCCAAGCCCATTCGCGTGAGGCTCTGATCGAGGCTGGCCAGCAGATACTTGCGTGAGCCCCACTCGCCATAGGGACCGGGCCACATGTCGTAGCCGGCCTTCGTGGAGATCACCAACTCGTCGCGGTAGGGGCGCAGATCTTCGGCCAGCACACGACCGAAGTTCGTCTCCGCGCTGCCGTAAGGCGGCCCGTAGTTGTTGGCCAGGTCGAAGTGCGTGATGCCGAGGTCGAACGCGCGCCTGAGGATCGCGCGGCTGTCGCGCAGCGGCCGGTCCTCGCCGAAGTTCTGCCACAGGCCCAGCGAGATCAGAGGTAGCTTCAGGCCACTGCTCCCGCAGCGGCGGTACTGCATCGCCTCGTAGCGATTCTCCGCGGCGAGGTAGCGCCTGGGGCCAAGCTCCGCGTTGTAGGGCACCCGACCAGTATTAGCACCGAGCCTTAGCGGTCGCTCTCCAGGCGATGCAGCGCCGCCTGGTCGAGCGCGGCCCCGTGACGCGGCGCCGCCACGGCGTCGGGTAGCTCCACGTGTAATCCAGTCGCGCCGTCCAGCAGGGCGACCCCGTCCAGCAGCGTGAAGCTGAGCACGTGCCCGCCCCGCGTACGCGCCTCGTCGATGAAGTGCAGGTGCGCGCCGACCATCTCAATCCCGTCGAGGCCGTCGGGGAAGCAGAAGCCGATCATCGTGCCGCTCACCTCTCCCAGCTCGCTGACCTGCTGCTGTTCGATCACCTCGGCCAGCGGCCGATAGGGCGGAGACTGGCGCGGAACAGAGCGCAGATGCAGCTGCGCGAAGTGACCGTCGATGCGAACCGCGGTCGGCCGCTTGGCCTCCGTCACGCGCTTACCTAGATGGGCTTCCAGCTCGGACTCACCAAAGGGTCCGCGCAGCGCCACGGGCGCGCCCGGCGCGAACGGCACAACCACCGCGTAGGGCGTCCGCGCCGACGGCGCCGGGCGCTCCAGCGTGCAGTCCAGGCGCGCCTTCCAAACCTCTCCATCCAGCACGATCAACTCGCCGTCGAGCCCGTTCAGCGTGCCGAGGCCGAGATCGCCGTGCTCGAGAATCTCCGCCAGCGTCACGTCGCCGTCGTAGCCACCCGCCAACAGCGCCTGCACCGTCGAGGCTTGAAATAGCTCGTGCTCGGGATGTGCAGGGGTCAGCTCGGCGTGGCGCAGCAGCTCGACGTGCAGGGCACCAAGGAACTCGATCTCGCTCACGGCGTCGCGCTCACCCGGCAGCCTCAACGCCACGCCCCGCGCTCACTTGCGGGCGGCGCGAGCCGCTGCTCATGCGCCGCAGCGCGAGCAGGCCCAGCAACGCCACGAGCAGGCAGGTCAGGCCGCCGAGACCGAGCCCCGCGCGGGCGCCCGCCATCGCCATGACCCAGCCCACGATCGGGCCACCGATCGGCGTCGAGCCCTGAAACGCGACGAACCACAGCGACATCACACGTCCGCGCATGTTCGGCGCGGCGGTCAGCTGCAGGGTCGAGTTGCCCGTCGACATGAACGAGATGCTCCCAGCTCCGGCCAGCGTCAGCGCGACGATCTCTACCGGCAAGCTAGGAGCGACGGCCGCGAACAGCAGCACGACCCCGAAGCAGCTAGCGGCCAGCACCAGCGGCGGCAGGCCGGTGCGCCCGCGATTCGCCACGAACAGACCGCCGACGACCGCGCCCAGCCCCATCGCCGCGGTCATGAAGCCGTATGCCGTAGCGCCCGCGTGCAGACCTTGGCGCGCCATCACCGGCAGCGTCACCTGAAACTCATAGGCCAGCGCGCCCGCGAGCGCCATCATCAACAGCGGCACGCCCAGCTCGGGGGTGCGCTTGACGTAGCGCAAACCCTCGCGCAGCTGGCCCGGCTTGCGCCCACTGGGCTGGGCCGGGGCGAGCGCCGTCCGGTCCAGCATTCTCAGCGAGGCCACAACCGCCACGAAGCTGGCGGCGTTGACCAGGAAGCACACGCCCTCGCCGACCGTCGCGATCAGCACTCCCGCGACCGCGGGGCCAATTACGCGCGCGACGTTGACCAGCACGGAGTTGAGGCTAACCGCGTTGCGCAGGCTGTCCGGCCCAACCATCTCGAGCATGAACGACTGGCGCGCGGGGTTCTCGAAAGCGTTGTTCAGACCCAGCAGCGCGGCCAGCACGCCGATCTCCCACAGTTGCACCGCCCCCGTGACGGTCAACACGCCGAGCAGCAGGGCCTGCACGCCCATCGCGATCTGCAGTCCGGTCATCAGGCGCAGCTTGTCGACACGATCCGCGATCACGCCCCCGTAGGGTCCAAGTATCAGCACGGGCAGCGTCTGCAGGGCCACGATCAGCCCGAGCGTGGTCGCAGAGCCAGTGATCGAGAGCACCAGCCACGACTGCGCCGCCATCTGCATCCAGGTGCCGACCAGCGAGATCGACTGGCCGCTGATGTAGCGGCGGTAGTTGGGCACCGCCAGCGCCGCGAAGGTAACGCGTCCGATCCCACGCAAGCGCGTCACGGGCGCGTCCCCGGCAGCCGTTCGGCCAGCCGCTCGAGCACCGGCAGCGCCTGCCACAGCGCCTCGCGCTCTGACTCCGGGAGCTCGAGCACGTGCTCGGCGAGCGCCTGCGTGCGCTCGCGGTGGATGCGCTCGCGCATGCGCCGCCCCGCCGCGGTCCCTTGCAGGCGCGCGGCCCGGCCGTCGGCGGGGTCGGCCAAGCGACGGATCAGGCCCGCGTCGGTGAGCTGAGCCGCGATGCGCGAGAGCATCGTCGGGTTCAGCTGCTCGATCTCCGCCAGCTCTGATAGCCGCAGCGGGCCGAGCCGTACGACCGTGAATAGAACCGAGATTTGGGAGGGCGTCAGGCCCGACCCGGCGCGCGTCGGGCGCAGCCTGCGGGAGAGCTTGCCGAGCACCGCGCGCAGGCGCGCCGTCTCGGTCTCCTCGATCGCAGTGGGCGCTGCTTGCTCGGTGAGCTGGGGCGCTGCCAAACCGACTCCTTCTTCGCAAATACTTGCTTGCCAGCAAGCATTATAGAAGCGTCGGGCGCGGATTCAGGCCGCTGGCTTGCTGGCGTGGAAGCGAAACGAGCGCCCGCCGCGGCGAATCGCCGGCTCGGGAAAACCCGCGGCGCGCAGACGTTGGGGCAGCTCCTCGGGCGGGATCTTCACCAGCGTGTCGCCGACGTGCAGCAGCCGGAAGAACAACCCCGTGCCGAGGCTGTCCGTGCCCGCAAACACGCCCCCAGGGCGCAGCACGCGCGCGGCCTCCGCCAGCAGGCGATCCTGGGCCTGGGGCGAGGGCAGGTGGTGGAGCATCGTGAAGCAGACCACCGCCGAGAAGCGGCCGTCGTCGAACGGCATCGCGGTGGCGTCGCCCTGCACGATCGTGACGCCGCCCGGCAGCTCGCGGCGCAGGTGCTCGCAGTAGCTCTGCTCGAGCTCGAGCACTGTCAGCGCGCCCGGACGCTGGGCCAGCACCTTCGTCGTCGCGCCGAAACCTGGACCGACCTCGAGCACGTCGTCCCCCAGCTCCAGTTTGCTCAACCCCCACGGCAGCAGCTCGCGCTCCACGCGCTCACCCCACCAACGCGACGAGCAGATCAGACCGTGGACTCGGTTCATTTACGGGACTGTAGCCAGGTCCAGCTGCTCGCGGGCGGCGCGCGCGTTGTCCTCGCGGAGCTTGAGCGCCACGGCGCCGAGCACGATCAGGCCGCCGACCACGGTCGTGACGTTCGGCTTTTCAGAGGTGCCAAGCCAGCCCCAGACCGCCCCCAGCACGGACTCCAGCAGCAGGATCAATCCCATCGCCGCGGCCGGAATCAGGCGCGCGCCCATCGTGAAGAACACCAGCCCGAAGCCCTGCTGGCCGAGCCCTAGCAGCGCCAGCCAGCCGATGTCGCCCGTGTGCAGTTGCCCGACGTGCACGAACGGCAGCCCGAACACGATCAGCAGCAGCTGTGCCAGCGCGGTCGCCGGCGTCATCGAGAGGTGGCGCTGGCGACGGGCCACCACGATCACTACCGCAAAGCAGAGCGGCGACAGAAATGCCATCAGCTCACCGAGCGCGTTGCCGCCGCTGGGCACGCCCACCATCACCGCGATTCCCCCTACCGCCAACACCATCGCCCCCCAGGTGCGCGCCGACAGCGGCTCATGCAGCATCCAGAACGCAAACAGACCCGCGAGGATTGGGGTGATCGCCTGGATCACCAACACGTGCGCGACGCTCGTGTGGTTCAACGCCACGATGAATGTCGCCGAGGCGGCCGCGATCCCCGCGGCGACTAGCAGCCCCGCCAGGGTCATCACCGAGCGCAGCGCCGCGCGGGGAGGCACGCCTTCGCCGAAGCGCACGAACCCGAGCACCGCCACGAACGCGAACAATGCGCGCCCCACGATCTGATCCGCGGCCCCCGCCGCGATCTGGCGCTGCAGGATCCCGCCCGTGGACCAGGCGAGCGCCGCCGCCAGCGCGTACGCCTGACCACGGCGGTGATCGGCAGGGCCGCCTGCGTGCGCGCTCGCTCCCTCCACAACCTGCAAGCTACCGACAGGAGCCCATAAAAAACGTCGGCCGAATTATCGAACGACGCCGCCGGACGCGCTTCGGCGATGGCGCGGCCGGCCTCCGACGGGGGCGCGGGGCTTCCTCGACCCGCGCCCCCGTCGCTCCCGTCCCCGTTAGCGCCCTCTGCGGCTTTGGACTTTCGAGCGACCGCCGACCGTGTTGGGCGTGTCGGTGACTTCGCCCGTGTTGGCGGTCACGTTCAGCGCCTTGGCGATCGTGTTAGCAGTCACGACCGTCCCGCCGGAGCCGCCGCTCACCACGAGCCGGCCCCCGAACGTGTCGCCGATCAGCTTGACGCCGCCCGTGTTCTGCTGGAGCACCGCGCCGTGGGCGAAGTTGCTCGCGGCGCACGATCCACCGTCGCCGATCACGACCGGCCCCGTCGTGCCCACGATCTTCACGCCGCCCGCGACGCTTGCCCCACAGATGCTGATCGCACTCGCGCCGCTGGACTTGACCGCCTTGGTCGAGGCGCCGTTGACGTCGAGCTCCCCGCCCGACTGCACTTCGACGCCATTAGCTTTCGCCGTCGAGGTCAGTTCAACCGACTGGCCCGCTTTCACCACGAGCTTGCCTTTCACCGTCCCGGTGATCACCTGACTGTGCCCGACCTGGGTCGTGCACGAGCTGGTCGTGGAGTGACCAACATTGTCGGTGGCCGTACGTTCGGTCGTGACCGACCCCGCTTTCGAGGTGTCGATCGGCGCCGTGCCGCTCGGGTCGAGGGCCAGGCCCGACTGAGCGTCCGCCGCGCTGATCGTCGCGCTCGCGCTTTCGCCGATGTTGACGCTCGCCGGGCATTCGACCGCGAGTTTCGGCGCGCTCGCGTCGACCTGCACGCCAAGCGCGCTTTCGACCGAGTGGTTGCCCGCGAAGTCGGACACGATGCCCGCGGCTTCGTGGAAGCCGTCGGTGTCGAACGTGACCGGCGCCGGGAGCGTCGAGGGGTCCACACCGCTACCGGGACTGCCGTCCGCCAGCGCGGGGTCGCCCGCGGAGGCAAACGTGACCGTCACCGTGTCCTTGTACCAACCGCCGTCGCCCGCGAAGTCCGGGGCTCGGTCGGCCGAGACCGTCGGCTGGTTCGGCGGCGTGCGGTCGACCACGACCTGCGAGGAGGCCGCGGACGGTTCGCTTTCGGTGCTGGCGTGGACCGCGATCACGCGGTAGGCCCAGCTGCCCTCGGCCTCGGGGCTCGCTTCCGTGAACGCGTATTCGGTCGCGCTCAGCCCACTCGCCACGACGTTCCAACCGCCCTCGGCGTTTTCGTGCTGCAGCGTGTAGGTCACGCCAGTCGAGCTGGACGCTTCCCAGGAGAGCGTGAACTGACCCTGGTTCGGGGTCGAGCCCACGCTCAGCGCCGGAACGCCCGGCGCCGAGACGCCCGGCAGCGCGATCGTGAACACGCGCCCGAGGTCCTTCTGCAGGCCCATCGGCATCCCCGTCTTCGAGGTCAGCCCGTCGCCGTACCAGACGCTGTCGCCGTCGTCCTGCAGCAGTTCGACCGTCGAGCCGCCGACGATCGGGTCGGGCACTGAGACGATGTCCTCCCAGGCGCCTTCGTTCACCGAAGACAGCGCGGTTTTGGTGAGCACGGGTTGGTCGGCGGGGTTTCCGTCCCACTCATACAGCCCGAACTGCGAGTTCGAATCGTCGGAGGTGCCGGCGATCGCGAGGAATTCGCCGTCGGCGTTGCGGCGGAGCTCGCGCAGGCCGAGGCCGCCGAGATTCCATTCCAAAGGCGCGCCGAACGTCGCGGGCGCGCTGCCGGGGTTGCCGTGCGTGACGAGCGAGGCGAAGTTGCTGACCGGGATCAGCAGCGCGGCTTTGCGGTCGTTCGTGGGCTCCAGCGGCGCGCGAAACGCGACGTAGGCTTCTTCGCTAGAGCCCGCCGCGAATTCCAGGCCCTCGGCGTTGAAGCCTTCGGTCACGTTCGAGGGCACGCCGCTCGCGGTCGAGGCCGCCAACCCGAGCGGGTCGCCGTTGGCTTCGTCCCAGGCCACCATGTCCTCGCGCAGGTGCGTGTAGCTACCGAGGTAGGTCAGTTCCGCGGAGGCACCCGAGCCCGAGAGTGTGGCCGCGAACACGATGTCGTGTTCAGGCGCGGCTTTGCCGCTCTTCTTGTTCGAGAGCGAACCCATCCAGTAGAGCGTGTTGCCGGAGCGGGCCGAGGCCTCGATGTCGATTTCGCTGGTGCCAACGGGGAGCACTTTGGTGAAGTCGAACGTCTTGACGGGCTCGCCCGAGTTGCGCTCGTGGTAGAGGCGCAGCACGTTGCCCTCGTCGTCGCCGACGATCATGTAGCCGCCGCCGACGTCGATCGCCGTAGAGCCATTGCCGGCGCCCGCGTAATAGCGGTCGCTTTCGTCGCCCTGATTGTCCGAGAGGCCGTAGTCGACGGTCGTCGAGGCTTCGCCGCCCCCCGGCGCTTTCACCGTCAGCGTGATCGTCGAGTGCCCGACGGTGCTTCCGGGCGTCACGATCAGCGTTCGTGCGGCGCCGCTGCCGCTGACTTCGGCGCTCGCGGCGACGCTCGGGTTCGAGGAGCTGGCCGTGACCGTCAGTTCGCTCGCTTCGACGCCTTCCTCAGCGACTTTCAGCCCGAGCGTGGGGTTCGTGGGGTCGCCGATCGCCGCGGGCAGGCTGGTTTCGTTCGGCGTGATCGTGGGCGCGGGGGGCGGCGGCGTGCCGCCCGAGCCGAAGCTCGTGCCGGGCGTGTAGGCCACGCCGCGGAAGGCCTCGCCCGTGGGGGCGGTCGCGATCTGCGTGGCCGAGCCCGTCAGCGTGCCGCCGACGCCGCTTGCGTCGGTGATCTTGTCGAGCACGCCGCCTTCGCCCGAAGAGCCGCTAGAGGTCGCGTAGATCGTCACGGTGCCGCCCGTGTCGTCGGCGGTGACGCCGGTGACCGCGGTAACGGCGACCGAGCCCTGTTTGACCCATTTGCCGCTGACGAGCCCGTACTTGACAACGGCGCCGGCGCCGTTGTCGGCGACGTACATCGTGTCGGGCGCGGAGCCGAGGCCGAGCGTCAGCATCGTGAAGGCGTACGGCTCGTTCGGGGCGGTTGCAAACGGCAAGTTGGTCGTCGTCGTGGCCGTCGTCGGCAGGCCGGTGCCGACGGTGGAGATCGTGTTGCTTTCCTTCGTCGGATCCGCGGAGGCGTAGAGCTGCCCGCCATAGATCGCGACCGCGCGTGCGTTCTCCTCGGTCGTGCTCATCAGCGTCGAGGTGGTCGCGCCGAGCGTCGCGAAGTGGACGCCGCCGCTGGTTTTTTTGCCGGCGCCGCTCCACCAGAACTCATTGCCGTCGTTGCTCGTCGCGCCGCGCGCGTTGTTTTCGTTGCTGACGTCGGTGAGCGCTGTGGTCGTGTTGATTTCCCCGCTAGCGCTGACGCGGGCGAGCGTCCGCGCTACGCCCGGATTGGCGGTTTCGGCGACTTTGCTCGTGCCGAGCGCGGCGTCATAGCCCGTGCCGATCAGGTATTCGCCGTTCGCCGACAGCGTCAAGAGACCCTCGGAGCTGCCGGAGCCGCTCGCTGTGAGTCGGTGATTCGGGGCGCTGGTCGCCGTGGGCAGCGCGATCGATTCGACGAGTTTGCCGGTCGAGTCGTACTCGTCGAAGAACACCGGCACCGCCGCGCTACCGAGGCTGCCACCGTTGCCGACGCGGTACACGACCACGTCGCCGGGGGTCAGCGCCGCGCTCGCCTGCGCCGCAACGAGGCTCATCAGCCCGATACATGCGGCCAGCGCGAGCAGCACGATGCGCAGCCTCCCGCCACGATTCCAAACAGCGTCCATCCTCGGCACGGCAACCATCCCTCCCTAGAAGTAAAAGATCAGCGACCCGCCGGATCCCGGGCCATCGCGCCGCAAGCTAAGACCGCACCGTCGCGATCAGGTATTCCAGCTGTTAACGACTCGTTGCCAACCCGTGAACCGTCGCGACAGTGGTGCGGCGGCTTGGGCGGTAGCCGTCTTCTTCTTATCGATTAATAAATAGATTTCAGAGCGGTGCGGTCAGACCGATCGCCACGTGAAATGGCATCTCGCTAGGGGTCTGCCCCGCCCGCATGATCGTCTCGACCCGCGCGAGTGTCGCCGCGCGGTCGGCCTGCGGCATGGCGGCGATCCAGCTGAAGGACTCGATGTGGTCGCGTAGGCGCTCCACGTCCGTTGGCCGGCTCGCGGTGATCCGGATCTGGCGCGGCTCACTCCAGGCGCCGCTCGCGCGCACCGCGTCCTGCCAGGGCGGGCCCTCGAACTGCGGGTGCTCCGGGCGCAACTCGCGCATCACCTCGCCCAGCTCGGAGGCCCACGAGGCGCCGCTCCAGTCCGGCATCGTCGTCAAGACCGCGAGGCCGCCGTGCCCGCGGCGCAGCACCCGATGCATCTCCGCGAGCGAGGCCGCGTGGTCGAACCAGTGGATCGCGTCCGCGACCGTGACCGCATCCACGGAACCGTCCGGCAGTGGAATTTCCTCGGCCAGGCCGTCCATCACGCGCTCGGCCCCCACGCTCGCGATCAGCATCTCGCGCAGGGGCGCCTGCGGCTCGACCGCGAGGACGTCGAGGCCCGCGGCCAGCAGCGCCCGCGTGAGCTTGCCCGTGCCCGCCGCGAGGTCCAGCACCCGCGCGCCAGGCGCCAGGCCCAGCTCCGCCGCCAGCGCCCCAATCGCCGCGGGCGGGTACTCCGGGCGGCCGCGCTCGTAGGCGTCCGCCACCCCGGCGAAGTTCCTGGCCAGCGGGTGCAGCGGCATCGGCTGAACCTAGCGCGCCGAGCGTCGTCCCGGTCGAAGCCCGAATCCGCGGGCGCGCTCAGCCCCCGTCGAGCACCTCGATCCCCAGCTTCGCCGCGAGCGCGCCCGCCAGCTCGACGATCCCCGGCCATTCGATCGCCGCCCCCCGCAGGCTCGCGATGCCCTGCAGCTCGCTCAGATCGCTGCGACGGAACTCGCAGCGGCGCATCCGCGCCCCGCGAATGTCCGTCCCCGTCAGCTCACAGCTCGTGAAGGAAACCCGCTCCAGCTGCGCGTCCAGGAAGTCGCTCTGGACCAGCAGGCAATCCTCGAAGCTGACCCGGGTCAACTGCGAGAAGCCGAACGAGGCCAGGTCCACCCGACAGCCGCGCAGCGTCACGTCGCTGAGCGTCGCCTCAGAGAAGACAGTGCCCGTGAGACGACTGTCCTCGATCATCACCTTCTCCACGCGGGCGCCGCGCGCCTGCATGTTCGCGAGGTTGCAGCCACTCAGCGCGCAGTGCCTCAACGCCAGGTGCTCCAAGCGCGCGCCCGACAGATCCACGTTCGCGAGCCTCGCCCCTTTGATCGAGACTCCCCGCGCCTGCGCGTCCGCCAGCTGCACGTCCACCAACTCGACCTCCGCCAAGCTCCCGTCGTGCGCAAGCGCCACCGACGCAAGCCGCTCCAGCTCCACGGGGAGCTCTGGTTCTGCGGGCGAGGGATACCCCAACGGCACGGGGCGCGATCCTATCCGGGCCTGCGCAGTGCACAATGCGCGGATGGCCGAGCACGCCAAGCCATTGCGCGAGCAGGACCTCGCGCCGGACCCGCTGAGTCAGTTCGCGGCCTGGTATCGCGAGGTCGAGGCGAGCGACCTGCGCCTGCCGGAAGCGGTCGCCCTCGCCACGGCTTCCGCCGAGGGCGCGCCCTCGCTACGGATGGTGCTCCTCAAGGGCTTCGACGCCCGCGGCTTCGTGTTCTTCTCCAACTACTCCAGCCGCAAGGGCCTCGAGCTCGCGACCAACCCGCGCGCGGCGCTGCTGTTTCACTGGGACGCGCTCGGCCGCCAGGTGCGAATCACCGGCGCCGTCGAGCACACCAGCGCCGAGGAGACCGCCGCCTACGTCCACAGCCGCCCGCGCCACAGCCAGCTGAGCGCGCTGGCCTCACCGCAGAGCCAGGTGATCGAGACCCGCGACGCTCTGGAGGGGCGCGTCGCCGAGCTCGAACAGCGCTACCCCGAGGGCGAGCTGCCCCTGCCCGAGAGCTGGGGCGGCTTTCGCCTGGCGCCCGAGACCTATGAGTTCTGGCAGCAGCGTGAGGACCGCCTGCACGATCGGCTGCGCTATCGGCACAGCGTTGACGGGGGTTGGCTGGTCGAGCGGCTGGCGCCGTAGCGTCGGGCGCGGTCAGCTCGGCTCGGGCGGCTCGCCCTCGCCCTCGAGCAGCACGCGCTGCATCCAGGCGACGTCGTGCCAGGCGCCGAGCTTGAAGCCGATCCCCCGGTAGGTCCCCACGGGCTCAAAGCCAAGCCTGCGGTGCAGGCCGAGGCTCGCCTCGTTCGGCAGCGTCATGCCCGCGACCGCGGTCCGGTAGCCGCGCTGCGCCAACCGCTCGAACAGCGCCTCGTACAGCGCCCGCCCCGCGCCGGTGCGGCGGCGGCCGGTCTCCAAGTAGATGCTGACTTCGCAGGACCAGCGGTAGGCGGGGCGCCGGTTGAGCTGGCCGCCGTAGGCGTAGCCCACGACGCGGCCGCCGTCTTCGAGCACGAGCCAGGCGTGGCTGGATGAGGACGTCTCGATCCGCCGCTGCATCTCCTGCGCGGAGGGCGGCTGGGTCTCGAAGGTGATCGCGGTGTCGGTGACGTAGGGCGCGTAGATCGCGGCGCACGCCGCGGCGTCGCGCGCGGTCGCGGCTCGCACCGCATGCTCGGCGCGCGGGGGGTGCTCGGGGCGCTCACTCGTCACGACTCGGCGGACTCGAGCCGGGCTTCGGTCGTGGGGTCGGCGCTGCCGTCGAAGTAGCGCACCAGCACCGCGTGGAACACGGAGTCGGGCGGGCAGACGCGCGCGAACAGCGTCATCGAGGAGCGCAGCTTCATCGCGTCGGTCACGCCGAACACGTCCTGCGCGCTCGCCCCCCGCAGCTCTGCCACGACGCGGGCGCACTCGATCAGGCGTGCGCCGAGCACGGGGTGCTCCAGATAGACGCGCGCCTCAGTCAGCGAGGAGATCGCGTAGGTCTTGGACATCGGGCTCTCGCCCAGACCCGCGAGCTGTGGGAATACGAACCACATCCAGTGGCTGCGCTTGCGCCCGGCGCGCAGCTCGGCGAGCGCTCGCTCGTAGGTCTCGCCCTGCTCCTGGGCGAGCTCGAATCGGTTCAACGAATAGGGATCGCTCATCGCGGATAACATCTTCACATGCACCTGCCCGGCGCACGGACGCTGGAGGAGACGTGAGGCTCGCGCTCGTTGCGACACTGGCCGCGGCGGCGGCGCTGTTCGCGGCGAACATGATCGGCGTCGCGGTGGCCGAAGCGCCGACGGTGAGCTCGCTGCGCACGGTCAACGTCGAGGGGGTGGCAATCGAGCCGCTCGCGCAGAACTCGAACGCCGCCACGGCGACGAACGTCTACCGCGAAGCGATGGGCGCAGCCGTCGCCGACGGGCAGGCGAAGGCGCAGTTCCTGAGCGGCAAGGTCGGCGCGACGCTCGGCGCACCTCAGACGATCACGGAGGACGGCGGCGAAATCGAATGCAGCTCAGGCGGATCCGAAGGCTGGGAAGCATACGAAGGCGAACAGCCCGACTTCGGTCGCGCGCGCGACCAGAGCACCGGGCCCTTGGGCGCGACGACCGAGTCGGCCGCGAGCGCACCGCGCGCCGTCAAGCGCACCGCGGCGAAACGCAAGAAGAAGCGCAAGCACCCGGTCGCGAAGAAGGCGAGTGCCGTCGGCTGCAAGCTGACGGCACAGGTCTCGCTCGTCTACGTGATCGGCTAGGCGACCGCCGGCGCGGCGGCGGCCTCGCTGCGAGCCTCAGCGCCATCCTCGGCGTGCACGATCAGCACGGGTGCGGGGCTGTGATGCAGCACGTAGTGGCTGACGCTGCCCAACAGCGCCGAGCGCAGCGCCCCCCGCCCGCGCGAGCCCATCACCACGAGGTCGTGACCGCCCTGCTCGATCTGCGCCACGAGCGCCGTCCGCACGGGGTCGGCGCTGAGCACGCTGGTGACCGAGACGTTCTCGGGTACGCGCTCCACGGCACCGCGCAGCAGACCCTCTGCTTCGTCCTGGGTCTCTCGCAAGAGCTTTGTAACCACGTCGCCGCTGATGCCGTTGTAGGTAACGGCCGGCGGCGGCTGCACAGCGCTGAACAGCGTCAGCGTGGCGTGCTCTGAGGTCGCGAGGTCGATCGCCTGCGCGAGCGCCTGCTCCGCGTCGGGCGAGCCGTCGACGGCGACAAGAATGTTGTGGAACATCTCTCCACTCTAGGGCGCGAACGGAAGCAGCACGTTCGAGGCGTGCTGGGGTCGTGCAGCAGCGTGATCGTCCCGCCCATGCTGACCGAAGCGATCGCGCCGGGGGGTGAAGATCAGCACTGCTGAGAACACCACCCCCGGCACGATCGCCCGCCGCAGGACCGTCGTCCAGCGTCGCTCACAGCACTCATCCCCATGGTCTCACTCCCGGTAGTGAAAGTTATCCCCGCTCAGAAGCGCGGGCCTTGCCCGACCGGAGAAGTACCCAGGGCGTTAACTGTTCAAACCCGCGCGCGGCGAGCGGACTGTATATGTGAGCGCTATGCGGGCTGCTTGTACACGGTCACGACCGCGGCGCCGCCGAGGCCGATGTTGTGCTGTAGCGCGACCTTCGCACCCTGCACCTGGCGCGCCGCGGCATCACCGCGTAGCTGCCAGGTGAGTTCGCTGCACTGGGCGAGGCCCGTCGCCCCGAGCGGGTGGCCCTTGGAGATCAGGCCCCCCGAGGGGTTCACGACCGGGCCCTCGCCGCCGTAGGTCGTCGCCTGCACCTCGACGAGGCGATGCCCCTCGCCCTCGCGTGCGAGACCCAGCGCCTCGTAGGTGATCAGCTCGTTCGCGGAGAAGCAGTCGTGCAGCTCGACGACGTCGACCTCCCCGATCTCGGTCTCGGCCTCGGCGAGCGCCTGCTCGGCGGCCTTGCGGCTCATGTCGGCACCCACGACCGCGATCGCGGACTTCGCCTCGAACGTGCTGGTCAGGTCGGTGACCATCGACTGGCCGACGATCTCGATCGCGCCGGGCCAGAGGTCGTGCGCTTCGACGAAGCGCTCCGAGGCCACGACCGCCGCGGCGCTGCCGTCCGAGGTCGGCGAGCACTGCAGCTTGGTCAGCGGCGCGTAGATCTCCTTTGCGTCCTTGATGTCCTGCAGCGAGTACTCGTCCTGAAACTGGGCGTAGGGGTTGTTGACCGAGTGCTTGTGGTTCTTCCAGCCGATCCAGGCGTAGTGCTCGGGCTGCGAGCCGAAGCGCTCCATGTGCTCGCGCCCAGCCGCGCCGAACATCTGCGGCGCCGGCGGCGCGTTCTCCCACTCGCGCAGCTCGAGCAGCGCCGTGACGTGGCGGTCCATCGGGTTCGTGCGGTCGGTGAACTTCACCCCAAGCGAGCCGAGCTCCATCTTCTCGAAGCCGAGCGCAAGCGCGCACTCGGCGAGCCCGCCCTTGACGGCCTGGCGCGCCAGGTATAGCGCGCTCGAGCCAGTCGAGCAGTTGTTGTTGACGTTCACGACCGGGATCCCCGTCAGGCCGAGACCGTAGACCGCGCGCTGGCCCGCGGTCGAGTCGCCGTAGCAGTAACCGACGTAGGCCTGCTCGATCTGCTCGTAGGAGACGCCTGCGTCCGCGAGCGCCTTGCCGCCCGCCTCCTCGGCCCAGGCCGGGTAGTCGCCGTCCTTGGTCCCGGGCTTCTCGAACTTCGTCATGCCTACACCGATCACAAACGTGCGGCTCATCTTCGTCTCCGTTCTTCTCTGCTCCGATTCAGGCCGGGTGCTCGCCGGTCCTGATCGGGGCGATTCGGGTGCGCGTGGGCGGAGCGTAAACGAAGTTTGGCCAGGCAGCCAGTCGGGCCCGCTCCGGCGGCCCCGCGCCCACGCGGCGCTCTTAGGATGTCGCGAAGCTCGCGGATGACTTCTACGCGCGCGCTCGCGAAATCGCGGCGCACCCGGCCGAGGCACGATGCGCCTGGCGGTTGGTGCTGCTCCGGCTCGCGAAACCGGGGATGTAGCCACGGCGAAACTCGAAGCTGCGACTCGCGTGCCGGGCGCTCGCAGTACGCTCCGGGCGTGCCCTTGCCATGGCCCAATGTCTCCTATGAGAATTGGAGCGAGACCTGCGACACGCTGCACGCGCATACGCAGGTGCTCGGCAAAATCGCCGCGGCCACGGCGGCACCCGAGCCGCAACTGCAACACGCGGCACTGCGCCTGACCGCGCGCGGCTGGGAGACGGCGCCACTGCCCACGCCCGATGGCTCGGGCGCGTTTGCGGTAGTGCTCGACCTGCACACGCACGAGGCCGTGGTCGAGAACAGCGGCGGCGCCTCGCAGCGGATCGCGCTCACGCCCGACCGGCCTGTCGCGGAGGTGACGCGCGCCGTGCTGGAGGCCGTCCGCGAGCTCGCGGGCCCGATCGCGCTTGAGCTGAAGCCCCAGGAGGTGCCCTGGAGCGTGGCGTTGGACGAGGACTATGAGCACGCCAGCTACGACACCGCCCAGGTCGAGCAGTACTTTCGCGCAGCGACCCAGGCCGCGCTGGTACTAGGCGCGTTTCGTGCTCCCTATCGCGGCCGCTCCACACCCGTGAATGCCTGGTGGGGCTCGTTCGACCTGGCCGTCAACCTGTTCTCGGGGCGCCCCGCGGATCCCCCCTCGGACGACTTCATCATGCGCAACGCGATGGACTCCCAGGAGATCGCGGTGGGATGGTGGCCGGGCGATCCGCGCTACGGGCGCGCCGCCTTCTACGCCTACGCGCATCCCGCGCCCGCAGACTTCACCGAACAGCAGCTGGAGCCCTCAAGCGCACGCTGGGACGGCGCACTGGGCGAGTATGTGCTGGACTGGGATGACGTCCGCGCCGCCGAGGACCCCCATGCGTTCGCGCTGGAGTTTGCACTCGCGGCCTACCGCCACGCCTGTGCAGTCTGCGGCTGGGACGACGCGCTCGCCGCCAGCGGCGAAGGCGTGCCGCCGCCGATCCGCTGAGGCGAGGAGATTCGATCGCTAGAGCTTCTCGAACACGAGCCTGTGGTGATCGAGCAGCTCGCGTTCGAAGCAAATCTTGTTGGCGCTGACGCCCGAGGCGAAGGCCAGGCGAAAATCGACGCTCCGCAGCCAACGCGGCACGAGCCGGAGCTTGAGCAGCGACTTTCGCAGGCTACGCTTGCCGATCCTGGCATTCCATTGCTCGATCGTCTCGATGTAGTCCAAGCGGCCGCTGGTGCTCGAGATCAGGCGAAAATGCGGCTCGGCGCAACGCGTCACCTGCTCCTTTCCAAACGGGAGCCACGAGCCTGGGAACTGCCGTGCCAGCAGCGCGAGATACCAGGCGTCGGTGTGCGCTGGTGGCAGCTTCTGGAGCGCGGCGACGGCGTCCTCCGCAGGGATCATGTGGCGTCCGTAGACCATCGTCTGCAGATATAGCCTCCCCCGGCCGGGAAGCAGTCGCGCGATGCGTTCGAACACCTCTTTGTACACGGCGTCTTGGCGTCCGGCGCGGAAGTCCTCGGGCGAGCAGAAGTGCTCGAAGGCGCCGAGGCTCGCCACGGCATCGAACGCCCCGAAGAGCTCGGGGGTGAGGCGCCTGCCATCGAGGAGATGCACCTCTAGACCGTGCCGACGGCAAGCCGCCAACTGGGCAGCGGACAGCGTCACGCCCACCCCGACGCCTTCGCTGCGGTGGATGAAGTCCAGCAGCGCGCCCCAGCCGCAGCCGATGTCGAGCACCCGGCGGCCAGGGCCGATCCCGATCTGCGCCGCGACGTACTCGTGCTTGCGCCGCTGGGCCTGCTCCAGGCTGAGCGAGAAGTCACCGTCGTACTTGGCGCCGCTGAAGTCGGCCAGCTCGCCCATGCTCAAGCGAAATACGCGATCGGTCAGTGAGTAGGTGAAATCGATGTCCCCGCGATCCGCCATCGCGCTGGTTCTATCGCGCAGCGCTCGGCTGTGCCGCGTGGGCGCACCACCACGCCTGCGCGTGCGTTCGGCTTCATGGAGCAGCGCGGGGCGCCGAAGCTCGTCGGGCGCACGAAGGCCGCGCGGGACATGGACGTCGCGCGCCGGTTGTGGGAGCTCTCGGAGGAGCTAACCGGCGTGCGCTTCGAGCTCGCCGTTAAGTCCGCCCCCTGACCAGCCGCGCTGCCGACTGCTGTTAGGTTGGCCGGACGCCACGGTCAACCACGAGATCCACCTGGAGGCCGACATGCCTGCGACACCAGCACTGAGCGCGCCCACGGCGAGTGCCTCGTTCGAGAAAACGACCATCGATCGCCGCGAGTTGCGCGAGAACGACGTCCTGATCGACATCGCCTATTGCGGTATCTGCCACAGCGACATCCACCAGGTTCGCGACGAGTGGGGCGGGTCGATCTTCCCGATCGTCCCCGGTCACGAGATCGCGGGCGTGGTCGCCGCCGTGGGATCGGGCGTCAGCCGTTTCTCGGCCGGCGACCGTGTGGGCGTTGGCTGCATGGTGGACTCCTGCGGCGAGTGCGAGTACTGCCTGGCGGGTGAGGAGCAGTTTTGCGTCAAGGGCAACGTCCAGACCTACAACGCGCGCGACTACGACGGCGAGGTGACCTACGGCGGCTACAGCAAGCAGATCGTGGCCAAGGACCACTTCGTGGTCGCGATCCCCGACGCGATCGAGCTGCAGGACGCGGCGCCGCTGCTGTGCGCCGGCATCACTACGTACGTGCCGTTGAAGCACTGGCACGTGGGCGAGGGAACGAAGGTAGCGATCGTCGGGATGGGCGGACTGGGGCACGTCGCGGTCCAGATCGCCGCGGCGATGGGCGCCGAGGTCACGGTCCTGAGCCAGTCGCTCAGCAAGCGGGAGGACGGCTTGCGCTTCGGGGCCAAGCACTACTACGCGACCTCCGAGCGCGAGACCTTTAAGGCGCTAGCCAGCAGCTTCGATCTGATCCTCAACACCGTCTCCGCCAACCTGCCACTGGACGCCTACCTACGGCTGCTGCGCGTAGACGGCGCGATGGTCACCGTGGGCGCACCCTCGGCGCCGGACAAGGTTCACGCTTTCTCGCTGATCGGGGGGCGGCGCAGCCTGGCGGGCTCGGCGATCGGCGGGCTGCCCGATACTCAAGAGATGCTGGACTTCTGCGCGGAGCACGGTGTCAGGCCGGCGATCGAGCTGATCACCGCCGAGGCGGTCGACGGTGCCTATGACCGCGTTGTGAACAGCGACGTGCGCTACCGCTTCGTCATTGACGCCGCAACGATCGCCTAGATGCATCCGCACCCGCTTCCCCCGAGCTGATCTCGTCGACCCGAATCCACCTATTCGCCAAGGACACCGCACGGGCGCGAGGCCGTAAGAGAACCCTACTGGCCGATCGGGTGTCGCTAGATTTCTAGGGCCAAGTCCTAGCCGGCTGTCGCTTCCACGACAGGGCGGGCTGCCAAGCCGGTCGGCTGTGGCCGATGCCGGGCGAACAACCCCAGCGCGAAGCGCCCGGCGGGGTGCTCGCGGGCGCGTTCGACCAGTGCCGCGGTGTGAGGCGGCAGCACGTCTGGTTGCGGGAGTGGGACCCCATAGACAGGTGGGATGACGATCGAGGCGGACAGGGCTGCGAAGGTGAGGTCGGCTGCGCCGAAGCGCTCGCCGCAGAGATAGCTGCGCCCGTCGGCCAGCGTCTCCGCGACAAAGTCGAACTCACCGAACACGGCCACCTCGTCCTCACGCTCGATCCCCGGAGTGATCTCGAGCGCGCGCTCGACAAATCGCCGCATGACGGGCCATCCGGCGCGGAGCACGCGATCCTCCCAGAAGGGCACGCCTTGATTGTTGAACGCCAGTACGAGCTTGGGCTGGGCCAACATATGCACATACATGAGCCGCCGCCCCGTAGGCCCAAGCCGCTCATCTAGGCGGCGGCAGAGGGAGTCGACCTGCGTCCGTGCCTCGGGCTCTGAGGGGAACAGCCGCTGCTCTGGCGAGGTGCGTCGGTCGATCCAGTCGAGAATCTCCTGCGACTCACCGATCGCGCCCTCGGGGGTGACGAGCACAGGAACGGTCGAGCCTCCGCCCGCTCGCCTGGCCGCGATTCGGTGGATGCCCTGAACGTGACGCTCCTCGCGATAGGGCATGCCCGCGCGCTCCAGTGCCCACCGCGCCTTCTCGCAGTAGTGGCTGATCGGGATCGTGACGAGTCGCAGCACCGTAGGCGGAGTATGTCGGTCGGGACGAGAAATCGGGACCTAGACTTCGAGGAAGGGCCCCGCGAGCGAGTCCGTCGCTATGCAAACAAGTTCAGGCGTCGGTTTGCGCCTGCTCGGCGGCTCCGGGATCGTCCTGCTCCGCGCCTGGCAGGGCCGGCCCCTCGACCGGCAGCTCGTCTGCGACGCCGGCACCCTCAGCCGATGCTCGCTTACGGGCATCCTTCCTAGCCTGTTTGTCCTGCCTACGCTCGCGCAGCCTGCTTTCCCGCGTGAGCTTCGCCATCGTGGTCTTGCGCTTGCCGCCTGAGGCCATGTCTGTCAATCCCTCTGTAGTGAAGTTCCAGCGCGTCCTGACCGGCGTGATCCAGCGACGATTCCGAGCGCTGGTCAACGGTGACCAGGTGCCTCTCGTTATCGCGCTCCGCCGCAGACTGCGTACTTCAAATGGCGGAGAGCGCTGCGTCCTGCGCGGCTGAGATCGCCGCGCAGGCGCCCAGCGTGCCTAGAGCGGCTGGATGTTGACGGCCTTGGGGCCCTTGTCGCCGGCCTCGGCCTCATATGAGACCTTGGCGCCCTCTGCGAGCGAGCGGTAGCCCTCGCCGATGATCGCCGAGTGGTGGGCGAACAGATCCTTGGACTGGTCGTCGGGGGTGATAAACCCGAAACCCTTGTCGTCGCTGAACCACTTCACGGTTCCAGTAGCCATTACATTTCCTCCGTCGTCGATAGTGCTGCGAACGCGGAGATTGCTGAGCAAAGGCTACGAGCGCTGGCACTGCGGTATTGGGCGAACGCCCAACTTGAGCTACCGACGGTAGCAGCCAATGGCCAAGAGCGATTCCCAGACAGCCTCGCCAAGTCTGCTCGAAGCGGGTCGATCGGCGGCGGTGCGGACTCGACTTGCGCACGAAGCGCGCCGTGCCGGATGATGAACCAATGAAGAACACCCCCGACTCCCCACCAGATGGCTGGCCGAACGCACTCAACGATGTGTTCGAGCGTGCACTCACCTGCGAGTACGCGACCCTGACCGCTACCGGCACGCCTGTGACGGTGCCCAGCACACCGTACGTCGGCGCGGGAACGCTCGACGTATCCACCGGGCTCGCTTATCCAGCGAAGGCCGAACGCGCCCGACGCAATCCCAAGGTGGCGCTGCTATTCGCCGATCCGATCGGCGCTGGATCGGGTGAGCTGCCCGTGATTCTCGTGCAGGGCCACGCGGCCGTGCGCGACGCGGATCTCCAGAGCAACACCGACCGCTACGCACGCTTGGCGATCGCCAAGCTGCCGGCGGCCACCAAAGGTCAGCCCAAGCTGCTGCTCAAGCGCATGAAGTTCTATTACGCGCGGATATGGATTGAGATCACCCCCCAACGGATCCTTTGGTGGGAGAACCGCGACCTGGCGAGCGCGCCGCAGACCTGGGATGCGGACCCAAGGAGAGCGCTGCCACAGTCGGACCCCCCGCCGTCGGGACGCCAGCCGGGCGCTTGGCTGAGCCCTCCCAGCGACTGGCGCAGCATTGCCGCGCGAGCGCTGCGCGAGCTGCCGTTCGCCGATCTCACCTCTGTCGATGCGGACGGCTATCCGATCTGTCTGCCCGTAACGGCTGGGGACTTCGAGGGAGATCGAGTTCCCTTGGTCCTAGGCCCAGGGGCGCCGGAGTTGCATACAGGGCCAGCCTGTCTGACCGTGCATGGCCATGATGAGCGTTTCACCACTCAGGAGAACCACACGCTCATCGGATCGCTCACGCACGAGCACGATCGCACCTATCTGCGCGTCGAGCGGGCGTTGGCGGACTGGAGCCTGACCGGCAACCGTGCGCAGATTGCATTGGGGTTCATGCGCAAGGGCCGGATGCTGAGCCCGCGCCTGAGCGGCGAGGCGGCCCGCCGGGGCCAGCCGGTGCCGCGGGTTCGCTTGCCCTGACGCTCGGGAGGGGAAGGGCGCCAGAGTTTTGTAATGTCGGTTAAATGGGATTTGCTCCTGCCGTAGCGCCACCGGCGAGCGGCAACGCAATCGAGGTCAAAGGGCTCGTCAAGCACTTTGGCGATGTTCGCGCGCTCAACGGCGTCAACCTGGTCGCGCCGCAGGGTCAGGTGCTGGGGCTACTCGGCCCCAATGGAGCTGGCAAGACAACGCTGGTACGGGTGCTCGCGACGCTGCTGAAGCCGGACGCCGGCGACGCGCGTGTGCTGGGTCTCGACGTGCAGCACGACGCCGCGCGACTGCGCGAGCAGATCGGGCTCGCAGGCCAATACGCGGCCGTGGATGAAAACCTCACTGGCCTTGAGAACCTGACGATGGTCGGGCGCCTTTACGGCACCCGTCGCGCCGAGGCCAAGGCGCGGGGCCGCGAGCTGCTCGAGCGCTTTGACCTGCTGGACGCCGCCGACCGGCCGACAAAGACCTACTCGGGCGGGATGCGCCGTCGGCTCGACCTCGCCGCCGCGCTCGTGGCCAAGCCGCCCGTGCTGTTCCTCGACGAGCCCACGACCGGCCTTGACCCCCGCAGCCGCCTCAGCCTGTGGGCCGTAATCGAAGACCTCGTCGCCGAGGGCACGACCGCGCTGCTGACAACCCAGTATCTCGACGAGGCCGACCGGCTTGCTGACACGATCGCCGTGATCGACCACGGCCGCCTGATCGCCGAGGGCACACCCGATCAGCTGAAGGACCGACTGGGCGGCGAGCGCCTGGAGGTGCGGCTCGACGACGCTGCCGATCCTCAGGTCGCGGTGCGGGCGCTCGCATCGATGTCCGATGATCCGCCCGCCGCCGAAGGCAGCCTCGTAAAAGTGAGCGTACGCACACGACGCGGCGCGATCGTAGAGGCCGTGCACCGCCTGAGTGAAGCCGGCGTAGGCGTGGACGACCTAGCGCTGCGCAGGCCCACCCTCGACGAGGTCTTTCTCTCCCTCACCGGTCACGCGGCCGAGGAGCCCGAGCAGGAGCGAGACGCACACCCGGAGCCCGAGCAAGAGCCAGAGCGGGCCGCATGAGGCGCCTCGTCAGCGACACGCTAATCATCGCTGAGCGTAACCTCGTGCGCCTGCCGCGCGCGCCCGAACTGCTGATCGGCTTCACGATCCAGCCGATCATGTTCGTGCTGCTGTTCCGCTATGTGTTCGGCGGCGCGATCCGCACGCCCGGCTACAGCTACGTCGATTTCCTGATCCCCGGCATCATCGTGCAGAACACCGCCTTCGGCGGTTTTGCCACGGCGCTCGGTCTAAACGAGGATGTGAGCAAGGGACTGATCGATCGCTTCCGCTCGCTGCCGATGTCTCGCGCCGCGGTACTCGGCGGGCGCACGCTCTCCGACGTCGCCACCAATGCTTTGTCGATCACGATCCTGCTCGTGACGGGCGTGATCATCGGCTTCTCCTTCCAAACCAGCTTCTTGCACGTCGCCGCCGGCATCGCGCTGCTGCTGCTGTTCGGGTACGGCTTCTCCTGGTTCCTCGCGTTCATCGGCCTGCTGGTCTCATCGCCGGAATCGGTCAACTCCGTCGGCTTCATCGCTGTCTTCCCGCTCACCTTCATTTCCTCCGCCTTCGTACCCGTCGCATCGATGCCCGACGGACTGCGCCAGTTCGCTGAAGTGAACCCCTTTACGATCATCGTCAACGCGATGCGCCACCTGTGGCTCGGCGCACCGGCCGGGAACAGCGTGTGGGGTGCCGTCGTGTGGTCGTTGGTGATCGTCGCCGTGTTCGCCCCGCTCGCGGTCGCGCGCTACCGCCGGGCAGCTGGGCGATAGCTACATCTACGAGCCACTCACTACGGGGATAAATAGACTCTTCCCATGGCTGAGTCACGCGGGACCGTGCTGGTCACGGGAGGAACGGGATTTCTCGGTGGATGGTGTGGCGCCGAGCTCGTGCGCCGTGGGTACGCGGTACGAACGACGATCCGCGACCTGCGACGAACGGATCAGGTTCGAGCCTCGTTCGAGGCGGCCGGGGTCGAGTCCAACGAGCGGGTGTCGATCGTGGCCGCGGATCTCAACGCCGATGACGGCTGGCAGGAGGCCGTGGCGGGGTGCGACTACGTGCTCCACGTCGCATCGCCCTTTCCACCGGCGCAGCCGAAGGATCCCGATGAGCTGATAGTTCCGGCTCGCGATGGAGCGCTACGTGTACTCCGGGCCAGCCTTGACGCAGGCGTTCGGCGCGTCGTCATGACCTCATCGGTTGCCGCGGTTCGCCACGGGCGGCCGGCGTCGGCGGACGCGCCGTACAACGAGGCGGACTGGACGGACCCGGATGACCTGCGGCGCACGCCCTACGTTCGTTCGAAGACGATCGCAGAGCGCGCGGCCTGGGACCTCGTGCGAGCACGCGGGGCCGAGGACCAACTGGCGACGGTGAATCCAGGGGCGATCATCGGCCCGGCACTCAGCGACGACCGATCCTTCTCGCTGCAGGTGATCGAACGGCTCCTGAACGGCATGCCGGCTGTGCCTCGCCTCGGCTTCGTGCTCGTCAACGTCCGCGACGTCGCAGACCTTCACATCCGGGCGATGACCGCACCTGCTGCCGGCGGCGAGCGATTCCTGGCGGTCGACCGCTTCCTCTGGATGAAGGATGTCGGCCGGATCCTCCGGGAGCGCCTCGGGCCGGCGGCGGCAAAGGTACCTACGCGCGTCGCGCCCGATCTCTTGATCCGCGCGATGGGCCTCTTCGACCCGAGTGTCCGAACGATCGTGAGCGACCTCGGAGAATCGGCCACCTACACCGCCGAGAAGGCCAAGACTACGCTCGGCTGGGAACCACGCCCGATCGAGGATTCGATCGCGGACACCGGACAAAGCCTGATCGAGCGCCACCTGGCGGGTCCTGGGGCACGCTGAGGCCAGATGGCGATCCCCGTACCCGCCCTCAGACAATAGGCCGCGGCTGGGCCAGCGCATGCGGGGACGTGGCGACTTTCTGACCTGGCCCCTCGACATGGAAGCTGACTAGGGACGCATCTTGTCCGAAACCTGACCTCTCCCTAGGGTTGTTTCTCGGGGAATGGAGACGTCCTGATGATCTGTGGCGGGGGATTCCGGCGGGTGCTCGGCCAGGCTGGGGTGGCCACGCTGGCGGTGCTGCTGATCCTGTCGATCCCGGGGACGGCACAGGCGGCACCGGCCGACTTGGACCCATCCTTTGGGCAGGGTGGCTATGCCATCGTGCAGGCCAACGCCGCATGCATTCAGGGCTGTGTCGAGCTCGCCGGCTCGTACGCGGACGCGCTCGCTCTCCAACCCAATGGTGGGATCGTGCTAGGGGGCTCCAACGGATACATCGGCGCCCGATCGGGCTTTCCCCACGTGCCCGGTGCGCTGGTCCGCCTCCAGTCCGACGGGACCCTGGACAATGGGTTTGGCGGCACCGGGGGCATCGTTGACGCACCTTTTGGCGTCACCGAAGTTCGGGCTAACGCCCGTGGCGGCCTTGTCGTAAGTGGAACAGCGGAATCAGGCAGGGCTGGTATCCAGCGCTACACCCCCGACGGGATCCTCGACGGCTTCTACGGATCTCACGGCGTGAAGTGGCTCGCCGGCGTGGAACCGGGGATGCGAGACCGCCGCGGACGGTATCTCGCCTTCGTGACGATCGCAGTGCCGCCTACATACACCGAAGGTGGCACAACGAGACTCGATGTGAGGCGACGTCTCACCTCCGGCAAGCGGGACGCGGGTTTCGGGTTTCGCGGATACACGCCGCTGCCCCACTCGAGGGGTGCTTCACCGCTCGCGCTAGCCGCGATGCCAGACGGCGGGCTCATCGCAGCATTCGCACCGAAGCGCAAAACGTCGTCCGATCTTTCCTCGCTGATCCTGTTCGAGCACGTGACGCCCGACGGCAAGCTGGACCGAGCCTTTGGCGAGCACGGTGTCGCGCATCTGCAACTGCCAGGTGAAGTAGACGACGTCACGATGGCTACGCGTGACGGACGTGTCTTCCTAGCCGTCGGCGAACAGCGCGAAACAAAGATCCTCGGAGGGGATGAGATCCTCGTCCTCGCCAAGTACACAGCCGCGGGTCAGCTTGATCGCTATTTCGGCGACGCCGGGCTGGCGCGCTCGAAGCTGACGAGTAGTGCTCGCTATCGCGGCATAAGTCCGCGCGCGATTACTTTCGACGCTCGCGGTGATCTGATCGTCGTGGGTGAGCATCGCATTCGCGCCGTCGACACGCTGGCGGGCGACGGGTTTGTAGCCCGGTACACGCCGCAGGGGCGAGACTGCTCATTTGGCTCAGGTGGGCTCGCAATCGATCGGAACCTCGGCACTGCGAACGCCGTAGCCGTCCAGCGCGACGGGCGCATCATCGTCGTCGGCGGGCTCGGCCGCTTCCTCGCTGCGCGCTTCATGGGGGGCGGCAGTCCTCGTGCCTGCCGGATAAGTCGGGGGGGGGTTAGGGGGGGTTACGCATCTCCGGGTCGCCCAACTCGGACCGGTTGAGATCAGAACGGGTGCGCGCGAGAGTGCAGTCGCTGGCTGGTGATGAATAATGACCCAGTGGTCACTCGGGGAACGGGGGATGAGCGCTGATGATCGGTCGCCGCTGGGTGGTGCGAGGCGCGGCGGCAACGTGCGCGCTCGCGGCGGGTGTGGGCGTCGGCGTCGCGCTTGCCGGCTCCGGGGGACTTGATCCCTCGTTTGGATCTGGAGGGACGACGATGCTGGATCGCCGGGTGTCGACGTACCCCACTCCGACAAGGCTGGCGGCCGGCGGGAAGACCGTCGTGGTCACTACCGCGGAAGGCGTCATCACAGTGTCGAGACTCCTGCCCGACGGTTCGCCTGACCCGACCTTCGACGGCGATGGCAAGGCCACGATCGAATCGGCAGGCTTTCCCAGCGCACACGCCCTCGCACTCCAGCCCGACGGCAAGATCCTGCTGATCGGCTTCACGAACATGCCGGGTCCTTCCGAGGACGCGACCGTATGGCGGTTGAACGCCAACGGGGGCTCCGGCGCACCGAACGGGGCACTCGACACCACGTTCGGCACTGGGGGCACGGTCCAGCTCGCCCCGTTCACGAACACCGTCGGACTCGCCATCGCTGCCCAGCCCGACGGGAAGATCGTCGCCGTGGGACGAGGGTTCAACACGAGCGGTCCGAATGTGATCGCCGTGTGGCGGCTAACCGAAGGTGGCACGCTTGACCCCACCTTCGACACCGACGGCGTTGCCGGGATCTCCGACGGCAAAGAAGATTCCGCCAACGCGATCGCGCTGGCGCCGGATGGCAAGATGCTGATCGCCGGAACAACCGAACTGTCGTCGGCCCCGCGTGACGCCGTCGTCTGGCGGCTCAAGGCCAACGGCGGAGCAGGTGGCCTCAACGAAGCACTCGACCCGACCTTCGACACCGACGGCCAGGCCGATTTCGACAGCGGCGGAAACGACGAAGCCAATGACCTCGCACTCCAGCCCGACGGCAAGATCGTGCTCGCCGGCGTCTCTACACCCACGCCAGGCAAAGTGAAGGCGACGGTGTGGCGGGTGAAGCCCAACGGCGGCTCAGGCGCCACGAACAACGCGCTCGATCCGACGTTCGACACCGACGGCGTCGCCCTGATCGACGGTGGCGGCTCAGCCTTCGCGAGCGCCCTGGCATTGCAGCCAGACGGCAAGATCCTGCTCGCGGGCAGCGCGCAGGTCGGCGCGAACCCGAGCACCGCGACGCTGTGGCGCCTACTTGCAAACGGCGGCACAGGCGCGGTCAACGGTGCGCTCGATCCGACGTTCGGTACGGGCGGCGCGACGGCCGTCAACACGGGGTCTGAATCCGGAGCGGGCGGGCTCGCGCTGCTGCCCGACCGCCGGATCGTCGCGGCGGGGCCGAACATCAACGTCTTCAACGGAAGCCTGCTCGTGTTCCGCGCACTCGGCGATCCGTTTGCCGTGAACGTCGCGAAGGCCGGCACGGGGTCGGGCTCCGTGCAGTCATCGCCGCAGGGCATCAGCTGCGACGCGCCATGCTCGGGATCCTTCGATGACGGCTCCCAGGTCACGCTGATCGCCACGGCTGCGGCCGGGTCTGCGTTCGCCGGCTGGTCGGCTGCCGGATGCAGCGGGACGGGCGCATGCACGCTCACGATGAGCGCCGACCAGGCCGTGACCGCCACCTTCAACGCGCTCCCGTCGACACCACCACCGGCGACGGCGGCTGCGACGAAGCCGACGATCTCGGCGGTGAGCGCGAGCAACACGATCTTCAGGGTCGGCAGTTCGTCGACGCCGCTGACCGGCCAGGCCTCCGCCAAGCGTCACAAGCAGGGAACCACGTTCGCATTCCGCCTCGATCAGGCGGCCACAGTAAAGATCGCGATACAGAAGAAAGCGCCCGGCCGCCGCGTCGGTCGCAGCTGCCGCGCCAACAGCCACAGGCTGCGCCACAAGCCGCGGTGTACCCGGACGATCACGGTCGCAACGCTGGTCCGCTCGGCGCACGCCGGGCTCAACAAGGTGCCGTTCAGCGGGCGTATTCGCGGGAAGGCGCTTTCGCCCGGTAGTTACCAGGCCACGTTCACCGCCACCGACAGCGCTGGTGCCTCGCAAAGCAAGACGCTGAGCTTCAAGATCGTCGGTCGCTAACCCAACGCGCGGGCGCCATCTCGTGTCGGTACCCTACGTTCTGCCCTACACTTGCCGACATGCGCAAGACCAGCGTCTATCTCGATGATGAGCAGGCTGCACGCCTCGCTCGTCTAGCTCGCCAAGAGGGCCGTTCGCAGGCCGAGATCCTGCGCGAGGCCGTCGCTACCTACGAGCCTCCGGCAGCGCGTGACCGCCACTTCGAGGTGGCTGCTGGCTTCCCTCGGACTGATGGTGATTCACGGCCTATCTCGCAAATTCCCGACGAAGAGCTTCTTCAAGGCTTCGGTAGTTGACGCTGCTGATCGACGCCGGGCCGGTCGTGGCGCTCGCCGACCCCGACGAGCCCCAGCGGGACGACATCCTCGCCACGCTGAGAGCCGAGCCCGGTGATCTCGTCATGGCAGCCCCGACGACCGCTGAGGTCGACTATCTCCTCAGCCAACGCTTTGGCCAGGCAGCGCGTCGCGCGTTTCTGCGAGACCTCGCTCGGGGCCGCTTCAACATCGCCTGTCTTGAGCGAGAGGACTACGAGAAGGTCAGCGACCTCGACGCGCGCTACGCAGACCTGGGCCTAGGACTCGCTGACTGCGCACTCATTGCGCTCGCTGGCCGCTTCCGCACTACGCGGATAGTGAGCTTCGATGAGCGGCACTTCCGCGCTGTGACACCACTCGACGGCGGGTCGTTCACGATCCTGCCGGCGGATGGCTGAGCGGATCGCCACGCCGCATTAGCTGGGTCCATCGTCGTCCACGCGGGCTCTTCCGCGCGAGTGCCTTCACATTGGTGGCGCTATCTAGTTCACAGCGACGATAGCCCCACCGGCTGATCCCTTGCAATTACCCGTGCCGACGTTTCAGCCACTCCGCAGTACCTCGTGCGTCACATCCGTGGTGGACCTTGTCGTGATAGACGACTTACTTCAAGATGAGCACGCGGCCGGAGGCGTGGGGCCGAGGAGCCCAATAGTCGGATGCCCCCATGAGCTCGGATTCCCTGATGGCGAGGCATGCCCCGGCCTCTGGGTCTCGCTCGTTAACCGACACATTCCCATCGCGGACAGTACCTAGAGGTAGGTAGAGCGATTTACCGTCGGAATCAATAATGCGGTAGCCACCATCGATGGATACGTCGTAGGCGATGCCTTCAGTAGTTTGACTATCGGTGATCCATGAGACACGGTCGCCCAGAGCGATCTTGAGATTTCCAAACGCTAGGCCTACGGCGTGGCCAAGGCTGGCGATGTAGCTGCGCATAAAGAACAGGGGGATAGCCGAAGGACTCACTAGCCCCAGCAGATATATCGCCCAGTCAGAGCTAGCATGGTGCTTGGCCAGCTCGAACCATCCAAGTCCGACGAGTGTCCAGAGTCCGACGAAGAAGCCAATAGTCGCAATGATGCGATGAAGGAGCCACACACGGGTGATTAGGAGCCATGCTGGACGATTCCTATCCCGCATGCACGGCGGGTCCACCACGATACCGTCCCGCCATGCCTTGATGACGTACCAGTCAACGCTGCTGGACATGTACAGCAGCGCGAGCGCAATCGCGACCAAGCAGGCCACCAGCGCCGCCACAGAGTTAGTCCCGAGCACGTTGCCGGCCGGACGTAGTCCAGCGATCGACGTGGCGAGGGTCGCGTAAGCCAGCGGGAGTGGCAGAGCGACGATCATCGCTAGGGCACGTCGTCGATCACCTATAAAGCGTTCGTCTGATCGCGGTTGCCGGTCGAGCGAGCTCGTGTAGATGGCATTGCAAGCCAACACAGTGCTGAGTGCCGAGGCGCCTATTGCGACCGCGATCCAAGCCTCGGTGGACGCGCCAAGCAGCGCCAGGGTGGTGACAGCGATGCCCGCAAGCAACGCTTGCATTCCTGTCCAAATGGCCTGCATCCCCTTGCCTTCCTTCCGGAACCTAATCGACCTTCCAGGCGACCAGCGCTGACCACGCCAGCAACCCTCCTATCGAAAAATATCGTCCCAGTTGTGCGACTGCTTCGAAGAACGTGGCACCTACTCCGACGAGCATGATTGGGAGGATCGCAATTGAACCTGCCCGAAGTGATTGCCAGCGGTCGTCGGCTGCTCGCGTTGTCGCCGTCAGCACGATGCTCGCAATGGCGGCAACCAGTAGACACGGGTACGCTGCGTTGTGAATTTGGCCGTGCCAGCTCGTGGGATGACCCGGTGCGTCGGCGGAGAGGGCGACGGCGATCACTCCGATGTTCATCGCAAGGAAGAACCCTGCCGCCGTTTGGAGCGAGCTCGTGACTGCTACTCGATGCAACCGGCGACTCACACAAACGCCGAGCGCGCCTGCGACAACCAGCGCGACGGTCAGGGCTAGACCATGCGGGCCCAGCGCCAGCAGACTCGGCCACTCCACAGCCGTCCGCCGCACCGGCGACCAGCCGACAGTGTCCAAGTAGTGGCGCTGCAACAGGGTCAAGGCCGCTAGCAGCACCGCAACCCCTGCCGGCGCAGCACGAGCAACGGCCAGGGCGGATCGGCGCGGCCTAACGCGGATCACGGCCGTAGGCAACAGAGCGATGCCGAATCGCCACTACGCGGACCGCCTTGTCATCCTCGGCGAGTTGGTAGATGACGCGGAACGTCCCGACCCGCAGGGAGCGAAGACCCCTCAGTCGCCCGCGGAGCGCGTGGCCGACCAATGGGTCGCGTTCAAGCAACCCGAGCGCGTCCTGTATCGCAACGATGAGGGGCCAGTTGAGCTCAAGCAGCTCACTTCGGGCGCGCCGTGCGAGGACGACACGTGCCACCGCCTACTAAGCCGAGCGACGGGCGTCGAGCTCAGCACGAAGGTCCGCAAATGTGACGGTCTCGTCGCGCGAGAACTCTCCAAGACCGGCCTCGATCGCGGCCAGCGTCTCGGAATCGGACAGGATCTCCGCCGTCTCCTCCAGGGCGTCGTACTCATCGATCGGAACCAGCGCAGCGGCCGGTTTGCCGTTGCGGGTAACTAGTACGTGGTCACGACGATCGGCGACGTCGCTCAGGAAGGTACTGAGATTGGTTCGGAACTCACGGACTGGGACTGTCTTCGCCACCGCAGGAGCAGTGTACCGTATTGTGTACGCATACGGGGGTGGCGAGGCGCCACAGCTCTCCGTGCGCATCCCGCCCTTCGACGTGGAGCACGTGCGGATAGGCAATCCGCGCGTCGATGAGTTCCCCCCGCATCGAGCGTAGGACGGTTGTCGGTGATGCATCTAGCGCTACGACGGTTGCCAAGAGGCCTTCCATTCTCGCGGCAACGCCAGCAGTTCTCCCATAGCTCATGTCCCGTTGCCCGCTACCGGACGATTCCTTGTCGGCGTGCAGCGCTTGACTTGCTTCGTAGCGCTCGTTGACCGTAGGCTGCTTTTATTCACTCCAACGGGAGACCATTGCCTCGGGTGCCCATTCCGGCCAGATGGCAGCGCCGATTGGCAGTCCACCGAAGAACTCCGCGATCTTGACTGGCCCAGCGCGCCGCGAGTTGTCATACAAGACAGCCCTGTCCGCCAGAGAGATAGCTTGCGTAACGAGCGGCCACAACCGGCGGTAGCGCTCACGAATCTTGCGCTCCGGTACGTCGTGGCCGCCCGCCCGCACCCGGTACGCGACGCGCCTGACCGCCAGCTCCTCCGGCACGAGCATCACATGCAGCACAACCTGATAGCCCGCCCCTTGCGCAGAACGAATCAGGTCGAGCTTCGACCGATGAGAGAACACCGTCTCGGCAATGAAGGACCGGCCGCTGGCGATTAGGTGCGCGCGGGTCTCGGCAGCTACCTGAGCGGCCTCGTAGGAGTGCGCATCGGAGTCGGCGGGCCACCTGGCCTTGGCGATTTCGTCCGCGTTGACATACACGTAGCCCAGCAGCTCCAGCGCGAGAAACTCTTCGAAGAACGTGGTCTTGCCCGAGCCATTCGGTCCAATGACCAAATGCAGCTGCTTCAAACGGAGGCGCTCGTTCCGTCAGGCCGATACTCGGTCAGTTCGCCTTGCTCGTTCAGTGCGACGGTCGTAACCCCGCGTGCGGCAAGGACGGCGCCAAGGTTGGTCGTTCGCAGACGCGTCTCTAGCCGGGACTGCACCTCGGAATCGAACACAATTCCCTCCTCATCGGAGAGATGCTCGACCGGGAGAGCCCCTGCCAAAGCGGCTTCTACGCGATGCCTGGAAGCTGTCTGGCGCGCGCAAACCGACATCCCGACTCGCACCCAGTGCTCAAGCTGCTGCTTGGCTGAACGGTTCTCTCTGGCGCCCTCAACGACTGCGCGGTCGAATAGGTCGGATGGAACTCGCGTTGGCCGGTCGGCAGCGGCAGCCATGAGAAACTCCCTGGTAGAAGACTGATACGCAGTGTAGCAAAGTGATACAGGCATACGTGAGCACTTTAGTACGACCCTTGCTCCCATCGGAGCAGACAATAGGTCGCGGTCACTCGCGGGTCCAGCCTCGTTTGGCACCTCATTCAAATCCGCCGGTGATGTTCGAATCTCAGCTGATCTGCGGTGAGGTCTCAATCGAGGTCGAAGGCAGCTCTAATCGCCGCACTGAGTTGCTGCTCCTGGTCATCGAGCAGCACGCCGATCTGATCCCCCAGGGCCTGAGCCGGGATCGTGGTGACGTTGTTGCAACTGACAACCGAAGGCGACGAGAGCCCATTCGCTGTATCTACTTGTACCTCGGTCGAGAGGCCGCGAACCGTGGTCGTGATCGGCGCAACCGTGACGGTCGTCAGGTGTGGCCGCACGAGTTCACGGGTGAGAACCAAGACCGGTCGAGCCTTATCGAGCTGTGCGACGTGGATCGGGCGCATCACGGAAACGTCGAGAGCACGCCTGCCGCGTGCTCCGCCAACCCGGCGAGCTCAGGGTCCGGTCCGGTCCGCGAGAGGATCTCAGCATCTTTTTCGGCGACGGCGCGTCTGTGCTCGCGTTCAAGCGCTCGCGTGACGACAGAGGCACGGCTCCGTGCCTCGCCAGAGGCGACAGTCCTATCCACAAACTCAACGAGCTCGTCCGGCAGTCGGACAGCGATCTGCTTGCTCATCCCAATATGGTAGCGCTTTGCTACCATATTCGCAGACAATAGGCCCCGGTCTATCTTGTGATGGAGGCGTCGTTTGGCACCGTATTGAGATCAGGCTAGTCGACCTTGAGATATCGCGCAGCGCCTTACGAATCACTGACTATGTTGTCTCGTGATCGTGCTCGGCGCGCACCGCCAATGCCAGTGCGACCAGCGGCCATATGCGGCAGGCGCCATGCCACTCCGAGGCGGGAATCGCCGCCCCTCTTGACATAGGTTGCGGTCTCTCCGGGGATAGAGGCGTCGTTGGTGACTCGATTGAGATCAGCGCGCTTGCTGGACAAGGCGCTTCGGTATAACGTGGTTATACTAGTCCCATGAAGACCGCCATCTCCGTTCCGGACGAAACGTTCCAGCGCGTCGAGCAGGCCGCGAAACGTCTGGGTGTATCGCGCAGCGAGTTCTACGCGCGAGCTGCCCAGTCTTGGCTTGACGCCCTGGAGGATCAGGACACCACCGATGCGATCAACCACGCGATCGAGGGGCTCCCGGACGATGCGGCATTTACTGACGCAGCCGCCGCAGCGCTGGCCACTACCGACAGGAACTAATGCTGCGCGGAGAGGTTTGGTGGGCTGACCTCGGCCTCCCACGAGGCTCCGCTCCCGCTCTCCGCCGTCCAGTGCTGATCGTCAGCGCCGATCAGTACAACCGCTCTCGTTTGAAGACCGTCACCGTCGCCGTCCTGACAGGCAGCGCACGCTTGGCGGCGCTGCCCGGGAACGTGGCTGTGTCAACTGAGCACGCCCAACTCGACGCCGACTCGGTAGTGAATGTCACGCAGATCGCCACGATCGACCGCGCGGCGCTCGAGGAGCGCGTTACGAGGCTGCCGGACTGGATCGTCGCCCAGGTAGACGTAGGTCTACGGCGCGCTCTGGCTTTGACTCCCTCTGCATAATTACTCCGACGGCGCGCTTACAGACAATGGTCGCGGTCTGCCTTGGGGTCGGGGCCTCGTTCGGCACCCCGTTGAAATCAGGGGCGGCTAGGCCGATTTGCCCGCAACTTGAGAAAGCCTGCGGTCGTAACTCAGCAGGCTCCCACCCATTTCCTCCGCGGTGGCGAGGACGATTGCGTCAGGCAGCCGTAGATGGGTGTGGCGTGCCCGAAGCTCAGCCGCTCGCTCAGCGATCGTGTCAGTAAGCGACACGATCGTGATGCCCATCGCGGTGATCGCCCGGCGTGCCTCCTCGAGACGGCGCGCTCGGGCGAATGCCACAAGCGACTCGCTATAGGCGCTTGCCGGCAGCAGGAGCTGCCGTCCCTCTCGGTCAGCTGCTTCAACGTCATCGATCGCCCGGTCGTGGTGAGTGTCTCCGGTGTCGAGCAGCCCGATTAGGACGCTCGCGTCGAGGATCAGCGCTTCCACTCGTCGCGGAGGCGGTCGAGTTCTCCGTCCTTGTAGATGCCCTTCGCGATGCCCCCGTGGCGCCGCACCCGTGAACCTCGGGTGGCAATGACGATCTCCCCCTCGCCGATCGGCCTCACGGTGATCTCGTCGCCAGCATGTAGGCCCGCGGCGCGCATCGCCTCGACCGGAATCGTGACTTGGTTCTTGGAGGAGACCTTTGGCATGGCCTTTACTTTAGCACCCAATCAGTAAAGGGCCAGCGCCCAGGCGCGGATTGCGATCCACCCGATGACTTCGGCAGGTATGCGACACCCTGAAGACAACAGGTCGCGGTCTATCCGGGAATGAAGACTCGGTCGTAGACCCCATCGAAATCCGCACTCGCGTTGCGGTTACTTGATGCGATGCGCCCGCCGATCCTCGGCCACGCGTCAATCCTGAGAGGCGTCGGGGTCGTGATCGGCGAGGATCTCCAGCGCCTCGCCGTGCTCGGCCACGACGCGCTCGCCTCTCTCGCGAATGCGCTCGCTGACCTTCTCGGTGGAGACGATCCGCAACTCGCCACCCGGAAGCTCCTCGACCAGCACCGACGTGCCGGGGGCATAACCCTTAGCCTCAAACTCCCTGGGGATCGAGATCACATTGCTGTTTCCGACGCGACGTACCTTTACGACCTTCATGAGCGCAGTATATACACGGATAGCCCGAGTACATGCGTCGCCGGTCGCGCGAGTCGCCCCTCCAGCTGGTCCTCCGATCGATACGCCGATCGCTCCTCCCATTATGAAACGAGACCCTTGACGCTGAGAAACCGCAGCAAACGGGCAAGATCGACGGCTTGAGCAACACGCCGACAATAGGGCGGGTTGTTAGTAGTTGAAAGAGCTTGTACGTCCCAGACGGTTCGGTCGTGACGAGATGCTGAAGCTTGCTTCTCACCTGACCGAGCGGGACAGGCACATCGCCAAAGACTGCTTTGAGTACCGAGTGCTGACGACCAGCCAGATCACGCGTCTGTACTTCACAGGATCGAGAACAGCTTGCGCTCGCCTGGACGTCCTGTATCGCCTTCGTGTACTAGATCGCTTTCGCCCTTCAGTGCCGATGGGGGACGGCACCGCTCCCTACCACTGGATTCTCGATGAGGGAGGCGCGCTGATCGTCGCTGACCACCTCGGTCGTGATCGCTCAGAGCTCGGCTGGCAGCACTCTGTCGCTGCAAGCATTGCAGCGAGCCAGAACCTTGCCCACCACGTCGAAGTCAACGAGTTCTTTACTCGGCTTGCGATTGAGGCGAACGCGGCCGGCGGCGCACTCTCGGAGTGGTATGGCGAACGAACCTGCCATCACGCGTTCTCCGGGAAGGTCGTTCCTGATGGCTGGGGCGTCGTTACGCTGCCGGGCCGGGGCCCGCTGCATCTCTTGGTCGAGCTCGACCGCGGCACTGAGGCGTCCTCGCGATTGCGGAAGAAGGCAGAGGACTACGAGGAGTCGCTGCCCTACAGCAGTCTGAAGGATCTGGGCCCGCTCGTGCTGCTACTCGTTCCGAGCGCAGACCGCGCGCGGACGGCTGCTGCCGCAATCTCCGGCACCGACGCCCCGATCGCTGTCGCGGTGTGGAAGACAACCGGCGCGAACTCGGTACTTGCCACCGTGCGCGACGCCGATCCGGCCAACAACAGAGCCGCGGAGCGACCTTAATTGGCTTTCCCCGACGCGACTACCCGGGCCGGTACTGACGAAAACCTTCGCGAAGCTCACTCGCGCTCTCGTAGCGAATCCTCGTGCGTGAGAAAGATCGAGTCCACAAGTCGCGTCGCGGTGGAGGTCGCCCGGGCGAGCACCTTCAGCTGCTCTCTACAAGCCAGCACGGGACTAACCTCCGGATAGTTGATGGCATGGTCGACCTCTCCCCACACCTCCTCCATCAACGTCCGCACCTGTATCTCGCAGGTTACTGTCGTCCGCGACGCCGATCCAATGACATAGTGGACACTCGTATACATCGTCGGGCTAACCTGTGTCTCGATGTCACAGGCCTCGAAGAACTCCCGCGACTCGTCATCCCAGGTTCTGGCAAAAGGTCCCTCTCGCAATTCGTACTTTTGCTCGCCAAATATGTCACGCAGGATCACATCGATATCGCGGATCTGCCGTGTATACAAATGAAGGATGCGCACCCCAGCTAGGTCATTGATCTCAGTTAGGAGGTTCTCCGGGGTAATGGTAAAGTCCGTACCCAGCACCTCGCACTCATCGATTTTGCGGATCAACTTCTGGCGCAAGTGATCACGAGCCTTGATTCGAGTTCTAATGGAGTGGATGTGATCGGCAAGCGCCTCGGAGCTAGTCAGCGCCGCCAGTAGTTGATCCCGGAACAGCGTGACGGTATTTAGCTGTGCGTCATAGGCGGACAGGATGCCCTCGACTGAACTGCGCGCACTTGCCTCACTCATGGCTCGCCTACCTAGACGGAATCGTCCTCGATCGCCTTAGCGATAAAAGAGAGTGCGGCCTCGGCTTCGTTGCGTTGTTCCTGCGACCCAGCGTGGACCGCGTAGAGGGGACTGCCTTCTCTTTGCGACGCCGGTACCAAAGCGCCGAAGTTCTTTACTTCACCCAGTCTAAGCGACCCTCTCGGACTGACCAGAGCCGGATCAATCGTTCGAAGAAGGGACACGATCTGGCTTTGGATTTCCTTGTCCATTTGCGCCAGAAAGTGTGAATGCTGTTGTGTGACAGCGCCGCCGTACGTCCTAAAGCCCTCAGGTATGTATCCGAGAAATACAGGCTTTCCCGGCAGAAGCGACGTGCCAGCCGGCGCTAGGTCGCCGATGGTTTCCCAGCTTGAGATCCAGTTGACGAGCGTCCGGCCGAGCGTCTTGAGTGCGCGCAGCGAGAACAAGTCACACGCCATCGGAACGATGAACTCGTCGCAATCGAGCAGGATTGCTCGATTCAGCGGCCCAATGTTAGGGCCTGAGTCGTAAAGGACGAAATCGAACTCGTCATTGGTGCAAAGCGCACTCACAAGATCGCTAATCGCCGTCGTTCCCCGAAATCCTCGCGCCTTGCGCTGCAGGCAGAGTCCCCAAAAGTCATTGAGGTCGCCCTCGAACTCCGACAAACGGATATCGCCCGGCACAAGCGACATGCCCTCTATCCCGGGTTCGATCGGCTCGACGACCTTAATTCCGCCGAGAGCTTCTGACACCGGCTTCACGGCTGACCAAACGGTTTGGCCGTCAGAGCCGTCCGATTGGTCGAGGAGGTCGTCCACAACCTCTCCGTCGACTAGATACGAGGTTAGGTTGCACTGCGGATCACTGTCGATTAGCAGAACGCGGTGCCCGCGGGCAGCCAAAGCAGCCCCGAGGTTCATCGTCAGCGTGGTCTTGCCGACTCCTCCCTTGTGGTTAAAGATCGCTAGTCGGCGGGCGCTGGTACGAGATTGACTCACGCGCCGGACTCAGCTGTCCGCGCCTTCCTGGTAGCTGCGGCGCGGCGTGGTCTGCGTCTCGGCGCACCAAGACTCATCGCATTCCGGGCTGCGTCGCGATCGGGAAGCGCCGCGACGAATCGCTCCCCAGCAGCACTTAGTTGCCGTTGACCTTTCGTTGTAGGCACTAGATATCCTTGCTTTACAGCATTGTTAGCGCTGTTGGCTGCGTTCGAGAACTTGGGCTGAGCGGCCTCCGTGTTCAGCTTGCTCAGATCTAGCGTCTTAAAGTGAGGCATGTCCCGGTAGTGCGCGAGGTAGTAGGCGAGCGCGGCCATGCGCTCGACGTCAGTACGCGGTTGCTTCTCGAAGAGGAACTCCTTTGGTGACAACGCTGTGTCCGTCGAGAACGAGGGATAGGACGAAGTGCTCCCTGGTGTCTCTACTGGCGCCGCCGAACGGCGCGCCCCGTTTCCCGCGGTAGGCCTGATGCCAAGAAAGGTTGCAGCTGCGTCGTAGATCCGTTGCCTCGCATCCTCATCGACGCCCTGAAGCGCCGCGATGACGGTCTGCAGCGCGGAGAACTCAGTGTCTGGCGTTTGGCTAGCTTGCATCATCATGACTTTCTAGTAATGGTAGCGTAGTATATCCCGCTACCATAGCGCGGAGCTAGGTTGTCCGGGCACGAGTCAGAGAGGCGCGCGATGTTCGAGCGTTAGGGCAGCATCGCGAAAGAGGTCGCGGACGACGCTGATCTGGCCTGCCGCTGGTGCTTCGACGAGTCGTCGCGAGGTAGGAGAGGCTGCTGCCGACTCCACGGCTGCCTCGAATACCTGGGGAGCCCACACGCCAAACTCGGCCTTGTACCTACGTATAGTCGTCTGTCGCCATTGCTCATCCCCGCTTCCGTTCCTCGCGGCGCCGTCGTTCGGAGGTCGGTCGCGGCTTTGTTCGTCGAAGAACTCAACGAGGGCTTCATGCACGCGCCAACAGTCAGCCAGTACGAGGCGCCGGCTCACCTCGCCCCGCGCTCCGGCATCTGAGCTTGTTGCGAGGTGTCGGAGGCCCACCGCGATCGCGGTCGCGAGGCATATACCGCCGGCGACCAGCACGAGCCAGAACACGACGCCGGCGAGGTGTACGGGACGTAGAGCAAGGGCAAGCCCGACGAGGGTGGCGCCTAGCCCGAGTAGACCCAGGGTGGCGCGCGGTGGGCTTGGCGGACTCCGAGTCACGCTGTTCCTCGGATGCCGACGACGGGCGCAAGTCGGGCCTGCCCCGTTCGGAGCTCGCGGAGCTGTTCTCGCGACTGCTCCGCGAACTTGTCATGCGTGAGTTCGGCGAGGGTAAGGCCGGCGGCGAGAAACTCTCGGGTTGGCTCTGGAAATCCTAGGGTGTAGGGGGAGCGAGGACCGTCGCGCTGAACCAAGCCTGCATCCTCAAGGCTCCCGATGCGGCGGCTGATCGTGCTGGACGTGTACCCGAGCGCAGCGGTCAGCTGTCGCTGCGTCAGCGGGTTCTGGCTGCCAATCAGCGCGCGGAGGATCGCAGAGCAAACCTCGTCTGCCAAGAGCTCGAAGAGCTTGCCGTCCGCCCGCACCACTACCGTCTCCCGGTTCGGTCAAATCTGCATGCAGAAACGGGAATAGTGACGCACGGGCGGCCACACGTCAAGGCGTGCGTCGTCAGCCCGCGGAACCGGCCTCTTGACATTCGGTACGCGGGCCAAGACCCCTGCCCGTCCTCTGCAGCTGCAACGAAGCTTCCAGGGAACTCCTAGGCATCACCGGGCAGCTCGCCAAGCAACGACCGTCTAAGCCCGTATCCCTGTGGTGCGACCTTCCAGCATCCTGGCCTGTACTCCTCTACGTAGTGCTTTGCCGCGAGGGTCGCGAGGGCCTCTTCAATGTCCTCGCTCGGGACGATCGGCCCTTGAGTCAGGTACACCCGAATCTGCTCCACCGTCTCGTAGTCCGACTCTTGGAGCAGGGAGCGGAAAACACGGAACTCGACGCCCTGAAGCGGATCAGTCACGCTTCCTATTCTATTCGGACGCCTCGGGCGTCAACTAGCGGGAGGCTCTCGCGTGTAGCCACCCGAACAATGAGAACCGCCTCGCGGCGGCCCTCATTGCCCAGTCCCATTCTGCGGCGCTACTTGCACTTCTGCGGCTTGCAGTTTTTGCGCGTGCACCTCGCCGCGTCGGCGGAGATCCACGTGCCCGGCGGAGGCGTGCCGAACTCCTTCTCATAGATCTCAAGTGTGTCGGCATATGCGTCGACGAGCGCCTGTGCGTCGTCTTCCCCCCGCATCCCAAAGTAAGGGAAGTGGTCGAGGAACTCGCCGAAGATCGCGTCACAGTCCCGCCTGTACGCGATGGTGTCGAGGATGTGCTGGTGCCAGATCTCGTCGACGATCGTGCACGGCACGATCTCGCTCTCGGGGTAGGCGAGATGCATCGCCAAGAAGCGGCGGTACTCCTGCTCCAAGAGGTCGAGTTGCTCGACGTTGTAGCCCTTACCCTCCTCGGGGTCGGCGAGCTTTGCGCGAACACCAGCGAGGGACAGATGATCGCCAAGCAAGGCCAGCGCCTCGCTCGTGGACAACGGGGAAGTCATTACGGCAGGGGTCATTTAGGCACCTCCGGGTGCGGTACTGCTGGGTTAGCGTTCGTGATCGCAGCCATCACACGCGCGGGGTCAGCCGCTGACTGCACGGCAAAGTCAACCATTCGGATCGGACACGACTGGGCCCGCCGAACGAGGGTGACTAGGCCTCGCCCGGCGGGAAGCTACGAACGCACAACAGCAGCAGAGGTAGTCCTATGGGCTAGTCCAGACGGAAGCCGCCGTGCCCGCGTCGATAGGGCCTCTTGCGATCTCGGAGGAGTTCTGCTCTGCTCTCGCGCCAGCCAACAACCCAAGCGGCCGGGACGAGCGCGTCAACGCCCGCCCCGGCCTGTGGACACCGAAGTCGTAGCTTCAGTGGCCACGCCCGAACCGTAGCTCTCGATCCACGGCCGGTCGTGCTCGCTCGCGCCCTCTTCGGTGCCAAGACCGAGAGGAGCCCGATGAGCGCCACGGACAGGAACCCCGACCACATGGAACCCGGCGAGCGCATGGACAACAGCCAGAAAACGGTCCTGCTCATGCTGTTCGACGACCGCGTGCCCTGGACGCTTGACGAGCTGGGACGCGAACTGAAAAGTCAGCTGGACGCCGCCAACGCCGTCTCGGCGCTCGCCGGCGCCGGCCTCGTGCATCGGCTCGGAGACTTCGTGATCCCCACCCGCGCAGCGCGGCGCTCGGACGAGCTCTACGAAGGCGCGCTGTAAAGGCGAGACTCGCTCTCCGCCACGGCCGAAGGACGAGCGCTAATCGGAACCCTGTACCTACGCGGGCTCAAAAGCGACCTTCTTCTAGGTGATGGAGGCATCGCCACCAACTCGCAAACGCCCGTTGAGATCCCAGCCGAGCTCTGCTCTCCTCGCGACCTCACAAGCCAACCGAGGAGGCAGCAATGACGACCGCAACGTCACCAACGACCCCGCCCTCGACGACTTCGCCCACTGGTTCGCCGACTGGTGGACGCGACGCGGACGCGCCCTCACCGATCCCGCCCGAGACGATGCCTGAGACGCCGCTTCGCGCCGTCGCATACATCCGCGAGTCCACCGAGGAGCAGGGCGAGGGCTTCTCGCCCGACGCCCAGCGCGAGCGCATCCGCGAGTTCGCGCCCGAGAACGACCTGCAGCTGATCGGCGAGTACTGCGACTTCCACTCCGGCTGGCGCAAGTCCGCGTCGCGTCCGGAGTTCCAGCGCCTGATGGCCGACGCCGCCGAGGGCAAGTTCGACGTGGTGCTCGTCTTTCACACGTCGCGCTTTGCGCGCAACCAGGTCGAGGCGCGCCGCTACAAGCAGATGCTGCGCGAGACGCTCGGCATCCGCGTCGTCTCCGTCACGCAGCCGATGGGCGAAGACCACTCCGACCCGTCGTCGTTCCTCGCCGAGTCGATCCACGAGATGTTCGACGAGTACTACTCCGTTTCGCTGTCCTTCTGGGTGCGCAGCGGCCTGAAGGAGAAGGCCCGCCAAGGCCATCTGGTCGGCCAACTGCCGTGGGGTTACGTGCGCGACGCGCACAGCAGACTCGCGGTCGCCGATCCGGAGCGCGCAGCGTTCGTGCAGGAGATGTACGAGCGCTACGCGACCGGCCAGGAATCGGATCTGACGATCGCGCAGTGGCTGAACGCGACCGGCGCTCGCACCGCCCGAAACCGCCCCTTCAGCAGAGACGCCGTGCGCACGATCCTCTGCAACGCCGCCTACTGCGGCTACGTCAGCGCCAATCGCGACACCAGCCGCACACACAGAGGTCTGCACGAGCCGATCGTCCCCGAGGAGCTGTTCGTCCGCGTGCAGGAGATGCGCAGCTGGCGCAATCGCGTCCTGAAGGCCGGGCCCGCGTCGCCGGAATACCTGCTGCGCAAGCTGCTGCGCTGCGATCGTTGCGGCGCGCGCATGCACGGCTGTCGCGGAGGGCGCAACTCCACGCGACGCTACATGTGCTCGGCGCGCACCTACGGCACCCACTGCGGCGAGCGCATCGTCCAGGCCGAGCGCCTGGAGTCACAGCTCGTGCAGTGGATCCACGACTTCCGCCCCGACGAGAAGCTCGTCAACCTGATGCTCGCGGCCGTCGAAGCTGACCGCCCCAAGCGCGACCCGTCGAGCGCCAAGCGCACGGCGCTGCTCGGTCAGCTGGAGCGCCTGCAGGACCTCTACGTGCTCGGCGACCTGCCCAAGGCGCAGTACGTCATGCGTCGCCAGTCCATCGAGGAGGAGCTGCAGCGCTTGGGCGCGCCCGCCGACCCGGGCATCGAACGCGCCAAGCAGCTGCTCAGCGACTTCTCCTCCTTCTGGGAGCTGGAGACCGAGCCCGCCGAGCGACGGCGGCTGCTCGTCTCGCTGTTCGAGCAGGTCTGGGCGCAGGGCGGGCGCATCGTCGCCGTGCAGCCGCACGAGGACTTCCTGCCGTACTTCCACGCCGCCAGCCGCTGCCGCCCAAGGCGCAGCAACAAGCGGGGTGCCGAAAGCGGGAGCGACGGGACTCGAACCCGCGACCTCTGCCGTGACAGGGCAGCGCTCTAACCAACTGAGCTACGCCCCCATCACGCGCGCGGGGCCAACTGCGCCTTCGACCCCTCCAGTATGACAAGCCGCGACGCCTCGCGGCGCCGAGCTGTCCCGCGAACCAAACTGGCTGCCCAGCCAGTCGACGCGCTAGGCTTCCGCCAATGGCGCTCGTTGGCCCACCCCCGATGCTCGAGGCAAGCCCGCTGAAGGTGATGCTGGAAGACCTGCGCAGCGAGCGCTCGCCGGTGCCGTTCCCGCCCGGTGAAACCAGCTTCTCGCTGATCCGCACGCGCCGCTTCGCGAACGAACCGCTGAAGATGCTGCTCGAGGCCTACGCCCGCTACGGCCCGATCTTCACGCTGCGGCTGTTCCACTCGAACGTCGTGTTCATGCTGGGGCCCGAGGCCAACCACCACCTGCTGGTCTCGCACGCCTCGAACTTCACCTGGCGCGACGGCCACTTCCGCGACCTGATCGGCTTGATGGGCGACGGCCTCTTGACGATCGACGGCGATTTCCACCGCCAGTCCCGGCGGATCATGCTGCCGGTCTTCCATCGCGATCACGTCGCCGCCTCGCTCGACGCGATCGTGCAGGAGACGGACCGCGCGATCGACGCGCTGCGCCCCGAGACCGACGTCAACCTCTACGCCTGGACGCGTCGCCTCGCGATGCGGGTCGCGATGCGCGCCCTGTTCGGCGTCGACCCCGAGGGCAGGCGCGCCCGCGCGATCGACGCCGCGGGGCTGTTCGAGGAGGCGCTGGCTTTCTACGCCTCCGAGTACCTGCTGCGCGTGTTTCGCAACCGCCGCTCCCCCTGGGCGCGAATGCAGCAGGCCGCCCGCGAGCTCGACACCCTGATCTACGAGGAGATCGCCGAGCGACGCAAGAGCGGCCAGCGCGGCGGGGACATCCTCAGCCTGCTGCTCGACGCCTCAGACGAGGACGGCAACCGCCTCAGCGAGCTGCAGATCCGCGACGAGGTGATGACGCTGCTGTTCGCGGGTCACGACACCACGACCTCCACGATCTCCTTCATGTTCTACGAGCTCGCCCGCCAGCCGCAGATCGCCGAACGGCTCGTGGCCGAGCAGGACGCGCTGCTCGAGCGCGGGCCCCACGGCAGCATCATCCCCACCGCGGCGCAGCTCACCTCCGGCGAGCTGGCCGAGCTGGAGATGGTGCTCGACGAGACGCTGCGCAAGTACCCGCCCGCCTGGGTCGGCCCGCGGCGCGCGGTGGAGGCCTTCGAGTTCGGGGGGCACACCGTCCCCGCGCGCGCGTTCGTGAACTACTCATCCTGGGCTAGCCACCACCTGCCCGACGTCTTTGACCAGCCCGAAGAGTTCCGCCCCCAGCGCTTTACCCCCGAGGCCAAGGCCGCGATGCCCAAGGGCGCCTACGTCCCCTTTGGCGGCGGCTCGCGCACCTGCATCGGGATGCGCTTCGGCCAGCTCGAGGTCCGCACCATCGCCACGATGCTGCTCTCCCGCTTCAGCTTCTCGCTCCGGGGAGACTTCGAGCTCACGATCCGCCAGATGCCCACGATCAGCCCCGCCGAGGGCCTGCCGATGCGCCTGCACGAGCGCGCGCCTCAGCGCAGCCTCGCCTCCATGCTCAGCTCGTAGCCCGCCCCCGAGCGCGCCGCCCCCACACCCTCGACATAGACGCGCGGGTCTGAGAACAGCGTCAGCCGCAGCGCTTCGATCAACAGCCCCCGCGGGTGCACCACCAGCTTGCCTTCGCTCGCGAGCGCGACCGCGTTCACCGAGGCGCCCACCCCGAACAGCCCACCGCTCGCGCGCACTTCGACCTGGCCGTCCTTGCTCCCCAAGAGCTGCACTCCAAAGCCCGGGGGCAGCGCCGCCTGCACGTCGGCTTCGCTCACGAACCCTCGCGCGCTCAGCTGCTTGCCGCGCTTGTGCAGGCTCACCTTGCTCACCGGGAGCGGCCCCTCCGTAGCGCTCGGGGCCGTCAAGTCCAGGCGCTCGACACCGCTAGTTTCATCCAGCAGTTTCGCCGTCTGCGAAGGGCTCAGGCGCAGGCGCGAGGCGCGCACCGTCACCGAGTCCGCGTGCCCCCACAGCAGCTCGATCGCGGGCCACGCGCTGACGTGCACGCTGTCCACGCTGCCGTACTTGCCCACCCGCGAGGAGATCTTGCTCGCAGCGAGTTTCGGCAGGAAGACCTGAGCCAGGCCAAGCAGGACCACGATCCCGCCAGCCAGCCACAAAGCGATCCGAACCCCGCGCCGCATCCCCAGAGCTTGCCAGGAGACGCGGCGCGGGACGCAGGCGGGCTAGGCGAGCCCGTTCGCTTTCAGGAACTGACTCGCCACCGTGGCGGCGGACTGCTTTTCCACCGTGACCGCCTTGTTCATCTGCTGGATCGCGGGGATCGTCAGCAGTGAGCTGACCTTGTTGATCGTGGCCGCGAATTCCGGACCCTCCGCGGAGACCACGCTCTGCTTGATGACCGGCGCCACGTTCTGGAAGCCGAACACGTGCTTGGGGTCCGCGAGGACCTTGAACTTCCCACCCAACAGCTGCCCGTCGGTCGTGAACACGTCCTGCACGTCCACCTGTTTGCCTTCCAGCGCCTTGTAGGAGAGTTCGATCGCGATCGGCTTGAACGTCGGCTTGAAGCCATATTCCTGTTCGAGACCCTTCAGACCCTCAAAGCGCGTCGCGAATTCGGGCGCCGCGCCCAGCTTCACGCTCTTGCCCAACGGCGCGAGGTCCGCGATGCTCGTGAGTTTGTGTTCGCTTGCATAGGCCGGCAGCGTCGCCAGCGCGTCGGAGTCATAGAAGGGCGTGTAGTCCAGCAGCGTGAAGCCCTTGCTCTCCGCAAACGCCTTCGCCTCGCTGTAGGCCTGCGCCGCGCTCGTCGGCAGCTTCGTCTGTTCGGCAATCGCCGAGAGGAACGTGCCCGTGTACTCGGGGTACATCTGGATCTGACCCGAGGTCAGCGCCTTGTAGATGATCTCCGAGGAGCCGAGTTCCGACTTCAGGTTGATCTTGTAACCCTTCGCCTCCAGGGCCTGCGCGTAGAGCTGGCCGAGGATGTTCTCCTCGGGGAAGTTCTTGTCGCCGATCGTCACCGCCGGCTTGCTGGCACCTTCGCCGCTCGGCGCGGACGTCGAGGTCGAGCTGCTGGTGGAGCTGCTCGAAGACGACGAGCTACTGCTCCCGCACGCCGCCAACCCTACGCTGAGCGCGGTGATGGCGACCAGCATGCTGACCCTGCTCCCTACGTTCCTGAACCTGCTCGAACGCGTACCTGGCATATACGCTGCCTCCTCTTGTTGACTTACTTGATCGGAAATCTTATATTTATTATTAATGATATGAATTCTGGTAGTCGCCGATGACTAGGTGAGACCCGGCGCCGCGGCGCCCAGCCCCACCTCCAGCTCGCGCTGCACGCGCAGGCCCCGCGGCGTGAGACCACGCTGTACCAAGGTCAACACCCCCTCGACCGCCAGCGCCAGCGCCGCCACGCAGATCGCGGCGCCGAGCACGCCCGAGAAGTGGTAGCTGGTCTCGTTCGCGATGATGTCGCCCAAGCTCCCGCTGAAGCCCGCTAGCGAGGCGATCGTCGTGGTAGAGACCACGAACACCGCCGCGGTGCGGATGCCCGCGAAGATCAGCGGCACCGCCAGCGGCAGCTCCACGCGGGTGAGGATCTCGCGCTCGGACATCCCCATCCCCCGCGCCGCGTCCACCAAGTCGCGGTCGACTCCGTCCACGCCAAGGTAGGCGTTCGTGATGATCGGCGGCACCGCCAGGATCACCAGCGCCACCTCCACCACTGTCAGGCCCAGGCCCAGGAACGCATCCCCGATCGCCAACACCGCCAGGCTTGGAAGCGCGCGACCGATGTTGCCGAGGTTGATCGCGAAAAACGAGCCGCGGTGAATGTGCCCGAGCCAGATGCCCACCGGCACGGCGATCACGACCGAGATCGCCACCCCGATCGCAGCCACCTTCAGCGTCTCAAGCGCCAAATGCGAAATGCTCGGCAGTCCCGTCTGACCCGGGATCGAGCCGTTGCGGCCGATGAATTCGAAGGCTTCGACGAACGCGTGCACCGGCTAGCTCGGTCTCGCCCTGGCCCACGGCGTCAGCGCTCGCTGCGTCAGCACAAGCAGCCCGTCGGCTGCTAGCGCCAGCAGCACCGTCAACCCGCCCGCGGCGATCAGCTCCGTCTTGAAGGGACCCTCACCCAGGGCCGTGTGAATCGGCACGCCCAAGCCCTTGTTATAGATCGTGTAGACGATCGTCGCCAGCGCGATGATCGTCACCACCGCGATCCGCAGCCCCGCCACGATCGCCGGCAACGCCAGCGGCAGCTCGACCCGCAACAGCGCCTGGCGGCGCGTCATCCCCATTCCTTCCGCCGCGTCCAGCACCTCGCCCGGCACCTCGCGCAGCCCCGTAAGGATATTGCGGAACAGGATCAACAGCGTGTAGGAGACCAGCGCGATCTCCGCCGCGAAGATGTTCGCCCCCACCGGCGCCACCAGCAGCTCGAACAGCGCCAACGAGGGGATCGTGTAGAGGATCGTCGTAATCAACAGGGTCGGGCGCTCGAACACGCGGTAGCGATGTGCCGTCAGCGCCAGCGTCATCGAGATCGCAAAGCCGATCGCCACCGCGATCGCCGTCAGCATCACGTGCTGACGCAGCGCGGGCCACAGCACGCTGCCCCAGTTGTGGCTGACCCATTCGCTACAGAAGAAGTGGTTCTCCACCACGCACTTCGAGCTGTGCGAGCCGAAGTTCGGGATCACGGGCCCGCTTGCCGCCAGGAGCCCCATCACGCGCTCGCCTCGCCGGCGTCCTCGCCCACGACGCTCGAGGGCGATCCATTCGAGCCCGACCCATTCGCCGCCGCCTCGTCCGCCAGCAACTGCTCGATCAACGACAGCGTCAGCAGCCCCCGCACGCGATCCTCGCCGTCGATCACCGTCAGCGGCTGCCCGTTCGCGGAGATGATCATCGACAGTGCGTCGCGCACGCTGGTCTGAAGCGGCGCCCGCAGCTCGCCCGGCTTGGTCCCGTTCGGCTCCAGCAGCTTCATCTCCGCGAGCGTCGTCAGCGACAGGCGCTTGATCCCGCGATCCGCGCCCACGAACTCCGCCACGAACTCATCCGCGGGGTGGATCAAGATCTCGCGCGGCGTGTCGTACTGCGCGAGCTTTCCGCCCTCGCGCAGGATCGCGATCCGGTCGCCCATCTTGATCGCCTCGTCGATGTCGTGGGTTACGAACACGATTGTCTTGCGGACTTTCTCCTGCAGCGCCAGGAACTCGTCCTGCAGGCGCGTGCGGTTGATCGGATCGATCGCCCCGAACGGCTCGTCCATCAGCATCAGCGGCGGGTCCGCCGCCAGCGCCCGCGCCACGCCCACCCGCTGGCGCTGCCCGCCCGACAGCTGCGCCGGGTAGCGATCCGCCATCTCCTCGGGGTCTAGGCCGATCAGCTCCAGCAGCTCGTTCACGCGCGCGGCCGTACGCTCCCTCGACCAGCCCAAGAGGCCCGGGACCGTCGCGATGTTCTCCTTCACCGTCTGGTGCGGGAACAGGCCGATCTGCTGGATCACGTAGCCGATCTCCCGGCGCAGCTCGCGCGCCTCGCGCTCGAGCACGCTGCGCCCGCCCAGCAGGATGTCGCCACCGGAGATCGAGATCATCCGGTTGATCAGGCGCATCGCCGTGGTCTTGCCCGAGCCCGAGGGCCCCACCAGCACGCAGACCTCGCCCGCCGGCACCGTCAGCGACAGATCGGCGATCGCCGGCTCGCGCTGGCCGGGATAGCGCTTGCTGACGTTACGCAGCTCGAGCTCCGCCGCTCGGGAGGCACCGGCGCGCTCGCTCCCACCAGCACCTGCCCCCGAGTCACGCGCGAGCTCGGCCGCCTGCGAGTCCCGCTCGCCTGGCTTCACGAACGCTGACGACCCCTCGCTATGGGCGGTGTTTGTTCTATCCACAGGAGGTCCCGACTGGGACTGGGGCAATCCTAGCCAAAGCTCCCACAAATCCTTTACAACCCGCGAAGCTCCGCGGGCTCGCTAGCCTAGGGCTCCCGGAAGCTCGGGGCGCGTAGCTCAGTTGGCTAGAGCACCTCGTTTACACCGAGGGGGTCGCCCGTTCGAGTCGGGCCGCGCCCATCAAACCGCTTCATGAGTGACGAGACTCCCATACGCATCGCCGTGATCGGCTCCGGGCCCGCTGGTTTCTACGCCGCGGGCCACCTGCTCAAGGACGCCGAGGCCGGCTTCGAGGTCGACATGCTCGAGCGCCTGCCCACGCCCTGGGGGCTCGTGCGCTCGGGCGTCGCCCCCGACCACCCGAAGATCAAGTCGGTTACGCGTGTGTATGAGAAGACCGCCGCGCATCCCCGCTTTCGTTACTTCGGAAACGTCAGCTTCGGCGAGCACGTCTCGCGCGAGGAGCTGCTCGCGCACTACCACGCGCTCGTCTACGCCACCGGCTCGCCGCTTGACCGCCCGCTCGGGATCCCCGGCGAAGACCTCCCCGGCTCGCACGCCGCGACCGAGTTTGTCGGTTGGTACAACGGCCACCCCGACCACACCGGCCTCGAGGTCGATCTCGAATCCGCCGCGCGCGCGGTCGTGATCGGCAACGGCAACGTCGCCGTCGACGTCGCGCGGATGCTGATGCTGAGCCCGGAGGAGCTTGCGCCCACGGATACCGCCGACCATGCGCTTGAGGTGCTCGCCCGCAGCCGTGTGCAGGAGGTCGTCGTCGTGGGCCGCCGCGGACCCGCGCAGGCCGCGTTCACGAACCCGGAGCTGCTGGAGCTGGGTGAGATGGCCGACGCCGACGTCGTGGTCGACCGCGAGGAATTGGAGCGTGCGCTCGCGGTCCACGACCAGGGCGCCCAGGAAGACGTGACCTCGCGTCGCAACGTCGAGATCCTGCGCGGCTACGCCGAGCGCACGCCAAGCGAGGGGCGCAGGCGAATCGTGCTGCGCTTCCTGCTCTCGCCCACCGAGCTGCTCGCAGGCGAGGACGGCGCGCTCGCCGCGGTCCGCTTCGTCCGCAACGAGCTCGTGCCCGGCGAGGGTGGCGCGCTGAAGGCGCGTGCCACCCAGGAGTCGGAGACGATCGACACGGGGCTGGTGTTCCGCGCGATCGGCTATCGCGGCGTGCCGCTACCCGGCGTGTCATTCGACGAGCGCGCCGCCACGATCCTGAACCAGGGCGGACGCGTGCTCGACCCCCAGAGCCGCGAGCCGCTGCCGGGCGAGTACGTCGTCGGCTGGATCAAGCGCGGCCCCTCGGGCGTGATCGGCACGAACAAGAAGGACGCGCAGGAGACCGTCAACGCGATGCTCACCGACCTCGGCTCGCGCTCGAACGGCGCCGCGCACGTCCCACACGAACCCGACGCCGCCGCGGTGGAGACGCTGCTGCGCGAACGACAGCCCGACCTGATCACCTACGCGGGCTGGGAATCGATCGACCGTCACGAGCGCGCGCTCGGCGAGCGCGCGGGGCGCCCACGCGTGAAGCTGACCGAGATCGAGGAGATGCTGCGCGTGGCGGCCTCCGAAGCCCCCTGACGACCCGTCGCCGTTCCCCGCCGAGCCGCGGCACCGCAGAGCGATCCTCGCAAAGCCGAGCGATGCCGCACGAGGGCCGTCCACGATCCGCGATTCCCGCTCCGGGCGGCGAGGAATGTGCCAGACTTGCGTGCGCTGAGCCCCGTTAGCTCATCTGGTAGAGCGCCGGACTTTTAATCCGGTGGGGCGGGTTCGAGTCCCGCACGGGGCATACCTGGTCGATGCAGCGAACTGGCGAAGGAGAGGGCGCGCTCCACCATGCGTCCGCTTCACCCCGACTCATCCGAGGCGTCTGGGACGATCGCGTCGATGCCTTCAGGAGGCACCACACGCGGGAGTCCGGTGCTCTCGCTAGCTAGACAAGACACCCGTCTGTTCTTACGTGCGGCACACGCGCATGCCGCACGTGGATCTCGACCTGCAAGGACCAGCGCGATCGGCACGAGACAGGCGTGTGAGTCCGCTTAACTCCCGATTCCTCCTCCCTCACGGGGTGTGCCGGACTCGGCGCGCTCGCGGTCGACTTCTGGCCCCTTGCCACAAGCGGCGCCGCCAAGGGAACGTGGTGGTTCGGTGAGCTGGGAGGCACTGCCATGCCTCCCGCTACTGAAGCCCACCGGCGCTGCGTTCCCGGTCCGGTCTGGACCAGTCCCGGACATCGGTGCCTGCCCCCGGATCGTCTGCTGTCGCGGGCGATTCGGGGGCGCCTAACTCTCTCCACAGACCGCCCAGAACAGGGCAGCGCGTCTTCCTGACAGCTTACCGAGCCTTTAACAACTCTCTTACCTGGGCGTAACAAAAGGCCGAACCCTCAGAGGACACTGGAAAGTGGTCGAGGATTCGGACTACCGGGGGAATGGCAGTTCCCACCGCCGACCCGACCAGCAAACACCACCGAACAAAAGGGAGATGTCAAAGTGACTGGTCTAAATCGGGCGCGTCAAGCGCGCGTGGCGAGCAAAGTAGCACGCCTCACGCCGACCACGCGTCCAGAGGCCACGTGTCCTTGCGGCCACCCCGCAAAGTCCTGCAAAATCTGCGGGCGGGATTGGGCGAAGGAAGTCGGCATCGCCGGCCGGCGCTACAGGTAGCCAAGGCCGCTTCGCCAGCAAGAGGCTCAGCTTCGTGGTGAGCCTCTTGCTGATAAGCCCTGCGGTATTAGGGGCCAGCCATCGAGCAGAGTTTGAAGTTAGTGCACGATGGCGGAGGCGCTGGCAGCTAAGCGCGCGATGCAGATCATCGTCTACGGGAGAATGAGATGTTGGTGTTCACGCATGAGCATTGGATTGTCCTGACGCCCACGGAGCAGTGGGTCGTGTTGGTGCTTGCGGCTATCTGGTTCGCACCGAACTGGGGCTTCAAGGTTGTTGAACTAATCGAGGCCGTGCGCCAACTTCGTAGGGAGGACTCAGACGAACCGAAGCAGTGGCAATGGCTATGGAGAAACGGCCGCGACTCGACCGCTGACAAGGCGTGACCAGTGTCCGTCTACGCACGCTCGAAGTCGAGCGCCTACGAGCGATGCGAGTGCCCGAGCGTGAGGGTGAACGACCCGGAGCCAAAGTCCTGATTGCAGACCATCGTGCGTCTGGTGTCGCGACAAGAGAGGCTGTCCGGGAAGACGATCTGCTGGTTCAGCGGCAGGGTCTTCCCGGCCCGCGCGAGTTTCAAGGAGATCGCTTTGGCTTTGCCGGTGGGAGCGAGGCGGTAGGCACGGCCGTTGGCCCGCAGCACACAGGCGACGTTGTTGGGTCTGGGGGTCCAGACGCAACGGATGTTGCCGCTGGGCGTCGAGAAGCGACAGGGAACCTTGGCGCTGTTGGGGCCGCTGCAGATCGCGTGCCTCACGGCCGCGTGATCGCGAGTGCTCGCGAGCGCCTGCGGCACGATCGCCAGCAGCGTGAGGGATGATGAGAAGAGCAACAGGGCGACGAAGTGTCTGCGGCAAGTACGCAAGCGAGCCTCCTGTCTTGGGCCTCGGCGGACACGGGTCCGCCCGCGGAGATGACGGTCGCGAGCCTAGTGACGAGCGCGGCGGTAGGCTGCTGCCCGTGAGTGTCCCCTCCTTTGACGTCAACGGACGCACCGTGTTCGTGACCGGCGCGGCGCGCGGCATCGGCAAGGCGACGGCAGAGCGCCTGCATGCGAAAGGCGCGAACGTCGCGCTGGTTGGCCTGGAGCCCGAGCGTCTGGAGCAGAACGCCGCGGCGCTGGGGGATCGCGCGCTGGCGATCGAGACCGACGTCACCGACTTCGAGGCGCTGCAGCGCGCCGTCGCGGCGACGGTCGAGCGTTTCGGTGGAATCGACGTGGCGATCGCGAACGCGGGAATCGCTTTCACGGGTCCGCTGGCGACGGCGCCGATCGAGCAGGTCGAGCGCACGCTGGCGGTGAACCTGCTCGGCGTGTGGCGCACGGACCGCGCGGTGATCGGCGAGATCGTCAAGCGCCGCGGCTACCTGCTGAACATCTCCTCGCTAACGGCGATCGTTCACGGTGCGATGCTCGGGCCCTACACGACCGCGAAGGCGGGGGTCGAGGCGCTGTCGGACGCGCTGCGGATGGAGAGCGCCCCCAGCGGCGCAGTCGTGGGCTGCGCCTACTTCGGCTTCCTCGACACCAACCTCGTCAAAGGCGCGTTCGCGCGGCCTTCGGCCGAAGCGATGACGGGCAGGCTGCCGGGCTTCATCCGCAACCCCGCGCCGCTGTCGATCGCGATCGACGCGATCGAGCGCGGTGTCGAGCGGCGCTCCCCGCGCGTCTGGGCGCCGCGCTGGGTGGGGCCGATGCTGACGCTGCGCGGCATCCTGCAGCCGCTCACCGAACGCGCCGCGCGCAGCGGCGAAGCCGATCTGGCCGAGGCGATGCGGATCGCGACGGAGACGAACGAGTCCGCCGACTACGACCCGCTGCTCGGCGTCGCCGGCAAGGCGCTCGACTAGCGCCATCCGCCCCGCGACAGGGCCCCGCCCCGACTAGCGGACGATCGTGAAGCTGAGCCGCTTCGGGCCGGAGCGCTGCCCGTTAGCGCCGACCGCGGTGATCACGGCCGTGTAGCTGCCGGGCGCGAGCTTGACCCTGCGCGATACGCGCCCCTGGAAGGCGACCTCGTTCAGGCCGCTCTTGCCCGGCACCGAGAGCACGCCACGGGAGACCGAGCGTTTGCAGCGCGGCCTGCTTCGATTCTTCGGTGTCGCGGCCCGGCACTTGCCCTTGACCCTGCGCCCGCGGAGCTGCTGCGCGAATGCGAAGCGCACCGTGGCGCTTTGGTCGAGCTTCAACGAGAACGTGGTGCCCAGCGGCGGGCGCCCCCGCTTGCGCGAGACGCTCGCGAGGGCGTTCCCGGCCCGCCAGCTGCTGTGCAACTGAGTCACGTTCGAGACCAGCACCCGCGGCGGCAGCCCAGTGGAGCTGGGCGGGACGGGCGTGACGAAGGTCCGATCAACGCCGAAGGCCATCCCGTAAGGGCTGCTGGCGACCGCGCGGAAGTGGTAGACGGTGCCGGGCGTCAAGCCCGCGAGGGCGGCCGAGAACGGCGCCGCCGAGCTGCCCGCCGCGAGCGCCTGCGCCGCGGTCTGCGATCCATATGAGGCGCTTGTGCCGAACTGGAAGAAGACGGTGCCGCTCGCGACGGCCGGGTCCTCACCCGCGGCGCCGAGGAGCGTCGCGGTGCTCGTGTTCACGGCCGTCGCCGCGGCGGTCGCCGCGCTCGGCGGCGCGACCTCGACGGCGCCGATGTCACATCCGAGGCCGAGTGGACGGATGACGCCGCGCTGATCGGCCGACGGGCAGCCGCTGCTGCCCGCGGCGTCGATCGCGGGGCTGCCGGGGAGCGGCAGGATCGTGTCGGTCTGTCCGCCGTAGTTCGCGAGCGGCCCGAGCAGCGGGGTGGCGGTGGCGATGCCTCCGTGCGTGGCGAACCCGCATTCGCCGCCTTCCTCTTCGAGGTTTGGGCCCGTCGAGGTCAAGGCGATGTCGCAGTCGCTGGGGACGGTCGATTCGTCCGTCGTGTTGCCCGCGAGGTTGCCGGCGATGATCGTGTTCTCGGCCGTGGCGGTGCCGAACAGCGCCCCGCCGCAACCGCCGCCGTTGAAGCACTCGTTGCCGACAATCGTGTCGTTGATCAGCGTCATCGAGCCGCCGTTCTGCAGGCCGCCGCCGTCGCCGTTGAATTTGTGGTCGCCGCCATGGTTGCCGAAGATCGTGCTGTTCGTGATCAGCGTCGTGGTGCCGCCCTCGATGCCGCCGCCGTTGTAGCCGACGTTGTTCGCGATCGTGCTCGCGTCGACCGTCAGCGTGACACCGCCGCCCGCGTAGATGCCGCCGCCGGAGGAGTTCTGTTTGACGGTGTTCCCGCTGATGCTCACGTGCGAGAACGAGACCGGGGTGGTGCCCGAGATTTCGATGCCCGCGCCGTCTCCTGGCACTTCCTTGGCGCCGGTGACGGTCACGCCGGAGATCGTCACGGGGCCCGCGGTGATATCGAGCACGCGATGCGGAGCGCCCATCGCGTCGATCACCGATTCGCGTGCACCCGCGCCGGTGATCGTCAAGCTCTTGCTGATCAGCAGTTCTGCGCTCGCGGCGGAGTAGTGGCTCGCGCTCGCGGGCAGAACGATCGTCTCGCCGGGACCGGCGTCGGCGATCGCCTGACGCAGCGAGCCCGGACCGGAGTCGTTCGTGTTCGCGACCGTGATCGTCGCCGCCGCTGGGCCGGCGGCTAGCGCGGCGAGCGCGAGCGCGATGACGAGCGCGACGACCAGCCGAGCCAACCTGAACCCCCGAGCACCTCGCCTCATCGCCGCGAGTGTATTCGGCGGCGCGCGGGAAATCGGCGCCGCTCGACCACTGTCCTACCGCCGAGCGGAGTGGAGGCGCCAACCTCGGCCGCGACCCGGCACGAGCCGGCGTCGCGGCCAAGGCGTCGTGCGTCCGGCGTGCGCTAGCTCTCGGTGTCGCCGTCAGCGAGGATCCGGTAAAGGTCACGTCGAGTGCCGGTCAGCACTTCGCGCGCCTTGCCGATCTGGGCACCGCTGCCGGTGCGCATTACCTGCACGAAAGCAAAGCCCACCTCGCGCATCAGCTTGCCGAGCTCGTGGGCCTCGTCGGAGACCTCGCCACTCATCTGCTCCCACGGCGCGGTGGCGTCCTGTGGACGCTCCTGCACGCGGGCGCGGCCCTCCTCGGTGAGCACGAACAGCTTGCGACCGTCGCCCTCCTGTGAGCGGATCAGGCCCTCGTCCTCGAGCTGCTGGAGAGCCGGGTAGACCGAGCCGGGGCTCGGGCGCCAAACGCCGTCTGAGCGCTGCTCCACCTCCTGCATGATCTGGTAGCCGTTACGTGGCTCCTCCGCAAGCAGCAGCAGCGCCGCGGTGCGGATGTCGCCGCGGCGCGCCTTACGGCCGCGACCTCGGGGTCCGCCCCCGGGACCAAAGCCGCCGAAGCCGAAGCCGCCCTCGGGACCACCGAAGCCGCGGTGGCGGTGTCGCCGGTGGGGTCCCGCGTGATGTCCATGCTCTGCGTGGTGCTCATCCTCTGAGTGGTGGACATGTCGTCCATGGATCGAACTACTGCACATAGATTTCTTCCTATCGTGAGCTATCAAAGTATGTTCACGATATATCGTTATACATATTTAATCAAGTCCTCCCCAGCTTCTTGCGCGAGGCAGGGGTCGACTACGGTCCCGCCTGCTACGGCGGGACGCGCCCAGCGATGTCGCTCTACAAGCGCGCGGAAGCGCTCAGTGACGGAAGTGGCGAACGCCGGTCGCGACCATCGCGATCCCGGCCTTTTCCGCCGCCTCGACCACCAGCTCGTCGCGGACCGAGCCCGCCGGCTGGATGATCGCGCTCACGCCCGCCGCGATCGCGAGCTCGGGACCGTCCGCGAAGGGAAAGTAGGCATCCGAGGCCAGCGCCGAGCCCACCAGCAGCGCGGGCTGGGAGTCCTGCGCCTTCTCGACCGCGATCCGCACCGCGTCGACCCGGCTCATCTGTCCCGCGCCGATCCCGATCGTTGCGTTGGCCTGGGCGGGCTCGCCGGGCTGCTCCGCGCCTTCGGCCGCGGCGATCACGATCGCGTTCGAGCGCACGTGGCGACAGACGCGCCATGCGAACAGCATCGCCTCCCACTCCTGCTCGGTCGGCTGGCGCTTGGTCATCACGCGCATCTGCTCGCGCGTCTCGCTTACGACGTCGCGGGTCTGAACCAGCTGGCCGCCGATCACCGGCTTGGCTTCGACCTCATGCGCCGATTCCGGCCAGTGCGGGAGCTCGAGCAGACGTACATTTTTCTTCTCGCTCAGCAGCGCCAGCGCCTGCTCGTCGAAGCCCGGTGCCAGCAACACCTCGATGAACTGCTTCGATAGCTCCTGCGCCGTGGCCAGATCGACCCGGCGGTTGAGTGCGATCACGCCGCCATAGGCGCTCTGCGGATCGCAGGCGAAGGCGCGTTCATAGGCCAGCCGGCCGCTCGCTGCGGTCGCGCAGCCGCAGGGGTTGTTGTGCTTGACGATCGTGCAGGCCGGAGCGTCGAAGTCCTCGACCAGCTCGCGCGCCGAGCTGAGATCCAGCAGGTTGTTGAACGAAAGCTCCTTGCCGTGCAGCTGCTTGACGCCGTCGAGCAAGTGCGTCGGTGCGCCCACTCGCGCGTAGAAGGCCGCCGCCTGATGCGGGTTCTCGCCATAGCGCAGGTCGCTCACCTTCTCGTAGGCGTCATTCCAAGTCGGCGGGAAGCCCTCGTAGGCGCGCCGCGCGAACCACGACGCGATCGCCGCGTCGTAGCGAGCCGTGCAGGCGAACGCCTTCGCCGTCAGCCGCAGCCGCGTCGGCAGCGACAGCCGACCCTCGGACTCGCGCAGCTCCTCCAGCACGCCCTCGTAGTCCGCCGGGTCCACCACCACTGCCGCGAACGCGCTGTTCTTCGCCGCCGCGCGGATCATCGTGGGGCCGCCGATGTCGATGTTCTCGACGACCTCGCCATCGTTTGCATCGCCGCGCGCCACGGTCTGCTCGAAGGGATACAGGTTCACGCACACGAGGTCCACCTGCTCGATCTGCTGCTCCGCCGCCGCGCGTAGATGTGCCTCGTTATCGCGCAGGGCCAAGAGGCCCGCGTACAGCCGCGGGTGCAGCGTCTTTACGCGCCCGTCCATCATCTCCGGGAAACCCGTGAAGTCCTCGATCTCGCGTGCCGACACGCCCGCACCAGTCAGCTCGCGCGCGGTGCCGCCGGTCGAGACCAGCTCCACGCCTAGCTCCTCCAGGCCACGTGCGAACTCGACCACGCCCGCCTTGTCCGAGACCGACAGCAGCGCGCGGCGTACCCGCACCTCGCCAGGCTCTGAGCGCTCCACGCCCGCGTCGCGACCGAGGATTGATTCACGTGCGGAGGACATGTTCAGAGCCTATCCCTCGCCTGGGGGGCGCGGCTCCTGCGCGCGACCCGCGCGCAGGCCCGCCGGCCAGTCGGCCGCGGTCGGGCCGGGTCCGGCGCCGATCGTCAGCTCCCCCCGGGCGAACATCCTCACAGCCTCTCCTAGTAGCCCATGCTCAAGCGGCCGCAGCGCCCCCAGCACCTCGTCCGGCTCGCGCGCCTGCGCCAACTCCACGGCGCGCTGCATGATGATCGGCCCCGTGTCCACGCCTTCGTCCACGAAGTGCACCGTCACCCCGAACACCTTCACTCCGTAGGCCAGCGCCTGCTCGATGGCGCGAATGCCGGGAAAGGCCGGCAGCAGCGAGGGGTGCACGTTGATCACCGCGCCCGGGAAGCGGCGCAGGAAGTCCCCGCTTAGCAGTTCCATGTAGCCCGCGAGCACGATCAGGCGGGCGCCCCGCGCGACCAGCCAGTCCGCCAACGCCTCGTCGCGCTCGCCGCGATCGCCTGCGTAATCCGCGCGGGCAAACACCGCGCTCGGCACGTCCCGTTCTACTGCACGCTGAAGCGCTTGTGCCCCGGCGACGTTCGAGGCCACGGCCACGATCCGCGCCTCGCGTTCGTGCACCGTGTCCAGCAGCGCCTGCAGGTTCGTACCCGTGCCCGAGACCAGCACTGCGATCGGTAGCGGCTCGGGCACGCTCGGCACGATATCCACGGCGCCCCCCGCCGGCGCTCCCGGCGTCCCGGGCGCGAGGCTCGGGCGGCTGCGGTCCACTGTGAGCCTAATTCAAGATTCTGATAACCGGAATAGTGTGACCAACCTCACAGAGAACAGGGTCGTGCGCGCGTTGAATTGATCACGAGGCTGGAGAGCGGTGCAAGCCCGCGACACAAGGACACTCCAATGCTCACAGCCATCCTCATCACCCTCTTCGTCGTCGCAACGCTGGGTTACGCGCTGCGTTCGGCCCAGGGTGAGAACTCGATCCTGCGCCGCCCCTACAACAATCGCCACAACGACGCCTCCGGGGCGCGGCGCGACCACCTCGGGTAGCTCGACCTGCAACGCCGCGCCTCGCGCGAGCGAGGCGCATCTCGATCTCCTCGGCTAGATTTTCTCGCTCCACGCGCCCGCCGGGGCGGGGGATCGGAGCCAAGGAGATCGAGATGACCAGCAGTCTTCGCCGGGCCGCGCTGCTCGCGGCAATCGCCTTGCTTGCATGCGCCGCGACCGCGCTCGCCGGCGTCAAACTCGGCGCCGTGAAGGGCGCCAAGTACGCGGGCACAGTGCGCAATGCCGCCGTCACGCTCACGGTGTCCGCGAACGGTAAATCCGCCAAGATCAGCATCCCGTTCGCGCCCGCGTACTGCCAGGGCGGGGGCGGAGGTGAGGTCCAGCACACGAAGTCTGAGCCCATCTCCAAGAGCGGCTCGTTCACCGCGACGATCGCCTACACCGTCGAGGGCTCGACCCGCCAGTTCGCGACCGTCACCGTGAAAGGCAGCTTCATCGGCAAAGCCTTCGACGGGTCCGCGAAGTCGAGCTTCAAACCCGCGGTCAGCTGCAATGGGCAGCAGAGCTTCCAGGCCCTCGTCAAGAAATAGACGCGCGCGGGTGACGGCGGCGGGCTTAGGCCTGCACGAGCGGCAGCGCGGGCTGGTCCTCCAGCGAGTACTTGCCCGCCGCGCCGTCGCTGTCCTGCAGCGGGTACTCGCCGCTGAAGCAGGCGTCGCAGTGCGTCGCGCGCTCGCCGCGGACCGCTTGGTAGACGCCCGCGAGCGACAGGTAGTGCAGCGAGTCACAGCCCAGCTCCGCCGCGATCTCCTCGGTGTTGCGCTCGTGGGCGATCATCTCCTCGCGCGTGGACATGTCGATCCCGTAGTGGCAGGGGTGCTTGATCGGCGGCGCCGAGATCCGCATGTGCACCTCCGCGGCGCCCGCGTCCTTCAGCATCTGCACGATCTGACGCGTGGTATTGCCGCGCACGATCGAATCGTCCACCACGACCAGGCGCTTGCCCGCGACCACCTCGGGCAGCGGGTTGAACTTCAGCCGCAGGCCGTGCTTGCGCAGCTCCTGGCCCGGCTGGATGAACGTGCGCGCGACGTAGCGGTTCTTCACGAAGCCGTCGTCCTGCGGCAATCCCGCCGCGCGGGCGAGACCACGGGCCGCGGGGTTACCCGAGTCGGGCACCGCGATCACGAGGTCCGCCTCGACCGGCGCCTCCTTCCAGAGGAGCTCGCCCATGCGCCCGCGCGCCACCTGCAGCACCTGATCATTCATGCGCGAGTCCGGGCGCGCGAAGTAGATGTACTCGAACACGCAGAACGCTCGCCGTCCGCCGGGCGCGACCATCCGGCTCGACAATCCCTCCTCGCTCAGCGTCACCATCTCGCCCGGCTGCACGTCGCGCAGCAGCTGCGCGCCGATGATGTCGAACGCGCAGGACTCGCTCGCCACGCAATGGCGCGGCGCCTCGTCGGGCTCGTCGAGTGCCAGCTGGGCGCTCGCTGATTGCGGCAGCACCCCGATCGACAGCGGGCGCAGCCCGTGCGGGTCGCGGAAGGCGACCACGCGGTCCTTGGTCATTACCACGGTCGAGAAGGCGCCCTGCAGGCGCGGGATCACCTCCGCGATCGCGTCCTCCACGCGCTCGGCGGGGTGCGTGGCGATCAGCGCCGCGATGATCTCCGAGTCCGAGGTCGAGCTGAACGTCACGCCCGCCTCCAGCAGCTCGTTGTGCAGCGCCACCGCGTTGATCAGGTTGCCGTTGTGCGCCAGCGCCAGCTCGCGGCGCGAGCCGTTCGTGCCCTCCGAGCGCTGCACCGGCTGTGAGTTCTCCCAGGCGTTCGAGCCCGTCGTGGAGTAGCGCACGTGACCGATCGCCAACTCCCCAGCCAGCGTGCGCAGGTCGTTCTCGGTGAAGACCTGGTTCACGAGTCCCAGCTCGCGGCGCGTGATGATGTGGCCGTCCACGTCCGCGGCCGCGATCCCCGCCGACTCCTGACCGCGGTGCTGGAGCGCGTAGAGGGCAAAGTACGACAACCGCGACACCTCGTGACCGGGCGCATACAGGCCGAACACTCCGCACTCATCGCGCGGTCCCTCACGCATTACCGAGACGCTAGCAGCCGCCCGCTCGCTCACCCGAACAGCTCCGCCAGGCTCGCGTGCGCGCCCGCGAGCGCCTCCAGCGAGAGCGCGATCGCGACCTCGCCCCCGCCTATCTGGAGCGCCTCCCCACCGACCGTGCCCAGCATACGCACCGTGACCTGCTCGCCCAGCAGCGCCAGCTCCTCGGCCGCGCCGCTGACCACGAACCCGCCGGGCCCCTCGCCGAACAGCGCGGCCTCCACGTCCGGGGCGATCGTGCCGTCGATCTCCACCTCCGCGCCGAGCCCGCCCGCCAGACAGCACTCCGCCAGGGCGATCGCCAGCCCACCCTCGGCGACGTCGTGCGCGCTCGACAGGCTGCCCGCGCGCACCGCCTCGCGCACCGCGGCCTGCGTCGCGCGCACGGCCTCGATCTCGACCTCTGACAGACCGTCGGGCAGCGCCTCGCCGCGTAGCTTCGCCAGCTCGCTCGCCGCCAGCGACGGCGCGAACGGCCCCACCAACGCGATCTGATCACCCCCGCGCGCGAACCCCAGCCGTCCCGCGCGGCGCGCGTCCGGCAGCAGGCCCACCATCCCGATCACCGGGGTCGGGTAGATCGGGCCCGTGGCGCCCTCGTTGTAGAGGGAGACGTTGCCGCCCACGATCGGTGCCTGTAGCGCCCGGCAAGCCTCGCCGAGGCCGCGCACCGCTTCGGTCAGCTGCCAGGCGATGTGCGGCTTCTCGGGGTTGCCGAAGTTCAGGTTGTTCGTCGTGCCCAGCGGCTCCGCGCCCACGCAGGCCAGGTTCGCCGCGCACTCCAGCACGCTCTCCACCGCGCCGCGATAGGGGTCCGCCGCGACGCGGCGCCCGTTGCAGTCGATGCTCACGCCCAGCGCCGCGCCCCCCGGCAGCAGCAGCACCGCGGCGTCGGCCTCTTCGGGGCGGCGCACCGTGCGCGACTGCACAATCGCGTCGTACTGCTCGAACAGCGGGCGGCGCGAGGCGATGTTCGGGCTCGCCAGCAGCGCCAGCAGCGTCTGCTCGGGCGAGGTGTCCGACGCCAGCGTCGCCGACGGTCTGGGGTAGATCGGCTGCGTCGGCTTCTGCGGCGCCAGGTCGTAGAGCGGGCAGTCGTCCACCAGCGCCCGCACCGGCATCTCGCCCACCGGCTCCCCGCCCTTGCTCACGCGCACGAGCCCCGTGTCCGTGACCGTGCCGATTGCCGCGCCGCCCACCTCCCACTTCTCACACAGCGCCAGCACCTGCTCGAGCTTCGCGGGCTCGACCACGCACAGCATCCGCTCCTGGGACTCGCTCACCATCACCTCGAACGGCTCCATGTCCGCCTCGCGCAACGGCACCCGCGCCACGTCGATCTCGATCCCGACCTCGCCCTTGGAGGCCATCTCCGCCGCCGAGCTCGTCAGCCCCGCCGCGCCGAGGTCCTGCAGCGAGACAAGCAACCCGCGCTCCAATAGCTCCAGCGAGCACTCCAGCAGCTTCTTCTCCTCGAACGGGTCGCCCACCTGGACCGTCGGGCGCTTGGCCGAGTCCCCGCCCGCGCCCGTGTCTGCCTCGCCTAGCTCCGCCGAGGCCAGCACCGAGGCGCCACCGATCCCGTCGCGGCCCGTGGCCGCGCCGAACAGCACAAGCAGGTTGCCTGGCCCCGCCGCCGCGCTTTGCACCAACGCCTCGCAGGGGGCAAGGCCCAACGCCATCGCGTTCACCAGACAGTTGTGCTCGTAGGGACCCTCGAAGTAGACCTCGCCCCCCACGGTCGGCACCCCGATCGAGTTGCCGTAGTGACCGATCCCCGAGACCGCGCCGTCCAGCAGGTAGCGCGTGCGCGTGGCCGACGCGCCGGCCGGCTCGCCGAAGCGCAGCGAGTCCAGCACCGCGATCGGCCGTGCGCCGATCGCAAAGATGTCGCGCAGGATCCCGCCCACGCCCGTGGCTGCGCCCTGAAAGGGCTCCACCGCGCTGGGGTGATTGTGGGACTCGACCTTGAACGCGCACGCCAGCCCCTCGCCCACATCGACCGCGCCCGCGTTCTCACCCGGGCCCATCACCACCGCCGGGCCTTCGGTCGGCAGCGTGCGCAGCAGCTTCTTGGAGTGCTTGTAGGCGCAGTGCTCGCTCCACAGCAGCGAGTACATCGCCAGCTCCACTTGGTTCGGCGGTCGGCCCTGCTTCTCGCAGACCAGCGCGTACTCCGTCTCCGTCAGGCCCAGCGCCAGCGCGTCCGCCAACGTCGGCAGCGTCGTGGAGCCCGCGCTCACGCCGCCACGCCCTCGACCGTCAGCCGCATCGACTCGAAGATGCAGAGGCCGTCCGTTGAGCCACCCGTCAGCTCGTCGACCGCGTGCTCGGGGTGCGGCATCAGCCCAAACACGTTGCCCGCCTCGTTGCACACCCCCGCGATCTCATCCACCGAGCCGTTGAAGTTCTCACCCCGCGCATAGCGCAGTACTACCTGGCCGTGCTCGCGCATGCCCGCCAGCGTCTGCGTGTCCGCGTGGTAGCGCCCCCAGGAATGCTTCGCTGGGATGCTCAAACGACCCCCCGTCAATTCGTGGTGCGGATGCGCGCGTGTGAACGCCGTGTTCGGATTCACTATCTCCAAATCAAGCTGCCTGAAGGTGAAACGGCGATTGGAGTTCACCAGCAGCGCTCCGGGCAGCAGGTGCGCCTCGCACAGCACCTGAAAGCCGTTACAGATCCCAAGCACCAGGCCGCCTTCGCGGGCGAACTCGATCACCGACTCCATCGCCGGGGCAAAGCGCGCGATCGCGCCCGCGCGCAGGTAGTCCCCGTAGGAGAAGCCGCCCGGAACCACGATCGCATCCGCGCCCTTGAGGTCGCGATCGCCGTGCCAGATCAGCTCCGCCTCCGCGACGCGACGCGACGCTTGCAGCGCGTCCACCTCATCGCAGGAGCCCGGAAATTGAAGTACGCCGAACTTCACCGTGCGCGAGCGCTCAGCCGCCGCCGTCGAGCAGCTGCACCTCGTAGTCCTCGACCAGCGGGTTCGCCAGCAGCTTCTCGCACATCGGCTGCACCTGTGAGGCGTCCTGCACGTCGAGCTCCACCAGCCGCCCCACGTGCACGTTCTCCACGCCCTCGAAGCCCAGCGCCGGCAGGGCGCGCTGCACCGCGACGCCCTGGGGATCGAGGATGCCCTGCTTCGGGCGGATCAGGACCCGCGCCCTCATGCGCCCTCGGCGCTCGCGCCCGTGCGCTGCAGAAACGCCTCGAACGGCTCGCCCGTGATCAGCTCGTACGCTTCGACGTAGCGCGCGCGCGTGCCCGCCACGACGTCATCCGGGATCGCGGGCGCCGGTGGCTTCCTGTCCCAGCCGCTCGCTGTCGCCCAGTCGCGCACGTACTGCTTGTCGAAGCTCGGCTGGCCCTTGCCGACCTGGTAGCCCTGCGCGGGCCAGTAGCGCGAGGAGTCCGGCGTCAGCACCTCATCTCCTAGCACCAGCTCACCGTCCTCATCCATCCCGAACTCGAACTTTGTGTCCGCCAGGATCACCCCGCGCGAGCGCGCGTGCTCCGCCGCGAAGGTATAGAGCGCCACCGACACCACCCGCACCCGCTCCATCAGCTCGATGTCGCCCACCAGTTCTGCCGCGCGCTCGAAGTCGATCGCCTCGTCGTGTCCCTCCTCCGCCTTCGTGCTCGGCGTGAAGATCGGCTGCGGCAACTGCTCGGACTCCCGCAGTCCGTCAGGCAACGCGTTGCCCGAGACCGAGCCCGTAGCCTGGTAGTCCTTCCAGCCCGAGCCCGTGATGTAGCCGCGCACGATGCACTCCACCGGCAGCATCGCCAGGCGCTGCACGACCAGCGCCCGCCCGCGCGCCTCCTGCGGCACGCCCTCCGTCGCCGAGATCATGTGGTTCGCCACGATCTGCCTCGTCTTCTCAAACCAGAACACCGACAGACCCGTCAGCACCTTGCCCTTGTCCGGGATCGGCGTCGGGTGCACCGCGTCAAACGTCGAGATCCGGTCGCTAGCCACCATCAACAGCGGTGCCGGGCGCTGCTCGACGACCCCTGCCAGGTCGTACATCTCGCGCACCTTGCCGCTGGCGATTAGGGGCAGGTCGGCGAGCGCTGTCACGTGGCGCGATGCTACCAACGAGCGCGGTGGCCTCGGGTGGACGCTGCGTTTGCCAACGCGGGAGGTGGAAGGGTGGATTGGGTGTTCAAAATCTGAGAATTGATAGCAATCGTATATACGGCGTATATACCATCGCTATCGGGGCCAGAAAATCCAAAGCCTGCCCCTGCCTGCCCCGCCGGCCCCACCCGGCCACCTCGTGCCCGTCCTCGCTCAGTCAATAGAGTCCAGGCACGCCAGCGCGCCCGTCCAGCCGTCCCACGATCTCGCGCGCGTAACGCACGTAGTGCGCGTAGTCGAAGATCTCGTCCAGGTCCAGACCCAGCGGGCGCACGCGCTCATCCTCCGCCAGCAGCTCACGCAGCGGGATGCCCTCGTCCCACGCGCGCTGCGCCAGCTCCTGCGTTAGGCGGTAGGCGTCGTCGCGTGTCATGCCCGTCGAGACCAATGCCAGGAGCACGCGCTGGGAGAACAGCGCCCCGTGCGTCAGCTCCAGGTTCTGGCGCATCCGCTCCGCGTCCACCGTCATGCCCTCCACCAGCGCCGTCGTGCGCTGCTGCAGGTAGTCCAGCAGGATCGTGGAGTCCGGCAGGATCACGCGCTCCACCGAGGAGTGCGAGATGTCGCGCTCGTGCCACAGCGCCACGTCCTCCAGGCCCGCCTGCGCGTTGCCGCGCAGCACCCGCGCCAGCCCCGAGATCTGCTCGGACTTGATCGGGTTGCGCTTGTGGGGCATCGCCGAGGAGCCCTTCTGCCCCGCGCGGAACGGCTCCTGCACCTCGCGGACCTCGGTGCGCTGCAGGTGGCGGATCTCCGTCGCCAGGCGCTCCATGCCAGCCCCCGCCAGCGCGATCGCCGACAGCAGCTGCGCGTGACGGTCGCGCGCCACCACCTGCGTGGAGACGTCCTCGCGCTGAAGGCCCAGGCGCGCCAGCACGCGCGTCTCGAACTCGGGGCTCGTCGCCGCGTAGGTGCCCACCGCGCCCGAAACTGCCCCCACCGACGCCTGCGCGAACGCGCGCTCCAGCCGCAGCGCGTTGCGGTGTGCCTCGAAGGCGAAGCCCGCCAGCTTCACGCCAAACGTCGTCGGCTCCGCGTGCACCCCGTGCGTGCGCCCCACGCACAACGTCTCCATGTGCTCGCGCGCGCGATCGTGAAGCGCCGCCACGAGGCCGTAGGCGCCCGGAACGATCACCTCGCCCGCCGCCTGCAGCTGCAGCGCCAGCGCCGTGTCCAGCACGTCCGAGGAGGTCAGCCCATAGTGGATCCAGCGGCCCGCCTCGCCCGCCGAGGCGCCCAACACGTCCACGAACGCCGCGACGTCGTGGTCGGTCGTGCGCTCGCGCTCGTTCACCGCCTCGACCGTGAAGCTCGCCTCGCGGATCGCCTCCAGCTCCGGAGCCGTCGGGCCCTCGGCGCCACCCAGCAGCTCCCCCAGCTCCTCGCACGCCGCCACCTCCACGCGGCGCCAGCTCTCGATCCGCGCCTCGTCCGTCCACAGGCGGCCCAGCTCCTCGCGGGTGTAGCGGGGGATCATCTCCCGCTCCGATGCGACTCGCGGGAAGTCATCGTCGGCGCCGGCCTGGCCTGGGTCACGCGCCGAGGATCTGCGCCGCCAGGATCGCGGCGTTGCGTGCGTTGTCGAGCCCCACGCAGGCGACCGGCACGCCAGGGGGCATCTGCACGATCGAGAGGATCGCGTCCAGGCCGCCCGCCGCGCTGAGCCGCCCCGACAGCGGCACACCCACGACCGGTAGGTCCGTGTGCGCCGCGACCGCGCCCGGCAGCGCCGCTGAGATGCCCGCGCCCGCGATGATCACGCGCAGGCCGCGCATATGGGCGTTCTTGGCGTAGTCGGCGACCACATCGGGTTCGCGGTGAGCCGACATCACGCGGATCTCGTGCAGGATCCCGCGCTCTTCGAGCTCCTTCGCCGCCTTCTCCATCGCCTCCATGTCGCTCTTGGAGCCCATCACGATGCCCACGCGTGGGGCGTCGACGTCGATGTCGTCGAGCTGTGCCTGCACTTCGGCCTCCTCCATCGGCTCGGGCGCCAGCGATAGACCTGGCGCGCCCGCCTCGCCCTCGGAGCGACCCTCGTGGGCCGAGGGTCCCCGCCGCTCGCGCTGCTCGTCGTCGTTAGTGCTCATAGATCGCAGCATACGCGCGATCACCCTAGGCTCACAGCTAGATGGGCCTCACAGCGAAGCGATGAACTCCTCGATCCCGATCGCTGCCAGCGTCTCGTAGCGACCGGTGCCGCGTGAGCCGAGCTCCAGCGAGACGCGCGCCATCGTCGCCTCGTCGGGGGCCTCCACCACCGAGATGAAGTCCACGTGGCCGAGCGTCGCCCACTGCGCCTTGACGCTCGCGCCCAGCTGCTCGACCTCCTTGTTGACCTCGGTGATGCGCTGCGGGTTGTTCTTGACCGTCTGCACGCCCTCGGGAGTGAGGGTCGAGAGCATGATGTAGGTGGGCATGTGACTCCTCCACGATTGAGTGCCTGTGCGCGAGCGCGCTGCTCACGCTGGTTCTACCCGATCCAGGCACGGCTCGCACGCGACAATCGACGCGCGTCCGCTCCCTAAATCATTCGTGTCTGTACCTTTATCGGCTCTTTAGACAACGACAGCCTGGGGGGCAAGCATGCGCAGGCATCTGAACTACGCCAACGTCGTGGCGACGTTGGCGCTCGTGTTCGCGATGAGCGGCGGAGCACTCGCTGCCAAGCACTATCTCGTGAACTCGACCAGCCAAATCAACCCGAAGGTGCTGAAGAAGCTCAAGGCGGGTGCAGGCAAACCTGGCGCACGCGGCGCGGCGGGTCCGGGCGGATCGCCGGGCGAGAAGGGCACGACCGGCGCCGTGGGAGCAGCGGGGCCCGTCGGCAAAACCGGCGACCGCGGCCCGGAAGGCCTCGAAGGCTCAGAAGGTCCCGAAGGCCCGTCGGGCATCGGGCCCGCGTTCGCGACGTTCCACGACGGCGAAATCGAAGTCACCTCCACCGACGAATCGAAATCGACGGTCGTCGCGACGCTGAACGTTCCAGCAGGCGACTACGCGATCTTCGGGAAGCTCTACGTGTCGAGCAACAAAGCCGGGACGACGAGCGTGTTCTGTCGCCTGGCCGCGGCAACGGACACCGACGACGACCTCACGCACATCGAACTCGGCGAAACAGAGGCCGAGGCGTTGCAGGTCGTGCACACGTTCGCGGGCGCGGGCCTGGTGAGGATCGGCTGCTGGGGCGTGACCAAAGAAGTCTCTATCTCGCACATCAAGATCACCGCGATACAGGTTTCGGCGCTGACGGATACGGCGTCGTAGCGCCACGCCGCGAGCTTGGCTAATGCACTGCGCCGACGGCGGCCGGGCGGGCCGTCGTCGTCTGCAGCGCCAGCTCCCCGTCGATAGCGTCGATCGCGACCTCGTCGCCTTCGCGCAGCTTGCCTTCGAGCAAAGCGAGCGCGAGCCGGTCGGTGAGCTGCTTCTGGATCACGCGCCGCAGCGGGCGGGCGCCGTAGGTGGGGTCATAGCCCATGTTGCCCAGCAGCAGCTTAGCCTCGTCGGTGAGCGTCACCTGCACGCCGCGCTCGGCGACCCGCGCGATCACGCGGTCGACCTGCAGCTCGACGATCTCCGAGAGCTGCTCGCGGGTGAGCGCGCGGAAACGCACGATGTCGTCGAGCCGGTTGATGAACTCGGGCTTGAAGAAGTCGAGCAGTTCGGTGCGCAGGCGCGCATCGGCGCTGGCCGCGGCGTGCGGATCGCTCTGGGCGTCGGCGCCGGCGTCGCCGTCGGCACCTCCGGTGACGGGGATGTTCGAGGTCATGATCAGGACCGTGTTCTTGAAGTCCACGGTGCGGCCCTGGCCGTCGGTCAGGCGCCCGTCGTCCATGACCTGCAAAAGCGTGTTGAACACGTCGGCGTGGGCCTTCTCGATCTCATCGAGCAGCACGACGGAGTAGGGGCGGCGCCGCACGGCCTCGGTGAGCTGTCCGCCCTCTTCGTAGCCGACGTAGCCGGGGGGGGCGCCGACGAGCCGCGAGACCGAGTGTTTCTCCATGTACTCGGACATGTCGATGCGGATCATGGCCTCCTGGGAGTCGAACATGAACTCGGCGAGCGCCCGCGCCAGCTCGGTCTTGCCGACGCCGGTGGGACCCAGGAACAGGAACGAGCCGATCGGGCGATCGGGGTCCTGCAGCCCGGCGCGCGAGCGGCGCAGCGCGCTGGCGACGGCCTCGATCGCGGCGTCCTGGCCGACGACGCGCTCGTGCAGGCGCGCCTCCATGTGCACGAGCTTCTCGCTCTCGCCCTCCAACAGACGGCTGACGGGAATCCCGGTCCAGCGGGCGACGACCTCGGCGATGTCGTCGGCGTCTACCTCCTCCTTTAGGAACACGGGAGCCTGCCCGTCGCCGCGCTCGCGCTCGGCGGATTCGTATTCGGCGACCTTGCGCTCCAGCTCGGGGATCTCCCCGTAGCGCAGCTCGGCCGCGCGCTGCAGGTCGGCCTCACGTTCGGCGCGCTCCATCTCCACACGCGCGGCGTCGAGCCGTTCCCTGGTCTCGGAGATCCCGGCGATCGCCTGCTTCTCGGCTTCCCACTGACGCTTCATCTCCGCGGAGCGGTCTTCGAGTTCGGCCAGCTCGGCCTCGATCGCCTCGCGACGAGCCTTGGCGGCGTCGTCCTTCTCCTTGCGCAGTGACTCCAGCTCGATCTTCAGCTGCATCACGCGCCGGTCGACCTCGTCGATCTCGGTAGGCAGCGAGTCGATCTCGATGCGAATCTTCGAGGCGGCCTCGTCGACGAGGTCGATCGCCTTATCGGGCAGGAAGCGGTCGGCGATGTAGCGGTTGGAGAGCGTGGCCGCGGCGACGAGCGCGTTGTCCTGGATCGAGACGTGGTGGTGGACCTCGTAGCGCTCCTTGAGCCCGCGCAGGATCGCGATCGTGTCCTGCACCGTGGGCTCGCCGACGGTGACGGGCTGGAAGCGACGCTCCAGGGCAGCGTCCTTCTCGATGTACTTGGTGTACTCGTCGAGCGTGGTCGCACCCACGGCGCGTAGTTCGCCACGGGCGAGCATCGGCTTGAGCAGGTTGGAGGCGTCGACCGAGCCCTGTGCGGCGCCCGCGCCAACGATGGTGTGCAGCTCGTCGAGGAACAGGATGATCGTGCCCTGCGCGTCGGAGACCTGTTTGAGCACGCCCTTCAAGCGTTCCTCGAACTCGCCGCGGTAGGCGGCGCCCGCGATCAGCGCGCCCATGTCCAGCGCGATCACGCGCCGCTCGCGCAGCGACTCGGGCACGTCCTTGGAGACGATCCGCTGGGCGAGGCCCTCGACGATCGCGGTCTTGCCGACGCCGGGCTCACCGATCAGCACGGGGTTGTTCTTGGTACGGCGTGAAAGGACCTGGATCACGCGGCGAATCTCCTCATCGCGCCCGATCACGGGGTCGAGCTTGCCCTGCTCGGCGATCTCGGTCAGGTCGCGCCCGAAGCGCTCCAGCGGGCTCTGCTCCTCCTCGGGGGCCTGCGCGGCGGGGTTGGTCGGGTTAGCTGCCATCGTCGGGCCTCCTCTCGGCGGGGCCGTTGCTCGGGTTGGGTCTCGGGAAGGGCGAGCGGGCGTCGGCGGCGCGGACGATCGCCTGGCCGCCGCGATAGGGGACGGTGAGCTCGGCGCGGAAGGAACGGCGCACCTGCTCGAGCTCCTCGGCGAGCTGCACCTGCGCGTGCAGCGCCTGCACCTCGAGGTCTTCGATCTTGGCGTGCATCTCATCGACCTGCGCCTCGAGCGCGAGCACGCGCTCGACGCCGGCGAGGTTCAGCCCGAGGTCGGTGGTCATCTCCTGGATGCGGCGCAGCCGCTCGACGTCCTCCTGGGAGTACAGGCGCGTGCCCTTGGGCGAGCGCTTGGGCTCGATCAGCCCGCGTGCCTCATACATGCGCAGCGTCTGGGGGTGCATCTGCGCGAGCTCGGCCGCGACCGAGATCATGAACACGCCGCGGCTGGTCTCGACGGATATGCGCGTGACGCTATGACGTGCCATCGCCGGCCTCCTTGGCCTCGGCGCCGGCGAACAGCCCGGCGCGGGGGTCGTTGCCGTTGAAGGCCTTGGACATCGCGGCGACGGCCTCCTGCTGCTCCTTGCTCATGTCCTTGGGCACGTCGATCACGAAGCGATAGTGCAGATCGCCTTTCTGTGGCGGGGAGCCGCTGTTCAGCTTGGGTGGACCCTCACCGCGCAGGCGCTGCACGGTGCCGTGGGTGGTCCCGGGCTTGACGCGCAGCGTCTTTGAACCGTTGAGGGTGGGGACTTTGACTTCGGCGCCCCCGAGCGCCTCGGGCACCGTGAGCGGCACCTCGACCTCGAAGTTATCGCCCTTGCGCTTGAACACGGGCGAGGGTGAGACGTGGGTGATCAGGTAGAGGTCGCCGGGCGGGCCACCGCGACGACCGGCCTCGCCCTTGCCGGCCAGGCGGATGCGGCTACCGTCGCGCACGCCGGCGGGGATATTGACGCGCAGGCGCTTGACGGTGCGCACGGCGCCGGAGCCGTGGCAGGTGGGGCAGGGGTCCTCGATAATCGTGCCGGAGCCGCCGCAGCGCGAGCAGGGCTGGGAGATGGAGAATGCGCCTTGGCCTTGCGTCTCCACCCCGCGGCCTTCGCAGCGCGGGCAGACGCTGGGCGTGGTGCCGGGTTTGGCGCCGGTGCCGTGACAGGTGTCGCAGGTGGCCTGCATCGGCACCTGCAGGGGCACCTGCGCGCCGCGCACGGCCTGGTCAAAGGAGATCGAGACCTGCGCCTCGAGGTCGGCACCGCGTTCGGGACGCGCGCGCTGGCGCCCGCCGCGTGCGCTGGGCCCACCGCCACCGCCGGCGGCGCCGCCGAACAGGTTGGAAAGGATGTCGCCCATGGAGGAGGCGTCAAAGTCGAAATTGCCGAAGCCGCCGAAGCCGCCACCGGGACCGGCGCCCGCGGCGAAGGGCCCGGAGCCGGAGTCGTACTGTTTGCGCTTCTCGGGGTCGCCGAGCACGTCGTGTGCCTGGGAGATTTCCTTAAAGCGCGCCTCGGCGTTCTTGTCGTCGGGGTTGGCGTCGGGGTGGTATTTGCGCGCGAGTTTGCGGTAGGCCTTCTTGATCTCCTCGGGAGTCGCCTTCTTGTCGACCCCGAGCGTCTTGTAGTAGTCGGGACGCGATGCCATCTATGCGCCTCTCCTAGGCCGCCACGACCACGCGGGCGGGGCGGATAATGCTCTCGCCAAGACGGTAGCCGGGCTGGTAGACCTCGACGACGGTGCCGCTGGCAGCGCCGCCCTCGGGCGGCTGGGGCACGGTGGCCATGGCCTCGTGCACGGAGGGATCGAAGGTCTCGCCCTCGGGCGAGAAGGACTCGACGCCGACGCGCGCGAGCGCGGCGGACAGCTCGGAGCGCACGAGCCGCACGCCGTCCAGCAGCGGGTCGTCGTTGGCCGCGGCTCCCAACGCGCGGTCGAGGTTGTCGATCGCGGGCAAGAGCTCCTTGGCGAGCTTGGCGATGCCACGCTCCTGGGCGAGCGCGGACTCGCGTGCGACGCGCTTGCGGTAGTTCTCGAAGTCGGCCTGGGTGCGCTGTGCGAGCGCGAGGTACTCATCGCGCTTGGCGGCGAGGGCACCCAGCTCATCGAGATCGCCCTGCAGTTGGTCGGCGCCGTCCACGTGCGCCGCCTGCGCCGCGGGCGCGGCCTGCGCGGGTTGCGACCCGGCGGCGGGCGATGCCCCCGGCGCGTCTGCGCCGGGGGTCTGACCCTGCTGCTCGGCGGGCTGCTGTGCAGCGGCCTGCTCGGGCACGGACTCGTCGATCGTCTGTCTGAACTCGGTCATGACGTGCCGCCTATGCCTGCGGCTCGTCGACTACCTCGGCGTCAACAACGTCCTCGTCATCGGAGGCGCCGCCGTCGCTGGAGGGACCAGAGCCATTGCCGCCGCCCGCGCTCTCCTGGGCCCGCTGGTACATGGCCTCGGAGATGGCGTGGAAGGCGGTCTGCAGCGCCTCGGTCTTGGCGTTGATCGCGGCGGGGTCCTCGGCCTCGAGCGAGTCGCGGACCTCCTTGATCGCGTCCTCGATCCGCTGCTTGGAGTCGGCGTCGACCTGCTCGCCCAGCTCACCGAGCTGTTTCTCGGCCTGGTAGGCGGCGTTCTCGCCGTTGTTGCGGGCCTCGGCGAGCTCGCGTGCGCGGCGGTCCTCCTCGGCGTGGGACTCGGCGTCGGAGACCATGTTCTTGATCTCGTCGTCGGAGAGCCCGGAGCCGGCCTTGATCTCGATCTTCTGCTCCTTGCTGGTGCCGAGATCCTTGGCGGAGACGTTGAGGATACCGTTGGCGTCGATGTCGAAGGCGACCTCGATCTGCGGTATCCCTCGCGGCGCGGGCGGGATGCCCGTGAGCTGGAACTTGCCGAGGGACTTGTTGTACTGCGCCATCTCGCGCTCGCCCTGCAGCACGTGGATCTCGACCGAGGGCTGGTTGTCCTCGGCGGTTGAGAAGACCTCGCCCTTGCGCGTGGGGATCGTGGTGTTGCGCTCGATCAGCTTGGTCATGACGCCACCCTTGGTCTCGATACCTAGGGTCAGCGGGGTGACGTCGAGCAGCAGCACGTCCTTGACGTCGCCGGCGAGCACGCCGGCCTGGATGGCGGCGCCGACGGCGACGACCTCATCTGGGTTGACGCCACGGTGCGGCTCCTTCTTGGTCAGCTCCTTGACCTTCTCCTGTACGGCGGGCATGCGCGTCATGCCGCCGACGAGCACGACGTGCTCGATCTCCTTGACGCCCTTGTCTTTGGCGTCGTCGATGGCCTGGCGCACAGGCGCGACGACGCGGTCGAGCAACTCGGAGGTGAGCTCGGCCATCTTGGCGCGGGTAAGGCGTGTGTCCAGGTGCTTGGGGCCGGAGGAGTCCGCGGTGATGAACGGCAGGTTGATCTGCGTCTCCTGCGTGGTGGACAGCTCGATCTTGGCCTTCTCGGAGGCCTCATAGAGACGCTGCAAGGCCATGGGGTCGGCGCTGAGGTCGATGCCCTGGGACTTCTTGAACTCAGAGACGAGCCAGTCGACGATCGCCTTGTCGAAGTTGTCGCCGCCGAGGTGGTTATCGCCGGCGGTGGACTTGACCTCGAAGACGCCGTCGCCGATCTCCAGCACGGACACGTCAAAGGTGCCGCCGCCGAGGTCGAAGACGAGGATCGTCTGGTCTGACTCCTTGTCCAGACCGTAGGCCAGCGATGCGGCGGTGGGCTCGTTGATGATGCGCTTGACGTCGAGGCCCGCGATCTTGCCGGCGTCCTTGGTGGCCTGGCGCTGGTCGTCGTTGAAGTACGCGGGGACCGTGATCACGGCAGAGTCGACGGCCTCGCCCAAATAGGCTTCGGCGTCGGTCTTCAGCTTCTGCAGGATCATGGCGGAGATCTCCGGGGGGGAGAACTGCTCGCCGTTCGCTTCCACGCGGGCGTCGCCGTTGGGGCCGGAGACGACCTTGTAGGGGACGATCGACTCCTCCTCCTTGACTTCGCCCTCCTTGCGGCCCATGAAGCGCTTGATGGAGAAAACAGTGTTCTGCGGGTTGGTTACGGCCTGGCGCTTGGCCACCGTGCCGACCAGGCGCTCACCCGAGGCCGTGAAAGCGACAACAGAGGGGGTCGTGCGACCGCCCTCAGAGTTCTCGATCACGGTGGGCTCGCCGCCCTCGAGCACGGCCATGCACGAGTTCGTCGTGCCGAGGTCGATGCCTATGGTCTTGGCCATGTGGGATTGCTCCTTCGAGTGTGCGGAATAAATCTGAGTCAGATTGTGACAGATTTCCTGAGAGGATTCAACCTAAAGATTGCCTCCGCTACGCGCTTAACCCTTGGCCCACTCGGAGCCCCTGCGGGCGGCGCGATCGACGCTTCCGCCTAACTACCCGCACGGCGGCCTCCTGGACGGTGACAAGCAGGCCCGCAGGCGGTACCTTGGCTATGTGGAATCGGTAACCGCACGCGCCGCTGCGCTGGCCCCCTCGCTGCCGATCAAGCCGCGCCTGCGAGGGGTCTCACACCAGTACGCGTTCTTCGTCTCGCTGGCGTGTGGGGTGGGGTTGATCCTGGCGGCCGCGGATGGCCGCGCGCGGTTGGCGGCGATCATCTACGCGGTCGCGGTCTCGGGACTGCTGGGCACGAGCGCGCTCTATCACCGCGTGACGTGGCGCCCGAAGGCGCGGCGCTGGATGCGACGACTAGATCACTCGATGATCTTCGTGCTGATCGCGGGCACCTATACGCCGGTGGCGCTGCTGGCGCTGAAGGGCGGCCTCGCGACCACGATCCTGATCGTGCTGTGGGCGGGCGCGCTGGGCGGCGTGATCTTCAAGCTGGCCTGGATCGACGCGCCGAAGTGGCTGTTCGCGTTGGTGTACGTGGTGCTGGGGCTCGTCACGGCGGCGGTGTTCGGCGAGCTACCGGCGGCGATCGGCTGGCTCGGGGTGGCGGGCCTGGCGACGGGAGGCCTGTTGTACGTAGTGGGCGCGGTGATCTACGCGAGCGGCAAGCCGAACCCGTGGCCGAAGGTGTTCGGCTACCACGAGGTGTTCCACGCGCTGGTACTCGCGGCGGCAGGACTGCACTACGCGGTGATCGCGTTCGCGGTGCTGCCGCACGGCTGATCGCGGCGCTCGTCAGTCGAGCGTCGCGGACGCTACTTCGAGTCCTTGCCTCCAGGAGAGCGCGCTGCCGGTGAGCCGCAACGAGGTGGGCGCGATGTCCGAACGAGCCGCAAGCAATCTACGGCCGGTTCGGTCGACTGCCCAGACCTGATATTCGCCGGGGCTCGTCACGGTCCTGACGATCCACGCGACAGCGCCATCGCGCTTCAGCACGATCGCGGTCGCCAGCCCGTTCCCGTCCCGTCGCTGGGAGCCTTCGCTTGATTCACCGGTCGAAAGATTGTGGACGAAGCGTCCGCCGCGCAGTTCGCCACCTCGCAGGTCGCGGACCTCGACTGTCCAGGAAGTCACGCTTTCGCCCGACGATGTTTCGCGGAAGTACGAGTCGTACGCGACGAGCGCGCCGGCGAGCGTCACGTGCCGGACGTCGCCGCAGTGACAGGGCCCTGGCGGAAATCCGAGGAAGACGGCCGCCTGTCCGTACACGCAGCCGTAGTAACCCAATGCGGGGCCCTGGCCCTGCAAGTAGACCTGCGCGATCGAGTCGGTAGCTACCGCGCGAGCGTGTCCGGGCCGACAAGTCCCCGGCGCACGAGCCGCGCTTGCGGTGCCAACGGCACCGGCACCGACTGCGAGCAGGACCGTGAGCCCGAGCGCAAGGACGCTTGGTGAGCAACGTCGCGACGCCATGCCCGAGGGTCGACATAGATCGACGCTCGCATAAGGCCTGCAGCCGCGGTGCCGACGAAGAAGCTAGTGGCCGTGATGCGTCAGCGAAACATCGCGCGGCTCGGACACATCCGCGCGAGCGCGCAGTCCTCGCATTGGGGCGAGCGCGCGTGGCAGGTGCGCCGGCCGTGGCGCAGCAGGTTGACGTGTAGCTCGAGCTCCTGACCGGGCGGAGTGAGCGCGAGCATCTGGTCGTGCATGCGCTCGAAGGGGGCGCCATCTTGGAGCAGGTGCAGGCGCGCGCCAACGCGTGAGACGTGCGTATCGACGGGCACGTCGCGTAGGCCATAGGCAAACAGCAGCACGCAGGCAGCGGTCTTGCGTCCGACGCCGGGCAGCGCGGTGAGGTAGTCGCGCGCCTGGGCCAGCTGCCCGCGGGGTAGCCAGTCGAGCGAGAGCTCATGCTCGGGGTCTCGCGGGTCTTCTGAGATCGCCCGCAGGATCGCCTGGATGCGTACGGACTTGACCTTCGAGATGCCGCCCGGGCGAATCGCCTCCTCGAGCTCGGCGACGGGTGCGTCGCGCACGGCCTCCCACGAGGGAAAGCGCGTGCGCAGGCGCAGGAAGGCGACGTCGCGGTTGCGATCGTTAGTCGACTGCGAGAGCACGGTCAGCACGAGCTCGGCGATCGGGTGGCCGTGCGGGCGCAGCAGCGGCACTCCATAGACCTCGCGCAAGCGATCGCGCACCCGCACGACGCGCGCACGCGTGGGCGGCTTCCATGCAGGTGCGGAGGGCACGCGCCCACGGTATCCGGCGCTATATCCTCGCGCGGTGCCCGAGGTGAGCGATCACAACGGCGAGATCGCGGGTCTCCCGGTCTTCTGGCGCAGCGCGTCGGTGCAGCCGGCCCGCAACGGCGCCTCGGCCGCGGGCGAGCGCGAGACACAGGCGAGCGCGGTGCCGCTGTACCTGCACGGGGTCCCGACGAACTCCGACGACTGGCTCCCGTTCCTCGCGCGCAGCGGCGGCTTGGCGCCTGACCTGCCGGGCTTCGGGCGTTCGGGCAAGCCAGGCTCGCTGGGCTTCACGATCGAGGAGTACGCAGACTTTCTGGAGTCGTTCTTGGAGCTGGTGGGCGTCGAGCGCGTACGGCTGGTGGTGCACGACTGGGGCGCGGTGGGGCTGGCCTTCGCGCAGCGCCACCCGGAGCGGATCGAGCGGTTGGTGGTGATCAACGCAGTGCCCTTCCTGCCGGACTATCGCTGGCACCGTACGGCGCGCATCTGGCGCACGCCGGTACTGGGGGAGCTGTCGATGGGAATGACAAACCGCCGCACGCTGAGCCTGATCTCGCGCGAGAGCAACGCGACGCCGGGGCCGATGCCGCAAACGTGGCAGGACAGCGTGCTCGATCACTTCGACCAGGGCACGCAGCGCGCGATCCTGCGGCTGTATCGCAGCTCGCCCTCGGAGGTGCTGGCGGCGGCTGGAGCACGGCTGGGGGAGCTGGACGCGCGTGCGCTGGTGCTGTGGGGCATGCGCGACCCCTACTTCCCCGAGCGCTTCGCGAAGGCCTACGCGGACGCGCTCGACGCCGAGCTGATTGAGCTGGCGGACGCGGGGCACTGGCCCTGGCTCGATCGCCCGGATGCGCTTGAGCGAGTAGTCGAGTTCCTGGGCGACGCGCGGGAGTGAGCGCCTCCGCGCGCGCAGCGCGGGCGGGGTTCGCGGCGTCCTCGCGCCGGCGACTTCCAGCGTGGACGCTGACCGCGGCGTTCGGTCTGCTGTACGTGATCGTCGCGCCGGTGAGCACGGACCTGGCGGCGGCGGGCTATCGCAGCGATTTGTTCTCGCGGGTGGGCCTGACGCTGTGGGACAACGGCTGGTACGGCGGTCACCACCTGCTGGCCTACTCGCTGCTCTCGCCGCCGCTGGGGGCGCTGCTGGGGCCCCAGCTCTTGGGCGCGCTTTCGATGACGCTGGCGAGCGCGCTGTTCGGCGCGCTCGTGGCGGGCCGCTTCACGCCGCGCGCCGAGCGCGGGGCGACGCTGTGGTTCGCGCTGGGCGCCGCGGTGGGGCTGCTTGGCAACCGCATCGCGTTCGAGCTGGGCGTGGCACTCGGGCTGGCGGCGCTCCTCGCGGCGCAGCGCCTGGCCGCGGGCGCTGAATGGAGCGGAGGACGACTGGCGCTGGCGCTCTGTGCGCTGGCGCTGGCGCTCCTGTGCCCGCTGGCGAGTCCGCTGGCGGGCGCCTTCCTCGCGCTTATCGCGGTGGCATGGGCGCTGGGAGGGGAGCGCTTGGCGCGTGCCCGCTTCACGCACCCCGGCCTGGCGAGTGCGCGGTTTCCACTACTGCTGGCCGGGACGGCGCTGGCGCCGGTGGCGCTGTTGGCGCTCGCGTTCCCGGAAGGCGGCTCGGAGCCCTTCGCGGCCTCGGCCTTCTACCCGGTGCTGGCGGTGCTGGCGCTGGTGGGGTGGGCGATCCCGCGAGAGCAGCGTGTGATCCGCGCTGGTGTCTTGCTGTACGGGCTGGCGGTGCTGGGTTGCTACCTGGTGGCGACGCCCGTGGGGGGGAACGTGGACCGCCTCGGCGCGATGGTCGCGGGTCCGTTGGTGGCCTGCACGCGGGTGGGAGGCGGTTGGCGGGGACGTGCACTGATCGCGTTGTTGCCGCTACTGCTCTACTGGCAATTGCGCGCGCCGATCGCGGATTACGTTTCTGCGGCCTCGGATCCCGCCGCCCGAGCCGCCTACTACACGCCGCTGCTGGGCGAGCTCGACCGCCTGGGGGTCGGCTACGACGCGCGCGCGGCTCGCATCGAGGTGGTGCCGACGCGCAACCGCGCGGAGTCGCGCTGGGTAGCGGACCGCGTGTCGATTGCTCGCGGCTGGGAGCGCCAGCTGGATATCCACGACGACGGGGTGTTCTACGCACCCGCCGGCACGCTGAGCCGAGCGCGCTACCGAGCATGGCTGTCGCAAAACGCGATTTCCTACGTGGCCCTGGCCGACGCGCCGCTGGATTACTCGGCACGGGCGGAGGCACGCCTGCTGCGCGGGGGCCTTGGCTACCTGCGAGAAGTCTGGCGTTCGCGCCATTGGCGCCTGTTCGAACTGCGGGCACCGACCCCGCTGGCGCAACCGCCTAGCGCGATCGAGCGGCTGGGCAGCGACTCGTTCACGCTGCGCACGCGGCGCGCGGGGAGCTTTGTGGTGCGTGTGCGCTTCACGCCCTACTGGGCGCTGCTCGACGGTCGCGGCTGCGTGGCGCGCACACGCGACGGCTGGACCGAAGTGCAGGCGCGGTCGGCGGGAACGCTGCGTGTAGGGATCGACTTCTCCCCGGCGCGCGTGTTCTCACACGGTCCCCGCTGCCGCTGAGCCAGGCCGCGGAACGAGGCCGGGCCTACTCGAGCGGGCCTCCGGAACGCCGCCGGCGTGCGTCGTCTAGGCTTCAGATCGATGGTCGCCCGCGCCCGCCTGCTGCAGGCGCGCGTCCTGCCCCATGGCTGGCTCGATGCGCTCCGGCAGATCTCTCTTTTCGCCGCCGCCTACTTCGCCTACCGTCTGGTGCGCGGGCTAGTCGAGGGGGACGCGAACGCGGCGTTCGCGCACGCGCGCGATCTGATCTCAATCGAGAGCAAGCTACACCTGTTCGTCGAGCCGAGTGTGCAGGCATGGGCGTCCGGCAGTCACCTACTGATGGTGAGCGCGAGCTGGCTGTACGTGAACGCGCAGACCTCGATCACGCTGAGCGCGCTGCTGTACCTGTACCTGCGCCACAACAAATCCTTCTACTTCGTGCGGAACATGTTCATGATCGCGATGGCGATCGCGCTGGTGGGCTACATCGTGTTCCCGACGGCGCCACCGCGCTTTATGCCGGAGTGGGGCTTCATCGACAGCGTGTCGGACATCACGGGCGTGCACGTCTCGCACACGAGCGCGACGGCGACCGCGCTGTTCAACCCCTACGCCGCAGTGCCCTCGATGCACGTGGCGTTCGCGCTGATGATTGGCTGGCCGCTGGCGCGGTTGTCCAAGCATCGTGTGGTGAAGGCGGTGTGGCTGTTTTATCCGTTCCTGATGACGTTCGTGATCGTGGTGACGGCCAACCACTTCATCGTCGACGCACTGCTGGGAGCGCTGACGGCGGGCGCCTCGGCCTACGGCGCGCGCTGGCTGGCGCGCGCCCGACCGGCGGTGTGGCGCTTCTCGGCCGTGGCCTCACCACAGGTGCGAGCCAGCTAGCGCCCCGACCGCGAATCCATGGCACCCAGACAACACAGCTCGCCCCGGCGCGCGCGGCGCGCCGGCTACCGCGCAGGGCGCAAGCCTCGCGCTGCACGCGCACCGATCGGCTCGGGCGAACGCCGCGAGCTGGTGCGCAACAGGCTGATCGAGTCCCGCCTGACACCAAACGCGATCTCGCTCACGGGCTTGGCGCTGAACCTGGTGGCAGCGGTGCTGGTCTGGGAACGGCTGTTCTTCCTCGGTGGCTTGGCGTTCATCATCGGATCGATCATGGACACGCTGGACGGGCGCTACTCGCGCATGTCAGGCAAGGGAACTCCGTTCGGCGCATTCCTCGATTCGACCCTTGACCGCATCGAGGAGGGCATCGTGCTGACCTCGGTGGCGGGCTACTTCGCCTTGACCGGCAAACAGGTGCCAGCGGCGGCGGTCGTCGTGGCGGTGCTGGCCTCGCTGATGGTTAGCTACACCCGCGCCCGCGCCGAGGCCTTGGGCGTGGAGTGCAAGGTCGGAATCGCGACGCGCCCGGTGCGCGTGGTGATCCTCTCGATCGGGCTGGTGTTCGCACGCGGCGCCTCGCTCGGGGACTTCCAGCTCTTGGAACCGGCGGTCTACGTGCTGGCGGTGCTGAGCCTGGTGACGGTGGCGCAGCGCATCTGGCACGTACGGCGCGAGTTGGTCGGTGTGACCTAGCGCGAGACGCGGAGTAGTTACCTCGAACTTACCCGGAAGGACTTTCTTTTGAGCACAAATCAGAGCAATGGCCGCAGCCGGAGCAACGGCGCGGCAGCCAGCAACGGCGCATCGAGCAACGGCGCGGCGAGGTTTCAGTCGGACAAGGTCCGCGTGGCGATCGTCGGCGTCGGCAACTGCGCCTCGGCGTTCGTACAAGGCGTCAACTACTACCGCGACGCCGACCCCAACGAGCAGGTCCCGGGCCTGATGCACGTCAACCTGGGCGGCTACCACGTGCGCGACATCGAATTCACGGCGGCCTTCGACATCGACTCCACGAAGGTCGGCAAGGACCTGGGCGAAGCGATCTGGGCCGGCCAAAACAACACGATGAAGTTCGCGAAGGTGCCGAAGAAGCTCGGCGTCCCGGTCTATCGCGGAATGACTCACGACGGCCTTGGCAAGTACCTAAAAGAGAAGATCAAAAAGGCGCCGGGCGAGACCGCTGACATCGTGCAGATCCTCAAGGACACGCACACCGACGTGGTGGTCTCCTACCTGCCAGTGGGCTCCGAGCAGGCGACGAAGTGGTATGTCGAGCAGGTGCTCGAGGCGGGCTGCGGCTTCGTCAACTGCATCCCGGTGTTCATCGCGCGCGAGAACTACTGGGACAAGCGCTTCAAGGCCGCGAAACTGCCGATCGTAGGCGACGACATCAAGTCGCAGGTCGGCGCGACGATCGTGCACCGCACGCTGGCTCGTCTGTTCGCGGACCGCGGGGTGAAGATGCTGCGTACCTCGCAGCTGAACGTAGGCGGCAACATGGACTTCTACAACATGCTCGAGCGCGAGCGGCTGGAGTCCAAGAAGATCTCCAAGACCAACGCGGTGACCTCGATCATGGACCACAAGCTGCCGGCGAAGGACGTCTACATCGGCCCCTCGGACTACGTGCCGTGGCTGACTGACCGCAAGTGGGCGCACATTCGCGTAGAGGGCCAGGCCTTTGGCGACGTGCCGCTGAACGTCGAGCTGAAGCTCGAGGTATGGGACTCGCCGAACTCGGCGGGGATCGTGATCGACGCGGTGCGCTGCTGCAAGCTAGCGTTGAACCACGGCGTGGGCGGACAGCTAGACGGGCCCTCCTCCTACCTGATGAAGTCGCCCCACAACCAGCGCCCGGACGACCAAGCGCGTACGGACACGGAGAAGTTCATCGCGAAGTACGCGGGTCGACCACAGGCGACGGGCGGGCGCCCGGCGCGCAAGGCGAAAGCCGGCGCGAAAACCAAAGCGCCAGCCCGGGCAAAAGCGGGCGCGGCCAAATAGGTCGCGTCACGCGTCCTCCACGGATGGAGCGTCGCCCCGCGAACAACCTCGCCCGCCATGGCGGGCGGGCATAATCGAGTAGCCGATGGCCATGCCGTACTCCATCGCCCACGTGACCCCGTACCCGTGGGAGGCACAGGAAAACGAGGTCAACGCGCACATCCTGCGCGCGAGTACGGCGCTGGCGCGGCGTGGCCATAGCGTGCTGGTGCTGGCGCCCTCGCACTCGCAGGAGCGCGTGCGCGAGTCGCGCAAAGCGCTGCGGGCTGCGCGCGGCGATCTGGAGCAGCTGCTCAGCGCGACCCCCGCGGGCGAGCCGCGCGTGATCGCGGTGGGTGAGGTGCTCGACGTGACGGGCGGCGCTCGCCGGCGCCCGTCGGCGCTCTCGATCGACGTGGCGCGCACGATCGAGGAACTGCTGGGCACAGTGGAGCTCGACTTCGTACATGTACACGAGCCGTTCGCGCCCAGCACCTCTAACGCGGCGCTGCGCCACTCGCGCGCGCTGAACGTGGGCTCGTTCCACTCCTCCACCGAGCGCCTGCTCTCAACGCTGCTGGCACGCCGCTTCGTGGAGAGCTTTTACGGACGCCTGGATGCGCGTACGGCGAGTCTGGCGGAGACGGCGGAGCTGATGGCCAAGCACTTCCCGGCGGACTACGAGCTGATCGCCGACGACGAGCGGGCGGCGGGCCGCTACGAGCAGATCTATCAGGCGCTGGCGGCGCGGCGCCACTCCCTGGAGGGCGATGAGCGCCTGGCGGCAGAGCTGGCACGGCGGCCGCTGATCGACGTTGACCTACACATGCACACCGATCACTCACACGACTGCGCCACGCCGGTCGAGGTGCTGCTGGCAACGGCTCGCGCGCAGGGGCTGGGCGCGATCGCGGTGACCGATCACAACGAGATTTCCGGGGCACTGGAGGCACGCGCGCAGGCGCAGGAGGCCGGCGTCAAGGTGATCGTCGGCGAGGAGGTCAAGACCGCCGAACAGGGCGAGGTGATCGGCCTGTTTATCGAGGAAAAGATCCCCCGCGGGCTGACGTTGCAGGAGACGGTGGCGGAGATCAAGCGCCAGGGCGGCCTGGTCTATGTGCCGCACCCGTTCGATCGCATGCACTCGGTGCCGGATTACGAGCACCTGCTGGCGATCCTGGACGACGTTAACGCGATCGAGGTGTTCAACCCGCGCGTGGCGATCGGCGCCTTTAACGACGAGGCAGTGCGCTTCGCGGCGAAGTACCGGATCGTGGCTGGGGCGGGCTCGGACTCGCACGTCGCACAGGGCCTGGGCTCGGCGCGTATCCGCATGCGCGACTTCGACGGGCCGCAGGAGTTCCTGCAGTCGCTGCGGGCGGCCGAGATCGTCATGGGCCGCTCCTCGCTTCTGTACGTGCAGGCGCTGAAGTTCCTGCAGACCCGGGCGACGCCGCCGGCCGCCCAGCGCGCGAGCCGGGCACGGCGCGTAAAGCGCGTACGCCGCTCGGCGCAGGGGCGCGGCAGGGGCAGCGCCTAGCGCGAGCTGCGGGCATACGCGCTGGCCAGGCCGACATCGGCGGGCTAGGCTGGCGCAAGTACTGATGCACGGTCAAGGACAACCATCGGCGTCGTCAAATCCCTCGGAGTCGATGCCCGTGACCGATGACGAGATCCGCGAGAAGTACTTGGAGCGCGCGATCCGTGAGCTGAACACGCTCACGCGCGAGCTGCAGTCCTGCCCGCACTGCCCGCGCGGCAATCTGATGCCGGTGCTGGGCTCAGGGCACCCACAGGCAGACATCATGCTGCTCAAGCACGCGCCGCTGCCTTCGGAGATCGAGGAGGGCGTGGCCTTCTACGGTCGCGCTGGCGGCGCGCTGATGAAGTCGCTAAAGCGGCTGCAGATCGACCCGCTGGCGGTATACGGGACGTTGTGTGTGAAGTGCCCGCTGAGCGACTCCTCGCTGGCGGACCCGGCCTGCATGGCGCGCGTCGTGGCTGAGTTGGCGATCGTGCAACCGAAGATCGTGGTCGTGATGGGCGAGGAGGCCCTAGCAACGCTAAACGAGATGGAGATTCCCTTGGCCCACCCGCTAGAGCCGCTGCTGGGCAGAATCCAGCAGCTGACGCCGATGATCGACGCGCTGTACGTGCCGAACATCGACGACTCGCTGGACGAGCAAGACTCAAAGCGCGACTTCTGGGCCTCGTTCAGGGTGCTGGGCGAGTGGTACGCCTCGCAGCCTCCGTACTGACGGCGGCGCGACCGGCATGGGCAAACGCAATCAATACAGCGAGCAGGAGTTCGAGCAACTCGTTCGCTCGGCGCTCGACGATCTGCCGACCGGGTTTCAACGGGCGCTGCAGAACGTCGCGATCGTCGTCTCGGACCGTGGTGCCGAACATCACGCCTACGGTCTGTATGTGGGCCTCAAGAGGGGTGGCAGCGGCTTCTTCGGAGGCGGCGGGCCGCCAGACGAGATCCTGATCTTCCGCGACACGCTCGTGCGCGACTTCGGAGACGATCCAGCGCGCCTGCGCTCGAAGGTCACGCAAACCGTGCGTCACGAGGTCGGTCACCACTTCGGGTTCGACGAGGCCGGGGTTCGTAAGCTCGGCCTGTGAGGAGGTCGAGCATCCTCTCGCCGCGGTGCCTCGTGGCTCGCGTCCCACGCCACGCGAGTGGCTACAGCGTGACGACGACCTTGCCGAGCTTGCCGCCTGCCGCAAAACGCTCGTAGGCCGCGGCGGTCTGCTCGAGCGAGAAGGTCTCAGCGATCGGGACCACGAGCGCACCGGACGCGAACAGCGGCAGCACCTCGTGCTCGACGAGCCGTGCGACCTGCGCTTTTTGCTCGAGCGGCCGCGCCCTCAGCGTGGAGCCGTGGATCCGTGCACGCTTGCCCATCAGCGCCAACAGGTTGACTTCGGACTTGGCCCCCGCGGAGACGCCGATCACGGCGATGCGCCCGCCGGTTGCGAGCGCCTGCAGGTTCTCGGGCATGTTGGGGGCGCCGACTAGCTCGAGGATCACGTCGAACGGCCCGCGCTCGGCAAAGCCCTCGGGGGCGATGACCTCCGCGCCGAGCGCGGCGACCTGCGCGCGCCGCTGCTCGTTGCGCACGGTCGCCGTCACCCGCGCGCCCGTGGCGCGACCCAGCTGGATCGCGGCCGTGCCGACGCCACCGGCACCACCGTGCACCAGCAGGCGCTCGCCAGGCCGAAGCTCACCCTGAGTGAAGACCGCGTCATGAGCGGTGGCGAACACCTCGGGTAGGCCGCCCGCCGCGGCCCAGTCGAGCCCGTCGGGCACTGGCATCAGCACGCGCTCGTGCACGACGCATAGCTCGGCTTGGGCGCCACCCCCGACGATCCCCATCACGCGGTCGCCCACGGCGAAGCGTTCGCAGCCCGGACCCAGCGCGGCGACCTCGCCCGCCAGCTCCATCCCGGGGATGTCCTGCGGGCTGCCGGGAGGCGCAGGGTAGAGCCCGCGCCGCTGCATCATGTCCGCGCCGTTCAGCCCCGCGGCGTGCACGCGCACGAGCACCTCGCCCGCACCCGGCTCCGGGTCGGGGTGCTGCTCGATCACGATCTCCTGATCGCGGATGGTGGCGGCGCGCATTGGTCGTGAAGCCTAGCTGCGCTGCAGCAGGGCCACGCACTCGATGTGGTGCGTCTGCGGAAACATGTCGACGGGCCTGACCTTGCGCAGCGTCCACCCCGCCTCGACCAGTTCGGCGGCGTTGGGCGCCAGCGTGGTGGGGTTGCAGGAGACGTAGACGATCCGCTTGGGTGAGGCGTCGATGATGCGGTGCACCACCTTCTTCGAGAGCCCGGCGCGCGGCGGGTCGACGACCAGCACGTCGGGGCGGCCCGCGCGCTCCAGCAGCTCCGGCAGCGCGAGGCGCACGTCGCCCGCGAAGAAGTTCGCCTTCGTGACCTCGTTCGCGCGGGCACCGGCGATCGCGTCCGCGACCGCCTGCTCGATCAGCTCGATGCCCCACAGCTCCCCTGCACGGGGGGCCAGCGTGAGCGCGATCGAGCCGATCCCGCTGTATAGGTCATACACGCGCTCCCAGCCCTCCAGCGCCGCGAACTCCACCACCAGCCCATACAGGTGCTCCGCCATCTCGGTGTTCGTCTGAAAGAAGGCCTCGGCCGAGATCTGAAGCTCCAGTTCGCCCAACCGCTCGGGCAGCTTGCCCTCGCCCCACACCAGCTCCGTCTCGCCGCCCGCCGTCGTCTCCGCGAGGCTGCCCGAACGCGTCCACAGCACACCCGAGAGCGTCTCGCCCAGCCCGTCGCTGAGCGCGGCTGCGAGCGAGCCGGCCTCGAGCTCACCTTCGCTGGTCACTACGCGGACCTGCAGCTGCCCGCTGTGGCGACCTTCGCGCACCACTAGGTTGCGCAGCTGCGCGCGTCCGTCCGCCGCCGGGCCGATGCGCTGCTCCCGGCGGTGCCCGCCGCGCCGACCCGCGGGGCCGGCGCCCGAGCGCCTGCCGCGGTCCCAGGCACTCAGCCCCTCCGCGCGGCACCACTGCAGCGCCAGCTCACGCGCCAGGTTGCCGCGCTCGGAGGCCAACAGGCAGTCATCCATCGCCAGTACGCTGTTAGCACCCGCGGGGGCATGGAAGCCGCACACCAGCTCACCGCCTTCGCCGCCGAAGGAGTACTCGAGCTTGTTGCGATAGCGCCACTGTTCCACCGCGGGGACGATCTCCTGCAGCTCGAAGCCCTCCAGGCGACCGATCCGGCGCAGCGCCTCGCCCACCTGTTCGTGCTTGATCTGTAGTTGGCGCTCATATGGGAGCACTTGCCATGGCACACCCGGGTGCTGCGCCAGCGGCGCAATCCGCTCGGGGCTCGGCTCGAGCAGCTCGATCGTGCGCGCGTGCGCGTAGCTGCGCTTGCGCTTGTGCACCACCGCCCGCACCCGGTCGCCCGGAACGGCGTCCGCGACGAACACCACGTATCCGCCATCACCGATCCGCGCCACGCCCTCGCCGCCAAAGGCCAGCGACTCGATCTGAAGCTCCAGCTCGTCGCCGCGCTGCGGGCGCTCGAAGCCATCGGCGGCCGGTTCGATCGATTGCGCGAGGTCCGGCGAGGTACTCATCGTGCGTCGCCGACGAGCAGCTCGAGCAGCGCCTTCTGCGCGTGGCGCCTGTTCTCAGCCTGGTCCCAGATACGCCGGCCACGCTCGCCGTAAAGCACCTCGGCCGTGATCTCCTCGCCCGGGTGGGCCGGCAGGTCGTGCATCGCGAAGGCCCCGGGCGCCGCTGCGTCAAGCAGCGCATCGTCAACCCGGTAATCCCCCAGGTCCGCGCGCCGCTGCTCGGCGGTCTGCTCGTCGCCCATGCTGACCCATACATCGGTGTAGACCGCGCACGCCCCCGCCACCGCCTCACGCGGGTCTGCGTGCAGTATCAGCGTGCCGCTCGCTTCGTCGGGCAGTGCGAGATCCTGCTCGAGCGTGTAGCCCCCCGGCGAGGCCACCGCCACGTCGAGCCCCGCCAGCGTGCCCAGGATCGCGAGCGAGCGAGCGACGTTGTTGCCATCGCCGACATACGCCAGGCGCAGCCCCTGCAGCGAGCCATAGGCCTCGCGCAGTGTCAGCAGATCCGCCAGGGCCTGGCAGGGATGATGCAGCGCGGTGAGCATGTTGATCACGGGAATCGAGCTATTGCGCGCGAGCTCCTCCAGCAGCTCGTGTGGGCCCGTACGCACGCCGAGGGCGGCCACGTGGCGAGAGAAGACCAAGGCCGTGTCTCGCACAGCCTCACCGCGCGAGAGCTGCAACTCGTCCGCGCGCAGGATCACCGGATGACCGCCCAGCTCGTGCACCCCGACCTCGAACGACAGGCGCGTGCGGGTAGAGGGCTTCTGGAACACCAGCGCCACGCTGCGCCCCTCCAGCGCACGCGAGGAAAGCGGCTCGGCCTTAAGCTGCAGCGCGCGGTCGAGCAGCGCATCCAGCTCTGGTGCCGACAGCTCGGCGCCTGTCAGAAAATCGCGTGACATGGACGAGCCAGTCTAGGCTAGGGTCCCTTCGCAGATGCGCAGAGGCCTTCTCACGCTCATTGTTTGCATCGGGCTCACGGCGCTGGTCGGCTGCGGGTCCTCCAGCAGCTCATCGAGCTCGAGCACCGCCGCCACGAGCACCAAGACCGCTACGGCCAAGAGCGGCAACGCTTTGAAAGTGACGACCACGCCCAAGTTCGCCCCCGCGAGCGGCGCCGTCAAGGGCGGAACCGTGCGCGTCGCCTATCGCAACATCGCAATCGCGCCCGACACGCTCAAGGTCAAGGTCGGCAGCACGATCGAGTGGACCAACTTCGACAGCGTCGAGCACAACGTCACCAGCGAGGGCGGCCCGCAGACGTTCGCCTCCAAGGACTTCGGCAAAGGGGGCACGTTCGAGCTCAAGGCGCTGAAGCCGGGCGTGATCCACTACGAGTGCACGATCCATCCCGCTTCGATGAACGGGACGATCGAAGTCCTCAGCTGAAGTCCGGCAAGCCCTGCTCGGGGGTGGAGGCGGTGGCGTAAGTCCGCCGCGGAATCCTCCCCGCGCCTCGCGCCAGCCAACCCGCCTCGACCGCCGCGCGCATCGCGTCCGCCATCCGCACCGGGTCCCGCGCGCGGGAGATCGCCGAGGCCGCCATCACCGCGTCGCAGCCCAGCTCCATCGCCAAGGCCGCGTCGGAGGCGGTTCCCACGCCCGCGTCGAGCACCAGTGGTACATCAACCGCTTCGCGGATCAGCGCCAGGTTGTAGGGGTTGCGGATGCCCATGCCGCTGCCGATCGGCGAGCCCAAGGGCATCACCGCCGCGCAGCCCACGTCCACCAGCCGGCGCGCCAGCACCGGATCGTCGGTCGTGTAGGGCAGCACCACGAAGCCCTCGTCCACCAACTCCTCCGCCGCGTGTAGCAGCTCCGGCGCATCGGGCATCAGCGTGTCCTCATCGCCCACCACCTCGAGCTTGATCCAGTCCGTCGCAAACGCCTCGCGTGCCAGACGCGCCGTGAGCACGGCATCGCGCGCCGTGTAGCAACCCGCGGTGTTCGGCAGCAGCTCCACGCCCGCCTCCGCCAGTACGTCGATCAGCGAGCCGCGCGCTGCTGGGTCCACGCGGCGCAGCGCCACCGTCACCAGCTCCGAGCCGCTCGCCGCGATCGCCTCCGCCAGGATCGCCAACGAAGGGAAACCGCCAGTGCCGAGCAACAGCCGCGAGCGCAGCGTGCGCCCCGCAATCGTCAGCTGCTCGCCAGCCACCGCCGCGGGCTGCACCGCGCCGTTGTGCGTCGTGCGCTGCGTGGGGCCGGCCTCGGGCACGCTCGCCATCATCCTCCTTGCATCGCGGTCAGGACCTCGACCCGTGCGTGCTCCGCCAGCGTGAACGACCGCCACTGCGCGCGCGGAACCACCTCGCCGTCAACGGCCACCGCGACGCCACGCGCGTCGGGCGAGAGATCCAAACGCGTGAGCACCGCGGCGACGGTCTCGCCCGCGGGCACGTCGGCCTCTTCGCCGTTCAGGCTGATCACGCGCGCACCGCCTGAAAGCGCGCCGGTGCACACGCCGCCAACAGCTCCTGCTCCGGGCGCTCGCCGCTCAGCAGCTCGACCACGAGTTGTGCGGTAAGCGGCGCGAGCAGAATCCCGTTGCGGTGGTGGCCCGTGGCCCAGGTCAGGCCCTCCAGTGCGCCCGAGCCAATCGCCGGTGCGTTGTCGGGCGTGCCAGGGCGCAGCCCCACGCACAGCTCCTCGATCTTCAGCTCGCTCACGCCGGGGAGCAGCTCGTGCGCCTCGCGCAGCAGCTCATAGACGCCACCGGCGTCGGGCTCCAGGTCAAAGCCGCGCTCCTCGACCGTCGCCCCCAGCACGTAACGCCCGTCGGGGCGAGGCACCAGGTAGCCCCCCTCAAAGCGCACGACCCGGCTCAGCAGCCCTGGGCCCGAGGGATCGCGCAAGCGCAGTAGCTGGCCACGCACCGGGCGTACCGGCGGGCTCGTTTCGCCCCCGCTCTCGGAATCGGGGAGCTCGATCTGCGGGCTCCAGGCGCCCGCCGCGATCACGACCTGCTCCGCGCCCACGACCTCGCCCTCCGCCGCAAGCGCGACGCCGGTCGTGTGACCAGACTCGTCGGACTCGACCCGGCTGACGTTCGCATGCTCCCGCAGCTCCACGCCGCTGCCCTCACACGCCGCGCGCAGGGCCGCAAGCACGCGGCGCGGATCCACCGAGTGATCGTCGGGCGCTTCTAGCGCGAGGCGGACCGTCGGCGCGAGGGCGGGCTCGCGCTCGCGCGCCTGGCTCCCCCGTAGGCGCTCGGTACGCAGACCCAGCTCTCCGCGGAATGCAATCTGGCGCTCGAGCTCGCGCGCCTGATCCTCATCGCGCGCCAACAGCATCGTGCCCGTGCGCAGCAGTCCCAGCTCGATGTTCGAGACCGACTGCAGCTGCGCGGCGAACGCGGGCCACAACTCCGCGGAGCGCAGTCCAAGCCCGAGCACACGCCGCCCCGCCTCTCCGAACTCGACCTCAGCCACCGGGGCTAGCATTCCCGCAGCGACACGCGAGGTACCACCTCCGAGCGTGTCGCGCTCCAGCACCATGACCGACATGCCGCGCTCGCGCGCGCGCCACGCGATCGAGAGTCCGATCACGCCGCCGCCGACCACAAGCAGATCGGGTGAGCTTCTCATCACGTTGATGCTAGCCCGCACAAGCGCCTGCGAGACTGAGGCGATGCCTGTATCGGACCTAGGCGCCGAGCGCCGCGAGCGCCTGGCCGCCGCGAAGCTCTACCTCGTCTGCAGCGCCTTCCCCGGCGGGCGCCCGCTGCCCGAGGTGCTGCACCCCGCGGTCGCGGGCGGCGTCGAGGTCGTGCAGTTGCGCGACAAGCAGCTCGGGGACGATGAGCTGGTCGCGATCGCCAACGCCGCACACGCGCTGTGCGAGCGCCTGGGCGTGCTGCTGATCGTCAACGACCGACCGCTCGTCGCGCGCGAGTCCGGCGCCGACGGGCTGCACGTCGGCCAGGACGACATGCCCGTCGCCGAGGCGCGCGAGCTCGTGGGCGAGGACATGCTGATCGGGCTCTCCACGCACGCGCCCGCGGAGATCGACGCTGCGCTCGCAAGCGACGGCGACGGCGCGCCGCTGGTGGACTACATCGGCGTTGGGCCCGTGCACGAAACGCCCACCAAGCCCGGCCGCCCCGCGGTCGGCACGGAGCTGGTGCGCTACGCGGCCGCGCATGCAACGGTCCCATTCTTTGCGATCGGCGGCCTCGACGCGACGAACGTCGGTGAGGTGCTCGACGCGGGCGCAACGCGGATGGTGGTGCTGCGCGCGATCGCCGACGCCGAGGACCCTGAGGCCGCTGCCCGCGCGCTACGCGAGCGACTCGACCGGAGCGTCACCCGCTAGTGGCGAGCCACATGGCCGAGCCCGGCGACAGCGAGGGTCAGCAGCAGCGCCAGCAGCGCGTGCCCCGGAGCGAGCGCGACGAGCTAGCCCGCGCCGCGCTCGCGCCACTGGGCGAGCGCGAGTGGCCGGTGCCGTTGCGCGTCGCCATCGCCGTTTGCGTGCTGCTCGCGATCGCGGTCCTCGCCGGCGCCGCCAGCATCCATGACCTCAGCCGTCACGGCGGCTCGCTGCCCGGTGCGGCGCTGCTAGCCGTGGTGCTGGCGCTGCTCGCACAGGGCATGTACAGGCGGCGCTACTGGGCCGTGCTCTCCTTCGAGGCGCTGCTCGCCTTTCAAATCATCGTCACCTCGCTGGCGCTGGTCGTCGCCTCGACGCTGCTCGCCGCAGCGGTCTGCCTCGTCAGCGTGCTGCTCGGCGGCTGGCTGTTCTGGAAGCTCGTGCGCGTAATGGGGCGGATCCAGGCCGGAGAGCAGCGGCCCCTGAAATGACGCTGTAGACGTCTAGGGTCCGACGAATCGAACGCACCGGGCTCGCACACGTCGCTTCGATAGGCTCAGCTCGCGATGGCAAACGACACTTACGACTGCATCGTCATTGGCTCCGGGCCCGGCGGCTACGTGGCCGCAATTCGCGCCGCACAGCTCGGCAAGAAGACCGCCGTGGTCGAGCGCGACAAGCTCGGCGGGCGCTGCCTGAACTACGCCTGCATCCCCGCCAAGGCCGTGCTGCGCTCCGCCGATCTGCTCGCTGAGATCCGCGAGGCCGGCGAGTACGGGCTGAACGTTTCCGGCGTCGAGGTCGACTTCGCCGCCGTGCAGGCGCGCCGCGAGAAAGTCGTCACCACGCTCACCTCCGGCGTCGGCGGTCTGTTCAAGAAAAACAAGATCGACGTCATCGAGGGCGATGCGGCCTTGAACGCCGAGGGCCAGGTAGTCGTCGGCGAGGAGACCTACGCCGCCGCGACCGTGATCCTTGCGACGGGCTCCACGCCCCGCTCGATCCCCGGCATCGAGTTCGGCAACCGCATCATCGGCACCGAGCAGGCCTGGGCGCTGTCGGAGCTGCCCGGCCGCCTCGTCGTCGTCGGCGCCGGCGCCTCCGGCGCCGAGATCGCCTCGGGCTATGCCCGTCTCGGCAGCGAAGTCTGGCTGCTGGAGGCGCTGCCCCGGCTGCTGCCCAGCGAGGACCCCGACATCTCACGCCTGGTCGAGCGCGGCTTCAAGCGCCAGGGCGTGAACGTCCACACTGGCGACCCGATCGCCAACGTGCAGCCCGGCGAGAACAGCGTGACCTTCACCCACGGGGACGGCGAGCAGCTCGAGGTCGATTACCTCGTCGTCTGCGCGGGCCGCGGCGCCGACGTGGAGGGCCTAGGGCTTGACCTCGCCGGAATTGAGCTCGACGAGCGCGGTCTGATCAAGGTCGATGGCGCGCTGCGCACCAGCCGCGCGGGTGTCTATGCAATCGGGGATCTCACCCCCGGCCCCGCGCTCGCGCACAAGGCCTCCGACGAGGGCATCATCGCCGTCGAGGATTCCGCCGGCATGCAGACGCATCCCATCTCCTACGTCGACATCCCGCGCGCAACCTTCTGCACTCCGAACGTCGGCTCCTTCGGGCTCACCGAGGAGCAGGCCCGCGAGCAGGGCTACGACGTCGTAGTCGGCAAGGTCCCCTACGGTGCCGTCGGCGGCGGCATCGTCTACGGCGACCGCGCCGGGATGATCAAGCTGGTCGGCGAGTCCAAGTACGGGGAGCTGCTCGGCGGACATATCGTCGGCGCACGTGCTACCGAGCTGATCCAAGAGCTGGTCAACGTGCGCGCGCTCGAGGGTGGCTACGCCGAGGTGGGTCGCATCATCCACGGGCACCCCACCCTGTCGGAGGCCGTCATGGAGGCCGGGCGCGCGGCCGACGGCTGGTTGATCCACGGCTGAGCCGTGAGCGCCGCGCCCGCCAGCTTCTACTTCGACCTCTCCAGTCCGCTCGCCTACCTGACCGCCGAGCGCATCCTGCACACACTGCCCGGCCCCTGCGAGTGGCAGCCCGTGCTGGCCAGCGAGCTGGCCCGCGAGCGCGAGCCGGGTCCCGACGCGCCGATCGCAGCGCCCATCGAGGTCTGGCGCTGCGAGCAGGAGCGCGAAGCCTTTCGCGAGGACGTCGCCCGCCGCGCGGGCGAGCTCGGCCTGCAGCCGCTGCGCTGGCCCAAGCCGTATCCCTGCGACAGCGCGCTCGCGATGCGCGCGGCTACCTACGCGAAGTCGATCGGGCGCACCGTGCCCTTCGCCCAGGCCGCCTTCCGTCAGGCCTTCGCGGGCGGGCGCGACCTCGCCCAGCTCGACAACGTGCTGATCGCCGCGGCCGCCTGCGAGATGCACCCTGCGGCCGTGACGCGCGGCGTCGAGTTGGCCTCGGTCTCCTCGCAACTCGCCGCCGCCACGCAGGACGCGGCCAGTCTGGGAATCATCGAAATCCCCGCGATCGTCGTGGGGGACGATCTGTTCGAAGGCGAGCGCGCCGTCGAGCAGGCCGCTGTCCGTATGCGCGAGCTCGTTAGCGCCGCGCCGTGAAGGCCAAGGCTGCTTACCGGCTGATCCTCACCCGCGGTGGGCGCACGCCCGCGCTGCTGGCGGACGCCGAGCGAGTCGACCACATCGAGCTCGTCGACATCGACGACGGCGAAGTCGCGCTGTTCTGGGACCTGCCCCCGCACGCCGCCTCCCAGCGTGCGCGCGCGCTGCGGGAGGATCTCTCGCGCCTGGAGGCCGAGGAGTTCATCGCGCGCTGGAGTACCGTGGATTGATCGCAAGCACACCCGCCTCCACGCACCCTCTGCCCGAGCCCGAGCTCGCGCGCGAGTGGCTTGCCACCATGACGCTGATCCGGCGCTTCGAGGAACGCGCCGGCGAGATGTACGCACGTGCCAAAGTCGGCGGCTTCCTGCACCTCTCGATCGGCGAGGAGGCCACGATCCTCGGCAGCGCCCGCGCTCTGCGCGAGCACGACTACCTGATCTCCACCTACCGCTCCCACGGCCACGCGCTCGTGCGCGGCACCCCGCCCGAGAACGTGATGGCCGAGCTGTTCGGGCGCGCCGACGGCTGCTCGGGCGGGCGCGGCGGCTCGATGCACATGTTCGACGCCGCCCGCCGCTTCATGGGTGGCTACGGGATCGTCGGCGGCAACCTGCCGATCGCCGCGGGCCTCGCGCTCGCCTCCGACTACGAGGGCTCCGAGGACGTCACGCTCTGCACCTTTGGCGACGGCGCCTCCAACCAGGGCACCTTCGGTGAGACCCTGAACATCGCCGCGCTCTGGAAGCTCCCCGTCGTGTTCATGGTCACCAACAACCAGTTCGGGATGGGCACCTCCCTCAGCCGCCACTCCGCCGTCACCGACCTGCAGCGCAAGGGCGAGAGCCTCGGCGTACCCGGCATGCGCTGCGACGGGATGGATGTGCTCGACACATACGCCGTGCTTTGCGAGGCGATCGCCCGCGTGCGCGAGGAGCGTCGTCCGCTGCTGGTCGAGGCCGTTACCTACCGCTTCCGCGGGCACTCCATGGCCGACCCCGAGCAGTACCGCTCCAAGGAGGAGGTCGCCCAGTGGCGCGAGCGTGACCCGATCCCCGCCTTCGGGGATCGGCTCGTGCGCAAGGGCGTAATCGACGAGGCGCAGCGCGCGCAGATCGACGCCGACGCCATCGCCCGTGTCGACGCCGCCGTGCAGTTCGCCGAAGCCTCGCCCTTCCCCGCTCCACAAACGCTCTACGACGACGTCTACGTGCTCGACCCCAGCTCCAGTGGCTGGTACTCCGTGCGCACGACCGATCCACAGGAAGACGCCCGCGACTCCGAGGAGCCGATCGAGTTCTCCCAGGCCAACGACGGCGACGGGGTCCAACAGCAGCTAACCGACGCGCTCGCGCGCGAGGATCGCGCCTGATGGCCGAGCTGCGCTACCGCGAGGCGCTCGGCGCCGCCCTGCGCGAGGAGCTGCGCCGCGACGAGCGCGTATTCCTGATGGGCGAGGACATCGGCGTCTTCGGCGGCGCCTTCAAGGTCACCGACGGGCTGCTCGAGGAGTTCGGCGAGAAGCGCGTGCGCGACACGCCCATCTCCGAGAACACCATCGTCGGCCTAGGCGTCGGCGCCGCGATGGCCGGGCTACGACCCGTGGTCGAGCTGATGACGATCAACTTCGCGCTGCTGGCCTTCGACCAGATCGTCAACCACGCCGCGCACATCCATTACATGTTCGGCGGGCAGGCCCGCGTGCCGCTCGTCGTCCGCATGCCCCAGGGCGCGGGCCACCAGCTCGGCCCCACGCACTCGCACTGCTTCGAGGCGCTGTTCCTGCATATACCGGGGCTGCTGGTCGCCGTGCCCTCGACCGCGGCCGACGCCAAGGGCTTGCTTAAGAGCGCGATCCGCGACGAGAACCCCGTCATCTTCATCGAGCATGAGTCGCTCTACGGCCTCCGCGGCGAGGTCCCCGAGGGCGAGGACGTGCTCGTCGACTTCGGGCGTGCCCGGATCGCCCGTGAGGGCTCAGACGTCACGATCGTGGGCGTCTCACGGATGGCGCTCACCGCCCAGCGCGCCGCCGCCAAGCTCGCCGAGCAGCACGGCGTCCAGGCCGAGGTGATCGACCCCCGCACGCTGCGCCCACTCGACCTCGACACGATCCTCGCCTCCGTGCGCAAGACCAACCGCTGCGTGATCGTCGAGGAGGGCTGGCCGCACGGCGGCGTCGGCGCCAACCTCGCCGCGCTGATCTCAGAGCAGGCCTTCGACGACCTCGACGCTCCCGTGCGGCGGGTGTCCGGCGCCGACGTGCCGATGCCCTACTCCAAGCCGCTCGAGGACATCGCCTACCCGCACGAGCCACAGATCGTCGCGGCCGTGCTCGACACGCTCGGCCTGGACCCAGCGGAGAGCGCGGCGGCGCTGCCGGATGGAGGCGCGCGCTGATGGCCGAGATCGTGATGCCGCGCCTGTCCGACACCATGGAGGAGGGCACGATCCTGCGCTGGCTCAAGCAGGACGGCGAGCTCGTCGCGCGGGGGGAGGAACTCGCCGAGATCGAGACCGACAAGGCCGCGATGGTCTACGAGTCAGACCAGGAGGGCACGCTGCAGATCGTCGCCGGCGAGGGCGAGACGCTGCCGGTCGGCGCCGTGATCGCCCACGTCGGCGAGGGTGGTGACTCCAGCGCGACGGCGCCCAAAGTCGAGCCGGCGCCTACGAAGGCGTCTGAGTCCGCGCCCGCAGAATCAGCATCCGCGGAGCCTGCACCTACCGCGTCCACGCCCGCCCCGGCGCAGGCTCCGGCAACCTCCACTGCGCCGACTTCCGAGGAGCGCCTGAAGGCTTCGCCGCTCGCACGACGGATCGCCCGCGAGAAGGGCGTGGACCTGTACTCCCTCACCGGCAGCGGCCCCGGAGGGCGGATCGTCAAGGCCGACGTCGAAGCCGCGGGTCACCTGGGAGCGACGAGCGACGAGCTGCCCGCGTCCTCGGCCGCTGCAACTGCAGCGCCTGGACCCAGCCCGCGCGAGGACGTCAGCAAGGCCAAGGGCCAGACCACAACACAGGCGCTCTCGCGCATGCAGCAGACGATCGCGCGGCGGATGGCCGAGTCCAAGGCCACGATCCCCGACTTCACACTGCAGAGCAACGTCGACATGGAGCAGTGCGTCGCGCTGCGCGCCGAGCTCAAGCGGATCTCAAGCGACGACGCGCCCACCTACAACGACATGGTGCTCAAGGCCGCCGCCCTCGCGCTGCGCGAGCACCCCCGCGCGAACGGCAGCTACAAGGACGGCGCCCTGCAGCTGCACTCGCGCGTCAACGTCGGCGTCGCGGTCGCCGCCCAGGACGCGCTGGTCGTGCCCACCGTGTTCGACTCCGACGAGAAGTCGCTGGGCGAGGTCGCCCGCGAGACCCGTGCGCTCGCGGCGCGCGTGCGCGACGGCTCGATCACCCCGCCCGAGCTCGGCGGCGGCACCTTCACCGTCTCCAACCTCGGCATGTACGGGATCGCCAACTTCACCGCCATCATCAACCCGCCCCAGGCCGCGATCCTGTCCGTCGGCTCGGTCGAGCGGCGCGCAGTCGTGCGCGAGGGCGAGCTCGTCGCCCGCCACACGATGACGCTCACGCTCGTCTGCGATCACCGCATCCTCTACGGTGCCGACGCCGCCGAGTTCCTCGCGCGGATCCGCGAGCTGCTGCAGACGCCCGCCTCCTTGACTCTGTGAGCCGGCCCGCCACCGCGTTCGTGCTGCCCGACGGCTACTCGCTGCGTGCGCTCGCCGAGTCCGACGCCTCCGAGCTGCACGCCCTGATCGAACGCAACCACGCCCGTCTAGCCGAGTGGATGCACTGGGCACAGGAGCAGACCCCCGCCGAGACGCTCGCCTTCATCGAGCGCTCGCGCACTGACGTCGCCGAGGGCGGCCAGCTCCAGCGCGCGGTGATCTTCGCCGGCGCGATCGTCGGCATGGTCGGGATCGCGCCCTTCGACCTCGTCAACCGCTCCGCCGGCGTGGGCTACTGGCTCGATCGAGAGCACCTTGGCCACGGCGTCATCACTGCTGCCGCCGCGATGATCGTCGCGTACGCCTTCGAGCACTGGCAGCTCAAGCGTCTGGAGATCCGCGCCGACGTCGAGAACCGGGCCAGCCGCGGCGTCGCCGAGCGGCTCGGATTCCAGTTCGAGGGGGTAGCCCGCCAGTCCTACCGCGTTCTCGGCGAGCGCTTCAGCGACGACGCCGTCTACTCCATGCTCGACTCCGACCCCGCGCGAGCCGCGCTCCCCTAGCCTGCGTCAGCCGCGTAGCGGGTCCTCCCAGCGCAGACCCGCGAAGCGCGAGAAGTCGTTGTCGTGTGAGCAGAGCGTCGCGCCGTGCTCGATCGCCAGAGCGGCCAGGTGGGCGTCGCTCGTCAGGTTGCCGCCTGCGCCCAGCGGGGCGAGCAGGTCGCGCAGCACCGCTGCATGACGGTCGGTGGGATGGATCACCGTGGCGATCGGCTGGGCGAGCCAGCGCTGGATCTCATCCAGGGCCGACTGGATCGGCCACGGGTCGCGAGCACCCTGCGACCGTGTCGTGATGCGAAGGAACCCGAGGAGTGCAAACCACGCAAAGGCAACCGTCTCGGTTCCCGACAGGACTTCCTCGAACCATCTCAACGTCGCCTCATGATCTCGAGCGTCCTCGTCCACCACGTAGATCAGCAGGTTGACGTCGAGCAGCTTCACTTTCCTTCTTCCATCTTGCGGAGGATTTCCTCGTCCTCCATTTCTCCCGCGATCTGATTCGCCTTGACGATGTTGATGCGAACCCCCAGCGGAGCCGTTTTCACCTTGAACGGACGCGAGGCCGGTACGGACACGTCGAGACCCGCCCGTACCGCGTCGTTCAGCGCAGCCTTGAACGAGACGCCACGCTCGCGCATCGTCGCTTTCAATTTCGCCTCCACATCCGGGTCGAGCGTGACGGTCGTGCGCATTTCGACATCATAGCATCAGTAGGGATGCTGTCATGATGCTCACGCCTTGCGGCGCTAGGCTGATGGCAACAATGCCTCACCGCCACACGCCCGACGAGGAGCTCTGGGTCTGCCACTTGGGACATGTGCCCTACTCCGACGGCCTCGCCCTGCAAGGGACACTGCGCGCGAGGCGCCAGACCCGCGAGCTGCCCGACGCGCTGCTGCTGCTCGAGCACCCGCCCGTCTACACGCGCGGGCGTCGCTCCAGCGCGCAGGACCTGCCCTTCCCCGAGGACTTCTACCGCGCCAAAGGCATCGAGATAGCCGACACCGACCGTGGTGGCAAGCTCACCTACCACGGCCCCGGCCAGCTCGTCGGCTATCCGATCATGGAGATCCAGGACGTCGGCGACTACCTGCGCACCATGGAAGGCGCCATCGTCGCCGCGCTCGCCCAGCACGGCGTCGCCGCGCGCTCGCGCGCCGACGAGGGCATCGACTACACCGGCGTCTGGGTGCAGGAGCGCAAGATCGCCTCGATCGGAGTGCACGTCTCGCGCGGCGTCACCACCCACGGCTTCGCCGTCAACGTCTGCAACGACCTCGAGCCCTTCTCCTGGGTCGTGGCCTGTGGTCTGCCCGAGGTGCAGATGACCTCGCTTGCCGCCGAGCTCGGGCCGAACGACGCGCCCGGCCTCGCCTGCTTTCGCAAGGAGATCGCTTACCGCTTCGCCCTAGCGCACCGCCGCCGCCAGCGGCTCGTCTCCGCCGCCCGCCTCGGGATCGACACCACGCCATCCATCGGCGGAGCCCCGACAGGGGCGCAGCTCATCAATACGAACCCCGCATCCCCCCGACGGGAGACTGTGACCGCATGAGCGCCACCCGCTCGCGCGCCAACCCCGGCGGCATGGACGTGCTGAAGGTGCTCGGCTCCGACGTTCGCCCGCTGCGCGAGCGCAAGCCGCCCTGGTTCAAGGTGCCCGCCCCCGGCGGTCAGCGCTACCGCGAGCTGACCCAGCTGATCCGCGATGAGAACCTGCACACCGTCTGCCAGGAGGCCGCCTGCCCCAACGTCGGCGAGTGCTGGGAGCGCGGCACCGCCACCTTCATGATCCTCGGCGACACCTGCACCCGCCGCTGCGGCTTCTGCAACGTCAAGACCGGCAAGCCCACCTGGAACGACCCACTCGAGCCCGCCCGCGTCGCGCGCTCGATCGCCCGCATGGGTCTGCGCCACGCCGTGATCACCTCCGTCGACCGCGACGACCTCCCCGACAAGGGCGCCTCCGCCTTCGTCGGCATCGTGCGCCAGGTTCGCCGTCAAGCCCCCGACTGCCAGATCGAGCTCTTGACCCCCGACTTCCAAGGCCAGGAGATGCCACTCGCCAAGGTCATCGCCGAGCGCCCCGACGTCTTTAACCACAACGTCGAGGTCGTGCCGCGGCTTTACTCCATCGCCAGGCGCGGCTCCGAGTTCCAGCGCTCCTGCCGCGTGCTGCGGCTCGCCGGTGAAATGGGCGAAGGCGAGGTGGTTACCAAGTCCGGGCTGATGGTCGGGCTCGGCGAGACCCACGACGAGCTCGTCGAGACCTTCGCCGCGTTGCGCGAGCAGGGCGTCGGCGTACTCACCGTCGGGCAGTATCTTCGCCCCTCCGAGCGCCACCTCCCCGTCGTGCGCTACTGGCACCCCGACGAGTTCGCCGCGCTCGAGCGGGCCGCCTACGCGCTCGGCTTCGATCACGTAGCCGCCGGGCCGCTCGTGCGCTCCTCCTACCACGCCGACCAGCATGTGCCCCAGCCGCGGGCCGGCGTCGGTCCGCTGGCCGCCCAGGCCTAGCTCCCCTGCGCCCGAGCGCGGATAGTCTCGCGCGATCTTCCCCGTAAAAGACAACATCCCGCTGCTGCGGTTCCCGCTCGTAACCCTCGCGCTCCTGCTCGGCGCTCTCGTCGTCTATCTGCTCTCGATCCTCCACGGCGGCAGCTTCCTCGGCGGACCCTCAGATGCAGTAGCCGCCCGCTACGGCGCCATCCCCGCCCGACTAACCCTCGGCACCGTGTTCTCTTCGATCTTTCTCCACGCCAGCTTCCTCGCCTTGCTCGCCAACCTGATCGCGCTCGCGATCTTTGGCCTCAACGTCGAGGACGCAATGGGGCGCCTGCGCTTCCTCGCCTTCTTCCTGCTCGGCGGGATCGTCTCGCTCGGCCTCACGGTCCTGTTCGCCCCCAACTCCACCGCGCCCGTGCTCGGGGCCTCGGGCGCCGTCGCGACCGTGCTCGGCGGCTACCTCGTACTGTACCCACGGGCGCACGTCTTCAGCCTCGCGCTAATTCCCTTCCTCGCCACCGTCGTCGAGCTGCCCGCCGTGCTGCTGCTCGGCCTATGGCTGCTCGTGCAGATCTGGTTCGGCCTCGCGGGGCTCACCCGGCCCCTACACCACGACTGGGGCATCGCCTTCGCCGCCCAGCTCGGCGCCTTTGCACTAGGGGCATTCTCCGTGCGGCTGTTTGCCCGGCGCGAGCGCCTGCTCGCCAAAGCACCGCCGCCGCGGCCGGTGTACTGAGCCCGATGCGACGCAACCTCGTGCTCGCCGCCGTGCTCGTGTTCATCGCCGGGTTCGCCTTCCTCACCTTCGCCGCCATCGTCGAACAGGGCTTTACGATCGCGAGCTTTCTCTCCATCCTGATCCTCGCCCTGCTCGCGATCGGCATCGTCGGCGCGCTGCGCAATCCTCCCCGCTGATGGGCAGCCGCAGCCGATGAGCACCCGCTCGCCGTTCATGACTCCCGACCAGAGCCGGCGGCGGCGCCAGCTCGCGCGCGAACGCCGGCGGCGGCGCAGGATCATCGGGGTTGGAGTCTGCGCGCTGGTCGCGATCCTCGCCCTCGTCGTGGTCGTCATCTCGAAATCCGGAGGTGGGCCCAGCGATAGCGGGGCCTCCGCCCCGAGTGCCACCGCCCCACACGCCAAGCCCAAGCCGGTCCACAAACCCACAGTCTCCGCGCTCGGGCTGCCCCTCGGCAAGGCGCCGCTCTCGCTGCTGGGCCTTGGCCTACCGCAGAAGGACGCTGTGCACATCGTCTTTCACCACCCGCCCCGCGCCGGCATCCTCTTCAACCTCTCCACCGGTCAGGTGCTCTGGCAGCACAACCCCGACGCGCGCCTGCGGATCGCCAGCCTCACCAAGATGATGACCGCGCTCTTGACCGTCGAATCCGCGCCTCCCGAGGCGCGCGTGCTCGTTACCAAGGCCGCCGTCAACTCCGCCGGCTCTAAGGTCGGCGTACTGCCCCTCGGCAAGCGCGTCCGCCTGGAAACCATGCTCTACGGGCTGCTGCTCCCCTCCGGCAACGACGCCGCCATCGCCCTCGCCCAGCACGTCGCCGGCAGCATCCACGGCTTCGTCAAGCGCATGAACGCACGCGCCGCGCAGCTCGGCATGGGCTGCACCCAGTACTCCTCGCCATCCGGCTACACCGACGCCAACAACTTCTCCTGCGCCGCCGACCTCGCCGTGCTCGCACACGTCGACGAGCAGCAGCCGCTGCTCGCCAAGATCGTCCGCACCTATAGCGCTCAGCTCCCACTGCCAATCAAGGGGGGCAAGGTCTACCTCTACAACAACAACCCCCTGCTCATTTACCACTACCCCGGCGTCACCGGCCTGAAGACCGGCTTCACCGACGCCGCCGGGCGCTGCCTCGTCGCTACCGCCGAGCGTCACGGCGTCCGCCTCGGCGTCGTCGTGCTGCACTCGCTCGACCCCGGCACGCAGGCCCGGCAGCTGCTCGACCGTGGCTTTCAGGGGGTCTACCATCTGCCACCTGTAACCGAGCCGCCGATGCCCGCCGGGGCGTGAGGAGCAGATCGTGAGCGAGGAGCTGAAGGTCGTAGCCACCGCCGCCAACCAGGCCGAGGGGGAGCTGATCGTCTCGCGGCTGTCGCAGGCCGGGATCAGCGGCATCGAACAGCGAGCCAGCGGCAACCCCGAATTCGGCGCCTCCGGCGCTCGCTACATCTACGTGTCCGCCACCGAGCTCGATCGCGCTCGCGCCGTGCTCGCCGTCGAGCAGCAGCCCTTCAGCGACGAGGAACTCGCACAGTTGAGCGAACAAGCCGCCAGAGAAGCACGGGAATGACTTGTCAGGAGGAGCTTCCCTGGTCCGGTGGCGGGTCGGCCTCCACCGCGTCCTGGCGCTAGCCCGGCACGAGCGACCCCGGAGGAGTACCGTTCTTCCTCTAGATTGACTGGTCAGTCAGCCAAAGGAGAACGCCGTGGATCTCGACGACACACCAGACCAGGCCGCGTACCGCGTCCAGGTGCGCACATGGCTCGATGAGCACAAGTCAGAAGCTCCCGTGCTGGAGGGCGAGGGGGCGATTACCGACGAGTCGGAGATGATCGCCGCCCGTCGCGTCTGGCAGGGCAAGCTCGCCGAGGGCGGCCTCGCCGGGGTGACCTGGCCCAAGGACTTCGGCGGTCAGGGTCTCGGCCCGATCGACCAGGTGATCTGCAACCAGGAGATCGCCAAAGCCAAAGTGCCCGGCATTCTCGACGCGATCGGCGTCGGCATGCTCGGCCCCACGATCATCGCCCACGGCACCGATGAGCAGAAGTCGCGCTACCTCGGCCCGATGCTGCACGGCGACGAGGTCTGGTGCCAGCTGTTCTCCGAGCCCGCCGCCGGTTCCGACCTTGCCGCCGTGCAGGCCCGCGCCCGCCTACAGGAGGACGGCAGCTGGCGCCTCTCCGGCCAGAAGGTCTGGACCACCAACGCGCAGTTCGCCTCCTACGGCCTGCTGCTCGCGCGGACCGACGCCGACGTGCCCAAGCACAAGGGCCTGACCATGTTCATCGTGCCGATCGACGCCCAGGGCGTGACCGTGCGCGGCCTGCGACAGATCTCAGGCGAGGCCGAGTTCAACGAGGTCTTCTTCGACGACGTCGCCATCGACGCCGACTCCGTGGTCGGCGGTGTCGGCAACGGCTGGGGCACCGCGCTGACCACGCTGATGTTCGAGCGCGTCACGATCGGCCTCGGCAGCGAGGGGCTCGGCTACAACTCCACGCGCTTTGCCGAAGCCATCGCCGGCCAGCCCGACGCACGGCGCGACCACGAGGTGCGCAAGCAGCTCGGCGAGATCGCCAGCGAACTGCTCGCCGTGCGCTTCACGGGCTACCGCACGCTGACCGCGCTGCAGAAAGGGCAGGTGCCCGGCCCCGAGTCCGGCCTCGCCAAGATCACCATCGTCAGCGGCGCCATCAAAGCCGGCGATCTGATCGCCGACGTGCTCGGACCCGACGCGCTGGCCGAGAACAGCCAGTGGGCCTACATGATCTCCTTCCTGCCCGGCCTGAAGTCCGCGGGCGGCACCGAAGAGATCCTGCGCAACACGATCGGCGAGCGCGTGCTGGGGCTGCCGCCCGCGCCGCGCCTGGACAAGGGCATCCCCTTCTCCGAGCTGCGCTCCAAGGAAAGCGCCGCCGCCTAGCGCGCCCGCGAGTGCAACCAGCCAGCAGACCAGCCACGAACTTCGAGATCCAAGGAGCCTTCAAGTGAACCTGTCCCTCTCCGACGAGCAGGAATTCCTGCGCGAGGCCGCCCGCGGCGCCCTGTCGCGCTTCAAGACGCTCGAGGCCGACCGCGACGCGCTCGACGGCAAGCCCGACGCGCTGCCCGACCTCTGGCCCACCGCCAAGGAGGCCGGCTGGCCCGGCCTTTTGATCGACGAGCAGCACGGCGGCGCCGGGCTCGACGCCTTCGACGCGATGCTCGTGCTCGGCGAGTGCGGCCGCGTCATCGCCCCCATCGCGCTGCTCGGGCACCTGCCCGCGACCGCGATCCTCAACGACGCGCCCGCCGGCGCCTCGCTGCTGGAGGCGCTCGCCACGGGCGAGCGCCGCGCCGCCTACCTGCCCGTCAGCCCGCCTGACGACCTGCTCGACAGCTGGAGCGCCGATCCGCGCAGCGGCCTCACCCGCGCCACCGCACCCACCGTCACCGGCTCCGGCGACGACGCCCGCGTCAGCGGCGAGCTCGCCTTCGTCCCCGACGCACCCGGCGCCGAGCTGCTCGTCGGCGTTGCCCTGCTCGACGGCAGGCCCGTCGGCGTCGCCGTCGAGGCTGCTGCGAGCGGTGTCAGGATCGAGCCCACCACCCGCTACGACGCCAGCCGCGCGCTCGGCCACGTCGCGCTTTCAGACGCCCCCGCGCTCGTGCTCGACGCACCCGTCGAGTCGCTCGCCTCCGCCTGGCACCTCGCGCAGGCGCTGATCGCCGCCGAGTCGCTCGGCAGCGTCGAAACCGCGCTCGACGTCTCGGTCGAGTACGCCAAGGAGCGCCACACCTTCGGCCGCGCCATCGGCTCCTACCAGGCCGTCAAGCACTCGCTCACAGAGGTCCTGCGCCAGCTCGACAACGGTCGCTCATTGCTCTACTACGCGGGCTGGGCGCGACGCGGCGGGCCCAACGAGTTCCCGCTCGCAGCCGCTGCTGCTCGCTCCGTCGCCGGACGTGCGCTCGACAACGCCGCGCGCACCATGATCTCCGTGCACGGCGGCATCGGCGCCACCTGGGAGCACGACGCCCCGCTCTACTTCCGCCGCGCCCAGCTCTCGCGGCGGCTGCTCGGCGGCACCGCCGGCGCCACCGACCGCGTCGCCGGCGAGCTCATGGCGCAGGCCGACGCCGCGTAGCTAAAGCACAAGCCAGACAACACCGAAACGTCACGTAGGCTGCCGCACGTGCTGCGCGCTGCCTTCGTGTCGATCTCGACGCTCTGAGCCGGAGGTGTGAGTTGGCGAGCAGCAGCAAGCCCAGAACCTCGATCACGATCCTGCTTGGCGCCGCGCTCGCGCTCGGGACCGGAGGCGGGTGCGCATCGGCCTTCGCCAAGCCCGTAGCCCGCAGCATCCGCATCGGTCGCGCGCCGGCGCTGCCGCACGGCGCGCGAGCGATCGCGCCGCTCGCCGCCGAGACGCAGCTGCGGCTGACCGTCGCGCTGCGCTCACAGGACCCCAGCGGTCTAAGCGGTTTCGCCGAAGCGGTCTCGACCCCCTCCTCGCCGCTCTTTCGCCGATACCTTGGCGTCGCCGAATTCGCCCAGCGCTTCGGGGCGAGCCCCGCGCAGATCGCGCTCGTTCGCTCGCAGCTCAGCGACCAGGGCTTGGCCGTCGGCCAGCCCGCCGCAAACGAGCTCTCGCTGCCGATCCGCGCCAGCGCCGCGCAAGTCGAGCGCGCCTTCTCGCTCTCGCTCTCGCAAGTCGAGCTCGCCGACGGCCGTCGCGCGTACGCCGACGGCCAGGCGCCGTCGATCCCCGCCGCCGCCGCGCCGTACGTACAGGGCGTGATCGGGCTCGACAACGTGAAGCTCGATCAACCGCAGGGCATCCTCGGCCGGCCCCGGGGCTCGGCTCCGCCCGCACGGCCCGCGAAGACGCGCGGCGTCAGCCCCAGGGCCACGCCACTCCCGACCGGCGGCCCCGAACCCTGTCAGGCCGCGCGCAAAGTCACAGAAGAATTCGGCGCCGGCGAGACCGCCAACGAGGTCGCGAGCGCCTACCAACTGCAAAGCCTCTACCAGGCCGGCGACCTCGGCGCTGGACAGACGATCGCCCTATTCGAGCAGCAGGCCTACGCTCCCTTCGACATCGACGCTTACCAAGCCTGTTACGGCACGGACGCGTCCGTCACGAACATCGACGTCAACGGCGGGCCGCCGCCGTTCGAAGGCAACGACATCGAGGCCGCGCTCGACATCGAGCAGATCATCGGCCTCGCGCCCCAGGCCCACCTGCTCGTCTACCAGGGGCCCGTCGAACAGAAAGTCGCCCCCATCGACATCCTCTCGCGGATCGTCTCCGACGACAGCGCCAAGGTGATCTCGACCTCATGGGGCATCTGCGAGGCGTTCACCTTCGCCTCCGGCCCCGGAGTGATCCAGTTTGAGAACACGCTGCTGCAGGAGGCCGCCGCCCAGGGGCAGTCGTTCTTCGCGGCCTCCGGCGACAGCGGCTCCGAGCAGTGCGAACAGGCCGAACCCGAAGACACCGAACTGTCCGTGAACAACCCCGCCAGCCAGCCGTTCGCCACCGGCGTCGGCGGCACCAGCCTGTTCTCGCGCAACGGGTCGGAAGAAGTCCGCTACGACGGCACGCGCCCGCCCGTGGAAGGCGTCTGGAACAACGGCAAGCGCTCCGAAGAACTCGGGGGCAGCGGCGGCGGCCTGTCCGAGGTCTGGACGATGCCCAGCTACCAGTCGGGGTCGGGCGCCGCCGGCGTCATAAACGCCGAATCCTCCTCCGAGCCCTGCGGGCGCGGCTCGCTCTGCCGCGAGATCCCCGACGTCGCCGCGAGCGCCGACCCCGACAAAGGCTACGTCGTGCACATCGGCGGGGAACCGCCTGACGGCGGCTGGACGCTGATCGGCGGCACCAGCGCCGCCGCGCCGCTGTGGGCCGCGTTCACCGGCCTGGCCAACGCCTCCGCCGCCTGCGCGGGCGTGCCGATCGGCTTCGCGAACCCCGCGCTGTATGAGCTCGCGAGCTCCGCCTACGCCAGCAACTTCCGCGACGTCGTCGAACCCAGCCCCGCCACCGGCCGCGCCAACAACAACACCGCCTTCGGCGTCGGCGCCTTCTCCGTGTCCGTCGGCTACGACATGGCCACCGGGCTCGGCGCCCCGCTCGGGTCCGCGCTCGCGGCCTCGCTGTGCGCGATCGCGACCCGACCCGCGAGCCCGCCCTCGCAGGCCGTCGCGCCCGCGGCGGCACCCCCCGCGCCCGCGCCAAGCCCCGCCCCTGTGCCGGCGATCAGCTCGGCGCAGATCAAGGCGCGACTGCTCGCCCAGATCGTCCCCTCGCACAATGCCGCGAGGATCGCCTCGTTGCTGAAGGCCGCAGGGATCTCGCTCACGTTTAACGCACCCGCACCCGGGTCGCTCACGATCGACTGGTTCCAGCTGCCGCACGGCGCGAAGCTCGCCCGCAAGGGGAAGCCCAAGCCGGTGCTCGTCGCAATCGGGCGACTGAAGTTCACCGCCGCCGGGCCACGCGCCGTCAAGCTCCACCTCACACGCGCGGGCAAGGCCCTGCTCAAACGCCGCAAGCCACTGAAGCTCACCGCAAAGGGCACATTCACCCCGACTGGCGAAGGGTCTGTCAGCGCCACCAGGGCGTTCGTGCTGAAACGTTGAGCTAACCAACGGAGACCGCGCGGTTACTTTAACCCATACCAGCGCGTTACACCGAGCGCGATCGCGCGTCCGTTCCCGATGCTTCACTGGCTCCGCCGGTCCCATTGAAACCGCAAACGGGGAGACGACCCATGAGGTACATGAGAGCAGCAGTGCTCTGCTGCGCGATCGTTGCCGCGTCCAGCGTCGCGTTGAGCGCCAGCGCATCCGCAGCAGCGCCCGAGTTCGGTCGCTGCATAAAATTCAAAGCCTCCGAAAAACCCTTTACCGGTAAATACACCAACTCCAGCTGCACCGCGAAAAGCGAAGCCGAAGAAGGCAAATACGAATGGCTGCCCGGCGTGGAAAAAAATCACTTCACGGCCACGGGCACGGCCGTCAATCTCGAAGGCACAACGCTGTCCAATCGGATTCACTGCGAATCCTCGGCCCTGGCCGGCGAATACAGCGGCGCCAAAGAAGTCAAGAACGTCTCGTTGACCCTGCACGGATGCAAGATGGAAGCGATCCGTGTCTGCGTCGTGGCCTCCGAACCCGAAAAACCGATCGAACTCACTGGCCTCGAAGGCATCGTCGGACTCGACGAAGTCGCCTCGCCCTACAACGCGGGCCTCGACCTCTATCGAGCCGGGAGGGGGACCATCACCGAATTGCTGTGCGGCGGCATCATTATTCCCATTCGCGGCTCGGTCATCGGGCAGCTGAAAACCAACAAAATGTCCAAAAACGAGACGTTGAAGTACGTCGGAGCCCCCGGCCTTCAGATGCCCTCCCACCTGGAAGGCGAACCGATCGACATGCTCGAAGGCAGGAACGCTGACATCGGCGAAGCCTTCGGGGTGTTCGGCCTCACCCTGAAAGCGACGATCGCCAACGAAGAACAGGTCGAGGTCAACACGGCCGTCTGAGCCGGGTGGGTAGCTAAGCCGACGATTACTTACGCGTGCTGGCGGTGCTGGCCTCGGTCAGCGCCGCCAGCACGGGCGCCCCGTACGCGGCGTGCACTGCTTCCACGAGCGCCGTGTCGATCCCGCAGTTGACGCAGAACCCGTGCTGGGACCAGCCGATCGCGCGCGCCAGAACCTGGTCCGCGTAGGTGACGCCGGTTGCGTCGTGGCCGTAGTAGTCGTAGGCCGCGTCCCAGGCCGCCCCGTCCAACGCGTAGCTCGCGCCGTCGGCTGAGAGCAGGTGCGCCGCCCCCATGATCGCGTCGAAGTCGTCATAGATCGACGGGTGCTTCGTGGTCGGGTGGTCGTAGCTCGCGGGGCGGCGACCGTAGCGGAAGGAGTCGCTCACTAGCTGCCAGGTCGTGACCGGGCCGTTCGTCACGTTGAACTGCATCGGGCCTCCACAGCAACCCGCGAAGTTCAGACCCGTGTAGGTGTCGGGCGCCGTCGAGAAAGCCGACTCCTGGCGGTGGATCGAGGCGATCAGCAACCAGTTCACGGCGAACGTGCGCTGCGCCACTGCGTAGATCGGATAAAAGCCTTCCATCCAGCGCGTCGCGATGTGCGTCTCGGTCTCATCCACGAAGCGCGTCGCGTCCAGCTGCTGCTGCTTGGTCGAGGGGCGCGCGACGATGCCGGAGCCGTGGCGTGCGTGCTTGCGATGGGCCGAAGACTTAGCGTCAGAGGCGTGTGTCACGCCCGCCGCGTCGGTTGGCGCGGCGCCGACCAGCACGCTCGCAGCAGCGGCCGCACCCGGCGTCGGGGTCGGCGTCGCGATCGCCACCACCGGCGGCGGGGCGGTGCGATGCGAGGGGCCCGAGCCCGACCCCAACAGCAGCGCCGCAACCAGCACACCGGCGCCGAGCAGCGCCAGCGCGCCCGCCAGCAGCCAGCTGCTTCGCTCAGAGGGTGGGGCGGGTACGTTGGCGTCTGTCGGCGCCTGCGTCCCTGCGCGGGGCGAGGGTTGATCGAGCTGCATCGACGCTACAAGGTAGCCGGACGGACGTGCGTCGTAATAGATATGTGATTGCGCGACATTGCGCATACCGTTCGTGTTCATCGACTATGGCCAAGTTCACAACACTCCTGGCGGCCTCCGTGGTCGCGATGTGCCTCGCCGGCGACGCGCTCGCCGACACGGCGTCTGCGGCCGCCCCGCCACCACTGACGGCAACGCAGCAGCACTACCTCGCGCTTGCGAAGGCTGGTGTTGCGCAGGCCAAACGGCGCTGGTCGGACCATCACCTTGGCTGGTATGACTCGCGCCTGGGGGACCGCGACCGCTATCCGCTGGCGACGATCTGGGACATCGTGCCGCTGTTCGAGTCGCTGGATGCGATCGCGATCGCCCAGCCCACGCCCGCGAACCGAGCCGCGCTTACGCGCTTTGCCAAGGGCGCCGAGCACTACCTCAACCGCGGCCTGCACCCGCTGCCCGGCTACTCGCCCTACCCCGGCGACCGCAGCGCGAACACCGAGACCTGGTTCGACGACAACGGCTGGTGGGGGATCGCGTTCGTGAACGCTTACCGCGCGACCGGCGCGCGCCGCTGGCTCACGGATGCCGAACGGGCGCTGCGCTACGTCGCCGCCGCGGGCTGGGACTCGCGCGCGGGCGGTCTGTGGTGGAACACGACCCACCCCTACAAGGCCGGCGCCGCGCTCGGATCCGACACGCTGCTGGCAACGCTGATCTACCAGCAGACCAAGTCCAGCTTCGCGCTCGGGCAGGCACAGAAGTTTTTGGCCTGGGGTAACACCAGTGGCTTCAGCCAGGCCGACGGGCTTTACGCGGGCAGCAGCCTGAACCCGACGCCGATCGACTACGCCGAGGGGCCACTGATCTACGCACAGGCCGTGCTCTGCCAGTTGACCGGCGGCTCAGAAGCCTGCCAACGTTCCGAACAGCAGAAGACCAACTCGCTCAAACGCTTTGGCTACCTGCTCGACTTCTCGCCGCAATACGACGCGATCTACCTGCAGTGGATGCTCGCCGTGTACTCGATCGGTCACGAGCGCACGCTCTACGCGCTGGCGGCCGACAACGCCCGCAACATCGAAGCGCGGGCCCGCAACAGCGAAGGGCTCTACCTGCTGTCCTGGAACGGACAGACGCTGCCGGCCCAAGATGCGCGGCCGGGGATGCTGCAAACGCATGCCGCCACGACCAGCGTGTTCGCTTGGCTGGCGGTGTACCCGCCGCCGAGCTGAGGAGCCTGCGAGCGCGCGCCGGCCAGGGCGGCGGGTCCTAAGCGCCCAGCGCGCGTTTGGCGAAGCGGTCGAACAGGTGGTCGGGCAGCAGGCGCTTCAGCACGATCATCGCCCGTGCATCGCGCCCCACGACATAGCGCGCCTTCATCCGTGAGGCGTTCAGCGCGGTCTCGATCGTCTGCGCGACCTGCTCGGGTGGCACGCCGCGCTTGGCGGTGCTCTGGATCGTCTTGTCCATCGCCTCGCTCACGTGCCCGTACTCGCGCTCGAGCTCCGGCGGAACCGTCAGCTGAGCGCCGGTTTCGCGTGCCTTGTCCCAGATCGGCGTGGCGACCGAGCCCGGCTCGACCAACGCGACCTGGACGTTAGAGCTGGCGAGCTCGACGCGAAGCGCGTCGCCGATCGCCTCGACTGCGTGCTTGGAGGCAGCGTAGGGCGCGGTGAAGGCCATCGCGACGCGCCCGCCCACCGAGGAGAGGAAGACGATCCGCCCGTGCGCCGAGCGCAGCGCTGGCAGTAGCGCCTGCGTCACCGCGATCTGCCCTAGCACGTTGACGTCGAACTGCTTGCGCAGGTCGTCGGGGGGGACCAGCTCGAGCGGGCCGCCGAAGCCGATGCCGGCGTTGTTGATGAGCGCGTCGAGCGTTCCCGGCGAGGACCCGTCACCGCCAGCGAGCCGGCTCACCCGTGTGGCCACGGCGCGGATCTGCTGGAAGTCGGTTACGTCGAGTATCACCGGCTCGACGCTGCCGGCGCTCGCGCCGCTGCGCGCCTGCTCGACGAGCCGCTCGCCCGCCGCCGGGTCGCGTACCCCGGCTAGCACCGTCCATCCGGCGCGGGCTAGGCGCAGCGCCGTGGCCTCGCCGATTCCGGTGGATGAGCCGGTGATCAAGGCGGTCGGCATCGGTCGAACGCTACTGCGTCGGCCGTGGACGAGAGCCGCCCCGTTAGCCACGACTTAGGATCGGGCTGGATGGTTCCCGGCGTGACCACACGCGCAAAGCTCGCGCTCGCGCTGCTGCTCGCGCTCGCGATGGCCGTGACGCTGAGCGCGTGCGGCGCCTCGCTCAGGCATCCGGAGAGCGAGGATGCAAGCGCTGACGTCGACGTCGCGACGCCGGGCTCGTGCCCGGCGACGGCTTTGGCCGCGCTGGGGCAGGTCGCCAAGCGCGTATACCGCGAGGGCATCGAGAGCGAACGGGTGGACAGCGCGCGGCACATGATCGAGGGCTCCGCGGCGCTCCGATCCGCCGTCGAAGCCGGCGACGCGCAGGGTGCCCGCGCCGCGGCGAAGGCGCTGATCGCGACCGGCCATCTGACCGATCTACGGGTGGTGCGCGGCGGCAAGCTGCTGATCGACGTCGGCGGTCCCGCGCTCGCGCCCGTGCGCGGCACGCTGCCCGCCAGCACCTCCGCCCCGGCCACAGCCGCCTCCGCCTCCGCCTCCGCCTCCGCCTCCGCCTCCGCCTCCAGCGTGTCCGCGGCCGTGGCGACCGCAAGCCCGCCGCTCGCGACCTACGTCACCAGCGTCTGGGCCGCGGGCGGGCTGATCGCCGAGACGAACGGGATCGCCCAGGGCGTGACCGTGATCCGCTCGGCGAGCTCGCCAGCCGACAGTCGTACGTTCGCGGGCTCATTCGAGCTGCCATCCGGCGAACTGCCGCCGCAGGGCACGTTGACGCATGAGGGCGTCGCCTACCAATTCAGCTCCTACGCCGCGAGCGCGTATCCCGAGGGCGCGCCGCTGCGCGTCTACCTGCTGCGCGCGATCAGCTCGATCGAACCAGCGCTCTGCGGAGTGACCCAAGACGACACGACGGTCAACACGCTAAGCCGTATCGCACACCTGATCTACGACGGCGAGGCCGGCAGACGCACGGGCACGCAGATCCGCCGCGTCCAGCGCAACCAAGCGCTGCTGCAGGCGGTAGCGCATCGCGACGCGAAGGCCACGGGCGCGGCGATCGAAGCGCTCCTGCACCAGCACATCGTGCGCCTGCGGGTCAGCGCGGGCGGGCGGCTGCTCGCAGATGTGGGCGGCCCCTATGTGCTCGCGCCCGTGACGGCGCCGCTGCGCCTGCACGGCCGCACGATCGGCAGCTTCGTGCTCTCGATCCAAGACGACGAGGGCTATAAGCGCCTGGCGAATCGCCTGGCGGGGCTGGACGTGCTGATGTACATGGGCTCAAAGCTCGTCAAGAGCACGATCGGCTACTCCCCTGGCACTGTGCCGACGGATGGCCCCTTCAGCTTTCACGGACACAGCTACCGCACCTATACCTTCAAGGCCGACGCGTTCCCCTCCGGACCGCTGCGGATCACGGTGCTGATTCCGCTGCCGTACAGCTAGCGGGCACCGGAAGCGTGGGCGCCTCGCGGCGGACGGCTCAGGCCGGCGCGAGCGCGCCGCGCTTCTGCTCCAGGGCCTCCAGCAACTCAGCGAAGGCGTCTGCGAATTTCTCGACGCCCTCGCGCTCGAGCGTGTCGGTGACGTCCTTGTAGTCGACGCCGGCCGCGGCCAGCGCGTCGAATAGCTTGCGCGCCTCTGCAAGCTCGGACTCCAGACGCGCGGCGGGCTTGCCGTGGTCCTGGAAGTCGCGCACGGTCTCCTCTGGCATCGTGTTCACGGTATCGGGCCCGATCAGCTCCTCGACGTAGAGCGTGTCGCGGTAGTCGGGGTTCTTGACCGAGGTCGAGGCCCACAGCACACGCTGGGGCGTGGCGCCCTTGGACTCCAGGTACTCCCACCGCGGGCCCGCGAAGATCGCCTTGTAACGCTGGTAGGCCAGCTTGGCATTGGCGATCGCGAGCTTGCCCTTGAGCGCGTCATGACCGTCCAGTTCGTCGAGCCGTTTGTCGGCCTCGGTGTCGATCCGCGAGACGAAGAAGCTCGCCACGGAGGCAACCTTGCGCGGGTCGCCGCCCTCGGCGACGAGCCGCTCCAGGCCGCGAACGTAGGACTCGGCGACCTCCTCGTAGCGGCGCAGTGAGAAGATCAGCGTGACGTTGATCGACTTGCCCTTGGAGATCACGTCCTCGATCGCGGCCAGCCCCGGCTTGGTGGCGGGGATCTTGACCATCAGGTTGGGCCGTTCGACGATCTCGTGCAGGTGCATCGCTTCGCGGAAGGTGGCGAGCGTGTCGTAGGCGAGACCGGGGTCGACCTCGAGCGAGACGTAGCCGTCGCGACCGCCGCCGCCATCCCAGATCGGGCGGAACAGGTCGCAGGCATCCTTGATGTCCTGCTCGGCCAGCGTCCAGAAGACGTCCTTGATCTCCATCTCCGGGTCGAGTTCACGCAGCTGCTCCTCGTAGGCGTCGCCGGCGGTCATCGCCTTCTGGAAGATCGAGGGGTTGGAGGTAGCGCCGACGACGGAGTCCTCGTCGATCAGCTTCTGTAGGTGCCCGTCGCGGTTGGATTCACGCGAGAGGAAGTCGATCCAGACGCTCTGGCCGAGGGCCGAGAGCAGTCGCAGCGGGGAAATGTTCTCGGCGGTGGGCACGGCGGGTCTCCTTTCAGCTTCAGTTGCGGGCATTCAGCTCGGCGCCGGACCTGCACGCCCAAGCAGCGCGCGGGCGCGGGCCGCGATGTTCTCGTCGGTGAAGCCGAGCTTCTCGAGGACGGTGGTGCCCGGCGCAGAGGCGCCAAAACGATCGAGTCCGAGCACGTCGCCATCGAGGCCGACCCACCTGCCCCAGCTGATCGTGGCGCCGGGCTCAACCGCGAGCCGCGCGCGCACGGCGGGGGGCAGCACCTCGTCGCGGTACTCCTGCGGCTGGGCTTCGAACAGCTCCATGCAGGGCATCGAGACGACCCGCACCGCTATGCCCTCGCCCGCGAGCGTCTGCGCGGCGTGCAGCGTGGTGGGCACCTCGGCGCCGGTGGAGAGCAGGATCAGCTGCGGCTGCGCGCCCTGCGTCGAGTCCCACAACACGTAGGCGCCGCGCTCCAGACCGTCCGCGGACGCGACCTCGCCGCGGTCGAGCACGGGAATGTTCTGGCGCGAGAGCAGCAGCGCCACGGGGCCGTCGGCGCGTTCGAGCGCGACGCGCCAGGCCACGGCAGTCTCGTTCGCGTCGGCGGGGCGGATCACCCACAGCTCGGGGATCGCCCGCAGCGAGGCGTAGTGCTCGATCGGCTGATGCGTGGGGCCGTCCTCGCCGAGCGCGACGGAGTCATGCGTCCAGACCCATACGTTGGGCAGCCCCATCAGCGCGGACAGGCGCACGCTGCCGCGCATGTAGTCGGAGAACATCAAGAAGGTGGAGCCGTAGGGCTTGACGATCCCACCGTGCGCGCAGGCGCCGTTGACGATCGCGCCCATCCCGTGCTCGCGGATCCCAAACGGCACGTTGCGCCCGGCGTGCACGCTCGAGAACTCACCGCCGCCGTCGAATACGGTCTTGGTCGACTCGACGAGATCCGCGGCGCCGCCGAGCATCGTGGGCGCGAACTCGGCGAAGGCGTTCATCACCTTCTGCCCCGCCGAGCGCGTGGCGACTTCGGTGCCTGCCTCGAACTTCGGCAGCGACTCCTGCCAACCCTCGCGCAGCTCGCCGCGCCAAGCGCGGTCCCAGTCCTCGAGCATCTCGGGGAAGGCCTCGCGCCACGGTTCCAGCAGCTTCACTTGCCACTCCCGCTGCGCGGTCGTGCCGCTCTCGCGCAGCGACATGTGCTCGTAGACGCGGTCGTCGACCCAGAACTTTTTGTCGGGGTCGAAGCCCATCACTTCCTTGGTCGCGCGCACCTCGGCTTCGCCGAGCGCGGCGCCGTGAGATTTCGCGGTATCGATCGCGTTCGGTGCGGGGTAGGCGATATGCGAGCGGATCGAGATGAACGAGGGCTTCTCGGTGTGTTCGCGCGCGGTCTGGATCGCGTGCTCGAGCGCGTCTAGGTCCTCGGAGTCCTCGACCCGCTGCACGTGCCACCCCTCGGCGGCGAAGCGGGCCAGGTGGCTCTCGGAGTCGAACGACAGCGCGGTGGTGCCGTCGATCGTGATGTGGTTGTCGTCGTAGCAGAGGGTCAGCTTGCCGAGCTTGAAGTGCCCCGCGATCGAGGCGGCTTCCTGGCTGATGCCCTCCATCAGGTCGCCGTCGGAGCAGATCGCGTAGGTGTGATGGTCGACGAGCTCGTGGCCCGGACGGTTGAAGCGCTCGGCGAGGAAGCGCTCGGCGAGCGCCATGCCGACGGCGTTGCCGACGCCCTGCCCGAGCGGGCCGGTCGTGACCTCGACCCCTGGCGTGTGGCCACGCTCGGGGTGGCCCGGCGTGCGCGAGCCCCACTGACGGAACTGCTGCAGGTCCTCGAGCTTCAAGTCGTATCCGCAGAGGTGCAGCAATGAGTACTGCAGCACGCAGGCATGGCCGGAGCTGAGCACGAAGCGATCGCGGTCGACCCAGTCGGTGTCCTGCGGGTTCACGCGTAGGAAGCGCTTGAACAGCGTGTAGCCCAGCGGCGCGAGCGCCATCGCGGTGCCGGGGTGGCCCGCATTGGCCTTTTGCACGGAGTCCATCGCCAGGCCGCGGATCGTGTCGATCGACAACTCGCGGATCTCGCGCTTATCCATAGACGCGATCCTAGCGATGAGCGGGCGCTAGAGTCCGGGGATCATGGACGAGCGATTCTGCGACGTCGGCGATGGCATAACGCTCTGCTACGAGACCTTCGGCGAGCCGTCGGATCCTCCGGCCCTCTTGATCATGGGCCTGGGCACGCAGATGATCGCCTGGCACGAGGACTTCTGCCGCCAGTTCGCGGCGCGCGGGTTCTACGTGGTGCGCTTTGACAACCGCGACATCGGCCGCTCGACCCACCTGCGGGACGTCCCACCGCCGACAATCCGCCAGCTGCTGCTGCGCTCGAAGTCGGCGGCGCACTACACGCTCTCGGACATGGCCGAGGACGCGGTGGGGCTGCTACGCGAGCTGGACCTCAGCCCCGCGCACGTGATCGGCGCCTCGATGGGCGGGATGATCGCGCAGACGTTGGCGGCCCGCCACCCCAAGCGCGTGCGCTCGCTGACCTCGATCATGTCGAACACGGGCGCGATCACCAACGGTCAGCCGGCGCTGCGCCTATACCCGTTCTTTCTGCGCCGTCCGGCCGTGGGTCTCGACGAGTACGTGGCGCACTTCGCGCGGATGTTCGCGGCGATCGGCTCGACGGGCCTGCCGCGCGACCTCGATGAGATACGCGAACTGGCGGGGATCAGCTACGAGCGCGATCACGACGCCGCGGGGCCGGGGCGTCAGCTGGCGGCGATCATCGCCTCGGGCGACCGCACGCGCGAACTGCGGCGCATCAGCGCGCCAACGCTGGTGATCCATGGGACCGCGGATCCACTGGTCAACCCCTCGGGGGGTCGCGCCACGGCGCGGGCGATCAAGGGGGCGAAGCTGATGAACGTACCGGGCATGGGTCACGACATGCCCCGGGCGGTGTGGCCCGAGCTGGTCGAGGCGATGGCCGAGAACGCGGCGAGGGCGGGTGGCCTCCCGGATCGCCACCCGCCCCTGCGTGCCTCCCGGGCCTCCCTCTCAGGCTCGGCCGGGTAGGCGCCCCCGGCGCTCCCTCAATCGCCGTGGGGTCGCCGGCGGTGTGCCGGCAATCCCGCCATCGAATGTGCGCGCCCCGTCGAGCACCATCCCGTCTGTGCCCGAACACGCACGAGCCAATGCAGATCGTGCCGGCAGTGTGAGCGGCGGTAGGGCCAGCGACCATGAAGCGCGCGAAGCATGCGCTGCTCCTGGCAGTTGGACAGCCTCATCGGCGTCCACCCTCTCCCCGACGGTGACGCCTACCTGAACTCAGAACCATGCTGAAAGGCCCCTTGTCGTCCTAGCTACTCGCTAACCCTCACACCACCCGAACTGCAATGTCTCCGAGTGGGCGGAAGCGGACTCCCGCTGGGACATATAAATCATGTTTTACGCAGAATGTCAACATGTGACCCGATCTATCGAACGGGACCGGGGAGCCTCGGGATGGAACGCCGAGGAGTAACTGAAGGAAGCTCGGCGGAGCGGAGAAAAGTGCGCCCGGCGGGAATCGAACCCGCGGCCTGCGGCTTGAAAGACCGCTGCTCTTTGGCTCCCCGAAGAGAACCGTTGACCACTGAGCTACGGGCGCGTGCTGGGTATGTCTTTCACGGTTGACAGTTGCCGTGAGCGCATAATCTAAGCACGCTTGTCGAGCTAGGTGTGGTGCGGGGCCCAGCCGCGCAGGCGGCACGGCGCCCGGGCGGTGGACGAGGGGCCTACAGCTCGCCGGCGAAGCGCACGATCTCAGCGACCACGGCAGCCTCGTCCTCGCGGTGCGGCCAATGCCCGGCGTCCTGCACGATCAACGCCCTGCTGGGAGACGGAAACAGCTCGGCGGTTGCGCGGAACAAGTCGGGGGCAATGATGTCGGCGGTGCCGCCGATCGCGAGGTTGGGCACGGCGGGCGGGGGGCGTTCCAGCAGCTTGGAGCCGCCGAGGGGAAGCGCGCGGTAGTAGTCGATCGCGCCGTCGAGCGTGGACTGCGAGGAGAGTGCCTGCTTGACATCGCGCAGCGACTGCTCGCGCTGCGGCCCGGACCAGTTGGGCGCCCAACGCTTGTAGAGCGTGTCGAGATAGGCGAAGTCGCCGCGACGCGTGCTCGCGGCAGCCCAAGGCAGCTTGAGCGCGAGGAAGTGACGGGCCTTGTAAAGCGAGCCGGGGGTGCGCGCGAGCTGGCTGGGGTGCGGGATCGCGATCGTGACGATCCCGCGCATGCGTTCGGGCGCGAGCGTTGCGGCAACGTAGGCGATCAGCGCTCCCCAGTCGTGCCCCACGAGCACGGCCCGCTGTGCGCCGATCGCGTCGAGCAGCGCGAGCGCGTCGCGGCCGAGCGTCTCGGGGTCGTAGGCGCGCCCGGGGACGATCGTGTCGGGGTGATAACCGCGCAGCCACGGCACGGTTACGCGCCAGCCCGCGGCGAGGAGCTCGCGCTGCAGGGCCTGGTAGGAGTGAGGCGTGTCGGGGAAGCCGTGCAGCAGCACGATGTCCGGCCCCTCGCCCTCCTGGGAGACGACAAAAGGCTGCCCGGCGCTTTCGATCGTCTGGAATTCCATGCTCCGCAGTCTACGGGCGCAGATCGTCGGCGAGTAGCTCCATCAGCAGCGAGTCGTGCCAGTCGGGCCCGAGGGCGTCGCGCTCGTAGCGGCGCATCACGCCGACGCGGGTGAAACCAGCCTTCTCATAAGCGCGGATCGCGGCGGCGTTCGCGAGCGCGGGGTCGATCGTCAGTCGGTGGTGGCCGCGCTCCTCAAACAGCATCCGCGCCACACGAAGCAGGACCTCGGTGCCGATCCCACGCCCGTGCACGGCGGGTCGAGGAACAGGTCGATGGCGGCGTGGCGGTAGCGGGGCGTGTGCTCCTCCTCGAACTGGACCATCCCCACGAGCGCGCCCTCGAGCTCGACGGCCAGACGCGTGGCCGCGGGGTCGTCGCTCCAGGGGAAACCCGGCTCGGGCTCGCCCCACCAGCGGGCGACCGCGGGGCTCGCGTGGATGCGTAGTAGCTCGGGCTCGTCGCGATCGCTGAGCGGGCGCAGGAGCATCGAAGAACCAGCCTAGTATTCCTCGCCCCGGCCGACCCTCCCCCGCCGGGCTTTTGTCCTCGAGCGAAAGGACGATCCGTGAAGTGGTACGCGGTTGCAGAGATCGACGTGCGGGACCCAGCCTGGGTGGCGGACTACGTCAAGGACGTGACCGCCATGGTTGAGCGTCGCGGCGGTCGCTACCTGGCGCGCACGGCCCGCATCGAGCAGCTCGAGGGCGAACGCACACCGCCACAGGTGCTGCTGATCATCGAGTGGCCTTCCCGCGAGCAGGCGAACGATTTTTATGAGAGCGACGAGTACCGCAGCTACCGGGAAGCGCGGCGGGCGGGTGCGCGGAACGAGTTCCTGCTGATCGCGGGGGACGACGTCAACGGCGTGGCGCAGATCGCCGACTAGTGGCGCGCGGCGGGCTCAGTCGAGCGGTACGAGCCCACGCTGCGGATCGAGCCGCTGCGTGGAGGCGACCGTGTGAAACAGCGCGTCGGCGGGCTCGTCGAGCAGCGGGAACAGAGCGGTGAGGAATTCCCGCGTGTGGGGTTCGGAGAAATGCAGCTGCAGCGCCTGCTCGTCGGCCCACTCCTCGACGATCACGTAGCGGTCGTCCTGCTCGAGGTCAGCGTAGACGCGGTAGCCGTGGCAACCGTCCTCCTGGCGCGAGCGCCGGCACATCTGGGTCGTGACCTCGACGTAGCGCTCGCGGTGCTCTGGGGCGATCCGCATGCGGCCGGTGACGACAATCATCTCGCCATGCTAACCGCCGCGGCGCGCGCGGACGCGACGAGCGTAGGCTGCAGCAATCGAGCGCGCTGAGCTGACATTCACTTCGGGCGATTCGCATTGCGCGGCGTGGCTCTACAGCCCGACGACGACGCCTAGCTGCTGCGTGGTGATGGCGCACGGCTTCTCGCTGACGCGCCACGACGGCCTGGTGGCATACGCGGAGCGCTTGGCAGCGGCTGGCGCGGCGGTGCTGGTGTTCGACCACCGCTATCTGGGTGACTCAGGCGGCGAGCCACGCCAGCGATTTCGCAAGCGCGAGCAGCTGACGGACTGGCGCTCGGCGGTGACGTTCGCGCGCGGTCGGGAGAACGTGGACCCGCAACGGATCGTGCTGTGGGGCTTCTCCTTCAGCGGTGGGCACGCGATTGAGACGACGCTCGGTGACGGACAGATCGCGGCGACGCTCGTGCTGTGCCCAATGGTGGACGGCCTGGCGCGGGCGCTGAGCACTCCTCCGCGCGCCTCGGCCTGGCTAACGCCGCGCGCGCTGGCGGACCAGCTGGGGCGACACAACCTAGTGCCGGTCACGGGCCAACCGGGGGCGATGGCGGCGATGGCGCTGTCGGGGGAGGCGGATGGATTTCGCGCGATCGTGCCCGAGGACTCGCCGTGGCGCAACGAGATCTCACCCGCGGTCTTCCTGTCGGTCGCCCTGCACCGCCCGGTCGCACGCGCCCGAAGCCTGCGCCTGCCGCTGTGGGTAGGGCTGGGCGAGCAGGACGTCTCGGTCTCGCGCCGCGCAGTTGAGCGCCTGGCCGAGCGCGCGCCGAGGGCGGAGCTACATCGCTACCCCTATGACCACTTCGGTGCCTTCTGGGGCGAGGGACCGCAGCGGGTGGCGGGCGACCAGATCGACTTCCTGCGCCGCAACGCGCTGCTCGCGGCTTGAGCGCGACGGCGATGGCTACGGCGCGCGAGCCGATCGTCACGGAGCGGCTGCTGATGCGCCGCTGGCGCCCGGCAGACAGCGAGCCGTTCGCGGCGATCAACGCGGACCCGCAGGTAATGGAGCTACTGCCTGGGACGCTAAGTCGCGCGGAGAGCGATGCGTACATCGAAGGGATCGAAGACTCCTTTGAGCGGCGGGGCTACGGGCTGTGGGCGTTGGAGCTGCGTGCGAGCGGCGAGCTGATCGGGCTGACGGGCCTAAACCGGGTGGCGTTCGGGGCGCACTTCACCCCGGCGGTGGAGGTCGGCTGGCGCCTGGCGAAGTCCGTCTGGGGCCACGGCTACGCCAGCGAGGCGGGACGCGCAGCACTGCGCTTTGGCTTCGAGCGGGTGCGCCTGGGCGAGATCGTCTCGATGACCACGACGCTGAACCTGCGTTCGCAGGCGGTGATGGAGCGAATCGGCATGCATCGCGAGCAGGCTGATGACTTCGTGCACCCGCTCGCGCTGCGAGAGCATCTGCGCGCGCACGTGCTCTACCGGCTCTCCGCGGAGCGCTGGGTCACGCAGACGGCAGACACCGAGACCGACGCGCCGAAGACGCACCTGCCTTGACGGCGTTGCTCTGGTTCCGGCGCGACTTGCGCCTGCACGAGCACCCCGCGCTGCAGGCGGCACTGGCGCAGGAACGCATAGTGCCGGTTTTCTGCCTGGACGACGCACTGCTGCACGGACGCCATGCATCGGGGGTGCGCACGCAGTTCCTACTGGAGTCCCTGGCCGATCTGGACACGGCACTACGAGAGCGGGGTAGCGGCCTGGTGCTGCGTCATGGGCCGCCCGAGCGCGAGCTGGCACAGCTGGCGGCGGCGACGGGGGCGAGCTCGCTGCACTTCACGCGCGACGTAACCCCGTTTGCCCGCGCGCGAGGGGGGCGCGTACGTAAGGCGCTGGCGGGCAGCGGTGTGGAGTTGTGCGGACACCCAGGGCTGAGCGCGATCGACGAAGTCGGCGCGCCCTGCACGCAGGCCGGCAGGCCGTACACGGTCTTCACGCCGTTTCATCGCACCTGGGAGCGTGAGCCGCGACGCGCGATCCAGAGTGCACCGCGCGCGCTCTCGCCGCTGCCCTCGCGCCTGGCGAAGGGCAGGCTGCCCTCGCTGCGCGCGCTGGGGCTGGAGCAGGAGGTGTCGCAACCGCCGCGGGGTGGAGAGCGCGCGGGGCGCGAGCGGCTGAAGCGGTTCCTGGAGACCGACGTGCGCGGCTACGGTCAGGGACGCGACGCGCTGGGCGAGGAGGCGACCTCGCGCCTGTCGCCCTATCTGCACTTCGGCTGCGTCTCGCCACGCGAGGTCGAGGCACGGTTGCCGCGCGGGACGGGCGCTGAGGCGTTCCGGCGTCAGCTGTGCTGGCGCGACTTCCACCACCACGTGCTGATGCACTTCCCGCACAACGCGCGCTCGGAGTTCCAAGCGCGCTACCGCGGCCAGCTGAAATGGAGCCGCGCGCAGGGCAAGTTCGAGCGCTGGTGCGAAGGGCGCACGGGGTTCCCGCTCGTCGACGCGGGCATGCGTCAGCTGCTCGGCGAAGGCTGGATGCACAACCGTGCGCGGATGGTGGTGGGCTCGTTCCTGACGAAGGATCTGGGGATCGACTGGCGCTGGGGCGAGCGCCACTTCATGCGGCTGCTGGTGGACGGCGATGAGGCGAACAACAACGGCAACTGGCAATGGATCGCCTCGGTGGGCACCGATCCGGCGCCGGTTTTCCGCCGTATCTTCAACCCCGCGCGCCAGCTGGAGACACACGACCCACAGGGCCACTACGTGCGCCGCTGGGTCCCGGAGCTCGCCGACGTGCCGATCGAGTACCTCGGCGAGCCGTGGAGAATGCCGGAGCACGTGCAGCGCGAGGCGGGCTGCGTGATCGGCAGCGACTACTCCGAGCCGATCGTCGATCACGCACAGGCTCGGCGCGAAGCGCTCGATCGCTATCGGGTGTGAGCCCGCCGAGACTCATCGAGCCGGCGTATGCTGGGTGGAGTTGATCCGCGGGGAAGCAGGGTGAGCACGAGGAGAGAAGATGGAGAGCGCTGTCACACAAATGGGGAGTAACGGCGGTCCGGCGGCCGCGGAGGCGGCCACGGTCGCGGAGGCATTTCGGATCACGGCGGCCGAGCGCGCGGAGGAGGTAGCGATCCGCACCAAGGCGGACGCCTTCACGATCACCTGGGGTGAGCTGCGCGAGCGCGTCGACGCACTCGCGGGGGGCCTGGCGAAGCTGGGCGTGCAGCGCGGGCAGACGGTGGCGCTGATGCTCTCCAACCGCCCAGAGTTCCACCTCTGCGACCTGGCGGCGATGATGCTGGGGGCGACGCCGTTCTCGATCTACAACACCTACTCGCCCGAACAGATTGAGTACCTGCTGAACGACGCCGATGCAAAGGTGCTGATCTGCGAGCAGCAGTACCTGGCGCAGATACTTCAGGCCCGCGCGGGGGCGCCGCAGCTGGAGCACGTGATCGTGATCGACGGCGAGGCGCCGGAGGGAACGCTGGCGCTGTCGGAGGTCGAGGGCTCAAACCCGGACT